>NZ_JAKZFC010000002.1 GCF_022549215.1 Solibacillus palustris | reverse complement strand
ATTTAAGTCCCCGTTATTCAATGATAGGTGTTTTTATTTGTCTCATGTTATTAGGTCAGTGCCCAACTCAATGATCTTCAAGTAAAGCACCCCGTTAGTTGAACAAGAAAAGAGTGCAAATGAAATAAACATTACCAATCTGGTCCATCATCTATGTCTCCCACTTTAAGTTCAAATGCATAAGAATCTAAATTGTTCTTTTCAACTAAATCAAAGAATATTGATTTTACTACTTTTTGTTCAGATTCAGTTGCTTCTTTATTTTCCAAGACATATTTCAGCTGTATATCATCAATGGAATTAGCAATAATTAGTGTTTGAAATGTATATCCCTTCATTAATAATTCATCATTTACTTGTTTTATTATTCCGTTATTCCCAAAGAGAAAATTTTCTAGCTCCATTGATCTTTTTTCATTTTCTGCTTGTATTTCTGGGCTAATTGTAGGTCGTTCTTCAGATAATTCTTCTTTAGACGAGACGTGATTGATAAATAGAAAGAAGGTTACAACAAATAAAATTACAGTGGTCCCCATTACTGTGATTCTACCTTTTTTCAGTTTGTACACTTCCTTTTTATTTAAGTGTATGACTGTAAAAAGGTTCTAAAACATTTGATTTAATATTCAACTAACCTGCTCCATTAGTTCAATAAAGAAAAAAGTGCTGCATATGCATAGTGAAAACATTCCATAGAAAAACAAATAACTTCGCGCTCTTTCAGACATACACATACTTCATTACTAATTGAGGCCAATGTACGCATCAAGGAGATACAATAATGGCTCGGACACTCCGATATTAATACGACAATGGACATATACGCACACATGACAAAGAACATAAAAAAAGAGACTTCCTATAAGTTTAGTAACCTATTGAAAGACCTCTCTATAAATCTCATTGACTAATATCGGCCATTTTCATTGCCCTTAAGTAAATTAGATTTAACAATACATTTTAGTTTCAAAACAACAGATATGGTAATGAATACTTATTTCTAGATGCATAATTGGTGAGTAGCTATATAAGTGGGGATTTGCGGAACAATCCTAAATAGTTCCATATATAGATTTCAAATATAGGTCTTAGTCTAAGCCACTCCATTAATTAAACATAGCCTACACTATAACCTAAGAATGGAGGTAAAAAGTGTTTAATCCGATGCGTTTTAATATAGAACAGCAAAGGTTACCCGGTTTTAGACCCCAATTTTTCCCTCGTTTTGAAAACGAAAGGTTTCCTCGTTTTGGAAACCCAATGTTTCCTCGTTTTGGAAACCCAATGTTTCCCGGTTTCGGAAACCAAATGTTTCCCGGATTTGGAAACCCAATGTTCCCCGGTTTCGGAAACCAAATGTTTCCCGGATTTGGAAACCCAATGTTCCCCGGTTTCGGAAACCAAATGTTTCCCGGATTTGGAAACCCAATGTTCCCCGGTTTCGGAAACCCAATGTTTCCCGGTTTTCCTAGATAAATTGGAACAGGAGGATTCCGAGACGGTTCACGCCGTTCAAGGAATCCTTTTTTTTGTATCTGTTAAAAGTGGATGAAAACTTATGTTATAGTTTCATTATATATATTAATTAATTTGGCTCTACATGAACATGAACATCATAGACACCATAATCTTTCATCATGACTTTTTCACCATGGGTAGCAATATCATGAGCTTCTTTAATACCTAACGTAGAATTAACAAGGATTACAACATCTATTACTTCATTACTACTGTAGTTTCTCCCTCTAATTTCTTTAATCCCCTTAATTCCATCTACTTTTGTGATTACATTCCGATAAAGTTCAATTTTATCTACATCAAATCCATCTGAAAGCTCATGAGAAGCTTCTTTAAAAATATCCCAAGCTGTTTTACAAATTAATAAACCTACAATAATCGCAGTTATAGTATCTAGCCAAGGCATATTTAGTTGAGATCCAAATATACCTATTGCTGTTCCTATACTTACCCAAGCATCCGAAATATTATCTTTTGCAGCCGCCATGACTGCTTTACTATTTATTTGATTCGCCAATTTTTTATTATAACGATAAACAAAATACATAACTATTGCAGGGTATAGAAAGAAGGGGTTTTTTATGGAATATGGCGGAGAATTTCGCGAAGAACGTCGCGAACGAAACCCATTCGCTTTAATCGTAGTACTGTTCATTCTTCTAATTATTGTCGGTGCTAGTTTCATGCATGGATCGTATTAACAAAAACATCTGTTACTAGCTATGATTGTCAATGAATGATAATAGCTAGGCACCTCCATTCTTATTTCTTGGTTTAGGGTCACTATTCGCCGAGTGACCCTATTTTTATTTCTTTACTCATACACATATTTAGTTCACACCTCACTTACTTCACTTTTTTCAGATTTCCATTCAATATAGTGATAAAATTTAAAATTCCGCTTTGGTATATCTGCTTAAAATAATCTTCTATTCCTACTTGTTCAACTAAACTGCTTCGTTAGTTTAATAAGAAAAAAGAGATGCATATGCAACTCAATGATCTTCAAGTAAAGCCCCCCGTTAGTTGAATAAGAACAGAGACGCTTATTAAACAATCGCGCCCGATTGTTGCACATTATGGGTGGATTGAGAAGTATTAATTGAGTACTTTAATTCCTCAAAATACTGATGTAATTCTTGCTTAGTTTTCTTTGATACTAAATCTTCTTTTGTTAAAAATTGAACAATTACATCTGCGACTAAGTTCTCTAAGTTTAATAATTCTATTAACCTTATTTTTGAACTACCGTGGTGTATAATTCTCGAACCCCTTCAAAAGGCAACCCCCTTACCTCATGGAAAGAGGGTTTTGTAAGATGATGCAACAACTTAATCTAATGAATCTAATTTCCTTTTTATATATTTAGCCCGTGCTTCAATAAAATCCAATATATACTCTGGTTCCTTATCAAATAAATGGATATCGTCTTTTTTATAAGGATCTTTTTCAATATAAGGCCTTATTAAATCATGCATACCTTGTATTTTCGGTTTCAAATAGTCTACATTAAATTGGTTGTTTAAAATAACTATTAGCAAATTTTTGTATTGATGTCGAAATGTTTTTACGTCGAGAATTCTTGCGGTAAGCGTATTAAATCCTTCGATTCTTAAATAGTCCTCCTCCATCACTTTCCCGTTTACATCCCTTCCCCATGTTGCATCGTAATCCCACGGGATGATTTCGAATAGCCTAGTTTCGCTATTCTGGTACAATGCATAATTATGAACAAAACCATCAAAATTTTGGGTGAAAACAACGCCTGCTAACCAAATAAGATATTGATCAACGTTGAGATATTTTACAATTTCATTCTCAAATTCATCTTTTGGAATAGTATTAATTTCAATAATCATTTTTTGCAAATGAAATTCATCTTGTTCCGTCCCATATTTTAGTTCATAGCCAACATTAAGTGATTTCTTTACTTCTTTATCAAGGTCACTCATCAATGAAAAGTTAGCATCGCCATCAACCGCATAGAATATTGGTCCTTGCGGTAGTTGTCGATTCTTTAGGAAATGCTCATCCACTGATTCTAATTCCAAATATACCCCCTCATTTTTCCCATTCAATTTCATATTTATAAATTGGGATTTTGGCGATAAGCATCCTATTTCATTGAAAAAATCTAGCGATAGTTTATTTCTTAAGAGAGAAGGATCTTTATATTCTGCGTTGATATGAATTTCTTTGGTATTTCTATAAGTACTGGGTTTATTAAACGAAATGTGATACGACTTCTTTCGAAAACCTCGGATATGTGAGCCACGGTAGGCGATATCAATATCATACTTTCTTTTATTAATCGTTAGCTTGGCAGGGATAGGATCATCACACCATATATCTTTCCGAAGTTCACTTAAATCTAAAGGATGAATAAAAAGCTGATATTCAGGTATTATTCTATCTTTATCCACGCGAAATCTTTCCTTTCATTTTTAAATTATTCGTATAAAACAATATGCGATTGACTCAAACATCTTTAATTCAACTTCATAAATTACTATAAGGGAAAAAAGTGCAGAGGCATGGGTTTATTTCTTTTTGAGAATGGAATCTACCTTTTTTCTCTAAAAAAGATGAAGGAGGGTTGAATATGTCATTTATACAAAATGCAGCAGAAAGGGCCAACAACTTAGGGTTAGGTCACTTTATGCACCAAGATCCTATTAGTAACGAACGTCGCACGAGCAGGGTACGTCGTACTTCGCGAAAACAACGGCGCACGAGCAGGGTACATTGTACTTCGCGAAATCACCGACGCACGAGCAGCGTACGTCGTACTTCGCGAAAACATCGACGCACGAGCAGGATACGTCGTACTTCGCGAAATCACCGACGCACGAGCAGCGTACGTCGTACTTCGCGAAAACATCGACGCACGAGCAGGATACGTCGTACTTCGCGAAATCACCGACGCAAGAGAAGTAACTCCTTTTGGAATAACTTATTATTTTAAAACTTCAGGCGATTTTTAACTATCCGAAGAGTGTGTTATTTCATTCATATTATGTAAAGTTAACTAGTTCTTACTAGTTAACTTTTTTTGTGTTATTCCTATCGAAGTTTAAGGTTGGAAGATCATTGGTAAATATCGGCAAATAGATAAATGTTGGAAGTTAGAAGGAATAGAGAAGTCCCCTAGTCGCTTACTTTACATATCGCCTTGAGAAAAGAGGGATTACTTTTTTACTTAATTCTAATAAACTGTTATTCCACAATCTGGCCCTTTACTTGAAGATAGAGCGCAATTTGAATTCTGGAATTGCGCCCGATTGTTGAAGTTCGTTATTGAACTAAACCACACTTTCTTCTTTGGCTACATCAATACCCACTACTGGGTTCATTTTTTCTCCTCCTCTAACGTATTCACCAGTAACCCCTATTCCTCCAAGTAGTATTATAGCTTCGCTTGTTATACGAGATCTTAGTCCCAACCAGCCTCAAACATATTTCTACAAGTAGGGGGTGAACAGTTTAGTCGACGGGATCAATGTCCCACGCCCCCGTACGTTCTACCCTGGCTACTGCTAGAATAAATCTAAATAAAAAAAGTTCAACCAGAAAGTTCTGGCTGAACTATATAATACGAAAGCACCCGTTAGCCATCCATGAAGCGCAAAAATCACCACTTCACCACAAAGAATAAAAGATTATTATGTTCTTTCATGGGGAGTTAAAGATTCAAATTAACTTTTAATACTTTTTATATACTTTGTAACATTACCCAAACAGCAACTCCCTTGTGGATTGTTTACCTCACAACCACATCGGTTTTCCTTTATATTTTCTCGAATATGTTCAATTGGATTAGGGAAAAGTTCTTGTTTTACATAATTCTCAAGTTTCTCTTTTGTCCAGTCAAAGCAATAGCAAATAGGTGTCGTTACGTAGTCATCTTTTTGATGTAAAGCAACCTTTGTATCAGATGTAAAATACTTCTTATTATCAGTATCAAAATAAACTACATCACACTCTTTGCTTGAACAGAAATAGTGATTTACATTTGCATTTAAAGTTTCTAATGCGGTCGGTTTAAGTAATGACTTTAGTGTAATCAACTTTACGTTTTTTGCTTTATTATTACAAGTTGGACAAATACCATCATTTTCTATTTTTACTTTATTAACCTTACTACTACAACAATCCATCGTTTTCCCACCTTTAATTACGATTCATTAATGTTTCAATAATAGGACATTCATGTAGGGATTTTTCATCAGGACAACATTCTTTTAATTTTATTAGCATGTTTTCAATTCGTTTTAAATCTCTAATTTTGTCTTGTACATCATCAATTTTTTGACTTACAAAGTCATACATATCCCTACATCTTTCATTATCTTTATCAACAACTCCAAGTAATTTATTAATTTCTGCTAAAGAAAATCCTAAGTCTTGCATTCGTTTGATAAAATTTATGCGATTAACAGTATCATCTGAATAAACCCTATATCCTGAATCTGTTCGGGATGGTTCAGAAAGTAAACCTTTCTTTTCGTAGTATCTAATTGTTTCTTTATTTACATTACACTTTTCAGCAAGTTCACTAATTCTATATCTCAAATGAATCCCTCCATATAAATTATAAACCCTGTACTAAGGTACAGGGTAAAGGGTATTTTAAAATTATTTTTATTGAACTAAACTGCCACATTAGTTCCAGAAGAAAAAGCTACCCCTAAAGGCAGCCACTTGTTTTGCTAAAGCACCCATTACTTTAATAAAAGATCTCCTGTCTTTTCTCTATTAAAGTGATTAAAATATAATGAAACAACTAACAAACTAATCAAAGCTGAATCTATTATTCGAACAACAATAATGCCATAAAATTCAATCGAAACTCTATCAATGAAATACCATAAACAAAACAAAAGTGCAGTTAACAATGCTATTTTACCCCAATACTTGAATTTTTGTTTGGGTCTTGTAGTCTCATTACTATTATATCTATTCCTTGCTGTTCGAAAGTACATATATACTATGATCACAGTAATACCAACTATTGTGCTACCGTGCTGAAGAAACTTAAAGATTGGGATATTAAAATCAAAAATATGAACAGTATAAGAAAGGATTGATAAATTTGTCACCATAAATCCTCCAAAATGAGTGAACGAATCCCAGACTATATGAGTTAGCATTCCAAATAATGCAGAATACAAAAATACAAATATTTTAAACAAACTAGGTGAACTTGTTTTTTGATTATATGTATCTTGCAATACAGATGGCAAATGACTAAATAAGGTCCTATGTATACATGTTTGATAAATAAAATAAACGACTACTAAGATAGGAAGATTAAAAGCTATAAATCCAAAGAATGTATGACCAATCTCACCATATGGCTTTCCTCGTAGGAAATACTCAAAATCAGGTGACATGCTACCTAATACCAATGCAAGGAAATTAACATATTCACTATTTCTTGAAAAAGGTAAAACTGCTGCTGGATGAGCAAAAGTCAACGGCATTTTATTTCACTCCTAGAATTTGAGTTCAAAAAACATCTTTTCACATTTTTATTATAGCATAGCCTTACTTCACTACCCTACCCCGTTAGTTGAATAAGAAAAAAGAGCTGCTTAAGCAGCTCAACGGATTTTCACTAAAGCACTCGTTACTTTAAGTACAATACTTCACAAACTAATTACACACTTCATCAAAATCATTCCTCGTCATCCCAGTCCGTTTCGTTATCAATATAAATGTCGATTATAGCACCGATACTATGTGCAAAAGCGATTATGCTTGGATCTAAACGCCTTCCCGGTGTTTGAGCGTTATAAAAATTATAATGGACGAAAAAAATACAAGTCAGTTGATATTTTTCCTTGTATTCATTAATTAATTTGATATGTGGTCTTAACGGAGCAATCAGAGATTCAAATTCACTATCCATATTTATTTCATAATGTAACTTCATTTCTCCAGATTCCAAGCTCCATACTGTTTCAAATCGCTTACTTTGTCTTGTCCCACGAATATAATTATCTCCAATTTTATAGGCTTCTGTTGGATTGATTCCAATTTCAGTTGTAAATGCCTCAATTGGCCATACATCAGCTACTATACTGAATCTTATAAACACACAGTCCCTTTTCAAATATTTCACCTCCTTGTCAACATAAAAAACAAAGACCCTTGTTCAACTAAACTGCTTCGTTAGTTGAACAAGAAAAAAGAGCTGCATTGAAAATCAATGATCTTCCGCTAAAGCCCCCGTTAGTTGAAGTACAATATTTCCGAATATTTACATAATTGAAAAGTGCGATTGGATTTTAAAAAGCTATCAACGTTTTATTTCTATCATTTTCATCTGTAATATACTCTATATTTTCATAACCAGCACTCACTCCCTTAGAAAACAATTGCTGAATTATGTTTTGGTCTTTTGAATAAATCGTTACATATGATGAATCGATTAATAAGAGTACGAATTGACATTCACTTTTAACAAATTCTTGATAAGTCGAAATTTCTTTTACATCTAACTTATTTGGAAATGCCTTTAAATCGACGAATATAAGATAATACTCTTCATTTGAAATTATCTCGTGTAAGGTTTCCCCATTTACTGTACACAGAGATGGAAATAGTGGTTCCCCATTTTCTTTTATATAAGATTCACCACCCCCAATCCGCCAAGTCAATCCATTAATTTCTATATCATTTAAAATTTCAAACAAATATTTCCCATAACCATTTGGAATTTCAAAAGTTATGCCTCTAATTCTAATCACCCCATGAAAAAGTTTTTTTCCTTCTTCAACTAAATTGCTCCGTTAGTTCAATAAGAAAAAAGAGCTGCATATGCAACTCAATGAACTTCAAGTAAAGCCCCCGTTAGTTGAACAAGCAATCTATCTATAATCTTTTATTCCATCTTCAAAAGCCTGTCTATCTTCATTCTCAATCCCGTGCAATGCTTCTTGTAAAGCAAATGTACTTTTATAAAATTTAACTCGTTCAGATATTTCATTACCGTTAGGATATAGGTTAATACAAATATCAAAAAAATCTTCACCATAGCTAGAGAGTATTCCAGCAAAGTCATACGCCGGATCTCCTAAACCCGAACCACCAAAGTCTATTATCCCTGAAATCATACTTTTTTCTGGATTCCACAAAATATTAGCTGCTCCAAAATCTCCGTGTATAAGTGTTATATCTATATTTGAGAATGCCTTCCCTTTTAGGGACTTTTCAAAAAATTGCGATATTTCCTTTTGGGCGTCTTTTCTGATAAAATGAAATAATTTATTTTGAATTTTATCATACAGATTATACATCTCTTCACGAGGGTCACGAACCTTTAGTTTCAAATCTCGACTTGCTTTTTCTCCTGAAATAGAATGGAGTTCTACAAGAAAAGAGACAAGTTGTTTTGCCAACCCTTTAACCAACTCAACACTCTTAACACCTGTTAAACTTTCCTTCCACAAAGGAACACCATCTATTAGTTTATAGCCGGTGAAGACCTTACCTGGTTCTAATTCTTCAAAAGACTGATAAATTGGATTCGGAATAGGAGTGGAGACTATCCCTTTAATGTATTTCAAAATTTCCGTCTCTCTTCTTAATTGAATTATCCCATTTCTATATTTTGGAAATCTAAAGACCAAAGATTTGTTTACAATTAACACATCATTATTCTGTCCAATTTCATTAAGGTAAAAGTCTTCAATGGAAAGATCAGAATAAAAAGATTGAATGTTTTCAATAAAGTTGTTATTCATTTAGTAATACCCCTTTTGTTCTCTTTCTATGGAAAGTGTTAAAATTGACAAACATTCCTATAAAAAATAGTTTTTATAATTTCGACAAAACTTCTTTTATTCCCTTTTTATAAAACCTAATTGAACTAAACTCCCTCTATAAACATTGAGATTTCAACGGTTTCCATCACTTCGTGATTTAAGAAAAATATTTTTCTTCCCTCCGATAAACAGAGTCTTGAATTTATAGATTATATTACCAATTAAAGCGTACGCTTCGCTAAAACTAATGGAAATCATTAGCTTTTTTATCCATTATTTTGATTTACAATGGATCTCTGTCTTCCGCGGTTTTCCCTTGAATGTCCTGTGGCATTGGTGTTCTTTCTAATGCAGTAAGTGCCATTTTTCCGAAAGAAGGAAAGACTTGAGTGAATTCAGGAAAATATCGATCGAGCCAACGAATGATTCGATTTTTAATACTTGCTAGATCTTCCATTAACTTTAATCTAAGAGTAGAACCAATCCGTAGTTCAGCTTCTACTTCTTTTAATATTCGTGGATAGCTAAAGCGTCCATCTTTCAATAACCGTGCGATGACTAATGGATGTGGCAAAAGGTGAAAGTCAGGTACAAGCATTTTTGGATAAAAAGCAACCGTACAAAAAAAGCTTTAAAGTAGCACATACACTCGAAGGGCTGACAATTCTTTTAGAGTTTATTCGAGAAATAGAAGAGGTTTCTGGAGAAAGACCCCCTATTGTTTTGGAATCTACAGGCCACTATCATACACCAGTTGTCCAGTATTTCGAAGACAGAGGATATTTATTAATCATGGTAAATCCACTCATTTCTTATCGAGCAAAGAGTTCAAGTTTACGTAAAGTAAAAACTGATATCATTGATGCTCGTCATCTCTGCGAGATGTTTTATAAACAGGACCTAGAGCCTTATAAACAACGAGGAATCCAGCTCTTAAATTTACGCAACCTTACAAGACAACATGAAAATATTACAGGCATGTATGTACAAACTAAACTACAATTCCAATCCGTTTTAGATCAAGTATTTCCTGAATACTGTGGGGTTTTTGGTGATTTGTATTCTGACGTTTCCTTACTTTTATTACGAGCATTTCCTACTTCAGAAGAAGTATTGGCAAACAGTGAAGAAACAATCGCGAAAAAAATAAAAGAGTTATGTAAAAGTCGCTCTCAACAATGGGCAAACAGTCAATCAGAAAAATTGAAGGCTGCCGCAGTTCGCAACCCATTCCAGAAAACCTTATACAATAGTCTTACCTTAAGCATAGATATGTATATTAAAATGCTTCTTGAATACAAAAAACATCTATCCAATCTTGAAGAAGAGATAGATGCTTTAGCGAAAAGTATTGAAGAATATAAGATTCTCCAATCCATCCCCGGTATCGGCGAAAAAATCGCGGCAACGATTATTTCTGAGATTGGGGAAATTGATCGGTTTAATCACCCTAAAAAACTAGTTGCATTTGCAGGAATTGATCCGAGTGTTTTTGAATCTGGTACATTCAAAGGCACTTTGAATCGGATTACAAAAAGAGGCTCTAGTAGACTACGACACGCCTTATATATGGCCGTTAAATGTGCTATTAATGTGCTATTCGTGATTGTCGCAAGAAGAAAACGACAGATGAACTCATTCCTCGAAATAAGAGGTTACGAGAATTTTATGATAAGAAACGTGAAGAAGGAAAGCCCTTTAAGGTAGCTGTGATAGCATGTGCAAATAAACTTTTACATTGGATTTATGCACTATTAAAAAGCAACTCAGATTTCCGAGATTTAGCCTAGTTAAAAAAATAAACCAAAGAGCCTAAACCTTTCCAAACAAAGAAATTTGAAAGGTTATTTGGCATGCACAAATTTAGTATAACATGAATTATTTTTAGTTTTCATTAATAAATATTGACAAACTATTGGCTGGTTTAGTTGAAGAAGAAAAGAATCACTTATTCAACAATCGCGCCCGATTGTGGAATAACATATGCATTTGAGTAGCTCTGCAACACCTTTCAAACATTTATGTTATTGTATTGTTGATTTTATAGAACATTTATAAACAGTATCTCCAAAAGATTGAATGTCGCTTAGATAATCGTATCCTTCAGATGAACCATAACGGTTGAGCATTCTTACTGCTACTACGTTTTCCTCTGGAATGACGAGCAGAGCTACATTGGTGTAGCCGAGTAATTGATAGGAACCTTTTGGGACTGTATCGCCTATCTGGTTAAAACTATGGTTTGTGTCTTTTACAAACCATAAAAATCCGTTCTTCTGAATAGGAAGTGTTGGGTTAGGAGTTTGAATGGATGTAGCCATTTGAATGATTTCTCTAGGAATAATCTGTTTTCCTTCCCATTTCCCTTCTGTTAAATGAATGTAACCCAATAAAGCAAGCTCTTTTGCAGACACATACATATTCATTCCAGAACCATCTACTACATCCGTCTCAGTCCAAAAAGGGTTATCTGCATCTCGAATAACGTCTGCAATTTTTGAATGAGGCTTACTCATCCTAATCCATTCTGTCGATTGAAAGCCTAGTGGTTCAATAACTTGCGATTTAATAATTTCAGCAACAGACAGTCCCGTTGTTTTTTGGATAATCATTGTCAACAGATCAATACTTGGACCTCTATATGCCCATGATTCACCAGGTTTATATTCACTTACTAGTTTATTAACATCAATAATTTTTAGCCCATGTGTGTGAGTTAATAAGTGACGAATGGTTACCTCTTCATACGCGGACAGATGTGAATCTTCTACAAACTGTTTAACTGGATCATCAATAGAAAAGTAGCCATTGTATATAGCGTAAGCCGCAGCAAAACCGATATAAGCCTTTCTTACAGAGGCAATGTGGAATTGAGTGTCTACTTGAACATCTCGAGCGTGCTTTGCATTAGACTGTTTACCAAAATACGACTCTGTTACGATTTTGTCGTTACGGATAATAAAAATGGCACCACCACTAGCACCTAACTTTTCAGCACTTTCCATTACATGAGTACGTACATCTTCAAATAAGTTTGTGTAATCATTCTCGTTCTTTAATATCAATTTTTTCACCCTCCTTAGAAAATAAAAAATGCCCCCAATATGATTGGAGGCACTGTGCAACATTACTGTTTTTAACCATTAAGGACACCAACACAAGTTATCTCACTTATGTCACCTGTATAACTATTATAATTGTATTTTAATTTAATAATTTTAGCAATAATCAGTTTTTTATCGAAAGCAGCTGAATATACAATTAGCCGGAAAAATTTTTCAACTAGCTGGCTATTCGTCGTGCGTACCGTAACAGTGCGCTATTTTTATATTTCGGGCTTATGGACGACTTGCTCTAGACACCACTTAAAAAACTTATACTTTCTTTTCCACTAAGAAAGGCTATGGCACGTCATTTCAATTTGTACCACAACCTTTTACTATTTACTTAGTAGGGATTTTTACAATCGCTATTGTCTCTTTTTCGTTTATTGTATCAAGTGTAATCGTTCCATTGTATTTATTAATTGTTTCTTTAACAATAAACAAACCTTGTCCTCTAACTCTTCCTTTCTCTACTTTTTTCGTTGAGTAGCCTTGTTTAAAAATTTGATTTATGTCAGGTAGCTTTCGCCCAGCGTTCGTAATCGAGAACGTATAATATAACTCGTCTGCTTTACAGCTAACTGTAATATTACGTTGTTCCTCTGGCAACTCCATTGTCGCTTCTATCGCATTATCAATTATGTTCGATAATATATTGATTAAATCAATCGTTTTTATGTTATCAAATGGATTATCATCAACGGTTATCTGTATATCAATTTGTTGATTTTGACATGTTAATTTTTTTGTTTGCAGTAATATCGCTAATCCCGGGTGATCAAGATTCAATTTAATGGATTCAATTGCCTGTATGTCTTTAGACAAAGAATCGACATACTTTGTCGCTTGATCTACTTCACCTAAATGCAGAAATCCATGTAAAACTTGGATATGATTAATATAATCGTGCCTTAATGATGAGACAGAAGCAATTAACGTTTTAATTTCCTTTTGATATGTATACTCAGTAGTTCCAACTTCTTTTTGATACCACTTTTGTAAAAGGAAGAAAGAAATAATAACAATAATAACAAAAAGTCCACTGAGTACTAATAGAACAATATTACTATTAATAACTGTTTCTTTAATCCCGTCAAGTGTATCCGTACTAATATCAATGCTAAGGTAGCTAATGATTTCCCCTTCTCCATTCATAATAGGAGTCCCAACCGTTATATAATGATGACCATATTTCGTATCTTCTAGTATCTCTGTTACAAATTGCTTTCCTTCCTCATACGCTAATTTCACTTGGGCTTCCGGTACTGTACAAGCTTCACCTATTAGAAAATCATTTGGATTATCCTTGTTTTCAGGATAACCTACAATTAAAACTTTCGATGTAGTAGGATTGTCTATTTCCATAGTATAGACGTATAATACACCTAGTTTTTCTCGGGCATCATTCAAATAATGTCGTATTGTCCAATAATCTTCATCACGATTCCGTTCTTTTAAAAATCGCTCATACGTTTCCAGATCAATCGCCTTTGCAATGGATTTGGCAGCTTCAAGATTTTGGTTAGCAATCGCCTCTTCCACTGTATCTTCAATCTTTGTATAGGAAGTATACATACTTATTCCAATAAAGAATGTGACTAATACGATAGATAACACTATAATTAGCTTTAATTTAAAACTTTTCATATCAAAACAATACTTCCTTCCTATAAAATAAATATTTTGCCGCAAATTAAACAATTAAATTATTTTCCCAAAAATGAAATAGCCCATCCCACCGACTGATGAAATAAGAGCTATTTCATTTAATTTCTTTATTCTTTGTACCAATGAAAAACACTTTAATACCATTTATTCGATATAAAGGAACAAAAAACAGTATAAATGTTCTAAATCCTTTTGTCCAAAAAAACTTTTACATTACCAAATAATGTAATTATTTATTTTTTCCGCAAAGTTAATCAAATTTTTTTAGAATACTGCTAATTAATCTATTTAATTTGACAATAGATAAAGTCAAGGAAAAATCCCCTGGCTTTCACTTATTTATATCCTCAAACATGGTTGGTAACCTTTCATAAATAAAAATCTACAACAATAGCGCCCGATTGTTGATTCTAATTACCTCACCAATATAAAAAAAATGTTATTTAGCTATAAATCGTTCTAGTTTGACAATCTGATCCATTGTAATTTTTGGAGTAACACCTTGCATCCACTCATCATCAAAATTGCCTGCCCATTCTTTAGGACGGCTCGCAAGCCAATCCATATCAAATAACCTCTCCCATGTTTCTTTTATCTCATGTAATAAGTATCCACGTTTATCAAACTCATTAAATTCCATTTCATCAAAGGTAATTGGACCTTTGTTTAATATAGAATGCCACTCTTCAAACGGAGACCAAAGAATGTTCTCTTTCGGGATATCTAATTTTAAAATGACTCCTTTTGTTCCCTTTTTAAAAAGTCCCTGTTCATTGCGATTAACCCGTCGTTCCCATACCCATATTGGCGGTACCTCGCTTTTATAATTAGGAAGCCGCTTTTCCATTTGATCCATCATCCACTTATAGGCTTCTGGGCACATAGCGTATTTAAAATTCCCTGTTAAGTATCCCTGTTCTCGCATTAATTTGTAGGTTGTTAGTTTTTGTACAGTATAAACAATCATAACTTTCTCCCTCGTATGTAGTATTTTTAAATTTAATATACGCAACTCAATAATCTTCAAGTATAGCCCCCGTTATTTCAAATTGTAGCTTTAGAATAAAGTTTGATTAAAAGTATGCTATAAACTCCGATTTTAAAATAAAAGAAACCCAGGAGTTTTCAAAATTCTTGGGTTTGGTTTTTGCGTGAGGGGATAATTTCAAATCTACTGTATAGGTAATTTGAATGTTACATACAAATTACTGTCATAATTCCCCATTCCATGCTGAGTATATTCAATCTTTTGACTTACAAGATCAATTATAAGAGTTTTAGAAAAATCATTTGGAGGCACTGAAGAAAAAATCACTCTATTTGAAGCGAGGTTTTCTGCTTTTGTTAACTTTTCAATCTTTCTAATTTTTTCATTATCTTGGGTTGGCAGTTCACTTTGATTATACAATGATAAATTATTTTCGGGTGTGGCAAAAACTAAAATATGTAAAGGTTTATCGTTGAAATTATGATAACCATGCACATAGTTTGTCCATCCAAAGACAATGTCACTTTTTTTAGCTACTATCTGCTCTTTAAATGAAACATCATAAGTCAGTTCTCCTTCTAAAATTAATGCATGATCTTCTCCATAAGGATGAAAATGTGCTTCAATTCCATTGTCATCATTATTTATTTGAAAATACAGAACACGATGATTTTTACAAGGACTTTCCCAAATCTTTTTAAATTTAGTTTCCGATTTCATTAATTCTTTTAAATCTAACATATATAATCACCTCATTTATAATATTTTAAATTGGTTATTCCTACTTTAAATCATACTAACGGATGAATTATCAATCTTTTTCTAAAATCATTTTCGCCTTTGAAAATTGGTAAAACATATTATTTTTTCTAATCCCTTATTGAACTAATCTGCACCGTTAGTTTAAGTGAAAACCTTCACAATTTACAATTTTCTTTACATTTGATGTTTCACAATCTGGCCATTTCCCCTCTTCACCCTATGATTTAGTCATTTACTTTTCCCTTACAAAAGAAAAAACACCCTATGTAAGCGAGCAGACTAGTCCAATTTTGAAATGGATAGTTTGAACACTTACATAGAGTGGTTTAAGTACCTCTATATAGTTGGTTGAGGTTATAAAAGATATTTAATGTCGTTTTTTATGTTTAGAGCTTTTCATGCTTATGCTTGTAACGCCTTAATTGTTTGAGCTACTTGCTCTTCTGTTAAATTGTGACGCACGATGTAGCGATTGCGTGCATGCTTTGTACATTCGATTGTACAGCCCCCTAAATGCTTTGCTTCATTTTCTTCAGATGCTATGATTTGCTTGTTACATTCAGGGTTTGCACAGTTAATGTAACGTTCACAAGGTTCACCGTCATAGTGATCACGACCGATAATCACACGCTCTACTTGATTGATTGGCACCGTTAAACGCTCATCAAATACGTACATTTGACCGTCCCATAATTGGCCTTTCGCAACAGGGTCTTTTCCGTACGTTGCAACACCGCCATGTAATTGACCGACATCGCCAAAGCCTTCACGTTTCATCCATCCTGAAAACTTCTCACAACGAATCCCACCCGTGCAATATGTTAAAACATTTTTCCCTTCAAATAGCTCGCGGTTTTCACGTACCCATTCCGGTGTATCACGGAAGTTTTCTACATCTGGTCGAATCGCGCCACGAAAATGGCCGACATCGTATTCATACGTGTTACGCACATCTAATACTATTGTATTCTCATCTTGCATTTCAGCAAGGAATTGTTCTGGTGACAGGTAGCGACCTGTTAATTCATGCGGATTTACGTCTTCTTCTAAGCCTAAGTTTACTAACTCAGGACGTGGGCGTACGTGCATTTTTTTGAATGCATGGTCATCTGCCGCATCAATTTTGAAGACAATGCCTTCAAATAATGAGTCTGCTTGCATGTTTGCCATGTATTGCTCTGTTTGCTCAATCGTACCTGAAACAGTACCGTTAATGCCCTCATTAGCTACTAAAATACGACCTTTTAAACCGATTTCTTTACACATTGCTAAGTGCATTGCTGAAAACGCAGCTGGATCTTCAATCTTCGTGTAATGGTAATATAATAAAACTTGATAATTCATTGTTTCCACCTATCATTTCATATATTTGCAGGATATACCTGATAGTTTATCTTACGACCTATTAACCATAAAGGATAATCGTTTAATATGCTATCGGTAATAAGGCTGAAATGAGTATAAATATTGTTTTTAAAGAAATGGTGAAGTGGTTAGCGGACCTAATTTTTATTAAGAAGTGTTATTTCACAATCTGGCCCGATTGCTGAAGAAACCTTATTAGTGAAAAGCTCCATTAGCACAATATTATTAAAGTGGTGGATTTTCCACCCCAAAATGAATCCAATCTTCTTTTGGCGGACCATAAACCCCAAAAGGTTTTATTCCTGCTTGACGCATAAGAATAGTAACTTGTCCACGATGATGAACAATGTGCTTAATTAGTCCCATTAAAATTCGAGCATTCGATTCTTCCCTTCCAAATGCATTTTGCACTTGTTTCAGAGAATCATCTGTCCATTGTTGTTCAATAACTTCGGCTGCATAAGAACTTATTTTCTTAAAGGTTTCAGCGATTTCCTTTGCCGATGTAGGGACGCTCTCACCATTTTCAAAACTATCTATCTTCAACCCGAAATCTGCTAAATATTCTGGGATATTAGTCGTTAAATGCCACGCAATCCTTCCCAAAGTACGACCTTCTGGATAAACTTTTTGATTTAATGAATTATCCGTTAAACCATCCAACACTTTTTGAGTTAGCATTGCTTCCGAATTCCATTCTTTAATAAAATCTAAAATTGTTACATTCATATTTAATTCCTCCATAATCCATTCAATTGATAATTCTAAGACAGCTGCAATAACATTTTTCCAGTTACTCCCGTAGTATTTGCTAGAAATTTCTAATTATAATCATATCCTCCTTATTCTTTATCTATTTGTGATTATATATTATAATGGTGACAACTTATGTCACTGTTATTTTTTGGAGGTATGCATGTCTAAGGCAAAAAGATTAAATGAAATGATAATGATGGTTAATCGAAAGAAAAGATTTACCGTTAGGGAATTAGCTCATGAATTTGGGGTTTCAAAAAGAACCATTTTGAGAGATTTGCAAGAATTAAGTGAGATGGGTGTCCCATTATATTCTGAAGCAGGCCCTCATGGTGGTTATCAAGTCCTAAATGAAAGAATTCTCCCTCCAATTGCTTTTAGTGAAGATGAAGCTATCTCTATTTTTTTTGCGATTCATGCTTTAAGACACTACATTTCCCTTCCTTTCGATACTGAGTATGAATCTATTAAAAAGAAATTTTATTTAAATCTTTCTGGAGATATAAGAGATGCGATTGATAAAATGAAAAATCGAATTGATTTTGTATCTGTTTCCCAACAAGAAAACATCCCGTTTTTAAAGCGATTATTGGAGGCATCAATGGAACAGGAAGTACTTATAATAAAATATGAAAAAAATGGGGAAATAACTAATAGAAGTATTCAGCCAATTGGTATTTATGCAAATGGAGGAAAGTGGTATTGTCCATCTTATAGTTTTTTAAATAAGGATTATCGAGTCTTTAGATGTGATCGTATTAAATCCGTAGAACGTGATGAAAATAGTCGCCCTATAGATTTATCAAATATTTATTTAAAAAATCGTTTTAACCTTATTAATACTAAAGAATATACATACCAATTAAATGTGGAACTAACTAACAAGGGAGTGGAAATGTATAAATCGGAAAAATGGGCAAATATAGAGTTGTCTAAAAGAGATGATGGTACTGGAATTTTGAAAGGTAATATCTCAAAAAGTGATATTTACTTTTTTTGTAATTATATTATTACTTTTGGTGAAGAAGCTTTTATTAAAAGTCCATCTGAATTAATTGAATGTATGAAGGAAAAGTTAAATAATATTTTAAATCAGTATACCTGACTAAAATTTATATTATTACACTCAAATGGAACTTACATTTAAGACTAATATTAATCAAATTGTAGGTTCTGATTTTATTTAACTGAAATGTTTTTGCCTGTCCCAAAATACTTATTAAATCAGGATTATTTTACTTAATTGAATTTAACTCGGTTTATTTAGCCAGATAAATTCGACAAGGTGGGGTCGCAAGTTCGAGACTTGTCGAGACCATTATTTTTGAAAGCTCACAAAATGCTCACGAGATTTTTTCCAGTGCTTTTTCAAAAATATCCGCTAAATCGTTATCTTCATTTGGAACGAGATGAGCATACGTTTCTAACGTGATTTTCGCATTAGCGTGACCTAAACGTTCCTGCCCCGTTAGTTGAATAAAAATCCTAAATATCTACGTGAATTAAACATTCAACCAGGTGATATTGTTACTGTTGGAAAAGTAAAGTCACCTTTTTTAGTAGCAGAATTTTTCCGTGAAGAATTAAAAGACACAGGAAAACGATAAAAAAAATCGTAGCAATTTTTGGTAAAGCACCAGTAAAAAAATTAAGTAAAAATAGATGGTGAGTAGTGTAGGTTTTCTGGTGGGTTTTACTATATATTTCCTGTATTTGATGAAACTTTTACCAATTTAAAGCTACTACTACTGTGAACCACATATTAAGGAGAGATTTTATGAACATGAAAAAATATGCACCTGCAGCAGCAATGACAGCTTTATTATTTGGAAGTGTAGTAGTACCAGTCGCTTCGGCAAATGAAAATCCTACAAAAACAGAACAAAACGTTCCTCAAATTCAAATCGATCCTGTTCACATTTTCAACAATACGCACGGAACAGTTGAGAATATCAAAAATGGTGAAAATATTAAATTTTACACTGTAAAAGATGGTGATCAAACGAACATTTTAGAGATATCAAAAGATACACTAGTGTTCGGTAATACAGGTAAGAAAGCAGAACTTAAAAAGGGGGATAAAATAGTAGCTTATACATTTGCAAACAAGCCGCAAACATTAATTTATCCACCAAAATTCAATCCTGACGTTGTCATTGTCGAAACAGAGGAAGCTGGATTAGTTGAAGTTGATTACTTCTATGAAAACTTAACAAATACTTATGATATTTTAAAATTAAACATAAGTGAAAAAACTGAGCTTCTAAACGCCAAGGGGGAGAAAGTTACAGCTAAAGATTTAGCAGAGAAGCACTTAGTTGTTTTTTATACAACCTCAACAGAAAGTGTCCCTGCTCAAACAACACCTTCAAAGGTGATCATTCTTGATGATACTGAAAATACCATTGCAGCAGAAATTGAAGCCATAATCGCGGCTGATTTTTATGAGGTAGATAGAACAAAGATGGTTCCGTTACGCTTGATTGCTGAAAAACTAGGATATAAAGTTGAGCCGATAAGTAAAGGTGCCATTCTATCAAAAGGAAATTTAACTTACACTATTACACGCGGAGAAAAAATATTTGGTTTTAACAAAGCATTACGTCCACTTCCTGTAGCACCTGTATTGTTAGAAGCAAATAAAACATATGTCCCAGTTGAATTTGTTGAAGAATACTTAAAATAAGATGGGAAGGGGCTATCCCAAAAGTGATATTTCCCCATGAAATATGCATAACACAAAGTGCCGAAACGTTGATTTATAAGTGTTTCGGCACTTTTGATGTAAAAGGGAATTATTATAAGCCCCCTTTTCATCACTATACCAAGTGTATAATGTAAGCCCTCGTTAGTTGAAAAAGCACATACTTTATTCTGATAAGGTAACAATACAATTAATTAGATGAAGTCCTAAAGAGGTGTATTGAAAAAAATGAAAAGGATGTTAATCGTTTTTATACTATCCCTTGTTCTTATTACTCCTATTCAAACAACAATCGTTTCATCAGTTGGACCAACTCAGGACTCTGAAGAGCTTAGATTACAGGATATGCTAATGTTAATGCTTACCCCTTATATCGAAAAAGATTTGACTAACTATTATTATCCGAAGATTTTTAAGGATGTTTCACCACATGTAACTCCGTGGAAAATTGAATTGATTGAAACTAAAAGAAATCATTTCCGAGGCTTTGATTTGCAAATTACTTTTGAAATTGAACCAACTGATGGCGGTCATAATATTTCATTAGGGAAGGATCGAATGACTTATGAAATATCTTCTAGACCTGAGGTTAAATTGATAAATCACACGCACCTAAAGACGTATAAATATCCTCCAGAATTATAAATAGGCTTCACGTTAGTGAAACAAGAAATCCATACTTCTATCATTGTTCATTTCCTATTGTCGTATAAATAAGCTGTTTTCTTCAATAATTTCTTTGCATTTATTAAAACCGGTTATCGTCTTAGAATAAATAGGGAACGACAAATCATAATTCCCTATTATTACTGAATCCAGAGAAGGAAAGAAAAAATCTGCGAAGTATAGTTCAGTTACTGAGAGTTTCGTTAAAAAGACAAGGGCTTCCACATCTCCTATTTTATAAATACCCTTACTGTGGGAAAACAATTTTCGAAAGAGATTCGCCTCCGACCGATTTAAGCAACTTAATTTATATTTGAATGCTTCTTTACTCAATCCTTTTTTATAAATGTGTACATACACTTCACTCTCTTTTAGATGAAAAAGTTGCGTAAAAGTATCCAAGAAATTTGCACCATACTTTAAATTATGATTTTCTCCCAATAACTCAGATGCCTCTTCTTCAGTAAGAATACGATTGAATACGTCCATAATACCGATATGATTGTATAACTCACTTGGCTTTTCAAGAAGGTAAGTGTTAAATCTTTTATATTTTGAATGTAGGATATTGATTTCTTCGTTTGTAGCCAATGTTAATTTCATAATTTACCTCGATTGTTTGCTTGTACTAACATTATTTTATCATCTTGTTTAACTAAACTGCACCGTTAATTCCATAAAGAAAAAAGAGCCGCGTAAGCAACTCAATGAACTTCAAAGAAGCACCCGTTAGTTGGATAAGGATGTTTATTAATTGATTTTTCAATTAAAAAAGACGCGTTTCTGTATAAACGCGTCCGATTGTTAAAGATCATATTTCATTTAAAGCCCATGTTAGTTGAAGTTTAGCAACGATTAAAAATGCAGATTATACCCTAGACTTTCAAAAAAAGACCTAGCTCACGTAAAATTCTAAGGCCTATAATTTTTTTATTGATATATTAAAGAATTATTATCTTTCATTTCATTCATCACTAATTCATAATATAATGATTTATTATTTAATAACTCTGAATGACAACCTTGTTCTACAATTTCCCCCTTATCGATAACAAATATAATGTCTGAATCTTTAATAGTAGAGAGTCGATGAGCAATAATAATTGTAGTTTTATTATCTCTAATTATTGCAAGATTTTTATGAATGATTTTTTCTGTATTTACATCTAATGCCGATGTAGACTCGTCTAAAATTAATACCTCTGGATCTCTAATTAAGGCACGAACTAATGCTAACCTTTGTTTTTCACCGCCTGAAATAGTTATTCCACGCTCCCCTAGTGAACTATCATACTTATCCGGCAATTTCTGGATAAAATTATCAATACACATTGCTTTGGCTAAATTTATTATTTGATTATCAGTAATTCGATTATACCCCAGTAATAAGTTATCTCTTATAGTACCTGGAAATATGTATGGATCTTGAAAAACAATACTAACTTTCGATTTCCATGTATCATTAGAAATATCATTAATATTGATATTATTTGCCATTATACTTCCCTCTTCAACCTCATATAAGCTTTCAAGTAAACTTCCAATAGTTGATTTCCCACTACCACTAAGTCCAACAAAAGCTATTTTCTTACCGATTGGTATATCTATAGAAAAATTTTTTAATATGAATTTTCCCCCTAAATTATAACGAAAAGAGATATTATTAGTTGTTAATGACTCAATTGAGGAAATTGTTTTAGTATTATCTGTTCGCTTTGGTTTTGTACTAAACCAATTGCTAATATTTTCAACTGAAGCCATCTTACCTGAAAATGAAAATACTAAATTGTATACTTTTACAAACGAGTGGAGCAGTTCTAATGTCAGTTGGTAGATCACAACTAATAATCCAATTGACATTCCCCCCTTAAATACAAGGTATCCCCCATAACCAATTACAATTAGCTGTGCAATGGAAGTTATAGATTCTAATGAAAACACCATTTTTATCTTTAACTTCCCTTCCATCATTATACATTTAAAATATTGAATAAAACGGTTTTGATATCTTGCTTTTTCCCAATCCCCACGATTATTTGCGATCACATCACGAGTAGATGTTATGCATTCTTCCAATACAATTAGTAGTGAAGATTTTTTATTTTGAATATCTTTCGAAACTTTTTTTTGCTCATTGGATAACTTTTTTCCAGTTTTAATATAGAAAAGAGATAAAATAAGAATAGAAAAGAAAAGGATAGGAGAAGCCTTTAAAAATAAAACACATATAATAATGGTACTTACTAAGTGCTTTATAATATCCGTAATATCTTCACCTATTAATCTTGCTACAATTGGTATTTCATTTGTAAAAAAATGTACATATCGAGCATTTCTTTCTTTCTGAATTATATTTATTGGCGTACTATATAAAGTTGATAAGCCTTGCTCAACTAATTGATATTTAATACGACCATGAATTTTACTTTGAATATATGGATTAACAACAAATAACACTATGAATATTAAATAGCATAATGCAATTAATAGAACATATTTTAAAATTTCACCAAAATTTGATCCCATAATTATTTGATCAATAATATATTGTTGCAAGGTGATTGAATAAACAAAGCTTATGGATTCAATGATTAATAAAATAATAGAAGTGAAATAGAAGAACTTTTGATTTTTAATATAATTCCAAATCCAATGCATATTCTTCATACGAGCCCAGCTTCTTTCGTTTGTATAATAAATTTCTTATAAAGCCCATTCTTTGCTAGTAACTGCTCATGTGGACCAGATTCTGCAATTATGCCATTATCAAGTACGTATATTCGATCATAATCTCGAATAGTACTTAATCTGTGAGCAATGGTTATTACGGTCTTATCTATTAGAAAACGATCTAAAGATTTTTGTATATGTTTTTCAGTTATATTATCTAAAGCAGAGGTTGGTTCATCCATAATTACTATAGATGGATTCATTAGAAACAGTCTTGCCAAGCCCACTCGTTGTTTGAGTCCACCTGATAATGTATCCCCTTTTTCATCAACTTTCGTATTATATTGATCCGGTAATTCCATAATATAGTCATGTAAATAAGCTGCCTTTGATGCCTCAATTAACTCTTCTTCTGTTGCGCTTGGATTTCCAAATAAAATATTCTCTTTTATAGTAGATCCAAAAATATAAACATCTTGAAAGACAATTCCAATTGATCGTCTAATCGTCTCCAAACTCAGTGAGTTAATAAGATTGCTATCTATGGAAATTTCCCCATTATTACTGTCATAAAAACGTATCATTAACTTTGCAATTGTAGATTTTCCACATCCTGACTCTCCAACAAATGCTATTTTTTCCCCAGACTTAATATTAAAACTTAAATTTTTTAATATAGGATTATTAGGAGTATAACTAAAGGATACATTTTCGAAATTAATATTTCCTTCTACCTTATTTAAATGTATAGCACCTTCCTTTTCAGTAATTGTTGGTTCAAAGTGGGCAAATTCATAAAGTTTACTCGCTTGAAACATGAGCATCTTTTGTTCCGTTAAAAGAGTAATTACTGATGTTAATTTATGCATCGTAGCTAAATATAGTAGTAAAAATGAAACAAACTCACCTGCTGTTATAGTTTCTTCACTTATTAAAAAACATCCAAATATTATAAGAATAATCGCTCCAAAATAATAAGTAAAACGTCGAATCGATCCTCTTAAATATGCATACCAATACCGCTTCGAATATAAATTTGTGTTGTTCTTTACCTCTTTTAATGTTTTATTTAAATCCCATTCAAAGCTATTAAACACATTCAGTTCTTTGAGTAAAGAGACACTTTCATAATACTTTTGTCCTAAATTCACTTGACTATCTGCTAGTTTTTGTCCAATATTAGAAGCCTTCTTTTCAATCCTTGGGCCAAATAAATAGTACAGAGATATACAAGGTATTATTGAAATACTTAAATAAAGACTAATATCTAACATGAGATAAATAGAGATAGTAACAAATAAAACATGTTGTATCATTTCAGGGAAATATCTTCTATATAGCTCTTGTAAAGCTGCAACTTCAGTGTTTACTAACGCAAGTATTGTCCCTGTAGAGTTTTTCTCAAGATAACTGGCACCAAGAACTCGTAATTTTGTTACAATACTCCACTGCAAATCTCTCACACTATTTTCTTGGATGTAACGTTGCAAATATTCTTTTGAAGCTGTAGCGATTAATTTTAGTAGTAATACTAAAAAAATTGCACATAGGCAATAAACAAATAAATTTATATTCTTATTTTTTAAAACATCGTCAATAAAATATCCAAACATTTTGGGAATTATTAGTTCACTTACAGAGATTACTACTCCGCAAATGATTAATAGGAAAACCTTCATTAAATATGGCTTTAAAAAGGAAACAACCCAAATATAAACCTTAAACAAACTTACTTCTATTGAACTTTTATTTATCATTCTATCCCTCTTTTTAATCTAATTTAAATCAATACTCTGCAGTTCATCTTTGATTTGGGAACGTTTATTAAGTTTATTTTATAAATCCTTGTTGCACTAACGCACTCTGTCAGTTTAATCAACCAAAATTCTTTCAGAATGAACTTGTATATCCTCATCATTTAAATTGGTGATATTAATTTTATAAGTACCTGGACTAATGGAACCGTATAGATTGCCGTCAGATTTATTTTTCCCCTTTGAACCTTCCAAAATATTATAAATTCCCGTATCTATAAACGAACCTTTATAATCCAATTTTAAAAGACGATATTCAATTTTTGCTTTTAACCGTTTTGATTCTGAAGTTGTACTTTGTTTAATTTTATCCAATTTCAGCTCATCGACATATTCAGTTATTACAAATTCCTCTGTACTTGCAGAAGTTTCAATATTATTTAAATCCCAAGTTATATTATTGTCTTTGGTTTCATTCTCAGCAGCTATTGAATTTGTTAATCCCATAGATAGTAAAAAAAGAACTAGTATTAACATATAACTAATTATCCCTATATTTTTTCTCATATTTTCGTCTCCTTTCAAGATAGAAATTTAAAATGCATTTTTAGCATTTGGAAATTCATGTATGTTAATTAATTATTACATAATCACATTTACCATTTCTATACAAAAAAACAAAAAGACCCCAAATCGTCCTTTGGTAACATTTCATTGAGATTCTATTTATATGTTCGATCCATTCAGAACAAGTGAATCGAACAGTCCTGTTTAAATATAATTTTTCGCACAGTCTCAAAGCGTTATTCTCTTTAAAAAACAGCGACAAACACTGTTAAATTAGTGTTTGTCGCTGTTGGAAATGTTCCCTAGCTTACATTTGGGAACGTTATTGAGTAATTAGTAAGTACTAATATTTATATTAATACAGTTCATTCTATAGATTATTTTCTAAGTTTCATAAAGATACTGTTATGACTAATTATTATAGCAGGCCATTAAATTAAAGAAATAACTGTTTCAGATTAATCACTTTAAATGTAGCCAACCTTTTCAAGTAACTTTAAAGTTGTATAATTTAGATTAGGAAGTTTGTCTAAAGAGAAATATTTTAATGCGTTGCTTTCTTCATTTTTCTTAATAGTACCAGTTACACTTGTAGTTTTATAAATCGCAGTTGCATTGTAAATTTCATCCCCATGAGGGAACTTATAATATAATTCTTTTCCAGATGCTAATCCAACTAATATCAATTCTTGAGCGATTAATCCTGTTTCTTCAAATAATTCTTTTTGAGCGGTTTCTTCAAAACTATCTCCAATTTCCATTCCGCCACCAGGAAGCCCCCAATCATTTGTATCTGAACGTAATTGTAATAATATTTCATTCTTTTCATTCAAAACAATAATTGCAGACCCTGGTGCAATTATTGGTCTTGTACCAATGTGTTGTCGTAAAGATTTAATATAATTCATTATGTTCCTTCTTTCTTAAAAAATTTACTAAAGTTTAGCATAAGTTATTTTGGTCACATTTCTTAACTTAGCGTTGTAAATCCCCAAAATTTTGAAGGTACCCCTTGTTGCACTAAACTGCCCCGTTAATTCAATAAGAAAAAATGAGGTACATATGCACCTCAATGATCTTCAAGTAAAGCCCTGTTAGTTGAATAAATATATAGGGATAATTTTTTTAATGCTTTTTGGATGCTTTTATTATAAAAGTTGCAGGTACTAATTCTGCTTTTTGAGTTGAGTACCATCTTGAAGGATTATCCGAAGATTCGTCTTCAGGTAGCATAACATCGTCTATGACTTTTTCAATTGTGAAACCAGATTCGATTAAAGTATTAATATATGTACTTAATTTTCTATGATATATTACAACATTATTATGCCACGCTTCGTTGTATTCGGGACCTTCTACATTGTAAGATTTATTGAAGGTAAACGATGACTGTTCATATTTCAAACGGTCGTGAATAGGGTGTTCCCAACTAAAGATAAAAATCCCACCTGGCTTTAAATAGTTATGGATATTTAACAATGTACGTTGTAAATCAACAGTCCACCCTAATGCATAAATAGAATAAGCAATATCGAAGTAATTGCTTGGTAATCCTGGATTTTCCTCCATTGGAGACTCAAATAATGATACTTTGACTTGTTGATTACGCAGCAATTTATTAGCTGTTTCTACTTGTTTTGTTGAAAGGTCTAATCCCCACAGTTCATTTGCTCCATGGTTACCCATATATTGTAACGAGTGCCCACTACCACACCCAATATCTAATACCTTTTGATTTGAAATATTACCAAATAATTTAAGTTGTTCTTCGCTCAAAGAAAAGGGACCATATTCTGGAAGAGCAGTTCTTCCAAAAAAACGTTCTGCTGATTTCTCCCAGCTTTCCTTATTGATGTTCAAAAAATCGGTATTTACGTCCATTAATTCCACTTCCTTTATATACTTTTAACTATTAATTCTACGAAATAGAATATAACTCCTTCTTGAAGTAAACTGCCTCGTTAGTTGAATAAGAAAAAAGAGCTGCATTTGCAACTCAATGATCTTCAAGTAAAGCCCCCGTTAGTTCAAAATGTAGCTTTAGAATAAAGTTTGATTAAACGTATGCTATAAACATCGATTTTAAAAAAGAAAAGAAACCCACGAGTTTTCAAAATTCGTGGGTTTGATTTTTGAGTGAGGGAATAATTCCACATCTATTGTATAGGTAATTTGAACGTTATAAATAACCTGTTTTATACTGAATATATTCTATCTTATGACTTTCAAGATCAATTAGGGGTAGCGTCAGGAAAATGCGGATTTACAACGATAAGGGTATTCCAAATTAAAAAGCCCAACTTCTCTGCAAATCAAAATAGAGAAATTGAGCTTTTTATTTATTTCATTTATTTATTGAATTCATTAACTGGAAGAAGTATTCAGGTTTATGAGTCTTATTTAGATTATACCATGAATGTAATGCATCTGGTGTAAATACATCTATTTTTTTCAGTACCTCCATTGCAAATTCCAGAGGAGCTATTCCTGATGCAGTAACTAAATTCGCATCAGATACCGCAGATCCCAACTCATAGAACTTTTCTCCTTTATAGTTAGGACATACCATTTTAGTATATTCTAAGTTATTACTTGTATGCTTTCTAGTATCCAAGTATCCCATATTCGCGAGGGCATCAGTTGCACCACAAATTGCAGCAACAATAGTGCCAAGCTTTAAAGCTTGGCCAATTCTCTCCAAGATAGGTTGATGAATTTCTTCACTCCAAGTAGTCCCTCCTGGTAAAATTAAAAGATCTTTACTCTCAAGAATACATTCATCAAGGGAAATATCTGGTTTTATGCTCAGTCCTCCCATAGTAGTAATCATTTCTTTATTAGCTCCTACTGTAATTACTTTTAAAGGTGCTAAATCTTTTTTGAAATATCTTCCTGAGTTTAGTTCAGCAATTAAATATCCATATTCCCAGTCTGACATTGTATTAAAAACATAAAGATAAACTTTTTTTGTTTGCATCCAATAACACTCCAATCACAATTGATATAGACTATTATAAAATAACTTCCCTGACAGTTAACGTCAGGGAAGTTATCATACTTGATGAAATTTTATTAGTTCCGACAGAACTTCAATAAGTCTTTTCTTAAGACTTATTGGCTCAATAACTTTAATAGATTTATTGTACGGTAAAAGTAAATAAGGTACATATGTATGTATCATATCTTTTTCAAGAAGAAAAACTGCTTGATTTGAAGTCCGTTCTTGTAAATAATGTCCTAAAAACCAATGTTGGCAAATATCAGCCAATACACTTTTATCCCCATTAATAACCAAAGAAATAATCCCTTCCTTATCTTCTATAGTTGGAAGAAGATTTTTTATAAAAAAGTCACGTGCTGAAAAATTTTCTGGCCGGTTAAACTTATTTTCGGTTAGCGTTAGACTTTCAATTCGGTCTACTCTAAAACTACGGATATCATTCCTAAGATGACAAAATCCAATCACATACCACTTGTTATTCCAATAGATAATTCTGTACGGATCGACCAATCTATAATTTAATTGCTTTTCGCCACTTTTATGGTAAAGAATTTTTACTGAGTACCTGTCAGCTACGGCCTGCTCCAACTCCTTCAAAAAAGGTTCCATAGAGAGTGAACTTAATCGGCTTATTACTTCAAGACTAGTTAAATGTTGGTTTATCTTTGTTTCCTGCTCTTGATTTGAATATTTGCTTAGCTTTGAAATAGCCCTATTTAGTGCTTCGCCACCATAATATCCAGCTTCTTCTGCAAAAACAGCAGCATGATAAAGTGAAGTTTGCTCCTCAAAATCAAAAAAAAGAGGAGCCTCAATAAAAGTATTCAATAAAGTGTATCCACCGTTATGTCCTGGTTCTGAAATTATAGGTACGCCACTTGTTGAAATTGTATCAATATAACGATACACAGTCCTTATATTCATCTCTAACTTTTCTGAAATTTGTTTTGCAGTAATTTTTTCACCTGAACGAAGCATCCATAGAATTGCTAACATATTGTCAATTTTAGGCATATAATTCCACCTCTTTATAAAATTTATTTTCTATTATATATTTCCGATTTTTGGTATAACTCATCAACTGTTCCTTTCCGATAGCTTTCTATATAATGAGGCCCTAGACACATTTGTAATTTCACAAATTTGATTTACAGTCATATCTCCCTCTTTATAAAGCTTTACTGCATATTTAATCCTGCGTGGTTTTTATGATATTTCTTTAAACGGCCTTTAAACTTACCTTCTTTCTTAGCTAGATCAATCCCTTCACGTTGGCGCATACGGATAAGATCTCGTTCTAATTGGTTAACACCAGCCATTACCGTAATTAAAAATTGGCTGTATGGATTATCTTCTGATAAATCCAGCCATGTATCCTTGAGATAATGACTATATTACTTATTAGGTAAAAGGAAAAACGTGTTCAGTCATTAAAAATCCATACATTAAATTCCTCATTTTGTTCTTGTAAATACCATCCTGATTTATCATAATAATCATTAAAATCGGAATCAGTCGGACATAATGAAATGATAGGTAAATCATTTATCGTTTTTAACATCTTTTTTAATAACCCTTGACCGCGATAAATTTCACTAATCGCAAATTGGTATAAAGATATTCTGTTTTGAGTTTTTTTTCGGTAAAACCGAAAAGCCCCTACCACTTGCCCTTCTACTGTTGCCACTATCATTTGATTTCTTCTTATGGCTGCTTTAACTCCAAAAGGACAAAAAAACTCTTCAGAATAGACCGCACTGTTATTGCGTTCTAAATTTTCGTTGAAGAACGATACAACTTCAGATATATGAGTTGGATTTGCCAAGGCTATCTGCATATTTCTCCTCCCTTAACACTTTTTAAGATAAAAGTGATTTGTATATTTCTCCTATAATACCTTCCATTTGATGAACACCTAATTCTGCATTCGTCATTATGACTGCACCTTTTTCTAAATACGGATACGCCACCATCATACATTGAAAACCCACTCCCCAACCAAGTGATGTAATTTCTAGTTCTTTTTCTGAGCCTTCAAGAAACAAACCTAATCCAGTCCAACTTTTACCTCTTTGTGAGGTTATCATTTCTTTTGCTAAACTTTCCGAAATACCAACCTTGCTTTCACCTTTTACAGCATTCATTAACTCAAGAACTAATTCAGCTAAATTCAAAGAAGTTGTCCATAATCCAGAAGCCGCTGGATAAGGATATATAGGAAATTTTCCATCTACTAATTCACCGTTTTTGTTGTGACCACCAGAAAAATTTTGTCTATCTACTTCCAACATTGTTGTATTGAAATAGCTATTTGCCATTCCTAATGGTTCAAATATTTCCTCATTCATAACTTGATGAAATGGTTTTTTCGTAACATCTTCTATAAGTTGTTGAATAATACAAAAACCTGCATCCGAATAATGGAATTCACTTTCTGGTTCACACTTGACGTCAATAGGAGTTTTACAATAAAGGGTTTTCCCCTCTAATAATTCAACCATCGAAGTAACACCCATTTTCGAGATCAGTTCAGGAAAACTACCTTCAGGGTCTTTAATTCCAGATTGATGACTTAGTAAATTCCTCAATGTCACTTTTTTATTTTTAGTAAAATCATTTTCTGGTACTTTCCACGATTTAAGATTTCCATTCACATCATCATCTAAATCAAGAAGTCCATCCTCTACTAGCTTCATTACAAGTATTCCTGTTAAGAACTTACTAATTGAACACGCACTAAAAATAGAATCTTCATTTGCCTTTCTATTGCTTTCCACTTCTAATAAACCGTGATTATCTGTTCCACTAATTTCACCGCCCTCAATCAATGTAATACTTAAACCTTGCACATTGTAATGTTTCATTCGTTCTTGAATGTTAATGTTTTTTAATTTCACAATTATCCCCCTTGTTAGTATTATCAAATAAACTATAACACGAATGTATGTTCTTTTATGTCTATTTGTAAAATAAATATTTCTTCAACTAAAATGCAAACTTATATAAAAAACCGGTAGACAATTTTTAATTTCTAGGTAAAAACAAACCTCGTATCTTGAGCATATTTTTGCTCAAAATTCGAGGTTTTACCTGTTTATCACTACTATTTTCAAATTAAAGATTGATTATTCCGGAAAGCGAATCTTAAACTAACCTACCCGTTAGTTTAAGTGTAACATTTCACAATGGATCACCGAAGCCTAATTGATGTTTTAGACATAAAAATAGACCATCGAAATGATGGTCTTGTTTAACTAAGCTCCCGTTAGTTGAAGTAGGGTGTTTAACATTTGAATAGCTTATTTCCATTCAATTGCCAAGACCCCGTAAATAACGTGGTCTACATAATGGTCATATAACCACTCTGCTTGTCTTATTTCCCCTTCCTTTTTGAAACCGAACCTTTCAGGAAGCGCTCTACTTTTTTTATTTTCAACTGCGATTCTAACTTCAATTCGATTTAGTTTAAGGTCATTAAATCCGTAATCAATTACTGCTTTGAATGCTTTAGACATTATACCTTTCCCTTGAAATTTTTCACCCAACCAATATCCCACAACACCTAATTTGTTAGCCTTATTTATTTCATTAAATCCGATTGTGCCAGCAATTTCCCCATTATATATAATTGCAAATGATTGTGGATATCCCCCATTTTCAACAAGCTCATTACATCTTGATTGAATATTTTGTGCAGTATCTTCTATACTCTTTGTATAATCGAGCCAACCAAGCCACTCTTTTAAATAAGCCTTTGAATTAATCGTTAAATCATAGAACTCTTCTGAATCATCTTTATTAAATAATCTCAAAGAAACTTCATTATCAACCTTATGTACTAACATAATCCACACACCTCTTTCGATTTTCCTATAGTTATTAACTATAGATATCTTAACATTAACAACAATCAGATTATTATTCCAGTAATTTCTAATTGAACTAACCTGCCTCTTTAGTTCAATAATAAAAAAAGAGCTGCATATGCAACTCAAAGATCTTCAAGTAAAGCCCCCGTTAGTTTAAGTACATTCTTTCACAATGCCTTATCCGTTAAGTAAACTACTTCAGCACAATAATTGAAGAACGTACTTTATATTATACAAAAAATTTTGTTCCAAAATCGCAATGTTCTTCAAGTATTGCCATCGTTAGCTTAATAACAAATGTTCACATCCCGTTATTTCTCCCACAGCTCGATCAGTCGACCTTCAGGATCTTTAATCCAAATAAACGTTCCAAATTCACTAATCTCTTTTTCCTTTTCAAGTGGTACACCAATTTGTTCAAGATGCTTAATAGTCTCGTTTAGATCATGTACTTGGAAATTTAACATCACTTGTTGTTCTGTTGGAAAATAGCTGTCATCCTCGGTAAAGAAAGAAAAGATAGTCTCATTTCCTAATTGGGGTTTAATCACAGTCCCATTCCAAATTTCTAAATCAATCTTCAACACTTCACCGTACCATTTTTTTACAACATCAATATTCTTAGTTCTCCAAAATATTCCTCCGAAACCTTTTATCATCGTATCTAACTCCTGTCTGTCTTTAATTTTTTTATTTTTCGATTTAATGTTATGTCCTTTCTTCAACTATACTGCCCGTTAGTTTAAGTGTAACATTTCATAATGGATCACCGAAGCCTTTTTGATGTCTTAGACGTAAAAATAGACCATCGAAATGATGATCTTGTTTAACTAAAGCCCCCAATAGTTGAAGAACAAAAAATTAAAAGAATTCAAATAATCCATTTACAAAATAATCATATACGTTTTCATCAATAATCTTTTCCCCGTAACCTACAAAAAAAATTTCTTAATCTATTTCAATTTCAAAAGCATTGGGTTTTGAGCGTATAGCCAATGATACGTCATACTTTGGGTCTCCATAAGCTCCGAATACACATTAAATCGTGTACTTGAGTTAAAAACTTTTCTGTTCGATGGTCGGATTGATATTGATAATAATCCAGCTGAAAATGCAACTCGTCATAGTGTGAACGGCTTAAAAAACTGGCTTTTCTCTGCTAGTGAAGCTGGTGCTAAAGCAAATGCGATCGGTTAAGTTTTGCTGTTACTGAAACATCAAAAGCTAATGGTAACGACTTCTATCAATACCTAGTGACTTTATTGACAGAGCTGCCGAATTTACCGATCCATCATCAATCCAAGATTCCAAATAATTACATGACTTAGTCGAAAAATATCCAAGCCACATGTGCAAAATAGTCATCTATCCGAAATAAATTTCAGATAGATGGCTATTCGTCTTACTTACCTAAAAGGTGCGTTATTTTTTATATTTGGGGCTTACTATTCGCCACTCGTTTGAAAAGCTTCAATACGAGACTGCCATAAAAGGCGAAGTTCTGATTGTTTCGTAAAAAAACCGCAACTAAATTACTGTCATGATTGTCTCATGTCAGTTGATTTAGTAGAAGGTGTGTTGTATTTGTCACTTACAAATGTAATAATCCCCTTGCCATTTGGATAGCATGGGAATTATTACATTTATTGGGCGCTTTGCTCGCCCATGCACTTATTAATAGTTGTCAATCTGATATTCGTTCATCTTATGGGCTAAACGAATTGTCACTTGTGCTAATTGTGCATACGTTACTTCACTTTTTGGCTTCAGCTGATTATTTTCCGCTTCAAGTAATCCCATTGCATACGCTAATGCAACATAGCCACGTAGTTCCTTATCTACTTGTGCAGCATCACTGTAATTTAACTCATATATATCACTAAGTTGTGCTGGTTTATTTAGCTTCAGTGAACCAATTACCCATTTTGCTAGTTCTTGATTTGAAAGGGATGCAGCCGCATTAAACGTTTTAGTAGACGCGTCAAGCATGCCCATTTTCAATGCACGTGTTACAAATGGATATAAAGCATGATCTGGCGCAATATCCGTAAACGATTGATTCGTCGTTTCAAACTCATTATATCTAGAGTTATAATACATATATGTTACAGATTTCAGTAAAACTTTTAGCGCTTCCTCTTTTGTAACGGGCGCATCTGGATTGAATGTTTTATCTATCTCTAAAATACCTGCATGAATTAAATAATTTAATTCTTCCGCAGCTGTTGGATGCTCGATTGTCGGCTTATCTGAACTAGCCATACCATAAGCATCTAACCATTCCCCTGTTTTTGCATCAATGACAGCATTTGAGCCTTCTTTGAAGACCGGTTGATAGGCTAAGCTATAATGCTGCTCATTTTCCACTTTTGGATGGTTTACATATTGTAACTTCAGCTTTAACTGATTTTTCAACAATTTTGTTGCATCTTGTTGTGTCAAAATATCTGTCGCTGCTGGCCACTCGATATCATCATACGCGTTCACATACAAACTTAATAAATCCCCTGTTTTTGCATCGACACTTACTGAGATTTGGTCTCCTACTACCGTTAAACCATTTACAATACGTGGGAACGTAAGATAATAACTGTCATTATAATTCTCATAAAAGCCCTCATCTACTGGTAATGCATACTGATTTGCATAAGAAGGTACCCATTCTTTTACATATGCAATCGCCTTTTCTAATGCCTGTTGTCGTGTTAATTCTCCTTTTGTATTACTGTCATCCTCTTGTACTTCGATGCTATTTTTAATATCACTATAATTAATAATTTCCCCTGTTACTTTATCAATTGTTAATACAGTGCCTGTCCCACCATTTCTATATTGATACATATATTGAATATTATATACTGCCTTACCAGTCTCGGTTGTTGTCTCTTCAATGGACTCAATCGATAATTTAACACCTTTTTGATCTGTTGCAAGCAACTTCTGCGCCATCGCTTTTGCCTGCTCGGATGTTAAGTTCGGCTGTTTTGCCGCTAATGCTCCCGTCACAATCGGTGTAATCGCTTGATTTGATAACGTTGAGGATAGCCCTTCCGTTGTTAGCCATTCACCCGTTAGAGCATGTACACCTGATGTCACCTGGCTATTCGGTTGATAAACAAGCTTTACTGTGTAATCCCCTGTTGAATAATCCGTTTCAATCTGGTATGACAACTGCGCTTTTAATGCATCTCGTAAACGGCCGGCAATGACTGATTCACTTTGTTTCTTGGACGGATCATCATACGTAAAATTACCTGTGCCATTTTGTGTTGTTTTATAATAAGATGTTACTGTCCCATCCCCTAATACACCTATACTAATAGATTGGTCTGAAATCGTTACACCAGACTTTTTCTTCATATACGTAAACGAGTATTGAACGGGTTGCGTTAAAATAGATGATGAATAATAATTATATTCATTTGGTACAAGCTCATAATCTCCACCTTTGTCGAACCTTTCCATATACTTGTCCGCTACTTTTTGCGCTTCATCTTTTGAATATTTTGCTGGGAACAATACATCCTTTGAAGTTATTGGTTGATAATGAAATTGTTCTAACTCTAACGTTTCTCCAACGAATATAAAGCTTCCATATACATATTGATTATCAATGTTCTTTGAGAAATTAAGTTCATAACGCTCCGTAGTGTCTTTAGGACGTGAGAAGCCTGACCCCATACGAAAATCTTTTTCGGTTACATTTTGAAACTCACTTGGAAATAGCTCTCGAAAACGCTTCATTAAATCATTTTTTGTTACCGTTGTATTCGTTTGTGCGACTTGAATTGGCAATGTCTCCATACGCTCATTTCCAAACGTTGAAGCACTTGCCATTGGTGCTAATAAGCCAACAGATAGCGCGGTTGCAGATAATAATACACTCGCCTTTTTAAAAGTTACCATTCTTTCATCCTCCTACCTCTTTTTCGTAAAACATTTGTTTACACTTCCATTATACATAATTTAGGAATAAAAAGTTTAGCATTTGCTATAATTACCCATAAATTCAAAACGTTCACGCAAGTTTGCAAGAACGTAGACGACTAATTTTCCATTATTAAAAACAATTCAAGTACAATAAAAAGCAGCATCCAATTTTTTTGGACACTGCTTTTTCTAAATCAATAATACCTTGGCGTAATTGTGTTTGGATACCCGCTGAAAAAGTTAAATATACTGATAAAGCAACCCATCTCGCGTATCAAACCACAATAATATCCCGTGTTTTTTCTTCGGAATATTGACCTGCAATGCCCATTCAGGGAATTGTTTGTACAGCTGAATATGATCGCCCGTTGCAAATGCCACAAATGAAACATAATGTTCTTTTGTCATCGGGTGTTCGACAGTAATCGACCATTGCATATCAATTTCTTCCACCGATAATTTTTGTTCATCCGTCGCTTTAACAGCCTCTAGCGCTTCTAATTTTCGCCCACAGCAAGCGACTTCAAAATTTCCTGTTGAAAGTCCGATATTCATACAGCTTGGACAAACATAATAAGTAGATTTTTTCATATTTCCTCCTACAAAGTCATTCGATTGTATTTCACCATCTAGTAGTGTTTCGATATTTACTTCGAGGATGGTTGATAAATGGGCTAGTAATGTAATATCTGGGCAACCTTGACCACGTTCCCATTTCGAAATTGTTCGGTCGGATAAATATAACGCATCTGCTAATTCCTTTTGCGTCAATCCTTTTTGCTTTCGCAATGTCATAATAAGTTGCCCAATCTTTTCCTTATTCATCAACATCCCTCCATATACTTACTTTATATCTAAATCACTTGTGCTACAACAAACGCTCCGTAGAGTTTCACCACTTATTCGCTTCCATTCTTAATTTTAGTGCTAAAAAAGCCTGTACGGAAGCTTTCTCCATACAGGCTTCAAATATTTTATTAATTCTCTTCCATATCTTTACGATTTTTCTTCATCAGTTTTGAAAGAACTTCATAAACGATAGGAACAACGACTAATGTTAATAATGTAGATGATAATAAACCACCGATTACCGTAATTGCTAAGTCTTTTGAAATCAGACCGCCACCGCCGCCACCAAATGCCATTGGTAACATCGCACCAATTGTCGCAATTGCTGTCATTAAGATTGGACGTAAACGTGTTGCTCCAGCTTCTAAAATGGCTTCACGCATGTTCATACCATCACGTTCCATATGGATAATGCGGTCTACTAATACGATGGCGTTTGTTACAACGATACCAATTAACATCAGTAAGCCCATCATTACAGACACCGAAATCGTTTGATCCGTTGCCCATAATCCTACCCAAGAACCAATTACCGCGAATGGTAATGAGAATAGAATTGCAAACGGCGCTAAACCTTCACCGAATGTTACAACTAAGATGAAGTATACAATCGCAATTGCAGCGAGCATTGCTACACCTAATTGAGTGAATGTTTCAGCCATATCTGCTGCAACACCACCGACCCCAGTTGTTACACCCTTAGGTAAGTCTAAGTCTTCAATTTTTTCATCTGCACTAGATGTAGCTTTTGAAATATCTTTGTCTGTTATTGTTGCAGACACCGTTGCAAAGTATTCACCTTTTTGACGAGAAAGTGAATTTAATGTTGTACCTTCTTCAACTTCTACTAAGTCACCAATTGTCATTGTTTGACCTGTCATCGTTTGAATTGGTGTTTTTAGTAACTCATCGATGTTCGCCGAAGCTGATTTAGCTTCACGCTGAACGATTACATCAATATCATTACCATCCGATTCAACTGTAGTTAATACTTCTTTTGAATTATTTGTTTGTAATGCCATTAAAATTTGAGCTGTTGTTAGACCATATTGTAATACGTTCTCTTGCTCTACTTTTAACACATGCTCTACATATGGATTTGACGCGTTCGATTTAATATCTTCTAAACCTTCGATATCGACTAATACGCCTTCAACTTGTTTCACCGCATCATTTAGCTTATCTAAATCTTCACTATACAATGTGTAGCTTACTTCGTTTGAAGACATACCCATTGCGAAGTTTTGCGTTTTCCATTCGCCAGTTTGACCAATGTTAAAAATATACTCTTCTACTTCTTTTTTCGCAGCAGGGAAATCCTCCATGTCTGGATCAAAGATTAAGTACATTAATCCACCACCAGCTGCGCCACCTGTCATCATAGCCGATGCATCTGTTGTTGTTTCCGTGTTTACAGATAATTGTAAAATATCAACATCATCACGTTTCATTAATTCTTTTTCAACAACTTCAATATTCGCTAACGTATCGTCGATTAACTCACCAGTTGCTGGTGTGTAAGTTAAATACATGACCTTCTCTTCTTGAGATCCCATGAAGCTGAAGCCGATTAATGGCGTTAACGCTAAAGAACCAACTAACATGACAATCGCAATGATTGAAGTAATCCATTTATGATTTAAACATTTTTCTAGGAAGTTACGATATGTTGTAGCTAGTTTTCCAACTTCTTTGTGCTGACTTTCTGATTTTTCACCGTAGATTTTTTTACGGAATAATGTATGAGAAAGTGCTGGTACAATTGTGATCGCTACGATTAATGAAGCGATTAATGCAAATGACATTGTTAATGCGAATGGAATAAATAATTCGCCCACCATACCACCAACAAACATTAACGGTGCGAATACGGCAATTGTTACTAATGTTGAAGATAAAATTGGCTTGAACATTTCAATCGTTGCTTCACGAATTAATGCACGGCCTTTTAATTTTTCATCTTTTAAATGCATACGACGGTAAATGTTTTCAACCACTACGATTGAGTCATCGATGACACGACCTATCGCTACCGTAATCGCACCTAGCGTCATAATATTTAATGTAATATCCATCCAATGCAGTAACAGTAATGCCATGAATACTGATACTGGAATAGAAATAATAGAAATAATAGTAGATTTGAAGTCACGTAGGAATAATAGGATAATTAATACCGCGATTAATCCACCGAATACCGCTTTTTCAATCATCGTAAATACTGAATCTTCTATTGGCTTTCCTTGGTCTAACGAAATATCAATTTTTAATCCTGAAATTAAATCTTGCTCTTCCTCGATTAACTTTTTCACAGCGTTTACAACTGTTACCGTGTTGGCATCTTGACCTTTAACCACTTGAATTGAAATTGCATCTTTACCATTTGTACGAGACACCGACTGAACTTTACCTACTTTTTCAATCGTTGCGATATCCCCAAGTTTTACAAATGGTACTGGGTTTGTTTCAGATGGCGTCACAGGGATTAACATTTCTTTTAAGTCTTCCTCTGTTTTAAACTTACCATCTATCGCTACCGCTTGCTCACCATCTTCAAATTCATATAAACCTAATGAAACCGCTAAATCACTTGCTTGAATCATTTGCTTCACTGAATCTTCAGTCAAGCCCAATGCTTTCATTTTTTCTTCATCATATGTGAACGCAACTTGTTCAATATGTTGACCTGTTACAGTCGCAGAAGCAACACCATCAATTTTGTTTAACTTCGGTAAAATTATGTCCTCTACTGTTGAAGTTAACTCTGTGATGTCTTCCTCTGAACTACTAACAGATAACGCAATGACTGGCATCATATTCATACTGATTGCCATAATTGAAGGTTCTTGTGCGCTTTCAGGAATCGTAACATTATCTAATGCCGATTCTAGTTGGCGTTTCTTTTCATCCATATCCACGCCATATTCATATTCCACTTGAATTTGTGAAACATTTGAACTTGATGTAGAATACACCGCTTTTACATCTTCTAAACTTTCAACTGCCTTTTCATAAGGAATTGAAAGCTCATTCATAACCTGTTCTGGTGTCGCACCAGGATACACACCCATTACAATTAAGTACGGAATTGAAATATCTGGAATTGACTCCATTTTCATTCGAGAAGCCGAATAAATACCAGAGAAAACAATGATGATTGTTAACAACCATACTGCTAGCTTATTTTTTAATACGAAATTAACTAAGCCCTTCACGGTTTCACCTTACCTTTCTTGACTATATGTAACCACCATTCTATAATAATGACTAGCCGGTCACATGTCAAACGAAAGGGGCGGTAAATTATTATGACAAGAAAGCAACTAATACTTGATGCAGCTATTACCCTATTTTCAGAAAAAGGAATCGAGGCGACATCAGTACAACAAATAACAGAGCATTGCGGTATTTCAAAAGGGGCCTTTTATTTATCTTTCAAATCGAAAGAAGAACTCGTTTATTCAATTATTGAACATTTTTTGAACAATATTATCAAAGGAGTTGACCAAGCAGTCAATTCTGAAATAGACCCGTCCCAAAAGCTACATTTATATTTTAAGCAAACGTTTAAAATACTCTCACAATATACAGGATTTGCACAAATTCTCATGAAAGAAAAAATCAAAACTATTAGTGAAGAATTAATCGAACGTATTCAGTATTTCGTAAATTTATCAAATGAAAACTTGGCAAAATTGCTTATAGAAATTTACGGTGAAGAAATTCGAGAAAAACTTTATGATCTTATAGTTGTAATTAATGGAATGGTTCAAGCTTATTTACAAATTGTTTTTGATGGAAAATTAGTAATGAATCAGGTTGATTTTTCAAAACTTGCTGACACATTAGTAGAAAAAACAACAATCATTGCAACCCAAAGCCAATTAATTTTTTTACAACAAAGTGATTTTACAAGCAATAATGAAATTCCTTTGTCTATAAATCAGCTAACCGAAGAACTCCAACGGCTACAGGAAGTGACAGTAAATCAACTTGAGCAAGAATCTGTCACACTATTAATAGAGGAATTACAAGCTTCAAACCCAAGGGTAGCTATAATTTATGGCTTAATACACAATCTTCAAAATAATAACCAATTCAATTGGATAACGCTGATGATTCGCAAATATTTCTCATAAACTTTACCTAGTCAAATTAAAAAACCGGAATGCCGATTTATTATAGGCATTCCGGTTTTTTTATTGTTTTAAAAACTTTGTCACTTCACGTATCACTGTTTGCGCATCCTCAAGCATGCCCAAGTGTCCTGTATTCGTATACACCTTTGTTACATTTGGATTCGAGGTTTCAATAGGTGTAACAGCTTTGTCTTGCTCACCTTCAATCACCAGAATCGGTGTTGTTGTTGCATCGACTAAATCTTGTTGATTCGAACGAGATTTCATTGCGCCTAAAGCTGCAACCAGTCCCTCCACTTTCGCTTCATGAGCTACTTCTTTCGCATATAAAATGTCTTCTGTTTTTGCATCAGGAGCCAAAAAATTATGAATAATGCCTTCAACAAATGCACCAACACCATTTTGCAAAATTTCGTGTTGTTGTTTTGTACGCTTTTCAAGCGCTTCTGGAGTATCCGGTGCGTCCGATGAATATAATAAGACGACTTTTTCAATATTCGTAAATTGTTTTTCTAATACAGCCAATGTGATATACCCACCCATGGAATGCCCAATCCAATAGGCATTTTCAACTTGTTCATGATTTAATACATCTAAAACATCTTCGGCATAACGATACATCGTATAATCTCCTTCTGGAGCGTCACTTTTTCCGTGCCCAGGTAAGTCGATGGCAATAACATCAAATTGTTTTGTTAATGGTTCAAATATTTTGTCAAAAATTGAAATACCACCTAAAAAACCATGAATTAATACAACTACTTTTCCTGAGCCTTCGCGTTTGTAATGTAACATTTATTTATACCTCCCCACATGTAGTCAACTTATCTTTTACCTAAAACACCTAACAATAAACAAAAAACTGTACTATAAATTTTACAAATCATAATACAGCATGGATTTAACTAAATATTTTCTTTCGTTTGAATGATGGCTTCACTTCAGCAAATAAAATCGCGAAGAAAATTAAAATACAGCCAAAAATCATACGTCCAGTTAATAATTCATTTAATAATAATACAGAAAACATCGTGCCAAATAATGCTTCTGTCGATAAAATAATGGCCGATTTTGTGGGATTTGCATACTGCATACCTAAGTTTTGACACACATAAGCAACACCTGTACAAAATACCGCTAAATAAACAATAATTCCAATTCCTTCTGTTGTATAAGTTGTAGGGTAATCCTGTAAAACAATTACACCAATTACACTACAAACCGTAGCAGAATAAAATTGTACAATCGTCAACGCAAGCGCGTCTTCTGATTTAACGAATACATTTGTATAAAAAATATCAAATGCAAACGCAATTGCACATAAAATCGATAAGAAGTCTCCGATATTAATTGTTAGAGAATCTTGTAATGATAAGAAACCAATTCCGACAATCGCAACACCTGCAGCGATAAATTCAAATCGATCAATTCGACGTTTATAAATTATGTAAGCAATTATTGGTACAATGATAACATTAATAGCCGTTAAGAACGCATTTTTTGAAGCTGTAGTATATTCTAGCCCCCATGTTTGAAGCGTAAATGCTAAAAATAAAATAGCGCCTAATAGGCTACCCTTCCATAGCACCGTTTTATTGATTAATTTAAGCTTCTTATAAAAAACTAAACTTAGAATTACCGAGGCTAAAAAGAAACGCCCAGCCATTAGTTGGAATACTGACCAATGCTCCAGTCCCTTAGCCATCCCAACAAAGCCACTACCCCACATAATTGCTGTAATGAGCATCAACAGCTCACCTTTATATTTTTGCATTTTCATTCCTTCTCTCTTTCATTCACAATAAATTTACAATAATCAAAATTCACAAAAAAAGAAAGTAGAAATGTAAAAATACAGCACACTTTGCGATAAGTTCTCGTAATTCGTTTGACTTTGCATTTTGAATTTGGCATTTTATTTACTGTAAAGTGTGTTGAATAATGTTTTTTGTAGGATTTGAGCGAAGTAATTTATTATATTATTCATTAATAGTGTCGGATAATATGTCTAATAGATTGAAAAAAGTACCCGCCCTTTTTCCAATTATGAACTAAAATTAGTATTTCTCACTATAATCATAGCTATTTTAATGAGAATCATGTAAAATGAACCTTTACCATAATGTAGGGACGTGAATGTATTGATTAAAATTGAAATGCCAAAACCAGATTTAGTAATTCGCCAACGAGAGCAAGTAATTAAGCCAGGCGAAGTTGAAATTAAACCATATTTCGGATTTATTGATTTCCACAAAATTACACGCGATAATGGCGGCCTTTTCTTCTTCTATAACGAGAAAAACGAGTTATTATTCGTAGGGAAAGCGCGTAAAATCCGTCAACGTATTAAAAAACACTTTGAAGACAATGTATCGCCAGTGAAAAATCACCGTAATGAGATTCACAAAATTGAAGTGTATGAAATTGAAGATGCAGTAGAACGTGAAATTTACGAAACTTACGCAATCAATGAATTCAAATCAAAATTAAACGTCGACAAAGTATTTTTCGAACGTTAATTGACGATAAAAGCATGGATACCGGACTTCCCGTAACCATGCTTTTTTTGCTATTGATTAAGTTTAAAATCAAGCATTTCATTAATTTTACGGATATCTGTTAAAATACCACCCTTTTGAGCAGCAATGCCTACGTACCACTTATCAATCAAGTCTTGCATACCTTCTTCAATTGTATCGCCTTGAGCAACTAAATGTACCATTAGATCTACAGCTTTCGTACGATCCTCATAGAATTTCGCACGAGCTGGGAAGTCTTTACCAACATTTTGCTTGAAAATGTGACCCAATTTAATGATACCAAAGTTCATCATTTGTTCACCGTAAAGCGTCGAACCAACAATTGCTAAACGTTCGTTAAAATCAGGTTCATCTTTAATGTAATCTTGCATTAATAAGGACACCTCACCCGCGAAGCTTTTTAATTTGTCGCGTTGGCCGTCCATTAAACTTTTTGTTTCTTCAAAGATTTTAACCATCATTTCCGAATGTTCAAACATACCTTTTACTTTTTTCAGTTTTTCATCTGTCGCATTGTTAATTTTCACTTGAATTGTTTCATATACATAAAGTCGTTGTAGGTATGATGCCAATAATATAATTCCGTTATATTGAATGCTCGCTTCGTATTTTTGCGGATCACCGATGTTAATGTTCATGTTTTTCCTCCAGCAGTTGATTCTATATAATTAACAATACCATATAATTCGGCTGTTGAAAGAAAAAAATTCAAACTATTTTAATAATGCGTGAAATTCATGCCAATTTGTTAAACGGATATAATCAACTTCTTGATTGTATGACTGATTTTTTACGATAATTTTCGTAGTTGTATTCGCCAATGTGTTTAACACAGCTGGCTTATCATCGACGTAGACATCCAATTCTAAACTTTTAATAATATCTATTTTTTCGTGATCTTGCATCCCACAATAAAATCGTTCATCTGCTACAGGAAATCCTTGCGCTTTCACCCATTCACGTGTTTGCTGACAATATTCTTTCGGACGTGACGTAACGTAGTAAATTTCATGTCCTGCATCTGCTAAAGCGTTTAACACTTCTTTCGCATCTTGATAACTTGGACAATCCGTAAAATAGATTTCCTGCATGGAATCTTTCCACATTTGACTTCCTTCTTCACTTGTCATACCAAATGCCCCATGAATTTCGACGGTAGGAATTTGATCGAAAACATCCTCATCAACAGCCATCTTTAATTTTTTATTATATAAATGAAATGCATATCGACGTAAATCAATCAGTGTATCATCAATGTCAAAACCAAATTTCATAGCTCTCACCTAACTTAAAACAACAAAAGCCTCACTAAACTTTTGTTCCTTTTCTATTTGTGTTGCTTGTATTCTTTCAATCTCATGCTTACGCTTTGTTGCACAGCTCACAAAATCAAACTGTTCATTTTGCAGCAACACTTCAGCTAAAAGATGCGCATCCATTAGCGCACTATTTAAACCATAGGCTCCTGTTGGCGTCATTGTATGCACTGCGTCACCAATTAACACGACGCCATTTTTCCCCCACTGCTCTGCCATACTACTAAATACGTCAAGGGGCACGAAATCTTGCCATGATTGGATATGTTCTTTTACGGATGCCGCTAATTGCGGAAATGCCGAACAAAGCTTTTCTATAAACGGCGTGAACGGTTCCTTACGCAATGTTGAGAAACTTCCCTTTTCGATATTCCAACCAATTTGTACAAATCCTTCTGCCTGTGTAAATAACGAAATTTGCATTCCATTTACAAGTGCCATTTTTATCGAAGGGCTCCAATTTGCAGGTGCTGGAATTCGTGCCCACAATAAATCATAGCCATGGCTACGAACAGTCGTATCTATATTTGCTAACTTTCGAATGCTCGAATAACGTCCATCTGCACCGATAATCAGTTGTGATTCGATTAATAATTCTTTACCATTTTGTACGGCACGCACCGCAGTATATTGCCCTTGCTCATTTTGAATAAGTTCTTTTACTGTTGTATTAAGTACATAATCAAATAAGGGGTAATGTTTTGCTTGTTCTAAAATGGCTTGTAGCAAATGAGCTTGGGGCACATGAATACCTAAATGACCAACTTTTTCATCCGGCAATATTGTTTTAATACATTCACCTTGATGCCAATATTCTAACGTCTCCATTTTAAGTAGCCCAAGCTGTTCGATACGTTCATAAATGCCATGCTGCTTTAATACGCTCTCGCCCTCTTCATTAAGATGCTCGCCACGAAAAGTTTTCGCAAAATTATTTGTTCGTTCTACTAATAGTACCGAGACGTTTTGCTTTGCGAGTAAATTTGCTAGTAAGGCACCGCCTGGCCCACCTCCAACAATACATACATCTACCTTTTTATGCATTTTCGTTCACCTGTTTTGGATATGCAATAATGCGTAAATCAGGACCAATTTGTGTCACTTCTTCAAATTGTAATTGTGCTGCTAAATCAATTGAATCGACATCCTCACCAGTAAACGGTGGAATCGAACGCGCACCACCTAAAACTTTTGGCGCTACATATACGATATATTGATCAATCAAGCCACTACGTAAAAATGAAGCATTGACCGCGCCACCACCTTCTACTAGTAAATGCGTAATGCCGAATGAATATAACGCTTTTAATACCGCGTCCAAATCTAGCCCATTTTCCGTTTTAGAAACTTGCAGGATCACTACGCCTTGTTTTTCAAGTGCAACCTTTTTTTCATTTGATGCATCAAATGACGTTACAATAACCGTTCGTGCTTCTGTTGTCATAGCAATTTGTGCTTCTAACGGCGTTTGCAAAGCACTGTCTAGTACAACACGAACAGGATTGCGACCATTCCGATTCTTTAGACGTGTCGTTAATTGTGGATTGTCTTTTAACACCGTATTAACCCCTACTAAAATGCCGTCTACTTCGTGGCGTAATTCATGCACATCGGCACGAGCTGCTTCTGACGTAATCCACTGAGAATGTCCGTTATGTGCCGCAATTTTACCGTCTAACGTCATCGCAAATTTAGATACAACAAACGGACGCTCCGTTACCATATTGTGTATGAAACGTTCGTTTACTTTTCTTGCTTGCTGTTCTAATAAGCCTACTTCCACTTCAATGCCCGCATCTCGTAATAACTGAATACCACGTCCTGCTACTGACGGGTTTGGGTCTTGCATAGCAACTATAACACGCGCAACTTTAGATTCTTTTACTAGATTTGCACAAGGGGGTGTTTTACCAAAATGTGAGCACGGTTCAAGTGTTACATAAAGCGTTGCCCCTTCTGCCTGCTCGCCCGCCATTTTAAAAGCATGAACTTCAGCATGAGGCTCACCAGCTTTACGGTGTAGCCCTGTTCCGATAATAACCCCATCTTTTACAAGCACCGCGCCAACGAGTGGATTCGGATTGGTATTTCCTTTTGCGCTTGCTGCTAAATCAAGCGCTAATTGCATATAATCACGATCTGTTTTCATCATTATAGTAACTCCTTACACCATTAACTTTTCAACTTTACCTAAATGGCCAGATTTTTCAACTTTCGTTTGTAAATAATGAGCATTCGTTTCCGTTAAGCCACCCCAAAGTGGAATATGTCCATTTGCTGAAAGACCATGCGCTTGCAAGGCTGCAAGTTTTTTCGGGTTGTTAGTAATTAGAGTTACAGGTTTAGAACGTAAGCTTTCTAAAATTTTCAATGCATCCTCGTATGAGCGTGTATCATCTTCAAAGCCTAATGCATGATTGGCTTGTACAGTATCGAAGTTATCTTCTTGCAATAGATACGCTAATGATTTTGAAAATAAACCAATGCCTCGCCCTTCATGATCTGCTAAATAGAAAATTGCGCCACAACCATGACTGGCAATCATTTTCATCGATTCATGTAATTGATAGCCGCAGTCACAGCGCTGCGAACCAAAAATATCACCCGTATGACAAATACTGTGCATACGAATTAAAGCATTATCACTATTTTCAAAATCTCCATATACTAACACTGATGACTGTTGACCAAATGCTAGATTCATTGATGATAGTTCATCAATCAATTGTTCCTTTGTTTTATCGTTATTAACAGTTAACCATGAATACCAATTGAACGTTGCTTCAAAATCACCTTGTTTAATAGGAAGCTTTACAGGGCCAACTAACGCTAGATTGTGTGAATCGTTTTGCACGACAAAGTGAATTTTATCCTTTAAAATATCAATAGTATTTTTCATTTAATCACCATTATCCTATAATAAGTTACTTTATGTAACCTAGTTTAATATAATAAGTACCAAACGTCAAATAAAGGGACTGCAAATTTTCCACTTTGCAGTCCCTTTATCATATCTTCAACTAAAAATGATAATCCTCAATTTTTTTCACCTTATTTGCAATTAAGCTAACGACAACGAAGGCAATGAGTGAAGCCAATATTGGAATCGTTACTGAGTGCATGCCAAATAAGTTCGTTTGGAATTCCGAAATATAAATATATAAACCTATACCAACAATCATTGAACTAATTGCACCGTATTTGTTCGCTTTTTTCCAGTATAATCCGAAGACAACACTCCATAAAAATGCTGATTCTAAACCACCAAACGCGAATAAATTGAGCATAATTAGTAGTTCCGGTGGATTCACTGCAAATAATACAACCGTAATACCAATAATTGTTGTTACCCAAAAGCTACGTGTTTTAATTTGCTTGTCCGTTGCTTTTGGATTGATATAATTTAAATAAATATCTTTTACAACAGTTGAACTTACTAAAATCAGTAATGCATTAACCGTTGACATAATAGCCGCCATTGGAGCAGCTAACACAACTCCTGCTAACACCGGTGGTAATACTTCAAGTGTTAATAGCGGCATTACTTTATCGCCAATTTCAATACCTGGCATTACCGGACGGGCAAATACACCAATTAAATGCATACCGAACATAATGGTACCAATCCCGATAGTACCAATTATAATTGCACGGTGTAAGCTTTTTGAATCTTTATAGCTCATCGCACGAACGGCAATTTGCGGTAAACCAATCACCCCTAGACCGATTAAAATCCAAAATGTAGATACATATAATGGCGTTAAGCTTTGATCTGCTCCAAAAGGCGAAACTAAATTTGGATTTTCTGTTACTAAACTTTGCATAATATTATCTACACCGCCACCAGCAATTACTGTGGCAACGAGTAAGATAACCGTACCAATAATCATAATTGACCCTTGCAGTGCGTCCGTTAATGCAACTGCACGGAATCCACCAATAACAACATAAATTAATACGGATGCCGCAAAAATAAGAAGTGCTGTCGTATAGGAAAGGCCAGTTAATGACTCAATTAATCGAGCACCACCAACCCATTGCGCCATCATCGACGCAAATAAGAAAATAATAATACTAATTGCTGACAAAATGATAATCGTATGGCTGTCATAGCGCTTCTTTAAAAAGTCGATTAACGTAATCGCCTCAATGCGACGCGCAACAATCGCAAACTTTTTCCCAAGTACCATTAATACAAAATAACCTGCTGGAAGTTGTGCCATCGCAAGTAACACCCAGCCAAGCCCTGTGTTATAGGCAACCCCCGGGCCACCGATGAAGCTTGATGCACTACCATATGTCGCCATCATCGTCATCGCTAAGAGGAAGCCACCCATTTCACGTCCACCTAAAAAGTATTCTTGTAAAAACGAATTCGAATTAACAACCTGACGATTTGCCCAGATACCAATCCCAAAAATGATTACTAAAAATACAAATAGTGGCACAATTACTGCCCAATGAATCATCGCTTTTCTTCCTCCTCATCTAATGGAATGTCTTTGAAGAAAAGCTTCATTGCTAGCCAAATGCAAATGATCATAAAAATAGTTCCTGCTATACAGCTATAGAAAAACCATGCCGGGAATCCGAATACATATTTATATTCAGTCGGGTCACCCGAACCTAGTCCATAAGCAAATCCATACCAAATCGCAAAGTTCATTATCACTAATACAACACCAATAAGTGCTTCTTTATGAGCGATTTTAAAACGCTTATCTTGCATACTAACCGTCCCTTCTTCTTACTTAATATCAATATAATTAAATATCTTTTTCTATCATACGTGCCCATGTTAAGAAAGAAAAGACTTTCTAGATATTTTTGATCAAAAAAGGGAGTGTCCGAGAAGTATTTCTGGGACATTCCCTTTGCGCCGAGGATGGAGGCTAGCACGAAGCTAGTCATGAATGCGTTGTCACAGGATGTGACGCTTTTAGCATTCGATCTTTCCTTCTGACCACCGCAGAAGCACCGCCTCAAGCGGATTATTATTACACGAGGTATGCACTGTCCAAAAAGTTATAACTTTTTGGACAGCCCGTAACTTTTATATCTTATAGCAATTCTTTTCGTAAATCCGCTGCTGACTTTGCTGATAGTAAGCCAAACGGAATATCAAATACCGTCTTCGCTCCTTTGTCCCCTTTTTGTGCTAAATTATGCGCTGCACGTGCATACGCAACTAACACACTTGAAGTAAACATTGGATTAGACTCTAATTTTAATGAGAATTCTAAAATTTGCTTATCATTTTCGCCTGACTCGCCTGAACGAATGACAAAGCCACCATGCGGCATGCCTTGGTGATTCGTTACAAATTCATCTTCTGTAATGAAGTTGACAGTTGTATCATAATCAGCAAAATAGTTAGGCATGTCTTTGATTTCTTTTTCGATTGCTGCTGCGTTTGCGCCTTGTTCTATCACAACATAGCATTCACGAGCATGCTTTTCACGCGTTGAAAGTTCTGGATTATCACCGTTACGTACACGGTCAACTGCCGCTTTAATCGGTAAAGTATACTGCACAGCTTTTTTCACGCCTTCTATACGACGAACTGCATCTGAGTGACCTTGGCTTAAACCATCTCCCCAGAATGTATATGTATTGCCTACAGGAAGAACCGCTTCACCTAATAAACGATTTAATGAAAATAATCCTGGATCCCAGCCAACTGAAATAATTGACACCGTATTTGCTTTTTGTGCGACCTCATCTACTGCATCAAAGAACGCAGGGATCTTGGCATGCGTATCAAAGCTATCAATTGTATTAAACCACTGTGCAAAATGTGGTACTTGCTCTGGTAAATCCGTTGCCGAACCACCACATAAAATCATAACATCAATTTGTTCTTTATAGTTTAGTGCATCATCCACTAAATAAACCGGTACATTTGCTGTTTTAATTGTTACTGAAGCTGGATTACGACGTGTAAAGACAGCAACCAATTCCATGTCATCATTTTGACTAATTGCCGCTTCCACTCCACGACCTAAATTACCGTAGCCAACAATCCCAATACGAATTTTACTCATTTTTCGTTCCTCCAAGAATTCAATTTCCGCTTTTCTTTATTACAAAATGATGTAAATTCTGAATTGCGTTTAAATTTACTAATCATCATACAATTTCGTAAAGCCTTTCTCAACATATTTTTGTGATTTTACAAGCATTTGTCATGAAAGAAGCAATGCTAGCACGAAAGGAATAGCAGAGTTTTTATTTTCTATTGGTGTCCCTATTTGCTATACTAAAAGAGTATAAGACATAAAGATTATTGGAGGAAAAACATGAAGAAATTTTCAGCAGTATTGTTAGCATTTACACTTGTATTCTCAAGTGTTGGATCTACTCTTCTATTCGCTGACGATGCACAAACAGTTGAAGCGAAATCGTACAAATCAGGAAAGAAAGGCTTCAACAGTAATAACAACAATACTAACATCCAAAAAAATAACGATGGTGCAACAAGCCCAACAACAGCAAAACAAAATAACAACACAACAAAGCAAAAAGATACAAAAGCGGCTTCTTCAAACAAAGGTGGCTTAATGAAAGGCTTAATGCTTGGTGGTTTAGCTGGTCTTTTATTCGGTAGCCTATTTAGCGGTATGGGTATGCTTGGTAGTATTTTAGGCTTACTTGTTAACGTAGCTGCAATAGCTGCGATCATCTTCTTCTTAGTGAAAATTTACCAGCTTATTAAACGTAAAAAAGATCAAAAAGAGGTAACGGATACGTGGAAAAACTAAGGTTACTAGAACAAGATTTAATCAATGCGATTTGCTTATTCCATGCAAAATTTAAAAACGTAGCTCCGGAGGAAATCGAAGTAGAGTTGATGTATGATGATGTTGCGGGCTATTCAGCAGAAGCATTTTACAACGGACAATTAGATGTTTATAATACGGTAAATTTCATTACTGCGTTACGTCTTTATATCGACGAACAACTAGGGCGTGATTCAATGGCCGCGCGTATCGTATTAGATATCGATGATGAAGAAGGTATGATTGCAAACGTTGAATTTTAACTTCGATTAGCTTATTATTTCTGAGAAAACTCAAAAAATCTATACCATTTCAAATTTGATTATTATAAAATCGAACAAATAAGCCCGAGCATATTTTTAATTATGCTCGGGCTGTTTTACACTATCTTTAATCCTAATTTCTTTGTCAACAATTAATTTGCAACCCATTTCGAACTTATAAAGTTCTTATTACGAACGACAAATCTAGACAATCAGTTATTTCCACTTGAAATCTCGTTAATGCTTACGTTGTAAACAATGCTCTTTTTCAAAGCTGCACTATTTTGTTGACATTGACTCCGTTGTTTCCGCAGCTTTTGTCACTTTTCCTTCTTTTTCAAGTTGTTCGATTAGTTTTTCTACCGTCATGCCTTTTTCTTTCGCCATTTCTTCTAAGTTGATTGGTTCACTTGATTGAACCATTTCTGTTGATCCATTTGTCGTAGCTGATTCAATTTCCTCTTCAGTTTTCGTAGCTTCTGTTGACGGAATCACTTTCATCATCTTACCTTCTTTTTCAAGCTGTTCAAATAATTCTTCTACTGTAATGCCTTTTTCTTTTGCCATCTGTGCGTAGTCCGTGTATTCGCCTTTTTTAATTGCTTCATCTTTACTCATTGTTACAGTTGAACTTGTAACTGCTTGCTCTGTACCTGTTACTTTCGTTTTTGCTGCGCCCCACATATCTGAGTTGCTCGCTGCATAAGCTGATCCAGCAACCACGCTTAACCCTAGAATCACCGATGTAATTGTTAATTTTTTCTTCACAATAAATTCCTCCTAAAATGTTTTACCTTCACCCAATGCAATTAAGTAGCCTCTCCATTGGATGTCTCCATTGTATAACAAGCCATGTTAAATCCATGTTAAGGTAATTTTGGAGGCCAATTTCTTTAAGCAAGTTGGATCATTTGCTATATGCAAATTACAAAATGGATATTATCAGAAAAATACAGCTACAACATTTTTTAGTTTAGGAATGAAATTAAGCCAAAATTATGCAACTATGTATTAAAAGGTGCATAATTTCGGCTCTAAAGGTTTCGTTAGTTATAGAAGGTAGCTTATTGAAACATTAACAAAGCCTTTCTAATTAAAGATTATAGGAAAAGTAAATATTACGATAGCTGCCCATAGTCCATAGATCGGCAAATATTTCGTAACTGCATCTTGGATAGTTGAAGGTCCCGATTTGTTTTGTAGAAAACGTAAATAGGAGAGCATAATCCAAATTAGATTTGTCCAGATTAGTATGTTTACTCCTAAAACAGCAAGTCTATTAGGTGTAATCCCATAAGAAGAAAGTCTGAACACGATGGCTGACAATGCCACACTATCAATGATAAGTGCAAGAACAATTAATGCAAAATTTATATAATCTGAAATGTTCTTTTTCTCATCAGAGTCTTTCTCGGTAATGGAAAATATGGTAACGGCCAATACACCCAAGAGTATTCCATTAAAGGCTAAAAGAAAGTCGCGGTCCAAGAATGGATTTTTTCCAACCCAAATAACTGTAATAATATAGACCAACAGCGTGAGCAAGACAAGAGGACTAAAAATTTTAGCTAAATATGGTGTAATATTTCTAGCAAGTTTAAGATTCATTGATACTAGGTATGCGGCCACAATAGAAAGAGCGGCAGCACCAAATAGAACGATATTACTAAAATAGAACTCTTCTATATTCAAGTCAACAAAGCTAAATAACTGCAGCGTTAATGCAGCAAGGACCATTCCGCTAACAGCCATGCTGGCGTAGAGAATACAATATTCCAAATTAAATTTAATATAAGCTAATCTTGTACTACTATTTGTATATTCATTACCTGTAAATGCAAGCCCTAACAATACCCAAAAGAATACGGGAAGATGTAAGTATGCAAGGAAAGTACTGTCTTTATAATTTAATGGCAGCAAATTAATATAAAACCCGGTAATTAGTAATAACGCTGCAATGAAAAAAATAACACTTTTTTTCGGAGTATTTTTATGTACAAAATAAGCAGCAATAAAAGGAATTATTCCGAAAAACATGTTAATTGGAGCAATTGTTTCCTGTTCGACAAAATGGAAAATGATCCTAGTGCACATTCCGGCCAGAATGGCTAAAATGCCCATGAATATGAAGCCTTTTTGAAGAAAGAAAGATCTCCCTGTATTTGCAGACTCCTTGAAATTCAATCTTTCATACCAAACACTAAGTACCTGAGAATTAGGATTTTGTTCCCATGCATGTGAAAATGACTTTTTAAATACTTTTGGATCATTTCTATACATTCTTTCCAACTCTTGAGGATTATCAATATTTTCAATAATCAATTTGTTGATTTCCATAGTTTTACCTCCCCCAATAATTGTTAAATTAAGTTTCTTCCACATTGTTTAACTGTCGTCGTCTTTGTATTCTAATATATCTCCAGGCTGGCATTCTAAAGCCTTACAAATGGCCTCTAAAGTGGAAAATCGAATCGCTTTTGCCTTTCCATTTTTCAAAATAGAAAGGTTCGCCATTGTTATACCAACCTTTTCCGTAAGTTCTGTTACACTCATTTTCCGTTTTGCTAACATCACATCAATATTGATTATTATCGTCATTGTTATTCACCTCAGACCGTTAAATCATTTTCTGTTTTTATAGCTATAGCATCTTTTAATAGCTTTTGAAGAACAGCAGCAAAAACTGCAATAGCCATCGATGCACCAACAATGACCAGTCCGATTAATAAAAGACCCGGTGCGTCATCCCACTCCGCTATGATATAGACCAATGGTAAACCTACCATATACAAGCCAGTAATTGTAATGGCACAGTTTTTGATTTTCTTTAGAGCTCGCACAGATAATTCCGAGAAAGCTTGGTTCTTGTCGATATAACTTAAAATTCCTAATGTCTGATACAACGCAAAATAAAACGGAATTGTCGATACATACATAATAGATAAAATGCCAAAAACTACATATGCCAGTTCTGATCCCTTTTTCGCTTCTTCAAATGCTACCATCGCTATCTGTGGCAACAAAAAGATACATAAAGCAAGTATAGGAATACCAATGAAAATTACTGCTACCTTTAAAAATAATGTTGAACCTCTTTTCATATAATAAACACCTCTTTTATCTATTTACAATTTGATTTTAGCAAATTAATTATCGATTATCAATAAAATTATATCGTATTTTTTTGTTTTTTTATTGTTATACATTTATCAATCCAAAAATAAAAAGCATTCCTCATTAAAAAGAAATGCCCTAAATTTAAAATATTCAGAGTGCTTAATAGTTCAATAAAAAATTTTGCTAAATATAAGTTCGAAACTTGTACCACCATTGTCATTATCCGTTACGACAATCATTCCTTTGTGCTTCATTACGATGCTATGCACAATGGATAGCCCTAATCCTACACCACCCGTTTCACGAGAGCGTGATGTATCAACACGGTAAAACGGCTCGAATACTACTTTTTTCAACTCATTTGGAATCCCAATACCCGTGTCATTGATTGTGACTATTATTTGCTTGTCATTTGATTTCACATGAATCATTACTTTACCACCGTCAACATTGTATTTAATTCCGTTTTCGACTATGTTATAAAATGCGCGATATAGTAAGTTTGGATTTCCGTAAATAACGCTTTCATCGCAATCCAAAAATAATTGAACCTCTTTTTCTTCTGCAATGTGAGAAAGCTCGGACACAATATCTTGTAAAACATCTTTTAGGCAATTCTTTTCATATTCAAAATCATCATTCATATTTGTCATCTCTAAAAGCGCAATGACCAACTCGGATAACCGTTTAATTTGTTTTTCAAAAACGGCAATGAGAGCACCATATTCATCAGTTGTATGAACGTTTTTCTTATTAAATACATCAACCTTTGTTTTTAATACAGCAAGTGGTGTTCGGAGTTCATGAGCTGCATTTGCCGTGAAACGACTTTGCATTAAAAAAGCTGCGTTTAACTTATCGGTCATTTCATTAAAAGACTGCGTTAGCTCAGCGATTTCGTCATTCGTTGGTGGAATGTCCATCGTTTCCGCTAAATTATGGACGGTTCTATTTTTTATTTGACGATTTAATAAATCCAGTGGTTTTAACACTTTACCGGATACGTAATATGTTAAAACACCTCCACAAACAATGATTAATAGTAAGTAAATGACGCTTTCAAGCTGAAATTCTGTTCTAGCTTGCTGTGCCTCAACAGATGGTGTAGTCATCATTGCAAAATTGGACGATGTTTGGATATTCTTATTTTCGTTACTTTCATAAGTATCTTGTGATGGTATCATTGCAACAGTATCAATTTTTGTTGCCATTATGCCAGCAGAATAATTTAATATAATTGTAAGCCCCACACAACAAATCGTTAATAATATTATCATTATCGCGGTAAGCCGGAGTCGAATAGGCATTTGTTTCAACATTAAGTATCACCATCATTTTTCGTAATAAAATAGCCTACACCGACTTTGGTGAGTATCGGGTCATTTTTTAATAACGCTTTTAGTTTTTTTCTTAATGTAGCGATATGAACGCGAATTACACCACTAAAACTATCGGCATTTTGATCCCAGACATGGGCTACTAATTCTTCTTGGCTTAGCACTCTTTCTTGATGAAGCAGGAAGTATTCCAACAATGCAAATTCTTTTTTAGTTAAGAGCAATTCATGTTCCCCTATAAATACGGAGCGTTTTGTTAAATCCATATTGATTTCCCCGCAAGACAATATGCTATTTTCCTGCACAAATTTCCGCCGTAATAAATTTCGTATTCTTGCTTCCAATTCTTCAAAGTCAAATGGTTTCGTTAAATAATCATTTGCCCCCATATCTAAGCCAAGCACTTTGTCATTTACACGACTCCTTGCACTTAAGATTAACACCTTTATTTCTTTATTTTCTTCTCTTATTTTTTCTAAAACTTTTAATCCGTCTAGTTGTGGAAGATTTAAGTCCAGAATTATTAAGTCATAATTTTCAACAAAAGCCAGTTCATAAGCCTCTTCTCCATTACTGCATGTATCCACTGCATAGCCTTCCATGCGAAGTCCTTCAGCGATTGCTTCCTGTAAATCTAACTCATCTTCAGCAACAAGAATCCTCATATTAAAAATCACCCCATTATCATTAGTTTAACTCAGACGATGTTAAATTGATGTTAAGAAACTAGAAGAAAATCTTTTTCCTAAATAAGTTTTGATGAACGGAATGCAACATTCGATTTATTTCTATCACCTATTTGTTTCATAAAGTTTAATACATCCAGCTTGAAATTTCACTGTATGTAGCCATAGAAAAAACCCAAAAGTTGGTTTTCACTCTAACTTTTGGGGTTTAGTACTTTGTTTCTCTATTATTTGGTAGCTGCTACGTCAACAATACGGCCTTGTAGCTCATATGGAATTTCTTTTAACGATAAAAACTGCTCTTTTAAGTTTTCCCAATCAGATAAACCTAAATCAGTAACACGACCTGCTGCATAAGCCTTTTTCAAATCAGCAAAACCGTCTCCACCTTTAGCAGTAAATGCGTTTGTTGCAATCGTATACGTTTGGTTATCTTGAATATCTACATAGCTATTAGTAGATTCATCAAAGTATTTCAATGAAACTACGCGTGAACCAACCTCTTTCGTAGAGTCATACTCAAATTTAGCTCCTGAAATGTGTAGGAAGCCACCGCTTTCTTTTGGTGTGTCTTTTACAGCATGCTCAAATGTCGCTCTTAACTCAGCACCTGTTACATCTGCTAATGCTAATGTGTTCCCGAATGGCAATACAGTAATCACTTCACCTGTTGTAATTGGACCTTCATCAATAGCTACACGAATTCCACCACCATTTTGCAATGCCATAACAACCTTTTTGGCTGTAGATTTTTTCGCCTTCGCTAACATACCGTCTGTGATAATATTACCTAGTGCGGTTTCACTATTACGAACACTCACTGTGCTTGTTTCAGAGCTACGTGGATTTGCTAATGCTTGTGTTAATGTAACACCAATCTCAGCGTTTTGTGTTGCATCTACTTTTTCTTTATACGGTGCAAGTAATTTCACACCCGCTGGATCTTCAGCTAGATCACCAACTTTAATTAACTGGCCTTTATGTTTCACAACAACGCCATTTTCATCAAATGCCACGTTTAACGTTCCTAAGTAATCCGAATATTGGTAGGCTTGAACGATTAATGTTGCATCCTTTTTCTCACCAACTGTATTTGTATCTACTACGACAGGCTTATCTAATTGTGTATGTGTGTGACCACCAACGATAATATCAATACCAGGTACTGATTTCGCTAACATTTGGTCATTATCATAAGCAACATTATCATCAAAGCCGATGTGAGTTAGCGCAATAATTTTGTTTACACCTTTATCTTCGAATGCTTTAACCGCTTTGTTTGCTTCTTCAATGTAATTTTCGAATGCAATACTACCTGGTGAAGCGATATCTTTCGTTTCAGCAGTAGTTAAACCGAAAATACCAACTTTTTCGCCGTTAATTTCTTTAACCATACCTGCATAAATTTTGCCGTTTTCTGGCTCACTTGATACTAAATCTGAGAACAAACCAGTAAATAAGGTATCTTTCGAGAAATCGGTATTTGCTGAAATGAATGGGAAATTCGCCGCTTTCACGAAATCTGCTAATGCTTTATGTCCCTCTGGAGAAGAGCCTAAATCAAATTCATGATTTCCGAATACCATCGCATCAAATTTCATGGCATTTAAAAACGGGATATCTGCTTGTCCTTCAAATTCATTGAAATATAATGTACCACTAAATGCGTCTCCGCCATGTAATAATAACGCATCTGGATTTTTTGTACGCTGCTCTTTTACCGCTGTCATTAATTTAGGGAAAACATCTACACGGCCATGTGTATCGTTTACATGCATCACTGATAATTTATAATATTTACTATCTTCTTCAACAATTTTTAATGCCGTTGTTAAAATACTAGCTAACTCACCGCGTGTAATATTTTTCTTTTCATCGTAGGTAACACTTGCAAGCTCAAATAATACCTCTGTGTCGATAGGATATGTAGTGCTAACTCTTTCAATAACTAATTTGATATGTCCATGAGTTAAGTTAGCTCCAGGGCGGAATGTTCCATCTTCATAGCCATTAATTACACCTAATGAAGTAAGTGCTACAATCGCTCCAAAATATGGGCTTGTCTGCTCAACATCTTTGAATTTCAGTTTATCTACATTTTCAGTAGTTAATTGGAAAGCACCTGCAATCATTTTTGCTGCTTGTCCACGTGTAACGGCTGCATCTGGTTTAAATGTACCATCACCAAAGCCATTGACAACACCAAGTGCTGCTAAAGCTGAAATTGCTTCCCCATATGGATGACTTGCTGGAACGTCATTAAACAATGTTTGCTCTGCTGAAACCCCTGTTACTCCGACTAAAACTGCAGTAGTAGCCGTCAATGCTGTTGCCGAATACATTTTTCGCTTTTTCATTTTATATACCTCCAGATAGGAAAATTATACTTACATTCTGTATATTATCTGAATATTAGTGATTTCGCTAGTTTATTTAGCAAATTTTAACATCGATTTAAAGAAAAGAAATAAATTGTAGAAATGCAAAAAGACAAAGCCAACCGAAATTGACTTTGTCTTGTAAAAGCTATTTAGCTAATGAATTATTGTGCAGCTTTCGCACGTAATACCATTTGTAAGATACCACCGTGACGGTAGTAGTCTACTTCTACTTCTGAGTCAAAACGAGCTAATGCTTTGAACTCAGTTACTTTACCTTCTGGAGAAGTTGCAGTAACTGTTAGGATATCACGTGGTTTAACATCATCAGTTAAGTTAACAGAGATTGTTTCGTCACCTTTTAATCCTAAAGTATCAGCTGATTCGCCAGCCATGTATTGTAATGGTAATACGCCCATCATTACTAAGTTAGAACGGTGAATACGCTCATAAGATTGTGCAATTACAGTTTTAACGCCTAATAAGAATGTACCTTTAGCAGCCCAGTCACGAGATGAACCCATACCGTAGTCGTTACCAGCTAATACTACTAAGCCAGTGCCTGCTTCTTGGTACTTCATGCATGCATCGTAAATGTACTCAACTTCACCTGTTGGCCAGTAAGTAGTGAAACCACCTTCTGTACCTGGAGCGATTTGGTTACGGATACGGATGTTAGCGAATGTACCACGCATCATAACTTCGTGGTTACCACGACGAGAACCGTAAGAGTTGAAGTCACGGATAGCTACGCCGTTTTCGATTAAGTACTTACCAGCTGGTGTATCTTTACCGATTGCCCCTGCAGGAGAGATATGGTCAGTAGTGATAGAGTCACCGAACTTAGCCATTACACGCATACCTTCTAAAGTTTGGATCGCACCTGGCTCTTTTGATAAACCAGTGAAGAATGGTGGGTTTTGGATGTAAGTTGATTTGTCATCGAAAGTATATAAGTTTTCAGTTGAAGTTTCGATTGCATTCCAAGCTTCGTTTGCTGTGAATACTGTTTCGTATTCTTTTTGGAATAATTCACGAGTTACAACTTTGTTTAATACTTCGTTAACTTCTTCAGTTGATGGCCAGATATCAGCGAAGAATACTTCTTTGCCTTCTGGAGTTACAGCGATAGCGTCTTTTTGTAAGTCGATATCTACAGTACCAGCTAATGCGTAAGCAACAACTAATGGTGGTGAAGCTAAGAAGTTAGCTTTTACTAATGGGTGTACACGGCCTTCGAAGTTACGGTTACCAGATAATACTGAAGTTACGAATAAATCGTTTGATTTGATCGCTTCTTCGATTTCTGGTAATAACGGACCTGAGTTACCGATACATGTTGTACAACCGTAACCAACAGTGTTGAATCCGATTGCGTCGAAGTATTCTTGTAAACCAGAATCTTCTAAGTAACCAGTTACTACTTTAGAACCTGGTGCTAAAGAAGTTTTAACCCATTTCGCAGGTTTAATACCTAACTCAACAGCTTTTTTAGCAACTAAACCAGCAGCTAATAAAACGTATGGGTTAGAAGTATTTGTACAAGAAGTGATTGCAGCGATTGCTACAGCACCAGCTGGAATTTCAACAGCACCTTCTGCAAAGTTAGCAGTAGAAGTTTTGTCATATTCAGCTTCAGTTAAACCAAAACCTTGAGTACCTTGAGGAGCTACTACAGAAGAACGGTAAACTGATTTCATTTCAGTTAAAGGAATTAAATCTTGTGGACGTTTTGGACCAGAAAGGTTCGCTTCGATATCCGCAAGGTTGATTTCTAATACGTCAGTGTATACTGGCTCTAATGTTGGATCGAACCACATACCGTTAGCTTTTAAGTAAGCTTCAACAACAGCGATGTGCTCTTCATCACGACCAGTTAAACGCATGTAGTTTACTGATTCTTCGTCAATTGCGAAGAAACCACAAGTAGCACCGTATTCTGGAGCCATGTTTGAAATTGTAGCACGGTCAGCTAATGGTAAACCTGGTACACCAGGACCGAAGAACTCTACAAATTTGTTTACTACGCCGCGTTGACGTAATACTTGAGTTACTTTTAATGCTAAGTCAGTAGCTGTAGTACCGTTTGGTAATTCGCCTACTAATTTAACACCGATAACATCAGGAATTGGGAAGTAAGATGGTTGACCTAACATACCAGCTTCAGCTTCGATACCACCTACACCCCAACCTAGAACACCGATACCGTTGATCATAGTTGTGTGAGAGTCCGTACCTACTACTGAATCAGGGAATGCTACTAAACCTTCTTCTGTTTCGTTAACGTGAACGATTGGAGCTAAGTACTCTAAGTTAACTTGGTGTACGATACCAGTTGCTGGTGGTACAGCGCGGAAGTTATCATAAGCAGTTTGAGCCCATTTTAAGAAGTTATAACGCTCAGCGTTACGCTCGAACTCTAAGTCCATGTTAGCTTGTAATGCAGCTGCATTACCGTATTTGTCAACTTGTACTGAGTGGTCGATTACTAGGTCAACTGGAATAGCAGGGTTGATCTTAGCTGGGTCTCCACCCATTTCTTTCATTGCAGAACGTAATGAAGCTAAGTCAACTACTACTGGTACACCAGTGAAGTCTTGTAATACAACGCGAGAAGGCTTGAATGGAACTTCAGCTTCTTTGTTGTGTGAACCGAATTTTGCTAATTCGTTTACATGCTCTTCTTTAATTACATAGTTGTCATATTGACGTAATACCGATTCTAATAATACTTTGATTGAGTAAGGTAGGCGTGATACGTTTGCGATACCAGCTTCTTCAATAGCAGCTAAACGGTAGTAGCCATAAGACTTACCATTTACTTCAAATGAAGCGCGGCTGTTGTGTAAGTTTGCCATTGTGTGTTCCCCCTAGTTTTTCATTAATTGAAAAGTTTGTAATGCTCTTTTCTCCAACACTTATAATAACTTAACTCTATACATAAGTAAATTGCATTATTATTATCCTTTACGATAAGTTTTATTTATGACCTATCGGAAATACACATTTATTCTACAATATTATTTAGAAATTATGCGCATTTATTTGGATTTTCATTTACCAGATTTGACAATTAGTATTTCACAAAAATAATTATCAGCTTGAATCTCACCTAACAAACTGATGTAAGCGTAAATTAATCTAATTTAATTTAATCCAGCGTTGAATAAAGATGGATACAATCCCACGTAATTTGTCATTTCGATTCGCAAATTTTAAATAGAAGTAAAGTGTTTTTGCAATGTTTAATTGGTTAGTACGTGCTTTAAACCAAATCGCATCATAACCTTGCTCATACGCAACCATTTGCAAGCGATCAAACAATTGTTCAATCCACTCAATGAATAGCTCCTCATCTATACCTTTTGATAATAACGCTTCAATAATATTGCAGAAACGTTCTTCTTCATCATCTTGGAATACATATCCTTTCCAAATGTTCGTGCGAATTGCTTGTAATATTTGCGCAGTATGACGAATTTGAAATTTTGGATGCTGAATGATAGCGCACAATAATTCACTACAGTTTGCAATACTATGTGCCCAGCCATGCTCCGCACTAACAAAACTGCGCAAATCTTGCTCTTTTGCCAAAAGTGAAATCGCATTGTGTGTTATCAATTCAAATTGTTCATCTGTTAAATACTGTAATTGACGGTCAGCATTCACAATTGCAGCTAAAAATAACGCTGCATAAGAACGCAAAAATACACTGTTCGTTTGCTTTTCTCCAATATTAAAAACTAACCCCTTAATAGAGGAAAGTTCGTCAACAAAGTCATGAATCGTTGTTTTAGATAATACATTTTCTGATAATAATTGAATAAATAAACGATAATTCAATTGATCACGTAAATTAGCTTGATCATGTCCTACGTTTTGTAATACATGCTTCATAACTAATGGATGTTTTTCAATATACTGTTTACGTGCTTCCATCGATAGCTCAAAAATTTGATAATATTCTTCTGCGTACAAAAAAACCCCCCCTATATCTTTCACCTATTCCATTGTAAGAGACAATAGGCTGTTTGACTAGAAAGAATCCATTTCACTATAAAACGAATACATCTCCTGCATCGAATAATTCATTTACTTCAATGACACGATCCGAAAATTTATTGACCACATTGACATCAACCGTATTAAATAAATTTGTTAAAATGACAGCTGTGCATTCAAATTGTTTTTTCTTTTTAGTCGCATTAAATTCGTCAATAAAGCGTGTCGATAAAAAACTCGAGCCATCTGTAACGAATAATATATCCGCATCATTAAACTCGCTTTGCAATAAAATGTTAAGTGACTCTTGTAATGGCTGCTCATAATTTGTTCCACCTCCTAAAAAACTATTACTAAATGTAAGTAAGTCTTGTGTAGTTGCTTGTCCTTTACGAAAAACTTGAATTTCCCCAACAGTACTAGCAAATGGAATAATAGCAATATCACGTTTTTGTTTTTTAGCAATTGTAAGAAGCGCAATACAAAATGCCTTACTATGCTCTTTAATCGAAGTCATGGAGCTACTTTCATCCATGCAAATAATAATTGGTCCTTTTCCTTTACGATCCTTGCCTTTTGTTTCAAAAACAAGCGTTTGTGACTCACTAAAACGACGTAAAAAATCCTTCTTACTATGGTCCATGACGTAATTCGCTAACTCTGTTGGTAAAAGTCTCGAAACTTCTTGTCCAATAGAAATATTTTTACGTTCCATCGTATGCTTGTGTTTTGTTTTTTGTTTTTTCAACGCAATATGCTTAAAACGACCTACTAAATCCGCTACCCTTTGTAATTCCTTATGTGCGCTAATCTTTTCTGCTAGTGCAAATTGGTCAATTAACGGTACATGAGCAATTTTTTTATCATCCATCGTCCCTACCGTTACAATGGCCTTTTTTGTATTATGGATTTTTTTCTTATTTTGTTGAATGATTTTACCGAGGGACTGTTCACTGATGTGCTTTATTTGTTTCTTTAATTGCTGCTGTGAAGTAGTAATTTCATGATTGGCATTTTTTAAGCGCTCTTCATAAATGTACTTTTGGCGTTTGTATGCTTCCTTCATCAGATCAGTCGTAGATTCCTGTATTTTTTGATCTAGTTCTCCGATCCGCTTTTTAGCATATTCTTTGATACGCTCTGCCAATTTTTGTTTTTGCTCATTTTGCTTCATTTGTTGAGAATCTTTAATCGCTTTAATTAATTGGTCGGCCATACTAATCGCGGTCAGCACACTAAGTAGCTCATCTCCTTTTGTTAGCTGATGCCATTGAATGTATTCATCATTTTTCAACAAATTAAAAATGAAATCATATTGCATTTCATTAATTTGCCATGCTGTTTCCTGAAGTATTGGTCCTTTGTTGAAAAATGCATACCACGTATCCCCGATGATATTTGTGAAGCCAGTGAGTATTTTTTCTCCTTCCATACAGCTATCGCGCAAAAGCTTGGCCATTTTTAATAGCTCATTAAAGCGCGCTTTTTGCAAATTGCTTATATTAAAAATTGATTGGTTATACAAAACAGAACTATTTTTCTCCAACCTATCCCCACCTAATATGAAATGCATATTGCCTTAGTGTTACAAACTGTTAAAAACCGATGACATCCGACGTCATTTGTAATAAGCGCTTGTGAATATCCGTCTTTAAATGTTGTAACTCTGGACGATTTGGTATTTGTCGGTTCATATTTTCTACTTCAATGTATAACGTTTTACCTTGCATTAATAAATGGCTAAGCTGTGTACGAGCATGGGGCGTTTTAAGAAGCATCGTATTTTGAGCTGTCATTAAAATTGTTTCAAATTCTGTCGTAGTTCGATGAATAAACGCATCGACTGTATCAAATGCCGTTTCGTTAATAATTTCTTGCGTCGCATTTTTTTGATCAATGGTTTCCCATAAAATATTGGCCATAATAAATAAATCTGCGTGTATTACTTCTGAGCGACCTGATAAATATGCTTTTGCGCGTAAAATTGAAAGCGATTGCTTGAAACGACGATCAGATGGACGAATTCCTACATCTTGAAGTGCCTGACGAATTTTCGCGATTGCTTGATAAATCGTATCGGATATTGTGATGTTAGCAACACGGGTTTGATGTTCACACAGTTCTTGCATTGTCATTTTCGGAATATGACTAGGATTTTGGTCTTTTAACATCGCAATGAATGTATCTTGTTCACGAATATAGTTCACTTCATAGCGCAGTAAAAATCGGTCAAATAATGCTTCTAGACCTTCCCCCTCTTCAATATATTCATTAGAAGAACCGACAATTGTCATCAGCGGCGCAGGAATGGGTACGCCGTTATTATAGTAGATGCGCTCATTAATTAATGTTAATAATGAGTTTAAAATTGCTGAATTGGCTTTGAAAATTTCATCGATAAAGGCAAAATGTGCTTCCGGTAGCATGTTCGAGACATTACGTTTATATACTCCTTGCTCTAAATCTTTTAATGACAATACCCCAAATAATTCTTCTGGTGTACTAAATGGTGTCAACAAATGCTGAAAGTAGCGACTCTCCTCAACAATCTCTCCAAGCATTGATGACAGCACACTTTTCCCTGTTCCAGCAGGTCCAATAAATAATAGATGTTGTTTAGAAAGTAGTGCGGTAAGTAACGCTTCAATCTCTTCTTCACGGTCATAAAAACGTTCATTTAATTTTTGTTGAATATTTTGTAATTGCTTAGACAATAGTGCACTCTCCTTTCAATCAACTTCTTATTAGAATTCGCAAATAGTTACTTATAATGAGCATTTAACAATACAAAATTTAGAATCAAGTGCATTTATCTAATAAAATCCGTTCTGCTACGTTACGGGGGACGCTTTTCTGGGGGCGTGGCTACAACTAACTCATTTGTGCCTCTTACGGTGGCGCAAATGAGTGGATTTTCCGCGCACGCTTGATCCCCTAGAAGTCGCCCTCTTCACTTCGCGCCACTCTACTATCAAGTTAAAATTCGTTTATACTATAAAGGTTTTAATAAAACGTGCTGTATTAAGCTTTGTTTATTAAAATAAAGTCTACATTAATCTAAGAATGGTTTTGTTTTTGACGCAATCTAAAGTAGCTAATTTTTACAAAGCAACTACTATCTTTAATGCCGCATGCAAGGCCCGCCAAATTAAAATTCACGTAACCCGTGGCCATAATTCTGTCATGCGACTGTCGTTTCGCTTTCGTCGCAGAAGTTAAAACCAATCTAGACGGCGATTGGTTTTAGCTTTGCCGTAGCCTGCCAAAAATAAGGAACACTGCACTTCATTCATACTTTTACTCCCCCTACTTGTGAGTATACCTCCAATCAAATAATCCGAATCATTAGGTAGCCCACTTTACATATCTAAAGTATTACTATTCACAATAATGTTTTGTTAGTTTTTTTAATATTATTGATTAACTTTGGTATTTTCCACAACCCTATAACATATAGCATGTTTAAGGGGGGGTAATATGCCGATAATTAAAGTGTCTACCTCTGTTTTTTCTATGATTAAAACAGTCGAACGCGCCGTACAAAAAGCAAATTATGGCGATGAAATTTTAGTGGCAGCCGGTAAATATAAGGAATCCATAACAATACAGAAAGATGTCACGATTACCGCAAAGGTAGCAGAGCATGTATTAATTGAAGGTATTGTGATTGTTCCCAAAACAAAACATTTAACGTTAGAAAATATCACCCTTCATCCCACTACACAAATCTATGTCGAAGGCTCCATTACATTAACAAATTGCGTGCTAAATGGCTCACTGTCAAATGTATTGCTTTCATTAAACGGTGGTAAAGCTCATGCAGAAAAATGCAATTTTATCGGGGCGATAGATGTGGCAGTTGTATTGCTTAATAAAAGTTATGCCACATTGGACAATTGCTATTTCGAAAGCAACGAAAAGACACATTTATTAATCGATAATTCTTCAATTGAATTAAAAAATTGTGAATTATTAAAAGCAAACCATGCCATTTGGTTAAAAAATGCTTCCGATGCACAACTAGATAATGTCAAAATGCATCATCATACTGGCACACAACTGATTATCCAAGCCGCCTCTACCCTTCATATGCAAGGCTGTGGAATTGAACATGGTGAAGGTAATGGTATATATGCATCAGAGCAATCAAAAATTCTAATTAATAATACCGTTATGCAGCATCACGCCTTACCACAGCTATGGATTCAAAATAGTGAGCTACAATTATCAAATAGTATAATCCAATACGGCAACGAATCTGGTGTCATGTTGCGTGAAGGTGCAGAAGCAACCATTACAAATACATCTTTTTCCTTTCATAAAATTGCAAACGTTCAGCTAACATTGGCCTCTCTATTAAATATGACTAGTTGCCAAATTTATAGCTGTCAAGGTGTGGGCATGCAATTAAAAGATAAATCGATTGCTAACTTTAGCGAAACCATATTTGCAGATAATGAATTATCACAATTATTTTTATCGGAGCAATCGATTTGTACATTGAAAGACACAACAATCAAGGACGGCAAACAAGTGGGAATATTTGTAGAAAAAAGTTCTTCTTGCTCAGTAGTTACGAGCACCATTAACAATCAAGAAAATACCGCCATAATCGTGATTGATGCTGAAATTTTCATTTTGGATTCAATAATTCAGCAAAATAAAGGGAATGGCATTTTATCAGTCAAAGGTGCTAATACTACAATTGAAGGATGCAATTTTAGCAACAACGAAATGCCCCATATTGCGGGTAAGGAGCATGCCAATGTGTCGATTTCACACAGTGAATTATTCGGTGGTAAGGGGATTTTTATGGTGGATAGATGTCAATTGGATGTCTCTGAAACGACCATTAAAGATGGTACAGGCGTACAGGTTGAAATTGTCGGACAAACAAAAGCGTGTATTTTTAAATCACGTATAAGTGGTGGTGATAGTAACGGCATCAAAGTAATGAAGGATGCAACGATGCATATTATCGAAAGCCAAATAACGACACATAAATTGCCACAAATCATCGTTAATGATAGCTCGGTTATTTTCAAAAATAGTGAATTATTGCAAGGAGAACGGAACGGCTTTATTATCGAAAATCACGCAGAAGCATTTATTCAAGATTCTTTTATATCAAATCACATGTACCCGCAAATATGGATTGATTTGGATTCGGCTGTCGAGCTATCGGCTACACAGCTAACAGAAGGTCATGAATCAGATATTTATGTACAAAACAACTCAACACTTCATGCAAATAATTGTATTATTCAAAATGATAAGTATAACTTTAACGTACAAGCGGTCAATCATTCGAAAATCGACTTAGTTCATACGACGGTTGAAAACTCCATTGGTAATAAATTTTACAGTGAAAACAATAGCCAAATTACACATACATTAGATGAATTAAATTAATTGGAATCTTTTAATACCACAATTGAAAATATTATAAAAACCTACAACATTTCTTTCTGTTTCAATGTTGTAGGTTTTTTAGTTTGCGACTTCATTTAACTTCTCATCCATACACTATGACAAAATTTCTATTAAAATATGTGTTATACATTTGCTTTCATTGTAATTTATGAGACAATAAATCGTTAGAAAGGAAGTAATTGATTAAAATGACGACGTTAAAAGAAATTACACCAAGTTACGATCCATGGGAAGCTTACTTAGATATTGAAAAGCATGGGGGCTTAACATTATCCAATATCGAATTTACTACCACAACATTATGTAATATGCGCTGCGCTCACTGTGCTGTCGGCTATACATTACAAACAAAAGACCCCGACGCATTACCAATCGAATTAATTTTACAGAGATTAGATGAAATACCACACTTAAAAACAATCTCAATAACTGGGGGTGAACCGATGATGAGTCGCAAATCGGTTCGTGAATATGTATTGCCCTTATTAAAATATGCCCATGAACGAGGCGTTCGAACGCAAATGAACTCGAATTTAACAATCGACGGTGAACGCTACCTTGAAATCGCACCTTATTTAGATGTACTCCATATTTCTCATAACTGGGGCACGATTGAAGAATTTGTCGAAACAGGATTTGCAATGATGGAACGAAAACCAACATTTGACCAACGTGCCGCGCTTTTCCAACGCATGATTGACAACTCGCGTATGCTTGCGGAAAACGGTGTCATGGTATCAGCCGAAACAATGTTAAATAAAAAAACATTGCCCTACTTAGAGCATATTCACCACCAAATTGTCAATGAAATGAAATGCGCTCGTCATGAGGTACACCCAATGTACCCTTCAGATTTTGCTAGTGCGCTAACATCTCTTTCATTAGAAGAAACACGTAACGCGATTAACCATTTACTTGACATTCGTGATGAAAATACATGGATGCTTTTCGGTACTTTACCGTTCTATCCTTGCATTCCTTCTGAAAAAGACCAGCAATTATTATCACGCTTACGTGAAGAGAAAAAAGTAACAATGCGTAATGATCCAGATGGCCGTTCACGCTTGAATGTTAATATCTTTACTGGTGATGTCATTGTAACGGATTTCGGCGATACACCTGCGTTAGGAAATATAAAAACCGATTCATTACCTGATGTTTTTAACAAATGGATGGACACAGACTTAGCAAAAAGCTTAAACTGTCATTGCTCTGCTGTAAAATGCCTTGGTCCAAATGTATTAGTAAAAAATATGTACTATGAAGACCAACAATTTGTTAGCGATTCAGTAAAAGAAGTTCAAATTGTATCAAAATAACTGTCTTTCCAATCCATAAAAATAAATGAAGAGCGGAACAAGGGCTAATTTGCACCTGTTCCGCTCTTTTTTTCACGCATTAAAGGACAGTAAGACGCCCACTTCAAACTGGCTAGTGTCAGGAGACAGTTAAGCAGGCGATCCACTGTTCCTAAAGCCCGATTGGCGAAAGCTAATACTCGGTGAGGGATGAGGAAAACCCCCATCGAGCAAAGTTTCACTTTATTGTTCAATCACGTTTGGTAATTCAGGAATTTCAGAGAGAATATCTGCTTCCGTTAAGCTAAGCCCGATTAATTTGAATTTCGCATCAAAATCCATTTGTGTCAATAGATCATCTGTATCGGCAATATTTAAACGTTTATACAGCGCCTGATGTGTCAGATCAGTCGCACAAATACATTCAATCGTATTACGAATATGCGTTTTTTCTTGTTCAGAAATTGGCAACTGTTGCTCAATTAAATATGGAAAAATTGCATCCATTAAAAAACTTTGCGCTTCTATAATACAATTAAACTCCGTTAATTTATCAGCATAGGATTTTAAATATGTACGTTCACGTTTACGCTGAATATTTAAGTCGCTTACTTGCACTTGAATAATTGAAAGACGTTTCTTTGCAAGCTCATTTAAACGATTTTGAATTACATATAAATTTTTACGTACGAATTCCTCATAATTACCGATAAGCTCTAACTTTTCAGTAAGCTGTGATTGGATTTTGTTTAATGAGTTGATTCGTTCTAAAAAAATTCCTTGTGCTTCTTCTTGTGGAATTGGGAAAGCTAAGTTTTGATGTGTTTGCTTTTTATATTGTTTTTCTAAGCGTGCATATTCCATCGTATAATCCACATGCAGCTTGCGATAATCGCGGACATTCTTTTGATATAATACAGCGATTTCTTCATATTTCTCTACTAATGGATCACGTAAATACAAATCACTTGCTAATTTTTGTAGCAATTGATAGAGAGTTTGGACGCCTTTAAATACGTTACTAACACTTGCGTATTCTTCTTCATACGCTGAAATCAATGCAAGGTCTCGTTGTTTACGTGTAAATTCTAAGTCAAAATCTGAGCTATATTGCTCCACATTCGCAAAAGCCGAAACATATGGTTCACGGAACGGAATTAATTCTACCTCTTTACGAAAACGCTCTAACCAATTAATAAATAGCTCTACAACATGGCGTGTTTTCTTTTGTTGATTGTTCGCTAAGTTTTGAATTAATTGCGTAAGCTGTGTAATCCGTGAATCAATTAATAATTGGGAGTTATTCGTTTTACGGCTTTGTAAGGCATTTAACGCCGAAACAGCAACACTATGACCTATATATTCACCGTACACATTATTCTCTTTTTCAATAAAACTTTCTACTTTATTATCTAATTGATCAATCCCATTAATTACTAGATTTGCAGTAATACCTAATGTATTTAGCTTTTTAATAAAATTCACTTCATCTTCTGTTGCTGAAGAACCAGCACGCAGCACGAAAAACACTTCATCCACACGTTGTAATAAACTTTGCGAGAAATATGCGGTATTATTTGCTCCTACTTCAAGTCCAATTGAGTCTATAATTGTCACATCTTTCAATAAATCATGTTTAATATAGATTTCTAGGTAATCAATATGCTCGCGAATAATTTCAGCACATTCGTTTGTAGAAACCGTTAATAAATTTAACTTCGAGATATCAAAAGTTGCAACCATCCCATCTAAAAATATTGCTTTAATACATTCCTGCTCACCATATTTGATAAAAGTATTCACATGAGTTGGTTCGTTTTTACTATCTTCTAATAAACTTCTACCTAATAGACTATTGATTAGTGTTGTTTTACCTACGCGCTCTTTTCCTAAAAACAACATTATTGATTGGCTACTAGCATCTTCAATAATACGGTTTAGTCTATTTGTCATATCTTTTACATATGTATTTTGCGACAAAATTACATGGAGCGGCTTTAAGCGTTCGATAAATTGTTGTAATGTCGTTTGATTATCAATTGAGTTTTGTAGTGTAAATAATTGTTCTGTCATCCGCTTAAACTCCTTTATTTAAATAATAATTTAATTATACGCATAGATAATTTTCCTTGAATATTATTTTTTGGAAAAATTAATCAAATTGATTCGTGGTACTCAATTATTTTTGTAATAATTAGGAGTTTACTCACATTTTTAATAATCATGATTATAATTTTATGTTTAAAATTTTCACTATAAGATTATTTGACAGCCATGTTACCATTAGGAAAGATTTATTTAAGGAGACTTTTTATGGACACATTTCGCGAGCAATGGTTTAGAAATATACGTGCCGATATACTAGCTGGTTTAGTTGTCGCACTTGCACTTATTCCCGAAGCCATTGCTTTTTCTATTCTAGCTGGTGTTGATCCAATGGTAGGACTTTATGCGTCGTTTGTTATTGCGGTGACGGTAAGTTTTGTTGGTGGGCGTCCAGCTATGATTTCTGCTGCTACTGGGGCAATGGCGATTGTTATTGTAACATTAGTAAAGGATTACGGGCTGCACTATTTATTAGCAGCTACGATTTTAACTGGTATTATTCAAATTATATTCGGAATGCTGAAAATCGCCCGTCTTATGAAGTTCATTCCAAATGCGGTCATGATAGGCTTTGTGAACTCTTTAGCCATTTTAGTTTTCATCGCACAGATGCCACACTTTATTGGTGGTGACTTGTACACCTGGGTGTTTTTATTGACAACAATCGCATTAATCTATGGAATTCCATATCTTATTAAAGGGATTCCTGCCCCACTTATCGCGGTTGTAATTTTATCGGTTGTTGCATTCTATTCAGGTGTAACATTAAATACAGTTGGTGACATGGGTTCGATTTCGCAGTCATTACCGTCATTTTTCGTTCCAAATATTCCATTTACATTTGATACATTGATGATTATTTTACCGTATTCATTGGCTTTGGCCATTGTTGGATTGGTTGAATCGCTTTTAACTGCAGCAATTTTGGATGACATGACATCAAGTGAAAGTGATAAAAATAAGGAAGCACGTGGTCAAGGGATTGCCAATGTGATTAATGGTTTCTTCGGTGGTATGGCAGGGTGTGCGATGATTGGTCAATCGATTATCAACGTTAAAAGTGGCGCACGTGGTCGTTTATCGACATTTGTTGCGGGTGCATTTTTGATGTTTTTAATTTTAGTACTAGGAGACTATGTCGTACAAATCCCGATGCCAGTGTTAGCTGGTGTCATGGTTGTTGTATGTATCACACAGTTTGATTGGCAATCGTTTAAATATGCAGTAACCGCACCGAAAAAGGATGTCTTTGTCATGCTACTCACAATTGCCGTTGTCCTATATACACATAACTTAGCATTAGGTGTTGTTGCCGGTATCATTGTTAGTGCGCTATTCTTTGTCAATGAAATCTCACGTGTGAATATCTCGCACAATGGTTCAATCTACTATGTAAGTGGTCAATTGTTCTTTGCCTCTACGGAAAGCTTTATTAACTATTTTAAAACGCAAATGATTACAGATTCTCACATTATGATTGATTTTACGAATTGTAAAGTATGGGATGATTCTGCGATTGGTGCATTAATGAAGGTAAAAGAGCAACTGAAAGAGAAAGGGATTACTATAAACTACCAGAAAATTGACGAAACTGGTAAGCAATTAGTAAAGAAATTAACTGGTACAACATTGTTTGATTAGGGGGAAACATACATGTATCAACATATTTTACTTGCGGCTGACGGCTCTGAAAATTCTATACGCGCTGCGAAAGAGGCTTTAAAAATTGCAAAAGTAAGCCCAAATTGCAAAGTGACGATTATATTTGTCATTGATTTGGAAAAGGTAAAAACGGAAGTTCTCTATGCAAGTTCAATCGAGAGTTTATATATGGCACGCCGTCAAAAGCTCATACCCATTGAACAATTATTTAAAGCAGAACACATTCATGTTCATTTAGAGATGATTCATGGTATTCCTGGCCCAGAAATTATTAAATTTGCAAACGGTCAAAACGTTGATTTAGTAATTATCGGCAGCCGAGGTTTAAATGGCTTACAAGAGATGGTTTTAGGCAGTGTTTCACATAAGGTAATAAAGCGTGTCAACTGCCCTGCGATGATTGTGAAATAAGAAAAAGTGCGGCCTACTTATTCAGTAGCCGCATTTTTATGTTCATTTACAAATTCAGGTTTTCGTTGTTCGAGCAATTGTGATGATTACTCTATAACAGCAAGTACGTATGTAAGTTTATTAAATTAAATATCGGTAAAATCCCCTTTGGTGCCTTGTTTTTATATAGAATTACCCTATACCGATTTATTTCTGTGACAACCAAATAAATATAGACAAATAATTACTTTTGATAACAGTGACAATTTTTCGTATGATCATTTACCATTCCTACAGCTTGCATGAAAGCATAACAAATTGTACTACCTACAAATTTAAATCCATCCTTTTTCAATTGTTTACTCATACGGTCACTAATCTCAGTTGTTGCTGGTACATCTTCAATTCGCGCCCAATGATTAATGATAGGCTTCCCATCAACAAACGACCAAATATAGTTCGCAAACGAGCCATGCTTTTGTTGCATATTAATATAGCTTTTGGCGTTTGTAACAACGCTCGCTATTTTTAAACGATTACGAATGATGCGTTCATCTTCTTTTAATGCTGCAAGCTTTGCATCATCATAGTGCAAAATTTTTTCAACATCGAACCCATCAAAAGCAGCACGATATCCCTCTCGACGTTTTAAAATGGTTAGCCAATTGAGCCCTGCCTGTGCACCTTCTAAGCAAAGCATTTCAAATAATTTTTGATCATCATAAACAGGTACACCCCATTCTTCATCATGATATTTCACATATACTGGTTCATCTAATTTCACCCAAGCACAACGTTCCATATTTCCACCTAATTTCTACTGTTTTTCTCACTGTAATGCAAAAATATTGCATGTGCAAATTTCTTGTGCTATATTTCCCTTACGAACGTTAGGAAGGTGAAACAAATGACAAAAGCAAAACTGATGCATGCAGCATTTCATAACTTTGGTAAGCATGGCTATAACGGCGGTTCCCTAGCACAAATTGCAGACGAGATTGGCATAAAAAAACAATCGATCTACACATACTTCAAAAGCAAAGATGATTTGTATCTAGCCATTTTTGAGGAAGCACTTCAATTTGAACTCGCATTTATGAAATCCTATATGACGAATAATGTACAACAACCTATTGAACAAAAATTATTGCCATTGTTACAGCAAGTAGAACTGCGCATGGAGCAATATGTCGAGACAAAATTTTTTATTCGCACATTGTATTTAACTCCACAGCATTTAGAACAAACATTAAATAAACAAGCGTACTATTATTTAGACTACTTGGAACAATTATTTAAAGATTATTTCAGTACACAGCATATTAAGGTTAGCGCGCAAGACGCAGCAATTAGCTTTTTAGCATTGTTAGATAGTCTATATGTTGAAATGCTATATGGCGGAAATGAACGATTCCTAAAACGTTTGCAAGCGAGCTGGAAAATCTTTTATAAAGGAATAACAAATTAAGGAGAAAAATCATGACAAAGTATTGGCTTTTAGTATTTTTAGCAGGACTAATCGAAATTGGCTGGGCGATGGGACTTAAATATGCACATACCATTCCATTATGGATTGGTGTTATTGCACTTATCGTATTATCCTTTTACATTTTAATTATCGCAACAAACAAACTACCTGTATCAACGGTTTATGCCGTTTTCACAGGAATCGGGACAGCTGGAACGGTAATTGTCGAAACCTTATTATTTAACGAGCCATTTAGCATGACAAAAATTAGCTTTATCGTCTTATTATTAGTCGGAGTTATTGGTTTAAAAATGCTCTCAAGTGAGAAAGAAACGGGGGATGCATAATGGCTTGGGTATATTTAATTTTAGCAGGACTTTTTGAAGTTGGTGGCGTAATCGGCATGAATAAAGTAGCACAACGTAAAAATCTATCATCGTTTGCCATCTTATTTGGTGCCTTTGCATGTAGTTTTACATTTTTAGCATTAGCGATGAAAACACTACCTATGGGTGTATCCTATGCTGTCTGGACAGGTATCGGGACAGTTGGTGGAACACTTGTAGGAATGTTCATCTATAATGAATCAAAAGACTGGAAACGTGTTTTATTTATTTCTTTTATCATAATTGCGGTTGTTGGATTGAAGATAACGCAGTAAAATAAGGTATAAACACCTCGCGCAAAAACTGCTAAGTTGTTTTTGCGCGATTTTTAGATGGAGGAATAATTGATTAATATGAAGTACTTATTCGAAGCAATCCCAATTCCATTAAGTGGAGTCATGCTTGCATTTTTCTCACTCGGGAATTTATTGCATGGTTTAGAGATTACAATTGCGGCACATATTAGTTACTTTGTTGGTATGGTGCTATTTTTATTATTACTAGGAAAGTTAATATTTGCTACAAATTCCGTTGTTGCAGAAATGCAAAACCCTATTATTGCTTCGGTATCCCCTACATTTACTATGGGAACGTTAGTACTAAGTAGTGGCTTACATTATTACGGTATTAGTAGCTCGATTAGCCATACGCTATGGATTTTAGCAGCAGTAACTCAAATATTTATTATTTGCTACTTCTTTTTTACGTTTATCTGGAAAAAGAATATTACGATTGCGAATGTCTTTCCAAGCTGGCTCGTTTTATTTGTCGGAACTGCTGTAATGCCTCTAACTGCGAGAGACCTTTCTGGCAACTTTACTCAAGGGATTGTAATTTTTGCTTTTTGTGCGTTTGTAATTGTCGCACCAATTGTCATTTTACGTGGCTTTATTCGCAAAGATTTACCAGAGCCAACCATTCCAATGCTAGCGATTTTATCAGCGCCGGCATCACTTATTTTGGCTGCTTATTTCGAGCAATTTAATACTTCTATAACGATGATTGCTGTATTATATGTAGTTGCTCAGCTATTATATTTCTTAGTATTATCGAAGCTCCCTTCAATGTTGATGCTTCCGTTTTATCCAAGTTATGCGGCTATGACTTTCCCTCTTGTCATTTCAGCAACTGCGACAAATATGATGCTTCACTATGTTAATTTACAGGGCATTTTTAAAAGTATAATGACAAGTTATTTTTACGTACAGCTTTTACTTGCTGTATGCATTGTTGGTTATGTACTCATCCGATATCTAAATTATTTAAGTATACAAGTACAAGCAAAACATCATCAAGCAGTGTCAGAAAAATAAATGATGCATCAAAATAGCACTAATTATTTCCGAATGTGAATACCTTGAAATAATTACAATTACTAATTCACCGAAATAAATAACTGCAAAAATCCTTTCGAATGCGAAACATTCCCCCTTTCATCTACGTATAGTACATAAAGGGGGTTTTTCAATGAATAAATGGCTCATTGTTGGATTCGCTGTTCTAACTATACCTGCGATTGTATACATATGGCTCGGGAACGAAATGGATAAAGCTGCAAAAGAAAAAGCAAATGGTACAAATGATTATGTCATTATTCTTGGTGCCAAGGTAAAGCCAGGTGGCGTACCATCATTATCATTAAAATACCGCTTAGATGTTGCGACCGACTATTTACAACAATATCCGCATGTAACCGCAATTGTTTCAGGAGGGCAAGGTATTGATGAAGATCAAACTGAGGCTTCTGTTATGTATGATTATTTAGTGCGGGCAGGTATTGATGCTGAGCGTATTCTAATTGAAGACAAATCTACATCTACTTATGAAAATATCAAATTTTCTAAACAATTATTACCTGAAAACACTACTAAGATTACAATTGTTTCTAATGACTTTCACTTAAAACGCGCAAATATTCTTGCGAAGAAACTCGGTTTAGATTCAGATGTCATTGCAGCACCTACACCAAAAGTTGTTGAGCTAAAATCACGTATTCGAGAACGAGCAGCACTATTAAAAACTTATTTTTTAGGCCAATAATTTTACAAATTGAAGTCGTTTCGTTAATGTTTCTAGTAACGAGGTGAAAATGATGAAAATTAGTATTTTAGATCAAGTGCCTATTTCAAAAGGAATGACTTCTACAGAGGCACTCTCAAATAGTGTAAAAATTGCACAGCTTGGCGATGAATTGGGTTATGAACGTATGTGGTTTGCAGAACATCATAATACAACGACACTTGCGAGCTCGGCACCAGAAGTAACTGCGGCATACATTGCAGCTAAAACAGAACGTATTCGTGTAGGGACAGGCGGAATTATGATGATGCATTATTCGCCCTTTAAAGTTGCGGAAGTGTTTAAAACATTATCTGCACTTGCACCAGGTAGGGTTGATTTTGGTGCGGGGCGTGCTCCTGGTGGAGATATGCCAGCTATGACTGCTTTAGCAAGTGGGCGCCGTCCAGATTTGACAGAACAATACGAAAAGCTTGACGTTATTTTACGTCTTATGAATGAACAGCGTACAGGTGAAGCCGTTTATGATAATGTTGTAGCCACTCCTTTTAAAGTACAATTACCGGAGGCATGGTTACTTGGCTCTAGTGGTCAAAGTGCACGTCAAGCCGGTGCTGCAGGGCTTGGCTACTCGTTTGCACAATTTTTTAACGGGCAAATGTCAAAATCAATTTTTGATGATTATCGTAGTAGCTTTCAACCTTCTTACTATATGGAAAAGCCAAAAATAATTACAACCTATGCTGTCAGCGTAGCAGCAACAGCCGATGAAGCAGAATATTACTCCATGCCTATGCAAATTAGTCGTTTAAATTTAATGCGTGGAAAATTATTAAATGTTATGTCACCTGAAGAAGCAAACGACTATCCTTTAACTGAAATGGATAAAATGTTGCTAGAGCAAAATCGACATTTAATGCTTATCGGTTCAGCAGAGGATGTGGCTGCGAAAATTTTAGAAGAGCAAGCGGAATACGGCTTCGATGAGGCGATGATTAATAGTAATCTTTATTCGATTGAACAACGTATAAACAGCTACACATTACTTGCAAAACAGCTAATAAAATAACTGAAAAAGCGTGCCCCGTTTTCAAAAGGGACACGCTTTTTTTATATATTCGCAGTTTCTGTTAGCGGTTGTGGTGTAATTTGTGCAACAATAATGCTGTTAATTGCATTTATATAAGCAAATGCAGAAGCTTTTAAAATATCAGTATCTGCTGCTTTTGCAATGTATTTTTCACCGTTGTATTCAACAATAATTTTAACTTTACCAAGTGCCTCTTGACCACGTGAAACCGAGCTAATATTATACTCTACTAATTTCACATTGATGTCAGTAACATTTGCAATAGCAGAATACAGGGCATCAATAGGGCCTGAACCGACAGCACTTGCTTTAAATATTTCTTCACCTTTACGAATTTTTACACTCGCATTTGGGAATGTTGAATTTGCGATAATTTGTAAATCCTCTAAATCATAAAATTGGTCTTTATACGATTCTTTGTTCGGGTTGTTTTTGTCTGATTTTTCGTAGTAGTTTTCAACAATTACATATAAATCATGATCGTATACTTCTTTTTTCGAATCCGCTAGTTTTAAGAAGTTTTCGAAAATCCCTTCAAATTCTTCATCCGCAAATTCATTAAAGCCTAGTTTTGCTAATGCATTTTTCACTGCATGACGCCCAGAACGTGCTGTTAACACTAATTCCATGTCGTCTAACCCAACATCTTCGGGGTGCACAATTTCATATGCATCACGTGATTTTAATAAGCCATCTTGGTGAATACCAGATGAATGTGCGAAGGCATTGTCACCTGTGATTGCTTTATTGACCTGTACATCAAGCCCCATAAAGCTTGAAACTAAGCGAGATGTATTGATAATTTCCTTCGTATTTATATCCGTGAATACACTATAAACATCGCCGCGCGTTTTAATCGCCATAACAACTTCTTCAAGTGCCGCATTTCCTGCGCGTTCGCCAATACCATTCATGGTAACTTCGATTTTGTCCGCTCCATTTTTCACAGCAGCAAGGGTATTTGCTGTCGCCATTCCTAAGTCGTTGTGACAATGTACAGAAAGCAATACCGAATCATCTAAATTTTTCATACGGTAATTTAATTTCGCAATCATTTCACCCCATTGCTCTGGCTCTGCGTATCCTACCGTATCTGGCACGTTAATCATTGTCGCTCCAGCCTTCATAACCGCCTCGATTGTTTTCCACAAATATTCAAAATCCGAGCGAGATGCATCTTCAGTAGAATATTGTACTTGTGGTAATAGGGTTTTCGCATATTTCACTGCGTCTATACCAATCTGTAAAATTTGATCTTTTGACTTACTAAATTTCTTTTCAACATGAATATCAGAAGTTCCTAGTACCATATGAATCATTGGATTTTGTGCGTGCTTGACAGCATTATAAACTGAATCAATATCATTTTTCACAGCGCGTGCTAGTGCAGTAATCATAATATCTGATGAATTACCCACCTTTTGTGCGACGGCCTTTACTGCATCAAAATCACCTTGTGACGAAGCAGGGAATCCAGCTTCAATAATGTCAACACCTAGTTTTTTGAGTTGTTGAGCGATTTCCACCTTTTCGTATAAGTTCAACTTGGCTCCAGGCACCTGCTCGCCATCACGTAATGTTGTATCAAAAACCCAAATTTTTCGACTCATTGTAAACTCCCCTTTTCTTCTAAATTATTTTGACCATGGAAGTCCGATAGTGGGCCCGACTAGAAAGTATGCGCTCCACCGACTTTAGACGGCGGGACCCAATGATGCGAGGAGCTATCGCTTTAGCCTAGACATCACAATAAAAAACCTCGCCTCTAAACGGATTTCTCCGAATAGAGACGAGGTTGAACTCGCGGTACCACTCTAATTGAACGCCTAAACGCTCCACTTAAAGCCCTTTTAACGGCAGGCTCCCGACTTCCCTACTATCATTTCAGGTCGTATGCTCCTGGACGAGTTCAATAGCTGTATCCACCAGTTTGCACCAACCACTGGCTCTCTAAAGGTATACATACCATTTACTACTTCCATTCAACGCTTCCATGTACTCTTGAAATGAAGTGTACTTGATAAAGCTATAAAAAGTCAACTATTTTTCTGAAAATTTCAAATTTTATCGCCATTAAAGATTGAATTCTTCACGACAACGTAATCCACCGTGCGGATTGAAGCTAATGTTTTACCACCTGCATATGAAATCGAAGACTGTAAATCTTGTTCCATCTCGGTTAATGTATCGAAAATTGAACCTTTAGAATCGACATACATTTTTTTACCTTCTACGTTTTTACGCTCACCTTTTTGGAACTCTGACGCTGATCCGAAGTATTCTTTTACTTGTTTGCCATCAACTTCTACCTTTTTCCCTGGTGATTCTTCGTGACCAGCAAATAATGAACCAATCATAACCATTGAAGCACCGAAGCGAACTGATTTTGCGATATCCCCATTTGTACGAATACCACCATCCGCAATAATTGGTTTCGTTGCAGCCTTAGCACACCAGCGAAGTGCCGCTAATTGCCAGCCGCCTGTACCAAAACCTGTTTTAATTTTTGTAATACATACTTTACCAGGGCCGATTCCCACTTTTGTTGCATCTGCGCCAGCATTTTCTAATTCGCGTACTGCTTCAGGTGTACCAACATTTCCAGCAATTACAAACGTATTTGGTAAATACTTTTTAATATGACCAATCATATTAATTACTTGGTTTGAATGACCATGCGCAATATCAATTGTAATAAATTCAGGAACAAGTTGCTCATTTGCTAACTGTTCAACAAAATCATATTCTTCGTCTTTTACACCAACAGAAATTGATGCGATTAACCCTTTTTGCTGCATATCACGTACAAATTGTGCACGTGTGTGCGGGTTAAAACGGTGCATAATATAGAAATAGCCTTGAGAAGCTAATTGTTCAGCTAAATTTTCATCTAAAATTGTTTGCATATTTGCTGGGACAACCGGTAATTTAAATGTATGGTTGCCTAATTTCACTGTAGCATCACATTCTGTACGGCTTTTCACAATACATTTCGCCGGAATTAATTGAATATCCTCATAATCAAAAACTGTATCCATCATTTTACAACACTCCTAAACACGAACATTAATTTATTTATTCTTTCATTCGCCACTAGCTACTTTACAAGATGGTGAAAGCGTTGTCAACAGTAAAACCGAATTTTACAGATAATTTTTATATTAATGTTCGCCTTTTGCGATATACCTAGGAAACACAACAGCTCAGTAATATGTTTTAATCTGCCGTTCTCCTAATCTTTACTGCAATATATCTAATTGAGTAACTTTTATTAATATTATCCTCCTTACTTATCTATTATTTCTACTCCTCACTTTTATATTTTAACCCGTTTTCAGAAGTCCATTCTCACTATCCATTATTTGCAAAAATTTCAGAAAAATGATTAACTGATACTATCTAAAGATAGGAGTCGATGAATTGATGGTAGTTATATATGAGGTATATGAAAACCGTTATTGAGTATATTTTTAAGCTCAATAACAATTAATAGGATTATTGGAGCTGAAAAAATTGAATCACTTATTAGCATGTATGAAAATTATTGGAGATGACTCCATTCAACGCACACAGTTAACACATCGAATTGCATTAGTCGAAGAATTCAACATCGAAAAAGGAATGCGAGTATTAGAAATTGGCTGTGGTCAGGGAGATACAACAGTTGCTTTAGCAGATGCCGTTGGTCAAACAGGTAAAGTGGTGGCAATTGATATTGCTGCACCGCACTACGGGGCACCGATTACACTAGGAGAAGCTTCGGATACAATCAAGCAATCCCCCCTCGGTTCTCGTATTGACTTTCACTACGAAACGGACTTTTTAGCATTTAATACAGCAGAAATGTTCGATGTAATTGTTCTATCACACTGCTCTTGGTATTTTGCGAGGCCACAGCAACTGCATTCCTACTTTATGAAAATGAAATCAATGACAAATCGCGTTTGTTTTGCTGAATGGGATGTTGATTATACAGAAATTAGTCAACGCTCACACTTTTGTGCTGTAAATATTCTTGCCCTTTATAGTGCATTTTGCGGTGGGGACGGCAACATTCAAAACGTTTTCCATAAAGCACAAATTGAAGAAATGCTAGGTCAAGCAGGTTTTGTAATCCAACAATCAAATACTATTGATGCGACGTACTTACAAGACGGAGAGTGGGAAATTGACTACGCAAATGAATTGTACAATCAGTTGCATCAAGCACCAATCGCGATTCAAACATTAGCAACAAGCTATTACCATTTAATGAATCGGGATGAAGCGAACCGTCAATCATTAAATAGCTTTATGTTAATCGCTACCCAATAAATATAAAAATTTATATATTCCCACCTGTCAAATAATAAGGGAGCAGTCCATTTAGAACTGCTCCCTTCCTTGTGTTATCTACTAAGTAATACGTCAATTTGCGCTAAAACTTCCCCCGCAGTACCTTGTATTATTGCATCAAAGCCTTGTGTCTGTGATTCCACCTCTAAATTAATATATACAAGCTTTCCTTTAGCCATCATCGGTAATTGATTAACCGGGTATACTTCAAGACTCGTCCCAATCACAAGTATAACATCTGCCTGTTGAATTTCATTTAATGCTTGGTTCCATGCTTCTTGTGGCAATGACTCACCAAACAAGACAACGTTCGGACGTAAATGATGCATGCAATACGTGCATACAGCGTTATTCATAAAATGTTCTTTACTGTGTGGTTTCTCACATTTTTCACAGCGAATGGTCAAAATATTCCCGTGAAGCTCTGCTACCTGCTTATTACCCGCTAATTGATGTAGCCGATCGACATTTTGTGTTGCAACAAACCCAACTAGCCCTTGCTGCTCCCATTCAGCTAAAATTTCATGGCCTTTATGCGGCTTAACCTGTTCAAGTGCCTTAATTCTTAGCTGATAAAATTCACGAAAGAGCTCATAATTTTGTGTTAGGCTTTCAACAGATGCGACAGTTCGTGGATCAACTGATTTCCACCAGCCTGCCTTCGAACGAAAGTCTGGTATACCAGATTCTGTTGACATACCTGCACCAGTTAAAATGACAGTAGAAGCTGAATGTTTAAGCCATGAAGCTACTGTTTGAATCATATTCAATCCCCCCAAAATTTACGATTTTTTTGTAACACAGCTAACGACCACCTTGTGCCAACTATTCATTTACAACTTCTAATAAAGTGTTCGCAAGCAAGGCAAATCATTCTATTATTTAGTCCTACAAAAATATGCACATGTTCTTCGTGAATTTCATTACCTATTAGCTCGACACTCTACTTAATATGAATCTGCCATGACTAAGAGTTTTATAACTTCCATTATATCGTGTTCATGAAATGTAAAATAATCAAATGCTCTCAAAAAACGCTCCCTTTTACAAATACAAACATTAAATTTAAAATAAAAGTGCCAAAGTAATTAAACTTAGGCACTTGTTTGACTAGATATTTTACTACCTGTAATTGATAGATTCACTCCAAAATTGAGCATCAAGAAAATGCCAACATAACTCTACCTAAACATCGTTGATCCTAACCAAATCACCATAGATGGAAAGGTTCAAAACTCCTAAGGTTATTCATCTTCACAAGTGTTATGTATTTTATACTTGTTAAAAATAAAGGCTTCAGTACCAACAATTAGAATGCCTATTATTAGTATAACACCATGCTTCGATAGTAACCTCGCGGGATACAATGTATAAAAAGCATAAATAAACCTTGAAAATAGACTCAAAATTAGTGACTTTTTTCTTACAATAAATACGACCAATAAATCACTATAAACATGGATGCTAAAAATTGAAGGAACGTACGCTCACCTCATGAAGTACTAAAGCAATTCCTCATAAATCCGGTTGCACCCCAAAGCATAATGACAACAGGAATCATGATGAAGACTTTTCCCCACTTCTAGTGCCCCTTCTTCCTTTTTTCTTACTAACTGCATACTAGTACGCAACAAGTAGGAATCACTTACAGTTATTTAACAAGCTCAATCCAACCACTTTCATTAATTGTGACACGGGGTGTGTTGCATTTTGGCGGATCGTAAGAATAAATGATTTTGTCATAATCATCTTTTACAACATAGAGATTCATATATTGGATTTCATTGATTAATTTGCGAATTTGATTTTTATCTTGCTCGCCACTGCGATTATTTAACAACAGGAGCAGTTCATTTTTTATATTTAAAACATCTTTTTCATCTGCACGACGGATTACACTTTTTGGTAAATTTAAAAATTCATCAATTTTCATTAAGTTTAATTCCATGTCTTATTCTCCTTTAACGGCGATTTTCTATCGTATGTTCTTTACCCAATTTCACCATTTTACCCCCTTATTAGACATGACAAATAAAAAAATTAAGCAGCCCTTAAAATCAAGAGCTGCTCCAAAATAAAATTTTGAAATAATTGGTGTATTGCCAAAAATAAAGCCGTGACTATGGCTATAATAAAAGCAAAACGACTAATTGTTTGCACGTGTTTTTTCCGATAATTGTTTTAAAAAGGCGTCAATTAGCTCAATTGTTTGATGTATTTCAAGCTCGAACACTTCATTATGTGTAAAGTAACTATGAACAAGACCTTCCATAACAATGGATTTTGTTTGAACGCCTGCTTTTTGTAATTTCTTATCAAATTCAAGCGCTTCGTCACGTAATACATCATTTTCTGCCGCAAAAATAATTGTAGGTGGAAAATGTGTAAAATTGGTCAATTGAAGCGGGCTAACGAGTGGGTTGTTAGCATCAATTTGTGAACTAATATAAGAGTCACCAAACCACTGCATAACATCACGATCTAAGCCAAAGCCTTTTTTAAATAATGAATAAGATTTCGTATTATAACTCAAGTCTGTAACCGGATAGAGTAAAATTTGTGACGTGATTGGTAATTGTTTCTGTGCAGCCAATTGACTTACTGCTACAGCTAAATTACCTCCCGCACTGTCACCAGCTACAGAAATTCTTTTCGCATTACCATCAAAACTTGACGCATGTTCATTCACCCATAAAAAACTATCGAACGCATCAAATACAGGAATAGGGAATTTAAATTCTGGTGCTAATCTATATTCGACTGATACAACAATTTGATTGGTTTGTTGCGCTAAATACGAGCAACTTTCATGGCAAGTATTTAAATCATTTAACACCCAACCCCCACCATGATAATAAACAATGATATCAAATGGTCCATGTCCATTCGGTATATAAATTCGGATATTAATTTTATGTCCGTCTCGCATCGTAATCGCTTGTTGCTTTATCGTTACAAATTTCGCTGCAGGACGATTAAGTTTAGGTGCTTTCGCGCGCATTTCTCTTGCTTCTTGTGCCGACATTGTTACTAATGATGGTAGTTCATTTACTTTTATTAAATAATTCTTAGTATGTTCATGTAAATTCGGCATAACGTTCACAACCTTTCACCTATAATCCCTATATGCTTACTATGTTATAATGATAAACGATTGAAAAGCTAAATGCAAATCATTTTACAAGTCCTTTAACATTAAAAACCGCTACATGAAAATTGCTCATGTAGCGGTTTTTATTACATTTTTTTTAATTTTTCATATTCTAATTGCAGTTGTTCAATTCGTTTACGACCTTCTTCTCGATTACGAACGGTTTCTGCCTGAATTTGTTTTGTTTCTTCAATCCCCGCCATAATCGTTTTCCATGTTGTTTCGATAGTTTCAACTTTGATACTTGGGCTACCTGCTTGTCGTGCAATATTGACTGAATTTTGTCGTACGTTCTCAGCATTACGTACAAGCATTTCATTTGTACGGCGATCTAATTCAGCCATGGAATCTGACACAAGTTTTTGACGCTGCATTGTGACAGCATGAATTAAGCCTTGTTTGAAAATAGGTATTGTTGTAACAAATGCAGAATTAATTTTACCAATTAAATGGTTGTTACCTTGTTGCATTAAACGAATTTGCGGAGCAGATTGGAATGATACCTGCTGTGCCATTTCTAAATCGTAGCCGCGCTGTTCTAGTAATTCGATTCCACGAGAAATCGTTTCAAGCTCCATAATGGCTTCATGATCACCCATTTCTGCTTTTGAGTTTAATGCAGGTAGTTGTTGACGTAAATTTCCTACTTTTAAATCAATTGCTGCGATATGTTCACTTAAAGAATGGAAATAATTTAAGTTTTCATCATACATTTGCTCAAGTTGAACCGTATTATGTTTCATTTCTACTTCATATTTTTGAATTTCTGTGTAAACCGCATCTACTTCTTTATTCATTGAATCGTATTTAGATAAAATACGCTCCAACTGTTCTTTACTTTTTGAGAATAATTTCTTTAAGAATCCCTTTTTCTGTTCTTCTTGGAAATCTTGAGGATCGAAACGGTCCATAATTTTATTTAAATTATTTAAAAGCGTAGTTGATTTTTCAAGGTTACTTTGTTTAATAGTTGCAAGCATACGGTCAGAAAACGTAGAAATTCCCTGCGCCGTTTCCTTTCCAAACTCTAAAACTGCAATTTGATTTTTGACATCAATTTTTTGTGCGAGTGTTTGTACTTGTGGTTGGATCTTTAACTGCTCATGACGCTGACGTATTTGTGAAAGTTCTTGTTCAGATACAAGTGGTTTCGCTTGCTGTTGAATAATATCAGTTGCTTGTGTTTGTTGTGGTTGTTGATGACGTTTATCTAAGTCTTCGAATAATGGATTTTCTGACATATCTATTTCCCCCGATCATTGTACTAATCATTTTTACGAATAAACAGCAAAAAAGTTTCATGATACTCATTATTATACGTAATTTTTCGCGTTTTTTCGAATAAATCATAAGATTAATGTACAAAAGGAACAAGAATTGTAAATCCATGAAAACAGTTGTATTATTAAAATATTATTCAGAATACTGGCCACTCTACAATTACCGGTTCAATTACTGTTCAAGATGGCAACAAAATTATTGGGGTACTTGGTGTAAACATATTATTAGATAATTTAACGTCAATGGTATCTAGGATTGAATTAGGCTATGAAGTGACGCCTGTTATTATTGACAATGAGGGCGTAGCAATCGTCCACCCTACCTTTGCAGGAGGAAATATTCAAGATCAAGATGCTATTTCAAAACTATTACAAACTTCTAAAAATCCAATTTAGAAATCTGTTCAGCAATTTCAGGAAAATTTCCTTTTATATATTTTGCAGATTTTCCAATGGAATTATATATTTCTCGGGCAAATACTTGTTGCTCATTATTCCTTTTAACAGACTGCTCACATATTAAACACTTCCTATAGTAGCCGGTAATTTAATATATGAATTATATGATTTAATGTTATGGACAGATTGTAAACAATCTCTTAGAATTTCTTGGATAATAAAATCAAAAGGTCTGTCACACTACCTGAAAAACCAGATGAGGATTTGGCTTTTAGTTAGACCTAGGCACTCAATATTGCGCTGGGCTTTTTTTATTCCAAAAATGTAACCTAATCAAAAGTAACTTACAAAAAAACCTCTCTTTTCTTGAACTGCACCCTATTGTTAGACACTATCTAACAATAGCAAGTGCAGTTTTTCTATGGTTAAATTTACTTCCGAATATAAATTATATGCTGTTGAGCTTTACATAAGTGGCAATTGGAGAGTAGTTGTATAGGTGGTGATTTGTGAAACAATCCCAAGATCGTTCCATTCAAAGATCTTAAATATGGGTCTTAGTCTAAGCCTCTTCATTAATTAAACATATTCTTTACTATAATGCCCTAAGAAGGGAGGTAAAAAGTGTTAAATCCTGTGCATTAGTAGGTCATTAAATGTTTCCCAGTTTTATACCCCGATTTTTTCATCGTTTTGAAAACCAAATGTTTCCCAGTCTCCCTATATACCAAGGAATATGAGGATAACGGTTCACGCCGTTCAAGAAATTTCTTGTTTAAACGAGAAAAGTGGATAGACTACAGTGCTTTAAACAATTCTAAGTTGTTATGTAATATACAACAATTACATTCATCCAGAAGAAAATACATAAAAGAAAAAATCAGACGGAATCCCCAGCTGCCCTTCACTTTTCTTTCAAACCTTGGACTTAGATAGGAATAACACAGAACAAAGTTAACTAGTAGGAACTAGTTAACTTTGTTTACAAACTCACTCAGTAGTCCATTGAATAACATACTCTTCTGATAGCCAAAAATCGCCTAAAGCTTTTAAAAAATTAGTCATTACAACAGTTACGTCTCTTGCGTTTTTGGTTTCGCGAAGTTCGACGTACTCTGCTCGTACGGCGTTTGTTTCGTGAAGTTCGACGTTTTCTGCTCGTGCAGCGTTTGTTTCGTGAAGTTCGACGTTCCCTGCTCGTGCAGCGTTTGTTTCGTGAAGTTCGACGTTCCCTGCTCGTGCAGCGTTTGTTTCGTGAAGTTCGACGTTCCCTGCTCGTGCAGCGTTTGTTTCGCGAAGTTCGACGTCTCTTGCGCGTGCATCGTTCGTTACTAATAGGATCCTGGTGCATGAAGTGACCTAACCCTGAGTTGTTAGCCATTTCCACTGCATTCTGTATAAGTGACATATTCAATCCTCCTTTCATATTTATCAGAGAAAGAAGGTAGATTTCTTTTTAAAAAGAATCAAACCCATGCACCTGCACTTTTCTTTCCCTTATCGTAATATATGAGGATGTGCTAACGATGAAAGTGATAGTCGCATAGTTTTGGAAAGAAAAATTTCAACACTATATCTTTGTGTGGAATCTTACATTTTTTGTTTTACACGAATAATTTAAAAATGAAAGGAAAGAATTCACGTGGATAACAGAAGAATAATACCTGAATATCAACTTTTTATTCATCCTATAGATTTAAGTGAACTTCGGAAAGATATATGGTGTGACGACCCTATCCCAGCCAAGCTAACGATTAACAAAAGAAAATATGACATTGATATCGCCTATCGAGGCTCCCATATCCGGGATTTCCGAAAAAAGTCGTATCATATTTCGTTTAATAAGCCAAGTACGTATAGAAATGCCAAAGAAATTCATATCAACGCAGAATATAAAGATCCTTCTCTATTAAGAAATAAACTATCGCTCGATTTTTTCAATGAAATAGGGTGTTTATCTCCAAAGTCCCAATTTGTAAATATGAAATTGAATGGGAAAAATGAAGGGCTATATTTGGAATTAGAATCAGTAGATGAGTATTTCCTTAAGAAACGACAACTACCGCAAGGACCAATATTCTATGCGGTTGATGGCGATGCTAACTTTTCATTGATGAGTGACCTTGATAAAGAAGTAAAGAAATCACTTAATGTTGGCTATGAACTAAAATATGGGACGGAACAAGATGAATTTCATTTGCAAAAAATGATTATTGAAATTAATACTATTCCAAAAGATGAATTTGAGAATGAAATTGTAAAATATCTCAACGTTGATCAATATCTTATTTGGTTAGCAGGCGTTGTTTTCACCCAAAATTTTGATGGTTTTGTTCATAATTACGCATTGTACCAGAATAGCGAAACTAGGCTATTCGAAATCATCCCGTGGGATTACGATGCAACATGGGGAAGGGATGTAAACGGGAAAGTGATGGAGGAAGACTATTTAAGAATCGAAGGATTTAATACGCTTACCGCAAGAATTCTCGACGTAAAAACATTTCGACATCAATACAAAAACTTGCTAATAGTTATTTTAAACAACCAATTTAATGTAGACTATTTGAAACCGAAAATACAAGGTATGCATGATTTAATAAGGCCTTATATTCAAAAAGATCCTTATAAAAAAGACGATATCCATTTGTTTGATAAGGAACCCGAGTATATATTGAATTTTATTGAAGCGCGGTCGAAATATATATATAGAAAATTAGATTCATTAGATTGAGTTGTTGCATCATCTTACAAAACTCTCTTTCCATGTGGTAAGGGGAGTGTTTTTATTTTATCAATTTATTGTCTATTATATTTCTTGTTTGCAATCAAACACTTTTATAACTGATAAAGTGACAATATTAATAATAATTAATGCTGGAGTATTTAACTTTATTTGTTATGTATCCTTTAAACAAACTGAAAAAAATTAAAACCTTCGCAGCTACATGCGAAGAAGTTAGCGCTTCTAGTGACGAGCAGCTAATATCTATTCAATTAGTAGCAGAAGAATGCGAACAATTAAACTTACTGAGCAACGACTTAGCTAGTACCGTGAAAAAGTTCACGATATAATCAAAAAATGCCCTTTTTTCGAAAAAGGGCATTTTTCCAGTCTACTATTGGGGGAGAGACTTAACACCCATACAATTTGCATGAGTCTACATATAAACTACCCAATAATAGCTTAATTAAACAATAAATTATCACTGCAATTCTTTATTTCGCATTGGAAATAAAATAAACCATACCATTACATTTTAATTAGTTGCATATAAATGACATGCTACAAAATGGCCTTCTTCATATTGTGTCCATATCGGTACCTTTTGTGAACAGTGTGGCATCGCTTTTGGACAACGTGAATGAAATACACAACCTGTTGGTGGATTAATTGGGCTTGGAATTTCACCTTCTAAAATAATTCGCTGTCGAGACTCTTCAATATCCGGATCTGGAATTGGAATCGCAGACAACAATGCTGCTGTATATGGATGCAATGGATTATCGTATAAATTTTCACTCGTTGTGAGCTCCACCATATTTCCTAAATACATAACCGCAATTCGACTTGAAATGTATTTGACCATTGATAAATCATGCGCAATAAATAAATACGTTAATCCTTTTTCCTTTTGCAGTTTTTGTAGCAACATCACAACGGAAGCTTGCACAGATACATCTAGTGCAGAAATCGGTTCATCAGCAATAATAAAATCAGGATCTAGTGCAAGTGCACGGGCAATTCCAATACGCTGACGCTGACCACCTGAAAATTCATGTGGATAACGGTTCGCATGATCACGATTCAAACCAACACTTTCTAATAATTCAACAACTCGATTACGTAACTCAGCTTTGTCTGTAACGAGTCCGTGAATCTGGATAGGCTCTGCAATAATTTCAAAAACGGTAGATCGTGGGTTTAATGATGCATAAGGATCTTGAAATATCATTTGCATACTACGAATTAAGGCATTTTTCTCCTCACCCTTTGCAGCATGCACATTTTTTCCATTGAACATAACTTCGCCTTCAGTTGCATTATACAAACCCATAATTGTTCGCCCAGCTGTTGACTTTCCACAACCTGATTCGCCAACAAGTCCAAATGTTTCTCCTTTGAAAATATCAAATGAAATGCCATCAACCGCTTTTAACGTTTTGCCTTTTCCTAAATCAAAATGGCGCTTTAAATTTCTAACCGATAATAGCTTCCCTTGTTGCATAGCTTTGCCCCCCTGATGTCGCAATTGCTTTCTATTTTAAATTTTTATTTGAACCAAGGATGATTTAACTTCTGTAAAAATGGTAATGCGTTCTCTAATTGTCTAACTCAATATGTACCTGATAGAGAAATAATGCCAATTGTATCCCCTTTTTGTAAACGACTCGGTTTTATTCTCATTGCCATTATCCCCTTCCCCTATTTTCACACATGAACGAATGTTACCTCATTCACTCATGTCTAAAGACAGGTAATTGAAAAGGAATTGCGAAGCCAATAATGACCTCGCAATCTCTAAAATAATTACTCTTTTGTTGCATATTTTAATTCAATTGAACCTACAACTGGGCGAACAATGTTTTTCACATTCGATTTTTGTAATGCTGAACCATTGTAGTAGTATAGTGGCACTAATGGCGCTTCTTCAATTAGAATTTTTTCTGCATCTAATAAGTAATTCCAACGTGTTTGTGCATCTACTTCAGCACGTGCTTTTTTAATCAGCTCATCATACGCAGCATTTTTCCAACCTGTACGGTTCATTGCATCATTGTCAGAAGTAAAGTTTTCTAATGCATTGATTGGATCAGCATAATCGTGACCGAATGTAGAACGAGAGAATTGTAATTTTAACGCTACTTGGTCTTCACGGAATACTGCCCACTCAGAGTTTTGGACTGTTACTTCTACACCTAAAACTTGTTTTAATTGGCTTTGGATTGTTTCAGCAACTGATTTTAATTCATCGCTTGTATTGTATGAAAGCTCTACAGCAGGTAAAGTGTCCCAACCTTCTTCTGCCATACCTTCCGCTAATAATTGCTTCGCCTTTTCAGCATCAAAGCTAATTAATGAACCCTGCGTTTCGCGGAAATCCTTTCCATCTGGACCTTTAAATCCATAAGAAACGAAACCGTTTGCTACCTTGTTTCCTGTTTTAACAACATAATCGACTATTTCTTGTGCATTAATTGCATAAGAGAATGCTTGACGAACTTTTTGGTTTGTAAATGGCTCTTTTGTAATGTTGAAGCGATAGAACTGCGTACCTGCTGAATCGTAAATAATTGCTTCTGGATCATTTAATAATGTATCTGCTAGAGTTGATGGGATAGCAGTAATATCTAGCTCACCCGTTTGGTACATTTGGTAAGATGTATTCGAATCATTTACCATTGCCCACTCGATGCGGTCTAATTGAACCGTATCTTTATCCCAATAAGTATCATTTTTCTCAAACGTCATTTTTTCTTCATGGTTCCATATTGTAATTTTAAATGGACCATTTCCTACAAATGTATCTGCATTTGTAAACCATGTTGGTGTAACTGTTGCTACTTTTTCATTAACAGGGAAGAAAGTTGGTAGTGTAATCATTGATAAGAACCCATCAAATGGATTAATTAATTTTACCTCAAATGTTTTTTCGTCGATTGCTTTTATTGCTACGTCTGCTGCATCACCAGAGCCATCATTGTAAGCTTGTGCACCTTCAATATAGCTTGTTGCTAAAAAAGCTGAATATGAAGCTGTTTCTGGATTTAACATGTGTAACCAGCCATAAACAAAGTCACCTGCAGTTACAGGATCTCCATTTGTCCATTTAGCATCACGTAATGTAAATGTGTATGTTAAACCATCGTTAGAAATATCGATTGTTTCTGCCATTGCTTCTTTTGGCTCAAGATTCGCATCTAAGCGAACTAAACCTTCCATTAAGTTGTTTAGTGGGTCCCAAGAAACCGAGTCAAACCCGATAGATGGATCAAATGACGTTGGCTCATTGTCGTTGTTTAAATATAGAACTTTTTCTCCATCAGTGTTTGAATCAGATTCAACGCCTTCTGATTGCTTCTTTTCTGATGAATCAGAACTTCCTGCATCTTCACTTGCAGTACATGCAGCAAGTACGATGGCTACTAATGACATTAGTAATAACAAAAGCCATTTTTTCATAGAAATCCCCCTTTAATTTAAATTTTTCTTCACTAAATGTGCGAAGATTTATATGTGAAGCATTTTTATGCTATTCACCTAATCTTGTGCTGCACGTGAATCCTTTAACCAGCAGCTTACCTGATGGACATCGGTCAAGGCCGTCACACCTGGCTGGACATGATTACAGACAATCATTGCATATGGGCAACGTGCGGCAAATGCACATCCCGCTGGTGGTGCAAACAAATCTGGGGGTGTCCCCTCAATTGGCTGTAATTCCTCTTCTTTTAAATCTAGGCGTGGGACAGAATTCAGTAGTCCCTTTGTATATGGATGTTGAGGATTATAGAAAATATCTCTCTTTGTTCCAATTTCAATCACTTTTCCGGCATACATCACTGCAATTCTGTCTGCAATTTTCGCTACAACCCCTAAATCATGCGTAATCAAAATAATCGAAACACCTGTGCGCTGTTGAATTTCCTCAAATAGCTCTAAAATTTGCGCCTGGATCGTTACGTCGAGTGCAGTCGTTGGCTCATCTGCGATTAATAATTCTGGTTCACAAATAAGCGCAATTGCAATAACGATTCGTTGACGCATCCCTCCAGAAAATTGGTGAGGATATTGCTTTAAGCGTTCTTCTGGATTCGAAAGACCAACTAACGAAAGCATTTCAATCGCTTTTTTCTTTGCTTCAGCCGAGCTTAATTTTTTATGTGTTTTCAAGCCCTCTGTTAGCTGCTCTCCAATTGTTAATGTTGGATTGAGCGCGGTCATAGGATCTTGGAAAATCATAGAAATATCTTTCCCTTGAATTTCACGATATTGCTTCTTTGACATGCGTGCCAAATCTTTATTTTTAAACAGTATGTTCCTTGCAGTAACAGTTCCAGGAGGGTTTGGAATAAGACCCAAAATGGCATTCGATGTAACACTTTTCCCACAGCCTGATTCCCCTACAATTGCAAGTGTTTCACCCTTATATAAATTAAAGGAAGCACCGCGCACAGCCTGTACTGTACCGCCATAAGTTTTAAACACAACCTTTAAATCTTCCACTTGTAACACGACTTCTTTATTGTCACGCTGTGCATTTGGATGAACGATAGTTTGTGTCGAGCTGTTATTTGTTGTCATCATGAATGCTTACCTCCTTAACTTCGGATCAAGTGCATCTTGTAATCCATCACCTAATGTATTAAATGCAAACATTGTCATTGAAATAAATACTGCTGGGAAGAATAAACGCCACCAATGACCTGTTGATATAACAGAAAGTGCGTCATTCGCCATTACCCCCCATGAAGCGTATGGAGCAGCAATTCCTAGTCCTAAAAAACTTAAAAATGCTTCAGCAAAAATCGCACTTGGAACTGTTAACGTCATTTGAACAATAATCGGACCCATTGTATTCGGTAATAAATTTTTACGAATAATGCGCATCGTACCTGCACCAAATGATTTCGATGCCGTAACAAATTCATAGTTTTTCAACTGTAATACTTGTCCTCGAACGATACGTGCCATCCCAATCCAACCCGTTACCGTTAATGCAATAATAATTGTCGTCATTCCTGGTCCCATTACAACCATTAATAAAATAACAACGATTAAGTTCGGTAATCCGTATAAAATTTCTACAATACGCATCATGACAGTGTCTGTACGGCCACCTTTATAGCCGGCAACCCCTCCATAAATAACACCGATTAAAAAGTCAATTGTTGCAGCAGCAATCCCGACGAATAATGAAATTCGTGCACCATACCAAGTTCTCGTAAATACATCACGTCCAAGTTCATCGGTACCGAACCAGTGAGTTGCACTTGGTGGTAAGTTTTGATTTGGTAAATTGATTTCTGTTACCGAGTGCGGTGACACAATCGGTACTAAAATTGCGAAAAATGATAGTAATACTAAAAATATTAAACTGAATAATGCTAAATAGTTTTTACGTAATCTGCGCCAAGCATCTGCCCAATACGACAACGTAGGACGTACTACTTGCTCTTTACTTTGCTCATCTTTTGCAGCAGGAGCAAACCACTCTTGTGGAATTTCTTTTGTTTGAACCATTATGCATCCCCCTCCTTTTTATGTAGCTTAATTCGAGGGTCTAAGAAGCCGTATATAATATCCACTAGGAAAAGCATAAATACTAAGAATGCACTATAGAATACTGTTGTCCCCATAATTAGCGGATAATCACGGTTATTAATACTTTCAACGAAGTATTTCCCCATCCCCGGAATACCGAAAATTCGCTCAATTACAAATGTACCTGTTAAAATACTCGCTAACATTGAACCTAAAATAGTAACAACTGGCATTAACGCATTTCGTAGTGCATGTCTTACTACCACGCGCCAAGGCTTTAATCCTTTTGCACGTGCCATTTTTATATAATCTTGTGTCAGTACTTCAAGCATACTCGCACGCGTTAAACGAGCAATAATTGCCATTGGACCCGTTGCAAGCGCCAAAGTTGGTAACACCATGTGCTTCAAACTTGACCATGTAGCCGCTGGGAACCAACCTAAATTTACGGCGAATATCTGAATGAGTACCGTTGCTAAAATGAAGTTCGGTAATGATATCCCAATTACGGCAATCGTCATCGCAATATAATCAATGACCCCATTATGCCGTAACGCTGCAATCGTCCCCAATAAAATGCCAGAAATAAGAGCAACTAATATCGTCACCATCCCAAGCTCAAATGATATCGGGAATCCCCGTTCTAGAAGCCCATTTACCGTTTCGCTTGGCTTTTTAATAGACGGTCCAAAGTCAAACGTAATAATACGTTCTAAATATGTAAAATACTGAACATAAATTGGCTTATCTAAATTATAGTAGCTTTCTAAGTTAGCTTGAATGGTTGGGTTCGTCGTTCGATCCGAATCAAACGGTGAACCTGGAATTTGAAACATTAAAAAGAACGTCAATGAGGCGATAATTAAAATCGTCACAATCATCATTAAAAAGCGTTTCACAATATAACCAATCATAGAGCCAGTCCCCCTTTCGTTTCTTCTAAGTTTGTTACATGTGCTGTATGCTGAGTACATTTAAGTTAAATGTAAATTTGTGTTCTTTAAATCTTAAATAATTTACTGTGCTACATGTTTTCTAAATTCATGCACAAAGTAACTTAGTTTTGTTAATCGTGTTATTATTCTATGATGTCAGCTACATAACTAATCCCTTTTTTAGAAACTTACTGTACAAGTTTTCCAATTTACCTTTTACTACATTTACAATAATCACAGAATAATTAGAATTTTCTAAATATTATACATTTCAATTCAACTTATCACAATACCATATAATTGAAAAGGTGAAATTTAATAAAGATGATTTTTTTGTAAATTTTTTTAAATTGTTAATTCTCACTCACTTTTTTTCAATACTAATTCAAAAAAACGATTTCTAGAAAAAATCCTAGAAATCGTTATATAAATCTATTATTCAATTTTTGTGCTATCTTTAAACAAGCAAGCTTTTCGCTTTTTCAATTTGAATTTTCACTTGCCCAAAACCTGTCCCACCTAAAGAGTTACGGCGACTAACAGCAGCTTCTGGCGCTAATACTGCGTAAATATCTTCTTCAATTAAGCTTGATTCTTTTTGCATTGCTTCTAATGGTAAATCTAATAAGTAAATACCTTGTTGAATACATGTAAAGACTAACTTCCCTGTTACTTCATGTGCTTCACGGAATGGCATGCCTTTCGTTGCAAGGTAATCGGCTAATTCCGTTGCATTTGAGAAGTCTGAATGTACCGCACTATGAAGACGAGGTTTGTTGACTGTCATAGTACGCACCATACCTTCAAAGATTTTAAGTGAGCCAAGTACCGTTTCCATCGTATCAAACATGCCTTCCTTATCTTCTTGCATGTCCTTGTTATACGTTAGTGGCGTACCTTTAAGAACCGTTAATAGGCCGACTAAATTACCAAATGCTCTACCCGCTTTTCCACGAATCAGCTCAGCCATATCCGGGTTTTTCTTTTGAGGCATGATTGATGAACCTGTTGAGAAGGTATCATCAAGTTCGATAAATTTAAATTCATCAGTAGACCAAATAATTATTTCTTCTGCAAATCGTGATAAGTGTGTCATTAGGAGCGCTGAATTCGATAAAAATTCCACGATAAAGTCACGATCACTTACCGCGTCCATTGAATTCGCATAGACATCGGCAAACCCTAGAAGCTCAGCAGATTTTAAACGGTCAATCGGGAAAGTTGTCCCCGCCATTGCCCCAGCACCTAATGGTAAAATATCAATACGCTTCATCGATTCATTGAAACGCTCTTTATCACGCTGTAATTGCCAGAAGTACACCATTAAATGATGCGCTAAAGAGATTGGCTGCGCACGCTGTAAATGTGTATAGCCTGGTGCAATAGTATCAATATGTTGCTCAGCTTGATTGATGATGGTATTTTGGAAGTTCTCAATTAATCCCATTACTTCAGGCACACGTTTCTTTAAGAATAAGTGCATATCCGTCGCTACTTGATCGTTACGTGAACGCCCCGTATGCAATTTCCCACCAACAGGACCGATTAAATCAATTAACATTTTTTCTAAGTTTAAGTGAATGTCTTCATTTGCTACTGTAAATTTTAATTCGCCTGCTTCTGCTTTTAGCTTTAGCTGTACTAAGCCTTCTAAAATCTTTGATACGTCTTCTGTAGGTAAAATGTTTTGCGCGCCAAGCATTGTTACGTGCGCTACTGAGCCTTCGATATCTTCTAATACTAATTGTTGGTCAAAGCCAATAGATGCGCCGAATTCATCGACCCAGGCCTCTGCTGACTTTTGGAAACGTCCGCCCCATAATTTTGCCATGTTGTTCTCTCCTAACAGCTCTTATATTGTCTTTGGTTAAAAGAAGAAGCGACTCGGGCTCCGAATCGCTCTCACTTATTAATTATTTTATTTCAGATGGTAATTTTGTGTTTTTTGCTACTTCTGAAGCAACGACTGTTGGCATGCCCCATAATTCGATGAAGCCTACAGCTGAAGCATGGTTGAATTTATCGTGTTTTGAGTAAGTTGCTAATTCTTCAGAGTATAAAGAGTTTGCAGATTTACGTCCCTCAACGATAGCGTGACCTTTATAAAGTTTCACACGAACTGTACCATTTACATACTTTTGCGTTTCTTTTAAGAACGCTTCTAACGCTGTACGAATTGGGTTGAACCAAAGACCGTTATAAATGATTTCAGATAATTTGTGCTCGATAATTGGCTTGAAATGTGCAAGCTCTTTAACTAATGTAATATCTTCTAATTCTTTGTGCGCTGTTAATAACACTTTTGCACCTGGAATTTCATATACTTCACGAGATTTAATACCTACTAAACGATTTTCAACGTGGTCAATACGGCCAACCCCGTGTGCGCCAGCTACTTTATTTAATTCCTCGATTAAATCAGCTAACTTCATTTCTTGACCATTTATTGATACTGGTTTACCTTCTACGAATTCAATTTCTACGATTTCTGCTGTATCCGGTGCGTTTTCGACCGAAACCGTTAAACCATAAGCCTCTTCTGGTGGTGCTACCCAAGGATCTTCCATTACACCCGCTTCGTTTGCACGACCCCATAAGTTTTGGTCGATTGAGAATGGAGAGTCGATTGTAGCAGGAATTGGAACACCATGTTTTGCAGCGTATTCGATTTCTTCGTCACGGCTCCAGCCCCACTCACGTACAGGAGCTAAAACTTCTAAATCTGGGTTTAATGCTTTAATTGAAACTTCGAAACGTACTTGGTCATTCCCTTTACCTGTACAGCCGTGAGCTACCGCGTCTGCATTTGTTTCTGTCGCGATTTCTACTAATTTTTTTGAAATTAATGGACGAGATAATGCAGATACTAACGGGTACTTTTGCTCATACCAAGTGTGACCTTGTAGAGAGATAAGCGCGTACTCTTCAGCAAACTCATCCTTTGCATCGATCATGTATGATTCAACAGCACCTACTTGAAGTGCTTTGTTTTTAATGAACTCTAAATCTTTTCCTTCACCCACGTCAAGACATACCGCGATTACGTCCCATCCTTGCTCTTTTAACCACGGAATTGCTACTGATGTATCTAAACCACCTGAATATGCTAATACGACTTTTTTATTTGCCATGGTAATTCCCTCCACCTATATGTATTTTTATACATTTATATAATTGTTTATACACGAATGGTAACATGGAATAAAAATAAACGCAACTGTATTTATATTAAATTTTAGACTTTTCCGCCATGTCTGAAAACGACTGTTTTATGCTGCTTTAGAATACTCGTTTAAATCATTTTTTTCTAAAAATTGTACATTTATACTGGATTTCATCTACCTTAATCGATGGACTAATTTTATATTTTTTCAAGTGAAATTCCTTTCCTCTGCAAGTAGTCATCGTAAAATGAGTCATCGCCCATCATATACACCCGGTCACAATAGGTCGTAATTTCCTCCATATCATGAGACGTATAAAGAATCATTTTTTGATGTTCCTTTGCCTGCTGCATAAGGAAGCGCACAATTTCTGTTTTGGATTTTAAATCTATACCTACTGTCGGCTCGTCTAAAATAAGGAGCTGTGGATCATCAATGAGGCTTAAAGCAATATTGAGTTTGCGTTTCATACCGCCTGATAACGCACTTACTTGCTTATCCCACTCATGCAATTGCATATTTTCACAAATGGCTCGACATTGCTCATCGGATAATTTGTTCCAACTTAGCTTTGCAAAAAACAACATATTTTCTCGAACCGTCATATGTTCCCACAATGCGACCTCTTGTGGAACATAACCGATTTGACGACGAACGGCCTTTAAATTATCTTTATAGGAAAGTCCATTTAGTTTTAAATCGCCGGAATTTACGCTCATCGCTGTTGCAACAATTTGCAAAAAGGTTGATTTTCCTGCCCCATTTTGCCCGACAAGCCCTACCATTTCACCGCGCGCAATATACATCGAAACATTTTGCAAAATTTCATGGCTACGATACTTCTTATTAATATTTTTCACTTCAAGCAAAACGTCTCGACTCCTTTCTATACACATAAATGCATACAAGCACTATGAAAATACTCCAAATGAGTGAAACATCCCATTGTAATAATGCATACACGGGGCTCATTTCGCTCAACAATGGCCATTTCACAACAAGTTGCTCTATTGGGATGAATGCCCCACCAAGAAATGTGAGCAGTAACGTAATGATTGGTGTGATGAAATGATAACTCAACGTATGTTTCATATGGACTGCGACAAATAACGCCAGTGCAACACAACTCAATCGAAAAATGACAATCGCTAAAAATTCAAACCATACAAATTTTGTTTCAAGTAATTGATATGTTAAAAAATCAATCCCGAGCATAAATAATAAATAAAAACCTAATGTATTGAAAAAATAAGTAGTGTACGAGATTTTAGTTTGCAACCAGCGCACGACGACTGGATGATTGGATTCTTTAATGATCCAATCCAATAAATAAAAAGTTGAAATGAGTGCAAAAAATGCCCATATGCCCCACGGACTCAATAAAACGTCTTTTTTTGTAGGGGTAGAAGATTCATTGTAAAAGGAAAAATCAACAGTTAATAATTCATAACGTTCCTCACGTTGCTCCCCTTCAGCCACAATTTGATCGAACGACCAGTGAATATCACTTTCATATTTGTTGAGTAATTTCTTCACTTCATGAGCCGCTTTTGCTTGTGTTGCTTTACGCTGTGCAAGGGAACTAATATTTTCTTTTACCGCAAAATAAAAATACGATCGGTTCGTTGAATACGCTTCGATTAAATGGTGTCGTTTATTATTTCGCAATTGTTTTTCAAAATGACGTTTTACAATAAATACACTATCAATCTGATTTTTCTCTAATGCATATAGCGCTTTTTGCTTACTCATTAATTGAATGTTTAAAAAATCGATTTGCTGAAGTTCTTGAATAAATGCTTTAGATAGTTCACTGTTGTCTTCATCCACAATGGCAACAGGAACTTGCCCATCCTCGACAACATCAGTCATCCATTGAATGAGGACAGTCGTTAAAACAAGTGGCATAACAAGCCAAATGAATGTAGAAAATGCCTGCTTTTTTATTAGCAACATTCGTGTAAAAAGTAATGTTCTCAACGGGCTAACCTCCCCTTCACGTATACGAGACTACTATATAGTGAGAGTGCCAAGAAGAGCCAAAACCCACTCTTTGTATATGAAGCATAATTACGCTCTTCAAAAATAAGCTCAGTCAACCATTTCCAATTGTCATACGTATAAAAATACGGGAATAGTTGCTGCATGCCATATGGGAAATAAATCGTCGGAAAAACCGCACCACTCACTGCAAGAAGTAAAACGCATAAAAATAACGAAATGAATAGCTTCACTTTATCTGAATATAAAACAATATCGAAAATGGCACATAAGACAATCGTATGCAAGATAAGTAAGCCAATAAATAAAGAAATTCTAAAGTAATCAAGTGCATAATAATTTACTTCCAATTGTGAAAGCCCAATAACAAAAAGGACAATCGAAAGGGTAAGTACCGTCATAAATGTCGTGATAATCCGCGCAACATGCTCCTGCCAAATTGCAACACCGGCCAATTTCAAGCGAACTTGTAAGCTTTTCGATGTTTGCTTCGATAAAAATACAAATAGCAAAATCGACCAAATGATGGTTAAACAAAATAAAATAGCGAATGAATAATAATGCAACGGATTTTCAAATGGGAGCAACACCCACTCATGCTCACGTAAAACTTTACTTTTCCCCATTGTATAAAATGTAAAATCCATTAAGAGCTCTAATTTTAAACTTTCCAATTCTTCCGGTGAAATTGATGTCTCTTTCGCATAATGATACACCGTCAAAATATTCGCCTGCGCAGATGAAATATAACGGGTAATCGTTTCAACAAGTTCATTAACGACCATGCTTTGCGTTTTTTCTTGTGGGTTACCGAGCACGTGGAGCTTTACTGAAGCCCCTTCATATAAATCCTGGGCAAAATTACTCGGGAAAATAATCGCGGCTGTACTTTCATTTTGCTTCAACCGCGCTTCTGCTTCTTCCATTGAAAGGAGCTCTGCCTGTACATATGTATTTTCTTTCAAAACTGTCACAATTAGTTGTGCCAATAGTTGACTCTCACTTGAAAAATCTTCATTGACAATGGCAATCGACATTTTTTGTTGTTCATTCTGTGAAAATATCGATGTCAAAGCCATAAAGGACAGTCCGATTATCATCATTGGAAACAAGAAAAGAAGAAGTAGTTTCCACCACTTCTTCTTCATTTGTGTCAAGTATTGATGTGTGAAAAATACAAGGTTTTTCATCGTCATCACCTGATTTCATTAGTAGAAAAGATTTTCAAATTCCATGAACTTATCCGTTAACCACTCTTCGGATTGTTCATATAATGTTTCATTAAAATATTTATCGAACGCATTTTGGTCCATTTCACCAATATTTACTACGCTGTCTCCCGCATCAAAGCTTACTTCTTTAATCACTTTTGCCGTTTGATTTACATTTAAGTCGAATAGCTCGCTCTCATCAAGCGCAATCGCAAACTGATGATCCGCTTTCATTTGATCCTTTTCATGCGTCGCTTCACCTGACCAATCCATCGCAAAGCTTGAATAGTCATCTTCAAATGAAATAGTTCTTGTAAACGTACGTGTATCACCTTTTAATGTTTCATCCCCTTTGTATTCTAGGTATGACGCATCACCGTCCATTTTCACAGTAATTGTATCTAACGCTTTTTGGCCTTTCCAAATAAGGTCACCTGTAATAATTACTTTATCTGTTTTATCGCCAATTTCATATTCAAAAATTTGTTTTGTATCTTCAATTGATTGTTTACCATCAATAACAATCGTTTCTTCTCCAATTGTCATTTCAAAATGACGTTGAACAATTAAATCTTTTTGATGCCAAATAACAGAAGTTAACCCTTTTGGAATGCTTGAATCTTTAATTCCTTGGATCATTTCTTCAATAACTGTATCCATTTCTTTTGAGAAATTAATATCTAATGTTGACATGGCCATTCCTGAGCTTTGTTCATATAATGATTTTATCAGACCTTCTAATTTGTCATCCTTTTTCGCTTTTTCAAGTACTTTAACGAAAAGATCTTTCACTTCTTGCTCCGTTAATTTCATTGTAACCTTTTCACCTGTTAGATTTTTCTCACCAATTTTTACTTCTTCCTTTTCTCCTACTGTAAAGGCTTCTTCAGGAAGTTCCTCATAAAAATACTTTAAATATTCCTTTTCCAAATACTCGGACATTTCATCCGAATATAATGAGTTTTTGCCTGTCATTTGATCAAGCCCTAATGTTTCGCTACCTTCATAATTTGGATCTGTCATACGCATTACGTTTCCAAAATCTTTGTCATTTAATTGAATTGTATCTTGTAAAAATGGTAATGATACTAATAATTTCTCAGACGTTAAGTACATAATAAAATCGTTAAATTCAACATCCATTACGTTGGCATCCATTTTAGCCATGATTTCGCCTTTTTTCATATCCGATTGCGTCGTAATTTTTAACGAAGAGTTTTCAACAGTATCCAGTATTTGTGGATCTAAAAAACTTAACATTTCTTCCCCTGGACTTGCTGAAAAATCCATCACGTATTCTGTCACATCATTTTTAGACTTATCATACCATTCAAATTCATTTGCATATTTGTCTTGGAAAAGTTCAATTGATTTTTCCATTGTTTTTGTTTCTGCAAGGAAATATTGTTGCTTCGCCGATTTGTTAAAGATGAAAAAGGCTGTTGCTCCCCCACCAATTGTAAGAAATGCCACAATAATTCCAATAATAACGCTTTTTTTCATTACAACATGTACCTTCTCTCATTAAATTTACTTGTTTTTCTATTTTCTAGAACACCACGATAATAATCAGTGGTACCCAAAAATGACTTGAGACCTGCACAATAGTGGGCTCTCATACGTTGCTAGACGGCACGGCGGTGTTTTCCTAAGCTTCCCTATACAGCCGAGGTTTGCCATTACCAAATTATGGACACACTTTGTATTCATCCCCACTTGTAGAAGTGAAAACCTCTGCTGAAGTAATTAAAACATCGAGTGTCAGATCACGAGATTTACAATGGCAAAAATTCGATGGAGCTCATGTTTCATTCATAAGTAATTAACCGAATCTTATATACTATGTATTCTATTAATGATTTGATAATAATAAATAATCTATTTGTTGAATTACCTATTATTTTTTATTAAAAAAACTACGTCCAAAAAACTCCACCATTTTTGGTGCTACCACATACAATTTACTCGTAATTCCTAATATGCGCGGTAAATTTATCTCCCGCGGCCTCGATTCTATTGCTTCAACGACTTCACTTGCCACTTTACTTGGCTGAATTAAAAAATTGCTAATAGCCTTGCGATAAGCATTCGTCTCATCCGCTTTTTGTAGGAATGGGGTATCAATTGGTCCAGGATAAATTCCTGTAACTGCAATCTTATATTCAGCAAGCTCCATGCGTAAACCGTTAACGAACCCAGTAATCGCATGCTTACTTGCTGCATAGACACTCGCTTTTTTTGTTGCCACTTTACCTGCTTGTGAGCTAACAAAAATAAAGTGTCCACTTTTTCTTTCGATCATTTGAGGTGCTAAACGTTTGGCTAAAAAAATTGGTGCTTTTACATTGAGATCTAGCATTTGATCCACTTCTTCATCTAGCAAATCAAAAGCATTCGAAAAATAGCCTAAGCCTGCATTTAAAATCGCAACATCAATAGCTGGTAGTAATGATACCACACGGTCAATATCCATTGAATTACACAGGTCTGCTTGGATTGTTACCACCCCTAAATGCTCTAGTGATTTTAAAACATTTGGATTTCGTCCTGTTGCATATACGGTATGACCTTGTGCAATCAATTGCTTCGTCATTTCAAGTCCGATTCCACTTGTTGCCCCTGTAATAAAGATTGTTTTGCTCAACTTTTCACCTCCGATTAACGTTTACTATTTTATCGGACTTCAATTTAGTTTAACAGAGTAAATTTCCGTTTAATTACAGCAATCGTCCTCGAAATTATCAGATAGTCACAAAATGTGCAATAACATTCCAATATAATGTACCTATATACATTTTTAATAGGAAGAATTCCGTTATTTTTTTGAAAAAAAAACTAGTAAATTATTATTCATTTACTAGTTTTTCTTTATTCCAAATAATTCAGTTAAACCGTCTTTCGAAACTAATACGTCATCTAAAGTATACGAATCTAAAACAGCCAAATATGCTTTTAATGCTTGATGAAGTGCAAATTTCAATTGACACTCAGGAGAAATTTTACATAAATTACTTTCTGGATTGAAACATTCTACTATATGAAAATCTTCCTCGGTTTTACGCACAACCTCACCAATATTAATATTTTTAGGATTGATGGCCAAACGAATACCGCCGCCGCGCCCTCGAATTGTTTCAATATATCCGTGTTGCCCTAAATCATACGTAACTTTCATTAAATGGTTTTTGGAAATTTGATAGGCATCTGCTATTTCTTGAATCGTCGCTAGATGGTCTTGACCACGCACGCCTAAATACATGAGCGTACGTAAAGAATAGTCTGTATATACAGTTAAGCGCACGTTTCTCACCAACTTTCTACATATTAGTATAACACTTTCTCACAATAGGTCGAGAATTCCAACTTATTTTTAAAGATGTATTTTATATATATGTTTGTGACAAATTTGTTAAAGATGTATTTTCTATATTGCTTTAGAGATTCAGCAGCAGTATATTGAAATCACAAAGAACGAACAATAAGTTCTTGTAAATAGAAGGGTGGAATTCCTTATGTTAACGAAACAAACAATCGACACAATCAAAGCAACTGTACCAGTATTAGAAGTACACGGATTAGCGATTACTAAAACATTTTACAAAAACCTATTTAATGACAACCCACAATTATTAAACATTTTTAATCACACAAACCAAAAGAAAGACCGTCAACAAACAGCTTTAGCAAACACAGTATACGCAGCTGCAGTTCATATTGAAAACTTAGAAGCAATCGTACCAGCAGTTGTACAAATTGCGCATAAGCACGTAAGTTTAGGTATTTTACCAGAGCATTACCCAATCGTAGGAAAATATTTATTAGCTGCGATTAAAGAAGTATTAGGTGACGCAGCAACAGACGAAATAATTGAAGCTTGGGGTCAAGCATACGGCGTAATTGCGGATGTATTCATTTCAGTAGAAGAAGATCTATACAAAGCTTCTGAAAATAATGGTGGCTGGCGCTTATTTAAAGACTTCGAAATTGCTGAAATTGTAGAAGAAAGCGATGTTGTTAAATCATTCTACTTGAAACCAGCTGACGGTTCAAAATTACCTGCATTCTCTGCAGGTCAATACATTTCCATCCGCGTTCAAGTTCCTGGACAAGAGTATTTAATGAACCGTCAATATACAGTTACAGAAGGTACTGAAGAATATTTCCGTATTTCTGTTAAACGTGAAAACGATGAAAATCCAAATGGAGTAGTTTCTAATTTCTTGCACGATTCGAACGTTGGCACACAAGTACAATTAAGTGCTCCAGCTGGTGTATTCACATTATCGGACAATAATAATCCTGTATTATTTATCGCTGGTGGTGTAGGTGTTACACCATTACAAAGTATGCTACAATCAATCGATGATCGCAAAGCTTCATTCCTTCAATGTGCACGTAGTAAGAATGTTGCAGCATTCACAGAAACAATCGAAGAAAAAGTTGACGCATTAGGTGGTATTTACACAGCAGTTTTTAGTGAGACAGAAGGCTATGTTACAAAAGAGCAAATTGCATCATTACTTGAAGACGGTACTGAAGTTTATGTATGTGGTCCAATCGCCTTCATGGAAGCAGTTATTTCAAACTTAGTTGAATTAAATGTTCCTTCAGAAAATATTCATTACGAATTCTTCGGCGCTGCCATGGCATTACAAATTCAAACAACTAGATAATATGTAGGGCTGTCCAAAAAGTCATAACTTTTTGGACAGTGCCAACCTCGTGTAGTAATAATCCGCTATAGGCGGTGCTTCTGCGGTGGTCAGAATAAATTCTCACCATCCTCGGCGCAAAGGGAGTGTCCAAGAAATACTTCTCGGACACTCCCTTCTTTATGCCTTTTTATAATAATAAATACCATCGCGCATCTCAATTTCAGCTAGGCCTTCATCTATTAAGTAGTCCATTTGACCTATTGTTTCTGAAAGTGTCAGCCCTAACTGTTGTTGATAAATCCGTTCAAAGAGCTGCGTTGTTGCCTCAAAATTTGTTTTTGGCTGTTCAATCATGTCTCGTACCTTTAGCGCTCGTTGCTTTTGCTTTTCTAAGCGCTCGTCAATTAATTGAACGATATTCGTCACTTCTCCGCCATGCCCAGTATACATTTTTGTAACTTCTAAATCTCGCAACCTCTTTAATGAAGAATTATATTGAAGTAATGATTTTGGTCGCTCCATCGTGAGTTCAACTGGAGGCTCAACTAATGGATTCGATGATGTGCGTTCTAATAACAGATCGCCACCAATACATTCGCGCGTTTTTTCGTCGATAAAAATTAAATGACTTTGCGCATGTCCGGGAGTTTCATAGACTTTTAAGCCAGGGTGCCCAGGTACTTCATCCCCTTCTTTTAAAAATTGCGTTAGCGGTGTTGTCCCAAATAGCTCTACTTCACCCTTCACTTTTAAAATACGTGGAATATATTTTTCTGGAACCCCTTGTTCAATTAAATGCTTAGTGTAAAAGCGGTCGTAATACGCTAAAAATTCATCTGTTTTGCGCATCCAATGATCAACATAGCGATGCCCTAAAATTTCTGTACCAACAAAGGCATCTACCCAACCTGCATGATCGGGGTGATGATGCGTTAATACGACTTGCTCAACATCTTTCAACTCATAACCTGCACCGCGTAAACCCCATTTAATCGCTTCATATGCTTCCTCGGTTTTTGGTCCTGCGTCAAATAACGTCAATGTATCCCCTTTTACTAAAAATGCGTTTACATCTCCAACCGCATATGGAGTTGGAATAACTATTTTGTGTACTTCCATTACTGAATCCCCCTTATACTGCTCGTATATGTACAAATGAATGAATATTCATTTATTTTACACCTTTTTTTTATATTCGTCACGTCTTTACTTGACAGTTTTTCATTACAAAACTATAATTTTTGATAATTATAAATTTATATGCAATGAGAAAGCTAAGTACATTATTTTATGGTTATAGAGAGTGTCGTCTTTGCTGAAATCGGCATAACCCGCTAAAATAATCGAACCTCCTTTTGAGCTGTTATGACAACATAACCGTCCCCCTTCGCGATAAGAAGGTTAAAGCAGCACACAATATGTGTGAATTTAGGTGGTACCGCGGAAACTTGTAGCGTTTTCGTCCTTTTATATAGGACGAGAGCGCTTTTTATTTTGGAAAAATGATGTGGAGGAAGTACTATGCAAAAAATTATCTTTATTGGTGCGGGTTCAATTGCGGAAGCACTTATACATGGATGGGTCGAGAATAATGTCATTCAACCTGAGTCTGTCTATATATCTAATCGTTCCAATCAACAGCGATTACAACAATTATCATCAAAATACGGCGTTCAACAATTAGAAGGCTATGAACAATTAACAGGGGCAGACTTAATTATCTTAGCGGTGAAGCCAAAAGATGCACGTCTTGCAATGGATGCCATTAAGCCATTTATTGAACCTCACGTTTCTATTCTATCTGTTTTAGCTGGCATTAGTATTGCTACAATAGAAGATCATCTAGGAGAGCGTCCGATTGCTCGTGTCATGCCTAATACATCTGCAACTATAGGTATGTCAGCCTCTGGAATTGCGTTTAATAAATTAATCAATGATGTACAACATGCACAATATATTCAAATGCTCGAAGCGGTTGGCATTGTTATTGAAGTTGAAGAAGATAAATTACATGCAGTTACCGCACTTTCAGGCAGTGGTCCTGCTTATTTATACTATTTGGTTGAAGCATTTGAACGTGTAGGTACTGAATTTGGTTTATCTAAAGAAATTGTCCGGGAATTAATGATACAGACGATTGCGGGCTCTGCAGAAATGCTAAAATCCGTAAATGAAGAACCTGAGGTATTGCGCAAAAAAGTAACAAGTCCAGGAGGTACGACCGAAGCGGGAATAAAAGCGTTAGATGCGATGGCATTTAATGATGCAATTGCCAACTGTATTCGCAGTGCCGAAAATCGCTCCCGTGAATTGGCACGTGGAGAATAGAAAAGAGAGTGTCCGAGAAGTAATTCTGGGACACTCATTTTGCGCCGAGGATGGAGTCCAGCACGAAGCTGGTCATGAATTTGCGTTGTCACACGATGTGACGATTTTAGCATCCGTTCCTATTCTGACACGAAAAGCAGCCTCAAGCGGATTATTAATACATGAGGAATGCACTGCGTAAAAATCTTTAACTTTTTGCAAACCCCCTTTTATAAAGAACCATTACGAATACGTTTTACAATACTATATGTAGTATAAATTGCAATTGGACCAAGCAATGCAGCAAATATTACCCACATTGTTAATCCGCCTGTTTCCTTTAAAAATTCTAAATTTGTACGAATATAAATAACTACGCCAAATAGTAAAATATAGCTCATCACATTTGGAAAAATCACAAGTAGTCGTAATAGCTTTGGTGTAATTGTTGGTTGTTGCATAATTCATCCCCCTTTTGCTCATTATAACGTAATTTTATGCGATATTACTATAATTTTCTAAATATAAAAAAGAGGTACTTCGCTATTGAAGCACCTCTATCCTTTATCTGTTATAGTTCATGTAATTGATGTTGGCGCCATTCATATTGCGTTTGATCGTTGGCGATAAATGTATTTGGGAACTGCTCTTGTGCTTCCTTTAAAAACGGAATTAAATCGCTTTTTAAGAAGCGCGCACTAATATGATTTAATATTAAATATTTGGCATTTGCCAACTGCGCTACTTTTGCAGCCTCTGTATTCGTTGCATGACCATACTGTGCCGCAAGTTCAATGGTTGAATGGTCAAATGTTGCTTCATGAATAACGATGTCCGCTTTTTCTGCTAATGTAATCGCATTGCTACAAAACTTCGTATCGCCTAAAATTGTCACGGTAAAGCCTTCCTTTAGTTCACTCGTAACCTCTTTACTAAGGACTATTGAGCCGTCATCTAAAGTTATATCATAGCCGACCTTTAGTTTTCCTAGTAACGGACCTTTTGGCACACCTAGCTGAATAGCTTTGTCGATTAACAGTTCACCTGGCAGTGCTTTTTGTTCTATACGATATCCAAAGCATTCAATAACATGCTCAAGCGGCATCGCACGAACGATAAATTGTGAATCTTCAAAAACGATTCCTTCTTCAACTTCAACAAACGCTATCGAATAAGTAACATGTGTATTTGATAACTTCAAAGTTTGCTCAACCCATTGCTGCAACCCTTTTGGCCCATAAATGGTTAGTAATTCTTCTCCCCCTAAAAAAGAGCGTGAACTTAAAAATCCAGGTAAGCCAAAAATATGATCTCCATGTAAGTGCGTAATAAAAATTTTGTCAATTTTCCGTGGTTTTATCGTAGTGTGTAAAATTTGGTGTTGTGTTGCCTCACCACAATCAAACAGCCAAATTGAGCCACATTCTTCTAATAATTTTACTGCTAGTGCACTTGTATTGCGGTCTTTTGACGGCATCCCTGCGCCAGTACCTAAAAATTGTAATTGCATTGTCGTCCTCCAATCACGAGAATACGTATTGTGCCTCATGAATGAAGCGATTATTGCTTTTTATTATAAGTGCGAATACTAAAAAAAGCTAATACGAATTAACAGTATTAGCTCTTTAATATTATGCAAAAGACTGTTCATACCAGGCTTTTGCTTTTTGTACTTCACTCATTGTTAATTGGTGACCATTGGATTCCCACTCCAGCGTTACATCAGCCCCTGCATTTGCAAGCATTGTTTGTAAATCCGTTGCCTCATGCTGAGGACAAATCGGATCATTCACCCCTGCAGCGATAAATACCTTCGAATGTTGAGTTGGGATTATCACATTTCGATTAGGAACCATTGGATGATGCAAAATCACGCCTGTTAACGCATCTTCAAATTCAAATAACAAGTTTGCGGCAATATTCGCCCCATTTGAATAGCCAATGGCAATGACATTCTTTCGTTCAAATTCATAATTTGTAGCAGCTTCATCTAAAAATTCATATAGCTCTTTTGTACGCGCAGCTAAATCTTCCATATCAAATACACCTTCTGCAATACGACGGAAAAATCTTGGCATACCATGCTCTAATACATTTCCGCGGACACTTAATACAGAAGCTTCTTGGTCAATAATTTCAGCTAATGCAAGTAAGCTATTTTCGTCACCGCCAGTACCATGTAACAATAAGAATACTGGTTTTTGCTTGTTACCCTGTTTAAAAATGTGATGCACCTATAACCGCTCCTATTCAAAATAAATTTTTTTACATTCACACTACGAATTATTCGTATTCTTTTTCAATTGTTTTTGTTGATCGTACTGTATCAATTGGTCGAACAACACTTTCGATATAGTCACGTTTTGATTCTAGGAACGGTGGTAATGATAAAATTTCACCGACTGTTTCGTATGGCTCGTCTCCCATAAATCCAGGACCGTCTGTAGCCCATTCAAATAAAATGCCTGGTGCAACGCGTGCATATAACGATTCAAAGAAGAATCGATCTACATAACCTGATGTACCGAAGCCAAAGCTTTCCATACGGTCAATCCATTCATGTAATACTGCTGTATCTTCTACACGGAATGCCGCATGGTGTACTGTACCAAAACCTTGACGACCTGGCGCTAATTTTGTATTTTCTTCGACGATAACCGATGCACCATTCCCACCTTCGCCTACTTCGAATAAATGTAAATCGCCTTCTACTGCTACTTCACGCATAACCATTACTTTTTCAAGAACCTCTTTAAAATAATCGAAGCGAGAAATACGAATTTGAACTGGTCCTAAGCCTGTAATCGCAAATTCTAGTGGAATCGGTCCTTTTTGCCAAGGTGTTCCAGATGCAATACCTTTATTGTTTTCATCAGAAATAAACATATATTGTTGATCATCAAAATCTACAAATGATAACGTTTGCTTTCCAAATTGCGTTTGAATTCCTTCATGTTCTACATTTAATCGGTCAAAGCGTTTTACCCAATATTCAAGTGAAGCATCTGTTGGAACTCGAAATGCCGTTTTATATATTTCATCTGTTCCATGTACCCCCTTCGAAATTCCTGGGAAATCAAAGAATGTCATGTCTGTCCCAGCAGAGCCTTTATCGTCTGCAAAGAATAGATGATATGTTTGAATGTCATCTTGGTTTACTGTTTTTTTCACAAGACGCATTCCTAATACATATGTGAAAAACTCATAATTTTTTTCTGCACTGCTTGTAATTGCTGTTACGTGGTGAATACCTTTAATATGGTTCATTTTTGTTTCCTCCATTTTTCTCGATTTCGAGATATTTTATTAAAATTTTTTAAATGTTACTTGCATGATGTCCAATACGTTTTAAAAGTATGATTAGTGTTTCCATTTCTTCGTTTGAAAGCACTTCGAATATTTCTGAAATTTTTTGTTCATGTGTTGGAAATATTTCTGCTATTTGTTGTTCACCTAAATCTGTCAATTCCGCATAGGTTACTCGTCGGTCATTTGCACATGATTTTCGATGTACAAAGCCTTTTTGTTCGAGCTTATCTACGACATACGTAATACTGCTGCTAGCGATTAAAACCTTTTTACCGATAATTTGAATAGGTTGCTCACCTTTATGATAAAGAAACTCCAAAACTGCAAATTCTGTTAAATTTAAATTGCTAGCTAAAGCATGTTTTTTAGTCACTTCTTGACTTGCATTTGCAGCACGGTTCAAAACTGTAAATGCCTTTAACTGCAAATCATACTGGCTCATCACTGCCCCTCCTTTCAAATTAACTTCGATTTCATTTATCTTTAATTCGAGATAAATATATCATGGATTTAACATCATGTCAACCTATGTAAGATCAAATAGCGCTCGATTTATTGAAAAAAAAAGCACTTCATCCCATATTAAATTAGAATGAAGTGTTCTATAGTTATTCACAAATTAAAACTTGGCGTTCAAATGTACCCTTTTTTAATATCGCCTGATCGGTAATCGTTAAATTAGCACGAGTAATTTTGTCGTCCATCGCTTCAATTGTTACGATAATGACACGCTTTGCTATACGTCGTGCATTCGTAATAATGCTTTGCTGTAAATCTTCTGTTATATGCGTAAATAAATTATATGGCATATCAATAATGGCCACATCATAGCCTTCACTTGCTTCTTCAATTGGTCCAACTTCCACTCTTGGCTCAAATCCAAAGTGTCGTAAATTAATGCGTGATCCCCAAACAACACGCTTATTAATGTCTCGCCCCTCTATAGGAATTCCCATGCTCATTGCTTCGACTAACACAGTACCAATACCACAGCATGGATCAATCACTTTTAACCCTTGTGGAAATGGAGCCGCAATATTTACAATTGCTCGTGCATCTCGTGTACTTAGTGCGGTTGAATACATTTCAGGCTTTTGCATATGGTGCAGCCACACTGCTTCGCCATGCACCAACTCACCTAAATAATAGACATCCTTATAAAGCACTAATCCAATTAATACATCTGGGTTATCTAAATCAGGCTCAGCATTAATTGCGTAGCCAATTTTTTTCATCATATCGTTACGAACTGTACGCGTAAGCTTTGGTAAAATTGCATCTTTACTATTATTTAAAGCATGAATTTTAAATGATTTGTCACCAAGCTGTATTTGTTTTGCAAAGTCAACCAACTGTTCAAATGTTGTCCCTTGTGCCCAAATGTCTAAACGCTCTCGCATAAACGGACTGCGACTTGGTTCTATTTTTTGCTCGCTAATTAAAACATTGTCTTCCACGTCGAAGTTAAAAAACGTGCGCATTTCTAAACGTGAAATCTCAAATTCGTCCTTTTGCCAAGCAAAGCTATACAAATATTGCATATTATACGTCAACTGTCGTTAATAATTGCGCAACAAAATGATACAGGAATTCACATACTTCCTCAATTGACATCGAATCATTAAATCCTTCAATGCAATCTACGGCTATATTTAATTCCCAAAGTCCTTCTTGACCCGAGAATGCCGCGCTGCTACTACCTAACACTGATTTCACATTCGCTTTTAAATATTTTCGGATTGCCTCGCCATGTTTCTTTTGCAGCTTTAATCCAAATAATGCGGTATAAAGATTAAATGCGTCATCAAATTCTAATGCAACTGCATCGATACGAATATCGATAAACTGAGTGCATTCGACATAAATAAACTCACCTTGATTTTCCTTTAAATATGAAATTGGCGTTGCCGCAAATGCTAATCCTTCTGCAGTAATTGTATCTTCAGTTTCTTTACTGCATCGTTCCAATACTTCTAAATGTAACTTCACCATGATTATAAGTCCTTTCAGTTTGTTCAACGTTTCTAAATTTTCACCTTGTTTAGTATACACGACAATTCATTTCATTGCATTACAAACACAGGCGATAATTAACGTATATGAATTTGTCTTTTCAATGATAATTTTGTCGTTTTGCCACAAATAATAAGTAGTGTTCACTAATTCCAGTAGCTTACAAAGATGATTTAACTTATAATATTTTACATATTATTCAAATGGAGCGTGAAGTTTTACATGTCCAACAAAATGAATTACTCCGATTATTTTACAACTGCAGATAATTCCGATATTCAATCGAATGAACGCTTCAAAGAAAAACTCGACTTTTTAGCTTTAACTCGTGAACGCCGGGAATCTGTTGGTATTTTAAAAGAAATTTACATAGAAAATCGCGATTATATTTTAACGAGTTTTTATGATCGTTTGTTACAGACAGAAAGTTTTCGCACAATTATTTTTGCAAATTCTACCGTTGAACGATTAAAAGTAACGTTTGATAAGCATTTTATGAGCTTATTTAATGATGAGCTCGATATAGATTATGTATTTAAACGTCGCCAAATTGCATATACCCATGCACGAATAGGTGTATTACCTAACTGGATGATTTCTGCTTACACATTAATCAACCAATTAATTCGCCCTGCGATTGTAAAAAAACTCTATAAAAATCAAGCGAAAATGATTGATGTATTGCTTGCCTATGAAAGCTTAGTGACGATTGACCAACAAATCATAGTAGAAACTTATATCGAAATTCAAGCAAACTCAGTTGTCACTGGACTTGGTGACATTATTTCATATAATACTAAACTTGAATCAATAAAAGAGCTTGTTCATTTCCAACGTAATCAAAGTTACGAAATTCTAGAAACTGAACGTGCTATGCAGCAACTTGATATCAGTATCGAACAAATTGCATCCACTGTTAGTGATATTAACGAACAAACTGGTACGCAAATCTCGAAAATGTCAGAGCATCTATCAAAATTGCAGCAAGTATCCGAAATTTTAACGACCGCTGACAAAGGACAAGTAGCCATTCAACTTGAAATCGAGCAGCTTGTAAAACGTGTTCATAATGTAACTCGTCTAGCTGATACTATTAAAGCATTTGCTGAACAAACGAATCTATTAGCGCTTAGTGCGTCGATTGAAGCGGCACGAGCTGGTGAGGCCGGTCAAGGATTCTCAATTGTTGCTTCTGATGTACGCCGCCTTTCAGATGATATTAAACAATCGATTACAATCATTACCTCTGATATTCAGCAGCTTTTAAAAATCACTTTAACTATCCGTTCACTTACGACAAGTTTATCTGAGGATTTACATAAAGGTGTAGGTAACACCGTACACATTTTCGAAACGCTTCGCCAATTAAATGACTCCTTCCACATACAGGGTGAACGTTTAAACGAAATTGTAAAAAATACAAAGTCACAATCAGTAGCGGCAAACACAATTACTGAAAGCAACAAAAACGTTACGAAAAATATGGAGTTCAGCCAAACGATTGTACACGAAACCGGCTTAGCGATTTACCAACTAAGTAAAATGATTGACCATTTTCGTACGAATACAATTGCCAAAAATGCGATCATTAGTCAAGAAGATATTATAGAGTTGGCAATTACGGATCATTTATTATGGCGCTGGCGTATTTATAACTTAATGCTCGGATTTGAAAAAATGACTGCCGATCAAGTAGATTCACCAAAGCAATCACGTCTCGGTGATTGGTACTATGGAAAAGGGAAGAGTTTACTTGGGCATGAACCTTCTTATCGTGAATTAGAACAGCCATTCATTCATATTCATGAGCTTGCGAAAAAAGCCGTACAAGCCTTTCATGATAGCGATGAATCATGCGCTCAACAATATTTAGAAGAGATTACAAATAATTCACAAATCGTAATTGAAAAACTACGTGAATTACAACGCATTTTAATCAGCAAGAAACCAAATGTCATAAAATAAAGCGAAAAGAGGGCTACCAAATCATTGGGTGCCCTCTTTCGTTTATGTACGTGCTTTTAAAAACGGTACTTTGGATGCTATTAATGTAACCAATACAAACAAACTAAAGATAAATAACACTGCTCCGGTAAAAAGAAAACCTGGCTTACCAACTAAATTGAGCGTCCCTAATATGGCAGATCCAGCAACCACACCTATTGAGAAGAATGCATAAAAATAACCATATGCTTTTCCGCGCGTTTTTTCAGTTGTAGCCTCAATTAAAACAGCATTAATCGATGGAAATAAAAATGCAAAGCCTACCCCATACATTGCTAACGTCCCATATAACCACAATATGTCATCAGCGAATCCGATGCCAATTTGTGCAATCCCTAAAAGCACTACACCTATTAACAATGTGATTTGTGCATTGACAAAATCAAAAATTCGATTTGTTGGCAAAATGAATATTAACACAGCTACAATACCAAAAACACTTAATAATGTGCCGGACATTCGTGAACTATATCCTAAATTTTGAATATGAATGGGCAGTAAATATGCCAGAACACCTTGCGAAAACATTAAGAAAAATGCCCCACCATAAGCTTTCATAATACCTAAATTCCATTTCATCTTTTCATTAACTCGTTTCTTTACACGCATTGGCAACGAAATTTTACGTAAAAGCAAGAACAAACCTATTAATAAAATGATGCCATAAACTGCCACAAAGCTTAACACATTCGGAACTGAAATTTTACTTGCTAAAATGCCGCCTGTAGCCGGACCAATAATTGCGGCGATGCCTACAAATGCCCCTGTAACAGCACTACCACTTCCTTGCTCATCTGCACGTCGAATATTGGCAAGTAAAGTAAACGCAGCTGGTGTAATAAAGCCACTACTAAAGCCGTGAATACAACGGACAAATATCAATATTTCAGGACTATCAACAAATTGGTAGCAAAAAAGGGAAATTGATGATGTAAATAAGCCAAAAACTAAAATACGAAACGCCCCAATTTTATCCGTAAATACACCTGAAAAAATATTGCCAAACGTATTCATAAACGAATACATCCCAACAACTATACCTGCTATAAATGTTGTCGCACCAACAGATAACGCATATGTACTCATAATCGGCAATTGAACAAATAAATCAAAAAACGAAAAGAATATTATCGCATAAACTAACCAGTGTGTAGGAAATGGTTTGACACGCATTGTTTTTTCCATTTTTCTTAGTTTAACATCTAAAACAAAATTACCAAATGGAATAAAGGCAACTAAAACGGAAAGTAACGACCAACTGACTCCCCACTGAATACGCAGTTGTACAATTGCAATTGCCAAAACATACAACAAGAATATGCCACCATGAACACTTCCGTTCACTGTAACAAATAACGGTAAATCAGCAAAATATTTTAAAGGCATTGAAATAAATAATAATGTAATAAGTGAGAGTCCATCAAGTACACCTATTATGCGTAAAATTCGTAGCGGATGAATCTTCATTTTCTCCTCCTGATACGTTTAGATCCTTTCTATTATAGCATGCTGTTTTGCCAGTTCTCCACTCAAATGATAGCAATTCTCACAAAGATCGATCTTCTATTACAAAAAGAGCACAAAATGCAAAATTGCACGGTGCTCATTTTTGATGATGATCTTCTAAAAAATCTTTACTAAAGCTTGTATTTGAGGCATAGCTTTTCTTTTTAACACGAACACCGCGCTGAATTACCCCTTTACCAAACTTCTTCTCCATATTATCTACTAATGTCACAATTGGCTCATCTTTAATATGTTGTTCAAAATTAAATAAATTGAGCTGCTTTGTTAAATCCGCCTGATCCACAACATTAGAAACTGTAATCCCTATTAAACGCACCGGCGTTTCGTCCCAGTGCTCTAAAAATAGTCTCCATGCGATTTCAAAAATTTCATCCGCGTGCTGTATAGCCGTTTTTAACGATTTACTACGAGTTTGGTTTTGCCATTCAAAATTTCGAATTTGAATGCTTACAGTAGTACCTGCTAAATATTTTACTTTCAAACGTTCCGCAACACTTCGACTAAGTTTTTCAAATGTTTCTTTTAAAATATAATATTCCGTTTCATCACGGGGTAATGTTGTGGAGTTTCCAACACTTTTTGTATCAAAAATCGCATTAGGATCTACTTCACGCCCATCTTCTCCATTTGCACGTTTATGAAGCCGTACACCGTTTTTTCCAAATTCTTTTTGTAATACTCTTTCCTGTGCATTTGCCAAGTCACCAATTGTATAAATACCGAGCGCTTGTAATTTTTTTGAAGTGCTTTCCCCAACCCCATGCATTTCTACTACTGGGAGCGGCCATAAAAGTTCAGTAATTTGACGCTTTCTAAGTACTGTAATTCCTCTTGGTTTTTTCATATTTGATGCTGTTTTTGCTAAAAATTTATTCGGTGCAATTCCAATTGAACACGGTAAATCTAGCTCATGTAATATTCGTTGTTGAATTTCCTCTGCAAGTTGCATTGGGTGCTTTGTTTTCGCGCTTTCTGTTAAGTCTAAGTAACCTTCATCAATTGAAACTGGTTCTACCAAATGTGTGTAGCTACGTAAAATCGCAAACATTGCCGCACTCGCCACTCGGTATTTCGCGAAATCTGGTGGTATTAGAATAATGTCTGGACATTTTCGTTTCGCTTCCCCTACATTCATCGTCGTATATATGCCTTTAGCACGTGCTTCATACGAACTCGTAACAATAATGCCTCGCCTCTCTTTTGCATTGCCAGCTACTGCTACGGGTTTTCCTTTCAGCGACGGGTCATGTGCTTGCTCCACTGATGCATAAAAGCTATTCATATCAATATGAAAAATAACTCGTCCTGCCACCTTACCACCTCCGTTAGCTCTATTTTAATACGAACGTTGCCAACATTCAAAATAAACTATTGGTGGTAAGATGAGAGTCAATTGTAAGCTAAGCTTCGTGCTAGCCATCATCCCAGACAAAAAGGACTTGTCCAGAAATCACTTTCCAGACAAGCCTATAATTGATTATTTTTTCACCAGTGCAGCTTGTGGCACTGCTAAATAATTATGAATATGATTTGCCGAAATATACCCAAATACTGTCGTTGGTCCTAATGTCGAGCCTGGTCCAGCATATACACGCCCCATAACTGAAGCTGAACAGTTACCTGTAGCATATAGACCTTCTACTAATTGACCATTTTTCAATGCTTGCCCATGTTCATTTGTCACGATTCCACCCTTTGTACCTAAATCACCTGGGAAAATCTTGACCGCATAATATGGCGGCTTTTCAAGCTTGCCTAAATTCGGATTTTTGTAATTTGGATCGCCGTAATAGTTATCATACGCTGAATTACCACGTCCAAATTCTTCGTCAATCCCTCTATCAACAAAATCGTTAAAGCGAGCGATTGTCAGTTGAAGCCCTTCCAACTCAATCCCACAAATTTTCGCTAATTCTTCAATTGTTTCTGCCTTTTTAATATAGCCTTTTTCAATCGCCTCTTTCGGTGTCATGCGTGGTAGCATATCGCCGAAAATATATTTATTGCGATGTCTGCTTTCCATAATGAGCCAAGATGGAATTGCTTTCCCAGTTTCCTGTTGACGCTCTAAAATGGCATGCCCGGCATCTGTGTAACTTTGTGATTCATTGAAGTAGCGCTGTCCTGTCTGATCCACAATGATACTATGTGGCATTGAACGTTCATATACTAAAAACTTCCTCGCACCGTTATGGTCAAGCGTTGCAGGGCCCCACCATGCATCATCTAACAAATCTGTATCAAAACCATATTTTTGTGCAATAAGCAAAATATCCCCCGTATTATCTGGGCTTGCAGAAGTCCAGTCTGTTCCAATATTATGATATTTTTTACGTAACTCAGGGTTGCGCTCAAAACCACCACTCGCTAAAATGACGGCCTTCGCCTGAATATAGCTTGTTTCTTCATTGTGTTCAATCTCTACACCTACGACTTGATTATCTTCAAAAATTAAATCTTTTAATGGAGTAGCTAATCGTAATTTAACCCCTTGCTCTAACGCAATTTTTAATAAACCTGCTACTAAGCCTGCACCAATTGAAATCGCACGTTCGCCCTTTAATTTATGCTTAAAGCCCGTTGCAAACATACCAATAACTGTGCCGAAATCTTTTGCATTCGTAAACGCCTTTGGTAACGAGGCAACTTTTCCTGAATATAGCGGAATTGGTGGATCAATTTCGCCTGCCCGAAGTGTCCGTTCTAAAGCACCTATTTTTTTCGCATCAAATATGGCACCTTCTATAGAACGACCAATTTTGCCACCTGGTTGCTCTGGATAATAATCGGGATATAGTGAACCTGCAACCCATTTCATCCCTAAGTCCTCTAGATACTGTACCATTTTATGCCCATTTTGAACGTAAGCAATTTTACGTTCACGTGTTGCCCCTGGTCCATCATGCGTAATCACCGTATCCATATACAATAGTGCCTCTTCTTCACTATCTTGTAAGCCGGCCTTTTTTGATACATGATTATTCGGAATCCATAGCCCACCACCAGAAAGTGCTGATGAACCGCCCCAAGATGTTCCCTTTTCAATTAATAGCGTCTTTAATCCTTTGTTGGCAGCTGTAATCGCAGCAACGATTCCTCCAGCTCCTGAACCCACTACGACAACATCAAATTGTTCATTCCATTCCACCAAAACACCCCGTATTCTCTGGATTTTCATTCTTTTGTTATATTTTACAATAAATCGGCATCTAGTAAACAAATTACAATGAATATATCTATTATCACAATGTATGAAAGCTTGCAAATATTCATTCGAAAAAAAAACCTGCCCACACTTGGTGAACAGGCGTTGTAATATACAAGACAACTATAAAATTACTGTCTGTGATGTATAAAAAGTGAACTATAAGAAGTTAGGTGAATAGGAAAATATAGCAACAGATAACAAATGCGATTACTAGCAGTACCCACGTTGATACTTGATAATTACTTTTACCAAATTGTCGCCAATGATAGAGTACAAATGGCAGGAATAATATGCCTCCCAAAAATAATGCGTTTACTGCGCCAAAATAATAGAGACTAAGCCCCTGTACGATTACGACATAAAAATAAGTTGCAATTCCTAGGACGAATATCTTCCAGGCTTTTATGGTCTCTAGCTTTTCTGTATTGCCCAGTAAATTAAAGTGCAAGCACACAAATAGTGCTACATATAATACAGCTAAAAAAATAACGAACCTAACTAAAGTGATAAAAAAATTTGATTCTTGTGTCATCATTTGTAACAGTTCACTATCAGATGATGTTAGTTCATACACTTGTTTTGTAGTTACATCCATCACAAACTGTTCATGTCGGTCATTAATAATCGTTGTCCAAAATTGCAAATAACGCTTTGTCCCATCGTCATAATGCAATAAAAAATCTCGAAAGGCTGGCGGTAACTGCTGCTCTTCATATAATTGTTTCGACTGACTTATTTGATTTGCCAGTTGAGCTAGCAAATTTAAATCTTTGTTTGCTATTTTAGATTTTGAGGTGTAATACCATTTATCAATATTGACAACTGGCTGTTCCGAATGATTAGAAAAATAATAGGCTTTTTGTAATGACGCTGATGTTGCCGCTTGATTTGAAAGTGGTTCACTCTTTGTTATAAACAGCGTAAATAAAATAAATATAAGTGCTACTGCTGTAAAACTCGTGCCAATCAGCTGCAATTTTAGCATGCGTTGTCGCTGTTTGATCTTTCCTTTAATTTGATTTAGGCTCTTTATTTGTTGCTCTGATGTTCTTATAGGTGCTTGCATATTTTTGAATTGTTCATCCATCTCGTTCACCCCTCATCCGCTTTTGTAACTCCTTCATGCCGCGCTCCGTATTATTGCGTACCTTTGCCTCATTCCAACCTAATATTTCAGCCGTCTCTTTAATGCTCAGCTCTTCAATTTTCCGAAGTACGATCGCAGCACGGTACTCAAATTTCAATTTCGCAATGCCTTCATACAACCATTGAATTTCTTCTTTTGTATGTAATAATTGTTCTGGTGTTAGCGCCAATTGCAAAGGCTGATGCTGTTTTTGAAAGGTAATAAAGCGTATCAATTTTTTCCGTTTCATATCGTCATACACTAAATTTCTTGCAATTGTTCGTAGCCAGGTTAGGGTATTAGATTGTTGACGAAAGGATTGTCTTCCGTTAAATGCACGAATGAATGTTTCTTGCATTAAATCTTCGGCAAGTACTGCATCTAACGTCAGAAAATAAATAAACCGATAAATATTGTCATGATAACGTGCATAATCTTGTTCCAAATCAAACATACTGCGCCTCCTTCCTTAATACTTAGACGACTGAACAATTCATTTTACTCAATCATTGTAAAATATTTTTCCAATAAAAAGGAGCCCTTACAAATTTACATTGTAAGAACTCCTGCTATTTATCCCGCATTAAAGGACCATAAATATCCCTTATCAAAGTATCATTTTATGCTGTGACATCACGTTTCATAAAGTAACCAAATGTAATGGCTAGGAAAAGGATGGCATACACAATATTCACTACGACCGAGTAGCCAAGTGTTAACCCTTCAATCATCGGGCTACTTCCAGGTATATAGTACGATAAATCATTCGCAAACCAAATGTATTTTGCAAAATCATATTGAGACAAAAACATTGTCGCTGTTTGGCCCATTAATAATATGAATAACGATAAACTTACTGCTAATGTACTTGAACCAAATAATGAACCAACCATAAACGCAAAAATCGTTGTCATTAAAATCGAAGCTAGTGAATAGCCAATTGTTGCAAAATATGCGCTTTCCATTGCTTGCTCTACTACTTGGCCGTTAACGATAGATAATGTAATGGCGTTATCATTATTAAATAATAGGAAGCCAAGCACTGCTGTAAACGTACACGCAATCGCTAATAACGTTAGGCCATATAGTAATGAAGCCACCAATTTTGACAACAAGATTTTCCAACGTGCCACTGGACGCGTTAATAACATTTTAATCGTCCCTGTACCAAATTCATTCGAAACAATCCCTGCTGCAATTACCGTTGTAAAAATACTAATCATCATAATCGATATACTTAAAGTAAAATTCAAATGCTCATTTAGGCTCATTGATTGTGCAGATGGTAAATCATTTGCGATACGGTATTCTATTTTTGCAATTTCTTCATTGTAATATGATAGATCTTCATTATTAGCTTTTGCAGCTGATGCCCACTCTTTATTTTCTGCTAAATGAACCTCATTTGCCTTGAGACGTTCAGCTTCAGTACCAGAAGGATCGTCATAATATTTATTAATACCCGTCACCAATGCTAATAACCCTAAGACAATAACAAGCATAATCCAAGCGTTTTTTTGCGACCACATTTTAATCCATTCATTTTTAACGTATTGCATCGATCGCACCTCCACCTGTCATTTCAATAAATTGATCTTCTAAACGTTTTTGTACAGGCTGAATCGAGTATAAATCAATGCCCGCTTCCACTAGTTGACGCACAATTGCTGGCACTTCTTCTTTCGTTAAATCAAGTAAGAAACCTGTATTTTGCTTTGTTAGCTTGTCACCAAACAGCGCAATTGCCTGCTCATGCTGGCCAACTTCTATCAAGTACTGTGTTGCAGCCTGTTGCTCTAGCTCGCGTAAATCAATTAATTCGCCATTTTGAATAACAGCTATTCGGTCAACCATCAGCTCAATTTCTGATAAAAGGTGACTTGATACAACGATCGCCACATTATCCTCAGTAGCAATTCGTCGTAAGTACATACGAAATTCGCGAATACCTGCTGGATCTAGTCCGTTTGTTGGCTCATCTAATATCAAAAATTTCGGACGGTGTAGCATTGCTTGTGCCAAACCAAGTCGTTGACGCATCCCCAGTGAATACGTTTTTACTTTTTCATGAATACGGTTTTCTAAGCCCACTTGAGCAACGACCTCATCAATGCGCTCTTTCGTAACTCCTTTATGCATACGGGCAAAGTGCTGCAAGTTTTTATAGCCCGTCATATACTTATACATTTCAGGATTTTCTACAATTACCCCTACATGACTAATCGCCTCCTCGTACTTCTTAGAAAGCGAATGACCATCGATAATTACTTCCCCTTCAGACGGATGCATCAGACCCGTCATCATTCGAATGGTTGTTGTTTTCCCTGCTCCATTTGGCCCTAAAAATCCGGTAATTTGACCAGGGTAAAACGTTAAATTCAAGTTTTTAATAATATGCTTGCCTTTAATCGTTTTGTTCAAATTTTTAATTTCTACAATTGGTTGTGTCACCTATTCCACCTACTCTTTCTTTCGTAAAACGTATAATAGCTATTACCATTTCCTTCTTACATACGTATTAAAAGGAAAATAGTTTCAAAAAAGCTGAAATTTCCATTTTTCATTCTTTTATTATTACTCATTTCTGTAAATGTTACGAGTAATTCACCGTTTCACAACAAACAAAAAGCCCCGTCAAATTCTTTTTTCGACGAGGCAAAAATTATTTATATTCGCCAATCCATTCATCTGCAAGTAACCCATATACCGCATGATCCACATAATGGTCATACAGCCATTCAGCATTGCGATTTGTTCCTTCAAGCATAAAGCCTAAACGCTCCGCAATGTGACGACTTTTTTTATTGCCCTCTGCAGCACGGATTTCTACTTTTTCCAATTTATATTCATGAAAGGCAATATCAATCATTCCCTTTGCCGCGCGTGTCATAATGCCTTCTCCCTGGAAGTTTTCATCTAAAAAGTATCCGATTTCGCATTTTTTTAACGACCAATTGATTGTGTTAATCGAGATTTTGCCAACAAATTGTCCTTTATAGTAAATTGCTGTATCGAGCCCTTCACGTTTTGCAAAACGTTCTAGATTATACTCCGCAAATTTACGTGAATCTTCTACCGTTTTTGTATTGTCTACCCAGCCAAGCCATTCGCGTAAATAATCACGAGAACGATCTACAAATGCAAAGATTTCCTCTGCATCTTGTTGCGTTACAAGCTTTAATTGAATCTCATTATCGACCTCATAAAAAAACATACATGCTCTCCCCTAATCTAAAAACAAAGAATTCTATAGTATTTTTCTAATCATATAGAGCGATTGTTTTTTATGCAATAGTTTAACATGATTCTTTTGTTCGAATTGTGTAAGTATCGTTCGAATAATGACTTGAGCTTATCTTATTTTCAAGAATTTCACAATTTTTCTAGAGAATATTTTGGTAAAATAATTCCAAGGGGTGAACACAATGGAAACACTTGAGCAACAATGGGGAAAATTAATCAAATATACACGCCAGCAAAAAAAGCTTAAGCAGGATGATGTCGCATTCGGCATTTGTACACCGTCCTATTTAAGCCGTATCGAAAATGGGATTGTCATTGCCGAATATGCTTTGTACGAGCAATTATTCAATCGACTTAGCATTAGTTTAACCGAAACGATGCAACAGGAGCAGCACTTCTTACAGGCATATGAAGTCATTTACGAAAAGCTCTTATCAAACGATTCGCTTTCTGACGAAGAAATCAAACTGCTTCAAGCATACGAGCAAACATTCCAGCTATTTGATCATCAGCTAATTGCTAAGCTCATTTATTGCCGTTATTTACTCTCGATTAAGCAAGATATAATGGCGCGCTCTCTTTTAAACGAGCTAGAACCGTTTATTCCATATAATACTGACCGTATGACATCACTTTATATCGCGATTACAGCATTTGCACACCTGTCCTTTTTGGAATTTCAACAATTAGCCGATCGAGAACATAATAATTTCAATGCCCAACTCTTAATACGGGCAAGTGATTTTGAGCAGGCAAATTATCATTATCATGTTGCGTTTGCTAATCATCGAAGCTATCAATTTCAAAAAGCACTCGATCATATTGAATTGGCGACAAATCATATCAGACATATATTTAAACCACTATTCCAACTAAAGCTTTATTCTATGAAAGGTGTCATTTTCAATGATTTAAATCGCTTTACCGAAGCATTAAACGAATATAACGCTGGATTAAATTTACTTAACCATGTTACATCTATTCAAACACCTATGCAATTTAGCTCAATATATAACAATATTGCGTATTGCTATGAATGCCAAAAGGATTTCGAAAAAGCCTGTAATCATTATGCACTAGCGCAGCACTATGAGCACGATTTACATTCCGTCATTAATTGGATGCGCACATGTTATCAGTTGCAAGATTTTACAGAGCTTAATCAATTATTAAATAAGTACGACAAAGCCCAATTTTCTGTTCCACACCATTTACACCAACGCGCACTCCTTGCCTATGCATGTGAAAAAGAATATTCAATATCCGACCTCAAACAATTAGAGGAACAAGCATTTCCGCATTTTGAACAGCAACAATATTTTGCACTCACTCTATTTTACGCACCTCTTTGGGCAGGATTTTATGAAAAATTACATGCATATAAACAAGCAAGTAATTGCTATCAATTAGCGCTACAGGCCAGTGAAAAAATTCGCGAACGCATGAGCAGATAGAGGTGATGTATGAACTATAAAAAAGAGTATTTTCTATTGTGGATTGGCCAAGGTATTTCAAGACTTGGCAGTTGGATTTATTTAATTGCGTTGAATTTAACAGTCTGGCATATGACCGAATCCCCCACTATGGTTGCGGGTTTGTATATGATTGGCCCAATTGCGCGAATTGTAGCAAGCTTCTTTGTTGGCTCGATTGTAGATCGCTCAAATAAACGTATTATTCTTATATTGAGCGATGTGTTTCGAGCAATAGTTGTATTTATGATACCTTTTGCACCATCTATATGGATAATTTTTAGCTTTGTATTTTTAACAAATATTTCCGCAAGTTTTGCACAACCAAGCAGTACTTTTATGGTTACTAAGTTGGTAACCGAACAGGACCGGCCACGTTTCAATGCGATTAATAGTATTTTAAGTTCAGGTAGTTTTATGATTGGACCTGCACTTAGTGGCATAATTATTGCAATGGCAAATACATCTATCACAATTTGGGTGAACAGTTGTATGTTATTAATTAGTGCCTATTTTATGTACTTGTTACCTAATATCTCGCAGCGTGTTACGGACGGACAAAAAATCATTTCTCCAACCGTTCTACGTAAAGATTTTCAGGTTGTATGGCAGGTGATGTCACAGCATCGATGCTTGTTACAATTTTTCGTGTTGTATAGCTGCGTCTTGATGATTGCCCATGCACTTGATTCACAGGAGATGTCATTTTTAAAAGATTTCCACCATGTTTCCGATGCATCTTATGGTGTCATTGTTGGGGTTACTGGGATTGGCGCTATTGTTGGGGGCATTGCAGCGGCAAGCTTTGTCAGGAAGCTATCAATCTCAACTTATATTGGAGCTGGGCTATTATTGACTTTAGCTTGCTATACGATTTTTTATGGTTCACCCAATTTAATACTTGCGATTATTGCTTTCATCCTACTTGGTTTTTTCATGTCGTTTAGCAATACCGGGTATGCGACTATCTATCAAAATAAGGTTCCAACTGAAATTTTGGGGCGATTTACAAGTGTACTTTCGCTATTTGAGAGCATATTACAAATTATATTAACGCTAATAATCGGATTATGTTCACAATGGTTTTCAATCCAACTGGCGACAAGCATGTTCTCCTTATTAGCATTTACTTTAGCATGTGTGCTATATCGCTTTATAATCGTCAACAAAAATAGAATAGGGGTATGAATACTATGATTCGTTACGAAACAATTTGTTATTGTTGTAAAAAGGTTTTTTTCGTTGAAGAAGGCTCGAACAAATATCGATTATTTAAGCAAAATATGCAAGGAAAATATTCATGTGAGCAATGTGATGCAAAAGTATATCAAGAGGCTCGCGCACAATTATTTAGTAAATTGACCTAAAAAACGGGGTGTGCTTCGTCGAATAACCTTCAGCACACCCCTTTAAAAATAAAAAAACACACGATCTTAATTCTACATATTACCTTGAAGCTTCCTTACCTTTGACGGTGTATAGTTCGCTGCTAAAACACCCGCAAAAATAAAGAGTGCCCCCAAGAATTTCGATAGCCGAAAAATTATTTTTTTACGTATATTTAGTTATCAATTCGAGCGAAAAACTTGACAACTATTTTTCACTTTTGATTTGATCTAAAACAAAATCTACAAATAACATTTTGTTTTTCATTTTGCTTATTCAAATGGAAGGTACGTAATCTAAAAAAGGGGCAGCCCGAAAAGTATATATTTTCGGGCTGCCCCTCGTTCATGTGTAAATTAACTGCTTGAGGGCGGTGCTTCTGCGGTGGTCAGAAGGAAAGAACGAATGCTAAAAGCGTCACGTCCTGTGACAATCCATTTATGACTAGCTTCGTGCTAGCCCCCATCCTCGGCGCAAGGATTTGTCCCAGAAATACTTCTCGGACAAATCCTTCTAACTATTTTTTACGCATAAAATAAATCACGAATAGCATGACAAACCAAACAGGTGTTAATAATAACGCTGTGCGCGTTGATTCAGAAATGGCCATTACTACTAGTAGAAATACGAAAAATGCCAAGACTACATAGTTCACAAACGGCGTTAAAGGCGCTTTAAAAATCGATACCTTATGCAATTCAGGATGACGCTTTTTATACAGTATATGTGAGATTAAAATGATGCTCCATACCCAAATAAAGCAAATCGCGCTAATTGTTGTCACGACATTAAATGCATTTTCAGGCATTAAATAGCTTAAAAATGCACCGATTGAAACGACGACTGAGGATAATATCAATCCATTTTGCGGCACGTGATTTTTATTTAGCTTACCAAATACTTTCGGTGCTTGCTTGTTTTTACCTAAGCTAAATAGCATTCGGCTTGTAGAGAATAACCCACTGTTACCTGCTGATGCAGCAGATGTTAACACAACAAAGTTTATTAAGCCTGCTGCAACAGGAATGCCGACTAATGCAAACACTTGAACGAATGGCGAGCTCGCTGCGCTTAAAGTATCCCATGGATTAATCGTTAATATAACGAATAATGCACCTACGTAGAATAATAAAATACGTACTGGAATTTTGTTAATGGCTGAAGGAATATTTTTTTGTGGATTTGCTGTTTCTGCTGCAGAAACACCCACTAGCTCTACCCCTACAAATGCAAAGACAACCATTTGGAATGCCATTAAGAAGCCAAATGCTCCGTTCGGGAATAACCCACCATGCTCCCAAAGATTCGATACGGCTACCTTGCCTGATTCTGTTTCAAAACCAATAACAAGTAATACAATTCCGATCGCAATTAATGCAACAATCGTAATGATTTTAATTATTGCAAACCAAAACTCTAGTTCACCAAATAATTTTACGGTTAATAAGTTTAGGGCTAATAACACAACTAAACACACAATTGCCGGCACCCATTGAGGTACATCAAACCAATATTGTGTATACATACCTACCGCAATAATATCGGCCATCGCTGTCATGATCCAGCAAAACCAATACGTCCAGCCTGTTACATAACCAGCCCAGTCACCTAAATATTCAGTGGCAAATTCAGTAAATGATGAATAGCCACCTTTTGAAAGTAGTAATTCCCCCAACGCACGCATAACAAAAAACAAGGCAATACCAACGATTAAGTAAGCAAAAATAATGGATGGTCCTGCTAGTGCGATCGCTTTCCCTGACCCTAAAAATAACCCCGTTCCGATCGTTCCACCAATCGCAATCAATTGTACATGGCGATTTTTAAGGTCGCGCTTTAATTCTGGTTGTTCCAAGACGATTTCCTCCAAAAGATATATTTGCATACCACTTTTGTGGCTCAAATAATAGTTATCTTCGCGGTCATCAAGTAATTTTTCTGAAAATTAGAAAAGGGACTAGTATATTGACTAGTCCCTGTTTACGTAAGAATAATAACGTCTCTCATTACTCTTCTGTCCTTTTGCCTGAGATAGTGAACCCTTCGGCGACGCTTCATGCGCTCTCTCCAGAAACTGCTCCCGTCTGTAGTGTTATCCACAGCGATCATTGCTTGATAATATTCAATTGCACAATTCGCTTCCGGCATCTTCCATCCACAGAATTGTTCGCGCCAATACTATTATTGTACAATAACTAATACTAGCAGTAATCTTTCATTATTACAATAACCTCAACTAACACGCGACTAGTGAATTAGCAAATAAATTGATTTTTCAACAAATTCAACTCAAATAAAAGCAATATTACATGCAAAAAAAATGTTACATTGAAAATAATTATTGAGTTTTCAGCGTAACCTTTCAATGTCATTAATTTTTTATATTTACATTTTCTAATCGAATGGCGTACGGATCTTCTAATGTACCTTTTGTCGCATTTGTCTTTTTTAATTTGATAACATATGAATTTGGCATTGCTATATCATTACATGCAATTGATTTTTGTGTACGAATTTCTTCAGGGAAATTTAACTTCACATGAATCGTATCTTCTTTTTGCGTTAACGTATCAAAAACTAATCCGCAGCCATTTGAATATTCTGTCACAAATAATACCTCTTCTGTTGCAAAATCAATGACAGGTGTCTCCTCAAACTGGAATATCTCTGCCCAGCTTAGATATAGCTTTTCATCTTGAATTAATGTCATAGATGTCCCTACTTCATGTGGTATAAATTCCAAGTGCATTAGTAATTCATAATTTAGTTCATTTATTTCTTTAGGCTGTTCAATTGGAGATGATACCTCTTCATCTGTAACAGGTTCTTTCTGTTTTTCTGTACATCCTACTAAAAAAGCTCCCAGCAATATGCTTAATAATAAGAAATAGTTCTTCAATAAAAATCAACTCCTTTTCTAGTAATGAATTAGTAGCCTGAACGGCAAAAAAGTCCCGCCTTCCTAAACTGTTCTTACCTAAACAATTCAAAAAAATGTATCGTTTTATTCGAACTTGAACACCTTATAGCTAACACCATTATTATGCAATGTACTGGTTGAGTGAAAATTATCATCTGTTTCTTATGTAAATTTCATCGGAGAAATTATCCTTTTTGTTTTCACTAAAAAAATGTGCTTGAGAATTAGATTATCTCAAGCACATTTATTAACCTAATGATGTTTTTAATGCACTAAATCGCTTTCCTATATAGGAATAACCTTGTTTTGTGTACATTTCGCGCGGTGTATCGTCCCCATCAGCAACTAAAATAATTATTTTTTCCGAGTAATGTTTCATAACAAATTGCTGAAGTTTTGTACCTATCCCTTTCTTTTGATGGGCTGGCAATACGAACAAATTATCAATTTCTGCTGAATTTGCTGATTCAATAACATCAAGCGAACCTACAACTTTTCCATTATACGCTGCGACAATTTGAGCTGTACGCTTTAGTTCATAGTCCCTTTTTAACATAGCACTTCTAGCTTGAGCGTAACTTTCACCCCATTGTAATGCATCTTTATAATGAATCTCTAAATAGCCCTCTAAAGTTCTAGGAGACACAAATTCAATTGTCACTTCAGGACAAATCGGTTCTCGCGTAAAAACATTCGGCTTTATAGCATACATTTCCAAACTACCAATGCCAAATTGATTCGATAATAAATATTGATGCAATTCAATTGGAATTTCTTCATCTTGTGGAAATACAACCTTTAAAAACTGTCGTCCACTTTGTCGATGTTTGTGTTGTAAGTAGACCAAAGCTGCCTGCAGTTCGGATAACGTAGGATTTGATAAAAATTCGATAAAATTACTATCGTAGCGGTCTTTCACTTCATCAAGCTGATAATGACGATAAAGTTCCGTTTCTCGTTCAAGTTGCGCAAATATATTTATATTTTGAAAAGTTAAAGTCATAAATAATACCTGCTTTCTATTACAAAATTAGTAAAACTACCTTCTATTGTAATATTACCCAAAAAATCTATATAAAGATATTAAATAAAATAAGGGAAAATAATAAGTAATAAAATAGTTTCACAAAAAAACGTATTGCTACGTCATGCAAAAAGGTGTATTTTAAAGATTAAATAGCATATTTTTTGTCTAAAAAAGTAAAAATTCATGATAATAAGAGCATATCTCACCATATTAAAGTGAATTCCGTACTTTACATGAATACGTCAAATAATCTAATAATTCAGCAAGTAGGATTTTGGTGGAATTTGACGTATAATAGGATTGTTTATACAACTATTACACCATTCTCTTGGAGGGTTCGTACAAATGAGTACACGTATTGAAAAAGACTTTTTAGGCACATTAGAAATTCCAAAGGACGTTTATTATGGCGTTCAAACAACTCGTGCATTAGAAAACTTCCCAATTACAAAAATGACAATGCATCCTGAATTAATCCGTGCATTGGCCATTGTAAAGAAAAGTTCAGCTTTAGCTAATGCTGCTATCGGTAAATTAGACGAAAAAATTGCAAATGCTATTGCCCATGCTGCTGATGATATTATTGCAGGTAAACTGCACGATCAATTCGTCGTAGATCCAATTCAAGGTGGCGCTGGTACTTCGATGAACATGAATGCCAACGAAGTAATCGCTAACCGCGCATTAGAAATTATAGGGGAAGAAAAAGGGTCATATTCAATCATTAGTCCTAACAGCCACGTAAACATGGCACAATCGACAAATGACGCTTTCCCATCAGCAATTCACATTGCAACGGTTACAACTTTAGATAATTTAATTATGGCGATGGAAGTCATGCGTGATAGCTTCATCCAAAAATCAGTTGAATTTGACGGTATCGTGAAAATGGGCCGTACACACTTACAAGACGCTGTTCCTATTCGTTTAGGTCAAGAGTTCGGTGCATATGCTGCAGTAGTTGCTCGTGATATTGCACGTGTGAAGAAAGCACAACAAACAATGCTTCAAATCAACATCGGTGCTACAGCAATTGGGACTGGCTTAAATGCTGACCCAGAATACATGAACTTGGCGGTAGAAAATATTGCGAAGTACAGCAACTTCCCATTCGTAAAAGTGGATAACTTAATCGATGGGACGCAAAACACAGATACGTATGCTGAAGTGTCTTCAATGTTAAAAATTTCAATGATGAACATGTCTAAAATTGCTAATGACTTACGCTTAATGGCTTCAGGTCCAAAAGCAGGTTTTGCTGAAATTCGTTTACCAGAACGTCAACCTGGTTCTTCAATTATGCCAGGTAAAGTTAACCCGGTAATGCCTGAAGTAATTAACCAAATTGCATTCCAAGTAATCGGAAATGACGTAACTATTTCTCTAGCTTCGGAAGCAGGTCAATTCGAATTAAACGTAATGGAGCCTGTTCTTGTGTTCAATTTATTACAATCTATTGAAATTATGACTAACGGCTTCACTGTATTTACAAAACTTTGCTTAGATCACATCGAAGCAAACGAAGAGCGTATGCATGACTTTGTTGAGCGATCAATTGGTGTCGTTACTGCATTAGCACCACACTTAGGCTATGAACGTTCAAGTCAAATTGCACGTGAAGCTTTACACAGTGGCAAATCAGTACGTGAATTATGCCTACAATACGAATACTTTACAAAAGAACAATTAGATATTATTTTAAATCCTTTTGAATTAACACAACCAGGTATTGCTGGTGAAAAGAAATTAGCGAAAAACTAATTTCAAATTGAAAAACGCTAGTCCTATTATAGAGGACTAGCGTTTTTCATTATCCAAAAAGCTTATCTTTTGCCAATGTAATAGCACGCTTACTTACTTCTAATCGGTCACCATCTGCATTTAATTTTACAACGCTCGTCGTTTCATCAAATATAGATTTTAACTGTGACTTGGGCTTCACCCCGACCATCATCGTTTGTGATTCTTGTCTTATTTTAGCAGGTTGCTCTTGTGTAGTGCCGACTTGCCCCCCACTACCTACCTTTGGAAATGGAATGCTCGCTTCAGGCTGAGCTTTTCGTCGCGATTGATTATTAAGCCCCGTACTGCCTGCCCCAACTGAACGAATCATTCATGTCCCCCCTTTTGTCGCTGTTCTTTTTTGATTTTATCTGCACGTCGAAACGTCATTTCCGCTTGAACAAACATAAAAATAACTGCTACCACAAGTAATATTACTACCCATTTCCCCAACAGAATTCCTCATTTCTTGCACAATGTTAACTTTACTAAACTGTCTTTTAAAAACAAGTTCACAAAGTGCTATTTTTGATTTAGTACCTATAAATTTCTCAAACCTAGCAAATAATTAGGTTGTTTCGCTTAAAACAACACCAAAAACTGCATAATTTTTTAACCATTATTTCTAAAAAACTATTTATTATCATTTTAGTATGTATCTTTTAACAGACGGGATAAGTAAATATGTAAATCTAATATAACGTTTAATTTTCATTGGCGCCTCTTGATCAGTAGATCGTGGTGGCGGATTTATAAATAGTGGAAATGATTTAGATTAAGAGTGAATTCGCAAATTTGCGAACTCACTTTTTTCGTTTTACTTGTTGCTTTGCAGATATTTCTGTACCAGATAGTGCTTGGTTTGCTAATTGATCTGCCTCGTCATTTTGCTTTCGTTCTACATATTGATAGATGGCGGTTAAACCTAATTTTTGTAGCTTGGCATCGACTTTATCAGCCCAGCTAGCAAGTGCATTATCCGAAACTGCCCATTCCCCGTTCATTTCATTGATAACTACTTGTGAATCACCAAATACTTCAATTGCTTGATGATGAACACCAAGCTCCTCTAATTGCTCGATTGCAAATAGTAGCGCTGCATATTCAGCCTCATTATTCGAAATTAAATAGTGAGCTTGTTGATTGAGACGTAAGCGATAGTGTTGATTGTTTTGCTCGAAATAGATAACAACACCTAGTCCCGCTAATTTTTCCTCTCGATTAAAACCACCGTCAAAATAAAGCTGTACGTTATGCGGCTCGATTTCAAGCTCCTGTAAATACTTTTTCAATTCTTTCATTGTCCATTCGCTATCATGTTCATCCGTTAATGAATATGATTTCATCCGACCTGTTTTTTTCATATCTTCTATTAATAAAAAAGCATGTGCTGCCGGTATCGCTTCACTTCTATACTTAATTTGAAGTTTTGTCTGTGTTTCGTAAATCCACTCAATCGTTAATTTCAACAAACTCACTCCTTTGTTTATAAAAAACTTTTAAGCACATCATCACGATGTATATCCCATTGTTAAATATTCTGGATGATATGGGTGCAGTATCAATAAAAGGATTATTATCGCAATAAAATATGGTAAAAATCCCGAAACAATGATTTGCTAACTTTTCAATATATCCACCCCTATTTCCCATAATTATACCAAACAATAGATGGCTATACAAAAATCCGCCAATACGTTATAGTACAAGTGGTGATAATATGAATGTAAAATTTTATGAAAATAATGAAGAACGCCTGCTCGGTATTACTTTAAAGGATGCCCGTTTACATGAAAATAATAATATGGCTTTACATGTATGCCAGAATGCAGCGCAAATCGTCCACAACCGTGAAGCACTCGCACATTTGCTAAATACTGATGTGAATAATTTTGTTTGTGCCAATCAAACACATAGTGCAAATTTCGTACAGATTACGCAACAGCAAATCGGTAATGGTGCGCTAGATATTTCAACAGCAATTCCCGACACAGACGGACTTTATACTTATGAGCCGAATGTTGTTATTTCAAGCTTTACCGCTGATTGCGTACCCGTATTATTTTATAACGATAAAACTAACTTAATCGGTGCCATTCATTCGGGTTGGCAAGGAACAATTAAAGAAATAACACTAAAAATGTTGCAGCATTTGCAAACGCACGAAAATTGTCAGCTTGAAGATGTGCATGTCATAATCGGTCCGGCGATTAGTCAGGTAAAATTTGAAGTTGATGCAGATGTCTATGAAAAATTCAAAGCGCTTGGCTATGCAGATGAATTTATGTACTTCAATGATAATACGGATAAATACCATATTGATAATCAGCTAACTGTGAAAAAACAATGTGAAATTGCCGGCGTCCCAAGTGCCAATATTATGATTGACCCGATGTGTACATTTAACAGTGAAGACGGCTTTTCTTACCGTCAAGATCGTGGTACTGGCCGTCACTTAAGTTTCATTATGCGTAAATAGCTCCTTAATTTGAAAGGGGGACGTCCTAGAATTAATTCTGGAACGTCCCTCCTTTCATCTATAATTTTATTCGTTGTAATCGCAGTGCATTTAATACAACCGATACGGAGCTAAATGCCATCGCTGCTCCGGCAACCCAAGGCGCTAATAACCCGATAGCGGCAATTGGAATACCAATAACATTGTAGGCAAACGCCCAGAACAAATTTTGTTTAATATTCATCATGGTTTTACGGCTCATTAAAATCGCATCTGCTATACTGTTTAAATCTCCGCGAATTAATGTAATATCTGCAGCTTCCATCGCTACATCTGTTCCTGTTCCGACAGCCATTCCGATATCAGCCACCGCTAAAGCCGGTGCATCATTAATCCCATCTCCAACCATCGCTACCTTTTTCCCTTGCTGCTGCAATTTTTCAATTTGCTGGGCTTTCTGCTCTGGTAATACTTCGGCAATTACTTCATCAATTCCCACTTCCGTTGCAATTTTTTGTGCAGTACGTTCATTATCTCCTGTCAGCATCACAACTTTTATACCAAGCTCATGTAATCTTGCTACTGCCTCTTTCGATGTTGCCTTTACTGTATCAGCAACCGCTACAATTCCAGCGAGATGTTCGTTAATGGCAATAAGCATGGCTGTTTTCCCATCACGCTCAAAGCTTACTAATTGCTGCTCCACTATGTCTAATATGGTAACATTCCGTGAATTCATAAACTTTCTCGTTCCTACGAGTACATGTTTACCCGAAACCTTAGCCTCTATCCCAAACCCTGGAATTGCTTGAAAATCCGTTGCCTGTTCAATTGTAATGCCCCGTTCTTTCACACCCTGCACAATTGCTTCAGCTAATGGATGCTCCGATGCATTTTCAGCAGCTGCTACTTTTTCGAGTATATCGGATTCACTAAAGTTATCAAAGACGACAACATCTGTTAGCACAGGTTGCCCATTTGTGACAGTTCCTGTTTTGTCAACAACAACCGTTTCAATAAAGCCCGTTTGTTCTAAATGTTCGCCGCCTTTAAATAATATACCAAACTGCGCAGCTCGACCTGATCCTGCCATAATCGATGTAGGCGTTGCTAAGCCAAGTGCACATGGACATGCAATTACAAGAACTGCAATTGTAGCTTCAAATGCTGCTGTAAAATCTTTACTTACAAACCACCAAATAATGAATGTTAAAACTGCAATCCCTACAACTATCGGGACGAAAATACTTGAAATTTTATCTGCTAAACGTTGAATTGGCGCTTTTGAACCTTGAGCTGCTTCGACAATTTTTATTATTTGAGCAAGCGCTGTTTCATGCCCAACTTTTAGCGCCTTCATTTCAAGTGCACCGTTTTTATTAATCGTTGCACCATATACGAAATCGCCTGCCTTTTTATCAACGGGTAGGCTTTCACCTGTTAGCATCGATTCGTCAACGGCTGAAACACCACTTAGTACTTCCCCATCAACTGGTATTTTTTCACCTGGCTTCATACGTACAATCTCACCAATTTGTACTTGCTCTAACGCAATTTGTTGCTCTATGCCATCACGTACGACAGTTGCCACTTTTGCTTGCATGCCCATTAACTGTTTAATCGCCTGTGACGATTTCCCTTTCGCACGGGCTTCGAATAATTTACCAAGTATAATTAATGTAATTAGCACCGCACTCGTTTCAAAATACAAATGTGGCATATGATTCGAACCTGCGTGCAAAAGTGTTTGATAAATACTATAGAAGTATGCGGCACTCGTCCCCATCACAACGAGTACATCCATATTAGCCGAGCCACTGCGTAGTGATTTATAAGCCCCTACGTAAAACTGCCATCCAATAATGAATTGCACTGGTGTTGCTAATACAAGCTGTACCCAAGGATTCATTAAAAAGTCAGGTACATATAAAAAACTAGTCCATGAAAAGTGTCCTACCATCGTCCATAGCAGTGGTATTGATAAAATCGCTGCGACAATAAACTTCCATTGCTGTTTTTTTATCGCTAGTTCACGATGGTCGACTGGATCACCTTCTACTACTTTTTCTGCACCATAACCGATTTTTTCAATTCGATTCATAATATCCAATATCGATAATTGAGATGGATTAAATTCAATTGTTGCTTTTTCAAGTGCTAAGTTGACATTTGCAGTTGAAATTCCGTCCACTTTACTAAGCACTTTTTCGATACGAGCCGAACACGCCGCACATGTCATTCCTGTAATATTTAGCTCTGCTTTTTCCTTTACTACATCATAGCCAAGCGCTTGAATTTTTTGCTCAATTTGTTCAGGTTTAAGCGTTTCATTATTATAGGAAATCGTTGCTTTTTCAAGTGCTAAATTTACATTGGCATCTTCCACACCGTCCATACGTTTCAAACCTTTTTCAATACGTGCTGAACACGCTGCACAGGTCATTCCTGTAACCTGCATTGTTATTTCTTTTTTTGTCATCTCACTTCACCTCTCATATACCTACGTGGGGTATAAAAATATTTAAAAAGATAGGCTCCCTTTTCACAGAATGGATAGAGAACCTTCGCAAAATTTAACTTCCTTCACTGGGAGTTTAAATACCCATAAAAAGTTACACGACGTCGTAGCCTTGCTCGTCGATTGTTTCTTTAATTTGATCTACTGTAACTGAAGATTCATCAAAGGCAACAGTTACTTTAGCATCTGCTAAATCAACTTTTACTTCTTGAACACCTGCTAAAGCACCAACACTTGTTTCTACAGCTTTCACACAGTGACCGCATGACATACCCTGTACATTTAATGTTACATTTTCCATCTTAAATCGCTCCTTATTTTTTCATTAGTTTTTGAATTGTGACAATAAGTTCGTCGAGCACTTCATCGTCACCTTCATTTAATCGATCGACAACACAACCTTTTAAATGACCTTCAAGCAAAATTTTTGCCACACTATTTAAAGCGGATTGCGTAGCGGATAATTGTGTAATAATATCATCACAATAAACATCCTTTTCAATCATGCCCTTAATACCACGAATTTGGCCTTCTACTCGGTTGAGCCTTGTCGTTAAATCTTTTTTTATCTTCTCAGGATGATGACTCTTGCGACAGCTAACTTCATGCGTTTCTTGTACATCATCATTACTTTGCATGTAAATCAATCCTCCTAACTTATGATTACTTTAACATACCTTATAGGGGTATGTAAAGTGGCGAGTTTTTCATCAGCACAAAGCAACCTAAATAGCCAAGTTAATGATTCAACAAAAATATTAGAAATGATTATTAACGTTGCAAAAAGCACACGCATTTCAGTCATTAATGCAGGAATTGAGGCGGCGCGCTCAAGCGAACATGACAAAGGCTTTGCAGTTGTCGCAAAGGAAATTACTAAGCTTGCTGATCAAAGTGGCGATGCGGTAAATGAAATCCGTCAGCTATTAGATGCAATGAAAGAGAAAGTAGTAGAAGTATCTGACTCTGTACAAAAAACGTTAGAAGTCTCAGAATCACAATCTTCGACAATCCATGCCATTTCGAATTCGATACGTGAATTAACAAGTTGCAGAACAAATTGATATTTTAGCTTCGAAAATATAAAAATAACCATGATGTCCGAATTGGACATCATGGTTACTTTTGTATAATACCGTAGTGAAATTTTGACGTTAAGCGGATATCTCGTTTAAAACCGTAAAGCTCAAACCATTCTGATTGATAATGTGCTTTTAATACTACACGCTTTTTTGCCACTCGTATTGCTTCATCTACCCAAGCTGCTGATAATGCAATATGACTGCCTGCATGACGAAGTGCCTCAAAGTTTGAAGATTCTTCAATTACTTGCTCAAACATCGGATCCATATAGACAACATCATAGCTATTGGAAGGTTGCTGCCGTAAAAATTCTAAAGCATCTGCGTGAATTACTTCAATATTGCGCATGCATGCAGTTAATGGCAACTCGGTAGTATCATACGTTTGCATGCCGTTCTTCACGATAAAGGCGACGTTTCGATCTGCTTCCAGCCCGGTAACTTTCCCCTGCACTCCTACTACAAAAGCAGCGAGTAAGCAATCAGAACCAATGCCAAGCGTGCAATCTAAAAACGAATCACCTTGCTGTAAATCGCATGCAGTAAGTAATGGCTCCTGTTCACCGCGTGCCACACGCTTTAATCGAAAGGCTGATGAATTCGGATGAAAAAAGAAAGGCGCATCAGCACCTTTCGCATAATATTCATAACGGTTCTTGCCCGCTACAATGACATTCGCATCATAGTTATCTGCAAGGTTTTTCACGGAACGTTTTTGACGTGGAACAATTTCAGCTTCTAGTTCGTTACGCGCAAAATCGGCAAGCTGTAGCGACGCATCATCTGGTCGCCCTGCCGTTGTGACGATGGTTAATCGGCACATACTTGCTTTAATACATCTGCTAAATGATCACGAATTTGCTCCATTGGGAAGCCTTCGATTTGTTCACGTGGAATAAAGTACGCTAATTGACCATCTTTTAAGATTGCCATCGATGGTGAGCTTGCTGGCACTTCATCGAAATAACCACGCATTGCAGCTGTTGCATCTGGGTCTTGACCTGCAAACACCGTTATTAATTGATCTGGCTTCACTTCTGCCACTGCTTCACGCGCTGCTGGACGTGCTAAACCTGCCGCACAGCCACAAACAGAGTTAATAACAACAAGTGAAGTCCCCTTCGTTTCTGCCATAAATTCATGCACGCTATCTGCAGTCGTTAATTGTGTAAAACCCGCATTTTCAAGCTCTGCACGCATAGGCTCGGTTACCTGACGCATGTATTCATCGTAAGCGTTTGTCATTTTCATTACCTCTTTCGAATTAAATATCTTCACAAATGTAATTATAGCAAGGTTTTTTCGACTTGTACAAAGATTGGATTTTCGTATAGTTTCGGTTCTATTCGGAATTTATGTTACTTTTGTGTTACCATTTTACGTAAAAAAAAAATGGTATTTAATTTAAACGCATTCGTAGCGTTTTTGAAAAAGTTTGTTGAGGGATATCAGACCAGCAACTAGAAAGTTGTATGAACTTATTTAAGAATTTTTAAGAGGTAAAAATAAAACAAGCCCTCCAAGGGGATTAAAAACTAATATTAGTGAAAAAAGTCATTAAATAATGAGACATACCTATAAATTTAAGGTTCCTGTAAGCTTTTCAAAAAGTTACTGTAAGAATGAGAGGCTAAGATAGCCATAGAGCAATAAATTGTTAAAGATAAGGAGATTGTAAGAATGAATTCGTTAGTTACACAAAAAGAAAGAATCGTTTCCTTAGATATTATTCGTGGGATAGCGTTATTTGGCATTTTGTTTATAAATGTAGCAGCCTTCAAGGTATTACTAGAGGCACCGCCTGAATATAGCGGAATCAACGCTATTATTGAAACGCTCATTGATATTTTTATAGAGAAGAAATTCTTTTCGATTTTTTCATTCCTCTTTGGTGTAGGTTTTTATATTTTTACTTCACGTGCAGAAGCACGTGGCGATAAGCCAAGATGGCGTTTTGCAAGACGTTTACTAGCTTTATTATTAATTGGTATCGTCCATATATTTGTTTTTTGGGGCTCAATCCTTTCTATCTATGCAGTTATAGGTTTTTTCCTCATTCCATTCTATAATGCAAAGATTTCAACGATTAGTAAATGGCTATTTGCTATTATTACTGTTCATGTACTTTGCATTCTCGGACAATTATTTATGCCAAATCAAGGAGCCTTTTCAACTGTTTTTGAAATATTAGGAAATGATGTAGTTACTATTTTCATCATGTTTTTAACAGGTTTTTTAGTAGCAAAAGCTGATTGGATTTGTCATATTAGTGAATACCCAAAACAACTAAAGTGGATTCAATTTGTGACATTCCCCATTTTTGTAGGGATCTCTCTTTGGATTTGGTTTGCCCCAAAAGGAGATTATCAAAATCTACAATTAATTATGGGTTTAGGTGTAATTCCGACAACGTATTTTTATTTAACTTGTCTATTTGTTATGTTGGAGAATAAAAGCATCGCGAAGTTTCTTAAGCCAATTGGACGAGTTGGTCAAATGGCATTCACAAATTATTTGGCGCAAAGCTTTATTGGCCTAGCTATTATTTCTTTAATGGGGCTTGATGTTGTTTCGCCTTCTTATGTGGTTATCATTGCAATCTTAATTTTTGCCATTCAAATAATCTTTAGTGTTATCTGGTTCAAATTCTTTAAAATGGGACCTTTTGAAAAGCTATGGCGCTTTATGACCTATGGAAGAAAAGCAGTACCAAAGCAATAAACAATTACGTGCGAAACTCCCTGTGGTGAATGATTCCAATCCGCAAGGGAGTTTTTCGATAAAGGATTTTCTTGTTGAAGTAACGAGGGCTTTAGTGCACCGTTGTAATTCCGTATTTTTCTGACGAGATCCCTACAGGCCACTGCATTATTTTAAAGGAGGTAATTTTTATTATTTCCCTTTTAGCTGATCAAGAATTGATTTAAAGTCCTGTAATTCCCCAATAACTCGGAAGTTTCTAAATGGATTACCTACAACTCTTATTCGTTCCAACACAGTGTGTATAGTAAACTTGTCTGGTCTTAAGAAATCATTCACCTCATTCCAATATAATGGTGTAGCTATTAGCCCTTTTTCATTTCCCCTTGCTGAATAAGGTGCAATAATCGTTTTCCCTTCACGGTGTTGTACATAATCCAAATATAATTTATTGTTCCGATTCTTTTTCAATCGTTCTGTGGTAAACCATTGAGGATACTGCTCTACTAAAAACTTGCACACAAATTCCGTAAAAACACTTGTCTCATCATATGAAAAGGTGTTAAAAGGTAATGGAATATAAATTTGCATTCCCTTCCCACCTGATGTTTTAATGAATGATTTTAAATTGAACTGGTCAAAAATAGCCTTCATTTTTAATGCTGCATCTATTGCTAAATGAAATTCATAAACAGAAGGTGGATCTAAGTCAAAAACAATTTCAGTAGGCTTTTCTGTATGAATCGGTTGAAATGGAATGTGTAATTCAATTGCGAGCTGATTTCCTAGCCACATAAGTGTTTCGATGTTATTACAAATAACAAAGTTCGTATCATCAATTATTTGAGTTGAAACAAAGTCAGGTGTAATTTCTGGGGAGTTTTTCTGATAAAAATTTTCACCTGGTACCCCATGGGGATAACGAATAACAGTTAATAATCGCTCTTTTAAAAAAGGCATCATATATGGAGCAATGGTTTGCAAATACAACAAGTACTGATTTTTATCGATACCATTGACTGGCCATACGGGTTTTTCAGGATGTGTTATAGATACCGATTCCGGTATTGGCTGAAGTTGTCGTTGCAATTGTTGCCAATTACATTGATCCGGATTTATATCAAATCTAAATGCATTAAACCTTGGCTCTCTTAATTTACTGCCATCAAAATCAATGCATGCAATATCGACACAAATTGATGGTTCAATTGACCATGTTCCATTGATTTTATTGCCATTAGCTTCAAAGAAAGTAACAAGTGTTTTCATCTCTTCTTCCTGCAACCCTTGTTTAAATGTGACAACCTCAATCAAACTATCCCCTTGGTAAATACCACCACTAAAATAACCGTTTCCTGTATCATACTTGAACACAATTACCGAAATAAATCGCCAATTTTTTATCTTCAACCAACTTTTTGACCTAGTATCACTTAGCCATTTACTCGTCGCTTTCTTAGCTATGACTCCTTCGCCATTGTAAACTTTAATCTTTGACCATAATTCATCGCTATCCTCAAATACATCAATTGCTTGAATTCTTTTTGTCTCTTCATAGCTAACTGAAACAGGAAGTTCTAAACCACTAAGAACTTTTGCAAGCATCTGTTTACGAGTCGTTAACTGACGATTCGATTGATCTTCCCCTCTATATTTTAAAATGTCGAATACTATATAGTGACAAGGGAATATTTTTGCGTGTTCTAAAATGACTTCCTTATTACGCATACGTCCTCTTTGTTGGACAATTGTAAAATTACTTTGAAAATCATTTGCTAAGTAGACCAATTCCCCATCTAAAAATAAAGGTAGATAAGCTTTAATCGATTCATACATTTCACTACAAAAATCAATAATTTCAGGAAACATTTTATTCAACACATTACCGTTTCTACTTTTTAGGATTGGTGCTTTTTCTAACCACTCTAACGTACATCGAAAGCCGTCGTATTTGGTTTCATAAATCCATTCATCACCCACTGGGATTTCGTCGGTATCAGTTAACAGCATAGGTTTCATTTGAGTAAACCTCTTTTTATTTTAGTTTTTGATTAATAACTATTACTAATACATAAAAACTTAATAAAACTTAATAATAAGAAGATTAAATAATAAAAAAGTGGGTGTACTATGCATACAGTTTGGAAAGGTAGTATTAGTTTTGGTCTAGTAAATATTCCTGTTAAACTTCACACAGCAACAGAAAATAAAGATATTAAGTTAAGACAGCTTCATAAAGAGTGCAATACACCAATTAGTTATAAAAAAGTATGCGAAGGTTGTCAAAAAGAAGTGAATGAAGAAGATATAGTTAAGGCCTATGAGTATTCAAAAAATAAATTTGTGGTATTAGACGCAGAGGAGTTAGAAAACTTACGCAAAGAAAACGAGGACAAAGTTGTAGAAATTATTGATTTTGTTAAATTAGAAGAGATTGATCCCATTTACTTTGAAAAGACTTACTTTTTGTCACCCGATACAACAGGCACGAAAGCATATGCATTATTGCGTAAAACTCTAGAAGACTCAGGAAAAATCGGCGTAGCAAAAATTGTTATTCGTTCTAAAGAACAATTAGCTGTGGTTCGTGTTTATAAGGATGCCTTGGTAATGGAGACCATTCATTTTCCGGATGAAGTTAGAAGTGTTAGTGATGTTCCTAATATACCAAGTGTAGATGTAGTCGTACAAAAAGAACTTGATACAGCTCTAATGTTAGTAGAACAATTAACAACAGTCTTTGATCCAACTAAATACACCGATGAATATAGAACAGCATTAATGGAACTAATAGAAGATAAAAAAGCTAATGGTACAGTTAATGTAACCGATAAGAAACCATTACCTGATAATGTGACCGATCTTATGTCTGCTCTTCAAGCTTCGTTAGAGAAAACTAAGAAACCACCTACAAGAAAGCGCACAACCAAAACTAAGAAAAACGCCTAGAATTATTTCCATCAAAACAAAAAAGCCCATCACTACTGCAGTTTGAACTGCTCCCTGTCAAGTAGACAGTAGAAATAATAAAAATGCTTTAAGCGGCTTGAGCCCTGTATTCTAGTGGGCTCAAGCCGTTCAATATTATTGGTAACTCCCAACCCCGAAAATGTTCTTTCGCCCTACCATCTCTTACTTTTTTGAATAGGATAACGAGGAAGGAGGTGATTTTCATGGGATATGGAGGATACCAAGGCAATAATAATTATTATGGAGACGGCGGTTATGGCAATAGTGGCGGATCTGGTTCAACATTCGTTCTTATCGTTGTCCTATTCATTCTTCTAATTATTGTTGGTGCAACTTTCGCTTATTAATGCCCTAAAAAATTTGTTGCTAGCCGTGATAGATAGTCATTTATATGTTGTCGCTTGATTATTTGGTTTAGGGTCACTTCCTCTTGAGTGACCCCTTTTACAGTTACTTACATTAAAAAATTTCAGGGATTGTTATTAGAAGGTGGGTTTTATCCCAGACATACCGTTATTTTTTTAATGGACAAACTAAACAATAGCGAACGTCTTCATCCTTTTTAGTCAATTGATAATAACGACAGCATGTTTTACGAACTTTTTCTTCGTATGGGTGAACGATATATGCAGCAAAGGGATTGTTTTGATTTTGAAACCAATTGGGTTGTTTTTCTTGAAGTGCTTCCACTTGTAGTTGAATGTCGTATTCAGCATAATGCCCTACACTTCTTTTCAAAACTCTATTTAACCGAACCGCTACATTTTCCCACAGAATTTTACTAGGCATTTTAAATTCTTGCGATAAAAATTGACAAATTGGATTTAAATGATCCAGAAACAATACTTTTCGCCAATCTTCTTCCAATTGCATATTACTTTTTTGTACATTTATCGTAAAGGTGTTTATATCAAATTTTGCATCCTTTAACCAATTGTGCGTTCCCTTTTGAAACCCATAATAATCAAGGGCTGCTGCAGCTGTTATTACTGCATATCGTTTGAAAAATAAAGATGCACTAATTGCCATTGAATTCGTTTCTAAATACTCTGCATATTGTGTAACGATTTCTGTAAGGGTTTCGGGATCTACTAATTTTTCAATCGGGAGTCCCTTTTGTCCCAAATTTACGCCATACATCGTTAAATTCATGTAATAATGCGCCCCTTCTCTTTCGGTATACACAAAGGTGTATCACTTAAGGCTATTTAAGCAATTAAAATAGCTAATTTCCTCTTGATTCTGTCAGGGTTTGAACCCCCACCGAATATTGAATTACAAATTTGGCATTCGATTTTACCTTTTATCTTTTTGCTAATAAAATATTGTCTTACTTATCGCTTACACAGTTAAAATATTCCATGCTACAATTAAGAGTAATATAAATTAGAGGTGATCTTTCATGATAAAAATAACTGCAGATAGTACGTGCGACTTATCTCCAGAACTACTTGCAAAATATGATATTTCATTAGCATCACTACATGTGCTAATCAATGAAGAGGATTATTTAGATGGTGTCAATATTACACCAAAAGACATTTTTCATTATGTAAGTGTTGAGAATAAATCATGCTCGACTGCTGCTATTAATACATATGAGTACGAGCAGTTTTTCAAACCCTATACAAAGCAATATGAGGCAATCATTCACATTAGTTTAGGGAGTGAGTTCTCTTCCTGCCATCAAAACGCTTGCCTAGCCGCGCAAAGCTTTGAAAATATTATCGTCATCGATTCACAAAATTTATCGACAGGTAGCGGCTTACTCGTTTTGGAAGCAGCTGAACTTGCCGCGCAAGGTTACACAGCGAAGGAAATCGAAGCGCGAATTTTAGCGCAAGTTCCTGAAATCGAGGCGAGCTTTGTCATCGATAAAATGGATTACTTAAAGCGTGGTGGGCGCTGTTCAAGTGTCGAGGCGTTTGGTGCAACATTATTAAAAATTAAACCGTCCATCGAGGTTACTCACGGTAAAATGGAAGTCGGTAAGAAATATCGCGGTCAATTTGCAAGCAGTCTTGAAAAATACGTAAAAGATCGTCTTGAAAACCGTACAGACATTGATTTATCACGCATTTTCATTACACATCCTGATTGCCCTGATGAACTCGTTGAGCAAGTAAAAACGATGATACAACGTCAAATGCAATTTGATGAAATTCTAATAACAAATGCTGGTTGCACCGTTTCTACGCATTGCGGTCCGAGTACATTAGGAATATTATTTAAACGCACAATTAAATAATTTTGATGTGTGAGCTTGAAATAGCTGCAAACATCCAATAAATACGAAAACGAACGTGCTTCATTGGGCACGTTCGTTTTTATATCACTCTATATCGCAGTGCATTGCATCCTTAGATTCATACCATGGAACACTATAACCCTTCCCCTTCGCACAAAAGATACTGGAAGATGTATAAGTAGGGTCTGCGTCCTTATTATAAGCAATTTGCTCAATGATAACTTCTGCATTATGGCAAACATCGTACCCATCAAATTGCAGTGTCAAGGCCCCTTTACCGTTTGTAAACGTCGCAAATTGCGTACTGTAATCTATGAATGTCGCTACGGGTGCGCGACCATAAATTGTTACACTTTGCTCGGTTAATATAGGCGCTTCAAATGTACCGCTCGCTTGCTGAATATCACTCATTATACGACCAATATGCTCGTTGCTCGCCTTCATTTTAAAACGGTAATACGGCTCTAATAGAATGTTGTCAACTTGTTCGAGCCCTTGTCTTAGCCCACGTAATGTTGCCTCACGAAAATCCCCACCAGCTGTATGCTTATTGTGTGCTCTCCCTGTAAGAAGCGTTACATGAATATCAGTTATTGGAAAGCCCGTTAATAACCCATGATGATCACGTTCGAATACATGCTGCTCTATTAAACGTTGATGTCCTACAGTTAGATCATCAGCATGACAAGCATTTGAAAACGTAACCCCCTTTCCACGTGGATTTGGTTCTAGCTTTATATGCACCTCCGCATAATGCTTTAAAGGCTCAAAATGACCGTAACCAATTGCTGAATCTTTAATTGTTTCTTTATATAAAATTTGTGGCTTTCCGAATGTCACATCAATTGAAAAACGTTCTTTTAATACTTCAATTAATACCTCAAGCTGAATAACACCCATCACATGCACCAATATTTCTTGAAACTGCTCATTCCACAAGACGCGAAGGCTCGGTTCCTCTGCCTCTAGCTCACGGAAAATACGTGTTAATTCCTTTACGTGTAATGGTCCATCATAGTTTACCTTTGCCTGCAAGGTTGGTAGCATAGCAAAAGCTGCTTCATGTTCATTTCCTAAAACATCGCCAATGACCGGCGTAGATAAACCCTTCACTGCAAAAATATCACCAGCTTCAATTTGCTGTACGGATGTATAGTTTGTGCCATTGTAAAGACGGATTTCTGTTATTTTTTCAGTTGACTCACCAAACGTAAGTTCATCGCGTACCTTTAAAATGCCTGCAGTTGATTTCATAAACGTTAGACGCTGCTGCTGATCGTGGCGAATTTTAAATACCGTCGCTTCAAAGGTGTCGTTGTTATCAAAATGTGTCGTTGTCAGCTTATCTACAGCATTAAAAAATTCGAGTATACCTTCATCCTTTAATGCTGAGCCAGGCATGCAAACAATCGCTTTTCTCTGTTGTACGAGTTCACGTAAAACCGATAAACTTTGATCATGAGTTAATTCATCGTTAAAAAATAATTCCATTAACGCTTCATCACGCTCTGCTAGCCACTCTATTACTGTAGAATCTATACCATTTGTAAACAGGATCGCATCGGGTGAAAGTTCCTGGCGAATCGCCTTCATGACTTTTTCAACATCCGCCCCTTCACGATCGACTTTGTTAATAAATATAAAAGTTGGGATCTTATGCTGCTGAAGTAACTGCCACACGGTTTCTGTATGCCCCTGAATGCCTTCAACTGCGCTTACAATAATAATTGCCGCATCCATCACATGAATCGCTCGCTCCATTTCTGGTGCAAAATCGACGTGACCGGGTGTATCGATTAAATTAAATGTATGTCCTTTATATTGAAATCGCCCCTGCTCAGCAAAGATGGTAATGCCGCGCGCTCGTTCAATCGCATGATTATCTAAATGGGCATCCTGATGATCGACTCGCCCACGTTTTTTGATCGCCTGTGTATGATAAAGTAATTGCTCACAAAATGTTGTTTTTCCAGCATCTACATGTGCTAACACGCCTATTGTTTTATACAAAAAAATCACCGCTTTCTTGCCATTTCAAGTCAGTATAGCATAATTTCAAACAACGAAAAAAGAGCGCCTATAATGCGACGCTCGACTCGTTAAAAGTAAAATCATTAATTTTAGCAGGAGTAAATTAAAATAAAAGCCTTCAAAAATTAAAAATCTTTTTTATCATAGATGTTATGAGAAATATAGTAAGAAATCGTAAAAATAATGAGCGCAATAACTGGAACAATATAGGTAACCTTTTGCCAATCTATGTTACTTGGAATAGTAACACCTAAGTTAGATAATAGTAGCAACGCGATTATCGGCATTGAGCTAATGGCCAGTAGCATTATTCGGCTTTTCTCTACCCCGAATTTATAAATTAGGGGTAGCATAACTGCTAGTAAAATTAAACCAACAGAAGCGACCATACTGTTTGAGGCAAATAACCCAACAACTTCTACAGAGCTTTCTTTAATAAAAGTAACAGTGACTGTTATGATAAGTGATATTACTAAGCCCATTACAATAAATAATAATGCAACAACGTATTTACTTTGAACCATTTGCTTCCGTGTAACAGGTAATGTGTGACCAAACACATCCCATTTTGCTTGCTGATCATAAGTAAATGAAGATATAGGAATCATCGCAAATAAAATAATGAGCATCCCAGCCACAAAACTAACGTCATCCATTGAAAAACTCAAAATACTATAAAATACAACAAACACGATGATTGTTTTTAAATAGCTTTGTAAATTTAATAAGTCTTTCAATACTAAACTCATCATTTCTTGTCACCTCTTACATAATACAGCATAATATCGTCAATCGTTGGTGCATCAATAACTAGATCTGGATACATATGCTGTACTGCCTGTTTGTTATTTACTAATGCCTGCACTGCAAATTGCCCCTTTTCATACCCAATTATATGTGTTTGATCCAATGAATCAAATTGCTGCTCGCTACATTTTACGACACCGTATTTGTAAATTAAATCATCCTTCATATCGTTTAAAATCACTTCACCGTTATGGATAAACGTAATATAGTCCGCAATTTTTTCTAAGTCGGTCGTAATATGGGATGACAATAAAATGGCACGCTCCTCATCTATTATAAAATCTTGGAAAATATTCAAAATTTCATTGCGAACAACTGGGTCTAGCCCACTTGTTGGTTCATCTAAAATAAGCAACTTTGCATCATACGACAATGCAATTGCAATAGACAACTTCATACGCATACCTTTAGAAAATTCTTTCAGTTTTTTTGTTGCGGGTACATTGAATTGCCGTAAATAACGGTTAAAAGTTACATCATTCCACTTTTTATACAAACCTTTCAAAACTTTCGCCATTTGCCTTGGTGAAAGCTCTTCATGAAAGAAGCTCCCTTCCATCACGATCGCGATTTGCTGCATCACCTCTTTATTCGTTGTGTGAAATGGTAGACCAAATAGCGTAATTTCCCCACCATCTTTCTGAATTGCACCAATAATTGCTTTAATAGTCGTCGTTTTGCCCGCGCCATTTTCACCTATTAGTCCCACAATACTTCCTTTTGGGATTGTTAAATTAACTTTTTTTAATGAAAATGAATTGTAATGCTTGGATAAATTTTTCACTTCCAAAATTGTGTCCATTAGTCTTCTCCTTTATAAATTATCATCAGCATCTCACTTAATTCTTCGAACGATATATCGCTCATTTTGGCGATGTCCACTGACTTTTGTAATAGTTGTTCTATGTTTTTTAGCTGCTCTTCACGAATAAAATCCATATTGCGTGAAGCAACAAAGCTGCCTTTTCCTTGAACGACTTCGATAAAACCATCACGTTCAAGATCTGCATATGCTCTTTTTGTCGTAATCACACTTACCTTTAACTCTTTAGCTATGACACGAATCGAGGGTAATAGTTCACCTTCCTTCAGCTGACCGTTCATAATTTGCGCTTTTATTTGCGAGGAAATTTGCTCATAAATTGGTTTATCACTCGCATTACTAATAATAATATTCATAACACACCTCATGTTTATAGTGTATATACTGTGTATACACACTATAATTTATATACAAAAAATTGTCAATAAAAAAAGATATGCTCGAACGAAATGTTCGAAGCATATCTTTACTTTAGAAATGATAGTCATCTTCACAAATAATCATTTCTTTCGGATCATATGGCTCAATATGCACAAGTGTCATGGCATGTGGATTAAGCTGTTGCACTGCTTTTTCAATTTGCTCGGTAATAGTGTGTGAATCGCGAACATTTAAATTCGGATTCACACAAACAGTAATGTCCACTAAAATCAAACTTCCATGCTGCCGTCCGCGTACCTCTACCACTTCACGAACACGCGGAATTATTGTTACACGTTCTTCAATTGAGGAAATAAGCTCTGTATCAAAGCCATCTGTTAATGAAAACACCGCCTCTTTGAAAATTTCAATGGCCGTTTTAATAATGATTAAACCAATAACAAATGCTGTTATAGTATCAATTATTGCGAAACCAAAAATCGCTGCCGTAATCCCAATAGCTGTTCCGATACTAACTAGTGCATCCGAACGATTATCATATGCGGCCGCTTTAACCGCGCTACTATTAATTTTTTTCGCTAATGCGAAATTGTATTTATATACTGCAAACATCACAATCGCACTGAAAATCGCAATGACAATCGTTAATACACTTGGCTCCTGATGAATCGGATGCTTAATATTTTCAACAGCCGTCTTTAATACTTCGATTCCCACATAAACCATAATGAAAGATGCTATTAGTGAAGCAATCGTTTCCGCACGAAAATGTCCATAACGATGGTCGTCATCAGGTGGACGCTGAGAAATTTTTAATCCTATTAATACCGCAATCGAGGCAATAATATCCGTCGTATTGTTTAAACCATCTGCTTTTAATGCTTCAGAATCGCCTAGATAGCCGACAATTAATTTAAGTAAGCTTAAAAAAATATAGGCGATAATCGATATGTACGCACCTTTTTCACCCGCACGTAAATTTGTATACTGCTCCAAAATGTTTCCCCCTCGAAAAACTTCTTTAAACACGAAAGAGGCTACCCCTTGTCAAAAAAATTTGACGAGGAGTAACCTCTTTTATATGTAGTTTTTATTAGTATACCAAAAAATCGCGCGAATAACGACTACATCTTATTGGTATTGTTGCATTGCTTGACGCATGCACGCCATATTAGCAATTGTACCGCCATCACTTAGCATAAATGAGGATTCTACATAATCGCATTTGAAATTTGTGAATACCAAAGCGTTAATTCTTATTTAGCAAATTTTTAGTTAGACAAAATTTTTATAACTACAATTTTTCACTTCCCTCATTAGGACCTTACAATGTACAGAATGGTTCTATTTTAACGTTGTTTTTGGATCCAGTGTGGAATTTCATACACGGAATTTGCTTGTTTAAAGCAGTGCTTGAGCGTCCAATTATTTGGTAGTGTAATCTTTTGATGACGAAGTAATAACCCCAGAACGAGGTAACCTTCCATATCTTCCTCCATTGCTAAGTCTGTCCACCATTTCTCAACACTATCTAACTTATCTAGTTTCGCAAAAATGGCATCCACTTCACGCCATGAATGATCATCGGTATTTAACGAAAGTAAATAGAGCGCGTAATTCACACGTGCAAGGGGCCTTTCTGAATTTTTTACCATATCTAGTAATTGATTAAAGTCGAATTGCCCTTCGATAGAAGCATTGTCATGACGAATCAAGTAAAATAAGTCACTCGCCGATTCAATAATCCCTTCCTTTAAAAGCTTGACATAATTTTCAATAGACTTTTCAATATTATGCTCGTTTTTATAATAATGAAAAGCTAATAAATAATAGGCTTCATACCCTTTGCCTGTCTCCATAAATTTATCGAGAAGAAGCAACCCTTTGTCGAAATCTTTCGAAAAATTACCCATCGTTAATAATGACGTAGCATATGACAGATAAGCTTGCCTATAATCTAATGCGCATGCTTGTTCAAATAAACGAATGGCCATATCGATATCTTGTGGCATATATTTTCCCTCTTCTAAGAATTCAGCGAGAACCACCATTGCTTCTGGCACACCTTTTTCAATTTCACGCCAAAGAAGTGATTGTACATCTTCAGCTGTTTCATCAAAATTTTTTTCTTGTAATGATTGTAAACATCTTATACCAATTGCTTTTTCAAATCGATCTTCTATTAATTCCTCAAATAGCTTCTTTGATTCCACTTCCCTTTTCGTTATTTTATCGCCTTTGGCTAATTCGATGGCTAAATTAATTTTTGCGACATTGCAGCCCTTTTCCATACCTTGTCGTAAAATTTTCTCCCCTTCAATCCGTTTTCTTGAAGAGCCATTACCATTTAAATAAGCCGTTCCAAGCGAACTATAAGCATTTACAAACTCATTTTTTACCGCCATTTGCAAGTAGTTGATACCTAAATTATAATTACGTTTAAAGCCTATACCGTCTATTAGTGCATTTCCAAGTATCAAAGACGCTTCATTTGAGCCTTCTTCAATTGCCATTTGTAACCACTTCAGGGCTTCATCATTGTCTTGTGGAAATCCCTCTAATTGATATAGATATGCTCTACCTAATGATAGCATAGCTGAAGTCGAACGCATTTTCACGGCCTCTAAAAGCCATTGCTTTCCTTGTTCAAAGTCTAGCTTTACATGTTTACCTTCTAGATAGTATTCAGCTAAAAGCAAACACGACTCTTCATGCTCCAATTCAACCGCTTTTTCAAGCCATTCAATTCCTTCATCTATATGTTGCAGTAAATGCTCACCTTCGATTAATTGCATGCCTAAATAGTGCATTGATTGCACAAATTCTTTTTCAGCTGCCCGTCTTAACCATTGCTCGCCTTCTTGTACGTTCTTCGTTAGTCTCTTACCATCTGTGAGATTTCGTCCTAGGATAAACATCGCTGTAATATTTTCTCGTTCTTTAGCTAACATTCTCAATAATCGATAAGCTTTTTCAGGATTCGCTTCTGGCTGATCCATCTTCATTAAAAAATGAACCAATCTGAGGATACCCCTTTCATACCCCTCTTCCACAAGTTCCTCCAGTAATTCATAGCCCTCATCTTTATTAACACCTAATCCTTTTCCATCAATTAAGCGACTACCTAACATCATCTTCCCAGGTTGATATCCTTGTTCAATTGCTTGACGCAGGTATTGCTCACCTTCTTGTCGTAGCTGTTCTTCATTTTTATAATCAATCAAAAAATTCCCTAAAAAACACAATATTTCGGGTTCAGCATTATTAGCAGACTTGCGAAGCCACTCTTCAGCTTCCCTCTTTTCCTGTTCTTTGCTACTTTTCCCCATTAATATTAATTTTGCATAATTCACAACGGCCTTAGGTTTACCTAGTGATGCTAACTCTCGCATGCAATACTTAAAACCTTGGGGAATCTTTTTAACGGATGTAATCATGTGAAAAGCTAATTCTTCCACCTTCTTAAGCTCTTCGTCTTGAATCAACTCATCAATGATTTTTTTGACAATCTCAATTTCTTTTCGAGACCCCTCGCTCATCCAATAATTCACAAAGTCAGCAACTAGTTTCGACTCTATGTCTTCATCGTCTTTCATCCACTCAGTATAGTCCTCTAAATGTCTTTTTAAATCGCGTTTGCCAATTCCTTTTCTAACATAATCCGCATATGCCTTAATCCCTAGCTTAATATTTTTCTTGGCTGTTTCGAGACCTTGGATCTGATACGAAACTGGCTTTAATAAATCAATAATTTTATCTAAATTAAGCCGTTCGTCAAATTTCCCTTCTAAATAGCCTTGTATATCATCTAAACTAATTGCTGAAATCGGCTCGAAAATCGCGAGTAAATGTAGAACTTCTTTTAAATATTCACCGCGTGCATCCTCATACGCACACAGCCATTCATCCTTTTGACGGTCAAAATATTTCCCAAGCTCATCTTCCACATCGACTTGTGTAAAATCGCCGTTAACGTCCTTTAGTTTACGGGCAATTGCCGCAATCTGTAAGGACCAACCTTTACTATTACGAAAAACCTGATCATTGAACTTTTTCTCCTCTTTTCCAACGAAATCGTCAATACCTGTAAAAAGAGGAATTTCATTGCGTTCGATATAGCCGACTTGATCTGGATAAACCAATGCGCTACTATAATTTGTTAGCCATTTTTCAATTCCAAGATTCGGACGGACCGTCAATAATGCGGAAACGCCTGGTGGTAATTGACGTGGTAAAAATTCTAAATTATCGAGCAAGGTGGTGATTTCATCTAGTGCATCAATTATTATGACGACCGGACCGTATTGCTGTGTAAGCTTTCGGAGTACGCGACTGAAGATGCCTTTATGTATTTCGAGCTCACTCCTAACATTTGTAGGATGGTTCATCACATTTGTATTCAACGGTAAAGACACAACATTCTCTTGAGTTGATGGATTAGATAAATTTAATAAATTCTTCGTAGGCGAAAATAGTTGCTTGGAATAATCCCCAAAGTGTTCTCCCGAAATCGCCCTATTCATTTGCGATGAACTATTAAAAAAGCTCATTTTTTCTAACTCTTGCAATGCAGGCGTATGATTCGGTAAATCTTCTGGCTCGAGTAACATCGTATTCGCTTGTACAATAAGTGAGCGTAAAATACGAACAGGGTCAGATTCCCACTTTCCAAAATGAATAAGTTGTCCAGGCAACCACGGTGCAGCCTGCTTGATATTGACGTCTGACTCAATCAAACTATCTTGCTTCGCAAGTAATTGCTCAGATACCTTTGCACAAAGCGCTGTCTTCCCAATACCTTCAATCCCTGTGAGTATATAATAGCCACCACTTTCTCGTAATTCTTCTGTTAGCTTATCAACGATTTTCTCCACTAAATCCTGTCTTGCTTTAAATCCTTTGATTTCTTCCCTACGCGATACACGAATCGAAGCGATTAAATCCTCTGCTTCTGCATCAATTTGACGACATAACAACCCCTTCAAATTGGCTTTAATCACGTCATAATTTAGATACAGCGGGACTAAAATAATTGTCATAGCACAGCGCAAATAGTTCAATCGCAGTTCGCTAGATGAAAGTGCTGTATTATGTGTTTCGTAATTTCTTGAATTTATTGCAATCCACATATACTTTTTCCCAACATCTTCGAAGGTATCAGCCGTCTCCGCTTCTACCTCTTGTTGGTTTAATAGTCCTAACTGTGTAACGGTAGGCTTTAAAGTGAAGTAATGTTTCTCTTGATTGAGCTTCTCCCACTTTTCCTTATCGCTAAAATAAAGCACGGGTTTAATCCATTTCTCAACATTTAGCAGAACCTGTGAGGCTTGGTCCGCATCATTTTGATCGGCAAATGCCCTTTCTATATTTTTTAACAAAGATGAGATATTAGTAAAATAAGGATGTTTTTGACAAGAAATAGTAAGTCGGTCAGCTAAAGTAACAAGCTTCTCTAAATCATCAATCATGCCACAATATGTACTTTTCGATAAATCATTTTTTAACAGATCTTCGATTTCATTTGTATAATTAGAGAAAAACAGTTGAGACATTTATACCACTCCATTTTTTTGATTTAAAACAATTGTACCACTTTAAAATTTTAAAAATATATAATAACATTGCCGATTCGCATTTTTTTTGTTAGAAAAATACAAATCTAGTTAAAAACTAGCGCTATGCACATTCAACGCATAACGCTAGTTTTTAACTCTGAACTTTATAAAGTTCTAGTAATTCCCCTTGTTGATTCAACAATACTGCGTTTAACTGCCCACTCATATAGCAGCCACCATCAATGGCAATATAGCGCTTGTCATCACTAAGCCATACATCATTTGATTCATGGATGTACGTTAAGGGTGTATGACCAAACACATTGATGTACGATGTTTTATTTGTTATTTCATAATGCTTACGAATCCATATAAAATCACGCTCTGTTGTTTCTTCAAGTGTAGCAAACTCAGAATTAAAGCCAGCATGTGTGAAAAGTACATTACCAATAGTTTTGTATACGGGAGCTAATTTCAAAAACTCTAGCTGATATTTGTAATGCTGCTTTATTTCATTGGCTTGTAAGATATATGGTTTTTCCCTTATGTAGGTAGGTAAATGAACAAGTAGATTTTGCATCGTTTCTTTACCACCATTCATATAATAATGCTCCTGCTTTTCCATTGGATTGTTTAAAAAATTCAGCAGCATATCTTCATGGTTGCCCTTAACAAAAACCACGTTATCACCGTATGATTGCTTAAGTTCAATTACTTTTTCAATTACCTGTAAGGATTGCGGCCCACGATCGATTAAATCTCCTAAAATCACTAGTATATCTTCTGGATTCCAATACGTTAATAGTTCTTCAAAGTGCTTGTAATGTCCGTGAATATCACTAACTACGAATAGGTTGCTCATTTTGTCTCAACTGCCGTTTCTGTAAGTTTTTAACTCCATTACTTATATAATACCACTTAAAATACTGCAAGGAAGCTAACTATAAAAAGTTAATTCATTTTAATGCTATTGCACAACAACGAACTAACGTTCTATAATAGAAATGGAAAAAATTTAAAAAGGAGACAACTATGCGACCAATATTAAACAAAGATGTACAAATACATGATTTTCTTAATTATTATTGGCTAAAAGAGGAACTGCAGCAATTTTGCCGGGCACACGGACTTAGTGCAACCGGTTCTAAGGCGGATATCACAAACCGAATTAAACTATTTTTAGAAACGGGTGAAGTTGTAAAGCCAGAACGTAGCCGATTTACAAAACAAAGTGTTGAAAAACATAATTTAACATTGGAAACGGTAATCAAAAAAGGACATACATGTAGCCAACCTGTACGTCACTTTTTTAAACAGCATATTCCTAACTTTCATTTTTCCACATATATTCAAAACTATTTTAAAGAGAATATCGGTAAAACATATCAAGATGTCATTAATGCTTGGCACAAAGAACAGCATCGCCTTAAAGATCCCACTTATACTAAAAAAATCGCTCCTCAATTTGAATATAATCAATTTATTCGTGATTATTTTGCTGATCCAGCGAACAAAGGTAAAACAAGAAACGATGCTATCGCTGCTTGGAACATAATCAAATCGCAACCGGGAGACAACAAATACAAATTGAGATAAAGTATTTCAATTCTAAAAATGACTATATGATAATACTCAATAACTCAAAAAGCGCTATTAATCAAGCCCTTGCATCTATTGAGATTTTTTACAATACTTTTGAAAAGATAGGCGGATTTGGCTATGAATATTTTATCCCTATAGAAAAGGTTGATTTCGGGAAGTATTATAAATTTGAAGCGCTTCTTTTTACGTCCGTGGAAATAGCCCCCTTTAAAATGTCTTCTATTATGACTACATCAGCATTCGCCACTTCAACTACGTCAACTATTTACTTGCAAAATTTGATGTACTTTCCGATCTACTACTTGATTCCAAAGAGACTCTTCTAATTGAATTTACCTATCTCACATAATTATTATTGACATAGATAATTTAATCAAAGTAAAATACTCAATGTAAAGTATTTTTTGGAAGGTGATTTTTTTGACTCAACTCCTTGTATTAGGAGCATTAAATATGCGGCCAATGTCTGGTTATGATATACAAAACATGCTGCAAGAGAACGAAGCAGAAAGATGGTCGGGAGTACTCGTAGGATCTATTTATCACGCTTTAAAAAAACTTGAGCAGAATAATTTTATAGAAATAGATCGAATTGAACATAGTGGTAATCGCCAAAAGTCTATCTATAGAATTACTGAGCTAGGAAAAGAACATTTAAAAGACTTAGTATACAATTCAATTATCTCTTCAGATGTCCCCTACCCCCTATCCTTTTACGCAGGTTTATCATTTATTGAGCAATTAGACGTTGAGAGAGCAATTGAAGCATTAAGACATCAATTAACAATGCTTGAACGTGAACTTGTTATAGTCGAAAGTGGGATATCAATAAAAGAAAAACATTTATCAAATGGGCTTTCACCATTAATGTCAATTGTATCTAATAATATGGTGAATATTATTAAACAACAAATTAACTTCGTGAAAGATTTATTAACAAATTATAATTGCAATTAGTTTTGTTCCTCTATTAGGAGGAACAAAAAAATACATCAATACTCAATGTTGAGTATTGATTTTAAGGAGCGATCAATTATGAAGATAGATCATTTAGTAATGAATGTAACTCCTCATTACCAGCAAGAAAGTAGTGAAGTTCAAAATATAAGAAAAGCTGGTCTCCCTTATAACGTAAAGAAAGGTAAGGGAACAAAAGGATTTAGGGCAACTAACATTTGGATTGGGCAAGAGTATTTTGAATTGATAACAATAAGTAATAGTGACGGGGGCGGTTGGAAAAAAGAATGGGTCCATGCTTATAATACCGGACAACGGGGGCTAATTTGCCTAATGCTAGATGTAAATAATTTAGATGAAGTTGTTCAACGTTTACAAACTAAAGAAATTTCGATTTCCGATCCTGAAAAAATAAAAATTGAATTTTTCTTTAAATTGTTTTCAAAAACAATGCCTTGGCAAAATAGCTATTTGAATTTTTTTGAAAATGTCCCCCTTCAAATTGGATTTCAACAACTGGATAGTGAAAAAATCCGAAAAGGGTTTGAAAAATATATGGTCCCTAATTCTAGTGAGAATAATATATCTGGCATCACACAAATCCATATTTTCGGTAACTTTACACCTTCTGATTTTAAAATGCTAAGCATCGTTTTTGAAGAAACTATACTTACTGAAAATCAATTAACGGTACTTCTTGAAAACTGCCAAAAACTTATTTTTGAAACAAGTAAAGATTATTCAGTGCAAGTAACATTAAAAAGTGAAAATAACTTCTTTAATATGGGGACATGTATAATCGAAAACACATCAATCAACTCTGAATAACACTTTATATTTTTACCGTTATGGAAACGTTCACCACAAAAAGACTGCCTATTAATAGGGCAGTCTTTTCAAAAATTTTTGAAAAGAATGAAGTTAATTAGCCACGCATTTCGATTATATTGTCTAAAATAGGGTATATATATCCAGTTAGTAGCAAGAACAAACGTAATGATTCGTGCGAGTTACATTAATGCATCCACTTATTTACCTATAGTCATTTTTAAATATCTATTCATCTCATCCCGGTTCTATTAAATTTTTCGAAAATAAATAAAGAACCATATGTCAGTTCATTCAATTAAAAATTAAATTCCACCTCTTCTACTCGACCACTTACCATATCCTTAATTGCGATTTTATTTGCCGCAACTTCATTTTCTCCTAGTACAATAACCTTCCCAACATTTTCGCGATTCGCCTTATCCATTGCCTTCGATAATTTTTTCCCTGATAGCTCTACTTCAACACGTTGACCAGTTTTTCTTAAAGCAGTTGCTAGTTGCAAAGCTTGTTTTAATGTGTTCATCGGAATAATAAAGACATCAATTTCGCGTGGATTTTGTTCGATTTGGTTTGCTAATTCAAACGCTGTATAAATAACATCTAAGCCAAATGAAATGCCCACTGTAGCAAATGACGCATCTTTGCCAATCAGTCCACCAATAGCATTATCATAACGTCCACCACTGCCAATGCTCGATTTAATAGCACCATCTTTTAAGAAAATTTCATAAATCGTTCCTGTATAAATTTCTAAGCCTCGCGCTAAAAACGGATTAAACAGGCATGATCTTTCAATTTTCAGTGCTTGTAAAAAATCCATAAGTTCACGAACTTCTGTTACCCCTTGTGCAATAAAATCATTTTGCAAACTGTAATTTTCAAAATATGAAAGCGTAGGATTAGCATCTAAAAAAGACTCAATTTTTTTCAGTGCTGCAGGTGTAAGTGCTAATTCAGTCAACTCTTTAACTAGAGTAGCTCGGTCAATTTTCTCCTTTTTATCTAATATTAAAATGACACGATTCATCGCCGTTTCAGGCACTTCAAACATTTGCAGTAAGCCGAACAAAAGCTTGCGGTTATTATACTGGATTTGAACCGACACCTGTAATTTTTCAAATGCATCGACTGCCATCATCATGAGCTCTGCTTCAGCTGCTTGTGACGCTACACCAACAATGTCTACATCACATTGCGTAAATTCTCGGAAACGCCCTGCTTTAATTGGTCCATCTCGGAAAACTTTACCGATTTCATAGCGCTTAAATGGCATTGCCAAATTTGGGTTCATCGCAACTACTTTGGCAAATGGAATGGTTAAATCATAGCGCAAAGCTATGTCACGTTCGCCGCGATCCGTTAGTGTATACATTTCCTGTAAAATTTCTGCACCACCCGCATATTTTGATGCCATTAGCTCCGTATAGTTAAGCATTGGTGTTTCTAATGGTTTACAGCCATATAAGATAAATGTATCTTCTAGTGTACGGCGAATTTTACGGCGCACAACCTCCTGCTCAGGTAAAAAATCTTGTGTTCCTCTTACATTTTGATAATCCATTTTCTTCATTTTCGTTCGCTCCCTTCGATTTTTGGCAAATAAAAAAATCGTATCTATATAAAGCTCCAAGTGGCTTTATGTATACGATTTCACGACGAAAAGTCTTCCTATTCGATATTAAAAAATTTAATAAAGATAGCAAGACTTTTATTTATGATGATGTTTAATAGTAAATAATTGCGACAAGTTCAATTGCATACAACATTCTCCTTTCAATTAACTACAGACTATACAGCAAAAAAATTATTGATGCAACGAAAATTACAAAAAATTCACAATTTATCGAAACGTTATTAATCGTTTATCCGTATAATTATTATCGACTAAGGGGGCGACGATTATGTTACTTGCATTTTATAGTGGACTCATCGTATTTGTACTACTGTTTTTAATTGTGCTATTTGTTTGGATTAAAACCTTACAATTAAAGAATCAAAATAAGGCGCCTATTATAATGCTTGGAGTGCTAATGGTATTTACACTTGTTGTTGCTAGTATTTATACCACGGACTTTTTTTATTTACAAACAGAGCAAACGAAGTCAACTGCCGGTGATTGTACGCTCGAGTTTGTTAGTGGTGGCGGCAATAGCATTGATACAACAGAAGTGATGATCGCTAACAAAACATACTCTATTAAATCTGAGCACTTCAAAGATATTGCTAATGGAAATTATTATTGCGAAATCACTTATTTGCCGGTAACGAAAATTGTGACAGAAATTTCGATTCAAAAATAAGCCATGCGTAGGAATCATTCGCTACGCATGGCTTTATTTATAATTTTCCAATATAAGCGACACTATTATTTGGGACTTCAAGTACCCCATTTACGACAAATTGATTATATAAATTTGTTAACTCTTGCAAATAATCCTCAAATAGTTCGTCCCCTTGTTTCAATGAATACGATGCGGATAAACTGCGTGCAATAAAGTCATCCTTTGAATAATATAGATGATTTGAAAAGCTTTTTACAAAGAAATCACCATCAAAAAACGCTGAAATTTGCTCGTCGTTTCTTTTAATACCTCCGCTAAATCCTGTAAAGTTCGAACAATACTTTTGAAATATCCGATACGTCTCTTGATTAACTGGTGACGCTTCATCACGCATATTCCAAATTAATATAACTAGACCATTTGGTTTTAGAATGCGCGTACATTCTTGTTTAAATTTTTCTATATCAAACCAATGAAATGCTTGTGCAACAGTAATAGCATCTACTGAATGATCCGCTAATGATGTAGCTTCATCTGTTCCATTCAGTATTATCAAGGTGTCAAAATACTGAAACCGTTCAGTCAATACAGCGCGCATGTCGTTGTTTGGTTCTACGGCAAATACCGTATTGCCCATTTGCAAAATTTGCTCTGTGAATTTACCAGTACCTGCCCCGATATCAGCAACTATAGAATGTGGTGTTAAATAACCATTTTTATATAGATCATCTATTAATTCAGGTGCATACGAGGGACGACCTTGATTATAATGTTGTGCTTTTCCAGTAAACTTATCTATATACTTCATAGTATTGTATTTCCTCCTACTTACTTAACATTATGTTTGAATAATCTTTAACAGTTCTTTAAATGCTTTTTTTGCCTCTGGTACCGGAAATACTGGGAATACGTGATTCATTTTACTATATTCAAAATATTGGAGTGGCACGTGTTCTTGTTGCGCTTTTTCACGTAGCATATGTGCATCCACCAATAAAAGCTCCCCTGTTCCAACGAAAAGTGTGAGTTTCCCAATATCTTGTATATCCCCATTTAATGGGCTGACCTTGTAATTTTTTATTCCAACATCCTTTGCCCACAATCGACCCAGCTCTTGTGCCCCTTGAATCCCTAACATCGGATCTATCTTTTCAAGTTGTTTATAGCGAGGGTCCACTCCTGTCACATCTAACCACGGCGAATTCAGGATAATATGCTCAGGCTGCCGCTTGTTTAACAACTTTACATCTTGTGCAAAACCTAGTGCTAATCCACCTCCTGCTGAATCTCCCATAAAAATAAATGGGGCATCATAATGTTCTAACAGTCGCTCATATAAAGCATAAATCGCCTCATAGCATTCAAGTACTGTATGTCGAGGAAGCTTTGGATAAATCGGTACTACAATTGTATAATCTGTAGCTTTGGCAAGTTTTATTAAATAACGCCAATGAAAGCTTAGTGGATCATTAATATAAGCGCCTCCATGAAAATAATAAATCACCTTTTTCGGTTTGCGCTGTTCGTTAATTGTATAATATCGCATTCCGCTGATTTCATTTTTCAAAATGTCTTTCTTCACTCGAAAAGACTCATCTAATTGGTATGGTAACTCGTTATATTTACTTGCTATAAAATCATCCAATAATTTGGGATTTTGAAACTTTTTTTTCGATCCGCGCATAATTAAATACCATTTAAACGCTACACTTTGCCAGCTACGCATTGTCGACACCTCATTCGAGTTTATTTGTAGTGCATTTCTCCAAAATTACTTGTCTTTCAACATATGCATCTCGTGCGCTTTGTATAATTCATGTAGGTGTAGCTTTTTTTGTTCAATAATTAATTACGCTTGCTGTAGTGTCACCTGTTTTCACTTTTTAACGAACAACACTATAATTCCAGCGAGTATACAAGTGCCTATCGAAAGAAAAACAAGCCACTCTGCTTGCAACTATGTACTCTTCATTCAATTTGCTATAATTATACAATAAATACAAATTTCAGGAGTAACGGAGGTGAATTCATTTGTTTGTTAATTCTGTTTTTTGGATGAGCCTACTGATCAATCTCACCATTATTTCGCTTTTGACGTTTGGCTTAAAAAAGTATTATCGAAACAAGCCAAAAGTTGACAAAGGGTTTAAATTTTCTTATTTCGGCTTATCTTATCGTCGAAATTTTTTTGCGCACGATTTATTCGATACCGTTTTTTCTATTGCTTATTGTATTTATGTATTTTTTATTAGGGTTGAGTCCCCTATTTATCGGTTACGTTATTTTTGTTGTGTTTCTTTTCATCGTGCAGGGTAGCTACAATTATGCGAAATGGCAGGAAGAAAAAAAATCAGTATAGCATCGGCACATCGTTTGAATGGTAGCCTTTTTCAATTTGATTGATTCAACTAACATTCTGCTTTTTCTAGAATCAGTGTCAATTGAAAATTAGAAGAATGAATATCAAGAACGAATCGTTTTAGGAAAAATCCTCGTTAAATAATAAATCTATGCTAAAATAACAAATAGCTATCATAACGCAAATAGAAATTCTCACAATAGAACTGCACTTTTGCGTGCATTTATAAAGAGTCAGTTGTCCGACTTTAAAGTCTAGCTTTACTTTTAACATACGAACACTTATACTCATATTCATAACTAGATATTGTGTTAATTTATCGAGGTACTACTAAATGTAGTTTAATAGGGAAGTTTGGTGCAAAACCAACGCTGTCCCCGCAACTGTAAATGCTGACTGAAGACGTAAACCACTGTGTCAATTCACGGGAAGGTGTCGGAGGAATGACGCAAAGCCAGGAGACCTGCCACGCTAAATTCACGTACATTTCTTCGGGGAATAGGAAATGGAGACGAAAACTCTATTTTTGTTTCCATTTCAAGCTATCCTTTAATCGGATAGCTTTTTTCTTTGCCCAAATGTTTTAGCACAATAAATTTATCATTAGTGAGGGATACCTTTATGAAACTGTATACAAAAACAATTTGTCCAAAATGCCTATGGGTAAAATCAGAACTTGAAGCAGCCAATTTACAAGTAGAAGTGATTAATATTGATCATGACGAAAATGCGAAGCAAACAGTAGTGGATGCAGGCTTTTTAGCAGTACCTGTGTTAGAGGTAAATGGCGAATGGTTTGCGGAGCCTAGCTCAATTATGGACCGTATTGCCGAGCTTAGCGCATGATTGTTTATGCTTCACGCACTGGGAATGTTCAAAGCATTGTCGGAAAGCTTGGTTTACCTGCAATCGCAATTGAACAAGCGATATCCATAACAAAGCCTTTTTTACTGTTCACCTATACGGATGGGCTAGGCTCGGTTCCTCTAGTCGTGGAAAATTATATGCAGCAGAACCACACGCTTTGTAAAGGAATCATTGTCAGTGGCAATAGAAATTTTGGTCATTCGATGTTTGGCCGTGCCGGTGATTTACTAGCGAACTATTACCAGCTTCCATTAATCGCAAAGCTAGATTTACGTGGAACAACTGCTGAGTATGAGCAAATAAAGCAATTTTATAACTCAATTTGGAATGAGGCTAGATGATGAAACAATATTTAACTCTTAACAACGATATTCTCAACCGCTACCGTGCGACAGGCGAAATCGATTTACAAAAAGATAAGGATGCGACACGCCGTTACTTTTTAGAGGAAATCAATGTGCGTCTTCGCTATTTTATTGATATCGAAGAAAAAGTACGCTATTTAGTGGAAGAAGGCTACTACGAAAAGGAATTTATTGAACGTTATTCTATGGATTTCATTAAGCGCATGTACAAAAAGGCGTATGCTTATAAATTCCGCTTTCCATCATTTATGAGTGCGTCTAAATTTTATGATAGCTATGCGATGAAAAGCAGAGATGGCAAAGAAATATTAGAAAAATACGAGGATCGAATTGTTATTATTGCTCTATACCTTGCACAAGGTGATGAAGCATTAGCAGAAAGTGCAATAGAAGCAATTATGACTGCCTATCAGCCTGCTACCCCTACTGCACTAAACAGCGGAAAAAAAGCGCGTGGAGAACTGGTTTCATGCTTTAAATTAACGATGGATGATACGATGAACTCCATTGCTGAAAATATAGGCTATTGTTTAGAGTTATCTCGATTAGGTGGCGGTGTAGGTGTTAATTTAACCGACCTTCGTCCACTAGGTGACCCGATTAAAGGCATTTTAAACCGTGCAAGTGGTGTTATGCCAGTTGCAAAGCTGTTAGAAAACTCGTTTAGCTATTCCAATCAGCTTGGTCAACGTAACGGCTCTGGGGTTGTCTATTTGAATATTTTCCATGGTGATATTGAAAGCTTTGTTTCATCGAAAAAGCCAAATGCCGATGACAAAATTCGTTTAGCTACTCTATCTACCGGCATTATCATACCAGATATTTTCTTTGAACTTATGCGCCGTGATAAAGACATCGTTTTGTTTAGTTCATATGATATTTACAAAGAATATGGGAAACGCATGTCGGAAATTTCGATGACCGAGATGTATTACGAGCTTTTGGATAATCCAAATATCCGCAAGCTAAAACGCATCAATGCACGTAAATTATATACCGAAGTGAAAAAAGCACAATTTGAATCAGGATACCCGTTTGAAATAATGGATGATAATGTAAATAACACTCACCCATTGAAAAATATCGGTCGCGTAAAAATGTCGAATTTATGCACTGAAATTCTTCAGTATCAGCAAACTAGCGTGATTACCGATCAAAATCAGCCAAATGAATATGGTCTAGATGTGTCATGTAACCTAGGCTCTATTGATATTCATGAAGCGACAAAGGTACAAAGCTTTGAACAACTAGTACAAACTGCGATGCGCTTATTAACTAACGTATCTACGATGACCGACATCATTAATGTTCCTTCCGTATCAAAAGCTAATAAGGTGATGCACTCGGTTGGACTAGGTGTTATGAACTTACATGGTCATTTAGTAAGTAGTGGCATTCGTTATGGCTCAAAGGAATCAATCGCCTTTATTGACGCCTTTATGGAAGCATTGAATTATTTTTCAATAAAAGCTTCTATGGAATTAGCAAAAGAGAAAAAAGAAACGTTTTATCGTTATGAGGATAGTGATTATGCGTCAGGTACTTTCTTTGAAAAGTATATTACAAAAGAAATAACGGAGCTTGACCAAATCGTTCAACACGCATTAGGTTCAACGCCAATCATTACTAACGAAATGTGGCAGCAGTTAAAAGTAGATGTTCAAACATACGGGCTTTTCCATAGCTACCGTTTAGCGATCGCGCCTACGGGATCCATTTCCTACATCCGTTCATGTACAGCGTCAATTTCACCCGTAACAGAGCGCGTGGAGGTTCGTGACTACGCAGACAGCAGAACAATTTATCCGATGCCGTTTTTAACGAATGATAACAAGGATCTTTATACAGAAGCCTATGACGTCAATCCTTACGAGCTTATTGATTTATACGCAGCCGCTCAGCAGCATGTCGATCAAGGTATCTCGATGACATTATATGTAACCGATCAATGGAATACTGAACAGCTCGCAAAAGTTTATATTTATGCATGGATGAAGGGTATTAAATCGGTATATTATGTTCGTCAACGTCTACTGACAATTGAGGAGTGTGTCGCATGTCAAATTTAACTTACAAAGCAGTCAACTGGAACAAACCCACAAGTGAGCTTGCACGTATTTTCTGGGATCAGCAATGGAAACAAATTTGGTTCCCGGAAGAAATTGCTGTCAGTAAGGATGTAAAGCAATGGAAGGAATTCGAGCATCAGGATACGTATAAAAAAGTCTTCGGTGGTCTTACACTTCTCGATACAGTACAAACGAATATCGGAATGAACGAAATCGCCAAATTCACCCCTGATTTACAGGAAAAGGCCGTTCTAACTGTATTTGGCGCATTTGAAGCGATTCATGCAAAATCGTATTCATATATTTTTACAACACTTTGTACGAATACCGAAATCGATGAAATTTTTGAATGGGTTCAAAAAAATGAATTCCTTCAATATAAAGCGAATCGCATTGGCGACGTTTATAAAGCAATACAAGAAGATGACCCTGAAAGCCTATGGAAAGCAATGTATGCCTCTGTCATGCTAGAAAGCTTCCTATTTTATTCAGGCTTCTTCTACCCGCTTTACTTAGGTGGACAAGGAACACTACGTAACTCTGCAGAAGTGATTTCACTTATATTACGCGACGAGAGCATTCACGGAGTTGCAGTAGGCTTTTTTGCACAAAACATTTTCAAAGCGTTTTCTGAAGACAAAAAACAAGAATTAACGCTATGGGGCTATGAATTTTTACTCGATTTATATCAAAATGAAATGAAATATACAGAAGACCTTTACGCCGAAACAGGTCTATCCCCAGAAGTGAAAAAATACGTGCGCTACAATGCCAACAAAGCGCTGATGAACCTAGGATTTGAAACCATGTTCCCAGAAGAAGAAGTGAATCCCGTTGTTATGAACGGAATTACGAATACTGGCTCAACGTATGATTTCTTCAGTCAAAAAGGCGCTACATATGCAGTTGCAAAAGTAGCACCGATTACCGATGACACATTTAAATTTTAAAAAGAAGCTACTGTTCACAATTGTGGACAGTAGCTTCTTCCATTAATGATGGTGATGATGTTCATAACCATGCTCTTCTGCATATTTTCTAAAGTTTTCTAAATCTTGCATTCCTGTAGATGTGCCATCAAGCGCTTGCTGCATACGCTCTAAAAGTACGATTTTTAACTTTGGATGATAGCCAAAATAACCAGCAAGTTCAATTGTTATATCAGGGTATTGTGAAGTAAACTGCGTAGCCATTTTATGCATTCGCTCCATTAAAATCCCCGTAAATAGGAAGTATGGCAGCATAATAATCTTTTTCGCGCCTAATTTGACACAACGTTCAATCCCTTGTTCAACGGTTGGCGTTGTCACCCCCATAAAGGCACTTTCAACAATTGGTACATTATGCTTTTCCCATAACAAACGTGAAATTTTATAAAAATCACCGTTAGCGTACGGATCACTTCCACCTCGTGCAATTAATAAAATTGCAGTATCATCATGCTTTTCATCTGGATTGAACCCAATTTCCATTAAGCGAGACGTTAAAATTTCAAAGATTTCTTCATGAATACCGATGGTTTGTCCATAAGTAAAGCGAATATCTGGAAAATGCTCTTTCGCATGCTCAATTTCGGCTGGAATATGCATTTTCGAATGCCCTGCATGCAATAAAATAATTGGAATGACATGCACTTCATCTGCCCCTTGTTCGATACAATGATGAATGCCATCTTCAATATTTGGTGATGCAAACTCTAAAAAGCACGTTTCGACGAGTAGTGATGCATCAATCATCGGTCTCATTTGCTGTATAAATTGACGTACTTCTTCGTTGCCTGCTTCTAATCTACTACCATGTCCTACGAATAAAATTGCTTTTTTCACAGTACCCTTCTCTTTTCTATATTTTTCGATACCTTTAATGCGATTGTCTGGTCGTTTTCGTTCACCGTCTTGCATTGTATAAATAACCGCTTGTTCTTCAACATTTTCATGAACAATGGCACGCGCTGTTTGTTCAGCCTGAACGGAATACCAAGTACCTTTTGGATAATCGATTACTACACATTTATCCTTACAGCGACCGTTACAGCGTGTTCGTGATGTATGAATATTCTCATCCAATCTGGATTTACGAATTTCATCGCGAATTTGCTGGGTTACTTCTTCTGCTCCCGCACCCATGCAAGTTGCGCCATTACAAATAAGCAGATGACGCTGCATGTTTGTTAAGTTCCAAGTTGTCATCATATCCTCCTAGTTTTACTGGCTCCCAGCTAATAATGGCCGCATAAAATGTATGGCGGTACTCAATTTTACCTTGAATTTCTTTAATAAATGGCACTAGTGATGCCTTCACATGCGCTATATCAAATTGAGAATCTAATATCTTTTTACTCTGAGCAGCATATAAAGCTTCCTCATTTTCGTAGCGATATGTTCGCTCCAGCTTTAACATTTCACAATCTGCGTAAATACCAAGCTGATACAGCATATTCACGATTTGAATATAATCACGACGTGGGTATTTAATTTTGTAACCATATTTTTGATGAAGCACTTCATAATGCGGTTGAATCGGCCCTGTTGTAAGACCAATAATCGCACGCTTTTTCGCGAGCGCATTCATTTTTAATAGCGTTTCGTTCATTTCATACATGCGATAATAGCAATTGACGCCTACAACAATATCATGTGGCTCAAGTATTGCATCTTCCCATTTTGCATGCACTAACTGAACACCTTCATCGTCTACGAAATACTGTTTCAAATAGTGGAGCACACTTTCTGAACCATCTACTAAAGTTAATTTTTCAACGTCTTCTTGCAGTGAAAACGTATAATTTCCCCAACCTGGTCCAATCTCGATACAGCTTGCCTTAGCTGGGATATGGCGCTTCATTTTTTCATAAATTTGTTTGGCATGGGCATCGGTTTGCTTATACGTTTTCTTTTGCATCGATTGCGCCCAAAATGCTTCTTCTAATTTATCATTGATCATTCGTTCAGGCATCATGCCATGCCAATCATGCATGCCCTCTTTCCATTGCTTTTCAAAATTTATCGTTAAAGGGGATTCTTTCATACAGTGAATCTCCTTTCATTAAGAAATCGTTAGCTTTTCTTTAAACCAAGCAATTTGGTCATGAAGCTGAACTACATCTCCAACTAAGATCATAGCTGGATTTTTAATTTGTTCCGCTACAATTTGTTCACTAATCGTAGCAAGCTGACCCGTAATTGTACGTTGACGCTCGGTTGTACCCCACTCGATTACAGCAACAGGCGTATGTGCTGCTTTCCCATGTGTAATCAATTTTTGTGCTATAAATTCAATATTACCCACACTCATATAAAAAGCGATTGTATCAATTTGTGCTAATGCACCCCAACGTAAAAAATCTTGTCCTTTATCCTCACGACCATGACCCGTGACAATCGCAAAGCTATTCGAAAAGTCACGATGTGTTACCGGAATACCTGCATAGGCAGGTGCTGCAATGCCCGCTGAGATACCAGGTACAATTTCAAAGGACACATCATGTTCCTTTAAAAAAAGGGCTTCCTCCGCTCCACGGCCAAATACGAAAGGATCGCCACCTTTTAAGCGAACTACTTGTTTTTTGTTTTTTGCATGATTAACCAATACTTCATTAATTTCTTGTTGAATCATTCCATGCTTTCCGGGTTCTTTACCGCAATAGATTAACTGCGCCTCTTTTTTTGCATGCTGTAAAATTAGCGGATTCACCAATCGATCATATAAAATCACATCTGCTAACTGGAGGCATTCCAACGCTCGAATTGTTAATAATTTGGGATCACCCGGACCAGCACCAACTATGTAAACAAAGCCACTCACATTCATTCACCTTCTAATAATTGTTGTATATAATTTTCACATTGCTCAAAATCTTGTTGTTGAATCCACTGTAAAACTTGCGGTTCTAAAAGTGCGGCTACAGCTCGTCGTTTTTGCTCGCCTTCAAATTTCTCCAAAATGGCCTGTCTACCATTCTTTAAAAATGACGTATATGCCTCATAACTATCATCAAACTGTTCACTTAATTGTTGTTTTACTTGTCGTGTAAATGCTGGACTTGCCCCAGAGGTGGAAACGGTTAATACAAAATCACCTCGACGTACAACGGCTGGGTTCATAAAATCCATACGCCCATTGTTATCTACCCTCATGAACAATTGCCAGTGCTGTGTTGCTTGCTCGATTTGATCATTGACCGTTTCCTCGTTAGTTGCAGCAAAAATTAATATCGCATCATCTAAATCTACCGGCTCAAACGTTTTATTGCGCCACTGAATTTTTCGAAGTTGTGAGTAATGCTGTAACGTTGCCGTAAGCATTGGACTGACAACGATAATATTAGCCTTCGTCACAAGTAGTGCCTCTACTTTTTGTGTTGCAACATGTCCACCACCAACAACGACTACTTTTTTATAATCGAGATTCAGCATAATTGGAAAATAACTCATCTTGTGTCCTCCAACGTTATCTTTCTTATTTACGAACAATCATGCACGATAAATAGTTCAACTCTGTACCACGTAAATTTTCAACATCCCATATCACTTCTTCATCCGAAGTCACTTTCGTAACGACATGTGTGTTTTTTAATAAGTTCATTTCCTCCAACAAATCAAGCATTTGATCTAGTACTTTTGCGATTTTAATAAATACAATACCATCATGAGTTTCTAATACATTCCGCATTTCTTCTTTATTATCTGTTGCTGGAATCATCGCCACATGATCATCCCCATCAGCTAACGGAATATGAAGGCGATTAGCTGTTCCATTAAACGAAGAAATGCCTGCAACCGATTGCATTGGCACGTCTGGATGTTGTTCTTTCATTAATTTCATCAAATGAATATACGTACTAAATAACATGGGGTCTCCTTCAGTTACAAAGGCTACATCCTTACCTTCCTGTAAATGGGAGTATATTTGCTCGACGGATTTTTTCCACTCTTGCTGTAACGTTTCTTGGTCCTTCGTCATTGGAAAAACGAGACCAAGCATTGTTTTTTTTTGTGGATCCACATATAAATCAATTATTTTTTGAGCATATGATTTACTGCCGCGCATTTTTTTCGGATATGCAATTACTGGGCATTCCTTTAATTTACGAAAAGCTTTTATAGTAATTAATTCCGGATCTCCAGGACCAACGCCCACACCATATAATGTTCCAACTGTCATTGTCTTTTTCCCCTTTTAAAAGAATCGTACAAACACAAAAAAGCCTATTTCCGGCAAGTGCTAGAAATAGGCATGGACATCCTAAAAAAGTATAAGGAAATACAAGTAATGTATTTGTCGCCGTCCTTCTCCCACCGAAAAGTCGTGTTTCAATAATAAAGCAGGTTTCCTGGCTCAAGCGTCATTTTACTATCACATCTTCCCATCATTTTGACAGTGATTAGTTGTGATTTCATCAGCTATTACAGTAGCGGGGGCTGCATTAGATTTTTACTAATTTCCCTTTTACCTCTTAAAAAAAGAGCACTTTATTACTTGTACTATGAAATTAACGTAACTCTATCATGTTACCACACTTTTGACAATATAAATTTACGAACAATTTATACAATTCAGAAGAAAAAACAGAATATAATAGAAAGCTATGCTCATAAGTGACAGATAATTTTACATTATTTTCAGAAAATGACCTTGCATTTTTGAAGTATTAAAAAAATTAATGATGACAAATGAAATAACGAATGATACTATTTCCTCACATGGTGAAAATTGAATGATTTTTGGTGCTTTTACAAGCTTAATAGGGAAACCGGTGTAAGTCCGGTACTGTCCCGCAACTGTAACTTGGAGTATTACATATCACGTCACTGCATTTTTTGTGGGAAGACATGTAATACGTCGAAAAGAAGTCAGGAGACCTGCCAAAAATAAAGTTATTCAAACCTACGAGGATAGGTGCGTGAAACAAGCAAAATCGCTTGCTTTTTTGTGATGCACTTTTACTCTCAAAAGTGTATTTTTTTATGCACTTTTTTCATCAAATAAGAAAAAAGGAGTAAAAACATGAAGCAATACTTACCAAAACTTGCTTACTTCGGTATCGTTTTATTATTTATGCCAAAGCAGGCATATGCCATGCACATTATGGAAGGATTTTTACCAATTGGTTGGGCAATTTTCTGGTTTGCACTATGCTTACCATTCCTTGTTAAAGGACTAAAAGTGATCCGCCTCGTCGTGAAAGAAAATCCAGAAAGTAAATTATTACTTGCCCTATCAGGGGCCTTTACATTCGTCTTATCTGCATTAAAAATCCCATCAGTAACCGGGAGCTGTTCTCACCCTACTGGCGTTGGCTTAGGTTCAATTTTATTTGGACCTTTTGTTATGAGCGTTTTAGGATCAATCGTCCTATTATTCCAATCGCTATTACTTGCACATGGTGGCATAACGACTTTAGGCGCTAATATTTTCTCGATGGCAATCGTTGGTCCATTTATTGCCGTAGGTGTTTATAAGCTCGCAACAAAATGGGACCTTTCATTTAGCGTCGCAGTATTTTTCGCGGCCATGCTTGGTGATTTAGGCACATATGTTATGACATCTGTTCAATTAGCATTAGCGTTCCCTTCAGAAGTTGGTGGCATTTTAGGTTCATTCCAAAAATTTGCAAGCATCTTTGCGTTAACACAAATTCCATTAGCTATTAGTGAAGGATTATTAACCGTAATGATTATGAACTTTTTACAAAAATATAATATGAAAGAATTAATTCAACTACGTATTTTAAAGGCTAAGGAGAGCTAACATGTTTAAGAAGAATCTACTATTACTATTAGGCGTCGTGATCTTAGCGATTTTACCAATATTATTTTTACAGGATGCAGAATTTGGGGGTGCTGATGGTGAGGCTGAAGAAGCGATTACAGAAATCGCTGCAGACTATGAGCCTTGGTTTAGCGCTATTTGGGAGCCTCCAAGTGGTGAAATCGAAAGCTTATTATTCGTTTTACAAGGTGTTATTGGTGCACTAATTATCGGCTATTTCATCGGTTATATGCGCGGAAAGCATACAAAAGATCATGCTGAACATTGATTTTCTAGCGAGCCATAATGCGATTCACAAGGTTGCCGCTAGTCAAAAAATAACGTTTAGTGTCATTTCATTATCACTTGTAACATTATTACGAAATAATATTTTATCGGTTTGGACACTACTCTTCATGAGTAGTGTCATTATCTTTTATGCCAAAATTCCTTGGAAAACATATGTAACATTACTTATCGCGCCAATTGGTTTTGTTTTTGCAGGTATGATTGCGATCGTGTTGTCCATTTCATTTGCACAACCTATACCAATTTCCGCATTATGGCATAGCACACTTCTTGGCATGCAGCTGTTTATATTGCCGAATGATTTACTTCGTGCTATCACGATATTTTTTACCTCGATTAGCGCAACAAGTTGCTTGTATTTTTTAATTTTAACAACACCGATGTATGAAATTAGCCCAGTACTTGCTAGATTAAAAGTACCAACGATTATCATTGAATTAATTGAGTTAATGTATCGTTTTATATTTTTACTTTTACAAACAGTTGCGCAGCTTTATACTGCGCAGGATGCTCGGCTAGGCTATCGAACATATCGAATAAGCTTTCAATCTTTAAGCTTTCTCATTAGCGCTCTGTTTCGTTCGATATTTTTCCGTCATCAGGCGATGACCTATGCGATGACGGCACGAAATATTGAACAATTTATTATTCCACAGCAATTTTTGAGCGAAAAAGCATGGGATCAAAAACTGACTATTATTGCAGGTGGATTTTTGATCGTTACATTTGTATTAATCGTTTAAGGAGATTTTAGTTATGACAGAAAGCTATTTTACGTTTGAGCATGTATCATTTCAATATAGTGATGGTACACAGGCATTACATGATTTATCATTAACGATTCCAATGGGAAAAAAAGTAGCGATATTAGGTGAAAATGGTTCAGGTAAATCAACATTTTTCAAATTGCTCATGGGGCTAGAAAAACCTAGTAGTGGTAAAATTCAATTTTTAAACGAACCGTTACATTATTCTAAAAAACAATTAATTAAGTTACGGGAGCATGTAGGCTTTATCTTTCAAGAAGCAGACAATCAATTATTTGCCTCTACCGTTAAGCATGATATTTTATATGGTCCGATTAATTTAAAATGGCCACATGAAAAAATTGAACAACATGTTGATACCGCCATACAATTAACTGAATTAGAGGACTTAACCGAAAGACCGATTCATTTTTTAAGTGGTGGACAAAAAAAACGTGTGACCATTGCAGGTGTTTATGCAATGGATCCAAAACTTTATATTTTAGATGAACCGACGAGCAGTTTAGATTACTATTTTTCAAATCAGCTTACAGCATATCTGGATGAATTAGATACAGAAAATCGAACATTTTTATACTCGACACATCAGGTCAATTTAATATATGGGTGGGCCGATCATTTTATTGTCTTTCATAAAGGACAATTATTGTATTCAGGTCAAAAGGATGCACTTTTCTCGAATGATGCACTACTAAAAAAAGCGCATATCGAAAAACCGTGGCTCGTAAAATGCTATGAATCAATGTTACGTGAAGGGCTCATTCATCCCCAGCAGCAACTTCCCCGTTCGATGGATGAATTAATGCAACTGATGAAATGTCACACATTTACTCCCCTTTAGTTTGGAGGCAGACTATGAAAAACGACTTATTACAACCTATTGAAGCACAAGAACTCGTTTTATCAATTGAAGAAAATGTTTATGAGGATTACGAAACATGCTTTATTCAATATGTAACAGCATCACTAATAATTGAACTAAACTGATAATAATAACAATAAAAAAGCATCCCTTCAATTTGAAGAGATGCTTTTTCATTACACTTGTTGAACATTTTGCATAAAACGTGGATGTGCCCACAACTCACGCCATTTCATGAATGATGCAATTACTCATTAGTAAGTTGCTTTTTTGTTTACAACAAATGATAACGCTTACAATTCCGTAGTACTCTTATAAAGAAAAGGTGAAACACATCATGTCAAGCATTCAAATAGTTGCCAATCGTGGCTTAAAGAAGCAAGTCATAATGCCAACACATATGGCTATCCGATTATGATAAAAGCCGCACTTGGTGGTCATTCGTCTTATTGAAAGTGCTAATCATAGGGCTACTTAGGGCAGCCACATGGTGGATTCCCTAAAGAATTGCAACATATTATATTAAAAAATCGTCAATCTATAATGGTACGACCAGGTGAACTATTACCAGAAGTAGATTTATCACTAATTCAGCAAATGCTAGAGTATAAAAATCCGCAACGGAAATTTACGAAAATAGATTGTATAGCTTATCCGCTGTATGACAAAGTATTTGTAGAGTATGTTCAAACAAATGAGCAATTTGGAAACATTTCTGTGTTAGATACCCCTTCTTTTATTTACGGCTTAAAACTTGGTGAAGAAATTGAAGTTGAAATTGAGAGAGGGAAAACGCTCATTATTAAATTAATTTCAATTGGTGAAGCACAGCATAAAGGTCTGTTCAAGCTCCTAAAGATGGCATCATTAAAGACATATATGTACAAGCGGGCTCAGCCCTATCAACTGGCGATTTATTAATCAAATTCGAATAGATGAAACTTACCCGAAAAGGAACACAGCTTAGTTTGTGTTCCTTTTTCCATCGTTTTTGTTGAACTAGAACTATTCAATACTAAATCTTCTCAAAATTTGAATTTTTATTGACGAAACGATATTTATTGTTTACACTAATTATAGTTTACTAATATAACTTTATATGAATCGTGTAAGTTATGGTGCTTATGAGAATAAGCTTAAAAGGGAAGAACGGTGTGATTCCGTCGCTGTCCCGCAACTGTATAATCTGAGTTTTTTACAAATGCCACTGGGTTAAACCTGGGAAGGTGTAAAAAATGTTGATGATAAGCCAGGAGACCTGCCAGAACCTAGTACACACCAATGCTCACGTGGAAATGAGTGGTGAAAATTATCGTACGTCAAACGAATTTAAATGCCTTGTTTATCAAGCTTATTTGAATTGACATTTACCGACCATCTTCCATCTTTTTGCGAAGATGGTCTTTTTTAGTGCTTGTCGGATGTCGATTTGTCTTAACTCTCCCCTATAAAGTTAACAAATCGGCATCTTGGAATTACTAAGATTTTCCCAAACAAGTAGTAGCTTCGTGCTAAAGCTCCTACTGCGTAATGGTTAGTCATTCATGAAACACATTTCTTACATTGCCGAACATAGATTTTCGTGTTTTACAGATGATTAACCATTATTGCAAAATAATAAGGTTATTAAACTGGATAATTTTTTATTACAACTCATTCCCTGTTAGTGTAATCAGTTTCTAAATAGCTTGAAAATTACGTTTACCTAGGAGGAAAATAAAATGATTGAAACTTACATTGCTCTTTTAAAAGAGCAAATTATGCAAAATACATTAGGTAACACGGCAAAAACCTTAAACGAAATTGCCGAATCATTAAAACTGCAAAATACGGATCACAGTCAAGAAATTTCAGAGGCTTTGCAACTTGTAAGCTTTGAACTTTCAGGTGAACCATTATTAGAAAAATAAACTGTACACTATTTGTGTGTAATGGTGACATTCATTTTGAACCGAGCTGTTTTTTTTGATGGAAACGAGATTATATTCTGAAAATCAAGATTATCTTGAAAAAAACCGAGATTATTTCATAAACTGGTCGCTTTTATCTACATTAGCACTCCAACTCAAAACGAGCCCCTAAATAAGAGGCTCGTTTTCATGTCATATTTGAGTTTCTCCCTATTTAAAAAAATAGAAATCCTGCTATCCCTTTATTACGTCTAAAATACTGATAAAGAAGCTCATTGTTATTGATTTATCCAATCATATGCCTCGTAAGCAGCACTCGTCAGCATATATCCCCATAAATTCTCAATCGAATCATTACGTAACGCGCAAAATAAACAGGCTAACGCTACCCCATGTGAGACCACTGCAATGTTCTCATAGGTTGAGGCAAGCAGCTGCTCATGAACATGCAGCATACGTTTTGTAACTGTCGAAAAGGATTCCTGTGATTGTGCCCTAAAATACTGCGGTGTTTCCTGATAGCATTGATAGTGCGAATCGTGTTGTAATTGTTCAATCCATTGCCCCTGCCAGTTTCCTAGATAAATTTCACGAAGCTCGGCTCTTTGATGGATTGTATCATTAGGAAACATATAGTTCGCTGTAGCAACCGCACGTTGTAGATCACTACAATAAACAACATCAGGTTTCCACATAATTTGCTTCGCTAGTAAAACCCCATGCTGGGTTAACGGCGAATCAAGCCACCCCTGTAATCTCCCTTGTTTATTCCACTCGGTTTCACTATGGCGATAATAACGAATTGTTTTTGACATAATCATCAATCTCTTTCTTAGCTTGCTCCCACATATTTTCTGTTTTTACTGCTATACGGAACCACTCCCCATGTAAGCCCTCATAGTTTTTTGTATGACGCAGCACTATACCGCGCACTAATAAATAACTAAAAAAGTGCTGTGTATTAAAAGTTGCTGGTAATTTAAAGAGCAAATAATTAGCTGCACTATTTGTATATATACAGTCTATAGAATGAAAATAATGCTTCATCTTTTTTAGTAAGTTCGCACTGTAATCCCTAGATTCCACAATAAATTTTTGTTGCTCTAGACAAATACAACCTAGATCAATTGCTATATTACTTACACTCCAATGCGGTAAATGGGGGCGTAATTTTTCAACTTTTTGTCCTAGCATATAGCCTAAACGAACTCCTGCCATTGCAAACATTTTCGTCATCGAACGTATAACGATGATATTTACATATTGCTTAATTAGTGTAATTACGGACTGTGCTTCATCTGTCCAATCGATAAATGCTTCATCAACGATAAATATGCACTGTCGATGCCGCTTGACTAATGCTTCAATCCACTCACGATCAAGCAACACACCTGTTGGATTATTCGGATTACAAATATAACAGGCCTGCGCATTTTGTAATCGGTTATGTAAATCATTCATATCAAATTTATAGCATTCCAAGTCATTTGCCACGATTGATTGAATCTGACAATTATGCTGCTGCAATGTTCGCTTATACTCTGAAAATGATGGCTCTAAAACAACCACATTTTGTCCCTTAAAATACTGTGCGAGCACCATTAACCCCTCCGCTGCACCATTTGTCACAAGCACTTGCTGAGACTGTACGACATGTGATTTTGCAACAAGTGAACGAAATGGTTCTGCTTGCTCATGTGGATAAGCCGATACCTTTTCGATCAGCTTAGGCCATGCTTGTATGATTGCAGCTGGTATTCCTAAAGCATTGACGTTTTCACTCAAATCAATTACTTGCTGTGGCATTGTTATTCTCATCGCTTCATATAACGTGCTTGCATTAGCTCCATGTGCTGGCAATTGCATAGAAAATCCCTCCCAATAGTAAACATCCGTATGTACAACGCCGCATTTGTTTAAGCGCTTCTAAAATATGTTGCTTGCCCATGACAAACAACGGCTCGCCCATATACGCTCGAAATGATTCTAGTTGTCCGTAACGATTATAGCCACCTAAACGAATCCCAAGCTGGTAGGCCGTTGCAGCTTCTAAATATCCACTGTTCGGACTTGGATGCTTTTTCGCATCAACAAGCCATCGCTTAAAGCGCTCACAAAACCTTTTTGACGAATAATTTTTCGTTATAAAAAGTAGCATAAAACCTGATATACGACTCGGCAAAAAATTGGCAACATCATCTAATTTCGCGGCAAAATAACCAAAATCCTCATATCGCTCATTTTTATAGCCAATCATCGAATCCAGTGTATTAATCGCTTTATAGCACCATGCTCCCGTAGAACCAAATAATAATGCATAAAACAAAGGTGCCGTAATGCCATCACTCGTATTTTCCGATACCGTTTCAATAACACCTCGCACAATTTCAGGCTCATCTAAATGCGCTGTATCGCGTCCAACAATCCAGCTTAAATAGTGGCGGGCATCCTGTATGTCACCGCGCTGCAAGGCATCATACACAAGCATTGCTGCCTCCCATAACGACTTTTGTGCAAGCGCAAGACTAATAAAAGCAACCTCTACAAAAAGCCAGAGCGCGATATGAATTTTCATCGCTAACACCACAACGGAAAACACAGCGACTGTTATAGTCACTACTACGATTACAACAGTCAATAATCCTTTTACCTTACGAAATTTTGTATGATTCCACTTTCGCTCAAAAAATGAAATCATGTTGCCAATATAAACGACCGGATGCTTCCATTTCTTTGGATCCCCTAGCATTTGATCGCTGATAATGGCTAACAGACAAGCTAAAAATAACAACATAACCTCACCTCGTAAAACTTCAAATACCGGTATACAAAATGCGTACACCGGTTCGATTTAATCATTCATTAAGCTAATAATTCATATATTTTTTCCATATTTAAATGTTTGCGTACATGCGTATCTAACATTTCATATGCCTGTTCTCGTCGTTCAAAGTCTGATAATACTGCCTCTGAAATCGGCTCAAGCCCTTTGTTCTCACGAATTTCATTAAAATAGCTGCGCGTAAATTCTCGATTTTGGAAAATACCGTGCACATATGTACCAATCACTTTTTCTGTGTATACACCATCTGTGCGCCCATCCTCAAATTCGATAAATGGCTGTACCGCTGACAGCATTTCGCTACGCCCTAAATGGATTTCATAGCCACTAACCTTATGGCCTGTACACGTAATGCCATGTACTTGAATTGTTTGCTTTTCATCTATAAATGTCGTTTCAATAGGTAAAAGGCCGAGTGCGACATATGTCCCACCACTGCCCTCAATCGCCTGCTCATCACGTAATGTTTCACCAAGCATTTGATAGCCACCACAAATTCCAACGATGCGAATATTCGTGTGCTGAAGCTGCAAAATCCCTTGCATAAGCCCGGTTTGCTGTAACCATAAAAAATCTTCTACGGTATTTTTTGTACCGGGGATAATCAAAACATCTGGCTTTTTCAAGTCTTTTAATGAAGAAACAAAACGCACACCAACCCCCGGCTCTTCGAATAATGGATCTAAGTCAGTAAAATTGGAAATACGAGGCAAATGAATAACCGCTACATCAATAGCAAATTCACTTGCTAATGGCTTTTTCAAGCGCAAGCTCGACAAAGCCATTGAATCTTCAGCTTCGATTTGCACATCAATATATGGAATCACCCCAAGTACCGGAATACCTGTATAGTCCTCTAGCCAATCAATACCGCTCGTTAATAATTCCTTCATGCCACGGAATTTATTTATAATAATTCCTTTTACTCGCGCTCGCTCAGATTCATCTAACAACATGAGTGTACCAACAAGTGACGCAAAAACACCACCGCGCTCGATATCTGCGACTAAAATAACGGCTGCATCTGTTTCATGAGCCATACGCATATTAGCAATATCGCGGCTCTTCAAATTTATTTCTGCAGGGCTCCCAGCACCTTCTAATACAAGCACATCATAATCTTTCGACAAACGCTCTAACGATGAGCGCACCTCTGGCATCACTTGTTCCACAAAATTTTCACGATAGCTCATCGCATCCATATTGGCAAAATGCTTGCCGTGTAAAACAACCTCTGACACCATGTCCCCTTTTGGTTTGAGCAATATAGGGTTCATATCCGTTGTCGCCTCAATTTTAGCTGCCTCTGCTTGTACACCTTGTGCGCGGCCAATTTCACCGCCATCTTTTGTAATATATGAATTGAGCGCCATGTTCTGTGATTTAAATGGAGCGACACGGTAGCCATCATTCGCAAAAATGCGACAAAGTGCGGTACAAAGCACACTTTTTCCAACATCTGAAGCGGTACCTTGAATCATTATTGCACGCACTAGAATTCAAGTCCCTTCATTGCTGTGACGTCCTGTTCTTTGTAGTAATGTTTTGTAGGCTCAATCGTTGACACAAGATCAGCCATTTCAAGTAATGTAGGATGTGCTGAGCGTCCGGTAACAACTACATGCATTTTCGTTGGTCGATTTTGAATTGCCTCTAGCACTTCTTCTAGCGGTAACACATCGTCAATTGGAAACTTTGTAATCGCAAGTGCATTATTCAATTCATCTAATACAAGCACATCTGTTGTTTCGTCCTGCAACTCGTTTATGACAATCGCCCATGCATTTTTTAATGCTTCACGGTGTTCTTCTGGTGTTTTTGTCCACGTAAACCCAATACCTAGCTGTACCGTTTCGACACCTAATTTTCTTAAGGCGATTTGCTCGCCATATGTACGGTCAGGAGATTTAATAAACTGAAAATATTTCACGTTCATGCCACGACCAATTGCGCGGAGTGTCACGCCTAACGAAGCTGTTGTTTTGCCTTTTCCATCCCCTGTATAAACAAGTAACATCCCTTTTCGTGCCATCGTAATGCCCCCTATAGCCAAGTTGTTTTTTCTGAAAATGTTGTACGTTTTTTCTCAGTTGTAATTGGCTCTTCTGGATAACCAATACAAAGTGTCCCGATTAAACGTTCACTTTCTGTTGCCCCAATAAATTTGTGCAGCGCTGTGTCATGCACTAACCCAACACCGCGCGTACGCCAAACCATGCCTAAATCTAAACTTTCTGCCATAAGCCACATTGACATGATGGCACTGCTCACAGCAAATGTATTGTCGATTGTTGCCCCTTCATCGCCCTCAACAATGGCAGATGTGACAACAATAATGAGCGGTGTATTTGTCACTGCCTTCATCGAACTTTCTACTAAATTTGGTTTTGTTGGGAAACGCTCCTGTAAATAATCTAAGGCCACTTGTTCAAAACGTTTTAAGCTATCCCCTTGTAGCACATAAAAATGCCAAGGCTCACGCATACGGTCGTTCGGTGCATACGTTGCAGCCTCTAACAAGCTTTCAATTTTCTCACGCTCTACCGGCTGTGGTAAAAAATTGCGAATCGCGCGTCGTTTTTTTAATGTCTCTAACATTTATTCAACCTCATTTCTAATTGATTTTTCACAGGCAGTTAGCCAATTTTTCACAAGCTGTGGATTTGATGCGAAATGGAAATGTGTATAGCCTGCCACTAAGTTTTCCTGTAAATAACCTTCCTGCTGTGCGCGGAATCGCCCTTTACTAAAATACGCTGGTGACTCATGCGTGCCTTCATATACTGAATAATGAAATTCATGCCCCTTAGCCTGTTCATGCTGTGAAATAAGGAAATTACCCGCAACACCAGTAATTTCACGATAACCAAGTGCCGCTAATTTCGTTTGCATTTTAACACTACCTGGAATCATACCGACCATCGGAAAACTTTGGCCATCGCGATTTTGAATGCTTTCAGTTAAATACATAAAGCCTCCGCACTCCGCTAATGTCGGTACACCACGCTTAATCGTTTCTTTAACAGAATATAGCGTCTCTTTGTTTGTCGCAAGTTCACTAGCAAATTCTTCTGGGAAGCCACCACCAATATACAAACCTTGCGCAACTTTTGGTACAACTTCATTAGCAAGTGGTGAGAAGAAATGAAGTACCGCGCCATTTGCTCTCAGTAATTCAAAATTTTCTTCATAATAAAAGTTGAAGGCTGCATCTTTTGCGACGGCGATATGCACCGGCTTTACATTTTCTGCCGCTTCAAAAATCGTTGAACTTTGTTGTAATACTTCCGCTTTCGTGACCTCTAACAGTAAATCTAAATTGATATTCTCCTCAATTGCTGCTGCTAATTCATCGAAGTAGCCATCCAATTCACCACGCTCAATGGCTGGCACTAGCCCTAAATGCCGACTCGGTAACGTAGGCACAGCACCTTTAGGCAAATAGCCGAGCACCGGTACATTACACTCTTGTTCAATCGCAGCTTTTACGATTTCGTAATGACTTTTACTGCCTAACTGATTAGCAATAATACCGACAATATTGGCGTTTTCATCTAGCAATTGAAAACCTTTAACAATTGCCGCAACTGAGCGTGCCATACTTGCCGCATTGACAATTAAAATAACCGGGCTTTTTGTAATTTCACTAATATGTGCGGCTGAGCCTTCATTTGATAACGGTGATTTTCCATCATAAAAGCCCATCACTCCTTCAATAATTGCCACATTAACATCCGCACTATTTTTTGCGACAATCGATTGTACAACCTCTTCAGTCATCATAAAACTATCAATATTACGAGAAATGCGCTTTGTTACGGCTGTATGATAGGTCGGATCAATATAATCTGGCCCACATTTAAAGCCTTGAACAGTTAAACCACGATTCAATAATGCACGCATGATTCCAATTGTGAATGTCGTTTTTCCAACGCCACTTCCTGTTCCTGCAAGTACAAAACGATTCATATTCATGCCTCCTCAAAAGCTAAACGGGCAACTGAAATTGTGACATTGCCGCTTTTCTTTTTTTCTAGTACCCATGAATTCGCGTTTGAATAACGCAACGCGGCTGGCTCACTTACACCATAAGCACCAGTATATTTAAATACCGTTTCAGATGGATTCGACAACGGCATTTCATTTAATTCTTGCGGGCTATACGTTACAAATTGCCAATGATTTTTGGCAGTTACGTCTATAAAGCCCTGTTCATCCTTTTTCAAATCAATTGTTGCAAAAGCTTTCACGCTTTTTTTGCTTAGCTTTAATTCGGCTAATGTTGCATCAATGCACGCTTCGATTTCCTCAGCGGACGTGCCACGGTTACAGCCCATCCCAAGAACAAGAGATTTCGGGCGATAAATGACCCCGTTTTCTAATAGCACTTGTTCATGCTGTTCGATTAATCGATCTGTAATAAGTAAGGTAGCATGAGGCTGTGCGGCAATAGCAGCCGCTGTTGTTTCATAAATTTTTAGTGTGTCTGGCATTACCGTATCATGCATCCACCAATCGCGCTCTCCTGTTTCTTGTACAATCGCAACATGCTCCTCATTTACGACTGAAGCACTAACCGGAGTTAATTTTTCCTCACTGTCCCATATCCAGCCGAAGCGCGCACCGAATAAATCAACTGGAATCGTTTTTTGAACATCAGATGCCGTTGTAATAATCGGTGCTGCATGAATGGCTTGCGCAAATTCATGCGTTAATGCATTTGCACCGCCAATATGACCTGACAATACACTGATGACAAATTGGCCTTTATCATCAACGACTAGAACAGCTGGGTCGGTTTTTTTATCTTCTAAAATCGGTGCAATCATTCGAACCACTGCTCCTAATGAAATAATTAAAATCATCGCCTTATATTGCTTAAATAATGCGGGGAGTAGTAAACGCACCGTGCCATCAAATAATTGAATATTCTTTTGCTCTTCATCGCCATATTCGAATTTCTTCATGTAATAGACGTCTACATATGGAAACCTTTCGGCATAAGCACGTGCATTGGCAACACCGTGCTTTGTAATCGCTACAAGTGCATAAGGCTTTGACACATTAATTTCTGGAATTTCACCTTCTATTAAATTAATCATCAACCTTCACACCTTTTCGAAAACCATGTGTAAACGTCGCATCATATAATTTAGAACGGTAATCCTTTTCATGAATTGCTGGATCTAGTGCCCAACCAGCTAAAATCATCGCATGCTTGCGAATCCCATTGACGCGCATCGCTTCATCTAACTCACTAATCGTTGTGCGCACAATTTTTTGGTCAGGCCAAGATGCGCGTTGCACAACAGCAACTGGTGTATTTTCTGCCCAGCCAGCTGCGATTAATTCTTTCGTAATCTTTTTCGTTAATGTCGCACTTAAAAACATTGCAATCGTACAATGATGACTCGCTAAATCACGTAGCTGCTCTCGCTCAGGCACCGGCGTACGACCTTCTGCACGTGTTAATATGAGTGTTTGTGTTAAATCAGGAATCGTTAGCTCTGCCCCAACTGCTGCAGCTGATGCAAAAACCGAACTCACTCCCGGTACAACCTCATAACCAATATCATGTTCTTTTAATAATGCTACTTGCTCCATTGTGGCACCGTACATAGCCGGATCACCTGTATGTAGGCGCACAACCATTTTCCCTGCATGCACGCGCTCTGCAATACAATCAACCATTTCCTGTAAATGCATGCCGGCTGTACGAATTATTTCTGCTGTTTCAGAAGCTTTTGCGACAAGCTCTTCATTTACTAATGAATCGGTATACATGACTACATCCGCCTGCTGTAATAGCTTTAAGCCCTTTACCGTTATTAAATCTGGGTCTCCTGGTCCTGCTCCAACTATCCAAATTTTCTTCATGCATTTTCACCATCATTTTCAATTATTTTTTGTGCAGTTAAAATAAAAATCGGCGTTAACGGCTGTAAACGCGTAATATTTAAAATCGGCTTGCTGCGAGAAATCGATGCTTGAATAAAATTCACTTCGCAATTAAGTGCTTTTAAAATCTTCAGCGCATCGGCAAAATTTTCAATCGTCGCTAAATTAATCACAATTCGACCATTCGGCTTTAAGCGACGTACACAAACTTCAAGCAGCTGCTCCATATTACCACCTGTACCGCCGATAAAAATCGCATCTGGTTCCGGAAATTCGTCTAATCGTGCAGGTGCTTTCCCTAAGACAGCCGTTAGATCAGCTCGGTGTAAACGCTGATTTTGTAAACAGTTTTCTAAATCGAGCTCGTTTTTTTCGATGGCATAGACTTGACCTTCACGTGCTTGCTTGGCCATCTCAATTGCAACCGAGCCCGTGCAGGTGCCAATATCCCACGCCACACTATTTTCTTGTAGTCCCAGCGCATGTAATGAAAGCACACGAATTTCTTTTTTTGTTACTAGACCTTTTTCAGGTTTACGCTGTATAAACAAATCATCATCAATACCCATAGTATCGCGTTGTTTAGGCACTCGCTGCTTTAAAATAACGACGTTTAACGGGCTGAAATCGGTGTTTTCCATTTCATCTAATGTAAAATGACGACAGCGCTCATTTTCACCTTCTAAATTTTCTGCAACAAATGCGTCGTATTCCGTCATGCCAAATGCTTTTAAATACGTCGCAATGGCATTTGGTGAATTCGTTTCATCTGTTAAAATCGCGACTTTTTTTCGACCATCAATTTTTTGTGCTAAGCCTTTCATTGGTCGCCCGTGCACACTCGTTACATATGCATCTTGCCAACTATCCTGCATTTTTGCGAAAGCTAATTGTACTGAGCTTGTATGCGGATATATTTCAAGTGATAGCTTTTTTGACAAAACACTACCTAAACCGAAAAATAGTGGATCACCTGACACTAAAATGACCACGTTGCGCATTTCTTGCTGTAATGTTTCAATTAATGGCTTTAAGCCGCCTTTAATCGCCTTTTTTTCACATTGTACATGCGGAAAAAAGGCTAAATGGCGTTCTCCACCAACGAGTACATCACATTGTTCTATCCATTCTCTATATTGAGGGAGTAGGCTATTTGCGCCATTATCCCCGATACCAATCATCTTCATCCAATTTGTCAATATGCTCAGCCTTTCCTAACAAGTCTCCATTCATTGCATAAAGTGTTGTCGATACACTTAATTTTCCTTTAGTATGTTCCAGTGAATAGTAGCAGCAATTTCTACATAGCGCTTCAAAAAATGCTACATTTTGCTGCATTATTTCACCAACCTGTGAAGCAGTATTAGCGTGAACGATTTCTTCAACTTGTTCCTTTGTTGCACCTGATTTTTTTGCCACTGCCGCTAAAAATTCAAGGCTAACCGGTGCACTTTTCGAATGCACCATCATGACACCCTGTGCAACCTTCGAAAATTTCCCCATCATGCCTACGAGCGAGACATTCGGAATTTCTTTACGGGCAATATGTTTTAGTGTAAAGCCTACAAAATCTCCCATCTCAATAAATGCTTCTTCCGGCAAATTAGGGTATTGCTTCATGGCGTATTTTTCACTGCGACCACCCGTTGTAATGACTAAATGATCGCAACCTGCCTCTTTTGCAACACTAATCGCCTGCACAATACTCGCCATATAAGCCGAGCTGGAAAACGGGACGACCGTGCCACGCGTGCCTAAAATCGAAATGCCACCTAGAATTCCAAGGCGCGCATTTAATGTTTTCTTCGCTATTTCTTCCCCGTCTGGTACAGATATAATAACTTCAACACCTTGCTCAAGCTGAAATTGCTCGATGGCTTCCTCTACTACACCAAGAATCATTTTTCGTGGTACGGGATTAATTGCCGCTTCGCCAACAGCTACGGGTAATCCGGCTTTTGTCACACGGCCAACGCCAACACCACCGTCTAAATGAACTCCACGTTGCTCTACAAAACGCACCGTACTTTGAATGCGCGCTTTATGTGTTGCGTCTGGGTCATCCCCCGCATCTTTAATCGTTTCACACATTACCTCATTGTCTGTTACTACAAAGGATGCCACTTCAAAAGTGGCATCCTGTCCAACGGGTAAATGAATCGTTACTACTTTTGGTACTTCTCCTGTCACAAGAGCATGCAAGGCTGCTTTTGTCATCGCTGTTGCACAAGCTCCTGTTGTGTAGCCATGCCGCATTTGTGAAGGATCCTTTTTATTTCGATTGCTTTTTTCGTTCATCTGCCATAAGTGAGATGGCATTTAAAGCTGCAACGGTAACGGTACTGCCACCTTTTCGTCCTACGTTTGTAATGAAAGGAATGCCTTCTAATATCGCAAGTTCTGCCTTTGATTCAGCAGCGGATACGAATCCTACAGGCATTCCGATAATTAAGTCCGGCTTTGCTAATCCTTCTTTAATTAAACGAATTAATTCAAGTAATGCAGTTGGTGCATTACCAATCGCGTAAATACCGCCTTCATGTAGCTGAGTTGCTTTTTGCATTGAAATAATGGCACGCGTTGTCCCTAATTTTTTTGCCTCGATCGATACGTCTTCATCTGCAATATAACAGTGTAAATCCCCACCATGTTTTTGGAATCGTTTACGACCTGAGCCACTTTCAATCATTTGTACATCCGCTACGACGTGACGTCCTGCTAAAATCGATTGAATGCCAGCTTCAATCGCATCATCTGTAAAGATCATGCTTCGTCCTAATTCAAAGTCAGCCGATGCGTGAATAACGCGACGAACAACTAACCATTCTTCATCGGTAAATGTATGCTCGCCCATTTCCTCTGCGATAATTGAAAAGCTGTAATCATAAATTTTGTCAGGATCAACCGTTAACGGTACGAATTCTGTATTAAAGTTCATGTTTGCCATTTTGAATGCCTCCTAATTTTTCGTGTACTTCTTGAAACGTTGTACATTGATTTTCATATTGGATTTTTGGTCGTTTTATTAAAATGACTGGAATACCTAGTTCGATGGCGGCCTCCATCTTTTCATCGACCGAACCTACTTTACCGCTTTCCTTAGTAATCACGAGCGTTGTTTCATATTGCTTATAGAGCGCGGTGTTTAGTTCCTTAGAAAACGGGCCCTGAATTGCGATAATGTCACGTTGTTTTACACCAAGATTATCGCATTTCTCCATATTTTCCTTATTTGGTAGCATGCGGCAAACCACACGGATTTTTTCTTTATCGAGAAGCTTTTCCGTAAAGGTAGCTAACGTTTTGCTGCCAGTTGTCAGCATTATTGTTCCTTCGTGTGTCGTTGCCATTGCAGCTGCCTCTTCATATGTTTCCACTTTTGTAATCAGTGGATCGGCAAAATCCTGTGTTGGTCGTTCATATCGAATGTATGGTAGACCATGTTGCTTTGCTGTTGCCATTGCAGTTTTTGATGCTTCCTCTGCATACGGATGGCTTGCATCAATGATTATTTGAATGTTTTCTTGTTCGATCATTGTACTCATTTCCTGCTGCGATAACCGACCGACACGATAGCTGATTTGCTTCTGTTGTAAGCTTGTTGCCGCGGAATCCGTTACAACGGTAGCGATTAACTCATGACCAGCTTGCTTAAGCTCAACTGCAAGCTGCCTTGCATCACTTGTTCCTGCTAAAAATAAAATCATGTTGCCTCCTAGTCCCCGCAAGGTGCTTCTTCGACTTTAATTTTGCACGTCATATCAACATGCTCGAAGTTCAAGATCTTTTTTACTCGCTTAAAGTATTTAAAGAAACGTTCGTTCGGATGCGCATTTTCTTGATAATCCGCAATGATGTCTGTTAATAATGGAATTAATTGCTCTGGTGCTAGCCCTTCTACTACTGGTTGAGCTGCATGCGCTGTACGTCCAACTGGCTTCGACCCAATGAATAAATCGAATTTCTTTTTACGATATACAATACCGATATCATCGAACACTGCGCGGTAGCAAGCCATGCCACAGCCATTAATACCGACGTGTAATTCTTTTGGCATTTTAATTCCACCTAGCGTTTCCATAATTTTTTCCGCATACGGAATAGACTCTGCCTTTTCGCCGTAGCAAAAATCACACGCTTTAACGATTACTACATCCCCAACTGGCTGAACAATTAGCCCAGTTTGTTCTACGATTGCCACAAGTTGCTGAGGGTTATTGCTCGGTACTTTAATTACTAAACGATGATCGGGTGTATATTCCATAGTACCTCGTTCACCGACAACTTCTGCTAATGTGATCATTTGCTGTGGCGTAATCATTTTGTTTGCTACCCCAGGCGATACAGCAAATTCAAAAATCGATTCTTGCTGTTGCTGTACTAAAAATGGATTCGCTTCTTTGTGCTCTTGTTGAACAAGTGACAATGCTTCGTTTGCAAGCTCTAAACTACTTACATCAGCTTTCGATACTTTGTTTTCGACCGCAACAATTTTTTCATAGCCAGACTTAGCTTCACCTGTTTCTTGATCTAATGCCCATGGTTCTGCTTCTTTTTTCAAGCGTTGATGTGGCTTTAGTATTTGTTTTTCTTCTCCTAGCGTGTATTTTCGCTGATAGCCACGTGGGGTAATAATTTTATTATCATAGAAAAATGTTGATGAATTCCCGACTACAACTGTCGTTAACATGCCGATATCATGCTCCAGCATTTCCGAAAGTGTAGTTAATATAATGTCCTGAGTGTCACGGTATGCTGCTTTTACAAGACCAACTGGTGTACCCGGCGAACGATATTTTAGTAAAATACGCTGTGCCTCAACGATTTGACGTGTACGACGACCTGATTTCGGATTGTAAAAAGCAATCACAAAATCCGCCATCGCCGCTGCTTCAATACGCTTTTCAATCACTGTCCATGGTGTTAAATGGTCACTTAAACTAATCGTGCAAGAATCATGCATAACTGGTGCACCGAGTAAGCTCGCACAGGAGTTAATGGCTGAAATACCAGGCACAACTTCGACTTCAATACCGGTTGCTTCCGTCCACCCTTTTTCGATCAATACTTCGTAGACTAACCCTGCCATTCCGTAAACACCCGAATCTCCACTTGAGATGACCGAAACAATATGGCCAGCCTCAGCCTGCTTCACGGCTTCTTGTGCACGTGACACTTCCTCGGTCATTCCTGTACTAACGATCGTTTTAGCTGTTACTAAATGTTCAATTAACTCTACATACGTTTTATAACCCATAATGTGATCACTTTGCTGAAGTGCATCTACCGCGCGCTTCGTAATATGCTCTCTATCTCCAGGACCGAAGCCAACAACAAAGATTTTTCCCTTTTGCATCCAAACACCCTCCGTATTAAAAATGAAAAAATGCCCGTACCTACTATTTGAAAAGTAAGTACGGGCATGTGAAGTCATATACGTATCATGTATAAAAAGACACAAAAACAAAATTGTTTCGCCTATACTTCTCCCTCCGAAAAGTAGGTATCGTTTAAATAAGCAGGTTTCCTGGCTCAAGCGTCATTTTACTCTCACATCTTCCCATCAATTTGACAGTGATTATTGTGATTTCATCGGCAATTACAGTAGCGGGGGCTGCATTAGCATTTCACTAATTTCCCTTTTACCTCACATAACATTGTGAGCACTTATTTAAATTGCAAATTATTAAATTATTATAAAAATAACATACAATTTCCAAAATGGATATGATTTTTTTATTTTTCAATCACAAAACATTGTAAAAAATGATATTTTTCATGCATTTCCAAATAAAAAAGCCCGCTTAACACGCATTTCACGCCTTTAAGCAAGCTTTCTCTTATAAATTCAACATATACTGTGTTAATGCTGATTTTGCATCTAACTGATCGACTAGCGAATCAACATTATTCGCTGATTTAGAAGCAATATAGTTTTCAATAACACTAATATTTTGCTTCATTTGATCAATACGGTACTGGGCCGCGGCTGTTGGATTTTCACCCATTCGTTCTACATAGCTTTCATATGAAGATTGCAGTTTTGCCTTTGCAGCATTCATATTATTTAAAACTTGCGATTGAAAGCCACTCGTTAAACTATCTGTATAATTATCTGTTGCTGATGTAGCTTTGTTCAATTTCATTAAGCTAGAATCGGTTGTCCCTGAAGATTGCAAGTTTGATAATAACTGCGATGCGATAGTTGAAGTAGAATCAGTTGACGTAAAGCCGCTCAGTAATGCATTCGTTCCTCCATTTGAATACAAATCAAGCAATGAAGACATACTCGAAGTGTCACCCGTACTGTTTGTACCTAATGCGTTCAAAAAATAGGTTTCGAAGCTCGTACTTGAAGTATTCGCTGAAGTCGCTGAGTTTGTACCATATGTAGAGCCTAGTAAACTGGTGAGTGAGTTTAGTGATGAAACATCCATTGACATTTTGATCACCTCCTTATTTTCCATTATATCGTTCCTAGATGAAATGAAAATAAAATCAACTAAATATTTCCTTAGTAAAAGTTTCAATTAATACGCTATTTCGAAAGATTAATATGAATTATTAGTTAGATTACTATATATTAGGTCCTCGGTTATGAGTTTTATCAAAAAAGAGCATGTGAAGCAATCGCTTGCTGTACATGCCCTTTACTATTATTAAAAAATATTATTTACGTTTTTTATAAAGTATCGTACCAATGACTAGAACAAGTAATACAGCTTGACCTAGTACGGTTTCAAGTGTTGGATAAAAACCAATTTTACTTATTACCGGGAAACCGTCAATTACTGATGTTGAAATTTTACCTGTCAGCTGCAATGTATGGATACTTACGCCAATAATTTTAAATGCGAGTACATAAATTAACACCGTTGCAACGGCGAAGAATTTATGTACGGGAATTTTTCCACTTACTTTAAATAACACAATCGCAAAGACAATTAAAATTACCAATGCCACAAAAATGCCTAATACGAATTGCGATAGCTCCATTTTCGGTGCAATCCCTGCATAAAATAGCAGCGTTTCTGCTCCTTCACGGAATACCGATAAAAAGCTAATAAATGCCATTGCAAACACGGATTGCTTTGAAATCGCATGGTTCATTTGTTTTGCAATATAGGCATTCCAACTAGCGACACTAGATTTATTATGCAACCAAATCCCAACACCTATCATCATCGCGGCCGCAATTAACCCAATATAGCCTTCTAGCAATTCGCGGTTTGTATTGACAGTTGCAGAATTAAATAGCGTCAACATTAAAATTGCCGTAACAGCCGACACCAATATCCCTGAACCAGCCCCTACATAAATCCACTTGCGCATATGAGGTTGACCGGATTTTTCTAAAAAGGCAACAAGTGCCATGATGATTAGTAGCGCCTCTAATCCTTCACGTAATAAAATAAGCGCGGAATCCCAAAAAGAATAATCGTTATTCTCTTGTACAAGCTGAATTTCCGTTTTAAATTGCTCTAACTGCTTCGTTACTTTATTCGTATCAGGTGTAGCCTTCATCAATTCACTTACTAATAGTGGCATTTTACTTTCAATTTTAGTGTACAGTGAGCCATTGCGCGTTGAAATTTCCATTTCGACACTTGGCCAAATCGTAATAAACTCAGTAATTTGACCTGCAGCTTCATCAAATTGTTGCTTTTCGATGAAGTCACTCGCTTCATCAATGTAATCAATTAAAGATTGCAGTGAATAATCGCCTTCTACGAGTTCAGCGGTTTCTTTTCCTGCGATAAAATCAGTAATCGTTTGCTTTAAGGAATCGTATTGCGATTGAATCGTTGCCATATCTGGATTTTCAGAGGCAAGTGTAATGCGTAAAAAAGCCATTTGTGTTTCAATTTGACCATACATCGCGACACTTTGCTCACGGATTGGACGTTCATTTTTATTCCACTTCACATTAAACTCTGTATAGGCTTCGTTAATTTGTGTGAGATCCTTGGAGGCAAGTGCCAGTTCGAATTGTTGCATCACCGGCGTAAATTTTTGTTCAAATTCTTTGCGTTGCGCCGCTTCATCGACTGGATTTTCTAGCTTTTCAAGTGCGCGTAATTCATTAGAAAGCGTTGAAATTGCCTGCAAACGCTGTTCTTTTGTTGCACTACTCATTGCCGCATCAAAAGCCGCTGTAACTTTTTGTTGTTGCTCGGTTTCTTTTGTTTCAACAAGTGCCCAATCCGATGCAAATTGCTCTAACGCCTTCTGAGCCTTGGTATCATTGTCCTGTTTTGTATTAATGAGCGCATCACTAATCGAAATGTAAAGTGAACTATACGACTGCTGGGCAAAGACGTTTTGGAACGAAAATGTCAGTAATAAACACAGGACGAAACTACAGCGAATTAAATAATGCTTCACCTAAATAACTCCCCTTTTCTACACCAGGAAAGCATGCAAATACCGCACTACCTCGATGAGTAATATATTCGTTCATTTTATCTAAACGTCCTAAGCTGTTTTGTACAGCAATAAATTGCGCTGGGTCTTGCTGAAACGAAATAAATAATAAGCCGGCATCATGTGTACCTGTTTTTGAGAGTACACCCGACGCATAAGAAAACGAGCGTCTTAGCATTTTTGCTCCTGATTTAACCGCTAAATGGACATGCGATGTTTCAGGGATAATATACTTGCCTTCTAAATCCTTTTCCTCGATATCAAAATCAGCAAATTCATCGGTCTTACCAATCGGCGCGCCACTTTCACGATGACGACCAAATGTTGCTTCCTGATCTTTTAATGACGTACGATCCCATGTTTCTAAATGCATTTGAATCGGGCGTGCCACTAAATAAGTTCCATTTTTTAACCAGCCATCCTGTACCCAGACAATTTCATTCATCGCTTTTTTGTCCGTTACAAGCGGATTTCCTGTACCATCTTTAAAAGCAAATAAATTCCTTGGTGTTCCTTCGTTTGCGGGAAATGAATTAAAGCCCGCCTGTGACCAATGAATTTCCACCAAGCCTGATGCTGCACGCACCAAATTACGCACGGCGTGAAACGCTACTTGTGGATCATCTGCACAAGCTTGTATACATAAATCTCCACCCGTTAAATTTTCTTGTAGCTGGTCTTTCGGAAAATGCGGTAAATCTTTCAGTGCTTTTGGTTGTAACTGCTTCATATTTAATTTTGAAAACAGCGATGGCCCAACTCCCACTGTAATCGTTAAATTGCTTGCATCAAGACCCGATGCTTCACCGGTATCACCTGTCGGCACACGAACATTTGTTGCATGATCTACCATCAGTTCGCCATTCATTAAGCGAACCATTAGTGGTGTCCATTTTTGTAAGAGCGCTTGTAACTCTGCCTTCGAAGTGAATAACACATTTAACGATGCAAAATAAATATGCTTTTGAACAGGCGTAGCAATTCCTGATTGATGTGTTCCATAAAAATTCACTTTGTTTTCAGTTGTACTATCATCTGCAACTACTTCAAAAACATCCTGCCCCATCGCTTTCATAACGCCACCAAGGCCGGTTGCGCCGATTGCAACACCGGCGACACCAGCCCCTGTAAGCTTTAACATGTCACGACGAGAGATTTTTTTGTTATACCATTTTTCATCGTGCTTTGACGTCATATACTATCACTCCACAACGATGCCCATTTGACTTAACGGCTCACCTAATTGGTTCACTGCTGCTGCTAACGCTTTTGTGTCGGCATCTGTTAAGTCTAAATACGAAACATAGCCTCCATCTGCTGTTGCATAATTTGCTAATAAGTCATCTACGGCTTTAAATTTTTCATCTAATGTTGTCACTAAAGTTGCATCTTTTGCTTCTAATTTTGGACGTAAAATTTCAAAGATTTTTTCTGCACCTTCAATATTTGCCTTGAAGTCATATAGGTCTGTATGTGAATAAATTTCTTCTTCACCTGAAATTTTAGAAGTTGATACTTCGTTTAATAAATCAACTGCACCAGTAATCATTAAATCTGGTATTACTTCTACAGTTTGTACTAATGCATGTAATTCTTTTGTATCTGCTAATAATTGATCTGCAACTGCTTCATAACCTGCTGTTGTATTTTCTTCCCATAGCGCGTACTCAAGTTTATGATAGCCTGACCATTCTTCTTTGCCTTTACCTTCTTCTTCGATGTCAGCCAAACGACCATCAATGCGTGGATCTAAGTCACCAAAGCTTTCTGCAATTGGTTCAGAGCGTTCGAAATACATACGTGCTGGTGCATAAGCCGCTTTTGCGCCTTCAATATCACCCGCTTTAAATAATTCAACAAATTTTTCAGTTTCAATTAAAAACTGATCCATTTGCTCTAATGCAAATTGTTGATAGCTTTGTAATTCAGGTGTTAAATCAGGTGCTACTTCCGTTGATTCAACATTTTCTGATTGGGCTGTTTTTGCTGGCTCTTCTTTTGAGGCCTCATCATTACCACACCCCGCTAATAATAATCCACCAACCATTAAGGCTGAATAAAACTTTGCTTTTTTCATAACTCATTTCCTGCTTTCATTTTAGAGTATAAAAGTGACGTTCAATAGGTAATTGATGAATAAGGCACCTTTTATACGAGAATGATAATCATTATAGTCATTAATTGCAATACTAATTTAGAAATAAAGCAAAAATAAACAGAAATTAGTTTCTCTATACTTCAAGGAGATTTTTCGTACTTAATGTATCTTTTCTATTTGTACCTTTTCACATCTTTCATGGTCGAAAACAAAAAAACATGCCTGTATTTGAGGCATGTTAGAGCAGTTTATCATTCATTCCATACAAGCTTTTGCATGCGGTTATTGAAAAATGTTGGGTAAATTAAAAAACCTAAAATAATACTACTCAGTGCCGCGCAGGTTAACAAACCAAAAATGATTAATATTTGGAATTGCACCGCTTGGACAGGGTTCGCGCCACCAATAATTTGTCCGCTCATCATCCCCGGTAATTGTACAAGTCCAATCGTTTTTTGTGCTTCGATTGTGGGAATAGTGCTCGTTTTAATTGATTCCACTAATTGCTTATGTAACGCCTGCTTCGGTGTACCTCCAAGTGATAAAATTAGCTCAATTTGGTCCTCACTGGCAGCCGTTTCTACTTTAAAACGATTTAAAAAAAGAATTGTAATGACCATCGCATTCCCTATAAGCATCCCACTAATCGGAATAATATATTGTGGTGTTGCTGGAACGATCTTGAAGCCAAGTAAAATACCCTGCGTAAATACTTCAACCGTTGTTAACGTTAAGGCAATTTTCCAGGTAATTCCCTTAATGCCCTTGCCTTTTTTACGTGCATTTAACGTCGCTACCGTCAGCATAAAGACAATCATTAAACTTATAAAAAGGAAACTTTCCGCTTCAAAAATAAATTGAAGCACATAGCCAATCGCAAATAGCTGCACAACCGATCGCACAGTTGCAATGATAATATCCCTTTCTAAATGTAGGTTCAACGTTTTTGAAAGAATGAACGGAACAAACACGAATAGTAATGTTAACGATAAACTAAGTAAACTCATGTTCACTCTCCTTTGCGTATTAGAGGATAGGAAAGTATATATTTCAAGGAAACCCACAAAGATGCGACATCATTTATAACTATACAACTTTTCTATCTTATTCACCACGCCAATCAACTATTAGTGAAAAGCAATTAACAATTGATTTCTCATCAATTGTATACATACACTTAGACAACTACTCGTAAATTTAAATCTCTAAATTTGAGAATATACTTTACTATTTATCCAAAAATAACGTCATTCCCGGTGCCTCTATATCGCCTACTATAAAGCCTAGCTTTTCGTCAAACGGCTTCTTGCCTGGTGCACAAAAGAGTTGAACCGATTTTATGCCTTGTTGCTGACAAAGTTGTACTAAAGCTGTCATTACCTTTTTCCCTACCCCATTCGCTTGATAACTTGGTTGAATCATCACATCGCAAATAAATGTTTGGTAGATCCCATCTGAAACAATTCGCCCAAAGCCAATTAATTGCTGGTCATCATAAGCCGCAATTGAATACCAGCTATTGCATATTCCCTCATACAATTGATCAGGTGTAAAAAAGCCATTCGCATTCCAACCGGTCGGTGCATGTAACGCTAAATACTGTTGTTTTGCAGGTATATCACCACTGATAATAATGTACTGAACTGTTGTTTTCTGTTCCATTTACCCGCCCTTTTTTGTATTGTTATACATACAAAGAAATAAATATACCTACCAGGAAATAAAATAAGAACAATGTGGATTTCTCCGCATTGTTCTCGTAGATTTAGTGTTTTGCATGATCAATCGCCTGATGGAGTAAATTCATAACATGCTCATCATCGCTAGAATAATACATCGTTGTTCCTTCACGTCGGAACTTAACGAGCCGTAAGTTTTTTAAAAAACGTAATTGATGTGACACCGTTGATTGACTTAAATTCAAGCTTTCTGCTATATCATTAACTGCATATTCCTCACAGCATAATAAATTTAAAATGCGAATACGTGTTGGATCTCCTAGCGCTTTGAATAGTTGCGACACGACAAATAATGTTTCTTCATCTAGTTCGTGACGTACATTTTCAATTTGTTCGTTCATATTTGTTCCCCTTTAATGATGATGGTGGTGATGGCCGCTTATTTCTGCTTTTACCGTACAATAAATAGAATCGTAATGATTGTGCGCACTACCTTCAATTTGAATGGTCGCATGCTGAATATTGGCATGAAGTAGTTCATGTTCTATCTGAGCTAAAATCGCGCTACTCTGTTTTACCGTCAGTTCATCATCTAATACAATATGGCAAGTTAATGCATGAAAGCCACTTGTCACTGTCCATATGTGAACATCATGCACACCGCGTACTTGTTCATGTCCATTCAGAATGTTAACTACTTGATCACTGTCCACCCCAGTTGGTGTTCCTTCCATTAATACATGGAGTGAATTTTTCGTTACAGAATAACCACCACGAAGTACGAGCACCGCTACTATGACACTTGCTAATGGATCTGCCCAACCAAAGCCGAAAAACATCATTAAGAGTGCTGCAATAATCGCTCCAACAGACCCAAGCATATCGCTAATGACATGTAAAAAGGCACCGCGCATATTTAGATTTTCTTCTGTGTCGCCCCCTTTAAGCATAATCCAAGCAACTAAAATGTTTACGAGTAATCCGATGACACTAATAATAAGCATACCTGTCGTCGCAACTTCAGGTGGATTTTGAAAGCGATCAATCGCTTCATAAAAAATGTATAACGCAATTGCAATAAGCGTGACACCATTTAACGTAGCAGCAAGAATTTCAATTCGTTTATAGCCATACGTTTTTGACATCGTCACCGCTTTTTCAGACACTATAAAGGCTAAAAGTGCAATGGCAAGTGATACCGCATCACTTAGCATATGCCCTGCGTCCGATAGCAACGCCAAGCTATTCGTTAGAAAGCCGCCAATTGCTTCAACAATCATAAAGCTAAAAATTATAACAAATGAAATCAGTAAAATCTTTTTATTAGCCCCGTGTGAATGATTGTGTTGATGTTCAGCCATAAAACCAACCCTTTCTTTATATGAGCATATATTCATATATTAATATTAATACATTTTAAATTTTTTGTCAATTTAGAAGATGATTGAAAAAAGGATGAGCAATATTACTACTCATCCCTAAAAAGAATTATTTAAACATTTGGTTTAAATTGGCCATTTCAATTGCTGAAATCGCACTGTCGTACCCTTTGTTACCTGCTTTTGTACCAGCTCGTTCTATAGCTTGTTCTATATTTTCTGTCGTCACAATACCGAAAATGATTGGTACTCCTGTATCTAAAGACACTTTTGCAATACCTTTTGCGGCTTCATTGCACACATAATCATAATGCGTTGTTGCCCCTCGAATGACCGTTCCTAAACATATTACTGCATCATATTGTTTTGTTTCTGCCATTTTTTTCGCTATAAATGGTGCCTCGAATGCACCTGGTACCCAAGCAATATCTATATTTTCTTCGTTTACATCATGACGCTTTAATCCATCTAATGCACCCGATAAAAGTTTATCATTTATAAATTCATTAAATCGACCTACAACGATACCAATTTTAAGTTTTGTTCCAACTAATTGTGCTTCAAAAATTTTACCCATTATGCTGCTCCTTTTTAAACAAGTGATAGTTTTACGTAGTGTGTTAATTGTTCGATTGAAATTAGTTTCATATCCCATTTCGTTGCCAATTGTTCTAGTTGTGGCAGCCTTGCCATTGTGCCATCTTCGTTTAAAATTTCACAAATAACTGCCACTTCAGCACTCTTACAAAGTTTTGCTAAGTCAACGGCAGCCTCTGTATGACCACGTCGCACAACAACCCCACCTTCTTTTGCAATTAGCGGAAAAATATGACCTGGTCTTTTAAAATCCTCGGCCGCATTCTTTACATCTAATAACGCATGGATTGTGTCCGAACGTTCAAAGGCACTAATGCCAGTCGTCGTTGTTTTGTAATCAATACTTACTGTAAAAGCTGTACCATGATGATCGGTATTCGCTTCAACCATTGGTGTGAGTGAATATTTGTCGGCAATTTTTGTACTAATCGGCGTACAAATTAACCCCCGACCATGCGTTGCCATGAAATTAACATTTTCAGGTGTCGCATGCTCGCCTAACATAATAAAATCTCCCTCATTTTCACGATTTTCATCATCGACAACAATGATAATATCGCCCTTTTTAAGCGCATGGATTGCTTCTTCTACTGTATGCATTTGTCCCTCTCCTTAAAATCCATTTCTTTTTAGGAAATCGCGTGTCACATTGGATGATTTAGCTTGCACATGCTGTTTCACATATTTACCAAGCAAATCCGTTTCCACATTGACTTGCTCCCCGACCTTTTTCATTCCTAGGACGGATTGATGACTTGTATGAGGGATGAGTGATACAGTTAGCATATTTTTTTGAAGTGCAAAAATCGTTAAACTTGTGCCATCAAGTGTAATTGAGCCTTTCACAATACAGTTTTCAAGTAGCACATCTGCTACTGAAAGCTCTACATAAATCGCATTTGAGATTGTTTTTTTACTTCTGATCGTTGCAATACCATCGACATGGCCGCTGACAAAATGCCCGCCATATCGGCCGTTAGCATGCATCGCTCGCTCTAAATTTACAGGCATACCTTTTTGTAATGACGTTAAATTTGTTGCATAAAACGTTTCTGGCATAACATCTGCATAAAAATGGTCGCTTGAAAACTGCGTAACGGTTAAGCACACACCATTCACTGCAATGCTATCTCCTAACTGTACATCACTTAACACCTTAGTTGCCTTAATCTCAAGCTGCATCGCATCGGTACCCATTTCTATTTTTCCGATGGTTCCGATTTCTTCAATGATTCCTGTAAACAACCTACTCACCTCATATCAATTATCTTGAACATAAAAAACCCCGTACGAAATGCGTCGGAGTTTGATGAGAGGTAAAATTGGCATCGTCAAATAAGACTTCTGATTGTATTTTTTCAAAAATCTCGCACAATGCTTCCTTCTCCCATCCAGACTATACTGTCGGCTTTGGATTTACACCAAATCCTGCACACACAAAGGTGGCTCGCGGGCTTAGAGTTACCTCATCACCGCCGATTGGGAATTTCACCCGACCCCGAAGGAAATGTATTAAAATTGTGAAATAAAAAAATCCCTATACTCAGGGTACAGGGATTGAATACATAGCCAAATAAGCCTCATTTTTTACGTTAAAAATGATGCGTAAATTTTACCCACCCTAAAATTGGTGTGGCAAAAAAACTTTTTGAAAGTAGATTTTCAAAAAGTGCTACGATTCCTTCTCCCATCCAGACTATACTGTCGGCTTTGGATTTACACCAAATCCTGCACACACAAAGGTGGCTCGCGGGCTTAGAGTTACCTCATCACCGCCGATTGGGAATTTCACCCGACCCCGAAGGAATTTATTTAATTTCGTAAGTTATTGTAACATATCTTTTGAAAAAGAAAAGATATTATTAATAATTTTGACCTTTTTATTTTCAGATTGTTCGTAAAATAGGACATTATTTATAGTATAATAGCACTTCTATTACAAAATTTTACACAAGGAGAAATTTCGATGGAAAATTGGGATGTATACGATCAACACCGCAACAAAACAGGTAAAATCATTACACGAGGTAGTGAAATGGCGCACGATGAATATCATGTCGTTGTGCACGTATGTATCTTTAACAAACAAGGTGAGATGCTAATTCAACAGCGCCAACCATTTAAAGTGGGCTGGCCAAACTATTGGGACGTTTCATGTGGTGGGAGCGCGATTACTGGAGACACGAGCCAACAAGCTGCCGCGCGTGAGCTATTTGAGGAACTTGGAATTTGGTACAATTTCGAAGCGATACGCCCACAGCTGACAATTAATTTTGAACGTGGCTTTGATGATTATTATTTAATTGAGCATGAAGTAAATTTAAAAGAACTTGTCCTTCAGCCAGAGGAAGTACAAGCTGTGAAATGGGCATCAAAGGATGAAATACTACAAATGATGCAGGAAGAAACATTCATTCCGTTTTATGAACATTTTATTCATTTGCTGTTTGATATGCGCCATCAATATGGAACTTTAACAAAAAGCTCGTTCAAGTAATTGCTGAACGAGTTTTTATTTTGAGTTCTGTTATAGTTTTAGAAATTTTTCATCAAGAAGCAATTGATAGGATTGCTCCAAAAATCCATCAAACGGGAATTCTTTATTCTTTATTTTCTTAAGTAATCGTTCTTTCGCTTGTATAGCTTGCTCAATGATAGCTTGTGGGTAATTAAAATGTTTCAAGTTATGTTCAAATTCATCTTCATCGATGACTTCCCACGTCCCCGATCGATTTACTATATCGATATCTAAATCAACAAAGTTCACCCTATCATCTTCAAATGTCGGTGGCATACAAATATTGCAGTAATATTGCACCTCACCACTTTTTTCAATATCAATACAAACTGTATACCATTCATTTTTCGGGAAAAACTCAAATGAATAATTCTCATATTGAAATTCTTTGCCTTTCGTATGATGGATTAATTTTCTTCCCGGAATACTATAAGCAGTTACATATTTGTCATTATGCTCAATGATTGCTGATGTCCATTCATAGTGCAGTTTCCCACCGTATTTAAATACTTTTACGACTAGGGGGTTTCTCATTTTATTTCACCTATTTTCGAAGTATTTTTGGGAAAAGTATCGTTTAGTTTTGGTAGAGTAATAATATTGTTTTTCCAATCATCATAAATAGCTGCAAACAACATCGAATCTGAAATTGTTCCATCTTCGTTTTCCCAAGCGTTTCGTAAATAGCCTTCCTTGACAAAATTGCCCTTTATGAAGCACTTTTGCATTGCAATATTATCTGCTCTTGTATAAGCTTCAATTCGAATTTTCTCGAGTTCACCAAACAAATAATCTTGAAGCCACTGTAATACTTTTACACCAATTCCCATACCTCGCACGTTTTCGATAAGACGAATATCGAATAGTGGAATTGAATCATCAATATCATCTATTACAAGTATCCCAACTTTTTGTTGCTCAGAAATAATCCAAAATGTCTCTCTTCCATCGCTATAATAGCCTTTTTCTGCTGCATTTCGAATCGATTGTCTCTCAAGCCTAGTATTCGCATGATATGGCCAATCATTCGAACACAGTAGCTCTACTAATTCATCAATTTCCGACTCAAATTTTTGAATATTCATTTTCATTCACCTCAATTTATTTCATCCGAGGATAATTACTTTATCTTTGTTGCTAGTATTGCAGATGAAGTTGGAGTTAGGTAAATTTCTGATGTTATCAATCCACTATGATTTAGCCAATATTCCCTAACTTTATCGGGTTTCCCCTTCCATTCATCTGGAAATTGCTCTTCAGGAGTAAAATCATCCATAAATAACATTCCTCCGATATTTAAAGTATTGAATAATAGTTCTCCTTCAATCGTTTTTGCAGCAGCCACATCGGCAAAAATAAATTGAAAAGGACCTTTTGCAATAACCTCTTTCCAATCCCCACATATTAATTCTGCTTGGTTATGTCTAATATGATTGGCAGTAGCATCAATTTTTTCTTTTGAATTATCTACCGTTATAAATTTTACTGTTGGAGCAATAGAAGAAAGTATCCATGAACTCCCTACACCAAAACCAGTTCCAACCTCAAGAATTTCTCCATGTGTTATTTGTCCAACGAGAACTGATAATAGTCTTCCAGCTTCATCTGAACAGGAATTTTCAAAATCATTTCTTTTAGCTAACAACTTGCTAGCCTGAACTAATTCTGGAATATATTTATTCGAACGATACAAAGTAGACATTAGATTAACCACCTTCCCGAACTTTGATATATTAACTTTATTATGATTATTTAGAGGATAATTTAGTTCAATAAGAGCTACTACCCTCTTTTTTAATACATATTAGAATTATAAACTACACCCTAAAAATTTGGTATAATATGTATAAATTATAATCCCATGATTTAAGGCGGAGGATATTATGAGAGTATAGAATAACCCTTAGAATCATGTTGATCACGATAAACAGAAATTGGCCATATGCAGAGGTATATTAAAAATTTAAGTTTATTATGGTTAGAACGGTGCTCTCCTTCCATGTTTGATCAACAAACGTCTGGATACTTTTAGTCTTGTTTATTAAATTCAAAAGTTCTTTAATTAAAGGATAGAAGGTAGAAAAATGGAAAAGAAAACAGCCAAAAATATTAGAGAAAGTTTAACTTCCGATTGTTCGCAGTGCTTTGGACTTTGCTGCACAGCACTAAATATTGTAGCATCAAGTGATTTTTCGATGAACAAACCAGCAGGTACTCCTTGTATGAATTTGCGGTCTGATTACAGTTGCCAAATTCATAGTCAGTTGAGAGAGAAAGGATTCAAAGGCTGTACAGTATTTGATTGTTTGGGTGCTGGACAAGTCGTTTCTCAAGTTACTTTTAACGGTCAGAGTTGGCGAGAAAATCCCAATATTAGGAAAAGAATGTTTCAAGTGTTTCCCATCATGGAGCAAATACATGAAATGATAGCGTATGTGGCAGAGGTTCTGTCTTACGATATAACCGATGATTTAGCTGATAAATTGAGAAAAAAGTTAAAGGAATTGCAGAAATTAACGAAGTTGGACGCAGATTATTTATTATCCCTTGATTTGGTAATGTATCGATTTTCTATTAATGAGCTGCTTACTGAAGCAAGTGATTTTGTAAGGAGAAATTCAATCGAAAAAATGCAAAGTCTACGAAATTTTAATGAGTATAACCATGCAAGAGCTGATTGGATGGGGAAGAAGTTAAAGGGAAAGGATTTAAGAGCAACTGATTTTAGGGGTGCCTATTTGATTGCGGCAGATATGAGAAATACGGATTTAAGGGCAGTCAATTTTATTGGTGCGGATTTGAGGGATGTTAATTTCAGTGGCGCTGATCTATCCACTAGTATGTTTTTGACTCAAATGCAAATTAATTCGGCTAAAGGAGATGTAAAGACAATATTACCCTCCCATATACATCGACCATCTCATTGGATTCACTAATTTTGTTGATTTGCGTAGTGAAAAAGAATTTTTGAAGTTAGTTTTACTATCAGTTTTTTTCAAGGAACAAGTGTGGAAAAAGTAGTAAAGAGTGATATATTTCTAAGTTGACTAATACTTATCACTCTTCACTTTGTATGACTTATTACGATTTAGATCTTGATAATTTAAGAATTTTCACTCTTAATTAAAAGGCCACAAAAATTTGAGTGTATGCATAGCTACTACTTTGCTTTCCCCATCGAAAAGCCCTCAAACAACCTTCCTCCAAACGGTTCTAATACATTATCAACAAATGTAATAATTTGTGTTTTGTCTTTCGTTTCATAATAAAAATTAAATGCTTCAAAAAATTGAAGTGCTAGCTGTTCATCATGTGCTTTCAATAAACGAAACACCCATTTAGAAGTCCCCACCCATTTATTGTTTGTTCTTAATATAAACTCACTAATAAGCTCTGCTAACATATTCACAATAAAAAGTTCTTCATGTATCGTTGTACAACCAATAAAATCATCTAATACATCCTTAATAAAATAGCGCTTTGCATCAATTGTTTGTAATGACCAATGTTGTGGACCGTTTTCTAAAATTTGCTGTGCTTCCTTTTTTATTTGCTCTACAATCCCATCATCCTTTACGACAATTCCTTCTACGAGCATCTTTTGTAATGATGGTCTTGCCCTTTCATAATCCATCGTAAAATAATTTTTATATGATGTTAAATTATGTACAAACACTTCAATTGGCCATTCAAACTCGATAAATGATTCACGATAAGGTTTTTTCACTTCATTATCAAAAATAACAATATCTAAATCAGATGTTGTGGTAGCTTCACCACGAACGACGCTCCCTGCAAGTAATGCTGCTTGGCAGTTTGGAAAATACTTTTCTACAAATTGGCGAGCTGCATTAAGTGGCTCTAATCTTTTGTTATTATGCATAACTTTACTCCTCTCATCTACAAGCATAACCCCGTTCTAGATTGAGGACGGGGTCACGATTATTCAATCTTATTTATCCAAAAGCAAAAGAATGTAACTACCTGCACAAAGATATAAAGCAATTTGAGTTATAATATAAATTGAAAATTCAAATGGAGTTAACTTTCTTTCTCTCTTAGTTTTCTTAAATTGTCTATAATAAAAGACTGCACATATGAGTAGGATTACTGCTGATATTTGATAGGTGTTTTCTAACAGGTCGACCAAAGAAATCATCTCCTCATAATATGTATATAATTCATATTAGCTCATTAGTATCTACTTCAACAAAAAAACACTTTCTCCTTTGTGAAATTTATGCTTCATCATTGTGTAGAAATTGCTACAAGAAGATAAATTGTATCTTTTAAGTACTGCGAACAAATGATGGAAACGTAAATTGTCCCTTATAGCTATGTTTATCTTAATAAATCACCTTATTATTCAATATATATCACTTTAATATTTATACAAGAGTGAATTTTCTAACTATATTTTTACGGGGGCTAAATTAATGAATTTTGAATCAGAATTAATTAAACTTTTGGAATCGGATAAATCCCTTTTCTCCATTTTGAAAGCAGTAGAAACATTAAATCTAAATGATTGCTGGATAGCTGCTGGCATAATTCGAAATAAAGTTTGGGATTCGTTACATAGTATGCAAAGTGAAACAAACGATATTGATGTCATTTATTTCGATGAAATTGATACTTCAATTCAAGCCGAAAAAATATTGGAAGCTGAGTTGAATACAATCATGCCTAATCTACCATGGTCCGTAAAAAATCAGGCTCGAATGCATACGAAAAATAATTTACCACCCTATCGTTGTTCATTCGATGGAGTTGCTAATTTTCCTGAAACACCCACAGCAATTGCTGCTCGGATTAAACAGAATAAAATCGAAATAATGGCACCCTACGGATTACAAGATTTATATACTTATCAAGTTAGACCAACTCCCAATTTCACAAAGAATTCACCTCTGCATAATATCTATTTAAATAGAGTTCAAGAAAAAAACTGGGGGCACAAATGGGATAAGTTGCAAATCATTACTTAATTTCATTCCACTGCTCCTCATCATAGGCTGGGATGTCTTCACTTCTTATTAAAATGTAGATTCATAATCGGATCAGAAATGGAATTATCCGGTAATTCGAACGCATTTTCCAAAAATCGCACGCAAATGCCCTAATTTCGCACATAAACCTCAAAATTCGCGCGTATCTTGCGTGTTTTCGCACATAAAACCTGGAAAATCGCACGTATCAATGCATTCTGATAATGCGATAGTCCCCCAAGGCATGTATCAAAGCCGACACGGAAAATCAAGCCCATGTTTCGGAGGTAGTGCAAACCCCTATGCAATAAAAGGTAAGCTCCCACATGTATTAAGCATTGAAGTCGCTCTTAAAATATAACGACATCTTAACTGCCAACCTTTTTGCGGATACGGTGATATTTCCCGAACAAAAAAATCGACCACAAAGTTTTTCATTCCTTTGTGGTCGATTGCTGTTATAAGTTCAATATCCCGACATTTTCCATCGATGTGCTTGGCCAAAAATAACGGATGGTGCAGCCAAGAAATATTCCCTATTTTTTTTTATACACTTACCCAACTTGTAAGCCAAAATCATTACATAATGCCGCTAAGCCACCTTGATATCCAGATCCGATTGCGGCAAATTTCCACTCACCGTTGTGGCGGTATAATTCGCCAACGACAAGTGCTGTTTCGATTGAGAAATCTTCTCCTAAATCATAGCGGATTAATTCTGACGATTCATTGAATACACGAATAAATGCATTTGAAACCATGCCGAAGTTTTGACCGCGGCCTTCACCATCATGAATAGTAACTGCAAATGTGATTTTTTCGATGTTTGCTGGCACCATCTGTAAATCAACATAAACAACCTCATCATCACCTGTTCCAGCGCCTGTTAAATTGTCACCAGAATGGACAACCGAGCCATTAGCACCAGTTGAATTATTGTAAAAGACAAAGCCTTCTGCGCCTGTTACCTTACCATTTCCTTCTAATAGGAAAATTGAAGCATCCAGATCGAAATCCTTTCCGCCATCATATTTATTCGTATCCCAGCCTAAACCAACATTTACCTTTGTTAATCCTGGGTTTGACTTTGTTAAATCTACTTTTTGACCTTTTGCTAATGAAACAACCATATTCAATTCCTCCTCAATTATGCTTGATATTTTTGAATGACTTCACCTAATGAATTATCCTTTGTGCCTGTACCAATTGCAGCGAATTTCCAGTCATTTTCATGTCGGTAAATTTCGCCCGTAATTAATGTTGTTTGATCTGAATAATTTTCAGTCAAATTATATTTTAATAATTGTTCATTCGTTGACACATCCACTAAACGAATAAATGCATTGTGAATCATACCAAAATGCTGCTGACGTTGTGCGGCTTGATAAATATTAACAACGAAAATTAAACGATTATACTCTGCTGGAATAGACTTTAACTCGATTACAACTTGTTCGTCGTCCCCTTCACCAGCACCTGTTAAGTTATCGCCCGAATGGGTAACTGCTCCATTTGCCCCACTTAAATTTCCAAAATAGATAACATCCTGCTTACTTGATAAATGGTCACCTTTTAAGAGAATCACGGAAGCATCACAGTCAACATTTGCCCCTTTTGAGCCACCCCCTCCAAATAGACCACCGAATAAACCGCCGCTCGACTTTTGTTGAACGGGATCCCAGCCTAGCCCAACTCTAATTTTATTTAACCCTGTATTGCCTTTTGTCAAATCAACTCGTTGACCCTTTTGTAAGTTAACCGTCATACCGATTCCTCCTGGCAGCTATGATTGTACAGCCTACTTTTAGTTTATATTTTTTATCATAATAACTCAAATTTACATTTCCATTATTTCAATTTTTTTGAAATACGGTCGAATAATGTCTTTATGTCTATTTTCCGTTCTATCGCTTCTTTTACTACTGGTGCGTTTAGCGTTTTGTTCAGTGTTTCATCAAAGCTTATTTTTTCAAGGCGATGTGTATTAAGTAGCTGCTCGGTAATATAATGCTCAATACTACGCGAGCCACCTGGGCTACAAATAATGACATCAAACCCAAGCATGCTTGCAAACAATAAAAGCACGGCATCTTGACGCTGCATTTGTCCACTTTCTTCTTCTTTAAAAATAAAAATCATCGGATTCAAATAACTATAGTCAAATTGCTGATACAAGCGGATCAGTTCTTCAGGAATGAGCATTAGTTGCCCGAATAAATATTGCGCTTGCTCTACTTTCGATTGTTGCGCTAATGGTTTAATATAGTCACCTTCGATCAAGCGAATCATTGTATTTGCCATATTTCGCTGTGCGCCAATTGGCATATTTTTACACGGCCATATTGACAATTGCATGATTTTTTCCACATCTAATTTCCCATTCGTACTCGCATCACGCATATGAAACTGCATATTGCTTTTATGTAATGGAAGCAGCGGGAAAGAGGTAGCCAAGTAAGTCATTTTCCGCTCACATAGCTTGCGGATTTTACGTGCATAATCCGACTGATCTAGCGATACCCCTTCTATTTTCGCAAATAGCACGGGTAAATAAACAATACCTTCCTCTTCTTCAAAACCATCACGTAAATACAAATGAGCATCCGACAAAATGAATAATTCATCATATGTTGTATTTAATAGTCTTGTTCGTGTTTCATGCTCTGCGTATTTCCATGGATAGTTCAGTGAAGAATGATTATACAAATGTTCATTCACTTGCTCTGATGCTCGCGAAGTAACCGTTTGGACACGCATCGGCTTATCAAATGGAAAATCGAATACCGTTCCTTTATTCACGAGCAATTCTGTTAAAATATCCGTAATACCAAAGGGTTCGAATATATTTTCACCATCTGGCTCAAATACGACAACGTCACAGCCAAATAAGTATAAGAAGTATAAAAAATACACTTCACTTTCCTTCGCTGGACCATACCACAACACGCGCGGCATCATAGACTCAAAAGTTGCTTGCTCTAGCCATTGTGGAAAATAATGATTTGACCATTTCGCAAAATCTAAAAAGATTCGCTGTAGCTGATTACTCATTAGACCGGGATAACGAATTTGCAGAAATTCTAGCCAGCTTTGCAATGTATTCACAAAATGATTTCGATAGGGTGTATTCATCAATGGCAATAATTGTTTTCCTGCAAAAAACGCCATAAAACGATTAATTGAAATCGGACTTTCACGATGCATTTGCAAAATATTTACAATTTCCGTCCGCATTTGTGGGTCAATTATTTTCGGCATATTTTGAAAAAGCAGCGTCCATCCAATTTCTTTATTTGTTAGCCTGTATAAATACTCCTGCATATCATACTCACTATCGTAAATTCCTACTATTTGCTTTGCGACACGTGTATATTGCAATTCCCCATTCGTTTCTAAATAAATTGGTCTTGTATGTAATTTTGTCGAAATGATTTCTTCCCATGTTTTTGTATTGTCCATGAAATCATGTGGCTTAAATCGCATCATTCCCTCACTCCAGTCTACATTCATCAAACTTTTTTGAGTCTATTATAATATACGATTAAAGTGGTTGTTTAGTTTCATTTATCATAATAAATTTTATTATGTGGCTTTCCCATAAAAAAAATCAACCACATTGCAAATTACTGCTTTGTGGTTGATCGAAATTATTATTTAAATTTACGTGCCACACGCAATAGCCTCTTTCACAATCTGGTCAATTGCCTGCATTTGATTCTTTGAGAAGTCCATTCAATTGTTAACTTCAATACTTACCTTCTAACGTATTCCGAGAGGATTTACTAAAAAATAATGTAACTATATATGTTGAACGTTTGAATCTAACATTGTTAGCAACAGTATGGCTCAACAATTTAGCTAGCTTTCAAAGCTTATCGTTTATACAGTGTTAGAATGTTGAATACAATCCTGCCTAATCAACCTCTCCATTCATATCAATCAATACTTCAGCCGTTTCATTTTCTTTTCATGATCCATCCAATAAGCGGGAGTAATGCTAACGAAATAAGCGCGCCACTAATAGACAGCATCCCATAGCTAGTTTTAGCAACAATAATCCCTGACAGTAAGCCTGCTGTTGCACCGGAAATAGCGATAAATACATCAATCGTCCCCTGTACTTTAGCTCTTTCTGCTATCGTTGTATGATCGACAATTAATGCCGTTCCACTAATTAATCCAAAATTCCAACCTAGGCCCAATAAAGCTAGCGCAATAATAAGGAAAATTAATGAATCTGTTGGCGCATAGGCAGCAACTATTCCCGAGGCTAGTAATGTTACCGATGCACCGATAATCATCGCATTTCGCCCAAATCTATCTACCAAAATTCCCGTAACTAATGATGGAAAATACATAAAGCCAACATGAAAACCAATGACTAAACCAATGCTAGCTAAATTATAACCGTGATGTGTCATATGAATGGGTGTCATCGTCATAATAGCTACCATAACCACCTGCGTTATAATCATCACACCAGCACCAACAATAATGCCATCTTTCCTTTGCCCCTGTGAATCTCCCGATAATGTAGCTTGATTGGACGGATGATTTTCCTCTAGCTGTTTTGCAATTAGCAGTGGGTCTGGTCGTAACATTAATAATAATGTTAAGCCTGCTAGTAAATAAGCAAACATCGAAAGTATAAATGGCCCTGCTAATGCAGGCATATGTAAACTCTCCGCTACATGCCCCATTGTAGAAATTAAGTTTGGCCCCGCTACCGCTCCAAATGTTGTCATAACCATCGTTGTACTAATTGCTTTTGCCCGCTGCTCTTTCGTTGCTAAATCTGTTCCAGCATAGCGAGCTTGCAAATTCGTCGCTGTGCCTGCACCATAAACAAACAATGCAATAAATAATAAGATTAGATTATTTTGTATCGCTGCGACTATGACTCCAAGTGCACCAACTCCACCAACAAAAAATCCTGCAGACAATCCGATTCGCCTTCCATATTTTTGCGAGAGCTTTCCTACACTATATGCAGTAAATGCAGACCCTAATGTAAATAATGCTGTTGGAACCCCCGAAAAAGAGCTATCCCCAATCATTTGTTGAACGAGCAGTGCACCAACAGAAATACCTGCAGCTAAACCTGCACCACCGAATATTTGCGAGATACTAACTACAATTAACACCCGGTTATACAACTTTTTAATTTCATCTCTCGACATAACTTGAGTATCCATTCTTTTCATATCCTTTCATACTCAAATATTTGGAATAATAGGTAAAGATTAATTAACAATTTTATTTTTGTCAATTTTATATAATACAAGAGGCTCTTGTCCTTCTGTAGAAAAATGGAGCATCATGGTGCACTTTGTTAAACATAAAAAACAGCATAGTTTGACCACTATGCTGTCTCTTATCATTAGACGTAACTAGAGTAAATTACGTTTAACAATTTATTATTTTACTATTTCCTGTGTATTTCTTTTGCCGAAAATTAGTTTCAATAATAGCGGCGTAACAATTGTAGTTACAATTACGACAATGATCATTGCTGTATAGTAATTCGCCGGCAATAAGCCACTCTCTAATCCCATGGCAGCTAATATCAATGCCACTTCTCCTCGAGACACCATCCCAGCACCGACACCCATTGATGATTTTGTATTAAATCCAGCTAATTTTGCACCGGCGCCAGATCCAATAAATTTAGATAAAATAGCAATTATAGAGAAAATGAAAATAAACCCAACTTGATCACCAATTCCATCAAATGAAACGGCTAATCCAATGCTCACGAAGAAAAATGGAACAAAAATTCCATAGGCAATCGGCTCTACCTTATGTTCAATTTCTTTTTTAAATTTCGTTTGAGCGATTGCGATCCCTGCAAAAAATGCACCGATAATTCCTGCAATACCTAAAATTTCTGCAAAATAAGATAAACCAAAGCAAATTATTAATCCTGCACTTAATACCGATTCAGTTACTTTGAACTTTGTAAATAATTGAATGAAGTGTGGAATCACCCATTTTGAAATTAAAATTAGCACAGCAAAGAATAAAATTTTCTTTCCAATAAGTAAGCCAACATTTGTATCAGAGCCTGCAAAAACACTCATCGCAATTGCAATTAAAACAACAACAACAATATCATCTAATACTGCTGCACCTAATAATGTCGAACCTTCTTTACTATTTAACCAACCCAGCTCTCTCAATGCTTGAACTGAAATACTTACAGATGTTGCCGATAATAATAAACCAATAAAAACCGATTCGCCAACAGACATTCCGTAATATTGAGAACCAAAGTATCCTAAAATAATGGGTACAATAATACCACCAAATGCCACATAAATGGCTGCCTTCTTATTTTTATTCATTTCTTGCAAGTCTGTTTCAAGTCCCGCTAAAAACATTAATAAAAGAACACCAATTTGACTGAATGTCGTTAATAATTCTGTTTCATGAATCCACCCCAATAAAGCTGGACCCAATATAATTCCTACAAGGACTTTTCCTAATACAGAAGGCTGCCCTAACCTCGCAGCCAAATGACCTGCTAATTTTGTAGCAAACAAAACAAGTGCAATTTGTAAAATAAACATATTTTTCCTCCTCCAACACAAAAAAGACAAGGTGGGGCCATAGTTGACTACGGCTCCACCTTGTCTTGCATATTATATTTTCTTACGTCAAAAATAACATACAAACAAATTCAAAGTCTATCAAAAAGTAAACTAATTTTACTGAATGTCTTTTGTGTTGCCTATTTAACAAATAAATATACTTAGGAAATTGATTATCCTTACATGGAATTATGTTCTCCCCATCCGTTACCAAAAAAAGTCCTCAAAAAAATTTACCATTTTATACAAAAAATTAAAGGGAATACAAAAAGTTTTGTAGAAATAAAAAAAACCAAATCAAGGAGGTTATGTGTATTGGCAAAAATTGATTCAGAAATACTTACTAAAGAAACCACTATCTTTAACCATAGTGGAAATAAAATTACTACAGTCGACAGAGAAATTGAAATCATCGCTAAATTCGATGAACCATTAGTCATTGTATTAGGTTCGGTTCTAGATGATGGGGAGTGTGACGCACTTATTCAATTATCAAAAGACCGTCTTGAACGTTCAAAAACTGGTAGTTCACGGGAAGTGAATGATATTCGAACAAGTAGTGGTGTATTTTTAACAGATACGAACAATGAAATTGTTTTGCAAATTGAAAAAAGACTTGCATCTATTATCGACATCCCGATCGATCATGGAGAAGGATTACATATTATAAACTACCTACCAGGACAAGAATATAAAGCACACTTCGATTACTTCGCTTCAACGAGTAAAGCTGCTAGCAACAATCGTATTGCTACATTTGTTTTGTACTTAAATGATGTCGAGGAAGGCGGGCAAACGTATTTTCCTAATTTAAACCTATCTGTATTTCCTAAAAAAGGAATGGCTGTATACTTTGAGTATTTTTACAACGATGTGCAATTAAATGAACTTACATTACACGGTGGTGCGCCAGTTACTCAAGGTGAGAAATGGATTGCCACTCAATGGATTCGACGACAAAAAATTAGTAATAATATTTAAATTCAATATGTTTAAGCACAAAAAGCAAGCAGATTTTGCTTACTTTTTGTGTTTACAACGTTATCTCACTTTAAATTCCTTAATAGCCTTTATTTGATTAGCTATTATTTTTCCTGTCACACCTTGTAACTCTAATGTTTCTCCCCACATTTCAGATATTTTCAGTTGATTCAATTCGAAAATAAGCTCCCAACTATCTTTTGATGATTCGACTTTTATACATTTGCGAAATTCGGTAATTTTTTCTGTTCAATCTCTTCTTTTACATATTCGGCAAATGCCCCAATGGACATTTTTGTTAAACCCTCTTGCTTATGTGCACGAATTGTTACAGAGCCCTCATGTTGCTCTTCATCACCTAGAACTAAGATATATGGGACTTTTTGCATTTGTGCATCACGAATTTTACGACCTAGTTTTTCATTTCGTTCATCTACTGACACACGTATATTTACTTGGCGTAAATCATGTAGTACTTTTTCGACGTACGGTTTATGTACATCAGAAACGCCTATGATTTGTACCTGCTTTGGTGCAAGCCACAATGGGAATGCACCACCAAAATGCTCGATTAAAATCCCAAGAAAACGATCGATGGAACCAAAGACTGCTCGGTGAATCACAACAGGACGTACCTTTTCGTTGTCCTCATTCACATACATTAAATCAAACTTCTCTGGTAGTTGGAAATCAAGCTGTACAGTCGCACATTGATGACTTCGTTTTATTGCATCTTTAATATGAATATCTATTTTTGGTCCATAAAATGCGCCGTCACACTCATTAATTTTGTAAGGGAAACCTAATTGATTTAACACGTTTTCAAGTGCCTGCTCTGCTTTGTCCCATAAGGCGAGTTCACCCATATAATTATCCGGGCGTGTAGACAATTCAATGTCATATTCGAAGCCAAATACATTGTATACATGGTCAATAATTTGCAATGCTAATGTAATTTCACCCTCGATTTGCTCAGGAGTTACGAAAATATGCGCATCATCCTGACAGAAAGTACGCACACGGAGTAACCCGTTTAGTGCACCACTAAATTCATGGCGATGCACTTGCCCAAACTCCGCCATACGTATTGGCAAATCACGATACGAATGCAAATCATTTTTGTAAATGAGCATATGTCCTGGACAGTTCATTGGTTTAAGCGCAAATTTTTGCTCATCCACTTGCGTAAAGTACATATTTTCCTTGTAATGATGCCAATGCCCCGATTGCTCCCACAGGCGTTGATTCATCATTAGTGGTGTGCGCACTTCTTTATAGTCATAGCTTGTTTGCAAGTTACGTAAGAAATTTTCTAACTCGTTTCGAATAATTTGCCCATTTGCTAAATAAAACGGCATACCTGGTGCTTCTTCAGAGAACATAAATAAATCGAGCTCTTTTCCCAGCTTACGATGATTACGTTTTTCGGCTTCTTCCAGGAACACGAAATAATCTTGCATATCCTCTTTCGTTGCAAACGCCACGCCGTAAATACGCTGTAGCATTTGATTGTTACTATCACCGAGCCAGTACGCACCGGAAATATTCATCAGTTTAAAGTACTGTAATTTATTCGTTGACACTACATGTGGCCCTCTACATAAATCGACAAACTCTCCTTGTTCATAAACTGTTACGAGTTCTTCAGTCGGTATCGCTTCTAATAGCTCAAGCTTTAAGTAATCTTCTTCAAAAATATGACTTGCTTGTTCTCGCGTTACTTCCTTACGCACTACTGGTAAATTCTCATTCACAATCTTTTTCATTTCACGTTCAATAGCACCTAAATCTTCTGGCACGAGCGTATGGCTCATCTCAATATCATAATAAAATCCATTTTCAATAATCGGTCCAACACCCAATTTTACACCTGGATATAATCGCTTAACTGCTTGTGCTAGCAAGTGAGCAGTTGAATGACGAAGTACCGCTAAGCCTTGTTGAGACACAGCATCATACAGAGAAATTTCAGCATCCACTAGAATCGGTCGTGTCAAATCGGTTGTCGTTGTGTTTACACCACCTACGATTGATTTTTGCGCTAAGCTTGGACTAATCGATTTGGCGATTTCGGTTAGCGTAATACCTTTGGCAAAACGTTTTTGTTCGCCATTTGGAAATTGAATTGCTACTTCTTGATTTGACATACTACCTCTCCTTTTCTTTTATTGGTAATTCAATTCTCCCCTGCGAAATTCCGTCCAGATATTTTTCGAGTTTAGGGCCACATGATGTGATGTTTTTAAGCTGACCTCATCTATAAAACTCATATATAACTCTGTGACATCCGCTGGGAGCCTATTACTTATCAGCCAATGTCATTTCATTGGCTGACTAATAATAAAAAAACACATACTCATCCTCAAAGGGACGAATATGTGTTTGAATACCCGTGGTTCCACCCAAATTCCTACTGCATTTTTACATCAGTAGCTCATTGATACAGATAACGCCTGTACACGTCACTAGTTTCCTAGCGCAGCTCAAAGGGAGTAAATCGATTCGTCCAATTAGGAAACTTTCAGCCGGTGATTTCCCTCTCTTGTAATCTTCACTAAAACGATTCATATCCTTTTCATTGCTTTTTAAATTGAAATTAGGTATTAATCTAACGTACTTTCAAAATATTGTCAATCACATCTTTTTGCAATTTGCAGAAAATAAGCCCTACATTTGTTGGTATGATGGGCTTGGCTTGTTTTATAATTTTTCTTGAATTTTTAACCATATTTCAATATCAGACTTCAATGGTCATTATTTTAATATCATTTATCAAGCAGAAGAAACCGAATGGACAATTGATATGTGGCTATTTTCAAACATGAAGAAGGATTTATAAAGAAGGATTTATAAAGCAGTTTTAGAATTTGGTTAAAAAATGTGGATGTTTTTTTCTTTGGACAACAACAATCAATGCAGGTGTACATTGCTCTTATGCGAAAAAGGCTATAAATGGTTATCTCTATTAAAATGTAAAAAGAAATGAATCTGAATAGACATCATTTCTTAATAAATCAGTTTATATGGTGAATCGAACAGAAGGAATTTCTCAAATGCATTCTTTTGGTACGCATTCTTTTTCGTTACTATACTTGAATAATAGCGATAGCAAAAATTCACTTATTATGCATTAAACCTTAACTAATGAAATATTTACGAACCTAATCGTATATTAGTTACCATAGTGCCCACGTACATTTTTAAAACGATCCTTGATTAATTATAGGATAAAGATTTCCGCTTTTTGCAAAAGAAACTCTGCCTGTTTCTTCAGATACTATGAGTACAAGGGCATCGCTTTGTTCCGACAGTCCTAGTGCAGCACGATGTCGTGTACCAAGTTTTTTCTCTCCTGTGTATCGATCAGATAGTGGAAGGACATTAGCCGCAGAAACAATATGATTTTGACTGACAACTACAGCACCATCATGAAGTGGATTTCCAGAAAAAAAAATTGATTCTAATAACGAATGAGTTAATTCTGCTCCAATTGGAATACCTGGCTTCAACAAAGATTGAAGGGAGTCTTCTCGTTGAATTACTATTAACCCTCCATGTCTCCTTTTTGACATATTCTGCACACAAATTGATATTTCTGGGTACTTATCCGTAAATGGGGATAAGTAACAGTTTAAATAAAATGTAGCAGCTTTCATCTCAATAGACAAAAACTCATCTTTTATTTTCTCAAAATCTCCAAGAAGACAATAGTTTCCATCCCCCATCATATCTAAATTATTTTGTAATGCATTTATGACTTTGCGAATATCCTCTTTTAATGATTGCTCCATCGGTGAAAAATCACAACCTACATTCTCCACGAAAATACACCTTCCTTTTTACTTCACTCAAATTATTTAAATTATCATAAATCGATCTGAATAAAGTTTGTCCACCACCAAATTATTTATTCAATTTATGTGTTACGATGGCTAAGTTAGTGAATAACTAAAGTAGATAGCTAGCAAATAGCTGATTGATTTTTTGAAGAAGTAACATATCATTTTTCCGTAGACAAAAAGAGCGCTCCTCTTTTAAACGGAGGTGCTTGTCGATTGTTGAAGTATTATCTAATAATCGATGGAATAATTAAATCAAATTATACTTCTTTAATGCTAATGCAATACCATCCTCGCTAGAATCTTTCGTAATAAAATTAGCGATTGATTTTAATACTTCATTTGCATTTCCCATCGCAATACCTAAGTCTACAATTTCTAGCATATCGACATCATTTTCTCCATCCCCAAAAGCAATAGCCTCTTCCTTCGTCAATCCAAAATAATTGAGCACTTTTTTAATTGCCACAGACTTTGAAACCTCGTCTACCAGTACATTCACAATGTAGGGATGCCAGCGTTTATAGTGGATTTTTGGAAAATGGGTTTTGTACTTTTCAATATCTATATCATCAGCAAACAAACAGAGCAAATATGTCTCGTTAAGATCTACTGCCTTATAAATAGGGGGAAATTCCTCTAACCGCAATGTTTCATACAGTGCTTTCATTACTTTAAGATGTTGTACCTCATTCATATGTAATTTTTCCGAATAAAAAGTAAGTGCATTTTGTTCTTGTGATGCAAACTTGGTAAATTTATTAACCGTTTCACGAGGTAGAACTGTTTTATGAATGCATGTCCCTCGATGTGTTACGTATGCTCCATTAGCCGTTATAAATGTTTCTACACCTAGTTCAGCTATTTCACCACACATTGATAATGGCCTACCTGTTGCTGCTACTACTTTCATCCCACTTATTGTTAGCTGTCTAATCGCCATTTTTGTGCTTTCTGGAATAGTCCCATCTTTATAATTTGTAATGGTTCCATCTACATCAAAGAATATTATCTTGTGCTTCACATTAACCCTCCTATAGCAATAATTCCCTTACTATTCTATATAAGTTTAATATTTCATCGTTATCATTATCTTCTTCACTTAAAAACATGTTGCGCCCCTCGAATTCACAAAACTGCTAACAGTCCGTTCGATTTATTCTTAGACTATCTTCTTCTACAATTATTGATTAAACACTTTCACATAACAAACACATTCATGTTTGCGCTTTACATGCTGAAACTGCTCTAGATCCTTCCCTGTGTAATGAGCAAAAGCTGTAACTGGATAAAATTGATCAACAGATGCGTTCATCAAATTTTTCATTTCATTTCCTTCTAAATACACGTGATAATAGGATGTTGATTTTTCAAATTCATATTTTTCATACCACATTTGCACCCATGGATCATCCCTTGTCCATGCTTCGAAATACTCTATATGTAATTCCTTTGCTTGTTGTAGTACTGCCTTTAGCAGCGCTTCTCCAATCCCTTGGCGCTGATAATCAGGGTGTACCGCAATATGCCAAATCATCCCTCCAATTGAATCTTGCTGCGTGCATACTGTCTTTGGCGTGGCTTCATACTCTACATCAATTAGCCCAACGATTTGCCCGTCGATTTCGGCAACTAGCTCAATTGCTGCATTTTCGTATGTTTCTTTCTGTTGGAGCACATTGTCAAAATAAGCCGTATTTAAAAAAGATAGTATACGGCAACGTAGCCACCCTTGTTCGTCCTTTTTTGTATAGTTACGAATTATCATAAGTTCTCCTTTCAATTCTGTGTATTGAAAACCATTTTTCTATAAATAACTCTTTTTAATGATCCCCATTCTTTTTCTAAAGCTTCATTTGCTAGTAGCTTCCACGGATTAAAGATTGTTTGTCCATGCTTGTTAAAAAATAGATTATCACCAATATAATAGGCGGCATGCTGAATCGTTCCTACGTCATCAAGCCAAGCCAAAACATCACCTGTAATCAGTTTTTTACTATCCACTATTTCATATTGGCTTAACGCTAATTTTTCTAAAAACGTTTTTTGATGAACCCATTCGTGGATTATCCATTGCTGTTTGCCATTAGAAATTGCATATAAGACGGCAGCCAAGCAATTTGCTCCTTGCTGATGACTAAATATATTTGTAAAAGGCTTTAAATGCTGTGGCAAGAGTGCTGGAGCTTTTTCACATTCCCCATTATCCCACCACTGTGAAACCATTGTTTTTAATATTTGTTCTTTCGTCTTCCAATTCAATGATTCCCACATAGCTCGCTGTAAAACGACTTGATTATTATGTATATAATCTTTTGGAATTTCTTCTATATTATCTATAAAGGTTACGGGCACCACTAATCCGCGCTCACAGTGCACTTGTGCTTGTAAAAGCATTCGTTTCTGTTCAGTCGGGATTTGCTCTATCCACTGACAATTTGCTACGATTACATAATTTACATTCTTGATATTCCAGTATTCATAGCTATTTGTAAAATCAATTTGACTGTATGTGCTATGTGTATAAAACTCTTCAATCGGCATAACAAGTACTTGTGAAAAATCGATTTGTTTATGATAAAGTTCACCACTAATAAAAAATAGATCTCTCCTTGGCATATAATTTTCAATCCATGCCGATAAATTATCGGCAGTTGGTATTATTTTCATTTAACTATCCTCCTTGGAAGTATAATCCAAATAATAAACGATATTTCTGAATAAAACAATTATTGAGAAATAACTAACAAATTGACTTATAGTAATTTTTCATATATTCTAAAGCTTATTTATTAAAAATGAATAGTTTCTTATCATGAGAGATGGAGGGACGGGCCCTTTGAAGTCTCGGCAGCGGAATTATTTCTATGCCAAATCCTGCAAGAATTTTTTCTTGATAGATAAGATGAGTATATGAATCCATACCTCTTCTTGTTTACTTAAGAAGGGGCTTTTTGTATGTATTCGATATGATTTGAACTATATTGGAGGTAGCAATGCAAAAAGGAAATCCATGGGCGTTAATCCCTTTTGTTGTGTTTTTAATTTTATTTATCGGTTCGGGCATTGTGCTTGATGACTTTTATGCCTTCCCTGTTATTGTTGCCATCACAATTTCTAGTGTTGTTGCAATTTTAATGAATCGAAAAGAAACGTTAGCGAAAAAAATTGATGTTTTTAATCACGGTGCAGGCAATCCGAACGTTATGCTAATGGTATTAATTTTCTTACTAGCTGGTGCGTTTTCTGAAACGGCTAAAGGTATGGGTGCGATTGAAGCGACAGTGAACTTTGCTTTATCAGTTTTACCACAAAACTTACTAGTCGTCGGCTTATTTATTATCGCGTGCTTTATATCACTTGCGATGGGTACCTCTGTTGGAACAATTGTGGCTCTAGCTCCGATCGGTTTAGGTATTGGTGAGCAGACAGATATTTCCATACCACTTTTAATGGCTACAGTTATTGGTGGTGCAATGTTTGGGGATAACTTATCGTTTATTTCCGATACGACGATCGCCTCAGTTCGTTCGCAAGGTGCGGAAATGAAGGACAAATTTAAGGTGAACTTTTTCATCGTTTTACCTGCAGCGATTGTAACATGTGTAATTTTAGCCATATTGACATTAAATGCGTCGGCGGAAGTGGAATATACAACCTTTGAATTGTATAAAATAGTGCCATATATCTTCGTCATTGTATTTGCATTAATTGGTCTTAATGTATTCACTGTGTTAGCTAGTGGCATTATTTTAGCTGGAATCATTGGTCTAATCGATGGGAGCTATTCCATTATGTCATTCGTGCAAGCGATTGGAACCGGTATGAGTGGCATGTTTGAAATGGCATTTTTAGCAATATTAATTGGTGGGATGGTAGAAGTCATTCGACATAACGGTGGGATTGATTTTATCGTCCATATTGTGACAAGAAAAATCAAATCGAAAAAAGAAGCTCAATTTGCGATAGCGGGTCTTGTAAGTTTAACAGACCTTTCAACAGCGAATAATACGATTGCTATTATGATTGCTGGCCCATTAGCAAAAAATATTGCGGATCAGTATCAGATTGAGCCGCGCAAATCTGCAAGTATTATTGATATTTTCTCTTGTGTCGTTCAGGGCATTATTCCATACGGCGCACAATTTTTAGTCGCCGCTAGTGTTGCAGGTATTTCCCCTATTTTAATGATGCAATACTCGTATTACTCTATTTTAGTTGGAGTATGTGGCGTGATCGCGATTTTAATTGGATATCCGAAGGCAAAAAAACAGATTTAATGAAAAGTCCGCGAACGAGTGAAAACTTGTTTGCGGATTTTTTATTTTTAAAATTTTTGAACTTTTCTGAGCGCTCATTTGTATAGCTTTTAAATAAAATAATTGGAGGTTTTTTACATGTTACAATTACACGATGTTAATAAAGCATATGCTTCTCAGACAGTGCTCCAAAATTTATCAATTTCATTTGAGTTTGGGCAATGTTATTTATTGCTTGGCGAAAACGGAGCAGGTAAGTCGACATTATTTAAATGTATAGTGGGCGATGAACCAATTAATGGGGGATCCATTACATTAAACGGTGAACAAAATGTTGCTGATTTAGCTGCTTTACAATACCAGTTTTTTGATAGCTACACCTTTTTAAAAGTACATGAGGTGATATCGTTATTTACGAAGCTCCTAGATCAGCCTGCAAATGTTAAAGAACTTTACGACATATTAGATCTAGCTGATTTTGAAAAAACGCTTATTAAAAATTGTTCTGGGGGCCAACGAAAAGCCCTATCATTGTATTTAGCGTTTTTGTTAAATAAGCCTGTCGTATTATTAGATGAACCGTTCGCGGATCTAGATTTAAAAAAGAAAAAGCAGCTTATTACATACTTACGAGGTGAAATAGCAAATGACAAATGCCTCATTATTATTAGCCATGAGATTGCTGGCTTCGAAAGTTTATTTGATGTTGTTTGTGTCATGAAGGATGGTCATTTCATTGAAATTGGTTCTTCTAAAGAATTGCAAAAAAAGTATGTTAACCCCGTTTTCCCAGGGTTAGAAGGTGTTTATTTTGAAATTACTGGCCAAGTATTAGGAGGTGCTGTACGATGATACACATAACAAAAAGCTATATCTTAGAATCTATTCGCAACGCAGGTGTTTTCTTCGGCAATATTGTGACACCATTTGTTTTCATTTTATGCTCATGGGGCTGCTCACTTGCGATAAAAGATAGCCCTGAAACATTGGATTATATGATTAAAGGACAATTTTTACCGATTTCGATTATGCTACTAATTTTTGCATTTGCCTTTTCACTTACTACGGTCTACTTAGCGGATTTACGAGCAAATAATACCTTACATTGGTTAAAACGCACGAATATATTACCGGCTACATATTTTATTGGAATGGGTTTTGGTGTATTTTTATTAATGAATGTGGCACTGATTCTCATGTTAATTGGCTATGCACTATTAATTTCGATTTCATTGAAGGCTATTATTTCAATTATCGTCATTTGCAATTTTGTATTACTAGCGATGTACCCACTATGCTTTATTATTGCAGGTGTCGTGAAAAATGGAAAAACCGCACAAAGTCTGCTCACGCCAATCATGCTTATTTTTATGTTTTCGATTACGATGCCTTCCATGTTTTTAACATTAAACGACAAACAGCCGCAGGACTATTATTCATTTTTAGCTTGGAATCCAATGCTTTATTTAACCGATACATTGCAAGTCCAACTTGAGCTACATTCGCAAACTTGGTTACCAATTTATCAATATGTCATCATCTTAAGCGTCATTTGTACATGCTTAGCCGTTTTTGCGAAAAAATTATATAGATAGGATGGATTGTTTTGGGTTTAGGATTTATTATTTCTTTAATTGCTATTGGGATTTGGACGATCATTATTTTAACGATCATGATTCCATTCAACAAAAAATACGTATTTCGTCATAAGATTACGAATAAAATCGATTATGAAAAAACCAAAATTTATTTACGCTGGAATGTATTTGATACATTAACACTCGTTTTAGCCATTTATACTATACTTTGTGTGCAGGCTTTGAACATTCTACTATCATTTGAATACACAATAGAAAATCCCTTCGTCCAATTTTTTGTCAACCAATCACAAGCATGGGTCATTGTCATTGTTGGCTATTTAATAACACGCATTTCTTCAACACTAAAATGTATAAAAGCTCAGTTTGGTGATGTAAATGAACCAGACGAATGAGCAATTGATGGAGCAGTTTCAACATGGTAACATAGAGGCATTATCTATCATTTATAAGCGGCTTCACGAACCACTGTATTGCTTTTTGTTTCGCTATACGAAAGACGAGCAACTAAGTGTTGATACCGTTCACGATGCGTTTGAATTGCTGCAAAAGAAAAAGCATTCTTTTCACACTGAAAAAGGAACCGTAAAGTCCTACCTTTTTCAAATCGGCTACCGCTTACTCATCAATAAATTAAATCGTCGAAAACGCTGGCAAACACTATTACCTTTTTTAGTACCTACTGAAAAAAAGCAACTGCAAACTGATGAAACCCTTGTTATTCAAGCGGCGATTTCGAACTTACCAGATAAGCAGCGCGCTGTCATTTTACTTGCCTATTATGACGATTTACCGATGGACGATATTGCACAAATATTAAGCATTCCTGTAGGTACGGTAAAATCACGCTTGCATCATGCCATGAAATCATTAAAACTTGAACTAAAGGAGGCTTTTGGGCATGAAAGAGGATATTAAACAAGAAGAAGAGCTAGCAAAATGGCTCGATCATTATGAAGTGAAGATACCGACGAAAAAGCTCGCGATCAAGCAATCGCCATTCCAACGCTTCATTCGCTTTTTAGGCTCCCCCGCGTCGGATCCATTAGAGAAGCTATCTGAGAGTACAGGGGGCTTTCATTTTTTAAAGCTCTTCCCATTAGCAGCCGGAGTTTTTTTTGCCATCCTACAAGGCATTTTACTGTTTTAACATCATTTTTATCGCCCGATTATGAAGCCATCACGACTGAATGTTCACAGGTGATGGCTTTTTTCGCCCTAATAATGTCTAATATAATTGACATATATAGGCGGTGATTATTTGAATCGTGTACGAGAATTTCGCAAGCTGCAACAGCTTACTCAAATTGAACTCGCTAAACAAATTGGCATCGCACGCCAAACGCTAAACATGATCGAAAACAATAAATACAATCCCACATTAGCGTTATGTATTTCATTAGCAAAAGCATTACAAACCGATTTAAACACATTATTTTGGGAAGGTGAAAACGATGAAACATCAAATCTTTAACCATTTTATTGGTGCAATTGATGAACGTGATGAATACCAACAACAAGAAATCTATAAGGAGCTTGCTTTTACAGGTATCCTTCTGTATTACATGACGATGCTACTCATGATGATTAGTTTTATCATCGATCTCGTTCAACAAACATTTTCAATTATGTCACCGGTTTTACTTGTTGTAAATATTGGTTATTCCTATCTAATCATGATCCGTCTCAACAAAAAAGAATGGATGGTAACCGATTGTGCAACTCCTGAAGAATATGAAATGAATGTACGTAAATTAAAGCGTTCTGCGACTTTCGCAGGAATTAGCTGGGGATTGATGATGATATTCTGGATGGAATATTTAATGCCCTTTATCTCTCGAGATGAAATCATGTTCTCTTGGATTGACCTTGTTATTTGGACAATCGGTGGTGCTGTTTTTGGTGTGGCGATGTATTACTTTGCTAAATCAAAGTTGGAAAAGCATTATGATTAAAATTTATCGGCTTAAATGAACCAGCAATTTAAGCCGTTTTTATTTAATTTCCTCGTGTTAAATGCTTTAACTCCTTTACTAGTTCATCAATAGAAAGCGGCTTGTCAACAACTTGTTGGTTAGCCCAAAAGTGATCGTCATGATATCGTGGAACAACATGTACATGAAAATGCGTGCCTTTGTCCATGATTTCTCCGTTATTTTGAATAATACTAACCCCATCTACATGAAATTCCTTTTCTAATAAAGCAATCATTTGTTTTTGAATTGCCAGTAATTCAATTAATAGCTCCTCATTTATTTCTAATAGCGTTTCGTAATGTGCTTTTGAAATAATTAGTAAATGGCCTATTTGAATTGGATCAATATCAAAAACCACTTTATAGTTTTCAGTTTCAATTAACACTTGATGATCTTCTATTCCTTCACAAAACACACAGTCCATTTGATTCCCTCCAATTAGTAAAATCCTCTATATTTTAACATACCAAAAACGGCATATGAAAAGTTCCCCTTCCATACACCGAAATTATTTACCCTACATATAAATGATCTTTTCGACCATGCAATATGTAATACAAAATTAAAAATGCAAAAATGAAAATTCCTAAACCGATATACATTGAACCGTAGCCAATGATCGGCTCTAAATAACCTAACAAATACGGACCAAAACCTAGCCCGACATCAAGCCCAATGAAGTATGTTGACGTAGCTAATCCCATATTTTCTGGTGATGTCACTTTAATTGCAAGCGCTTGGAATGAAGAGGCAACGTTCCCGTAACCTATCCCAATAATCGCACCTGCTAGTAACAATGTAAATGATGAATGCGCGGTACTTAATAAAAGTAAGCCGACAGCAAACAACACAATGCCTGGATACATAATAATGTTTGCCCCTTTTGCATCCATAATACGCCCTGTAAATGGACGTGTTATTAGGAGCGCTACAGCATATACAAAGAAAAATAAGCTCGAAGCTGCTACAACATCTCGTTCTTCGGCAAAGAAATTAATAAACGATAAAATCCCTGCATAGCCAAGTGCAAATAGCATAATTAAAATACCTATTGGTAGAGCCTTTAAATCAATAAAATCCCCAATATGGAAGCCTTTTTTCGTTGAAGCCGTTGGTTTTTTGCTTGGAGTCGCAATAGAAGTTGTTAGTGCCGCTAAAAATGCGATAACACCAAATGCACAACAAATTAGGAATATAACAAAATATGAAATATGCTGCGCTAACATTAACCCAACGAACGGTCCAATTGCTGTTGCCAGAGTCGAGCTCATACTATAGTAGCCAATTCCCTCACCTTTTCGAGTCGCAGGTAAAATTTGCGCAATTATTGTTCCTGTAGCTGTTGATGCAATCCCCACTGCAATCCCGTTTACTAAACGAATAACTAAAAGCGCGGAAATCCCAGCAGGTATTAAATATAAGAGTAGTGTACATACAAATAACGCTAAGCCAATCTTTAATATTTTTTTCGAACCTACATTTTGTATGACACGCCCTGTAATTAACCGCCCAATGAGTGCCCCAACAATGTAAATTCCCGAAATGAGTCCTGCTTGTGCAGTCGAGGCATGTAACTCTTTAACTGCATACGGTGCGATTGTTACAATTAACAAGTAGAAAATCATAATAATAATAAAGTTTACAATCGCGATTGTTATAAAATTTCTTGTCCATAATGGCTCTTTTTTGGAATTCAAACTCCTCACCTACTCTTTCTGTAGTAAACGCGCACGAACTGTTTCGAGTGTACGCTGTGTAATCGCCAACTCTTCTTCTGTGAATCCTTCTACAAGTCCTAGCTCAAATTGTTTGATTTCTGCCTGCAGTATTTCATAAACTTCCCGACCAGTTTCTGTTATAAAAATATCCTTTTTACGACGGTCCACTTTTGATGGCTGCAATTCAATGTATCCAATCTTTACTAAATATTTTATTGCCCGGGTGACATTTGCCTGATCCATATTTAAAAATTGCCCAACTTCGGTTAAAGACAGTTCCGGATCATTGATAAACAAATAAAGAATTGCCCATTCCGGTCTACGTAGCTCATAGGTTTCTAAATAAGCATTTAGCTGCCGCGCAAATGGATGAAACGTTAAAATCAATTCAAAAAATAATTGCTTGTGTACATGCATCTAATCACCTCACAAAAATAGTTGTCTATGACAAGTATTTTCATTATAATTTTTTTTCTTAAAAAAAACAATGGTTTTACAAACATTGTCCGGTCTTTGTAGTTGCCTAATAGTATAATTGTATATATTTGGATTTCATTTGAGGTGGTTATATGAATCTAGACAGAGCAAAAAAACAATTAATTTTAGGATGTATTTTTAATGGAATTGGTATCAGTGGGAGTAGTGTCCAACTGCTGTATTCACCCTATCTGTTTGTGAAATTTATATCGTTACTAATAGTAATCATTTGTTCCCTTGTAATCGGTGCATTTATCCGTGAATGGTTTGTTATAAAAGAAAAAACTCGAACAAATGCTTCTTAATTTGTTCGAGCTTATCTTTAGTTCTCCACCAGTTTCCGTAATTGCTGCTCACTCACCGGGCCAACAAAACGATGAATTTCAACTCCATCCTTTAACACAACTGTCGTAGGAATCGATATGACACCATAGCTTTCCCCAAAAATATCGTCTACATCGAGTAAAATCGGAAATGTGATGCTAAACTTTTCTACAAATTTTTGTAACGCTTCTTCTCCATGATCGCGCTTTGTTAAATTGACCCCGATGAGCTGTGAGTTCTCAGATAACTTTGTTGCAAAGCTTTGTAGATGGGGCATTTCCGCATTACACGGTAGACATTATGTCGCAAAGAAATTGACAATAACATACGATTCATCCTGCTCCGAGATACGGTACATTTCCCCTGTCGTTGTTTGTAGCTCCATTGCCTTACGAGCCGTTTCTTGCTTATTAATTTCAAAATCGCTCATAGTCGTATTTCATGCAACTTTCAATCAAAATTCATCAAAATCACTTCCAACTCTTCATGTAAAACAATAAAATATTTAAAAGAACATTAGGATGTGAAGGTAATGGAGTATCGACGTGAGGTTGCTTTAGTGTTTTCATTGGAAGAGGCTTTACAAAAGTTGAATAGCATGCGTGCGCACGGCTTCTCTGAATTCGAAATCCATGTATTCGCAAAAAATATTAAACCTTTACTCTCGTTAAAGATGTATACCGACATTCATGTTCATGAAGCAGGCAATCTGGTAGATCATTTTTGGAGCTTGTTCTCTCGTGGAAATTTATACGAAGTGTGTTTACGAAGTTTTGAGTTATCAAAAGAAGAACGCGCACATTATGGTCATGGAATTGAACAAGGTGCTTACTTTTTAATAGCAGAGCACGAACACCCACTCGAAAAACGACCAAATAAGGCAAATGCCGCGTGGAATACAACGAACGCTACGGATTAACAAATATGAGGTGGTACGAATAATCGTATCATCTTTTTTTTGAAAAAAACCCCTTGCTGGAAAATACACAGCAAAGGGTTTGACAATTTTTATAGTGGAATATTTCCGTGTTTTTTGTATGGACGATCTTCGTGTTTTGTAGAAAGCATATCTAATGCTTGGATTAGCTTAATACGTGTTTCACGAGGATCAATTACATCGTCAACCATACCGCGAGATGCAGCTACATATGGGTTAGCGAATTTTTCTTTGTATTCTTCAATTTTCGCTGCACGAGTTGCTTCTGGGTCAGCCGATTTCGCAATTTCACCCGCGTGGATGATGTTTGCCGCACCAGCAGCACCCATTACCGCGATTTCAGCATTTGGCCAAGCAAATACTAAGTCAGCACCGATTGATTTTGAGTTTAATGCTACATAAGCACCACCATATGCTTTACGTAAGATCACTGTAATTTTTGGTACAGTAGCTTCCGAGTAAGCATAAAGGATTTTCGCGCCGTGACGGATAATACCTCCGTGCTCTTGTTTTACACCTGGGAAGAAGCCAGAAACGTCTTCGAAAGTAATTACAGGTACGTTGAATGCGTCACATGTACGAACGAAACGAGCTAATTTATCAGATGAATCAATATCTAAACCACCAGCTAAAAACTTAGGCTGGTTACATACTAAACCTACAGACTCACCAGCGATACGTGCGAAACCTACTACGATGTTTTTAGCGAATTCTTTTTGAACTTCCATGAACGAACCTTCGTCCACTACTTGCTCAACTACTTTACGCACATCATATGATTTAGTTTGATCGATTGGCACGATATCAACAAGCTCTGAACGGAAGTTGTCCCCTTCTGGAGCAGCTTGTTTTGGTGCTTTTTCTTTATTGTTTTGTGGTAGGTAAGAAAGTAATTGCTGAATTTGCGCAATGGCTGCTTCCTCGTTTTCTGCACGGAAGTGAGCATTCCCTGATACTGCGTTGTGTACTTTTGAACCACCTAAGCCTTCAGCTGAAATTTTCTCACCTGTTACTGTTTCAATTACTTTAGGACCTGTGATAAACATTTGAGACGTTGTATCAACCATTAAAATGAAATCCGTTATTGCTGGAGAGTAAACCGCACCACCAGCACATGGCCCCATGATTACTGAAATTTGTGGAATTACACCAGAATATATTGAGTTACGGTAGAAAATATGACCATAACCGTCTAATGAAAGTACGCCTTCCTGAATACGCGCGCCGCCTGAATCGTTAATGCCAATAAATGGTGTGCCGTTTTTCGCAGCTAAATCCATTACCGCAGCGATTTTTTTCGCGTGCATTTCGCCTAGTGCGCCACCAAATACTGTGAAGTCTTGCGCGAATAAGTATACGTTACGACCGTTAATTTTACCGAAACCAGTAACAACGCCATCACCAGGACCTTCTAATTTTTCCATACCGAAGTCTACAGTACGGTGCGTGATGAATGGGTTAATCTCTACAAATGTACCATCATCTAAAAGCATTTCGATACGCTCACGAGCTGTCATTTTACCTTTCTCGTGTTGCTTTTCGATACGAGCGTCACCGCCACCAAGTTGGATTACTTCTTTACGGTCATAAAGCTCATTAATTTTATCAAACATATCTAGTGTAATTGTCATTTTTATTTGTCCCCTTTTCCGCTTTTATCACATAATTCATAAAGTACACCATACGAGTCTTTAGGATGTAAAAACGCTACTTCTGCGCCACCAGCACCAGGGCCAGGCTCGTCAGATAATAAACGAACACCCTTTTCGCGAAGTTCAGCCATGCGCTCACGAATCCCCGTTACGCCGAAAGCAACATGATGAATCCCTTCTCCGCGTTTTTCTAAAAAGCCATGGATTGCGCTTTTATCGCTCATTGGTTCTAATAGCTCGATTTTCACATTGCCCGCATCGATGAAGGCAACTTTCACTTGCTGCGACTCAACTTCTTCTACTTTTAATAATTTTAAGCCTAACGTTTCTGTGTAGTATGTAATTCTTTCTTCGATATTTCGTACTGCAATACCAATATGATCTACTTTTTCCACAATGATAGCTCCCCTATAATAAAATATAAAAATTTCGATGATGAAAATCATTTGTACTTGAGAATTCTTCGAGATTTGTTAAACTATTACTAGTTCAATATGAAGGAGCGAAATATATGAGCAATAAAAAATTCCAAAAAATCGTCGTATATTCAATGGTTATTATTATGTTAATCTCAACAATTGCAATGGGTGTAGCCGCAATCATGTAATGGATGTGTCTACATCCATTTTTTATTTCAACCCTTTAAATGATTGCTTGATAACCAAATATTCATCCATTTCTTCGATAAACTGATACATCGCAGCCATTGCTAGGAATGTTTCATGATTTTCTGGTAATGGCATTTTCGCAAACTCTTGTTTCACTTTATCCAACTTCTCTAAAAAATGACTTGCGGTATTTCCCCCGTGAACATGTTCACTTAAATCTTCCAAAAATGTAGCAATGAGTGGTGCTTGCTCTGTCATAACAGGCAATGCAGTAATTTTCGGTAATACACGTTCAATAATTTCTAGCTGCTTTTCACGCATATCGAAATACACATAGTAAATATTATCCTTACGCGTTAGATGGTTTTGTACGTCTTTGAAGGCTAATGCTTTTGCTGCATTAATAGTCTTTGTCGCTTCAATTAATTCCTTACCATCCCATAATGTATCACCGTTACGTAAATAACTTGCAATTTCAGCTAAAATTTTCTTAAATAGCTCTTCCACTTTGGATTGATGGTTTATAATGCCCTTTTGAATATCCGGCATATACATGTTGACTATGAGCCCCATTCCAAAGCCAATTGCCATAATTGCGAGTTCATTCAAGAATAAATCGAGCGTAAAGTTAGCTGTTAAATAGATGTGCATCATTATAACGGCACTCGACACGAAGCCTTCTGCTACTCCAAGCGAGACAATAGTTGGTATAAACAGCAACAATACAATGCCTAATACTACCGGATAATAACCAAATATTTCGAAAAATACAAATGCAAAAGCCATTCCAACAAGTGAAGAAACGATACGTGTATAAACGGCATGTACCGATTTTCGTTTTGTTGGCTGAATGCATAGAATTGTTAAAATGCCGGCAGCTGTAAAAAACTGCAGTTCAAAATATTGTGCAATTGCTATTGCAATAGAAGCTCCGAATGCTGTTTTCAGTGTACGATAGCCAATAGAAAACTTTTTCATTTTAGAAAAGCGCTCCTCCTATGACAAAGTGAGTTAGGTGCGCAAATTTCGCGCACCACTCTCCATCTACCGCTTATACTTCTTCGCAATATTCCTCAAAATGACCTTGTAAATTTGTTACAACACTCATTGGTTCATGGCCTTCGATTTCGTAACGACCTACTTCTGCTACAACTTGTCCATCTTTTAATAAAACAAATGATGGAGATGAAGGAATATGATCTTCACCGAAATAATAACGTGCCGCTGCTGCTGCATCTTTGTCTTGACCAGCAAACACGGTTACTAAATGGTCCGGGCGTTTGTCATAGTGTACAGCGTGTGTTGCTGCTGGACGAGCGATACCGCCTGCACATCCACATACTGAATTCACCATTACTAATGTCGTACCTTTACGTGCGAAAGCATCTTCAACATCTTCTGGTGTACGTAATTGCTCGTACCCCGCTGCTTCCATTTCTGCACGTGCTGTTGTTGTAATTTGTTGCATAAATAAATCATAATCCATATTCATAAGCTTTATAGCCCCTTTCATTATTCCCTATTATCATAGCAAGGTTATGAAAGATGTGCAAAGACTGTTGATTACAATTCATGTGTATCTTTTTTAGTGAATTAGAAATTCTAAATTTTCTAAGAAATCCACATAAGAATAGACATCATATCGCACTATTTGGCGCTTTATGTGTTCTTCTAATCAAATAACGCGTTGACACCTTGTGTTACTGTAAGACGTCCGTGCAATATTTCATCCTCGAATTTACGCACCTGTTGTTTGCGTTCTGGATTACCATAAAACGAGTCAATTAATTGGTCGGTAATCATCGAATGGAACCAGTCACGTGTTTGCTCACGACGGCGAATATTCCAATAATTTGTTTTTTTCACCGTTTGCTCAAATTCCATTAACATGTCCCATACTTTGTCTAAACCGACCTTTTCCATTGATGAAACACTTAATGCTGTACTAAGCCAGCCTGGTGTCGAAGGCTGTAAGAAATGAAGAATTTGCTTATATTCTTGCATCGTACGTCTTGCAGGGCGCAAATTATCACCATCTGCTTTATGTACGATAATACCATCTGCAAGTTCCATAATGCCTTTTTTCATTCCTTGTAGCTCATCTCCTGCACCTGTTAATACAAGCAATAAGAAGAAATCCACCATACCGCGCACATACGTTTCACTTTGACCAACACCAACTGTTTCGATTAATAACACATCGTAGCCAGCTGCTTCACAAAGTAGCATGGTCTCACGCGACTTTTTGTGCACACCACCTAATGTACCAGCACTAGGAGACGGACGAACGAAGGCATTTTCTTGACGAACTAGCTCTTCCATTCGTGTTTTATCCCCTAAAATACTACCACCTGACAGTGACGAGCTTGGGTCAATCGCCAGAACTGCTACACGCTTGCCAATTTTACAAAGCATTGTACCGAACGCTTCGATAAATGAACTTTTCCCCGCTCCCGGTACACCGGTAATACCAATCCGAATGGCATTCCCTGTATATGGAAGTAGTTCTTGTAAAAGCTTTTGTGCCTGCTCTTTATGTTCCGTATTGGAGCTTTCAATTAATGTTATCGCTTTTGACAATGCGGTGCGGTCACCCGCACGCACATCATTAGCTAGCTTTTCTATATCAAGTACTTCCTGCTTCTTTTTACGGAATTTCTTTGGGTTTGAATAGCTCATTCCATCATGACCACCCTTCACACCATCCATGACAAATAAAGCACTTTGGTCTTGATGTGGCATCGTCATTACTCTGCCACTTCCTCGTAGCCTAACTTTTTGTAAATTTCTTCGATAATACGCATTGCAGATACCGGAATTACCGTTCCAGGACCGAAGATTGCCACCGCACCTGCTTCATATAAGAAGTCATAGTCTTGCGCTGGAATTACACCACCACAAATTACGATGATATCTTCACGGCCTAATTTCTTCAGCTCCGCAACTAACTCTGGCACTAATGTTTTGTGACCTGCTGCTAGTGAAGATACACCAACACAGTGTACGTCATTTTCATTTGCCATTTGTGCTGTTTCTTCAGGTGTCATGAATAATGGTGAAATATCTACGTCGAAACCTAGGTCTGCATAACCTGTTGCAACTACTTTCGCACCACGGTCATGTCCGTCTTGACCCATTTTTGCTACTAATATACGTGGGCGACGTCCTTCAGCTTCTAAGAAATCTTCTGTCATTTGTTTTACTTCTGTAATCATTTCATCATCTGAGAAGTTTGCAGAGTATACGCCAGAAATCGAGCGAATAATTGCTTTGTGACGACCAGATACTGCTTCAATTGCATCAGAAATTTCACCAAGAGATGCACGAGCACGCGCTGCATCTACAGCAATCGCTAATAAGTTTTCTGAACCGTCTTCAGCTGCTTTTGTTAAGCGCGTTAAATGATTTTGCACTTCTTCTTCGTTTCGTTCCGCCTTCATTTTCTCTAAACGAGCAATTTGTGCTTCACGTACAATTGCGTTGTCGATATCTAAAATATCAATTGGATCTTCTTCTGCTAAACGGTATTTGTTCACACCTACGATTGTCTCTGATTTTGAGTCAATTTTCGCTTGGCGTTTTGCCGCTGCTTCTTCAACTTTCATTTTTGGAAGTCCTGTTTCGATCGCTTTCGCCATACCACCAAGTCCTTCGATTTCTTCGATTAACGCCCATGCTTTTTCAGTAATCTCATCTGTTAATTTCTCAACATAGTATGAGCCGCCCCATGGATCGATAACTTTTGTCATGCCTGTTTCTTCTTGTAAGAATAACTGTGTATTACGCGCAATACGCGCTGAAAAGTCTGTTGGTAATGCAATCGCTTCGTCTAATGCGTTTGTGTGAAGTGATTGTGTATGTCCCATTGCAGCTGCGTTTGCTTCGATTAATGTACGTGTTACGTTGTTGAACGGATCTTGCTCTGTTAAACTCCAACCTGAAGTTTGAGAGTGTGTACGTAACGCTAATGTTTTTGGGTTCTTTGGATTGAACGTGCTCATCATTTGTGCCCAAATACGACGTGCTGCTCGCATTTTTGCTACTTCCATGTAGTAGTTCATACCGATTGCCCAGAAGAATGATAATCGTGGTGCGAATGCATCGATATCAATTCCAGCTTTTAAGCCTGTACGAACATATTCTAAACCATCTGCTAATGTATACGCTAACTCAATGTCGTTTGTTGCTCCAGCTTCTTGGATATGGTAACCAGAGATTGAAATTGAGTTGAATTTTGGCATAAATTTCGCTGTGTATTCAAAAATATCCGCGATAATTTTCATCGACATTGCTGGTGGGTAGATGTATGTGTTACGCACCATGTATTCTTTTAAAATGTCGTTTTGGATTGTACCAGCAAGCTTGTCTGGTGTTACACCCTGTTCTTCTGCCGCAACAATATAGAATGCTAGTACTGGTAAAACCGCACCGTTCATTGTCATCGATACCGACATTTGATCTAATGGAATACCGTCAAATAAGATTTTTGCATCTTCTACTGAGTCGATTGCTACGCCGGCTTTACCAACGTCACCTGTTACACGTGGGTGGTCAGAGTCATAGCCACGGTGCGTCGCTAAGTCGAAAGCTACCGATAACCCTTTTTGACCCATCGCTAAGTTACGACGATAGAATGCATTTGATTCTTCTGCTGTAGAGAAACCTGCATATTGACGTACTGTCCAAGGACGGGCTACATACATTGTTGGGTAAGGTCCACGTGTATTTGGTGCAATACCAGCTACGTCATTTAAATGTTTTACATCTTTAATATCCTCAGCGTTATAGACAGAGTTCACTTCTATGCCTTCGTTTGTCATAAATGTGCTTGTAGAAGAAAGTTGTGATTGTGCTAATACGTCTTCAATAACAACTGATCCGAAATTTGCTTTACTCATTGTTGTGCCCCCTTCACAGTTGTTACAACACCGTTTAACTTTTCTACGATGTTTTGCCCTGCAAAAATAAAGCCATTTAAGCCGTTTGCAGTCCAAGCTTCTGCTTCTTCTTTATATTTACCAGCTGCGTCTAATACTAGATTCTGTTTTTTACCTTCTAAAAGGGCTGGGATTAATTGTTTTGTATCATCATCTGTTGCTGCCACAACGACGTAATCATAATCTGCAGCGGCTAACCAAGCTTTTGCCTCATCAATTGATTGGAAGCCTTCTGTTTGGTCTGCTACGATACCCGCTGTTGCAAAGAAGCCTTGTACGAAATCCGCACGTGGCTTGTAGTTTTTCAACTGACCAAATGTTAAAATCGCTACCTTAAGATTAGCTTGTTCAAAGCTTGCACGTAAGTTTTCGAATGGTAGTGCAATACGTTTCACATCTACAAATTGTTTATTTTCAATTGTTGGAATTTCATCTACTGGGTTTGCGTAAATGTTTGTTCCAATTAATGTATGCTTGCGTGTTTCTACTTGCTTAATTCGCGTGTTGTATACTTCTTCGATTTTCGAATTGATGTCGTATTCTTTTAAGCCTCCAGCTAGTTCGATTTCAAGGAACATTGCCCATGCTGCTTTTACGTAGTCCGCTGTTAATGACTCTATGAAGTAAGAACCACCTGCAGGATCAAGTACTTTTGTAACGTGAGATTCTTCTTTTGTTACTAAAGAAACGTTACGAGCAATACGTACTGATTGCTCTGTAGTTTGCGTTAAACAGTCATGAGAGTGAACAGTAATGACATCCGCGCCACCAATTGCTGCTGAAAATGCTTCATTGCCTGAGCGTAGTAAGTTTACATACACATCATACTTCGAGAAGCTACGAGCTGATGTTTCAACTACGACTGGGACAGCGCTTGCTTCATTGCCGAATGCTGAAGCAAACGCTTTCCATAAAACTTTAAAGGCACGAATTTTTGCAACTTCTGCAAAGAATTGTGTATCTACCGCAAATTGAACGAAGAATTTTTGTTCAAACGCTTTGAAATCTTCAACCGATTGCGCTAGATATGACGCTTGCGCTAATGCAATTGCAAGTTCTTGTACTGCATTTGCACCATTATTGTGATAGGGAATAGTATTAGCTGCAAAAGTATGTACATTTGGGAAACCAGCAACATCCACAGCTTCAGGTGCAATAATGTAACCGTTTACGATTTCTTTTTTAGATGCCTCAATTTTGTCGAATACAGCTAACACTGCATCGTCAGTTGATTGAACTGTAATTTTGAATGAATTTTCAGTTAAAATCGCAGCTAATTTTGCGATTGCTGTTTCTGACCATTCAAAAGCTACGGGGCTATAAATTGTAATGACTTCATTGCCACGCTCTATGCTTTCTTCTAAGTTAGCAAAGAAACTTTCTTCCGTGTCACCTACAATTTGCTGAGCAATCTCAAACGTTGGTGATTGTGATAATGTACGAATTGTTGAAACTTGCTTTTCTAATTGCTTGCCTAACTTCTCGATTAAACTTTCTTTCGTGTATAGTGGCTCGAGCGTAATGTTTTCTATTGTTTTTGTGAACAGTGATTCGAATGGTTTACCTTTTAGGGCCTTTACCGCTTCTTCTTGCCACTGATCATAGCTAGCTGATTGAAATTCAATCTCTTTCATATTAGTTGACATGTGGACGCTTACTAGCTTCCCCCCTTGTTATATTTCTGTACTATATTCTACACGAGAATGTTCTGACAATAAAGTAAAAAAAATTCCGAAAGCTTGATTTAACAAGCTTTCGGAACTATTTTAGTAGACTGAAATCTTATTTTTATCTACATTTTCGAGAATTTCTTTTACTCTAGATAGGAATTTACCGCAAATCAATCCATCTAAAATTCTATGATCTAATGACAAACATAAATTTACAATATAACGTGGCGCGATCATGTTCCCCTGTACTATTACAGGTCGTTTTATAATACTTTCCACTTGCAAGATTGCAGCTTGAGGATAATTGATTATCCCCATCGACTGCACCGAACCGAATGAACCCGTATTATTAACTGTAAACGTACCACCCTGCATATGCTCTAATTTTAATTTTCCATGACGAACAATATGTGCATATTCATGTATTTCTTTGGCGATGCCTTTAATCGATTTTTCATCGACATTTTTAATAACGGGTACGAATAACGCATCATCCGTCGCAACTGCGATTGATAAATTAATATCTTTCTTTTGAATAATTTTATCTTCCGCCCACACTGAATTCATCATTGGGAATTCTTTGAGCGCTTGTGAAACAGCTTTTAAGAAAAATGCAAAGTATGTTAAATTAAAACCTTCCTTTTTCTTAAATTCATTTTTTATGCTATCACGATATTCGACAAGTTCCGTCACATCAACTTCCATCATCATCCAAGCATGTGGAATTTCATGTGTACTTCTTAACATATTTTTTGCAATCGCTTTACGCACTTGTGTGACCGGAATTTCGATATCACCAGCAACATTTGCGATAGAATCAGGTTGTTTCGTTGATTCTTGTACTTTCGATGAAGTCACTTGAACTTCTGGGTCAGCTTGTTGCTCCACTGGTTGTTGGGTTGTTGTCGGCTTACCTGACGCAATATAGGCTTCGACGTCTTTACGAGTAATACGGTTGTTTGCACCGGTTCCTGTAACTTGTGCTAAATCTACATTGTTTTCAGATGCAAGTACGACTACAGCAGGAGAGTAACGACCACCTGTACGCTCAGTTTTCACTGTATTTTCTGCAGTATTTGTAGGTGGTAGCTCCTCTTTGCGCTGTAAGCCAGCATTTAAAATTGCTGAACTAACATTAGAGTTTTTTGGTGCTGGTGCAGGAGGTAACTCAGAGCCCTCCACATCAATCGTACAGACGACCGTGCCAACAGGTAACGTTTCACCCTCTATAGCAATTAGTTCCTTAATAACCCCCGCAAATGATGATGGAATTTCGGCATTTACTTTATCTGTCGTCACTTCTGCTAATGGATCATATTTATTAACAGTATCACCAACTTGTACAAGCCAGCGTTCAATTTTTCCTTCGGTTACACTTTCGCCAAGTTGCGGCATTACAATGTTTTGAATCGTCATGTTAGATCCTCCTCAATCATTTACTGGAAGAATATCAATTACGCCTCGGCGTAATTGTGTCCAGATTTTTTCGAGCAGGCTCGAAAAACTCCTTTAAAAATCTATGACATCCGCCGGGAACAAAGGTCAACACGAGGTTGATCACGAAGGCGTTGTCACAGGACGTGACGTTTTTAGCCTTCGTTCCACTATTAAGCATAGGCTTAAACCCCTGTCAAATAAAAGACATACTTGGGCAGTCATCACCCTTATAAAAATGGAGAATGAAGGCTGAAGCAAGTTAAAACGCCGCCAATTCACGGAGCGCGCGTTCTACTTTATCAGGATTAATCATAAAATATTTTTCCATTGTTGGTGCGTATGGCATTGCTGGTACATCAGGTCCTGCTAGACGTTGAATTGGCGCATCTAAATCAAATAAACAATGTTCTGCGATAATCGCTGCAACCTCGCTCATGATGCTACCCTCTTTATTATCTTCAGTAATCAATAAAATTTTCCCCGTTTTCTTTGCAGCATCAATAATCGCTTCTTTGTCTAATGGGTAAACTGTACGCAAATCTAAAATATGCGTGTCAATTCCATCCTTCGCCAAGCGATCTGCTGCCTGCAACGCAAAATGAACCGCTAAACCATACGTAATGACCGTGACATCATCACCTTCACGCTTCACATCCGCTTTACCAATCGGCAATGTGTAGTCATCAGTAGGCACCTCGCCTTTAATTAAACGATACGCACGCTTATGCTCAAAAAACAACACTGGGTCAGGATCGCGAATGGCTGCCTTTAACAAGCCTTTTGCATCATATGGTGTTGATGGGATGACAATTTTTAAACCTGGTGTCCCCGCAAATAACGCTTCAACGGATTGTGAATGATACAAGGCTCCATGAATTCCCCCACCAAAAGGCGCACGCACAACAAGCGGGCAGCTCCAATCATTGTTTGAACGATATCGGATTTTTGCCGCTTCAGAAACAATTTGGTTAACGGCAGGCATGATAAAATCAGCAAACTGCATTTCAGCAATCGGACGCATACCATACATCGCCGCACCAATTGCCACACCAGCAATTGCACTTTCCGCAAGAGGAGTATCTAGCACACGCTGTTCGCCGAATTGATCGTACAATCCAGTTGTCGCTTTAAATACACCACCCTTTACCCCAACATCTTCACCAAGAACGAAGACGCGGTCATCTCGTTCCATTTCTTCTTTCATCGCAAGATTAATTGCATCAATATAAGAAATTACCGGCATTACGCATCTTCTCCTTCCGCATAAACAAACTTAAGTGCATGTTCAGGTGAGGCATACGGTGCATTTTCCGCATACTCTGTCGCTTCATTGACAAGCTGCATTATGTTGTCATTTAATTGTTTAATTAATAAATCGTCTACTACACCCCGTTCTTTCAGGTAGCTTTCGAAAAGCAGAATTGGGTCTTTTGCTTTTCCTTCTGCAATATCTTCCGCTGTACGATATTGGCGGTCATCATCATCAGAGGAATGGGCTGTCAAACGATAGCTTACCGTTTCAATTAAAGACGGCCCACCCCCATTTCGCGCTCGATCTGCAGCCTCTTTCACGACTTTATATACCTCTAAAGGATTTTTCCCGTCTACTGTCACACCAGGCATACCGTAACCAATTGCACGATCAGACACTTTTGCACAACCTAATTGACGCTCGACTGGAACAGAAATCGCATATTGGTTATTCTCAACCATTATAATTACAGGAAGCTTATGAACCCCAGCAAAGTTAGCGCCTTCATGGAAATCTCCCTGATTAGACGAACCCTCTCCAAGCGTTACAAACGTAATAAAATCTTTATTTTGCATTTTCCCTGCTAGTGCAACACCTACTGCATGAGGAACTTGTGTCGTTACCGGAGAAGAACCTGTTAGAATTCGGTTTTTCTTTTGTCCAAAATGTCCCGGCATTTGGCGTCCACCTGAGTTTGGATCTTCTGCTTTCGCAAACGCCGATAACATTAAATCCTGTGCAGTCATACCAAATTGCAAGACAACTCCCATATCACGGTAATACGGTGCAATATAATCTTTTGTATGATCTAATGCAAATGCCGCGCCAACTTGTGCTGCTTCTTGCCCTTGACACGAAATAACAAATGGAATTTTCCCAGCGCGATTTAATAGCCACATGCGTTCATCAATTCGTCGCGCTAAAAGCATCGTTTCATACATTTTTATGACGTCTGCATTCGTCAACCCTAGCTGTTCATGCGTTAATTGTTGTTCTGTCATAATACAAACCCCCAATCGAGTTTAAAGAAATCCATACGATGCCATATAGCACGAGATGGCTTACTCTATGGATTTCTTAGAAGAAAACATTCAATCTATCCCGTTTAAAAATGAATTGCCTTACCTTCAATTGCTAATGCAGCTTCTCCAATAACCTCACTTAAACTCGGATGTAAATGCACCATTTGACCAACTTCCCACGGTGAAGCATTTAAAAATAGTCCAAGTGCCGCTTCAGATATTAAATCCGTAGCATGTGGTCCAATTAAGTGGGCACCAACTAGATCATTTGATAAATCATCAGCTATGATTTTTACAAAACCTTCTGATTCGCCGTAAACAATCGCTTTACCGATTGCTTTAAATGGGAATGTAGCAGTTTTCACTTTAAAGCCTTTTTGACGTGCTTGTGCTTCTGTTAAGCCTACGCTTGCTACTTCAGGAGAACTGTAAACGCCACGCGCAATATTTGCGTAATCAATTGGCATTGACTGCTCCCCTGCAATATGCTCAACAGCTCGAATCCCTTCATGGGAAGCAACATGCGCTAATTGCATGCCACCAATACAATCACCAATTGCGTATATATGACTCTCTTTTGTTTGGAAATTGTCATTCACAACAATCGAGCCATTATCTACCTGAATTTCGGTATTTTCAATTCCAATATTTTCGGTATTCGCAACACGCCCAACAGATAATAATAATGCTTGAGCCTCAATTGTAGTGTCTTCAAGCGGAATCGATACTTGCTCATTTACTTGTATTGCTGATGGGTCTAACTGCACATTAAAATGGATGTTCACGCCACGCTTAGTTAATTGCTTATACATTTCTTCGGAGATGGCTTCATCCTCTGTTGGAATTAAGCGATTTCCTACTTCTAAAACGGTCACGTCAACATCAAAATCTATGAGCATCGAAGCCCATTCAACACCGATAACACCACCGCCAATAATGACTACGGATTTCGGCAATTGTTTTAGTGTTAAAAACTCATCTGACGTTAACACTTTTTCTCCATCAACTTTTAAACCAACTAAATGGCGAGGTCTTGAACCGGTAGCAATAATTACATTATTCGGTATAAGCATTTCGTTTTCAGAGCCATCCGTCATTTCTACAGAAATCGTGCCTGGCATTGGTGAAAATATGGAAGGTCCTAAAATTCGACCATAACCCTCATAAACATCAATTTTGCCCTTTTTCATAAGATGCTGCACACCTTTATAAAGTTGATTCACAACAAGTTCTTTACGTTCCTGAATGCGATTAAACTGTAGTGCTACACCTTGTACTTCTATACCAAAATCAAGTGCTTTTTTTGATTGCACGTATACTTCGGCACTACGTAGCAAAGCTTTTGTTGGAATACAACCTGCATGTAAACACGTACCACCTAGTTTATTTTTTTCAACAATGGCCGTTTTTAAACCTAGCTGTGAGGCACGGATTGCTGCTACATAGCCACCTGTACCTCCACCTAAAATGACAACATCATACTCCTTCGCCATGTGCAACACCCCTTGTAAAATAATTTCGTTTAGTTAGCGGCCATTTAAAATATTTTTTTCATTTTTCAAGAATGTGCTACGTGTTTTGGCAACACGTGCAATTCTTTCTTCTGCCAAATGATTTGCTGCTAAGTACGTTGGAATATCTTGTTCTTTAGAAATGGCAAAAATCTTTTCTAAGCTCGTATAAATCGTTTCGACACGTTTCATTGCTCGATCACGATTGTAGCCATATAATTCATCCGCCACGTTTATTACTCCGCCCGCGTTAATTACATAGTCCGGTGCATATATTATACCCAATTCATGTAAAACTTTTCCATGCTTCGATTCTGCTAATTGGTTATTTGCCGAACCAGCGATGACTTTAGCCTTTAATTTAGGAATCGTTGTATCGTTAATAATTGCACCCAATGCACATGGCGCAAAAATATCGACATCTTGCTCATAAATTTCATCTGGTAATACAGCTTTGGCACCAAAATCGTTAACTACTCGATCTATTGCGGCTTGATTGATGTCTGTCACTACCAAGTGAGCACCTTCTTTGTGTAAGTACTCACATAATGTATATGCAACGTTACCAAGACCTTGTACTGCAACTTTACGACCACCTAAATTGTCATCACCAAACGCTTCTTTTGCTGCTGCTTTCATCCCTAAGAAAACACCATATGCAGTTACTGGTGAAGGATTACCCGAGCTCCCAAATGCTGGTGAAATCCCTGTTACATAATTGGTTTCCTCATGAATTAAATCCATATCCGAAACGCTAGTACCTACATCTTCTGCTGTAATGTAACGCCCGTTTAGTCCTTGTATGAAACGACCTAATGCGCGAAACATTTCTTCATTTTTATCTTTAAATGGGTCACCAATAATTACGGTTTTCCCGCCACCTAAATTTAAACCTGCAGCCGCATTTTTATATGTCATCCCACGAGCTAATCGAAGTGCATCTTCAATAGCATCTTCCTCAGAAGCATATGTCCACATGCGTGAACCACCTAGTGCTGGACCTAATGTTGTGTCATGAATTGCAATAATAGCCTTTAAACCCGAAGCTTCATCTTGGCAAAAAACTAGTTGTTCATAATCATACTTTTTCATGTAATTAAATATTTCCATAACACACTACTCCTTTTTTCAAGAAAGCGCTTACTTTCTCGTGTTCTGTATTTTTTTCTGCTTAAGGTTCGACAAAAACTAAAATGTGAATAACTTTTGTCTTTTAATTTACAATACTTTCAAATTCATAATGTTGCAACTATTATTCGTCAATTTTAATCAAGTTGGAAAATTCTGAAAAATCAATCGGTTATTCCAATGATTGAGAACTTACAATTATCTTATTTTCTAATTATTAATTATTCTAATAAAATAAATTGTCGCCGTTTCGTCAAATTGTCTTATTCAATTACGACTTTTTTATGTATACAATTGACAGTAATTATTGATATTGTAAAATCAATGTTGTTTTACTTAGTGGAGGGGATACATACATGGCAAGAATGGCTGCTTTTATTGTGCTTGTAATACCTGCCATACTCATGGCTGCAGGTATTAAGTTTATGCGAGATACACTTTTCGGAATATTAATTTCACCATTCCCTTGGATTTGGGTTCAATTTGTTGTTGGAGTTATTTTCTTTGCCGTTTCATTTTTATTTTTTGCTGGATTTTTACTTCATCGAGATCGTAAGCGCGGAAAAGTTGCCGATCGTTGGCAAAATAAATAAATTTCAACCAGCTCCATCAAAATTAGATACAAAAAAAGACGCCTATGGAATTCTCATAAGCGTCTTTTTGCTATTTTAATTGTGCTCTTTGAACTTTATCAGGAAAATCAGTTATCCAACCTCTTACTGCTGGGTGTGGATTTTTCAAAAATGATTCATTTCCAACAATTCCATAGAAGCGTATTCCAATTGCTGCATCTTTACAATATTGCAAATATTCGTGTTTATAAAATTTTTTATGTGCATGAATGGTATCAAAGAATCGATGTTCACTCTTCAAAGACCAATCGAATTTTTTCGTAACAATATAAGCCGTCTCCATTTCTGGTCGTGCTTCTTTAACGATTATTAATAATCTTTCATGAAATGATGAGAAATGACTGTTCTTAGGTACTTGAAGCGGTACTAAAAATTGACGGAGTGCAGCTTCATTCATTAGCAATGACTGTTTCAACTCAATATTCAAAGGAATTTGCTGTTCATTGGCCCAATCCAAAATATCTTGAAACGCTTCAATACGATGATTCGAAAAGAATCGAATAAAGCGCTTTCCTAATTTATAGCTTCTTAATTCTTCGAAGGAACTATCAGATACTTTTCGCTTTTTTCCTGCTAGTCTCTTTAAATCCAAATCATGAAATACTACCAAAATACCATCCTTTGAAATTTGGAGATCTAATTCAATTCCATCTGCGCCCAAGCTTTGCGCTTTCTTAAAAGCTGCAAAAGTATTCTCTAAACAATCATGAGATGCACCACGATGTGCAAAAACTGGAATCGTTTTCATTATACATTTAACTCTCCAGATTCAAGTAAGAATCGACCTTTTGTATTGCGTGATAACACTGCCGATTTTTTGCCAATTTGAATGAATGTTCCCGGATACGCTTCCTTAGTCACAGTTATTTCTTCTTTACCTACACTACGTAAATCGTTCATCAATTGTTTAATTTCACGGTCTATACTCGCTGCCGATTCTTTATTAGACGAAAGTTTTTGCTTTGTTTGTTCAAATGCAGCAATTTGAGGCTTCGTTAAATTATTTACAATCGGTAGAATACGATTGATTTGTGATTCAAGCTGTAAAATATCTTCTTGCATTGATTTTAATAGTGCAGCCTTTGATTGAATTAATTCAAGACCATCTGCTTTATTGACACTATTTATTATTAATTCTGTCTTACGCTCTAAACGATTGCCTGTAATTGCCGATACAATTATACTTTTTGCAATAGCTCTGCCACCAATGATTTTGCCTTTTCGATCATCCACTAGTATCGAATGCGCTTGAATATTAGAACCTAATGCATAAAATCCGATATTTACATCTCCATCGGCAATTAAGTTTGCATCGTTCACATGTTTTACGAAAATATTCCCACCTGCTTCAACTCGTGTGTCACCTAAGCCAAAAATACCTCCACGAATGAATACATCCCCATCGATTGATTTAATTAATTTAGCTCCTGAAACACCTTCAGGGGCTTCAATCGAAATATCTCCTTTTGCAATTACTGAAAATCCAGCTTGTACTGTACCACGAATTGAAATCGAACCATTAAAATCAATATTACCAGTTTCAACACCGACATCACCATTTATTGGTAAATGGTGATTTACACTAACCATACCTCTATGTTCCTCTAGTACACCATTTATTTTCGATCGTAATACTGTTTTTCCATCTTCTTCGACTTCATATGCAGATTTACGATCATATTTAAGCGATGCATCTCGGCCATGTTGTGCTGCTACAAGCTCTCCATGAACATTGTTACCTGGGATACCCGGTTTAGCATGGATTTTTTCCCCTAACAATGCTCCTTCTTCAATTTCATAGATGAAGTTCATATCATAATAGTCTGCTTTACCATCTTCGCGAATTACCGGTTTACGTTCAGGAACTTCTAAGTATGTCACCTTAGCGTCTTCACCTTTAACGGGTGCTGTTCCTTGCGCAATTAAAATTGCTTTACCACTAACTATTGTTTCAAATTTAATGTCTTGAATTCCATGAATAACATTATTTTCTTTTAATAACCTTAATACTTTTTGTTGGAAAGTTTGCGAATTAGAACGAATATAGTCCAAGGTTTCATATACAAATAACGAAGCAGACATTTTATCGCGTGAAACTTCTAATGTAACTGATGGTAGCCATGACCCAATCTCTACTGGATTCGGCGTGATTTCATTTAATACTTGTTTCAGTACTGCAAAATTCGTTAGTTTAATGCGAGGATTAAGGCGCACAATCATATCAAAATCTTTTAACATAAAGCCTGGTTCTTTAGTCTTTATATAAACCTTCTCATCTTTTTCTAAGATTTCAAAAAACTGATTCTCAAATATAGCCACGCATATCCCCTCCCATAAAGTATAGTATATACAAATATTAGGACTTTGTTTAGCTAAATATCAGAGAAACTAGCTTGATTTTTGTCACTATTACAAAAATACCACAAAAGTAACAGATGATTAAGTACTAAGTGCCTAACAATCATATATACAATATCATTTCATAGTCCCATAAATGATGATATATATCTGATATGTCGATTAAGTAACTTTCGTCTTTTCTCATGATTGAAGTAAAAGTTTTCTTCATCAGCAATATAAGCGAGCATACGTAAACGACTAACACTACTTCTTCATTGCACTCATCATTCTCACTTTTTCTATCATTTTAACCATAAACTATATTTATTAAATGATATATATGTAATATGTTACGAATTGATGAATTTCAAAGGAACATCGAAAAAATCCCAATAAAAAAAGTGCCTCGAGAAAATGAGGCACTTAAAAGAATAATATGGAGTAATCACATCATTCTAAGAAAGGAGGTAAAGACTAATAGTAAAAATCATCTTACTAAAGTCATTATACACATTCAATACATTTTTAAACATCATTTCCAAAAAAAGTTGTTAACTCGTATCCATTTCTATACGAATTTTATCGGCAATCATGGCGATGAATTCTGAATTGGTCGGATTTGACTTCATATGGTGCACGGTATAGCCAAACAACTCTGAAATGTTCTCTTAGCTGCTTCGATTCCATGTGACCTCAATGGCATGACGAATCGCACGTTCGACACGTGAAAGCGTTCCTGCTTTGTTCCAGAAGCGCCCTCGTTTGTATTATAAGGTTCGCTAAAAAAACCTGACTATTTTTGATTGATAGTAGCCAAGTTAGAACGTCCGCCCCTGTGAAATACGTCAATTACATTAACATTATTTTTTTACAATCGGTATATAAATATCAAAATGCGGATCATTCGGATCCTGATTAGTTGGATAATATTCGTGTTTAATCGGCATATAAGGATCATAGTAATCTACACCAGCTCCAATAAATGCAGTATAATCACTATCAAATAACCATTGATGTAAGTCCGTATAGGTCTTTTGTATATCTTCTCCTTTGTTATGTGTCGTCATCACATAAGTCCATTTTGGAACCCTAATTTCAATCATCCCTTCAGGAATTTCCTGCTCCTCACTCACTTCATACACCGCGTAATGTGCGAATCCATTCTCAATTACATGATACGATAAACCCAATTGAACATTGGGATTCATCTTATTCTCTAATTCATCAGCACGGTCTTTAACTTGTTGAATTACGTTTTTTAAATTTGGTGCAATTTCAGAGAAAGTTCCCTCCCATTTCAATCCTACTGCCCGATAGGATGGTAACGTTATAATTTTGTAGCTCAAATTATCCCCTCCCTTTTTCCAATGTATGGAAAGCTAATTTTCTTTTAAAGAGTTGCTCCTCAATCTAGCCAGATTGTTGAACAATAGTAATAAAACACTCTTCAACAAAGCTGCCCCAATAGTACAATAACTTCAACAAAAAGGGCATTAATCCTTCTCGGATCAAAGCCTCCGTTAGTTTAAGTACAAAATTTCATAATCTTAAATAATTTTCAAATCTTATTCGACCTCTAAAGTAAATCGATGACTTGACACAATGTTTGCTGAACTTGTTCTTGCCTGTTTTGTACGTCTTTTTCATGAACATTTGGACTAGATAGATTTCACCTGCACAACAATCCGCCTAGGCGAATCTCGATCCGTTAGAATTGTGTCTGACATCGAAAAAAAGAACGATCAACACAATAAAATGTTGATCGTTCAATTTAGTCGCTACCCTAAAACATATTCCGCTAATACGCTTTGGACTTTATAAATATTAGTCGATTTATTAAAGTTTTTCTGTATAGGTAACGCACTACCTGACACCCAAATTTTTAATTCTGCATCTAAATCAAATGTTCCAGCAGTTTCAACGGAAAAGTGAAGAATACTTTTATATGGTATAGAATGATACTCAGTTTTCTTTCCAGTTACCCCTTGTTTATCAATTAATATTAGTCTTTTATCAGTAAAGATAAATGTATCCCTTATAACTTTATACGCGTTCTTTATTGTTTCGTTAGGAATCAGCAAATCTTTTAACTCTTCCTCTAACTTATTCAAATTTACTTCGGTTGCATTTCCTATTAACCCATCGAATAACCCCATTCTACATTCCCCCTTCGATTAATTGTGTATATCACAATATATAACCCTATTTTTAACATAATTACAAGTTAACATACAAATTAGTTCCCCATATGCAAAGTCTCCACTAAAATAAAAAAATTTTGCGCGTAAATTCCGAACGTCAGATGGATGTCTAACAGTTCACCTATTTGTGAACCTGTGTCAAATATTAACTGTGCTATCATCCAATCACGATATTGGTCAAATTTCGTCACATCAAAAGCACGGAAAAACTGTTTCAATTCATTATCTTCTAACATTACCTTCATTTTGCGTTCTGGCTTCACGTTCTTGACGTTTTTCATTGGATTGATACGAATAACTTGTTCTTGATACAAATACGCAAAAAACACCTTTAAATTGCGTGTATAGTTGGCTATTGTTGTATTGGATATTTTCTTTCCATAATCGTCTCTAGCTTTTGGATTGTTATTGGCATTGTCATTGACAGTCCATTCATATTTCCCTCGTTCTCCCAAACTACGTATATAGCTTCTTAAATGTTCTGCTTTTACCAGTCTAGGTGAATCAATTTCAAATTCAACAAACATCCATTTAGCAAATAACCTTATGGTCTGTTCATAAGATTTTAATGTTTTAACTGATAATCCTTTCGCAGTACAATCCAACATAAATCGATCAATCTCTATATCAAATTCATTCAAAAAAAACACCTCCATGAACGAGATTCCCCCGTAAATGAACGTGTTTCATAGTTTACTTAAATTAATTAACATTAGTTGTATGAATTCAGTAGTTAGTTGGTATAGATACAGTGAATTCATATCTTAAGATTCTTACAAACCGCATTGTACCGCGCTTAACTTGCAACCATTTCAATTCGAATCTTATCGGCAATCATGGCGATGAATTCTGAATTAGTTGGTTTAGACTTCATATGGTGCACGGTATAGCCAAACAATTCTGAAATGTTCTCATAGCTGCCTCGATTCCATGCAACCTCAATGGCATGACGAATCGCACGTTCGACACGTGAGGATGTAGTGTTGAATTTTTTAGCGATTTCTGGGTATAAAATTTTTGTTACAGAGCTTAATAATTCAATATCGTAATACACCATTTGAATTGCTTCGCGTAAGTAAGCATAGCCTTTAATATGTGCTGGAACTCCAATTTCCTTAATAATTGAAGTAATTGTTGAATCAAGTTGACGTTGATCGATTTTTGTTCCAGTCGAAACTATATCAAGCGGGCGTTTTTCTACCTCTAATTTTTTATTCGCACAATGTAAAATCTTTTGTACAAGTTGCTCAAATTCAAATGGCTTCAGCATAAAATAAGAGGCACCAAAGTTTACAGCTTGTTTCATCACATCTTCTTGACCAAAAGCTGTCAGCATAATAACTTGTGTGCGCTCATGACGATCATCATTATACATTGCTTCCAGAACAGCTAAACCATCTAAATGCGGCATAATAATATCTAATAGTAAAACATCAACCGTATGCTCTTCTAACATTTTAATACACATTTTTCCATTGGCGGCAGTTGCAACAACTTCAATCTGTGCATGATTTGCAAAATACATCTCCATCATTTTCACTAATTCACGATTATCATCAGCAATCGCAATCTTCACCTTCGTCAAACAAAATCCCCCTTTAATATTATCATTTTCGCATTTATTCTTACATTTTACATCGATAGAAGCAGTGATTCGCCATTGTTTCCACCCAGTGCCTAAACATTTGTATGCATTTTTTAGTTATTTTTGTTATGTTTTGACATTAAATGAGTTTTCGACATAATCAAAAAAAACCCTTTTCTATCTATAAAAATGAGTATCTAGTAATACGAATTCTCTTCAAATCGACATGGAAATTAATAGAATTACATTTGTCGAATTATCATTATGTACTATTTTATTTAAAAAAATAGAAAAAGACTATACTTTGTATCAAAGTATAGTCAAATAGTTATTAATTGGGGCTTTTTTTCAGCATTTCGATAACAAGGATTCCCGCGCCTTTAGTCGGTTCTTCGACAAACATATGTGTTATCGCACCAACAAATTGATTATTTTGTATAATGGGACTTCCACTCATGCCTTGAATAATCCCTCCAGTTTCGCGTATTAATCGCTCGTCTGAAACTTGAAACGTAAACGTTGTGTCTGAAATTTCATCAATTTCAATGTCGAATGCTTCAATTTTTTCTCCATCAATTGCCGTCAATAAATGGGCAGTTCCTTGCTTTAATTGACCTTTATGCATAATTTCAAGCGGCTGATGCAAACTTTCTTGTAAAGGCTGTTCCCAACGCCCAAAAATTCCGTATAATTCATTACTAATAACCGTTCCTAATGGTGTTGTCGCTTTATCAACAACGGACACCTTATAACCTGGTTGACCGGGAACGCTTTTTTTCACTTGTGAGATGGATGCCTCAAAAATAGCTCCGTTGTTGAATGTTGGCGGTTGCTTTAAAACAGAATCAATTATTTGGTGACCTAATGCGCCATATTCTAAAGTACTTGGGTCGATATAAGTTAATGTACCAACACCATCCGTCGCATTTTTCACAAATGGTCGCAAGCGCTGTAATTGTTGCTTTGATACTTCCAATTTCCGTGAATTTTGTGCATTTTCAACTGTTATTTGCGCTTGTTCATTATCTAATAATTGTTCAAGGTTCGCTATCGTTTTTCCATTTATTTCTGTTATTCGTTCTCCTTGCTTTAACCATTCACCAGATTCAAGCAACACGTCATGCGACACATAGACATAAGGCATTTCTAGCTGTACTCCAATGGAATGCCCCATTGGAATCAGCTGTTTTGCACTTACTTGTAATGGAATAAAGATTAATAAAAGCATCACAACAATGGACCATTTCGCCTTCATAACTCACCTCCTCGATACATTTACTATGTGGAGCTTTTACAGAGTTATGAACGGTAAATTTTTGTTGAATAGTAATTGAAATTTAAAACGAGAAGCCTAATTTAACAGACTTCTCGTTGTATTATTTCATTGCTTCTTTACGCTCATTTGCCAATTGTAATAATTCAGAAGCGTGCTGTAACGTTAAATCCGTTATTTCCGCACCGCTCATCATACGACTAATTTCTTCTATACGTTCATGTTGTTCCATTTCAGTAATCGTTGTAAATGTACGATCATGCTCTACCTGTTTTTTTATGTAATATTGATGATCTGCCATCGCTGCTACTTGAGGTAAATGGGAAATACATAGAACTTGGGAATTGACTGAGATTGCTGCAATTTTTTCTGCGATTGCCTGTGCTACGCGACCACTTACACCAGTATCTACCTCGTCGAATATGATTGATGTAATGCCATTCGAAGAAGAAAAAATCGTTTTTAACGCAAGCATCATACGTGACAACTCTCCACCCGACGCCACTTTTGGTAAAGACTTTGGCGGCTCTCCGACGTTTGTCGAAATATAAAAAGCTACATAATCTTTACCGTTTGCATCAAAATGATCAAGTTGTTCAAAGTTAACGATAAATTGGGCTTTTTCCATATGTAACATCCGCAACTCATTCATAATTGCTTCACTTAATTTCAGTGCACTTTGTTTACGAACTGTTGTTAATTGTTCAGCAAATTCATTTAAATCGATTTCCATCTGCGCCAATAACTGCTCATTTTTTTGCATTGCTTCATCTCGATTTAACAATTGACTTAACTCTTCTTCTATTTTTTCGTAGTAAAAGAGAATTTCTTCTACTGTTGTACCATATTTACGTTTCATATTCTGATAGAGTGCCAAACGTTGTTCGACTTCATTTAGACGCTCGGCATCATACTCTAAGTCGTCTAACGCATTTTTAACTTGATATGCTGCATCTTGAAGCGCATAAAAGCTTGAAGTTACAGCCTCCGAAGATTCTTTAAAAATCGAATCAAGGCGCACAATGTCTTCTAATGCATTCATAGCATTTCCGATAAAATCTAATCCATTGCCCTCACCTGAAATTGATTCATAAGCCATATTGGCACGCTCAAAGATTTTATGGAAATTCATTAGACGAGTGCGTTCTTCAGAAAGCGCATCTTCTTCATCAACACGTAATGCAGCTTGCTCAAGTTCTTGAATTTGGAATTGATATAAATCAATACGTTGTGCAGCGCGTTGCTCATTAATGCTTAATTCTGCCACTTCTCGCTTTAATTGACGATACGTTTCATACGCCTCATCATAGTTTGTTTTAATAGCCTTTAAATCATGATAAGCAAAATGATCTAATAAATGAATATGAAATTTTTCATCCATTAATTCTTGGTTTTCATGCTGACCATGAATATCAATTAAGCTTCCACCAATTTCGCGTAATACAGATAATGGCACAAGCTTACCATTTACTCGACAAATACTTTTTCCAGATTCATTTAAGTCCCGACGTAAAATAATCGAACCCTCTTCGGCTTCGATGCCATGCTCCTCTAGTTTCAAATAAATGGGATGCTTCTCACTGCTAATTTCAAAATGGCCACCTAATTCTGCTTTTTTTTCACCGTGGCGAATAAACTCAGTAGAGCCACGACCACCGGCTAAAATATGGACAGCATCAATAATAATCGATTTACCTGCACCTGTTTCACCAGTTAAAACAGTCAAGCCTTCTGAAAAGCTAACAGTCAAATCATCAATAATAGCAAAATTTCGAATGCTAAGTTCTTTTAACAAACGTTTCCACCTCGGTTTATAGCATATCTAATAAGCGATTTTTAATTTCTTCTCGGTCGTTTTCCGTACGACATAAAATTAATATTGTATCGTCTCCGCAAATCGTCCCTAGCACTTCTGTCCAATCTAAGTGGTCTAATAATGAGCCAATTGCGTTAGCATTACCTGGCAATGTTTTCATCACTAAAAAGTGTGATGCCCCATCGATTGACACAAATGCATCCGCAAGTAATCGATGTAATTTTTGAATGGGATTAAAGCGTTGATCTGCAGGTAAGCTATATTTATAACGACCATCTTGTAGTGGTACCTTTACTAAATGTAATTCTTTAATATCGCGTGAAACAGTTGCTTGTGTCACATTATAGCCTGCGTTTTTCAGTTGATCTACTAACTCATCCTGTGTTTCAATCTCATTATTTGTAATAATATCGCGAATACGAATATGGCGTTGTCCTTTATTCACAAAAGTCACCTCATTAAAGTTTTTAATAATCTATGTATATTTACACTACCACTTGCATAAAAGAAATACAAGAAAAAACCGTACATACGTTCAAAAATACGTTGTTATCAACTATTATCGAAACTTCTTTCAATTTATTATGAGCATTATTACATGATGATACGCAGTGAATAGACTACTAAATTGAATAATTTTTTGACATGAGAAAAAACGCCAAACGAAGAAATTACTTCATTTAGCGTTTTAGTTATTTTAATTGTGCATGTGCATCCTTTACAATTTCATCAAAATTATTAAAGGCAACAACATCTTCTCCATCATGCGGGTTATATAAATGGAATAAGAATTCGATATTTCCTTCGCCACCTGTTATTGGAGAAAATGATGCATCTTTCACAACAAATCCCACTTCACTTGCCATTTTTGCCGTTTCTTCTAACACAGCTAAATGTACTTTAGGCTCACGTACGATCCCTTTTTTTCCGACATTTTCTCGACCTGCTTCAAATTGAGGCTTTACAAGCGCCATCACATCTCCACCTGGTATTAATACCGTCTTTAAAACAGGTAAAATTAATGATAGTGAAATGAATGACACATCAATCGTTGCGAAATTTGGTAATCCTTCTACTAAATCTTCTGGTTTTGTATAACGGAAATTTGTTTTTTCCATTACCGTTACTCGCTCGTCTGAACGTATTTTCCACGCTAATTGATTCGAACCTACATCTAAAGCGTAGCAATGACGAGCACCGTTTTGTAATGCACAATCTGTAAATCCACCTGTTGACGAGCCAATATCAAGCATTAGCTTACCATCTACAGACATGTTAAAAATTTGTAGTGCCTTTTCTAACTTTAAGCCACCACGAGATACATATTTTAAATCTGAACCTTTTACTTGTAATGGCGCATCCATCGCAATTTTTTCGCCCGCTTTGTCAATGCGAATTTCGTTGGAAAATACAAGCCCCGCCATTATTGAGCGCTTTGCTTTTTCACGTGTTTCACAAAGTCCACGCTCTACAAGTAATACGTCCACACGTTCTTTCGGTTGTTTTGTCATAAATCTATTAAACCCTACCTGACTGTTTTTTCGGTACAAGCTTTGTAATGCGTTTTACCGCCTCATCCGCTGTTACATGAATTTCTGCAAGTAATAGGTCAACTTCACCATGCTCGATAAATTCATCCGGAATACCGATACGATCTAAGTTGATATTACGGTATCCATTTTCAAATGCAAACTCTAATACCGCACTACCAAAGCCGCCTTGAAGCATGGATTCTTCTATAGTTAAAATCGGCATTTGTGCTTTCATCAGATCATGCAACATTGCTTCATCCATTGGCTTAATGAAACGAGCATTGACAACTCGTACAGAAAGTCCTTGTTCTGCTAATTTGTCAGCAGCTTCAAGTGCCATGCCAATTGTCGTACCAAACGTTAAAATGACAGCATCGTTGCCTTCGCGTAACACTTCCCAAGAACCAATTGGTAAAGCTTTCATTTCGGCATCCATTTCAACACCTAATCCGTTACCACGTGGGTAGCGAAGTGCGATTGGACCATCATTATATTCTAGCGCAGTTTTTACCATGTGCTGTCCTTCGTTTTCATCTTTTGGCATCATTAATACCATATTTGGAATATGACGAAGGAATGAAATATCAAATACACCTTGATGTGTTTCTCCATCTGCACCAACTAAGCCTGCTCGGTCAATTCCGATGAAGACATTTAGTTTTGGTCGTGCAATATCATGTAGCACTTGGTCATATGCACGTTGTAGGAATGTTGAATAGATTGCTAAAAATGGCTTCATGTTTTGGGTTGCAAGACCTGCTGCCATTGTTGTAGCGTGCTGCTCTGCAATTCCTACATCAAAGAAACGATTTGGGAAATCCTTTTGGATACCTTCCAATTTTGAACCAACTGGCATCGCTGGCGTAATTGTTGCAATGCGGTCATCTTCTGCCATACATTTTCGCACAGATTCTGCTACTAAGCTACTCCATGCTGGCCCTTTTGTAGCCGACTTAACAAATGCACCTGTTTCCATTTTATATGGACCTGTACCGTGCCATGTCCCAACCGTGTCATCTTCTGCTGGTTTATAGCCCTTACCTTTTTTCGTAAGTACATGCACTAATACTGGACCTTCAACTTTTTTCGCATATTCTAATGTTTTTTCTAACGCTTCTAAATCATGCCCATCGATTGGTCCTAAATATTTAAAGCCCATTTCTTCAAAAAACACGCCAGAAACGACTAAATATTTCAAACTATCCTTAACACGTTCAGCCGTTGCTGCCAGTTTATCGCCAACAACAGGAATTTTATGCATTAATGATTCTAAATCCTCTTTTGCACGAGAGTATTCCTTCGCTGTGCGTAAACGGCCTAATACATCATGTAACGCTCCTACATTTGGTGCGATTGACATTTCATTATCGTTTAAAATAACGATCATGTTTGTTTTTTCGTGACCAATATGGTTTAACGCTTCTAATGCCATACCACCAGTTAACGCACCGTCACCGATAATCGGTACAACAAAATTATTATCACCTTTAATATCACGCGCAACTGCCATACCCATTGCAGCAGAAAGTGACGTTGAACTATGACCTGTTTCCCACATATCATGTTCACTTTCAATTAACTTAGGGAAACCACATAGACCTTTAAATTGGCGTAACGTATCAAATTGATCTGCACGACCAGTTAAAATTTTATGGACATATGCTTGATGTCCAACATCCCACAAAAATTTATCCTTTGGACTGTTAAAAGCTTTATGCAAAGCAATCGTTAGCTCGACAACACCTAGATTCGGCCCAATATGACCACCTGTTTTCGAGCATTTCTCGATTAAAAAGGCACGGATGTCTCTAGCTAGTGCCTCAAGTTGCTTTTTATTCAAGTCTTTTAAAAAGGATGGACTAGAAATTTTAGTTAAATCCATCTCTACACACACCTTTTCATCAGTTTATTCACCGTTGTGATTTTTCTTTTTATGTGTTTACACAATTATTCTCTGTATGAACCCATTCCTATACTTCCATATGTGATACAGTTTTAATTATTATAGCAATGTCTAACACAAGACAAAAGTTTAACACACTTTAGTTTGTACGTCTCACAATATATTGTGCAAATTGATGTAATAATGATGTATCAATACTTACTTTTTGTAATGCTTCAATAGCAAAATCGTAATGTTCGGTTAATTTTTGTTTCGCACCGTTTAATGTTAAAAGTGCAGGGTATGTACTTTTTTCTGCTGCGACATCTTTCCCTGCTGTTTTACCTAGCTGCTCTGATGTGCCTTCAATATCTAAAATATCATCTTGTATTTGGAATGCCAAGCCGATATGATGCGCATACTCCACAAGTGCTTCACGGTCTTTTGTAGAAGCGCCAGCTAATATAGCGCCTGATTCAATACTAAAACGCAGGATAGCTCCTGTTTTGTTGACATGAACTGTTTCTAGCTCTTGTAAATTTAACAAGCGTTTTTCGCCATCCATGTCTAAAATTTGACCGCCAACCATACCTTCTGCACCCGCTGCAACACTAAGTAAATGCACAAGTTCTAACTTTTGTTCGGCCGATACATTTTCTAAACGTGCAAGAATACCAAAAGCCAATGTGTTTAACGCATCTCCTGCTAATGTTGCAAGTGCTTCACCATAAACAACATGATTCGTCGGTTTTCCTCGGCGTAATTCATCATCATCCATGCAAGGAAGGTCATCGTGAATAAGTGAATACGTATGAATCATTTCAACTGCCGAACCAACGACATAGCTTGAATCTAATGGTTTGTTGTACGCTTCACAAACGGCTGCTACAAAAAGTGGACGAATTCGCTTACCGCCAGCTTTTAATGAATAGAGCATAGACTCTTTTAAATGCGCAGGTGCTTCAATTTTTTCGACTAATTGATACATTGTCTCTTCGATATTAGGTATATTTACATCAATAAATTGTTTTAAAGTCGCTTCCATTCCCTATTCTTCTCCGTTCCCTTGTTGGAAAGGTTTCTTTTCTCCATCTTCTCCAACTAGTGAAATTAATTGCTGTTCAGCGTTTTGTAACGTATCATGGCAAAGCTTAGAAAGTTCCATGCCTTTTTTATAAAGATCAATGGCTTCTTCTAACGGAACGTCACCTTGTTCTAATTTTTTCACAACATCTTCTAATTCTGTCATTGCTGTAGCAAATGTTGGTTTTGTCATTTCGCTTCCCCTTCCTTTTGCACATGCGTTTTGACAATTTTCGCTTCCGCAAAACCATCTTGGAATGTCATTTTCACAACATCTCCACTTTTAAGCTCATGTACTGATTTTACTACGTTTTCATCTTTATATGCCACACTAAACCCCTTGCTCATCAATGAAAGCGGATTTAACGCCTCTAACATGCGTACCTGATTTTGAAACGTCAACTCGTTTTGGGCTAATTGCTGTTTCATTGTACGGTGTAGTTGGTCATTCGTATGTTGTAATTGCTGTTTTGCAGCTTGTAGTTGATGTTGCGGCGAATATAGCTTCATTTTACTATCAACAGTTTGTAATTTTGCCTGCTGATTTAATAAATAGAGCTTTGTTGCATTTTGTAGGTTTGCATCAACTTGCGCAAGTCTTTCTATAAAAGGACGATATAATCGCTCAGGTGTTGCAAGTGGATAAGAATTTTGTAATTTTGATAAGCGACTACGCTCAAAATTTAAACGTGATGTCATTACTTGATGCATAAACGATTGCTTTTGTAAAATTCGTTGGAATAACTCTTGCTGACTTGGAACAGCTAGCTCTGCTGCGGCAGTTGGAGTCGGTGCACGTAAATCGGCAACAAAATCGGCAATCGTTGTATCCGTTTCATGTCCAACCGCACTTATGATTGGAATTCGACTTTCAAAAATTGCCCGTGCGACGATTTCTTCATTGAAAGCCCACAAATCTTCAATCGAACCACCCCCACGCCCAACAATTAAAACATCACAAAGTCCGTGCTTGTTCGCCAAATATATATTCTCAGTAATATTGGATGCTGCACCCGCACCTTGTACGAGTGTTGGGTAAATTACTATTTCTACTTGTGGATAGCGGCGCGTGATTGTTGTACAAATATCACGAATAGCAGCTCCAGTCGTAGCAGTTAATATGCCAATGGTTTTGGGGTATTCTGGAATCGGCTGTTTAAAATTTGGATTAAATAAGCCTTCTTTTTGTAAGCGCTCTTTTAATTGGTTAAATGCTACAAATAGCCCACCAATTCCGTCAGGCTCCATCGTTTGAGCATATAATTGATAAACTCCACTTGCTTCATATATGTTGACATCACCACGGATAAATACTTTCATACCTTCTTCAGGCTTGAATGATAATTTCGCCGCTTGATTACGGAACATTGTTGAAGTAATGCGTGAGCTTTCGTCTTTTAAAGTAAAATAAATATGACCTGAGCTATGGATTTTGACATTTGATAATTCACCAGTTACATAGACATCACGTAAATGTGGATCGGCATCAAATTTTCGTTTTAAATATTTCGTTAAGGCTTTCACAGATAAATACGAAGACATTTGCATATCACTCCTTATCGTTACGTGAAGTTAATTGCGTATAAGCTAAAAATCACGATTTTGATCTACGTCAAAATCGTGATTTTTGAAGTTAGATTATTTCGCTTGACGTTCTAACTCTTTTTCAGCTGCTTGTACAGTATTTTCTAATAACATTGTAATAGTCATTGGGCCAACACCGCCTGGCACTGGTGTAATATGTGAAGCAATCTCACATACCTCAGTAAAATTCACATCGCCCACTAATTTATTTTGTTCGTTGCGATTAATACCAACATCAATCACGACAGCACCTTCTTTAATATGCTCTTTCGTGATAAAGTTTGGTCGGCCAACCGCTGCGATCAGAATATCTGCTTGTTTTGTGAATGATGGTAAATCTGGTGTTTTTGAGTGTGTATAAGTAACAGTTGCGTCTTTTTGTAACAATAACTGCCCCATTGGCTTACCAACGATGTGGCTACGTCCAACAATAACAGCATGCTTACCTGCAATTTCAATTCCTGAGTGTTCTAAAAGTTTCATGACCCCATAAGGCGTACATGGCAAGTATGTATCTTGACCTAACATCATTTTCCCAACACTAATCGGTGAGAAGCCATCTACATCTTTTTCTGGAGAAATTGCTTGGATGACTTGATCTTCATCGATATGTTTCGGTAATGGAAGTTGTACAAGGATACCGTGAATATCACTACGCGTGTTTAATTCACTAATTTGTTCTAGTAAAGCTTGTTCTGAAATATCTTCTGGTAGTTTAATTAATTCTGAAAACATACCAATTTGCTCGCAAGATTTTTGCTTGTTAGCTACATATGTTTTTGATGCTGGGTTGTCCCCTACTAATATAACCGCTAAGCCTGGTGTTACACCTTTAGCTTTTAATGCTTCCACACGAGTTGCCACTGCTCCTCGAATTTCTTGACCAATTTCTTTACCATTAATTATTGCACTTGACATGTTGTTACTCCTTCCAGTGATCACGACAATGTGGAGGGCTGTCATCCATAGAAAAGACAGGATACGTATACGTTTGGTGACAACCGTTCCAACTAAACCTTTATATATTGTGAATCTTTATAGACTTGAATACATTGATTTTATTGCTCAGTAAATTTCGAAAGTACACCATTAACGAATTTGCTTGATTTCTCATCACCATACGTTTTGCATAGTTCGATTGCTTCATTCATGACAACTTTGTTTGGTGTGTCTAGTTCATGTAGGATTTCGTACACGGCTAAACGTAATACCGTTCTCTCAATTTTAGGTAGACGGTTAAGCGTCCATTTTTCTAATTTTTGTTCTAGCGCTGCATCAATTTCCGCTTGGTTTTCAGTTGTTCCACGAACTAATTTGTTTAAAAAAGCATTTGACTCTTGTTCTTCCTCTAGAACGTGGCCAATTGCTTCTTCAATAGTAAGTTCTGTGCTGTCTAACTGAAATAAAGCTTGGAACGCTTTTTGGCGCGCTTCAGTTCGTTTCATCACTTTAAAGCTCTCCTTCATAAGTAGCATTGGTTCTTATCATAGCATATTTTCGTAGTCATAGCACAGTTTGAATGAAAAATTTTACCGTTCTGATAAGATTTATTAGATCTATTATTAAAAGCGTTCATTTACGATAAAAATGCTGTAAGTTTGAAATTGTCGCACTTTTAAATTTTAGGTTTTCAAATGCCTTCATGTAAAAAAACGACCTCTCAAATTAAGAGATCGTTTTCTTACAATGTTTTTGCTATGATTGTCGCTTTTCCTTCAGTGCAGTAATAATTAGTTACGGTAGCTCAAAGCTAATTATTTTGAAGTGGGATGACAATTGTACCTGTTTCGCGCTTGCCGTCAGTTGTTTCAGGGAACTCGAAAAGGTATGTAATTTCTGTTACTTTTTCTTTTAGCACTACAAAATTGAATTGGCGTACATTGTGTAAAAAGTATTTAATGTCCTGCATAGCCATTAATTCTCCTACAGCTTCATAATGTGCTAATGCCTGTTCAAAGTAGGCAATAATTAATTGCATGTCTTGATCGTTCGCAATGCGAATAAAATCTTTACTCATAATGTCAAAAACTCCTCAACTATATTGCATAAATTATAGCATAAAAGTATATCAAACAATTAATTCACATTGAACTGTTGTTACTTAAATACTTGTGCAGCCTTTACAGCTTTGTGCCAACCTTCGAATAGTTGCTCGCGCTTCTTTTCATCCATTTTTGGCTCGAACGTTTGATTTAACTGCCAATGTTTTTGTATTTCCTCGATATTGTCCCAGAAACCTACAGCCAATCCTGCTAAATAAGCAGCTCCAAGTGCTGTCGTTTCATTGACTGCGGGGCGCTCTACCGGAACATTTAATATATCTGATTGGAACTGCATTAAAAAGTCATTCATTACGGCACCACCATCAACTCGAAGCGTTTTCAAGTCGATATTCGAGTCCGACTCCATCGCAGCTAACACATCGCGCGTTTGGTATGCTAAAGATTCAAGTGTTGCTCGAATAAAATGCTCCTTTGATGTACCACGTGTTAAACCAAAGACAGCACCTCGCACTTCACTATCCCAATACGGCGTACCAAGACCTACAAATGCCGGTACAACATAAACACCGTCTGAATCATCAACACTTGTAGCGTAAGCCTCACTATCTGACGACTTTCTAAACATTCGAAGCCCATCTCGAAGCCATTGAATAGCAGAACCCGCAACGAAAATACTTCCCTCAAGTGCATACGTCACTTTTCCATTAATGCCCCATGCAATCGTTGTTAGTAATCCGCTCTCAGATTTTACTGCTCCTTCCCCCGTGTTCATTAACATAAAACAGCCTGTACCATACGTGTTTTTAACCATCCCTTTTTCATAGCATGCTTGGCCAAATAATGCCGCTTGCTGATCCCCTGCAATCCCCGCAATCGGTACTTGTTGACCAAAAAAATGCTTGCCTGCGATTTCACCGTAAATTTCTGAAGACGGTCGAACTTCTGGCAACATTGACATTGGGACCGATAAAATTTCAAGTAGTTCTTCATCCCATTTCAATTCATGGATATTGTACATCAATGTACGAGAAGCATTGGAATAGTCGGTTACATGGACAGCTCCGTCTGTTAACTTCCAAATAACCCACGTGTCAATTGTTCCAAATAATAAGTCGCCATTTTCGGCTTTTTCACGTGCTCCATCTACATGATCTAAAATCCACTTGACCTTAGTTCCCGAGAAATAGGCATCAATTAGTAAACCTGTTTTATCTCGAAATAAATCGTCTTGACCAGCTTTTTTTAGTTCATTACAAATATCGATTGTTTGACGAGATTGCCAAACAATCGCATTATACACTGGCTCACCAGTGTTTTTATCCCAGACAACCGTTGTTTCACGTTGATTGGTAATACCGATTCCTTCAATTTGCGTTGCCTCTAAATTATTTTCCGACAATACCTTAGCGATTACCGTTAAAATAGAACTCCAAATTTCCTTAGCATTGTGCTCCACCCAGCCCGACTTTGGAAAATACTGTTTGAATTCCTGCTGTGCCGAAAATGCTATATTCCCTAATTGGTCAAATAAAATTGCTCGTGAACTAGTCGTTCCTTGGTCTAACGCCATAATATACTTTTCCATAAAGCTCTCCTTTTTTGTATGACATGCATCATAACAACGATTTGTATTTTTATAAAGTACCATTTATATCTCGTTAAATTACTTTACTATTTTCACATCATTTAGCGCTTTCTCTAACCACTCGATTTGTTGAAGCTTTTCCTGATCAGACCATTTTAAATATTGAGCCATTTCATCAATAACCGAATCTTTAAATTGTTCCACAAAATGAATATTGAAAAATAACGCACTTGTTCTGCGGATGAAAAAATCTGTTGCGACACTCGCTGATTCATCATTCATCGCATAGTATAATTGACCATAAACAATCGCTGGTAAATCACCTGTAGCCTGTGCTACATAGTCAAACACCTTGTCGACATTCGTGCCATAAAATTTAGCTAAATAACGACTTTGTTCTTCTGATAATCCAAGCTGTTTCCCCATGATTACTCGTTTTTGTACAAAACTCTCAAAAAATCTCGAACCACTCATATCCCCACCTGATATGGGCAAGTGTTTTGTAATTGATTTGCCAAATTTTTTATTGAACTCTTGATTTAGCTGATTGACGACTAAATCCACTATTTTTTCAGCCATTTTTCGGTAACCGGTCAATTTACCGCCAGCAATCGTAATTAGTCCACTTTCAGTTTGCCAAATTTCATCTTTACGCGAAATTTCAGAGGGACCTTTCCCTTTTTCATGAATAAGCGGACGCACACCAGCCCATGCAGATTCAATTTTATCTAACGTCAAATTCAAATTGGGAAACATATATTTAATAGCTTCAATCATGTAGTTTCGCTCTTCTATTGTTACCGTTAATTTCAATGGGTCGCCATCATAAAACGTATCAGTTGTACCGACATAGGTTTTCCCATCACGCGGGATTGCAAAGATCATACGTCCATCACTTTTGGTGTCGAAGTAAATCGCTTGCCGTAGAGGAAAATCCGTTTCGTCAAACACAAGATGCACACCTTTTGATAAGATTAAATGTTTTTCGCCAATAGTATGTTCTAATTTACGGACATCATCTACCCACGGCCCAGCAGCGTTTACCACTTTTTTTGCTTTGACAATATACGATTCACCCGTCAATTGATCCTGCACTTCAACTCTCGAAAATGATAAGTTGCTCCCTTGAAAGCCTATTACCTTTAAATAATTGAGAGCTACTGCACCATTAGCAACAGCAGCCTTCAATACTTCAATCGTTAAACGTGCATCATCTGTACGATATTCTACATACATGCCGCCACCAAGTAAATTTTCCTTTTTTAATAGTGGCTCCCTAGCTGTTATTTCGTCAGCCGATAGCATATAGCGGCGCTCACCCTTTTTTACTCCGGCTAAAATATCATAGATTTTTAATCCTAATGACGTTGAAAACGAACCAAATGTACCACCTTTATGAAAGGGTAATAGCATCCACATAGGCGATGTTACATGTGGTCCATTTTCATAAACAATCGCACGCTCACGCCCTAACTCTGCTACTTCTTTCATTTCAAATTGTTTCAAATAGCGTAAGCCACCATGGACTAGCTTAGTAGAACGGCTACTCGTTCCTTCTGCAAAATCTTGCATTTCTGCTAAGGCAACCTTTAAACCACGAGATGCAGCGTCTAATGCAATACCTGCACCAGTAATTCCGCCACCAATAATAAATAAGTCAAATGTCTGTTCTTTTAAAACTGAATGTCTTTGGACGCGCGATGCCGCTGAAAAATTTACCACTTATTTTTCCTCCTCACCAAACCAAACTATTCCTGCTATATCCATATTCTATACAGATTTCAAACACACCTTTTTATAAAAACCTTAGACTTTCATATCCACCATGAAAAAAGGGCTGTACAAAAAGTAAAAAACTTTTTATACAGTGCCCTTCTCAAGTATATTAAATTATTCAGCTGTTGCTGTTTCGAATTGGATTCCTGTCACATGAATATTAACTTCACTAGTTTCAATTGCTGTCATGTTTAAAATGGCTTGGCGAATTGTTGATTGTACTTCTTTTGCTACTTTTGGAATGGCATAGCCGTATTTTACAGTACAAAAAACATCAATGACAATATTGCCTTCTTCAGACATCGCAGATTTAATGCCTTTAGAGTGTACCTTTTTTCCGAAGCGCTCTACCACACCTGTCGTAAAATTGCCGCGCGTTGCTGCAACGCCCTCAACCTCAGTTGCTGCGATACCAGCGATGACTTCGATGACTTCTGGTGCAACTTCGATTTTACCTAATTCTTCTTTACCAACTGGTGTTGGCTGCACAAATGCTACTGGTTGTTTTTCTGCCATGTTCAAAACATCCTCTCTTATGTAAACTAATCATTTAAGGCTTACTGTTACCTAAGCTCAGTATACTACAATTACTTACATAGTGTTGGTTCAAAGCGCACTTTTTCCGAAAAAACATCTAAGTTTTCAATCGTTCCACACAAATTGCGCCTGAACAGGATCAACTTGAACAATTTCATATTTTTCACAGTAATGCTTTGCTACAAGTAAAATATCTTGGCGCACTTGCAGCATCAGCTGAGTATCATTTGTCGCAACAAAATAACGAATTAATACGCGGTAAGCACTCGGTCGAATTTCATCCACCGCAACATGGATAACTGTTTTTAAAGTTTTAGGATGTAAGGCAATTTGTTCGCGTAGTGTTTCCACAAATTGTACAATTTCCGCTTCGTTATTCTCGGTCGATAAAAATAAATAATGCTCCACTTTACGCTGTGTACGCTTTGATAAATTATATATCGGACGATTCACTAAATAGGAATTCGGCACATAAACAAGCCCTTTATCCGCTGTTTGAATAAGAGTGCTTCGCAAATTTATATCTTCAATCGTACCGTCAATTTTTTCATCACCGGTCATAACCCAATCACCAATTTGAAATGGTTTATCTAGCACTACACTCATACCACTAAAAATATGCGCTAATATGTCCCGGATACCAAAAGCGAGAGCAACACCCGTTAAACCAATCGCCGTTAAGAAACCATTTAAATTAAAGTTCCAAAGTGATGCAATCGTAAACATCGCAAGGACCATTACGATTACTTTACTCATCCGCAAGAAAAATGGAGTCAATAAATCTTGATCTTTTCCCGTTTCAAAGCGTTCCGGGTTTTTCAAATAAAAGCCTAACACGTCATAAAGCGCTTTAAATGCAAAATATATATAGACAGAATCAATAAACCTACTTAATTTCACATGATCAAACAAATTCACTTCCACTAAAAGCGAGCAGGCAAGTACAAGTACCATAAAAATGAGCGCATTACGCATGGAAGGGAAAATATTTTTCGCGATATCACTCATAACCGGATGCCCGCGCTCTTCTAACATACGAGCGAATTTAAATATTATTGGACGAAAAATAAATTGAATGAACAATACCCCAACAATTACAATTAATAAAGCTGTTACGCCATCTGCCCATGTTGGTGGTTTAACGTTTGGAATTAACCATTTAATTGAGTCCCACAAAATCTTCACCTACTTTTTTTATTGCGAAAAAAATCATACCATGTAAGAAATTGTTTTGACTAGGAAAAGCATCTATTTTCGCTATCCCCAAAATATTTTCAACAACATCGAAGCAATTGAAGCATTTGGTCATTTTACCTAAATCTTTTTAATCGATGGTACAAATCTAGTTCTGAGGGAGCCTGCTGAGCATTCAACGCGCTTTAACGAGAAAAAACAGAAAAACCACCCAAAATTTGCTTTTGGGTGGTAAATACATTAGTGCGGCATATAAACAAGTTGTAACACAAATAATACGGCAAAAATATAAACTAGTGGATGTACATCACGTGCACGTCCTTTAAAAATCATGACAAGCGGATAGCTAATGAAGCCAAGTGCAATCCCTGTAGAAATACTTGAAGTCAATGGCATCGTTAAAATAACTAAAAATGCTGGGAATGCATCTTCAATATCATCCCATTTCATGTTTTTCACAACACCAATCATTAAGCTCCCTACAATAATTAGCGCGGGAGAAGTGATTGCAGCGACACCTGATAATGAACCAACCAGTGGACCAAAAAATGAGGCAATAATGAATAACACTGCCACCGTCAATGAAGTTAATCCTGTACGACCACCAACGGCAACCCCAGAACCCGATTCCAAATAAGCTGTCGATGGGCTCGTACCAAACATCGCACCAAAAGTTGTTGCTAAAGAATCTGATAATAGCGCTTTACGTGCACGTGGTAATTTATCATCTTTCATCAAACCTGCTTGCTTTGCAACTCCAATCATCGTCCCCGTTGTATCAAATAAAGTAACTAAAATAAACGAAAACACAACGCCATATAGTCCGTATTCAATAACTTCACGAATCGCATTGATTGGATTGAATACTATTATTCCCTCAGGTAAATGCGGCATTGCCACGACTTTCTCAATCGTTAGTTGACCTGTCAGTATAGCAATAACCGCTGTGACAATCATCCCGATAAAGATTGCACCATTTACTTTTCGTGCCATTAATGCAACGGTAACAAATAAACCAATAATCGTAAGTAGTGTAGCAGGTTCTGCAATGTTACCTAGAGCCACTAAGTTCGAATCATTCGCAACAACAATACCTGACATACGCAAACCAATAAATGCGATAAATAAACCAATACCCGCTGTAATGGCTAATTTTAAGTTTTCTGGAATCGCCGTAATTAATTTTTCACGGAACGGCGTTAAACTAATCAAAATAAAGATTAAACCTGCCACAAATACTGCTGAAAAGGCCGTTAAATACGTAATTTCTCCATTTGAAGCTAAAACAACGGTATAAGTAAAATACGCATTTAACCCCATTCCCGGTGCAACTGCGATTGGATAATTCGCACACAACGCCATCCATCCTGTACCAATCACAGCAGCAATAATTGTCGCCATAAATACTTGATCAATCGGCACGCCTGCATCTGATAATATAATCGGATTAACGATAATGACATAAGCCATCGTTAAAAACGTTGTTAACCCTGCGAATATTTCACGCTTCACCGTCGTACCATTTTCTTTTAATTGAAACATATTCATTCCTTCTTTCAAAAACACGAACATTATTTAAGAACTCAACTATAGTATTCGTTTTTGAGATGAAATGCAATATATTTACCACAAATAATAAATGTTATACTATTTCGCTTAGTCAGACTTTTTAGCAAATAGAAAAAATCCCTCTAACACCATGTGTTAGAGGGAAATAATTTATGCATAAATTACGATTAAGCCTTTGATTTAGCGTTTAAAATATCGTTCTCTTCAAGGAATTTCGTATTGAATTTCGCAGATTGGAACACTTCGTTGTTCATAAGTGCTTGGTGGAAAGGAATTGTTGTGTTAATTCCAGGGCCAGCTACTTCGAACTCAGATAAAGCACGGTTCATTTTTGCGATTGCTTCTTCACGAGTATCCGCGTGAACGATTAATTTTGCTACCATAGAATCGTAGTACGGTGGAATTGTGTAGCCTGCATATACCGCAGAGTCAACACGTACACCGTAACCACCAGGAACAACATAAGTTTCTACCGTACCAGCTGAAGGCATGAAGTTTTTGTATGCATTTTCAGCATTGATACGGCACTCAATTGCCCAACCGTTGATTTTAATATCTTCTTGTTTGAATGGTAATTCTGCGCCAGAAGCGATTTTTAATTGTTGTTGAACTAAGTCAACACCAGTAATCATTTCTGTAACAGGGTGTTCTACTTGGATACGTGTGTTCATTTCCATGAAGTAGAATTTATCTTCTTGGTAATCATAGATGAACTCAATTGTACCAGCACCTTCATAGTTACAAGCTTTTGCAGCTTTAACTGCCGCTTCACCCATTTGAGCACGACGCTCTTCTGATAAAGCTGGAGATGGTGCTTCTTCAACAAGTTTTTGCATACGGCGTTGTACGGTACAGTCACGCTCACCTAAGTGAACAACATTGCCATGACCATCTGCTAAAACTTGAATTTCACAGTGACGGAAGTACTCGATAAATTTTTCTAAGTACACACCTGGGTTGCCGAATGCCGCAGCTGCTTCTTTTTGAGTAATTTCGATACCTTTTACAAGATCTTCTTCTGTACGTGCTACACGGATACCTTTACCGCCACCACCAGCTGTTGCTTTGATGATTACAGGGTAACCGATTTTCGCAGCCCATTCTTTACCTGTTTCGATATTTGGAACAATACCAGTACCAGGAACTAAAGGAACATTAGCTGCTTCCATTGTGTCACGTGCAACGTCTTTAATACCCATAATTTTAATCGCATCCGATGAAGGACCGATGAATTTAATTCCCGCATTTTCACATGCCTCTGCAAATGCTGCGTTTTCAGCTAAGAAACCGTAACCTGGATGGATACCATCAGCACCTGTTTTTTGAGCTACACCTAAAACTGCTGGGAAGCTTAAATAAGAATCTTTAGATAACTTTGGACCAATGCAATATGCTTCGTCAGCTAATTTTACGTGTAACGCATCTGCATCAGCTTCTGAGTATACTGCAACCGTTTGAATACCTAGCTCTTTACATGCACGAATAATACGTACTGCAATTTCGCCACGGTTTGCGATCAATACTTTTTTCATTGGTATATTCGCTCCTTATTATTCAGCTTTAACTAAGAATAAAGGTTGACCATATTCTACTAATTGGCCGTCTTTTACTAAAATTTCTACGATTTCACCTTTAATTTCAGCTTCGATTTCGTTGAATAATTTCATCGCTTCTACGATACAAACGATTGACTCATCGCCCACTTTATCGCCTACTTTTACGTATGCCGGAGAATCAGGGTTTGGAGATTGATAGAATGTACCAACCATTGGAGAAGTAATTTTATGAAGTTCAGCTGTATCTGCTACTGGTGCAGCTGGTGCTACTTCTACTTTTGGTGCTTCTACTACTGGTGCTGGTGCAGGAACAACAGCTGCTGGTGCTGCTTCTTTTTTAGGAGCTACAACTTCAGTAACACCATTTTTCTTTTTTAGTTTAACTTTTGCCCCATCTGCTTCGTACACGAACTCGTCAATTGAAGACGCGTCCACTAATTTGATAATTTCACGAATTTCTTGAACTTTGAACATTCTTAACTCTCCCTTTTAAAAAGTAATCATGGATACAAACCCTATTTTATAATTTTTCCGACTATTTTAAAACAGTTAATTTTACTTTTTAGAAAAATCGGTATAAAACACAACATTTCAATGATAAAACAATGATTTTTTTATCATACTGCTATATAACACATACATACTTTTTGCATCTTTATTCAAGGTTTTCAATTGAAAGGCTCGTAGTTAACAGTTACTTTTACATCTTCATCCATTTCAGTGAGAACCGTATAGACAATTTCATTTATCTGTTGTTTGGATACCTCATCTGACATCACCGTTACTTTAACATCCTGATCTTCAACTCGTACAAGTGCATCATCATAGCCTAAAGATTTTACAACCATCTCAAGCATTGCTTCTGACGATTCTAACTTAATTAGCTGCTCCATCTCATTAAATGCTGTGTTTTTTTCTTCGGCTGTAAGTTCCGCTGAAGCAACTTTTTGAGTTAATTGCTCACGAAGTTGACTGCGTTTATTGCTTGCTTCTAAACGCATTTGCTGGAACATCTCACTTTCTGATGTAACCATTTGTGAGCCATCTTGACTCACGCCTAAAATTTCTGTTTCACTAATAGTATCATTTGTAAAAACCTTTAATAAATTCGGTGTATTGCGATCTTCAAAAATATAAAACACGGAAATTACAGCCACTAAACTCGCTAATGTAAAGAACCACACTGTTCGTTTTTTTACTTTCACTTTGCTTCCTCCTTGGGTTGCATCGCGACCACTTGTATACGATGCGTTGGTATTTGTAGTACATTGCCTACTGTTTGCTTTAATAACCGCTGAACATGTACATCTTGTGCACCTTGTGCCACGATAATGACACCAGTAATGTTTTGTTGTTGTGTAACAGCTAAAAACTGTTTCTCTTTTTGTTGTTCATAATGAAAATATACAAATACTTGTCCAACATCCTCCATTTCACTTAATATTTTTGCCAATTGTTGCTCAGGTATATCCGTTTGTTCAGATTGACCACTCAAGCTCATCACCATGAAAATCGACAGAACAACAATCAATACGAAAACTATAAATAAAGGACGTTTTGCTCGTGATTTATCCACATTTGTAAGCAACTGCGCCCCCTTGCCTCATCGAATTCATCATAATGTATGAAGGTATACTTCCACTTATGCTAACAGTGACGCAATCGATGTAGTAAAAATTATATATAATGCCAACTTGACATATGTTTGCCATTCCTTTTCCTCAACAAAAAATAATAGGCTACTTCCTAACAACACAAATAAAAATAATTCAATCATGTACTCCCTCCAATAGACGTTTGTACAAAAAATATGCAGAGCAGTACAATGAAAACAATCGCAAAGCCTAATAAACCACTCACTGCACATGCAACAAATAACGTTTTACCTACATCATCAAATAATGCACTCAATCTTGTATTCGTAAAAGGTTCAATGATTGCACCAATTACCTTAAATGTAAGTGCATGTCCTAATAACATAATTGCTGGCGCAAATGCCGCACTAAAAACAACAGCCAAAAACGAAACACCTATAAAGGATGAAACGATTGATTGAGACTTTTGAAAAAAGGACAAACCTTCAACGATTAAATTACCTATTAGTGGGATATTTTGTTCGATCAATTTTTTAATTGGGGATTTGACGGCATCATTTATTTGAATGAGTGCAGCTCCTGAAAACGTCAATATCGATGTTAACGCTACTATCGCCGCAATGATAAAACTTAATACCGAGCTTCGTAGCAAATCTGACGCTCTTGCAAAAGAGATTGCAGGGAAAATTTTAGTGGATATATCAAGTAATAACGCAATAATCAATGAAGGTATGAGCAACTTTGTTGAGACAAATAATAAAAATTGAATTACAACAATTACAATTGGATTCCAGGCGAGTAATGTAAAAATGGATTGCATCGTTAACAGCATCACCGAAAGAATTGGGATTACCGCGACAAAAAAACTTTGCAAAATCGAAATCAATTCATATAGAACAACAAATGCATCAATCACTTGCTGTGCAAAGCTTACAATAAACAATAAAATAAAAAGTTGCTCAATAATGGCCATTTCATTTGGTAATAGTGCAACAAATAATAAATAAGCTCCTACATAAAGCAAACTTAACAGTATAATAGAAAAAATAGATTGAAGTGGCGTAGCTAATAGCCCTAGGAAATCTTCCATTACGATAGCCTCTCTAATAACTGAACAAAGGTTTGAAATGGTGGTGCAAACTCATTAACCCAATAAACAATAACAGTTAAGCGGACCGAAAGTGTAACTAACGATTCATAAGCCTCATACTCTAGCTGTTTCAATAAGGCACAAAATAAATCTTTACTTAAAAATAGCAGCGCCGTATAGAGTAACCCTTTACTATAGGGAACGCTATGAAATAATGTGGCAAGCTGCTGCCAAAGTGGATAAACTTGAGTACGGAATATAAATTGCATGATAAAAAAAAAGATAATAATAACGATGATACTATGGAGCTTTTCAAATGATTGTTTAATAAGAATAAGCAACAATAATAATACAACACTAGTAAATAGAATAATCATTAGCTAATAGCCATTAACCACTGAAAAAACACGGCGATTTCTTGAAAAAATAGTTTCAAAAAACGTAGCAATTCAATTGTCATATACAAATACGCAACGAAAAATAAAAAATACGAAAATTCCTTTTTCCCAAGCTGTTCAAAAAATATATGAAGAAGTGCTATCACAATTCCCACACCTGCAACGCGTAGCACATCTTGTAGTTCCACTAAGCCCTCCTCCTTTACGACAAACTATATGCAACACCAAAAAAATTAAGACCAAAAAAGCTGAATGAAAAGTAATTAACTTTCCATTCAGCTTAAAGAATTCTATTAAAATAAACTATCAATAATTTCCTGTACCGATGCTTTCTTTGCTAAATAACTGTTTTCGCCCATCCAAAGTGATAAATATTCAGGTTTATTTTGAATGGCGCTTTCTTTGCGGATTTGTAATGTTAAATAATGCTGTATTGGATATGGCGCTACAACAGCATTTTGCAGCTGTTCTGTAAATTTGTTTTTTAAGCCGCGTGCATATTTACCTGTAAATGCTTTTGTTAAAGTAGTTGACTGTTGTTCAGAATTAATAATCGCATTCTTATGAGTGTCACTCGCATCACATTCATGTGCAGTTAATAATGCTGTTCCAATTTGAACATAATCTGCACCTCTGCTAAACATTTGCTCGACATGCTCTTTCGTCATAATACCACCCGCGGCAATAACAGGGATCGTTAGTTTTTCCTTTGCACCTGCTACGAGCTCGACTGTTGAGATTAACTCAATTGATTCTGTGAATGAGCCACGATGTCCCCCAGCTTCACAACCTTGTACAACAACTGCATCTAACCCAGCTTGTTGTACAGCTTCAGCTTCTTCTACCGTTGTTGCTGTACCAATTAAGTACACTTCGTTATTTTTCAAACGAGTAATTACTTCTGCAGAAGGCAAACCAAACGTAAATGATACGATTCTTACTCCTTCATCTAATATAGCTTGCACTTGCCCTTCAAGCACTTCTGTTGATACAACACGCTGTGTATCTGGAATCCCTAATTCTTCATAGATAGGCTGCAATGCCCCGCGTGCCTCTTGTAAAATATTAATATCAATTCGTGGCTCTTCTTGTATAAATAAATTGACACTAAAAGGCTTGTCTGTAAGCTCCTTTACTGCCCGAATAAAATCTAGTGTTTCTACGCCATTTAAATAGCCTGCCCCGATTGAACCTAACGTACCCGCTTCGCTACACGCTGCAACAAATGCAGGTGTAGTAATTCCTGCCATCGGTGCTTGGATAATTGGTTTTACTAATTGAAATTTTGTAATCATAGCTGTTCACTCCTTTTCTTAATTATACTTAATCTCTACTTTCTTTGGGTGAAATTTGTAAACGTTTTCTATATTTTTCCCATATGTCCTAATAAGCCGTTTTCAAAGAGAATAAAAAAAGATAGAAATGCCGAATGACACAGCATTTCTATCTTTAATCAATTACGCACGTGATACGTAAGAGCCTTCAGTTGTGTTGATGATTAATTTGTCGCCTTGGTTTACGAAGAATGGTACGTTTACGATTAAGCCTGTTTCCATTTTCGCCGGTTTTGTACCACCTGAAGCTGTATCACCTTTAATACCTGGCTCCGTTTCAGCAACTTCTAAAGTTACTGTGTTTGGTAACTCGATACCAATTAATTCACCTTGGTAAGATTGGATGTGTAGCTCCATGTTTTCTAATAAGTATAATAACTCATCTTGAATTTGAGCTTCCGCTAAAGTTGTTTGGTCATAAGATTCCATGTCCATGAACACATGCTCGTCACCTTGTGCATATAAGTATTGCATTTTGCGGTTATCAATCATCGCTTTTTCTACTTTTTCACCTGCACGGAACGTTTTTTCTGTTACGTTACCATTACGTAGGTTACGTAATTTTGAACGAACGAATGCTGCACCTTTTCCTGGTTTTACGTGTTGGAATTCTAGTACGCGGAATAAGTTACCGTCTACGATAATCGTTAAACCTGTACGGAAGTCGTTTACTGAGATCATGAGTTATTTCCTCCAAATTATAAAATGATTAATTTTTTATCAGAATGATTTAGAATTTCATTTCCCGTTTCTGTGATTAAAATATCGTCCTCAATTCGAACACCGCCAACGCCCGGAATGTATACACCTGGCTCGATTGTTACAACCATATTTGGCTCTAACACAACTTCTGAACGGAAATTCAGTCCAGGACCTTCATGCACTTCTAAACCAATGCCATGGCCTAATGAGTGACCGAATGCTTCACCTAAGCCTTTAGATTTCAAATAATCACGAGACACAGCGTCTGCTTGTGCACCTGTCATACCAGGTCCTACTTTTTCAAGCGCTAAAAGTTGTGACTCTAACACAGCGTTGTACATTTCCACTAGCTGCTCAGAAGGTTGTCCTACAGCTACTGTACGTGTAATATCCGAAATGTAACCATTATAGTAAGCACCAAAATCAAGCGTTACAAAATCACCTGTTTCAATGATTTTATCAGTTGCTACTCCATGTGGTAACGCAGAACGTAGACCACTCGCAACGATAATATCAAAAGATGAGCTTGTAGCACCTTGTTTACGCATGAAAAATTCTAATTCATTTGATACATCAAGTTCAGTAATGCCTGGCTTGATGAAATTTAAAATATGTGTAAATGCATTGTCTGCAATTTCACATGCAACCTTAATAATATTAATCTCTTCCTGACTCTTAATCAAGCGAATTTTTTCAATAACACCTGAAAGTGGAACAAAATCAGCTTTTACAGAAGATTTATACACTTCGTACGTGCCGTAATGCATTGCGTCTTTTTCAAAAGCTAATGTTTTCACACCCATTATCGCTGCTTGGTTTGCTACTTCTTCAAAGATTGTCCCTTTATGTTGCTCAATACGGAAATCTTTTATTTGTGCTGCAGCTTGTTCTGTGTAACGAAAATCTGTAATAAAAACTGCATCATTTTGTGAAACGATAGCTACCCCAGCCGTTCCAGTGAAGCCTGTCATGTAACGACGGTTGTATTCATTTGTAATTAAAATTGCATCGACTTGGTTGTCGATTAATGCTTGACGTAATTTTGCTAGTTTCATAATTAGTACTCCCCTTTTCTACTATTGTAAAAACTTGCGTAATGCTAACTCATAGCCGAATGTTCCTAGACCGCATATCTGCCCAACACATTCTGCCGCTAGCTTAGATTCATGACGAAAAGCTTCACGTGCATGAATATTTGAAATATGTACTTCAATAACAGGTACATCCACTGAAGCAATGGCATCTCGTAGCGCAATACTTGTATGTGTATATGCGCCAGGATTAATTACAACGCCAGCAACTTCAGTATCTGCAGCTTCATGAATCCAGTCGATTAACTGTCCTTCATGATTGGATTGACGAAAATCTACTGTAGCCTCAAACTGTGCAACAAGTACTTCACATTTATGTTTTACATCATCTAGCGTTTCTGAACCATAAATTTCTGGTTCACGCTTGCCTAAACGATTTAAATTAGGACCATTTAAAACGAGATATTTCATTTTTAGCGCTCCTTTTTTACGTACTGCCCTTTATTTTATCACAGAGTTTTCAGACTTCAATACTTTCGAATTACGAAATAGTTATTTACGTATCGTAAAGGCGGTTTCCGATAAAAAGCGCATCGAAATAAGTAACAGTACAATAAATGGTACAGATAACTTTTTAATCGATGTCCATTCAATAGGAAGATTTCGAACTTGCCACTCAACAACTAATGCCATTACGAGTCCAAAAACGAGCGAAACAACTAAAGGAGAAACAAATATAGGTAGTTGAAATATAATTAATAAAACATACGCAACTGCAAACAGGATAAAAAATAGTACCATCCAACAAGCAAATGTCGTCCATTCAAACTTTTCGACTTTTTGTAAAAAGTGTATTGGATTCCACTTAATCAAATGAAATAAATGTAATCCTTTTAAACTTACCGTAAATACCAATGCTGCAACAACAGCAGTCATTAATCTTTGCATCATAACTCCCCTTCCATACGGACTAGTATGCACAATTCAAAAATTCCTATGCCGATACGTAGTGCTTTTCTACAAAATTTAGTACAATATGAAAATGAAACTTGCATGACGGACGTTAGTACTCTGCTGTGCAAAATAGAGAAAGAGAGTGGTGTACGTAAAAATGAGTAATAACGCGCCAGTATATGGTGGACAAGCACTCTTAGAAGGTGTTATGTTCACAGGACAAGATCATATGGTTACTGCAATTCGTCGAAATGACAATTCAATTGATTACTTCCATGTTAAAAAAGAGAAAAAGCCGATTTATCAAAAGCTGAAGAAAATTCCTATTGTTCGTGGGGTTGTGGCTTTGATCGAATCGGCAGGATTTGGTTCACGCCATTTGCAGTTTGCTTCAGATCGTTATGATGTAAACCCTGGTGAGGAAGAAGAAAATAGTGGTGAAGAGCCATCAAAATTAATGATGATACTAGGCGTTGCTGCAATTGGTGTAATATCATTTTTATTTGGGAAGTTCGTCTTCACGTTAGTGCCTATGTTTTTGGCTGAATTTTTTAAGCCATGGTTCCCTGGAAAAACGATACAAATTTTTATCGAAACCGGTTTTAAATTAATTCTATTATTAGCATATTTACAACTTATTACTATGACACCACTGATTAAGCGTGTATTCCAATATCATGGTGCTGAGCATAAAGTCATCAACTGTCATGAAGCTGGTTTAGAATTAACGGTCGAAAACGTACAAAAGCAATCACGTTTACATTATCGTTGTGGTTCAAGTTTTATTTTATTTACTGTTATTGTTGGGATGTTTACATATTTCTTCGTTCCAGTAGATCCTCTTTGGGTACGTTTAATGAGTCGCATTTTATTAATTCCTGTAGTAATTGGGATTTCATTTGAAGTGTTACAAGCAACGAATGCGGTGCGTGATGTTCCGGGGCTTCGCTTCTTAGGTTATCCTGGGCTTTGGCTACAATTACTAACTACAAAAGAGCCAAAAGATGAAATGGTTGAAGTGGCAATCGCGTCATTCAACAAGCTACACGAAGTAGAAAAAAATCCAGAAGTCGCTAAAACTTTAGCGCATGATTAATATGCCAAAGAGAATGTACAAGTTTGTATATTCTCTTTTTTGATTCTATAAAATTATTTAGCAACCCGAACTATTTACATTGAGTTCACAAAAATAATTTGGCATAATAAAAATAAAATTCAGTTTATTTCAAGGCAAGGAGTATTAACATGAAAACTGTTTTACAATTTGCGAGGCGTTATAAATGGCCCGCGCTGATTGCATTTTTCTTAATGTTACTAGAGCTTGCGAGCGATTTAATTCAACCGCTCTTTATGGCCAACATTATTAATAAAGGTCTGCTAGAGGATAACTTCAACAGTGTTGCATTTTGGGGTGGTAGCCTTTTTGTGCTTGCACTGTTCTCACTATTGAGTGGTGTCCTCAATTCCTTCTTTTCAGCACATGTTGCACATAGTTTCGGATTTGATTTACGAAAAGCACTGTATAGTAAAATTCAATCACTTACGATGGCGACTTACTTATCCTATCCATCGTCTAGTTTGATTACACGTTTAACAAGCGACGTTACGCAAACTATGAACATCGTCTTTATGATGCTTCGAATCGCCATGAAAGCGCCACTTATGGCCATTGGATCAATCATTATTGCATTTGTCATTAACGCAAAACTCGCATTTATTTTATGTATCAGTTTTCCTTTCTTAGTCATCTTTTTAGTATGGATGATTTCTATTGGAATTAAGTTATTTGCACAGGTACAAAATCGTCTAGATGGCGTAAATCGTCAGCTTCAAGAAGGATTACAGGCGGTACGTTTAATCAAAGCGTATATGCGTGGGAACTTTGAGGCTAGCCGGTTCCAAAGTGTCGCAGAAGACTTAAAATTCGATACAATAAAAGCGACACGCGTTATGGAAATTGCGCTACCAATTTTACAATTTGTAATGAATATTAGCTTACTAGTGGTCATTTGGGTCGGTGCGGATGCAATTCGAGCAAATGATATTTTAGCTGGGGATTTAGCTGCAATCATTAACTATGCATTCCGCATGACTTCAGCGTTTTCAATGTTTTCATTTATCATTATTGCTTATGCCCGTGCAAAGGCTTCAGCTGAACGAATCGAGGAAGTGTTAACTATTACGGATGGTACAGAAGAGATTCAAGTATCCAGCCCCCCCCTATTACAAAGCTTTAAAATTCGGTTCGACGATGTGTCGTTCCACTATCCAAAATCAACTGACGAAACATTACACAATTTATCATTTACAATTCAAAGCGGTGAAAAAATTGCCATTATGGGGGCAACCGGCTCAGGAAAATCAACAATCTTACAACTTGTTGAAAATTTTTATGAAGCAACCTCGGGAGCCATTTATATTAACGAGAAAAATATTCAGGATATTCCATTACAGCAACTACGCCATTCTATTGCCTATGTACCACAGCAATCGTTATTATTTTCGGGATCAATTTTAGAAAATTTACGTTGGGGGCGTCAGGATGCTTCATACGAAGAAATTATTGCCGCTACAAAAAAAGCACAAATTCACAATGCTATTGAATCATTTGAACATCAATATGAGACAATGATTGGTCAACGCGGTATTAACTTATCTGGTGGCCAAAAGCAGCGTTTAGCGATTGCACGTGCTTTACTAAAGCCATCATCACTTTTAATTTTAGATGATAGTACTTCTGCGCTTGATGTAAATACCGAGAAAAAACTTTGGCAAGCACTTGATGAAGAACCACTAACAATGCTGGTTGTTACACAAAAAATTCATACAGCCCAAACAGCAGACCGTATTTTACTAATTGAAGAAGGTAAACTAAGTGGATTCGGTACTCATGAGGAGCTTTTACAAACAAACAAATTATACAAGAAAATTGTGGCTTCTCAACAGGAGGTGCTTGCATGAGGAAATTTTTTAACTATGAACCGATTATTACGAAAGAACAAATTAAGCAAACAAGCGGCAAAAAGAAAAAAGGTGCTCGTGCGGAAAACTGGACGTACACGATTAAGCGTATTTTAGATTTCGTCGCCGAACAAAAAGCGCAATTAATGGTTGTTTTATTTTTAGTGGTGGTAAGTTCTGTACTGGCACTTATTGGTCCATTTATTATTGGCCGATTAATCGACCGTTTTATTGAAGGTGGCTCCCTTAGCACACTCGATCAATGGCTTTATGGCTTAGCGCTAACTTACCTACTTTATGGACTTGCAAGTTACTTCCAAAACTATTGGATGGTTAGCATTGCACAGCAAACCGTATATCGTATTCGTACGCAGTTATATGAGCATTTCTTTAAGCTGCCACTACGCTTTTTCGATAAACGCAAGCACGGTGAACTAATGAGCCGTGCAACAAATGATATCGAAACAATTAGCTCAACATTAAACAGTGCATTTATTCAAGTCATTTCTAGTATATTAACACTAACAGGTACTGTTGCCGTAATGCTTTGGTTGAGCCCACTGCTAACCCTTGTGACGATGCTTATAATTCCACTAATGTTTTATGGTATGCGCTGGATTACAAAGCGTACGAGCTTACTCTTTAAACAACAACAGGCCGCCATTGGGGAAATGAATGGTTTGATTGAAGAGTCGATTACTGGGCAACATGTCGTAAAGGCGTTTTCACAAGAACAAGAAATGCTAAGACAGTTTGATGAAAAAAATAACCGTATTCGAACAGTTGGATTTTGGAGTTTGACCTATTCTGGCTTCATCCCAAAAGTAATGAACACATTAAATAGTTTAAGCTTTGCTATTGTTGCCTGCATTGGTGGTATTTTCGCGTATTACGGACATATATCCATTGGAACGATTGTTATTTTTACGGAATATGCGCGTCAGTTTACACGTCCATTAAACGATTTAGCCAACCAATTTAATACCGTATTATCAGCACTTGCTGGGGCTGAGCGTGTGTTTTTAATTTTAGATGAAAAGCCTGACCAAATCGAAGGAAATAACGTAACCTTATCAGGTGATGTTCGTTTTGATAATGTATCATTCCAATACGATCAAGATGCTGTAAATCCTACCCTTTTAAACGTTTCATTTAATGTAGAATCCGGGCAATCTGTTGCGTTAATTGGCCAAACGGGTGCTGGTAAAACAACCATTATGCAGCTGTTAACAGGGCTATATGAAAAAACTGCCGGACGAATTTTATTTGATGGTGTGCCGATCGAGGAAATTTCGAAAGCCAATTTACGAAAACAAATGGCCTTTGTATTACAGGATCCGTTTTTATTTGAAATGTCGATTAAAGACAATATCCGTTATGGTAAGCTTGATGCAACCGACGAGGAAATTATCGAAGCGGCAAAAAAGGCAAATGCGCATAGCTTTATTGATAGGTTACCAAACGGCTATGATACCTTGATTTCGGGTGATGGCAGTCAAATTTCACAAGGGCAAAAGCAGTTAATATCTATTGCACGTGCCTTTGTTGCTAATCCGAAAATTTTATTATTAGATGAAGCTACAAGTAGCATTGATACTGTAACCGAACTGCATATCCAAGCCGCGCTTGAAAAATTAATGCAAGGTCGGACAAGTTTTATTATTGCCCACCGCCTCAATACCATTTCACAGGTGGATTACGTCATCGTACTAAACCAAGGGCAAATTGTAGAACAAGGTTCGCGTAACCAACTCATTGAGGAGCAAGGGATATTTGGTCAAATGTTGAATGTTTAACGATTTTGCACTACAAGAAGTCTAGGCTTATTAGAAAGTGCTTTCCTCAAATTACAATGGGAGTGCTAGAAATTAATTTTCTTGCACTCCCATTTTTGATTTCATTTTTAATAATTATTGCTAATCAAGATTTCCTGACACAGTTGTATAACCAACTCTCCATCCCTTATCAGTTTTAGAAACTTTGTATTGGTTAATAATGTTTTCAGACATCGGATCGGTAAATCTTAGCTTTGATTCGTCTTTTGTTAATTGTGCGTAACCCATTTCATAGATATCTTTTAATAAATGCTGTTTATTCGTCTTTACAACCTGTTTTTTCCATTGTTCATACGGCGGCACTTCTTCTGTAATGTCCATTAATGCGTACATCAATTGATAATCCTCTACATAATTTGCATATAAATACAAGCGGACAATAGTATTCACTGAGCTATCCTTTAACAATGCTTCTACATTTTCCTTGGAGCGCTGTAATTGAGCAAATAATTGTAGCTCCTCGACTGTTAATGTATTCGTTAACTGTGTTAAATCATAGCCAAGCACCGCACCCACTATTTGGCTCTTTTCGATGATGCCTTGATAGCCGTCACTCGCCCAGTTGTCTGGAATAACAAGAAGCTCATCACGATTTGGTTTATCATATATTTTTGATTGGCCTTTATAAATGCCGTTATCTCCGTCATATGTTGGCCACATGTAAAATGGACCGTCCAATGGTTGTATATATTCCCCTTTAATAAGAGTATCATCCACTAAACTAATGCTGCCCTCGTCCGTCGCTAAAATACGACTAATTTGTAGCTTCCCATCTTGTTTATATGCAATGACGTCCCCCATCTTATAGCTTTCCTGTACATAATAATATGGATCAATGACAAGTGGAAACTTTGTATATTCGTCATGACCACGATGCATCGTATTGTCCTCATATTGAACCGTTTGTAAATGTTCTTCGACTGGCTCAAGAATAGGAACTATCGAATCGACCCGTGCATTTATCGAACTTGCCATACGTGATTTTTTACCGTCAATTACTTCATAAACAGGTTTAAAAATGGAATCCTCAAAATGAAACCATATGCGCTGTCCAGCTGAATCTTCAACGATTGTTGCCTGTTTATCTCCTATACAAATAGCCTCAACCTGTTCATTTTCAATTAGTCCTATTTTTAATTGACCACTGTCGATTGCAAAATTTGTTACTGTAACCGGAAAATCTTCAAACAAAGTCATACGTTCGTCCGTCCACCAACGCTGTTCCTTTTCATTATAATGACCAAATGCAAATTGATATAATGATTCGCCATCAACAATTTCTTTCACAATGATAAACTCATCATTTTTAGAACGAACATCGTGCTGCTCATACAGTACTTCTGTATTTTGTAAATGATTATCTTGAATAAAGCTTTCGGCAAATGATTCGCTCGTCAACGATTGCTCTATTTCGGAAGTGACTGGTTGTTCTTGTTTTTGTTCAATCAACAGCAAAAACGAACTTGCCGCGACCACTCCTGCAACAGTCACTGCAGGAACCCATTTTTTTGATTTTCGATTCGGTGTATGGACTGCTTGAATGACCGCGCGTTTGCTTGCTTCACTTAATCCCTTTTTCGGCATTAACTTAGTACGTTCCTTTTGAAAGTTATTCATGTAATAATTCCCTCCAATCCTCATTTGTAATATGTATCTTTAACCTTACACGCGCTCGCCTTAATCTTGTTTTCACCGTATTGTCCGATAAACTAAGTAACATAGCGATTTCAGATGTCGTTAATTCTTCGTAATAGTAAAGGATGATCATTTCTCGGTACTTCATCGGTAAGTCTAAAACATATTGCATCAATTTACTTTGCTCTGCTAGATTTTGGAATTCATAACTAACCGGCTGTTTTTGTGCGATTACCTTCATCAGAGTCTTTTTTCGTGACGCGAAACTTCGTAAATAGTCATAACATTTATGAATGGTCATTTTCGTTAAATACGTTTTTACACTTGCACGCTGTTCATATTGATCAAATGTCTTAAAAAATTGAATAAATACTTCTTGTACAATATCCTCTGAACTGCTCCAATCCTTTACATACATAAAGCTCAGCTGCAGCAAGTAAGGGCTATGTGTATCCATATAGTGATGCATTTCTTCATTTGTTAACATGCTCTTGCCCCCCTTTCTCACCACTTAGACGAAACTTAGCAACATTTCCGGTTCAAAACCTGTCATACTTTCTTTGTATTTTTTCTAAACATCCACTACCATTAGATTAAAAGAAAGGCAGGTAAATGTCATGACGACTATATTAATCGTTGAAGATGAACAACAAATCGCGCGTGTACTCCAACTTGAGTTGTCATTTGAAGGCTATGAAACAATCGTGACGCACACCGGAACAGACGGTCTACTCGCATTTCATGATCAACCTGTTGATTTGATTTTACTCGATGTGATGCTTCCGGGAATGAATGGTTTAGACGTTTTGAAGCGAATTCGTAAACATAATGAAACAATCCCTATCATTTTATTAACGGCAAAAAGTGAAATCCAAGATAAAGTCAATGGGCTCGATTACGGAGCTAATGATTATGTGACTAAGCCCTTTGAATTTGAAGAACTGCTTGCTCGAATTCGTGTAGCGCTGCGTTTTACTACTAAAGCAGCACCTAAACAGGAGCAAGCTTTAGAATTTGAGGATATTACATTAAATGAACAAACACGTGAAGTATGGCGTGCTGGTCATTTAGTTGAGCTGACTGTTAGAGAATTTGATTTACTTGCACATTTTATGAAGCATCCAAGGCTTGTGCAATCACGTGAACAAATTTTAAATGCGGTATGGAGCTATGATTATTTTGGCGATACGAATGTCGTCGATGTCTATATTCGTTATTTGCGCCAAAAGCTTGACCAACCATTTCAGCTTCCGTCACTTCTTTATACAGTGCGCGGTGTTGGCTATGTATTAAAGGAAGCGGCGCATGAAGCTTAAAACAAAAATCAACATCGTCTCGATTTCCTTAACTATGGTTATATTAATTAGCAGTTTTACCGGCATTTATTTTTTATACGAACATTTTGCAATTACAACAGAAGCTGAGCACTTACAAACACGCGCGTTGGAGCTTACAACAGCAATTAGTGCACTAGAACAAACTGAAGGTATTGATATGGTATTTCGTGCTCATATTCCAACAGATGGTGCCATTATCGTACAAGATGCTAACGATAAAACGTTAATTCGTTTACAAACAACAGCCGAAAAAATTGATGTGGCAACACAAAAAAACGAGCTATACACAGTAAAATCATTTGGTAACATTCCATACATCGCGATTAGTACACCCATGATTTGGCCTGATGGGCAAATTGTCGAAGCAAAATTCATTCAACCGTTACCGACAATTACCGAAAATTTAAATCGCTTATTCATTATTTTACTATTAATGACCTTACTCGCCCTTGTACCAATCTTTTTAGCAAGCCAATTGCTCGTTCGATTAATCGTCAAACCCGTTACAAAGCTAACAACAACGATGGAACGAAATATTCAGCAATCTAGCTTCGAGCAATTAGCAGTAAACGAACGCTCAAAGGATGAAATCATGCAGATGACTTCAACGTACAATACATTAATGGCACAGCTTGAAGATTTGCATGACAAGCAGCAGCAATTTATCGGCAATGCGTCACATGAATTAAAAACACCTTTAACAGTCATTGAAAGCTACGCTAAGTTATTAAAACGACGCGGAACCGAAAATGTAGAAGTTACAGATGAAGCTCTACATGCAATTATTCAGGAAAGCGCTAATATGAAGCACTTAATTGAACAAATGCTCTCACTTGCAAAGTCAGCAGAAACGACAAAAATAACAGTTAGTAACTTCGAGCTTTCATCGTTTTTACAAACCATTGCTGCAAATGTACAAACCGCCTATCACCGAGAGATTCATCTGAAAGCACCAAATGTTGTTGTCATGACTGATGAATCGATGCTAAAGCAATTACTTTTTATTTTTATTGATAATGCGAGAAAATATAGTGATGGTTTCATTGAATTACATGCTTCTGTAGATGAGTATTTACACATTGAAATTCGAGACAACGGAATTGGTATTCCAAAGCAAGATTTACCACATATCTTTAACCGCTTTTACCGCGTTAATAAAGATCGGAACCGAAAAACAGGCGGTGTTGGTATTGGATTATCGATTGCACAAGAATTAGCGCTTCGCCTACACGCAACGATTCACGTAGAAAGTGAACTCGGTCAAGGAACAATTATTCAAATTACACTTCCGCTGCATGGAGGTAATCCGTATGAATCGTAAACGTGCTTTATTTATTGTTACTATGATTATTTTAACGATGTTTGTCGTCCTTGCCGTAAAGCAATTAACGACACCCAAACAATTGACTATTGCCGAAATATCGAAGCAAGTTGAACAAAGCTATAACGCAGAAATAGTATCAGTTGTTGAAAAGTCAGATGAATTTGTCACGTCATTTAAAAAGGACGGTTCAGTTTTTGAAGTCTCCGTAAACAATGAAACCGGTCAATTTTCTGAGCTAACGATCATCCAACAAAACAATGTACCCCCTACCGAAAATACAACCGAGGAACAGCCTAGTCAACCACAAATCCCAACAATCCTTACAGAGCAACAAGTGATCGAGATTGCACTAAATGAAATTTCTGGTGAAATCGATTCGGCTGATTTTGAGAATACAACAGATGGCGGGTACTATTTTGTAGAGATGGAGCAAGGCAATCAAGAAATAACGATCCAAATTCATGCCATTACCGGAAAAATTTTATCGATTCAATATGATGATTAATTTTCTCATCAAATTCTAATTTTTCTCTCATATTGTTCTCATCTTCATTTCTTATACTAAGCTTACAACCAAAACAAAGGAGAGAATAAATATGAAGAAAAAATTAGTTGTCATTCCTGCATTATTAGTAGCAATCGGCGGAGGTGTATTGCTTGCACAAAGCGATTACTTCGAGGCAGCTTCAGTAAATCCAGAAGTAACAGCTGGCGAGGCAAAGAAAATTGCGTTGAAGGAATTTACAGGCGATATCATAAGCTTTGACTTTGATTATGATGATGGTCAACCACATTATGAAATCGATATTGTAAAGGATAGTGAAAAAGCGGAATTAGAAGTGGACGCTATGAGTGGTGCGGTGAAAATTACAGAACGAGAAACAATTTCACAAAGTACAAACCAAAAAACTTCTTCTGTTACAAAGATACCTACAAATACAGCGACAATTTCGGAGCAACAAGCGCAAGAAATCGCATTAGCTCAAGCCAATGGTACAATAACAGAAATTGAATTAGATGACGATGATGACCATGGCTTTGTTTATGAAATCGAAATCCGCAACGGCAAAATGGAATATGATTTCAAAATTGATGCTACTACTGGCGCCATCGTTGAATACAAAGAGGATTTAGAAGACTAAAATATCACCTTTATGCAATGTTTCTGAGTTATTGTATTATGATAATGTCCTATTTTTTACCTTTCATTTTTGTTATGATAATACGAGAACATTTTAGAGGTGACAATATGAATGTAAAAAATATCAATCGTTTATTCGTACTGATAGGTCTTATTATTTTAGTGATTGCCGGGCGCTACGTTATTACGAGCCAAGAGGTGGTCGAAATGCCCAATGTACAGGTCGTTACACAAACGGAAGTTATCCCATCAGTTGCTGGGAGCTATTGCTGGCATTCCTCAGGTGAAGGAAAATGCGTAGATACAGCCGCGCCACACGAAATGTTTGAAGGTAAGCAGCTTCCTTACGTAAAAGTAGCACCAAACGAAATAATTGAATTTCAATATAGCCAAAAACCAACAAGTATCTCCATCCAACAATGGGTTCAAGACTTTGATTACAAGGAAATTTCCACTACTGCACGATTTACTGCCCCATCTGAAAAAGGGACGTACATCATTTCTGGAATGGCCCGCTTTAGTAATGGTGACCGAACAGATTCGATTGCGATTGAAGTAAAATAGGTGCAATTGGAAACAGGGTATTGATTTTGTGATCCCAAACTTTTGGTGTTAAGACAAATTAACTTGATAAATACGCATTTATCACCCTATATGTGAATAAAAATTGCTAAAATGCAATACTTTATAGCCAATACGTTTCGCGTTTGTATTTATACTATTTAAAATAGAAAACATACTATTAATAGTATGTTTTCTATTTTAGTTCAAATTATTAATTATTTTAAATTAGAGTTATTACGGATCTAGGTGTGAGAGAAGGTTAGTGGGATTAAGGAAAAGCCCCATGCAAGATTTTTCTCACATAGGGCTCTATCTTTCTAACTCCACTCAATATATTTTCATAAATTGTAGTGAATTATCTGATTTGTTTGTGCACCCGGTGCATGGTATCAACGATTAAATTCCGATCGGTGTAATACTCGAATGTAGCATAGAATCATTCAAAGAAGGCATAGTCGGAATAACGATTTCCTCCGTCAAGATTGGGTCCTCATTTAATAGATTTTCATTAAATAATGGATTGTCAAAAATATATGGACTATCCATTTTCACGAAATTCCCAACGTTCACATTCACAACTAATTCCATTTTCCCGTATTTCACCGTAATCGTTGTTGAACCTTCCGTTTTTCTCGGGCTGACTAAACCGTTAGTTACAGTTACGATTTTTTTGTCTGCAACAACATAATTTGCGGCTTGTGTTACATCTCTTTCGAAGACTGTTCCATCAGGCATTGTCGTCATCTCAGAGATATAAAGTTGCGCTTGTTGATTTAGGTTCAAATTAATGTCTGTTAAGTTTGTAACAAGTATCACTTCTGGTTGAGATACAGTCACATCTACAGTTACTTCCATTTTATTATATACTACCGTGATTATTGTCGTACCTGCTGCCTTTGCTCTTACCTTACCTTCTGAAACAGCCACAACTTGCCCATCTGCAACTTTATATTTCGCAGCCGTAGTTACATCTCTTTCTTTTACTTCTCCATCAACTGAAGTTGTTACTTCTTTAACCGTTAGTTGCGCTTCATCTCCAGCTAATAAATTTAGTTGTGTTTGGTCTACCGTAATTTCTACTTTCGGTTCTTTTACAGTGACAATTACAACAACTTCATTTTTTCCGTACTTCACTGTAACGGCTGTTTCACCTTCTGCTTTTGCCGTTATTTTTCCTTCTTTTACAGTAGCCACTTTATTATCAGCTACTTTATACGTAGCGTTTTGCGTTACATTTTTTTCTGTCGTTTGGCCATCTGCCGTCGTTGTAATCTCTTTTACTTTTAAGTTTGCTTCCTTACCAGCAAGCAATTCAACATGTGTTTTGTCTACTTCCAATGTCACTACCGGTACTATCACATTCACATCTACCGTTAGTTCATTGCCACCATATTTCACTGTAATTGTTGTATTGCCTTCATTTTTCGCTCTTACTAGACCCGTTTTTGATACAGAAGCGACATTCGTATTTGCCACTTTATACTCAGCAAAATTTGTTACGTCTGTTTGCTTCGTTTTGCCATCTGCTCCTGTTACAACTTCTTTAATTACCAGTTGTGCTTCTTTTTGAGGCTCTAAATCAAGTTGTGTTTTGTTTGCCGTCAATGTCACAGTTGGTTTTGTTACTGTTACATTCACCGATAGTTCATTTTTACCGTATTTCACTGAAATCGTTGTGCTACCCGCTTCTTTTGCAGTAATTAAACCGTTCTTAACAGTCGCTACATTTTCATTTGCCACTACATATGTTGCCTGTTTTGTTACATCTGTCTTTTTAACTGTTCCATTTGGTGCCGTTGTTTCTTCAGTAATTTTTAATTGTGATTCTTTGCCAGATTCCAGCGTAATATCAGTTTTGTTCGTCGTTAACGTAACGCCTTTTTCACTAACCGTTACATAAACTGTTAACTCGTTTTTACCATACTTCACTGTAATTTCTGTGCTACCGATATTTTTCGAAATGATTAAACCATTTTTAACAGAAACTACTTTAGAATCTGCTACTTTGTACGTTGCCGCTGTTGTTACGTCTTTTTGTTTTGTTGTGCCATCTGCTGCTGTTGTTACTTCCTTAATTGCCAACTGTGCTTCTTTTCCAAGCTCTAAATTGATTTCTGTTTTGTTTGCAGTTAGTGTTACAACGGATTCTGACACTGTTACATTTACTGTCAACTCGTTTTTACCGTATTTCACAGTAATTGTTGTCGTGCCCGCATTTTTAGCTGTAATTAAACCATTTTTCACAGACGCTACTTTAGAATCTGCTACTTTGTACGTTGCCGCTTTTGTTACGTCTTTTTGTTTTGTTGTACCGTCTGCTGCTGTTGTTACTTCTTTAATAACTAATTGCGCTTCTTTACCTTTTTCCAAATCAAATTCAGTTTTATTTGCAGTCAAAGTTACACCTGGAACAATAACTGCAGGATCCTCTACCGTTACATTTACTTTTACTTCATTTTTACCATGCGCAATCGTAATTGTCGTAGAACCTTTTGCAACTGCCGTTACCTCACCATTTACAACTGTTGCAACAGATTCATCTGTAACAACATACGTTGCTTCAGCCGTTACGTCTTTGTTTGTAGGATCTCCATTTGCAGGAGTTGTCGTTTCTGTAACCGTTACTTGACCCTTTTCCCCAGTTTTTAACTTTAATTCTGTTGGGCTAACGGACAATTTTACTTCTGCCTCAGGTTCTGGTTTTTCATAAATTAAAGCTTCTCCAACATTTCCTGCTTCATCTTTCACAATTACTTTCACAGCTTCTGTCTCATCTGTTACAGGGAATGCGAATGTACCATCTTGTGCTAAATTAAATGGAACCGCATCGGCTTCTTTTCCAGCAATTGTCGCAACATAAGACGCGTGTAGTTTTTCATTTAAATCAAAATCTAAATCATATAAATATAATTCTTCATTGTATTCAATATATTTATCAACGACTTTACCCGTTGCGATTTTTTCAGCAACAGAACCTGTAATTACTGGTTTTGTTGTTTTAACAACAATCGGCCCAACGTAATCTCCTATAACTGTTGAACCAGCCTGTGCTGAAAAGTCAATTGTATAAAGACCATCTGGAATCTTTGCAACACCTGTACCACCCCAAGGTCTGTATTGACCATTCACATTTAGTGTATACGACCCTTTTCCAAGAGAGCTACTCGCGTGTAAATACCCAATATAACCATCGCCATATTCTCCACCGTCAGGATTCATAATATCCCAAATCTCGATAAAGTTTGTTGTGACATCACCTGTCAGTGTGAATGAAAGCACCGCGGAATCTTTCACACCGTCCCCATTAAAGGATAGGTCTGTTCCAGTGATTGCCATATTTTTAATTTCTGTAGTAGGTGCTGCGGTACTAAAGTCAGCCGCGAATGGTAATGAAATTGCAGAACCTCCACCGTTAATGTGAATATAACCTAAAATTTCTGAACCACTTGGAGCTGTCGCTTTTGAAGCTGTTAATGTCACATTTAGCAACTGCTCTCCAGCTAAAGTAAATGTCGGTTTGTCAACAGTCACTTTAGCATCCCCAAATGACTTCGTAACATCAACTGTCACATCATAATTCCCGCCGATACCTTTCGTATCTTTTACTAAAATTTGTTTCGTAACCGATACGTTTTCAGTTAGAGGCTGAGGACCGAATGTCACAGTACCTTTCAAGTTATCAACAATTGTACCACTGCTATCTAGCACTGCTTTATCTAATGCATAAGCAAGTACATCTGGGCGAGCTGCAGCATAGGCATCTACGCGACCAGCACCTTGAGAGAAAACATCATATTTCGTTTTATCAAGTAGTTTTGCTGTATTTGAAAGTGCCACTTTTACATCAAATGCATTCCAAGAAGGATTTGCTTGTTTGATAAGTGCAGCAATTCCTGCGATATGCGGAGTAGCCATTGACGTACCTGTTTTACGATCATACGCTTCTGAATAAACTGCATCCGGAAAATCAGCTTTATACATTGGAATTGTCGACATAATGTTTGTACCAGGTGCCGATACATCTGGTTTAATATCAAAGTTTGGTGTAGATGGTCCGCGTGAACTTGAATCATTTACTTCATCGCCCGTTGTACGTGTTGAGCCAAAGTTGCCAAACGAAACAGTTCCAGCTCCTTGTTTTAATGCTGCTCGAATCGCCTCTCCATCTGTTTGAGACAAATCAAATGTTGGTAAAAGTTCAAACGAATCACCTAAAAATGCGCCCGATGGATTCGGTGCATTCGTACCACCTGCAAAGTTGTGAATAATCGTTGCCACTGCGCCATTATCTTTTGCGTGTGCAATTTTATCCACAAAGGCAATGCTACCACGAGAAATTAATGCCACTTTCCCTTTCACATCGATGCCGTTATAATCTTTTGCTTCCCCGTTTCCAGGAACAGCAACAATTTCAAACTCACCTTGAAGTTGTGTCGCTAAATCTCTTCCAAAAGTTGTCCCCATCAATTGCAATTGTTTCGTCAAATTATAACTTCCAACTGCAACATTGACTTTTCCATTATGCATTGTTTCTGGGTTCGATGTGTTACCTACTGCAATTCCTAAACGAGCTGTTGCTGGCGTACCCATTGTGCCACGATTAGGACCCTCATTTCCTGTAGCGATAACAGAAATTGTACCGGCCATCATCGCGTTATTAATCGCAAATGATCCACTATCTGTTTCTGTGTTCGCCCCTCCACCTAGTGAAAGGTTAATGACATCCATCTTTTCGATGACTGCTGTATCAATTGCTTTCACAATACCAGAAGTCGCACCACTTCCGTATGCGCCAAGCACACGGTAAGCATATAAATCTACTTTAGGTGCAATTCCTTTAATACCATATTCGTTCGCACCGATTGCAGCGATTGTTCCTGCTACGTGTGTACCATGTGACGTATAGAACGAATTTCCTTTCTCATTAATTTCAGGCATATGTGCTGGACGCTCAACTGGAGATGTTTCTGACGCATCATCATTTGCACGGTTTCTTGTGTAGCTAGAGGAATTTGGAATAAAGTTTTTTCCACCTTTATAAATTCCCGCAAACTCTGGATGATTAGCATCAATCCCTGTATCAAGTACAGCCACTTTAATGCCTTGCCCTTCAATTCCTTCGTTCCAAAGCTTTTCAATGCCTAGGAATGAAATACTTGTATTCATCATCGCTTCCATTTGCGTATTTTTCAGTGGATTCGATGGTGTAGTAGGTTTCGTTTTTAACGGTTTTTCTTCAGACGCATGAACAATAGTGTCAGGCTCAACTAGCGTAATCCCTTGAACTGTTAGTAATTTTTCTAAGTCATCCGCTTTAACTTTTGCTGAAAAACCATTTAATACCGTATCGAATGTGTATCCTTGCTGAATATTAATATTATTTAAAGCTAATTCCTTTAATACAAAATTTTGCTGTGCTTGGACTTTCGTTCTTACTTGTTTTTCCTGTGAAGAAGAGAACGCTTTTCCACTTAAGTTGTGTATGCCTTTTTCCAGTGCGACTGGTTTCTCAGACAAGTGAATAATTACGTCAACGCCTTGATTGCCAGAAAGACCTTGTAACTCTTTGTGTAGTTTTGGTCCTCCTTCTAACACATTTAATTGGTCGGCAATTGCTGCCTTTAATTGCATCGTGCTTTCGCTTTGTGTCGTTGGTTTAAATGGTTTTAGCTCGTTTGCTGATGCAGTTTGTAACGGACTAAACAACGAAAAAACCATCGTTAATACTAAGAACAAACTAAAGAATCGATTATTAAATTTACTCTTCACTAAATCTCCCCCAAATACAGATTTTTTGCTATATAGAATGAACGAAAGAATCCTTGCTATTTTTCTATTACGTATTCTTATAACGTAGGCACTCAATAGGCTGGTAAAGCACATTTTTGGTCACTTCGGCAAGAAAATAGATTGCTAAAGCTCCCTTGTTTAAGTGCGCTGTTTCTGAGGAAGGCGACGTTTTCTAGTATTTTTATTATTTTAATAAAGAGCTACATTCTTAAAGTTCAATTTATATATGAAATTATGAGTTTATTCAACTTCCTTACTACAAATATTTTTGTAGAATGAAAGCATCCTAAATAAGGCGTTTTACTAACGTATTTCGACTTAAGAAGCCTTTTGCAAAACGGGTAAGTCAGACATGCTCCAAATTAATTCAACCCATTCTGGATGATCGATGAATGGATTTCGATTGCCCTGCCATTTGAAGATGACTTCATTTCAATTTCTCTCAAACTCGTCAACAGGATCCAATTCATGCCATTTTAAAAGCACCGAAAGCTTCCCGCTGTCCCTGTTCCGTTATACAGCTCGAGCGCTTTATTGAAGCTGCTCCCCTCTACATATTCGGAAATAACTAAATCTGAAGCATTTGATGTACTCATAGCAGTTACTGTTGTTGCAAAGGCAGGTGTTATTAAACTCGCAACTAAGCTAATAGATAGAATAGTAATCATATATGCTTCAAATTTCTACAGCCCATTTAGGCTAATCTCCCTTCACTATAAACTTGCTTCAGTAGAAATCCTACACTTCTAAATGTGGGGGATGAATAACAAGTATTCACTGAATTCGTTGAGATTATTAAATCTCTGCTGAATCCAGTAATTTCCCCAACGGATGTCACAGATTTTTACGATGAGCTTTGGAACATGTTCCAATAAATCTGGACGCAAATACGTCGGACGTAATTGATCTTTAAAAAGCAGTTACTATTGGTTGTCAATACTCGGAAACCCAAATTAACGTGACAAATTACCATCGCTCCCTTGCCATTTACTTGCATCGAATCTACAGAAATTCAAATGCTCAATATTAATGGTAGCACCGTCATTAAATGAACTCCATAAGACCTTTTGGGGGCTAATGAGAGATTTTGTTGGATTTTAGGAATATGCTTAAATATTATTCGACTGTATTTTCTTGATCCTAGTATTCCTCGTAAAACTTCGACAAATTTAACTGAAAAAGTAAAAGCCTAAGATTTTATTTTACGGAAGCAAGCGCAATAAGTTAGTTGTGCAAAAGTATCTTCTTGCCCAAAGTTGCTAGTCCCCTTATCCCTAATTTAATTGTAAAAATTCCACTTGCTTCAAAACCCTGTCTGATTAGTTCTCTTCATCAAATCGCTTTTGAACTATTTAATATTTTGTATCCACATTTCGTGCTCCATTTTACATGGTGCTTTATTTAATTTTCCGCATGACTATGTTTTCCTTAGCCGTCCATACTTCCATCTCAATCTTTTAATATACAAGATGATAGAATACAATTATTTCCTACTCTAAAAATCGCCAATGTAAAAAATAGCCCTCCAAAGCATAATTGCTTGGATAGGCTATCTCTTATATAACTTGATATGTTGATTTACTTTTTTCGAATAACCGCACGAACTGGCGCACCATCAGCACCCTCAATTTTTAAGGGCAATGCTATAAAATCATAAAGACCAGGCTCAATACAACTTAAATCTAATCCTTCAATAATCTGTATTTGATGTGCATATAATGCATGATGAGCTTGCACTTCTTTACTCGTTAACGAATCAACCGATGGATTATCGACTCCGAGTAAGAAAACCCCTCGTTCTTTTAATAATGCGGCAACCTCGGCATCGATAATTGGAATATGCTGTGGAAAACAATCTGAAATTCGATCCACCGTCTTCAATAAAATGCGCTGTACACCTTGAAAGTCAATTGCTTGTAAAAAGGCCGCGCTAATAATTGAATGCGGTCGGCAATCAATTACTAAGCAGTCACCGATAAACGTATTGACGTCTAACTGATCGATGGTTGGCCCATTATTGTCAAAATGAAACGGCGCATCTGCATGTGTGCCTGTATGCAAAGACGTTTCGATTTTCCCTATATTCACAGAGCCGGTTTGCTGTTTCGTATAGGCTATTTCAAATGAAAACGGGGTGTCTCCTGGCCAATTTGGCATCCCCTTTTTCATTGTTTGTGTAATATCAATCCACACATTACATCACCTCTAGTATTGAATAATTAAATATCCAAGTACAACTAAAATTACTGTTGGTACTACGAAAGTCATTAAAAAACGATAAACTTTATAAAAACCTTCACCCATTTGACTTCCTTGTAAAAATTCCTTCTTTACTAGTTGCTTATCCATAATATGAATAATAAAAATCGCAATGAGTAAGTTGCCAATTGGTAAAATAACATTCGACACTACAAAGTCCGTAAAGTCAAAAATATTACGGCCAAAAATTGACACATCCCCTAACGTACTATACGTTAAAGTAGAAGGTATTGCCGCAATAAACACAAGAACCCCTATCACAATTGTAATTTTGGCACGAGAAACATTCCATTTTTCTACAGTAGCCGCAACAATAATCTCATACAAACTAAATGAAGATGTTAACGTTGCAAATAAAAATAATATTAGGAACAATGCTAAAAATAGTTCTCCGAATGGCATTTGTGAAAACGCAGCTGGAAGTACCATAAATAGTAATGGTGGCCCACTTGTTACTTCCATATCAAATGCGAACACAACTGGGAAAATCGCTAGACCTGCTAAAAACGATACAAAAATACTTAACCCTACTACTGAGCCAGCTGAATTTGGTAAGCTAACATCTTTCTTCAAATACGAGCTATATGTAACAAGACATGAAAACCCGACTGCTAATGCGAAGAACGACTGTCCTAACGCATATAAAATCGATTCCCCTGTAATGTTCGAAAAGTCAGGATATAAGAAGAATTTAATCCCTTCCATCGCCCCATCTAGCGTTACAGCACGCACAACTAAAATAAAGAACATGATGAATAATAGCGGCATCATAAATTTATTCGCTTTTTCAATCCCGTTTTGAACACCTAATGCAATAACGATAATGTTTGCAATCGTAAATAATGCAAGACCCACTAATGCGATCCACGGTGTACCTGTTACTTGTCCGAAAAATGCACCAGGGTCTAAATTCGGATCAATAACATTGCCAACAACTGACACGCCACTATATACAAAAATCCAGCCACCTACTACACTGTAAAATGATAGCAGTAAAAAGCAACCGATAATACCTAGCTTACCGATCCAAGCCCATGCTTTCGTATTGGGTGCTAATACTTTATAAGCGGTTACTGCTTCCTTTTGTGCTGCACGACCAATGATATATTCCGATAATAACATCGGTAAACCTATTAATAACGTTAATAGAACAAAAATTAAAAAGAATGCGCCGCCACCACTTTGACCGGCTACATAAGGCATTTTCCAAATCGCCCCGAGCCCAATCGCTGCACCAGCTGACGCTAATACAAACCCTAATTTACTTGACCATTGTCCTTTACTCTTCTCCATCTAACTCACTCCACTCTATCTATCTGTCTCTAAACTATAATGTTGTTCGTAAATCCCAAAGCTCTGGGAAAAAACGATGATCAAGCACTTGGCGTAAATAGTTCACACCAGAGGAGCCACCAGTGCCTATTTTAAAACCAATAATACGCTCAACCGTTTTCATATGACGGAAGCGCCATTGCTGTAATGCATCTTCAATATCTACTAACTTTTCTGCCAATTGGTATAAATCCCAATAGGTATCGATATTTTCATACACAGTTTTCCAGGCTGCCGCAACGGAATCGTCACCACTATATACTACAGAAAAATCACGATTAATCAATGCTGGATTTATTTCCAACCCTGCTTTTACGAGCGCTTCAATCGCTACATCGTATATACTTGGCGCTTCATAGGCCTGTTTTAATTCGTTTAATATCGCTTGATCTTTTTCATAAATTTTTAAGATATGCTTACTTTTATAGCCAAGTGCAAATTCGATTAGGCGGTATTGATAGCTTTGAAATCCTGAAGCTTTTCCGAGCGAATCACGGAACTGTAAATATTCAGCAGGTGTCATCGTTGCAAGAACATCCCATGCTTGAATAATTTGATGCTGGATTTTTGATACACGAGCGAGCATTTTGAACGCAGGTTGCATGTTCCCTTGCTGAATTGTTGTAATGGCAGCCTGTAATTCATGGATTATAAGCTTCATCCATAGCTCGCTTACTTGATGAATAATTAAAAACAACATTTCATCATGATGCTCTGATAAGCGCTTTTGACTCGATAATATGGCATCTAACCCTAAATACTCGCCATACGTCATATCATTTTTAAAGTCGGTATGAATGCCTTTTTCCGCACTGATTTTTTGTTCTAAGTCTGAAATCGATTTTTTGTCCATCAAATTTCCTCCTTATGCAATAACATCTCGTTTATTTTCAAATGATTCATACACTTTCTCATGCATAATGCGTTTTAAAATTTGAACAGCTTGCCACACTTCTGCAAATGAATTATATAACGCAACCGGCGCTAAACGAATGCCATTCGGTGCACGGAAATCAGGAATAACTCCTTCACCTTTTAGAGCCTTACAGATTCGTGCTGCCTCATCATGAACTAAAAATAAATGCCCGCCACGAGAATGATCTAGTGGGTTGCCGAAAGTGAAGCTATTTGGAATTTCCTGTTCAAGACAATCCATCATAAATTGGGTTAACTTCAGTGATTTTTCACGTATAGCATCTATCCCTACTTCACTAAACAACTCAAGTGAGCCTATAATAGGCGCTAAACTTAATACATGTGGCGTGCCAATTTGATATGCCCCCGCGTCGCTTGATTGCGTTAATGTAATGTCTAAATCAAATTGTTTATTTTTTTTCGATCCAAACCAACCCGCTAAGCCAGGTGCAGTGCCAAAATGTTTTTCATGCACAAATAGCCCAGCAACGGAACCTGGCCCACCGTTTAAATGCTTATAATTACACCAAAAAGCAAAGTCCGCACCAATGTCATGGAGCTTGTGTGGAATTGAACCGATTGAATGACATAAATCAAAGCCAACAATTATATTTTTTTCATGTGCAGCCTTCGTAATCTCCTGTAAATCGAGGACTTGACCACTGCGATAAAGGACCGCTGGCAATACCGCCACGGCAACATCATCCGTCATTGCCTCAATAATGTTTTTTGTAGTTAACGTTTGCCCGTCCTGTGATTTCACTAATTTCATATGGTTTTTTGACAAATCATGTAGCGTAAGCTGACTCTGAATTGCATATAAATCCGACGGGAAATTTAGTTCGTCTGCTAAAATTTTATTTTTGGTTTCAGTTGGTTTGAAAAAACTTGAAAGCAGCTGGTGCAAGTTCGTCGTTGTAGAACCTGTTAATACAACCTCTTCTTTTTTCGCACCAACAAGCGGTGCACAAAGATCCCCTAAATTTTCCGATAAATAAAACCACGGGTAGTCTCCAGAAGTCCAACCATCAATACCATGTTCCTTCCATGAATGTAATAATGTGAGTACACTTAATTCCGAACGCTTTGATAATAAACCAAGTGAGTTTCCATCAAAATAAATTTGACCGGGTTGTTTATAAAATTCTTCTGCATAGCTATTTAACGAATCTTCGTTATCGAATTGCTGCGCTGTTTCAATTGTAATCATCGAATCACCCTCTTACATTAGTTTATTTAATCGTAAAGTGAATTACATTATTTGTCAAAGTATTCCGAAAACAAAAGTAACTCTTTGTAAAGAAGTAACTACAGCTGAATGAATAGGTATAAATACGTAGGAAACATTAACGAAATATTGACAAACCGTAGCTTGCGCCAACCGTTGTTATCATACTTTTGTTCGATGATGATATTAATGAATGCGAAAACAAACCCTAACAAATAGATTCCTGCGATATGAATGTTTGCATTACTTGACATTCCTCCCACAAAAAACAAGAACAACACAAAAATATAACAAATTGTCATGATACTTTGCATATAATGCGAATGCATCGGTAGCTTTCGCTTCGGATCTTCTTCAACACGCATTTTTTTATCAATGTACATATTGCCACCAAACAGTAAAACAAAAATGATCACAAGCAAAAGATATTGCCACGTTTGGTAGCGAGTATTCATAAACGAAATAAAGCCTGAGCCCTCTGTAAATTCATAATAGAGGCCTTTGTGAACGTCTTTAATATATATTCTATTTGCTGTTAAATATTCATAGAAGACAAGATTGGAGCCATCGCTATAGGTAAATCGATAGGATTTAGACACTTTTGGCTTAACTGGTGGTTCTTCAATTTGTTGTAGAGTATCGAGTGAAGCTTGCATGGTTTTCAGCTCATCCTCAGCCATTGTCTGACTAACTCCTAAATAATAATTTGATTTCGGATCACCTTCACCATCTCTCACTAAAATTGATGTTAAATAGGCGTCTGAAGAAAGGTTTACGGTGTTATCCGGGATCGGCATTGTCGCAACTAACAATAACACGAGTAGCACTATTGAAAACGCTACTGCTGGTAATTGCCAATGGAATGGCTTTTTGTTTATTCTTCTTTGGATTCGTTCGAAATCAGCTTGTTTTTCAACCTCATCAATTTTTATGGACTGTAAGTGATTTAACTGTTTTTCATCAAGCATTGCGCACACCTCCTAACAGTTCACGTAACGCCTTTAATCCACGCGCGGTATCATTTTTAACCTTTACTTCCGTTGTATTTAATATTTGCGCTGTCTCTTTGACAGAATACTGCTCGATATAGCGTAAAATCACCACTTCACGGTAATTCGTTTTTATTTGCTGTAAAGCATTGTATAGCGTCTCATTTTCGGCATTTTGTAATGTAACTTCTTCTGGTAACTTGGCATTCGCTGGCGGTTCCTTTTTTAATGTAAAAAAGCCGATTAACTTTTTTCTGCGATAATGATCGTATACCAAATTCCGAGCAATTTTTAGTAAATACAGACGTTCATTAGCATCATAATTTTTTTGATAATAGCGGTAAAAGGTTTCTTGCAGTAAGTCATGCGCTAAATGGCAATCATTAGTTAAGTAAAGTATGTATTTATAAATCGCTTCATAATGCGTATCAAAGATGTCTCTTCGCAAAGTACCTCCCCCTTCTTAGTTGTATAAACGAATGACGATTAGTTTGGAATCAGTTGTTTTTTAAACTTTCAAATAAATTCCCAAAAAGAAAAACCTGAACATGGATTTCATGCTCAGGCTTCTTATTACACACCCATTTTACGGCGCGTATTGCTTGTTTTCTTCGATTGCTGGCTCTTCATTTTTTTCGCTGACGTGTCACCTTTTAAATTGTTTTTACCGCCACCCGCATTGTTCTTTTTCGCTTCTAATTGTTGCTTTACTAGCTCTTGTAAGCTTAAAGTTTTCTTTTCTGTTTGCTCAGACATTAGGCAAACCTCCTTTTTATTACATGTTAACTCAGTATAATGCAAAATGCCTCGTTTTGTAAAAGAAATTACGATAACCAGCGCTCTTTTACCTCCGCATCAAGTAGCCCAATTTTTTCAAAATGCTCAGCTATTACTTGCATAAGCATTTCCTCATGCTCTTCCACCTGTATGATACGGAGCACACGGTTAACAATAGGAGCGGCTTTACGATCTATTTCAAACATTGTATTAAATGCACGTACGCGTAAAACGGGATCCTCGCTTAAGGCGGCCTCTTCAAGTTCTTCAAGTAGAACCATTACACTAAAATGCGCGAATGGATTTTCATATAGATCACAGTAAATGCGCTCGATTACTTGCTCGGTCGTAGTACCTAACAATAAATCATTCATGTAAAACCCTGTCTCCCGCTGCTCTATGCTATGTATATCGAAATCAATGAATTCCTGATTTTCTACGATAAAATAGTGTAACGACGGTGTTAAATGTTCAATATAACTAAATACATCTGTATATTGCTCACGCTCGGTAAAAGCTTTTGGACGATAAACAAAGCTTGCCTTTACATCCGAGAAATCAATCGTCCATTCGTCATATGGAGAGCTGGACAGCACACGAAACCCGTAGCCATTTGATATCTCGATAAGTTCATCATACACATAGTCGCGCGCAAGCTCACCCGTTTCCTGTGCCTGCATAAACGTTGACGAATCATCGCTTTTGGTGTAAAGCCACCTCGCATATCAATGAGTAACGTCACATTGCCATCCTGACGCTTGATATTTAATATTGCGCCATCATGCAAAGAATCGTTAAAAACTTCAGCAGTTGCTTCATCGAATTTTGTTGCAATCAATAGACGATTTTTATACATGTTCTCGAAGTGGACCTGATGTGTGGCAATCGTTTGTTCACACCAGTTCAAATAATCCCGCCATTGATCTGACATGCTATATAATGTTCCGCTATCAATTGCTCCATGAAAGCGCTCCGGAATCCATTGTTTTTCAGCCTTTAACTCTTGCATTGAATACGTCAATCTATCTAAATCTATATCGCTTTCTGGAAAATATGCTATATGCGCTACATTAGCTTGATGCTGTGTTTCTTTCGATAAATAAAACATTCGAGCCTCCTTGATATTTTCAAATATTTTATTGTAGACTTTTAAGTAAGTAATACGAAAAGCTTAATAAGTCAGATTAAATCAAGAAATTGGTGATGAAATGTACTATAACTAATATACCAGTTCTTTACAAATTGTTCATAATAATTAATAAGCTATCATATAAAACATTTTAATTAAGGGGTGGTATTTTGAATGAAAAACTTATTGAAATAGATCATGCACAGCTTTGGACCGAAAAAAGAGGGGAAGGTAGTATTCCTGTCATCTTAATTAGTGGAGGACCTGGAACTTGTAATTATTTAGAACCTCTTTCTACTCTAATTGATGAGGTTTGTGAAGTAATTATGTTTGACCCTAGAGGCTGTGGTCGTTCTAGCGATGATGGCAATGGGTATGATTTGGCGTCTTGTCTTCGCGATATTGAATGGATTAGAAAAGCGTATGGATTTAAAAAATGGTTAGTCATTGGGCACTCATGGGGAGCAGATGTGGGACTGGCCTATTCACTATTATACTCGCGCTCTATATTAGGCTATGTTTCTATATCTGGGACTGGAATACAAAATGACCGAGATTGGAAAGACTCTTACAGTCGAAACAAAATAGAAATTGGTGAATTAACACCAAATTTTAAGTATGAGGTCAATACGATTGTCCACAGATCCCTAATTGATTCTTGGAGAACATTTATAAAAAATCCGAACTTACTCAAAGATATTTCACATCTAGATTTACCCACATTATTTATCTATGCAGAAAATGATATTCGCCCCTCCTGGCCAATTAAACAAATTTCTGCGCTTATTAATAATTCAAAATACATAGAAATTGAGGGTGCCGAGCATTATGTTTGGCTTAGTAAAAAGATTGCATTAGCAAAAATACTTCGAGATTTTATAAAAAACTTCGAATCATGCATTACACGTGATATTAATTTTCCCTTTGAATAAGCATGTTAATAACAAAATTTAATTTACAACAAAAGCCTCTTACGAATTGTAAGAGACTTCCTGAGCTTTATCATTAAAATAATAGCCGATGCCGCTTTTTGTCTTAATCCATTTCGGTGAGCTCGGCTGTTCTTCAATTTTCTCACGTAGTCTACGAATATGTACATCGACCGTACGCTTATCGCCTTTCGTAAAATCGAGCATTTCAATAATATCTTCACGGGATTTAATATCACCGGGTTGTTCTAATAAATGCAACAGTAGCTTAAACTCACGCTTTGTTAACGGGATTTCTACTTCTTCCTTATACACTTTAAACATGACAAGATCCACTTTAAACGGACCAATTACCAGCTCTGATACACGTACTTGCTGCTGTTGCTCTTTTTCATAGCGTTTCAAATGTAATCTTAGACGTGTCAATAGCTCGCGGAATCCAAACGGCTTGCGAATATATTCAGTAGCCCCCATCTCAAGTGCTAAAACAGCATCTAATTCATCTGTTCTTGAACTAATCATAATAATCGGGATGTCAGATTGATAACGAATTTGACGACATATCTCTATACCCTCTATATCTGGTAATGTCCAATCGAGTATTATTGCATCAGGCTCGTATTGTACGAGCGCATCTAGTCCAAGTTTACCGGATGTTTCGATACGTACTTCATAGCCATCTTTGATTAAATATAACTGCAATAAGTTTCCTAAATTTTCATCATCTTCAACGACTAATATTTTTTTCGTCATCAATGATTCCTCGCTTCTCTAGTTTAAGTCAAATAACTGTCCTTTAATAAAGTAAGCTGTTGATTCGGCCATATTTGTAATATGATCGGCCGTACGCTCGACAAAACGATTAATAAATAATAGCTGTACTACTTGCTCCGTGTCTTGCGGATGTTCTGATAAATAATTTGTTAAAACGGCATAGTTTTGATGATTCTTCTCATCTACCTTGTCGTCTAATTCACCAACTGCTTTTGCAAGTGCAATATCTTCCTCGATGAAAGCCTTCATCGCCTTTTTCAGCATGTCCATCGAAATATTTTTCATTTCGAATAAGCTTGTTTTCGAAATGACCGACTCTGTTTTACTAATTTTTATTGTCGCTTTTGCAGTGTTTACAGCAAAGTCTGCGATACGCTCGATATCTGAAGACATTTTAATCATGCTAACAATGCGACGAAGATCTCTAGCAACTGGCTGCTCTTTTGCCATTAACCAAATTGCCATTTGATTGATTTCATTTTCAAGCTCATCAATGTAGGCATCTCCCTCAATGACATCAAGTGCAACTGTCATATCTTGCTCCTGTAATGCTTTAAACGCCTTTTCCGTCGCTATAACAGTTAAATCTACCATTTTAACCATTTTATTTTGTAGCTCAAGCATATTTTTTTCAAAGTTTTCACGAATCATGTCCTAGCTCCCCCCTATTATCCGAAACGACCTGTTACATAGTCTTCTGTGCGTTGATCTTTAGGTGTTGAGAAAATAATATTTGTATCATCAAATTCCACAACCTCACCATTTAAGAAAAATGCCGTTTTGTCACTAATACGCGCCGCTTGTTGCATGTTGTGCGTTACTATGACGATTGTATAATCCTTTTTCATTTGTGTAATTAGTTCTTCTACCTTTAACGTTGAAATTGGGTCAAGTGCTGAAGTGGGCTCGTCCATTAAAATGACATCTGGCTTCATTGCAATAGCACGTGCGATACAAATACGCTGTTGCTGACCGCCAGAAAGGCCCAGCGCCGATGATTTTAAACGATCCTTTACTTCATCCCAAATCGCTGCACCGCGCAGTGATTCTTCAACAATACCATCTAATGTCTTTTTGTTTTTTATTCCCTGCATGCGTGGACCGTAAGCTACATTATCATAAATGCTCATTGGGAAAAGATTTGATTTTTGGAACACCATGCCCACTTTTGTTCGTAACTTAATGACATCATTAGATTCGTAAACATTTTCTCCATCAATATGAATATTCCCGATGACACGTACCCCATCAATCAAGTCGTTCATGCGATTTAGTGTACGTAAAAAAGTTGATTTACCACAGCCTGAAGGTCCAATTAATGCTGTTACTTCTTTTTCTTTAATATCTAAATTGACGTTAAATAACGCTTGTTTTTCACAATAAAATAGGTTCAAATCATTTACTTGAATTTTCGTTTCCTGTACATCTGTTAAAATTGCTGGCGAGCTGTTGAAAATCGCTGCTTCTGATACGGTCATAGTCATTGTTTTTGCTCCTTAATAATCTGCCTTGTTTAATTTTTTCGAAATATATGTTGCCGATAAGTTCAGTACTAAAATGATAACGATTAATACAATACCAACTGCCGCTGCTAAGCCAATATCACCCGCTTCTTGCGTTACTAAATACGAATGTACCGTTAATGTTCGTGCAGATGAGAAAATGCTTGATGGCATTGCTGCTACCGTTCCTGCTGTTAAGAAAATCGCTGCCGATTCCCCAACGATACGACCAATCGATAATATAATCCCCGATAAAATCCCTGGCATGGCACTTGGTAAAATTACTTTATATAATGTTTGTAATTTTGTTGTACCAAGCGCTAACGAGCCTTCACGATATGTTGCAGGTACTGTTTTTAATGCCTCTTCTGTCGTACGAATAATGACTGGTAAAACGATAATTGTTAACGTTAATGACGCCGCTATAATTGACATCCCTAATTTTAAAATGGCTACGAAAAATACCGCACCGAATAACCCATAGATGATCGAAGGTATCCCTGTTAAGCTTTCCGTTGCATAACGAATTATATTTACTAAACGACCTTGCTTTGCATATTCATGTAGGTAAACCGCCGCTAAAATCCCGATTGGCGTTGCAATCACTAATGAAATTAAAATGGTTAAAATTGTCGTTACAATCATTGGGAAAATCCCACCGTCACCTGATGGCGAATAATCTCCAAAAATAAAGTCAAAGCTTATATATGAAAATCCTTTATAAAAAATATAACCAACAATGACAACTAATACTGCGACTGACACAAAAGCTGAAGCCCATAATAAGCCGCGCAATATATTATCTTTTGTTTGACGCATATTACTTAGCTCCCTTCGCTGTAATGCGGGATAGTACAAAGTTTAATAGTAAGATAAATGAGAATAACACAATCCCTGTTGCAAATAGCATTTCCTGGTGTGTTCCTGCTGCGTAACCCATTTCAAGTGCAATATTCGTCGTCAATGGACGCACAGAATCGGTTAAGCTTGTCGGGATAATAAGTGAGTTTCCGGCCACTAAAATAACGGCCATCGTTTCGCCTAACGCGCGCCCTAAACCAAGCACAATCGCAGCCATAATCCCTGATTTTGCTGCCGGTACAACGACTTTAAAAATCGTACCAATTTGCGATACACCTAGTGCTAGAGAGCCTTCACGATATGTTTTCGGCACCGCACGAATTGCTGTTTCAGCTACTGTAACAATCGTTGGTAGCATCATGATTGCTAACACTAAAATCACCGCAATCAAGCTTTGTCCACGTGCTAAGCCTAAGTTATTTTGTAAAAAAGGTACGATAATCGCTAAACCGAACACCCCGTATAACACCGATGGAATCCCTGCTAATAATTGAATAGCGGGTGAAACAATTTTCGCTACTGACTTTGGTGCAATTTCTGCTAAAAAAATCGCTGTCAGTAAGCCCACTGGTACCCCAATAATAAGTGCGCCAATCGTTGCATAAATCGATGCGACAATCATTGGGAAAATCCCGAATTTATCTTCTGATGGAACCCAATCACTTCCAAAGATGAAATCTAAGAAACTATAACCACCTGTTACAAATGGGTTTGCCCCTTTATAAAATACGAAGCCTACGATAAGTAGTAGACTTACTACTGAAAGTAATGCACAGGCTAAGAAAATTTTTGATGATAAGCTTTCTAAAAAGTATTTACGTTTATTACCTTTACTTATTTGCTGTTGTACGTCATATTCTCTTTGTGTTGTCACAGCTTTGTCCTCCATGCCCACATTATTTCGTTAATGGAATCGCCCCTGCTGATTCCACAATTTTTTGTCCATCTGCACTTAATACATAGTCCATAAATTTCGTTGCTGCTTGTGGTACTTCCTTATCGTAGACAAATAAGAATGGTCTCGATAATTCATATTTCCCATCTAGTACATTTGCTGCCTGCGCTTGTACACCGTTAATTGCTAATGCCGAAACGGTTTCATCAATATATTCGAACGAAATAAATCCGACCGCATGTTTATTTGTTGCAACCGTCGTTTTTATATTTCCGTTACCACTTGCTACGATCGCATTTCGAATCAATTCACCAGATTCGTAGCCTACAATTTCTTGAAATGCATCGCGTGAACCTGATCCGTCCTCACGTGATACAACGACGATTTCCATATCCTTACCGCCAAGCTCTTTCCAGTTTGTGATTTCCCCTGTAAAGATTTGCTTCACTTGCTCCATCGTCAAGTCTTTCACTGGATTCGATGGATGGGTTACGACAACAATTCCGTCATACGCAATGACAAGTTGTTCAATTCCTGAATCGACTTCTTCTTGCTTTAAATCACGTGAACTCATACCAATTTGAGAAACGCCGTTAATAGCATTTGTTATCCCTGCTGATGACCCGATTTGGTTAATTTCTATTTTGACATCTTCTGTTTCTTCATATTTAATTGCTAATTTTTCTGCTAAAGGTCCGACAGATGTAGAACCCGAAATTGTGACAAGTTGTCCTCCTCCATCTGAACTCTCTGACTTCCCACCACATGCAGCTAGTAGCATAATTGTGATTGCAAATGTAATTATATAGATTGTCTTTTTCAACATGTTGCCATCCTCCAAGCATTTTCTATCTGCCTTAACAATAACGTTCAATTTTTAATGTTCTGTACGAAACGTGTAAACCTTCTGTAAATTGTGAAGAACAAAACAAAAATTGATAGAAAAAAGCATATTAATTTCAGAATAATCAATAAAAAACTTGGTTTTCTGTTAATATTTAGTGTATTTTTGTAAATACAATGCAAATTCACGAGGTTATTTTGTAATATATTCAATACTCACTTCATAAATATGGCGAAATGTTGAGCAAAATTTTGTGATAACTTTTTTATGTTGTGAAAGTTATTGTTCGCACATGAATTATCCGAAAAGTTTGTTTACATTGGATTTACAAAGATAAATTTTATTTACAATATTGCAATTGTTCTATTGAAACAAAAAGCAAATATATGTATTCCAGCACAAATACTGTATACTAATTAAAAAATTATGAAAGAAAGAAGTGAAAACGATGTTTTATACACCATTATTTGAAAAGGACGTACCAGTAATTCTTCTTCTTTCTTAACGGTAGAAGAAATTTTCTTCCGTTTTCGGACATGTATTTTACAAACGGAGGAATCATGAATGAATGAATGAATGAATGAATGAAAAATTAGTAGGCGCTCTATTTTTATCGCTCGCAGCAAGTATTTGGGGCGGGATGTACGTTGTTGTAAAGGTAGTAGTTGACGTTATACCACCATTTGAACTAGTGTGGATGCGCTATTTCATTGCGGCTATTACGTTACTCATCATCGGTTTCATAACAAAACAGATTTGGGCAATTGCAAGGAAAGATTGGTTAATTATTTTCATCGTGGCTCTCGTTGGGAATACGATCTCAATTGTGACACAGGAAATGGGCACGTTGCTTTCTAGTGCTCAAATGGGGGCTATCATTACTGCCACAACCCCTGCTTTTATGGTGTTATTCGCTCGTTTCGTATTAAAAGAGACGCTCACTTGGAAAAAGTGCTTTTCAATTGCGCTTGCTACAATTGGGGTTGCAATCATTGTTGGCAATGGTGCGATTGATAGCACTCTGCAACTTGGTGGTGTTTACTTACTCATTGCAGCACTTACCTGGGCATTCATGTCTGTGCTTATAAAAAAAATTCCTGCCAATTATTCGCAAATTGTCGTCACGACGTACACTTCAAGTATTGCCGTTATTTTATTGACCCCTATTGTTTTACCGAAACTATCGCAGTTAAATATTGAAGCAATGACACAGCCTTCGATTTGGGGAGGCTTACTATATTTAAGTATCATCTCTACTGCATGTGGCTTTTTACTTTGGAGCAAAGGTCTGCAACTCTTAAATGCTTCAAGTGGCGGCTTATTTTTCTTTTTGCAGCCGATTGTTGGTACATTTTTAGGCTGGGTACTACTCGAAGAAACTATTGGCTGGTCGTTTTGGATTGGAACAGTATTGATTTTTGTCGGGATATTTTTAGTAATAAAAGAAGAGTAATAATTACCTATCGTTGAAAAAGCGGCATATCAGTGCTATTTAAGTGTGGGGTTCGTTCAAGGGGGGCTGCTACTTGAAGGTCGTAAATTTGAAGATGAATATTTTTATTTGATTGAAATGGGCATGTTGAGAAGTGAATGGAATAGCAAAAAGTATTTCTACATGTGAGGTTATTTCCGAAAATAGTGAAAAAGGCTTGTCCGAAAAGTGATTTCTGGACAAGCACTTATGCGCCGAGGATAAAGTCGAATCCGTGACATCTTCCAGAGGCCCTAACCAATTTCAGCGGGGGGTTGGTCACCCACTGAAATAAGCTAAATCTTTCTTTAAATAATAATGCTCAAAATCTCTACCTACATTATTTATACTACCAAACACTTCGTAACCATTCTTTTTATAGAAATCTAATGCCTGAAAACTTAGAGTATCTACTTTAATGAAATCACATTTTTTACTTAAAGCAATTTCCTCTAGCTCTAATAACAATTTTGTTCCATATCCAGAATTTCTAAGATCCTCATCTACAATAAGGATATAAATCTCCAACCAATTCCAACATACGGCGCTCATAATTCCACCATATATTTTCCCACTATCATCTTTAATAAATAAACAGATTTCTTCATACCTATCTCTTAAGTCTATCGGAAAGTGTTTTAAATTAAATTTATACAGTTCATCTTCGAGATATTGTTTATCCGTTTTAGTTATCTCTCTAGTAATATGAAGTGACATTTGCAACTTTCTCCTTTTCTCCTACTAATTAATAAATTTAACTAACTTCTATAAAATGATGTAAAAACTTTCACTTTACTATTGTTATCCAGATAAATATCTAAATCATCAAATTATTTATTGATTAACCATGAACGTAACTTTTCTGCGTAATAAGGACGTTCATCAGGCATTGTAAAGACACCTTTTGTCATGTAAAGATTGTCACCTTCGTACCTTGGATATATATGAAGATGGTAATGCCATACGTCTTGATTTCCTGCTGGTTCATTATGTTGACGAGTAGAAATTCCATCACAACCATATGTATTTTTCATTGCAAATGCGGTTAATTGAGCTACACGATGAATTTCAGCAGCCATCTCTACCGGAAGTTCATAAATATTTTCAAAATGTTGATTGGGAACAACTAGAACATGTCCTTTATTGTTCGGCCACCATTTACTAGCAATAAATGCAGTAACATGTTCATTTTGGTATATGATATCTCTTTGTTTTGTTCCATTATTTTGTTTTTCTTTACCTGAAACAATTCGGCAAAATGGACATTCATAATCATTTGGCATATGTGTATGCAATTTATTTCACTTCCTTTCGATGATTCGATTTGACGAATACGTAAATACCAAAATAATCCTATTCTAATTATACAGAAAATGGTACCACTTTTTCATTAATAATTAAACTTTATTTAAACTCGATCATCTTTTTATAAACTGCACAATTATAAATAAAAATAAAAAACCGAAACTCCCTATTTTATATGATAGGGAGTTTCGGTTTAACTTTATTTCAAAGCTACAATTAATACGCTATTTTAAATTACAAGCCACATTTTAGCTGTGCACCACAGTTTGTACATGTGTTACAGCCGCCCATTTCTTCTACCGTACCTTGACGACATACTGGACATGTGTTGCCAACTTCCGACCCGATTGTTACGTCAGTGTCTGTTAATGGTTTAATTGTATCCACTAATACGACTTGACGCTTTACCTGTTCCTCGGCTTGCTTTAATTCTTCAAATTCTAATTGTTCATCACTATTTGCTTCTTCCGCTTTTAGTGTTAAAACTTGTGTATCACGAGAGCCGTCTACGTATACCGTTCCGCCTTTCGCACCGCCATTATAAAGACGCTCGTACACTTTTTGTACCTGCTCTACACCATAGCCTTTTGGTGCGTTTACTGTTTTCGAAATCGATGAATCAATCCAGTTTTGAATGATGCACTGTACATCGGCATGCGCCTCTGCTGAAAGCTCCATTGACGATTTGAACCAGCTTGGTAAATTATTTTCATCCACGCCTGGATTCGCCTCTAAATATTCTTTAACGATTTCTGCTTTTACTTCAATAAACTTCCCTAAACGACCTGAACGGTAATACGTGAAGCTGAAGTATGGCTCAAGTCCTGTTGCAACACCAACCATGGTACCTGTTGATCCAGTAGGTGCAACTGTTAATAGGTGTGAATTGCGAATACCGTTAGCAACTACGCCTTCGCGAATATGCTGTGGCATTTTTTTCATGAAACCAGTTTGGATAAAGGCTTCACGTAAACGCGCTGTTTCTTCTTCCGTATCACCTTGTAAGAATGGGAAGCTACCACGCTCTGTTGCTAACTCGATTGATTGCTCATACGCAGCAGTTGCAATCGTTTTGAAAATCTCATCTACTAGCTGGTTGCCTTCTTCCGAGCCGTACTCTTTTTCACAGTAGATTAGAAGATCAGCTAAGCCCATAACACCTAAGCCAACACGACGTTCGCCAAGGGCTTGCTTTTTATTATCCTCTAAGAAGTAAGGTGTCGCATCAATTACATTGTCTTGCATACGTACACCGACTTTTACCGTTTCACGTAATGCATCGTAATCAACTGTTTTTGTAACTTTGTTTGCAAACATCGCTAAGTTTACCGCAGCTAGGTTACAAACAGAATATGGTGCAAGTGGTTGTTCGCCACACGGATTCGTTGCAACGACTTGCTGACCATACGCTTTTGCATTTGTCATGTCGTTAGCATTATCAATGAAGAAAATACCTGGCTCTGCTGCATAAGTTGCACAAACATTAATTAAATTCCACAGCTCTTTTGCCTTAATTGTGCGGTGAGTGTGTACTGGGTAACCTAGCTTTTCCCACTCGCGAACATCGCCTACTTCATGCCATTTTTCGTTGTATTCAAGCATTTGCTGAGGTGTGTAATTCGCTACGTCTGGGAAACGTAATGGGAAATCCTCATCGTTTTCTACCGCATCCATAAATTCTTTCGTTAATGTTACCGAAATATTTGCACCTGTTAAGAAATCTGGGTTGTGGACTGAGTACGTACCACCATCGCGAAGCTTAGTTTCAGCATCACGAATAATTGCTTCATTAAAGCCACCAAAGCCTTCAATGTTTTTATAATTTACAATCCCTTGATACATCGCATCTTCTTGCTGAGTCAAGGGTTTGAATTTTAATTTTTCTTTTGCTAAACGAATGATTGATTCATCATTTGTATTTTCGATTAAATATCGCAAAATACGTGGATTTTGCATTTTTGAAATGATAAATTCCACAATATCAGGATGCCAATCAGCTAGCATAATCATTTGTGCTCCACGTCTAGAACCACCTTGTTCAACAAGATGCGTTAGCTTAGCAATATCATCCAACCAGCTAACTGAGCCACTTGATTTACCATTAACTCCGCGCGCTAAGGTGTTGCGAGGGCGTAGTGTTGAACCATTCGTACCAACACCACCACCGCGGCTCATAATTTCCATTACTTGCTTACGGTGATCACTGATACCTTCACGTGAATCAGCAACAAACGGCATTACGTAACAGTTAAAGAAAGTTACTTCAGTTTCAGAGCCAGCGCCATAAATAACGCGCCCTGCTGGTATGAAGTTCATCTTTACTAACTGTTCATAAAATTTTTCAAACCATTCTTGGCGTTTTTCCTCAGTTGTTTCAACAGCGGCTAAGCCCGTTGCATTACGCTTTGCAATTTGCTCATAATAAATTTCGAGCGGCTTTTCAATAATATCTAATGAACGTTCAATTATGCCTGTCGTTTGTTCCTCGCCTTCTAATACATGACGATAATCTTCTTCAATACGAATAGTGGCTGTTTTTTTGTCCTGATTAATAGCCTCGATAATTCCAAGTCCACGTGCTGGGAATTTAGGATCTTGTTTCACCGTTAAGACAACAAAATCTCCTGCTTTTAATGTTTTCTTTTCCGTATCTTTAAAAGAATAACGGTCAATCATGACAAGACGTGAAACACCTTTATGCGTAATGTGCATATCCGGCGTAATCGGATGCACTTGCGGAAATAGTTCAATATCTTGATTTAGTTGATTGACTGGGATGGATTGTTCTACAACACTTACCACCACGTAAGCCCCCTTTGAACGATTTATTAATTTTATAGTCCCCAACAAAAACGAGAATCAAACACAAGATATTGTGTTTGATTCAATAGGACTACCCTATATGTTGAGCTGGATTTATTTACTTAAAAAAGATTACAACATATATTTTTTTCAAACAAGGTCTTGATTTTTTTGAATTTCTGTTAACCTTACGTATATCAACGTTTCGAGACATAAAAATTTTTTTCAAAAAACTAAAACACATGTTCGTTTTTTATTTTCTATAATTCCACTCATCCGTACAATATTTATTTTTCATTAAATGTTCAACATATTGTTGTTGTGTTTCATTCAATTGATATGGTACAAGTTCAATATCAAGCGCTTCTTTAAAGCCATTTGAAAAAGCTTCAATACAATCCGCAATCGTAAATGGCTTATCAACAAATTGATTCATTGCTACTGCTTTTTCAGGTAATTTTTTTCGCATTCTCTCTTTTGCTTCATCCGACTCAAAATTGAACACGGAAAGTAATAGTTCTTCATCCAAATCTAGTAAAATAGCACCATGCTGCAAAATAACACCTTTTTGACGTGTTTGCGCACTACCCGCAACCTTTTTTCCTTCAACGACTAATTCATACCAGCTTGGTGCATCAAAACAAACTGCACTTTTTGGTTTCTTTAAATCCTCAAATTGTTCCTTCGTCTCTGGCACGCTAAAATAAGCCTCTAAGCCAAGTTTTTGGAATCCTAACAAAATCCCTTCACTAATAATACGATAAGCTTCTGTCACCGTTGCAGGCATATTTGGATAGCTTTCCGACACAATAACTGAATAGGTTAGCTCCTGATCATGTAACACTGCACGACCACCCGTAGGACGACGCACAAAGCCTAAATTTTGTTCTTTCACATTTTGTAAATTAATATCTTTATGTGCTCGCTGGAAGTAACCAATAGACACTGTTGCAGGGTTCCATTCATAAAAACGAATAACTGGTGGAATTTCACCCACACTATGCCAATCTAACAACGCTTCATCTAACGCCATATTATAAGCTGGGTGACACGGACCCGAATTGATAAAATACCATTGTTGTTTCAAAATTTCCTCGCCTCCAATTGTTCATTTTAACAAACTAGCTCGACTATCTCTAGTTATTCTCTTATAATAGAAATTACAGAAAGAAAGGGGCAATAACGCTGTGACAATTTTATACACAATTCTCGTTATCCTAGTTGTGATCGTTGCTTATATCGTGATCAACTCAATGCGCTTAAAAAAAGCCGTAATTAATTTAACACAAGAACAGTTTATCGAAGGCTACCGTAAAGCACAATTAATCGACTTACGCGAACCAAAAGAATTCGAAGCGGGTCATATTTTAGGTGCTCGTAACATTCCTATGACGCAATTAAACAACCGTCATAAAGAAATCCGTCCAGACTTACCAGTTTACCTATACTGCCAAAATACTGGTCGAAGTGCACGAGCAGCCTTAACATTAAAGAAAAAAGGCTACAGCCAAATTTACCAATTACAAGGCGGCTTTAAGACTTGGACTGGTAAAGTAAAATCTAAAAACTAATCCATAAAAACTCTCTAGCATTTTAGAGAGTTTTTTTCATGCACATTTATGAGTTTCTACTATTATATAGTTATTTCGTTAGAAGTCTTACCTGTGAACAAAAAAAAGAGCCAGAAGATTCCCTCTGACTCCTAAGTTTTTATTAAACTTCCTGTGCTACTGCTTCAGGTTTTGTGTATCGTAACACTGGTGTACGTGCAGCACGTGTCTCATCTAAACGGTTTACAACAGTTGTATGAGGCGCTTCTTGCACTAATGCAGGATTATCAATTGTTTCTTGCGCAATTTGAATCATTGCATCACAGAATGCGTCTAATGTTTCTTTAGATTCTGTTTCAGTTGGCTCAATCATAATCCCCTCTTCCACATTTAATGGGAAGTAAACTGTTGGTGGGTGGTAGCCAAAGTCTAACAGACGTTTCGCGATATCAAGTGTACGTACGCCAAGTTTTTTCTGACGACGGCCAGATAAAACAAATTCATGTTTACAATGACGGTTATATGGTAAATCAAAATGTTCTTCTAAACGACGCATCATGTAGTTAGCGTTTAATACCGCGTATTCTGTTACCGCTTTTAATCCGTCTGGACCCATTGAACGAATGTATGTGTATGCACGAACGTTAATACCAAAGTTACCGTAGTATGGTTTTACGCGACCAATTGATTGTGGGCGGTTGTAATCGAAGTGGAATGTACCATCTTCTAATTTCACTAAAACTGGCTTTGGTAAGAATGGAATTAAATCTGCTTTTACCCCTACAGGACCTGAACCAGGACCACCGCCACCGTGTGGACCAGTGAATGTTTTGTGTAAGTTTAAGTGTACGCAGTCAAAGCCCATGTCGCCAGGACGTGCCTTAGACATTACCGCATTTAAGTTTGCACCATCATAGTAAACTTTACCGCCGACACCGTGAACGATCTCAGCCATTTCTAAAATGTTTTCTTCAAATAAACCAAGTGTATTCGGGTTTGTTAACATCAAAGCTGCTGTGTCTTCACCAACAACACGACGTAAATCATCTAAGTCTACTAAACCGTCTTCATTTGATTTAATAGTAATTGTTTCAAAGCCTGCAACTGTTGCAGAAGCTGGGTTTGTACCGTGTGCTGAGTCAGGAACGATTACTTTGTTACGGTGACCTTCGCCATTTGCTTCATGGAACGCACGGATCATCATAAGTGCTGTCCACTCACCATGTGCACCCGCAGCTGGTTGTAATGTTACTTCATCCATGCCTGTGATTTCTTCTAATGAAGTTTGTAAATCGTATAATAATTCCATTGCACCTTGAGCTGTTGACTCATCTTGTAATGGGTGGATATTTGCAAACCCTGCATAGCGTGCAACGGCTTCGTTAATTTTCGGATTATATTTCATCGTACAAGAACCTAGTGGGTAGAAGCCTGAGTCTACACCGTGGTTACGACGAGAAAGTGCAGTATAGTGACGCATAATGTCTAATTCAGATACTTCTGGTAATTCTGCTACTTCAGTACGAACTAATTCAGCTGGAAGAAGCTCTGCAAGATCGAAATCAGGCACATCTAACGCTTCTAAATTATAGCCAACGCGACCTGGTTTTGTAATTTCAAAAATAAGTGATTGGTTTTCGTTAAGCATTGTAAGCCCCCATCTCTGCAACTAATGCATCAATTTCTTCTTTCGTACGGATCTCTGTAACTGCGATTAACGCATGATTTGCTAATTCCGGGTAAACGCGACCTAAATCGAAACCACCGATAATACCTTTTTCAATTAACTTTTTATTGATATCTGTAACGCTTGCATTTGTTTTCACAACGATTTCGTTGAAGTGCGCACCTTGATAAGCTACTTCAAATCCAGCTGCTTCAAAGGCATTTTTCGCATAGCGTGTTTTTACGATGTTTTGTTTTGCCATTTCTTGTACACCTTGTTTACCAAGTGCAGTCATTGCAACAGAAGCTGCTAATGCTAATAACGCTTGGTTTGAACAGATGTTAGAAGTCGCTTTGTCACGGCGGATGTGTTGCTCACGAGCTTGTAATGTTAATACGTAACCACGACGACCATCTTGGTCAACTGTCTCACCAACTAAACGCCCTGGTACTTTACGCATTAATTTGTTTGTTACTGCGAAGAAACCACAGTGAGGACCACCGAATGCTTCAGCGATACCGAATGGTTGTGCATCACCAACTGTAATGTCCGCGCCTAATTTACCTGGTGGTGTTAATACGCCAAGTGCTAATGGGTTTGAAGAAACGATAAATAACCCTTTTGCATCATGTGTAATATCCGCTAACGGCTGTAAGTTCTCCACTTGGCCAAAAAAGTTCGGATATTGAACGATTACACCAGCAGTTTGATCATCTACTAAGCCTTTTAATGCTTCGATGTCTGTTACGCCGTCTTTTGTTGGAATTGTAATAACTTCAATTGATTGACCATATGCATAAGTCGCAACAACATCTTTATATTCTGGGTGTACTGCACCAGAAACTAATAATTTTTTACGACGTGTATGACCTGCTGCTAACATACCAGCCTCTGCTAAAGACGTACCGCCATCATACATAGAAGAGTTTGCTAAATCCATACCTGTTAATTCAGCAATCATTGTTTGGAATTCAAAAATCGCTTGTAATTCCCCTTGAGAAATTTCAGGTTGGTATGGAGTATATGCTGTGTAAAACTCTGAACGAGAAATTACATGATCTACGATAATTGGTTTGTAGTGATTATATACCCCTGCACCAAGAAATGATACGTTTGATGCTGTATCTTTGTTTTTTGCTGCTAATTGTGCTAACTCTTTCATTAAAGCTGCTTCTGATTTTGCTTCTTTAATGTTGTATTGGCCTTTAAATCGTACTTTTTCTGGAATGTCTGCGAAAAGTTCATCGATTGTAGCAACACCAATAGTTGCTAGCATTTCTTGCTGATCTTGTTCCGTCATTGGTAAATAACGATGTTTCATTACATAACCCTCTTTTCAAAAGTTTTATTTATTACGTTTATAAAATGGTGTTTCAACAATTACTGCTTTTGCGAGTTTACCGCGAATTTCGATTTCTACTTCAATTCCGACTTCAGCAAATTTTGCGTCAATTAATACCAACCCGATGTTACGCTTTGTCATTGGCGATTGTGTACCAGTTGTCACGATTCCAATTTCTACGCCGTCTTTAAATACTTTATAGTCATGACGTGGAATCCCTTTATCAATCATTTCAATTCCAACTAACTTACGCGGTAAGCCCTTTTCTTTTAAATCGATTAATGCTTGTTGACCGATAAATTGTGGCTCTTTTGCTAATTTCACAGCAAAGCCAATTCCCGCTTCAAGTGGTGTAATGTCTTTTGATAATTCTTGGCCGTAAAGTGGTAAGCAAGCTTCAAAGCGTAATGTATCACGAGCACCCAAGCCTGCTGCTACAACACCTTTGTCTTTACCCGCTTCTAAAATTTTGTTCCAAAGGTCCTTGATTGCTGCTGGTGTACCGTAAATTTCAAAACCGTCTTCACCAGTATATCCAGAGCGGGATACAAGAACCGAATAACCCCCAACTGTTACGTTATCTTGGAATTTGAAATACTTAATAGTTGATAAATCTGTGTCCGTTAATGTTTGTAAAACTTCTTCAGATACAGGACCTTGCAATGCAATTTGAGCGTAGTCAGATGATGCATTTGTTAGTGTTACATCACCTTCAACATGTTGTTGTAACCATTCAAAATCTTTTTCGATATTTGCAGCGTTAACACAAAGCAAATAACGATTGTCTTCTAAACGGTACGTTAATAAATCATCTACAACGCCACCATTTTCGTAGCAAAGCGCACTATATTGAGCTCCACCAATTGCAATTTTTGAGATATCATTTGATAACATTTTTTGTAAGTAGCTTAACGCATCTGTACCTTCTACAAAAATTTCACCCATGTGAGATACATCAAATAGCCCTGCGCGATTACGAACTGCATCATGCTCTTCTTTAATTGATGAAAATTGAACAGGTAACTCCCAACCACCAAAATCAATTGTTTTGCCACCATATTTTGCATATTCATCGAAAAGCGGTGTACGTTTTAACTCATTTGTCATGTTCAAAGTCCTCCTTATTGTTATGTAATTTTTAGGTTATTAAATATTAAACCTACTGAAAAAACACTTTTCGTTCCAAATAATGTATTTCCTATGCGGATATGAGAGTTGAAAATCTCATATCCACAAAAAAAAGACAGACGAACCCCTTAACAAGAGATTCTCTGTCCTTGCACCTGAAAGTTACACCTATTGTTGAATTTCGATCACACAATAGGCTTTCCCCTTTGGTGGCTGTATTGTACTAATACAGCACTCTCCAGAGTTGCGTCCAATACGAGTCTTTTTGCCTGAGAGATTCATAGCACTTGCTACTTGCTCCTTCGGCGACGTGACTTCACGTTCTCTCCCCGTATCATCATCCGCGTTAGCTTCAATTAATTAAATCATTAAGATTACTCTCAGCAATATCCTAACATTGAACGCTATAAAAACGCAATCTTTTTTTAATTTCAGTTTAAAACCGAACGATGATTGATTTTACTGTTCTTTTATTCGCCTTTCAATCGATTTACTTGAAATGCAATATACTCAACAATTTGACGTAATGTACGACTTGCAGTTAAAACCTGGATATGACCTGCATCACGATAATATTTCCGTCTGTTGTTATACAGTATTTCTAATTCCTGCTCGGTGGACTTTTGGACAATTGGACGGTTTTTATCATTACGGATTCGCATATAAATGTCCTCAAATTTAGCATCCAGGAAAAATACTAATCCTGTATGGCGCATAATTTTTCGATTTTCTTCATTGACTGCTACCCCTCCGCCAGTGGCAATTATGCATGCTTCATCTCGAAAACTTTTCAAAAATTCCGTTTCTATTTCGCGGAACCGCGCCTCTCCGAATTTTTCAAAAAGTTCAGGAATCGACATTCCCTGTTGTCGGACAATTTCATGATCCATATCATAATAAGGCATTTTCAAGTAATAACTTAACCGTCTACCAATTGCACTTTTTCCGCACCCCATAAATCCTACTAAATATATTTTTCGCATGCCAATCACCTTCTTCTAATTACGAACTACTCCATCTAACTTTACTCACTATTTAGTATATTTATCGTAGCACGAACGTAAATAGATTCCAATGAATTATATATATTTATGATAACAAATTAAAAAATTTATTTGAACATATCGTTATACTACAATAAACGCTTGTTAATGTTGATTTGATGCGGTTTACAATTAGTTTTATTTTTTCTGCCGAAAAATATTCGGTTTTAAGGAAAAAATATTAAACCGATTACAACCGAATGAAGGATGTTGAAGTGGGGTACATTTGGGGGTGCTCTATTTTTATGCAAGTTTATTTATAAAAATAAAAAAAGATCGCATAGGCAGGTGCGAATACATATTTCTTCTTATTAAAAACCTTCCACCAATTAAGATGGAAGGTTTTTGTTATTTACTCACATGCCCAGCCGTCATTGTCTCGGTCCATTTTAGACTGATAAGCAGGATGGTCAGATGAAACGCCTTTTGGATAATCTACACGTAATTCTGAGCAATTTTTATATGTTTTGCTTGGTAGTGTAGGTGTTGTCGGTGGCTCAGGTTCCGGTTTCGGTTCTGGCTTAGGTTCTGGTTTTGGGTCCGGCTTGTCGATGTCACCAGGCACTACAAATTCTTTGCCATCCAATTTATAGCCATTACAATCCATAGTAGCTACAATTGTACCGTCTTGAGCTGTAGAATACGCTTTCGCTCCAACCGCTTTAATGTTAGCTAATACTTCTTGATGAGGATGGCCGTAAGAATTATCTTTACCATAAGATAAAATTGCAACTTCTGGATTCACGGCTTTCAAGAAATCTAACGAGCTACTTGTGTTAGAACCATGATGCCCTACTTTTATAATTTGAGCAAAGAACGATTCATAATTATCTACAAGTTCACTTTCAATTTCTTTACTTGCGTCACCCATTAATAAGTACTCTGTTCCACAGTACCCTCCACCAACAACTAAACTTGCATCGTTAGTATCTTCGGCATCAGGGTTAGCATGAAGAATTTGTAAATATGCGTCCGTATCGTTATCATATTCTAAAATTTGTTCATACTCCGGCACTACATATTTAATGTTTTTCTTGTCGATAGCTAATAACATATTTTCGTAAGTTTGAGATGTGTGTGTTTTTCCTGAATCAACGAAAGTACCAACTGTAAATGCATTTAATACATCTACCATACCGCCGATATGATCAGCATCAGGATGTGTTGCAATTGCATAGTCTAACTTTTTAATGCCTAGTGATTTTAGATACGCAACTACTGTTTCGCCATCTCCATCTGTCCCTGCATCGATTAATGCATTTTTACCGTCTGCTAGTTGTATTAAAGTAGCGTCACCTTGACCAACATCGATAAAATGCACTTTCATAGGCTTTTTAGTAGTTGGTTTATTCGGTTCATCAACTACAACATCATTTGATGCAGTAATATTAATAGTTTTTGTTGCTTGATTCCACTTAACTTCAGCGCCGAGAGCCTCCCCGATGAATCGAAGTGGTACAAGTGTGCTGCCGCTAACAACTTGCGCTGGCACATCAATGTTTACTGTTTTCCCATTTACTTTAGTTGCTTTTGAGCCGATTTTAAGCCAAATTTTAGTCGTACCTTTTGTTGCATCAATTGTTTTAGATGTTTGGTCCCACTTAACCTCTGCACCTAAAACTTCAAAAATACCTCGCAACGGTACTAGAGTACTACCGTTTTTTAATACTGCCTTGTCACTGTATGATTGTTTTGCATTATCGACATAAATCGTAATGCCACTCGATGCATCAGCCTCTTCAACGTTTGCAAACGAAAAAGAGAAAAATACTAGCACTGATGCAAGTAAAATTTTTAAACTTTTCATATTTGTCCTCCTACCGAAATTGTATTTCGTGTTAATTATGTATTTATATGACAAATAATACAAGGATAAAAATAAGCCCTCCGCAGATGATGGGAAGGCATTAATTATGTTTATCCATGATGTCACGACCAATAACGGTCCTTGTCCTCCATTGCTTTTGTCGCAAAATCCTCTACTAATTTAAGAGTGTCCTCTTTTGTCTTGTTGATGCCGTTGCAAGTGCCGTTTGTAGTTAGCTCATCGCTCAATCTGATAACTTCGTAATTTGCTAAATAGGTCTCGTGCGGATTCACACCGAAAATATTTAAGTGAATATTTACGATAGCTTGGTGACTCAATAACTCCATACGGTATATTTCCGTTTTGTACTCTCCTACTCGCTGTAACAATGAATTGGGTAATGCGTACATGCATCTCGCCTCCTTTACATCAACTTACAGTATTTAATATGCAAAGTAAATGAAATGCGCGAAACTGTCTATTTGGACGTAAAAACTCCCCCCAATTAAAACTTTTGGGTGAGCATATTTTCAACTTCATTTTTTAGTTGTTTATTATTATATTTCAAAACCCCTTCAATTCCCTGCATCGTGTAAAGATAATTGCTATGTTCATCATCCACCCGTTTCCATCCACCAACTTGTATCTTATTTAACCTTAAAAGACGTTGTAAGTTGTAATAATCATGATGGATTGCATCAAGCAACTTATTAATTACGTCTTGCAATTTTTCCGTTTTAAAACGATCTGGATATTTTTCAATTTGCTCTTTATCACTCATTAAAGACCTATGCGCCATGTCGATTAAAATAAATTGGTGAAGTAGTTGCTGTTGTTCTTCTGTCATACGATACCACGCTCTTTATAAACGACTGGAGCAATTGCTAACACATTGTCTATGATAAAAGTACGTTTTGATTGTTTGGTAAAGCAATACACTTGAAACTTATCACCTATTATTTTGATGATTTTAATACGACGTTTACTAATGGCACCATTCTTTGATATATACATCAAATCGATTAATTGATTACGTTGCACTGCTTTTTTTAGTTGTTCTTGCATAATCTGCACTCCCCTAAAATTAAAATACGAACAATAGTTTGTGTTCATTTTAGAACAAATGTTCTCGTATAGCAAATGGAAGATTTATGAACTAAAAAAAAGACATAGATTTACTCGTCATTGTAAGATAATGTATAAAATGTAAATGTAAAAATTAGGAGGTTTTTTTAAAATGAAAAAACAATTGAAAGTGGCAGCAATGAGTACACTTTTATTATCAAGTTTAGCTGTACCAACTGGAGCATTTGCGGATGGTCCAAATATAACCAATGTACAAGCGAGTGCACAATTTACTGACGTTAGTAAAAATCATTATGCTTATGATGCTATCCAGTGGGCACAACAACGAGGCATTGTAAGTGGTTATACCAATAGCAAAGGAAAACCAAACGGTAAATATGGTCCTAATGATAGTGTAACTGAGGCACAATTTGCAAAAATGATTTCTGAATTTCTGCAGTTAAAAGATGATAAAGGGGACTTAAATAAATACACATCTGATCTTCATTGGGCGGATGATTATTATGATGCGCTTGCAAGTTACGGCGTTCCGTTGAATGCCTATTTTGATAATAATTTAAGAAACAAACCTGTTAAGCGTGGAGTAGTTGCGCAAGTAATCGGTCACTTAACTGGAAATGCTACTTCGTTAACCGACTCAATCAACTATATGATTGGAGAAGGAATTACTACTGGTCAGAATCCTCAATTCGAAAATAAAGATATATTAAAGTATTTTGGTTCTCAAAACACATTAACTAGAGCGGAAGTAGCAGCATTTTTATACCGTATGCATAATGCTAGTATAGATGAAGCTATAGGAAATGCTATAGATGCTCATGAAAATCAAGAAGGTCTATCTTTAGTTGGTCAAGCAAATAAAGGAATAAGTAGATTAGATAAAAGTTTACGTTTTGGAAATTTAGGTCCCGATGGAAAATATGATAATTTCTTTGGAGATGGTTTTGAAGTAGTAAAACCGAGTCCTCCTATAAAAACTGATAGTGAATACATTAATGAATTAAAAACTCTTGTGGGTGATGAGAATATTCAGAAGTTAGAAAATAAAGGTTTTAAATTTAGTTCAACTAAACAGCAAAGTACTGGTTCTGTGTCTGTTGGGTACAGTGACGATAGAAATGGTTACTATACAAATATTTTCTTCTACATGAAAGACGGTGAGTTGGATATAATTGCGGCAGATTTTCCTCATGACGGCGTAATTGAGTTGTATGCAAATTTAATGGGTATAAGTGAAAGTAAATTAACTGGAGGAGCGTCTGATATGAACATTCAAAATAGTAAGTACTCGATTAGATATTCTATTGGTGCTTACATTTTAGACATAAAGTAAAAAATAATTAAGGTGTGTTGGGATATTTTAATAATATAAAAATTGGTTAATTAAACCTTTAATCCAGCACCCTCTTCCATTCCAGTCATAGTAAATGTTGAATATTAGGAGGAGAATTATGTATAAAAAAAATATTATATTAAATAGTGCAAAGTTAGGATTCTGCAGTATTTTAATAGCTGCTAGTGTATATGGTGCTCTTGGAACAGAGGTAATTACTGCAGAAGCTTCAAGCAATGAAATAAATACAAAAGTAGCTCAGCAAGTAGTAAGTCAATTTAAAGATGTAGATAAAGGGAATTATGCTTTTGAAGCGATTAATTGGGCTAAGGATAGAGGGATTGTTGAAGGTTATCCAGATGGTACATTTAAACCGAACGAATCGATTACTGAAGCACAATTTGCTAAGATGTTAGCTGAGTTTTTAAAGATAAAAGATGAAAAGGGAGATTTAATTAAATATACCCCGGATAAACATTGGAGTGATACTTATTATGATGGATTAGCTTCATACGGCGTTCCGTTAAACGGTTATTTTGAAAATAGTTTAAGAAATACCGCTGTAAAACGAGGCGTTATCGCACAAACAATCGGACATATGACAGGAAACGCTAATGCTTTAAGTGACTCGATTTATTACATGATTGGAGAAGGCATTACCACGGGACAAAACCCACAATTTGAAGGTACTGATTTATTTAAATTCTTTGGCAGTAATAACAATTTAACACGTGGTCAAGTAGCTGCATTTTTATATCGTATGCATAACGCTAATGTTGATTCAGCCACAGGGATTTCATTATTAGCTTACAAAAATGAAGAAGGTTTAAGCTTAGTTGGTCAAGCTAATAAAGGAATGAGTAAATTAGATAAAAGTTTACGTGTAGGTAAATTAGGAAGTGAGACGCCTGTAACTGGTGGAGGAAATAACGATGGTAATACAAAGCCGAATCCTCCAGTTGAAAATAGTCCAGATTATAATGACGCTAAATTACCTGTAAGTGAGACTGCTAAATCTGTTGATGTAGAAACAGTTAATAAGTTAGTTGATAGTTTGTCTAGTAGTACATATCAAAAATTAAAAGATAGCGGACGTGAAGTAACTTTTACTGATGCAGGAAGTACTGTAGGTTTTGATAAAAATACTTTTGTTATTAAGATGCAATCTGGAAACTATAAAGGTTCGGTTTCCTATAAGAAAACTGATAACCCGGATTTAATTGTAGGTATTGTAAAAGATTTATATGGAATAAGCATTCCTAAGAATGAGGTATTTTCCTCTGATAAAGGTACTATTTATACAAGTAAGTATATGATAGAGAGTTATGGTAGTACCCTTTTAATAAGTATTGGAGATTTCAGGGCTAAGTAACTTTTATGTATCCTAATTTAAGTTTAATCTCTAAACAAAAAGTATCAAAAATACAGTTTATAAAAGAAGCTCCTTCCAAAACAATTTAATTATATTGCGGAGGGGTAAGTATTTATTTTAATATTTTCAAATTATTTTTATGTAAACGCAAAAAAGCCCGCCACTACTGCGATTTACAGTATGACGGGCCTAATTTAAATTAAATCACTCTAATTCTTTAATACTAATATTGTTCTTTGCCATAATAGTTTTAATGACTTCTATACCAATACTTGTTAGAAATTCATTTTTGTTGCTAGATAGATAACTCTTTTCAATAGCTTTGTAAATTTTAACAATTTTAGGAATCAAATAAAGGTATAAATACATTGGAATTATAACCGCTTTATCTTCTGGAGTAATCGGTAGATCTATACTCGAATTCTTCGCTACTACCATTTGAAGTTCCTTATTATCATTAGAAATTTCGCGTAAATAAAAGGTCATTGTGGCTTCAGGCATTTGTAAATCCATTTTTATAGATGTAATTGGATATCCATTTGTTAAAAATGCTTTTGTAATAATTAATTCAGCTGTTTGTGTACTTCGGCCTTCAAATTGGTTATCTTCATTGATAACGTTTCCTGTAAAACCGTTAATATTATCTAAATAAATTTCCTCATTAATTTGAAAATCTTTTTGAATAAATTTATAGAACAACCAATTAAACAATTCTGAATTAATCTGATGTATAGCAGTAATTGGATCTATTAGATTTTCACCAACAAGATTTTTAATTCTACGTAAATCGTAAAATTCTGTCGAGAAAACAATCATATAATAATTATCGTTCCATTCTATAAATAGAACATCAATTAAAGAAGTATTTAAACGTTCTTTTTTAGGTAAAAGTATTCCAGTTACGCTATCTTTAATCTGACGGGTAGTGAATTCACACGAAGCTAAAGCCTTTTTATATTTGAATTTTATATCATCATTAGGGAAATTAACCTCAGTTTCTTCACTTGAAGAAACCCACTGTGAAATAAAATATTTATCTTCTTCAGGAATATTTTCTGGTATGTTCTTTGTTGACAATTTTTCACGAAACTTCTTTTCGAGGATTTCATTTTGTACATAATTAAAATCAGCAATTTCGTTTTTTAATTTATATAGAGTATATCTCTGGTTTTTTTGCAGATAATTCATTACCCAAATCCTACCCTTCAATTTGCAAGTTTTTAACATCAAAAATACAATATTTATACAAAAACCATTTTAGTTTTGAGTTACTAACTTCCATACTAAATTTAATTTCACTAACCCCAGCTGAAATGCGTTGTAATTGTAGATCTTTAAAAATTTGCGTTTCATTCTTTGACGAAGAGTATAAATCGAATATTTTGAAATACCATACATTATTATTTATCTCACTATGTTCGTCTGTTTCAAAACCATCATTCAATTCTACAGAAAAAATTTTGGGGTTCATTTCCATTTTCACTTTACATTGCATCATTTTTAAGAGTGTTAATTGAAGTAAATTGAATTTAGCAGAAAATTTTATTCTAAGAAACTGTGGTTCTTCTGGATTTTTTTTGAAATCTAAAATTTCAAGAGTTTTATTTTTCTCATTTGTATATGTAATTAATATTTTTGGTCTCACATTAAAAGCTATTAGTTTCTTTATAGTTGCCCAAACAACCATGCTTACTATATAACCTATCACTACTGAAAATGAAAAAAGAATCCCTAAAAACTTTTCTATATTGCTTGCACTTATAGGAATACTTTTCATAAACGTTGTAATATTTGCTGTGTATTTGGTTGAGATTATCAACGCTAATACACTTCCTGTAAATATGAAAAACGCATCTGATAATTTCGATTTTATTTTATCCTTCATTATTAATTAAACCTTTTCCAGTAAAAAGAAATTCGATTAGATTTAATAATATATTATTATATTCTTCATTAAATCTGTTTGAAACGCCAATATTACCGCTTGAAAATATTCGAATTGAATTATACTTATCGAATATATCAAAATCAATATAGCTAATCTTTTGTCCTGTTTCATTTAAAAATTCAAAAGAAGATTTTACATCATCTTCTATCATTTCTTTTACTTGCATCTTTTCAATCTCGGCTTCTTCTCCATCAAATTTAAATTCAAAATTAACAAATTTAAAAACTTCACTTTTTGAAATTTCCAACAATAAATACAGAAACTTGTAATTAGTCATAGTTAAGGGTTTATATAAATCTTTAGAAAAAAATTCCGCTATTTTTTCTTGGTTAATATTATATATATCAGGATTATACCTCACGCAAATGTACTTATTAGCGTTTTTTATTGCATAACATTCGTCAGAAAATAAAGATGTGAAATAATCGATGTTTTTTATATCAAATGCTTCACTTACTTTGATTGGTTTATATACTCGCACATTTCACACTTCCTTTCGTTTAATTGTATTATATACGATAAGGATAAATTATACTAATTTATATTTCATATGTAAAAACTAAAAAAAGCCCGTCACTACTGCATTTAAACAGTAATGACGGGCTTTGAATTATTTTGCTACAATTAGACGTTGGTTAACGATCAATTTAAGACCATCGTAATCACCATTTGTCATCTCACCTTTATCAAATTTCACTAACCACGATTGATTGATAAGACCTTTACCAACAAATTGTACTAATTCATCTCGTACCGCTGATTTTGTTGTTGATGAACTGAATTGCATAATGTTTTCATCTCCTTTAACAACTGTATTTTTATCGCCTGATATTGCAATCTGATATGCAACCTCTGTTCTAGCTCGATACTTCGCGAAGTTGCCATCACGTCTCATAATGAGCTCTGGACAATACTTGCCACTCCAATCTTGATGTGGCCGTACTTCATTTGCTGAAAGTTTGTAAAAACATATTAAATGAACCGTCAGTGCAATTGCATTTTCTTCCGCTTGTTCGTAATGTTTTTGGTCTGAATGCATACAAATTTCAAGCCCAATCGATTTACTGTTTCCGTTTCCTTTAGCTCCATCTCCACAATGCCAAGCCGTTTCGTTAAAAGGGATATGAATATAAATGTAATCCTCATCAACGGCCGCATGCCACGATACATGTGAAGTATCACGTACAGACTTACCAGCTAAGTTGTGAATTAGATTATTATGGGCTTTTGCGTTTGCTCCTTTACCGCGGTTACCCGTATTATGAATGGTTACGTACAGCGGTTTCATCGCTGTACACGGACGTATTTCGGGATTGCCTTTTTTAATAATGTCGATTACGACTGTAGCTTTGCCGATTTTGTCGCCCGTCTTTAATCCAGCTACTGAATAGGTCATTTTTGATCAACTCCCTTTGTCACCTTAACTAAGTCAAACGCTCCACTTGCAGCTAATCCGCCAATAAACCCAGCAACAGCCATAGTATAAATGCTGTAAACCGTCAATGGCTGCAGTAAAACACCAAATAAAATACCGACTGCCAACGAGACAATCGGTATGTAACGTTTTGTTAAATTGAGTGTCGTTTTTAATACCTGTACTAAGGCTGTAATTAGCCCCACAATTGTCAATGCGATGATAAATAATGTTGTTAAATCCATTTTAAGCGCTCTCCCTATTCTCAAATTTCTCCATACGTAAACGTAGGTCCGAAACATCAGTTTTTACCTCATTAACAGTAGCTCCCATTGTACTAATTGCTGTCACAATTTCCTTTTGCGTCTCGCTAAGAGACAGATTAGCCGTAATCGATTTGTCGATTTGCTCAGTCATTTTCTTCTCGCGTTCTTTTGATTCATCACGATGAGCCTGATCTAAATTGATTAAATAATTGAAAATATATCGCCCAGCTAATAATGCCGCAATGATTAAAATGATTGATAAGTAAATCCACGGATTTGGACTGCTAGCCACTTTTTCGGCTATACCTGCCCCTGTTATTACTAATAGTTCCATTGCCCTCACCTCTACCCATAAAAAATAGCACTGCTCGGTACAGTGCGTTTCTCTGTATTTGTGTATAAACGTTAAAAAACTTGCGCTGTGAGACGCATCGAGAAATTACTTCGTGGGTAGTTGCTCACCTCGATAACGCTCACAATGCAATATAAAAAGCACCCTCGAGTGAGAGTGCTTTTTATTAATTAATTTCTACATCATCTAGATTAAGATTTAATTCATTTGCTACAACTTTAATTAATTTTTCTGGATTATCTTCTTGGCTTTCAATATTTACAAACCCATCTGACAATTTAGTATCTTCAACTTCATTGCCATACTCATCATAAAATTTTACTTCAGCAATGCGAATTACCCCTAACATATATTCTGGCATATCATCATCTAAAAAAATTACTGCTGATTTAATGTCACTCATCAATATCACCTCCTAATGGATTATTTTACTATAAAAATAATTTTATAGTAAGGAAGTTAATAGATTTTACCTGTTATTAATTTATATTCTTCAACAGTAATTTCACCATAAGGATTGCTCTCTGTGACAACAGCTAAACGCAGTTGATCAGCTGTCACCCATTTTAAGTTATAAGCCATTTTCCAGAATGCCATTATGAAGCACCTCCTTTCATTGCCATGATTTCGAGTTTCATTTGTGCTACTTGAGCGCCTAACCCGTTGATAATTGCATCCTTTTGTATATTGGATAGTTTTTCTAAAGTGAGTTGCATGCCAAGTTCTGCTACTTGTTCTTCGGTCGTAGGTATAGAACCTACTTTTTCAAGTGGTCCTAATTCGCCATTAGGAAGCCTTCTTCTTCTCCACATTATTCAAGTACCCCCATGATTAAATAAATTTTATTATCAATATTAGTATTAGCTCTCGTTGTAGTTAACTTAAGAATAATATTGTCTTTCGGCTCAAGAGTTTCGTGGTAAAATTCGTCTTCTACAACACCTTCATACACAGGGTCTGTAGAATTTGCTGAAAGTGGCACATATAGTTCTTGTTCACCTTTTAAAGTCATAGATAGCTCAGCAGATATTTGAAGCCCCTCATCTCGTTGAATCCACAATAAAACGCCCTTTGCAGATCCTTTTGGTGGCTCAATTTTATAACGAGCTACAGATTGCAAAATAGGCGTTTTGATTTCATTTTTATTTAGTTTGATTGTTTTACTTGTTTTAGCCCCGTAATTGTCAACTACCTCTATAATGATGGTATTTTGACCAACGACCAACTGAGCGAGTGAAACTTCAAATTCCCACGCTCCACCTGGACCATTATAAATCTCAACTGAATTGCCAGCGTTAATACGGCGTGTCACTGTAACGTTTGAATTAGCATCTTGATCTGATGCGTTACCGTTGATTGTAAACTTGTCCATATCAACTACACCGGATGGCACAACAGCATCTACAGTTAATAGAGGGGCACGGTTTGGTACGACGTAAAATGCACGCTCAATAATTGCGGAGGTTGCCTTTTCGCTGTCTTCAGCCCAAACTTTTAACGTGTGCGCTACTCCGTCAGCTAAATCTCCTGTAATGACTGTTTCGCCGTCATATAGCTTGCCACCTTTAAACGTGAGCTGCTTAGATAGAGCGATTTGCGTTTGGCTTAGATTTGTTGCTAAAACCTTACGTTGCTCATTATTTATTTGATAGTACGCTGTTACTGATTGGTCCGGGTCTGCATCATGAGCATTACCTGCAATATTTAGTGTATCATTTTCGTATAGCGTTTGATTATCAGAAGGCGCTGTTAGTGAAACGGTTGGTATTGAATTATGTTCAACATTAAATATTGTTGAATTCCGATATCCTGAATAAGCCGAACCATCAAATGCGCGTACTCTGAAATCTACTTTATCTATTGTATCGTCAGATAATAAAGTCAGCGTTCTTGTGAGACTTGTACTATTTACTAATGCTGTCCACGTTTGCGCAACACCGTTTTTATAATAACGATATTCTGGGAAATAGGTTATCTGATTGCCATCTGCATCGGATGATGGTCCCCATGCTATCGATACAGTTTCTCCGCCATTCATCTTGCCTGTTGGTTGTGTGAACGCGCCTGGGGTTGTCGGTGCTGTGTTTACATTAACTGTTCCAGCGTAAACATACCAGTAACCACCACTTACGGCATTATCAGGGTAGGCGCTTCTTGATGCGGACGTCACTTGCCCGACGTAACTTCCCTGTGATTGCCCACCGGTTACAATGTCGGTATATCTTGCTTCGTATAAATCCGCGAGCAAGTCCCCACCTGTACTTACATTGTTTACTTTAACTACCTGTCTAGTAGCTCTAAGGTTATTGTAGGGTATTTGGTAGTATGTGCCACCAACCTGTAAGTTTCGTCCATTTATCGCCGTTAATCCACTCGTAGAGAACGTATATTCGCCTTCATAACCTGGGGTATTAATAGACGAATGGTAGTTCTCATGACTGGCAATTCTAACATTAGAACCTAGTAAACTCCAGTTTATCTTCAAACCACCTGTCGATATGTTATACCTATTCCATGCGTACGCCAATGCCATCTTAAACCACCTCCACTACTTCGACATTGAACGTTTGCCAATTGCCAACGCCCATCTCAGCATTAACCATATCAATCGCCACATTACTACGAGCCACTTTTGCGCCTTTTTTATAGCTGTTTACAAGCTCTTGGACTGTGATTGTATCTGCGCCAACTGCCGTAATCATTACATCCTCGCTTGATACGTCATCAAAAATTGTGACTTGTGTAAATGCGGCAAAGCCTGTCACATTTGCAACTTTTAAGACTGTAGTACCTATTTCAACAGGTTCGATAACATCCGTTAGCGTTGTGTCTAGCTTAATTTTATTGGTGTTCCCATCGAGTGTGTCGGCAAAGGTACCGCTGTTACCTGGAACCCTGCCGTCAAGCTCCATTTGTACGCGCATACGCTCCATTTGACGATACATATCGTTTAAAAACTGAAAAGCGTTCCAGATACCCCATTCGAAATTGTTGGCGTATTCCGCCCAAAAAGTAGTACCGAATGTCTGTACTTCACCAGTAACTGGATCTATTACTTCGTCTTCCCAATCGATGCGAGTATACGGATTGTTTTTTTGATTAATAGGTATTGGTCCATTCATTAGTGACATATCATACACCTACTTTCGAAATGATTTCTAATTCAAACGGGAACGCAACTACATAACCCTGCGAACCAATTGTATAATTCATTGTTTTGACGTACCATTCGCGCCCGTGCGAATCAATTAAAGCCACACGGGTAACCGTTCCACGTTCAGTTGTAAATTTCACATATTTACGTAATCCGTATGTACGGCTCACATGAGAAATTTCTTTTTCGTAGGTATTTCCGTCAATTATTACTTTTGCTTTTACGGTATTCGCGTCTAAAAAGTCTATCATGCTACTAATGGCGATAGGCTGTAATTCTGTAGACATTTACCTCTTCCCTCCCGCTCGGAATTTCCCTGTTATTGGCGCTGTTACTGACCAATCGTATGGAGATTCCACTTGATATGTTGGTAAACCTTGAGCGTGACCTGGTCTTGAAGCTGTGCGGAATCGCCCGCAAACATTGGGATTCATTTCCCAACCATATGCACCTTCAAAAATCTGGATAATTTCTCTTACCATACCTTCTGCAATGGTTAACCATATATTCATTGGTAGCATCGGCTCTAATATTTCAAACACTTCTCGGTATTGCCCGATTTCAATTGGTAACAATAATTCAACTTCAAATTTTTGCGGATTTAAATTCAAATGATAATTATCGATACCAAGGATTGAATTAAGCAATTGCTGAACTGAGCGCCACGTGTAAGGTAACTTATTATTGATTTTCGCAAGTACTCTCATTCTCCTTACTTCTAATGAGTCAGAAGGTCTGCGTTTCATTTTTAAAAGATTTTCCCATCGAGATATTCCACTTACATCAGTTTCGTGAATAAACCGCATCCGAAATAATTTCAATAAATCGACCCGTACTTGATTAAAATTAGAATTCTCAACCTTACAGATTTCGATAATTTCTTCAAAATCATTAATAGTGGATGGGTAATGCCTTTGAACATCAACTTCATAGGTAAGCGGCTCATACATTCGTTATCTCACCCCTATTTGGAATAGAGTTTGCTTCTAAAATAAGGTTATTCGCCTCACCATTAATAGTCGTATTTTGTACGTCAATAATTCCGTTGATTTCTAACATTTTAGATTCCAACTGTACGATACGAATTACAATTTGAGTTGCAACTTCCCAACCCTTTTTTAATTCAAGTAAATAATCATCAACCATTTGCTGTACATCTAGTACGACATCTTCCCAATCAAAACCATCTTCAAAAACAATTGAAGGGAAATTGATGCTCACTGTTGATTCACCCACACCTACCACAAGTACGGTATGACCAATCGCCGCAATGCCCAAGCCTTCACCCTGATTTGTTACTGGATCTATTGCTGTTTGCAACGTTTCAATCAAAGGAAGAGAAGGGACATTGTAAGTAGAATCTAATATTACTAATTTCACGTTATAGATCCCTTCGCGAATACGGAAGGCTTTTACGCCACCGATACCCTGTAATTCGTGTACTTTTTCTAAATAATCTTTTCGATTCCCACCGTAAGCTAAGGCTTCAAAACTATCTAAATAGCGTTTTCGTAGGCTTTCAGTTTCTTCTTCATCTTCCCCAGGTATTAATAATTCAGTTAAGGTTGCTGAAGCTAATCCGTCTACATATTCAATTGGAATTAATTGACCGAAATAATTATTCCCCACTATCCCAACTGTTTCGCATTCCAATTTAAAAACACCGTTACCGATTCTTTCAATAACGATGTAATTTAATGTATCTAAAGAAAATCGACTTCCGATAGGCACATCAATATTAAATTCTCCCTTTAAAATGGCCTTTTCAGCTGAGTATGGATAAATACCTCTATCTCTGCATAAACGTATTAAAAATTCACGGGAAGCTGTGTCGCCAAACATTTCCTGTAGCATGCCATCCATCGATAAATAAAGCTCGTACAATTGGATGGTATGAGGTGATAACGTATCCCAAATAATAGCGCCTTCCCGTTTGTCTACATCGTTTTTTACCATATCCAAGGCATCGTTTAACAATTGTTCCTGACTGATATGCTCAAACATTACGTAACGATCACCTCTCTTTCAATTTCAATGGCGCCAACGACGGTGTGAGCTGTAAATTGCACATGCACCTTATGCTTAACATGACTAAAATTAAAAGCATCAACACTTTCGATGCGGTCATCGTGTGTTAATGCTTCTGTGATCAATCTTTTTAGTTCGCTATATACATAAGGAATCGGTTGCCCGAACAGTTTTGCTATTTCTGCGCCGTAGTTCCATGTATAGATTAAATAATCATAACGCTCTGTGCTTAACGCTTTGTAAATAGCTTGTTCAACAGCCTCACGACCATCTGCATAGCCAACAATGCGCTTGCGCTCTAAATCCAATTTATATGTGCGTGAAGGCTGAACGACTTCCTCAAAATCTACTGTAGAATCTTCAAATTCATTTTGCGGAATCATCAAACCACCTCTTTATCAATAATTAAAAATTGTTGTCCACCGTGCGCACGAATCATCGTTACCTTATCCCCAACAATTAACCCATTGTGGATAAGGAACTTTTTACGACCTTTGTACTCATGATTGTGTGAAGCGAATGAAGCGGCATCCGAACCGCCGGAACGATTTTCGGTTAAGTGGTCCACTGTCATATCCACTTCATAATCCATAACAGCACGTGTTAATTTAAGCTGTTCTTGCTCAAGCAAAAGCTTTTGGTCGATACGTACTTTTAATGGAGCGATACTTTCAACTGTACCATATACAACATCCGTTAACTTTTGCGCATTTACACCATCTAAAACAACTTTTCGAATGGAGCGAATAATATCTGACATATCACGCAACGAAATCACCGCCAATCAATTTTAAATCCATTCGGTGGTCGGATTCGTAAAATGAATGTTTTACCGTTTCAACCATCATAAAATTAGCTACGGACAAATCACCTAAATACATTTGCGCTCCAAGTGTAGAGCCACCTCTTACACGTGGATCTCCAAACACATTATTAATATGGAGTTTACGCGATTTACGATTATAAAGAGTAAGCAATGCATCGGCTTTCACCTTGCCATTTTCGCCCTCGTCTACACTTTCTGTATACTGCAACATGCCCCATTGATTCATATTGGCGCTATCCTGAGCAATAAATATTTCACGTTTGCCCGTCTTTTTATTTTCACGGGATAACTTGATTTTGTTGTACGTATTTTCGTCTATGGACGTAGTGTATTCAAATGTTTCGCCACTTTCTTCATCGACTAAAATATCCAATTTAAGCTCTTTCACGTTGCGGTAATGCAGTTTTCCGTAATTGTCATACAAAATAAAGAGATTGCCAGTATTCTTCGTCGTAATGGCCCCAGCATTATCCATTATCGTAAATAACTCTTGATTATCCTCTACACGCGACGAAATGACATGCTTTGTATCATCAATTAAGCCACCTTGTAATTTAAAGTCGGTTATGAGCATTTTTAATACTGCGGCAGCCGTTTTATTTTTGTACACATAAGTATCTTTATTTTTGAAATAACGCAATTGATCGTAAGCAGTAACGGAAATAATACGGTTATTTGTACGTTTTTTGATAAACACAAAGCCACAAAAGATTTTATGGCCATCATAATCAAAACGCACCATATCGCCCTCGTGAAAACCTAATAATTCATCCTTAATCACGTTAAAGGTTAGTTTACCAGGCATCGATTTTCGATGGGTCTCCCATATTACGGGCTCCTGTACGGCACATTCGTAAATGTTTCCACGGGACAAAATTAGTAACTGATATTTACCCAAGTTTAATCACCTGCCCAACTTTAATGGAATTAGGATTAGATAAATTATTCAGCTTAGCTAGTTGAGTGTATTTAGAGCCATCACCTAAATGACGTTTTGCTATTGCCCATAACGTATCTCCCGTTTTTACAGTATGAGTTTTAGGTGTTTCCTTGCCCGTTGTAGCTCTGTTCTTTTCTACTGTGACCTTTTTGGCGTTAGTGTTACTTGATGCACTAGACGAGCTTGTAGAGCTTGATTTGATGTTTAATTTTTTCGTACCAAATGGACGGAATTGTTTTAGCGATATAGTCACTTTAATATCAAAGCCGTTTTCAGCGTCCTCATCAATAGGATACTCCTCTAATGATACCGTCATATTCGTATCAAATAATAAAGAGCCATCCGGCTTCATTCGATTAACGATGAACTGGAAGGGCTCTTCTGAGAGTTTTAATTTTTCGAGATGCTCTAAAAAGTAAGATGCTGGTTGAAATCCGTTTGGATATACCGCATATGGATATTTCACATTAGGAAATTCTACTTCGAATTCAATATTGGTTAGTCCTGCTTTTTTGAGGATATTGACCTCACCCTCGTTGATTAAAGTGATCGTTTCGTTTTTGTTATTAATTTTCATGCTCATAGCAGGTGGAGCAACAGGTAGTTGCACACCATCCATGAAAAAGTTATACATCGTCACTGTCCCCCTCTGCTATTACTGCGATTGTTTCTTCTACCTTTTCGCCGAAACGATCAATAACCCCATCGATATCCATTTCGGAATTGATGTGGTTCTCGTTTTTCATATCAACTTTAATTTCGGCTGTTGTGTAGCGGTTGATAGATTCACGTTCTGCTAAATCGCGGAGGTATTTCAATTCGTCAACGCTACCTTCCATTGATTTTGCCATTTTTGCTGTGTTTTTCGCTGTATCTTTATTGGCAGGAGAATCGTTTAATTTCCCTACACCAGCAAGAAGCTCATCCCATGGTAAACTTTTATCTTCTTTCCTTTCTTGACGTGGATCACCACCGAATAAATTTTCACCCCAGTTGTAACCTTTATCCCAAGCAGTACCTAAATTTTTCATATCCATTTTCGGTGCTTCCCAGTAATCTGCTGGTGCTTCACCTACCCAATCATTAACTTTATTTTTCAGACCACTGTAATCAGCAACAAGTGAATGACGTTGTTCAAATTCACCAACTTTTCCAATTTCGAGGTCGAGACCAGGAATAGTGTTTAAAGCGTCAATTACCCAGTTAATAGCACGGATAGCCATGTTAGCTCCACTGATAAACATATTCGCCAAATTGGTTGCTGCACTATCAAACGCTCCCACCATAGCTAACCCCATATCGATTGCATTATTAGCTAAATTACCAAATAAACGTTTGATAGTATAAGTAGGTTCAAACCAGACATTAGCCCAAAATTCAACAATAGCCGCAAAATGATTCCATAAAAAAGCGATAACATTGAAAATCGTGGTTCCTAAACTCAAAAATAATCCAGCAATTATACCTGTTGCGCTGATAGATTCATCTCTAAATCGATTGACGACACCAATAACTAAATAAAATACAGTCACCAATACTATAATAGCTCCTATTAGCCACCCGATTGGATTAGCTGAAATGGCGATACTTAACGCTGCCATTGCTGCTGTAAACCCATATGTTGCCCATGTAGACGCAACCGTTGTGGCTACATACCATAAATTGCGCACCCCTGCTGTAGCCAACGAAAATGTAGTTACTACTATTTGACGATTAGCCCACAACCACGCTATCGAATTGGCAATTAACGCTGTTGTCACACCCCCTATTAGTGGGCCGATTAGTGACCAATTATCGTAAAGGAAAGCCCCTGTATTTGTCATCATATCTAACGCCCATGCTGACACCGTGGCAATAGCATACAACCCGTTTGTAATACTACCTACAAATGATTCCATTCGTTCACTGTTAGCAATATCATTTATTTTTTGAAGAATTGGTGAAAAAGCATTAACTGCAAAGTCTTTCATATTCGTCCAAATTTGTCCCCATGTTAACGGCATTTTTTCAAATGCGGCATTCGTTTCTTCCGCTGCATAAAACATGGCATTTTTTATAATTTCGGCTGTAATTACGCCATCAGATGCTAATTTCTTAATATTAGATGCATCCATATTAAATGCATCTTCTAAATAGCGTTGAATATTAGCTACAATTGGTTGAGCATTATCTAAAATTGCGTTTAATTCTTCTCCCTGTAACCTACCGGCTGCCATAGCTTGAGTAAGTTGAAGCATGACAGATTCAACACCAACTACAGATGTACCAGCAATTGCGAAGGTTTTATTTAATTGCTCAGCAAAAGCTATAATTTCTAAATTACTTCCAAAGGCATTTGCCGCTTGCATACCTAGTTTACCAACCAAATCAGCGGTAGCCTGATAAGGTGCGTAAGTTCTTTGTGCACTTTCATAAATCATTCGCTGAAGCTCTGCGGTAGTTTGCAAACCGTCATTCATAAGATCTAAACGAGCTGTAGTATTTGTCATTTCATCAGATAAACCGACAATGCCTATTACCGACTGGATTGACACATAAGCACCTACTATAGCTAATAACTTACTTAACATCGCATTGGCTGCTGATGTCCCTTCACGAATAGAATCGTTAAATCTATCTTGCTGGTGATCAGCCTGACGTATTTGAACTTCAATCTCATTAAAAGCTGATTCAGCACGTGCTAATTCACGTCTTGCTAGTTCGATAGCTGATGCATCAATAGCGTTACCACTAGCGCGTTCTATATGTTCGAAGCTATTAATAGTTGATTGCATCGCAACATTCATAGCGCTAAATGCTTGTGACAAATTATCTTGAATTTGAATAGCTGTGCGGATTGTTGCCATATAAATAATCCTTTCGCTCATAATAAAAAGCACTCAAGAATTGAGTGCTTTAAAAATGCTAAAAATAATTTGAATCATAAGTAAATTTCGCTATACCAAAATTCTTATTTTCAATTTCCAAAATCCATACACCTTCAACATCATCAGATACTCGTTCATATCTAAGGGCGTAATTAGTATCTGCTTCTTTGCGCATACTTGAGTTTGGGGAAATTCCGAACATAGGGAAAATATCCTCTTTTTCCTCGAAACTCATAATTGTATTATCATGACCTATATAATCACCAGAATAGATATTCGCTCTAACCAAAATGTCATCAAATAAAATAAATTCATACTTATTACCTTCGTAAATGTACAGTTTCCCGACTATACTTTGGTTATTTTTTGGTACCGTCCATTCAAAATCTTCAATCTGCTCAGGTTCACCCATGATTTTGACTAATTCGGAACTACTTATTTTGTTGAATTGCGTTACATCAATGACTTGTTCTACCGTTTTGCTCTTACTAGTATTTTCAGAAGAACAAGCTACTAACGTAAATAGAAAAAATACAACAGCGATAATTTTTAGTTTCATTTATCATCCCTCCTCCCCATAAATATACATAATTCAGGAAGGAATAACCATATCATCCTTTTCGCTTTCCTTTTCGCCCAGTTTTCTTTGATTCTTTTTCAGCCTTTTCATCAGCCTCTCGCTTAAGTTGTACGGAAGCGATAACCATAGCTTTTTCCCACTTAGGCAAAGAATCATATTCGGACGGCCACTTATGAAATTTGTGCAAACAGTAGTAAGCAATGTTTGCATCATAGTCGCCATCCTCAATTAGTTTTTTGCTTCTTCTACTGCCTCATCCATGCCAACATCAAAGCCGTTAGCATTTTGTACAACTTTTAAATACTCGGCATATTCACCAGGTAATAGCATCTTTTTAAGTAATGCCTCAGCGCCCATTACCTTGTATGAATTTTGAAGATCCACGTCATGTAAATTTGGGAATACTGTGCATTCTACCGCTAATGTCGCTAAGTATGCATCGTAATCTGTTGTAGGCTGGAATACGTTTTTTTTGCCCGGTACCGGTAAACGTTTTGTATTTTGCTTACGTAAAGCCTCGTCACGATCTGAATCTACTGCAACAATTTGCCATTTCATCGGCTCTTTTGTTTCAGGGTCCACGAAGCGTTTTGAAACTACGCGCTCCTGTGAGTCTGGTTTAATGGCATTTTGAGCCAAGAATGCTGATAAATTTGTCATTATTAGTCACCGTTCCTTTTTGATTTTTAAGTATATGAAAAGCCTGCCGAATAAACGGCAAGCTCATTATTGCATTTCGGCTAAAATAGAGAACTCTTCAGGCATATCCCAATCCTCAAACGTAAAGTCAATAGTATCCTCTAAATACTCTGCGTCAGCATCTAAGAGAGCAATGATGCCACCATCTAAGTTACAATCCAGTAAAATTGTAGTTTGACGACCGACGGTAGAAGAACCATCCTCATTTGTGGCTTGGACATCAAAATAGATATCTTCACCAGTATCTTTGTAACGTTTGAGTAATTTACGGAAAATCGATGTGTTGAAGTGGAATGTTGCTGAACCAGTACCTTCCCATCCAGTTGACTTATTACCTTTGCCGGTGCGTCCCATAATTGGTACTTGCGTTTTGGTTTTATCCATGCGAGCTTCTAAATTAATTAATTGCGCGAATTGATAACGCAACCCCTCAATTGTCACGAAAGCTTTACCTTGTGCACCATGAACAGCATCGCGACCATGCATTGTGTTAGCATTTGACATTTATACCCCTCCTCACGCTACCATCGTTGTCACATATAATTGCGACATTGTTAGCGTATTAATAACTTCCTCTTGAATCACTACAGCACGTTTCGATTCGCCTTGACCTACTAAAAGTTTTTCTTTGTCATAATTTTGGATAGCCCGGATACGTTGCATTTCGCCTCGATGCTTCCCAATATCATTCCAAAGAGATATACGACCATCAGTATCATTTGGCACTTTCCCTAAATAACGAGTATTAAACAGATGGGCCGTATCGATTGCAAGTTGATCTAACACACGGATAGTTTGATTAAACGAAAAATCTTCGTTTTTATCTGTTCGGAATGATGTAAATGTATTTACATCTTCTAATACATTAATTTCGCTACCAACTCGATGGAAGACATATTTACCCGTATTCAATAACAGCGATAATTGAGGTTGCGTTTTTGTTTCAGATAAATCAATTTCATGTTCACCGTTATACGTGCGATTTGTATTCGATTGATTTACTGCTACGCCGGCTTGTACGCCAGAAACCCAATAAACTGCACCGAATTTTTCTTCCCCATCACCATTTGCATCATTCTGTATATCGATAACTCCCTCATGATCAATTGCACCAAGCTTATGACCAATAAGTTGGAACTTGCCGCCAACTTCATCTCGGATACGCTTTGTATACTCGACGTAAAGTGACTTAATAATTGGATCTTCTGATAAACAGCCAATTGTATTAAAACCATACGCTTCTAGTTCATCGAGTGCCATTTGGTGTGGTGTGCCTGCTGTTAATGCAGTCGCGCCATTTGCCCCACCTATTAAAGGCGAACCAGCAGTCGCCGCTAACGTTGTGGTAGTTTTAAAAGAAACGAAATCGTTTGCCTTTAAATCTGCAGCAGTTGCTACAGCGTATTGTTCATCTACTAAAGTTCCAGCAAGTAAGGTTTTTACATCCCATATCGTAGGCTCATCAACATTTGCTTGAACAGTAATTGTAATATCATTACCTCGAACTCCTTTGTAATTAGCAGTAGCAAGCTCATTTGTCGCTTTTGAGCCACCTAAATTCAATTTGTAAAAGAACACAACAAGCGCGCCTTTGAATAAGTCTCGAATCCCCTTCAACTTCGGATGAGTATAGTCGTAACCGAAAATTTTCAGAGAATCTTTTTGCATATCCTCTTTTGTAACTGTCATCACTGCATCATCAACACCCCAATCAAGAGCCATTGGTTGTGCTGCATAACCACGATCAGAAAGATTCACGAATGCTCGTGCTTTTGAAATAAAGTTTTGATATGTCCCGGGCAATACTTTATTTTGTGTTAGCCAAAAACCCCCACCTAATGCCATTAATTCTTCACCCCTTCATCAAATTGCTTTAAAATTTTGTCCACCTGAGCGAACGTGTATTGCTCACTGTCTTTTAGTAATGCATTAAGAGCATCACGACGATGAATATATTTACGACTTGTGACCAGCTGTGATTTTGTGAATTTCGGTAACTTCGAAGTAACGACTTCTGCTACCTTATCAACGTCCACTGGCTCGACCTTTGCTTCAATCTCTTTCGCCAACTGAACTCACCCTTTCTCCATTTGTGTAATGATCAAATGACCCCATAAGCACTTTCGCCTCAATCTCTTGCAAAAAGAAATCAAAGCGCATGAAGTTATGACCGATTCCGTCAACAACCTCACTATTCGCACCTCTAGCAAGCATTTTAGCGCCATTTAGCAAAGTAACATCCTTTAATGCCCGTTGGACTTTCAACGTCATATTCGCGCTTTCTGACGCACCTTTTTGAGGGAAATACTGTACGTTAAATAACGGAGTAACTTTCCAACGATTTCCGATTTGCCTAATGTGCTCAAAGTTTAAAAATTGAATAAAAAAACAAGGCGTTTGAAAGCCTTGTGGTATTTGATCCGTATATTTTTTATAACCACTTCCGAATACTTCTTGAAGCTTACGGGAAATAGCAATGCTAATATCATTAATTTCCATCGAAAGCCTCCTTTAGCATTCGTGTGAGTTTCTTATCGATAATGGACGGTGCTGCACGTTCAACTTCATCAGCTGAAATGGTCATCATGAATTTACCGTTTACCCAACCTTGATGGTTAGCTGTCCTGTGACCGAATTCAACCCACATAGCGTATTCCGTTGGATTAAACACTTCAATTTGATAACTACTACCAACTTTCTTTACAGTCGTATCAACTGTCCAAGCGTTTCTTAAAGTACCACCTGTCATGCCTGTGCTAGGAGTAAATGATACTTGTTTTCCATCATTCGTCGTGAAATTCACAGGTTTATCATAAACGCCAACAGGTGTCCGCAATTTAACCTTACGTAACAAACGAGCAGCAATCTCTTTCGTCATAGCTTCAAGAAACTTTTCATAATCATGGCCGAGACGCTCTATTTTCTTTTTCATGCGCTTTAATTCACGAAAATCAACCCTAGCTCCACGTCTAGCCATTAAGCATAACCTCCGAAAATATCGAGTACGATTTCTTGATGGTCAATAAACATACCCGGCTCACCACTACGAGCATAATCAGCAGTCTTACCATTCTGTGTGACGGTTATTTTGCATCCGGCAGGTATTTCAAACTCATTGCCAAGCGACAATTTAATTTGTTGCACTAAAATAGCACCTGCACCCGTTTGAGATGTAGCGCTAATTGTTTTATGAGATAGCTTACATTTAAGGTTTTCGTGAAGTATAACCTCTTGGAATTCAGTCACAAATGTTATTGGATCTTCAACCTCTTGCCAAGCGATAACTGTACATTCACCTTTCCAAAGGCGTTCAAGGGCTTTTCTTCGTGCACTTACCATGTCAGCACCCGATATTTAACAAAATCGACCTCGTTATGCTGTAAATATGCAATAAACGATTCAAACTTTTGTTCCGGGCTGTATTTGGCATCAACTGCATATTCCACGTCTGTATCGCCATCTTGAACCTTTTTAACAACGCCGCTAAAATCTAATGAGCTCACATCAAGCAAGCCCATTGATTTTTTAGCAAACAAAAATTCCCCAACAGCCATATCGATAGCGACATGTTCCAAGCCTTGGGGAATTGCATCTAAATTTGTTTGGTTTTTAATATGATCGGTTGTTTTATTTACTGCAAATGAAAGTAAATATCCATCTGTAGAAGTTGGTTCGTTGGATAAAGTGACACCCAAGGATAGTAAGCGTTCTTTTACTTTTTCAAGCACATTATCACGCCCTATTCAGCTTTTTGAGCTTCTTCAATTTTCTTGATAATGCCCTCTTCTGTTGTAGCCTTACCGATGTCGATTTGACGTTGTTCGGCATAAGTTTTTAACTCATCAATAGACATGCCCTCAAATGGGCTATCCTGTGTATTGTTTTGTTTTTCTGCGACATCACCGATAATTTCTACTAACTTTTCATTTACATGCCCATCTTCCATCTCAAATTGTGCGTCCTTTGGATGCGTTTTACCCTTATAACGCACTGGAACATCAATTACTTTAACTAATTTCATCGACTACCCCTCCTTATGCAATTGGTTGCGCCTGGAATACGTTATTAGCTTCTGGGAATGAAGGAATAGCTGTAGTAGCTGCCTTCGCCCAAGTTGACACAGGATCTAAACCTTCTTCGAAAATCATACCGATTACATTACCAACATTACTTACTTGCTCGTTCCCTTGACGTAAAAGGCGTGATTCTTCAGGTGTTGGGCCATGCAGCGTTTCACCTAATTGAGCATCACCGAACATAACAAATTTATTTTCAGGGAAGTAACGCATCGTCGCATAAGTTCCGTTAGCATTTTGCACACGGTACTTTGAATCATATGTTGCGATTGTAGGTAAACCATGCGATTGCATAAACGCATTTAAGTCAGCAAGCGTGGCAATACGACCGCTATCTTTACCAAATAATGCAGCAATCACTTTCGCGTCGCGTAAAATCTGACTAACAATCGTTGTAGACGTTAGTGCACGTGTCGGCTTTTCATCTAACGCATTTGTCCATCGAGTGATGTCACCAATGATGTCGGCCGTTTCTAAATTCCATAAATCCGTACCTGCTAATGCCTCTTTGTGTTCGTTAGGCACATGGTAATCTACTGTTAACGTACCTCCACCCTCCATTGCAAGTGTTAACTGACCGTTCGCTAAAGCTTGCATACGCATCACTTCTTTTTCAGCACGTACATCACCAACAGCACGATCAATTAAGTTGAACACACGTCCCATTAACACCTGCTGTTCCTGTGGAGTACGAGGGAATTGTAATGCAATTAAATCTTTCTCTTTGATTTGATACTTCTTTTTAATGTAAGCAGCTTCAAGGCCTTGTTCATTGAATTCAACAGAACCAATTTCCGCCTCTGTATCAAAAGCATGAATTTTAGCAGCTACAGGAAGATTACTCGCACCTACTAAATATTCAAATTCAAGCGTGTCATGCTTCACTTCTGGGAAGAGCGTTTCACCTAAAAACGGCGTGATCTTACGCTCCTTTAAATAACTAAGAACTGTTTTATGGTCAAATAACTCTAAAATATCTGGCATATTAATTTTCCACCTTTCGATTATCGAAATTTAATTTCTTTTAATGCTGTTTTGGCTTCAGCTGTTGGTTCTGTGTGTAAGCGTGCTTCTAAAATGTACGCTTCAACAATTAACGAGCCGGGTTGTGGACCATGCGTTACATCGACATCGTTATACAGAATACCTTTAGCTGTGGCGTCATTTGCCGGAAGGACTGTTCCAGCTCGTACAATTTTCTTTCCGTTAGCATCAGCAGCTATACCAGCATCACTAACTGAAGTCGTAAATGATTGCACCTTTGAAGATGCTAAAAAGTTAATACGAGAATAATTGGTTACACCTTTTACATATGGCATGTGTATGCCCTCCTTTTAATTAATTTTATCCCCATGGATTTGGCGAATCCGAACCGACTGCGCCTTTTTCGTTAAACTGTTTAGCAAATGAGCTACCCACGCTTAATTCACCGTCTTTTTCATCACTACCACCAGCAGGATTCCACCCTTTGAATGTAGGTGGTTTCTTTTCTTCCTTTTCAAGAACAAACAAAAAGGACTTTGATTCTTGCAACGATTTAAGTTGCTCATCAAGTCCCTTTGTGACATTACCCTTGTCATCTAATTCAATTAATGTTTTATCGACAAGGCCTGTTACTAGATCAGCGTCATGTACTTTACCAGCTAATGCTAATTTCAATGCAGTGGAGAGTCGTTCATCTTTAAGCTGCTGCTCGTACTGCTCCTTTGCTTGCTTTTGTTCATTTTGAAGCTTTGTAATTTCGGCTTGTAATTCCTCATTACCTTTTGCTTTTGTTTGAAGCTCTTTCAACTGCGTTTCATGCGTTTTCACTTGTTCTTCCAGTGTTTTTTTCGCATTATTTACCTCGTCAAAGCGTTCTTTTGGAATCATCGCTCCAAATTTATTAATAAGAGCGTCAGCCTGTTCTTCACTTAAACCCATTGTTATTAAATCTTCTTTTTTCATTTTATTGCCTCCTAATTCGTTTTTGCAGGTAACGACCTGTTAGGGTAAAACACTTGTTCTTTAACGTCTACAAGCGCTAAAAAGACGAATTTTAAGCATAATAAAAGCACTCAACCATAAATAACCGGTTCAGTGCTCTATTCTTTAAAGTATTCTAAATCTTCCTCGTCCAAATATGGTAATAAATCATAAATTATATACAATTTCTTACCAATCTCATTAACAGTATCTTGTCGGTCCATACCGTGAGCCACGATACTAAAGTTGATATCAGATTGGATATTCCGAAAGTTTTCATCACTTAATTCAAAATGAACGAAGCGACTATCGGTTGTTTTATTTTCCGCATACTTTTCTATTTCAGGTACATGCTCCGCTAGAAAATCATAATCCTCTTTTTTGAGTTTCACTTTGTCGCCTCCTCGAAGATATAGGATTTACTTGAATTAAATTACCCGTTTCAGGATTCACACTTACCTCGCAAGTATTACCTACGTACAGTTTACTTTGATTTGCTCTCTCTTTTACATTACCGTTCAGCAAAGCTTCTTTGATTTCCTCCAGTGACACACCGTTCCTTGCTCGCTTAGTATGAGGATCTACATTCGTACCAAATACACGCTCAATAAAATGTTTCGACTGAGCCTTAATAAGCGTACCATCAGGAGTTGTAATGCCTATCAATTCATTATTGATTCGATTTTTATATAGAATATAATCATCAAATGAAGTAAATGGAGAAATCATATTATTTTCTCGTGATTTTTTGTAATCGTTCAGTAAATTCCATTCTTGGCTATTATTATACTTTAAATTTTGAAAAGCATCCAAAGAATTAGGTCCCTGTTTGCCAATTATTTCTTTCATTTTATCAAATTGAAGTTTATCGCTAATTTTATTAGATTCTTTCTTTTTAGCAATAGCGATTTTTTGTTCCCCGTGTTTATCTACCTGTGTCTGATACCATTCCTCATACTTCATATCACTTGGGACGTAATATGTTTTACCTTCTAAATCTCTTGCAATACGAGTGCCGTAATCATCCTCAAAGTAAGGAGCAGTAGTTGACCTGCACCGTGGATGAAATGGATTGGCTGTAACTCCCGGTTCAAAATCGCTCTGTTTAAAAATTTTGCCGTCTAATGACTGGCATATTTCACTTGTTTTATGGTCAAGCGTTGCAATAATTTCATACTGTTCAACATCTAATTCACCGTAAGCATCCTTTGAAGCTGAAGCACTAAAAAAAGCCTGTTCAGTTAATACTAAACGGCTTGCATTTGAGCGTGATGTATTCATTTTCTTTTGAATTACTGATATAAGCCTGTGTGGGCTCTCACCTTTGGCAATAGAGAGCAATAACTCTTTATGGAGAGTATCAATCAGTAAGCCCCTATCACGCCAAATTTTAGCACTAAACGTCAAATTATCAGCAGTCCACGGTTTGCTTATTATTTTGGTTAATCGTGCTTCATCAAGTTTTTGGAAGGTAAAGCCGACGTTAAAAGCCTTTTGCACCTCAAAAGCCGTATGATAATACTGCTCTTGGTACACTTCTTTCATCAAGCGCTCAAAGCCCTCGATTTGGTCACCATAAAGCCTTTCTACGTGTTGCTGTAATTGTATCCGCAAACCTTCTAATCGTGAAATATGGACACGTGAAGATGCATTTTCGAGCTGTTTCATCCATTGCTGATTAAGTGCGTTCTTTTTGCCGTATTCGATATACTCTTTTACAGTCCACTGGAACTCGCGCAATTCATCTGATTTTAAAAGCCGCTTTGCCTCGTCCAATGAAATCTCATTGTTAGTAGCAAAACGGCTGTACCATTTCAATATGTCTTTTTCAAGTTCGTTTATTGTTTTGATATATGCTTTTTCGAGATCAGCATAATAAAAGATGGAGCGCTTATGCTGGGCATCTTCTAGTGCTTCGAAACGTAGACGCCAATAATTACGGGACTTCTTCGACAATCATCTCAGCCTCCATCTGCATACAGACCAAAGCAAAATAAATGGAGAGAGAAGAAAAATAATTGGTAATAAAATGATAACTAATGCCGTTTCAATATAATCTTTAAACCTCATCATTATCACCGCCTTGTTTCTGTTGTATCTGCATAAAGTGAGCGCCATAACCATCTCCACGCTCAATTTCCAACTGCTGCTCTTTCTTCAATCGCTTTTGCTCTAACTGAACATCTTTTACATAAGGATGCTGTGCAATTTTCGTTTCATTTGAAAGATAAGGAGATTTATCCAACACTTCAACCACTTCTTTTTCATTAATTAAGATGTCGCGATTAAAGACGATATCCAACTTTTCACCTTCAAAATCACCTTGTCCTGTGTTAGCTAGGTGCTGATTAACAAACCAAAGTAATTGCTCAAAAGATGCCTGGAATTCTGTTTCAATTCCGTTTGCATCTAGCTCAATATCGCTGTACATCGACTGGATATTCATTTGATTTGGATTGTTGGCCATACGCTCATCTTTGGCATCGTAGCCACGACCATTTTCAATAAGTGCCTTTTTAAACAGAGTTAGGATAGCTTTGTAGTTATCCGCATTTACTGTAACGGTTAATGTATCAACACCTCCTTTTGCGCCGTCAGCTGAACGAACTTTTACTGCTCCGTATTGGGATAAATTGCGACGGAACTCACCGAGATCTTGTCCATCGTAGTTATGCAGCACCAAAATAGTGTTACGTGCATCCTCTTGCATGTTGTTCTCAAAATCTGAAAGCATGATATTGATTCCATCTTGCAAAGATTTTACACGCCTAATCAATGGAATTTCATTGCTGTTAAATTTAAAAGGAATTAAAGGTACACGCTGCCAATTCACATCAAGTTTTGTTTCACCATCATATACGGTAATATATGCTCGGGATTCGTTCATTACCTCAGGTAACAAACGCCCATTAAACCATTCGTAGTATTCAACGCCATTTGCACTGTAAACTTCTGCTTTTTCAACAATGACTTCTTTATCACCTTCGTAGGCAACCGTTGAATAAATTCGAATTGCAAAATCAACTACTGACCGCTCTGAATCCTTCCAAAATGGAATGATTTCTTGAGGAGCAAATCGTTTAATTGTAAACTCTCCATTTTCATCATAGAAAGGATAAAGCCAACCGATTCCTGTATTTAAAGCATCTTGCCCAACTTGCTTTAATGTTCGGTGGAAGCGACGGTTAAAGATGGTTTCAAGTGCTTTTAAATACTGCTTATTTTCACTCTCTAATGTAATTGGCTTTCCTAGCTGATAATTCACCTTTTGGTCAACGAGCTTGGCGTATTGATTATCTAAAATTTTATTGTTTGGAAGGTTTTCGTTTACTTCTAAGCGGCCACCTTTACCAATTACCTTCCGCTTACGTTTAAGGATTTCTTGGTCACCTTCGTAATAAGCTTCACCCGTTAGCATCCATTTGTGCTTTTCAGATGCTTTAAATTTGTTGATTTCACTTTCTAATAGCTTAATATTGCTAATGATTTTATTAGCACCTGAAGCGATTCTCTCGTTCAATATTTCCGTATCAGTTATAGCTCCCTGGAACGGGAATAAGTTTGTCATGTAATCACCTCTCTTAGTCGAAACTGAATGTAGAAGGACGCATATCTCCTTCAAATGCATAACGCGTAGCATCAATCGTATGGTTATCCTTATCCTCTAAGCGAGGTAATGGATTACCGTCTTTGTCTGTTTGATAATCAATGTTTTCAAATTCTTTCGCAATGCTTGGTGTGCGTAGTGGATCAATGTAAATAGCATCTAAGTCGTCTAGCCATTCCTCACCAAATTCAACGCTATCCGGACCTTTCTTTACGCCGTAAATGCGTGTAATACCTAATTCATCACGCAATTCTGCAATAGACTTTGGTTCGGCACTATCTGCTGCAATACGGTCATTCTGATAGACCTTATCTTTCAATCGCTTAGCCAGTGTACTGTTACTAATTTTCACACCATATATTTCATCAATAGCGTAGATAGCATTTTTCTTTTTATCATAGTGCCAACGAACAAACGCTAAAGGATCCGTAGCATAACCAAAATCGACTGCATTTCGAATGTTATCGAATGAAGCGACCATTTCAGCAGTAATACTACCTGCTTCAATCACAAGGTTATCGAATGGCACAACACCTGAGCCGATTGCTTCGCCACCATACTCCCACCTGTATCGCAATTCATTCCGTTGTTTAGCCGCCTCTGCTTCTTCAATAAACTGCTTCGAAATAAAAGGGTTATCAAGGTACGTAGACTTATGAACAAACGTGTTATCCGGCTGAAATGAGCTCTCATACTTCTTATTTACCCACGACTGCTTTCGCTTAGGTGGATTGTACGTGTAAAAGAACTTATAAAAAAGACCATCGCCCAATTCTCCACGTAAAAGGGAGTTGGTAATGGTCGTTACTTCTTCTTCTGTTTTAAATTCAGCTAATTCTTCAAGCCACGCTAAAGCAAAAGGGAAATTCGCACTCTTTAACGATTTAATACGCGCAGGATCTTGTGCCCCTCGGAAAATCATGTAGTTTCCACGCGGAATGTAAGTAATGCGCATAGGCGACTTATTAATTTTAAAGAGATGGGAAACACCCTGCTCATTAATGGCCCATTTCATTTGCTCGAATATGGACGTTTCAATCGTATTATCCACCTTACGAATTCCTACTGCATTAACTGGATAGCGCATAAGTAGCTGAGTAACGATGTGTGCAATATCCGACGATTTACCACTACCACGACCACCCTTACAGACAACATTTAGGATATCCTTGGCAATCGATGCTTTCCAGACGGGATGGAAGGCTTTTGGGATGAGTTGAGATAGCTTTTTTACTGTCATTCTATATCATCCACGAATACTGGTGTAACGACTGCGTTAACTTCTTGCTTGTCCGTCCACATTGCATAACGTTTACCCAGTAATTCAGCTGCACGAATACGTTCGGTCATTGTCGGTGGCATTTCATCTGTTATAAATTCCTCGCCACCACCGGCACCTACTAATGTAGCCGCACGTGCTTCACCGCGAATAACTGATGTTAGCGTTTCAAGGATTTCTTGCTGGTCAGCTACGCGTTCGGATTTTAATTGCTCCATTCGCTCGTCGATATAGGATTTTACGTTAGCATTAGTTAGCAATCTACTTGCATTTGCCCTTGCCGTTTCATCCTTTTTTATATTCGGATATGCATGCTTGTAGGCTTCACTGCCATTCCCAAGCTCTATATAAGCATCTGCAAAAGCCTGCTGTTTTATTGTTAATTTACGTTCAATCAATGGCATCACCCCATTATGCTAATTGCTTTTTGAAATAAAAAAGTACCCAATTCTCTTTGGGTACTCTCTTTCTACGGAAATAGTTTCTTTGCGATAACAGAACAAATTTTTGCGATTTCACCTGAGGCTTGCGATTGTTTAGTTTCGGCACTTTTATATATAGCTTTGATGAAACTTTCTGGCGTAGTATCGATTGCGGTTATCATTTCACCAGTAGCCGCTACATACTCACTAAATGCTTTTACTAGCTGACTATGTTCTCTTTGTATAAGAACTGGCTCAATAACTTTTGTCAATCGCTTTTCACCTTCTTGCAGTTTAGTTAAGTCTGTTTTATAGCGGCCGATAAGTGCAACAAGATCATTTTCATTATTGATTTTCGTTTCTTTATAACCACCAAAGTTTTTTGTTGCTTCAGATACGATTGAACCTACTTCACCGATTTCCTTAGCGTAATTGATTTTAGTTTGCATCTTCTCACCTCCCACCCCATCATAAACCGAACCTGAAGGAAATAACATGATGTAATTTTGATAATAAAAAGCCACGCTCAAACGAACGTGACTACAGATACATTATTTACTACTCAACAATTTTCGCCTTCTTTATATAAGTTACGAGCTTTTCTCCAACAGAATTAAAGGAATAAAATGCATCCACTTCTTGATTAGAAACATCCGCACTTTCACCATCTACGTCTATGTCAACCGATATATCGGATTCATATTCCTTTTTAATTAATTGTAAATTAACGCATTTTTCTAAGGTTAACGTTATGCTTGTTACATCGGCTTTTTTCGTTGATAAAAAATCTTTTAATTTTTGATTGTACAGCGTGAAATATTTTCTATCACCTCGTGATACGTAGGTGTGCAATAAGGTTAGATTTTCAAAATCAAAATCATAAAATTGCATCAAAGCATTTATACAAATCAAATCTTCGTGCGATGCATCTTTATCAGAAAACACTATTTCGTTTGCAATAACTCCTAAGACTATAGGCGCTTTATTCGTTTGACTTTCAATTACTTTTCTGTACAACTCTAAAACGAAATCTCTTCTTTTTTCTTTTTTCATATACTCTCTTAATTTCTGTTGTTGCCTTTCACTTAAATTATCGCCACTTAAACTTTTCAAAAAAATAGTTAATTTCTTTTCAGCTAGTACATTTAAGATGCTATTAGCAACACTTACAATTTTCGAAGTATCTACGAGCGTTTTAATAATTTCATTATCTAGTATTTCGCTACTTACTCCAGAAATCTCTACTAATTGACTTTTCATGTCGTTAATATCACTTTTAGAAATATTACTCATTATCCTCGCCTCCCACCCAATCATAACTCAAACTGGAAGGCGTTCCCATAACTTATTTTTGCTCTAACTATATTTCAAATACACTACCTCCAACATTTGTTTGTTTTGTAATCACCTCATTGTGCTAGTTGCTTGATAAAATAAAAAAACATCCGTATGGATGTTTTTCTTTCTTACTGTCGTCTATCTAAAACTGTTTTGATATAACCATTGGATACATCTATACCTTTTTTCTTTAGTTCACTATTTAATTTATTAAAGGTGTAGTGTGGATTCTCCTTAAATGTCTTTATAATCTCATCTTCAACATCACGATATTCAAATTTCTTTAAATAATAATTTTTATAAGCGTCATTCATTAGGTCTGAGTTGTTTAGTATTTTCTCATTCATTTCTATTTTGAATTTATTAATGGTTTCTTGTTTTATTTTTTCGCCATGTTCAACTAATTGTTCATAGGTGTAACTATCGTTCCTTGTTTCTGTATTCGTGTCAACAGATTGTTCTACATTCGTAGCTGCATCATCTATTTCATTTCTTTTACTTGCTATTAGCATCGTAATATTTCCCATTTGCGTTGATAAATCTTGCCGCATTGACTCTGATGTTGATTTACTGTCAGAATCCTGCTTTAACGATAGGAAAATAGCAATTACTGCTAATGCTATAGAAGTTGAATTCGCTATGATAGATATTTGAGGGTCCCACTTCTCATAAAAATTCGCTACTAATAACGTCATAATAAATAATAAAATACCAGTTAACCAAACCCAATCACGATTACTCCAATTTTTAAACATATTTATAACCTCCCAGATAATCATAATCCGAGAGGGAACAAATTGGAACATTTTTCTACAAATTCAACTCTCAACAGCACGCACCACCGGGGAATAGCAATACGCACTATTCAAAGCCCTACTCAATCGTAGGAACAACCTTCCCACCACACTCACACGTATTAGCTGACGTCTTTTTAATCGTCTCATGGCCCGTTTTCTGCCTACCAATTTTACGGCTCATAATCTCCGCTGGTCTATCACACTTTTCACACTGCAATACATAATTCATCTCACTCACCCCTTATACACGAAAAAAGCTACCCACGAATGGATAGCTTTACGTCTCGAAATATTTTCCCCTCTGATTTTTATTGTGGTAAAAATTTTAGGGTATTTGTGAGGTTTTTGGCTATGCGCTGTACCTCACGTATAGTATAAAACAAATAATCTCTTATTATGAAACCTTAGACATTTCGGACATAGCGGACATTTCGGACATTTTTTTTGCTACATCATTTAAGATGCGGCGTACATGTCTATCCGTAATCCCTTCAAGCTCTGCAATGTTAATCGGCTTTAATCCCGATAAGCGCCAATGTAATACTGCGCGATCACGTTGCTTTGTAATAACATGCTCCCACTCATCAATAAATGCTACCTTCACTTCATAATCCTTTACCATTCGCTCAGGTAGCACCATTTCATGAACTGGATTCAATGCCTGTCTAGCCGTAGGGTCGCCCACTCCCTGTGCTCTTGGCATTCCTAAATTGTCGTAGTCTTGCACCATCGTATTCTTTTGATCTACGCTGTACGGACTAACTACCGCTAACCCCAATGATGTTTTCATCTGATAGTAACGGTCAACCATTTCGTAAACTTGTACTGCTGTGTATTGTTTTGCCATAAGATTGCCCCCTTATGCTATAATTAGTTGTCACCTAATATTTAGCAAGAGGGAACCGTAGCGCTTGTACTCGCTGCGGTTTTTATTTTACCTGTCTTAAAGGCACTCAACTAATTATAATCACTACCAAATCATAGAATATAACGTAAAGTGATTTAACTTTACAAACACCTCCCTTTAATAAAAGGATCTCTTTTAAATAAGGGATCCTTTTTAATACTAATACATATATTTTTCCATAATCGCCCAAACTCGACTGTATGTAATATCACAACTATATTGACTTGGGGTTTTACCACGTCTCACCAAAATAAATCCTCTTTTCTCGAGGTCAGCGATAGCAACATCTAATTCTGTATCGTTTTGTCGTTGAATTGGCTGTAATCTGAATACACCATTTTGTGATGCTAAGCGAATATACATTTTTTCATCCCCTTAAAAATTCTCAACATAGAATGAACTTTCAATATATATTTTATCCGCAATGTCATTGACCAATTTATTGATAAACAACCATCATCTATTTTGTAATTTCAAGAATTTTTTTGTGTTTTCAGCCCACACTATCCTTGTTTGAATATGACAAAAAAACTGAAAAGGAAGTGCAAGTATGGGTATTTTAGGTGGAAATCCAAAAGATGAACCATTACATTACGGTGAGGTATTTAGTGTCTGGACAGGTTTAGCAACAGCTAATGGCTTAATCGCTGGATACCAAACATTTTATAATCACGCGGGCGATGAAGACCTTAAAAAGATTATTGAAGATATCATCCAAGCTTTAAGGGATGAAGTGAAACCGTTAGAAAAGATACTAAAAATTAATGGCGTTGGATTACCTCCTGCACCACCTGAACGACCAGTAGCAAGAATTGAAGATATCCCACCAGGTGCGAAGTTTAATGATCCCGAAATTAGTGCTGCATTGTCAGTAGACCTTGCTGCTGGATTAGTTGCATGCAGTCAAGCAATGGGCACTTCAACTCGAGAAGATATCGCTTTAATGTATGGTCAATTCCATACAGCAAAAGCTCTACTCGGTGCTAAACTACTTCGTCTTAATAAAAATAAAGGTTGGTTAGTTCCACCACCATTACACGTAGATTATCCAGAAAAATAATAAGTATTTATTAAAGCTTGTTAAAAATTAGTCTCCAGTTTAAAACTGGGGATTTTTTTACAAATTATTTTTAGTATTGTCGGATCGTTTTCCTTGATTTGAATTACCAAATCAAACAACAACTCCCTCAAGCAGAAGCTAATAAAAATCAAGCCTCTGGTCGTTTTCTAAATAACGAAAACAGTACAAATTAAGATTATCCATTCTAAACCGGTATTCCTTTTGCCGGTTTTTTTATTTTCTACCTAATTTCTATTACTTTTCTTATTAGTTACTCACCCAACAAAATAGGCAGAATATTTAGTTTCTTTAAATAACCGATTCCTGAGTTACTTCATACTATATTCAAAAATGGAGTTGGTCTTCATGACAATATGGATTGACGTATCTACATCAAATAATCAATTAATACTTATGGATGACAAAACAATTTTAAAAACTTACCCAATTGCAGTTGGGAAAATGTTGTCACCAACACCTACTGGGATTTACACGATTATCAATAAAGAAGTCCATCCACCCGCACCATTCGGAGCGCTTTGGATGGGTTTATCAAAATCTCATTTCGGTATACACGGAACTAATAACCCTGCTTCAATTGATAAGAATCTCCCACACGGATGTATTAGAATGACAAATCAAAATGTTCAAGATTTATCATCTCTAGTACCACTTGGTACTAGAGTTTCTATTCATAAATAACATTGTTAATCTATCCCTATAGGCATAACAACAAATCCGAGGCGTGCTGTGCTGCTACCATACACCCGTTTTATTTTGCTGACTTGAGTGGTTGCTCAGGTCTTTTTTTCTACACAAAATGATTCAAGACATTATATATTTAATTACTTCTCATGTATCAATCAGAAGCATATAATTTAGGTATTAAAAGATAGGGGATTTGAACATGAAACATAACACATTGCACCACCTGCAAAAAGACCATAATAAACGGGTAATTGATTTCCATAAGAATCACGCCTTAGAATTAGAACGTGGCGAGAATGGAAACGGGTTGCTAGCAAAATGGGAAAGATTTGTCTACAAAAAAGGGAAAGCTTTTTTAAAAGCTGTTAAATAAAGTGTTATTAATGAACTGTTCATTTTAGGACAGTTCATTTTTTTATAAAATGAATTATGCTTTGCTACTCATTTTGCTCAAAATGTATAGCAACTAAAGCCTTTTTGCAATCGCAGCAATTACATTTACAGTCACACTGTTCCCAGCTTGTTTATATAATTGACTATCTGAATTAACTTCTGCAGCTTTATCAAAAGCCCAATCTGGAAAGCCTTGTAGTCTCCAACATTCGCGTGGTGTAAGTTTTCTGATACGATACTCTTCAATAGTCATCGGTTTATGAGCAGTACTTAAACAATGCGACTCACCTTCCGGATAAGTGACATGTGTACCTTGTATAGATGATTTTTTTCCATCAGTTCTAGCTAGGTGAAAACCGTCTTTAGTTTCTCTTAATACAACACCTTGATTACAAGATGTATCTAATGTATTCGCTACTCCTTTTCCAACTCTACCTCGACGAGTTTGTGAACCTGGTACTGCCAAATTGATTGAATCGCCTTCTGTTGCAATGTCGTAACCTTGTTTTGTTGCTTCTTTAATAGCTATACCATGTCTGTCTTGAGCGGTTAGAGTAAACATCGGTTCGCCATCTTCTTTAAACCGTCTGCCGTTCTGTTTTTTTTCTATTCGATCAGGTGTAAGAACAGGTCGAATTAATACACCCGAATTCACACCTTTATGATTTGTTATACCAGCTGTATATCGTGCTGTTAAACATCTTGAAACATCTGTTGTATTAGGCTCTGTGTTCAAATCTATAAATGTATAATGCTCTCCACTTCCACCTTGATCAGTATCAAGTACCTCTGTTAAGCCATTGTTAATCGCTTTACTTGTTCCACTGATAGGAAATACTTTTCTGGTACTTCCTCCTCTAAGATGTCCGATAATGAACACCCGTTCTCTGTTCTGTGCGACGCCATAATCCTTGCTGTTACATATTTGCCATTCTGCATCATACCCCAATTCATCAAGCGTGTTGAGGATTGTTCTGAAAGTGTCCCCGCCTTGGTGATTGAGTAACCCTTTGACGTTTTCAAGGAATAAATAGCGTGGTTGGATTTGTTTAGCTGCTCGGGCAATATCGAAGAACAATGTTCCGCGAGTGTCATCAAATCCTTTTCGTTTTCCAGCGATACTAAATGCTTGGCATGGGAATCCTCCACAAATAACATCGACTGTTCCTCTAAATAATCGAAAATCGTCGTCTGATACAGTTGTAATGTCATGTGCTGTCCACTCCCCTTCTGTATTATGAATTGCTTCGTATGATTTTCGAGCGAATTTATCCCATTCAACATATCCAACGCAGTTGTGACCGACAGCTTCCATACCTAAACGAAAGCCCCCAATCCCTGCGAAAAAATCTAAAAAATTTATGTTGCTCACCTACTTTTTTCACTTCACATAATTGTTCAAATGCTTAGTAATTTTATTTAATAAATCGATCCAAAATATAAATAAGATAATCTACGAAAATATGAATTCGTTTCTTCATCAAACCGCCTCCACCTTAACCTCTGCCCTCGGCTGCATCGCGTAAAATTTACGCACCACCAGCTCCACAATTTGTGCATCATCCACCCAGATAATTTTGGAACAACCATCTTTAATGCCCTTAACTAAATTATCCAAGTCAGGCTTTTTAATTGGTCGCATTTCACCACATGCCATTCGTGCTAATTTCGGCTTTGTTTGGTCTGCTTTTGGTGGTACGAGATAAACATCCACCTCTAGCTTTAATGGACCTTGTAGTGGCTCCTGTGGTTTGTTATCCCATGCCACAACCTTTACTAAATCTTTATATGCTCTCGATTTAGGAGCATCATGTGTACGTACACCATTACCAGCTCGACTAAATCTCGGTCGTTCTTGCGCCTGTGTTGCGCCTGGTATTGTAAATTGAATCATTGCCCTAACCCCCCTCAAACCAATTGCTCCTCAATTTTATATATCCCATCTACATAAAAAGGAACGCCACCTTGCAAATGAATCCGTAAATTATGGCACTCGTAGTTGCAGCGATAATGATGGATAGCGATATCTGCTTTTGTTGTTACACCTTTAAATGCATAGACATGGTCCTCAAACTGTATAAATCTCGCTGGAGCACGGTAGTTGTCGTAAATAGCTGCATTGTTCTCATATGATGGTGTCATGCATATTCCTCCCTACGCCACCTGTTGCAATGGCTCGTTACTATCAACCAAATGCACACTCGGCTCTAATTTGTTATAAAAATCCCCTGGTGTTGTATGACGATTGTGCATCGCAATAACATCGTCCTCGTCATAACAAATTGTTTTGCAAAACGGTGTTTCCTCGCCTGGCTTGTACCAAAAAATGATGGCTAATGGTGATACACCATTAAAGCCCATTAGGATTGGTTTCATTTTGACTCCTCCAATCGAGAGCGCCTATGCACCCTCGTTTTCTTGTAAAAATGCTTTAAACTGCCCGAAACGCCCCTTTGCATGCTCTCTGCGGTAGCTGGTCGCCTTATTTTCAACTGGCTGCATTATCTCAACGATGCGGTCATTTGAACGTTTACCAATCTGCTCCGGTAAATCCTTCGGAGCCATGTTGCTTGTGGCTAAAATCGGCTTATTACGGCGGTAGCGGTTGTCGATGATTTTAAATATCGTTTCCTCCACCCAATCACTAGTTTTTTCAGCACCTAAATCATCGATAATGAGTAGGTCGCAAATGGATAATGCACGTAATATTTGCTCTTCACTCTCTTTATTATTGCGGTTGAACGTAGCTTTAATTTTGCTAAGTAAGTCAGGCATCGATACAAAGACCACGACTAGCCCCTTTGCTCGTAATGCGTTATGGATAGCTGCCGCTAAATGCGTCTTACCATTGCCAGGCTCACCCCAAAGGAGCAAACTCTCGCGTCCAAAAGTCTCGAACTTGTCCACGTAATACTGTGCGATTTTATAAGCATTTCCCGCCCCTGTCCGCGATTGAAAGTTATCGAAAGTAGCTTGTAAATAACGCTCTCCCACTTGACTGATGCTAAAGAGCTCGCGTACTTCACGTTCGCGCTGAAAGTTTTGAAATTCCTTTTGTTCAGCGTCAAAGGCCTCTACCTCGCATTTGCACTTGGGTTGCACCATGCGTTTCGTACCTAATACGTCTACCTCAATAGCTGGCACTTGCTGATTACAAATAGGACAAATTTTATAAGGAGTAGTTGTCTTGTTCTGTTCCACCAGGCGATTGACGACTTCGTGGATTGGATTCATTTCGTTTCGCTCCTTTCTTTTGATTAAACGCTGCATCATCTCTTTCGACTTCTGCTAAAGTGGTAAGACGCTTTTTTTGCCAATCTATTAAAATACCTTCCGTGTATCGTAGTGCTGTTGCATTTGCTAATGCGGTACGTTTCATTGCCTCGATGATTAGCTCGTAAGAATATTCGTTTTCCCAATGAATAATCGTTTCAAGTTCAAATGGCGATAAATTGAAGCGAACATTTTCTTGGAAGAAGGTGATTATGCTCACTGGAGGCGAAGGCTTAGTAGCAGTAGTAGAAGATCTTTTAAGTTCTTTATCTTCTTCTATATCTACTTCTACTTCTATTCCGTCACGTGACGTCACGCTAACGTCACTCGCTAATTCTTGTGACGCGTCATTTGGTGCTTGCAAAGCTTGTTGTTTCTTGCGTTCACGGTATTTTCGATTACGTTCAGCAGTTTGCAATCGGACTTTCTCCATGCCGTCAATATTTTGGTGCTTCTCCCAATTGCTAATGCAAATACGCTCATTTTCATCAACTTCAATCATTCGATAACGTTGTAAAACTTGTATTGCATAGCGTACTTTTTCGAGTGGTCTGTTAAAGATGATTGCCATTTCTTCGATGTTCATCGGTATATCTTCAGCGATCATAATGTAACCGCTACAATTCACCTTTCCGGCATAGGCGAGAAGTTTCACCCAAACGACCAAGATGCCATCGCCCTCCGGCATACGTTCGATAATTTTAATTTTTTCATCATCGAACATGTCCGTTTTAAGTTTTATCCAAGTGATTTCAGCCATTGCCCTAGCCCTCCTAATTAAGCCCTCGATATTCTTTCAATTTGCTAATTAATAAACGACATTGTTCTTCATCAAACATCGCGATGTGCGCCTTTTCTGGCGGTAAATCCATAAGTTTTTGTATCAAACGATAAGCTCCACTACGCCCCATCTTGCGGAATTTGCCCTTCCACAGTGGGTCGAAAATTGAATGTGCTGTCATATGTAGTGAGCGTAATTGTTTGTTAGCTAATGTACCAAGTGGCGTTTTACCTTTCCCATGCGTACCGACATAAGCGTCACACGGATAACAAACATATACGTTCGTGCCATAATCCTTGCCGTAAAATTGTTTGGTGCTTACAAACTCGACTTGGCCTGTGCAGTACGGACATTCCATTTCCATGAGTAACCCTCATAATTGGACGGGGAAAAATCCCCTGTCCTTTATGCTGTTGCTGGCTCTAAATTAGCCAAATAATCAATCACTTTACTCGCTTGCGTTTTGGTTAAATCTTTGCGGTTTGTCCCACTCGGAATTCCCATTACATCGAGTGCACCGTTGTAAATAACCGCCATTTGGTCTTTGTCTCCACCTGCACAATTGGATAGTTTAGCGTTAAGTGCCTTTAATTGCGGCTCAGTGATTCCGTTGCTTTGCTGTGGTGGTGCTGTTTGATTCTGCTGTTGGTATTGCGGTAGTTGGTACTGCTGATTTTGATATTGTGGCTGTTGGTATTGCTGGTTACTACTGAATGATGCGCCCTCGCCATCGTCATCTACGTCTGATGTGATGCCGAAAATTGCTGCTAAGCTGTAGCGCTTAAGGTATGTGATAACGCTCCCGGCTGCTTGTGCATCTTGTTTACCTGGCGTTGCAAAGATTGGGTCAGTCTCGATAAATTCGCCGCTTATGTGCATAACAAGTGTTTTAATACCAATGCGAGCCTCATCATTAATCGGAAATTGCATAAACGATAAACCGTGCTTGCTTGCAGTCTCAGTGATTGCTTGCACTACCCCATCCAACGTCACGTATGTTGATTTAAAGTGAGGATTTTTACCGTCTTTTGTCGGCTGTTTAACCTCGCCCTGGAATGTTGCTAATGCTTTTGCCAACTCGATAATTGACTCTGATTTATTCATCAATCCGACACCTCGACTTTAAAGGAAACTGACGGAGGTTTTACCGTCACACCCGGCACGCGCTGACCATCTGAATCAACGACCACTAATTCGCCATCAGATTCGACCACACTGAGTGTTTTCTTCAACTCCGCCCATTTGAGTGACTCGGTTGTTTTGACCTCTACAACGTCAATTTCGTTAGATTTGGCATACTGGATTAGCGCCTGCTCGTCCGCTTTTTCGGGTGCTGCTTTACTTGATGTGGATTTAGCTACTCCATATGGTGTTTTGATGGATTTTGCTTTTGGATCGTCTGCTAATACCGTTGCATGATACTCTGTAATTTTTTGCGTAAAATAAGCTAAATCATTTTCGTATTTTGCCAACTCGCTAAGCTCATATTTATCGATACGTTCTCGCTCGGCTTGCGCCAATGCTTTAACATCATTTACTTTCGCATGGATAGCGGACATTTTGCGAAATGCCCAATTTAATCCGTTTAAATCAGTGATTACATAAACTCGACTTTCTTCACCATTTTGCTCTAGTTCAAATAATTCTTGCTCCTGTAATACGTTCATTTAAAGACCTCCTAAACAATGTTTTTAATTGATATTTTTAGGCTCATGCTCTAAAATGAAATAAATTATTGTGGCATGAGCCTAATCTTAACCGCTGCTCGTAACAGCGGTTTTCTTATGCAATGATTGGATAATTGTCGTGATAAACTTCGATTAAAGTAATTAGTTGCTCGTAACAACTAACACCTAACCGACTGTCATCTAAAAACTCGCAAACTTCCTCGATATGCACAAAAATTTCATGCTCATTTTCACCGAATACGTAATACTCCTCACCCTTAAACACTTGGTGACCTTTCCAGTCCAATAAAACTGGCGCTGGTGCATCATACAAACCAACAAACGTTTTACCTACACCACTGTACGTTGTGTTTTCAATTTCCAACATCATGCGATTTCCTCTAACCAGTTAGATACATCACTAGTGACCATGAAAATTTTTACGCCATTCAGCATTACATAAGCACGACTGATTTTTGGTGTAACCTCATTAATTACTAAATGACTGATTTTTTCTAATTCACTATGATCCCAAATCTGAATGCGAGCCCCTTGTCTTTCATCGCAATCCACTGAAAGTACTGACTCAAGTTGGTATTGTTCAATAATTGATGCTGCGTTTTTTAACCCTTCTATCATTGACATAAAATCACTCCTCATTTTTTGTATGGGACGAATCCCATCAAGCAACACATAGTCAATGGCCTAGCCGCACTTATTTTGGGAGGATGCGGTCTGCTATGTGCTGCTTGACGAGAGCGAGTAAAGTTAACTCGCAATGTCAGTTAAAATTTGTTATAATGAATCTACTAAACTTGTACCGACCGTTAATCGTTCCCGCGATTAGCGGTTTTTTATTTGTCTGCCACTGATTAGCAACCTTTGCTGGACTGATAACTTGTGCCAGTTGAACAACCATTTAAGCATGTAAACCTCCATATCCGACTGCTAATGCATAAACTGCGAATACACCAACAATCAAAAGTAAGATGATAACTGCCTTATCAGAATCCGATGCCTTCGCTTCTTCTAAAAAGAAGAAATCACGCACTTTCTTGATCATCCCTTCCATCTCCTTCTATTACATAAAAAGCTGTGTAGCATCTACCGTTGTTATAAATGCCGGAATTAATGTGACCGCTTGTGATGCCTGTGCAAAAATATCAGCCCCAAACATAATCATCGCTGCTTGCATCTCGCTGTTTGTCGCACGTACCCAACTCATGAATGTTTCTAAATCGATTACCTTACGCCCCGTCTCATATTTACTAATATGCGATTGTGTCATATTAAGCTTTTGAGCCATTTCCGTTTGCGTGATGCTAGCGCGCTCGCGGAAATCTTTTAAATGTCTTGCAAAATCAGTTGCCATAATTTCTACCTCCCTTCAATATTCCATTTCCGACTAATCCATTTCCGACTAGTCGACTGTGGACTTTTAATACTATCAAGTACCAAAATCGGATATATTTAATTAAGCAAGTTAACTTGCTATTGAGCTATTGCCCTAGCTCTTTTTACTGCCGATTGCCCTCGGCTATATGGTTCAAAGCTATCGCACCTGCCCGTGCATTATTTTTTTAGCTTGGCCATTCATTTAACATGATTTCTCGGATAGCGTTACGCGTTTCTTTAGCGAGCCAAACACGTTTGCCCCGTGCTTTGCCTCTGCGTTGCCATCGTAAAATCCGAGGATCATGTAAAAAATATTCTTTTAACATATCTTCTTTGAATTTTGTAATACGGATTAAATCCTCAATCTCGTAAACGAGTGGTTCATCGAGATTTTCAATTTCCTCGTTAATCGGATTTTTCTTCATATAACACCTACTCCTCGGAAAAAATTCCACACTATCATTTTCAGAAAGGCGCTGGTGTGGCGCCTTCTTTACTCCACTAATTTAAATTGCGCTTGTTTATTAGCCGCCTCAATATCGATTGCAAGTGTTGTATCTGGACGCCACATAGCAATAAATTTTACCCCTTCATCAAATCTCTCCCTTGGTAATTCTGTTGAGCGAGGTAAAATAAAGTGCTTTTTAAAGTCACGCCATAGTTGCGCGAAAACTTTACGACTTAGTTTTTCGTAAGCTAATGAGCCATATCCGCCAAGTTCTTGTAAAACCTTCGACTTACCTTGTTCTTTTAATGCGTACTCTTGGCGACCATCGATACGCATTGTGCCTTTTAGTAAATTGACATCTTGTTGTATCGTTTGTATTTGTTCACGCGTTTCTAGTGCAGCTTTTAAAGCTAAAGTGATCGGATCCTGCAGAAGTTGTTTTTGCTGTATCGTTTCCTCCATTTCGTTGAAACGGTCAATGTACTTGACTGCAAATTGTGTACCTTTTCCACCTGTCATACGTGTCCCATATAGTTCACAGCCTTTTTTCGTTAAAAGAAAACTGGGTAATTCCTTGTTTTGACTATTTGTATAAGATGATTCAATGAAATAGGACTGGGGTAAAATCCCCTCTCCTAATTGAGTGCTGATACGGCGTAAATCTTTCAATACTTCGTTATGATCTCGCCCTACCATCTCCGCGACTTCCAAACTTGTAATGTTTCGTAATAATTGATTCATGTAATGAGCCTCCTAAGCTAATTTTTTGATACATTCTGTATCATTTACTTTTAAAAAAATATCTGGAAACAATTCTTTCATTGGTAAACCAAAAAATTCTTCAAATTTAATCATTAATGCGATGGATGGATTACGTGAACCTCTTTCCAATTTCCTAACATATACTTCAGAAATCCCCAATTGTTTAGCTAATTCAAACTGAGTTAATAAATGTTGTTTACGTTGTTCAATTAGTTTCTTTCTCAAAATTTCCACCTGCCTTTCTGATACATTTCGTATCTTTAAACAAAATATATCAGATACATTTCGTATCGTCAACTATTTTTGATACTTTTTGTATCATTTGTTTTTTAAAGATACTAATTGTATCTGTCAATGTGTATAATCATTTACAAATATATGTTCCTATAAATGAATGTGAGGAGAATTTTGTGCTTCAAGAAAACCTTAAAAAATTGCGAGGTAAACAAACTCAAGAAGAAGTTGCTAAAAAATTGGGTATCTCTAGGGCTAGGTATTCTCATTACGAAAACGGCATAAGAGAACCTGATCATGAACTACTGCAAGCAATTGCCAACCTTTATGACATTTCTGTTGATTCATTATTAGGTAGGAATGATACTCCATCAAATAAAAGTAATAATTTATTAAAAGGCGAACAGGACATCGCTAAACGACTTGAACAATTTAAAAATGATCTTGAAAATACTGATGGATTAGCCTTTGACGGTGAGCCAATGAGCGATGAAGCTAAAGAATCATTATTAGAATCAATGGAATTATTATTTAGACAAACTCAACGGATCAACAAAAAGTACACACCTAAGAAATATCGCGAGGAAGAATAAATACTGGTGAAGCGAAGTGATTGCATGTGGATTCAAAAAATCGTAAGGCAATTGACCAAAAAGCACCAAACTACCTGCCCTTACGAAATTGCAGAGTCATGTAATATCTTAGTATTTAAACATGATCTGCATCACGACATTAACGGTTACTACAAGTACGATAGACGTAATCAGTATATTGTAATTAACCAAAATCTTTCTGACCATCTACAAAAAGTAGTTTGCGCGCACGAATTGGGACATGCGGTGTTACATAAACATGTAAATACCCCCTTGATGCGTAAAGATACTTTTTTATTAGTTAGCAAAATCGAACGTGAAGCGAATCGTTTTGCTGCTGAATTATTAATACCCGACGAATCCATCAATGAACGTGAATCGTTACAAGAAATAGCTTCTATACATAATGTCCCGATTGAATTAGTCGAGTTGAAATGTAAGAAGCTATTTTTACAACCAAAAAACGAACATATATTCTCTTTTCGAAAGGAGTGATGTAATAAATTATCCCGTTAAAGCTATCGCACCTGCCCGTGCTACGGAATGGGGTAATAAAAAATGGCAAGATATAATTTGGAAAAAACAAAAAAAGACAACATTTACAAGTATCAAAATGCTGCCGGTGAAACGAAATATGCATATCGTTATAAGTATTACGATAAGTTACAAAATCGCCAAGAAAAATCGAAATACGGATTACCATCTGAATTAGCAGCGGAAAGAGCGTTAATTAACGTTAAAGCCGATATTTTGGATGGCAACGAAGATTTTGTGAAGTCCGATAATTACAAACTTATGGATTGGATGGAAATTTGGATGGCTGCCAACGAGAAGGTTTGGCGAATCGGCACATACGAATTGTACAAACGAAATATCGAACGGCATATACTTCCGTCGATTGGTAAAATGAAATTGAACAAAATCACGAATATGATTATGCAGCGCGAACTGATCAACCCACTTATCGAAAAAGGAATGTCACAAAGAACAATTATTAACATCAGCAGGATAGTTACTACTGCACTTAATAGCGCCGTTGAAGAACGTATCATTAAAGATAACCCTGTAACGAGGTTAGATTTTGGAAAAGCTAATGGTAAACGAGATATAAAATATCTGTCCGAGCAAGAACTGAAGCTTTTTTTAAAAATTGCTCATGATTATGATCCAACTACTTATTATACTGTCTTTTTAACATTGGGCATGTCCGGCATGCGAAAAGGCGAACTAGCTGGTCTGCGCTGGTCTGACATTGATTTTCAAAATCACACCATCACAATCGAGAGAACTCGCATCAATAATAAAGTAGGGCCACCTAAGTCAGATAACGGCTATCGAACAATCCATGTTAATAGAATTTTAATAGACCAATTAAAAAAGTATAAAACATGGTGCATTCAATGCAAATGGGAGAAAAATATGCATCTAGTTAAGGATGATTATGTATTTATCGACCGCCACCATTTCACTCCGATTGGCGTGGGTTATGTAAATGACGCATTAGTTGCATTGTTAGATAATTGTCCTAAAGGGTTTCCAACAATTACACCTCATGGATTTCGGCACACGTATACATCGATTTTAATTGCGAATAAGGTTCCTCTCGTAAGTGTTGCAAAAATTATCGGAGACCACCCTGCAACCGTCATGAATGTATATGCGCATTCGTTGGCACAAACTGAAGAAGAAACAGTGGAATTATTTAACCATTTTAATGTTGTGGATAACTAATTTTTCATGGTAAATTTGGCGTTTTGGGGTACGTTTTGGGGTACACCTTTATTAAAACACCTCAAAACGCTGATATATCAACACTCTCCCTCACAGACCGATGAATTATATATCATAAATTGGCTAGAAAATGCATTTGTATAAAATAAAGCAGCTCCCGTAACAATAAATAACAAAAAAACTGCTAAAAGGAATAAAAAGCCCCGTTCATTCACGAGGTAACGGCATAACAATGACCCTTTCCCGCAATTTCCCATCTTGTGTCACAACTTTCATAATAATTTCATTACCTTCTTGTCTATACTGTAAACCTTGCACGTTTGGAAGCATGATTTCATTGCCGCCCTTATTTGAACGTTTACGCACATGATTATTCGGTTGTTCAATATAAAATTCACGATTATCTGGATCATTAGCTGGCTCTAACATCAATATTTTAGGTGAAACAATTTCCCCCGATATAGAATTTTCATTGTATTGATGTACATCATAGACAAAAAGTTCCCAATTTACATCATGCTTTATTTGGTTAATATTTTGAATATCTCGCACCCAAATAACAATCAATAAACTAATCGAAGCAAACAATACGAGCACAGCTAAATGAAATAAACTTTCTAATAGTGTAAAGCCACGCTGATTTTTTATTTTCGAAATTAAATACATCGCTCCTTTATCACTCCATTTAGCTCATATGTTACACATATTTGTCCCTCATTATAAATCCATGTATAGAATGTGCCTTCAATTTGCTGTTCACCTGACACTTCTTGATATCGTTTGTATTTTAAAGCACCATTGAATGCCACCTCCGCAGCATGTGCTTGCTTTTGTTGTATGGTAATATTTTGTTTCATATTAAAGGTGATTGGAATCAATGTTGACGTTAGAAAAAATAAGATTACTACTGCTAAAAGTGTATCCACAAGAGTTAATCCTGTCTGTTGTTTCAATAACATCTTTTAATATCTGCCTCCCTTTGCCCATATTAATTGTAAAGTGATAAGCATAATTATTGAAATGATACATAATAGAACCGCTACTTCGAATATTTCCGTTATTATTAAATATTATTTTTGAATTGGTTGTTGATAAAAATATTTCAATACCAGCTGGTAATACTTGATCATATAGAATTTCATCGCGACTCGAAAAATTTCTAACCGTTATTTTACGACAATTAAATACGAGGAATTCAAAATTGGATTTCTTCTCAATCGCCTTTACCTGCGCTAAACGAATCAACAATTCTGTTTGGTCAATAAATTGTTCGTTTGTATAGTTGGTCAATTTTTCAGTTGTAAAAAATAAAACCGAAGAACAAATGATTGTAAAGATTACTAAAACTACAAGCATCTCGATTAATGTGAAGCCTTTTTCGTTTTGGAGTGCGTTATTCATCTTACGGTAAACTCGAATCATTAGGAATAGTAGCCATTTTACCATTAAAAGTTATCACAGTTTTATTAGGGCATTTCGGTACTTCTTCTGTAATATATCCATTATCAAATAACTCCTTAAAACTTGCAGGATAATCTCCTGTACTAATTCTATAAGCTTCAATTTGACCATTAAGCATTAGCACATAAGAATCACAGCCCTTCTCATCTATCGTTGCAAAATGCTTGGATACATTGGGAATCGTGATTAAGATTAAAATCGATATAATAAACAACACAACTAACATTTCTACTAAAGTAAATCCTTTTTCGTTTTTCACATTTTCCACCTCATTAAATAAAATCAATCACATCATACATTGGCAATAGAATGCTTAAATACGCAGCAATTACACAAACTGCAATTACCATAAATAACAACGGCTGAATGATTGCTACCGATTTGGTGATAATTTTTTCTAGTTTTTCATCTAACAAATCGCAATATAAAACAAGCTCCCTACCTAAAAAACCACTGGCTTCACCATGTGCAATAAAATGTTCAAATTTCGGATAAAAATAACCAACCATTTGTACTGCATTCGCCAGTGGGTCACCTAAGATTATTCGTTGCTGTAAGACGAGTGAAATGTAAGCGATTTGTTCTTGGTGCTGTTGAATTTTCAACTGTTCGAATGCCTGTTGCAATGATAAACCCGCTAACAATAGGTTTCCAAGATTTCTAGAAAATTGCCTTGTTAAAATTAATCGCCAAAACAAACTAATATAAGGTATACGAAATAATAAATTCAGTTGAAGATCAACACGTTTCTTTTTTACAAAAAAAGTAAAACATATCAATGTAGTCACAATGAATACGCTAAATATTACAATTAAATCAGGGATGTGTAAGAAAAATGTGGACCATTGGATGCTTGTTGACGAGGTTACATCAGCTCTAGATGAAATTACAGAGGACATATTTGGTAAGAAATACGTACGAAAAGCCAAAAATAACATTACTAAAAATCCAAATAACAATACTGGGTACGATAATACTTTCAATAGCTTGGATTTTGCTTGCTGTTGAAAGGTTAACTGCTTGGACACAATGTAAATCGTTTCATTTAAACGACCTGAAACTTCGGCTAGTTCTATCGAAATTAAATATTGTTTTTCAAGCCCCAAAGCTTCAAATACTTGCGTCACACTACCGCCACTCGACAATATTTCCTTTATTTGCTGTTGAACAGGTTCAAAATTTTTTATGTGGTATGGCAGCAACATTTCAATGCTATGTGCAAATGTATAGCCTTCATTTAATAATGTTGCCGTACGTTCTAATAAGGTAGGAAATTCATGTGCTCTCATAACCGATTTAGCAAAAAATTGCTGCTTCCACATCGATTTTTTAATTAGAGGTATATTCATAGCAACCTCCTGATAATTTTTTCTTTTGACCAACAAGCGTTGCGTCTGCGGATAAAGCATAACTCAAATCATTTCGGATTGCTTCAATCACATTGACTAACTCCTTATCATGAAGCATTTCAAATAACGCTTTATATTCTCCTCCCCGTTCAATTAATGTTTGACAGACAACGGCTCGCAACATTTGGCGCATTTCCTCGTAAGAAACCGATAAATCATGTAAACGATATAAACTGTTTATGCTATCTTTAGCATGGATAGTTGAGATAACTAAATGTCCAGTAAATGCAGATTCAATTGCAATTTTTGCCGTTTCCTTATCGCGTATCTCCCCAATCATCAATACTTGTGGCGAATGTCGTAATATCGCTTTTAATGAAGTTGCATACGATATGCCTGCCTTTTCATTTACCTGAATTTGCAAAAGTTCTGATTGAATACTTTCAACTGGGTCCTCGATTGTGATAACATGACGATTTAGCTGATACGCACAATAATGAAGTAATGAATATAAAGTCGTTGTTTTACCACTGCCTGTTACACCGCTTACTAAGATTAGACCACTTTCATGCTGTACTAAACTCTCCAGCAGCTGAGCAGTTTCACGAAAATGACATAACTCGTGTAGTGGCATCGAATGATTTTGTTTTAGAATACGAATCGCTAAGCTTTCTTTTTGACAGGCTGATGGTAAGGTTGAAATTCGCAAAGAATATTGAAAATCTTGGAATTGTCGTTGGAAGGCTCCACTTTGAGGCTTACGCTTTTCACTAATATCTAATGAGGATAAAAATTTAAAATAAGAAATCATACGAATTGAAAGGTCATTTGAAATGTCTCGTATTTTTTGAAAGTAACCATATTTTCGAAACATTAACTGATAATGGTCTTCTCTTGGCAATAAGTGAACATCAGAAGCTTGAAAATCAATCGCTTGCTTTATGAGCTGTATGCACTTTTGTTCAATAATTGATTCTTGTTCGATTATGTTTCACCCCCTCTATCTAATTTATCGAAAGTATAAATGAAGCAACGTGAAATGGGAATGCATTTTCTAAAAATTTCTTTTTATGTGATATTTTTGTGTAAAACAGACATTTTCAACCTCGATTCGTGTAGAATAAAAGAGATGAAATACTATAATTGCCAATGATTGGAGGTTAGAAAATGCTACATCCAATAAAAGTAACAAGTACTTTAGCCGATGAAACACGTTTTTCAATTTATGAATACATGGTACAGTACAAAAGACCGATTTCTGTACAAGAAATTGCGGATGAATTCCAAATACATTCGAATGTAGCACGCCTACATTTAACCAAGCTCGCTGAAATTGGTGCTATTACCGCTGAATTTCTTAAAACCGGAAAGGGTGGTCGCCCCGGACGAGTGTACCAAGTAAAACAAGAAGGGATTCAACTTAGCTTTCCATATCGTGACTCTTCGTCACTCTTGAAGTGGTGTATTCAATTAATCGATCAACTTGGAGATGATGCTTTACAACAAGCGAAGAAAATTAGCTACGAAGATGGACGTCAAATGATGCGCGAACTCATAATAAAACAATCTGAACATTCCCCACTAACTTTTGAAGAAAAATTAGCGCTATTAACAAAAAGCGCGCAACAAATTGGTTATGTTCCTGAAGTCCTTATTGAAAATCTCTCAAAGACCGTGTTATTCGATATTTATAATTGCCCTTTTTATAATCAAATGACAACTCATGGTAAAATCACATGTCAATTACACGAATCATTTTTGCGCGGACAAGTTGAAGTATTGTTTGGCAACAGTGAATTTGCTCAATTTGAAAGTATGTTGCATCACTGTGAATATTGCAAATACAAAATTACCATACACAATTAATGGAAAAAAAACACGCGATTGTCACAACTCTTCCATAAGTTCTAGTTTACATTGTTCTGAACATTGCCTTATAATAGATGAGAGATTAGTCTATTTTACGTAAAAGGAGGGAAAATCTAAATGAGCAATATGTATAAAGTTATGGCATTCTGGACAGCTATTTTCGCCGTTATGTTCTACCTTGGTGGTATGAACGAGGTTTCGCTATTATTCATAGGTAATACAGGGTTATTTTTATTATTAGGCTTCTTAAATCTGTCAGAACGCATGTATCTATACATTTTCGGGGCTTACTTAACTGTTTTCTTCGCAGGATTCACGTATTTTACAACATTCATGCACACTCCTGGTGGAGGACACTAATAAAAAAACGACTGCCAATCTTGCGCAGTCGTTTTTTTATATTGTTAAAATCCATTTAAAAAGGGATTATGATTCATCTCAGCAGCTGGAGTTGTATAGCCACCGTGACCTGGATAAATAATCGTGTCTTCTGGTAAAGATAGCAACTTATCATGAATCGATTTAAGTAATACTTCCATCGAACCCCCAATTAAATCAGTACGACCTATACTTTGTTCAAATAATGTATCTCCAACAATTGCAAAACCATCTTCTTTAAAGATAAATGACACACTACCTGGAGAATGACCTGGCGTATGTACCACATCAAAAGTGAAGTCACCAATTGTCAGTTCGCCCTCTGTACGAAGAATATGTTCCTCCTTTGGTGCCTTTACAATATAGTTTGGCAATTCGGCATACTTACCTGACCCATTTTTTAGTGGGTCCCCTAACCAAGCTACTTCTTTTTCATGTACATATAGTGGTACATTAAATACTTCTTGTAAAGCCTCTACCGCACCAATATGATCAAAGTGTGTATGCGTTAATAAAATCGCTAATGGCTTTAATCCATTACTACGCAGCTGTTTTACAATACGTGCCCCCTCTTCACCTGGATCGAAAATTAAACATTCTTTATTTTTATTGCTTATAATATAGCAATTAGTTTGGATTGGCCCAAGTGGATACATTCGGATATTGAGCATTTCATTCACCTCAAAAATTGTAATATCTATCTTTTCTAGTGTACCATGACTTAATCGTTCATATAAACGTCATTTTTAGTCCTCGACAAACGAAAAGGAAACATTTACAATAAAAGAGGAATATTGTTGCGACATTATTTGGAAAATGGTGTCGAAAGGAGTGTCAATTTTCATGAACTTATTAATGGTTATTTTTGGCTTAATTGCAATTTTTGGCGTAGTTGGCATATTCCAATCAATCAAAGAAAAAAACATCTTAGCAGTTTTATTTAACGCAGCTGCAGCAGGTGTATTTGGTTGGTTCGTTATTATGACGATTCTTAATCAGGGCTACCCACCGGTACATCAATAATTGCGAAAAATACCCGCACATATGGTGCGGGTATTTTTTATACATTTTTTGCATCCTACAATTCCAACCAGAATGGGGCTGCGCAAAAAGTAGAAACTTTTGAACAGTACGCCCCTCACATGATAATAATCTGTTTGACTGCCTTCTTTGCTTGTAGCAAGTAAAGCACGAATGCTAAAATGTCACTTATTGCGATAACACATTCATGATTAGTTTCTAGCTAACCTCCATCATCATCGCAAAGGGGGCTCCCAGAATCACTTCTCGGACGCCCCCTTTGTTATTTTTCATCAACAGTTAGATTACCCGTTTCCGCATCATAGAAGCGCAGTAAATCGCCGTTAATAATTTGATCAGAATAACCTAGCTCTTTTGTTGCTCGTTCAATATATGGCTGACAGTTCACGATATCAATCTCTTCGCCAGTTTCACGGTCATAGCAAACTTCACCTGCATACACTACTTTATCTGTAATAAATCGACCATCACGGAAAACAACAAAGTCCTCATGCTCTTCAGAGAATAAATCTGCACCTAACTGCATGTCCTTAGACGTGTCGATCCCTAATAAATGTAATAATGTTGGACGCAAATCTATTTGCCCAGAAACTTCTTCCATCACTTGTCCATCATTTGAGCCTGGAATATGGATGAATAATGGCACAGATTGTAATAATGCACTATCATAAGCTGTAATTTCATCTTTACCTAAATATTGTGCCATCGCTTTATTATGATTTTCTGAAATCCCATAATGGTCACCATACATCACAATAATTGAATTTTCATATAAACCTTGTTCTTTTAAATCATCGAAGAATTCTTTTACAGATTCGTCTAAATAACGAACTGTTTGGAAATAACGATTTAATGTACCAGAACTTGAATCAAATTCATTAATCATCATATCTTCAGGATCTAGATAGAATGGATAGTGGTTTGTTAATGAAATTAAACGACTATAAAAAGGTTGTGGCATGTCTTTCATCAATTTTGTTGATTGCTCGAAGAATGGGATATCCTTTAATCCCCAGTTCACAGAGTTTCCATCATTAACATCATATGATTCAACATCATAAAAGTTATCTATATTGAATGATTTGTAAATCATGTCGCGGTTCCAGAATGATTTACTATTGGCATGCATGACATTTGTATAGTACCCATTTTCGCCTAAGCTCTCTGCAAATGAGTTATACGTGTTCTCACCATGTGTGAAGAATACCGCACCACGACCCAATCCGAATAATGAGTTTTCAAAAATAAACTCTGAATCAGATGTTTTTCCTAACCCTGTTTGGTGGTAGAAATTATTAAAATAATACGTATCTTTATCTTGTGTTAGTGAGTTTAAAAATGGTGTAATCTCTTCGCCATTCATTTCATTGTTAATGACAAAATTTTGTAATGATTCTAATGAAACAGCAATGACGTTACGCCCTTCATATTTACCAAACATCTGTACGTTTGGCTCTGCTTGATTGGCACGAACATAGTTGTTTACTTCGACTAACTCACTGCCATCTGCTAACGCACGTTGCGCAGATGATTTTGATTGTACATAAATATCATATAAATGGTAATTGTACGTACCGATATTTTTTACTAATAGTTCACGGTCAAATGCACGTGTTAATAATTGGGGGCGCTCGGTTTCAGCTAACCCTAAGTTTAAAAACAATACAGCTGCCGCCATTACAAAGTAAGCTTTACGAGCATCTTTGCGCACCGGCTTATAGTTTTGTACTTTCGGTAAAAATTTCAATGCTATTAAAATGATGAATACATCTACAAAGTATAAAATATCCATCCAGCTAATAATTGCCGCAGCAGATGTCCCTAATTCCCCAAAGTTACTTGTTTGGAATAATACAGGTAATGTAACAAAGTCATTATAGAATCGGTAAAATGTTACATTCCCATAAAGGATAAACGCAAGTAAAATACTGCCGCCTACGATATAACGATTTTGTGCTTTTGGAGATTTTAAGAATAATGATAGGCCATAGAAAAATAATAAAAAGCTTAGCGGGTTAATAATTAAAATTAACATTTGCATCGCATTTTCTATATCCATATCAAAACTAGTTTCGTAAACAATAACCGTCTTAATCCAAGTTACTATTACAGCAATCGCTAATATCGAATGTTTAGGCCACTTAAGATTTCTCATATCCTATACATCCTCTCTATAGTAGTACTTTTTATTTTATATTAAAAAAATATATTTCTAATTGAAACAAAGTATATATTAGTCCTTTTTGATGCCCTGTGCAACATAATTTCTCACGGCATTAAAAAGTAAATAGTTTCAGGAAATTTATAAGTTACACATTATTAGTTAGTACGTTTGAATAAAAGAAAGGTTTCACAAAATAGTAAAACAGCGAATTTTCCCGCTGTTTTAAGGGAATATTTGTTAAACACATTTATATTCCTCGTAAAACAAACAGCGTAAAACGATTGAAATTATTGATTTTCTATTTTCAGTCTTTGCTCTTCTTGGCGGAGAATTAGTAATGCCATTTGGAAATCTTTTGTATCCATAAATTTTGATTTATACAATTCTTTAATTTCATCTTCCATTAAATTCAAATCACCAATTCGATCCTTCGTATAAATGTATATGCCATATTGTTTTAATAAGTGAATAATATCTAACATTGATTGCATAAATCAGACCTCCAAATCATTGTTCACAAATAACGCTCATGTGTTCTCCTACTAATATATGTACCGGCAGATCATGTGATTCTCGCGGTACTTTGTTTATCAATTGTTCATCAAATGCCAATGCTATTTTCATTCCATTATAGCCTTGTAAATATCGGTCGTAATAACCACCGCCAAAACCAATGCGGTAGCCTCCATCATCAAAAACAACACCCGGTACTACGATGACATCGATTTGTTGTTTTTCTACTGGGTCACAAAATTCTGGAATTGGCTCTAAAATATTTTTATAAGCACGTTCTGTTTGGGCAAACGTGTCAATTTCATAAAATTGCATGGCATGTTCAGGTACTGCACATTTTGGAACAGCAACTTTTTTATTCATTTTCCACAGTTGTTCAATTATAAAACTTGTATCCACTTCCGGTTTGTTTGATAAAGTAATACCAATCATCGTTGCATCAATTATTGCCGGCTGTTGCAATAAATTTTGCGCTATCGCATAAGAACGATCCCGATACTGCTGATACGACATGTCATTTAATTGCTGTAAAACTGTATTTCGAAGTTGTTTTTTATCCATGCAAATCCCCCGTTTCAAATTAGAAAAACACATTTCGCGCCAAATGATGTCTTTACTTGTGTGGATTACATTGAAAAACGAATATTTTCTTATCCACCAAGTTAAAAGCTATTATCATTTTTTACTGTAATATAAAAAATCATAATAAGTTTTAACAAAATGAATGTAAAAAGCCAAAACCAACAAGTGGCTTTGGCTAATTGAGCGATTATTACTTTGTTTCACGGTGAAGAGTGTACTTCTTCTCGCGAGAGCAATATTTTTTAAGTTCAAGACGCTCTGGATTGTTACGCTTGTTCTTTTTTGAAATGTAGTTACGTTCGCCGCAGTCTGTGCAAGCTAAAGTAATGTTTACGCGCATTATTAACCCTCCCACTCTAAATTAAGAATATAAATTTATTTGAGCATGATTTATACGACTTACCTATTATAACACACTCTTCGAAAAAATCTAGCATGATTTATTATTAACTTTTGATATGGTAAAATAAATTTAATATTAGCTGTTCAGGGGGACTACATAATGGAAATTTCATCAATCATTATGATTGTTGGTATAGTTTTTGTCGTTTTATCTTTGTTTTTCAAAGACAAGTCATCTAAATTGGAAAAAGAATTAGATGATTTATCCATTAATATCTATCAGGAAACAAATTCTTTAAAGCGACGTATTAAAACATTAGAGGAAGAATTACTTGTTGAACCAAACTTCCAAGTAAAATCACCAAACTTAAGTCAAAAAAAACAACAAGATGCAATGGGTTCATTTCAACAAGTAGCCGCGCAAGTAAAAGCAGCACAATTCTATGGTGCTCATTCTCAAAATACACCTAAAGCAAATAGTAAACCGATTAACAGTATTTTAGTAAGCCAAGTACTAGCACTTAACGGACAAGGTCTATCTATCGACGAAATTAGCAAACGCTCTACCCTTTCACATGCTCAAATCCAAACGATTATTGCAAATGGAGGCATTCAATGAAAAAGTCTATGCGCGCATTCGGTATTGGAGTTTTTTTAGCTGGTGCAGCGATCGCAGGCTACGATCAATTCTTTCCAGATCAACAAACTGCTGATACACGAGAACTTGAAAAGCAAATCAAAAATTATGAACAACAAATTGAACTATTAAATAATCAGCTCGCTAAGCAAGAGGCTACAGAAGTAGTAGCAACAACTGAAAATGATGAAAAAAAAACAACAGCAGCTTCACAAGAATCAACTAGCTTTGTTGAAACAGTAAAAGATTCATCAGAATCAACTGCGTCTAGTACGGATATTATTGAAGCGACAATCTACATATATGAAAATGTATCGATCTATACAATAGGTAAACAAGCAGAAGATTTAGGGATCGTCAAAAATGGGCGTGAATTAGAGCTTTTCTTAGCAAAACCTGAATATTCTCGATCAATTCAAAAAGGAGCATTCGATTTACACTCGGATATGACGATTGAAGAGATCGCGAAAACATTAACAGGAAAAAAGGTGGACTAAAAATGGGTGGTAGAATCTCAACATTCTATCACCCATTCCCTTTGAAGTATTGCTTAATGAAAGCGATAAACTGCTTTGTTGTCGTTGATAGCAATTGATTATTTACATGGGCAAACCCTACTTCACGTTTACAATTTTCAGCATCTACAGGAATCACGCGTACTTTATATTGTTCAATCCCTTTAATCACTGGGATAAGTGAGATCCCTAACCCACTTTCAACTAAGCCAGCTAACGTATGAACCTCCTCCCCTTCAAAAGCAACATTTAATTCAAAACCTTCTTGACGATACAAATCATCGACCGATTTACGTAAAGAATTTCCCTTTTTAATCGAAATAAACGGTCGCGCAGCAAAATCCTTTACCTTCACCCGCTCTTTTTCAGCAAGCACATCCCCCTCTGGAACAATTAAAAATAGCTCCTCTTCCCACAATCTCTCCCAATATATTGTTGACTTGTAATTTAATGAAGAAATTAAACAAATATCAATTTCACGCTTTTCTAGCTTCTCTAGTAACACCATGGTATTACTTTGTGTTAATTGAAATTGCATGTTCGGATAGACTGTGCGAATATCGTTCATTAGTGACGGAATAACCTGAAGTCCTAACGTATGCATAAAGCCTATCGATACTTCCCCGTGCCCCGGTGACACTAAACTCATTAGATCCTCACGCGCTTGATCATAATCATATAATATTTTTTCCACACGCTTTAAGAAAAAATGACCATAGCGGTTTAATTTAATCGATCGGCCATTGCGATCAAACAGTTCTAAACCTAAGCTCGCTTCAAACTGTGAAATCGACTTACTAAGCGCTGGCTGGGAAATATGAAGCTTTTCTGCAGCACGAGACATATTTTCTAACTGTGCCACCTCTCTAAAATACACTAACGATAATAGCTCCACTTCCAACACCTCTTATAACTTTTATTTATAAGGTACATAAAAACTATGAATTATCTTTATTATGACATGTCAACTATACTTGAAGAAAGTATTTGGACAATAAATAGTCACATTTTCAATGATTGAAGGGATATTTGTGGATTACATACAAAAAGGATCAAAGAATTTTACATTAACGAATTTGGCATTGTTTGCTGCCGGTTTTATTACATTTGCCAATCTTTACATTACACAGCCACTGATGCCGCAATTTACAAGAGATTACGGGGTTACACCAGCAGTAGCAAGTTTGTCCCTCTCTGTTGCAACATGCATGTTAGCATTTAGCCTAATTTTATTTGGTTCACTATCGGAAGCTTGGGGACGTAAAAAATTGATGACGGTTTCGATTTTTGCTGCCTCGATTTTAACCTTAACACTTGCCTTTGCTCCAAGCTTTGAAGTGTTATTATTATTACGTCTTGTTCAAGGCTTTGTGTTTGCGGGTGTACCTGCAATTGCGATGGCTTATTTAGGCGAGGAAATGGAAGCTGCTAGTTTAGGATCTGCAATGGGACTTTATATTAGCGGCAATGCGATAGGTGGACTATCAGGACGTGTCATTATGGGCACGATGACACACTATTTTAATTGGCATGTTGGCATGATTACCCTAGGTGTAATTAGCTTGATTATTAGTGCGGTTTTTGTATGGGCACTACCAGAATCAAAGCATTTTTCTGCGCGCCCACTTCAATTGAAAGCATTAACGAAATCATTAGTACAGCACATTAAAAATCCGGGACTTGTTTGTTTATTTGGCATCGGCTTTACGCTGATGGGGAGCTTTGTAACAATGTTTAATTATATTGGCTTTAAATTAGTTGAGCCACCATTCAATTTGAGTACCGCAATTGTCGGTTGGATATTTGTCGTGTATTTAGTTGGTTCATGGAGTTCAGCTTGGTTTGGTAGCTTGTCGGATCGTTTCGGACGCCAACATGTTTTATATTGTGGTATTGTGATTATGCTAAGCGGTGCATTATTAACATTACCAAATAGCTTAGTTGTAAAAATTATCGGGCTTGTCATCTTTACATTTGGCTTTTTCGGCTCGCATTCAACTGCAAGTGGTTGGGTAAGTGCTGCTGCTAAACAAGATAAAGCACAGGCGTCTTCACTTTATTTATTTGCGTATTACATTGGCTCAAGTATTGGAGGGACTGCTGGCGGAGTATTTTGGACAACATTTGGTTGGACAGGTGTAGTGCTATTTATGGCTAGTGCACTTGTCATTACATTTATTTTAGCTGCAACCATTCAAACGATTAAACATCGTCAAATTATTCATTCTGAAGTGACACCATAAAACTTTGAACAAAACCTATCATGTGAAAGTGCAAAAAATCGGAATTGCCCCTACCGCAATTCCGATTTTTTATTTGAACTGAAACTAATTCTGCCCCAACCCACTTCTATTCACGAACCCAAGTTAATCCAAGTGTACCTTCCCCCGCATGCACACCTACACATGCTGAAAGAGGAGTTGGTTTAAATGTAATGTATGGAAATAGTTGTAATAGCTCTTGCTTCCACTCATTTGCGCCTTGCTCATTATTACAGTTAATAATTGCTACTTCGTTCACTGGTGACTTTTCCATTGCACGCTGTAATTTTTCGATTACCGCCTTTTTTGCACGTTTATCTGCACGAACTTTTTGTACAACTTCAACGCCACCCTCCTTATTGTACTCAATTACTAATTTAATATTTAATAGATTACTTAAAAACATCGCTGTTCCGGAAACGCGCCCACTTTTGTTAAGTTGTTCTAAGCTTTCAGGAATAAATGCTAACTCAGCTTTTTCACGCATCGTTAAAATTTGCTCAACAATTTGCTCTGGCTCAAGCCCTTGTTTTTCTAACTCCATCCCTTTTTCAATCATTACCTGCATTGGGTACGAACCAATTAAGGAATCAATGGGATAGTTTTTAAACCCCGCTTGTTGTGCAGCCATAGGTGAACTTGCTACAGTACCTGATAAACGCTCAGACGTATGAATAGCAATTGCACAGTCATAGCCCTGTTGTTTTAATTGCTCATATAATGCCACATGCTCCCCAAAGGCTGGTTGTGATGTTTTCGGATGTGTATTGGCGTAGCGTAATTTATCATAAAATTCATCATGTGTCATATCTATTGTTTCACGTAATGCACCTTCTTCAAAAACAATATGTAATGGTAATACGTGAATATTATGTTCTTTAATGTAGTCCGGCGATAAATATGCTGCCGTATCTGTAACCCATGCAATCTTTATAGTCATTTAATAGCCCCTCAAGTTTTTTTAGTGGATATGAGCCTCATCAATTTTCCAGAGAAATCGACATAATACAAGATCATTTCACACTATTTATCTTACATTGTTTTTCTAACCTCCAAACAATGTAAGCGGATTCACATTAGGGACAAAGTGACAAATGTCATATTGTCGAAAAAAAATTATTTCATAGACAATATTTCGACACGCATTTTCAAAGTTCTTCAAATTTTAATAGATGACAATCATTTTACAGGCAATAATTTTTCTAGTACGATAAATTTAATTAGTATTTTTGCTCTAAATTTCTTCATAAAGGGGACTTTTTAATGAATATTTACGATATTTCAGTCAAGAATGAACAGGGTGATTCGTATCAATTAGATGCCTATAAAGGACAAGTAATGATGATTGTCAATACTGCGAGTAAATGTGGTTTTACGAAGCAATTTACTCAATTGGAAGCACTCTACGCAAAATATAATAAAGATGGCTTTGTTGTTTTAGGTTTCCCTTCCGATCAATTTAAACAAGAACTAGCAAACGGTGAGGAAGCGGCTCAATTTTGTCGCCTCGATTATGGTGTAACCTTTCCTATGCATGAATTGATTAAAGTAAATGGTTCAGAGGCACATCCATTGTTTCAACATTTAACATCTGAAGCGAAAGGATTACTCGGACAAGCAATCAAGTGGAATTTCACAAAATTTCTCATTGATCGCGATGGCAACGTCGTAAAACGATATGCACCACAAGACAATCCAATTAAAGCTGAACAGGAAATCTCAAAGCTTTTAAAGAATTCATAATTTCCAATGCTTATTAGATGACGGAATGATAGTTTACAGGTATACTATTATTAAGATGTACGCAATGACGTATGTTAATAATAAAATTTTGGAGTGTTTATTATGGGTCGTTTAGACAACAAAGTAGCAATTATTACAGGTTCAGCACAAGGTATGGGTGCAGCACATGCTAAACTATTTGTAGAACAAGGTGCAAAAGTAGTTTTAACAGATTTAAACGAAGAAAAAGGTAACGCATTTGCTGCAGAGCTTGGCGAAAACGCAATTTTCGTTAAACAAAACGTTGCAAGTGAAGAAGATTGGGCAACAGTTGTCGCAAAAGCAGAAGAAGCATTCGGTCCAGTAAACGTTTTAGTAAACAATGCTGGTATTACAATGGCTAAAAACATGTTAGACGTTACGGTTGAAGAATACCGTCGTATCGTTGAAATTAACCAAGTTTCAGTATTTTTAGGTATGAAAACTGTAGCAGCTTCTATGGCGAAAGCTGGCGGCGGTTCAATCGTTAACATTTCTTCATTAAATGGTTTAGTAGCTGGTGCAATCGGTTACACAGATACTAAATTCGCAGTACGTGGTATGACAAAAGCAGCAGCAATTAACTTAGCGCCTATGGGCATTCGCGTAAACTCTGTACACCCAGGTGTTATCGCTACACCAATGGTTGTTCAAGAAGATACAAAAGCGGCTGTTGAAGCATTCTCTAAAATGATTCCATTAAAACGCGTTGCACAACCAGAAGAAGTGTCAAACATGGTATTATTCTTAGCTTCAGATGAGTCTAGCTACTCAACTGGTTCTGAATTCATTATTGATGGCGGTATGTCAGCACAATAATAGTTAAAAAACGAAAGCAGCCGAGGCGATGTTCCTCTGGCTGCTTTTTTAAAATAGAGGTTTTTCTTCGCCTTCCAATTGTAAAAATAATGGAAGCAAGAAATAGATTACAGCTGCATACATCGAAACTCCACATGTAAAAGTAACCCAGAATGGAACCCCAAAATTTACAGGAATTATTAATAATGCACTCATTATACATGTAATAATCCCAGATGCTTGACTTGTCTTTTTTCCATAATACAATTTACCATTACATTGATGACAACGTAGTTCCATTTTAAAGTACATCATTAATTTCCGTTTTTCTTTCCGTGAAAATTCATGCTGACAATGTGGACAATAAGCTTTTTTTACGATATTCCGTGCACCAAATAAAATACTTAAATATGCAAACACGATAACCAATAAATAAATCATGATGATTTTCACTTGCTCTGACAGGATTACAAGTGAGGCGATAACGGTAAAGCTATATAACAAAAACGATACTAAAAATGTTAGAATATAACGCGACTTAATAATGATTTTGCGGATTTTTTGGATAATCGTTTGTTGCCAACGCTTTGTTTTCATAACGATGAGAATTGCCATAAATCCATTAATAATGATACCTATACTAATGGCTAAACTTAGACGCATATGTAATTGCAAATATTTCGAATGGTCTGTTTCTGGTAAGTTACTAGGTTGCAGGGACGCTTGATGAATGCGCGTTCCACTTGACGAATCTGTGAAAATTAACAGCACACAAAACGCAAGTAATAGTATAAAAGCTGGCGCAATAATTACTGGACAATTAAATGTTTTTTTCCGGGCTATGTATTGTTGTTCAAACACGCGTTCTTTTATAATCTTTTTTTGTTCTTTTAATAACTTCAGCTCTAGTAATTCCTGTTTCCACTGCTTGTTATTCATCATATGTCACCTCCCATTGTAACTTTGGCTTTAATTTTGCTCGTGCCCGTTGTAAGCGCGATTTCACCGTTGAAACCGCTACTTCTAAAACTTCAGCAATTTCAAATACTGTCATTTCCTCATAATAATAAAGCAGTAGTACTTCTCGGTCCTTAACTGGTAATGTTAAAACAGCTGCAGTAATTTCCGCGCGTAGCTCCTGTTCTACATATAGTTGTTCTGTCCCTTTTGTAGCACCTTGAAAATACTCGACCAACATATGCTTTTTATTTTTCCAACTGCGTAAATAATCATAACTACAATTGATTGTGATTTTAATTAAATACGTTTTTAATGATGCTTCCCCTTTAAACTGTTCGGAGGTATGATAATATTTCACAAATACATCTTGCACGACTTCTTCTGCTACAAGACGGTCTTTCGTATATATAAACGCTATGCGATATAAATAATCGCTATATGTATCAATTAATAGTTCAATGTCCATTTTGCTACCTCCCTTCACCCGTATAGACGGAGAATATTTCAATTTGGACGCAAAATATTAAAAAAAATATTTTAAAACAAAAACGCCTAACGAGTTTCATTAGGCGTGAATGTTTTATGGTTCAAAACTTCGTAAGGCTTCTTGCGCTAGCTCTATGACATCTTCATCAAATCCTCGCTGCCCAGATGCAATTTGCTCAACCGCCTCTGCTAACACAAGTTTTGAGTAAAACGGCAATTTCGGTACGAGTTCAACTAAACACCAATATACCCACATATCGTCATCACCCGCTAATACTTCATCTATTAACGGTGTAATTTCGGTTGGATACGTTAATAAAAGTTCTACTACAGATTTTGCGACCGGCCAATTCATATCTTGCATCCAAGTCATAAGTTCTGGAAGTAAAGGCACGACTTCATTTGCTGGCTTATTTCTTAATGTCTCGACTTCCTCAATATCAAATTTATTTTTTGGAGTCATACATGCGCCTCAATGTGCTGAAAAAACGCTTGAATCATTTTGTGGCCTTTCTCTGTTCCAATTGACTCAGGGTGGAATTGCAGACCGTAAATTGGGTAATTTTTATGCTGAATCGCCATAATTTCACCATCATCTTTACTCGTGGCAACGACTTCAAATTCATCGGATAATGTACGCGCTTCAATAATTAATGAATGGTAGCGCATTACTTCAATATCATCATTAAATCCAGCAAATAACCCCTTTGGCTCATACTCTAACTCACTTGTCTTCCCATGCATAATATTTTTTGCGCGGCTAACGGTTGCACCAAAAGCTTCCCCAATGGATTGATGACCTAAGCATATCCCTAACATCGGGAACTCCTTATATAGAGCTTGAATCATCTCAATGACAATGCCCGCCTCTTTTGGCTCACCTGGACCTGGAGAAATGACGATTGCTTTTGGCTGCAATTTGCGAATATCCTCTACTGTTAATGCGTCATTTCGAACAATTTTAATATCTTCATAAAACTGTCCAATTTGATGATATAAATTATACGTAAACGAATCATAATTATCGATAAGTAAAATCATTTTCGCACCTCCAATAACGCTTTTGCTTTATTTAGCGTTTCTTCGTATTCAGACTCTGGCACTGAATCATAGACAATGCCTGCACCTGCTTGTACATATGCTTTACCATCTTTTACAATCATCGTACGAATTGCGAGTGCCAAATCCATATTGCACGATGTTGATAAATAACCAATCGCCCCTGCATAAATGCCGCGCTTTCGTTTCTCCAATGCATTTATAATTTGCATGGCACGAATCTTCGGAGCACCCGATACCGTTCCTGCAGGTAAGCTTGAGGCTAATACATCGACTAAATGGGCATTATCACGTAGCGTTCCAATCACTTCTGATACAATGTGCATCACATATTTATATTTTTCAATTTGCATATATTTTTTCACTTCAACCGTGCCAATTTTTGAAACACGACCGACATCGTTTCTACCTAGGTCTACTAACATTTTATGTTCTGCAATTTCCTTAGCATCTTGCAATAACATTTGTGCTATAGCCTCATCTTCCTGAGATGTTTTTCCACGCGGTTTTGTACCAGCTATTGGATTTGTTGTGACAATACCATTTTGCACTTTTACCAAGCTTTCTGGCGATGTTCCTAAAATCGTGTACGGACCGAAATCCATGTAAAACATATATGGCGACGGGTTAGTTGTACGCAATTTTCGATAAAGTGCAAATGGATTTTCATTAAAATTTGCTTCAAACGTCTGTGATAACACAACTTGGAAAATATCGCCGCGTCGAATATGGTCTTTTGCTGTTTCAACCATATCAATGAAACGCTGTTTTTCAATTGTCGGTTCAAAATTTACTTGACTTACTTCTTGTTGTTGAATGACATTTGCAGTCATTTGCGCTTCAATTTGCCGTATTTTTTCGAGCATTTCTTGTTCACTACGCCCTTGTTGCAATAAATCAATCACAACAATGGACACTTGCTGCAGTAAATGATCCATCACAATAAATGTGTCATAGAAAAATACATGCACATCCGGCATATTGTAAACATCACCAATTATTTCACCAATCTGCTCAAAGTGAAAAGCGGTTTCATAACCGAAATAACCAATTACTCCACCAAAAAATGCAAATGGCATTGCTTCCTTTCTAATTGGCAATAGCTCTTTTAACATGGTTAGAACCGGCTTTTCTACCGTTTTTTCCACTTCTTCGCCCAACTTATACGTACTAGTTTTGGCGCCACCTTTTAACTCACCAATTGGGTCTAGTGCAATAAATGAATAGCGCCCACTATCTTTAAATTTCGCATTCGATTCAAACAATACTTTTTGCTTTGCTTGTAATGCCTCATAAATAGCAATCGGCGTTAATGTATCGCCGTTCAATTGCTTCATTACATAACCCTTCATCTCAACTACCATACTCATCTCTCCTCAACTCATGCTTTTGCGCACACAAAAAGGCCCTTTCGTTTGTAAAGGACGAAAGAGCCGTGGTGCCACCTTTATTGACTATACTAAATATAGTCCACTCATTTCTCGTAACGTGAGAGCTACGGCATAGCATTTCCTCTATGCAGCTAGAAAGTCCATTTCGTAAAGTGCATTTACTAACTCCCACCAACCGTTAGCTCTCTAAAAAACACAACCTCACTACTTCTCTTCATCATTGCTTTTATATTAGTTAATATTGTATAACGACTTCGATAGTTTTTCAAACTAATTTAAATACACAGATATTTCTAAACAAAAATCCCCACTTCACAAAATGCAAAATGGGGATTGAGCGTTATTAATTATCACGTTGACAAATCATATCATATATATATTTCGCTTGATCAAACTCAGGCTGTAATGTATACGCCTGCTTCAAGTGGTACTTCGCTTTTTCTGTATCTGTCGTTGAAACCGCATATAACACACCTAAGTTGTAATGTGCATCTGCGTTATTCCAATCTTCTTCAATAACAAAATCAAGCTCTGCTTTGGCATAATCGAACATTTCTAACGTACATAATAATATCCCGTACGTTAAACGAATTTGAATATCCTTTGGCGCAAGTTCTGCTGCACGTTGCATGAATGGTAATGCTAATTTGTACTGCTCACCGCGCTCAAAGCATTTTGCGAGCATATAATAGGCATCTGCACCTTGAATTCCGTGATCAATTGATTTTTGATAAAGCTTTGCTGCTTCTGTATAGCGCTCTGCTTCATAATAAAGATTCGCTAAGCCGTAGTAAGCTGTTGCAGCTGTCTCATCAACTGTAATCGCTTTTTGGAAGAAACGTTCGGCACGTTCAATATCGTTCATTGCTGCAAGTAAAGTACCAAAGTTGACATAGCCTACTGCATCTTCAGGATTCAATTCAATCGCTTGTGTGAATGCCTGTGCAGCATCCTCATAGCGCTTTTCTTGAAAAGCCTTTATGCCAATTTCATTGTAATTTGTATCCATTCTATTCACCTCTAAATTAGAAAAACACAAATCGCGCATTGATGATTGCGCGATTTGCTGTTTTTACCCAACGTACGTTAGTTTTTCACTATTTTTAAATACTTCATTAATTGTACCGCCACCTAGGCACTCTTCACCATCATATAATACAACAGCTTGACCTGGAGTAATGGCACGTACTGGCTCTGCAAATTCAATATAGGCTGTACCGTCGTCACGCATCGTTACTGTAACTGGCGAATCTTCTTGACGATAACGGAATTTCGCCGTGCAATTAAATGTGCCAGTTTTCACCTCTGATGTAAAGCTCATTTTCACTGCCGATAATGCATCTGAATATAACGCATCATGGTGGAACCCTTGTCCTACGATTAATACGTTGCGCGCTAAGTCTTTACCAATTACAAACCAAGGCTCCCCGTCTCCACCAATTCCTAAGCCGTGACGTTGTCCTAATGTATAGTACATTAACCCGTCATGCGTGCCTTTCACTTCGCCATCAAATGTTTCCATATTGCCTGGCTGTGCAGGTAAGTACTGACTTAAAAATTCTTTAAAGTTACGCTCTCCGATGAAGCAAATCCCTGTTGAATCTTTTTTCTTCGCCGTTGCCAGACCTGCTTGCTCCGCAATTTTACGCACTTCTGGCTTTGGTAAATGTCCGATTGGGAACATGACTTTTTCTATTTGTTGTTCTGTTAATTGATTTAAGAAATATGTTTGGTCTTTATTATTATCAATGCCACGTAGCATGCGCACACCGTTTTCATCACGGTCAACACGTGCATAGTGACCTGTTGCTAAATAATCTGCGCCAAGTGCCATTGCATGCTCTAAAAACGCCTTGAATTTAATTTCTTTGTTACACATAACATCTGGATTTGGTGTACGACCTGCTTTGTATTCTTCAAGGAAGTACGTAAATACTTTATCCCAATATTGCTTTTCAAAATTAACTGCATAATATGGAATGCCGATTTGGTTACATACAGCGATTACATCTTCGTAATCTTCTGTCGCTGTACATACACCGTTTTCGTCCGTGTCATCCCAGTTTTTCATGAAAATACCGATAACATCATAGCCTTGCTGTTTTAATAAATATGCGGCTACTGATGAATCTACACCACCACTCATCCCTACTACTACTCGAATTTGTGATGGATCTCTTGTTTCTACCATTTACTATTCACCTTTTCTTAGACAAATCGCGTAAAAGGCGCGAAGTCTTTCTTAAATTTTCTGAGTTAATCGCTTCACAATTTCTGCAGTACGCTTCCCTGCTTCACGAACAAGCTCATTGGTTAATCCTAACCCAAAACTAAAGCGAATGGAACTACGAAGTTCTGGGGAATTTTCACCAAACATTGCTACTAGGACATGGGATGGATCAATCGAACCCGCTGTACATGCCGAACCACTTGAAACTAGCACGCCTGCCATATCTAAATTAATTAAAAAGGACTCGACATTTGTTCCTTTAAACGTCACATTAAACACATGTGCTAACACATCTTTTTGATGACCATTCACTTTAAAATCAATGCCTGCTTGTTGAAATTCTTCCAATAAAATCATTTTGAATGCATTGTACTGATTTGTACGTGTTTGTGCTTTTTCAGCAGCAAGTTCCGCAGCTTTTGCGAATGCAACTGCTGCTGGTACGTTTTCTGTACCCGCACGACGTTTTTTCTCCTGAGAGCCACCATACATAAGGTTTGCTAATTTTACGCCTGTTTTTGCATATAAAAAGCCAATTCCTTTAGGTCCATTGATTTTATGGGCAGACACACTTAATAAATCGATGTTCAATGCTTCAACATCGATTTGATGTAAGCCAAATGCTTGTACCGCATCTGTATGGAAAGTTGCTGGATGATTTTTTAACAATTCTCCAATTTCAGCAATCGGTTGAATAGTTCCTACCTCGTTATTGCCAAACATAATTGTTACTAAAATTGTGTCTTCACGCAACGCCTTTTCAATATCAGTAGTAGCAATACGACCTGTTTCATCAACAGGTAAAAAGGTTACTTCAAAGCCTTCACGTTGTAATTTTTCACACGCATGAAGTACCGCGTGATGTTCGATTTGTGTCGTAATAATATGCTTTCCTTCATGTTGACGTGCATATGCTGTACCGAAAATCGCGTTATTATCAGCCTCTGTACCACCACTTGTGAAAATGATTTCCGTAGTTTTAGCATTAATTTTTTTCGCCAAAGATGCACGAGCTTCGTCTAATGCTTTACGAGCTCGACGTCCTACTGTATGAATACTTGACGCATTGCCACTATCTTCTGCCATTGCTTTTGTCATTACTTCAATCACTTCTGGTGCAACGGGAGACGTAGCAGCATGATCAAGATAAATTGTGTTGTTCAACGTCTTTTTACTCCTTTAATACAAACTAAATATAGAACATATAGCCGTCTGTTACTTCGTTGTTTGTATATTTTGCTAAGTCTTCGATTGTTGTTGTATCTAGTACATTTTTTACTGCATCTCGAATACGCATCCATAGCTCACGTTGAGGTGCTTCTTCATTTTCAATTCCTTCGACTGGCTGAATTGGCCCCTCTAATACGCGAATCACATCGGCTGCAGAAATTTCGGCTGGCTTTGATGCTAGCATATAACCACCATACGCTCCACGTACACTTTTCACTAAGCCTGCATTGCGTAGTGGAGATACAAGTTGCTCTAAATAAGCTTCAGATAAATCTTTTTCTGCAGCGATTTGACGTAATGGAATTGGTCCTTCTCCATAATGCTTTGCTAATTCAATCATAATCGTCAGACCATAACGTCCTTTTGTTGAAATTTTCATTAGTTACACCTCAAATTATTCTAGTCCTTTACTAACATTTATTATAACATAACTCCTTTTAAACCACTCGGAAATACTTTATCATATATTATACAATTCAAATAAAGGAGCGAAATCCCATGCAAAATGAACCGCTCGCTTATAAAATGAGACCGAAACGTATTGATGATATCGCCGGACAAAAACATATTCTTGGTCCTGATACGCCGCTTTATAAAATGATTGAAAAAGGTCATGTGCCTTCCATGCTGCTATATGGGCCACCTGGAGTTGGTAAAACATCGATTGCTAATGCAATTTCCGGCAGCTCAAAGATACCTTTTTTTGCACTAAATGCCACACATGCAGGGAAAAAAGATATCGAACAAGTCGTGATGGATGCACGGATGAGTGGCAAAGTAATTCTGTTCCTAGATGAAATTCATAGGTTTAATAAATTACAGCAAGATACCCTTTTACCTCATGTTGAAAATGGCTCCATTGTATTGATTGGAGCGACTACCGAAAATCCGTTTCATGATGTCAATCCTGCTATTCGTTCACGCTGTGGGGAAATATTGCAATTAGAGCGGCTAACAGAACAAGATGTATTACAACTACTAAAAAAAGCATTAGCTGACGAAGAAAGAGGTTTAGGTAGATTAGCAATTCATGCAACTGACGAACAATTAGAAAGAATTGCAAATGCTGCAAATGGAGATGCACGAAAGGCGCTGACCCTCTTAGAATCCGTTTATTATGCATCTGATGAAATCGACGGTACAACACGATTAAATGACAATGCAATCGAAACACTCGCGAAACGTATCGGAGTATTCGGAGACAAAGGCGGCTCAAACTTTTACAATTTATTATCTGCATTACAAAAATCAGTTCGCGGCAGTGACGTAAACGCCGCACTGTATTATTTAGCGCATTTACTTGAAAGTGGTGATTTAATTGCGGTTTGTCGCCGTTTACTTGTGATGGCTTACGAGGATGTGGGGCTTGCAAATCCAGCAGTCGGCGCACATGTACAAGCAGCTACAGAAGCTGCTGTAAAACTCGGGCTTCCAGAAGCGCGCATCCCACTTGCCGCTGTAGTTGTAGAAATGTGCTTATCCGATAAATCCAATTCAGCCTACCAAGCACTTGATGCTGCAATCCATGCTATTCATGAGGGCAAAACTGGAAATATTCCGAATCATCTAAAGGATGCCCATTATGCAGGGGCGAAAGAGCTAGGTCATGTTGGCTATCACTACCCACACGACACCCCAATTGGAACATTTGGTGGCTGGGTGAAGCAGCAATATTTACCAGATGAGCTAGAAGGAATAGAATTTTATAAACCGGTTATTGCTGGTGAGGAAAAACGAATGGCTGCAATTTATGAAAAACTAAAATCGTTTAAATCCTAACGTAAGAAAGGGGGGTGTCCGAGAAGTGATTCTGGGACACCTCCTTTGCGCCGAGGATGGAGGCCAGCACGATGCTGGTCATGAATGCGTTGTCACACGATGTGACGGTTTTAGCATTCGTTCCTATTTCGACCACCGCAGAAGCACCGCCTGCAGCGGATAATTAATACATGAACGAAGCACTGCGCGAGAAGTATTTACTTTTCGCGCAGCCCCCTTTATTATTTCACAGATAAAAAAGTGCCTGAAACAAGTTGTTCAGACACTTTTGTTTATTCCATAGTTTTTGATAATGCGTAAAACTTTTCAATACATGTATCTGTTTTCTCAGATGTCAAGAGTTCAATTTTTTGACCTACTAGTTGGTCAAGACTTTTTTGAACTTCTGAAAGAAACTCTTCATTATCTTCTATTGAAGCATTTGGTAAGCAACTAGCACTTGTTTTATATAATTCAATAATTTGTGCTGTCGCTTCTTGATCTTCAATAGCAATTAAATGAGATTTTGCTAGACCTGTAAAATACAATAGCTTTGCTACGATATCCATATACAAGACCCAATACGTAGACGCTTTAGGTAACGCACCATCATTTCTTGCCATGTAGCCATTGAGATTTTGCGCACATTTTTGCAATAATGTATTTAATTGCTCATAGGCTTTTGACCAATTTGGTTTCGAATCAATATAATCGAATACGATTGTATCGACCTGTAATTGTAACTGCGGTAAATTTAATAAATCATTTTTTAACTCAATTTTCATCTTTAAAATTCCTCCTTACATCCCCAAACGTATTACAAATACGTACCCTTACTATAGCAAAAAAAAAACGCCTTTCTGTGAAAACGAAAAAATCACTAGAATTCCGCCATATTTTTGACATATTCATCCCTTTAATAGAATATTCTGCAATACGGTGCCAGATTATTCCTTTTCACTTCAGACGATTCACATATTTTGAATAGTATTTTTGATTATATGTGTCAGACTGCACTATCGATGAAAATTGATCTCTATGAATAATATGAAATTGCCCCTGTTCATATTCCTTAATCTTTTGTTTTGAACAATAAAAAACCCAACGATGCGCCTCAACCCATTCGAATAACATTAATTCCTTGTGAGCTAAAAATAGAGGCTTCGCTTGAATAACACCTGCCATTTTGTAAAATCCTTCACTTAATCGATAGCCTTTTGTGACAAAATCATATTCTGGCTCAACGACTTGCTGAGTATCATATACATGCACTGTATTTCTCATGGCATCAATTGCAATTTCAACTGTACTAACAACATCCATTAAGTTGAGACCTTTGTATTCTAACTGTTGAATTTGCATAAGAATCCCCCTTCTAAGCGTTCGTGTTATTATACCATAATAATATTCACATAAAGATAGTGAATAGCCATTCAAAAAACCGTGACAGTCATTTGAAAATAATGTATAAATTAATATATATTGTATATTTTAATTATTTTATCACAATAGCAAGGGAGAGGTTAATTTAATGATTAAGCAGTTAAAAGCAAAAGATTTAATCGAAAAAAACACTATTTTAATGCTTGTTTATGGTATCGCGGCTGTATTAGGAACAGTAGCACAATTATTTATTGACCGCCCTATTGGTGTAGCGCTTTCACTTTTCATCCCTGTCAGTTTTACGTTTGTTTTTTATGGAATTCAACGCAAATTACCTGTGCTTCATGCCTACTTTCCTTATGTCGTGATTGTAGCTGTTGTATTAACTGTTTTAGGAACAATCGTTACAAACAAAGTAACATTAGCAACGATTATTTTAAGTATTTTCGTGTTAATCTTATCAAGTGTGCACAACAAAATAACTGTACTAGTTACTGGATACATTGGCTCAATATTAGGGCTACTTTTTAATTTCATGCTTGACACAGGCGGCTATGCCGTGGATCCAGCAAATGTATTTGTTACACAAACACTTATGTTCGTAGCGATTTTACTTCAAGTTCGCCAAAATCGTTCTTTGCTTAACAATGTCGAAATGCTAATGATCGAGGCTAATGAACATGTTGTACAAGAAGGACAATTACATGATCATCTTGAAAATTCGGTACAATCTATTACATCGAAGCTTTTGCTTATTACCGATAGTACGAATCATTCGAGTGCAGCACATCAGCAAATGCTCGCTTCATTGAAAGAAGTAAGTATTGGCTCGCACAAGCAATCACATTTTGTTCAAAATATTGTGCAAAGTACCGAGCAAACGAATCAATCCATTCATTCCATCGTTTCTGAATTAACAAATATTGTTGATCGTGCAGAACAAGCAAGTACCCGAGCGGTAGATGGCGCAAATTCAATGTCCAAGCTTCAGCAAGAAATTAATAGTTTTACGTCTTTCTTTAACGAATTAAATACGACCTTTCTTTCATTATCAGATAAAATTTCAGAGACAAATGATTTTGCCAATTCGATTCATCAAATTACCGAACAAACGAATTTATTAGCACTTAACGCGTCGATTGAAGCAGCACGCGCAGGTGAACACGGTAAGGGCTTTGCTATTGTTGCCGATGAAATCCGTAAACTAGCTAGTAATACCGACAATATGGTACTAAAAATCGATCAAAATTTAGCACACGTAAATAGCTATAACAAACTTGCCCTTAGCCGATTACAGAACGGGCTTATGCATGTCTCAAACCAAGAACAAACAGTTCAAGACTCAAGTGAAACGTTTAATAATTTATTTGGTGCTATGAAAACTTTGCAGCAAAATTTACAACAGTTTTCTACAAATGTTCAATCAATTGAGCACAATGCAGGGGCAATTGAAATTGCGACGAATGAATTTGCTGCTATTATTGAGCAAAGTACCAATTCAATCGACCAGCTATGTCTGGTACTAGAAAATATCAACGAAGATCAACACAATGTTACAAAAAATATTGAAGAAACATACAAACAAGCTGTACAAATTATTGGTTAATAAAAATCAGCTGTTCTCTACTTTTGAGAACAGCTGATTTTTATTAACCTTGTACGCGAGTAATTTTCACGTCTTTTAAAATGGTATTGATTACCCAACTTGCTGCAATTAAGCCCGCTACAGATGGCACAAAAGCGTTTGACGATGGTGGTAATTGCGCTTTACGGATTTCCGCTTCTGGTTTTCCAACATACTGCGCTACATCAGGACGTACAACGATTGGTGATTCATCTGAAAATACAACTGTTACACCTTTCTTAATCCCCTCTTTTCGAAGCTTAGTTCGAATAACCTTTGCTAAAGGATCTGTATGTGTTTTTGAAATATCAGCAATTTGAAAACGCGTTGGATCCATTTTATTAGCCGCGCCCATGCTTGAAATCATCGGAATATTACGTTTTAAACATTCCTTCATAATATGGATTTTGTACATTACTGTATCTGAAGCGTCAATGACATAATCGATACCTTGCGCAAAAAATTGCTCATACGTTTCTTCCGTATAGAACATATGCATATCAATCACTTCACATTCAGGGTTAATGTCAGTGATCCGTTCCTTCATGACACCCGATTTGGATTGTCCAACTGTTGATAGGTACGCCACTAATTGACGATTGACGTTTGTAATATCTACATTATCTTTGTCTACTAAAATAATACGGCCTATTCCGCTACGTGCACATGCTTCTGCAGCAAATGAACCGACGCCACCTACACCTAAAATGGCAACTGTTGTGCTTTTTAATTTTTCTAGCCCTTCTGAACCTATAGCTAGCTCATTACGAGAAAATTGATGCAACATCTATTTGTACCCCTCAATCTTTATAATTCTACTAGGAATTATAACGACTCCACCCAGTACATGCAAGTAACAATCTAATTTACATTTGAAAAAGCAATTATTTCCTTTCCAATCAATTGCGCCTCGGCGCAATTGCGTCCAGATTTTTTCAAGTTCACTTGAAAAACTCCTCTAAAAAATCTGTGACATCCGCCGGGGCTTGGGCCAACACGATGTTGGTCACTCAGGCGTTGCCGCACGACGCGGCTTTCTTAGCCTGAGTTCCCCCATTCACCCCACTTTTAGAAGTAGGGGACTTTTCGTACCTGTCGCTTCGCTTTCGGTACAAAAAGAATTTGCTGAATCAAGTAAAAAAACTCCTCCACTTTTAAAGTAGAAGAGTAAGAAAATGAATAGACGAACCCCAAATATGCCGTCTTGCTAAAAACATCGTTTTGATCCCGCATCATTAGCAAGGGGGTGCACTAATCGTAGTGTTAAACTTCCCGCTCTAAATGGGGCATGTTTGCTTCTACGGTAATAAGTTGCTCCCGACGATTAAATGTTCGGTCAAATGTGTTTAGTAACAATTTACGTGACAAACATCTTAGGATTCGTGTTACCATCATATTATCATCAATATTCTGATAATTCAAATAAAAATGATATATTACTCGAAAATATTGTTTTTGAACTAGATACATGGAAAAAACTATAAATAAAGCATGACTCACTCTCAGAAATACACAGTTCACACGAATTAATGTATTTTCATATAAGGACCACATTGAAAAGTTAATACATTCCTAACCATTGAAAAAAGCACTAAACGAAATAAATCGCTTAGTGCCTTTTGAACCTTTAATTATTGCTTTGTAACCGCTACTCGTAAGCTTAATTCTTCAAGCTGTGCGTCTGAAACTGGTGACGGTGCGTCAGTTAATAAGCAACTAGCCGTAGCTGTTTTTGGGAACGCAATTGTGTCACGTAAGTTTGTACGCCCCGCAAGTAACATGATTAATCGGTCAAGACCCATTGCTAAACCACCGTGTGGAGGAACTCCGTAGTCAAATGCTTCTAATAAGAAACCAAACTGTGCACGAGCTTCTTCTTCAGAGAAACCAAGTAATTCGAACATTTTCGCTTGTAAGTCTGGCTCATAAATACGTAATGAACCACCGCCTAGCTCATAGCCATTTAATACGATATCGTACGCTTGTGCACGAACTTCTTTCGGATTAGTATTCATTAATTCTAAGTCTTCATCGAATGGACGTGTGAATGGGTGGTGCGCTGCATAATAGCGACCTGCTGCTTCGTCGTATTCGAATAATGGCCAGTCTACAATCCATAAGAACGCAAATTGTGATTCATCGATTAAGCCTAATTCTTTACCCAGTTTTAAACGTAATGCGCCTAATGCATCTGCTACTACAGAAGATTTGTCCGCAACAAATAATAATAAGTCGCCTGCTTCTGCTTCTGTTGCAGAGATAATTGCCGCTGCTGCATCCCCTTCGAAGAACTTCGCGATTGGGCCGTTTAATCCTTCTTCTGTTACTTTTAACCAAGCTAAACCTTTTGCACCGTAGCGACCAGCGTATTCGCCTAACGCATCGATGTCTTTACGAGAATAGTTTGCCGCAGCACCTTTTACATTAATAGCTTTAACTTCGCCGCCATTAGCTACAGCACCTGCAAACACTCCGAATGATGAATCTTTTACGATTTCTGAAAGTTGCTTTAATTCTAAGCCAAAGCGTACATCAGGCTTATCTGAACCGAAACGATCCATCGCTTCTTTATAGCTCATACGTTGGAATGGCGTTACAACGTCGATTCCTTTTACGTCTTTCATTACTTGCGTTAGTAAACGCTCGTTCATTGCAATGATTTCGTCCATTGATAAGAATGACGTTTCGATATCGACTTGCGTGAACTCAGGTTGACGGTCAGCACGCAAGTCTTCATCACGGAAGCAACGAGCGATTTGGAAGTACTTCTCAAAGCCACCCACCATTAATAATTGTTTAAATAATTGTGGTGATTGTGGTAATGCATAAAATTCACCATCATGGACACGAGAAGGTACTAAATAGTCACGTGCACCTTCAGGAGTTGATTTCGTTAAAATTGGAGTTTCCACTTCTAAGAAGCCTTCTGTTTGTAAGAAATTACGAATTGTACGTGTTACATCAGAACGTAATTTAAATGTGTCATACATTACTGGACGACGTAAATCTAAGTAACGATATTTTAAACGTAACTCTTCTGAAACCTCTACGTTATTATCAATCGCAAATGGTGGGTTTTTCGCTTCATTAATAATTGTTAATTCAGAAGCTACTACTTCGATTTCGCCTGTTTTCATGTTTGGGTTTATTTGAGAAGCGTCACGTAAAACAACTTTCCCTTTAACTTCAATAACATATTCACTACGAATTTTTTCGGCTATTGCTAATGCATCTTTTGCTTGATCGCCAAATACAACTTGTACGATGCCTTCGCGATCACGCATATCTACGAAAATAAGGCCACCTAAATCACGACGTTTTTGTACCCAACCTTTTAATACTACTTCTTGTTCTACTTGTGCAGCCGTTACTTGACCACATGCATGTGTTCTTTGTGCCATTGTTTATTCCTCCAACTATTTGTTTTCTAAAACGTACTGTACTAAGTGACCGAATTCTACTTTTGATCGGTCGCCTGTTGCCATTGTTTTCACGTTTACTGCTTGCTCTTCTAATTCTGTCTCACCTAACACAATGACAAATTTTGCATTAGCACGGTCAGCCGCTTTCATTTGGGCTTTCATTTTGCGCCCTGCATAATCAATTTCTGCTGTAATGCCTTTTGCACGGAAAGAGCTAAGTAATTCTACAGCTTTAAGCTTCGCCTCATCATCCATTGCAACAACATATAAATCAAGTGTATCTTTAGTTTCCAGCTCAATACCCTTTGCCTCAAGCGCTAAAAGTAATCTCTCGATGGACATTGCAAAACCAATACCAGGCGATTCTGGGCCCCCAATATCTTCTACTAGGCCGTTATATCGACCACCGCCACAAAGTGTTGTAATCGAACCAAAGCCATCGCCTGTAATCATTATTTCAAATGCTGTGTGGTTGTAATAATCTAACCCACGCACTAAGTTCGGGTCGACTTCATAAGAAATCCCTAAAACATCAAGGTAGCCCTTCACTTTTGTGAAATACTCTGAAGAGAATTCCGTTAAATAGTTCGTCAACGCTGGAGCAGTTGCCATTGCAGGGTGCTTCGCGTCTACTTTACAATCTAAAATACGTAAAGGATTTTTTTCTAAACGACTTTGGCAATCACTGCAAAGCTCGCCAATTACTGTCGTAAAGTGATTCATTAACGCTGTGCGGTGAGCATCACGTGTTTCTTTATCTCCAAGTGAGTTAATCACTAGTTTTAAATCTTTTAAGCCAAGTGATGTGTATACGTCCATCGCAAGTGCCATTACTTCTGCATCAATTGCTGGATCAGCCGAACCAATTGCTTCTACACCAAATTGTACAAATTGACGATAACGACCCGCTTGTTGACGTTCATATCGGAACATTGGACCTGTATAATAAAGCTTTACAGGCTGGTCTGGGTAGCCGAACATTTTGTGCTCCACATACGCACGTACTGCTGACGCTGTACCTTCTGGACGTAATGTTAATGAACGATTGCCTTTGTCGATAAATGTGTACATCTCTTTTTGCACGATATCTGTTGTATCGCCTACACCGCGTTGAAATAATTCTGTCGACTCAAACATTGGTGTACGGATTTCTTTATAGCGGTAAACATGACATAGTTCACGAATTGTTTGTTCTACTTTTTGCCATTTTTCCGTTTGTCCTGGTAAAATGTCCTGTGTTCCTTTAGGTACTTTAAAATTCATGTAAAGCACTCCTTTCATAGCTGTTTAAACCAAATTAGATTTGACAACGGTTTACGTGCCTGTACAACTTTGACAATCATTGAAGGGACCGAAATGGCCGAGGAATTAGCGTAAATGCCGAGAAATTTATTTTGAAAATAAAAAAAGCTTTCGTCCCCTGCAAAAATTTTGCAAGGGACGAAAGCTTAATAGTCTACTTCCGCGGTTCCACCCTAATTGATGTATACGTACATCCTCTCGAACTCGGATAACGGCCGATTCCGTTTTCCCCTACTAAAAAATTTTTTCGAGGAAACGCCTCTCAAGTGTTGTTCACATGTTACATACTGTAGGAAAGATTTCAGCCTGTGTCTTTCCCTCTCTTGTCAGTAGTGGCAACCGCTACTTATTTGGTCATTGGCAATGTTACTTTTTTTAAATTAACACTAATGTTAATGATGTCACTCGCCCTTGTCAACTATTTAAAGAAAAAAAACAAAACTCGCACGAAAATAACATGAGTTGGTGTATTACTTATTTAGATTTCGTTGGAAAATTAATATTATTACACCATCAAAAAAAAACGCTATATTTTTTTCTTATAAATCCTTTTATAATAGAAGCGTATACAATTTCTATAGTTACTTATCAATTTATTACTAAAAAGGAGGCGCCTATGTACAATAAGCGTTTGGCGATTATACTTTCGCTACTTTTAGTATTCACAGCAATTTTTACACTCCCTATAAGTAAAGAGCCTGCTCATGCTGAAGGTGAGCAACTTTATGTGAATGCAGAAATATTATATTTACGTGAAGGTCCTGGCCTTTCGTATCCTATTTTAGAAACATTAAAAGATGGTACAGCCGTTACTTCATTAGGGAAAGATGGTGACTGGCAAAAGGTTCGTGTAGGAAATCAAGAAGGTTTTGTTGCATCTTGGCTCGTAGAATCTGCCAAAAAATCATCTGCTGCAACAAATCAAAAAACTGTCGTTGCTCGAGTTAATACATTGAATTTACGTGCAGAACCATCATTATCTGCAGCTGTTTTGGCAAAAATATCTTCTGGCACTGAAAGTACATTTTTACAGCAAAAAGGGGATTGGATTCAAGTTCAATTTGATGGAATGACCGGCTGGGTATTTGGCGATTACGTTACTATAAAAGAAGCAACTGTTTTGCAAGACCCTTCAACTGATGCCAACGATGACAGTGAAGTAAAAAACATACAGTCCTCCGAAAATGACCCAAACACATTTACGATAAATGTGAGTGCTGTAAACATTCGAAAGAAACCAGACTTAACCGCCAAAAAGTTAAAACTAGCTACAAAAAACGAGCAATTTACGGTAGTAAGTCGTGATCATAATTGGGTGCAAATCGAATATGAAGAAGGTAAAAAAGGGTGGATTTATAGCTTTTACGGGACATTTACAAAGCAAAAAACGACTACAAAACAAAAAGAAACAACAAGAAGCGAAGAAAGCGTCACAATCATTTATAACGGCACAAACTTACGTGAACAACCAACTACCTCCTCCAATGTTGTAGCACGTGTCGATGCAGGAACTACATATAAAATCATAGAGACTGAAGGTGAATGGTACAAAATCGCATTAAACGATGATAATACGGCGTATGTTGCCGATTGGGTTGTGACGAACGATCAAGGAACGGAAAAACCTATTAGTGCAAACAAAGAAAAACGGAAAAAAGGCACATTAAAAGGCTTAACGCTAGTAGTTGACGCTGGGCATGGTGGTAATGACCGAGGTACAACAGGTGTCCGTAATACGGATGAAAAGGATATAACCATTTTAACAGCTGAATTGTTACGTTCAAAATTACAAGCAGCCGGTGCAAATGTTATTATGACACGAGAATCAGACGTTTACGTGGATTTACGAAAACGTGTAGCCGTTTCGCACCAATCAAATGCTGATGCTTTTATTAGTATTCACTATGATGCATTAGAAGATAGCTCGGTACATGGCTTTACAACCTATTACACGAACAGCTATCAACAAGAATTAGCGGAATATATAAACGCTGGCATTGCCGAAAAAATATCATTAAAAGATCGTGGCGCACGCTTTGGTAACTATTTGGTATTACGTGAAAATCGTCAACCCTCTGTACTATTAGAACTTGGTTATTTAAGTAATCCGACAGAAGAACGAACGATTACAACGGATTATTTCCGTGAACAAGCAACACTTGGTATCTATCAAGGATTACTCGATTATTTTGATGATCAGTTAGAGAAATAATTTCAAACAAGACAGGGCATGTTCGGATAATAATTTCCGTACATGCTCTTTTAATTTCCTAGTAGATTACAATTTTTTGATCCCCTCAACAATGATTCTATTTTCTAAATGCTACCGAACTACTCGTGCTAATATACAACGTTTAATTAAGCAGTTTAAATCCTTTGTTACAAAAATAGCCACGCACTTTATTAGTACAATATGTGCTCCATGTGCAGATAAAAAAGCGTAATGTTCACAATATAGCAACATTACGCTTCCCCTTTATTGTTTTATTAGTTGATACAGATAAAACATTTCATCTTTATTCACTATTTTCGGTACCGGATAGAGTGGATTTGCTTCTTGTAAAGCACGTTCTACCATTAGCGGTACATCGTGATTATCGATACCTTGAATTTTATTTGGAATATTCATTTTTGCATTTAGCTGTTCGATTGCTTCGATAAAGAGCTGTGCCTTGCGTTCATCACTATCAGATACTTTGCCAATCCCTACTAAATTGGCTAGCTCAGCTAACGGTTTTGCCACGCTGTCCCCATAATACTTCAAAACATGCGGTAAAATAATGGCATTAGCATAACCATGCGGAATTTGATAAAAACCACCTAATGTGTGCGCAATTGCATGCACGTAACCTACATATGCACGAGTAAAGGCTAGTCCTGCTAAATACGAAGCGCGTTGCATTTGAGCACGAGCTTCAATATCTGTACCATCTTCATATGCTCGGTATAAATATTTGAAAATCAAAATGACTGCTTCTCGTGAATATTTACGAGTTTCCTTCGTATTACTACGGCCAATATAAGCTTCAATTGCATGCGTTAAGGCGTCCATGCCAGTAGTTGACGTAATATGTTTAGGTAAATTTATTGTTAATAATGGGTCCAATATTGCATAATGAGGGATTAATGATGGGTCCATAATGGCAAACTTTTCAAGGGTTTCACTGTTTGATACAACTGCAGCAATCGTCCCCTCACTCCCTGTCCCAGCAGTAGTCGGAACAGCAAAAAAAGGTGGTATTTCTTTACGTACCTTAAATAAGCCCTTCATGTCAGCTAATGATTTATCTGGACGTGCTAGACAAGCTGCAACTGCTTTTGCACAATCTATCGGTGAACCACCACCAAATGCAATAATCCCCTGGCAATTATGTTCGCTATACAAGGCAAGTGCCTTTTCAATATTCGTGAATGTAGGATTAGGAACCGTTTCGTCATAAATAACAAATGAAATATGAAGTGCTTTCAATTGTGTTAATAAGGGATTCATTAAGCCAATCTTTTGTATGCCATTATCTGTCACAATCAGAACTCGTTCAAGTTGTAAATCTTGAATTAGCTCTGGTAGTCTTAATAAACTATTTTCCCCTTCTACAATCTGCGGCGTTCTCCAATTAAGAAATTTCATACCCAAACGCATTGTTCCTTGAAATGTCCGACAATATGCGGTGTACATAATAACACTCCATTTCTCTCTATTTTAACTGGATATTATTAAATGATTCGATTAAAAACAGAAAAGTCCTTTAAATACAAAAAAACACCCCTATTAATTGTGTTTATCCATCGAGGGGCATTTCAGTATGAAATTATCGTTATTATTCATTGGCAAAGTATACTTTTTGTGCAAATGGAATGGGTTGTGCTTCAAAATCGATTTCACTCATCGCAATAACCGAAATATCAATGTCAAGTTTCTCAAAACGTGCGGCATAATCTTCTTGTATTAGCGATTGGTAGTCATTAAATAGATTATCTGTAATGATTAAAACATCGCGCTCATTACACGCTGTATCCGCTTTAAAAATTGCTAAAACTTGCTCAATCGCAGGTACAATTGTAGCTTCGTTATCCATATATTCATTTATAAAGCGGTCAAATAACCCTAATTGAAGTGAACCTTTTATAAAAATCATCGGCTCTTGTACTGTTTCACTAAACGGAATAATAATTAAATCACGCTTTTGTGTCGCACATAAATGAAAGAATGGCATAATCGTCCCTTTACAAAAAGTTTCGTATGCCTTCAAAGTTTCTGATTGTTGCATTAGGATAATCATTGGTGAAAAGATGTTTTCATCTTCATTGAATGGAACAAAGTAGACATTGCCCTTAACAACACTACGTTCTTTTAATAAGTGTTTTTGCTGTTCTAACGGAAGTAAATAATCATTCTCTCGCATTTTTGGCATTGTTGCCTCAACTTCTTGAATAATTTCCTGAAGCGACATGGAAATTTCCAAAATCTCTACAAAATTTTCGTCTTGACCGAAACGCTCTAATAATTGTTGCTGCTCGGTTTTACCTAAACCTTGAAAGGATGCATTTTTATATAAGAACTGAAGAATTTCATCGCTTAAAAGGGTCTTTTGATCTTTTGCCATGTGAAATCCCTCCTTAATTTTTTTCGATAACGCTAGTATAGCCAAAACTCATATAGAAAAGTAGTAACATGATTTGAGTATAATTTCTTTACTCGCAAAAAAACGACATCCCAATTCGGAATGCCGCACCATACAAATGTATGTAATTAAAGTTTTTCAGTTAAGCCGTGTAATGTATCTTTTAATTCACGGTCGTGGTTCGAAAGCTCGATTAAGTTTTCTAAACGCTCATGTAAAATTGGACGCTCGATTACTAATTGCTCATCTAATACTTGTACGAATAATTCTAAAAGCATACGGTTTTGAATTAATAATGCTTCTTCTACACGCTCAGGAGCGATTGTTACTACTCTCTTTTTTTTCGCCATTGTTAAAACAGCCTCCCTTTTGATTATACAACGTTATTTTAGCACAAGGAGGAACAACTTTGTGAAAATATTTCAAATTCATCATTAGTTTTAAGCAAATCTCGTCAATTATACATCTTTTTTAACATTATAATAACAAATTTAGCGCATAGATTCCCGAAACATAGTCTTTATCTTCTATATAAAAGTAAATTAGTTCGTTGAGTCAAAATCATTGAGAAGCACAGATTGCCCCAAGATAGCGCGGACACCATTTCGTATGTAAATATACAAGAAAAATTCACACTTAATCATCCACAAAAAATCTCTTTTCAAGATAGTTCATATGTTATAATCATTTATACCTAGTATTACAATTCAATTTGAATTACTGTTTTACTATTTCTGAAAGGAAGATTCTATTGCAAACAATAATATCACAAATAGACTATGAAATTCGTTTAGTACGGTACCTACTTTCGAATCGTTTTTTACGTACTGAAAATGGGAAACTTGTAACATCTCGTTCGATTTCAGATGAATCAGTTGGATTTGAAACAGAGGATAGCTTATGTCGTGAATGGTTATTATCTATCTATAATAGTTACCACTTTTATAGTGGCTTCGAAACGCTTGAATTATGTCATCAATATATCAAATCTACTAATTATGAGAATAAATTGTATCGAATCGTTCAATTTAATAATCAGTTTTATGCTGTTGTTTATGAAAACGCACAACACCAACAAGTAATCGGAAAAGAATTATCTTATTTCACAAAAAACAATATGTTTCTTTGTGCCAAACGTCCTCCATCAAATTTAATGATTAAAGATCGTAACAAAATACCACCGATTCCACTGATCTATTATGAATTACATGCGTTTGATCCAACTTTAATAATTTATCAACTGCACGTAGAATCCAATTTATATATGGAAGTTCCAATACTAGAAGCTTTTGAATACGCTGTGCTATTGGGGATTAGCTTTAAAGACATTTGGTATGTATGCGATACGCCACATGCGATTGCTCACAATCGAGCTTTACTGAATTTATACTTCAGCCAAGGTCATAATTTAACATTGTTCGGTAAATATTCAAAGGCAATTGCTATTAACCCCTTTCAACGTCTAGTCTATTTACAAAAAGGTAGAATTAAGCATTTCCAAATGGACGTAGAAAACCCTCATTCACTGCAACGCATAATTCCTTATCGGGAAGTCCGACGTCTTCAAGAAAATATGCGTACACGTCCCGTTCATTTTGAAGATTCGCAGCAACCGTTAAAAGAAAAACACATTTTGCGCCAAACAAGTAAGGTTTGATGTCTTTAATTATTTGGATTACTTTGAAATCTCATCTTAATTAATTGCGATTCTTAGATTTAATTACATATTAAAAGTCGATTCACACTAAAATAGTATGAATCGACTTTTTTAGTGCCCTTGAAAAGTTTAGGTCACTCTTCTTATTCTATAGTTAGATTTGCTGTTCTTTTATTTTGGCTAGAATTTTTTCATATACTGGAATCATGTGCTGTTCAGTACATTTTTGTTGAATTTCATCCGTTTGAATCCAGCCAACCGCGCTATTTTCATCTAACTTTGCTTTAAATTGCACATCATCCTGCACTTCAAAAACATATGTCGCATTTAAATGTAGATGTGGCGCTACGTATTTACCTTTTTTCATATGACCGATAACGGGTAATATATCGAGCGAAATCATTGCCTCTTGAATAGCCATTACTTCACTTAGCCCAGCCTCTTCCTTTAACTCCTTCTCAGCTACTTGAAGTAAATCAGGGTCACCATCGGCATGTCCACCTGTCCAACTCCACGACTTATAAATATTGTGGTATACCATTAATACTTTTGAACGATCTGGGTTGACAGCAAACGCAGAAGATGTAAAATGCAAAATTTCATTATTGCGCGTCAATACATCGGATAATGTGACCATTGCACGCAAAATTAAATCACGGTCTTTCTTTTCTTGTTCATTGTATGGTTTGTATAACGTAATTTGATCATGTAAATTCATCGGAAATCCTCCCTATGTACCCATCGATAACTAAATTGTACCGTATCGGTTTAGAAAAATATAGAAAAAAAGCTTTACAAAATGGGTCATTTCGTAAAGCTTTTTTGAACTTAAGAGATTAATGCTTTAACAACTTTCGACATTGTCGCGCCATCAGCCTTACCGTCTAATAATGGTTTCGCAATTTTCATCGCATCGCCCATATTCATGCCGGAAGTAACACCCGCTGCTTGTAATTCTGCCGCGATTTCTTCTTCTGATAATTGCTTTGGTAGGAAATTTTTTAAAATTACTAATTTTGCTTCTTCTTTTTCGATTAAATCCAAACGTTCAGCTTGCTTTGCACCGTCTAAAGCTTGATTTGTTTGTTTCACTTCACGATTAATAACCGCGATTTCTTCTTGTGGTGTTAGCTCTGCACCCTTTTCCTTTTCTGCAGCATCAAGTGCTGACTTAACAAGAGTTAATACACCTTTTGCTAGTACATCTTTATTTTTCATCGCTTGCTTTAGTTGATCGAATACAACTGTTTTTAACATTTTAAAAGCCCCTTTACAAATGAATAAGCATCGTAACTTATTCGAGTTGTTCTTATTGTAACATGTATACAGGGCTTGCATAAATTAATTTGTCACTAATTGTAATAGGAAGCTTTCGATTTTCCGCCACCTTTTTATATTGTAAAAGATTCCCAAATACAATATGTTTCAATAAAACAAAAAGCTACACGAATTTTTTCGTATAGCTTTCACATTAATTATTTAGTTCATAGTGCTTGCCTTTTACAAGATAAAACAAATGCTCGGCAATATTCGTCGCATGGTCGGCTGAACGCTCAATACAGCGGCAAATGAATGATAAATTCGTCACTTGTGCAACATGCTCATTTGAAATCGAAAGCTTCATTAAATTACTAATCGTATTGCCAGTTAATTCGTCAACCTCATCATCTAGCTGAGCGATTGCCTTTGCCTTCACTGTATTTTCTTCGATAAAAGCTTCAACAATTTGACGTAGCATCGAAATCGTTTTGTGGAACATTTCTTCAATTGGCTCCATACTCGTAATAAACGGCTCCTTGCCAATTCGAATCGTTTCTTTTGCAATATTGACCGCATAATCACCGATACGCTCCATATCAGTTGCTGCTTTAATGACTACGATTAATCGACGTAAATCAGTCGCAACAGGCTGCTGTTTAGCGATTAACAAAATAACACGATCATTAATTGTTTCTTCTAGACGATTAATTTTTACATCCTGTTCAATTACTTGAAGCGCTAAATCAACATCCTTTTTCATTAACGACTCAAATGATAGTTTTAACGCGCCAATACTTGCATCACAGAGCTCCATTAAATCTTGCTGGACACTGATTAAATCATGTTCAAATCGTTCTCTTATCATATTTGACATCTTGCACTCCTTATCCAAATCGCCCTGAAATATAGTCTTCTGTACGTTGATCAGATGGTGTTGAGAAAATAACATCTGTTTTATCATATTCCACAACCTCACCATTTAAGAAGAAGGCTGTTTTATCAGAAATTCGCGCGGCTTGTTGCATATTATGCGTAACAATAACAATCGAATACTGTTCTTTCAATTCTTGTACAAGCTCCTCTACCTTTAACGTAGAAATTGGGTCAAGTGCACTTGTTGGTTCATCCATTAAAATGACATCTGGCTCAATTGCTAAACAGCGCGCGATACAAATACGTTGTTGCTGACCACCAGATAAGCCGTACGCATTTTGGTTTAAACGATCCTTCACTTCATCCCAAATAGCTGCTCCACGCAGAGATTTTTCAACAATCTCATCTAAAATCTTTTTGTTTTTGATTCCATGAATTCGTGGACCATAGGCAATATTATCATAAATTGATTTTGGGAATGGATTCGGCTTTTGGAACACCATCCCTACTTTTGTACGTAGCTCTTCCACTTCATAACCTGCTCCAAAAATATTGCGTCCACGGTAATTTATTTCACCCGCAGTTTTTACGATTGGTACTAATTCAACCATACGATTTAGTGCCTTAATGTACGTTGATTTCCCACAACCAGAAGGACCGATAATCGCTGTTACTTCATTTTCCTTCATATCTAAATTGATATCCTTTAACGCATGGTGCTCTCCGTACCATAAATTAAATTGATTCGACTGCATCACGATGGCTTTATGATCAGCTGTTACTATTTGCTGTTTCGCCTCAATTTGCTTTGATAAAACTTGAACCATATTTTTCACTCCTAGTATCGTTTTTGGAACTTATTACGAATGAAAATCGCAATTGAGTTCATCGTTAATAACACAATCATCAACACAATAATGCCGGCCGAAGCTACATATTGGAACTCTTCTTGTGGACGTTTTGCCCAGTCAAAAATTTGCATCGGTAATGCTGTAAATGTATCTAAATAGCCAGTAGGTAAAAACTGTAAAATCACTGGAATACCGATTACTACAAGCGGTGCCGTTTCACCAATTGCACGAGATAAAGCTAAAATACTCCCTGTCAATATACCTGGAATCGCCGCCGGTAACACAACACGTACTATCGTTTGCCATTTCGTTGCTCCCATGCCGTACGAAGCTTCACGCTGTTCTTTTGGTACAGCACGAATTGCTTCTTGTGAAGATACAATAATGACCGGCAATATTAGTAAACTCATCGTTAAACCCGCAGCTAAAATACTTTTGTCGAAACCAAACAGACGCACGAAAATTGTTAAACCAAGTAAACCAAACACAATTGAAGGTACACCTGCTAAATTCGAGATATTCATGCGAATAAAATCATTCAATTTATTTTGCTTTGCGTATTCCTCTAAATAGATTGCGGTACTAACACCTAAAATGATAGATACCGGTGCAACGACACTCATTAACCAAAGCGAACCAATAAGTGCCGCTTTAATTCCAGCGTTTTCGGGAATACGTGATGCAAAGCTCGTTAAAAACTGCATATCAAAGTGACTAACACCTTGCGATAAAATTCGTCCAAGTAGCATTGCCAATGAAACAAGCGCAAAGCTCGTCGCTAAAATGAAGATTAATTTCCATATTTTATTAGCCGAAAGTCGCTTCGACATACGTTTCATAATTACATCTTCCTGAATATAGCGCATGTTAATACTCCTCTCGGAAGCGTTTTGAAATATAGGTTGCTAGTAAATTCATCGTTAACGTAAAAATGAATAGTGTAAAACCTACTGCGTAAATTGAGTAATAAATCGTTGTACCATAACCTGCATCACCTGTCGTAACTTGAACAATATAAGCAGTCATCGTTTGGATTGAATCCGTAAAACCAAAATCAAATTTTGGTGTGGATCCTCCCGCAAGTGATACAATCATCGTTTCCCCAATTGCACGAGAAATACCAAGAACAACTGATGCCACAATACCTGATAGCGCTGCTGGTAATACTACTTTTACGGCAACTTCAAATTTCGTTGCCCCTAAGCCTAGTGCACCTTCACGAATCGAGCGTGGTACAGAGCTCATTGCATCTTCAGACATCGACGTAATCATTGGTAAAATCATAACGCCTACAACAATCCCGGGACTAATCGCATTGAAGATTTTTAAATTTGGAATTATGACCTGTAATAGTGGCGTAATAAACGATAATGCGAAAAATCCATATACAATTGTCGGTACTCCTGCAAGCACTTCTAAAATCGGTTTTACTACTTTTCGAACACCCTCTGATGCATATTCACTTAAATAAATAGCTGCCCCTAAACCAAATGGTACTGCCACGAGAATAGCTATAGAAGTAACTTTTAGCGTTCCTAATATTAATGGTAAAACTCCGTACAGTGGCTCTTTTCCAGAAAACGGTAGCCACTCCTTACCAAATAAATAATCTGTTATAGATACACGAGTAAAAAATTCAACCGTTTCAAAAATAAGCGTAAAAACAATTCCAAATGTTGTTAATACTGAAATCGTAGCAGCTAAAAATAATAAAACCGGAACGCACTTCTCTATGATTTTCTTTCCTTTGCGATTGCGTGCCTGTTCAATTAAATGCTGTACACTTTGTCGCTCCTGTTGTTTGAGCGTCATAGGAAAACCCCTTCCACAAATAAATAAAAATCGTGCATGGTGCGAGGCCCACACACGATAACATATCAATTACACCTCGGCGAAATTGCGTCCAGATGTTTTTTCGAGCTGGCTCGAAAAACTCCTCTAAAAATCTGTGACATCCGCCGGGGGCATTAAGTCAACACGAAGTTGATCACGAATGCGTTGGCAAAGGACGTGACGCTTTTAGCCTTCGTTCCCCTATTCAGCCGAGGTTCCCCCCAAATGAAAGACATACTTGGGCATTCATCCCCCACTTATAGAAATGGAGGACTTCAGCTGAAACAAGTTAACTTACTTTAAGCCTTCTAATACTTTTAAGCTAGCTTCGTATTTATCAGCAGGTAAGCTTACATAACCTACAACTTCTGCCATTTCACCAGCATTCTCAAGTGTAAATTTCATAAAGTCATATGTTGCTTCATTGTCTTTTAGTGCGCTGTTTTTCACGTATACAAATAGTGGACGTGATAATGGTGAGTATTCACCTGATTCAATTGTTTCATTTGTTGGCTCAACACCATCTACTGAAACAACTTGTAATTTATCTTTATTTTCTAAGTAGTAAGCATAACCAAAGTAACCAATTGCGTTTACATCACCAGTTACACCCTGTACTAAAACGTTATCATCTTCTGAAAGCATAGCGTCTTTTGCGATATCTTCACCATCTAAGATCACTTCATCAAAGTAGTCATACGTACCAGAATCAGAACCTGGTGAGTAATAAACGATTTCTTCAGCTGGCCAAGATGGGTCAATATCAGACCATTTTTTCTTAGTACCATCTTCAACCCAAATTTTCTTTAATTGATCAACTGTTAGATTTTTCGCCCATGTGTTATCTGGGTGAACAACAACCGATAATCCATCATAAGCTACTTCAAATTCCGTGTATTCTATGCCTGCTTTTTTTAATTCTTCCGCTTCTGTTTCTTTAATTGGACGTGATGCGTTTGAAAAATCTGTTTCACCATTGATGAATTTTTCGAAACCGCCGCCTGTACCAGATACACCAACTGCTACACGCACATCTTTTTGTACTGCTGCATATTCTTCAACTAATGCTTCTGTAATTGGCGCTACTGTTGATGAACCATCACCTACTACATCGCCTGTTAATTGTGCTGTACCAGTCTCAGCTTGCTCTGTGCTATTTTCAGCTGATGTTGATGAAGTATCTTCACTGTCGCCACATGCTGCTAAAAATAATGCCGATCCTAGTAATGCTGTTGATGTTAAGTACTGCCACTTTTTCATTTGTTTTTCCTCCGCTTGTTTAAAGAATTGTTTTCCTTACAATTCAAACTATAAAGTGAATTTATTGAGTTCATATATTCGATTGGTAAAGTGAATGTAAATGATTGTAAACAAAAAAGACAATTTGCAAATTTCTTTAGCAAATTGTCTTAATCATTTAATAGTTTATCGTTTATTGTAAATATTTTAATAGATTGTATTGTTTTAAGTTACATAATCCTATTACTGAATCTTCTTCACGTCTTTTATATCGATTAACTTTACTTCATGCTCCGTAACAGTTGATGCAACTTTTTTAGTTTTTACTGTATGTACGTTTAATAAGATCGTTTTAGCATCTCGTTTGTTAGCATAGCCTTCGAATGTTACGTTGTAATAAATAGTTCCATCACGTAATGTAACAGTTGCTTTTTTTGCATCTTTTAAATCCCTATAAAATGAATATGCCTGAACATTTCGCTCACGTTCAGCACGTACAAGTCTTGGCTCTAGCACGTATAATAGAACTTGGAAAATAGCGACATAAAGTATCGTCATCACGATTATTAACCAAATCGACATTTCCATGACAGCTAAAATAATCGCATTACTAAGTGCACCAATAATAACAATTCCTTGCATTACCTTTTTACGCATAATACTCTCCTTAAAAAAGCTCCTGTAGCATATTCACTACAGGAGCCCTGTTATTTATTCAGTAACTTTTTCTACTTCTTCATCCTCAGATAATTTTTCATCTGAATCTTTAATAATTGGTTTTTCAACTTTACTAGTAGAAATACCTTCTTCTACATATTTATTTTTCAATTCAAAATACGCATCTAAAAACTCTCTTGCTGTCAAATTCGCATGAGGTAAGTAATTACTATCACTAAAATTCGTCGTTGCCCACGGATAAATAATCGCATACGCAATTTCTGGATCCTCAAACGGTGCATATCCTACATTAACGATATTAATCGTATCCGTACCATATTTCTCTTTTTGAGGTCCATAATAAACTACTTGTGCTGTACCAGTTTTACCGGCGGCTGTGTAATCTGCAGTTTCAAATTGTCTACGTGCTGACCCTTTTGAGCCAAAATAAACGCGACGTAGGCCTTCTTGAACTTGTTGAATTTCTTCTTCACTATTTTCAATACGGTTTAAAATTGTAGGTGTTACTTCATCAACTACTTGACCTAAATTTTCACCATCTGGAGAAGGTTTACGAATTTCTTTTAGCAAGCGAGGTTGAATGCGATAGCCTCCATTGGCAATCGTCGAAATATACTGCGCTAATTGCATCGTTGTATACGTATCAAACTGACCGATTGCTAAGTTTAATAATTTTACATCTGTATCTGGATCAGCTTGATAGCCGATTGCTTCACCAGGTAAATCAATACCAGTAGGAACACCTAAGCCAAACTGTGCATATTGATTTCTCATTGTTTGCAATGTACCTTTATCTAAACTAAAACGTGCGCCAGGTGTATACGTACGCCCCCCTATACCCATTGCAATTTTAAACATGTAAACATTTGATGAACGCTCAAGTGCAGTTAAATCGTCCACCATCACACTGCCTGTTTTGTTGAATAATGAGTTTAATGTTATATTCCCGATATGCATTGGAGCATCGAGCATGACAGAACCTGGTTTAATCACGTCTTCATTATACCCCATTAATACCGTTGCAGCTTTAACAGCAGAGCCCGCCTCATAAGCAGTTGTAAAAGTACCATAAGAATAGTCGACAATATATGGCTTGCCAGTTTCTTTATCCTTTTCGATTTTCTTACCCACTACTGAGAGCAGTTCACCCGTTTTTGGATTCATAGCTACCATAAAAGCACGATCTAATAAATCGGAGCCCCCTCTAGATTTTAATTCTAGTAATTGGCGCTCAACAATCTCTTCCGCTTTTTTTTGTAATTCATTGTCAATTGTTGTAACTAAGTCCTTGCCTGGTTCCCCTTCGAACGTCGTCATCGTCTCCACAACTTGACCTTTTTTGTTTGTTATGTTCTTTACAACCGATTTTTCACCTTGTAAAATCTCTTCGTATTGTGCTTCAAAATAAGATTCTCCAACACGATCATTTCGAGAATAATCGCGTGCTAAATAGTGATCTAACTGCGATTTAGGAACCCCTTTATTTGGGGTTGTTGTACGCCCTAAAACTGCAAGTGGCGTTAATCGAACACGCTTCCAATCCGTTGTTGTATTGACACCTGGTAATTCAGAAAGCTGCTCAGAGACACGTGCAAACTCTTCATCTGATACATTTTCACCTTTAATAATCTGTGGTGATAAACTGTAACCTGTCATCATTTCACGATAAATGGCTAACACTTCTAAATCAAAATCAGATAACTGTGCAAGCTCTGTATCAGTAATACGTTCACGAATACGTTTGTCATATTCCTGATTGATTTCTTTTGTTTCCAATTCTTCATTTTGATTTCGGAATTCCGTCATTTCTTGTTCTGTTACCTTCGCCTTGGCATCATCAGGGTTGCGTAAAATCCAAAAATCCAGTTTATCACGTTGTGTTACTTTTTCAGTTGGCTGATCGATTAACTGTGCAAGCTGTTCTGCGATTTCAAGCATTTCAGATGATTTTGTCGATTGCATTTTTGTGTAGGTAATAGCATTTTCGGGCTGATTATCTACTAAAATACGGCCATAGCGGTCAAAAATACGCCCACGCGGTACACTTGTATTGACGCGCACTTCTTCTTTACGCTCAAGTTCGAGCACATAATCTTCACCTTTTACAATTTGTAAATATCCTAAACGGAAAATTAAAATAGAGAAAAGGACAAATATCGAAAAGAAAAGGACGTTCATCCGAAATGTTAGACTAGCACGTTGTTGCGCTTTTGGATTCGGCTTACGATTTTGCGTTATTTTTCGCAAAAGAAACTCCCCTTTCTTAGTTGTGTATTAGCTGTTTAATACTTAGTCATACCTTTAAGTATAACACCCGAAACAGCTTGAAAAAAGAGGTGACTTCGCAAATGTTCACCTTTTAGACGGACTATATAAATAAAAGTTTCCATTTTGAATCAACTTGCGAGAAAATAATCATAATGAGGTGATTAAATTGAATAGTTTCGCTGTTGGAATTGGTGGTATGCTCGGCTCCATGACACGTTTTATGCTTAGTGACATCTTTCCGTCAAATGGAGGATTTCCATACATAACCATGCTCATTAACTGGAGTGGTAGCCTGTTATTTGCGTTTATTTTTGTAAAACTATCTACAAAAAAGGAATGGCTAAAGCTCGGTGCTACTACCGGCTTTTTAGGTGGCTTTACAACTTTTTCGACGTTTAGTGTTGAGACAATTCACTTAGTAGAGCAGCAGTTACTTGGACAAGCACTTTTATACTGTTTAGCGAGCATAATTGGTTCAATTACTTGTTGTTATTTTGCTTACTGCTTCGTTACTAAAGGAGTGAAAACAGATTGATTGCAGTAGCAATTGGTGGATTTTTTGGCGCTATTTTACGTTTTAAAGTGAGCCAATGGAATCAAAAGAAATTAAAGCAAGAAAAGTTTATTGCGACATTTTTGGTGAATATCATAGGCTCTTTTTTACTTGGGATATCCGTTGGAGGGGCATACAATAATTTTATTACACAGCTCATTGCTATTGGCTTTTTAGGCGCTTTTACAACATTTTCAACTTTTTCATTTGAGGTCGTGCAATTACTAGAAGCACGGAGAGTGAAAACCGCGCTTCTTTATGCTATTAGCTCGTGCATTGTGAGTATTGCTTTTGCAAGTATTGGATATCTATTTTAAAAAAGGAAGTGACATTTACAAAAGTCACTTCCTTTTTCACTATAAATTACGTACAACAAGTACATCGCATTTTGCCATATGAACAATCGATTCTGAAACAGAGCCCATTAAAATTCGTTCTACCCCACCTTTTCCTGTTACCCCACAAATGATTAAATGGATTTGCTTTGCCTTTGGGATATCTCTCGCAATAATTTGGCGCGGGGCTCCGAATTCTATAATCATTTCCACATTTTCTAAACCTGCTTCTTTTGCCATTGCAATATGCGAGTTTAGCAATTCAGTCGCAATATCGTATGCCCTGTCGACCATATTTAAGTTGTATGATTCATAGAAAGCAAAAGACCTCGTATCAATGACATGGACAACATATAACTTCGAATTGAAATTATTAAGCGCAACTTGAATTGCACGCTTAAATGCAAGCTTCGATTCATTTGATTCATCAACCGCAACCAAAATATTTTTGTATGTCAAGCTCATAAAAACGCCTCCTTTTACTCAATACTAATTAAGTACCCTATGAGATTTATATGTGAAACGTTTATAAATTACGCCTCGGCTAACTTTTGTCCAGATTTTTTCAAGTTCGCTTGAAAAACTCCCCTAAAAAATCTGTGACATCCGCCGGAGCTTGGGCCAACACGATGTTGGCCACTCAGGCGTTGCCACACGACGTGGCGTTTTAAGCTTGAGTCCCCTTATTCAGCGCTGAAACAAGTATTAAAAAGAAAAAAATGCTTGTCCAGAAGTGATTTCTGAACAAGCATTTTAAGCCGAAGTTGGAGACTAGCATGAAGCTAGTCATGAATGGATCGTCACAGGAAATGAGGATTTTTGCATTCGTTTTTTTACTTACTTCTACCGCGAAAAGCAGCCTACATCGGATAATTAAAACATGAATGGAGCACTATCCAAAAAGTAATCACTTTTTGGAAGTACCCCTCTTCAAATAATATTAATAAGTTGTCCAACCTGCATCGGCAGTAATGATTTGACCGTTAATAAAGCTCGAATCGTCAGAGCCTAAGAATACTGCTAATTTCCCGATTTCTTCCGGTTGACCAACACGTGGGATTAATGCAGAACCTTTTTGCTGCTGAGCTGCACCATATTGACTAATACTTTGCATCGATTGTTGAATATTTGTCATTACTGCACCTGGTGCGATACCGTTTACACGAATACCAGATTGAGAATGCATGAATGCTGTATTTTTCGTTAAACCAACTACCGCATGTTTTGAAGCTGTATACGCTGCACCCGCACGACCACCATTTAAACCACCAGCCGAAATATTGTTTACAATGACACCTGAACCTTGTTGTAGGAACATATCCATTGCAATACGCATTGATTTCATTACTGCAGTTGTGTTCACTGCAAAAACTAGATCCCAGCGCGCGTCAGTAGTTTCGTTTACTGGCTCAAAACCATCCATAATTCCTGCATTGTTTACTAAAATATCTAATTTTCCATAGTTTTCAACCGTAGCATCGAATAATTTTTGCAAATCTTCGTCTTTTGCTACGTTCGTTGTGATTGCAAATGCAGTACCACCGTTTGTAACAATTTCATCTGCAACAGCTTTTGCACCTTCTTCGTTCATATCAGAAACTACTACTTTTGCCCCTTCTTTTGCATAGGCTTCTGCAATTGCTTTTCCCATTCCAGATGCTGCACCAGTTACGATTGCTACTTTATCTTGTAATTTCATGTAAATATTCCCCTTTTCGTTGAATTTTATTGTACAACTGTTCAATAAAAATTATAATCGAAGCAATATACTTACACAAACAACATAATATTTGATTTATGTTCATTATTAAACACTTTTTCTAACTTCTGTACAAAAAGGAGAAAAATAATCTTTATGGATTTACGTGTAAAAAAGACACATTATAATATTCAGCAAGCCCTTCTCGTTTTATTAAAACAAAAGTCACTCGAGGATATTTCAATTGCAGAACTTTGTCGCATCGCTGAAATTAATCGCGGGACGTTCTATTTACATTATAAAAACGTTCATGCTGTATTTGAACGCTATTTTAATGAAATTGTGGATGATTTAAAAACATCGTATGAGCTGCCATACGATTTAACACGAGATAACATTTCAAATATCACACCTGAAATGATAAAAATTTTTCACCATGTGAATAAGTATGAAGCCTTTTACCGCATTGTATTTGATGAAAAAATTCCGCTGAACTACTACAAAATGCTTTTTGAAACAATTCGTTCGTTTATAAAATCGTATCACAACCATCATTTAATCAATTTAACCGATGATGAGCTTGATTTTTTCTTAAGCTTTACTGCCAATTCAATAATAGGGGTTATTTTACAATGGCATAATAATGATTACAAGCAATCACCAAAGCAGCTAAATGAAATATTAATGAAGCTTATAAAACTTAAACAATTTGATTTAAACTAAAAACAAGTCGCCTAATTTTTGGCGACTCGTTTTTGTTTAACGTGCAAGTTCTTTTTCATACAATGTAATCCATTGCTCTAGTGTTATCTTTTGACAAAGTTGTCCGATTAATTCATACGGAATATGCTTTGTTGATGTCCAGCGAATACAGCTTTTTCCCATATTTAACTTTGTCGGAACTACTTTGGCATATTTCTCTTGAAACCATGTAAGCAATTGTGGGTCACTATAGATTCCCATATGATACAACGCAATATGACGTTTCTGTGGTGCAATCGCTAAAAATGGTAGTGGTGTATTTGGTGTACAGTGATAACCGTTTGGATAAGTAGCAAGTGGTACACTATAGGCCATCATATTCCGATCCAATGATTTTTCAAAGCCTTGTGGTAAATTTTCTTCAATTGTTATCATTAGTTTCACGAAGGCATCATGCCATTTTTCATCAATTTGCGCAATAAATTCATCGAACAATTTCAACACCCCAATTCTTATAGTAAATTGAGCGTATCAAAAAATTTGCATTCTGAACAGAAAAAACGCATGAGAACGAAATGTCTCATGCGTTTTGAATAGGTGTTATTTTGCACCTGTCATTTCAGCTCTCGGTACAAAACTACATTCATTTTGCACCTGTCGCTTTGCTTTCGGTGCAGAAATAATTACATTTGAAGTTTCAAATATAATTATTTAGCAGCGTTGAATTTAGCTTCAACAACATCCCAGTTTACAACGTTCCAGAAAGCACCGATGTAGTCTGGACGACGGTTTTGGTAGTTTAAGTAGTAAGCGTGCTCCCAAACGTCTAAGCCTAATACTGGCGTTTTACCTTCCATTACTGGAGAGTCTTGGTTTGGTGTAGAAGTTACAGCAACACCGTCACCGTCTACGATTAACCAAGCCCAGCCTGAACCGAAACGAGTAGTTGCAGCTTTTGCGAACTCTTCTTTGAAAGCGTCGAAAGAACCGAATTTAGCATCGATAGCAGCAGCAACGTTACCTACTGGTGTGTTAGAACCGCCTGGAGCGATTACTTCCCAGAATAATGTGTGGTTAGCATGTCCGCCACCATTGTTACGTACAGCAGTTTGTTTGTCAGCTGGTAAAGCGTTGATGTCAGCGATTAATTCGTTGATGTCTTTGTCAGCATATTCAGTACCTTCTACAGCAGCGTTTAAGTTTGTTACGTAAGTGTTGTGGTGTTTAGAGTGGTGAATTTCCATTGTTTGTGCATCGATATGTGGTGCTAAAGCATCGTATGCGTAAGTTAATTCTGGTAATTTGAATGCCATAATTTATTCCTCCCTGGAACAATAAGTTTAATGTTGATTACAGTACTAGGTTATCAAAAACTGACATGGCATTCAATGAAAAAATAAACAATTCAGCCTTTTGACCGAAGAAGCTTTTTCATTAAACCCTTACCCGTTAGTAATCCTTTCCATACCTAGTGTATGCTAAGTATCAACTACTTTTCAAATAATAGGCTCACATTATATGGCAATAAAGAAAATGACGAGCATAATCACCTGTAAAATCCCTTTTGTTGCAACTGAGGTCAGAAAACCAACAACCGATCCTACCCCAACCTTTACTGCCTTCTTAAAATCCGTACGATCTACAATTAATTCGCCAATGATTGCGCCAAGAAACGGCCCTGCAATAATCCCAGCAAACGGAATTACAAATGGACCGATAAGTAATCCAATAGTTGATCCCCACATTCCCGCCTTGGAACCACCGAATTTTTTTACCCCAACTAAATTAGACACTGTATCTGCCACAAATAATAGAGCGACAAACAGTAATTCAATTAGCCAAAACCACCATGGTAGCTCACTAAAACTATTAAACAATCCGTACACAATAAATCCACCTAATAAAAACAGTACAGATGGAATAATCGGATATATTAAACCAACAAATGCAATAATAAACAGCCCAATGATGAGTGTCCATGAAACAATCTCCAAAACAACACTTCCTTCAATAAATAGATTTCACTTACTATACGAAAATCGAAAAGAAAAGATTCAATTTTCATGTCTTTTGTTTAATTGGCGAATTTTTCATGTTAAACTGTTTGTTAAAGGAGCTCGAGAATACATATGAAAAATATTTCGCACATGCAGCTATTCCTAGATAGTTTAACCAACCCTAAAAAATTAGGTGCATATCGCATCCTTTCAATCGGAAAAGTGATGCAATATGCATTTTTAATGATTGCTTTACTTACTGCATTTTCTTTTGGCCAATTTGTCAACGGCGGGACGGATGCAATCTTTGGCTATTCAGAAATAGAACAATACGCAGCCGATATTCAATGGATTGTATATCCTATTGCCGTAGTCTTTTTATTTGTACTTAATTCGAGTGTATACTTCATTAAAGTGAGCTTATATGCACTTGCTGGACAATTTTTCGTCAAACCAATGAAACGCCGTGGTGAATATCGTCAAGTATGGCGAAGTGCAGTATTTGCCTGTACTTGGGCAACATTATTAACGATGATTGGAAATCTATTTCCGATTTCAGCAAACATTATCACGCTTATTAGTATTTTTATCACGATGTTATTTATTATCATCGCGATTACAAAATATCCACTTACTAAATAATAATACGCTTTCCTCCAACATATGATTGAATTATAGATGCATATATTGGAGGGATTTTTTTGCGCTTTTTCATTGTGTCAGTCATTATATTAATTCTTGCCTTTGTGATTAAAGTTGATTTGCAACAAGGTACAATTTCTATGGCTTCGTTTTATCAAAACGAGGAAAAATGTGAGCAACAAGAAGAATTACAATATGTAGCGGTTCAAATTCAGCAAGATGATACCATTTATAGTCTATTTGCAGCAACACCCTCTCCCGTTAAAACAACATTTCCAGAACGATTATCCCAATTTTACAAACTAAACCCTCATTTACAATTACAAACGCTCATTCCCGGAAATACTGTCCTTATTCCGCTTATCTCAAATACAACAAAAATATGTGCAAATTGATTTCCTAGCGTTTCTTCCTTGTTCTTCTATTAAGACACTGATAAAATAAGGAACAGTGACGGCTTACATATCGTTTATATCTATGAAAGATAAAAACAACATTAAAAGGCCTGAAAAGGAGAGAATTTTTCATGAGTGAAATCGTTCACCGCACAAAAACGCGTCCAGTACGTGTCGGTAATTTAACAATTGGTGGCAATAACGAAGTCGTAATTCAAAGTATGTGTACGACAAAAACACATGATGTTGAAGCAACAGTTGCAGAGATTTTACGTTTAGAAGAAGCAGGTTGCCAAATCGTGCGTGTTGCCGTTCCTGATGAGCGTGCAGCATTAGCAATTCCAGAAATTAAAAAACAAATTAATATCCCATTAGTTGCGGATATTCATTTTGACTACAAATTAGCATTAAAAGCCATTGAAGGCGGTATTGATAAAGTACGTATTAATCCAGGAAATATCGGTCGTCGCGAAAAAGTAGAAGCGGTTGTTAATGCAGCAAAAGCAAAAGGGATTCCAATCCGTATCGGCGTCAACGCTGGTTCGTTAGAGCGTCATATCCTCGAAAAATATGGCTACCCTACAGCAGATGGTATGGTTGAGTCTGCATTGCACCATATTAAAATTTTAGAAGATCTAGACTTCCACGATATTATCGTATCGATGAAAGCTTCAGATGTAAACTTAGCTATTGAAGCATATGAAAAAGCAGCAAAAGCTTTTGATTACCCATTACACTTAGGAATTACAGAATCAGGTACATTATTTGCTGGTACTGTTAAATCAGCAGCTGGACTTGGTGCAATACTTTCTAAAGGTATCGGGAATACATTGCGTATCTCATTATCTGCTGACCCAGTAGAAGAAATTAAAGTTGCTCGTGAATTATTAAAATCATTCGGCTTAGCTTCAAACATGGCCACATTAATTTCTTGCCCTACATGTGGACGTATCGAAATCGACTTAATTTCTATTGCCAATGAGGTAGAAGAATATATTTCAAAACTTAATGTACCACTAAAAGTAGCTGTACTTGGCTGTGCGGTAAATGGCCCTGGTGAAGCGCGAGAAGCAGATATCGGTATCGCAGGCGCTCGCGGTGAAGGTCTGTTATTCATGAAAGGGAAAACTGTTCGTAAAGTACCCGAAGAAACAATGGTAGAAGAACTAAAAAAAGAAATCGATAAATTAGCAGCTGAAATGGCTGAAAAGCGTGAAGCCGAAGCAAATGCTAACGCCAACGCGTAAAGAAATGGAGTAATGGAAATGACGAACTTAAAGCATCGATTTGGCATAGATATTGATGGAACAGTTACATGCCCTGCTACATTGATACCTCATATAAACAAACAGTACAATATAAATATGAAGTTAGACGATGTAACTGAATACGACTTTTTAAGCGGCTTTCCATATCCGATAGATCGCAATGAATTCAACATATGGTTTAAAAAAAATGAACCGCATATGTATGAAGTGAGTGAACTTGCAGCTGATGCACAATCTGTATTAACAAATTGGCAAAAACAGTACGAGTTATTTTACATTTCTGCTCGCGGTGAAAACGTTTTTGACATTACAAAAAATTGGTTTGACACTTATAATGTCCCGTATGACCATATAGAATGTATCGGTAGTCATAAAAAAATTGAAATTGCAAAAAAACATCAAGTAGAAGCCTTTTTTGAGGATAAGCATGATAATGCGGTGGAAATTGCTGAGGAACTAAAAATTCCAGTTGTACTATTTGACACACCATATAATCGATTATCGGTTCCTAATAACGTCATCCGCGTTGCAAACTGGCAACAAGCCAATGAATGGATTCGAAAAAATTTCTAAGTAAATCAATTACGCCTCGGGGTAATTTCGTCCAGATTTTTTTCGAGCCAGCTCGAAAAACTCCACTAAAAAATCTGTGATATCCGCCTGGGGCAATAACTTGATGCAGCCCGGATTGACTCCCCACTTTTAGTAGTGGTGGACTTCTATACCTGTCGTTTTGTTTAAGGTACAAAAAAAATTTGCTGAAACAAGTTAAAGGTGATGGAATCTTATTGAATCCATCACCTTTCTTCATTCATGAAAATAAACTTCCATAGCCCGAAATCGTCGTTGCTAAATCTTCTCGATAATGATCATCTAACGGGTTAAAGCTATTCACATTTACTTCATTGCCACCCAATGACGAATGAATGTATTGCTCATCCCCAATATACAATGCTACATGCCCTGGGAAGAATATCAAATCCCCCCGTTTTAAATTTTCACGCGCAATTTCTCGCAACGGAAATCCTTCCATTATATTGGCATCGCGGTATATATACGAGCCATTTAACATATATGCCATCGAGCATAAACCTGAGCAATCAATACCAAGTGGCGACTTTCCACCCCAGCGATACGGTGTTCCTAAATAACGAAACGCGGTTTGTACAACTTGTTCTCGAAATAGGTCTTCATTAGCGGTGTAAACTTTTACACGCTTTTGAATCCAACCAGTACGTACATAGCCAAATTGCCCTGTAACAAGCTGCACTTTCGTCCATGATGGTTCTAATCCTGCTTCTTCAACTATCTGAATAAATGCACCGCGCGTCAATGTGATGATCTTATCGCTTTGAATTTCTGGTCCTGTTAATACATCCGCAAAGCTTTGGATCACTACAAAATTCGCATCTGCAATCCAGCTTGTAACGATTTCTGTACCAATTGCAAAATTTGATTTTAACATGTAACCTTCATAGCGATAAAATGTGCGAACTTTTACCCACGATTCATCGATATCTTCCAAAATCTCTACCGGCATGCCGAATAGTGCTTCATCAACTAATTCAGAATGGCTATCCGATTTTTCATGTAAATTGGCAATCATTACTTTTACAACTGCATTCATTTACTTGACCTCCATTTGACTATTCGCCTCATAAACTACTTTTGAAATTTGACCTATTAAACGCTTTGCTTGCTCATTATCAGTTACTTCCGTAATGAAAACCCCGATAAAGTATGCACCTTTGTTATGGAAAACTATGCCACAATCATGATCTACCGAATCTAGCCCTCCTGTTTTATGGGCTATTATTACATCGTCCACAATATAACGTTTTAATGATTCATGACTTCGCTGACGACATAAAATATCGAAAGCGACAGCCGTCCATGTGGCGTCTAACAATTTTTCGTAATAAAGCGCTTCAAAAAGTTTTTGCATATCACGGGCTGTTGTTTCGTTATCAAAGCCTTGCTTTTGCCGGTCGAAGTCCATCATTTTACGCTGCACTTTTGTATCATGTAAACCAATCTCTTTAAAATAAGTATTGCACGCATCCATACCTAAATAATCAATACATGCATTCGTAGCTGTATTATCACTTGTGATGGTCATCCACAATAGCAATTCATGTAGGGATACATGATTTTGTCGTTGCTCTGTAAGTACACTAAAATCCACAAAATTTTCATCAGTAATGGCAATCAGTTGCTGTAAATCGCCTTTCGTCATTTGTAAATGCTTTAAAACGGCGATTAAAATGGGCACTTTTATGACGCTTGCACTACTAAAAACATCTGAAGCAAGCTGCTCAAATAATTCGTCATTTTCATAGTGTTGCACTGAAATATGAACTTTAAACGGGCATTTTTCAATGATATTTATTAATTGTTCCATTCCCCTTACCCAACAACTTCAATCGTTTTATTTGTCGTATTGATTGTTACTTTTTTCCCTAAAGGAAGTGACATTGTCGGTAATACGTGCCCACAAGTGACATCAGCTAATATCGGAATATTTAGTGGCGCTAAAATTTCATCAAATACTTGCTGAAGCGATAAGTTGTTTTCAGGAATTTTCGTATCAAGTGGTCCACAATCCGTCCATGCACCTAAAATAATACCAACACACGCATCTAATTTACCCGCTAGCTTTAACTGTGTTAGCATTCGATCAATGCGCTGTACATTTTCATCAATATCTTCTAAAAATAATATTTTTCCGGTTAAATCAATCTCGTAAGGAGTGCCTAGTGATGCTGTAACTAAAGTTAAATTACCACCGGATAATATCCCTGTTGCATTTCCAGATGTAATGGTCCTCATCGCTTCTCCTGGTTTATTTTCCAGGAAATAATGCTTCCACTCTGTATTTGTCACACTGTTCACAAAATAGTCCCACGTGTATTCATCCATCGCCGGTTTAATAAATTCTGTTGAAGGCATCGGTGTATGATACGTTACAAAGCCACATTGTTGATTGAACACAATATGTAATGCTGTAACATCACTATAGCCAGCAAATACTTTTGGGTTGTTTTTAATCATTTCTAAATCAAGCATCGGCAAAATACGTGTTGCGCCATAGCCCCCACGAATGCAAAAAATACCGTCAATTGCTGGATTCGCAAACATATCATTTAACTCTTTTGCACGCAGCGCATCACTACCAGCTAAATAGCCGTGACGTGTGCGACAAGTTTCACCGACAACTACGTTATATCCTAATTTTTCTACCGCTTCAATCGCAGGCTGCAAACGCTCTGATGGTGTAGCTCCTGAAGCACTAATTAACGCAACGGTGTCACCCTTTTTCAATGACTTTGGAATAACTAAACTCATACTTTTGCCTCCTGACGTTTGATAACTGCACGGTACTGTGCTTGTTCCTCTTTATTCGCTAATACAAAATGTCCTTCCTCAATTTCAACAAACTCCGGTGGGTCTGTCTCATATTGGTGTACAGTTGGATCATATACTTGTAATTTTTTCTGCCGTTCTTTAATTGGGTTGGGTTCTGGAACTGCCGCTAATAACGCCTTTGTATACGGGTGAAGTGGGTTATTAAATAGCTTTTCCGTTTCACCTAGTTCAACAATTCTCCCTTTATAAATTACGGCTGTTCGATCTGTAATAAAGCGTACAATAGATAAATCATGAGCGATGAATAAATAGGTTAAATCGCGCTCTTTCTGTAAGCTAGATAGCAAATTCAGCACTTGCGCACGAATCGAAACGTCTAATGCTGAAATCGGCTCATCAGCTACAACAAATTCCGGCTCCATTACTAATGCACGCGCAATTCCAATACGCTGACGCTGCCCACCTGAAAACTCATGCGGGAAACGTGAAGCAAACTCTGGCAACAAGCCTACTTCTAGTAATGCTTTTTTTACTTTTTCAATGCGCTCTTGCTCATTACTAAATTTCTTATTATTAATGATGCCTTCTGAAATAATGTAATCTACTTTTGCACGCTCATTAAGTGACGCACCTGGATCTTGGAAAATCATTTGAATTTTTTGTGTAATTTCTTTATCCCATGCGCTTGAAATACGACCATTTATTTTTTTACCATGGAATAAAATTTCACCATTTGTTATCGGGTTAATACGCATAATGGCACGGCCGATTGTCGTTTTACCTGAACCTGATTCTCCTACTAAGCCAAACGTTTCCCCTTTATAAATATCGAAGCTGACATTATCAACAGCTTTGAATTCCTTTTTACCGCTACCAAAAATAATATCAATATTCTTTACTTCAATTAGTTTTTCGCGTTCATTACTCATGCATATATCGTCTCCCTTCCTCGAAAAATGCTTGTAACACTTCTGGAGGCTCGACTTTTGGTGCTTTCGGATCAAGTAACCATGTACGAGCAAAATGCGAGTCAGTCACTTGGAAAAATGGTGGGCGTTCAACAAAATCAATTTTCAATGCATATTGATTGCGTGGAGCAAATGCATCACCTTTAATTTCTTTAAACAAGTTTGGCGGGGTTCCTTTAATAGAATATAACTCCTCGCCTTTAACCCCAAGCTGCGGTAATGAAGAAATTAACGCCCATGTATAAGGGTGCTTCGCATTAAAAAACACTTCATTCGTCTCTCCCACTTCAATAATATCCCCGGCATACATCACAGCAATTCGGTCTGCCACTTTAGCAACAACCCCTAAATCATGCGTAATGTAGATCGTTGTTAATAAATATTTTTCTTGTAGCGTCGTTAACAGCTGTAAAATTTGTGCCTGAATTGTTACGTCAAGCGCAGTTGTTGGCTCATCACAAATTAATATTTGTGGATTACATGCAACTGCAATGGCAATAACGATTCGTTGACGCATCCCACCAGAAAATTCATGTGGAAATTGCTTGTATCGGCGCTCTACATCATGAATTCCAACATCACGCAAAAGCTGTAATGTTGTTTCATAGGCAGCCTTACCTTTTAACCCTTGGTGAAGCACGACACTTTCTTCGATTTGCTTACCAATTGTTTTTAACGGATTTAGTGATGTCATGGGATCCTGTGTGACCATCGCAATTTTTTTGCCACGAATTTTTAACCAATCTTCTTCGGTTTTAAACTGCGCTAAATCATGACCATCATATAAAATCTTGCCTGAATCGATATAACCGTTTTTATCAAGTAAACCCATAATTGATTTTACTAATACCGATTTCCCAGAACCAGATTCCCCTACAATCGCAAGACTTTCCCCTTTATACAAATCTAGTGAAATATCACGAATGGCCGTTAATGTTTGGCCGCGCAATTTAAATTTAATAACTAGATTTTCAATCGACAAAATCTTTTCTCGTTCCATATAACGCCATCCTTCCTACACGTGGTTTTTCGGATCCGCCGCATCAGCAAATGCATTTCCGATAATATAAAAGGCAATTGTAATGACACTTAGCACAATACTAGGGAAAATTAATTGATAACGTAAATCTGGTGACATCATCAACACGCGACCTTCGTTAATTAAGTTTCCTAATGACGGTTCACTTACTGGTAAACCTAAGCCGATATATGTTAAAAAAACTTCCGCACCAATCGCAGCAGGAACCGCTAAGCTCATACGCAGCATAATGACTGAGATTAAATACGGCAATAAGTTTTTCAAAATAATTTTATAGCCTGGTGTACCTAATGTTTTTGATGCTAAATTGTACTCTCGGTCACGCAAAATAACGATTTGGTTCCTTAAGAAACGCGCCATCTCAACCCAGCCGGTAATACACATCGCGATAATTATTGTCGAAATACCCGGACGTAAAATATAAGCCATTAATATTAATACAATCGTCGTTGGTATATTATCAACAATGTTATACAGTTGCGTAATCGGCATTTCTAATTTTCGTGAATAGCCCCATAAAGCTCCGACAGTAAAGCCGATGATAACTTCAATAATAGCAACTGCAAAGCCGATAAATAGTGAAGTACGTGTACCTTGCCAAATACGCGACCATAAATCTTGACCAATCGAGTTTGTTCCGAAAATATATTCTTCATTTGGGGCTACATTTCGGTCCTGCATACCCGTCTCTGAATTAAGATAAATTTGCGTTGGTGATTTTTGATCTGGTAAATAAGGTTGGATAAATGTAAACGCAATTAATAACACTACAAAGAATAATAAAAATACTGCAATTTTATTTTTTGTAAAGGAACGGAACGTCGAACGCCAATATGAATAATTCGAATAGGCTGTTTCTTCTGCTTTCGCATCGTCTACACCAGCAAATTCAAATAAGTGCTCGTTCGATTTATCCGAAATATTTTGAATTTCTTTCGTAAATAAGCCCATTAGCGCACACTGTCTCCCTTCCCTAGCTTAATTCGAGGATCGACAACTGCCATCAATAAGTCCCCTAAAATAAGCCCTATAATCCCTAACGAAGAAAACACAAGAACTAATCCTTGTACGACATTATTGTCTTGACGTTGAATGGCGTCAACTAATAATCCACCCATACCAGGAATAGAGAATAACGATTCAATGTAAATCGAGCCTGTAATCGTAAATAAAATTGTTGCTGGTAAATATTGTGCCATCGGAATAAACGCATTTCGCATGACGTGGCGGAACATGATGGTACGTTCCTTTACCCCTTTTGCGCGCGCCAATTTAATGTAATCTTTGTTCAATTCATCCACCATATAACGACGCATCCACATCGAATATGACGCAATCGGTCCAAGTGCAAGACAGATTAATGGTAATATAAAGCTTCTCGAATCGTATTCATCAAATAACATCGGTAATCCGAGCCAATCTGAAATATACATTTGAATCATTAAGAAATACACCATTGCCGGTACCGCTACAATAATAACGATATAACCCGTACCCAGACGATCTAGCCAGCGCCCTTTAAATTGCGCCATTAATATTCCAAGTGGTACTCCTACTAACAGCGAAAGTGCTACTGCCCCTAACCCAAATGAGATAGAATACATCATTTTATCTGCAATAATATCTACTACTGGTACATCCGTACGATATGTAATCGACTTCCCTAAATCCCCTTGGAATAAATTCACGTAAAAGTTTTTCAGCTGTACAATGAGTGGATCACGTAGACCTAAATTTGTTAAATAAACTTCTTGTTGTTCTGGCGACATTTTTTCTGCCGCTGACCCTAAATAACCTTCATCTGGCATTAGGCGTAGCAGGGAGAAAACAATCGTAATAATAATAAATAGCGTTAAAATCGATTGAGCAATACGTTTGGCAAGATACTTTAACACGCGATTCCCTCCTTACATTTAAAATACGAAAGGAGATGCAGAAATAATTCTGTCATCTCCTGACGTTACTACTGGTTAAAGCCCATAAAAAACTTACTTTGAAGCGTTCGCTAAAGCTTCAGCACGTTCTTTTTCCCATGCCTCTTTAGCTGATTTATACTCTTCATTGCTCATTGGCTTTTCTAGGATTGACTGACCTTTAAATTTCTCAGATGTTACACCAAATGGCGAATATTGTGATTCAAATGGATTTAATTTTGAAGCAACATAACCTCCACCGCCAACAGCGTAAGGAATTACGAATGCTTCTTCAATTAAGAATGCTTCTGCTTTTGCAAATAGTTCATAGCGTTTTGCTGAATCAACTTCTGCTTTTGCAGCTTCTACTAACTTATCGTATTCACCGTTATATCCTTCAGCTAACTCAGGCTTGTTGTAAGTACCACCTGCAGTGAATGGATCTGTGTACGTTGATGGGTCAGCAAAGTCTGGACCCCAGTTTGCTTCGATCATCGCGAATTTACCTGGACGACGAACTTCACCTAAGAAGCCTGTCGCTGGACCAGCATATAATACTATATCGATGTAATCTGCACCTAATAAGTTTTCAAGTTGTTGCTCTACTACTTGCGAACGGTTTGCCCATTCAGGTGAACCAGAATTGTATGGTAGTACTAATTTTACTGGGAATGTTGCTTTTCCAGCTAAAGCAGTCATTGCCGCTTCTTTATGCTTGATTGCTAAATCTTTGTTAAATGAATCTGTTTCAGTAATTGCTTTTAAAGGCTCTAAAACTGTGTAATCTACACCTTCAACGTCTACGAAGTTTTTCGGTGTAATTGTGTTTGATAATAAATCTTGTGGGTTGTATGGCTCAATTGTTAACATCGCCGATACTCGGTCTAACGCATGGTAAAGTGATTTACGGAAATCTTTGTTGTTCACTGCTACTTTCCAGTTTTCTGGCTGATTCTCTGCATCAAATTGTGGATCGAAGTTTAATGCATAGAAGTATGTGTAGAAGTTGTTTGTATTTTGACGAACTAAATCTTTTTTGTCATCCGCATTTAACCACTCATCTAAAATAGATGTTGGGATGCTTGCGCCGTCAATTTCGCCACGTAAGAATAATTCAGGTGCAACTGTTGCTGCCTCTTTATTATACTTGTAACGAATGCGGTCAATTTTTACATTATCTTTATCCCAGTACGTATCATTTTTCACAAGTACTCGCTCGTTTTGTGGCTCGAATTTGTCTAAAAGATAGGCACCGTTATATAAGAATGCTTCAGCAGTTGTACCGAAAGTTTCTCCTTTTTCTGCTAAGAACTTTCCGTTAACCGGGAAGAAACATACATAGTTCAGCATTGATAGGAAGTAAGGTGTAGAGCCTTCTAATGTGTACTCTAACGTATACTTATCTATTGCCTTTACACCAACTTGTGAGAAGTCTGTTACTTCACCGTTGTAGAAAGCATCACCGTTTTTCACAACAGTGGCAATCCATGCTGTTGAAGATTCATTTTTTGCATCAAGTACGTAGTTTAAACCGTCTACGAAGTCTTGTGCCACAACATCAGCAACTTCTTTCCCTTTATTGTCTACCCACTTCACGCCTTCGCGAAGTTTGAATGTCCAAACCGTTGCATCTGCATTTGGCTCCCAGCTTTCTGCTAAACCTGGTTGTACAACACCGTATTTGTCATACTCAATTAAGCCGTCTACTAGGTTTGCAGCAACTGCAAATTCATTTGTTTCTGAAGTTTTTAAGTAGTTTAATGTTTTGATTTCACCAGAATACACTGTGCGGTACTCTTGTGGTTTGCCTGAATCGCCATCTTTACCTGAATCCGCAGAATCATCGCCACAAGCAGCTAAAACTAATGCAAACATACATGCTAAAACTAATAAATATTTTTTCATGTACTTTTCCCCCATCCTTTTTCTTTTTCTTGGCTGCTTTTAGGAGCCTATAGTTAAAATCCTAAGCCTGCGCGCTCAATCATTTGAATGGTTTCCCCTTCAAAAATCGGCCCACCTACTATCGGATCTTTAACACAAAGACTAGGTCCATCTAAATCGACCTTTGTAACGATTTTGTGAGCTGCCGCAAAATGAGCTGCCGCGCTAACACTAATTTTCGTTTCTAACATACAGCCAATCATACATTCCACACCACTAGCCTGTGCAATATTGGCAATTTGCAGCGCCTTTGAAATGCCACCCGTCTTCATAAGCTTAATATTTATTAAATCCGCAGCACGCTTTTCGATGACTTCGATTGCCTGCTTCGGTGAAAACACACTTTCATCTGCCAAAATCGGAGTGAGTGTATGATTTGTCACATACTGCATACCTGCCAAATCACTATAATGTACAGGCTGCTCAACTAACTCCATTTGCACCCCTGCATCTTCTAATTGACCAATTATGGATACTGCCTGTTTCGGAGTCCAGCCTTGGTTAGCATCAATTCGAAGTACAATATTTGGACCTACTGCTTCGCGAATTTTTAGTATGCGGTCTACATCTCCAGCTGGATCTTTTCCTACTTTTACTTTCAAAATTGAGAAACCGCGCTTTACTGCTTCTAGGCTATCTTGAACCATTTCTGCATGATCATTTACGCTAATGGTAATGTCTGTCGTTAACGATTTTTGATAGCCTCCGAGCAATTCATAAAGTGGCGCATTGTATTTCTTCGCCCATAGATCATACAGTGCAATTTCAACAGCAGCCTTTGCACTTGTATTTTGATACAAACAACTATCTACACGGTCACATATTACCGCAATTTCTGCAATATCCATGCCATTGATTAGCGGTGCAATTACTTGTTCAATTGCAAATTGGATTGAACTAATTGTTTCACCTGTAATCACATGTGTCGGCGCTGCTTCACCAATGCCTATTTGGCCATTATCCGTGTGAATTGTCACCATGACATTTTGTATACTATGTACCGTTCGTAAAGCCGTCTTAAATGGGGTAATAAGTGGTGCTTCTACTAAACCTACTTTGACATTTGTAATTTTCATGCTGCCACCTACTTTATGTTAAAAATTGTAATAAGCGTAACACTTCGAAAAAATCATCCGTTTCAAACGCTACGGTATTATGTTCCTTAAATGTTGCACCTGGATAAAACGAATTGCGGTAGGCTTTAATATGATCTTTATAAATAATTTCTACGTTAAAATGCTTCGGCAATTCGAGTTGAAGTTGTTGTCGATCTATTTTCATAGCTTGCTCGATTAGTGCTTTTGTTTCTTTTAAGGTCTTCTGTGGACTAACATTTATCGTCGCATGCCCCACCCCTTCTTTTGTTGCAAACGTAACGATGGTTTCATTATAGCGAGCGATATGTTCAGTCAATGCTTGATCACCACTTACAAAGGCAACTGGCACATTGTGAAGTGCTGCTGCATAGGCATTAATAATAAATTCACTTGCATACTCACCATTAATTTTCACATCGGCTAATAAGCTTAGTGTATGCGCAAGCGGATTTTTTGCACTGCCTCCTTCACTGTGATATCCGATAAAAATAGCTCGGTCAAAGCTTTCATCTAGACCCGCCACCATACACATTGGTTCTTGTGTCCATCCGCGAATAATTTTCACATTCTCCGGCAATTCTTCTATTAAAATATTACGCGCTGAATCATGTGCATCTTTTAATAAGATTTCAGTAGCCCCACCTGCAACCGCGCCTTCAATTGCGGCAAGCACTTCCCTTGTCATTTGCTTTTGAAACTGTAAATAGTCAGGTGAATTTAATTCCGTTTCACTCCAAACAGTCGTTCCTGTAATCCCTTCGATATCTGCGCTAATGTATACTTTCATTTGTATCGATACTCCTTTAGCTCATGTTTTTTAATATTAGCAATGATTGGTCCATAGATTGCATTTGGCAATTTTGATTTTCTAGCCCATGTCACATTCCCAAAATCATAATGCCACCATTCTTCTTCATAATTGTGAAAACCTACATTGGTCATGCTATGAAATAAGATCCGACGATTATTAAGGGCTTCAGTATTTTCTGCTAAATGACTTTCGAAATAAGCTGTTGCTGATTGAGCAGATGTTTCATCAAATGCCGTTCCTAAATCAAGTGGATTTCCTTTTGCATCGCCTAATGTCAAATCAATTGCTCCTCCAGTTAGATGGGGGGCGGGATATTGTGAATCCATACTTGGAAATGCTACATATTTTAATGTTTCTTCTTCAATTTGCTGCATGTTCCAGCTCGGATATTTCTTCGTTATTTCAAGCTTAATTTGATCAAACAGTACTTGCTGAACTTGTAGTGGTCTGAAACCGTCATAAACAATCAAGCTATATGCTAGAGGCAAATGATTAAGTGCTTGTAACAATCGATTCAATGCTTGCTCTCGTAAATATATGTCTTGCAAACTATTGGCAATACCTTGATTAAAATAACTAGATTCGATAAAAAGTCGATTTTTTATTGGCACAAGCTTTACCAATGGCTCTTGATTCTCAATAATCGGTGGTCGCTCACCTGCACTAGCTGTTATTGTAATAGGCTGTAAATATTTTTCTAAAATCGTTTTGCACCTCTTTATATGTAACGTGGAATAACATCAGAAGAATGCTAACATTTTGATTTTTCAGTATATTCATATAAAATACCATATTTTTTTCCAATGAGGAAGTTTTTTCTTGGGAATTCATTGCTGTTTATAAAAATAAAGTTCTATTTCTGGTTTCCACTAAAACTCAAAAGTTACATTTATATAAAACAATTAAATTCATAATATTATGAATAAAATGGATATTTTTTTACGCAATTACCTTGTCTTCCGATCGTTGTTTCAGATTGCACAAGTGAATTAATAATGGCTTCTTCGGTAGCTTCTGCAGCTGCAGAAAATAGCAAATTCATAATCGGCTGATCATCTCGTAATTGCATGCGTGTTTCGAGAATTGCTTCACTTTGATGGGAGATTTTATGAGCTATTGTAAATCCAATCACTATATCGCCACTGCCATTTGAGAAATGACTACCAGTACGTCCAAGACCAATTCCACATCGCTTTATCACACGTTTCAATTGGCGATCACTTAACGGTGCATCTGTCGCTAACACAATAATGATTGATCCATCTGTTGGCGCAATCGTTGAGTCCTGTGCCTGTGTGTTTACCTGATAACGTTCCTTCATAAATTCCTCACTCGTACCAAAATTACTTAAAACGAGGCAACCTACTGTATAGCTTGCATGTTCACATTCAACAATTCGCGAAGCACTGCCTATTCCGCCCTTATAACCAAAACAAACCATTCCCTTTCCTGCTCCGACCGCTCCTTCAAGTGCAACATCTGTCGTCGCATTTTCGATTGCTTCTATGGCATGCTCTGGCTTTACTGCGCAATGTCTAATTGAATTCAGATGGCTATCATTACATTCCCCTACAACAATATTTACCGTTCCTGTCGACAAGCCAATTTCTTCATTTTGCGCTAACAAATATTGTAAAGTCCCTTGTGTAACAGCTGGCACACTAAATGTATTCGTCAACATAATTGGTGATTCTAGGACACCAAGTTCATCGACTTGTACAAGCCCAGTTGTCTTCCCAAAACCATTAAGAACATAGCTAGCAGCTGTCACTTTTTCGCGAAATAGGTTACCTCCATGCGGTAGAATAGCCGTTACACCTGTGCAAGCAACATCTCCGTCATTATTTAAAGGATAATCCAATGTCACATGCCCTACTTTGACACCTGTTACATCCGTAATACAATTTTTTTTACCTGTCTTCAAATTGCCTAACTTTACGCCTAATTGTTGAATTTTCATATAGTTCTCCTTTTAATATGTAAATTAAATCCATATCCATCTTAATCAACAATAGCTAATTTGAATAGTGATTAGAAAATACAAAATACATTTTTCACCAAATCACGAAACATGATATCTTTTCATATGTAGATTTCCTTGAGAAATTTATTCTTTTCCGAACTAAAAAAAGAATTTGCCCAAAAATAATTCAGACAAATTCCTTTACGTTTCTAGAAATGTTATTTGATTCAATGCCAACATCATCATAAATTAAATTTCCAATATCCCTCTCGACCAACGATCTACAAAACTTTCGAACGTAATGCCGTATTTGTTATACACTTCATGATATACAAAATAAATGCCTAGTTTATCTAATAATTCATCATTAATTTTCACCGTAACAACTCCTTTAACTTTTCTTATGAAAATGATGATTTTTTCCACTTCTTTGCGATACAGTAATACTTCATTTTTACCCCAAAATTCAATTTATTATTCACTTTAAAAAGTCAGTAATAAAAATTCATCATTTTCTATCCCCCCTTCTCCTCGTTACAAATTTTTCACATTCTACCCAGAAATCCACCACTTAAAGTGCTTGCATTTTAGTATGATAAATTTATGGATAATGTTTATTTGGAGGGACTGGAATGAGAAAGTTAATTCCGCTGCTACTGGCAGTCATTTTATTAATAGGATGCAGCAATACGATGGAAGATATTAAGAATGCTGCTTCTGGTATTAATTCTAAAGCAAATGAAGCAGCAACAGCCATTTCGATTGATGTACATACAATTCGAGCAATTGAGTTAGAATTTGAAGACGAATATGTGACAATTAACGACTTATTTAAAACTATTTTACGTGATGTTCAATGGCATTATGACGAATCGATGAACACATTAAAAATTACAGGAACATGGAAGGACAACCAGCTATTTTCCGAACAAGGTTTTACTGAACAGCAAAAACAGGATTTAGTTGAAAACGGTAAAGTTACGATACAATTAAATTTTGTCGACAACAATTTAACTAAAAACGATACAACCGCACAAATGACCTTACATAACAAGCTGTTAGTAGATCAGCAAGGCGAACAATTATTACAACATTTTTATGATGTTTTTAAAAACTAATGCATTAGGTGAGGTAGAATCCATCATCCTTTTAACCCAAAATTGCCACTAAAAGGCGACTTCGTCTATGTGCATGAATTTTTTCCTAAAACTTTAACAGACCTTTACAATTATCTTGGAGATTATGTAAGAAATAACAACGGAATTTCAACTGTTTTAACAAAATAAAAATTATAGTGGCAAAAGATCGACCGTTATACCGGACTTCATTTCAGTTCTAAAGTATTATATTCATATCTATCAACCTATTATTTTGATAATAATTCCAAAATACAAACATAATTTATACCATTTTTTACTCACTATTAGGTATTTAGACCTTTTATACGTAATTTTTTTCAAATTCCCATAAATTTTGTTTTAATTTATAGTAATTTTGTTATACTTTAATTAATTCCAACATTTTATTAAGGGGGAAATTTTATGCAACTTAATCAATTACCGCCCCTATCAAAAGATCAATTACTACATTGGCTCATCACCTTCAGTAATCAGCTTTCGAAAGGAACGTTCATTGTTGATATTCATGATCGTAATCTATCAATTTTACACGCAAATGACTATCTTCTTCGTTTAACAAACTATGAGTTGCATGAGCTTATCAATCTAAATTTATCGATTTTTAACGGTAGTCGCACGAACAATGATTCCATAACGGAATTAATAACGAATATTCGATTAGGTCTCGCAAAAAAATTTACGGTTTTACATTATACGAAAAATGGTTCAGCTTTTTGGAACTCCATTACCATTCACCCTATTAAAGATTCAGAACAAACGATTCAATATGTATTATTAACATGTGAAGATACAACCGAAGCAGAATTAAATAAAATGGTTTACAAATTAGAACATGAAGTTTACGAAGCGATTGACAATGAAGATAATTTACAATCGATTTTGTCACTCATCTCAAAAAAAATTGAAAAATTCTATATTTATGATGTGTATTGTACAATTCATATTTACGATAAAAATTACGAAATTAAATCACTCGGTTCATATAACTTACCAGTTGATGTTATTCATGAACTTGATTTATTAACTGTAACACCTAATATGAGCCATAATCCACGTGCTGTTTATGTGAAAGATATTTCAGCTAAAAGCACGGAAAGTAAGGATATAAATTTTAATATAATAAAAGGTTCATGGACAAAGCCCATTTTAACTTCACAAAATGAAACAATTGGGATATTAACATTGTTTTTACAAGATGATTTAGAATTAAAGCAATCCGATACGAACTATTTAAATCGCCTAGCGCTATTAATTCAACTTTCAATTAAATATGCCGAACAAAAAATCGAGCTGAGTTACCTTGCTTTTTATGATATAGAAACAAAATTGCCGAATTTACAGTTCTTTAAAGGTGAGTTGGCGAAATGGATTGACGCGGGATTTACGGGCTATGTTGCAGTTATTCACCCTACAGAGTTCAACAAAATTATAGATTTATATGGACGAAATGCTGGAGCTGAGTTATTACGACAAATGGCTGATCGCATGTGCAAATTTTTACCCAGTGGAGATGAAATAATAGCACGGTTTTCAAATTCCATTATTTTGGCAAAAAAGGCGCCACTAAATTCCTTCCATTCGCATCGCAAACATGTCGAACCATTGACACAAGTACCTTTCGTCATTAATGGTGAGGAAAATTATATAACATTAAAAACTGGCTATACAACATTTACCTCCACAATGACAGTTGAGCAATGTATCCACCAAATAGACATTGCATTAACAAATGCGAGAAAAATCAATGGTACGAGCTTTTCTATGTACGAGGAAAACAGTATCAATCAACTAACGGAAGAAATGAATATATTCAATCAATTGACGTATGGCATTAATAACAAAGAATTTGAAGTGTATTTGCAACCAAAAATTAATTTCAAAACAAATGAGGTTGAGGGCTTTGAAGCTTTATCTCGCTGGAATTCTAGCAAACTTGGCTTCGTTTCACCTATCAAATATATTTCTATTGCTGAACAATCGGGTAAGATTAAAGATATCGATCTATTAAATTTAACTAACATATTACAATGGTTACAACAACGTATCGATACAGGTAAAAAAATTGTACCTATTGCATTGAATATTTCACCTGATCATTTCTATGAGCCTTATTTTTTAGATAATATAATCCATACATTTAATCAGTTCCGAGTACCACCGAAATATATTAAGCTTGAAGTTACGGAAAGTATTGAACTTGTAGACTTTATTAAAGCAAAGTCGATTTTAGAAAAATTGAATGAACTGGGCATTGAAAGCTCGATTGATGACTTCGGTGTTGGTTTTTCATCATTAAGTTATTTACCTAAGCTTCCTTTTTCTGAAATAAAAATTGATAGAAGCTTTGTCAATTCGATGAACGAACCCGGAATGTATGCTGTCGTACAAACTATTATTCAATTAGCCAATAATATTAATATGCGCCCGATTGCAGAAGGTATCGAAACTAAAGACCAGCTAGCAATGCTCCAACAACTAGGCTGCCCAGCAGGACAAGGCTATTATTTCTATAAGCCAATGACAAAACAAGACGCCGAAATATTACTCGATCAATCCAACAGCTAACCTATTGTTAGCTGTTTTTTCATATGTATAGAAAAGGAGGAAATTTTATCTTTGTAACGAAAGTAATACGTAATCCCATTTTTTACAGTCGATACAACGGTGGTTTACTTTTTATCGATTTAAGAAAGGGTTAACGGAACTCTACCTATTTAGATTGGGGGATTTAATAATGAATTGGGATTTAGAATATGATGTTGTAGTCGTTGGTTCAGGCGCATCTGGTTTTGCTGCTGCCATTACGGCTAAAAACGAAGAATTAAATACACTATTAATTGAAAAAGAAACATATTTCGGTGGTGCTTCTGCTCTTTCTGGTGGTGGTATTTGGATTCCAAACAACCGTTATTTAGTGGAGGCAGGTGCTGCTGACAGTTACGAAGAGGCCAAAACTTATTTAGATGCTACTGTTGGTAATGCTGTAGCTGAAGATGTTAAGGAAGCTTATTTAAAACGTGGCATCGAAATGTTAGATTACATGCATGACCTTAGCCCGTTTATGCGTTTTTCATATGCAAAAAATTATTCTGATTACTACCCTGCTCTACCAGGTGGCAAAGGGACAGGGCGTTCGATTGAACCACTATTATTTGATTTAAATGAATTAGGAGATTGGAAGGATAAGCTTCTTCCCCCTACAATTGATACAAAAGGCTTTGTCATGACTGGTCAAGATTTCGTAAAAGTAAATATGATTTCCCGTACTACCGTGGGGAAAATCCGTTCTTTACGACTTGGCTGGCGTTTAATGCAACATTTAGTGATGAAAAAGAATTTTGCCGCGCTTGGTCAAGCATTAATTGCGCGTTTGGCATTAACATATAAAAAAATTCAAGGCGAAATTTCGCTATCGACTGCGTTTGTGGACTTCGTGTATGATAACGATCAAATTGTTGGAATTGAAGTAATTAAAGACGGCAAAAGTCTATTCATTAAAGCCGAACATGGTGTCATTTTTGCTTCTGGCGGTTTTTCACGCAGCCAAGAATATCGCGAGAAGTTTTTACCAGCGCCACAGAATGCTGACTGGACGAGCTCACCAGAAGGACAAACTGGTGACATTATTGCTCCTTTCGGAAAGCTCCATGCAAAATTTGGACTTATGGACAAAGTTTGGGGTGCCCCGACGATTATTGATCATACTGGAAGACCATTTTTCTTAGTTGCTGACCGCGGAATTCCAAACATGATTATTGTCGACCAAGATGGCAAACGCTATATTAACGAGCCGACACCATATCATGAATTTGTCGACAAAATGTATGAGCATAATGAAGCAACAGGTGGCAAAGCGATTACATCTTGGATTATTTTAGATGGACGTGCAAAAAGTCGCTACTTATTTGCAGGGTTATTCCCAATGCAGGACTTCCCAAAAGATTATTACAACAATCAGATTGTTTTCAAAGCGGAAAATATCGCAGATTTAGAGCGTCAATTAAATATTCCATTTGGTAACTTACAAAAAACAATTGAACGATTTAATGGATTTGCCCGCAATGGTGAAGATTTAGACTTCCACCGAGGCGAAACACCTCACGACAAATATTACGGTGATCCAACCCTTAAGAATCCGAACTTACTTGAAATTAACAGCGCGCCATTTTACGCACTAAAGGTGTATCCTGGTGATATCGGTACGAAAGGCGGCGTTGTCATTGATCGTGATGGCCGCGTGATACGTGAAGACGGTACTGCGATTGAGGGTGTTTATGCTTGCGGAAACTGCTCGGCATCCGTAATGGGGACGGCTTATCCAGGACCAGGTGCAACGCTTGGCCCAGGCATGACATTTGGCTATTTAGCTGCCCTTGATTGCAAAGTTAATAAAGCACTAGCTAAATCAAAAATCAATTATGCCGAGGTTTGAACCCCAACTCTATGAAGGACACAATTAACACTTATAGAAGGGGAGGACTTCTCCTAAAGCAAGTAAACTTCACTGTAAGAAAAATACCAGCTGACATTTTCACGTCAGCTGGCTTTTTAATTAGTTTAGTGTTGTCGGTAAATCTTCTGCTAAGAAGGCAATTAAATCGCGTAAGTTTTCTGAACTCACACCATGCCCTACTGGATAGGTTCTAAAGGATACATTAGTTCCATAATCATTGAAGAAACGTACCGCATGCTCTGCCCATTCAATCGGGAAATCATAATCATATTCACCATGTGAAATGAAGATTTTTGATGCATCCATTGTTTTTTTACTATATTCTAGCGCTGCAAACTCCGGTAAATATCCACTTAATGCAGCTGTTCCACGTAATTTATTACCCATGATCATTGCAAGTGACTGAGCCACTGCTGCCCCTTGATTGAAACCAACTACATAAAGCTGTTTTTCATCCAAATCAAATTCTTTTACTGCCTCAGCAATAAAATTTTCTACACCTTTTAGCACTTTATCAAAGATATGACGCTCTGGTTTACCCTCTTCTTCAGCAAACGTATAAAATGCATAACCGGGGCGATGCTTAATCGGACCTTGCAAACTGAAAATATGGCATTGCGATGAAAATGAATCTACTAATTGAAGTAAATCTTTTTCGTCACTCCCTAAACCGTGTAACAAAAAAATAGCAGGTTGCTTTATCCCTTGTACAGCTGGTGCTTTGTGTAAGTAAATAAATGGTGTATTCATATAAAAACTCCTTTTTAAGAAAGCGTCATTTTATTCACGATCTGATCACTATGATATGCAATATAACCGTCAATTATTTTTAACGTTTCTTCGATATTTCCTTGTGTTAAAATTGTCGCATTTTTTGAAGTTACTAATGTGACGAAATCGACACGTAATGCATGGTCAACAGATGCATATGCATAATCGTAAATAACATCCTCGTCCTCTACTTCCAATTCCTCATACCGCTTATGGAAATCGGCTGTATAGGCATCCATATTTTCTGCGACATTGTTGCGAACACGCATTTGCTGCGCCATTAATTCATTTTCTAGAAAGCTGATTTTTGGCACTTGACCTTTGCCGTATGTATCACGAACAATCGTTTCCCATGCCATCTTATTTTCAACGAAGTATGCCATATTTAACATTAAACGATCATAAAATTCGACTGTTGATGTTGCAGATTCTCTTTTTTGGCTCACGTTGTCTTGAAGAATCTTTTGAAAGTTATTAATATCTACATTTTTAGTAAGTAAAAAAAGGGTTTGTTCAATAAATTTGGTAATCTCTTTTTGTAATTGTTCTGTTGTCATAATTGGTTCACTTCCTTGTATTTTTACTTTCTTTGCCACTGTCTATCGTACCATTCATTTTCTAAGAAAGCACGTACTTTAGAACAGTTGAATTTATTGATTACAAGTAATTTTTGTTCATTTATCAAATATGGAGCAGTTCTAAAAGTATTTACTTTGATATTCTCCATTCCATATGTAATTCCCCCGCTATAGTCGATGCTTTTGCGGTAGCCGCAAGTAAAGAACGAATGATAAAAACGTCACGTCCTGTAACAAATTATTAATGAAAATTTTCGTGCTAGCCACCATCCCAGACAAAAAGGACTTGCCCAGAAATCACTTTCCAGTCAAGTCCTTTATTGATTGAATTATAGTGCTTTTACTTTCGCTACTACGTTTTCTACTGAGAAGCCGTACTCTTTTAATACTACTTTTTCTGGAGCTGAAGCACCGAATTGATCGATTGCTAATACATCCCCCTCGAAGCCAACGTATTTATGCCAACCGAATGATGCACCCATTTCGATTGCTAAACGTTTTGTTACAGCTTTCGGTAATACAGATTCTTTGTATTCTTTTGATTGCTTTTCGAAACGGTCCATTGACGGCATCGATACTACTGAAGCGTCAATTCCATCTGCTAATAGTGCTTTTTGTGCTTCTATTGCTAATGAAACTTCAGAGCCTGTTGCGATTAATATTACATCTGGTGTTGCTTTAGTTGCTGGAGAAACAACATAAGCACCTTTTTCTACACCTGTATAAACCGTTTCAATAGAAGCGTCTAATACTGGTAAGTTTTGACGAGATAAAACTAATACTGTTGGTGTTGAAGTGCTTTCTACTGCTAATTTCCAAGCTGCTACGGATTCGTTTGCATCTGCAGGGCGAATGACTGATAGGTTTGGCATAGCGCGTAAAGAAGCTAAATGTTCGATTGGCTCATGCGTTGGACCATCTTCACCAACAGCGATTGAATCGTGCGTGAATACATACGTTACTGGTAAGCCCATTAATGCTGATAAACGCATCGCTGGACGAACATAATCAGAGAATACGAAGAACGTACCACCGAAGACGTTTAAACCACCGTGTAATGCCATACCGTTCATCGCAGCTCCCATTGCGAACTCACGTACACCGAACCAAATATTACGGCCTTCTGGAGTTTCTGCAAAGAAGTCTCCTGCGCCTTTGATTGTTGTTTTGTTTGAACCTGCTAAGTCAGCAGAACCACCGAAGAATGATGGTGTTGTTTTTGCGATTGCGTTGATTGCATCACCTGAAGAAGAACGTGTTGCAACTGATTTACCGGCTTCATAAACTGGTAATTCTGATGCAAAGTTTTCTGGTAAGTTGTTGTCCATAGCATTAACAAATTGTGCTGCTAATTCAGGATATTCGTTTTTGTAGCCTGCGAATAATTCGTTCCAAGCATTTTCAGCTTGTGTACCTTGTACATCAGCTGCCGCTTTGAATGTTTCGTAAACCTCTGTTGGTACGTGGAAAGGTTCATGCTCCCAAGCATAAGCTGCTTTCGTTAATGTCACTTCGTCCGTTCCAAGTGGAGCACCGTGAGAATCTGATTTACCAGATTTGTTTGGAGAACCAAAGCCGATTACAGTTTTCACTTCGATAATCGTTGGGCCACCTGTATTTTGTTTTGCTGCTTCGATTGCTGTATTAATCGCAGCAATCTCTGTACCATCTTGAACTTTTAAGTAGTTCCAACCATATGATTCGAAACGTTTTTGGATGTTTTCTGAGAATGACTTTTCTAAATCACCATCTAGTGAAATATCATTTGAATCGTATAACACAATTAACTTGTCTAATTGTAAGTGACCAGCTAGAGAAATTGCTTCTGCTGCAACACCTTCCATTAGATCACCGTCTCCACATAGTGCAAATGTATAGTGGTCTACTACATCATAGCCTGGTTTGTTGTAAGTAGCTGCTAAATGACGTTCAGCCATTGCCATACCTACAGACATTGCAATACCTTGACCAAGCGGACCTGTTGTTGCTTCAACCCCTACCGTATGACCGTACTCAGGATGACCTGGAGTTTTTGAACCCCATTGACGGAAGTTTTTAATTTCTTCCATTTCTAATCCGTAGCCACCTAAGTGAAGTAAGCTATATAGAAGCATAGAGCCGTGCCCCGCTGATAATACAAAACGGTCACGGTTATACCAATTTGGATTTTGTGGGTTATGACGTAATTGCTTTGTCCATAATGTATAAGCCATTGGAGCTGCACCCATTGGTAAACCTGGGTGACCAGAATTTGCTTTCTCGATTGCGTCGATTGATAATGTACGGATTGCGTTAATTGCTAACTGATCCATTTGTTGTGTCATTATGTGACATCCTTTCTCGTACTTAATTTATACAATGTCTAGTTTAGACAAAATCATCAAAGAAAACAATGGTTATTCGCAACGTTCTTCAGAATATGTCATACTTAATGATAAATGTGACATATTAATCAATTATCCCTCTTCGTAATTGTGTCTAGATTTATTCGAGTCGGTTTGAAAAACGCCTTTAAAAATTTGTGACATCCGGTTGGAGGAGTAGGTCAAAACGAAGTTGATCACGCAGGCGTTGTCTCAGGACGTGATGTTTTTAGGCTTCGCTACCTATTCATCTTGAGCCCATGCCGAATGAAAGACATACTTGTCATTCATTCCCTCCTTAGAAATGCGGAGGACTTTTGCTCAAGCAAGTTAATCAAATTAATTCAAGAACCCTTTTTGTGCCTTCACTTGCTTTAATTTTTCTGGTGTTACGTCGTTACCTTCTTCATCTACTACTTTTACATGTTCAATTGTGTCACGCATTGTCGAACGGAACACATCTAAATATTCCTTGCGTAGTGCTGTACGCTCTTTCGCTAATTCCTCTGTTAGTTTTCCTTCTTTAGCTAATTTTGATAACTCATTTATACGAGCGATTTTTTCTTTTGATAACATGTTGTTCTCACCTTTCTTATATCCAATACTACAAAGGTATAAAAAAACGACTTGAAGGGCAAGTGATTACTCTTCAAATCGTTCCATATATTCAATATAACGGCGGTGAACAGTCGCTTTACTGATAGGGATACCAAGACCCTTTAATGTCATGGCAATTTCAGCAAATGTTAGTCCTTTTTGACGCAATTGCACAATTTCTTCGATTGGTACCTCTTTTCGCTCTCGCCCTTCAATATTACCTCGATTTTTTAAATTATTTTGAGGCATGTAACCATTTTCAACTGCACGGCGCATACCTCGACGTATTTTGGCATTGTGCATACGACGTTGATATTCTTCAACGATCGCTAATATTTCAAGTAGCATCGTATCCATTTCATTTAATGCAATTGGGCCAGCATCATTTAATGTATAAACTGTTGCTTCATATTTTTGAATTAAATGAAGAACTGCCATTCGTGCATTACCTCGACCTAAACGGGTTTCATCTTGCACAAATAAGACCTTCACCTGTTGGTCTTTCATAAAATCGAGCATATCTAATAAGCCATCTCGGTCTACTTCATAGCCACTATGCTGATCTTTGTAAACGCTAAGTTCTGTATAACCTAACGATTTGGCATAGCTCGTTAATTCTTCCTGCTGGCGAACTAACGATGTTTCTTGCGTGTCTTTTTCGGTGCTAACACGACAATATAATACTGCTTTAGTTTGATCCATTACTTCTCGCTACCTTAACTGTCTTTTCGTTCGTTGAATCGTTTTGATTTAAATTGGCAATATAGTATGATTCCTTCTCCACAGGTACTACTAATACTTGGCCGTATAATACCTTTTCATCTTGTAAGCCATTTTCTTCTTTTACAAAGTTAATCCAATCGTTCTTAGCCATTTTACCACGATATGTTTCTGCTAACGACCATAAAGTATCACCTTGTACAATTGTCACTTGTTCGTATTTTTCGATTTTCTCATCTTCAAAAATTAAAAATGTAAATAATAAAATAGAAAATGCTAATAACATTGATGTGAAGCTGTTTAGTTTGAATTTTTTCATCGTAGAAACCCCTTTTAGAGAATATATGTTCGCAATATTTGCCTTAATAGTAATACGAACATATGTTTTTGTCAACTCTTTTTCGAACCTATGTTTGCATTTTTGTTCGCATACTGATATAATGTATCTAAGAAAATAGCATTATAAAGAGGTGAGTTCGTTGACACAAAAAATTTCAAAAAGGCAGCAAGCTATACTAACTTTTATTAAAGAGGAAGTTCGTGCTAAAGGTTACCCACCATCAGTTCGTGAAATTGGAGAGGCTGTTGGTTTAGCTTCTAGTTCAACTGTCCACGGGCATTTAGCTCGTTTAGAAAGTAAAGGGCTTATTCGTCGTGACCCTACAAAGCCACGTGCAATTGAGGTATTAGATCAAGAAGAGTTAACTATCCCAAAATCAGGTGTTATTCATGTTCCTTTAATCGGGAAAGTAACAGCTGGATTACCAATTTCAGCAATCGAAGACATCCAAGAATATTTCCCACTTCCTGATACGTACGGCTCATCAGAAGACGAATTGTTTATGCTTGAAATTATGGGTGAATCGATGATTGAAGCAGGTATTTTAGATGGGGACTATGTCATTGTCAAAAAAACAGCTACAGCCAATAACGGAGAAATTGTTGTGGCAATGACAGAGGAAGATGAAGCGACCGTCAAACGCTTCTTCAAAGAAAAAACACATTTCCGACTTCAACCTGAAAACAGTTCAATGGACCCTATTCTTGTCAACCAAGTTTCGATATTAGGTAAAGTAGTAGGATTGTATCGTAACGTTCATTAACTTTAAAATCCTCCATCAACTACATGATGGAGGATTTTTTTATCCTTTATATTGAACAGCAGCTTCGATAAAGCTTTTAAATAGTTTTTCTGAAGGTTGATCATTTTGTAGCCCTTCTGGATGCCATTGCACACCAATACAGTATGGATGCTCTGGATGTTCAATTCCTTCGATAACACCATCTTTCGCTTGGCCATTTATTAAAAAACCTGGCGCAACGATATCAACTGCTTGATGATGAAAGGAATTTGTTAAAATCGTTTCTTGTCCGATAATTTCCTGTAATTTGGATGGGAACAATTCAACCGTATGCGTTAATTCATGACGCATAGACGCTTGAGTATGCTTCAAGACATTCTTTACTTGAGTATCTATATCTTGAAGTAACGTCCCTCCAAAAGCAACATTCATCACTTGTTCTCCTCGGCAAATTCCAAGGATAGGCATATTGCATTCAAAAGCTTTTTTCGCAATTAAAATGTCACTTCGATCGCGCTCATCAATAACGGTTCCCAACTTATAATGTGGTTCTTGATTAAAAATGAGCGGGTTAACATCATATCCTCCAATTAATAATATTGCGCTTAAACCATTGAGTACCGTGTCGACTGTTTCTTCATCCATATAAGGAACACAAACTGGGATACCCCCAGCGCGTTTAATCGCTTGAATATACGTATTATTTATTTCCATTTTCCCTTCGACTGGATGCATCGTTAATCCAATAATTGGTTTCATCGTTTTCCTCCAACAACAGTCGTTTTGCATGCCTCAACAAAACTTTTAAATAATCGTTGTGCGTGAGTATTACCAAGTGGAGCCAATTCTTCTGGATGCCACTGCACTGAAATACAATACGGATGACCCTCGTGTTCAATTGCCTCAATTATGCCATCCTTTGCAATTCCCGATAAAACAAGCCCTTCTCCTAGCATTCCAACGGATTGATGATGAAATGTATTTACGCGGAACATGTCATCTTCAAAAATAGCTTTCATTTTTGGTGTTAGCACTTCAACACTATGTGCCAATGCACCACGCTTTGATTGCTGCTTATGGCCAATTGCACTTTCGATTTGGGTTGGAATGTCTTGAATAATCGTCCCACCAAAAAAGACATTCATAATTTGCATACCACGGCATACACCTAAAATCGGCATACCTCGTTCAAATGCGCGCTTCATAAACAATAAATCACTATCATCACGCTTCCGTACAACGCGACCTATATTTTGATGTGGTTCCTCACCAAATAGCTCTGGGTCAATATCTTCTCCACCAATTAAAATAATGCCATCCACACGATCTAGAAGCGCATCCACATGCTCCTCTGACGCATTAGGCAAACAAATTGGGATACCACCTGCAATTTCCACCGAATCTAAATATGCATTATTAATATCCAATTTTTTATCAATATCATACATTGTTAAGCCAATAACTGGTTTCATCTCACTATCCCCTTAGAAATATAATAATAATTCTAACTATTCAAATTATAATACTATATCACTATGAATTACTAGTATCTTAATAGTAGATGATGAGACATATTTTAGATGGTAGCTACATTTATCATGGTTTTCATTTAATACCTTACAACGTCAACCCATTGATTAAACGAATGAAAAAATCCAAACCACTTTAAGCACAACTTTAGAAATCAAAAAACCACCCAATATTTAGTAGTTGGGTGATTTTTTTATATTATTTTTTTTATATTATTTTTTTTATATTATTTTTTTGCTAATAGCTCCATAAAATACGCTTGAATTTCTCGCCAATTGTGAACGCGTTTATAGCCATCTTCTGCCGCATTATACGGCATTGAGTAAAGCAATCCCGTACCACTAAAGGCTTCTAATTGTCGTGGGCTATCATCGATTAAAAAGTCCGTATGTATTACGGCTTTATTGCCACAGAATACGATGTTTTGCGTTTTTATAAATGGCATATGCTCCATTAACCAATCATACTTCGCATTAAATGAACCCGGCACATCCATTGCAGCTGTGGCAATATAAATTTCAAAATGTTCTTGTAGCCCTTTTATGACCTCAATACAATCTGGATCTAGTACTTCTAAATCACGGAAGAAATCTGGCTCATTTAATAGCCCAAATAATTTTTTAGCATCTTCTTGTGATAAATCACGTTGTGTTGTTAATAAAAATTCGTCTTTTGTAAAATTCGCCCCAAAATTTTTATTGTATGTGTCGCATAATTTTAAATAAAAATCTGCTAACACTTGGTCCATATCAATTGCAATACTCGGTTTCATCATATGCCTCCTCAAACATTCCCTATTTTTAGTTTATACAAAGCACTCAAAAAAAAACAAGTGTTAGCCTTAGCAGCGAACATGTTTACGCTTAAAGCCGATTCGGTCCTTTTCTATTTGCTTTTCAATTTCTAATGCAGCATGTAAAATCCCTGGTTTCTTACCTTCACGTTGCATTTCAACAGGGCCAATTTCATGTGCGATTTTTAATGCTTCCTCATGGAGTGGTTTAAACGAAACGCCAACTGTCATGACAAAGTTATTCATTGATGCTTGTGTTCTTGGCGGCGCATGGTGAATCTCTTTCTTTACTTTCTCAAGCATGCCCTGAATTTTCTGAGCTTCAAAATATTCATCTTTACGATTTCCTAATAGCCAACAATAACAACTCCAGCCAGCTGACATTTTCAATTCATGGCCACTTGCAATCCATTTATCACTTACTTGCTGGGCAATATCCGATTCTGCCAGTGTTACCGCCACAACATAATCTGAAATCATGTAAAAATAAGCGCCGTCAATCCAGCGGTCATAATCTTCCTCAGTCATCGCATTTGGATCTGCAATTACCCCTGCAAAATACATCGCATCATAATTACCCGATGCATATAATTGTTCCGCTAATTGTTGGTCAATTCTAATTTGCTTTCTATATGGCTTCATCGACCCTGTTGTTACACCGAACACAGGCTCCACAGCTCCATTACCCATATATATCTTTTTTGTCCGCTCTTTCCCGAGTGCCTCTAATTCTTGCATCATCGTTTGAAATTCCATCTATAGTCCTCCATTCTGCTTATCTATTTAAATAATGACACCTTATTTTAATACAATAATCTATTTTTTCCATTCTGTCATTTTCATTACGTTTACAAAAGATTAAATCCAAATACTAAATTTCTCACAGTTAAAATAAAGAGGTTATCTCAATCGATATGCACTCAAGATTGTCCAAACTTTTAATTTTGATTGCTCTCATACTTTATACTCTAAAAACTTTTTAAGGATAACGAGCTAACATTTTCTCATACTACTTTTATAACTAAGTTAGGATGTGATCAATTTGGTCAAAACAAAATTCGCAAATCTTGGACCTGAGCAGCTAAATGAATTAAAAAGTCTTGAAGAAAAATTAGGTGTAACTTTACTTGCATACGACCACTTCGCCACTGAGGAACAATCCGAAGAAGAAAATAATTCGAGTACAATAAATCCTTCGTAAAATTAGAATGTCGACACAAAATATTGTACTGAATTAGTTGTTTAAAACACACATATTCACCTAATTAGGCTACTTATTTCCCGATTTCAAGGAAAGTTAAGTAGCCTAATTTATCTTGTATCCATTCTCCATTATAGTCTCCCATATATTCTCTTTCATGTGATCTTGTCACTTCATTGGTGAAAGAATGATGCTTTACTCATGTTTAGAAAGTATAGCATCTTGTTTATTGGTTAATAGTAATAATGGTGTAATAACACCAAATAACTACGATGGAGGGATTTTATATGAACAACATTCGTGAAGGTTTAATCCCAGCTATTTTAGGTTCTGCTGTTACAGTGACTGGACTTGCTCTAAAGCAAAAAAATGGTCCTAATAACATGATTGCACACACTGTATTTGGATTCGGTTTAGCCCATATCTTGTTGGGTGCAATTGACCTTGTAGAACACCGTCGTTAGTAATTGAAGAGCACAATTTTGTGCTCTTCATTTGTTTCAAATCATATTAGTTAGAAGAAAGTAAAATGTGATAAAATCCCTAAAGGTTTTACAGGCAGTGTTACGGTTGATAACATAGACCGCGTTTATTACGTAATACACTTTAATTATAGGCTTTGTTAAATAGTATTGTTGTTTTTCAGGCAAAAAATATGGGAACGTCTGATTTGGACGTTCCCGTTCTTATTCCGTTAAAGCACCCGTTAATGAAATAAGGTAATTTATTTATTATAATCTTACCAGTGTACTTGAAGTTTATTACCATTTGGGTCATAAAAGTGGAAAAAGGCATGACCATTATCTTCTTTTATATCCTCAACCTTAACTTGATTATCAATTAAGTGTTGATGAAATTTAGATAATTCTGGACTTGTAAAGCCAATGCTAAATTCTTGTTCATTATCAATTGTAAAATGTGCAAATGTTTCATCTTCGGTAGGAACTAAGATAAGTAAGAAAGGTCCTTCATTTACTTTTAATATTGCAAGTTCCTCAGTATTGTTTAGTAACTGGAGCCCTAATACATCTCTATACCATTGTGCAGACAGTTCTAAATCTTTTACAGGAATTCTAATATAATGTACTTGTTCAATAAATGATTTACTCATAGCCTTCACTCCTTTATTTAATCCGGTATATCAAATAGTTCCCTTTCTATCTACCTTTTTCCTTCCGATTATTGAATTAACCTGCCCTTAAGTTACGTTAACTGAGAAAGAACAACTGTCTAAAACCATTTTGGTTATTGTAAAGTTATCTTTTATATGTTTGAAGGTGTCTAAGAATTGGAACCAGCTCAAATAATGGTCTAGATATTTAGTCGCTACACCATTAAAACGTCCATCTAGCTCTTTAAACGGCTTTGATAACTATTCACATTCCGGATATGATAAATCTCTTTAAGAGAAAAAACAATAAAAGCACTCCAATGAAGGTACTCATATAAAGTAGCTTTTCATTGTATAGTCAAGTATAATTATATCGACATAATTATACTTATTAGTATTTCAAATGAGTAGAGTTACTTAAAGCAACAAGAGAGAGTCTTAATATACATTTTAAAAGTGGGGAATTTTATTTTGACTGAGAAGTACTTTAAAATAATCGGATTACTTGTTTATGGCTTAATTCTAAGTGGGATAATTGGTTCTATTTCTTCTGTTTTTTTAATTTTAGTTAATGGGTTGACAGATTTTTTATGGACTGACATATCCAATAATTTAAATACACCCTTCATCTATACATTATTTTTATGTATTTTTGGTGGTATTTTAGTAGGTTTTAGCAGGTATAAGTGGGGAAATCTGCCTAAAACAGCTAATGATTCTATTATTGAATTAAAAACAACTCAAAGAATTGACTATTCATATGTATGGCTCAATTTTTTAATTGCTTTTTTTATTTTAATCTTTGGTGCAAGTGTAGGTCCCGCAGCAGCCATATTAAGTTCTGTTATTGCGTTATCGGTATGGCAGGGAGATAAAATGCGTTACTTTTATTTTTCATACAACGAATGGAAAAAGGAATCTTGGTTAATTAGACTGAAAAAATTAGCATTACCTCATAACTACCTCATTTCCTATGATCCTGATCGGGCTCCTAAAGAGAAAAAGCTGCTTTTATTTAAAAAATTTTTATATATGGTATTTATTGTTAACGGTATGGTTGCCTTTATGTTTTTAATAAAAATATCAGACCAACCCCCTTTTGTGACAAAATTAGGGGAAACTAATTGGGGTTTGGATGAATTGGTTCTTTTTATTCCTTTAATATTGTTTGGTATTTTGTTTAGTAAACTATATGAACTAATAGAAAGAACATTGAATAAATTCTTTTCTAAAATCAAAAATAAAATTATTTTATGTGCTTTTATCGGTGGTATTGGTATTGGTTTGATGTCTTTAATTGCTCCTAATCTACTTTTTTCCGGCCAACTTTCTATGCAAGCTTTGCCTAGTTTAGTACCGACACTTTCGATTGCTACATTAATTTTGGCTTCTGTTTTAAAACTGGTTTTAATGGAGTTTTGTTTAAAGTCAGGTTGGGTTGGTGGAAATATTTTACCAGTAATATTCGCTTCCATATTACAAGGCTACGCTATCGCGACGCTGTTTCCACAACTAGATATGCTCTTTATCGTAGCTGTTATAGGTAGTAGTGCTTCGATCTCTATTTTAAAGACACCTTTACTAGTAGGACTGTCTCTAATGCTATTTTTCCCGAAAGAGTTAGCCCCGATTATATTAATCATTGTGATTATATTTATTGGGTTAAGTAAAATGAGTAATAAACTTCCACAAAAAATAACTGCTTCATTTTAGTTAGAGACGCTGGGTAGTTAGATATTTGTGGAATAAAGAGATTTAAAATAATCAATCTTTTTTATAAAAAACAGTTATTAAAAATAAAATAAAGCTGTCATTTTGATTAATCTTTATTCAAAACGACAGCTTTTTTAAGTAAAATTTATGCAAAATAAAAATGTGAAACATTATATATAAGCCATTATTTAATAAGGTTTAAAGTACAATTACTTGTACTTTATCTTACAGAGTACCCCTCATTTCTCAAATATAGCTTTGGTTTTGCTAAACGGGTGGAAGGAACGCCTTTTTCCTACTTATATCTAGACCGTTTTTGAGCCTCGCGAGACCCGCAGGCTTTTTATATTTCGCTAGGAGAACCTAAATTTATTTCTATAGAATAATAAATGCAACAAAAAAGACGACAAAGCATGAGCCACATCGCCTGTCGTTATGTTGTTTGATAAATATTGCTCTAACACAATTCCCCTGGTTTACACATTAAATATCATATACATCACATTTACATATCTCATATTCTGTTAACCTCTACTGCACTTTACAAATTCAGTAATACCAACTCTTTAAGATGCTTTATACTTTTGAGATTTACAAGTTCAAATTGAGTAAATGTTATTCGCGCACTAAAGTGTGAAATCAATGTGAAACGTTTTTCACTTCCTAAAAACAACAAAATAAAAGCACCCTGAAAATTACAAGATGCTTTACACATTAACATATTCACTTATTAATTTTAGGCTGATCCTTGTTACAGAATTGCGCCCGATTGTTGAAGATCACAAAATATAAAAAGTAACGAATGCATACATACTTTGTAATGAAATAAACTAAACTAATAAAGAACAACTGACTTTGTGCTTTGTTAGTTTAGTTTGACTCACTGACTTTTAACAAAAGTGAATAAAACAACTCATAAACAATGTTCATAAGAAAAGCCACGAACGCTGATTTAACAACATTCATGGCATTTAAGTCTGTTTCCTAACTTCGATTTGGGAACATTATTTCTATTGTATATGTATATTTAATCAGTTTTATTTAAGTTCTCCCATTCACTTAAATACATACGGTTTGTGATATTACGGGGATTCGGTAGTTTACAAATCAACTCAATACTGTTGCCATCTGGATCATCAAAATGTATTTTAGCATGAGCATAATCATTACGTGCCATAACGAAGGGTTCTACAGGCTTAAATCCGAATGCTTCTCTTGCATATATATCCTTTTCTTTTAACCATTCAACAACCACTTTCAAATCCTCTAGTTCCACTTGAAAAGCTAAATGTCTAATAGATGGGTGGTATTCGATATTTACTTTATCTGTTTCCCAAAGTCCTATCCAACTTTTGTTTTCCTCAACCCAAAGAAAGGCAATTTTATTATCTACAATATGGTCTAAAATCAAACCTATTTTTTTATAAAAAGCGATAGACTTTTCTAAATTACTTACTGGTAAATGTGCTTCATAAAGTCCCTTAATCATTTCATCAACCCCTTTAAATTAAATATACATTAAATGCAAATAAGAAAACCTCATTCATTTGACTGAAAATTTTTAAGTAAGCATTCCAATAACCTTCCCAAAGCGTCGTTTGGTAAAATTGCATAAAAGACTGTTACTCCACAATATGGCCCGATTATTGAACACAAGTTAAACAACACTATAAAACTAACCTGCCCCTTTAGTTCAATAAGAAAAAAGAGCTGCCTAAGCAATTCAATGATCTTCAAGTAAAGCTCCCGTTAGCTTAATTAGTTAGTATCAAGTAATAGTATTTTGTATCTTGTAATAATCCAATTAAATCAAATGATGATTTGAAGGCAATATATATTGCAATACCTGATAATATAGTTATAACTACACCGCTATCTTTAAGCGTTTTTCTATTTTTCTTATAAAGGAAAAGCGTTGTTATAATAATTATTAATAAGTATGATACCGATGTAATTAGTTTTGCCAATACCAATTTACTATCATTTACAGCATTCATGTAATTTACTAAATCTTCTTGATTGGCAGCACACTCTTCGATAATAGATATATCTCCTTTGTAGCCAATCTCCCAAAAAAATCTATTTTGTTCTTTTGATACTGTGTACTCATAACCCAAAGTTTGTTCATCACCAATAATCCCTGCATATTCCTCTGTGTCTTCCTCAGTTTGGGAACAAGCAGATAAGATTAAGGTGAAGCTAAATAACATTAGCAGAATACATTTTTTCAAATGAATATCTCCCATCTTTCGGTAAATTCATTATTGCCTTCTTCAACTAAACTGCCCCGTTAGTTCAATAAGAAAAAAGAGCTGCATATGCAACTCAATGATTCTCAAGTAAAGCCCCCGTTAGTTAAATTAGATACAGTGTATCGAGACTCATTTTTGAATTTTCACTACCGAAACCCCATCTGTTGTTACATGAAAGGTTATTGTAATAGGACCTTCAGGTGGATTAAAAGGACCTGTATACGTATCATATTTTACTTTCACAGTAAAATCATATTGAGAATACCCGCCAGTTAGTCGCTTTACTTCTAATATTTCTGCATTCCAAAGTGCATAACTACGATTTGGGAATTCCTTATTAATTACTTTTCTTGCTTCAGGGTCTAATAAAACTAATAATACATCATATAAATCAGAGTGTTTTTTTTCAGCACCAACATTCTCAGCTTCAGCTGTATCTTTGTTCGATAACATTACTCCCGTAGCAAATAACGTCAATAACACAACGAATAAAGCCAAAATAAAGATAAACTGTTTGTTTTTCATATTATTAATTACCACCTTATTTAATCACTTAAGGTAGTTTGCCCAGTTTATAAAAGTTATCTATTTGTTTAACTAAACTGCCTCTTTAGTTCAATAAGAAAAAAGAGTTGCCTAAGCAACCCCACGATCTTTACTAAAGCACCGATTACGGAATATTGGTAATTGCAAACAAAGTAACTATTTTAATCCATTTGAAATATGTTCAGTTAATAATTTCGCCCTTGTTTTTGGCTAAATTTTTGCGCCATTCACTTCGCTCCGTAGTTGTCAGTTTCGTCCACTCAGTTTCTTCACCAATAATTCTTAAAGGTTCTTGAGAACGATAAGATCGTGTTAAGTTACCCGGGAACTTTTTGTCAGTAACATTTGGGTCGTTTTCAAATTCACCTGTTGGTTCTATTTTATAAACGCGTTCTCTTCCTTCTCCTTTTGCTAATGCTGCTGCAAGTCCTGCACCATTGGCATTAGCAGTGAAATAAATGTGGTTCATTTTAAGCCCAGGTTTGTAATTTGAATTTCCACCAGCTGTCAGCAAATCACCAACCTGTAAATCTGCCTTTGTCCCATGATAAAATGGTCCTTCATCAGAAGGTGTACCGTTATATGAGTTTGACAATTCATAATTTCTTTTTGCATTATCAGAATCACACAACTCCTCATAGCATTTGGCAATGTTTAAATATAACGTTGAGTATGCACTCTTAACATTATCATCATTTAAATTTAGTGCACACTGTAAAGAGGTTTCCATCCATTTCAATTTGTCTGTAATACTCTTTTGTTTACGAGCCAAATGATAAGCTGCAATAAACCTTTCATAGTCGTCTTTTGCTTCGTGCCATGCTTGATGAAACATCTTGGTTGCACCTTCAACATTTCCGCCATCTTCCATGTTCATCCCACTCATACAGAGTTTAATAACGACGTTGTTTTGGTCAAATTTTATATTCATCTAATCTTACCTCCAAATTAATGAAATCACATTTTTGAACTACATTTCTCCAAAACCCTTTATTTAAACGACCATGCCTTCCCTGTGAAATTAAAAAAATAAATTTCTTTCACTAAATGTCCCGTTTGTTGAACAAAAGTTAAGCAATTCTTTACCTGTATTTTACCATAATTATAGCTTATCCTTCTTGCACTAACCTGCCCCGTTAGTTCAATAAGAAAAAAGAGCTGCATATGCAGCTCAATGTTCTTCAAGTAAAGCCCCCGTTAGTTGAAGAACTAAGCTTATTTGTGTTCCTCAATAGTTTCAATATCACAAAGAAAAATTAAATCATTTCTTTTTATCGTGTATCTTACGAAGTATGTCTTATCTTTCTGAATTAAATTCATTACCATTGGTTCCCTAACAATTACTTTAATCACTTCATGATGTCCCACTGGGGCATTGGGGTTAAATCCCTTTATCCATGCTTCATTGTTATCGTTAGAATACCCTTTTTCAGTGACAGTAAAATCAGTTACAGTTAACAAAGACGAAAAAGAATTATAAATTAAAAAAACAATCAAAAAGGCAACAGAAATTGTTATAGCCGACAATAAAATTCTTTTACTCTTCATAAAATTCCCCTTCCTTCACTATCCTGCCCCTTTAGTTCAATAAGAAAAAATAGCTGCCTAAGCAACTCAATGATCTTCAAGTAAAGCCACCGTTCGTTCAATAAGACATATCCAAACAATCTCCATAAAAAGCCAACTTAATAAAAATCCACCTTAATGCAGGAGTGACTTCATTTTTTATTGTACTAATGGGTACATTTTATCTATGGCTAGTATAATCATAAATGAATCGGTGTACTTTTTTGTTTGTCATTTTTATTTCTCTTCTAATGCTTTTTGAAATATGGAATTTAACTGCTTTACTTCTTCCGAAGATAAATTTCCCCAAAGTTTTTTGATGATGTCTTCCCCCGTCTTATCTATCACATTTAAGAAATGTAGTCCCTTTTGAGTAATTTGTAATAATATGAGGCGTCGGTCTGATTCAGAGTGAATACGCTCTATATAGCCACCGTCCACTAGCTTTTTTGATAAATTTGTAACAGCGGGCAATGTAATTTTAAAGAATTGAGCCAACTCAGTACTACTCTTTTTGCCTTCATTTCTCAGAATCTCTAGAATTAAATATTGGGAATTAGATACCCTAGCTTCTTTGGCTTCCGGTGGTGTAGTATAAGCCATTGTGAATTTTCGCAGCACCAGCAAGGATAATTCCTCAAGTTTTTTAAAATTTAAATCTTCATCATGGTACATTGTTCTTCACTCCTTATAAAAAATCATTAAGAAATTATTGTTAAAAGATATTAATTGTTAAAATCACTTAACTAACATGCAATTGATTTTACAATTATGCAATTAAAATATGAAAAGGTGATATTATGACAAAAAGCTTTAAAGTTGAAATTCCAAGAATCCCATCAGATTTAGAAAAAGCAAATTTTCAAGATATTTATTATGAAGAAGAACCATATTTATCGAACTGTATTATTACTAACGTAATAATTGATAATGAGGAAATTGATAAAGTAGTTCTGTCCAAAGTCATTTTTAAAAATGTTACATTCGTACATGCTCATTTTAAAAGAATTGATATGACAGATATTGTTTTTGAAAACTGTGACCTGTCTAACTCTTGTTTTAACGAAGGTATCATACACAGAGTTACTTTTAAAGGTTGCAAATTAATGGGTGTAGATTTTTCTGAAGCCACTCTTGGTAATGTTTCGTTTGAAAATTGCATGTTAAATTTGAGTGGTTTTGTAGATGCTCGTTTAAAACAGGTGATATTTAATCATTCGTCTTTGCAAGGTGCTAACTATTACGATTGTAAATTTAACAAGGCAAAGTTTGATCAATGTGATATTAACGAAGTTGATTTTTCTGAAACATCCCTTAAAGGAATAGATATTAGTACATGTAAATATGACCGACTCAATGTTGATTTGGAAAGTTTGGACGGTTGTGTAGTTTCTGCTCAACAAGCAATTGGATTTTCAAAGTTAATAGGTTTGGTAGTTAAACAATAAATGTAAATCAAAATAATCTGCTCGAAAATCAGGTATATGAACAAAACTTGTATCGCAATTGTTAAAAGAACTTTCTCACTGTTGGATAAAAATTAAAAAGAATCAGGAGGAGTTTAAGACGAAAAGTGTTAAAAACGTGTAAAAAAACTTTTCGTTTTAAATTTCTTATCCTTAAAACCATTAATTAAGCCTAAAATCACAGTCAAAACAGGTAAATCTGTGATATTCATACGCCTTAACCTTCTTTTTTATTTTCAGCATAAGCGAAAAAAATTTTATTTCATATATATAATATTCTCACCGTATAGAACTAATCTGCTCCGTTAGTACAAGAAGAAAATGGTACCCGGCATAAAAGACAGGTGCCATTTATCGTCAATGCTAGATTGATGTGGACCTAGTTTTTGAATGCTTGAAGGCTAATTTACGTTTCACTCGAATTACTGTCCGAGATAAATGGAAGGTTGAAAACGAAATGAATAATGACCATGAATTTACAAACATTCATGGTCAACAACTAAAAGATATGAAGATGATTATAGAAATATCGCCAAAAGTGAAATGGAGCTCTTTGCGTTAGTTGAAGCAAGTTTTGTCCCAGCCTCAAAATTTAGATTAAAAAGTTTTTTGCGTGTTTGATAAATTTAATACTTCATTTTCTGATACATCTGATTCTACGTTATATTTTGGTTTAAATTTAATAGCAATGAAGAATAAGGTAAATTCTATAACAGCGAACACAATTAACATCTTAATTAATAGCTCATATGAGTGATTAATATTATAAATCAATCCCGCCACTATTGGGGCCAAAGCTGCACCTAGAGAAATAAATAAAGATATTGTTCCATATTTTGAACTGTAGTCTTTTTCGCCAAAAAGCACTCCTGTAAGATAAGCTGGTGTTACTGTAACAGCTGTAGAACCTAAGGCTGAAAATACCGCAAACAGTATTCCAGGAATTAATAAGTTCCCTTTCATTAAAAATAAGAAACAGATTATATCGGATGCAACAATAATAGCTAAAGTTTGGATTAATCCTAACTTATCATATAGTCTTCCCACTAATAGTTTCGCAACAATTATCATCATAGCGGCCAATGATAATAGCATTGCTGCTCGCTGGGCTGTCGAACCTATATCTGTTAAATAAGGGACCAAATTAAGCATCATACTATTAACTACAATCCCACCTACAACGATCGCTAAGCAAAGGCTCCAAAACGATACCGACCTAAATGCTTCCTTTTGAGTTACTCCTTGTAACCCTTTCATTGCTATACTTTTTGAAATATTTCCTTCACCTAATGGTAATAGGCCTTTGTCAGCTGGGGTTAATTTTATAACAAATAAAACCAACGGAAGAATTATGACAAATATTAAAATTGCAATAAATAGATAAGCAGTTCTCCACCCGTATGCTGTTATGATCCAAGTAACTAAAGGATTTAGAATCATACTCCCAAAACCAGTTCCGGATAAAGCAATCCCTAAGCTTAATCCACGTTTTACATTAAACCAGTTTGTTATTAGAACGGAAACAGGAATTAATCCAGCCCCTACAAGAGCCATCCCCATTGGTACTGCAAATATAAAGAAATGAGATAGCTTTGTTGCAAATGAAAACCCAATATATGCCCCTGCACCTAGGAGAGTGAATAAAGTCATATATATCTTTATATTCATTTTTTTCATTAATACTCCAGCGATTGGAGCTATAATCATTCCTGAAATCGCACAAACCGTGAAATACATAGTAAACTCAGCTCTGCCAATTCCAAGGTCCTCTGTAACAGGTTTAATAAAAATTGAGACTAGGTTTGCAATTGGAGCGTACAAAAAAGTCATAATCAAAAATCCCGATACCAATATCCACCATCCATAAAATATATTCCGGCCTTTTTCCATAAACAACACCCTTTTCTATTATATTTTTAACTGAAAACAATACAAAGACAGTCATTTTCGCAGTAATTACAACTAGGAATTTTGAAATTGTAAGCTTAGAATGGTACACATTACAAAATCGCTTTTCAGCAAGGTAGAACTTAATAAATGTACTGTTCTCCATCCAACCGTTCTTTCCATTCAGCTTTTGCCTTCTCTATTATTTCTGGGTTCTCCATTATTTGAATGGCTGTAGATGCAATAATTTTTCCCGCATGAAGCATACCTTTATGAGCAATAGGCATTCCACCTTGTGATACTACTTGCCAAGTGTGTAGTGGTGTTCCAAGTGCCCAACACGCTGTGACACATTGCATTGTCGGAACGAACCAACTAACGTCCCCGACATCAGTGGACCCTGACAAAGTAATTTCTGGACCAAGAAGTGGAATTTCATCTGCAATGTCTTTATCTATTAATTTCTTTGCTGTCTCTTTATCTACATCTACTAAAGCAGCCTTAAGCTCCTCTGGGGTAAGGGTAGCACGAATTTCTTTTGCAAATTGATAGTCAAATTCATCATAGGTTGGAACTTCTAGAGCAGTTAAATTCTCGTACATCACATTCGCTAATGTATCATTTGAAACTAAGTTTGAAACTGAGCCCTCAATTGTATATTCCATTGTAGTGCCAGTCATTAAGGCTGCACCTTTAGCAATATCATTTACACGTTCTACTATTTCCTTTGCTTGACTCTTTTTGGGAGCACGGATAAAATAAACAACTTCTGCATACGGTTGAACAACATTTGGTGAAGTACCGCCTGTGTTCGTTACAGCATAATGAACTCTTGCCTCAGGAATAATATGCTCTCTTAAATAATTGACACCTACGTTCATAAGTTCTACAGCATCTAAAGCACTTCGACCTAAATGAGGAGCAGCTGCTGCATGTGCACTAATTCCTTTATACCGATAAGTAACACAATAGTTTGCAAGTGAACTAATATTCCAAATTCCAGGAGTTGTTGAAGGATGCCAAGAAAGTGCTATATCTGCATCTTCAAATAATCCAGCACGAGCCATAATTACTTTTCCTCCACCACTTTCTTCAGCAGGGCAACCATAGTAACGAACCGTACCTTGCAAGCCCTTCTGTTGAATATAGTCTTTGACAGCAACCGCTGCTGCAAAAGAACCTGCTCCAAGAAGATTGTGTCCACACCCATGTCCATGACCACCCTCAACTATTGGGTCATGCTTAACAACCCCTTTTTTTTGACTTAAACCCGTTAAGGCATCAAACTCACCTAAAATGGCTATTACTGGCTTACCGTTTCCGAAACTTCCGATAAAACCTGTTTTTAATCCCGCTACGTCTCTCTCAACCTGGAATCCCTCCTCCTCTAAAGAAGTACATAAATATTCCGAGGATTTGAATTCTTGAAAGTGAATTTCTGGAGACTCCCAAATTTTATCGCTTAGTTCAATAATTTTATCCCTTTTTTGTTCGATTAATTTAGAAATGAACGCTTGTAATTCCATTAATAGATCTCTCCTTTTCTCTAGGTGCAGTAGAGTTCGAGTACAAACTAAACAAAAATCATCTCGTTTTATCATGCCTTTAAGAACTTATTAATAATGTAACCGCTTTAAAAAATCTCCAAAAAAGTTATAACTGACGGAATAGTCCAACTTTTAAAGGTATAAATGGAGTAAACCTTGCAAGTTATTACCATTATGTTTCAAAAAACATTATTAATTCCGGATGTATCTTAGTTAAATAACCTCTATTTTATTTCGATAGATTCACATATATTATCCAATAAATTAAAGAGAATCGAATGTGCACCTTTATGCAGATCCAGTCTGTTTAAAAATTCCTCGGGCTTCTGGATAAATGCTCCACCCGTTAATTCATGACCTATTTTTTCTACGACATTATTGAGCGTATTTTCTGTGAATTCAGGATGAAATTGTAACCCTATCACATAATTCTCAAACATGAATGCTTGGTTCAAACACGCCTTGCTTTCCGCTATGCGAACAGCTCCCTCTGGTAAATCAAAAGTATCACCATGAAGCTCAAAGACTGTAAACTTTTCTGGTAGACCGTTAAAAAGCTGCAAAGATTCTCGTTCTTTTGTGCGTTCTAACTGCCACCATCCTATTTCCTGCAAAGTATGAGGGTAAACAGGACTTCCTAAAGCGCTAGCAATTAACTGTGCCCCTAAACAAATCCCGAAAACAAATTTCTCCTTACGAATTGCTTCAGAAATATATTCTTTTTCCAATTGTAACCACGGATATTGTTCTTCCTCATAAGCGCCCATTGGACCACCTAGAATAATGAGCAAATCATATTCATCTGTAGAAAGAAAATTGCTATCGTTATACACATGTGTTGTCGTAACAGAATAAGCATTTTTACTAATCCAGGTTTCAATCGCTCCAAGCCCTGCTAAAGGGTCATTTTGCAAACAATAAATTCTCATATATATAGCCTCACTTATTCATTATTATTTTAGGTTGATTTATGGCTATAACCTAAATTGATTTTATTTTAATATTTTTGGTACGTCAAGATATATTTTCAGAAGATTATCAATACTGAATTTATGGTTTTCTGACAAGATGAACTATAACTCTGATATGAGGATTGCCAGGAGTGCGCTTGACTAAAAGGTTTATAGACTTTCAAGCAAAAATAAGAAGGTGACTCAATCATGTCGTTTAACTAAACAACAGATGAGTTACCTTCTTACAATAAAACACGATATATTTTTCTTGGTCGCCCACGTGGATGTGGCGTTTCTTCAGCAATTTCTTTTGCAAACCCATTTTTCAAAAGTTGGTCCAAGATTCTCCGTGCACTTCTTGGCATGATTTGTAAATGTTGACCAAGCTCATGAGCCGTAATTTCTGATTTTCCTATTTTCCCTAATATAGAATCTACTTTGCTTATAGTAGCAACGCTTAGTAGGGTCCTTTCACTAATTGCTTGGTACTTCTTGGATTCATAAGTATACGTAATTTTTTCTGGTTTCCCTAAAGGACCATTAATTGTTTTATTATCTAAAAAAACCATCCAAGCCCCATTTTTATATTCTTTGGCATGCAAGAGGGCTTTTCCTGCATTGATTTCAGCCTCATATGCAGATTGACCGATTCCGATTCCACATGTTATATCCTGTTGACTTAGTTGCTTAATTTCCTCTACATCAGGAACAGTCGTAAAGTTTCCAGTAATATCAGACAACTCACCTCGAGTGGAGAAAATAACATATCTCCCCGGGCCTACTGTTTTAAGTGATCCTTGAACTTTTTTAGAATAAATGAGTAACTTTTGAGTAATCCCTATTTCTTTATTATATATTTCATCAGAAGAATACATATTTTTAGATAAACCAAACATATTATTAATTTCGAACATCTGTACAGCAATTTGTTTATTTTTAAAAAGGAGCATTTCATTTGTACGAAGCGCCAAATTCAAGGTTGTTTGAATTGCTGATTTCGTCGGTGTGACACGGAATACTGGCACACCCATTTTTTTCAACTCATTCGACACCGCCCATACACATGTAACAGCTGCCTTAGTCTTTCCTGTTTTCCATAATTCATAATGGTGCTTTACTAAAAGTTCAGCAGATCCTTCATACATTTTTAAATGATTTGAGGTGAAACTAACAGCCAACTCTTCAAACACTTGCTTCAATTCTGATGGGGTGAAACAATCAAAACTTAGTTCATTCATATTCAAGTTATGTTGATATAACGCATAGTACAACGTTTTGTATAAACTTGAACCTGGATACTTAACAAAAAACATCGGCTTCTCTACTTTCCCCCATTCTTTTGCAATTAAGTATGGTGTGTAACCCGAAAAAAGCCACATATCAATATCATGTTGATGAGATTCTAATATATCTATAACATCTTCCGAGCGAGTATGCAGAAATAACGAATTAGTGAACTCCGAATATTCACTTGCAACAGACCCCATCAATTCCAAATTATCTTCTACACCTATTATTCCTAATCGAATTCCCATGGCCAACCTACTTTCATTAAATTTCTATATCCTAACCCTCTATTATGTAAATGTTCACCACAAATGTCGAAACGTATATTACTTATATAATAACTAATTATTCAATAATAAATCTGCTTGGTATCGATAATTTTTCTTTTCTATGTTCATTTTTCTATTTCATACTAAAGATTTTAACATATTATAACAATCGAAAATTACAAACTCCACTATTTGCTGAATTTTTGGAAAATAATAGTTTTGTTATCAGCTTAACTTTCAATTTCTTTTTCATATTACCAATAAATTCTGGTATATCGCCATAATCTCTAAAATATTCAGCAATGTCTAAGACTCTTAAAAAAGCCCAAACTTCTGAATCTATATTGATTTTATAGCTATTCGTTCATTTGTATAATCTCCCGACTTTAAATTTATATCAATACCATTTACCGTCATTACTTCGTTCTTTAAATCAAATGAAATTCCCATACGTTCTAAATAAAACTTCAAATCAGTGTCTGTAAATCCAATTCTAACGTCATTTTATTCCTCCATAATTTAGATGTTTTTCTACATAATTTCTTAACATGAAGCCAGAATTGGGGACAACGGCTTGGTGCTAAAAATAGTTGACTATTTTAAAAGAACAACAAAAGAAGCTATTCAACTAGCACTTACAAGATACTCGCATAGTTCAGGAAAGCGTAATTTTGGGTATTTATTTATGTATGGATTTGTAAAATGCATGATTTCTAACAGTAAACTTACCTATCTCATTCTTCCCCAAATATTTCTTGTAATTCGTTATACGCGCCTTACAAGGAGCGTATACACGTATCCTTTTCTATGAGCAACTTGAATAACAATTACAATGTGGAATGTCCTCTACAATAACCGGTAACTATTTAGACCTTACTCCAAACCTTTCATTTAGTTGCTTGCACCAATGAAGAAATATCATCCTTTCAAAATCAAATACACCTTAGCCCTACCTATGCCATACTCTTTTGCTATATCAGTAGCATTTTCTCCTGCTTCAAACAACGTACGCACATGCTTCTTAGTCTTTTCATCAATAGCAGGTTTGCCGCAAACTCTTCCTCTATTACGGGATATTATTCAGCAAATACAGATATCAAACATAGCTTCCCTGTCATTCCCCAATGAAAAGAGCTATTTTCGAATTTATGTTTTCTACTGGTTGTCGAATTGGAGAAATAGTTACTTTAGAAAAGAACCATATTAATTGGTCCAATCAATCCACGATTGTTAGAGGGAAAGGTGATAAGGAGAGGGAAGTTTATTTTAATATACGTTGCGACATATGGCTTAAACGGTATATTGAAAGTCGGAATGACAATAATCCTGCCATCTTTGTAACAGCAAGGCAGCCACATAAAATGAGTGTTGCCCAAATGCGATACATCATCAAGCGGATCTCCAATCGTGCTGAAATTAATAAAGAGATTCATCCACACCAACTTAGACACAGCTTTGCAACTCACTTGTTGAATAATGGCGCTCCTATTGAAGTCATTCAAAGTCTTATGGGGCATGAGAAAAGTGAAACCACAAGGATATACGCTCAATTAAGCGGTAAACTACGGAAAGAGTATTATCAAAAGTACTTTTAAATGTAAAATGAGCAACCGTTAGCCATCCATGTAGCGCAAAAACCAACGCCACAACACAAAAGATGAAAATGTACTCAGAACGGGTATTGAATACTACGGCTGGGAGAGGAAGGTCGATAAACTATGGTGCTTTGAGCCCTTCCGTTAGTCTGACTCCAACGATCTGGTATCGGACGATGCCTATATTACTTGATTGAAGGCTTTCTTTACTTTGTTCACATCTTCTAATCAACCATTTCCCAAAATTGAGACGCTGCTTTGGAAATTCGTTGGTCTTTTAATTTTACTATTACAGGCTCTAGATGAAAATCAAATTGTTTCAATTCTAAAAGTGTTGTATGTTCTAAAAATGGTGATGTGTAATCCATTCTTGGAATAACGGATAATCCTAGTCCTCTACTAACAAGTGCTACAACCATCCTTATATCTTTACACTCAATAATGATATTTGGCTTGACTTGATGTACATCAAACGCTTTGAAGAGGTCTTCATTGAAAGAGAGTCCTTCCATTGCTCCTAGCATAATGAATGGGAACTGGGCAATTTGTTCAATCGTCACATGCTGAGATGAAAACGATGTTGCCCAACTTGTTGGGATAATCACAGTGGTTGGTTGTTTTTTTAATATTTTCATCTCATATTGTTCACTATTGCCCAATCGTAAAAGTAAGGCAACATCAATTTCTCTTTGTTCTAGTCTTTTTAATAATTCTTCTGAATTTCCTGTTACTATATTCATTTTAACATTTGGATATTGTGTTCTAAACATACTAGCATAATCAATGAGCATATTCGAACATGTAGACGATACACCGATACTTACTGTTCCTCCTATACCTTGTTCAACTTCTTGGATTCGCTGCTTTACATCTTTAATTTGCATTAGCATTTCATTGGCATATTGGTATAGTATTTCACCTGTTTCTGTAAGCTCCCATTTTTGACGATATCGATGAATTAAAGTTGTGCCAAGATCATTTTCAAGCTTTTTTAACAACTGACTAAGCGGCGGCTGCGCGATATGAAGCACTTCTGCTGCTTTAGAAATACTTCCTTGTTGCACAATTTCTTTAAAGTAATGTAATTGTCGAAAATCCATTTCATCTCTCCAATATATGTTTTTTGATATGATTAGTTTATCATATATATATTTTTCATATCTTGAATTTGACGTTATAATCCTATATCTAGAGTGTTTATATTAATAATATTAAGTAGGAAGTGAGAGATATTATGAATCATAGGTGCAGAACATTGAAGCGTATCATCTTGTACGTGCTCGGGTTATTTTTTATGTCGATTGGCATAAGCCTGTCGATTCAAGCAGGATTTGGGGTATCGCCTGTGTCATCATTAGCATATGCAAGTACGCTAACGACTGGTTTATCGGTTGGTCTGACAACGGCGCTTGCAAATGTTTTATACATTATTATTCAAGTAATACTAAGTAAACGAATGGAGTTAAATGAATTTGCAGGTCAATTCATTATTTCGTTTTTATTTGGGTTATTCATGGATGCAGCGCTCTTCATTGTACAACTTTTCCCTACACCTGAAACCATCTTTGCTCGAATTGCATATTTAATTGTTAGTTTATTTGTAATAGCAGTCGGTTTAATGGGCTATACAACAGCGAAGCTTCCATTAATGCCTTACGATGCGTTAACTTATGTAATTAGTGAAAAGTTTAATTTGAAATTCGGTCAAGCAAAAATTTCAAGCGATTTAATAAATATTTGTGTGGCTGGTACAATCAGTGTAATTTTCATTCAATCATTAGGCTCAATCGGAATAGGGACACTAATTGCTGCCTATTTTATCGGCAAAATTTTGGGGTGGATGATCCCAAATTATCAACCAACTCTTCTACACTGGGTATTTATAACAGAGAAGACTGCCTAAGGAAACAATGCCAATCAATTTTATATCGTTTTTGATCAAGGTAAAAATTCTTTTAGTTTTATTATAATCAGCTTCCACAATTAACCTGCCTCGTTAGTTTAACAAGAAAAAAGAGCTGCATATGCAACTCAATAATCTTCAAGTAAAGCACACCGATAGTTCAATATGAGGTTAGATGAAAAAGGACTTACTATTAACAGTAAGTCCTTTTTGTATCTTATAAGAATATCTCGTCACAACTTAAGAAGTTTATCATGTACATCGAGGGTTTACGTAGTACATCATTAACCCTGAAGTTGACCTTCATCTAAACTAAATTCAGTTACTTTCTTAAGGTCTTTATTTACATTAACTAAACACGTTTTTCCTCCATCATATTTAAAATAAAAATGATAGTACCAATCTTCTTTTGAATCTTTAGCTGTATTTACTTCTTTACTTGGTTCTTCTAAAAATTCATAGCTTTTACCATCTAATATGTTATTCTCTTTAACAAAGTTAGTTGCTAAATTTTTTGCTTCATCATAAGAAAAATTCTTATAATTTTGATTTTTAGCTTCTCCTGGATGATACTGTAGACTTACTATCTTATTAGTTTCCGCGTCTAATATTGCACTATATTGAATGGCTGTATTTCCATTTATAAATTCACTATTTTTATTACTCCATCCTATTGTATAAAATTTATGTCCGTCTATCTCATAAAACTCATTTTTTCCTTCATAAAAGTTTTTAGTATCTACTGTTTCATTAAAATTCTTTGGAAAAGCATCAAGTGCTACTTCTTTAAATTTATTTTCTTTGTAACTGTCTTGTTCAACAGCCTGTTCAGTCATTACTGTATTCAATGGCACTATATTATTTGATGCATGTGCAATAGCTGTAACACCTCCAGTACCCAATATCCCAACTAACGCTAATCCCAATATTTTCGTTGATTTCATAATATTTTTCCTCCTGTAATCGCAAGTTTTAAATTTGTTTTACTTCCTTGCTATAACTGAAGTATAGTAGATAAATCTTAAGAATCTCTTATTATTATTCTTAAGAAAATATAAATATTATTAGTATCAAAATGAGAAAGCGAATCATTAAGCTTATGTGCATTAACTATTCAACTTAACCCCTTGTTCAACTAAACTGCCCCGTTAGTTCAATAAGAAAAAAGAGCTGCATTTGCAACTTAATGATCTACAAGTAAAGCCCCCGTTAGTTTAAGTGTATTTATTCACAAACTTCCATATATCATTTTAATTACTTCTATAAATTCAGTCTACACTGAACTACTTAATTAAGTAAGTATCTTCTTGCTAGTCCATTTTGAACGTTCCCTATGACTTATTTGGGAACATTATTTAGTTTTATTTTGTATAATTATAATTCATTACTAACTATAAACTTTTCATCAGCTTTGTTAGTTTGTTTATCCATAATATATAGCTTTTGGGTCGTCTTTTTTCTAATAGCTATTCACTATAGTTACCACTTATTATGATTCTTATAGCTTTTTTCGTGAATGTAAACTTCATTTTCCATTCGTAACCAATTACTAATAGCAGTTATAATTACTACAAAAATCCCGAGTAAAATAAAAGATATACTATAATGTCCTAAAAAAAATAAAATTAATCCAGCAATTAGCAGTAATATCACTAAAATTATTGACCATATTTTTAATTTTTCCTTTTTCTTCATAATATCCCCCTTCTTTAAACGTTAATACCTCATTAATATTTTGTATTATTTTACCATATATTTATGTTGAAAATGTCCCCAAAGCGCCGTTTGGTAATAAATCTTTCCTTAACGTCGTAAATATGCATAAATCTGGAGATACCCCTTATTGAACTAAACTGCTGCGTTAGTTAAAAAAAAGAGCTGTATATGCAACTCAATGATCTTCAAGTAAAGCCCCCGGTAGTTTAAGTACATTATTTCACATAGTCAAAAGAGTTATTGAAATGATGTATTTTATAATAGCTGTTGTTTTACAAAAAGCTTAGTGTATTCTCATCTTTTTATACAGCTTATAGCTCTTTCTTATGCAAACTTTAAAAAGTAAATGTAACAAAATAATAAACTCTAAATTCTTTTAGATAAATTAAAAAGGCTTAAGTCAGATTACGTAAGGACTTAAGTCTTTTTATTTATTTATATAAAACATTCACTAGTATTACTGAAATTACTTTAACTTGTCTTTTTCGGCGTAAACCATGTACTAATGAAAGCTATTATAGAGATGACAAACATATAGAAGTAAGTGTTACTCGCGGCACTAACATAACCAGTATTTGATTCTAAAGAAACATTCGATAATTGAATTGTATAGATCGTCATAATAATTGCTGTACCAATTGCTCCAGCTAGTTGACGAATTGTATTGTTTATCGCCGATCCATGAGATACTAATTCCTTTGGTAATCCATTTAAAGCAGCAGTGTTTAAAGGCATCGTAATAAACGCTAAACCAATACGTAATAAAATTGTACGGACTAAAATATATGCTGTTGTAGTTTCTGGTGATAAATCAATAACTGCAAGCATCGATATTGCGATTAAACCTGTTCCTAGAATGAATAAAGGTTTCGCCCCATATCTATCGAATAGCTTACCGGTTACTGGGGAAAGTATTGCATTGATAATTGCACCCGGTAATAATAACAATCCTGCATCAAGTGCTGTAAACCCCCGTCCATCCTGCAAATAAATCGGCAGTAATATTAAATCGGCATACATTAAAATGGTAGTTGTTATATTAACAATCGTAGTCATCGTAAATATTTTAAATTTGAAAACATTTAAATTCAGTAAAGGTTCAGTAGACTTTATTTGTCTATGACAGAATAATATCATAACGAGCAAACCAACAATAACGGATGTAATGACCATTAAATCATCCCACCCTCGGCTACCTGCAATACTAAAACCAAAAAGAACAAAACCAAAACCAACCGTTGAATAAACTACACTTACTATGTCGAGCTTTACTTTTGACGTTTCAGCAACATTAACTAAATATTTACTTGCTAGGATGATAATCACTACTGCGAATGGAATTATGATGATAAATAACCATCGCCAAGATAAATACTCTAAAATAAATCCTGCTAATGTTGGTGCTATGGCTGGCGCAAAAATAATGGCGAAGCCAACCTTCCCCATAATCGCTCCTCGTTTTTCCGCTGGGTATAGATATACAATTACTGTCATCATTAACGGGATGATAATCCCGGCACCTACCGCTTGAATCATTCTACCTGTTAATAGTACGCCGAAATTATTCGCACCTGCTGCGATAATAGAGCCAATTAGTAAAAATAACAACGAGCTAATAAATAACTGACGTGTTGAAAAACGTTTCATTAAGTAAGCTGTTATAGGTACTAACACACCATTTACAAGCATAAATCCAGTTGCTAACCATTGAATAGTTGCGGTATTTACATCGAAAACAACCATTAAATCACTAAATGCAACGTTTAACAATGTTTGATTTAAAGTAGAAAAAAAGGTTCCTGTTATCATAATGATAATTAATAACTTTTTAGTACTACTCGATATTTCATTTTGCATATTAAAATCCTTCCCATATAATACATATTATCGACAAAGTGTCTAAAAAATATAATAGCAAAAGAATTAAAACTTCTATATACAATCAGGTCCGTTCTGTCTATTAATAAACAATTTAAAATGAAAAAGGAATGATTTAAATGACTTATAAAGAAGATCCCCGTACCATTCGTACACAAGAAATGCTTAAAGAAGCCCTACTCACACTTTTACAAGAAGGTCACTCTTTTCACCAAATTTCTATTCAAAAATTAACGAAGAAAGCAAATTTGAACCGGACCACCTTTTATTTACACTATCAAAATATAAATGAGTTAAAGGAACATTTAACAAATGATATTTTACAAGTCCTAACTGACAAAATAGAAAATTTGACCTCCATTTTTGATACGAATCGCAAAGATAACTTGATACAGCTATTGGATTATCTTCTTGATCAAAGAAATCACATACTTGCTTTAGTACAGTTTGAACAAGTTGAAAAACATTTACATTTATTGATGAAAGATTTAATAGTAACCCGTCGAAGTCACTCTAAAAATATTGGAAGAAAAATCATTGTAGATACAGATGTTAAAACTGCCTCTATTATCGGTGTTATTATGTGGTGGTTAAAAAATGGATTACACCTGGATTCAGCATATATTGCAGACCAAATTAATCTTATGTATCGATCTTAATTATGTTTTCTATTAAAACATGAAATGTCAAAACATTGATTGCACAACGTTTTGGCATCGAATAGATATAATTATTTTAAATAAACAATAAATCATATCTACAATACTCTCTTAAAATCAATTCTAAACCATTCAATAGGCAATCCGCTAATCGCATTTATTGAATATGTAATCTTACTATTTCTGGGGATATCATAATTAGGTTTTAGTGATTATTAAAATAATATTAAATTTCACATTATCAATCAATGACGCTTGTACAGTCGCGCGTCTCCTTTTTATTGCACGGTATAAATAATACGAGTTCTTGAAAAAAGGTTTCAATAAAGAAAAGTCTTCTTCAACTAAACTGCCCCGTTAGTACTAGAAGAAAAAGCTAACCTAAAGGTAGCCTCGTTCTGCTAAAGCCTCCGTTAGCTTAAGTACGTTAGTTCACAGAGACTTCTTATAAGTAACAAAAAAAGGGGCCATCAAAGAACCAATTATAAAAATAAAAATAGCTATTCCAAGTATTACAAAACCATTTCTATAAGGGGGCGGGGAATAAGCTAAGATGAGCATTGGAAGAATAGTAAAAGAGACAAAAATTAATCTGCCTGGGACTGTTATCTTATGTGTTGTATCGCATTCGTTACATTTAATCGGTTTATAATTCCGCCAACAGGATTTAGAGATTTCACTCCAACTGAAATGTGCATTGCATTTCTCGCACTTTTGCAAAGCTAATCACCTCCATTATAATTTCTAAATCTTCTAAGTCATTGATTTATTAACCTGATGCTTTAGTTCAATAAGAAAAAAGAGCTGCATATGTAACTCAATGACTTCAAGTAAAGCCTCCATTAGTGAAATAAAAAAACTTATTACCAATCTGGTCCATCATTACTATCAGCGACTTTAAGATTAAATGAATTGGAATCTAGTTTGTTATTTTCAACTGATTCAAAGAAAATTGATTTTACCTCTTCCTGTACGGATTCAGTTGCATCTTTAATTTCTAAGATATATTTCACCCGAATATCATCTTTTGAATAAACTGCAAGCAACATTTGAAAAGCATAACCTTTATCTTTTAATTTGTTGTTTACCTGTTCAAAAAAGCCCCCCTCTTGATAAAGTAGAGTTTTAATTTCTTCGGCTTCTTTTATTATCTTTTCATTTTTACCATGTAGTTCAGAACTTATTGAAGGGGAAGTTTCAGTTATTTCTCCTTTAGTTGAGACGTTATAGATGAATAGAAAAGCCACAACAAATAAAATCACAATGGTTCCAATTAAAGTGATTTTGCCCTTTTTTATTCTGTACACTTCCTTTTTTACTATAAATATATGGCTGTATTAAAGGTTTTAAACATGCTTAAGTTCTTCAACTAAACTGCTCCGTTAGCTCAATAAGAAAAACATACTAAGATTAGTAGTGCAGACCAAGGCATTGGTTCGTACTACTATTTTTTTATATAGTAGAGGTGAAGAATAGGTCGGGCAGCTCTTTGGATCTTGAATCCGTAAAAAAAACTGACCTACTTCACAACCTTATTTGAATCAGGTTTAAGTATGTTGGATCCTTTGAGATCGTGTATTTCGGCAATCCATTTTCCAAGTGATTTTGCTGCCTCTTCGTATAAATCATTGTTACCTAGACTTGCACCACAATAAACTGAAATATTCAAATTCTATTCCTCCTTTATGCTATCATTATAGAAGTATAAGGAGTGATTTTCATTGAATATTTTTGAATACCAAAAGTGGATAACAGAATTTTATAAAAAACGTGGCTGGTATGACTTAAATGCCTTTATTCGTGTAAATTTTTTAACGGAAGAGGTTGGTGAAGTTTCAAAAGCCATTCGAACAATTGAAATTGGGCGTGATCGTCCGGATGAAAAAACTCTACCAAGAGAAAACCAAATTGAGAATTTAAAAGAAGAACTAGGAGATGTTCTTGATAATTTATTTATTTTAGCTGATAAGTACGAAATTGATTTAACTGAAATAATGTTAAGCCATAAAGATAAATTAACCAAACGATATCAATAAGAATGCATCTAACCTTTAAACAGCCCCTAAATAAAAGGTCTAAAAATAACAAAACCACCTGAATCGTTGTCATATCAACGTTCTGGTGGTTCTTTTCAAAAGCTGCACTTACTCATGAATACGTTTCATCGAAGCTAATATTAAATTGTATTACTCCTCTTCTCTTTGACCATCAATCTATAGTTAATAGATAAAACAAAGACCGTATTCAACTAAACTGCTGCGTTAGTACAATAAGTTCAATAAAAAAGACCATCAAAAATGATGGTCCTAATTCACAAACCACCATACAGTCATTGAAAACAAAGGGAATTTTAGTTAATAAAATCCTTCATCTTTAATTTTATTGTTCCATAATATTTCTAACAAACAATTGCTTATTTTTATGAGCAATTGTACTTACTATCGCAAGTAATAGCCCCGAAATGACGAATACAATTCTAATTCCTAACAAATCTGCTAATACTCCCATAACAAGAGAACCAACGCCAAAAACCCCAGTTCCGATAGCACCTAATGAGGTATAAACCGTTGACAACTGTTCTTTTGACACACTAGTTTGTATTACCGTTTGTTGAGGAATTTTTTTAATTTGTCCAAAAAGCCCTACACAGAGCGATAAAAGTAAGGAGATCATTGGAATGCTGTTTAGGCTAAATAATATTGTAAATAAGAAACTTGCGAATGAACCTACAAAAATAAAGGTTCCTATTTTCTTTTCAACAAAAGAAGAATATTTAATACAATAAGCACTTCCTAAAATCAAACCTAAAAAGTTAGCTCCATTGATAAATCCCCACCATTTTTCATCAACATTCAAAGCATCGTTGACAAACACATATAAAATAGCGGCTATCCAAACTGTTGCTGCAATTGTTTCCAAAAATTCTATCCAAGCAATCCTTCTTAACACTTGAGTGTTAGATAAAGTTTTCCAACCCTCTTTAATCTTTTCTAATTTCCCTTTTAGCTCGGTTGTTTCATGATTGTTTACACTTTCTAAAAGGCAAAGTAAAATGCTTGCAATTACAAATAAAAATCCAACTAACCAAATAAGTTGTTGAGAACTCATAAGAATTAGCAATGAACTTCCTACGAACCACATACCTGCTTGGATGACCTGCGTAATAGTTTCTGAAATTCCATTAGCTTGAATTAGATGTTCAGGTTTAACATAGTAAGGAGTCAATGTCTGTCTTATTGGATTTGCACATCCGTCAAAAAAAGCAATCAATCCTATTATTAAAAAGATAATATAATAATTAGCTGCTGTTAAACCAATTAACATAAACCCTAGAATAAAGAGTAAAATCGTTTTTGCAATTTGTGACCCAGCAAGTAACCATTTAAGATTTAATTTTTCAACCAAAAGAGGTGTCAGCAGACTGGATATAAACATAGAAGAAGCGATCGTAAATGGCACAAACGATGCTGCAATTGCAGAACCTGTTAATACAAAAATTGTACTTATAACACTGACTATATAAAATACATCGCCTATATTAGCGAGTGACTGACCTATTAGTAATAAAGAAAAATTTCGATTCAATTTCATTATATATCCCCCGATATTTCCTTTGAATTTTGGCTTAATAGGGGGAATATTAGATTGGACTATTCATTAAAATTGAACTCCTATCATTTATCGGACAAATCTGGGGGATTTAGATTTATCACAAGTTTTGTATCATCAATAAATATTTATTTGAATTTTAGCGTTGCTTTTCAATATATTACACTATACAGTAATTAATAACCATATATCCCTCCCCTTACCATTCTTTTATTTTTTTTAATATATTCTCCATAAAAATAAAAGAACCCTACTTCCGCTAAACTGCTCCGTTAGTTTAACAAAGAAATTAGGAAAAACATTCAATTATTATACTTTAAATTCGGTATTTCCTAATCTAACTAATCATTTCCTTCAAATTTATCATCACTTTCGTTAAAGAGGAAATAGAGGTTAGTGTGTCATACTTTTCATTATCTAACGAATGGTTTGCCCCCTGTATTACTTTAATGTTAAAAGAGGTTTGCTGTGCCAGTTGTTCGACTTGTTCTGAGTTATAATGAGGGTCTTTATCACCAATGACTAACAATCCTACGTGATTACTCTTTAAAATTTTTTCATAAATTCTATCGAGTTTCAGTAAAGGGGTAAGTAATATCATTTTGGACTCACTAAAAGCTTCTTTTCTCATAATTTCACTAATAACAGGTATTGTTCCAAGTGATTTCGCAAGGAAAATCTTTTCATTGTAATGAAAATTAGCTAGAACATTGTTTATAACAGGGTTAACATCATTCATAATGATATTAGTTATATCTTCGAAAGGTTGTTCGAATAATTCTTTTTGATATGAATAGTGGATTTGAACAACATCAAATTGATTTTCAAGCATTACCATAGTAGCGTAATAAAGCAAGGGTTTATCGTAGGTATAACCAGTACCCGAAAACATAAAGCAAATATTTTTAGAACCTGTTTGAATATGTGTATATTCTATCTGTTTAAGACTATCATTTGTATCTACTGAAATTTTTGTAGCCTTCATTGGAATTCTCCCTCGCCTTAATTATTGATAATTCATTTTTATCTTTGCCTTTTCAAATTAACTAATTCCCTTAATTACGACTCTATGCTTCTCCATCGTTGCTTGAATAATTTACTGTTTAATTACAACTTCGATATTCTTGCAAAAAAACCTTCTTATTCAACTAACCTGCCCCGTTAGTTCAATAATTTCAACAAAAATGAACGTTAATCCTTCTTGGATCAACGCCCTCAGTAGTTGAAAAATAACTCTAACTTTTTTATCACTAAAATAACTGATTACATCATTTATTGGAATATCCATTCATATTGAATATCAGGTAAATTTTCTTCATTTTCATGACCTCTACCTATAACTTCAAATCCATGTTTTTCATAAAATCGTTGTGCATTTTCATTTACTTCAAATGTGTGCAATGTTAATCTTCCACTTGATTGTGCTTTAACTTTATCTAGTAATTTTTGACCTATTCCGATTCCTTGATAATCTACATGAATATATAGTTGGCTTATTTCCCGTTCATTATAAGCAATCACTCCAACTACCTTTTCATCAATTAACGCTAAATCTATTTGAAACTGTTCAGGTAATATATGATTTAAAAAGTAAACGTGATTTTCAAAACTGTGAATTTCTTTTTGACCAATAGCCTGTTCCTTACTATCTCGCCACATATCCACTGTTTGTTCAGCGTATTTGGAGTTATACTGAGTAATTTTCATTTTGTGTTGGTTCACTATAATACCTCCCCAAGTTTTGTTTACTGCTTTATTGTTTTTTTCTTGTTCTATATTCGATGAATACTACCTATTGCAGGTATTTTAGCTTTTAAAAAGTTTCTTCCTATCCACTTTCAATAACCTGGTGTGTAAGTACAATAAAAGTTAAAAAAAGAGCGTTAATCCCTCTTCAATCAACGCCCTCCGATAGCTCAATGAGGAATATACACCATTAATTCTTTTAAGTAATCATTTAAGTTCGCTAACATTGTCCTCTCCTAGTCATGAATTTTCTTAGTTAATTTTATTAGATTTCTAGATAGGAATTAGATTTCCCTTCTTCCACTAACCTGCCCCATTAGTTCAATAAAGAAAAAAGAGCTGCATATGCAACTCAATGATCTTCAAGTAAAGCCCCCGTTAGTTTAAGTGAAATATTTCACAGTGTATTTTTTCAGTGATATACAATTCAAATTTTTATCATCTATATGGAATCGTTATTTCTACCCACGAATAATCGGGTATCGTTGCAATCCATAGCGTATCTCCCATACTATCCACATCCGAAACAACGAACTCAACCGCATCTAACACTTTTTCAGGTTTTATTCCATCTTTCGTGGGGATGGAATAAATAGCTTCCCCACGATGTGTATAACCGAATAATTTCTCACCTTTTTTAATAAATTGAACTATCACTTCATCCACTTGAATTTTTCTCCAAATTTCCTCTTTAAGATCTCGAATCCAAATTCCGCTTTGTGTGGTAATGAATAGCCGATTATTAATGACTTTCATATCTAAAGGTTCATCATTACTATTGGGCATAGTTATCTCGTTCCAGCCATCATTTGCCTTTTGCAAAATCTTGCTTTCTTTTGTGAGTGCCAACAAATCACCATAATCCGTTATTTGAACCTCATAAAATGGTTCAGGAGCTATAACTTTTTCCCACCTCTCCCCTTGGTTGGTCGTATAATAAACCTTTTCACTTGATAGCACAGCTATATGATTGTTGGTTGAATAAGCTACTTTCTCAATCGGTTGGTCTAATGAAAGAATTTTCGTAGCTTTACTTTTGGATGTAATACCTGCCCATAATTCTTTCTCCGTAGCTACATATAATTGATCATTCTTATTAAACCACGCGTGTGTTACATAATTATTAACCTGGAGTTCTGTCCATGTTTCTCCGTTGTCATGACTCCATTCCATAAAAGGTTGCTTGGTTGTACTAAATTGGGTTGGCTTTTTGTCTCCCCATACCACTAAATACTTGCTTTCAGCGATAACCCCCATAATTGCCATGCCTTTTTTTGATGTTTCAGATTCAGCAGATCCTAAACGTGTCTTGATCACTCCTCCTCCTACTGGCACTTTGTGTCTGGCAGCCACTATCTCGCCTTTTTTTGCATCGAAAGTTATTCCTGTAAAAAGACTATTCTTATCAATTCCTAAAACCTTTACAGTATGTTTATCTTTTTCACCATCAAACGTAAAATGGTATCCTGTTGCCCAATCCACACTTTTTCGTAAACCATATATTTCCTTTGCGATTTTCACTAAATCAGGACTATCAAATTTTATATCCTCTAATTTTATTACTCCAAGACTAGGTCCATTTCCGTTATAAGTTCCACTTATTTCTCCTTTTGAAATCAATACAAAGAATTGTTTCTCTATACCAGGAGCCTCAAAAATCAAATTCCAATTATATCGTTTCCCTGTTTCTCCCCTTGTTCCACCCATATCTTCATCCACACTTGTTAGAAACGTTAAATACGCATGCTCATTCCATTTTTTCGCTCTATCTAAACCAAGATGAATAGCCTCTTTTAGCGTAATTTCACCATCTGAAGCGATTCCTACATGACCAATCAAATTTGCAATAAGTAAAAAAATCAATAACAAACAAGCGATGATTTTTAAAAACCTCAAAACGTCCACCATCCTATGACTCATGTGTCTATTTAGGATGTGGTAAATACTTCGTTATATGCCTTCTTAGATCCGAACGATAAATTGTACCGTTAGTTTAATAAGAAAAAAACTTTACTCCTAATTGAAGTAAAGCACCCCGTTAATTCAATAAGGCGAAACTCTAATAGTCAATTTTAATGCTTTTAGGTTTCGACAATCCAGCCCGATTGTTAAACACAGGTTAAACAATCGGGCTAGTAGTTGTTATTATCTATTGCTGATAAAAGAACGGAGATAAAAGTAAACCTAATAGAAATAGTACTGGAATCGAAGATACGATTAAAGCTAAAATTTTTAATATTCCTTTTTGGCTAAAGCATGCTGTTATAAATGAAGCTGCTACTAATGAAATAACCACAATGTCCCCAACTTCTGAGGTTCCGTTCACTACGATTGGTTTAATAAAAGCAAAAATAATGAACAAAGAAAATAATAATAATGAAATAATACTTAAATATTTTCTCAACACAATTAACTCACTTTCTCGAGTTTTTTTACAATTAATTATATTTATTTTTTTACATTAAACTGCTCATTTAATTGAATAAAAAAATCGTTCCCAAACCGTCATTTGGTTATATTTCTTAACTTAGCGTTGTGAAGCCCATAATTTTGAAGGTACTCCTTGTTGCACTAAACTGCCTCGTTAGTCGAAGAAGAAAAGCCCCCAAAGCGTCCTTCATTTGGGAACGTTTTTTGTTTTATAATGTTTGGATATGTAGCAATTTTTTTGCGAAAGTTATGATGAATTTTGTTTTATCCCATTTTCTCAATTATCGTATAATCTTTGGTTTTATGATAAGGCACAGCATTTTCTTCGCAAAATACGATTAAATCTTCATATACATCATCTGGTTTAAAATAAGCTACTCGAATAGGAATACCTTTGTGTACTTTTATGGCAGCTAATTTTGATTTCCAGCCTATTCGTTTAAAAATAATTTTTTTTATATTGGAAGGAACGATTTCTTTACTATAAATAGTTAGACCAAAAAGTTGAATGGTATAACGAATTGTATGTTTGTTTAATGCTACTTGATACGTTAAAAAAGCATTTAAAATACAGAATACAATTACGGTTAACGATACCCATTTTACAGATGGAATATGCCATATCGGTATACTTACAGCAAGAAATAAAATTGCCATTGATAGAATAAGTTGACGTTGTGAAGTTGCACTATATTTCATCTTATCCCTCCTGAAACTTTACTTAATATACAAATAACACCTATATTTTTTTATTCTCTACCTAGTATTGATAACCCTTTATAAAGTCTCCAAAGCGTCGTTTGGTCACATTTCCTAACTTAGCGTTGTAAATCCCCATAGTTCTGAAGGAACTCCTTGTTGCACTAAACTGCCCCGTTAGTAAAAACATTCCATATGTCTATTATTCTATTAAATTGGTAATAATTCCATTAATATCACTTTATTAGGGGGAATAGAATTGTTACTGTCAAAAGCATGGACTTTGTTTGAAGCTGATAAACGAATAGAGGGTTTTTCTCCGCAAACATTGAAGGCATACCAGTTACAGTCTTTGCTACTAATTGGTTATTTTAAGGATGTAGAGATGGAATTGCTGGATACAAATCAATTGAAGGAATATCTCGCTATATCCGGAAAGCATTTAAAACCTGCCAGTCTTGCACATCGAATTCGCTTTATGAAATCGTTTTTTCGTTGGTCTCATGAAGAAGGCTACCTGAGTAAGAATCCAACTTCTAAAATTAAAGAACCCAAGGTAGGTAAGAGGATACCCGAGTATTTAACCGAACGGGAGATCGAACACCTTCGTGAATCCTGTCATTCCCCAATGGAAAGAGCGATTTTTGAATTTATGTTTTCTACTGGTTGTCGAATTGGAGAAATAGTTACTTTAGAAAAGAACCATATTAATTGGTCCAATCAATCTGCGATTGTTAGAGGAAAAGGTGATAAGGAGAGGGAAGTTTATTTTAATACACGTTGCGACATATGGCTTAAACGGTATATTGAAAGTCGGAATGACAATAACCCTTTCATCTTTGTAACAGCAAGGCAGCCACATAAAATGAGTGTTGCCCAAATGCGATACATCATCAAGCGGATCTCCAATCGTGCTGAAATTAATAAAGAGATTCATCCACACCAACTTAGACACAGCTATGCAACTCACTTGTTGAATAATGGCGCTCCTATTGAAGTCATTCAAAGTCTTATGGGACATGAGAAAAGTGAAACCACAAGGATATACGCTCAATTAAGCGGAAAACTACGAAAAGAGTATTATCAAAAGTACTTTTAAATGTAAAATGAGCAACGTCTTAAATGACGTTGCTCTACTTTACTAAAGCCCCTGTTAGTTGAAGATCATTAAGAACATAATGAAGATTAATAATCAAATCAATAAGAGAAGATGAAACTTATAATAACCAGTAATTACTCTCCTAAACCTTCTAAATGTATTAGGTCACTTTGTAAATCAGATGTATCCCACCCTTGTTGGATAATATCACTTTTATTACGGGCGAAATATTTATATTCCACTAGTGGTTCAGTATCAAATATTACGCCTATATAATATGGATTCAGGTGTTTATAGCCGTCCACACGATGAGGCACTGTCCTATATTCCCACGTTTCCCCAGGGTACTGTTCTTCCAAATGTATCTGTATATAACCTACTTTTTTTTCAATTTGCATATCAATCCAATATGGACGTACAAAATAAAAAATACCAAAAGACAACAAAAGTAAAATAGCCAATCCTTGAATAATTTTTCTCCATTTTCCTTTCAAAATAAGAGAAACTAATAGAATAACAAGTAAAATCCCACCGACTATGCTCAATTCAATTAGTTCAGCTGGATGCAATGAATACCCCCCTTTTTTTGAAACAGTTAGAGTTAGAGTTTGTTCTTCAACTAACCTGCTCCGTTAGTTAAAAAAGAAAAAAGAGCTGCACATGCAACTCAATGATCTTCAAGTAAAGCACTCCGTTAGTTCAATAAAGAAAAAGGCTAGGTTATAAGAAAAGGTTGATTTATAACGTTAAGGAATCCCCTGTATTTGCAGGATTTTATTCAAAATATGACCCAGTGCAATTTCTTTTGAACAGCATTGAAAGTTTTGTTGTATCTTAGTTCAAACGATAGTGCATAAAAAGGTGTATTTGAACGAAATACAGAAAAACACTTAATACATTGGTATGACAACGTTTCAAGTGTTTTATTTCGTCCCAAAACTTTGATTTGGGAACGTTTATTCAATGTGAAATGCATATTTATTTTGTTGAATGTGCATTTTGATAGGCTTCTTTTATCAGTGGCAAAACAGCTCTAAAATTTACGATTAAGTCATCCATTGTTTTTATAGGTTTGATAAACCCTATTTCGTAAACGCCCCATCTGTCTTCTTCTGGCTCTATACAAACAGATATTGAAGGTTCTTTTTCTAGTCCCCATATTATGCCTGCTCTACTACCGTCTGGTGCTTGAACAAATCCATCTCCAGAAATGCAAGCATCCCCATTTTCAAAGTAAAAATGGTCAGTTATTTCACCGTAAATAAAACCATCCGTTTCGGTTTCTTTAACAAGTTCAAAATCACTATAACAAAGTTGTCCCATATATCTTCACTCCTCTAGAAAATTCTAACTCAACTAGTGTGTGGAATCAAAAATAACGTTACCAATCTAGGTTTGGGGACTTACTGATTATAAGCAGCAAAAAGCAAACACCTCATTACAATTAAATGGGGTGTTTTATTCCCTAACTTCCATTTGGGAACGTTATTTTGTATGTGTTTGTATATATTATTAAATTTCGTTGTACTTAATATCTATGCGAATTACTAAAAAATTTGTGTATACTGTTTAATTATTTGAAATTCAAGTTCTCTAATCATTGTATTGGTTTCAGCATCTAAAATCTTTAGTTCAATGATGGTATTGTCCCAATCTTCTAAATGATGTCGCTTTACGCATTTTTGAAATCCTCTAACACCAGAAAATTTCTCCAAATACAGAGGCTTTTCATTAGATAAATTATAAATACTATCATCAATTCTCCATTGACCGAATTGAATATTTATATTTTTATCAAATTTATTTTGAGTATCAAAACAAAAAAACATTTCGTCTGTTGCTTCGTCAAAGTAAATTCTCATTATTTCCAGATAAAAATCGTTATCATTCATCAGCAATATTTGTATGCTTACATAATCCTTTTCATCTCCATTATACTCCTGCCACTGTTCTTTAGTCCACGAGTCCATTTTAGTTGTATCAAATGTTTTCATTGGTAAAACGAAGTTAACAATATCTTTTGACATTCCTAAGCACATCCTCCCTAATATTTGGTAGTTAAATTGTAACATACTCGAAAATAAATCTTCCCAAAGCGTCGTTTGGTCACATTTCTTAACTTAGCGTTGTAAATCCCTATAATTTTGAAGTTACTCCTTCTTGAACTAAACTGCCCCGTTAGTTTAAGTACATTTCTTCACAATCCTTACAATTACATTAATGTAGCTTTGAATTAAAGTTTGATTAAATTGACTCTATAGACCTTGATAAAATGGTAAATAGAAAAAGTGCGTTTTGAAAAAAAGATTGATCAAAACACGCTTTAACTATATTCAATTAAACCATTCGTTTATAAATAAGTTTGATCATTTCTTGATCCTTGTGCCATTATACCGCCCGATTGTGAAATTGGTAAAGGCAGTCTAATTATCGAATAGTCCTCTTCCTCTCAGATTTGCGGAAACAGGCTCCTTTCCTATTTCACGTGCCCATATAGATAACTGGCCGATATGGTGGATTTCGTGGACAATGACATGACGTAGGATCTCTCCATGTGTACATTCAATGACTCGGCGCCTGATTGGTACGTCTCTAGAGCTAATTGGTTCTTTATTGAAATCAGCTTCTGAAAGTTTCCGAGAATCCATTTCATTTGTCCAAGATGTCACAAATGGCTTCACTTTCTCCTGGTATTGAGCTGAAAGATTTTTCACTTTTTGTAAATTAGCATAATCTTTAAACAATGGCTCCTCAGGCACTGGTTCACCCCGCAGACCTAAAATCCACATATATTCCACATCCACAATGTGAAATAGGGTATGTAGGATACTGCCGAACCCACCGACCCGTTTCTTTAATAGTTCTTCATCCGGTATGTTTTTGCACAATGTAAACCAATCATCACGAACTTGCCAGTTATATTGAAACAGCTTCAACATCACATCAACCTCCATCTTTTAAATTAATATTTAATATTCACCAAAAGACTTCAAAATCCCTATTTAAATAATAACTCTAAAAATCCAGTTAAAATCCTCTACAAGCAGGCTCTTTAATTGAACATTCTAGATGAAATTAAAGGGTCAAAAGAAAACCCCTAACATACAGGGTTTAATCAAACTTTGTTTTAAATTATCAATCTTTTTATATATCAACAATTAACATAAATATCCAGTAAAAAATCATCTAACCTCTATGAAATCTACAGAGGAAAGATGATTTTAATCAAACTTTATTATAAATTTATCTTAAGGTAACGATATTCAAACATATGTAAATTAAGAGTTCAAACATATTATATATATCAAATGTGTTCGAACTCTTTTGATGTTGCTTTGTAAAAAAATGATTATTTCGGAAAGCGAATATTCAACTAACGCACCTCGTTAGTTTAAGTGCATTTCTTCACAAATAAAAATATAACCTTATATAGTAGCACTCCGTTTGATAAAAAGGTTGAACGAAAAAAGGGTTAAACCAGTTTATACATAAGTATATCATCCACATAAAAGTCATCACTAAACTTAACTTCTTTAATTTTACGTCCTTCTTCAACAAATCCCATACTTTTGTACAATTCGATAGCTCTTTGGTTTGTTGATAATACACCTAAACTAACTTTCTCTATTAATGTATTATGTTCCGCCCAGTTTAAAAGTTCTTTTATCAGCAGTTTACCAATGCCCTGATTGCAATACTCTTTTTTGACCATTGCCGTAAAAGAACCAGTGTGAGAAAGCCTTTTAGTACTTTTTGAGCGAAAAACAATCATACCAACAATCTGCCCTCTGCTTTCCGCTACGACTAGCTTTTCTTTATTATTCTCTAAAATTTTCTCGATCCAGTTTCTTAGTTGCTCCGACGTTTATTCATACTCTTCTATTACCGAAATCATATGCGAATTATCGTATTTCATTACTTTGCATTTGCACCAATTCTTCATTTTCCTCCCACAATAAAAAGGACATAAATATTGTATTTATCACTCCAATTAATCCATAACACCATAATGGTAATTTAATAATTTCATACCAAGTTATATTTATTAGGTACATACCGATAACTATAAACAATGAATTAATAATAAAGGTAAATAAGACTTTTTTAGCTACAAACAATATGTTTAAATTCCAAATAGAAACAATTAAAGAAGCAATGCTCGCCATAGTCAAAGACATTATCGCAATTGAGCGTAAACTTTGTTGCTGATGAAAAACTTCAGGCGTAGAAAAGAAATTATTAAACATATTTGTAATAAAATAAAACCCAGATAAATAGATAGAACTAACTAAAAATGAGATAGGAATCCATTTCAAATATATAATACCCCATTTTTTACTTTTACTTGATTTCTTTCTTCTTTCTTGTATAGATTCAGCAAGAGGCATAATGACCATAATTAATCCAAGTAAATACAAATCAGGTTGAGGTAATTTTCCTTTATAGATGTCCAATAAAAAAAGGAAAGCCTCTTTCATTTCAATTAACATTAAATTATCAAACCTTTCATTATGTATTAATTGAGATATCAACGGTTTCCATCACTTCGTGATTTAAGAAAAGCGTATTAATTCCTACAAACTTTACAGCCATAATTACGATTATAACAATAACACTTAATACAATCCCGCTAGCTTGTTTTCCTGAAATAGCCATGTTATCACCTTTCCTTAAATCATATTTCTTCATCAAACGATAAATTTATCGGCTCATCCAGCAGTTCACCATGCACCTCCAAATTAGTTGTTGGAATACTTTCATTCACTTCTTCAAAAATAAATTGATCTGCCCATACCGTACCTTGTCCAGCCAGAATAATACCAAACGAAATAACAGCACTTTGAACTGGTACATCTAAAATAATGGAATAACGGTTCCAATTTGTGTTGCCCTTAATAGGGCGGTTACTCATATTATCAAATTGAAGAACATCTCCCATTGTGTCGTCTACTCGCATCCACATTCCAGTGTACGTGTCTACATCTTTTGTACGGATGAAACAAGAGAGTCGAATACGTTTCCCAACAAACTGATTCGCCTTAAATGTTTGCATCATAGTAGAGAATTCAGTTGAATCTAATACTGTTTTGGATTTTAAATAACCTGATGCCACTCCCTGATGAACAACTTCATGATCAATTCCCATTTCATAATTAAATGGATTTGACCCACTCAAAAACCAACCTTTCACCTTTGTTTCCATATTTGATTCCTCCTTATTTTTTATCACGTCAGACATCATTCTGCGATATTTGCCAGGTGGCAGCCTGTAAACTTCTTTAAATGCTCTCGTAAATGATTCTTGTGATTCAAATTGATAGTATATAGCAATGTCAAGAATGCGTTCACTTGTGTAAAGCAAAGCGGAAGAAGCATTAGCCAATCTTCTTAACCGAATGTATTCATTTACCGTCATACCAACCGTGGATTGGAATATTCGATGAAAGTGGTATTTTGAAAAATTTGATTGTGAAGCAATGTTTTCTAAAGTAAGAGGCTCATGTAAGTTTTCTTCCACATACATAATAATTTTTTTAATTATAATTTCGTAATTATACAACAAAGGCTTCCTCCTTTACCTATAGGGTATCAAGGTTCTCCATTTATTTTTTGATATATCTTGCGGAGTAATCATTTCTTCATAAAAGCTTTGTTCAGACTTTGGCAAAACTGAAATTTGTAAAAAGTCATATAACAATCTGGCCCGATTGTTAAACAACACTGTTCAACTAACCTGCCCCTTTAGTTCAATAATAAAAAAAGAGCTGCATATGCAACTCAATGATCTTCAAGTAAAGCCCCCGTTAGTTTAAGTATACAAATTCCAAAACTTAGTTACTCTTACATTGCACATAAAATCAGTCTCTTCACTATAGGAATGTTGCTCTTTAATAACTTAAAAGTACGATTCCTTAAAATGAAGAATCAACTTTTTTGATGAATTAAATCATTTAGTAACCTTATCAACCCTATTTGTCCATATATACCCCTGATATCCTTCTGGAATTTTTTCGAGGCTTTCTTTTGTATCAAATCCTTCTGACCATTTACCATTTCCCTCTACCATTACGACTCGTGTGTTGACAGACTCCATTCTATCAATAAATTTATTTGGCCAACCCCATAAGTACTTCGCATATTTTAAAGGTAAATGTAGCTCCATATTATACAATTCTTTCGGAATATATCCCGTCCAACCTATTAATTCATATTTTAATAGTGCATTTATCATCATTGTTTTCGTTAACAATTTCATCTCTACATGCTTTGAACGTAAGTAATCAAATCCTTCGCCGTCTACATCACCATAAACTGTTATTTTATTTAATTGTCCCCTAGACATTTTACTTAAATATGAATCCCACAATACTTTTGTTGTTTCCATATCTCCATCTTTGTCATGAATTAAAAACTCTTTATTAGGAAAAGCCGCAAACACCTCATCTAAGCTTGGCATCATACCAATACCTTTGCCACGAAACGGATAGCTCCCTCCATTATCAGCCGTATATCTATAGCCGACATCTAGTTTCTTCAATTCGTTCATCATATAATCTTTGACTTCACCTTTACCATTTGTTCTATACTCTAAAGCGAAATCATGAAAAACAGCTAATTGATGGTCCTTCGTTAACTTAATATCTAATTCCACTACGTCAGCACCATTATCAAATGCTGCTTTCATAGAAGGAATTGTATTTTCTAAATAGGGATGCTCAGGTGGATAAATGATTTCAGCTGTATTCGTATCATACTCTACCTTTGAAATATCAAAGGTTTGAGCCAACCCTCTATGAGCTAGAATCTTATAATTTGTATCTTTCGAATAAAATAGACTCGTATTATTCATCCAAATCATAACAACCAAAAGGGTTATTACCCCCAAAATGATATATGTTCTTTTATATTTTCTTTTTTTCATTTATTGTTCCTTTCTTTTCTTACTTTAAAATGAATTTACAACGTTATATCCTTTTATAAGCGGATACTAAACTGCCCCGTTAGTTCAATAAGAAAAAAGAGCTGCATATGCAAGGCACTGACTACCCTTTTTGAGACAAGAATAAAACACCCTTTTATGCAGCCAATTGACGGTATTGAACCGGCGATTGGCTGTTTAGTTTCGTTTGAATAAGGATATTGTTATAATAAGTAATGTATTCTTCGACAATCTGTATCACACGTGCGTTCGTTGTGCGATAGATATCGTCGAGATAGAACGTTTCAGACTTTAGCGTGGAATGAAACGATTCGATTGGGGAATTATCAA
>NZ_JAKZFC010000019.1 GCF_022549215.1 Solibacillus palustris | reverse complement strand
AAATCAGTTACAAAATAATGACGAGATTAAAGAAGCTGTAGTAGTAGATAGGGAAGATAAACTAGGGAATAAATACCTATGCGCTTACGTGTTAAGTGAAAAAGAAATTAAAGAGCTGAACCTAAGAGCATACCTAAAGGAATGTTTACCAGAGTATATGATTCCATCTTATTTTATAAAACTTGAAAAGATGCCTTTAACCAATAATGGAAAGCTTAATAGAAGAGAGCTTCCAGCCCCAAACCTAGTTGAGATTCTAAATGAACATCAACCACCAAGAAATGAAATAGAAGAAGCTTTGGCAAAAGTGTGGATTGAAGTATTAGGTGTAGACAAAATAGGAATAAATGATAACTTCTATGAAATTGGAGGAGACTCGATAAAAGCCATACAGATTTCTTCAAAACTAAAAAATTTAGGATTAGATATTAGAGTAAAAGATATCCTAACCTATGAATCTATTGATAAAATTGCCACTACTGCTCAGGTAATGAAAAGTAATAAAATTATAGAGGACTATTTAATGGAAGGTACTATTAATAATACACCAATTATAGAATGGTTTTTTAATGAGAATTTCTTAAATGAACATTCGTATAATCAATATATACAATTAGAATTTAAGAATAGTATGGATATAAATAATATTAGAAGATCGATAGAAGAAATAGTTGGTCATCATGATTCTTTAAGAATCAATTATGATAAATCAGCTAAAAAGTTATTTTATAATAATGTGTACTTAAATAAAGAAAATATTAATGGGAAAAACATTGTAGAGTATATTAACTTATCTGAAAGTAGTTATGATGAACAAATAAATAAAATTAATGAAAATAAAAATAACCTTATAAATGGTTTTGATTTAGAAAATAATACCTTGTTTAAATTAATTGTTTTTAATTTAGGTGAAGGAAAACAAAGCTTGCTGTTCATGGCTCATCATTTAATAGTTGATGGAATTTCATGGAGAATTATATTAGATGACTTCCTAACTGTGCTGAAACAATTGAGCAATAATGAGGAAGTAAAGCTACCAATGAAAACACATTCATTTAAAGCTTGGGCAGATGCTTTAAATGAGTATAGTAAAAAAGAGTTTAATAAAGAAAAGGCTTATTGGAAATCAATATTAGATAAAGATGTTAACTATCCGGTAGATTTTGATATAGGATTAGATACTGTACGAACAGCTAATATTGTGAGTATAGAATTAGGTGAAGATATATTAAATGATTTAATAAAAAGTGTAAATGAAATTTATAATTTGGAACTTAATGAAACTTTAACAATTGCATTAGTAATTACTCTTAATAATTTAACTAGTAGAAATGAAATTGTAATTGAACTTGAAAGACATGGAAGAGAAGCTATAAATGATTATATTGATGTATCTAGGACCGTTGGATGGTTTACGAGTATGTATCCTACATATTTTATTGTAAATCATGAAGATATGAATAATACTATTAAATCATTAAAAGAGCAACTTAGAAACATACCTAACAAAGGATTTAACTATAGCATACTGAAATTTACAAATAAACAGTTAACTTATAAAGAGAATAAGCATATAAGATTAAATTACCTTGGGGACTTTGACACCATTTTAGATGGGGAAAGACTAAATATATCAAATATTAAATTTGGTTTGGATAGTCATAAAAATAATTTATTAACATCATTAATGGATATAGATGCTATGATTGTCAATAGAAAATTAAAAATAAGCTTTACGTATAGTAGAAATAGATTTGAAGATGAAACAGTCCAAAAGTTAATTGATAACTATGTAAATTCATTGAAATTAATTTTGGATCAATGTGCGAATAAAGATCTAAAGGAATATACTCCATCAGATTTTGATGCTGCAGGGATTTCACAAGAGGAGTTAGATTCTATATTTGATTAGAAACTATGTTTTGTACCACTATGACTATAAAATTAGGCATAGTGGTACCTTAAAAATTAAAAATAAATAGTTAAGTTAATTAGGGAATTATTAATATAACATACAAAAATAGGAGCTAATAATTATATGGAGAAGTTAGATAAAAAAAATATAGAAAATATAATGCGATTAACTAGTTTACAACAAAGTATGTTATTTTCTTATGTTATGGACGAAAATAGTAGAGAGTGTCATGAGCAATTAAGTTTAACCATTTCAGGAGATATTAAAATAGATTTATTAGAGAAATCATGGGATTTTGTGATAAAAAACAACGAAATGTTGAGAACTGTTTTTAGATGGAAGGGCATTGATAATCCAGTACAAATAGTTAAAAAGAATCATGAAATATCAATACAATACAATGATTTTACCAATGAATTGGAAAAGTGGAAGGCTGTAGAAGATATTAAGTTAATGGACTTCAGTACTAGAATTGATATAGCAAAAGAAACATTAAGAGTTTACTTGTGTAAATTAGAGAATAAAAAGTATGAAATGATTATAACTAATCATCATATAATTTATGATGGGTGGAGTAACGGAATATTATTAAAAGAGTTATTTGAAGCATATTCTTGTTTTTACCATGGAATCAGACCTAAAGAATTAACTAAGACAAAATTTAATGAGTTTGTTAATTATACCATAAACCTTAACAAAAATGAACAAAAAGAATATTGGGATAATTATTTTAATGAATCTAACGAAGCAAGGTGCTGTTTTGAAGGGAAAGTAAAAGGTGAGTACAAAGAAATTTTATATAAGTTAGACAATGAAACTTCGTATAAAATTACGGAATTTTCTAAAAAAAATAGAATATCCTTAGCAGCATTACTTTATACGGCTTGGGGAGTTTTAATGCAAAAGTTTAGTAACTCTCAAGAAGTTATATTTGGAACAACAGTATCAGGTAGAACAGATAAAATTAGAGCTATAGATAATATGGTTGGTTTATTTATAAATATTATTCCAATAACGATAAATTCAGAAGATAGAATCTTATTAATTGATTTAGTTCGAAATATTGATAAAACTCTTAGTGGAAGGAAAGATTTTGAGAATACTCCATTAGTTGAAATCAAAGAATGCTTGGGCTTAAAAACTAATGAAGATCTATTTAATTCAGTAGTTACTGTAGAGAACTATCCTTTAAGTATAGGCAAAGATAATATTTTATCTATAGAAAAATTTTCTATGATAGAAAGAAATAATTACAATATAAGTTTACAGATATTAACTTTTGGTGGAATTGAATTTAAATTCAATTTTAATAGTTTAGTGGTTGAAGAGGCGATAGTTAAAAAATTCGCAAAATACTTAGAAAATATAATTAATGGTCTGTTAAATAACAAAGATATAAAAATATCAGAAGTAGAGCTATTATTGGAAGAAGAAAAGTACCAAATATTAAATGAGTTTAATAATACAGATGTAGATTTTTCTGAAAATCTAACGATACAAAAGATATTTGAAGATCAAGTG
>NZ_JAKZFC010000018.1 GCF_022549215.1 Solibacillus palustris | reverse complement strand
CTTATGCGTTGTTTTATGCACTTTTGTTAAAAGTCAGTCATGGAAAAGGTTTTGAAGCATTTGATTGATATTGCACTAATGTCTTTGATGAATAAAATCTTGTATAAAAAGTGAAGTCTTATCGTTGTAAATCTGACTCCCTTCTTATTCAACTAACGGGGGCTTTACTTGAAGATCATTGAGTTGCATAGGTAGCTCTTTTTTTCTTATTGAACTAAAGGGGCAGTTTAGTTGAAGAACTTAAGCATGTTTAAAACTTTTTATACAGCCATATATTTATAGTAAAAAAGGAAGTGTACAGAATAAAAAAGGGCAAAATCACTTTAATTGGAACCAGTGGGATTTTATTTGTTGTGTCTTTTCTATTCATCTATAACGTCTCAACTAAAGGAGAAATATCTGAAGCTTCCCCTTCAATAAGTAGTTCTGAACTACATGCTGAAAATGAAAAGAAAATAAAAGAAGCAGAAGAAATTACAACCATACTTTATCAAGAGGGGGGCTTTTTTGAACAGGTAAACAATCATTCCAAAGCATGATCACTTTACATATCAGTTTAGAAAGAGCAGAATTAGTGATCTTCTGAATTATTTAACGGAATAAAATAAACAAATCAAAGACTTTTTGGTTGAAGTTATTGATCTAAAGGGTAAGCGTTCCTGTAATAAGTGAACAGTAAAACAATTAAGTTTGTGAACTAATGTACTTAAGCTAAAGGGGGCTTTACTTGAAGATCATTGAGTTGCATATGTAGCTCTTTTTTTCTTATTGAACTAAAGGAGCAGGTTAGTTTAATAAGAATCTTCTATTCCTTGATATAGAATTAACATTAAAAGGGGGAAATTAAAAAGGTGAATACCAATGAACTAAGAAAATGGGCAGAGAATCACTCCATTGAAAGTAATACAATCAAAGGCTTTTGGGAAATGTTTAATAACTATAAAGAGGAACAAAAAGAGGAATTTCTTGAAGTTTTCGGTGCGGATTTGGATAAAGGGCAATTGATAATTAAGATGAATCGACTTGGACTTTTTATTGATGCTTGGAATAAAGATGCTTTTATGCAGTACGGTTTTGATTACGTTACTACATACATTCCAATCATCTATAAAGATAATCAAATTGGAGAATACAAAATGCTTTTTAACCTAGATGGTATATGTTTTGATGATTATTTTATAATTTTTTAGACAGTTCCTTATTCAACTAACGGGTGCATTAGTGCAACAAGCATTTCGGAAATTTTCACAAACGACGCTTTGGGTGCATTTTCATTATTCAACTATTATATGGGGATGTGTTTATTTGAGAAAGTACAGTAATTTTTCATGGCTTATGGTATTCTTCAGTTTATTATCTTTTGGCATAATTCTATATACAGATATTGACGAATTCTTTTTATCTGGATTAATAATAGTGCTATCTATTAGTGGCGTAGTGTTTGGAGGGCTAGCAAAAAACTTTTTAGTGATAGGTTTTAATATTATTACTCTACTTCTTTCATTATTGTTATTGTTTCTTTTTTTAGTAGTTTACTCCAGGGCATATTTTAGCTAGGAGAAAATTTTAAGTAAAGTTATTGCAAGATTTATTGTTGCACTATAAACAGGGGGCATTAATACAGCTATAAAAATTCTTTTATTTTTAATAAATTCATGATTACTTTAGCTCATTAAAGATTTATAAAGTATACAAAATAAACGTTTATAACGTTCCCGAATTAAAGTTTTAGCCTTAAAAATAAAGTAGTTTTAAAAGTATGTGAATAAATATACTTAAACTAACGGGGGCTTTACTTGAAGAACATTGAGTTGCATATGCAGCTCTTTTTTCTTTATTGAACTAATGGTGCAGGTTAATTCAAGAAGGGATAAAATTAATTATCAAGGGCAAAATAACCTTGGTGATGAAAATGAAGAAAATATTAACTATATTAATGGCATTTACTTTGGTATTTTTAGTTATCCAGCCTGTTATGGCAACACTCGATATCGTTAAAATAGGAAGTGAATTTGTTATTGCATTAACTAAAAAAGATGAAGAACAGGCGAGGACATATCTTGCTTCAGATGTTGACATTCCTGAAATCAGGGAAGATACACCTATAAGAAAAGTTACTGGATTACCTTCACCTAAAGAAAATATTAGTGTAACAATTGCTTATTTCGATGATGATGAAAATTACTTGCAAGGAAGAATAGCTTTTATTTGGGAAATTACATTTAAGAAAGAAAAAATAACTGATATTAGGGTTGTATACGATGGTTCCAATCCGTTTATGAATGAATCTAAAGCTATAAAGGAGTATGAAGCAAAGAATAAAACAAATATACGCCCCCCTTCAAAGTTCCCTTTTGATATTACTCATATAGATGGGTATGTAGACGAAGATGTACTGATGTTACGTTATAGAAGTGCTGGTTTAGGAGGATTGTTACAGATAAAGGTAGTACCACACAATACTGATTTAGAGACACTCAAGGGCGAAAATGATGAATTTTACTCCTTGAAAAATGGAACTAATGCACTGTATCAACCAAACTTCCCACTTGCCTCTCAACTTATTTTTCAGAATGGAAATTCAAGGTATTCAATTAGTATTAGTTACTCAACGAAAGAAAATGTTACAGTAGATGATTTGCTTAAAGTTGCTAACTCAATGTTCTTCAACTAACGGAGTACTTTACTTGAAGATCATTGAGTTGCAAATGCAGCTCTTTTTTTCTTATTGAACTAAAGGAGCAGTTTAGTGACAGTAGGGAAGTTTAGTGTATTTGTAATAACAAAGAATGGTGTATTTTAAAACACCATTCGACTAATTTTTTATTTTTTGTATAAATTAAATGACTCTGTTTTTTCACCCCATTCCACAGTCACTTTAATAAATTTTGTTTTAGAATATTGATTATTATTCCCTACAGCTCCTTTGGTAGTTGAAGTACCTTTTTCTCCTATAGGTGAATCAATTGAATCTAGACCTGCTAAATAGCTAATACTTGATAGTCCACCGCTATTTGTTTCATATGTGACTTCAACAAGCCCTACAGAATTAACATCTTCCCCTTTATATTTTATATACCCTATTTCTGTTATTCTTTCACCTGTAAATTCAGCTGTAAAAGCACCCAACCAATTTTCACTTTCACCATGAAAACTTATCACTTTGGGCTTATCTGTTTCTTGGGCAGAAACAGATAAGCCTAAAATCAATAAGGAGCATAAAAGTAACATAAAAATAACATAAATTCGTTTCATTATCACACCACCTTTTATGATTATTTTGTTCAAAACAGATTAACTTACCACAACAAAATATTTCCTTTTTTAATGAAAAAATAGTTGGGGAAGTAACGTTTCAATAAAAATAGTCTTCAACTCCCATGAAAGAACGTATGAGGTGTAGCGTTGATTTTACGCAATATGGATGGCTAACGGGGTGCATTCCTTGAAGATCATTGAGTTAC
>NZ_JAKZFC010000017.1 GCF_022549215.1 Solibacillus palustris | reverse complement strand
CAACTCAATGATCTTCAAGTAAAGCCCCCGTTAGTTGAATAAGAACAGAGACGCTTATGCAACAATCCCGCTAAGAATAAACGGCAAGACGACTTCAAAAAGTCCAATCCAAAAATATAGTTTATTATTGAGTGTGTGGTGTTTTCTTGGATTGGAACAGACTAATCACTGATAAACAAAGTGCACCGATCAGTGCTTTAAAGCAGATAACGAAATGGAACCTACATCAATTGAGATCCTCAAATGAGGCTTATGATTAGCAAGAGACTATATTTTTTCATTTGATTTGCCCCTTTCACCATAATAGTTTGTACCAACAACACCGATGATAATGATAATAGATCCTACAATGTGGTATAATTGAAATTCCTCTTTTAAAAAAATGACCCCTGCTAAAATGGTAATGAGCGTAGCAAAATTACTGAAAACACTCATTTTCGATGCATCTATTTTTGATAAAGCATAATTTGAAAGATAGGCCGTTCCTAAAGACGATAGGATCCCTAAATATAAAATGGCAAGAACAAAATCCCAGTGACCAAAAGGTTGCATAAACTGATGGACTGTTCCATTCATTACATGGTTTGTCAGTGCCAGTCCATTAAAAGCTATAAACCCAAACAATGTCATGATATATGTGATAGCGAATAACGAATAGCGTTGTGTTAACTTTCTAGCAAATACGTTGTATAGTGAGGCGGTAAGTGCTGAAAGTAAAATTAAACCAGTCCCGATGAGACTTGTATTTGTACCCCTTGCCCCGTTCATGTACATAATATACATCACACCGAGTACTGATAAACCAATCGCTATTTTTTGACTACGTGTAGATGTTTCCTTTAAGATGATACTTGCAAAAATTAACGTAAAAATTGGTAATGTTGCTTGAATAATACCAGCTTCCGATGAAGATGTATGCACTAACCCAAATACTTGAAAAGCAAAAAAGAGTGTCGGATAAAAGATGGCTAACAAGGCAATCCGCAGTACATCTTTTTTTGTTACTTTGATTGATTCCTTTTTTAACACGAACAACACTGTGGCTGCGATCCATGCAATGGTAAACCGATGAGCCAATGTATCTAACGGTGTTGCAACCGTTAATGTCACTTTTACAAACATAAATGACAATCCGATAATGAGTGCATAGATGGTTGCTGCGATATAGGCATTTCTATTTTCATTCATTTCGATTCCCCCCTTATATTGATCCGGCCGGTACCATTATCGTAAGGGATAATAAAAACCTTTACGATATAAAAAATACACATCTGTACCGATACAGATGTGTAAGGAGGTTTATGATGCTTAAATATGAATCAGTCTATCAATTACTTCTGATGCAAATTCAATCTGGTAAATTTTCGACCGGTGCAAAACTACCATCCATTCGAAATTTAACTGGGCAATATTCTTGTAGTAAAAGCACGGTATTGACTGCTTTAAAGAAATTGGAGGAGCAACATATTATTTATGCTCTACCGAAAAGTGGTTATTATGTTGTGGATAATCACGTCTTCAAAACGCCATTTTCCACTGACATAATTGACTTTGCGAGTGCATCTCCTACTTTGCATGCATTTCCTTATAAAGAATTTCAACACTGCATAAATAAAGCAATTGATACCTATCAAGAAGAATTATTTCGCTACGGAACGCCAAAAGGTTGGCCGCCACTTATTGCAGAAGCTAAAAAACTGTTAGAATCTTACCAAGTATTCACGCATAACGAACAGATTTTCATCACTACAGGTGTTCAACAGGCCCTTTCTTTATTAAGTATTATGCCCTTTCCAAATAATCGTTCCACCATTCTAGTTGAACAACCAAGTTATCATTTATATATGGATCTGCTAAAAACCTTACAGTTACCAGCAATAGGAATTCAACGTACTGCGAATGGCATTGATTTAGGTCGACTAGAGCAAATATTTCATGAAGAAGATATTAAATTTTTTTATACAATGCCACGCTTTCATAATCCTTTAGGAACTTCATACGGTAAAAAAGAAAAAGAGGCTATTTTACAATTAGCAGATCAATATAATGTATACATTTTAGAAGATGATTATTTAGCAGATTTCGAATACAATCCGAAGAACGATCCCCTTTTTGCAGATGATTACCATGATAAAGTCATCTATTTAAAAAGTTTTTCAAAAATTATGTTTCCCGGGTTAAGAGTTGGATTGGCGGTTCTTCCACCTTCAATAATTGACATGTTTCAAAAATACAAAATGACAACGGATATCGACAGCTCTATGATTTCACAAGCCGCATTATATCTCTATTTGAAAAATGGTTTGTTTGAACATAATAAAACGAAAATCAGTAATATCTATCATGAACGCGCGAAAATTCTGCATCAATCAATACAAGATCATATACCTAACTACGAATCATCATCAGAAATTGTAATGCATAGTCATATTTGGTTGCCCAAGCGTGTGAATTTGAAATCATTTGTTTATCATTTGCATGAAGAAGGCATATATCTGGATTCAGTTGAAAGAAATTATTTAGATGACTTTTACCACGAACGGATTTTGAAGTTGAATGTTTCAAATGTTGACGCCCATCGAATTGATGAAGGAATTAGGAAAATTGCAAGTGCATTAAAAAATCCTCAAAACTACTTTTTATAATTTTTCAGGTAGGCAGAACTTCCTTGTTCGAAAGCATAAAGGGGGGAAGGATATTAAACATGACTAAAATCCTTCCCCCCTTTACTATTGTCTAATACATTCATCTTTATTTTTTTCTCTTGACTCCTATAGTGTTCCTTCTTCGAAATCAGATTTACTTTATCATCGACTGATAGATTTTCACATTAAAAAAATCCTTTTATATTCGTATATTATTCTAAATCTGGATTATTCCATTAAATGGCCCGATTGTTGAACAAAAGTTAAACAACGCACTTCAACTAATCTGCTCCGTTAGTTCAACAAGAATCATGAGCCGTCTATACAGCTCATTGATCTTCAAGTAAAGCACCTGTTAATTGAATATGATTATTGAAAAAAGCCGAAAACCCAAACTATAAGATACATTGGAACTGCAACAATTATCATTCCTGCAAGTAAATAGCTAATCGCACAAATAATAAATTTAAAAATATCATATATAGCTCCTGCTAAGTCATCAATAAATCTCAACACTAGAAGCCCCTCCCAGAATATATACTTAATAATCTTACTTCAGCAAAATTTACCACTAGTAAACAGGATATATATAGTCCAATTAACGAAGTTCTTCTTAAACTAAACTGCCCGTTAGTTTAAGTACATTCTTTCACAATGCCTTATCCGTTAAGTAAACTACTTCAGCCCAATAATTGGAGAATGTACTTTATATTATACAAAAAAATTACCCCTAAAATTAGAAAAATAAGTGTAGTAACATATTGTTTTGAGTTCTTCAGATACTTCCACTCAAGGATAGACTGAAAACCTAATAAGGCTGTTAAATAGATCATCCAATACCAGATCATAACATTTGTTTCCTGTACAACAAAAAACGGAAAAGTACATAAAAAGATAACCAAAATAATGACTCTCCCCCATTTGTCCACTTTTTTACCTGAGGATTCAGAAATCTTCTTCTTTTCAACACCAAGTAATTTATTTAATATTTTTTCTAATAAGAAAAGGAAAATTGTAAGAACAATAATTAAAATCAAAAACCTCACAATTAATCCCCCATTCATCTCTATGTATTCTTTATTAAGCCATAATATTTCCAGTTATCTAGTTTTACTAAACTGCTTCATTTCAATAAAGAAAAAAGGGCTGCATATGCAACTCAATGATCTTCAAGTAAAGGCCCCGTTAGTACAATAAGAGGGAAGTAAAATTTATACAGATTTACAACGATAAGACTTCAATTTTTATACAAGATTTTATTTATCAAAGACGATAGTGCAATATCACTTCAAATGCTTCAAAACCTTTGCCATGACTGACTTTTAACAAAAGTGCATAAAACAACGCATAAACAATGTTCATAAGAAAAGCCACGAACGCTGATTTTGATATGCTCCCCATTAGGTAGACAGATTAAAAATAAAATCTGTTTATCAAATTGGGGAGTTTTTTA
>NZ_JAKZFC010000016.1 GCF_022549215.1 Solibacillus palustris | reverse complement strand
ATTGTCGTTTGTGACAACTTTTATATCATATCACCTTTAAAGTATTGTGTCAATAATTTATTTCGATGATTTTTTAGATATTGTTTGTCGCCCTTGCGACTTAAAATAATATACCATCATTTTTAAAATGCTGCAACACTTTTTATTAAATTTTTTTCATTATCATTAAAAAACTTACACAAATGATTCCTGGAAGTCCTAAAATTGTGATTGTTGCTACTGAAAATAGGTTAATTGGAAGCTGTACCCCCCATTTTACAAAACTAAAAATATAATTAATGACAAACAATAAAGCAATGACTGCGGCGAATTTAAACCAAAACCACGCTAAATATTCAATTACTTTCCCACGAGCTTCTTTATTCATAAAAAAAAGAAATAAGAAAACAAAACACATCGCAATTACTATGTAACGCACAGCACCATCCTTGTTTTTTTAATGGTAGCTTATGCGACTGGCTTGTTTCTTATTTCAATAATATTTATTTAATTAACACACGACGTACGCGCGCTTCTTTATACAAGTAGAAGTGAATGCTTTCGGCCTTTTTCCGTTCTGCAATGACATCTAAGCTATAATCATCCATTAATTCTTCAATTACTTTTGCACTGTGTAATTCTTCTTTTGTTTCTTTAAAAGAAGAAACTAGTTTATCATCGAACTCTTTTTTAAGTTTCCCTTTACGCGAAAAAAACATCTATGTTGCCTCCTGATTATAATTCGCGACGGCCTTCCAATGCTTTTGATAAAGTTACTTCATCTGCATATTCTAAGTCTCCACCTACTGGTAAGCCGTGAGCAATACGTGTCGTACGAATGCCTGATGGTTTTACAAGACGTGAAATATACATAGCCGTTGCTTCCCCTTCAATTGTTGGGTTTGTCGCTAATATTAACTCTTGAACACGCTCATCATGTAAGCGCCCTAATAATGATGCGACATTAATATCTTCAGGACCTACGCCATCCATCGGTGAAATTGCCCCATGTAATACATGGTATAAACCTTGATAGTCGCGCATTTTTTCCATAGCGATAACATCTTTTGGATCTTGTACAACACAAATCATAGTTACGTCACGCTGTTTATCGGAACAAATATGACATGGGTCTATATCTGTGATATGACCGCATTGCGAGCAGTACATTAAATTACGTTTTGCATCGACTAAGGCCTTTGCAAATGTTGTGACTGTATCTTCCTTCATCGTTAATACATGAAAGGCTAAGCGAGCAGCCGTTTTGGGTCCGATTCCCGGTAGTTTCATAAAGCTATCAATTAATCTTGATATTGGCTCTGGATAGTGCATCCATTTCCCTCCTTTAAAAAGGCACACCCCAAAATGTTGAGATGTGCACTACTTATGACGCGATTCAAATTAGAAAGGAAGGTTCATCCCTTGTGTGAATTTACCCATTGTCGCATTTGTTGTTTCTTCAACTTTTTTCAACGCTTCGTTTGTTGCGATTACGATTAGATCTTGTAACATTTCGATATCTTCTGGGTCTACTACAGAATCATCTAAGTTAATTTCTAGCATTTCACGTTGACCGTTCATTACCACTTTCACCATACCGCCACCAGCAGCACCTTCAAATGTTTGAGCGTTTAAAGCCTCTTGTGCTTCAACCATCTCTTTTTGCATTTTTTGCATTTTTTTCATCATGCCTTGCATATTACCCATACCACGCATATCAAAATTCCTCCTTTAAATTTGAAATTATTCTTCGACAACATCAACAAAGTCTTTTCCGAAGCGCTGTTCTGCTTCTGTAACGAGTGGATCTTGTGCTGCATGAAGCTCGGCTTCATCGCCAAAAGCAGGTTCTTCTATTAATCCATCCGCTGACTCATCTTGCGTTGGATTTTTTTGGTCTAAACCGTTATCGCGAATGAAACTTTCACGCAATGTGCCCCATGCTTGTTCTGGAATACATAATAACTCATACTGTACACCCGCTTCTGAAGCGATACGCCCAGTAAATGACGCCACAAGTGCATTGTTATCTGCTACCATTTGACAATGAATATCATACTTGAATTTTACCACAAAAGCACTCGCATTTGCCGCTACAGGCTCTGCATCAGCAAGTAAAGCCGCCTGTGACTTTTGTAAGCTCGACAAGCCGAGCGCCCAAGTTGATTTTATTTTTTGTAAATCAGATTTTGTTGCTGTTTTTAGTACTTCTTGTATACGTCCAGTTGGTGCATTATACTGATTGCCCTGTGGACGTACGCGCTGGCGAGGTTGCTCTTTAGCTGCAGCTGGTATTCCACCATTTTGTAGTTGCTGAGAAAGCAGACCTAAACGGTTTTCAATTGAGGCTACTTTTCCTTCTAATTCCGGGGCAAGGGCTACACCTTGTGAATTCCCATTCGCTTTATACTGGGCCATTTTTAATAGCGCTGTTTCTAAATAGATTTTTGTATGATGTGAAAAACGCATTTCTTGCTGCGTCTTAGCCAAAATATCAATAAATCCGTATAATGTATCTGCATCAAAATCTTGTGCTAATATAACAAACTTTTCTTCAGGTGAAATAAATTCTAATAAATCTTCTAGTGTTCCATCTGTCTTTAATAGAAGTAAGTCACGGAAAAAAGTAATAAAGTCTTCTGCTAAACGTAGCGGCTCCTTACCATCTGAAATCAGTTCTTCCACACGACTTAATACTTGTGCAACTTCTTTTTGTTGAAGTGACAATGTGATTTCATAAAAGGCGTCTTGGCTTACTGAACCTGTGACAAGTAGTACATCTTCAAGCTGTACCGATTCGTTACTAAATGAAACGACTTGATCAAGTAAGCTTAACGCATCACGCATTCCCCCTGCAGAAGCCTGCGCAATCGACTTTAACGCTTGCTCATCATAACCCATTTCAATATCCTCTAACACAACCTTCATACGTTCTACAATATCTATAGAAGAAAGTCGCTTAAAGTCAAAACGTTGACAACGAGAAATAATCGTTGCTGGAAGTTTATGAGGTTCGGTTGTGGCTAATATAAAGACTGCATGCTCAGGTGGCTCCTCTAACGTCTTTAATAGAGCGTTAAAGGCACTTGTAGAAAGCATATGCACCTCGTCGATAATATACACTTTAAAGCGCGCATCAGCCGGTGCAAAGCGGACTTTTTCAATGATGTCACGCATTTCTTCCACTCGTGAGTTCGATGCCGCGTCAAACTCAATGACGTCTGTATGGGAGCCCTCTGTAATACTTATACATGTAGCACATTCATTACACGGTTCTTTGGCAGGTGCATTTTCGCAGTTTAATGCTTTGGCAAAAATTTTAGCTGTACTCGTTTTTCCGGTACCACGTGGGCCAGAAAATAAGTAGGCATGCGTAGTCTTGCTAGCAAGGAGAGCATTTTGAAGGGTTCTCTTTACATGTGTTTGCCCTGACATTTCACGAAATGACTGTGGACGATACACACGATAAAACGCTTGATATGTCAACCTTTCCCTCTCCCTTCGTTAAAAATTCATACAATTAGTATAGCATAAAGTCATACGAAACTCTTTGAAATATAACGCACAGAATACAAATTAAAAAGTGCCCTTGTATCTCTATTAATTCGAAACTACACACACGCTTAAAATAGAAAAAACGCATTCACTCCTAAAAGTGAATGCGTGATTATTGGAAGATTTATACCGTGCACCTTTCTTCGACTGCCGCACATAAGCGTTACTCCTGTCGACAGCTCAAGTTAGGCTACCCCGCGGCACATGGGCGGGACCACTTAATGCTGCTTCCTTCCGGACCTGACATGGTTCATGGATGCCCATTGCGCAGGACCCAACCGTCAACACTACGTGCAAAAGGCAGACCAAACAATACGGACAGCCTCAGAAAAGGAATTCAATCTTGCTAGAGCGGATTGCAAGTTACAGGGCACCGCTACCTCCCCATCTAGCACGGCAAGTATTAGTATACTAAGCACCATCATAAAATGCAACGAAATGTCCTTATAATTTTTAAGTTTGTAAAAATAACGACATTATTAAAAAATCGTCTTGACGCTCGTTTTGATTCGTGATAAATTAAATCTTGTCGAAAAGACATTATATATTTTGGAGGTATACCCAAGTCTGGCTGAAGGGATCGGTCTTGAAAACCGACAGGCGGGTAACACCGCGCGGGGGTTCGAATCCCTCTACCTCCTCCATTTTTGATCCTAACCCGTTACAACGATGTAACGGTTTTTTTTATGTCTTCAAATTCAATTACGCTAAAGTATCCTTTTAAAATAAATCAAAAAGTACTATTTCTATATCAGAGAAGTAGTACTTTTTTGTATTTCTTTAGCCGTTTCTTGTACAATTAGTTATTCAGTCAACAATGATAAGGTGGTTATTTTTTGGAAACATCACAACCGCGCATAAAAACGACGAAATCTTTATTATTTATGCTACTCATTGCCTTATTAACAGCACTTGGTGGCGAAATCAAAATTATCCCGTTTGAAAATGTGCCCTTCCGCTTTGGTTTAGGGAGTGTTATTTTCTTCTTTGCATTGCTAGTCTATTCTTTGCCAATTTTGTGGACTGGCATCTTTACAGCACTTTTTGTCATCATTGAACGCTCTTTTTTAGATGTATTATTACATAATGCTTCATTTAGTACCCAAGTTATTGAGCATTTACCTGCGGGCTTATTTTATTTGACCTATGCTTTATGCTTTAAATTTATTCAGTTAGACGATTTAAAGAAGCAACCAATTTTACTTGGTCTTTGTGGAACGGCTTTTGAAGTAATATCTAATACATTGGAACATGTCACAACAGAACTTCTACTCGCAACTGAACAAGAGACCTTTTCTTCGTTATTAATTTTTATTATCGTCGGATTACTTCGTAGCTTCTTCGTTGTCGGCGTTTATAGCATGATTACACTAAGTGAACAAAAAAAGCAGTTACAGCAATTAATGGCAATTCATTCTGAGCTTTATGTAGAGACACTTTATATTCAAAAATCGATGAACCAAGTCGAGCAGCTAACCGCCAATAGTTATCAGTTATACAAAAAGCTAATGCCCCTGGATAGTGCACTTAGTAAAGAAGCACTGACCATCGCGCAGGAAATACATGAAATAAAAAAGGATCATGAACGCATATACGCAGGGCTTGCTAAAATAACCGATACCGAGTATAAAACACATTTTTATTTGTCAGATTTACTAAGTTTTATTGTAGAGGCAAACGAAAACTACGCAAATCATTTGAAGAAAAACATTTCATTTACGCTCATTTGTCCAGATGACTTCATTACGAAGGAGCATATCGCGCTATTAGCTGTATTAAATAACATCATGGCCAATGCGGTCGAAGCCATTCCAAAGCAAGGTTTCATTACACTAAGCGTATTAATTCAAGAAAACATTACAAACTTTGTAATAGAAGATAATGGCGTCGGAATTGAACCTACATTACTACCGATTATTTTTGATGTTGGTTATACATCAAAATTTAACGAGCAAGGCCAGGCATCTACAGGAATTGGCCTATCTCATACAAAAACAATTATTGAAAACCTAGAGGGTACGATTACTGTTGCAAGTGATAATACAACGTGCTTTGTCATCAATATCCCAACGATTAATTTAAGAAAGGGGTTTTAACATGCGCTATTTTATTGTAGATGATGATCGGGCAAGCCGTGTTATGTTAAGTGCTATTATTAATGATTGTGAATTAGGTACCGTTATTGGTGAAGCAGTTGATGGTGCCGAAGCCATCCCTCAAATTTTAATGATGCAGCCAGATTTTGTGCTTATTGATTTATTAATGCCAAATTTAGATGGGATTGAAACGATTGAGCGACTACATCAAAACGGCTTTAAAGGGCTTTTCATTATGCTTTCGCAAGTTGTTAATAAGGACATGGTTGCAGAAAGCTACGCAAAAGGCATCGAGTTTTTTATTCATAAACCCATTAATAAAGTGGAAGTACAAATGGTTTTGCAGCGCACGGCAGAACAATTTCGCTTAAAAAGTTCACTCCAAATCATTCGCCAATCCTTAAATAATTTTGAAGTTCCTGAAATAGAACATTCAAAAAAGACGACACGCGAACATATTCAATCGATTTTAAATGACATGGGCATCGTCGCAGAGGTCGGCAGTGAAGAGATAATAAATATTATTGAACAGCTATTAATTGAAAAGCATAAAATTGCGCCACTCCCTCCTTTAAAAGAGATATATGAAAAAGTAGCGATGCTCACAAAAACAACACCCGATGATATCGCAAAAGAAATTAAAGCGATTGAGCAACGCGTGCGCCGAACGATTTTAGCCGCAATGATTAACTTAGCAAACCTTGGTATTGTGGACTATACGAATGCAGAATTTGAATATTATACACCGCGCTATTTCGACTTAACTGATATCCGTTATTTAATGCAGCAAATCGAAAATAATGACCAGCGGAAAGCGAAGGTAAATATTAAAAAATTCATTCAAGTCTTATATTCAGAAATTATTAGTAAAGTAAATTAGTCGGATTTTGTCGGATTTTGTAACCATGCTATAAACTTAATACTAGGCTTGACCTAACTATCACTTTCTAGGAGGTACTACTATTGAAAAAGATTAAAATTAGTTTAGCTATGCAAATTTTAATTGGTTTAGTTCTAGGTATTATTGTAGGTGCTGTGTTTTATGGCAACACAAACGTACAAACTTACCTACAACCACTTGGCGATATTTTCTTAAACTTAATTAAGATGATCGTTGTACCGATTATTATTTCGACATTAATCGTTGGTGTTGCTGGAACGGGCGATATAAAACAACTAGGTCGTCTTGGTGGTAAAACACTTATTTATTTTGAAGTCATTACAACAGTGGCAATTGTTGTTGGTTTATTATCGGCGAATATCTTCCAACCTGGTGCTGGCATCGACATGAACGAGCTTCAGCAAACGGATATTTCTTCTTATGTAGAAACTACTGAAGCCCAGGAAGATAAAGGCCACTTCCAAATCCTCGTGGATATCGTACCGAAAAATATTATAAATGCAATGGCTGAAGGTGATATGCTTGCCATTATCTTCTTCTCTGTTATTTTCGGTTTAGGGGTAGCAGCAATTGGAGAACGAGGAAAACCTGTACTCGCATTCTTCCAAGGTACAGCAGATGCCATGTTCTGGGTTACAAATTTAGTCATGAAGTTTGCTCCAATAGGGGTTTTTGCACTGATTGGTGTAACCGTTTCCAAATTTGGTTTATCTTCGCTAGTACCGTTAGGGAAATTAGCAATATTAGTATATGCAACGATGATTTTCTTCGTAATCGTTGTACTAGGTATTACAGCACGTATTTTCGGTATTAATATTTTCAAATTAATCCGTATGATTAAAGATGAGTTATTACTGGCATATTCTACTTCTTCATCAGAGACGGTATTGCCTCGCATTATGTTAAAAACAGAAAAAATGGGTGCACCAAAGGATATCGTATCGTTCGTTATTCCAACAGGTTACTCATTCAACCTAGATGGTTCGACACTTTACCAAGCAATCGCGGCCATCTTCATTGCGCAAATGTATGGTATTGACCTTTCGATTATGGAACAAATTACATTAATGCTTGTATTAATGGTGACATCTAAAGGGATTGCTGGTGTTCCAGGAGTATCATTTGTTGTACTTCTTGCAACATTAGGCTCTGTAGGAATTCCAGTTGAAGGTTTAGCGTTTATCGCAGGTATTGACCGTATTTTAGATATGGCTCGTACAGCTGTAAACGTAGTAGGAAACACATTAGCAACCCTTGTTATCGCAAAATGGGAAAAACGTTTCGACGAGAAGCAATTTGCTGAATACCAAGCAGCTAACTTAAAGTAATTTACAAAACGCCGAGTGTATGAGGTGAGGCCTCTACACTCGGCGTTTTAATTATTTTACGACTTTTGCTAAATAGGTACGAATTGATTCTTCCCCATTATGTAGTGCCTCTTGTTCGCGTGCTTTGTCTTTTTGTACTTTTGCTTCTGCAATTTCAATAACGTGCTCAATATCTTCTTGTGGCACGATAATCACCCCATCAATATCCCCAATTACATAGTCACCTGATTGTACAACTACTCCACCAACTGACACTGATACACCTACCGCACCGCCGCCGTTTTTATTCCCTGCAGCGACTGTTGTACCTAATGAAAATACCGGGAAATCAATCAGACGCGTTGCTGCTAAATCACGTATTACCCCATCTACCACAAAACCTTGCACCCCAACCCCTTGTGCTAGTTGCATAACAAAATCCCCTGCTACTGCACGATTGGTATTTCCTTTTGCATCAATAACTAAAATATCCCCTTTACTTGCTTTGCTGATTGCTTCTAGCACCGCGCCATTTTCCCCGTCTGGTAAGCGCACTGTTAATGCGCGACCCGCGATTTTAAAATGATCCGCCAATGGACGAATATTTGCAGTAACATTTGTATGTCCCCCTGTTGCATCAGAAATCGCCGTTGTTGGTAGTGCTAATAAGCGATGTTCTATCGTTGCCATTGTCATAATCTCATCCCCTTTTGACTATACTGTCTAAACTTATAGACAGTTTTAGCATACGTGATACAACTTTTCTCTCGCAATATTTTTTTCCTAAACCGTTACAAATATATCCGTTAAGGGCATACTACAATGAAATAAAGGGGGAATTCCGATGATCAATCCACTCATTGAAGACACTATCAATGATGCAGGCGAAACAATATACCAAATGAAAACATTCGACATCGATGTTATTGCACGCTTAACAGGTGGGATCGCCCCAACGATTACGTACATGCATAAGGATCAAGATATCACTGATGATATTCGTGCCATTCGTTTTCATTTCGAAAATCCTGCGTCCTATATTGAAAATTACGCAGACTTTCAAACAATGCTCTATCAAAAAGAGCAACACGCCATTAATGCACTCTATGAATCAATTAGCATAAAGCCTAAAAATATGTCGCCCGGAAAGCAAATTTTGTGGAGCTTCTTCGTATTTTTACTTATCATGATCCCGGTGTTTATCATATTATGGCTAAAATAAACAGGACACCATTTTATGAAGTTGATTCATAGAATGGTGCCCTTTTTTATCATTTACGTAAGTGAGTTGTTTGCTCTAGCATATGACCAATACGTGCTACAACATCCTCCACTTGATCTGGGTTTTTCAATAGGTCATAGTCATTAATATCGATCCGTAATACGGGACATGTATTAAAATTGTTAATCCATGTTTCATAACGACCGTGCATTTCCTCCCAATACGTATGTGGTGTTTGCTGCTCCATCTCACGTCCACGCTCTTGAATTCGGCCAATGACAGCATCAATTGGACCTTCTAAGTACACAAGTAAATCAGGATGCGGGAAGTATGGTGTCATCACCATCGCATCGAATAGATTCGTATAAGTTTCGTAATCTGTTGGCGTCATTGTACCTTTATCGAAATGCATTTTGGCAAAGATGCCTGTATCTTCATAAATGGAACGATCTTGAATAAAACCACCGCCATATTCAAAAATACGCTTTTGTTCTTTAAAGCGCTCTGCTAAAAAGTACACTTGTAAATGGAAGCTCCATTTTTCAAAGTCATCGTAAAATTTATCTAAATAAGGATTTGTATCAACCTTTTCATAAGACGTGCGGAATTTTAATGCGTCTGCTAGTGCCTTAGTCATTGTCGACTTCCCAACGCCAACTGTTCCTGCAATCGTAATTACCGCATTGGCAGGAATATTATATTTCTCTCGTAAATTCATTATTGATGCAAACTCCTTTGTTGTAACTTTTCCTCTACTAACTGTAGAACGTATTGTAAATCTTCTTCGTTTTTCACAAAATCAAGCTCATCGCCATTTAGCTGAATTACCGGAATTTCAGGATGCATCTTTTCAAAATGACCAATAAACTCATGGTAGTCACTTGATAGTTGCTCCATATATTCACGTGTAATGTTTTTTTCGAACTCACGACCACGCATCGCAATTCGCTGCATTAACGTATCTAAGCTCGCATGTAAATAAATGACCATATTTGGCTTTGGCATATCATCCGTTAAAATTTTATAGATAGCTTCGTACTTTTCATACTCAGCAGGCTTTAACGTACGCTTTGCAAAGATTAAATTTTTAAAAATATGATAATCTGCCACAACTGGGTGCTGCTCCTCTAATATATGATAGATATCAGACAGTTGTTTATATCGATTGCACAGGAAAAACATTTCCGTTTGGAAGCTCCACTCATTGATATTTTCATAGAACTTACCTAGAAATGGATTTTCATCTACAATCTCTTTTAATAAATGATAATTAAACGTTTGTGATACGGCCTTAGATAATGAGGTCTTCCCGACACCTATCGGACCTTCTACTGTTATAAATGGCACAGACATTAGAAGTGCTCCTTCTCTTTTTATAGTCAATGGGTTTCATTTTATCATAACGCCCTTTAGACAACAAAATAAACAATTCCATTTAGCCGAATTCACGAAAGAACACTTCTTTTACTAGAATACTTTAGTCAAACAAGGCTAGTGCTTGTTCTTGCTGTTGAAGTGCTTTCAATTTCGTACGTTCTTCCACCTGTTGTTGCTCTAGTAACTCAAATCTTGTCGCTCCATAGTCCTTTACCTGTTCATTAGGCTGACTGTCGTATAAAATAAGCATTTACTTCATTCATTGTTTGTAATACATCCATCTCTCTTAATCCTTTTAAACATTTTTCTTTATCATAGTATGATTCAATAGAAAGTCGCCCGCGTATTTCAAATCATGCTACACTAATGTTAAGGAGTGATAAATTCATGCTCACAAAAGATCAATATTACATGCAACAAGCATTAGAAGAAGCACAAAAAGCAGCAGCTCTTGGCGAAGTTCCGATTGGTGCCGTTATAGTATACAACGACGAAATTATTGCACGTGCTCATAACTTACGAGAAACCACACAAAACGCATTAACTCACGCGGAAAGCATGGCAATCCAACAGGCATGCGAAAAAATAGGTAGCTGGCGTTTAGAGGAGACAACGCTTTATGTAACATTAGAACCTTGCCCCATGTGTGCAGGTGCCATTTTACAATCACGCGTACCACGAGTTGTGTACGGAGCGCGCGATATAAAAGCCGGATGCGTGGATTCGTTATATCGATTATTAAATGACCCACGCTTCAACCACGAATGTGAGGTAACAGAAGGCGTGTTAGCAGATGAATGCGGTCAAATTTTAACAGACTTTTTCCGCGCCTTACGCGAACGCAAAAAACAGGAGAAATTATTCAGACAACAACAGCAAAAAAAGTAGGTGATTTTACATGAATGGATTTACCATTTTTGATTCTGTACATCTCACATGGCTTATTGCCATTAGTTTGTTTTTTATTATTTCACTCTATTTCTATCGTTTTTTTTCTTACAAACAGCAACTACTTTTTCAAAAGACTATCTTTTGGCTGCTACTGTTTTTAGAACTTGCAAAACAAGTTTACTTAGTAAGCACAAATCAATATTCCTATTGGAGTCCGCCACTCCATTTATGTGGACTCGGTATCTTTATTATCGGTTGGCACGCTTATTTTCCTGATCGTACATCCGCGACTTTGCTATTTACATTGACTTTGCCTGGTGCTGCGATTGCCCTAATTTTCCCTGGTTGGACAAATGACGTGGTTGGTGGCTTTTTACATGTTCATAGCTTTGTGTTCCATACGCTACTCATTGTATTTGTGTTCGTACTTGTAAGCCAACGCCAACTACAAACAGATTTTAAAGATTGCTGGCGTGCTGTTGTTTTTTTAGCATTAACCGTACCGATTATTTATGCCTATAATGCCGCCTTTAACACGAACTTTATGTTTTTGAATATGCCGGTTAAACATACCCCGCTGCAATGGCTGTATGATACGTTTGGTGCATCGGGGTATTTAGTTAGTTTAGCCGTTGTTATCTTTAGTATTTGGATCGTTCTTTATCTATTATAAGGGATGAAAAAGGGGATGGCCTAGAAATAATTCTGGGTCATTCCTTTTGCGCCGAGGATGAGGCCCGTGCGACTCTGGTCACGAATGCGTTGTCACTTTTAGCATACTTTCTTTATTTGCGAACACTTTTTTATAATACCTTCGTCTTTATCGAAGTGTTTTCGCAAACTGTACGGCTTCTTTTAGCTTCTCCTCATTAACCCCAGTTGCAATCCCCATTTCATGAAATAGCTGTACGACTTTTTCTGTCGCAACATTACCCGTTGCGCCAGGTGAAAAGGGACAACCGCCAAGACCTGCTACCGAACTATCAAATTTAGTTACCCCCGCTTGCAATGCAGCAAGGATATTCGCATAGGCAAAGCCATTTGTATCATGAAAATGTGCGACAAATGTTGCTTCTGGGAAATCCTTTTTAAGTTGCGAGAAGCGCTCATAAACAATTTTGGGATTGGCTTGCCCATTTGTATCCCCAATTGATATTTCATCGACTTCGTGCATTACAAAATGACCAACAACACGCTTCACTTGTTCATATGATATATCCCCTTCATACGGGCAACTAAAACACATCGACACATAACCGCGAATAAACAAACGATGCGTCTTTGCCAGTTGAAATATTTCCACACATTCCTCTAAAGACTTTGCAATCGAGCGTTTAATATTCTTTTCGTTAAATGTTTCACTTGCACCAACAAAAACAGCAATTTGTGGAACACCTTTTTCAGTTGCACGGGTTAATGCTTTTACGTTTGGTGTTAACGCTAAAAATGTTAGGCCAAGCTCAGCGCTAAATGCCGCAATTTCAGCAGCATCCGCCATTTGTGGAACTGCTTTGGGGTGTACGAATGACACTGTTTCTATTCGTTTAAACCCAACTTGCGCAAGCTTTTCAATGAACTGTTTTTTTTGTTCAGTTGCGACAAATACTGCTTCATTTTGCAAGCCGTCACGAGGACCTACTTCAATGATTTCTACTTGACTCGGAAAATGCATGTTATACACTCCTCACAAAAATCTATTCAAAAATACAATAATTTTCTAGAATATAACAAATTTTAACGAACACGTAAATTAAACATCCTTACAGTTCCTTTTCAAATACAATTTTTTGGCGACCTTTGTCATCAACGAATGTTTTCACAATATCAAATCCCGCTTTTATATTGACAATCAACATTGCCTTTTTTTCATTGCGGCCATATGTGCGAACACGCGTATAGCCTTGCTGCTTACACCAAGAATGCTGCATTTCCATACAGGTTGCTGCAATACCCTGCTTTTGATAATTCGGATGTACCCCGCCAAGCCAGCTATAAAATACGCCATCAGGATGCTCATACCCAAGCTTAAATCCAGCCACTCGTGAACCATCCATTGCTAGAATGGCGAGTAAATTTTGTTTATGCTGTAGCTTTTCAAATTTAAATTCATCGCTTTCAAATACTGCTTTATGCACCTCTTGAAAGCTTGCTAAATAGTTTATTGGAATTAGTTGTTCAAACAATAAAAACCTCAAGTTCCTACCTCCTAGTGTTATGAAAAAACACCAACTTGCTAGAAAACAAGTTGGTGTTTTTATTCCTTATTTTGCAGCAATCACTTCTACGCCACCCATATATGGACGTAATGCTTCTGGAACTACTACTGATCCATCAGCCTGTTGGTAGTTTTCTAAAATCGCTGCCACTGTACGACCAATCGCAAGACCTGAACCGTTTAATGTGTGTACGTATTCTGGTTTTGCACCTGCTTCACGACGGAAACGGATGTTGGCACGACGCGCTTGGAAATCTTCAAAGTTTGAACAAGAAGAGATCTCACGGTACATAGCTTGTGCTGGGATCCATACTTCTAAATCGTATTTTTTCGCAGCTGTAAAGCCTAAGTCTGCTGTACACATTTTTAATTTACGATATGGTAAGCCTAATAGTTGTAATACTTTTTCAGCATGACCTGTTAAAAGCTCTAATTGCTCGTAAGATTCTTCAGGTTTAACAAAGCGTACTAATTCTACTTTGTTGAATTGGTGCTGACGAATTAAACCACGTGTATCACGACCTGCAGAACCTGCCTCTGAACGGAAGTTTGCGCTATATGCAGAAAAAGCTTGTGGTAACACATCTGCTGATAAAATTTCATCACGGTAATAATTTGTTACTGGTACCTCTGCTGTTGGAATTAAGAAGTAATCCATTTCTTCCTCTTCACGCACTAGCTTAAATACATCCTCTTCAAACTTCGGTAATTGACCTGTACCTGTTAATGAATCGCGGTTAACGATTTGTGGTGGTAACATTTCTGTATAACCGTGTTTGTCGGCATGTAAGTCCATCATGAAGTTAATTAACGCACGCTCTAAACGGGCACCTAAACCTTTATAGAATAAGAAACGGCTGCCCGTAACTTTTGCGCCACGCTCGAAGTCTACGATATCTAATTCTTTTGCGATATCCCAGTGCGCCTTCGTTTCGAAATCAAATTGTGGCGCGTCGCCCCAAGTGTATTCCTCTACGTTATCATCTTCTTCCATACCAACAGGCACAGACTCATGCGGAATGTTTGGTAGGCGCATCATCATATCTTTGAATTCTTCTTCGATGGCGTTTAATTCGGCATCTAACGCTTTGATTTCATCACCTACTGTACGCATGCGAGCAATGACTTCTGTTGCATCTTCTTTATTACGTTTCATCACAGAAATTTGCTCAGATACTTTGTTACGATCAGCTTTTAATTCCTCTGTTTTGGCGATTAACTCACGACGCTTCGTATCAAGGTTTTCGAAGTTATCTAAGTTCCCTAAATCCTCGTTACGTGTAAGAAGCATTTTTTTTACACCGTCAAAATTTTCACGGACACGTTTAATATCTAACATAGTTATTCCTCCTAAAGTTTATGAAATTGATGATCCCGAGCACTTTCGCACGTTAATCTATTAGCGTAGTGAACACAAAAAAGCCCTCAATCCCCATAAAAGGGACGAGAGCTACCCGCGTTGCCACCCTAATTGAATAGAAAAACTCTATTCCACTTAAATAATAACGACTTTGGTAAGCCGGCCTTAACCTACTTAATTTCGAAAAAGGCATCTCAAGGACGGATTCACAAGTGTTTTTATCAGCTTACACCAGCCGCTGACTCTCTTTGGAAAAACGAGCTTGCTACTACTTCCTATCATCGAATTCATTTATAAATTTAAACTTACTGTACTATAAACCATACGTTAATGCAAGTTTCGCTTAGAAAACGCACGTTGCACACAAAAATGTAGTACAATTATTAATTTCTTACAAAATTACACCTCCATCATTTCACTGCCAAATCCATCTAATTTATATAAAGTACTATACATCTCTAACATTGTTCATTATCATTAAATTGAATATTTTAACCAAGTCAGTTAAGGGGGACTGTTCATGCTATTTTTTCAACTAGATAAAGAACAAACAATTCCACTATACGAACAACTTTATATTGGTATAAAAAATACCATTACCAATAAACAGCTTCATGTCGGTGCACGCCTTCCTTCCAAACGCGAGCTAGCTGAATTTTTTAATATTAGCCAAACAACTGTTGAACTCGCCTATGCGCAATTACTTGCTGAAGGGTATATAATGTCCAAACCACGTGTCGGCTACTTCGTTGAAGAAGTAGATTCATTACCAATCCGCGAAATCACATCGGTATTGCCCCCACAGCAATCCGTAACACAAACTGCATTTGCGACGGATTTCTCTACGGCAAAAATTGATGAAGATGCCTTTCCGTTTACAATTTGGCGTAAGTACGCAAAAGATGTACTTGATACCCCCTTTAAGCATTTACTCCAAACCGGTGAACGCCAAGGGGAACTTGCACTGCGCATTGAAATCGCAAACTATCTCCATCAATCACGCGGCATAAAGTGTCAGCCTGAACAAATCGTCATCGGCTCTGGTACGGAGCAGCTTTTACCTATGATTTTAAAACTACTTGGCGACGATATGCTATTGGCACTCGAAAATCCAGGCTACTCCCCCATACCAAGAACGCAACTTGAACAAGTAGCAATCCCTATTGATGTTGACCAAGACGGGCTCATTATTGAACAACTTCAAACTACGAATGCCAACGTTGTGTATGTCACACCATCTCATCAATTCCCTACAGGAGCTGTACTTTCAGCTAACCGACGTACACAACTTTTAAAATGGGCCGCTAAAGCTGAAAACCGCTATATTATTGAAGATGATTATGACAGTGAATTTCGTTATATTGGAAAACCAATTCCTGCATTACAAGGCTTGGATCGGCATGATCGAGTCATTTATTTAAGTACATTCACAAAATCACTTATGCCTTCACTGCGCGTTGCCTATTTTGTGTTACCCCCGTCACTTGTTTATCGTTATCAGGAGCATTTTAATTATTATTCATCCACGGTGCCACGCTTTGAACAGCATATTTTGGCGAAATTTATGAAAGATGGGCATTTTGCAAAACACTTAAATCGCATGCGTAAAACCTATCGTAAAAAGCACGATAAATGCATTGATGTGTTCACAAACTACTATCCGCAAATAACCATTTCAGGTGATGCAGCTGGGACGAACATACTAATTTCATTTGATCATGAACATACCGAATTAACACTACAAACAATGGCTAACGAAAAGGGGATTAATATTTTGCCGTTATCAAACTATTTTTTAACTGCAAAACGACCTTCTAAGCGCTCCTTTTTATTAGGCTTTGGCTATTTACCTCTTGATGAAATTGAAGCGAAATTACATCATTTAATGGCCGTTTGGATGATTCCAAAAAAATAGCTTAGCCTCGATCACCTATTGTTATTGCACAATAGGTGATCTTTTATGTGGAAATAATATTAATTCGATAATGCTCTACCCATTCATGTACTTGATTTAAGTATGCTAATAATTGCGGACCAGCCATCAACTGACCAAACCACGGCACTTGAAACGACTTGCCACCACTTGCGATTAACTGTTCAAGCTGATCACGTTCAAATAACTCATGAAGTACGGAATCTTTTTGCTGCAAATTTTCAGTTAAACGTTGGGACACCAACTTTGTATAAAGTGGGTGGTATGTTTTCGGGTACGGGTTTTTTTTACGTTCTACGACTTCTAACGGCAACACTTCACGAAATGCTTGGCGCAATATACCTTTCTCCATTGCACCACTATTTTTCATTTCCCAAGGAATATTCCACACATACTCAATAATTGTATGATCCGCAAATGGGACGCGCACCTCTACACCGGCTCCCATCGACATCCGGTCATTACGTTCTAATAATGTTTGCATAAAGAATTGATTGTTTAAATAAAATAATTGCTGACGCTTACGTTGTTCTTCATCCCCTACAAATGACGGCATTTGTGCGACTGCTTCCTCATAGGTATTTTGTAAATAATCTGCTAAGCGTAATTGCTTTTGCCATTTCTTTTTCAACAATCCTTCCCGCTCTCTTGTTGCACGTAACCAAGGAAATGAGGCTTGTTGTTGTGAATAAAACCATGGATAACCTCCGAATACTTCATCTGCACATTCACCAGATAATGCGACAACATGATTCTTTTTTATTTCCTTACAAAATAAATAGAGTGAACTATCAACATCCGCCATACTCGGCATATCTTTTAAATGCATCGCATCCGTTAAGGCATCGACAAGCTGCCTTTGCTGCAATTCAATTTGCATATGCTTCGTACCATAACGCTGTTGCATTATTTCTATCCAATATTCATCTTGCGTTGTTTGAAAGGCATTCGTTTGAAAATGTTTATTGTTGCCCTCATAGGCTACTGAATATGTTGCTAATGTTTTATCATGAAATGCAAGCTGCTTTGCTGCGATAGCTGTTAATATACTTGAATCTAGTCCGCCTGAAAGCATTGTACAAATCGGCACATCACTTACTAGCTGCCGACATACCGCATCTGTTACTAGTTGTCGTACTTGCTCAATCGTTTGTTGTTCATTGTCCATATGCTCCTTACTTTCAATATCCCAGTAGCGCCAACTCACCATTTTTTCACGGTTCATACATAATATATACCCCGGCTTTAACTCCTTGATACCTTTAAAAATTGCATGTCCTTGTATCCGTGATGGTCCTAAACTAAATAGCGCCGCCAGACCATCACTATCGACTTCTGCTTTTACAGAAGGATGTGCGAGCAGTGCCTTTATTTCTGAAGCAAATAACAGTCCTGTACTAAGCTCTACATAAAACAGCGGCTTCACACCTAGACGATCCCTACACAAAAATAATTGATCCTTTTCATCATCCCAGATTGCAAAGGCAAAAATACCATTTAAATAATCAACACAATGTTCTTTCCATTGGATATAAGAAACTAAAATTACTTCTGTATCCGATGTCGAAGAAAAGTGATAGCCTAATTGTTGTAACTGTACGCGAAGCTCATTCGCATTATAAACCTCACCATTATAAACAATTGTAAAGGCGCCCTTTGTCATAGGTTGCGCACCTGTCACCAAATCAATAATCGCTAGTCGTTTATGACCTAATAGTGCGTGTCGTGATAGAAAATGACCATCACTATCAGGTCCACGATGTGCTATTGTTTCTGTCATATTTGTAATGAGTGCACGTTGCTTCGAAAGATCTTGCGAAAAATCAACGATACCTGTAATACCACACATGTATATACATCCCTCCATAACAATAATGTATGAACTAGATGCCACGAATAAAATTTGTCCGAAAAAAAAGAGCATTTTTATAAGCTACTCACTTATAAAAATACCCTTTTAAAATTATAAAGTTGGATTTACAAAGCCAAATACACCGTTCCATAAATTACCAAAGAAATTACCGATTCCTTGGAAGAATAATGACACCTTGCCTGCGCGCTCTACAGCTTCTGTTGTAACTACTTCTGCTGTAATTTCAGAACCGTCGATATAGCCGTAATCTGTGCCTTCTGTACGCTCAACGATGACTTGACCAACTACTTGATCCTTTTCAACGCCAGCTTCAAGCTCTTCTGTATTTAACACTAATGATGGTTTATATGCATCTTTGTCTGTTGTTTTTACCATTACTGAAATTGGTTCTTTCACAGCGATGTTTACTTCATCTGCTTTTCCTTTAGTAACAGGAATTGTTTTTTGGTCTTTAAATTTATAGTTTGCTGGAATAATTTCTTGTTTAGAGAATTGACCGAAACCATAGTCAAATAATTTTGCTGTTGCATCAAAGCGTGCTTTATATGAACCAACACCTTTTGAGTCAACCGCTTTCATTACAACGGCGATTAAACGTGTATCCCCACGTTTTGCCGTACCAGTGAATGTATGACCTGCAAAGTCCGTTGTCCCTGTTTTTAGCCCATCAACACCCTCATATGCATATACAAGTCCTGGTAACATGAAGTTCCAGTTTGACATATTAATTGCATCCGTTGTACCTTCACGGAATACTTTTTTCGGGATTTTCGCTGTTTCTAACATCTCAGGATGATCTTTTAATAAATGATACGCTAACTTTGCTACTGAACGAGCTGGCATTACATTTTCATCATTTTCTCCTGTACCTGCTGGGTGCATTCCTAACAAGTCTGAGTTATTTAAACCTGTTGAGTTTACGAATTTATAATTTTCTAATCCAAGCTCTTCTGCCTTTTTATTCATTAACTTTATAAATTCTGTTTCAGTACCCGCAATTGTTTCAGCAATAGCAATTGTCGCTGCGTTTGCCGAATAAATTGCCATGGCTTCATATAATTCTTTAATCGAATATGTACCGTCCGCACGTAGTGGAACATTACTTAATAAACGATTTTGCGAAATTTTATGTGTATACTCAGTTACATTATATTGCTGATCCCAAGTCACTGAACCCTCTTTAATAGCATCTAATAATAAGTATTCCGTCATCATTTTCGTCATACTTGCGATACCTAAAGCTGTTTCTGCATTTTGCTCATATAAAATCTTTCCTGTGTCTGCATCAATTAAAATTGCCGCGTCTACTGTTAATCCTAAGTCATCCGCTGCATTTGTCGTAGCAGGTGCTAACGTCAACATGCTCAGTAATAACATCGGAATCAACATCAAGCTTAACATCGTTTGTTTACTTACTTTTTTCACAAAGCTACCTCCAAATTTATTAAATTCTTGTCTACGTCATTTTATCATACATATCTCGATGAATGTGCCCTCTTATTAATAAAAAAAACGCTACTATCATCAATTGTGACGATAGTAGCGTTTGAAAGTTGCCTAGTAATTATTGGAGTGAATAGTTTGGTGCTTCTTTTGTAATTTGTACATCATGTGGATGTGATTCACGTAAGCCGGCACCTGTCATTTTAATGAATTGTGATTTTTCACGTAAATACTCTAAATCCGGTGCACCGCAGTAACCCATACCAGCGCGAATACCACCAATTAATTGGTGAATTGTATCTGCTAAAGGTCCTTTGTAAGGAAGACGACCTTCAATACCTTCTGGCACTAATTTTTTCGCATCTTCTTGGAAGTAACGGTCTTTTGAACCCTTTTCCATTGCGCCTAGCGAACCCATACCACGGTAAACTTTGAAACGACGACCTTGGAAGATTTCAGTTTCACCAGGAGATTCAGAAGTACCTGCTAAAAGTGAACCAAGCATTACTACGTGCCCACCAGCTGCTAATGCTTTTACGATATCACCGGAATACTTAATACCACCGTCAGCGATAATAGTTTTACCATATTCACGAGCTACTGAAGCTGCATCGTATACGGCTGTAATTTGTGGTACACCTACACCTGCAACAACACGTGTTGTACAAATAGATCCTGGTCCGATACCTACTTTTACTACGTCCGCACCTGCTTCAAATAATGCACGAGTGCCTTCAGCAGTTGCTACATTTCCTGCAATAATATCTAAATTTGGATAAGCAGAGCGGATGTCTTTAATTGTGTTTAATACGCCTTGAGAGTGACCGTGTGCTGTATCGATTACGATAATATCGACTTGTGCTTCTACAAGTTTTGCAATACGTAACATTGTATCCTTAGAAACGCCAACTGCTGCGCCAACCACTAATCGACCATGCTTGTCTTTTGCGGCATTTGGGAATTCAATTACTTTTTCGATATCTTTAATTGTAATTAAACCTTTTAATTTACTTTCATCGTCAACGATTGGTAATTTTTCGATTTTGTATTGTTGAAGAATTTTTTCAGCATCTTCTAAAGTCGTTCCTACTGGTGCTGTAATTAAATCTTCTTTTGTCATAACATCATCAATTTTTAAAGAATAATCTGAAATGAAGCGTAAATCACGGTTTGTAATTATCCCTACTAATTTTTGATCTTCCATGTTGTTAACAATAGGAACACCTGAAATGCGGTATTTGCCCATTAAATGCTCTGCATCGAACACTTGATGTTCTGGCGTTAAGAAGAATGGGTTGGTAATAACACCGTTCTCAGAGCGTTTTACTTTTTCTACTTCTTCTGCTTGCTCATCAATGCTCATATTTTTATGAACAATCCCAATACCACCTTGACGTGCCATTGCAATCGCCATTTTTGCTTCTGTAACTGTGTCCATACCTGCAGAGATCATTGGAATGTTTAACTTAATGTTAGCAGTTAATTGTACAGATAAATTAACATCCTTCGGTAATACTTCAGAATGTGCTGGTACTAATAATACGTCATCAAATGTTAAACCTTCTTTAGCGAATTTTGTTTCCCACATTTTTGAGAATGCCTCCTATTAGAAAAGAATATTATTGTAAGGTTAACAACGTAAACCTCGACTGTCAAGAATCTAAAAGAAGTAAAATAATTCGGAATATTACTGTCGTATTTTAAATTTACATTTACAAAAAACAACAACCAAGACTCTTTTATATTTGTTCATTATTTTCTTAGTTAGAGCTAAAAATTTATTTAAAATATTACTATTATTTTATAAGAATTTATTATTTTACTAAAAATAATAATTCCCATTTATTAATTCTACTATAACAAGTGTAAGCGTATACATTTATTATAGTAGAAAGTCATTTTTGTCTAAATATATTATGTAACTTATTTAAAAGAAAACAT
>NZ_JAKZFC010000015.1 GCF_022549215.1 Solibacillus palustris | reverse complement strand
TTTATGCGTTGTTTTATGCACTTTTGTTAAAAGTCAGTCATGGCAAAGGTTTTGAAGCAATTGAAGTGATATTGCACTCTCGTCTTTGATAAATAAAATCTTGTATAAAATTGAAATCTTATCGTTGTAAATCTGCATAAATTTGACTTCCCTCTTATTGTACTAACGGGGTGCTTTACTTGAAGATCATTGAGTTGCATATGCAGCTCTTTTTTCTTTATTGAATTAATGAATCAGGTTAGTTTAAGAAGGAAAAAGAAAAATAAGGGCGAACATAAAGGGATAAAATAGTGTAGGTTATCGATCTCGTACAATCAAGGATTTCTATCAATCCCTTGCTCTGACTAAAAAGCAATGCTCGGAAAATGGCTCCTTGGCGTATGCGGAGACTTTGACAGCAACCATTACGACTAGAGTAATTAAAATTTAATATCTAACTATGTCATATATACTAATTATTAGCTATACAGTATTTAAAATATGAGACTAAACTATTATATTTAAAGAAAATATTTTTGTGGTATAATTTCCTAAAAAAGGAGGGATTTTTTTGGGAAATAAAAACTATTTTAAAGTAATGAAATTTTTAGTAAGTTTATCTGTTTGTTTTTGCATTATAAATTATCCGATTATTTCCTTTGCTGAAACACTTGATAATCCTTTAGCTAGTGAAACAAGCAAACCTAATGACATTGATACTGGTATAGCAAACTTAAACTACAATAACAGCGAAGTTTTAGCAGTGAAAGGTGATAAGATTAATAGTTTTGTTCCAAAAGAAGGTATAAACTCAAATGATAAATTTATAGTAGTTGAACGAAACAAAAAATCACTTACAACTTCACCAGTAGATATTTCAATTATTGATTCTATGGTGAATCGTACCTATCCAGGAGCATTACAACTTGCAAACCAAGCTTTTGTAGACAATCAACCAAGTTTATTGATTGCCAAAAGAAAACCGTTAAATATTAGCATAGATTTACCTGGCATGAAAAGAGAAAATACTATGACTGTGGGTAATCCAACATATGGTAATGTATCTGGGGCAGTAGATGAGTTAGTATCTACTTGGAGTGAAAAATATTCAACAACGCATACTTTACCTGCAAGATTACAATATTCAGAATCTATGGTTTATAGCAAATCTCAAATAGCAAGCACTTTGAATGTTAACGCCAATGTTCTTGACAATTCACTGGGGATTGATTTTAATGCGATTGCAAATGGAGAGAAAAAAGTGATGGTTGCGGCGTATAAACAAATATTTTATACGGTCAGTGCAGAACTACCTAACAATCCATCAGACCTATTTGATGACAGTGTTCATTTTGAAGAGTTAACTCGTAAAGGGGTAAGTAATGATGCCCCTCCCGTTATGGTGTCAAATGTAGCTTATGGCAGAACAATTTATGTGAAATTAGAAACAAGCTCTAAAAGCAAGGATGTACAAGCTGCTTTTAAAGCATTACTGAAGGATATCAATACTAATGTAGAAACTAGTGGACAGTACAAAGATATTTTTGAAGAAAGTTCCTTTACTGCTGTAGTATTAGGTGGAGATTCACAAGCGCATAACCAGGTTGTCTCTAAAGACTTTAATGATATTAGAAAAATAATTAAAGATAATGCAGAATTTAGTCTCAAAAATCCAGCATACCCAATATCATATACAAGTGTTTTCTTAAAGGACAATTCGATTGCTGCTATTCATAACAATACAGATTATATCGAGACGACAGCTACAGAATATTCTAAAGGCAGTATCATCCTTGATCATTATGGTGCATATGTTGCTCAATTTGAAGTAGCCTGGGATGAATTTTCATATGATGAGAATGGAAATGAAGTACTATCCCATAAAACTTGGGATGGAAGCTGGAAAGACAAAACAGCTCATTTCTCTACAGTAATACCACTTCCGCCTAATTCAAAAAATATTAGAATTTATGCAAGAGAATGTACAGGTCTTGCATGGGATTGGTGGAGAACAATTATTGATGAATACAATGTTCCATTATCTAATGAAATAAAAGTTTCAATTGGCGGAACTACATTATACCCAACAGGTAGTATTTATTAGGTATTATTCATGTTCAGAAGTTGCCCAAAAAGTGTCCAAAAATAAATAAGAACAAGGGGTTTGATAGAAATTAGGGATACGGTCAGGACTTCGGTCACTGATGCAGAATCCCTTTTTTATTACCCTGAAAATTATGTGAATATAGTACAGGGGTTATCTTCCAACTCAATTGAATGGAGGATTTTTTTACGATCAAAAAGTAAGGATTATTTGATGTAGACTTCTCACAGACAACTAAAGAGCTTACCTTATCTATAAAAGCGGAAAGGGAACTACCGCTCGCTATAAGCTCTTTACAGAAGCGTTAGAGACAATCATCAATCAAATGCAAGTGAGCGGCTATCGTCCACGTACTATCAAGGATTACGATATAGTCCTAATAAACTTCTCGAAGAGTACAAAGGCAACCTATTTAGAAGAAATAACGGTAGACACGATATACTCATGGCTTGAAAGTATGCAGGTAGTAAATCAAACGAAATTAACACGCTTAAAGGTGCTTAAGTCATTTTTAGGCAAGTGTTTGACCAATGGGTGGCTGAGCTTTAACTTTTGGCAATCCGGTTTCCGATATTGAGGTAGGTTTTCTTCTTATATAAATGTGACCTCTGCCAGCCACACGAATTGAAATAGCTTACGAAACGATTCCATTTGATAACCAATTGATATACAATGGAATCAGTAAGGTCTTTGAACCAAGTTCGTAAATGTGTAATACTCCCTCGTAGAGTAAATCGTTGAATGGTAATGTGTGATAAGCTCTCAATCGCTTGTGACTCTAAGGTCGGCATAAGAACTCGCGAACTGCAAGTAGACAAACTATACGCGTAGAAGCCGGCGCATTGGAGCTTCTGGACACGGGTTCGACTCCCGCCGTCTCCATAAAAGGGTTTTATATGAAATCCAATGAAGTTTGTGATGTAAAGTATAAATTTTCCAAATGGAAAGCTTATGCTTTATTTTTTTTACGGAAATTTTATGGTTGATTATTAGAAAAATTCCTATATCAATGTATTTTATTCTTTAAACTTATAAAGGTGATATAGCCTTTTAATTAAGGTTGATAATTTTAATTAATGATTGATTAAAATTATCGCTCCCATAGAGATTTTATTGTAGAGAGATGAATTTTTTATTGGATATTTATGTTAATATTAATATAAAGATTGTGAAGAAATGTACTTAAACTAACGGAGCAGTTTAGTTCAAGAGAGGTTTTAACTTGTATTCAACAATCGGGCCATCTAGTTGAAGAGGAAAAGTGAGGGAGAACTTGTATGATCTATGTAAATGTTAGAGCAATAATTGAAAGAAATGGACCAAATGGAACTGAAATCGTTATACAAAAAAGGGTTAAATCTAATGAGAATAAAACACCTTATGAGCTACCTGGAGGAAGGTTAGAGGAATTCGAGTCATTTATGGAAGGACTTAAAAGAGAAGTGCAAGAAGAAACAGGACTTCATATAACAAAGATTTTTGGGGAAGAAACTAGAATTGAAACTAATGATGTGGACTCAAATGTTGAAGCTATGAAGCCTTTTGCTGTTTATCAAACGACAAATGGTCCAGTAGATTCATTAGGCGCTTATTTTCGATGTCAAGCCTCTGGTAATTTAGTTAAAGAAGGCGACGGTACTATGGATATAAAGTGGATTCCAGTAGATGAGCTACACCATTCACTAGAGAAGGATCTAATAGATTTTAGCTGGGTCGATAAGTCTGGAATAATGTATTATTTAAAATGGTATTACGCAGAAAAACAACAAATTGATTAGTATGATGCCTATTTTATTCTGGAAAAGCATTCATTAAATTTCCGATAATAACTTTACGGGACCTTTGTATAATATTGGAGTGGTTATATTGAAAAATTGTTTTGAAATGGATTGTGAAAGAAAGTACTTAAAGTAACGCGGGGTTTACTTGAAGATTATTAAGTTGCTTAGGCAGCTCTTTTTTCTTCTTCAACTAACGAAGCAGTTTAGTTTAACAAAGAAGTACATTCTAATTTGAAGCAATATATTATCAATCCTAATAAAAGAAGGTGACATAAGGTGAAACGAATTATGGTAATTGGAGTTTCAGCAGGCGTGGGGAAGTCAACTTTTGCACAAAAATTAGGGAAAGCCTTAAAAATAAATGTTAATCATTTAGACGCCTTATATTGGAAGCCAAACTGGGTAGAAGCCACCTTAGAAGAGTTTTCAGAAGCACAGCTGGATATTGTGAAACAATGTCAATGGATAATTGAAGGAAACTATAGTAATACTTTTCAGATTCGTGCCAAACATGCTGATACAATAATTTATTTGGAACTACCACTCTATGTTTGTTTATATCGTGTTGTTAAGCGATGGCTAAAAAACATCGGAAAAACACGACCTGATATGGGAAATGGGTGTAAGGAAAAATTAGATTGGGAATTCATTAAGTTTATATATTCAACTTACTATCCTCGTAAAAGGAAAATGGTTGAACGATTTCAAGCATTTAAAGAAATAGACCCTAAAAAAGAAATTATTATTTTAAAAAGTAGACAAGAAATTAAATCATATTTAAACAGTTTAAGCAATTGTGAAAGATTGCACTTAAACTAACGGGGGCTTTAGCAGAACAAGGATGCCTTTTAGCTTTTCTTCTTGAACTAACGGGGCAGTTTAGTTCAAGAAGGAGTAACTTCAAAATTATAGAGATTTACAACGCTAAGTTAAGAAATGTGACCAAACGACGCTTTGGGAACCTTAACATTGTAAATCTAGGGTATAAAGGTTTTTTTACAAATTGGTATTAAAAGATTTTAATAAATTTTCTACAATTTCTGCACTTCCGTCTTGGAACATAAATAAAGAGAAAGCAATCATACAAGTTCCTAATAACAACATAGTCAGTTTTTTTACTGTATTTATTGAACGTTTTATAAAAGCCATTACAATTAAAAAGATGCCTATAAATAATATAAGAAAATACCAGAACCCCATAAAGCCGACCTCATTTCTCATGGATGTATTTATTTCAGTAATAATAACGAATTAAGTAATTAATGGGTTTCTGAAATATCAAACAACTAGTTTAAATACCCCATAAATAAAGTACCTCAACATCGCTTTAGGAACTTATTTTGTTTAATATTGTCAAATTAATAAAGGATTCTGATACTAAAATTTGAAAGTAGGTATAAATGATGAATGATATTCCTATCAAGTCATTAGGCATTGCTGCTGTGCTATTAAAAAAAATTAATAATACTTATCACGTTTTACTTTTTAAAAGAAATTCCCAGCATTTAAATAATACTTGGTGCTATTTAGGAGGAGGGATTGAAGCTGGAGAAACAGCAATAGATACTGTATATAGAGAAATTAGAGAAGAAACAGGGATTACAGAACTCGAATTGTATTCTGCTAATCAATTTGACCAAATATTTTCTCCGAAAGAAAATTACATATACATTGCACCTGTGTTTGTAGGTTTTGTTCAAGAAGAACAATCTGTTTTTTTAAACGACGAACATAGTGAATATCAGTGGTTTCCATTTGAAGAGGCAAAGGAAGTTGTTAGTTTACCTGGTAATGAAGAGGTCCTTCAATCTATTGAAAATAATTTTGTTAAGAAAAAACCTTTAATTCATTTAAAAATTTAACTGACTCAATTCAATTGGTACAGATAAATCAAGCATGCACCAGAATTATGAGTTCATGATATATACAAAACCATACAAAATAACGTTCCCAAATGAATGTTTGGGAAGACACAAAACCCCAAGAAATGCTGTGAAAACAACATTTCTTGGGGTTTCCTTTAGGGATTTTAGTTAAAAACGAACTTCAACAATCTGGCGCAATTCTTGAAAAGGGATTGTGCCATTTTAGCTAAGAGGTCAGATACTTGAAGATCATTGAGTTGCATATGCAGCTCTTTTTTTATTATTGAACTAAAGGAGCAGTTTAGTTCAATAAGCGTGGGCACTTTTTTATTTTAATTTAAAATAAAGGGAGTTAATGTTAATATTAATGTTAAATAACGGAAATAATCTGAATAATAAAAGAACAGGACGCCTATTAAGGTTTAAAGAGGAGGTATAACTTTTGAAATACATTAAAGGCTTATATATATCACTTGTACTAATGATGTTAGTTATTTTGGTTAACACAACAATATTTGATGATGAATATTCAGGGATTGCTATGTCCGTTTGTTTAGGCATATTTATAATGGGAACAGCATTTTTTATAAATACCAAACAATTAAAAAATTAGGATGCGTAAAGCGAGTTGCTAAACTAACGGGGGCTTTGATTGAAGTTCATTGAGTGACATATACAGCTCTTTTTTTCTTTATTGAACTAACGGAGCAGTTTAGTTGAATAAGGACAAGTTTACAAAGAGAACTAGTAAATAGAAAATACTGTGAAGTGGGGTTCGAAAATGGAGAAAGTTCTTGAAAAATTAGAGCAACTAGAGTTAGGTGAAGTGGGGATTATTATTTATTCTCAAGTAAAACAGGATATAGTTTTATCATTAAATAAAGGACTAGTAGTACCTCTTGCTTCTGCTGCAAAAGTTGCAATTGCCTTTTGTATCGCAAAATTGGTGGAAGAAAGACACTATAAATGGACTGACATAGTTGAGGATATAATTTTAAATCCAAAAGAGGATAGCCACGAAGTATATCCTCACTTTCAAAATAGAGAAAACTTAGCACTCCAAGATGCGGTGGAAGTGATGATAGCCTGTCACGATAGCTTTGTCGCAGAAAGAATTGTTCAATTTTGTGGTGGATGGGAAATGATTAACAATAAAATAAAATCATATTTTAAAAACATAAATATTACTCAAAATCCAAGAGACTTGGATAATAACGGAGAATTGAGTGAAATGTTAGAACTTTTACGATTAATAAATCAAGGATACAAAACTGACCCTGATTTATGGATTCCGGTTATTAATGGTTTAGTTAGGCAACGAGGTGATATAGAAGGTATACCAAGCCATTTATTAAATCATATGACTGGTGGATTAAATAATGTAGTAGTTGATATTGGGATAATGGGTGAGTTTTCTAAAAATCCATTATTATTTGTTTTGGGTGCAAAGGAGTTACCAAACAGATTTAAAGAGAAATTAGCAGATGAAATAATTATTGATGCAATGAAATTACTTTATATTGAGTATTGCAATCAGGAAGTTGAATTGGAAAAAGAAAGTCTATCTAATTCATAAAATGCTTGTTCAACTAACGGGGCAGGTTAGCTTAATAAGAACAGGACAATCAATATACTATGTAGAATATAAAAAGATAACTTTGTATAAAGATTTAGAAAAAACAGTAAATAAAAATTAGGAGTGTTTGTTATGGTTCATGCAAAAGATGTTTTATCGGATCAGTTGTTGGCAAATGCTAATGACCCAAGTTGGTACCTACCATTTTCAGATTCAATAGAAGGATTATCTGAGGAACATGCATTTTGGAAGCCAAACGAAGAAAGTAATAGTATTGCTGAAATTGTGCAGCATTTACTATATTGGAATCAAACATGGCAAACAAGGTACCAAAAATCTCACGTTGATGCTGTGCCTTCAATAGGAAATAATAATAACAGCTTTATTATTCCTGAAAATCATACTTTTGCTGACTTAAAAAAACAACTATTAGAGGTGCTTTTACGTTGGCAAGAGTTATTATCTGAAGAAAAAGTTGAGAGTGAAGTTAATGGTTATCCTGGACACGTGAAATGGTGGGCAATACTCGGAAATGTGTCAACTCATAACGCATATCACATTGGTCAGATTATTTATATCCGGAAGTTGCAAAATAGCTGGAAAATAGATGCAGGAGTAGATAAATAAATAAATAAATAAAAGTTGCACTAGTGTCTACTTGAACTAACCGGGACTTTACTTGAAGAACATTGAGTTGCTTAGGCAGCTCTTTTTTCTTATTGAACTAAAGGGGCAGAATAGTTCAATAATATAATATATAGCGTATCTTTTATTAGTAATAGTTATTTCACTTGTAGAATATTTATTGATTACTGGGAATTCCTGGTATTTTGAGTTACAAGGATATATAATGTTGTTCCTTAACTTATTTATTTTGGCTAAGCTACCGGGAGCTTTCTTAAACAATAGGAACAGTTATATAGTGGTTATTCCATTTTCGGGTATGATTGTTCAACAAGAATTCGTTTCTTGTGACAAAGTGCAAGATTAGTTGAAGAAGTAACTTTTAGTAGGTGATTAGTGTCTATTTAAATAAGGAGCGGTTGTATCATGAAAAAACTCATTAAGTATTCAATTCTGACATTTTTGGCTATGACAATTCTTACTATGCCAGCAATGGCAGAAAGTAGCCCTATTAAGGTGTTTGTAAATAGTAAGGTTTTATATGATATTTCTCCAGTTGTGCAAAATAACAGGACCTTAGTTCCCATTAGATTTATTTCTGAAGAATTAGGTTTTGAGGTGGAATATACGGAAAGCTCAGGAACAATAAGTATTAAGAAAAATAATAGAAATATAGAGATTACTGTAGATTCTGATAAAGCAAAGGTAAATAACAAAGTTGTAGAATTAGATGTTAAACCATTTATTAAAGAAAATAGGGTATTTATCCCCCTTAGATTTATATCAGAAAGCTTAGGTGAAGAGGTTAATTGGGATGAAAGGAACAAAATCGTTTTGGTGGGGAAATACGAGGGTGAAGTTAATACAGAAAATACATTCCTATATACAAATCAGGAGTTTGGATATACATTAAATTTCCCGAACTCTTGGAAAGAAGAAGCAATTATTGAAACACGAGATGGGGTTTTATATGTATATGATAAAAAGTCTGCTGAAAGATTTAAATCTGATGGAGTTGAAGACTTTGGACCTGTATTTCAAGTTAAGTTTAGTGACTATCCTGTAATTGTTACGGTTCCATATGACACAAATTATATTCTTCATTATGAAAATGGCAATTATATAGAAACTATATTTGATATGGATTTTCAATATTACCCGGACACAAAAGACTCGTATATAAAGCTTTGGAATGAAGGGCAAGAGGTGATGTCTTCTTTTAAAAAGCTTAATGATATTATATTAATCGATAAAGAAATTTATAAAAATGAAATTGAAGTATTAATTGATATTTTGGATAATTTCGTACCAAAACAGATCTTTAATCAAGATGAAATTTATACTTTAAGGAATCCAAGACCTAATGCCAGCTTTTTATATATGAGAAATATGAAAAATGAAGAAGTATCAATAAAGTTAGAAGCTGAATTTGATAATAGTAGTAAACTTATTTATTATCATTTGAAGAGCTATGGATATGAATTAGATGTAAATAAATTAAATCAATTTCAGGCGTTAGGATTAGCAAATCGCTTTATTGATAAATATGCAGATGAATTTATTGATGTAGTACAGAAACCTGATTTGTATCCAAGTTTATATGAGAGGGATAAGCATGAAACTTACGGTGATAAAGATAATAAATATGTTGTTGTAATAGACTTAGAACATGGATTTGTTGAGTATTTTAGTAAAGTAAACTAAACTAATCTTGCTTACATTGAAGGGACGTAGCTGATTCTGAGGAGGTTGCTGCATCAGCTGAACAACAACTTGCGGCTATGGAAGAAATCCCGACTTCTGCACAGTCTTTAACTGGAATGGCCGAAGAACTACGCTTAGTCCTTTCTAAATTCAAGTTTTAAAAGATAAGTGGTAAAACGTGTACTTCAATTAGAGTGTACGTTTTTTAATTTAACTTAATGTTTGATAAAACTCTATTTTAAATGGATTTTTCTTTTAAACCTTAATGCCTAGAACCTAGTTGTATTATTAAATTAAAGGGCCAGATTGTGGAGCAACCTCTAAAGGGAATTGGATATTCATGTTAGAGTATAGATAAGATTGTGAAGGATTGTACTTAAACTAACGGTGCAGTTTAGTTCAATAAGCAGGTATTGATTTCTTGGGTATTTACCTAAAATTGGAACCCTTTTTAGTTTCAATCGTATTATTGTAGATGGGCAGGTTACGTTAGCGAAAGAAAGTTTCCCATTTGATATAAAAAAAGTGGTGATATTACGGTAATAAAGGAGGTACCAAATGGATGGATTTGAATTCTTCATTTATATTAGCTTAGCAGTTACGATATTATTTGTTATTGCCTCAATGTTTTTGAAAAGAAATAAATATGACAAGTACATTATTTTAGTGTTTGTTGGGTTGCTTTTGATAAGTATAGGAATCATCGTTACCAGTTTGTTTGTTGGTGGTTGGACAGGAATGGGGTATGGCTTTATTGGTCTATCTATTCTTATTGGTACAATTATAGGTGGTTTAATATTTAGTGTGATTAAGTATTTCAGAAAGACCTAAACAAAAAAATAAAATATTCTAATTGTGCTAACGGGGGCTTTAGATAAACAAGACCATCATTTCGATGGTCTATTTTTATGTCTAAAACATCAAGTAGGCTTCGGTGATCCATTGTGAAGTGTTACACTTAAAGTAACGGGGCAGCATTCCTGTTTGAAGGATGTTCGAGGTCTTGAAAGAAAAGGAGCCCTCTAGTATGATGCATGAGTGTCAACGACCATTGACCCATCATCAAATAAGGAGGACTCCTTTATGCATTCTAAATGGAATAACAAAATTAATCAAGTTACTGAAAATACACTGGTTGTCGGCATGGATATTGCTAAGCGTATTCATTACGCATGTTTTGTCGATGAACGCGGGCGAGTAATAGAAAAAGCTTTTGCGGTACATCAATCGAAAGAAGGCTTCGAAAATTTGTATGAAAAGATTCGTCAAATGATGAAGGAAGCTAATAAAACTGAAGTAATAATAGGGATTGAGCCTACAGGCCACTACTGGATGAACTTAGCCTATTTCTTAGATCAATACGGAATCCCACTTGTCATGGTGAATCCAATGCACGTCAAACGTTCGAAAGAACTTGATGATAATTTGCCGACTAAGAATGATAAAAAAGATGCATTAGTCATCGCACGGTTATTGAAAGATGGACGCTTTAGCTATCCACGAATATTAAAAGAAGTAGAAGCTGAACTACGGATTGGTTCTACTCTTAGATTAAAGTTAACGGAAGATCTAGCAAGTATTAAAAATCGAATCATTCGTTTGCTCGATCGATATTTTCCTGAATTCACTCAAGTCTTTCCTACTTTCGGAAAAATGGCACTTACTGCATTAGAAAGAACACCAATGCCACAGGACATTCAAGGGAAAACCGCGGAAGAACTTGTATTTTTCTACCGTCAGGTAGGGGGTATGAGAGCTCCACAACTACCAAAAGCTAAGCTACTCATTGAAAAGGCTTCAAACTCTATAGGACTGACAGAAGGACAAAAGATGGCCAAACATGAAATCGCCACACTCCTACGTCAGTTTCGCTTATTAGAAACTGAAATCGAAGCAGTGAATGACCAATTAACTGAATTGGCAAAGACAACGATGGAATATGACCTACTCGCGTCAGTACCAGGTTTAGGAGATGCGACAATTGTTGATCTACTTTCCGAAGTAGGGAGTTTTTCACTTTACGAAAATCCACGCCAACTCATTAAACTAGCGGGACTAACATTACGTGAAAACTCTTCTGGTCAACACAAGGGTCAAAAACATATATCAAAACGTGGACGTAAGAGACTTAGACATATCCTTTTCAAAGTGATTGTTCCTTTGATTCGGCATAACCTAGCATTCAAACAACTTCACGAATACTACACCACAAGGAATCAGAATCCCTTACGGGGTAAGCAATCGATGGTAGTTCTCTGTGGTAAATTACTGAAAATATTACATGGTATTTGTAAAAAGAAAGTGTATTTTAACGAGCAACTTATGATGAAAGATCTCTACTCTCTCGGAGAGGCAGCGTAAGCATTTCGATCAAAGAGCTATAACAAAAAGGATGATACGGAGAAGCCGGCAATATCACTAAACTTAGACTATGAGTCCCCGGGGCAGCTTAGCAGGCCTCTGCCTTATGAATAGACCGAACGAAGGAATGTAAGCGCGTTGACGCTAAGAGACATGGGAGGGTACGTCGTCATAAGCATCGCAGAGATCCATTGTGCATCAAAATAATGGATAAAAAAGCTAATGATTTCCATTAGTTTTAGCGAAGCGTACGCTTTACTTGGTAATATAATCTATAAATTCAAGACTCTGTTTATCAGAGGGGAGAAAAATATTTTTCTTAAATCAAGAAGTGATGGAAACCGTTGATATCTCAATGTTTATAGAGGGAGTTTAGTTGAAGAAGAAGGGTTTTAGGGAATGGTATTGAATAAGTTAATATATGTAAATTGTTACTTGAGGGCGATATGACAATAAAGAAAATTTGTGCCATAACAAAATTATCGAAATCAACCTTGTATAGAGCACTTGATAAAAGAAAAATAGGGGATACTTATGAAAATAGAGCGCTTATTAAAAATTATATTTATTTTATTGAACAAACAAAAAGTAACAGCTGAGGAAGTTGCCAAACATTTGGCTGTCTCAACCCGAACAGTTTATCGAGATATGGATACTCTATCACTTGCTGGATTTCCAATCTATGCCGAACAAGGAAATCTCGGAGGATATCGCCTAATCGAAGGTTATTATTTTCCTCATAGTTACTTTACAGAAGAGGATTTACGTCTAATCAAGGAAGCACTAACGAGTACGATGACTTTACATACTGACAAGGCATTACAGAATATCCTTGCAAAAATAACCTTACTTAATGAGTCCAAAACAGAAAATTCAATTGATTTTTCTTTTTTAAATAACAAGGATGGAGTTAAGGTAACCGATATTCGACAAGCGATTAAAGATAAAAAGTGTCTTACTTTTTCTTATGCAAAAAAAGAACAGCTTGAAATTAAAAAAGTAAAACCAATTCAAGTATTCTTCTATCATTTGAGTTGGTACCTGTTCGGTTGGCCAGAAAATGAGGCGAAACCAAAATTTTATCGTTTATCCCGAATACATGAACTGAAAGTTGGTAATGCGGTATTTACCGAATCCTTCGAATACTTAGATGGTTATCAGGTATTTTCAAATTGGATGAAATCATTAGAATCAGAAATAGTTAAAATCGATATAGTTTTACGATTTCCACTAATCAGTTCTCAAGAGGTGTTTGATTCGTTTCCCGAAGCAAGCATTGATAAAAGTGGCGTTGACCATTTATTAGTTAGAATTTCTTATCCTGATGAAGAGTGGGTTGTAAAGTTAATTCTTAGTTTTGGATCCCGGGTTGAAGTCCTTTCGCCAAGGGGTTTTAAAAATAAAATAATGTCTCATATAGAAAAAATGACTCGAATTTATTATACCTAACTTGACAATAAGTTGTCAGGTTAGTGATGGTATATTATGTTTAAGGGTTGTTACTAACTCAACAAATTTTAAAGAAAGAAGATGAAATAACTATGGTACTGAAAAGCGACTTAAATCTTTTAAATTGGACAGAAACGGAACCTGTTCATTCCATTGCTCAAGCAACAGCTGAATATTCAATCGAAGGTGAATTTAATGGAATCTTGCATTCAAACTATACGATTTTTTATTCGGAATATAATAAAGAAAATATCCATAAATCAACATCAACTTTTATAGGATACAGCTTTTTTGAAAGTTCAGACAATAAACTGGTCGATAGTATGTTCTTTGAAGAAAAAGGAATCTTTGCTGAAGGCGTCACTTCTGGAGAGTTGAAAAGTAAGATGGCCAAAGGAAATTATTTTTTAGAACAAGGTAAAATGATCATCACAATAGAAAAAAATAGTTAAAACTGAACCCGAACAACTTTGAGTATTATTTAAATGTTGTTCGGGAATTACACATAAAAACAGACAATAATCTACATGTATGAAGAGTATTGTCTGTTTCTGTATGTTAAACCCTATGATTTGTTTAGCAATAATCTTTGAGAAAACAACCTTGCCCAAAAATATATAAAGTAAAAATTACCACAGATTTAAGAAGATACACAGCGTCAGCCAGAGGATTAAAAGTTTGGTAGAAACTAGATAATCACCAGGCGTGTATTCGTATCAAATAATAGTTACTTTACTGCAATAGTCCAACAATATCTTTAACCATTCGTACGAGTATTTATTGATTGTTGAATTAAATTTGTTAAGGTTTTTATCCCTTTTTGTTCCAAATGTACTCCGTCTGAAGCAAAATATTCTGGATGGTCTAGGGCCGCAGAATGCCAATCAATCAACGTAATATTGTCATGTTCTTGAGCTTTTTTATAAAGAGAATTATTCACTTTCCCCTCCCATGAACGTGGAACGCGCGTATTTACTAAATAAATATCAGCATTCGAAAAAGCATTTAGTAGCGTGTCAATCTGATTATTCGTAAAATAACCATTTGTCCCAAGTTGAATAATGACTGCTTTTTCTGGATGATTGAAATGAGCATAACTAGGTGCCAAATCGACAGCTTGTGAAACTTGTCGTCCGATTTTTGCATCAATAGTAATATTAGGATATATATTAGATAAGCTTGTAGAAATATCTATCATTACTGAATCTCCAATAGCTAATATTCCAGTATAAGATTCGTTCAAAGGATTTACGCTTGATTCGTTTTTCTCCGTTTGAGGTGTTTCAGTGTTTTGGTCCACACTAGTCTCAACTTCTTTATCTAGATTAGTATCATTTTTCTCTGGTGTTTCCTGATCGATAGAAGAAGCTTGTTCCCCAAGATTTATTTCAACTTTTGTTGGATATAAATCCTTTGAATCTTGTTGATCTGAACCTACCACACCTGTTATTCCTGTAAAAAATATTAGAAGGAATAGAGGGATAAGGGCAGTGGTTATTTTCCTAGAAAACGAAAAGCTTCCCCACTTATTTCTATTTACTAATAGATACTCCCGAAAATATAATCGGAATCCTTGTTTACGAATCGGCATTTCAATAAAGCGATATGATAATTCCGCAATTATCAAAATAAGAACTAGCTGAAATCCGACACGCCAGTATACTGGATTTCCTATTTCGTGAACAGGGGTACCCAACACTATAATAGGATAATGCCAAAGATAGATTCCATAGGATCTTGAACCGATCCAACAAAGGGGCTTCAAAGAAAGTAATTTCCCTAAAAAGCTACTTGGATGACAAACACAAGCTATTAATACCGCTGCGTTTATGCAAATAAGGAACATGCCTCCTCTGTAAAGAAATGCTTGATATTCATCCACAAAAAAAATGCTGAGAATGAAGATACTAAAGGCAATTAATCCTATACTATTTAGTTTATAAACATGCTCAGTAGAAAGTTTTTTGGACGAAAGTCTTTTCATGGGCCAAACTAAAGCTAACCAACAGCCTATCAGCAATTCAAATGATCGAGTATCTGTCCCATAATAGACACGACTTGGATCTGCTCCTGGCTGATACAGTATGCCCATTAACATTGCTGAACAAAATGCCCCGATAAAGACGATTATTGATAATTTGCTTTGCTTTTTAAATACATATAGTCCAATAATCAACAGAATTGGCCAAATGATATAAAATTGTTCCTCAATTGCTAACGACCATAAGTTTTTCAAAGGTGAAGGAGATCCAAAACTATCAAAATATGAGACTTCGTGAAAAATAAACCACCAATTACTTGAGTAAAAAATAGAAGATACTGCATCTCCGCGCAAAGTATTTAAAAGTTCCTGATTAAATAACATCACCCATACGAAAGTAGTCAAAATCATAACATATGCTGCTGGAAGTAGACGTCGAAACCGTCTAATCCAAAATTGTCGCAAACTAACAGTTAACTTATTTCCTTCAATTGGTAAAATGGAAGTGGTTATTAAGTAACCTGATAAAACAAAAAAGATATCGACTCCTAGGAATCCCCCACGGGCCCAACTAAAGTTAAAATGGTAAGCAATTACAGCTAATACTGCTAAAGCTCTCATCCCATCTAATCCCGGGATATAACGTTGATTGAATGTCTTGTATAACATAAATATTCCTCCAAAAACCTATAAAAACTCTTTCACATTATTTATCTATGAAATTATTAGTATGTAGGGTAATAACGCACGTTTCTTCGTTTTTTAAGTGCTTCATTATCAAAGACGTATGAAGTACTTAAAAAGTTAAAATAATAATAAGTTTTATTATTCAGTTTTTTGCATTCTTAGGCATTGCCACTATCATTTAGGTTCGATGGTGCGTTTTGAATAAGCACATCAAGCGGTATATGAAGTAGATGCTTGATTTCTTTTTCAAAAATCGTTTGATGATACGAAGTGAGTGATATTGGTGGCATTGAATTTTTTATTTCTGAGAAATTGAAAAGTAGGGAGTATATGCTTTTTTACGTAACAAATTGCGTGAAAACTCCAACAGATATTATGGAACCACCAAAAATGGTACTTTCCCATTGAGTGAGATAGTGCCGTTTTTGTTAATTAATGTATTTGTTGCTTACAAGGACATCCTGTAATACGTCAGTTGGAATTTCAAACTCTACAACCCCCATATAACCCGGTACTGAAAATCAAATATATTCAAAGTCTCTTGTTTGGGGAGTTTATTTAGGTCAAGTAAAGCTAAATATTGATTCTAAATTAAGCTGGGTAAAAGAGGACGTATTTGGTGATGGTGAAACCATCCATCTTAAATTAGGTGAAAATAGAATCTTTCCAATTGATAAAGTCTACAAGAGACTGATTAATGGAAAAGAAGACAATATTAGCTCGTTTTATGAAGTAATTAAAGAAGGATTTAATAGTTAAGTTTCTTGTTCAACTAACGGGGGCTTTACTTGAAGATCATTGAGTTTATGACTATGTTCAGGATGAACCAACAGTGATCTTTGCCGTTTCAACAAAGCTACCCTTTTCAGATGATTTTGAAGATACACTGCATGCGCTGTTTTATTGGTTGTCCTGTTTGACGGATATTAGAAGAAGTATTTTTAATGTGGATTGGCATGTGGATCCTGATGATACGGATGCCATTTGGGATGAGGAAAATGATGGAGGATTAATACTCATATCTCCAACATAGTGCTGGAAGGATCAATCAAGTAGTAGGCTGGAATGTGCATTATTAGTTTTTGTAAGATTAAATTAAGCAATGATGGAATGGATTGGCTACGAGGGTCTTTTCCTTTTTTTATGAGACAATATTTTACTGCAACAAGAGGCTTTTAACGAAAGTACCCTTGATAGTACAGCTTCAAAACCATCCCTTTGAATAACAACATATTCATAGAGCGGTAAATACTACAAAAAGCAAACGTATAGTAAAATATAGTAATAAAGAAATTTTAAGATCAAATGTGAGGAGTGAAAACACATATGGGGAAGAAGAGAAAAACTTTACCGAAAAATTTTGATGAACTAGTTGAAGCAGGAGATCTATTAGCTTTACAAGAGGTATTTATGAAGTGCGAGTTAGATGCCCGTGGCGGTTACAGTAAAACAACAGCCTTGAGCTTTTTCAATGTACCGGATGAATTGGTTTGTTGGCTCGTAGAACAGGGTGCAGATATAAATGCGAGAGACAATTACAAAAGATCGGCTCTACATAATCAGGTAATAAGTTGGTGTGGTAATACTGAATTGCTTCTTGAGTTGGGTGCAGATATAGAAGCCTTGGATTATCAAAACGAGACACCTTTATTTGCTGCGGCTACTTTTTTTAAACCAAATGCAATTCGCACGTTAGTTTCAAAAGGCGCAAATATTAGTGCAGTAAATATGATGAATCAGACGCCTTTAGATAAAGCTTTGGCAGTATGTAGAAATATAAATATTGTTGATATGGTGGAAGTTTCTGAGATTTTGCTAAACGCAGGTATAACTGTAACGCCGGAAATGAAAGACTCTATAAAGCGAATCGGAAAAGACTTTGAATTTCACAGAGAAGGTTTTAATAAAGAATTTTTGAATCATACGGATGAGGCACTTTTCCGTCTTTATGAGCTATTTGATGTACCTCCAGTGGAGAAGCGAAAAACGCATGATGGTACGTCTCCAATAACAGTATCTACAAAGGGCTGGCAGGCACAACATAATGAACTTTGGAGTTTACTAATTCCTTCACAAGGACATGCGAAAACAGTACAAGGTGAGGTTATCCGTATTACTGGTAAAGTTTCATACGAAATTTTAGATAACGGCGGCATCAACTGGGATCATGATTTCCGTAAAATGCTCAAAAGTTTGAACGATTATTTTAGCTTAGGTATGCCATTACATCCCGCTGCACTTCAGGAGGCAGTCACTTTGGCGCAAAAACTTCGCAAAGGCGATGGAGATGAAGAAACTGCGAGACTATGCGAGTTGGCAGTGCAATGGGTACTTAACAATCCGAATCCGATTACTTTAGAACAGCCCGAATATACGCGCTAACGTATTCAATGTTGACAATAAGTTTGTTTATACACGTTACATTCCCCTAATCTAAGCACTTATCAGCTAAGAAAAGGGGATATTATTCTGTCGGAAAACGATAAATACATTTAAAGGGGATGCATTTCACGATGAGTTATGATGTTCAAATTGGAAGACTGATTAGTGGGCGAAGAGAAGTGGAGGGCAAGGGGACTTACCTACAATGCACAACCGATCAAACGATTCAGGAAATCTCAACATTTGGTCCCGAGGATGGGCTATTTATTAGCAGAAAGGATTTAGAGAATGCACTTTACGACTTTTGTAAATCTGCTATAAGCAACTATATAAAAGAAGAGAGCAACGAGGATGTGTATACTTTCTCTATTTATACTGATAGTTATCACAGTAGTTATTTAGTGTACATAAACGATCAAGCTACTTTAGAGGAAGTTGCGGATGATTGCTACACAAGTTATCAAGAAAATTACTTGAAAACGGGTAAGAAAATTTATAATGAAACAAAAGAGCAAGTATATCATTCTTGTAAATTTAGTGAAGGTGATTATGCCTTTATGTTTGACGAGATGCCTGATCAACTGGAAAGCTATCTTGAAACGATCAGTTGTGTTATCCAGGAAACGCCTGATTATTTAAGGAATGAGAAGAACTATATTTTCGAGAAAACAATTATAGATTCGGAACTCTTTTTGATTGCTATTGATGTTATTCATAGATTACAAAACGACCTAAAAAAGTTAAACCAAACTGAGGACTTCATTGCCTACGTTTCAGCAGCGGATGGTGTTGGAGGGGATTATTTAACCTTAAGTCAGCTCATAAGGAAATGTGTGCCCGAAGACCAATTGTATAAAGCGATGCCAGACTTAAAGGATAAAGACCTGGAATTTCAGGCGGCTGTCGAAGCCACACAGCAACTCCTTATTGCTCAGCAAGTAAAACATTGGGTGACAGTTATAGAGCGAGGAGAATTTGGTAAAGGCAGCATGAGAAGCTTTTGGCGAACTGATTATGACGCCTATGAACAACTTGTGAAGCTTGGGCATCAAGTCATCCCATATATTCAAGATCATCTGAACGGTGAACTTAAGAACGAGAGCAGGGAAATTCTAATGTTAGTATTAGATGATCTGAAAAAATAAGCTGCCTCTTTAATACTGGGACTCTACAAGATCCACGAAATGTTGTTCGTGTCATGAAACGGCTTGTTAAAAGTACAAATGTACCAAACATTCGTTTTCATGATATTCGGCATACACATGCATCCATTCTAATTTCAGAAGGTGTAGACATCGTTAAAATTTCAAAGAGACTAGGTCACGCCAACCCTAAAATCACGTTAGAGTTTTATGCACACCTATTGCCGAATGCAGATAATGACATTGCAGACATTTTTCACAACGCCATCCAAAGTAACACTAAATAATTGGAAAAAATCCTGCGGACAAATTGCGGACAAATCCTAAAATTGAGACGTAAGGTAGGAAGTCTTCCAAAAAGAAAAAACCTGTAAACATTGATATATCAACGTTTACAGGTGCTTTAAATAATGGTCTCGACAAGTCTCGAACTTGCGACCCCCACCTTGTCGAATTTATCCAGTTAAATAAGCGGAGTTAAATTAAATTCGATTAAGTTAAATAAGCCAGATTTAATAAGGTTTTTGAGACAGGCTAAATCAAATCAGTTAAATAAAATCAGAACAAAAAAATAATTCTGCGGACAAATTGCGGACAAAAGAGTAAACAGGTGGTCTGTATTACTCTTTTTTAATTTTTCTTTATTATCTGTATTAAAAATCTATTGACTGGATAGGTAAGGGGTCTCTTAATTTTTCTGAACTTCCTAGAATGAAGTTTGCATAGTTGCTTTAAAGTGAAAAATAACTAGTAAGGACTATTATGCTAAAAAATAAGGTCAAATAAATGCGTTGGTAGAGAAGATAAAACCAACGCATTTTATTCGTAAGCGCCAAATGCAAGACACTTCAACTGGCCTGAGACAATCATGCCTGTTGGGGGGTATACCCCGCCACAATTTAAGGGTAAGATGAATTTTATCTCTCTTCTAGGGCTATGGCTAAGCTCAAATGGCTTGACATCGAGCCTCTACGGGCATTATTCTTGCGCCAGGGAACCAGCTGAATACAGGCTCGCTCTGCCAAACGAGGCTATCATGCCGGCTGCTCGATATAAAGCCTGGCTTCGATCAAACATAACTAAATTTCCGCTATCCCTATAGTGCCTAGCGAATTTGAGTTACTGGCTCTCCAGTCCGCATCGAGTGGCTTAATTTATCGTACTGCTGGTCTTTTTAGTCCGTAATATCCAATTTTATTTTTGCTTTGTGACCATGGAGAGCTGCTTTAGCTCCTTTAAAACTCAAGAATACACACACAAATCTCAAGTACAAATGAAGCGAATTCAAAGCGCAGAATTGGTCATTATTGATGACTTAATGTATATGGCAATGGACCAACGTGCAGCAAACTTATTATTCCAGACATTTATATGAAAAAAGCTCGATTATTTTAACAACAAATAAAAGCCCAGAGCAATGGAGTGAATTAATGGGGAATCGAGGCATTACAAAGAAAATTTTAGACCGTTTACTGCATCGGGTAGAAGTTGTTCATATGGATGGCGGGCGATAGCTATCGAATGAAAAACCGCCAGTAACTTTTCGAAGCAAAAGTGTAAAAGACATCTTAGCGCTAAGTGTAAAAAACTGCTTGACGGTTACAATAGGATCCATGTAATATGGGCAATTAGTTGTGCGTATCGTGAAGGTGCGCTATTTTTTATATTCCGAGCTTACAGTATTAGAATACTTAACGCAACTGTGGAATCTAAAAAGATGGCTCCGGCAGAATACCGGAACCATCTCATCGCAGCTTAGACTGCAAAATAGCTTTATATTAAACTATCCGTTAAATGGGACGAAGTTCAGTATTACTGTTTTTTGTTTTATCAGTAATTATTTGTTGGTAGTTGTTTTATGAATTAAATCACTAGTTAAATAAAGGGAATAATAAAGGAGCAAGGTCTATAATATGAATTATCGATAGTTTTACTTAAGATTGATTTAATAGTAAATTCTTTTCTTTAACAAGCTCAATTGCTTTATCACGAGAAGATACATCAAGTAGTGTAAATAGCTGTGATAAATAGCGTTCAACGGTGCGTTGTGTGACACCAAGATTTTCAGCTATTTTTTTATTTGTTTGTCCTTTCATAATCATTGTCAAAAGATGTTTTTCTTTATTTGTCAACTCTATATTGTCATAACTATTTTTAACTTTATGTTTAAGGAAATCTATAAAATCTATTGGTAATACAATATCCCCCTGTACAATAGAGCGGATGGTACGTATTACTTTTTCAGAGGGGGTCGTTTTAGATAAGATGCCATCAATTTTTTTCTCCAAAATAAGCGAGTAATAGGCACGAATATCATAACCAGTATATAAAATGACCAAGGCATTTTCTTGTATAGCTTTAATTGACTTAGCTAAAGAAATCCCATCGTAAGGGCCCATATTAATATCGAGTAAATAAACATCAAAAACGGTGTTTCTTAGTCTTTCAACTACATTTTTAGGATTATAATCAGTTTCAATTGTGATATCCTTTATACCTTGAAAAAGACTTTTTGTTCCATCTAGAATAATAGGATGATCATCCACTATAAGTACTGTAATCATTTATTTCACTTCTTTCGATGATTATAATTTCAATATTCACACCTTTATTTACTTGTGAATCAATCAGTATCTTTCCATTGTACGCTTCGACTCTTTCCTGCATCCCTTGTATCCCCAGTGATCCTGATTGCGAGATTTTATGGAAATCACAGCCTATTCCATCATCACTATAAATCAATTTAAAACCATTATCTAGTTCTTTAAGGTGAATTGTTACAGTTTTGGCTTGTGAATGCTTTAAAGCATTATTCAATAATTCTTGAATGAGACGATAAATGACTAAATTCAATTGTTCATCTTCTAGATAGAGCCTATCAAAAGTCGACGTTAGTTTGAATATAGCTCGTTCAGTTGTAACTTGTACTAGTCTTTCAAGGGCATCGTAAAGCCCTAATTTACTTAATAAAGGGGGTTTTAATGTTTCACAATATGTTCTTAAAACTTCTAAAGAATTAACCATTTGTTTATGAAGTAGTGATAGTTTTACTTGAATAGTATGCTCATGTGTATCATGAATTAATAATTCAGTTTGACGTCCAATATGAAGATGATCTTGTAAAATGGTATCATGCAATTCTTGTGCTAACTGAAATTTTTCGTCCTCAATTCTTAACCATAATAATTTTTTTAACCATGCTGGTTCATTTCTTTCTGTTTTTTGCAACTGCTTAAGTTCTTGTAATAACTCTTCTATTACATTAGTATTCTCTATAAAACTATTGATATACGTAAGCAATAACTCAAGCCAAAGGAGTTCTTCCTGTTTTAATCGAATTGTATTCCGATGTCCAATTAATAATACCCTTTTAAAACGAATATCTTCGTGAATAAAAGCAATGTATATATGCCTTTTTTTCACGATTTCTCCGAGGCTTAGTTGTTTCACAACACTAACATCTAAAAATTTCTCTAATGATACTAAGGAATATTTTGTTGGTATAATTTGATTCTTTTCGAAGTCATAAGTTGAAACTGATATATCTGATAATTCAAAATGAAATGAAATTTCTTGGATTAGTGTTTTTATCATATCTTCTGTTTTATATGATTTACCGATTTTTTCTATCGTATTATACAATTTATGGATATAATCTCCCTTTGAGGAAATTACTATTTTTCGACTATGATAATCAATTTTTTCCTTTATGTATAAGAAAAGAAGTATAGATATGAAAATAAAAAGTATAATCCAAACCATTTCTTTTGATAAAGAGTTCCCTATCAGAAAATACAAACCTGCTAATATCCAAAATGTAAAGATAAGCGTTATGGTCAAATTATACCGTAAACGGGTGACATAATAGACTATATCAAATAAACGTTCTGTTAACTGCAAGAAAATGAAATTTATTGGAATTAACAGTAAAAACAAAGCGCAAATTTCAGCATCAAGAATAGGTTTTTTAAATAAAATTTCGGGTAAAACAAAAAGTAAAAAGAAAGGTAAAAATGGAATAACCAATCCTATAAATAGAATTTTTAGTTGTGGTAATTTATACTGAAGATAACTATAAAATAAAATCACGAGAATTATTAAAAGTAATATAAAAAATATACTTAGAATAATTAATGAATCAATTGAAGCAAACTTAGGATAAGCCAATCTAATTACTCTTAAAATAATTGCAAATATAGGTAAGACATATAAAAAGTAAATATTATTTGTAAATATCCATTTGATTTTTAAAAAGGCAAAGTAGTTCTTTAGAAAGTGTATTAGCAATACAAGGCAAAGAAGTAAACAGAAACTATTCACTATAAGTCCTATGCCATTCATTCTTCCAGATGCACCGCTACTAATATATGCTAAAGATACTGTGATAATAAAAAGAATTAGTAATTTTATTTGTTGTATATTCCTTTTATAAAAGTACAAATAAATTGTTATTAAGAATATAAAACAGAAATAAATTAAAGGGAAAACAAATTGCATATAAAATTGTTGAGGTATATCCAGGTGGCGAATATCAATATCTAATACTGAGCCGTTATTTTTTTTTATAGATATATGATGGGCTCCTCTAATGGAAGAATCATACTCAATAAACGGAAAATCTGAAATTGGCGTTCCATTAACACTTAAAATGATATCCCCAATAGATACATTATTATTTTTAGCCCATTTTTTATAAGCCAGTTGTTCTACTTCCCATTGTCCATCTTTATTATTTAATTCAATACTTATAAACGGAGTAGTATATGTAATAATTAATACATAGAACCCTAAAATTAAATATGTTGAGATGATGAACCAAAATAAATTAGGCTTTATTCCCTTTACCCCCAAAATAGAGTTTCTTGACATATTTCTTCTTCAAAAGAGCATAAGATTGATTGGCATTCTAATTCGGTAACGCCTAATAAAGATGCTTTTTTCTCTATTATCAATTCTAGGATTGATTCATTTTCTTGTAAAAATTGAATAATTTTAATCATAATTTCTCCTCATTTCATTAAGTTTATTAAATAATCTTTTCTTTGCATATTTATCTTTGTATTATTATTAATAATAACTATCGCCTTATTTTTATAAATATTTTTTATGGCTATTGCATAACGGAGAGCACCACTACTTTTTAAAACATCAGCCAAAATATATCCGTCTAATGTCCCGTCGCTACTATAATAACTTCTTAAATCTTCGGAAAATTCACTCTTGATTGTATGGAGATAAATGATAGGTAATGAGTATCTTTTATTTAGTAAATCATTTTTATTAGTCAGTTCTTTTAAGCCTTGAATGTCATTTTTTATTTGCTGTATGATACCTATCGATGTGCCATACTGCTTAATTTGGTCTATTTCTTTTCCAATCGCAAGTATTGTTCCAACCAAACAACTCATAGCGGTAAGTGAACCGGATTTTTTTTCAATCATCTGTAAATAAGAAGATTCATCTTGACAAACATTAAGTAAATCTAGTTGTTGTCCATTGATACTGATTAAAGTATATTTTTCTATTGCCTGTAATACAAAATTGCGGTGCTGGAAAGTACTTTCACGTATCACTTTAGATACTAAAATTAACATTGCAAGAACACTGTTCAAAGATAATTCAGGTGTCTTCATCCAAACATAATCAGTATCTTTATCTTGTAAGTCATCTATGATATCGAGAGATAAAATGAGTAGTTCAATAGCAGCTGCAATTTTGTATATATCTTGGTTAAAGCTATCTGTATACGCTTCATAATGAATTACACATAAAGTACCAAAATAAAATTCTGCTTGCTCCTTTTCTTGTTTAAAAATTTTTAATATATTTTGTATTTCTTCTCCAAGTAAATATTCAGTATCGATAATTTCATCTATTGATATACTAATTAGTTTTTGGAATTCTTTCAATTTTACACCCCCTTTCGGATACTAATATATATGATACAATTAAATTGAAATAACTTCCATTAAATTATGGTAAATTTTCTATATAATCCATTTTGTTATCCAGCTAGAATACAAATTACAGATATTAATCGTATCCACACTCTCTATAAATGCTGAAAGCCGATAGCAAAAACGGGCAAATTGGCGTGGATTATTACGATCAACTGTTTCACTTAGAACGTCAATTTAAGTACCTTTCACCAGCTAAACGCCGAGAAGCAAGTCGAAAATATTTAAAACCGATTGTAGAAAAATTTTTCAAATGGGTAGATGAATCGCCTAATCTTCGAGAAAAATGCCTTAGCTAAGCTGCGAAATACAAATTGAATCGTACCAATTGGAAGCTTTTCTGTTCGACAGTCGGATTGAAATCTATAATAACCCAGCCGAAAACGCGATTCATCCAAATGTGATTGGTCGTGAGAACTGGCTTTTCTCTGTTAGTGAAGCTGGTGCTCAAGCCAATGCCATCTGCTTAAGTTTGACTGAAATGGCAAAAGCAAACGGTATGAACTTCTATCAATACCTAGTAAAGTTAATGCCAAAGCTGGGAATTTACCGATCCATCAGCAACCCCAAATTTTAAATAACTACATGCCTTGATCAAAAAATATCCAAGCCACATGTGCAAAATAGCCATCTATCCGAAAAAAAATTCAGATAGATGGCTATTCGACGTGCGTACCGAAAAGGTGCGCTTTTTTATATTTCGGACTTCCAATCGTTCTAAAAGACTGCTTTAAAGTACAGTATAAAATGTCGGTACAAGACAGCGGAAATGTCGGCACAAGACAGCGGAAATGTCGGTACATGATAACGAAAATGTCGGTTGAAATATTAGAGTCGAAGATGATAGGCTTAAGTTATCTCGAGGGTTAGCAAATATGTTATAGCAGAAAATAAAAGAAAGTTATAGAAATAATCTATAGTAAATGAGTTTTTGAATTGAAAAAAGTTAATACTAGTTTTAATGACTTTTACAATGTTTGTCGTACTTCCATATTTGGTTGAATCAAGTATTGAAATAGACTAGGTTATTGATAATATTGTTAAAATTACTAATAAATGTTTGTTCGGTTTCTCCAATACCTGAAAAGAATGAATTAACAAAAATTAGTGATGAAATCGATACTATATTTTTCAATGTTCAGGGAATAGATAAATTATAATGTATTCCAAAGAAGAAACTATGTGTGAGGCAAATATAAGAGATTGGAAACGATCTCTAAATTCTGAACATTAGCTCCGTTGGTTAGAGCATCCGAATTATAACCGGCAGGTCGTAGGTTCAAGTCCTACTTTCAGAGCCAATATGGGAAGATAGCGAAGTGGTTAAACCTTCCTTCGGGTTCACTGGTTTAAATTCAGTTCTCCCCACCATCTTAATTCAATGACCTATTTATAGGATTCGACGGGATTATGATACTTATAGAATGGCAACAAGTGAGCGCATTTTACACGTAAGTTAAATATAACTGACAACAACAATTACAAGTAGCTTTGTTGCTACACTGAAACGATAAGGCACGTCTAGCACTTATCTGACGTTCAAAGAATTTTTGGAAAAACAAGTGGTAGAGAAATGTCACATCTGTGACGTTCCTAATTGTGCTTCCGATTAAACAGATGTTAGGGTGGTTGGAATTATTAAACTGGAGTATGCTGCTTTGTCAGTTTAATAAAACTGCTGCGAACAATTGTTTAATATTGATATGATTTATATTCTAAACTTCAAAGGTCACTGCACATTTCCATTAAGCGAAAGTTGAGTGAGATTATAAATGAAACATTAAATACTATAAATAGATTAGAGGGGTAGAAATGAGCGTACATAAAAGAGATTACTATAAATTAACACATCCACAAAAGAGAATATGGTATACAGATAAAATTAATACAAGTTCGCATCTTCATAATATAGGTGGCTGTTTAAAAATAAATGGAAAGATAGATATTAAATGTATGGATAAAACATTTAATATCTTAATAAAAAACAATGATGCTTTAAGGTTAAGATTTAATGAAATAGATGATGAACCAGTTCAATATGTTGAAGAATTCAAAAATGAAAGTATAGATTTTTTAGATTTCAGTAATTATGAAAAGCCACAAGAACAACATGAGAAATGGAAAAAAAGTGTTTTTGAAAAGAACTTTAAGTTAGATAATAGTAAATTATATTATTTCGCTATATATAAAATAAGTGAAATAGAATATGGTTATTTAATCAAAATTCATCATAGTATATGTGATGGATGGGGAATTACTCTTTTAACAAATCTAATAAGTGAAACATATAGTAGATTAATAAATAATGAAGAGATTAGTATAGATAAATGTTATTCATATTTGGAATATATAAAAGAAGAGCAAGAATATTTGAATTCAGATAGATTTATAAAAAATAAGAATTTCTGGAAAGAAAAGTTCCACGATATCCCAGAAGATTTTTTATATGATTCATTTAATAGTTTAGAAGGTAAAAGAGCTTGTTTTCATATTAATAGCGATTTATCAAAGAAAATACAGAAATTTATTAATGATAAGAAATGTTCCTTAAATACGTTCTTTATAGCAATATCACTTATATATATAAATAAAAGTACACAAAAAAATGATTTAGTAATAGGTACACCTGTATTTAATAGAACTAGTAAAGCTTTCAAAAGTACAATAGGAATGTGTACAAGTACATTGCCTTTTAGATTAACATTAGATACAGAGTTAAATATAGGAAATCTAATAAAACAGATTAATAGGGAGTTGAAGTTTTGCTTTTTAAATCAAAAATATCCTTATGATCTTTTAGTTAAAGATTTAGAATTAAGTAAAAATAGATATGATAGTTTATTTAAGATGTCAGTAAACTACTATAACTCTAAATTTATAACTAATATCAATGACAAACAAAATGAGATTGAGGAATACTATTGTGGAAATCAAAGTTACTCCTTACAACTTATAGTTAAGGAATTCGAAGATGAAAATATAGAACTAAATTTTGATTTTAAAACTCTTGAATATACAGATAATCAAATTAAAACAATATATAAATGTATGATGAATATCATTGAAAGTATTTTAAAAAATGAATATCTCATGATTAATGAAATAGAAATAGTATCAGAAGAAGAAAAGAAACAAATTATGTATGCGTTTAATGATACAAATGCAGAC
>NZ_JAKZFC010000014.1 GCF_022549215.1 Solibacillus palustris | reverse complement strand
GTGTTAGTCGTTTGTGCGACTGTTTCATATCTTACCGAAGTTGTTATTGTTTGTCAACAACTTTTTAAAATAATTTAATTTGTGTTGTTTTCGTTTGTTTCGTAACAACGTGTTTAACTATACACCCATAATATCAATTTGCGCAACCCTTTATTTTTTAAAAAAATTTTCTGATTTTTATTAGAGAGTTTAATATGAGTTTCTTCTATTATATATAAAGTAAAGTTATTTTACTTGTCAGTTTAAATTAATTTTATTTCTCATGAAATATAACATTATAAAATAGATAATTTCATCTTTCGACTAATCGTTTTCATTCAATGTTATTCGTAAAATGCAATTAATTTTTCATTAAAGACGTTTAATTCATCAACTTCTATATTTTGTTTTTTCCTAGTTTACACAAACTTCAAATTGGTATGAACCAATGCCATTACGCTTTATTGAACAATCTATTCCAAGATCATGTATGGAAGTAAACTTTCGCTCGGCGAAGAAAAGATAATTGGGGGGAGCTAAATTCATAATAATAGCAAAGCCTGCCACTCTTTCTACCTTTACAATAAATAATTTGCTGGTTTTCCATATGCACTCCTTTGGTAGCACGACATCTACTTATATATCTTCTTATTATTGTTTCGATAATTTGATCCATCATTCGTCCTCCTCTCTGTAGTTCTCCTATATATATCGTTAGCATGTTTTAACTAAAGAAAAAAGCTATCTAGACATTTGCCTAGATAGCTTGAAGTTTGTATTGTTAGTGCGCGGCTGTTGCTAAATATAGTAAGAAAATCACACCGAATACGTACATAATCGGATGAACTTCTTTTGCACGGCCTGCTACGATCATTGTTAATGGATAGAATACGAAACCAACTGCTACACCAGTTGCAATTGAGAATGTTAATGGCATCATTAACATTGTAAAGAATGCTGGTACTGCTATTTCGAATTTTTCCCACTCGATTTTACCTAAAGATGCAACCATTAATACACCTACAACGATTAACGCTGGTGCTGTTACTGCTGAAGTTACAACAGATAAAACTGGTAAGAAGAATAATGCTAATAAGAAACATACGCCTGTTACAACAGCAGCTAAACCAGAACGAGCACCTGCTGCTACACCCGAAGAAGACTCTACGAATGAAGTTACAGTTGAAGTACCAAAAATAGAACCTGCGATTGTTGCGATTGAGTCAGAAATTAACGCTTTACCTGCACGTGGTAATTTGTTGTCTTTAACAAGTCCAGCTTGGTTCGCTACAGCCATTAAAGTACCTGCATTGTCGAAGAAGTCGACAAATAAGAACGTTAAGATTACTGATAACATTGATAATGAATAGAACTCTGCGTCACCGAATGCTGAGAATAATGCACCGAATGTTGGTTCTAATGATGGAGGCATTGCTACAATTGATGAAGGCATGTCTACTTGACCGAAGATAATACCTACGATTGCTGTAATTGCCATCCCAATGAATACACCAGCTTTCATGCCGCGTACTAAGAAAATAACTGTAATAACAAGACCAAAGATTGCTAATAATACTTGAGGTTCTGTTAAGTTACCAATACCAACAAATGTTGCTTGGTTTGCAACTACGATTCCCGCATTTTTTAAACCGATGAATGCGATAAATAAACCAATACCCGCGCCAACAGCTAATTTTAATTCCATTGGGATTGCGTTAATTAATTTTTCACGTAGACCAGTTAATGTTAATAGTAAGAAGAATACCCCTGATACAAATACTGCTGCTAAAGCGTGTTGCCATGGGCTACCATTTGTTAAAACTACTGTGTATGCAAAGAATGCGTTTAAACCAAGACCTGGAGCTAACGCTAATGGGTACTTCGCTAAGAAGCCCATTACAAACGAACCAACTGCTGCTGATAATGCCGTTGCTACGAATACTGCACCGTAATCCATACGCATTGCGTCTGGAAGATCCGGAACATCTGCTAATGTTAACGTTAACGGGTTAACAATAAGGATGTAAGCCATCGCTAAGAATGTAGTGAAACCACCTAAAATTTCGCGGCGGTAATTCGTTCCAAGTTTATCAAACTCGAAATACTTTTTCATAATGAAATTTTCCTCCGTATTGTCGTCTTACAATAACTTGAACTTATCGACTCTTAAATATACAAAAAGACACGCTGAGCTAAAAGCCGCATGTCTACGATTCAAGGAAAATAAGTACTATACTCGAATATAAAAGTACTGAAACTTATTAATAAATCGTAGTCGAATCATTTACGGTGATTCGGTAGAAACTCACGGGCCATATTCCCGACATTATACGACGACGTATTTAATTTATAATAGTAATATATCATTTCATTTTTCTAATTTCAACCCCATTTCCGAACGTTTTTTATTTTTATATAATTATAGTTCGTGAAAATACCCCTCGATTACTAATTTTTTGATTTTTTCAGCATTATTATTAATTTTGTAGACAAATTATTGAAAGTTTTGTTTTACCAAAACCCGAACATTCTATGTCATTATCTTTAATTTTCACCGTGATTTCCAAAATCATTAGAAAGCCTTATGTTTTTTTATCAAAAAAAGTAGTCGGGTTATACTACCCAAACTACTTCGTTTTCTCACTCAAATGCGAGTGAATATTTTTTCGACTTTAAATAAAGCATAAAGAATATTGTTAGCATTAAACTAAATAAGCCAAATGCTAAACCTGTAATCGGCAGGCCAAACCAATCCAGCAATGCACCCGTTGACAGTAGCACTAATTGGAACAATGTTTGGTCGATCATATTTCGGAAGGCAAAAAAGCGCCCGTGATACTCCGCTGGCATTTGTTTTTGGAAAATCGTCATCGTTGTTGGGAAGAAACAGCCAACCGCAAAGCCAAATACAGCGAAAATAACAACATTCATTATTTCAATTGTTGAGAAAAATAGTAGCGACTGTAGGACACCAATCAGTAATGCTAAACTGAACATCATCGTCCCAGTTTTCATCCGTATTCCTAAATACTTTACCGCAATTGCCCCTAACATAAAGCCGACACCTTCTACTGTATACAATAAACCTGAAATACTAGTTGAATCGTGCATTTGTGCAATTTTCATAATCATTAAGTTGAAAGAGCCTAAAAATAATATCGGCACAACAATTAACACAAGAGTTACAAGTACAACAGGATATTGTTTCAATACCGGTAACACCTCTTTGAAACTACTACTTTCCTTCTTTTGCGTTTTACTTTCCACTATACTCTCATCAATATGTAAGAAGAATAATGTAACTAATACGACTGCATACATAATAAGTGATACGACATATAGCCAAATTAAATCCACATAAGCTACAAATAATCCGGCGGAGGCTGCACCAACAATACGTGATAATGTGCGCGCATTCATATGCCAGCCATTTAATGAAAGCAAATCTTTTTTATCAACAATCTTTGGTATGATTGATTGAATTGCAGGCATAAAGAACGTCGCTGCTATTTGCAACAGTATTAAAAAGACAATCATCAAGAGAACTGAATCGAACGCAATCGCTGCAAACATCACAAACACAGTAATTACACGTGCAATTGATGAACCAATGAGCACCTTTTTCTTGCTCGACGCATCGATGATTTTACCAGCTAACGGTGCGACAATTACCCCTGCAAGCATCCCGATCGCCAATATAACCGATTTATGAAAGTCGGAGGCAACAAACTCCGTCATAAAAGCTAAATTACCAATGATTCCAGCCCAAAGACCAAGCCCTACAACGAATTCACCAATAAGCACTATCCACACATTTCGATTACGCCACATAATTTCCCCTCCTTTTTCTAATTTTCACTATCTTTCATTTTATAAAATTTCGAGTCACTAAACAATAGACCACCTGTAATTGTTAGTCGAAGTTAATTGCTTTACCAAGAAATATCTCTATCGCTTCTATTCACATCTTTTTCGTTCCAAAATAGGTGCATTAAACTTGATTGGCGACGATTTAACGATTGAGAAAATACCTCTAAAGTTACGAAGACGAGATTCTTCAAACTATTCCACTCACTAATCTAGTAGCTTATACAAGAAAAAACACCCTCATATTGATTTGTACACATCGTTACATCATCAATAGAAAGTGTTTCTTTTAGTTAACTTTTCAGTTGCGAGATTGTTTATCTACATTTCAAATAAACTATTTGTTACAAATAACCCCAAATCATCGTTAACAGTGTTCCAAAAACTGTGACCAGTCCAATAAATACTGCATAGAACAAATTCGTAAAAATTGCGCTTCGTTCTTCTGTTTCCCCAGCGTGCATGAAAACAATTAGTTGTAAACCAGCTTGAATAAACGCTGTAATTAATAAAATCGTCATCGCAATATCGAACGATGCATCTAAAAAGTAAACACTCAATGCAACAGCAGTTAAAATTAGTGATGAAACAAATCCTAATACTTGATTACGCGGAAAAATATCACCCATATTATGACACCAATCCTTTCAAGTATACGAAGCTAAAAATAAAGATCCAAACGACATCTAAGAAATGCCAGTATAAAGAGAAGATGAACGATTTATTTGTTGTTTCATGCGTAATGCCTCGTTTTTTAATTTGACTAACAATTAAAACACCCCATACAATCCCGAATGTTACGTGTGCACCATGTGTACCTAATGTTGTTAATAATATCGCGGTGAATGCACTCGTTTGGAGGCCTGCTCCTACATGGTAGTAATGCATAAATTCATATATTTCTATACTTAAAAACCCTAACCCTAGTAAAAGCGTAATGACAAAAAATGTGATCATTACTTTTTGGCGTTTTAAACGCATCGCATGTATAGCTAAGCCAATCGTAAAACTACTCGTTAATAAGATAAATGTTTCCAACATGACTGGTGTGATTTCAAATATTTCTGCACCAGTTGGTCCATTCCCCGTTCGATCGACCAGTGTAAAATAACCTGCAAATAATGTACCAAACAGCATGATTTCTGCGCCTAAAAAGATCCAGAAGCCCAAAATATTTGCTCGGTTTTGCAGTGTACCATATTCTAATGGACGCGAGTTATCAATTTTCATCGTCTAGCACCTGCCGCTTGTTCAATTTTTTTAATTTCTTCAACTTCGATATAGCGCCCATGATCTTTTTCTAATGATCGATGTACTAGGCAAGCAAAAATACCAATTGTTGAAATAATGACTGGAATCCATAAAGCAAAGACAAATGAAAAGCCCCAAACAAAGAAAATACATCCTATAATAAATGGCATACCGCTGTTATTCGGCATATGAATTTTTGAATAGGATTCTCTATAAAGGACATGTCCGTTCTCTTTTGCATCCCAAAATGCTTCTGTTGAGTCGACTGTTGGTACAATTGCGAAGTTATATTCTGGAATCGGCGTATGTGTTGCCCATTCTAATGAGCGTGCATTCCATGGATCACTTGGAATATTTCGTGTTGCATAACGTGTACTATGATAGACATTGTAAACGAGTAACACAAAACCAATAGCTAGTCCAATGGCGCCAACAAAGGAAATCATATTGTAAATCGTAAAACCTGTTGATTCGGAATACGTATACATTCTGCGGGCTTGACCATCTAAACCTGAGAAAAACATCGGCATAAAGGCTAATAACGTACTCATTGAAATTACCCACGCCTCAATTTTTCCTAATTTATCATTTAGCATGAAGTTAAAGAATTTCGGCCAGTAGTAATGTAAGCCTGCTAACATCGCAAATACGACACCAGGAATAATTACCATATGGAAGTGCGCTACTAAAAACATTGTATTATGGTATTGATAATCTGCTGCTGACATCCCTAGCATGACACCTGTTACTCCTCCAATTGTAAAGATTGGAATGAATAAAAGCGTGTACAGCATTGGTGTTGAAATAGTGATTTTCCCTTTCCAAAGGGTAAATAACCAGTTAAAAATTTTAACACCGGTTGGTACGGCAATCGCCATCGTTGTAATAGAGAAAATACTGTTCGTTAAAGCACCTTGCCCCATTGTGAAGAAATGGTGTGTCCAAACTAAGAACGATAATAACGAAATAATAACCATAGATGCAACCATCGATTTATGACCGTATAAGTTACGCTGTGAGAAGGTCGCGATAATTTCACTATATATACCGAACGCCGGTAAAATAAGGATATATACTTCGGGATGTCCCCAAACCCAGAAGAAGTTTGCCCATAGCATATCCATACCGCCATTCGTCGTTGTAAAGAAGTTTGTCATGAATAAACGATCCATCGTTCCCATTAATAAAGCAATCGTTAATACTGGGAATGCGAATACAATAATGACATTGGCAGTAAGTGCTGACCAAGTAAACATTGGCATCTTCATTAATGTCATACCCGGTGCACGGAATAATAAAATAGTTGTAATAAAGTTAATCCCTGTAATTAGCGTCCCTAACCCAGAAATCTGTAAGGCGAACATATAATAGTTTGTTCCGACAGATTCACTAAATTCATTACCAGCTAGTGGGAAGTAAGAAGTCCACCCTGCATCTGGGGATCCTCCAATGACGAAAGAAATATTTAATAACATTGCTCCTACAAAGAACAACCAAAAACTAAGTGCATTCAATCTTGGAAATGCTACATCGCGAGCACCTATTTGTAGAGGCACTAGTAAATTCATAAATGCCATTATGAAAGGCATCGCCATAAAAATAATCATGACCAAACCATGTGTTGTAAAAATCTCATTATAGTGTTGGGCATCTAATAATGTGTTTTCCGGCTGCGCTAATTGAGCACGCATCATAATGGCATCGACACCACCACGGAATAACATCGCGATTGCTGATATTAAATACATAATCGCAATCTTTTTATGGTCGACGGTCGTTAACCACTCTCTCCATAAGTAACCCCATAACTTAAAGTAAGTTAAGCCTACAATAATCCCTACTGTAACAAGGACAATCGCAACCATCGAAGCATATATCGCTGGACTAGGATGCGGTACAGCAAATCGTTCAAAAAATTCCATAAGTGACTAGCTCCTTTCGAGCATCTAAATTTAATCCATTATTCATGAGTTTCATGTTCATTTTGCTCCTCACTTCCTCCGTGATTATGTTCAGGTGGTGGTAAAAAGGTTAAATGTGTTCCTGTAAATGTGGAACGTCCAACATGACCTGGCTCTAATAATTCCTCAAACTTAACTTCAGTTAACGGCTCTGCATTACTGTGAACCTCGTTAACCCACTCATCAAATTCTTCTTGCGATACAGCGGTTACATCAAATGTATTTTCTGCGAATCCTTTGCCATTAAAATTGGCGTTACGTCCCATATACTCTCCTGGTTGAGAGGCTGCAAGATGTAAAGTATTAACCATGTCGGCCATTGCATATTTTTGTCCACCTAATTGTGGAATCCAAAAACTTGTAATTGGTCCATAGGAATACAGTTTAAATTCTAATGGGCGTTCTGCTGGAATGTATAAATAGTTTACTGTTTCTATATTCTGTTCTGGATAACTGAAATGCCATTTCCAATTGGATGTAGATGCATAAATCACAAGCGGTTCTTCATTTGCGTATTCTTCTGGCGGATTTTCCACCTTATTGTTACTATCAACCGAAACGAAAGACAAATAAATAACAATTAAAACTGGAATTCCTACACATATCAGTTCAACAAGCAAGTTTCCTTCAATGTGTGGTGGTTTATAATCGGCCGGCTGTTTTGATGCTCGATATTTATAAACCATATATGCAAGAATTATAAAGACAATAAAAACAATTGCCGACATAATGCCGATTGATAAAATAATATCTTTTGCCTGTGTTTGTGCTTGTGGTCCTTTAGGATCTAACACTAATAAAGGTTCGCATCCAGCTAACATAATTAAACTCATTAAAAAGGATGCAAATAAAATAGGTTTTTTTAACATGTATAAACCCCTTTCTATTAATCGGGAGAATATAGCATGAAATATGAGGTTTTTTGTGGAAGTTGTAGTGTCTGTCTTAATCGACTTTAATACTAGTCCCTCTCACTTAAGAAAACAACAAAATTAACACTTTGTCATGAATTAGTAATAATTTAATGATTTCTTTGGATTTCACACTATTACTAAAAGCATTTTTTTATCTATTATGATATTTTATTATGTTATGTTTTAAAAAACCTAAGTGGATGGGTAAAATACAATATAATTGGATGGTTATTTTCAAGACATTTTCAGTTATTATGTTTAACCACTAAAAAAAAGGATGATGGATATGCATTTTCAAATAGATCGTTCACTAAAAACACCCCTTTATAAACAAATCGCCAAGTATATCGAAGAAGAAATTTTAGATGGCACCTTCCCTACAGACAAGCCATTACCATCTGAACGAACACTTGCAACCGAATTAGGTGTTAATCGAAGCACGGTTGTTACTGCCTATGACGAGCTAGAAGCAGAGGGTTTAATCCAACGAATTCAAGGGGCAGGCACTATGGTTACTAGAGACATATGGGGAATGACAAAAAAAAGAATCCCCCGGTGGAATCAATATATTGAGGCAGGTAGCTATTTACCAAATACCCCCATTGCCCAAAAAATTAGGAAACATACTGCAGAAGATACGCTCATAAACCTAGCCTCAGGAGAACTTTCTGCCGATTTATTTCCCTTAAACGCTTTACGAAACATTATGGCAACGCGTTCTTTTATAGGCCACTTAGGTTATGATCATCCGTTAGGGAATGTTAATTTACGCCAAACAATAGCTAAGCATCTTACCTATTCAAGGGATATTGAAACGGATGCCAACCACATATTAATTACATCCGGTGCACAGCAAGCCATCCATCTTATTATTGAATGTTTACTAAAACAAGGTGATTCTGTCGTGATTGAAGATCCTTCCTATCATTACGATTTACAAATTTTCAAATCTGCAGGTATTCAAACGTTTTTTTTACCCGCTGGAAAAGATGGCATTGACCCTCAAGGACTAATTAACTTGCATAAACGTCACCGTATCCGGATGATTTTTCTTAACCCTATTTTTCAAAATCCAACAGGAACATTGCTCAGTATAGAACGCCGAAAAGAAATTTTAGATCTTTCCGCAGAATACGGCATTCCCATTGTGGAAGACGATCCCTACAGTTTAACGGCATTCTCACACGAAAAAATAAGCACGCTAAAATCATTGGATATGAACGGAAACGTGTTATATGTTAGCTCTTTATCTAAAATTGTAGCTAGCGGTCTACGTATCGGTTGGATTAATGGACCCAAATCCGTAATTGAGCGTATTTCTGATGTAAAGCAGCAAGTAGATTTCGGTCATGCTAGTTACAATCAATGGATTGCAAATGATTTTCTAGAATCACCCTTTTTTGAAGCACATATAAACGAGCTGCGGAATAAATTAAAAATTCGTCGGGATCATTTGATTTATTATCTTAACTTCTATTTGCAAGATAAAGTGGAATTTGAAATTCCTAAAGGTGGCATCCATCTTTGGTGTAAATTTAAAGAAGAAATTGATGAAGTCAAACTATTAGAGGAAAGTATGAAACAAGGCGTAATTTTTGTACCTGGTTCAACGATGGGAACTAAAAAAGGGTATATCCGCCTCACTTTCGCACGTGAAAAAGAAGAAAATATTAAGGAAGGCGTTTACCGTTTATCAAAAGCATTGGGAAAAATTTCAAAGTGGATGGGCTAAAACAATGGATATTGGATGGGGATTAACTTCTTTTTTTTAGCTAAGATAAATTTGTGGAAAACAAATCCACGATATAGCTGAAGTGAAGAGCATTTGTAGAGGTTGTCAGTCTTAATCAAACTTAACTATCTATACAATCAGTATCTTCAATTTGGTAGTACGAGGTCGTGAATGTTGAGGACTCGCAACTTGTGGAAGAGTCGCAGTTTCTTCAGACATTGTTTACGATTTAGTAGATTAATCAATCTTATGGCTATAATTGCATCTATATAATTTTTTCTTTATCGCTTAGTATAATAAAAATATTATTAGATTGTCCGTACATTGTTCGGAAGACGATTAAGAGTAGCTTTCATATTTATCTAATTTGTATATACCTCTATTTCATACATGATTATAAATTGATAAGTTTTTTCGAGATCTATCCGAATATTTGATAAGCGAAAAGTAAAAGATCTCACGCAGGTCAGACTGCAAGATGTAATATTATCATTAAGTGATTTCTACCAACTACTATGTAACATTTGAGCTACTGATTTTATTTTATCAGTAGCTCTTTATATTTTTTAGTGAACGAAATGCTGTTTGATTAAAATTGAGTTTTCATTCACATTTACAAAGGAATTGGGTTTAGGTGAATTTATATAAAGGATGTGTCAATAATGAACTACATTTTATCAGAGCTTGATATGGAATTAGATTTAGAAATAATTCATCATGAATTAACACCAACAGAAGTCATTTTATTTATTGAATCGATGACTGTTACCGCTACATGTCCTAAGTGTTTACAAATTAGTCATCGCAAACACGGACAAAGTTTACGAAAAATTCGCGATATACCCATTTCAAAAAAAGACGTCTACCTTTATATTCGGTTGAATAAATGGTATTGCACAAATCCCTCATGCCCTTGCAAATATTTCACAGAATCAACTAGGATTGCACCCGCATATCAACGCTCTACTTTAAGAGCTACACATTTTTACAAAAAAGCTGAATTATAAATTAAGTGTTTGATACGTAACAGAGGAAAAAAAATGATTTGTGTACCGTATATACGATATTTTTTACATTCCGCCCCCCTTTAATTTATTTTTTGATGAGTCATTACCGTATTGATAAAAAACAAAAAAGCTTGGTAGAAACCTTATTCGATAAGGCTCTCCAAGCTTTTTCTAATTGCTATTTTTCATGCGCCATACACCTGTCGCTTTGCTACCGAAGCAAACATCAACTTCGCTGGCGCGAAAAATTTCTCCGGTGCAGTGAATAAGAAAAGCATAGGGAGATTTTTTTCTTCCTATGTTTTCATTCATATTATTTATCTGTTTGTTTTTGCTTATTTTTCAAATACTCCGCACGTATTTTTTCAAGTTGCTGCTTTTTATCAAATTTTGCAGGCTTGTTTTTTTCATGATATTTTGCCACAGCTACTTTACCTTTAGTATCTAATTGATATTTTCCCACTTTGCTCACCTACTTTTCTTATGTTTAAAGAGGATCTATTCAACAAATATAATATACTTTTTTACTGAATTAAACCTTTTCACTTTATTAGTGTACTGCCTAACCTTACATATATCAGTAAAAAATTAATAAAATAATCCGTAGTCAAATGGTATTCATTATACTCATCTTTACGACCTTAAATTTGCTAATTCATTTTTAAATCATCAATCAAGTGGCTAATCTTAACTAAAACAAAAAACCTCTTTTAGTTATTTGTTATAAATAACTAAAAGAGTGTTTAATTTCAGAAATATATAAAGTTGTACGTAGTCATTGATATGACTACTTTAATAACCTGCTCATCTTAAATTACTAAACAGCATTATTCCCACTCAATCGTAGCTGGTGGCTTAGAAGTGATGTCATACAGTACGCGGTTAATGCCGTTTACTTCGTTAACAATACGTACAGAGATTTTCTCTAACACGTCATATGGAATACGTGCCCAGTCAGATGTCATGCCGTCGATTGATGTTACGCCACGGATACCGATTGCGTAGTCGTACGTACGGCCATCGCCCATTACGCCCACTGAACGGATGTCTGGTAATACGCAGAAGTATTGCCAAATATCTCGCTCAAGACCTGCGTTTTTGATTTCTTCACGTAGAATGAAATCAGCTTCGCGCACGATTTCTAATTTTTCTTCCGTTACTTCGCCAAGCACACGGATACCTAAACCTGGGCCTGGGAATGGTTGACGCCATACTACTGCTTCTGGAAGACCTAATTCTAAACCTAAAGCGCGTACTTCGTCTTTGAATAATGTATTTAATGGCTCGATTAATTCGAACTTCATGTCTTCTGGTAATCCACCTACGTTATGGTGAGATTTGATTGTTTGGGCAGTTGCTGTACCTGACTCGATAATGTCTGTGTAAAGCGTACCTTGTGCTAAGAAGTCCATGTTTTCAAGCTTTGCTGACTCTTCGTCAAATACGTAAATGAATTCGTTCCCGATAATTTTACGTTTTTGCTCTGGATCAGAAACACCTTTTAGCTTGTTCATGAAACGTTCACGTGCATCGATTTTGATTAATTTCATATCGAAGTCTTCCGTGAAAGTTTTCATTACTTGTTCAACTTCGCCTTTACGGTTTAAGTTGTGGTCCACAAACATACATGTTAATTGGTCACCGATTGCTTTGTGGATTAAAACCGCTACAACTGATGAGTCAACTCCGCCTGATAACGCACAAAGAACTTGCTTGTCGCCAACTTGCTCACGGATTTTTGCGATTTCGATATCGATGAAGTTCGCCATTGACCAGTCGCCTTTTGCATCACAAACATTGAATACAAAGTTTTTCAGTAAGTCATTACCATATACAGAGTGACGTACTTCTGGGTGGAATTGTACAGCGTATAATTTACGTTCAGTGTTTGCCATTGCAGCAATTGGACACGCTGGGCTCGTTGCAATTACTTCAAAGCCTTCCGGAACAGCTGTAACATGGTCACCATGACTCATCCAAACAACTTGGTTTTTCGGTAAATCGCCGAATAATAAGTTATCAGTTGTTACATCAATGTCTGCTTTACCGTATTCACGCGTTTCCGCACCTTCTACTTTACCACCTTGTGTATGCGCCATTAGCTGCATGCCGTAGCAAATGCCTAAAATCGGTAAACCTAATTCAAAAATCGCCGGATCTACTTTGAATGCAGACTCATCATATACAGAGTTCGGACCACCTGAGAATACGATTCCTACAGCATTCATCCCTTTAATGTCCTCTGCAGTAATTGTATGCGGGTGCAATTCAGAGAACACACCAAATTCACGGATACGACGCGTAATTAATTGGTTGAACTGACTTCCGAAGTCAAGAACGACAATTTTTTCTTGCTCTTTTAATAAAGGAGTTGACACAATTTTCACCTCTTCAAAATTTATTGTGGCCAATATTTAAGAAAAAACGCGTAAGAAAATAAATTTCTACGCGTTCATATTTCATCTCTTTTGCCGATAGATACAGCTATCCCGTGAAAGAAATAGCGCAACTACCGTCATAGATAAGTTATTTAAGGTAACTTAGTAGAAACATCTGGACCCTATTTCCAGACTTATATGAAGGCACACTTTTTATTTTTTAAATTTTACTCTTTACAAAAAACAAAATCAACAGCTAACCATATTGATTCAATATTCTTATTATTCCACAAAGTATTGCAGACCACGAAAAAACGTGTTCGAAAATAATTTCGTAACACGTTTTTTGTAATAGCTTCCTTACATTGGATGTAACTATTGATATAACTAGTTATATAACTTTATATCACTATTTATCGTGCGGCTTTCGCCGCAAACATCAACTTTGCTATCGCGAAAAATTTCTGTGGTGCGGTGGCTCCTCGAAATTTGGTTTTTTTGTGCGGCTGTCGCTTCGCTTTCGCCGCAAACGCTCGCTTTGCTACGCAAAAAATTTCTCCGGGCTAAAGCTCCTCGAAATTTGGCTTTTTTTGTGCGGCTGTCGCTTCGCTTTCGCCGCAAAATTATTTCGTTCCTTAACGGAGAGTGAAATAATTTCACTCCCACTCAATTGTGCCGCCTGGTTTTGGCGATAAATCGTAGCATACGCGGTTGACATGCTTCACTTCATTAATGATACGGTCTGTAATTTTTAATAATATTGGCCATTCAATTTGTTCGATTGATGCCGTCATTGCGTCAATTGTATTTACTGCACGAATAATTACTGGATATTCGTACGTACGTTCATTGTTGCGAACACCAACCGATTTGAAGTTTGGTACAACCGTAAAGTATTGCCACACTTTTTGATCTAAACCTGCAAGTGCAAATTCTTCACGTAAAATGGCATCTGATTCACGTACCGCTTCAAGACGTTCTGGCTCAATTTCACCTAAAACACGCACGCCTAATCCCGGACCTGGGAATGGTTGACGGTATACCATATCATGGGGTAATCCTAATTCAACACCACATGCACGCACTTCGTCTTTGAATAGTTGGAATAATGGTTCTACTAATTCAAATTGTAAATCTTCTGGTAGTCCACCTACATTATGATGTGATTTAACAACTTTATGTGTCTTCGTACCTGATTCTACGATATCTGGATAAATTGTGCCTTGCGCTAAGAAATCAATACCTGCTTGCTTACGTGCTTCTTCTTCAAACACACGGATAAATTCATTCCCGATAATTTTACGTTTTTCTTCTGGTTCACTTACACCTTTTAACTTACCTAAAAAGCGCTCACTTGCGTCAACGTAAACAAGGTTTTCTTCCAGATCCTTTTCGAACATAGCGATAACGCCTTCAGATTCATTTTTACGCATTAAACCATGATTAACATGTACACAAACTAGTTGCTTACCAATTGCTTTAATAAGTAATGCTGCTACAACTGAAGAATCCACACCGCCTGAAAGCGCTAAAAGCACCTTTTTATTTCCAACTTGTTGGCGAATTAATGCCACTTGATCTTCAATGAAGTTTTTCATATTCCAGTTTGCTTCTGCCTTGCATATATCAAAAACGAACTCCTTTAAAAAGGCTTTCGTTTCTTCTTCGTTTGGCCATTTGTCTAAAGTCTTTGATGCTTGAGTAGATGGGTGATCTACGCTAATAACAGGAATGTTTAAATTATAAATTTCATCTAATACGTCGATTGCTTCTCCATCAACGATATTGTTTACACCGCCATTTAAAATAATCCCTTTTACTGTTTTTAAATCTTGGATATTTTGCGCAGTAATATCATGCGGGTGAATCTCACTATATACACCTAATTCACGAATCCAACGAGCTATCGTTGTATTTTCACTGCTACCTAAATCTAATACTAAAATATTATCCTGTTTCAACCTGATACAACCTCCTCTTAATGCTACTAATTCTACCCTGTTTTTCTTGTTTTACCAAATGTTTTATATAATTCTTCGTTTGGTACCGAAATGAGCACAATGATTATAGCAGATGTGTATCCAATCAATTACTCGTACGATTGATTAAATACTCCCAGTTTTCTTTTACTTTAGTTGTATCAAAATTATGTGAATTGCCTGCGTAAATATATTGCTCATACACAGCTGTTAGCTCACTCATTTTTGTTGTTTCAAGCGCACGGTCCACACGAATTGCGAAATTTTGCAATGTCTCATGCGTACCACGTTTCAAGTAGATTCGTTCAAGCTGCTTTAACAATACAAAATATACATCCTCAAATTGATCCAGATTATTTAACTTCGAACGATTCATTTGCACAGCAAGTTTTGGCTGCCATTTCCCGCGCATACGCCATGCAATAATTGCACCTACAATGAGCACTGCCCCTAAAACATAAAACACCCATTTATATTTCGCAAAATCAATCGCCAATTTTTTGTTTCCACCAGCCGTTGTTTCTTGCTCTTCTGGCTGAGGGCGCTCTACTTCTGGTGTTTCAGGTTCTGGTAATTGTTCTTCATCTGGTGCTATTTCGATATCATAGTCAATGTTCATCGGGTTACTAAAACCAATTGTCGGCTCAAATGGCATCCAACCAATGCCGTCTATATAAGCCTCTACCCATGAATGGGCATCATTGTTCGTCACACGGTAGGTCGTCATACCGTCACTTGATGCCACACGCTCACCACTCGCAAAACCTTTTACCCATCGCGCTTGAATACCAACTGAACGTAACATTACAACCATCGAAGTTGAGAAATTATCACAGTAGCCCAACATTGTTTCGAATAAAAATTGATCGACATAATCCTCATCTTTTGCCGGCTGTGATACATTCTTCGTTTCATATTTGAATCCACTACGCGCGAAATAATCTTCAATCGCACGTGCTTTATCATATACACTTTCATAACCGCCCGTTATTTCGTGCGCTAAATCAATTACACGCCTTGGCAGCTGTTCTGGCAGTTGCAAATAACGCTGGTCAGATTCTGTTGAGGACACCGTTTCCTTCAATGCTGTATAATTATACTCCGGCTGTTGGAACGTAATTTCATAATTAGTTGGCTTTACGATTTCATCATCTAACGTAAGTTGCATTTTTTCGTTTGCATAATTAAACGCTAAATAGTCTGCCACCTCATCTGTTTGATACGTTGTGGTTCCATATGCTTGTAGCAAAAAATTATAATCCCCAACTGTATTTACTTGCACAAGCTGTGGCTCTACATTTCCTGGCGTAATCGAAAAGTTGATTGGCTCCGAAAACCTTACGTACTCAGTAAAATCTTGCTCACTCGTATGAAGCCAGCCCTTTGACGTATAAAAATCCTTCGTTTCTACACGCCAATATTGACGAATCGGCGTTTCAATTTCATATACAACCGTATCGTCACCGACAAACGGCCCCCCTAAACTTTCATCATTATCACCATAACCAACTGTTGCGACCGAACCGCTAGATGATGAATCACCTAACCCAACCATTCCCTTTATATAAGGGACAGGGTCTGGCCATTGCGGCTCGGCTTTTGGTAAAAACGTCGCGGCAAGCCCTGCTATTGTGACAAACAAAATAATCGGAGTTGCAAATAATAAATAGCTCCCCCAATCCTTTTGCATATTGGCTGAATGCATTATCCGTTTTATAAATAAAAGTGATGTTAGCACAAGTCCCAAGATCATCACTTTTATAATTGCTACCGTGCCATCATATTCTGTAAAAGTATCGAGCGTTCCGATAAAAAACACCGTCAACACAAGGAAATAATAAACCGTATGACGCACGCTCACCCAATGCTGAATTAAATAAATGAGCATCCATATTAAAATAAAGAAAAGGCTCGTTCGAAATGGGTCACTTACTAAAACCCAATCTCCTGTTATTAAGACATCAATATTGTAGCGTAGCTCATTCGATAAAAACTGCATCGTCGTCAATTCGCCTCTGTTATAAACACTTACAATAAACCATGTTATATATAGGATTTTCAGCGACCACGATAAAATAATAGGTAAACTAAACACGCCAATGGTTAAGCAAATTGCCATAAACAATAGGAATTGTGTGAAATAGCCTGTATTTGTTAGCTGCACAATCGGCATTAACCATTCACGCAGAATCAGTAAAATAATAATGTAGAAAACAGCTAATTCTATTTTTTCGGATGTGCTTCGTTTCATAGCGATTCCACCCCCGATTGCAGATGTGCGAGCTCTTTAATAATATGCACTTCATTTTGATTTTTTAGATGCACTGGCTCGGCTTCACCATTTACAACAAAGCATACAATTTTGCCCATGCTTTTAGTGCTCGCATTTAGTACTTCTTGTAGCTCTGGCATCCATTCACCTGTAATGATGATGACAACCGAGCGACTCATTACCTTTTGTTCTTCAAATAATAAACGCTCTACACCAAACTGCGCATCTGGCTGTACCTTAACAAAATGCTGCATGACCTTTTTGAATTGACTATCTGTTTTGATAACTGGTGCAAAGTAACGGTCTGTCCCCGCACTTAAAAACGAGATATCGCCGCGCTCTTTCATTGTTTTATGAATATATGATGCCGCAAACTCCACCACTTGTTCAAAGTTCTTTTGTACAGCACGGTCAATTAACACAAATGTATTTTGTGCATTACGGTCCTCAAATTCCTTTGTACGCAGCTCTCCATTTTTCGCATATGACTTCCAATGAATCCACGAAAAACGATCCCCTGGTACGTATTCACGCACGCCGGTTGCCATTGTCGTATCTTTAATAAGTGAAAAGCGTGCTTGACTCGCTCCTTGATCATACTGCATCACAATTTGTTCCGTTTTGACATCGTAAATTTTTGGATACACTAAAAACATTTGCGGATGCTCAATTACCACTTGACGAATCGTCCAGCCGAAGAAGTCTGTACACATCACTTCAATTCCATTAAAATGATGCTCGCCACGTTTTAAATCGCGTAATTCATACGTCCACTCGAATTCACTTTTCCAACCAACTAAAAATAACTTCGTAGCATGGCCATTTAACTCCTCATAAAAGGCAGCATCCATAGCCATTTCTCGCGCAGTCATAAAGACAATTGGAAACCAACTTTTATTGCGGAAGCGTACTGTCACCTCTATTGTATCGCCTCGTTCTATCGCTTCTTTCGATAATGCCCGTGACACTTGTTGTATGCGGATCGGTACAATTGCTAGCAAAATCGAGTAAATGGAAAATGGTAAAATCGTAAAAAATACAAACCAACTCACAAATCCACCTTGGAACATCGCGTAGCAATATGTAATGATTAATAGCGCAATTACCGTTAACAGTCTACCTCCATGCTGAAAGAAGTATCGGATTTTTTTCATTCCACAACATACCTTTTCACAGGCACATTCACAAATCGGAGCACACGATTAATTACCTGTTCCTCTGTCACGCCCTCATAGCGCGCCTCTGGTTTTAAAATTAAACGGTGACCAAATACAAACTTTGTTAAATACTGCACATCATCTGGAACAACATAATCGCGCCCTTTCATAAAGGCATAGCTTTGCGCTGCACGCATTAACGCAATCGAAGCACGTGGACTCACACCTAAATATACATGTTCGTGATAACGTGTATGTTGCGCTAGCGACACGATATATTCTTTAATATTGTCCTCTACATGCACTTGTTTCACTTGTTTTTTCAGTTCAATTAATTGTTCAATCGACAGTACAGCAGCAATTTCATCAATTGGCACTGAATTTTCTGCACGGCGTAGCACTTCTATTTCTTCATCTTTTGTTGGATAGCCCATTCTAATTTTTAGTAAAAAGCGGTCTAACTGCGCTTCTGGTAGAGGGTATGTCCCTTCATATTCAATCGGGTTTTGCGTAGCCATGACAAAGAACGGCTTTGGCAACGAAAGCGTCTCACCATCTACAGTGATTGACGATTCTTCCATACTTTCTAGTAGGGCTGCTTGTGTTTTCGGCGACGTACGGTTAATTTCATCGGCTAATACGATGTTACCGACAATCGGTCCTGGGCGAAATTCAAATTGTAATGTTTTTGGATTATATACCGATACCCCAATTACATCAGAAGGTAGTAAATCTGGCGTAAATTGAATACGCTTAAAGCTTGTACCTAGAGACTTGGAAAGCGCGCGCACCATCATCGTTTTTCCTACGCCCGGCACATCCTCTAATAATACATGCCCCCCCGCAAGTAAAGACACGATACTTAACTCCGCAATCTCACGTTTCCCTATCATTACTTTTTCGATATTTCTGATAATTCTTTCAATTTGTTCGTTCATCTAGTATCCCTCCTCAATAGACATTCTATTATGCAAAACACATAGTTCAAGCATAACGAAAACAAAATGCGAGTACAAGAATAAAGATAGATATATTTGGTAATTCCGAACAAAAGTGGTAAAGCGCCCTTTAAGCCCCGAGTGGGCAAAACGCCACGTCCATGTGGCATGCCCCCAATGACTCACATCGTGTGACCCTCAGGCATTGGAGAGCCCGACGCAAAAGTAAAAGCTCCACCACTTTTGCAGGAGGGACCGAAATGACCGAGGGGCTGGCGCTTTAGCCTAGTCGTAAGGTGAATTTCTGTAAAAAAGTTAGCTACAATGTGAATTGCTATAATTTCCTTAACAGAAATAAAATCACCTAACTAAATTATCGATTAGTCAGGTGATTCAAATAGATGTTTTATATGTCATAATGCGACGGTTGTGTTTGTTGATTATATTTGCACGTGATGTAAATTGAGACAGTTGATTTAAGGTTACAGCAGATTCGGCATTAAATTGCATACCTTTTACAATTAATCGAGCTTTGTTTGGGACAAGCTTTTTTGCGCGCGGCTGAGGCTTATTCTGTTTATTTTTTTGTTGCTGCAGTTGCTCGCGAGGATCACGGTATTGCTCGTGCGTGCCGCTATTTATCGCATCGGCAAAATGCGTATCCGATAAAATTGTCCGCGTAGAATTACGATATATCGAACTTGTTGTTTGTCCAACTCGTGATGTTCTCATACCATTGCCTCCTTGTAGCCTTGTTAGGTATTTATATCGACAAATTCACAAAAATGTTAAATATAATTAAGCCATGTGTAGCTATACAGCGAAATAATACTAAGACACGGGGGTATTATATAGGATTTTACACCTAGAGTTTTTTACTCAATAAGAAAAGATGAATAGCTAGACTCTTGCCAAATCCTAAATTGGTTTTTATAAGACCAACCCCAAGCTATGTGGATGAACCAATTATTTATAGTATAATAGTTCAAGAATATTTGAATACATATTAAAAAATCGAACTTATTGAAATTAAGAAGGGAAAGTGTGGTGGTCATACCATGAGTAAAAAAGAGGAAGCATTAACACAATTTGAGGATGTACTAAAGGAATTGAAAAAGGGCGAAGAAGAAAGTGCTGCTACTAGCGTTGTAGGACAGAGTAGAGGAAACGTCAATATTTCAGGGGCATTATTTAAGCTTGTTTTTAAATTTTGGGGAGGGAAGATTCTTTTTATTCTATTACTTTCAATAGTCATCGTCTCTGCAATCATTTGGTCATTCTCTGGAAGTACATATAAAAAGGAAAGTACAACCTTTGTAGAGCATATTCAAGAATTAGCAACGCTTGCGACAGCTAAAGCACACGTAAAAGTAGTCATTGAGGAAGAGGATAATAAACTATTCGGTCATGATATTCCCGTTAATTTCCCAGGTACAAAGAGAGAAATATTATTAATTGTTCCTGCCACAGTCATCGCAGGAGTTGACCTTAAAGGGATCACTTCAGATGATATAAAAGTTAACGACATGGAAAAGGCATTAGAAATCAAACTACCACGGGCAACGCTTATACAGGAGCCCGCAATTCAGATGGATAACGTCCAAACTTTCTCAGACGAAGGACTATTCCGCGGGGAAATAAAATGGGATCAAGGGTTTAACCTAGCAGCTGAAGCACAGGAAGAAATTAAAGACGAAGCCATTGAAATAGGCTTATTAGAATCCGCAGAGAAAAGTGCAGAGAAAGTCCTTAAAGAATTTTTCAGCAACCTTGGTTATACTGCGGAAATAACATTTAAGTAAATCGAAAATCTTTAACTTCAGACATACAAAAAGCAAGGGGCTGCGCGAAAAGTAAATACTTCTCGCGCAGTGCTTCGTTCGTGTATTAATTATCCGCTGAAGGCTGCTTTTCGCGGTGGTCGAAATAAGAACGAACGCTAAAACCGTCACATCGTGTGACAACGCATTCATGACCAGCATCGTGCTGGCCTCCACCCTCGGCGCAAAGGAGGTGTCCCAGAATCACTTCTCGGACACCTCCTTCTCTAGCTATTATTTCCAAAAATCATCAAATACCGTAATCGGTAAATGACGTTTGTGCATCGAGCGTTTGTAGTGACCTTCTAACGTTTCGCGTGCTTGGTCAGGAATTTCTTTTCCTTCTAAGTAATCATCAATCTGCTCATACGTCACACCTAAAGCTGCTTCATCTGGTAACGACGGGCGATCTTCTTCTAAATCGGCAGTTGGTACTTTTTCGTATAAATGAACAGGGCATTCAAGTTTTTTCAAAATTTGGCGGCCTTGTCGTTTATTTAAGCGGAAAATCGGCATTAAATCCGCGCCTCCATCACCAAATTTCGTAAAGAACCCGGTAATCGCTTCTGCCGCATGGTCTGTTCCTAAAACAACCGCACCATTCATCGCAGCGATTGAAAACTGCACCTTCATACGCTCACGGGCTTTTTCATTACCCTTTGCAAAATCACTTAGTTCGATACCTGTATTAGCTAATGCTCGGACACTTGCATCCACTGCTTCTTTAATATTTACGGTATATATTTTTGTCGGCTGAATATAATCAAGCGCGTCTTGGCAATCTTGCTCATCGGCTTGTACACCATACGGTAATCGCACCGCCCAAAAAGAGTATTTTACTTCGGCTACATCTGCGTTTAATTCATCTACCGCCATTTGTGCTAATTTTCCTGTTAGCGTAGAATCTTGCCCACCGCTAATCCCTAGAACAAAACCTTTTACGAAGCTGTGCTTTTTGGCATAATCCTTTAAAAAGTCTATAGATTGGCGAATTTCTTGCTCAACATCAATTTGTGGTAATACATTTAATTCTTCTATAATTTGTTGTTGTAACGACATAGCTCAACACTCCTTAGTTTTGTTCGAGTTCTGTTACCATATCGCGCGCTTCCTTAATATTACGCATTTTGTTATCCCAGCATTTTTGACTTAAGTCTACTGGGTATTCCTCTGGATTTAACGAACGCTTATATTCATCCCATAGTAGCTTTAAATTATCTTTCACATATTGTCTAATGTCCATTAATGCTGGATTTTCGTAGACAACTTCACCTTGATCAATCACTAGCTGATGCATCTCTTTCGCTTCAAAGTTTGTGACAAATTTTGATACGAATGTATGCACAGGGTGGAACATTTTAATACGGTTTTCAGCCTGTGGATTTTCATCCGCCATTGTAATATAGTCACCTTCAGATTTACCGTTTTTCTTATTAATAATACGGAACACTTTTTTCAAGCCTGGCGTTGTTACTTTTTCGGCGTTTGCAGAAATTTTGATTGTATCTTCCATTTCACCATTTTCATTTTCAATCGACACCATTTTATAAACTGCACCTAGAGCTGGTTGATCATAAGCGGTAATAAGCTTTGTGCCGATTCCCCACGAATCTACACGCGCTCCCTGTGATTTTAAATTTAAAATCGTGTATTCATCTAAATCATTCGAAACGACAACTTTGGCATTCGGGAACCCAGCTTCATCCAGCATACGACGTGCCTCTTTTGATAAGAAGGCAATGTCACCGCTGTCTAAACGGATTCCGATGAAGTTAATTTTATCGCCTAGCTCTTTCGCTACTTTAATCGCAGTTGGTACACCTGACTTTAGTGTATTATACGTATCCACTAAAAACACACAATCTTTATGACGTTTTGCATAGGAATGGAAGGCATCGTAATCATTTTTGTATGCTTGGACTAATGCGTGTGCATGCGTTCCTGCTACTGGAATATTAAATAACTTACCTGCACGGACATTTGATGTTGATTCAAAGCCACCAATGATCGATGCACGCGCTCCCCAAATTGCTGCATCCATTTCTTGTGCACGGCGAGTACCGAATTCCATCGCCACTTCATCTTGTACAACTTGTTTAATACGGCTTGCTTTTGTCGCAATCAATGTTTGATAGTTTACGATATTAAGTAGCGCCGTTTCGATTAATTGCGCTTCGACAAGCGGTGCTTCAATGCGCACAATTGGCTCATTCGCAAATACAAGCTCCCCTTCTACCATTGAATACATCGAACCAGTAAAACGAACTGTTTTTAAATACTCAATAAAATCAGCTTCATAATGCAGTTCATCTCGTAAGTACGCAATATCTGTTTCGCTTAATTTAAAGTTTTTCAAATATTCTAGCATGCGTTCTAATCCTGCGAATACCGCATAGCCATTGCCGAATGGTAACTTTCTAAAATATAGCTCGAATACAGCTTTACGGTTATGAATTCCGTCAGCCCAGTAACTTTCTGCCATATTAATTTGATACAAGTCTGTATGCAAAGCTAAACTATCGTCTACATACTTTTCTGTCATGATGAGTTCCCTTCTTCCAAAAACATAATTAGTCATAGTATACACTATCTCCAAATATTTCGACCTATGAACAACTCAAATGAAAAATGTCATATTTCTTCACATTACCTCCCCTTAATATCACAAAGGAAGTACATCCTTGCACCGTCCATATCGTTGCAGACTCCCGAAAAAATGGCATGTATTTTCAAAAGTTACGCCACCCTTTTTATTTTGGTAGCGCTTTAACACAAGGCTTACCAACTATATCTCACAATTCGATAAAACTAATCGAAATTCCATGTTAGTTTTTATTACATAAATGGATTGATTTATTTAATTCCCCATTTTATTATGTTAGATAACATAACACAAGGAGTTGTTGATCATGAAAAAAATTGAAGCAATCATTCGTCCTGAAGTGTTCGCAAAAGTTCGTGAAGGTTTAGCTCTCGAAGGAATTGACGGTTTAAGCATTTCAGAAATTGCAGGGGCAGGTCGTCAAGAAGGTCGTATCGGGTTATTCCGAGGAAACTCATACTCTATGGAGTTTTCACAAAAGTTAAAGCTTGAGATGATTGTTGACAACGCCAAAGTTCAAGCAATCATCGACGTATTATTACGTGAAGCATCAACAGGTGAAGTAGGCGACGGTAAAATTTTTATCTACCCTGTAGAACAAGCAATTCGCATTCGTACAAAAGAACTTGGCTCAATTGCCATCGACTAATAACGGGTTTCTAAAGAGGAGGAATGTTTTATGACAAACGAAGCGTTAGAACTATCAATTAACTTAGTTTGGGTTATGCTCGGTGCATTTTTCGTATTCTTCATGCATGCTGGCTTTGCAATGGTAGAGGCTGGATTTACTCGCTCTAAAAACGCAGTAAACATTTTAATGAAAAACGTTTTAACTATTTCAATCGGCGGTGTCGTTTATTTCGTAGTAGGCTACGCGATTATGTTCGGCGATAGTGCTGGCGGATTTATCGGAACTACTGGTTTTGCACTTAGTGGTGTAGAAGATATCGCATTTTTCGTATTCCAAGCAATGTTCGCTGCAACTTGTGCAACAATCATCTCCGGAGCTGTTGCAGAGCGTACAAACATCGTGGCATATATGGCTTTAGTCGTTGTAATGACTGCGGTTGTATATCCAGTAGTAGGTCACTGGGTATGGCAAGGTAATGGTTGGTTAACAGTTTTAGGCTTCACCGATTTCGCAGGCTCTACGGTCGTTCACTTAACTGGTGCAGTTGGTGCATTAGTTGTAGCAGCAATGGTTGGTCCACGTATTGGTAAGTATGCAAAAGGTGTTGTAAACGTAATTCCTGGTCACTCCATCCCCCTAGGTGCATTAGGTGTATTCATATTATGGTTAGGTTGGTACGGGTTTAACGGTGCGTCTACATTAGCAGCTGATCCTTCTTCTGTCCCTGGGGTTATCGCTAATACATTCTTATCGGCTTCAGCTGGTGTTATCGCAACAGCTATCTATACACGATTCCGTTATGGTTACATTGATGGTTCATTAACATTAAACGGTGCATTAGCCGGTTTAGTTAGCATTACAGCAGGTGCTGCGAACCTAAGTATCGTTGGCGCAATAGCTGCAGGTTTTATCGGGGGTATCATTTTAGTAGAGGCTGTTCGTTTCGTCGAGCACAAATTACGCATCGATGACCCAGTAGGTGCGATTGCTGTACACGGTATCGCAGGTATTTGGGGTACATTAGCAGTTGGTTTATTTGATATCACTGGCGGAGGGCTATTCTATGGCGGCGGTGCTACATTATTAGGCGTTCAAGCACTAGGTGTAGCAGCAGTTATCGCTTGGACTGCTAGTACAGTAGCAGTTGCAACATTCGTGATCAAAGTATTTATTCCATTACGTGTAACTAGCGAAGAAGAAATTGAAGGCTTAGATATTGCAGAACACGGTGCATACGCATACGAAATGCAAGATATGTTTAAAGGTGTTACGAAATCAAATGATAGCTTTGCGCAACGTTTAACAAAATTAGGCAAAACGCCAAGTCCAAGTAATACAAACGTGCAAGAAAAGCGTGTTTAACAACTTCTTTTAGGTTCCCGAATTCCTTTTGCTTCCACTAAAGCATAAAGGCGCGGAGTGTGATCCCTTACACACTCTCGAATCATTCTTTCAAAATATATAAGCAAGAAAAGCATGTTCAAACCCCCAATTTGAGCATGCTTTTCTTATTTTGCAATTGCAATGCCAAACGCGTATCCTAAACTATAGAAAAACTCAGTAAAGGAGTCCATCATGAACGAAAATGCAATTCAATTTCAACATATCTGCTACAACGCGAATGATACAAACATTATTAATGATTTAACGGCAACGATTTATAAAGGTAAAATCACCACTTTAATCGGTCCTTCAGGTGCAGGAAAAACAACTTTACTAAAACTTTGTAACGGTCTTATCACAGCAACTAGCGGCTCTATATCCATACATAACAAGCCAATCGAAACCATTGAACCAACAACACTTAGACGCTCAGTTGGTATGGCATTACAATCCGCACCCATTTTAAAAGCAACTGTTTACGAAAACCTATCCCTTCCTCGCAAACTACAACATAAAGAGCTAACGAAAGAAGAAGCTTGTCGTTATTTACGCGATGTCGGCTTATCAGAAGATTTTTTACTGCGCGACGCTAGCGATTTATCTGGCGGACAAAAGCAAAAACTATCTATCGCTCGTACATTAATTAATGAATCGGATATTTTATTGCTCGACGAAATCACATCAGCTCTTGATCCAAAATCCGTTCGCGAAATTGAGGACTTAATCGTGACTTTAAATGACCGTTTCGGAGTAACCATTATTTGGATTACTCATAATATCGAGCAAGCCGAAAAGCTCGGCCACTATACATGGATGCTAAAAAATGGCGAACTCATCGAGGCAAATGAAACCAATCAACTATTTCATTCAACAAACGAAATTGTTCGACAATTTTTCACACAAACACACGATTAACAGAGTGCCCATAGCAAGTTGCAAAAATGACTATGGTATAATTTATAGATCACACTGACCTACCTATTTAAAGGAGATGTTTCCATGGCATTACGCGATTTTTTTATTTCATTATCTGAAAACGAAGCAATTAGCACAGCCGCACAAAATTACGGCTTCAAGCTTGGTGCACAACATATTGTAGCAGGGGCAAACTTACAAGAAGTCATTGAAAGTGTACGTACCTTAAATGAGCAAGGTATCGCATGTACAATTGATAATTTGGGCGAGTTCGTTACCGAGGAAGCGACAGCCATACAGGCAAAGGATGAAATTTTAGCTTTAATCGAAGCCATTCACAGCGAACAGTTAAACGCGCATATTTCGTTAAAGCCTTCACAGCTCGGTCTAGATATCGATATTGATTTTTGCTACGACAACTTACACGAAATTGTAGAACATGCCAATGAATGCGGTATTTTCGTAAACTTTGATATGGAGGACAGCCCACGCCTACAAATGACGTTCGATATGTTAAAAGAGCTTCAAAAATCATTTAACAATGTCGGCACGGTTATTCAAGCTTACTTACACCGCGCAAAAGGTGATATCGAAAACTTTAAAGATAGCCGCCTACGCGTAGTAAAAGGTGCCTACAAAGAATCCGAAGAAATCGCCTATCAAGATCAACTAGAAATCGATATCAATTTCCTGGAGCTCATCGAATACCATTTAACACACGGCCTATTCACATCGATTGCAACACATGACCACAACATCATTAATCATGTGAAGTATTTTGTAGAGCAATATAATATCCCAAAGGAAAAATTCGAATTCCAATTGCTTTACGGTTTCCGCAAAGATTTACAAGTAGAGCTTGCACGTGAAGGCTACCAAGTATGCGTATATGTACCATATGGTGAAGATTGGTACGGCTACTTTATGCGCCTTCTAGCAGAACGCCCACAAAATATAAACCTTGTCACAAAGCGAGTGTTTAACAAAAAGACGAATACCGTACTAGCAGTTGCAGCAGGCGCATTCGTACTCGGGCGCTTAACAAAACGTAAATAATAAGCTGTGCGAGAGGTCATTAACCTTTTCGCACAGCTTTTTTTACTCTTTAAATTTCTTCCCAAGTGTATCTGTAAAAATTCCGGCCGTAATTGTTATAATAAACGGTCCAAACGCCCAAAATAATGAATCTTTAAAATAAGTAATATCCCAGTCAAATACACGATTACCAAACGCGATTCCGATTTTCATAATAATCATTGCCGCTCCAATTAAAAAAATTGCATCAAAAATCGCTTTCCACTTTGGATAGGCTAATTGTTTCCCGTCTTCAATAATTTTGTTTTTCAAAGAATGATCTCCCTTTAACAGTTCATCAATCGTGACTTCAAATAAATCACTTAAGTCGATTAACGTTTCAATCGTCGGATAGCTCTCTCCACGCTCCCATTTTGAAATCGATTGACGACTAATATGAATTTTTTCTGCAAGCTGTTGTTGTGTTAAATTCAATTTCATCCTTTCTTCCTTTATGCGTTTTGCGAAATACATACCCTCATCTCCTACTCTAACTGTAGTATGGCCACTTAATATTTGTAAGAACGAGCTAGTAGCACTGCTCGCAACTAACTGTAGCATCCTTGTCATAGCGCGGTTTTTCATTCTTTCCATACAAATCTTTGTTCACACAAAAAGAATGGTATAAACATAAAATGTTCACACCACTCCTCACTCTTTTATTTATTCCAGCCCTTTTCTTTAAAGCGGGCGATTGCTTCGATACGATTACCTACACCTAATTTGTCTAAAATTGTTGAAATGTAATTGCGCACTGTACCTGCTGATAAAAACAACTCTGCTGCAATTTCTTTTGTTGTTTTCCCTTCCGCAACTAACTCCAGCACCTGACTTTCACGTTCTGTTAATGGATTTTCGCTATCATCCTCATAAACAAAGTCTACTAATTCCGGTGCATATATACGGCGACCGTCCATAATAATACGAATTGAATTGACAAGGTCCTCAATCGGACTATCTTTCAATAAATAGCCGCGTACTCCCGCTTTTCGAGCACGCTCGAAATAACCAGGGCGAGCAAACGTCGTTAAAATAATAATTTTACAGTTACTACCACGTAGCGCTTCTGCAGCGTCTAACCCTGTTTTAACTGGCATTTCAATGTCCATAATGCAAATGTCTGGTTGCAGTTCATTTACGAGCTCAATGGCCTCTTCTCCATTTTTCGCTAGCCCCACAACTTCCATATCCTCTTCCATGCTTAACAGCGATTTCATGGCACCAAGGAGCATTCCTTGATCTTCTGCTATTACAATTCGAATCACGCCAGTTCCTCCCTTTTCTGATGTGTAATCGCTAATGGCACTTTTAATGTCACCGTCGTCCCATCACCACTATCGATTTCTAAAGAGCCATTTAAAAACTCAATCCGCTCGTTCATTCCTTTTAAGCCATTACCGCCTTCAAATTCATTTGAGCGTTCAAAGCCAGTTCCGTTATCTTGAATTGTCATTTGAAATTCATCATCACTTTGATAAAATGTAATTCGACAAATGGTCGCTTCACTATGCTTCACAATATTCGTTACCGCTTCTTTCATGCACATACTAATCACATTTTCAGCTAAAGTAGGCATTTTAATTTCGGTTGTATCCCCATTTAAACGTAATTTAATTTGTGCTGCCTTTAAAATTTGTTCAACGCGGAATAGCTCTTCCTCGATACGTACGGCACGCATATCCGCGACTAATTCACGAACTTCCTTTAATGCAATGCTTGCCGTTTGACGAATATCTTTAATTTCTGACACAGCTTGTTGTGGATTTTTATCAATTAAACGCATCGCTAAGTCACTTTTCAGACCAATCATTGATAACTTTTGACCTAATGTATCATGCAGATCACGAGCAATACGTTGACGCTCTTCAAATACAGTCAATTCCGAAATACGTTCTCGCGCTGTTTCCAGCTCACCTTCTAAGTTCTCACGCTTCGTTTTCGAATAAAGCGTAAATGGTAGCAGGACAACACCCAATACATTAATAATAATAAACGGTGTTTGAGCTATAAATAAATCAAGGTAAATAAAATATCCCCCTACAATCGAAAGTACGGTAAATCCAATATGTAAGCCGTACATAATATAAAACCCAACGGCCTGCTTAATATTCCCGATAAAAAACGCGGTAAATAGGGATAAATACACGTAGCCAAATATTAGCGTCATCGCAATATTCAGTACCATTTGAAAGCTAATCCACATATATTTCAAACCAGGCTTTGCACGGAATGAAAAATAGTGGCATAAAAAATAACAAAAAATAATGACAACCCCAACAATAATTTGCCAGAGGGTAAAGGATTGGATAATAAAGAAAAATGGCATAATGCAAAAAATTATCCATATATAAATACTCAACATCGGGCTTTTTGGGATGATACTATACCAAGTTTGCATAATAGCCTCGCTTCTTTTTTATTCCCATTATATCAAAAGAAGCACCCCAAACAGATTTGAGGTGCCTTACATGACAAAATTATTTTACGGCTAACTGTTTGGCGCGCATTAATTCACGTTTTGCTGCTTCTTTAAACGAAACAAAGCGGTAATTTTCTTGATCGTACAATTTATAACGAAGCGACTCTAAGCTAGTCTTTAACGTAATTGTTGTTGCACTTTGTAATGGCTTTACCGATTCATGCGCGTCTTCCAATTTGTAGTTCGGAATACGTGGTGATAAATGGTGTACATGGTGGAAGCCAATGTTCCCCGTTATCCATTGTAAGATTTTAGGTAATTTGTAATACGAGCTACCTTCTACAGCAGCCTTTACATAGTCCCAATCTGAATCAACTTCAAAATACGAATCTTCGTATGTGTGCTGAATGTAGAATAACCAAATCCCTAAAGAACCTGCAACAAATAATGTTAAACCATGTACTAATAAAAACGTTGTCCAACCGTTTACAAAAATTAATACGGCACAAATTGCTAATAATACAATGTTCGTAAAATACGTATTTAAGCGCTCTTTACGCTTTGCATCTTTACGATTAAAACGATTTAAAACGAGTACCATAAATAACGGCCCTAAGCCGAACATCACAAGTGGATTACGGTATAAACGGTAGCCTAAGCGACCCATTTTTGATTTTTCAAGGTATTCATCTACTGTTAGCATATCAACATCGCCAATACCACGCTTGTCTAAGTTCGCGCTTGTTGCGTGGTGAATCGTATGCTCACGCTTCCATTTTTCGTATGGGAAAGACGTAAGAATACCTGTTACATTCCCGATGATGTCATTTGCTTTTTTGCTTTTGAAAAATGAACCATGTGTACAGTCATGGAAAATAATAAATGTACGTACTACAAAGCCTGAAGCAATAATACTACATAGCGCTGTATACCAAGGTGAATATTGTAGTAAAAAATATCCTGCACCCCAAATAAGTAATAATGGGACAAGCGTATTGAATAATTGTTGAATACTAAGGCGTGTTTCTGATTTTGCAAACGGCGCTACATCTTTTCGTAGCTGCTTCGCTTTTTCTGCATCTGTTTTAGCCATTGTGAAATCCCTCTTCCCTCAAATTTGCTTAACAACATCTTATAAAAATGAGGGACATGACAACACGCGCAAACATCATCTCTTTTTTATGACAATTGTCATATGACCAGGTAACAATTTACTTCATTAAATAAAAGCGACTCTACTATTTAGGTTTACAAACTCTCTTTTTTCAAATGTGTTTATCGTACGGCATTTACAATGAACAACAATAGAGGTAGCAATAACCTAATAGGATGTTCTATATAGAATAATTTTAGGAATACACTAAAATGCCACAAAGGCTTATTAA
>NZ_JAKZFC010000013.1 GCF_022549215.1 Solibacillus palustris | reverse complement strand
AAACAGCATTTCGCGGCATTTTGTAAGATAGATTGTTTATATAACTTTTTTGCAATTCCACTAAATGCGCATAATCACAAGGATTTGATAGCCTAGTTCAAGCATCCTTCCACAAATTGTGATTCGAAAGAGAAGCCGTAATAGTTAGCTATAATTACTTTAATTTTCTTGAGGGTTTTCTGGTCCATGTAAATCAAGTTGATAAAATACTAAGTCTAACCAACGATTAAATTTATAGCCCGCATTGCGGATTGTTCCACTATACGTAAAGCCTAGTTTTTCATGAATGACAATACTTGCTTCGTTTTCTTTATCAATCCCTGCAACCATCGTTTTTACTTCATGCTTCGTTGCGTAATCTATTAGTCCATGCATTAATTTTGTCGCGATGCCTTTTTTGTAATGACCTTTGTGTACATATACGGAATGTTCCACTGTATAATGATACGCTGGATACGCTCGAAAGCTACCATACGTCGCATAACCCGCTACTTCTCCATCAATATCAAACACCATAAGCGGTTCTCCGTTTTGTTGCTTTTGCTCAAACCACTGCATTCGTTGCTCAAGTGTTTGTTCTTTATACATATAAATTGCTGTTGAATGTAAAATATTATCATTAAAAATTTCTAAAATTGTTGGTATATCCTCTTTTGTCGCTTGTCGAATCATTGGTAACCCCCCTTAAATTTAGAAAACCGTCCTATTCAAATTAGGACGGCTCGTTAATCAATTAAGCCCGGTGTAATTGCATCTGGATTCGGCTTTTCGCACACACAAAGAACTCCTTACCGAATTCATGACATCCGCACGGGCTTAACTTCTTTCAGCGGGCATTTGAACACCCGTTAATAATTTATACGTTAAAGTAACGCGCATCTGGATGTGCAAACACAATCGCCGATACACTTGCTTCTGGTTCCATCATAAAACCTTCAGTTAATTGAACACCAATTTGCTCTGGTTTAAGGACAGTAAATAATTTTTCTTGGTCTTCTAAATTTGGACATGCTGGGTAGCCGAAACTAAAGCGTTGCCCTTGGTATTTCGCTGCAAAACGGTCGCGCATCGAGAAGTCCGTTGCATCAGGGAAGCCCCACTGGTCGCGGATTTCTTGATGAATTCGTTCGGCAAATCCTTCTGCAAGCTCTAACGCTGTCGCTTGCAAAGCATGACTTTCTAAAAATCGACCTGCTTCTTTTAATTCATTCGCTTTACTACTTACATCTTTCCCCGCTGTAACAACCATTAGCGCAATATAATCCATTTCTCCGCTAGTAACTGGTTTTAAATAATCAGCTAAGCATAAAAATGGAGCAGTTTGCTGACGTGGGAATGTGAAACGTTGAATTTCTGTTTTCGCATCCTCTGGGCTGTAGATAACTACATCATCCCCATCTGATTGCGCTGGGTAAAATTGATACATGCCCGAAGCCTTTAATGCACCACTATTTAAATAGCCTTGCACTAAATCATTTAACAGGATTGCGCGGTCATCTTGTTCCGCCATTAGCTGCTCTAAATTCCCTTTTAAGCCTAAATGATGCCCAATTAATGTACGCAAATTCACATAAGGCTGTAAGTGTGCGACTGAATAATTACGTTTAATATGTGGAACTAAATCTTTTGGTGTAAATACTGGCGCATCTCCTACCGTACGAACTGGCTTTTCGGCAACCGCTACCGCTGGACGTGCCGCGCGTTTCGCATCCGCCCCTATTCGCTGTTCACGCGCTGCTTTTATTTCCGAAATTAACTCTTGTCGTTCATTTTCGTTCATTAAACGATTGGCCTGCTCCAGCCCCTGCATAGCATCTTTTGAATAAATCACCGGTCCATCATATTGCTCAGCAATTTTAGTTTCAGTAAAACGACGCGATAATGCAGCGCCACCTACTAAAATCGGAACATCAATCCCTGCTTCTTTAAAATCTTGTGCGGTAATCACCATTTGCTGTGCCGATTTCACTAGTAAGCCTGATAACCCAACAAAGTCTGGCTTTTCTTTACGAATTGCCTCAATCAATTGCGCTGGTGTCACTTTAATTCCTAAGTCCACAACACGGTAACCATTGTTACTTAAAATAATATCAACTAAGTTTTTGCCGATGTCATGCACATCACCTTTTACCGTTGCTAATACCATTGTCCCTTTACTCGCGCTCGTGTCACCTTTTTCCATAAACTGTTCTAAGTGAGCTACAGCTGCTTTCATTACGCCTGCACTTTGGAGTACTTCCGCAACGATTAATTGGTTGGCATTAAACAACCGTCCAACTTCGGCCATTCCTGCCATTAGGGGACCGTTAATAATATCAAGAGGTGAATCAAATGTTTGACGTGCAGCATCTAAATCTTCAATCAGCCCTTCTTTTGTACCTTCTAAAATGTAGTATGCGAGACGTTCTTCAACCGTTGCCGGTAATTCTTTCACGACCGCGTCTTTCTTTTTATCACGATAAAAGTCGGTAAATACTGCTAATGTTTCATCATTTGTATTGAAAATTAAATCGTTTGCTAATTTAATTTCCTCTTCTGGAATGGATGCATAACGCTCTAATTTTTCTGTATTAACAATCGCATAATCTAAACCTGCTTGTGTACAGTGATACAAATACACTGCATTTAACACTTCACGGCCAACTGGTGGTAAACCGAATGATACATTACTTACACCAAGGACCGTTAAACAGCCCGGTAAATTTTCTTTAATAAGACGAATGCCTTCGATTGTTTCTTCTGCCGCACCTATATACTGCTCATCCCCTGTACCTACTGGGAACATCAGTGGATCGAAAATAATATCCTCTGGTGACATGCCCCATTTTTCCGTTAACAATTTATAGGAACGCTGTGCAACTTCAAGTTTTTTCTCGCGTGTAACCGCCATCCCAATTTCATCGATTGTTCCAACAACAAGCGCTGCGCCATATTTTTTTACAAGCGGCATAACCGCATCAAAGCGTTCTTCTCCGTCTTCTAAGTTTATGGAGTTAATAATTGCTTTCCCCTGTGAAAACTTCAGTGCCTCTTCCATTACTTTCTCGTCCGTTGAGTCAATTACGAGCGGCACTTTTACTTTTTTCACAACTTCTTGCATGAAGTTTTTCATATCCTCTACTTCATCGCGGTCTGGGTTGGCTAAACAAATATCAATAACATGCGCACCATTTTTCACTTGTGCACGGGCAATTTCAGCCGCTTCTTCAAATTTACCATCAATAATTAAGTTTTTAAATTTACGTGAACCAATTACATTTGAGCGTTCGCCGATAAATAATGGACGCATCGACTCTTCGTATTGCAGTGGCTCAATGCCTGAAACGACATGACCATGTGGCGACTCTTGTGGCTTACGTGGTGCATAATTCGCTACCGCATCTCGAATTGCGGCAATATGTGCTGGTGTTGTCCCACAGCAGCCCCCTACAATATTTAACCAACCTTTTTCCGCAAAGCCTTGTAGCTTTTTCGATAAAGAATCTGGTGTTTCGTGGTAGCAGCCTTCTTCATCAGGAAGTCCAGCATTCGGATAACAGCTAATATAGCCATTTGAAAGCTCTGCTAATGAACGAATATGATCCGTCATAAATTCTGGACCTGTCGCACAGTTTAAGCCTACCGATAACGGCTTAATATGTTCAATTGAAATATAAAATGCTTCAATGGATTGACCGGCCAATGTTGTTCCCATCGGCTCAATTGTTCCCGAAATCATAACCGGAAGCTCTTTCCCTAATTCGGTAAACGCACGATGAATGGCAATTGTTCCAGCCTTTACGTTTAACATATCTTGTGATGTTTCAAGTAGTAATAAATCTGAACCTGCTTCAATTAATGTTTTTGCTTGTACATAGAAGTTTTCTTCCAATTCATCAAATGTAATACCGCCTGTTACTGACAGCGTTTTTGTTGTTGGTCCGATTGCACCTGCAACAAAACGCGGCCATTCCGGTGTCGAAAATTCACGCGCTGCCTCTAATGCAAGTTCCACGGCGTGTGTATTAATTTCAACGGCTTTGTGTCCTAAATCATATTCATTTAGTACAAGGGGTGTACCACCAAATGTATTCGTACAAATAATATCTGCCCCAGCTTCTAAATAAGCACGGTGCACCTTTTTTAATACATCTGGGCGTGTGATGACTAAGTTTTCGTTACAACCATCTAATTCCTCGCCACCGAAATCTTCATATGTTAAGTTTTCAGCCTGTAGCATCGTCCCCATGGCACCATCGATGATTAATATTCTTTTTTGTAATTGCTCATGAATTGGATGTTTAGACATGTGATTTTTCTCCTTTATGTTTCGCGTCATACTGTTTTACATACTCCATTAACTCCAACGTCATATCATAACGTAAAAACGGTGTTATTAAATAAATCCCATTGAAATACTGACACGCTGTATCTAATAATTCTTTTGCGATTGCTAAACCCTCTTTTGATGCTGCTTCTTTATCATCACCACATGCCGCCATCCGTGCTAATACTTCTTCTGATAGCTTAATTCCAGGCACTTCATGATGTAAAAATTCTGCACTCCGGGATGATGTCAGGGGCATAATCCCAATATAAATTGGTGTTTCTAAATGCTTTGTTGCCTCAGAGATTTCGATAATTTTTTCTTTCGTATAGACCGGCTGCGAAATGAAATAATCTGCACCATGCTCAATTTTTTTCTCTAAGCGCTGAACTGCACGATCTAACACACGGACATTTGGATTAAATGCCGCTGCTACAGAAAAATTCGCTTGTTTTCGTAAAGATTTCCCGGTAAATGATCCACCTTCATTTAGTTGCTTAATTAGTGAAATGAGCTCCATTGACGACACATCGTACACGCTTGTTGCCCCTGGGAAGTCCCCTACCTTTGTTGGATCACCTGTTACAACTAAAATGTCATGTAACTCTAACGCATCGAGTCCCATTAAATGTGACTGGAGACCAATTAAGTTACGGTCACGACATGTTAAATGTGGTAAAGAACGAACACCGTGTTCCTTTAAAATCGCTGCCATTGCAATATTACTAATTCGTGGTGATGCGAGCGAATTATCGGCCATCATCACAACATCTGCGCCTGCCTCCGATAGCTTTTTTGCACCTTCAACAAAGCATTCAATTTCTAAATGACGTGGCGTGTCTAACTCTACAATTACTGAACGCTCTCGCTTTGCTTTTTCATGTAGTGGCTCATGCTTGCGAGGCTCTGCTACACGGACAAATTCTGTACGCCCCTTTGTCTCCGCCTTTTCTTCAATCGGACTTAGATTCGCTAAACGCTTTTTCGCAGCCGCAATATGCTTTGGTGTTGTTCCACAGCAACCGCCGATTAAACGGACACCTTGATTCACTAATTCTTCAGCGGCACGCGCAAAATAATCCGTTTCCGATTCATAGACAACACGCCCATCTTCTACATCTAAAAGTGAAGCATTCGGATAAGCGGACAAATAAGCATTCTTTGGTAGACTTACTTGCTCAAATGCTTGAATTGTATGGAATGGACCAAGACGACAGTTGCTTCCAACAATATCTGCACCAAATCTTTCTAAATCATGTAGCGCCTCATTGAATGACATACCATTTTGCAATACGCCCGCTTCTTGCATTGTTACTTGCGCAATAATCGGAAGGTCTGTTAGCTCACGCAGTGCATGTACACAAAGCGATAATTCTTCAAAGTCATAATACGTTTCTAGTAAAAAGCCGTCTGGTTCACCAGCTAATAGCACCTCAGCCTGTTCTTTAAACGTTACTAAAATTTCTTCCAAGGTAGCATCGCTTTTACGAATCCCACGAATTCCACCAATTGTTGCGAGCACATACTGTCCACCCGGTGCTGCCGCGCGCTTGGCAATTGCTAGTGCAGCTTCATTAAATTCTTTAACACGCCCCTCATAGCCGTAACGCGCTAGTTTAATAGCATTGGCACCATAAGTATTTGTTTGAATAATGTCTGCGCCAGCCGCTATGTATTCACTATGAATTTTTTCGATAATTTCAGGACGTGCAATATTCATTTCTTCATGACAGTAATCTAATCCATATGAATATAATAATGTGCCAATCGCACCGTCTGCTGTTAGCACCTTTATTTTTAAATCTTCAAGTAAACCCATTGCTTTCACTCCATTATTCACAGTATTTTCAGTATTTTAGTGATACAAAAAAGCCTTCTTTTTTAAATAAAAAAGAAGGCTTCAATCATGACGAACTTAGTTCCCTTCTCATCTTCTGGCATTTGCCAACTGGATTTAGCACCTGACTTTCGTTGGTTGCTGAAGCTTCATCGGGCCAGTTCCCTCTACTTCTCTTGATAAGAATTTTATGAATTTTTCAGATAATTAAGTGAATCATACCGTTATCACACACGAACGTCAACCCTTTATGCAAATAAAGTAAAACTTCCTACTTTGCAAACGTTTTCTTTGTAAAGAACCGGGATATTAATCACTTTTTAACAGGATGTGATTATTTATACAATCTGCGAACTAATTTGTTCGGCTGTTTTTTTACCGTTTTGGATACATGCGCCAATGCCCACACCAAAATACGAGCATCCTGCTAGTAACACATTTGGATAACGAAGTGCTAATTCTTTCACAACAACACTGAGTGCTTCGTTATGCGCTAAATCATAACGTGGCATTTTGTCGATCCATTTTGTCACATTCACAACTGTCGGCTCAGCTTCAATACCAAGACTTAGCTTAATGTCCTCTAGCGCAACTTGTGTCAGCTCTTCATCAGTCATCACCGCTAATTCTTCGTAGCGCGGGTTAATGTTCTTATAAAAGAGACGAACAAGTAAATTTCCTTGTGCCGATGTGTGCTTCCATTTACGACTTGTCCATGTTGAGGCATTACATATTAAATCGGAATGATGCGAAACGATAAAACCCGTACCATCTGTCGGGAGTACACTATCTGCAACATCAAAGCCTACATACATCGTTAGTGCAGAAGCATTCGTGAATTTTTCAAGTTGTTGGTTAATCACAGCGTCTTGTAAAACAGCTCGAACCGTTTCATTCGGTGTCGCTAGAACAACGAAATCAGCTAAAATTGTTTCGTTATCTAGCACTACATCATATTGTTCCCCGCGCTTATGGATTGCTTGAATGGCTGTATTTTTCTTGAATTCTACTTTTGTCAGCGTTTGTTCTAAACGATCAATTATCGCCGATAAACCTGATTTAAAAGAAATAAATTTTTTATTTGCAGCTTTGTCAAATTGCTCTTTATTCGCTTCAAAACCTTTAATAATCGAACCATATTTGTTTTTGTAATCGACTAAGTATGGCAATGTTGAATTCAAGCTAAGTTGATATAAATCTCCCGAATAAACACCGGCTAACACTGGGGCAATTTGATTGTGCACTATTTCTTTACCTAAAAAGTATTCTAAAAATTCACCTATTGAGCTTTCTTTTGTGAAATTTGTGTTCGGCAACTGTAAATCCTCAAGCGACCGTTGCTTTCCTTCTTCTGAAATGAGCGTGCTTGCCATTAATGACTCCACACTCATGGGAATGCCAAATGTCGAACCGGCTGGAATCGCGTGTAGCTCGTTATTCGTATGAATGTATGAAATTCCTGTTTCGTTGTACACAAGCTCCTGTTCAAATTCTAGTTCCTGTACAAGCTCTAATACTCCCGGATGACGTGCCACAATGGAATCAGCACCCGTTTCCATAATGAAGCCACCTTCGTGCTCCGAATGTATTTTCCCACCTAAATACGGATTTTTTTCAACTAATACTAAACGCGCTCTTGCATTTTTATCAGCAAGCTGTTTTTTCAAATAATGCAACGTCGTTAATCCTGTGATTCCGCCACCTACCACTACTACTGTTTTCATTTTCATTCTCTCCTATTAATTCGCGCTCTTGTTCTTATTTCAGTATAAGCTCTTTTAGCGAAAAATTGGACTGACGGATATTACAAATTTGTATATAAATCAATCAGAAAAAACGCATGCTAAAGAGTTGCTTTAACATGCGCTAATTTTTATTTTTCTAATGATTGCGAAACATTTGCTAACGCATCCGCTGCGTAAGTTACTTCATCAAAGGCACTACCTAGTTCTAAAATAACATCGCCAATTTGTTTTACTTCGTGTTCTACTAAATTATTTTGCGTTTTTGTCGCATCCATTGATTCCACAATTGCATTAAATTGTATTTCTGTATTGTGCATACTTTCTTCACCAACAATTACCGCTAATTTAATTTCCTCCAGAGACTTTTGAAGCTTAGTTGTACGAATATTTGTATTTTGTAATAATGCTTCTACATTAATTGCCGATTCTTTTGTTTGCTCTGAAAGCTTACGCACCTCTCCAGATACTACACCAAAGCCTTTACCCGCTTCTCCAGCACGCGCCGCTTCAATGGCCGCATTTAATGCAAGTAAATTAGTTTGGTTTGCTATGTTTGTAACGATGCCCATTGTGGATTCCATTTCTTTTGAAATTTCCGTTAGCTTGTCCATTTCCTCCGAAATCATCGCCACTGAATGTTGAATCGCATTCATACTTACCGCTTGCTGTTGGATTTGAACTTTCCCTTGATGCGCTTGCTCCGTTGTCTTTTCTGAATAATCGATGGCTTTTTTCACATAAGCAACCATCACTTCTGATTGTTCAGTCAACATTTGAAAAGAAGCATTTGTTTGTTCTGAAATAGCTGCCAAGTTAGCTGATGACCCTATGATAGCATTGCTAACTTGACGTTTCTCTTGCTCTAATTTTTCCTTCATCGCTTCAATAACAAACTCATATTCCTCAAGAACAACTTGTTGCTCAAAGTTTAACATTTTTGAAATAGCTGTAATCGTATGATAGCATTGGCTCTCATGCTTGATATTCAGTTGTACTAAACGAATAAAATCAGTGAGTATACTTTGGAACGCACCGATGTACCATTTCGTTTTTAGACCAATATGAACATGGACGCGTGCAATTTTTTTTCGTTTCTCCAAATATTCCAAGTCGATGACACCACTAAACATTTCACATATATGACGCTGTAACGTTACTTTCAAGCGGTTAACTGAGCTATAGTCATTAATAATATCTACCAAACTCTGTTCCAGTCCTAAATTTGTGTAAAACGTATCCACAATTTGATCGATATTTTCATCCACATGCGGTTTAAATACTTTTAGATATTTTAAATCCTCTTCAGTTAAATTTAACATTTGTAATTGCTTTTTTACATCTGTATTCCCTTTAACCTCTAACTTTACAGTTACTTTCCTCAAATCCACTGCTTGTACTTCGTAATTTTTTTTATAAAAAAACATCCGTGACCTCGCCTTTTTCTTTTTGTAACATAGGGGTATTTATTTTTAGGAACATTAATTCAAAATAAGACTTAACACCTTTACGCATTCATCTAGAATGCTTTTATGTCATTAACTAAATCCTATAAAATTTTTCTCTATACAATCATTCTATTATAATTAAGCGTTAGAACCTTTAAAATACTAACTCTTCTTTTATCTAGCAATCTATGCTTTCGCACTAGAAATTTAACACAAGACTAGTTATTTCCGATTATTATAATAAAAGTATTACAAGGAGTTCTTTCAAAATTTTAAATCGAAAGCCTCACTGAATTAAGTTCATATTTGGGATTCATCACCCACTAATAGAAGGATATATGCTAACGCATGTTAAAATATGTAAATGTGTATCATTTAAAATACTAAAAATAAAAAGCCCATCACAAAACATGTGACAAGCCTCTCATCAAACTATTAAAGAATTTTTGCTAATGTAATCATTTCTGCCTCAATAGCAGCAGAACGTTTTTCAAAATATTGAATACGTTCTTCACTTCGATTATTTAAATGTTGTTCTGGATCTAACATATTAATTGCATCACTTACAAATAATTTTAACGTACGGATGCCTGATTCAATCTTGCGGACCTCTTTCCCATAAACGATTGCCGTGTTATCTGTCGTCTTACCCTTTTTTATCTGAAAAATATTTGTATTAATTAATTCATCAATTTTATTGTAACGATTCATTTGTTTATCATTCATAATTTGAATTTTTTGGTTGTACTTAATGACATCTTTACTTTCTAATCCTGTTTGGCCATATCCTTTTAAGTATTCCACAATTGTACATAATGTTGTTAAATTTTCTCGTTGCTCAGCTAACACTTGATTTAAACTTCGAATAGTACTCTCATCTTGATTAGAATTGGCGTGTTGAATTGAAAACATAAACATAAAAATTTCCCTCCCAGACTACTTTCTTTCACTTATATAGTTCCTAGATTTTTTCCATATTAAACCTAAAATTCTTCACTTTTATTCTGTTTAACGGAAACGGTTTCATTTATGAATATATTGATATAATTTCACTTTCTTTCATGTTGGAGCTGCGTTAATTTTTGCTGCCATTTGTGAAGTTGTTCATCATTCGTACGTTCGAAAAAATCGACTAATTTTTTTGTCGCCCCTAAGTCCCCAGCAAAACTGGCCTGTTTATAATAATGAATTGCTTTAGTGCCCATGCCCCATTCAAGCTCATATATATAACCTAGGTTGAATAACGCATCGATATGAAGCTGCTCGGCTGCTTGTTCAAAATATTGAATCGCTCGCGGTAAATTTGGTTGCTGCCCAAGCTCACCTTCGAAATAGATCATCCCCATCCGGTACAAACCTTCTACATCACCACCATTAGCCGATAATACATAATAATGAATCGCCGTTTGTTCATCTATCCCTGACCCTATACCTTGCTCATACATCATCCCCAGTGTAAACATCGCTTCTACAACACCATTTTCAGCTGCCTTTACAAACCACTGTAAAGCCATTTGTTCATTGATCACTGTTCCTTCACCGTTTAAATACATATCAGCTAAATTGTTCATCGCATCTGGATGCCCTAGCTGTGCTGCCCGTGCATACATCATAAATGCATGTTCTTCTTCTTCCATTTCAAAATAAACATTACCTAGCTCATACATCGCCTCAACATGGCCAAGTGCCACAGCTTTTTGTAACCATAAGCTTGCATGTTCAAAATGTTTGTGCGCTTTGTATAATAACGCAATAGCAACAATAGATTGTAAGGCACCTTCTTTCGACAGTTCATAGTGCTCTAGCCAATACTCTTTATCCAAATTCTGTTGATAAAGCCACTCATTAAATTGCTGCTCTGTTTGCATAACATCACCCATCTCTATGCTTAAAATAATCGACTAAATATTGCTTGAACTCCGTAGCTGCTGGTGGTAAATAACGATTTTTTGCCCATGAAACACCTACAGAACGATAACAAGGTGGATCTAATTTAAGTCGCTTCACTTTGTAATGATCTAGCCCCTTAATATTGGGAATAAGTGAAATGCCCATACCCGCGCCAACAAAGCCAGCTACAGTGTGCATTTCCTCTGCCGCAAAAGCGGTTTTCAATTCGATCCCTGCATCTAAAAATAATTCATCAACTAATTGACGCAGTGAGTTTCCTTTTTTAATGGCAATGAATGTTTCGTTTTGAATATCTTCTATTTTCACTTCTGTACGCATTGATAATGGATGAGTTGTTGGGACAATCACAAACAGCTCTTCAACGAATAGTTCCTCTGTTTCAATATCAATAACTTTTGATTCAATTTTTTGTGAAAGGCATAAATCAATCGCCCCTTCCTCCAAACGCTTCAATAAATTGAGAGAGGTTGCCTGTGTTAAAGAAAATTGCATGTTCGGAAATTGCTTTGTCGTTGCTGCAATGAGCTCTGGCACAATTTCCATGCCTAAAGTATGAATAAAACCAAATGATACTTCACCCGATCCTGGCTTTATAATATCCTCAAATTCCTCTCGAATACGTTCATATTCTTCTAAAATAATTTCTACACTTTGTAAAAAAAGCTCACCAAAACGGTTTAAATATATTGAGCGGCCTTCACGATTAAATAACGGAACACCTAGCTGTTGCTCGATGCTCGCAATAGACTTACTTAACGCCGGTTGGGAAATGGCTAAAACTTCAGCAGCTCGCGTCATATGTTCCATTGTAGCAACGGTTTTGAAATATTGAAGCTGTTCAATCTCCATTTTTTATACCTCACATCATCAATAACTTTTTTGAATCAATATAATAAGAATAATAAATTGTACTTATGGTTTATTAGCTATATAATAATCGTTAGCAAATAGTTTTCATATCAAAATTTATTTTATTTTTCAATAGTTTTTTTAAAAAAATCACAAAATAGACATAATTCACTTCACGAAGGAGCCGAAAGACAATGAAACTCATCGCGCCGAAACCTTTTACAATTGAAGCGGGAAATCGGGCTGTTCTTTTATTACACGGTTTTACCGGTAATACAAATGATGTAAAACGTTTAGGAAAATATTTAGCTGATCGTAACTATACGGTGCATGCCCCTTTATATAAAGGCCATGGTGCTGGTCCTGATCTATTAATTCAATCAAACCCAATTGAATGGTGGAATAGTGTAATTGAAGGCTACGATGAGTTAAAAAATCGTGGCTACGATGAAATTGCTGTAGCCGGTGTTTCTCTTGGTGGTATTTTCTCATTAAAACTTGGTGAAGAACGTCCAACACAAGCGATTGTTACGATGTCTGCTCCTGCTACGTCAAAATCTACAGATAGCTTACAAAATCGGATCGTCGATTATGCAATTAACTATAAAAAATTATCTGGTACGTACGACGAAGCTATCGATAGCCGTACAAAAATTGCTGAGTTAATGAAAATGCCTTCGTTAAATTATTTGCAAAGCATGATTAACGAAACAAGCGAAAAATTAAATGTCATTCAAACACCTGTTCACATTTTACGTGGACTTGAAGACGATGAATATTACTGCGAAAGTGCTGACTTAATTTATAGTTCAGTTAAATCTCGCATCAAGTCTGTCAAAACTTTCATTAACTCTGGTCATATTTTAACATTAGGTAAAGAGCGTGAATTAGTTTTTGAAGAAATTTATCGTTTCTTTGAAGGCTTAAAGTGGAAAAATTAAGGTAATACTATTGTTGTGTCCCCTTGCAAAAATCCCCGTTTTTGCAATGATATAAAACGAGCGGTAAATGGATCCCCGTCCACTTACCGCTCATTTTTTATTCTTCTGACATTGCTAACACTAAAATCTTCGCTAATTGTGCTCGTGTTAAGCTAGATTCCCTCCATCAATAAGATAGTGACTACCTGTAATAAAAGTAGCTTTATCTGAGGCTAAAAATAATACCAATTCCGCAATTTCATGTGATTGCGCATATCGATTCATAGGTACTTTCGATAATGCTCTTTCTCTCATTTGATTCGCATACTCTGGTCCTCTACCTTGCTCAATGGATTGCATCATTCGAGTTTCGACATACCCAGGGCAAATTGCGTTTACTCGAATACCCATTCCCGCTGATTCTAGGGCAGCTGTTTTAGTCAAACCAAGCACGGCATGTTTAGAAGCCGAGTAAGGAGCTAAACCTAGAGAACCTTTTAACCCCGTAATAGATGAAGTATTAATGATACTTCCAAATTTTTGCTTCATCATAGTAGCCATCACATGCTTTAAACCAAAGAAGACACCTTTAATATTAACGCTTAAAACCTTATCTAAATTCTCCTCTGTCGTTTCTACTATAGAAGCAATCTTTCCTTCTATTCCCGCATTATTAAAGAATACATCAATTTTTCCGTACTTCTCCTTCGTTTGCAAAACGAAATTCTGCACTTGTTCTTCACTTGTCACATCAGCAGTTTGTAGCAAATAATCCTTTAGGTCTAATTCATTGACAAGCGATTCTAATGCTTGGGCATCCATATCGACTAATGACAGTTTCGCTCCTTGTTCGGCAAATAAACGAGCCGTTTCTTTACCAATTCCTCCTGCTGCCCCTGTGATTAATACAACTTTTCCTTCAAAATCCATTTTTTCTTCCTCCTCATTGACTTCTACTTTTATCAAATCCATACTATATTAAGAACTTGACGTTGCTTTTTCTATATTAACCAATTCAGCCTTTTGTTTTTTTCCTTCTGGATATACAAAGCTCATAAATAGTATTGCAACGATTACCATAATCGCAGAAATCATTAGAAATGAATATTTAAACCCATGAATTGAGTTCTCAACGCCGACACTTTGTATAATAAATCCAACGGCCATTGCGCATAAAGCTGCTGCAACATTCGAAAAAGCAACAATCACTCCAGAAAGTGTTGATGTACGTTCAGGAAGCTGACTACCAATAATGATATGAGATGTAGAAAGTATTAGGAAACTAAATCCATAGGCCAATGTAATTCCTAAGATAGCCCATACGACTGAGTTCGTAAAATAGAGTGATCCAAATACTAAACCGGCAATAAGCATGCCCATTCCTGTTACCTTCACACGTCCCTCACGTAAGCTTTGTGTTTTTTTAAATACACGATCAGAAATTGTGGCCATCGATAGCGATACAATCATAGAAGTTAATCCGACTGTCAATGTGGCATATGCCATTTCCATTTGCGATATTTTTGTCACTTCTAAAAAGTATAAAGGCATCCAAATCTGCATCCAACTCGATAGACAAAAGAATCCGAAAGTCATAAATAGCGTAAATATACTAGTTCGCGAGCGCAAAACTGAGAACAATTCGGACCAAGGAACTTTCCTTTTCGGAGCAGAATCATTCTTCACTTCCAGTTCATCAAGCTCTGGCGTTTTACTTGGAATTACGACAACCCAAATAACTAACAGAACCAAACTAAATAACCCCATGATTGCAAACGAGTGTCTCCAACCTACTAATTGAAGCAAAAGTACAACTAGCGGCGCAACTGCATAAGCCCCTACTGTTGAACCAAGAGTGAATATAGTCGTTACTCGCGCCCGCATAGCCAGGGGGAAATAAGAAAATAATTGTCTCAAGGATGCTGGAGCATAACCACCTTCAGCAAACCCAAGGAAAATACGGTACAAAAGAAGTGTTGCAAAACCACCGATTATATAGCCCCCAAATTGGAGAAGTGACCATGATAAAAGCATAAAAGCAATGATCTTTTTTGGTGAAACTTTATCAGTAATAAATCCGATGAAAACTGCAGCTACAGGGAATATCCAGAAAAAACTACTACCAATAAGTCCCCATTGTGCATAACTCAAATTCAATTCTTCCATTAAGGGACCTACAGCAAGCCCCACAACACTCTTGTCTGCAAAATTAATTAAAAAGCCAAAAAATAGAATGGTTAAAACAATCCAACGCATAGATATTCCCCCCTTAAATATGGATATTGCTATTTCTTCTTTTAAATATTGAAGGTACAAAGAAGGAAGGATTAAACTACATCCTTCCTTACTAGATGAACCAACTGCTACAAGAAGTTAAATTTGTACCGAAATCATTTTTATGTCTAAATAATCATCCATTCCATATTTACCACCTTCACGACCCATACCGCTCTCTTTCACACCACCAAATGGTACTTGTACTGCAAATGGAATGGCGTCATTCACTCCGACCATGCCGTATTCCAATTGTTCAGAAACACGGTATTTGCGCGAAAGATCTTTTGTATAGAAATAAGAGGCAAGTCCATATTCAATAGCATTTGCTCTTTCAATCACTTCTTCTTCGCTCTTGAACTTAATTAATGGAATAACAGGTCCAAATGTTTCTTCTCTCGTAATTAACATCTCATCCGTAACATCTGCTAATACAGTTGGAGGATAGAAATGACCATTCGCGTAGGCATCTCCTGTCAACCTCTTCCCACCATTCAAGACACAAGCTCCTAAAAGAACAGCATCATCTACCTGCTCTTGTACTTTGTCGATTGCCTCTCCATAAATTAATGGGCCCATTCCATTTTGTTCATCCAGTCCATTTCCTACTTTGATTGCCTGAACTTTTTCTTTCAGCTTCTCGGCAAATTCTTCATATATATTTTCTTGTACATAAATTCGGTTTGGACAAATACATTGTTGTCCATTAGAGCCAAATTTACTTACTATTAAGCCGCTCACTGCTAAATCGATATCAGCATCATCAAAAACGATAAATGGTGCATGCCCACCTAATTCCATTGACACTCGTTTCACAGTTTTTGCAGATTGTTCGATAAGAATTTTTCCAACTTCTGTTGAACCGGTAAAGGAAACTTTTTTTACGACATTACTGTTCATAATCGTGTTAACAATAGGGCCTGATTGTCCAATAACGAGATTCGCTACACCTTTAGGTAACCCGACTTCATCAATAATTTTAAACAATGCAACAGAAGATAACGGAGCTTCTCTTGATGGTCTTAAAATCACTGTACATCCTGTCGCTAAAGCTGGTCCTAATTTTCTAGCCGCCATAGATAGTGGGAAATTCCAAGGAGTAATAGCTGCCACTACACCAATAGGTTGACGAATCGCTTGAATACGCTTGTTAGGAATTGATGGAGGAATAACATCTCCGTAAATTCTGCGTGCTTCTTCGGCATACCATTGGAAGAAGGCAATCGTTGAACCTACTTCTTGTCGCGCATGATGAATTGTTTTCCCCATTTCCATCGTAATAATTTGAGCCATTTCTTCCTTTTTTTCGCCTAATTTCACTGCAATTTTCGTTAAATATGAACCTCGCTGTTCTGCTGGTAGCGCTGACCACTCCGGAAATGCATCCTTTGCAGCTTGAATAGCAGCATTTGTCTCTTCTTCGCCGACAAAGTAAACTGTATCCACTGTTTCGCCTGTAGCCGGATTATTTACTTCAAATACTTTATCTGTTTTTAACCATTCTCCATTGATATACATATTCAACGCTCCTTTTACGGTTTTATATCTAGCGGAAAATCCAAACGAAGTATCGTTGGATTTTCCGGAATAATAAAAATTATTTGGTCTTACGTACAGTCTTTTAAGAAATAGTCTCTTTAGAGCGTGCAGGTGTTAATGTAAACCCTTCATAACCTTTAGCTGTAACTTCATCACAGATTTTGCGGTAGTTCCCAACGCCACCAGTATAAATAGGGAATCCACGTGGCTTGTCTTCAATATTTGCACCCGTATACCAAGACTCAACCTTTGTAAGAAGGCTAGATTGAGCGATTTCTAAACAATTTTTACTCCATGCTTCTTCCGCTTCTCCATTGGCCTCAATTGTATCCAATTTATTTTCACGTAAATATTCGATACAATCACCAATCCACTCAACATGCTGTTCAATTGATACAGGCACATTTGATAATACTGAAGGACTTTCTGGACCCGTGATCATAAACATGTTTGGGAAACCAGCATTGGCAATACCAAGGTAAGTTCTCGTTTGTGTGCCATCAGCCCATTTATCTTTAAGTGACACACCGTCTTTTCCACGAATATCAATTTTAAATAATGGTCCTGTCATCGCGTCATAGCCTGTCGCGAAAACAATAACATCCAACTCATATTCACCTTCTGAAGTTTTAATTCCTTTAGGTGTAATTTCAACAATTGGCGTCGCCTTTACATCTACTAAAGTAACGTTATCACGGTTAAATGTCTCATAATAATTCGTGTCAATAACAGGTCGTTTTGCAGAGTAGAAATAGCTTGGTTTTAATTTTTTTGCTACCTCAGGGTCTTTAACAACGCTATCGATTTTAGCGCGAATAAATTCACTAGCTGTTTCATTCGCTTCTTCGTTTACCATTAGGTCGCTATACGTTTGACTAAACCCTAAACCGCCTCTCTCCCAAATCTTTTGGTATTGTTGCTCGCGCTCTTCGGGTGTATCATCTAATGCTGATCGATTATTAACCGTCGTATGAAGATAACCCATCGAAGACCAACGAATTTGTTGTTTAATCTCTTCATAATTTTCTTTTGTTTTACGAATAAATTCTTCGTCATATACATAGTTTCTCGCAGGAGTACTATACGCTGGCGTTCTTTGGAAAACATTCAGATAACCTGCTTCTTCAGCAATAACTGGAATCGATTGAACACCGCTTGAACCCGTACCAATCAAACCAACACGTTTATTACTGAAATCTACTTTCTCATGTGGCCAGCGACCTGTGTGATATGCCTCCCCTTCAAAGCTATTTAATCCTTTAAAGTTAGGAATATTTGATGCAGATAGGCAGCCTACTCCAGTGATGAAATATGTGGCAGTAATGTTCGTACCATCATCTAATTTAACATCCCACTTTTTACTAATTTCGTTATAATGAGCAGATGTAACGCGTGTATTGAACTGAATATCACGGCGTAGATCTAGCTTATCTGCTGCGAAATTAAGGTATCTTAAAATTTCTTCTTGAGCTGGGAATCGAGTAGTCCATGTCCATTCCTGTAGAAGCTCATCAGAAAACGTATAGTTATAAATGATACTTTCCGAGTCACAGCGTGCGCCAGGATAGCGGTTCGCGTACCATACGCCTCCAACACCTGCTGCCGCTTCGAAAGCACGGACAGAAAATCCAGCTTCACGTAAGCGATATAGCATATACATTCCTGAGAAACCTGCTCCGATAACAACTGCATCTAAATTAATGATTTGTTCTTTTTTTGTCATTTTTATTCCTCCCTAAATTCATAATTTCATTTATCGTAATTTTATTTACTCGTAAAGGACTCTTGTAAATGGCGGGATACTTGCTCAATAGCCTGCTTACCTTTGTCCATAATTCCCGCCATCCAGAAAAATCCGTGAATCATTCCTTCGTAGCAAGTGTATTCCACCTGAATTCCCGCCTCCTGCAATCGATTCGCATAGGCCAATCCTTCATCACAAAGTGGGTCATACCCAGCTGTAATAACTACAGCTGGTGGGAGATTACTAAGATCTTCCGTTAGTAGAGGTGCGACATAAGGGTTCAACTTGTCTTCTTCTGTGTTGATATAATGTCGCGCAAACCATTCCATACTATCCTGCGTAAGGAAATACCCCTCTCCATTTTCCTTGTACGAATTTGTGCTAAAAGAGAGATCCGTTACTGGATAGATCAAAATTTGGGACACGAAAGTTGGCCCTTGCTCATCTCTTGCCTTCAATGCGACACATGTTGCTAAGTTTCCACCCGCACTGTCCCCACCTATAGAAATTTTCGTCGAATCTCCTTGCCATTCACCTGCATTTTTAGCTACCCATAATGCCGCTTCATAACAATCTTCAAGAGGAACTGGAAACTTGTATTCAGGAGCTCTACGATAATCAACCGACACGACTATACACTCCGCTTGATTTGCAATGCTACGACACGGTATATCGACTGTATCAAGATCCCCTAAAACCCATCCGCCTCCATGAAGATAAATAAATATAGGGAAATCTCCTTCACCTTCAGGGGTATAAATCCTCACCTTGATTTTTCCATCTTTCACAGGAACCGAATGCTCTTCTACTTTTGCTACTGACTCTGCTAGTCCCGCCAGTTTTTGTAGTGCTGCCCCATTATTACGGTTTTCTTCAGGTGTCATAGAAGAAGTTGGTTTTTTACCCTCCATCATTTGTAGAAAATTCTTTGCTTGAGTATCTAGCATGATTGAATTTATACCTCCTTCGAATAGGTTATAGGTTCACTTTACTTGTATAAATCCCGCAACTTCTTTCGTCACTTTCATAATAATATCCGCTGGAATGAGGAATTTACCCGATGCCGAATCACTTTGCACTTCCTCCACGATGTAATCAAGAATAGTAGAATCTAGATTAAATTCAGAAAATGTATCTGATAAACTGACTTGTTGACGCAGATCACGAATGAATTGAATTACCTTTGTCAAACATTCTTGTGGATCAGATGACGATGTTTCAATTCCCAACGTCTCAGCAAAATGCTTGATTTTTGGTAAATATAATTCAGGCAAAGCCGCCATCACATTTGGAAGCAGTACCGCGTTTGCTAGACCATGTGGAATTCTAAACTTGGCACCGAATACATGTGCCATATTATGCACAGGCACTCCATTATTGCCGAAACCAAATGCCGTTATTGCCATTGCACTCGCCATTAACATATTGCCTCTAGCTTCTACGTTAGAGCCCTCCTTAACAACTATTGGTAAATTTTCTGCAATCAACTTGGCAGAATACAACGCATAAGAATCAGTAAATGGTGTAGCTGTTGATGAAAAGTAACCTTCTATTGCATGTGTCAAGGCATCCATTCCTGTAAATGCTGTAATTTTCGGAGGTAGTCCTACTGTTAGTTCAGGATCCAAAATTGCTATGTCTGCATTCAGATAAGGAGTCCTTACCACTACTTTTACACCTAGTTTTTCATTATAAATAACAGCCATTGGCGACACTTCTGCACCCGTTCCTGCTGTCGTAGGAATTGCTACATGTGGAATATCCATTGGCTGAGCTTCTGGAGGAAATTCTCTAATACTCGTATGAAACACTTCCTCTGTATTTTCATAGCCTTTATATAACATCCATTTAATGCCTTTTACTGCATCTAGCACACTTCCACCGCCCAATGCAATTAGCGCATCCGCTTGAAGTTCTTTGGCAACCTGAACGGCTTTAGTAATATTTTCAGCTTTGGCATCTTGTTCAATTTCATCAAATACACCAACAAGTTCTACTGTTTCCTGTGAATTTTTAAATAAATCGATAACTTGGGCAGCAACTCCTGCTTGAACAATTCCCTTATCCGTAATTAAAATTGCTCGCTTTCCGCCTAACCCCGTAATCATTTGTGGTAATAAACTTCTCGCTCCAGCTCCACTAGTTATCGCTGTTCTTAAATGAAATTCTGCAAATGAATTACTCATTGTCTGCACCTGCTTTCTATAAATTAAGAGTCATTACATTAACAATGACCTTTGTCCATAAAATTAATATTTCGTGTGTAATCGCTTACAAGTACTATAATAGTTTTAATTTTCGCATTAAAAAATCCCCTAAAATTAAGGGGATTTTCTGTAGAAAGTTCAATTTTTATCTTCAATAAACTATAAATTTGTTATTTCGCAGGGTTTCTTTTAGTTTTTCGCAAATTTGAAATCTCGTAATTTTTTGATATAATGTGAATATAGAATCCTGTTTTAAAGGGGGAAATTTATGCTTGAAACAGCTATAAAAAAACAAATCCAATCTATTTCATCCATTTCTTCTCATTATGAAAAACAAATACTTGCCGTCCGCGGTTTTATGGATATTTTTAACTTTTCACGTGTAAGTCTCTATTTCTATTCGACATTAAGCAAAGTCGGCGAAGGGATATTATGTATCGATCAACAGGGGGTATCATCCTTACAAGAGTGGAGAGATGATGTTCGAAATATGCCTCCTATCTATTCTGCGATAAAGGAAAGAACGCCTAAGCATATCGATTCTCAATCAATTCACCAAATACCGGGAAAATTCACCAATGGCGTGACGACTGAACTTATAGTAGTTCCCATTAGCTATAGCTCCCACGTAGTTGGCTATGCCTGCATGGGAAGTACGGATTCTTTTACGGTTAAGGATAACCTTCTGGAATCTCTTGCTATGTATGGACAACATTTAGGGCAAATATTTGGAGAAGATGACTACCCTGGCTACTCCAAAAAAATTAGTAAACGGGAAATTGACGTATTGCAAAGAATGTCTTGGGGTGAAAGTACGAAAATAATGGCTGTATCTCTTGGTATTAGCGAATTTACTGTTCAGGATTACGTACAATCCGCCATTCGAAAACTCGAGGTGTTAAATCGAGTACAAGGTGTAGCCGAAGCTTTGCGTAGAGGCATCATCCAATAACAACACCTAGTATCATTGACAACTGACAATACCTCACACCTACTTACTGTAGTCATTTAAGGTAACTGTCTGGGCATAATTTATGAAAGCTATTTCCTTCCAAATTTCAGGGTTTTACGAACTGTAAACACTATTCGCACAGTGCTTATGTTTCGAAAGATTTTTCTTTATAAAGTAACAGACTAATATTAGTAACAAAAACTGGACTAACCTAATTTAATATGACAATATGAAACACCTCTAAAATGGGAATATATAAAAGTGTATAAACCTAATTATTTTGGAGGTGTTTTTTTATGACAAGAGTCAGTTATCAAGCAGATGATTTAAAATGAGCAAAACCTAAACGTATCTATATTACAGTGAGGAAATGAATTGTCGGGCAAAAATGTCGCGTAGAGGAAACTGTTGGGATAGTGCGGTCATTGGGTCTTTTCGCTCGCATTTAAAGACTGAGAACAGCTGCTTGTAAAGCATCATTCATTGGCGAATGAAGAGACGAGAAGACGTATTATTATGAGGAGAGAATACAAAAAAATTAGGCTACTCAGCGCCCGTAGAATACGGTTACCAAGCAGCCTAAAGGGTATTTAATATGTGTCTCAACGATTAGGTCAGTATGTTTTTAATTATTCTTCTGACATTGCTAACACTAAAATCTTCGCTAATTGTGCTCGTGTTAAGTTATCTTTTGGTGAAAACGTTGTTGCACTCGTCCCATCTACTACACCAATATCATATAAAAATGTAATCGCTACTTGCGTTTCACGATCAAAATTGACAATATCCTTAAACGGCGCAATTGATTCTGGAATGTACTCTTCACCTACAAAACTATTCGATAAGCGCATTAACATTAATGCTAGTTGTGCTCGTGTAATTTGCCCTTTTGGATTAAAGTAGCCATCGTTTTCACGAATTAAACCAGCCTCATAAGCCGCTGCGATTTCATTTTGAGTATCTTGTGAATACTGACTGATATCTTTAAATGGTGCTGCATTCGTAGCTTCTAATTCAAATGCTCGTACAATGACAGATACTGCTTGCGCACGTGTCACATTAACATTTGGCTTAAATGTACCATCTTCATTGCCCTTCATAATACCATAAGAATAAGCTACATCAATATAGTCTTTACCCCAATGGTTTTTAATATCTGTAAACGGTGCTTCCTCGATCACGATTTCCGTAAATTCATCTTCTAAATCCCCTAAAATATCTGCAAAATAGTCCTCAATCATTAATGCTGCGACTGCATCATAGCCCGCTTCATTTAGATGAATATTGTTTGAATTCGATAAAAATGCTTTTGCGTTTTCTGCAATTAACGATGACACATCTGAAAAAATACCTTCATTTTCTTCTACTACTGTTTTAATAGAATTGTTTATCGTTGTAACTAGTGTATTTAACTGCTCTTGTACTGTTGAATCTTGTAAATATAGAAACGGGTTATACAAGCCCATCACAATAATATCTACTTCTGGATTCAATGCATAAATACTATCGAAAATTTTCTTATAGTTTGTTGAAACTTGTTGGATAGTTTGAAGCACACCTGCAGCATCATATGAAAAACCGCCTGCTTCAGTACGTGTTACATTTTTTAACATGTCATTTGCGCCAACACTTAATGTGATCAAATGAGCTTCTTTGATTGCCTGTTGAATCGTTGCTGTTTTTGTTGATTGACCATCTAAATTATAGATTGGCTTTGTTACATTGTTTTCAATATCATTTAGTACATTTACCGTTGTATATCCTGGAAAAGCAAAACCTTTATTATAATTGATAGGTTCTTCCCCAATGCTAAAACTCTGCGCGATATAATCTGCATAACCAAGGCCAATTTCGCCTTTTTCATTCGTACCTGCTGCAAGGGAATCCCCCAAAGCCAAATAATTAAGTACCTCACTCGAATCTTCAGCAGATGCTGATAAAGATACAGGTAGTACAAGTTGTAATACTAAAATTAATGCTGCAAATATACTAAACTTCTTCATTCATAACCCCCAAGAAAAATGACTTGTTCATATTATAAAATAAGTAATTACAAAAAACAAAATATTATTAAAATTAGAAATTATTGGATTAATAAATATGATTTATAGATGATAAAGTTTAATTCGTATCTAAGACATAATATACAAACTACCGCCACTAAAAAAATAATAATAGGTAAGATAGTCATACCCCTTCTTTTTATAAATAAGTCCAACTATTTAATTTTAAATTTCTGTAATTATTAGGAGGTTGATGATATGAGTTATAAATCAATTAATGCAAAATTTCGTCTAGCAAAAATATACTTCCTCTAAATTCCACAAGAGCATATATTTTAACTGTTTCTAAATTTGGGTAAAATATAATAAATAATAAAACTCATAATGGCAATAACAATCGCAATGAATGCCATTTTCGCCTTATTCATTACACTACCTTGAAATTCATATGGTGATTCGTAGACTGCCTTAATATACTTTCCTTTTTCATGTTCAACCGCAATGGCCTCAGTTGTCGCTATACCTTCTATTGCATAGTAAGTAGTGCCCTTTGGATAATAGTTCGAGAAATTCCCCCCGAATTGCTCCATATCTGAATACCTCGTTACCTTCCCTATTTTTTGTTCTACCAGTGGCACGACTTCATCTGTAATGACATAAATTGAATCATTCCACACAACAAAAGGAAATGCCCAACTCGTCGCAAACACCAACTGTGGGATGAAAAATAGCCAGAAAAATACAATTACGCTTAACAATAACCCTTTTTTCATGTAAATTCCTCCAACATTCCTTTTATTCATTAGACCGAAGAGTTTGGAAAAAGTTACAAAAACATCCCAAATCATAATAAATGATTTGAGATGTTTCAAAGTTAAAATGTCATTCAACTGTTAAGAAGGACTACATCATCCCCGGCATACCCATGCCGCCCATGTCTGGCATACCGCCGCCACCTGCTTCTGGAATGTCTGCTACAACTGCTTCAGTAGTTAGGAATAGTGAAGCAACAGAAGCTGCGTTTTGTAATGCTGAGCGTGTTACTTTTGCTGGGTCAACTACTCCCGCTTCAATCATGTTTACCCACTCACCTGTTGCTGCGTTGAAACCGATACCGATTTCTTCACGTTTTAAACGGTCAACAATGATTGAACCTTCAAGACCAGCGTTTTCTGCAATTTGGCGAACTGGCTCTTCTAATGCGCGTAAAATAATGCGTACACCTGTTGCTACGTCACCCTCTACCTCATCTAATACTTTTACAACTGCGCCGTATACGTTTAGAAGTGCTGTACCACCACCTGATACAATCCCTTCTTCCACTGCTGCACGAGTTGAGTTTAATGCGTCTTCAATACGTAATTTACGCTCTTTTAATTCTGTTTCTGTTGCCGCGCCAACTTTAATAACTGCAACACCGCCAGCTAGTTTTGCTAAACGCTCTTGTAATTTTTCTTTGTCAAATTCAGAAGTCGTTTCTGCAAGTTGTGCTCGGATTTGGTTTACGCGTCCAGCTACTGCGTCTGTGTTACCAGCGCCTTCAACTATTGTTGTGTTGTCTTTAGAAACAATTACTTTCGCCGCGCGACCTAAAGAAGTAAGGTCAGCTGATTTTAAATCTAAGCCAAGGTCTTGTGTAATAACTTGGCCACCAGTTAAAATTGCGATATCTTCTAACATCGCTTTACGACGGTCGCCAAAGCCTGGCGCTTTTACTGCTACTGCATTAAATGTACCGCGTAACTTGTTTACTACAAGAGTTGCTAACGCTTCACCTTCCACGTCTTCTGCAATAATTAAAATTGGACGCCCTTGTTGAACAACTTGCTCTAACACCGGTAAAATTTCTTGAATGCTTGCCACTTTTTTATCAGTAATTAAAATGAATGGGTTATCAAGTACCGCTTCCATTTTATCTGTATCTGAAACCATGTAGTGTGATAGGTAACCACGGTCAAATTGCATACCTTCTACTACGTCTAATTCTGTTGTGAATCCCTTTGACTCTTCGATTGTAATAACACCATCGTTCCCTACTTTTTCCATAGCATCTGCAATGTATTGACCGATTTCTTCATCCGCTGAAGAAATTGCCGCTACTTGTGCAATGGATTCTTTGTTTTCTACTGGGCGAGAAATTGATTGTAGCTCTGTCAATGCCGCCGCTACTGCTTTTTCCATACCTTTACGAATACCTACAGGGTTTGCACCAGCTGTTACGTTTTTAAGACCTTCGCGAATCATTGCTTGCGCTAAAACTGTTGCAGTTGTAGTACCGTCACCTGCGATTTCGTTTGTTTTAGAAGCCACTTCTGCTACTAATTTTGCCCCCATGTTTTCGTATGGGTTTTCTAATTCGATTTCTTTTGCGATGGATACACCGTCATTTGTAATTAATGGTGAACCGAACTTTTTCTCTAATACAACGTTACGCCCTTTTGGACCTAATGTTACTTTTACAGCGTTTGCTAATTTATCTACACCCGCTGCCATTAAAGAACGAGCTTCTTCTGAGAATTTAATATCTTTTGCCATAATGCATATCCTCCTAATTTTACAATCTATTTTTATAATGTATTTTTTAAGTTCATGTGCAGCTAGCAGAAAACTATGTATAAAAACTAGCTGCGAGTTTGAAAGTTCGTTTTTAAATTAACCGACGATAGCTAGTACATCATTTTCGCGTAAAATTAAATATTCTACGCCGTCATACTTCACTTCGGTACCTGAGAATTTTGAGAAGATAATTTCGTCGCCTACTTTTACATCAAGCTCAAGACGAGTGCCGTTGTCAAGAACTCGACCCGTGCCTACTGCTACAACTTTACCAGTTTGCGGCTTTTCTTTTGCAGAGTCAGGTAAAACGATACCGAACGCGGTTTTTTCCTCTACTTCTACAAGTTCGATAATAATGCGATCTCCTAATGGTCTTAACAATTGAAACAACCTCCTAAATATTTGTTCTATTTAGCACTCTGAACCTTAGAGTGCTAACACATTTATAATTTTAATAAATTCACTATTTTTTTGCAAGTATGTGCGCTAAAAAATTTTGTTTTATCAAGAAATTCCTCTACAATATAGAAGAATTACTTAATATCGCTATTAAAATAGAAAGAAGGTTGGAGCTGTGAAAAACGTTTCCTCACCTAAGTTTAAAACACAAAAGACCGCATTTTATGTGTTGTTAACTTATATCATTTGTCAATTATCTGTATTTTTACTTATATTCACTCCTGGTTTAAAAGATACCTTACTAGAGCTATTTACTGGTACACCAGATGAACAATTAATCAAGCTTTCTGGTTGGTGGAGCACGATTTCCTTTGCGATTGCCTTTATCGTATCTTTCCTATTTATTTCACGTAATAAAAACTTTTGGAATGTGTTTAGCGGTGAAAAAATGCCTTTAGGTAAAGCTATTGGTTGGGGAATCATCGGTTTCTTCCTAGTATTTTTAGGCCAAACGATTGGGGCCGCGATTGAGCTTGCATTAGGCATTGATAAGGGGTCTGAAAATACCGAAGCTATTATGAACGTTACGAAAGTTGCCCCTGTCATGATGATTGCAACGGTATTTTTAGGACCTGTACTAGAAGAGCTTGTTTTCCGTCGTGTAATTTTTGGCTCGATTATTCAAAACTACAACTTCTGGATTGCGAGTATTATTAGTGCGATTGTGTTTGCTGCGATTCACATGGATTTCACGCACATTATTTTATACACTATTTGCGGGCTGATTTTCGCGTTTTTATACCACAAAACCAAACGCCTCATTACACCCATCATCGCGCATATTTTACTTAACGGCTTCGTGACGTTTATCCAAATGAATGCCGATAAGTTCCAGGTATAGTTGTCAGAATAAAAAAGCCATGAGAATTTTATAATTCCCATGGCTTTTTTTGCTAAGCTAACTATTCATTTGTTCCATTTGTTTACGCTGCTGCTCTAGCAATTCTTCTACTTGCAACTCACGTTCACGCTCTTCTTCTTGTAAAACACGCACTGCTTCAGCCTTTTCATATTTACGATAGCCTATACGAGAAATGACAATACTTACCTCATATAAAATAAAAAGCGGAATCGCAATAATGATATTCGACACAAAATCCGGAGGTGCTAGTAATACAGAAATAACAATTAATACAAAATAGGCATACTTGCGGAATTTAATCATTAATTTTGGGTTAATAATCCCTAGTCGCGCCACAAATAGCGTAACAACAGGCAACTGAAATAGAATGCCAAATGGGACGACTAACTTTAGTAAAAATGAAAAGAATTCATTAATGCCAATCGTTTGAGTAATGTTTAAATCACTCGATAATTCCGTCATAAATCGCATGACAAACGGAAATAAAATAAAGTAAGCAAAGGCCATACCACCAATACCTAGTACAAAAGCATACGGTATGTACTTTAAAGTTGCCTTTCGCTCTTTATCATGTAAGCCAGGTGTTATAAAAGCCCATAACTGATAGAGTAAAATCGGTGAGACAATCACTGCCGCAATTATGAATGTCATTTGTAAATAAACAGTTAATGGATCGGCAGGACTAAAGGCGTTCATCGAAAAACTAGCAGCAAGATCACTGCGTTGAATATGTCTAATAATCGGTTTGGCTGTGTAGAAGCCTGCAAAAAGCGCTAAAACAAAGAAAATCGCCACGAAAAATAAGCGTTTCCTAAGTTCCTCCATATGTTCGAGTAAGGTTAATTCTTGTGGATTCATAATAAGACATCCTTAATTTACTTATCGTTAGGTTTTTCGTTATCTTTATGTTCAATGACAGTTTTTTTTGTTTTGTAATCATCATCGTCATCATCTGTTAGTCCTTTTGTAGCACTACGGAACTCACGTAAAGTTGTCCCCATAGCACGACCTAAAGATGGTAATTTTTTTGGACCAAAAATTAATAAAGCAATAAGACCAATGATAATTAGGCTTACAGGTGTAATCGCACTTAAATGCACAACGACTTCCACTATAGCCACCTCCTCTATTATTATGTACATTTTACAGTAATTAAAAACATTTTACCATTTTTAGTAATGTGAACAATTTGTTACTAATGTGAATTTCTTACTAAATAGATAAGTGCCTGCAACTCCACAGATAAATCAATGTTCATAACCTTTAACGTCTCTGGCACAGAAAGTCGTACAGGCGTGAAATTTAATATTCCTTTTGCATTCATGTTCACAAGGCGGTCAGTCATCATTTGCGCTGAGCGTGATGGAACTGTTAAAATCGCTAATTCCGCGCCAAATTCCTCATACATATCCTCTAAACGATCTGGATGGAATACCGGAATATTACTAATCATTGTTCCCTCATAAGGCGCTTTCGAGTCAAACGCCACCACAATACGTGTATTGTGGTTTTTTTGGAAATTGTATTTTAATAAACCATTTCCTAAGTTCCCTACCCCAATTAGGGCAACATTCATCGCTTCATCTTGATCTAAGGTTTGGCGGAAAAATTCGAGTAAATAGTTTACATCGTAGCCATAGCCCTTCTTACCAAGTGCTCCAAAATAAGAAAAGTCTCGACGAATTGTAGCAGAATCTATTTTCATCGCATCACTTAATTCTTGTGATGAAATACGTTTTATACCTTCATTTGCGAAGTTTTTTAAAAATCGATAATACAGAGGGAGTCTTTTCGTTGTTGCTTGTGGAATTTTTGCTTCTGGTTTCACACATTCTCCTCCTTCTTATTATTGGAATTCGTTATCAATTACCCCTCAGCGTATTGACGTTGCCACACGATGTGACACACTTAGCCTGAGTTCCCCAATTTAGCAGAAACAAGTTAATCTTACTAAACTACTAGCTCCAAGTAAAGTATCCATCGTTGCACGTCGTGTGTCCATCCTTTAAACTAAATAGAAGAAACTGAGGTGTAAACATGATTGTCTTACAAGTAAATCAATTATATAAATCCTTCATTACCGATGAAATTTTAAGCGGTGTCAAACTTGAGGTACAACATCGTGACCGCGTAGCATTAGTGGGACGCAACGGTGCAGGTAAATCGACTCTCCTAAAAATTATTGCTGGTCAAATGAGCTATGATTCTGGTGAAATTATTATTCCAAAAGATATTCGCGTTGGTTATTTAGAGCAGCATGCAGGCATAGATTCGGACTTGTCTATTTGGGACGAAATGATGACAATTTTTAACGCACTGCGTATTCAAGAGCAAAAGCTGCGTCAACTCGAACAACAAATGGCCGATCCAACTGTTTATGAAAACAGTGATATTTACGGACGGGTTATGGCAGAATACGATCAATTGCAATATGATTTTAAAGATGCGGGCGGCTATCAATACGAAGCAGATACTCGCTCTATCTTGCACGGAATGCAATTTTTCCCTGCTGATTATGACAAACCGATTCAATCGCTTTCAGGTGGTCAACGTACCCGCCTTGCACTTGCGAAACTGTTACTGTCAAAACCTGACTTACTAATCCTTGACGAACCGACAAACCATTTAGATATCGAAACACTTTCATGGCTAGAAGGCTATTTAAAAGGCTATGACGGCGCCATTTTAATCGTTTCACATGACCGATACTTCCTAGATCAAGTTGTTTCAACTGTTTACGAAGTATCACGCACGAAAGTATCAAAATATGTAGGCAACTACAGCGCCTATTTAGATGAAAAAGCAAAAAACTATGAGCGCGACATGAAGATGTACGAGCGCCAAATGGATGAAAAGGCTAAGCTCGAAACATTTATCCAAAAAAACTTGGCCCGCGCTTCAACAACAAAGATGGCGCAATCACGTCGCAAAGTATTAGAAAAAACAAACTGGATGGATTCTCCCGATGGCGATGAAAAAAGTGCAAGCTTTGGCTTCACTATTGAACGCCAAAGTGGGAATGACGTATTATCGATTGATGACTTAAAGATTGGATACCCCGATAAAGAAATCTCGTCCAATATTAATATGCGTGTATTCCGTGAAGATCGCATTGCATTAGTCGGTCCAAACGGTGTTGGTAAATCCACATTACTAAAAACAATCGTAAAGGATTTAGCCACTTTAACTGGCGATATTCGCTACGGTACAAATGTACAAATCAGCTACTACGACCAAGAGCAAGCAAAACTGCATTCAAACAAAGCTGTACTAAACGAGCTTTGGGATGAGTGGCCATTAATGAATGAAAAGGATATACGCAGCATTTTAGGTCGCTTCCTATTTAGTGGTGATGACGTTTCGAAAACCGTCAATTCATTATCTGGTGGCGAAAAGGCACGCTTAGCTTTGGCAAAATTAATGATGCAAAAATCAAATTTCCTTGTGCTCGATGAACCTACAAACCACCTAGATTTAGATAGCAAAGAAATTTTAGAAAACGCATTAATCGATTATCCTGGAACGTTATTATTCGTATCGCATGACCGTTATTTCATTAACCGTATTGCGACAAAGGTTGTGGAATTATCAGGGACAGGCTCATTTGAGTATTTAGGGGATTACGATTACTACCTTGAGAAAAAACAAGAGCTTGAAGAACTAGCAGCGATGAAAGCCGCTGCAACTGAGGCAAAATCACAAGAAACGTCTACACAAACCAAATCAACAACTATGATTGATAAAGATGCCAAAAAGCGTGAACGCCATATTCGACGCACTATTGAAGACATTGAAAAAAATATGGCGACACTTGATGAAAAAATTATTCAGTTTGAAGAACAACTATGCGACCCAGCTGTTTTCTCAGACCACGAAAAAACATTAGCCATCCAAACTGAACTATCTGAAGCCAAAGAGCAGCACGAAACATTTGAAATGGAATGGCTTGAACTAAACGAAGAACTAGAACAGCTATAAAGAGAAACTTTGCTCAGTGGGGGTTTCCCCCATCGCCACTGAGCATTAGCTTTCACCAATCGGGCTATTAGGGACAGTGAATCGCCCACTTAGCCTTCTCGTTTCATGTGCCAGTTTGAAGTAGGCATCTTACTGTCCCTTAATGCGGGATAAAATATGGAGAACGCATGTATGTAATAGAAATACTCGCGTTCTCCTTTTACTATTTCACATGATAACTTTTTAACATTTGTAGCTTTTGATATGCCGTATAGGCCCCATAAATCCAACCAAAGAAAATAATAGTCAATAACGCGATGACCGTATTCAATGCCGCAGTTAGTACCTTCCACGGCGAATTAGCCTTTTTCGTTAGAAACGGTTGTCTTGCCCCGATACGGATACTATGAAAAATATCGACCATCTGACTTCTCCCATATACAAGCGCTAACGGATATAAAACCAACGCGAAAATTATAAAGATGCCACTATACGAAGCTAAAAACACACCATTCCCTGTACTACTCAGTAAATAAAGGACACCTATTAAAATCACCACGCCAACTACAAGCAATACAATCATTTTGTTGCGTTCTTTTAAATAATTCATGAAAATACCCCCTATTCTGCTGTTTTTACACTATACCCATTTCTAAAGAAATTCCTTACCTCTTCATTATTATTGTGTAATACCAATGAATAATTCATTTCCAGTTGACTATTCGACATATATATAGGTCAATACGCTGAATTTCGACAAAATAACCCACAATTTTATTCACAAAATAAATCCAGTCATATCAACATATCAACAGTGTTTTCCACATTATCCACATTTAAAATTATTTTTATTCACATAACCTTGTGAAAAAATAGCCACTACATATAGATAAATCACAAGTTTTCCACAAGTTATTCACACTTTGTGTATAAGTACGCATGTTCGCACACCTTTTTGAGGATTAATCACTTTTTCTGTGGATAATTTTTCAGAAAAATTGTACATTAAATAAAAAGTTGTTATAAAAGACATTTTCATATCATAAAATACAAGTTACGACTATTTTATATTATTCTAAAAAATCTTTGCATTTCTCTTACTTAAAATCCCATAGAAAAAAGCATGATGAATTGGATTATTACTTTCCATTTCATCATGCTTACTATATGTTTATTTCCAGCTAGTTAGTTCCATTCCAGGACGTCCATTCATCGCTAAATTCCCGCGCACACCTGCTTCATACATTTGATAAGCAGCTGCACCAATCATTGCAGCATTATCTGTACATAATTTTAACGGTGGTACGAAAAATGGAATACCTTCTTGTTCAAATGCTGTTTCAAGTGCACTACGTAAACCTTTGTTCGCCGATACACCACCCGCTGCAATCACTTGCTTCACACCAAATTCACGTGCTGCACGCACGGTTTTAGCCGTTAATACTTCAACAACACTATCTTGGAAGCCTTTTGCGACTTGCTCTGGAATGATTGCCTCACCACGTTGATCCATATTATGCTTGTAGTTGATAACCGCCGATTTTAACCCACTAAAGCTAAAATCATACGAACCTTCTTCTAACCAAACTCGTGGGAATTTCACCGCCTCCGTTGCCTCATGCGCTAAACGGTCAATATGAGGTCCCCCTGGATATGGCATGTTTAACACACGTGCTACTTTGTCATAAGCCTCACCAGCTGCATCGTCTCGCGTTTCACCGATCACTTCAAATGATCCATGTTCGCGCATAAATACAAGTTCTGTATGACCGCCAGATACGACTAAAGCAAGCAACGGAAATTCCATTGGCTGTACTAAATTATTCGCATAAATATGTCCCGCAATATGATGTGTGCCGATTAACGGTAACCCATTCACAAAGGCAAATGCTTTTGCTGCATTAATACCGATTAATAATGCCCCAACTAACCCTGGTCCCTCTGTTACAGCTACTGCTGTCAATTCCTTTGGTACCATTTCAGCTTGCTTCAACGCTTCTTCTAACACAATTGTCATTTGCTCTACATGATGGCGTGACGCAATTTCTGGCACAACTCCACCAAAGCGCTTATGACTCTCAATTTGAGATGATACGACATTAGAAATAATTTCAGTACCATTTTTAATAATTGCCGCTGCTGTTTCATCGCAGCTTGTTTCTATTGCTAATATATAATGATCCATTATAAATTCACCCACATTACTAACGCATTTTCTTGATTATCCGTATAGTAGCCTTTACGAATGCCACCATCTTGGAAGCCAAGTTTGCGATATAAATTTTGCGCAACGGTGTTTGTTACGCGTACTTCTAAACTCATAACATCCATATTCGCTTCTTTAGCAACACGCATTGCTTCACGCATTAACGCTTCACCAATACCTTGTCCACGAACTGATTCAACAACCGCCACATTCGTAATTTGTGCTGTATCAATAACAAGCCATAGACCGCAAAATCCAACGAGTTCACCAGCTTCATTTTCCGCTACTAAATAATGCGAAAACTGATTTTCGTTCAACTCATAGTAAAATGAATCTAACGTCCATGGTGTTGGAAACGTCGCAACCTCAATCGCATGAACTGTTGGAACATCTTCAAGCGTCATTTTACGATACTGTACCATTATTGTTGCTCCTTTTTCTGTTCCTTAATCCAGTTCGCTTCAGCCTCAGCAATACGACGATACTGTGGTACAAACGCATGAACCGCATCCACTGAAGGCAGCTCTTGTACCTCTGCTACTGCAATTAGCTCTGACGCACGTGGTAAGTCTAGAGTATAGGGCACACGGACAGCACGTTCACCTAATACTTCCTGAATTTTTTCAAAATAAACCTCAACATCTGTACCTACAAATAATACAGGACGCTTTAATGCATCTAGATTAGTTAATAATCCATCAATATGATCATGATGGTCCTCGATAATTGGCGTTTGCGTAATTCCTTCGTAAACTCCAGCATAAACGTTTTGACGACGTGCATCAAACAACGCACATACCGTATAGTTAGATACACGTACATTCGCGGCTAATACCTTTAAACTTGATACACCTACTAAAGGCTTTTGCAATGACCAGGCTAATGTTTTTGCTAATGTAACTCCAATACGCACACCCGTGTACGAACCTGGCCCTTCTGATACCGCTATCGCATCGATTTCAGCTGATGTAATTCCTGCTTTGTTTATTACTTCTTCAATAGCAGGCATTGCACCTACTGAATGCGTTAATTTAATATTTTGTACAACTTCTGCTACCACTTTACCATCTTTAACTATTGCAATAGAAAGCGGGGCATTTGCTGTTTCTATCCCTAACCAAATCATTTTATTAACTCCTTACAAAGGCGCATGTATTTCTCACCTACTGGTTTTAATACAAATTTTCGACTTGTATCATCAATACGTGTAATTTCTATTGCCAAACGTTCTTTTGGTAGCTCATCTTCTATTAAATGTGCCCATTCAACAACTGTTACCGCATCGCCATAAAAGATTTCATCCCAACCTAAATCCTCATCACTATCCTCTAAACGATAGACATCTAAATGGTTTAAGGCAATACGTCCCTCATACTGCTTCATAATCGTAAATGTGGGGCTATTCACCGTACGTTTGATGCCTAATCCCTTTGCAAAGCTTTGCGTAAATGTCGTCTTACCGGCACCTAAGTCGCCTTCTAACGTAATCGTATATTGTGGCTCAACTAATGTAGCCAACGTTAAAGCAAGTGCTTGTGTTTCTTCTAATGTATATACTTGTTTTTCAAATATCATATTGTGCTTCCTTCCACAAAAAAATCCTCTACTTCTAGTTTACTTGAAGTAGCTCAATTGTTCAAAATGTATCACTTATTTCATGCATAACAAAAAGCCTTATTAGCAAATCGCCAATAAGACTTTCATTTATCGTGAAGAATTTCCTCGACGTTCAACAATTTCTTTCTTCGTAACTTTATCGTCTTTAAAAGTTAGTCTGAAGCCTTGCGTCAATAGTAACTCATCATTCCACTCATATACATTTTTTTTAATTTCTTTCCCTGCCCCACCGGCAATTTTTACAACCTCCATGTAAGGCATGCCGATTTTTACTTGCTCATATTCTTGTTCGTTCATATATTTTTGCCATCTATGTGCATTACTTTCTTCAATTTCTAAAATTTCATCTTTACAAGCCTTAGTACTCAAAATTAGCAAGAAGATGAGACAAATGGCCAGGCACACTAATAAACCGTTTTTATTCATCAACACTCCTCCTTAACAGCTTAGGGAATTTTTTCCCGCAAGGGTAGTGTTCAAAACATATGCTTTACAAACCAAATAAAGTAATCCGCTTTGCGAATTACTTGGATAGTCAATGTATATGGCGGTCCCGACCGGGATCGAACCGGCGATCTCCTGCGTGACAGGCAGGCATGTTAACCGCTACACCACGGGACCATTTTTTTTTATTAACTCTCTCGGACAATATTTATTTTATCAGATATTATCTTTTATAACAACTACTTTATTAATAAACTTTTTTCTTTTTTAATTCGTTTTTTCTCAAATAAATCTTAATCATTTATAAATTAGTAGATAAAGCTTACTTTTATAGTAAATTCTCTACAAATTTTTGCGGAATTTTTTAAACTATTTGCAATTCAGATAAATCAAATAGATTAATCATTAATTTCTTTAAAATAT
>NZ_JAKZFC010000012.1 GCF_022549215.1 Solibacillus palustris | reverse complement strand
TCTTTAGCGTCGATGGTAGTTGGGGGTTTCCCCCTGTGAGAGTAGAACGTCGCTTCGCTCAAAAAGTCGCTGCTGATTTAGTCAGTAGTGGCTTTTTTATATTCAAAAATAATTAACAACATACATATAGAAACAGTAATCCAAATGATTGTGAGTAAATACACATTTATTTGGATTTTTTATTTTGGATAAGTAAGCTCCATCTATTCAATGATGTTCGTTTGACGTATTAAAAGGAAAACAATACGATTGGGAGTGAGCGAAATTTTATAAACAAAATCAAATCTAAATATGGGAGGAAAACAATATGACGGCACCATTTTTAACTGTTGCTGATGTGCGATTAATCGAACAGCAAGTGAAGAAAATACTTCGTGCAAAATCATCATCAAGCGATACGAAAATAGTAAATACGGTAAGAGGACTGGCAGTTGCAGAATTACGCGAAAAACTAAACATGGTTAATGAAGACATCCTCAAAGAAGTCGAGATTTTGGAAGATAGCATTAATACAGAGCTATTTTTCCATAGCTTAAAAGCGTATACGATCCCGTTTAAAGCGATTTCTGATAAAGGTCTTCAAAAACTCTTTAAAAAGGATAAAAAGCTTAAATTACCGAAGTTGGATTCGATTGATTGGCAGACTATTAGTTACCTTTCTTGGCTTGATAAAGGTACGAACCGTCAATATATTGTACTTGAAAATGAAGGAGAATATATAGCGTTACGCGGCATATATGAAGCATCTACATCAACTAAAGGGGTATGTGCAATTTGTAATCAACATAGCTCGGTGCATCTATTTACAGCGACTGTAAAAGGTAATGGTGATCACTATACCTCTTATAGCAATTATATTTGTGAAGACGTGCTAGTTTGTAATTCTTATGTTAGTGATTATACGAAACTTGAACAATTTGTTTATCGAAATTTAGCTAGTAATGAGTGTGGTAAGTAGTAAAAAATTAATAATACGGTTGAGAGAGCTGTAATCATTAAAATCGCTAATAATTCTTTAATTTCGAAACTTTTTCCATTTATTCCCGTAATACTAAGTACAAAAGCTATTTAGAGAGGGGCTTATCGGTGCGTAAAATTGTCTTTAGTTTAGCAGTGGTACTGTTACTAACTGCTTGTAATGATGAAAAAGTAAGTGAACAACAAGAGCAATCAAAGCAAGAACAGGAGGCAATTGTTATGAACGAAGCATTACTTGGAAAATGGCAAGGCTTGATTGAAAGTCCACAGATGCCGCTTGAAATTCTTTTAAATTTGCGACAAGGTGATGGTAGTTTCTCAATTCCAGCACAAGGGTTGAGTGATTTTTCATTTGAAAATGTGGATTATAATGGTCAAGAAGTAGCTATTACAATAGATTTTGGTGGCTCATTGATAAAAATTGCCGGAACATTAGAATATAATCAAATCAATGCAACCTTTACGCAAAACGGTCAAACGTATCCACTATTATTAAAGCCATATACTGAGGGCACTGTTACCTATGATGAGCTGACTATTCCGGTAGATGGTGGTGAGTTAAAGGTAGCACTGCAAATGCCAGATAAACTTACAGGTGAGCTTGTAATCATTCATGCAGGATCGGGTCCAACAAATAAGGATGGCAATACAATTGGTAGCGGGAAGAACAATAGTCTGAAGATGATTGCAGAAGATTTAGCAGCACAAGGTATTGCCTCGGTGCGTTTTGATAAACGAGGTATTGGAGAAAACACAGCGCTAATTTCAAATGAAGCCGATTTAACATTCGCTCACTATGTCAATGACGTTCTAGCAATTGTAGATTTTATGAAGCAAGACAGCCGTTTTACGTCAATTCATTTACTCGGTCATAGTGAAGGGGCGTTAATGATGACGCTGGCTGCACAACACGTTGAAATTGATTCGTTAATATTATTAGCTGGTGCAGGTCGTCCAGCAGATGAAATTTTACTCGAGCAATTGTCAGCAAGTTTACCACCAAATTTGTTCATTGAATCCAAAACAGTACTTGAAAAATTAAAGGTAGGGGAAACGGTAGCAAATGTTTCAAGTGAGCTATTAGCATTATTTAGACCGTCTGTGCAACCTTATCTGATATCGTGGCTTCAATATGATCCACAGCAGGAAATCAAAAAAGTAACAGCACCTATTTTGATCATTCAAGGCAAAAAGGATATCCAAATAACAGAAACTGATACAAAGGCATTACAAGCAGGAAATGAAAAAGCAACCATTCATTATTTTGAGCATATGAATCATGTATTAAAAGATATCAAAGGTGATTACAAAGAAAATATTGCTAGTTATACAAACCCTGATTTGCCATTAGCTGCAGGGTTAATTGAGGAAATAATCAACTTTACTCAATAAATGAAGGAATGAGGCGCATGATTGGTTATGATAGATGGGATAATCATGCGCTATTATTGGTTTTTCTACGAGAAAATCCAATCAAAATAAATGAATCCCATTTTATTCTAAAGATTTATAATAAAATGAAAAATAAATAAATTATTTTGAAAAACCGCTTGTATTAATTAAAATCGTTGTTATAATAAGTAATGTACTAAAGAGAGCAACACAGTCAAAGTACATAATAGAAGCGTTCCGAAGTAGCTCAGTTGGTAGAGCATCCGGCTGTTAACCGGCAGGTCGCAGGTTCGAGTCCTGCCTTCGGAGCCATTTTTTTTGCGCTTTTTGCGATTGAAAATTTGAATGGAAAAATTATTTTAAAAATTTTTTAAAAATCTATTGCGTATTTTTAATAATAATGATATTATAAGTCTTGTCTTAAAGAGAGCAACAAACATGCTAAAATACGGCCCGTTGGTCAAGTGGTTAAGACACCGCCCTTTCACGGCGGTAACACGGGTTCGAATCCCGTACGGGTCACCATTTAAGGCTTCATAAAAAAATAAAACGTAACACTTGTTAGTATGGAGGATTAGCTCAGCTGGGAGAGCACCTGCCTTACAAGCAGGGGGTCGGCGGTTCGAGCCCGTCATCCTCCACCATATAACTTTAAACAGTGTGTTACAACATGTCGGAGGGGTAGCGAAGTGGCTAAACGCGGCGGACTGTAAATCCGCTCCTTAGGGTTCGGCGGTTCGAATCCGTCCCCCTCCACCATCTATAAAATGTTTGGGGTATAGCCAAGCGGTAAGGCAACGGATTTTGATTCCGTCATGCCCTGGTTCGAATCCAGGTTCCCCAGCCATTTTTTTATTTTTTATGAGCCATTAGCTCAGTTGGTAGAGCATCTGACTTTTAATCAGAGGGTCGAAGGTTCGAGTCCTTCATGGCTCACTTTTATTTTTTGAAATCTAGAAGTGTACTTAAATATAAAAATTACAATCCTTTACTTAATACTTAAGTAAGGGATTTTTTGCATTTTAAAAGGGAAAAACATATTTAAACTCGAAATGAATAAGTTAAGCATAGTTAAGTAGAGTGAAGCTAGAATATAAGGATATGTTAGGAGATGCAAAAGATGGAGAATAAAAATATTTCAATTATAGGGGTGCCGTGTGACTATGGTCAGCAACGACGTGGGGTTGATATGGGTCCGAGTGCAATTCGCTACGCAGGATTACAGGAACGGTTGAAAACACTTGGTTATGATGTTGCGGATGAGGGCAATATTCAGGTTGTTGATTTTGATGAGGTGGAGCAGCAAGATCATCGACTATTAAATTTAGAAGAAGTTGTACGAGTGAGTACTACGCTTGCAGAAAAAGTAGATACAGTTGTGAAAAATAATCGTACACCACTTGTATTAGGTGGGGATCATAGTATTGCAATTGGTACGCTCGCTGGACTTTCTGTGAAGTATAAAAACTTAGGAGTTATTTGGTTTGATGCGCATGCAGATTTAAATACACCAGAAACAACGCCATCAGGTAATATTCATGGTATGCCGCTTGCGACGAGTATTGGGCTAGGGCATGAGCGCTTAACGTCAATTTTGCATAGCGAAGCAAAAATTAAGGCTGAAAATATCATCATTATTGGTGGGCGATCGATTGATGATGGAGAGCGTGTATTAATTAAAGAACGTGGAATTAAAGTGTATACGATGCATGAAATCGATCGTTTAGGCATGACATATGTTATGGAAGAGACACTTCAATATTTTAAAACTCAGCAAGTAGATGGACTACATTTATCACTGGATTTAGACGCATTAGATCCACTGTATACGCCAGGGGTAGGGACGCCTGTTGCAGGAGGAATTTCGTATCGTGAAAGTCATTTGGCGATGGAAATGATTCAAGAATCCAGATTACTAACATCGGCAGAATTTGTAGAGGTTAATCCGATTTTAGATGAGCGCAATAAAACAGCAGATGTTGCGGTTGCGCTAATTGGTTCGTTATTTGGGGAAACTTTAGTATGAATGTTGAGAAAACATATAATGGAAGAAACGAAAGTTTGCTATAATAAAAGAGCCGATTTTTAAAATTTAATTTTTGTAAAAAATGAAACCTTTAAAAGTTCCAACCGTATATATAGAACAGCTGAAAAGGTGGAGAGGAAAGACAGATGGATGCGTTAGTGAATAAAAGAATAAAGCAAGTGCTTAAAGGTGATCAAAACGCATATGCCGATATTGTTAACCTCTACCAGCACAAGCTGTATCAAGTGTGCTATCGTATGCTTGGCAATAAGCAAGAAGCCGAGGATATCACGCAAGAGGCATTTATACGTGCCTATATCAATCTTCATTCGTATGATCAAAAACGAAAATTTTCGACGTGGATTTATCGGATCGCGACGAATCTTTGTATTGACCGAATACGTAAAAAGAAGCCCGATTATTACTTAGATGCAGAGGTTGCTGGTACAGAGGGATTAGATATGTATTCGCAGATTGCCGCCGATGAGCAATTACCTGAAGAGGTAGTAGAACAAATGGAGCTTCAAGACCGTATTCAGTATGAGATTAGTCGATTACCCGATAAATATCGTTCGGTCATCGTTTTGAAATATATTGAAGAGTTGTCGTTGCAGGAGATTAGTGAAATTTTAGATATGCCACTAGGAACGGTAAAAACCCGTATCCATCGTGGGCGAGAAGCATTAAGAAAACAGTTAAACAATTTGTAGGAGGACGATACGCATGAAAACGTGTGCATCACAATTCGTGGATTATATGCACGAATATTTAGATGGTGATATTAGTCGTGAGCATGAGAAACACTTAAAGCAACATCTACAAACATGCCGAAATTGCCAACAACATATGCATGAATTAAGTGACACGGTTGCGTTTATCAAGAGTGCAGCGCATATTACTGCCCCTCCTAATTTAGAGGAACTAGTAATGAGCCGTTTACCGAAGCGAAAAAGTGCGGTTGGCATAAAACGATGGTTCCGTCATCACCCGGTGCTCGTGGCAGCAGCTGTGTTTTGCTTATTTATGAGTGCAACGTTGTTAGGGAGCTTTCCAAATGACGAGCATTTTTCAGTAACAAAACAACCAAACTTAGTGGTGGATGGCCAAACGGTAACTGTACCTGCTGGAGAGATCGTAAAAGGTGATATCGTCGTGAAAAACGGTGACATTATCGTAGAGGGAGAAGTAGATGGCAATATTACAGTCATTAATGGTAATTACATGGCATCTACTGCTGTCGTAACAGGGCAAGTCGAAGAAATCGATGAAATGTTCGAATGGCTATGGTACAAAATCAAAAGAGGATTCAATGATTTTACGGCATTATTTGAATAAAGCAGAAACTTTTCAGAAAAAAAGACGTTCTACTAAAGAAAGCAAAGTCTACTCGCTTGGGTAGACTTTTTTCTGTTAAGAAAGTTAATCAACACATGATTTGTGCTATACTTAAGTACAATATGATTAGCTATTAAAAGTGGGGGATGCCACATGCAAATATTTCAGCAGTTTACAGACATTGCAGCTGTAGGTATTATTTTTAAAATATTAGATGTACTGCTTGTGTGGTACGTCGTGTACAAATCATTAACCCTCATAAAAGGAACGAAAGCGGTTCAATTATTAAAAGGGTTGCTAATGATTGTGTTAGCGAAGTTAGCTACATATGTGTTTAACTTAGACACTCTTGATTGGTTGTTAGAAGAGGTCATTGATTTTGGTTTCCTAGCGATTATCATCATATTCCAGCCAGAAATACGTAGGGCGTTAGAACAAATTGGGCGTGGAAAGATATTCCAACGTACAAACAATCAGCAAGAGGATGAGCAATCTCGCTTAGTTGAGGCGATGAAAAAATCAGTCAGCTATATGGCGAAACGTAGAATCGGTGCGCTAATCTCGATTGAAAAAGAAACGGGTTTAAACGAATATGTAGAAACGGGTATCAAAATGGATGCGAGTATCTCTTCAGAGCTGCTTATTAACATCTTCATTCCAAATACACCGTTACATGACGGCGCAGCGATTATCCAAAAAGATCAAATTTCTGCATCAGCTTGTTACTTACCTCTATCAGAAAGTGCCTTTATTTCAAAAGAGCTTGGGACGCGACACCGTGCAGCTCTTGGGTTGAGTGAAGTGACAGATGCGATTACCATTGTTGTGTCTGAGGAAACAGGTGCAATCAGTATTACAGCAAATGGTAATTTGCACCGAAATTTATCACTTTCAGAATTTGAAGAGCTACTACGTAAAATGTGGTTTGGCCCTGAGCAAGATTCTAACTTAGCTTCTAAGTGGACTTGGGGAGGGAAGAAGAATGGATAAATTATTCGATAGCCCATGGATGCTACGTTTAACAGCGCTATTTTTGGCGTTGGCGCTATTTTTATATATTCAAATTGAAGAAAAGCGCATGGCGGAAACGGGCTCCTCTAACGAAACCGATGTTATTACAAATGTGCCGTTAGAAGTGTATTACGATCATGAAAATTTGGTTGTAACAGGGCTTCCAGACACAGTAGATGTAAAAGTTTCAGGATCGTCAGCAATCGTTATGAAAACAAAGCTCGAGAAAGACTTTAAAGTTTTTGTCGATTTAAACTCATTGTTAATTGGCGAACATAGCGTTACAATACAGCAAGAAAACTTTTCTGAGAAACTAAATGTTTCAATCGATCCTAAATTCGTCAATGTGAAGATTGAAGAAAAGATTACAGAAGAGTTCCGTGTTGAACCTGAAATGAATAATCGCCTTGTCAAAGACGACTTTATCGTAAAAAGTATGACAATCCAGCCAACGCGCGTATCGATTACTGGAGCGAAAAGCGTCATCGATAGCATTAGCTATGTAAAGGCAACGGTTACAGGGGATAAGGGAATTGAAAAATCATTCGAGCAACAGGCTACTGTGAAAGTATTAGACCGTGATTTAAACAAGCTGGACGTACAAGTGAATCCAGAAAAAGTAAATGTGAAGGTCGACATTAGTGAATATAGCCGAGAGCTACCGATTACACTGAAAGAGACAGGGGAGCTACCTGAAGGTGTAACGATTGAAAAATTATCGTTAGTGACATCGAAAGTAACGGTCTTCGGCAAAAAAGCAGCGATTGACGCATTAAAAGAGGTCGTTGTGGAAGTAGATCGAGCTCAACTAAAGGAATCGGGTTCATATGACTTTAAAATTACTTTGCCAACAGGGGCAACAAAATTATCACAAGATCAACTGATTATTCATGCAGATGTAATTAATGAATCGGTTAGCGAAGAAGAAAACGTTAGTAAAGTCGATGCTGAAGTTAGCACTGACGAGACTGAGGGTAATTAATTATATACAATGTCAACAAATTGATTCGTTATAGGCGAATAATTTAACACGTATGATATGTCAGGCGTTGAGGGAGAGAAAAAGTAATGGGTAAATATTTCGGAACAGATGGCGTCCGCGGTGTCGCAAATAGCGAGTTAACACCAGAGTTCGCATTTAAATTAGGTCGTATTGGCGGCTATGTGCTAACAAAGGATGCTAAAGACCACCCGAAAGTATTAATTGGACGTGACACACGTATTTCCGGGGAAATGTTAGAAGGAGCACTTGTTGCAGGTCTTCTTTCAATCGGTGCAGAGGTAATGCGCTTAGGTGTTATTAGTACACCAGGTGTTGCTTATCTTACACGTGTGATGAACGCAGAAGCGGGTGTAATGATTTCAGCGTCACACAACCCTGTGGCGGATAACGGCATTAAATTTTTCGGTCCAGATGGTTTTAAATTAACAGATGCACAAGAAGCAGAAATCGAAGCGCTAATTGATGCAGAACAAGATACATTACCACGTCCAGTAGGTGCTGCCATTGGTTCGGTAACAGACTACTTCGAAGGTGGTCAAAAGTATATTTCTTACTTAAAACAAACGGTCGATGAGGACTTCGTTGGCTTACACGTAGCATTAGACTGCGCGCACGGAGCAACTTCTGGATTAGCGACACATTTATTTGCTGACTTAGAAGCAGATATTTCAACAATGGGTGCTTCTCCAAATGGACTAAACATTAACGAGGGTGTTGGTTCGACTCATCCTGAAAAACTAGCGGCGTTTGTTATCGAGCGTGGAGCTAACATTGGTTTAGCATTTGATGGCGACGGCGACCGTTTAATCGCAGTAGACGAAAACGGGGCAATCGTAGACGGTGACCAAATTATGTTCATCATCGGTAAGTACTTTAATGCAAAAGGTCGCTTAGCGAAAAATACAGTTGTTTCGACAGTTATGAGTAATATGGGCTTCTATAAAGCATTAGAAGAAAACGAAATGACAAGTGTACAAACAGCAGTTGGTGACCGTTATGTAGTAGAAGAAATGCGTGCAAACGACTACAACGTTGGTGGCGAGCAATCAGGCCATATCGTATTTTTAGATTACAACACAACAGGTGATGGCTTATTAACGGGTATTCAATTGGTAGCAATCATGAAGGCAACAGGTAAAAAGCTTTCAGAACTTGCAGCTGAAATGACAATTTACCCTCAAAAATTAGTAAACGTTCGTGTAACAGACAAGCATGCTGTCACACAAAACGAAAAAGTGGCGGCAGTAATTGCCGAAGTGGAAGCAGAAATGAACGGCAATGGTCGTGTATTAGTGCGTCCTTCAGGTACAGAGCCTTTAGTGCGTGTTATGGTAGAAGCTGCAACAATAGAAGCTTGCGAAACGTTCGTAAATCGTATTGCAGAAGTCGTGCGTGCGGAAATGGGTTTAACTGAATAATTAAAAGCATTTTTAGGAACATCGGGAGTACCTCTATTTTGGGGGAACTACCGATGTTTTTTGCTTACTAGTAGCAATGGACAAAGCATGTTTTACCTACCAAATTGAAGGGGATGATATTGTAGCATTTACAAAGATGAGTCAGTATTTGTTTATCCTGAATGAGTCAATTTGCATACAATAGAATAGACTTCAGATATTCTACGTTTTAATGCGAAATGGGGAATATTTTTAGCTGAAGCGCTTTCATTAGAATGGATTCATTGACGGATGAAATTGTTTTTGTGTATGATGTAAATGCTCGTAAATTGAGCTGCGCGAAAGGGGAGAACTAGAAGCGCATAAAACAAATCGGAAAAACAATTATAGCGCCAGAGCTAAGAAAATCGGATGGTAACAAATTCTTAGCTGACGAGGTGGAGGTTTATCGAATTTTCGGCGGATGCCTCCCAACTGCACATGCCCGGTTGTAATTTCGTTTTCAAAACAGGAAAGCAATTTCTTGCACAAACAAACGAAACGGCATATCTAAACAAAAATTATGACAAGCTACATCATCTTTTTGGGTTAATACTTGTGGGAGCTTTGCTAAACGAGAACAAACGCCACAGGTTCTTTTCGTCCCCAAAAAAGGTAGATACAGTAGTTTACTTTTGTATTGTCTAAAAGTGATGTACGCTAGGCGGAGGTAACGGATTATGTGTGGAATTGTAGGATATAACGGCGTATTAGACGCGAAGGAAATTTTATTAAAAGGCTTAGAAAAATTAGAATACCGTGGTTACGATTCAGCAGGTATTGCGGTACACAATGAAGAAGGCGTAACAGTGTTCAAAGAAAAAGGCCGTATTGCCGATTTACGTTCAGCTGTTGATGGTGATGTAGAGGCAGCAGTAGGGATTGGTCATACACGCTGGGCAACGCACGGTGTACCAAATCGCTTAAATGCACACCCTCATACGAGTGCATCAGGTCGCTATACATTAGTGCACAATGGGGTTATCGAAAACTATCATTTATTACAAAAAGCCTATTTAAAAGGGATTCAAATGAATTCTGATACAGATACGGAAGTCATCGTGCAATTAGTAGACCTATTTGCAAAAGAAGGATTATCAACATTAGAAGCGTTCCGTAAAACATTATCATTAGTGCATGGTTCATATGCGTTAGCGCTACTTGATAACCAAGATGTAGAAACAATCTTCGTTGCTAAAAACAAATCACCGCTTCTAGTAGGTGTTGGGGAAGATTTCAACGTTGTCGCATCAGACGCAATGGCGATGCTACAAGTAACAGATCAATTTATCGAATTACATGATAAAGAGGTTGTGATTGTACGTAAAGACAAAGTGGAAATCGCTACATTAGATGGCCGTATTGTTAAGCGTGCACCATTTACAGCAGAGCTAGATGCTTCTGATATTGAAAAGGGCACATACCCTCACTATATGTTAAAAGAAATGGATGAACAGCCAACTGTTATCCGTAAAATTATTCAAGCATACGAGCAAGGCGAAGATGTAACAATCGATGCGGATATTTTAAACGCAATCGCCGAGGCAGATCGTTTATATATTATTGCAGCAGGCACAAGCTATCACGCAGGTTTAATCGGCAAACAATACTTCGAAAAAATTGCAAAAATTCCAGTTGAAGTACACATTTCAAGTGAGTTCGGCTACAACATGCCATTACTTTCTGAAAAGCCATTATTCATCTTCATTTCACAATCAGGTGAAACAGCCGACAGCCGACAAGTATTAGTAAAAATTAAAGAGCTAGGCTACAAAGCATTAACCGTAACAAATGTTCCAGGCTCTACGCTTTCTCGTGAAGCAGATTACACATTACTATTACATGCTGGTCCAGAAATTGCGGTAGCTTCTACGAAAGCATACGTGGCACAGGTAGCAGTATTAGCAGTAGCAGCTTACGCGGTAGCAAAACAAAAGGGAATCACACTTGATTTTGATTTAAAACAAGAGCTTGCCATTGTCGCGAACGGTATCCAAGCGATGGTTGATTCTAAAGATGTCATGGAGCAAATTGCTGAAGACTTCTTAAAAATCGCACGCAATGCATTCTTCATCGGACGTAACATGGATTTCTGTGTGTCTTTAGAAGGCGCTCTAAAATTAAAAGAGATTTCGTACATCCAAGCGGAAGGATTTGCCGGCGGTGAGCTAAAGCACGGTACAATCGCGTTAATCGAGGAAGGTACACCAGTATTCGCTTTAGCAACACAAAAAGACGTTGCACTAAACATTCGCGGTAACGTGAAAGAAGTCGTAGCGCGCGGTGCCAACGCTTGTATTATTGCAATGGAAGGTATGGAGGAAGAAGGCGACCGCCTAGTCATCCCTCGCGTACATGAGCTATTAACACCGTTAGTATCAGTTGTGCCGTTACAGTTAATTAGCTACTATGCAGCCCTTCACCGTCGCTGTGATGTGGATAAACCACGTAACCTTGCAAAATCGGTAACGGTTGAGTAGGAGTTTGATGGATGGTTTGTAATAAAGTCGTTTAAAAAATTATAAAGTTGTTTAAAAAATGATTGTATAAAAAATAATAAAGTTGTTTAAAATTGTTTAGCTTAAATCTGTTCGCATCTAGCGAACAGATTTTTTTACAAATATAACTATATACATAACTTCTCTTAACTCAGTAAGTATAAGCCCTGGTTAACAACTCAGGACGTACCGTCAAGAACTTTTCGTTTTAGTTAAGCATGAGACTTTCATAAAAAAGTTTGTTCATTCCTAAGAGAGTTGCTCCACAATCGCGCCCTTTTATGGAATAACTAAATTTGTCTCATTAATAAAAAGGCGACAACTATTATTTAGCTGTCGCCCTTTTTATCATCATTCAGATTTTTGACTTTAAATGTTTATATCATCTGCTATCGTGGGTTCTACAATATCCTTTCTTCGATAAACATTTAAAATGAACCCTAAAACAGCAGCGTAAAAGAGGATTGCACTTCCTCCATAACTAATAAACGGCAGGGAAACTTCCATGATGGGCACGATTCCAAAGGCCATCAATATATTCCAAGTAGTAGGAACGGCAAATAATACAGCACCACCGATTACGATTAATCTCCCATAAAGATCTTTTGTTTTAAATGCATTTTTTGAGATTCTTAAAATAAAAATCAGCAGAACCAAACAAAGACCGATTCCGAATGTCCAACCAAGAGAATAGACGAGGAAGGGGAAAGCAAAATCTGTATGTGATTCTGGCAACAATTGAAATTTCAAATCATTATTAAGTCCGTTACCGAACTATCCCGCTTCTGCAAGGACATTCCTAACGACCATATACATATATCCGGCTCCATTTGGATCGGCATTTGGGTTTATAAAAGTAGATAATCTAGTAAGAAAATAACTTTGGTGTGAGGTCGTAGTAATAATCATAATGATGAAGATGATACCAGCCACTAGATTTGATACGACTAGGTTGATAGCTAATTTCTTATGAACACGTGCAAATGTAAACATTCCTAGTAAACAGAAAAAGTAAATTACCCCAACCATAAAGTTTGGCACTATCATGTAGAGCAATATGGGAATCCAAAATAAAACAAGAAGAAATCCTTGTTTTTTCCAACTGCGAAACTCATTTATTTTGTTAAAAATACCGGCCCAAGCCAGGAAAAAGAAAAATAAACTCAATATAGTGCCATCGACCGTTAGGCCTGGAAGTGAAATCCATCTTTTTGCTCCGTTGACCGTATATCCAAATAAATAGAGATATACGTGAATGAACAAGCCGATAGCATAAAAGTGCATCCACCAATTCTTTGATTTTTGATAATTAAAGAAAAGAAACCCAATAATCACAAGAGCAGCTAAGGAGTACCAGATAGCTTGTCTCCCCATAATATGGGTGATTGATGATGAAATCCCAGGAATTCCACCAACTAACGGGAGAAAACTGATACTAGCAAAAATAACAAATAAAACAATTAGAATCCAATCGATTTTTGGCTTATGAAGGTGATTTAATTTCTCTCCAATTATAAATGGATTTCCCATTTCTTGAATGGCCTCTTCATCTGAATCTTCTTCAGAAAATCCTCTTTTTTTGTAAGATTGACTTAACTCTTGCAGATGATGAGTAAGCTCTTTTTTTATCCTGTTGTGGGCCTCCGTAGATTTGACTTTGGAAGTGACTTTGCTTAAAAATTCTTCAATTTTGGGAGAACTCATAAAGATGCCTCCGTTATGAAGGGATTAAGGGATAATCCTTGTTTAGTGGTATCTTGTTTATAAGTAGCTAAGTATTTTTTACCTTTGGAGTTTAAAGAATAATATTTCTTGTTATTTATCCAATTTGAAGTAAGCATTTCTTTATTTTCTAATAGATGTAGCAGTGTATAAAGCTGCCCTTCATTTTTTTGGAAAGCACGTTCATTTTTTTGAAAAAGTTGGACGGAAATACTGTAGCCATCCTTTGATTCATGCTGAACAGATTCTAATATAGCTATAATGGTTTCTGTATGAAATTGTGATTGCTGATTCGTACGAATGGCTTCACGCACGGCATTTTTTCTTTCATTAGAAAAAGAAAAATCCTTGAATATTGATTTTTCCATCGAACTCTTCAGGTTCTTAAATGGATCATTCATCTCCTAAACCTCCTCTATCATCTTGTCTTTTAATAATTCCTTCGCACGCTTTAATCTCGTTTTTAATGTATTTATATTTACTGAAGTAATCTTGCTGATCTCTTTTAAAGACAGTTCTTCATAATAATGTAGAAATACGACTTCTCTGTACTTTAGAGGCAAATTCATGACGGCATTCGTTAAGCTATTTTCTTCACTATGCTTGATAACCTCCTCTTCCACCTGTTTTGACTTAGAAGGGATATGGTCAAATACTTTATTGCTAAGCGTTATTTTGCGATAATGCCAGCTTCCTAAATAGTCCTTGCAATGATTACTCGCAATGCGATATAGCCAAGTTTTTATTGTTGACTGCTGATTAAATTGATTTAATTTTTCATAACACTTTATAAATATCTCTTGTGCTAAATCTTCTGCTATGGTTCGGTTTTTTACATATGTATATACAAGATGCAGGATATCATCGCTGTATTCACGCATTAATTGATCAATGATCTGCTCACGCTCATCCAGCATCATTTCATCTGTCACCGCCAATTGATTTAGTTCATTCATCTAGTTGTCACCCCCTCATATATCTTAGACGAAGCTACCCTTCATTCGGTTTGAAAAAATATAATTTTTTTTATGACCGCCTGTATTCTAGAGTATAAGTGGAAAAAGGAACAACGAAAATTAATGCAATAATTATACCAACCATTTTATCCCCCTTATTTAATTTTCATTATAGATTATAATTCTACAATCCTTCCCAAAAATCCTAGACATCTTAGTTCCCGACTTTCTTTTGTGTTAAGCATTTCACATAACCTAGAAATGCGGATTACAGTATTTTGGAGTACCCGACATTGTTGTTATTAAACAAAAACATAACAAAGGTATAAACTAGATAATAAAGATTTAAACTGAATTATAAAGTTAAGCACTCAATAATAAAGTTGTATACTATTTGTTTCATTTATTAATAATCGTATTTAAGGTAATTATTTCCTTGAATACGATTTTTTATTTTCATTAAAATGGCGTTATTTTAAATGGCGAAAAAAAAAGTGGATGGATGGAAGAAAAAAACTAACGATATGTAAAACAAGGAAGAGGACAGGGGGAATTAAGTAAGTATATACGTAGGCTAAAAATACAAGATTTCTCTTCAGATGGAAATGCAAAAAGAACAACTGGTTGGAAAACTAAAAGACAATTTGAATATTTTACTGGATGCTTCCGGTGATATTAGCACGATGTATGGTGCTTTTTCAATTCCTACAACGATTATTTTGAAAAGTGAAGGTGAAATCGAGCAAGAAATAGCAGGACCGTTGGAGAAGAGCTATTAGAAAAATATATTAAACCGCTGTTATAAATGAACTATCTTGCATATATGCGAGATAGTTTTATTTTTGGCGGATAATAACCTTAATTATAAAAAATAATAAATTTCAAAATGTGAATAAGTCTTTCACAAACAATTAATTAATTGGACAAAAATTGAGTAGAATTATTATTTGAGCAGAGACTGGACATTGTTAAGTATGATGTAATTGCCTATAATGAAAACCGCTACAAAAAAATTTTTGATAGAAAGGATGAATTTTAATGAAAAAATTCATAACTGCTATTGCTGCTATTTTGTTTACATTTAGTATAAATACATTTGCATTTGCCCATTCACATATCGGTGAAACTGTACCAGCAAATGGTGAAGTCGTAACAGAGTCATTAACAGAGTTAGTATTAAACTTTGAAGAGGCTATTGAACAAGGTAGTATTATGGAGCTTTATACTTCAAATGGCGAAAAAATTGAATTGGGTGAAGTTGTAATTGCTGATAAACAATTAATTGGTAAACTGGTGAACCCTTTAGCAAATGATGAATATAAGGTAGATTGGACAATTATCAGTGCAGATGGTCACCCATTAGAGGGATCATATTCGTTCACTATGAATGTTGCAGAGGAACCTGTAGTGGAGGAGGTAACAACTCCATCAGATGAAACAGCAGTTACAGAAGAAGTAGCATCGAATGAAGAACAATTAGATTCTCAAGAAACAAGCGAAAAAGAAGAATCATCTTCGGTAGTTTGGATTGTAGTAGGAATTATTGCGATAATTCTAATCTTATCAATCGTTGTATTATCTCGTCGAAAAAAATAAATGATAGCCATAGTTTGTGTACATGAGTGAGGTGTAGTCTATTGATAGACTCCCCTTAAAAGAAGAATCAAAGAAGTATTTCATAAATAAAAAAGCGAGGTATTTGACAATTTAATCGTCAAATACCTCGTATTTTGGAACTATGCTTTTTAGCAAAATGATTAATGAATATATTCAGAACTTACAAGATCATTTTTTAGGACATCGGTTGGGATTTCGAATTCTACTATACCCATATAGCCTGCTGCTACTTCGTATTTATCGAAGGAAATAACAAGTTTACCTTTATCAGAAATATAGAATTGTTGATCAGCTTTAATAGCTGTAAATCCATCTATAACTTCTTCATCAGGGAGACCTCCTCCTATTACCCAGTACTTTTTATCTGGGTCGGATGCAGCTTGTTCACGCATTTGTTCAATAATGTTTTCACTGATCGATTTAATATAACTATCGTCTTTAAATAACATCGGTAGTGTAATTAAAATTTCATTTTGTTTATCAATTGTATCGTAGTGCATAGTTGTAGAAGATGATCCAACTGTATTGACGGTATAACGGGCAATCGATAAGATTTGGTCATTATCTGTTTTGATTTCATAACCGCTATCTATCCCTACATGACCACCTCCCTGTCCCTTTACATATTCAACGTCAGAAACAAATGCATCATATAGAGCCTTACCTTCTGAACGGTATTTTTCATTTAAAGTATTGGCAAGATCTTTATTTTCTAGGTTTTCGATAGAAGGTACCTTAATGTTAGCATCATATGTGTCTTCTTTTACTTCATATTCAGTCCATGTTAAAACTTTGACGATGCTACCAACAACAGGGATTTCTGAAAGTTTTTGCGCCATAGCTGGACTGGCATTTAAACTAGCTGTAAAAAGTATAGCCGCCGCTGCAGATCCAAGTAACCATTGTGGTGCTCGGTTTTTTCTCTTCTTTGTGCCTTGCTTTAGTGCTTTTTCAACTACAAAATCAAGCTCTTTTGGAATAGGTACCTCATTATATTGCTTTTCTAATTCTTTTAATTTTTTATCCATGTGCTGTTTCTCCTTTCACATCTTGCAATTGAATTTTTAAGAGTTTTAACGCTTTATAAAGGCGAGATTTGGCTGTACTCAAATTAATGTTAAGAATATTAGCTACATCAGCGAGCTTTAAATCTTCAAAATAGTGTAAAATGACAACTTCACGATACATTTGAGGTAACTCGTCTAACGCATGCTCTAAATCAACGTTTTCGTAGACATCCTCTTGTGCAGGTGTTAAATTTTGCAAAGTATCATCGTCTGTCACCTGTAAGCGTTTATGCTTACGTAAAAAATCAATGGCTGTACGTACGACGATTTTATAAAACCAGCTTTTCATATACTCGACATTTTCTAGTCGATCGAGAGAAAGCATTGCTTTTTGAATACTGTCTTGTACAACATCAAGTGCGTCCTGTTCATTTTTCGTATAGTTATACGCGAGCAAATAAAAACGTTCTTTCTGTTCGCGAATAAACTGGACAAATATTTCTTCATGTTGAAATGCATTTCTTGTTTTCATGTCCTAAGAAGCTCCTTTTTTACATTTAAAAATTGTATACAACTACTAGACGTGTGAAAGGGGAGAAAAAGTTGATAGCAATAAAAAACTTATCCTAAGATGAGATAAGTTTGATCATTCCAAAGTAGTGACATACCAAAACAAAGTAAGCCCGTATTAAAACAACGTATTTAAATAGTCAGCACCCCTTGATTGCAAAAATTAATAAAAAGCCCCACTTTTCCATGCTTAATTTCTCCCTTACTTCTATACTTAACAGATTAAAAAGAGCTCCCATTTTTCAATGGGGGCCCACTAAATTAATTTCTCCCACGCCTATAATTGGAGAAATTTTACTTCTTCAAGATACTCATTGTTATTTTCACTCTCTGCTCACAGGTGCTACTCATAATATTCTTCTAATGTTAACCCTTTATTGAATAACTCAGTGGATAAATTTACACCAACATAACGAATATGCCATGGTTCATATTGGTAACCGGTAATATTTTCTTTGTCCTTTGGAAAGCGAATGATATATCCATATTTATGGGCGTTATCTTCAAGCCATGCTGCCTCTTCTGTATTCGCGAAACAGTCCTCTGCTGCACAAGAACCATCGGATCCACTAACGTCAATTGCTAATCCTGATTGATGTTCGCTTGTTCCAGGAACAGCACTATATGTTCTTGCTTTTTCGATTCCATCTCTTTCAACATAATTATTAAATAGGACTGTTTGAGTTTGAGAAGAACGATAGGCTGAAACACCTGCTAGATGAATATTCTGCTGATTCGCCGCATGGAACATTTTTTCGAGATACTTCGCTGCTTCTTCTCTCATCATTCTTTTTTCTATTTTTTCATTAAATATAAATGGAGCATTTGGATAAACGAGATCTTTCGGTTCATAGCCTTCCGGAAAAGCATATTGTTTGTTGACTAGAACCGTGATACTTTCAGGATCATCGACAGTAAGTACTTCCTGTTGTTTTTGTTGTTTGTTTTGTTCATTTCCGAAACAGCCAGAAACAATTAGAATCATCATTAGTAATGCAAATGCAACTATTTTTTTTATCATATTTATTTGACTCCTCATATATTAGTAGTAAAAGCTCTTTCCAATAGAATTTCCTGTTGATCTGGACGACCTGTTGGATTTCTTATAGGAGATAGTCGCCTTTTGGCTCCCTCACTCTATTTATGTTGTCCTGTTTTACACGAGGTACCAAAAGGAACTTCCATTTTAACCATTCAAAATAGTATAGCTAACAGGTACTTACCTGCTTATTTGTGTTATCCAATTTTATACTTGTACGCCTCATGCATTCGCTACTACGCACGAATCACATCCACATACCAACCGATAGGAGAGAGTATTTACCTATTCACTTTCTTTCAGACCCTTTAATTAGCTTTCATTTACGTCCATTTTTTTTTGCACAAAAAATGCAAGGTTTATTTGAGCGCTTATAAACAGTTTATTAGTAGCTTAAAAGTTTTCAGATTCAATGTTTTTTATGGTTGGCATATCACCACTGGGCTTTTTGACTAAATTACATTATCATCAAAAAATCTGTGTTCGTAGTAATAGTTTTTTTAATATGTCATCTTCCTTCCATCAAGATAGTACTAATTATAAAAAGAAAATATTAATAAAAACTTAGGGCATTTCTTAAGATTTAATGAAATTATGCAGGAAATTTATAACAGATTAGGAATTGTTTGTTTTATGGGGAATTTTCTCGACAGAAGAAAAGGGAACATACCAAAGCTGACCACTCATAAACAAACGGGCCAGATAATTGATGATCATTGCTTTCGAAGGGAGAATGGAGAATGATAAAATGAAAAAAATACACATATTCAATATTATTTCGGGGCTAATTGTATTGTTTGTTTTAGGTTCAGCCATAGCAACGGGTAGCAATTTATTACCATACGCATTAATAGCTTTGTTTTTTGCTTTTTATTATTTACAGGTTCGAACCAAACTTAGAGTAATTGCTCTATTTGGAAACATAATTATCCTTCTTTTCTCGCTGGCAACTTTACTGCCTTTCCTATTTGCTCCTTAAGAGATTATTCCAGAATCAGGCGCGTTTGTTGAGGAACAGCGGCAGAAAATAATCAAACTATATTATAAAAACTATAAAGTGCTTCAAAGAGAATGAAGTTGTTTTGATCACTCTTTTTCAAAGCGGGTTCATTTAATTTAGCGTGAAATATTGGTTTTCAAGGACTTTTTAATCAAACTTCATTTTAAATACAGTAAATTTTTAGATTTGAAATAATTTTTTGGTTGGATATTTAAGTTAATATCACGATAAGATTGCGAAGAAATGTACTTCAACTAACGCAGCTGGATAGGTGAAGAATATTCGGGGAAGATACCTATCAAGAAAGGTAGGTGTGCTTTATTGAAGAAAAAATTCTACGTCCTTTTTTGTGTCCTATTTCTCGTAAATATTGCTATTGTTTTTGCGAAGCAAGATGCACCTAGCCAAGGTTTTATTAGAAAGAATGATTTTAATGGGAATTTAATGAATTTATCTAACCAAATGGCTGAGGCAAAAAAGAATACCAATCAACCTACTTTTGAACAATTGATGACGCATTCATTAGAGCATAATGATATTCAATACATTAAAGTTGAAAATGATTCCGGACTTCAGCGTGTATTCAGTATCAATGATGGTTTTCAAGAACGTGTACTCAGAAAAGTGGTTTACTGGCTTAATAACTCTGACCGAGTGAATGGAACAATCGAAGCTACTTTAGATAATCCATCCAATAAATTAACGATAAAAATGACAAATGATGAAGTAATCACGATAGAACCAGCTTATACGTGTGTAGTTGATAATAAACGCAACATTTGCACGGCTAAAGAAGGGGAAATTATCGTTTCGGAAAATAGTCAAAAAGTGCGATTAAAGTCACAATCTCTTTATGATTGGCTCATGGTAGGTTGGAGAAAAGAAGTGGACGGGCTTACTAAAGAAGAGTTACTCGAGGAAGCATTATATTCACGTTATTTATCTCATTTAGGACCATCTTATGCGGAATTTTTTATGTGTCCCAAAATCAAAATTGAACCCATTGATGGAGACCCTAGGAGACACCTCATTTATGGAAGTGCTTTAAACTATTCAGGACACCACGGTGGAGATTATAATAAACTTACTTTTTCTGTAAGTGATTCTAACCTAACAGGGTTACAAGTAACAAATTTAAAAATAAAGAAACATATTTCGCCAGAAGAAAGTGAAATACAATGCCGAACGTTTGAATAATGTTACTTAATTAAACAAGGAAAAGTGAGTGGAAGAATGAAATGTTATTTATTATTTTCTGTTTCTGATTTAGAAAATTCGACTGAGTTTTTTAAATTTATTCGATACTAATTTATTAGTAAAGAGTTGGGAGACGGCTTATTTGATGAAAATGAAGTGCGGCTTGCTCTTAATGTAGAGCAGCCACACCTCTTATCAAATGTTGAAAAATGTGTTGGAACTAGTATTGGGAAAATAGACAAAGTCGCAAAGAGTTAGGTGTCGTTCATCTAATGGGCATACTTGTTGGACAACAGAAAGAAAATGTTCAAACTTTAATTTAATAGTATATTATTTTAACCTGAAAGGAGCTCGACAATGGATAAAAACGAATTAGTTTCACTGTTTCATAAAGAACTTAGATATGAGGCTCAAACACCTGGATACATAAGAGAAGAAACCGAGCATGTTGTGCGTCACATTTCAGAATTTGGTGAATCGGGGTTTATTATTGCTTCGAATGTAAATAACGACAATGTGAAAGCGGTTATTAAAAACGAATTAAACTATTTTAATAATCTTAAGCAGGATTTTGAGTGGAAGGTGTATAGCTATGATAAGCCGGATCATTTGAAGGAATTACTTGAACAGGAAGGGTTTACAGGTGGCGAGCCTGAAGCGCTTATGGTCATGAAATTAGCGGGTACGCATACTTTGTTAATGGATAGCCAACTCCTTGATGTTAAGGAAATAACAGACGAACAAGGGATTCAACATATTGTGGATCTAGAAGATGCCATATGGAACGAGTCTCATGAGGAACTTGGAAAAAGACTTTGGCGAGATAAACAGAGTAGTCCTGACACATTATATCTTTACGGAATCTATGAAGAAGAGCAGCTTGTTAGCGCGGCTTGGATGTACCTGGAGGCTAATTCATCCTTTGCTAGTCTTTGGGGAGGGTCAACGCTACCGTTATTTCGAGGGAAAGGTTATTACACCAAGCTACTAGCTGCTCGTGCACAAAAGGCGTATGAAAAGGGACATCCTTTCCTTACTGTTGACGCCAGCCCAATGAGTAAACCAATTCTAGAAAAATGCGGTTTTGACTGTCTCGCATACTCTTATGGATACCAGTCACCAGACACAAAATAAGAAAGTTCGATGAATTATAGCGCTGGAGTCAATTCTGATTATTAGTGTAGGTTTGAAATAACGTCGCATCGAAGTTATTTATACGCTGTTATGGCTAACGGTGCAGGTAAGTCGAATTGCAAAATCACATTAGGGAATACTAGTACAACGAGGTGGTGACCTAATGAAAAAATATATTATATTTAGCTTCATATTTCTTCTTGCAAGTTCCCTTTATATAGCAGTAGCAGCAACTCCAGAACAGATTATAGTAGCTCAATTGGATAAGGAGAATATAACGATCTATGCCAAGAAAAAGGATGGGTTATTTCAAGATTTTAAAATTGATTTCAAGGGGAAAATTTATTCAAGACCTTTTTGGATAAATGTCACCAATCCTGCCTATGTGCCACAAGTATATTACGAAGACATTAATAAAGATGGAAAGAACGAATTAATCGTCATCTTAACGAAAGGTTACGGTACAGGTGTTTTAGACCAGGAAGTGAATGTTTTTCATATAGATACTAATCATTTTGAAGAGGTGCTTGTTGACCATCCAATGGCGATAATTAATAAAAATGTTAAAGCAAACTTAACTCCAAGCAAAGCCGAAATAATGATTGGTAAGAAACGTTATGTAATGAATGTGAAAGCGTTAAAGCTCCTCCCCGAGACCATGTTTAATGAAATTAATTTTGGAAGCATTATTAACTATGAAGTGGAAAATAATCAACTTATTGCTACACTACATCCACGATTATCTCCAGGTGCTTTTGTGGGTAGTATTATCATCACTTATGAATACCGTAATAAAATGTATCAAGCAAAATCAATTGAGTTTCAATTAGAATAGTAAAATATCAGAAAACTATTGTTTTGATGTGTTTTCTTCAAAATAAATATATGTTATTTTTAGGTAAGTTATCGGAACAAATAGTCTCCCATCCTCCCACTTTTCTTATAGATCAATTGTTCCTTCATTTATAAGAAAAAGTACTTCTATAACATGAGTAAAGTATTGTTGTTTTTGAAGTTGTACTAATTACTTAATTGAATGAATAGAGTAGTACAGAGAGCCAAAATTGACAGAGACTATGGGGGAATAGTATGAAAAGCAGAGTACATCCTGAATTTTTACCTGGTTTAGAAGCATTTCAAAATTTTGCATTTAACGTGGATGACTTGCCGGCTATTCGTGAAGGAATGGCACAATTAAACCAGTCTTTAACGAGTACGGAAACAGTAGATATTTTGGATAAAACGATTATAGGTATTGATGACAATGATATACGTATTCGCATATATAAGCCGGTTCAACAAGATACAGAATTACCGGTTTTGCTTTGGATCCATGGTGGCGGATATATTTTAGGTAGTATTGAAGATAATGATCATCTTTGTGTACAAGTTGTTGAAACGTCGAATTGTGTTGTCGTTTCAGTGGATTATCGATTAGCGCCAGAACACCCATATCCTGCTCCATTAGAGGACTGCTATAGTGCGTTAACATGGATTGCAGAACACGCGAAAGAATTACAAGTGGATGCCAATCGAATTGGTGTAGCTGGTGCAAGTGCAGGCGGTGGTTTGACTGCTGGTTTAACGTTACTAGCACGAGATCGAGCTTACCCTTCGATCTGTTTCCAAATGCCATTATACCCAATGATTAATGATGGCAATGATACACCTTCTGCGAATGAAATTAAAGAGGGCATGATTTGGAATCAAAAAACAAATGATTTTGGTTGGACATGTTATTTAGGGGATTTACATGGGAAAGATGATGTGCCGATTTATGCTGCACCTTCACGCGCTGAAGATTACAGTAATTTACCTTATACGTATACATGTGTAGGTCAGTTAGATCCTTTCCGAGATGAAACAATCGCATATGTGACAAAATTAGCGCAGGCAGGCGTTGATGTGGAATTCCATCTATATCCAGGTGCCTACCATGGTTTTGAAATAATAAATCCACAATCAGAATTAGCGCAACAAGTAATACAGGAATATATAAATGCCATTAAAGTTGGTCTTGACCGAGTGAAGGTAGAGACTGAACAAGTGGAAGAAGTTAAATAAAATCATTCACCTGTTCACATAATCATGTTAAAATTGCGTATACAAAAGGCAACATCAGTGTAAAGCTGACAGTTGCCTTTTTTGCTTTTACAGTAGTACTTGGCAAATGTGTATTACCTTTACGTGGGGAAGCTATAATAAGCAACAATATTTCAGAAGATATGGAACGAGGAAAAGAATTGTATCTGCATAGAGAATAGTAATAAGTTGTTTGAAGCCAATACTGTCCTGCGCTTTTTTAATGAAATTTTCATCATGATGATCGCTTCTTCGGACAGCGCAGGAACCGAAAAATTGCTATTTCCATGCAGGAGTGCAGAGATTTATATTATAAATAAGGATGAAATTTTATTGAGGTGGAAAGATGTCAATCAAAGGGCTTAATCATTTTTTATTTTCTGTTTCTGATTTAGAAAATTCTATTGAGTTTTATCAAAATGTATTTGACGCAAAATTATTAGTAAAGGGTAAGAAAACGGCTTACTTCGATGTATATGGAATGTGGTTTGCTCTGAATGTAGAGCGAGGTATACCCCGTAATGAAATACACCAATCCTACACACATATCGCGTTTTCAATTAAAGAAGAAGATTTTAATAAAATGTACGATAAATTAAAGAAATTAAATGTAAATATCTTGTCAAGTCGTCAGAGAGATGAAAGGGATAAAAAGTCCATTTATTTTACGGACCTAGATGGACATAAATTTGAATTTCATACAGGTACATTACAAGATAGATTAGATTACTATAAAGGTGACAAAACACATATGGAGTTTTTCGATTAGGTGGATTTCTTCAATATCTAAAAGCACGTTTGCAGCCCAACTTTGAGCGAACATTATTTAAAAACCAATCTCCTCACACAGAGATTGGTTTTTTTGTTCTGTTGCTAAATTCTTGTGTTGAAGATTCTCACGCTTTACTCCCTGCTTAGGTGTTTATATTTTTTGAAATATAGGAAAATTCAAGCGTTATTTATGCGATACTAGTGAGTTCCATTATGTAAAACAAAGTTTGCTTAATAATCCTAGGTGGATATGCGGAATTTACTTAATTGTAAATTAACAATAAATTGATTATTTTTACCTACTTTTAAAAAAGTAATGATTTTTTAAGAACAACCCAAATGACTATATTCACTTGGGAAATAATAGGTTTAATGGTATAGTTTAAAGTTGTTAGCGTTATTTGGAGTTGTTTTTAGGGAGGGAAAATAAATAGTTTTATAGGAAGTAAAGCAACAAATTATATAACAACTTGATACTATAACGTAATATTACAATATAATTTTTAGGAGAAATTTATGTTTAAAAATATGACGTTTTTTAAGAAAAGTATGATGTCAACTGTTTCGGGAATTGTACTGATAAGTTTATTTCTAATAGGAGTTAGCTATTTCATTCAAGGTAGTCTTTTGAAAGAGCAATTGCGTAGCCAAACAAAAGCTATATCAGAATCTTGGTATGAGCAAATGGACGGTGCAGTAATTGAGGAATTAGCTGAAGATACTGATATTAAAGGTAAAACTCATATGGAATATACAGATATGTTCGATAAAATGAGTGAATATAATCCATCAGTATCACACGGTTACATTTTCGGAACTGAACTAGGTGGGGACAAGGGAAATGAAACCTCTTTAATTGCTTTTGACACAGAATTATGGGAAGCGTTTAGTTCTGAAGGTATGGTTGTCGGTGATATGTACGAACAACCAGGCTTAGTAGTAGACGGTCTAACGAAGTTAAAAGAAACAAAAGAACCTCAATTCACTGAAATTTATAAAGATGATTTTGGTACGTGGTTAACATTTATGTATCCTATCCTTGATAGTAATAATGAATTATTTGCTTATTATGCAATTGATGTAGATGCATCTAGTATCGGTAAAGGTCAAATAGATTTATTAAAAATGTCCCTTATTGTGTTATCGGTACTACTTATTCTAGTCATTGTAGCTCAATACTTTATTGTTAAACAGCAATTAAAACCATTGCAGTACCTATTGGTTGGCATTAATAAAGCTAGTAATGGCGAGTTGAAATCTGACTTACCAGAAAGTAAAGACGAATTAGGAACTGTAAATGCAAGCTTCAACAACATGATCAACTCGTTGATTCATATGGTAAAAGGGGTTAGTAATTCAGCATCTACTTTAAAAACAGGAGCTGAAGAATTAGACAATACATTTAATGCAACTTACGAATCATCTGAAAAGATCACGGATTCAGTAAATAATATGAAGATTACTTTAAGTGGACAGGAAACTTCTATTGAGGAAGCGGCATATTCAATGGAAGACATGTCAAAACAAGTACAGGAAATCGCTTCAAATGTAGCGGATGTATACAAATATTCAGAAGAAGTTATTTCTTATACTGAAAATGGTAAAGTACTAACAGAAAAAGTATCAGACCAAATGGTATCTATTAAAAATGATGTTGAAGAATCAAATAGAACGATCGAAAATTTAGTACAACTGTCAGATGAAATTGGAACAATTCTAACAGTTATTAATTCAATTTCAAGCAATACGAACTTACTTGCATTAAACGCAAGTATAGAAGCAGCAAGAGCGGGAGAGCATGGAAAAGGATTTGCAGTAGTCGCTCAAGAGGTTAAAAAGCTTTCTGAACAATCCGCACAGTCGACAGAAGATATTCGTGAATTAGTCAATAGAGTACGCGCTTCTGTAAAAGAAGCCGAAACAGTTATGTCTGGTATTCAGAATGAAGTTTCAACAGGCAGATTATTAACACAAGAAACAAGTGAAATGTTTAATAAAATTCTTAACTTTAATACGGATATCTCAGCAAAATTACAAAATGTATCAAGTTCGTCAGAAGAAATATCAGCAGGCGTAGAGGAAACAACAGCTATGATTGTAACCTTGTCATCTAGTGCTAAAGAAATTTTAGGTGGCTATGAGGCTATTGTTGAAAACGTAGAAAATCAACAAGCAACTCTGGGGACAATCGGTAATATGTCAAAACAATTAACAGACACTTCTGAGCAGTTAGAGGAAGAAGTTAGCAAATTTAATAAATAATAAACGTACAGGGGGATTATCAAAAGCATCCCCTTGTATTAATACATAATTACATACACAACAGTCATAGGAGTTTTATTATGAATACAATTTTAAAAGAGTTTAATGGAGTAGTAGCTCGCTTCGGTGAGTGCGTAGCGATTAAAGAAGGTAAGAAAACAATTACATATAACGAGCTAAATGAAGAATCAAATAAAATTGCTAACTATCTAAAGGAAAAAGGTTTGCAAAAGGGTGAGTTTGTTAGTATCTATTTAAAGCGTAGTATGGAAACAGTCATTTCAATTTTAGGTATTATTAAAGCTGGCGGTGTGTATGTGCCACTTGACCCTACGCACCCAGTAGAACGAAATAAATACATTATTAATGACACGAAATCCACTAATGTAATTACAAGTGAGAGTCTTTTAGACAATATTACAGATTTAGTAGCTGGAAATACCAATGTCTTATTAATGGAGAACCTAAAAACTTTAGAAAAGGTAGACATCGAATTTACTGACGATGCTATTGATGATTTAGCATATGTTATTTACACTTCAGGTACTACTGGAAACCCTAAAGGCACGTTAATTCGCCAACGTGGGGTAATCAATCTTATGGAATATATGTTAAAAGATTGGTGCATTACAAATGAAGATATTATTATGCAATTTGCTACATACAGCTTCGACGCTTCAATTTTAGATACGTTTGCATCTCTATATAGCGGGGCAACATTATACTTAATTGATGATTCTGAACGTATGTCGGAGGAAGGTTTCCTATCAGTAATTCAACGGGAGGGCATTTCAATTATTCCTGCGATTCCAACCGTATTTTTCAACCGCATCGTAAACTATGTAAACGAGCGAAAATTAAACACATTTAAAAACGTAAAAATTGTAGGGGTTGCAGGAGAGTTATTAACAGGTGATTTAGCACGTAAATTCAAATCTAGCATCGGTGAGGAAATTCGTTTCTTCAATCTATATGGACCAACAGAAACGACAGCTATTGTTACATGTTATGAAGTACCAAACAATTTAGACGAGTCTGTATTCAGTGTTCCGATTGGTAATGATTTGCCAGGGACGAAGCTTTATGTAGTAAATGAAGAAGGTAATATTTGTGCTACTGATGAAGTAGGGGAGTTATGGATTGCTTCGGAAGGTATTTCTTTAGGCTACCTGAACAATAAAGAAAAAACAGATTCAGAATTTATCAAGAATCCTTTTGATGAAAATATCCATGGCGGTATGCTTTATAAATCAGGAGATTTAGTAAAACGTTTAGCAGATGGAAATATTGAATTTGTATCACGTAAAGACACGCAAGTAAAAATCCGTGGGCATCGTATTGAAATTGCCGAGATTGAAACGCGTATGAACGAGATAGCTGAAGTGAATGATGCAGTAGTAGTGGTTGAGGTCATTGACGGTGAAAAGACTTTAAAAGGATTCTTCACTGCTGATGTTGAATTACCATTCCATCATATCGTCGAGAATTTAAAAGAAACATTACCTAGCTATATGATTCCAACAAAGCTTAAACAGATTGAAGATATTCCTTTTGCACCTACTGGTAAGGCAGACCGCAAAAAATTAGAACAATTAGAAGCGGATCAAGTAGTCATGCATAAATCTGATATTATTGTAGCACCTCGTAATGAAGTAGAAGCAGATATACTTGAAGCATGGAAAGCTGTTTTAGGATTAGAGGACATCGGGGTAACGGACGATTTATTCGACATTGGGGGTCACTCTTTAAAAATCATCGCTATTTTATCTAAGTTGAAGGTAACGTACAGTACGTTATCAATTAAGGATTTCTTTGAATTGAAGACAATAGAAAATCTAGCTGAAAAAGTAAAGGCGGATTCTAAGCTAGCGGTACAAGAGTTTAAAAAGGAATTTACGCAGCTTACAGAATTCCCTAAAATGCATGTCAATGAGGTATTACCTACCGTTGAAACTGTACTTGTAACTGGCGCTACTGGTTTCCTAGGTAGTCACATTGCGAATAAACTAGTAGAAGAAGGTAAAAGAGTAGTATTGGTAGTACGTGGTGACAATGCAAACCAACGTGTAAACGATACAGTTCAATACTTCTTCAATAAAGAAGTGTCGTCACAGATTGAAGTCGTTAACGGTAACTTAACTGAAAAATACTTAGGGTTAAAAGAAGAAGAATTTAACGAGTTAGCTCTAAGCATTGATGCAATTATTCATAGTGCTGCTGATGTGCGCCATTTTGGTGATAGAGAACACTTTGAAAAAATCAATGTACAAGGTACGCAAAACATCTTTGAATTAGTAGAAGTGAACCCTAAAATCGTATTCCACCATATCTCAACTGTTGGGGTAGTAGAAGATTTATTGGCAGAAGGTAAATGGAGTTTACTTGAAGGTACTACAGAAATGCCAGACGGCTTATCTGTAGAAAGTGTATACACGGATACAAAAATGATTGCTGAAAAGTGGGTACTAGATAAAGTAAAAGAAGGCAAACAAGTCTTTGTTTACCGCATGGGTAATTTAGTGGGGCGTTATTGTGATGGTAAATTCCAAAGTAATATTGATGCTAACGCATTTTATCGTATGTTAAAGCTCATGATCCTTGGTAATAAAGCACCGAATGTTTTATGGAAAGTAGATTTCACACCAATTGATTTTGCTAGTGAGGTAGTAGTAAAGTCTGTACTGAAAACGGATAACCCACAACGTGTGTATCATGTGAGTCATCCTAACCCTATTACTTTTGAAAAACTAATTGCAGAGTTAAACGAGCTAGGTTTTGATATTACATTGGTAGAACGAGATGCTTATAACTCATACATCCTAAGTGAAGGGGTAAGCGAAGAAGTGAAGAACTTAGCGGTTGCACAGTTAGATGGTGATGGCGCTAACGATTCTAATGCAGTATATGATAGTACTAATACAATGAAAGTGCTAGAACTTGCTAACATTCCTGCACTTGATACAGAGTACATTGGTAAATTAATTAACCATGCGATTTCAGTTGGTTTTATTAAAGAAGCAGTCATGGCATAACAAGAAGTAAGGGGCTGTCCAAAAAGTATTTACTTTTAGGACAGTGTTCCACTTATGTGTTAATCATCCGCTGTGGCGGTGCTTCTGCGGTGGTAAGAATAAATTCTCACCATCGTCGGTGCAAAGGGCTTGTCCAGAAATTAATTTTCGGACAAGCCCTTTTTTATTAAGGGGAAAAGTGTAAATGGAGATATACATTATTGAAGATTGGAAAAGTAAAATTAATTTTAATGAACCTAAAGAAAATTGGGCTACAAATATTATTGAACGTATGTTTGACAGGATTCAAATCAAAAAAGATGCACGGGGTAAACCTTACATTGTAAATGAAGATAAATTTATAAATTGGGGGCATACAGATCGTTTTTTGGTAATTGCTTTTAGCGAAATAGGGCATATTGGAATAGATGTAGAGGCTAATAATATACCTTATGACGAGTCATTATACGGTTGGATATTACATGAACAAGAAAAAGATAAATTGAACAGGGGTACTTTATTTTCTGAAATTTGGACGAGGAAAGAAGCTATTTTAAAATTTACAGGTGAGGGTATTAACGATAATATGTCTGACTTAAATAGCTATGCCAATGAATACAATGTCATTTCCTTCTCATTTAACGACCTTTCTATTAGTGTGTGTAGTGAGTATAGGTCGGTGAATTTGAAATTGTATACGAGTGTAGTTTTATAAAAAAAATTGACCGGTTAAACGCTATTGTTAGTGGAATAATTATAAAAAATATACCTGTATCTATGATTACTTGTTAATCTAGGATACAGGTTTTGTATTTTAGTTATAATTGTATGAACAATTTTTTACGAAATATTATTAAAAATTAATGAAATATTAAATGCTGATTAGAAGAAAATCTTCGTTAAAATAAATATTTTTTGGAAATTGAACCTATTATGATTCGACAATCGTCTAATAGCCGAATTTGAACTAGGTTGAAAGGGGGGAGTAGATTGGACAGAGAAGAAAAAGATTTTATATTAGAAAAAATGATGATTGAATATGGTAACGAGTTGGTACGATTGGCATTTTCATATGTGAAAGATACGGAGACTGCTAAGGATATGGTACAAAATACATTTATCAAATGCTATAAAAATCTTGAATCGTTTCGATATGACGCACAAATAAAAACATGGCTCTATCGTATAACAATTAACGAATGTAAAGATTATTTAAAAAGTTGGAATTACAAAATGGTACAGGTAAAAGGTTTTCTAAATGAAACAGCAAAGTCAATATTACCATCAACAGAAAAAACCGTTATCGATAAATACAAAAAAGAAGAACTAAAAGATGCTCTATTTTCTCTTCCAAAAGTGTATAGGGAGGTGGTTTATCTATACTACTATGATTCATTATCGACAGAAGAAATTGCCCACGTTTTAGATATTCCATTTAATACAGTGAAAACTAGATTAAGAAGAGCAAAACAAAGGTTAGAGTCGGTGATAAAGGAGGCAGAATTTAATGGAAGATAAACGATTAAGAGATAAATTTTATAATACGTCGGACCAAGAACTACAATTTACGAAAGAAGATCGTCATAAAGTATTTGAACAACTTCGTGAACTAGATGCGAATCCTCAATTAAAAAAGAAATCTATTGTTTCTTTTAAAAAGTTTGCTCCCCTTATAGTTTCTTTATTGGCAGTAGGCTTGTGTATGTTTTTGTATCTTCCATCGATACTTCCTGGAAACTTTAATGAAGAATCTAACACAACTGTTGTAAATGACCCAGTAGTTAAGGAAGCTGGATACTACACCACTTTAATCACGGTGAAGTCGAAGGAGATGGATGATCGAATTTATTTAAATCTTTTACTTACTTATAGTAAAGATAAAAAGATAATGAAAGTTGCATCGCTCCCTAATGCCTCGTATGTGCCGGTAGCGGATAACGATGATGGGACTACTGTATACGATAAATTATTATTTGCTTATAATTTTGGTGGTGCAGAAAATGTAAGAACAACCGTTTCAAGATTCTTAGATTTACCAATTGATTATTATGCCGTTATCGATTTAGAAACTTTTTCAACGCTAATTGATTCGGTGAATGGGATCGATTATGATTTGCCGGAAGATATGCGAGTAAGAGCGGTATCACAAGTGGCCTTTGACTTCGAAAAAGGACAGCATCGTTTGAATGGCGAGGAAGTTGTGGCCTTAATGATGGCTGCTACAGTGAAAGAGGGAGTCGGCTTAGATGAAGAAGACCTATTAAATCTAATGAATGCTGTTATGAATAAAACAAAGAGCCAAATTCCACCAACACAATTAAAAGAACTGTTTACTCAAATAGAAGCAAATGTGTCGCTAGATTCGTTGATTGATAATCAATTAAAATTTAATTCTATAAAATCGGTTTCTTTAAGTGATGGAATGATAGCAGATCACATACCATTAAGCAGTACAACAGGTAAATTTATCTATCGGTTTGAGGAAGATTTTTTAAATTCTGTGTCAAAGGAGTTAACTACATTTAAATAAATAGGAAATGATAATTTACGGATTGTATATAATAAAAATCACCTCTTTAATAGTATTTGAGGTGATTTTTTAGGTTATGGATTTGTGAACGATACATAGTATATTACAATCCATTATGAAAGCAATGAAACCCAAAAAATGGCTCCGACAGAATATCGGAACCATCTAATTCAGTTCAATTCTCTTTATTTTTGTTCAGAAAGCATTTCAAAAACTTGTTCAACGTCTTTATCACCGCGTCCCGATAAGTTGACGATCAGGATGTCTTCTTTCGATAATGTCGGTGCTAATTTCAACGCATGTGCAATGGCATGTGCGCTCTCAAGTGCTGGAATGATCCCTTCGCTTTGAGAAAGTTCTTGGAAAGCGGCGAGTGTTTCAGCACCTGTTACCGTTACGTATTCAGCGCGGTCGCTTACTTTTAAATGGGAATGTTCAGGACCAACCCCAGGATAATCTAAACCTGCTGCAATGGAATACGTTGGCTGAGGTTTCCCTTCTTCATCTAAAAGCGTTAAACATTTAAAGCCATGAATGACTGCCGGAACACCTTGTGTTAATGAAGGGGCTTCCGCTGGCTCTACGCCTATTAAACGGACAGATTGTTCATCAATATAATGGGCAAACGCACCAATGGCATTACTTCCGCCACCTACACATGCAATCACAGCTGTTGGCAACTTGCCTTCCTTTTCGAGAATTTGGCGTTTTGATTCTTCACTGATGATGGCTTGGAAATGCTTCACCATCGTTGGGAATGGATGTGGTCCCACTACTGAACCCATTAAATAAAACGTATTTTCATAGTTTTCTACTAAATCGTTTAAGGCCTCATCAACGGCATCTTTTAAACGACCTTGCCCTTTGTTGACCGCTACTACTTTTGCCCCTAATAACTCCATACGGAATACGTTTAAGGCTTGTCTTTCTGTATCTAATTTCCCCATGTAAATCGTACAAGGGATGCCGAATAATGCACATGCAGTCGCAGTTGCAACGCCGTGTTGGCCCGCCCCTGTCTCTGCAATAATACGAGTAGCCCCCATACGTTTTGCGAGTAAAATTTGTCCAATTACATTATTGATTTTATGAGCACCTGTATGATTCAGATCCTCCCGTTTTAAATAAATTTTTGCGCCACCTAATTTGTCTGTTAAATTGCTGGCATACGTCAGTGGATTTTCTCGACCTACAAATTCTTTCAGGTAATGCTTGTATTCCGCAATAAATTCCTCGTCTTCTTTATAACGATTAAACTGCTCCGCTAAGTCATTTAATACATTTTGTAATGCTGGAGGCACGAAACTACCACCAAACTCCCCGAAAAACCCTTCTTGCAACTCTACTTTTTGTTCTAAACTCATACTAATCTAGTCTCCTTTTCAACTGAACGATATATTGTAATTGTATTACATGAATGGAACTAATATGTTATGAAAATTAGAAATAGTTAGAATTTAATTTTACGTATCATTATGTTTTTATTGTGGAAAAGGATGGGGAGTGAAGGCTATTCATAATTTGGACAAAAAATAGGGAGGAGATACCACCTATCGTGTTTAAGTAACCTCTTATCGACGAATTAATATTGTTTGGATTTTGATATGGTAAAGTTATGTTATTAGGGGGATATTTGGGTGAAAATTCACTTGGTAATTAATCAAGCGCTTCAAGAAACTGAAATTCATATTCATGCAAAAGAGTACAATGATCAAATTGAACAATTGATGAAGCAATTACAATCGACACAGGTTTCAAAGATGATTTATGGTTATTTAAATCAAGAAATCCATATGCTCAAGATTGATGAAATTTATTCAATATATGCAGAGGGCCCAAAAGTCTATTTACAAACAGATGAGCAGGAGTTTGAGGCGAAAAGGAAATTGTATGAGCTTGAAATACAATTTGCAAAGGATTTTGTTCGGGTGAATAAATCGACACTTATTAATCTAAATAAAATTGCTTCAATTCAATTAGCGACGATTGGGACTACTCAAGTTCTTTTAGATAATGGGGTTTCTGTACACATAAGTAGGAAATATTTAAAAGAACTAAAAACGCAACTAGGAATTGGAAGGGGGTACTAACATGCGATTTCTTCGTACTCTAATCATTAGTATACTCATTTCGCTAAGCTGCTCTTATATCATTATGTCATCGGTCGTTTTTACGTCAAATGAAGTAATGAATGGGCAGGAATTATTAAAGGAAGTCATTATTGCGATAGGATTGGGAATAGCGATTAGCATTATTTCACAAATTTTTGAAGTTGAACGAATACCATTTTTAGGGCAGTTGTTGCTACATATTTTAGGGATTTTAGTCTGTGTATTCACGGCAGGCTATTTAGGGGATTGGTATGATGTATCGAATGTGTCGACAATTATAATTGTGTTGGTCTCTACTTTTGTCATTTATTGTGGTACGTGGTGGATTATGAAAAACATAATGAAAAAAGATGTAGATGAATTGAATAAAACAATTAAAAAGAGACGTGGTGAACTGAAATGAAAAATATTATACAAGTGAAAAATTTGCAGAAGACGTATGGTCAACATAAAGCTGTAAAAGGTATTTCTTTTACTGTTGACGAAGGTACGCTCTTTGCTTTTTTAGGGACAAATGGTGCGGGTAAATCTACTACAATTGAAATTCTATGTACATTATTAGAAAAAACAAGTGGTTCAGTTTGTATTAATGGCTATGATGTAGATGAAAATAATCAGGCGAATATTCGAAAGTCTATTGGTGTTGTTTTTCAACAAAGCTTGTTAGATGATAAATTAACTGTTCATGAAAATATATTACATCGGGGAAAAATGTATGGTTTATCGAAAATTCAACTACAGCAAAACTATCAATTTGTTTCGACCTATTTACAGTTAGATGACATTGAGCAGAGAAAATATAGTGCACTATCAGGTGGTCAAAAGAGACGAGCGGATATTGCAAGAGCATTAATTCATCGCCCACAAATATTGTTTTTAGATGAGCCAACTACTGGGTTAGACCCTCAAACGCGTCAATTTGTTTGGCAGGCCATTAAAAAATTGCAGCAGGAGACAAATATGACGGTATTTTTAACAACGCATTATATGGAGGAAGCAGCCGTTGCAAATCAGATTGTTATTATAAAAAATGGAGAAATTGTTGCTGAAGGGACTCCTGATGCATTAAAAACGAAATATGCCTATGACCAGCTAGAAGTTGTTTTTCAAAGTATAGCAGAAGGTGAAAAATGGCTACAACAAAATGGATTAACCTTTACTGTGCGAAATGGTGTTTATTCGATTCGAGTTACTTCTACCATGCATGCTTTAGCATTATTAAAGCAAATGGAATCATTGATTACATCATTTGAGGTGATTAAAGGCACAATGGACGACGTGTTTATCTCCATTCAGCGTCCAAACGCTGTATGAAGATAAAGCCCCTGGCGGATGTCACATATTATGCATGAAGGAGATGCGGTTTAATGGAAGCATTAATTAGTTTAGTAGCTCGGAATAATAAAATGTTTCGAAGAGATAAAACACAAGTATTCTTTTCATTATTATCTATCATCATTGTAATTGCCTTATACGGTATCTTTCTACAAAAGATGCAAGTTGATGCAATTGAACAGGTGACAAAAGCTACTCCAGAAACAATAACAATGGTAAATGAATGGTTAGTTGCGGGTCTATTATCAATGATTGCGGTGACAACGACACTTGGCGCATTTGGCATAGCGATACAGGATCTTGAATCTAAATCAGCAGCCGATTTTTTAACGGCACCTATTTCTAGAGCAAAAATTCAACTTAGCTATGTATTAAATGCTTTTTTCATCGGATTTATCTTTTCATTCATTGCTTTTATAGCATGCGAAATTTTTATTGTTGCAACAGGTGGTCAGCTATTAAATATTACAGAAATGGTGAAAGTGATAGGGATATTAATTTTATCGGTCTTATTGGCAAGTACATTGAATATGTTTCTCGTATTATTTGTTCACTCACAAAATGCATATTCTACATTAACTACAATCGTTGGAACAGTAATAGGATTTCTCTGTGGTGTGTATGTTCCTTTTGGGGTATTGCCTGGATTTGCACAAAACCTGATTATGTATTTTCCAATCAGTCATACGACCGTTCTTTTACGCGAGGCATTTATGCAAAACTCAATTCAAACGGTTTTTGCTGGGGCTTCAAATGAACAGATAGAGGCTTATAAAATAAACTATGGCATCGTGTATAAAATGAATGGCAATTTACTAGCCTCTACTACAAGCTTGCTTATTATAGTAGGAACAACAATTGTATTTGCAGCGTTATCCATACTTATATTTAAAAAGAGAAATAAATAGAAATGACTATATATACAAAATAAGGCTGCTCGGCGATGGGTGGTCTTATTTTGTATGTAACAAGTTATCCAAATAATGAGGGGAACTGGAAGAATAAGATGTTTCAAATTGATTGCTTTTACATAGATAATAAAGTTTACAAAAAGTACTCCCGTATCAATAAATAATGACTCCCATCTGCAATGTTTTTCAATATCTAAAATAAGTGAACCTTTTCCGAGAGTCATTTGTTTATAAAGTATAACGTGAAGAAAGGGGTGCCTCGAATTGACCGAAAGAGAATTATTCGATGCATACAACAAAGATGTATACCGCACCTGCTATTACATGCTGCGGAACAAACAAGATGCAGAGGATATTTGCCATGACGTGTTTGTCACAATTTTTCGCCAAGATTGGAAAGATGTTGAGCATACACGGGCATGGATTATGCGCATCGCGATGAATCATTGCTTAAATTTACTAAAAAGGAATCAAACCCAACGTGAAAAGCAGGAGCAGATTCAATGGTCCCATGAACAAACTACGGCCTCGGTTAAGTCGATAGACACTATCCTATTGGAAAAAACAGTTGCGGCGGAATGGGAGGAACTGTTGAAGCAGCTTCCTGATAAGTTGATGGCAGTTGTTACCCTCCGCTATATTGGCGAGCTGTCGATGGTGGAAATTGCTGAAATCTTAAAAATACCTGTGGGCACAGTGAAGTCGAGGCTTCATAAGGCATTGAAAATTTTGCGCAAAAAGCTTGAATCCAATAACAACTCATGGTTGAAGGGGGAGAATCAATTTGGAACGCTTTGAAAAGAAGATTAAAAATGAAATGAAGAACTCGGATAATTTATCTTATCCAGATTTTGATCAAATGTGGAACGATATTCAGCAGGACGAATTGAAAACGAATGGAGGCAAACCAGTTGTAATTGTTCCTCGAAGACGAAAACGATTTGCTTTAGTAGCGGGTTTAACCGTTGCATTATTGGCAACACCTGTTTATGGAGCACTAACTTATGACTGGTCCAACATTCTTTCCTATAGAGAAGGTATTCAGACCGCATTAGAACAAGGATTTGGACAAACAATTGAGCAATCCATTACAAAGAACGATGTTACGCTAACCGTGCATACGGCGTATATAGATGATAATCGAACGTTTTTATTGTATAGTCTAAAACCTAACGCGTCATGGAGTGGAAAAGATATTAATTTTGAACAAGTTGGATTGAAAGATCAAAATGGCAAATTAATCGAAGGGAATTATGGGCACCAGTGGAACAATGAACTTGGTGTGTTCCAAGGATATTTTGAAACGGACTGGATAGTAAAAGGACAGGCTGCCAATGTTGAGTTTGTTATGGAAAATATTCAATTTATCGGTGTTGCGAACAAGCCAATTGATTACAATCCTAACAATTCTGATACACAAGTTTTCCAAATTCAGCAGGATGGAATTGACAGTGTGACAGTGCAAGCTTTTGAGCAACCTGGAGAAAAAACACTACTTCGATCATCTGTTACGTTTACAGATACTAAAATGGCAAGTGAAAGCTGGGCCCGTATTGAAGTAATTGATGACATGAATCAACCGATTAAAAAAGCTGAAACTTCGACTTTTGGAACCCCTGGAGCAACAGGACAATACTTAAGCCAGCAAGTATTTAAAACGGACAGCTTACGTGCAGAGAATACTAAATTTCAGTTAACTTATAATCATACACTAGAAACTACTAACGGTATTTGGAACTTAAATTTAAATTTAGAAAAGAAACAACTGAAAAATGCATCATTTAAGGAAGTATTAAATATTCCACTGGTCGATGACCCGATGGAAAGAAAAATTCGCGAGATGACGGTAACACCAACTCAAGTTCGTCTCATCATTGAAGGTAGAGGTAAATATTACACTTTCCCTTACACAGATTATCAACTGGATATAGGGGGAACTCTGTTAACTGGGTATATGCCAGGTAAAAGGCTGGGTCCTAACGAGATGGAACTACACTTTGAAATTACTGGGATTGATGCGATGTCCTTAGCGAAGCAACCTATGACGTTTATCGCTAAGCACCGTATTAATGAAGCTGAAGGAGACAACAATCCGATACGTTTGACGGATATATCAGCGGAACCTCAAAGCTTAACAACACACATTGCGGGATATCCGATTTCATGGACTTATTATATGAAGGATAATAACCTCTATGTGGAATCTTTAAGTTCAGACACAATATTCGGTGGAGTTGTTCAAACTTATTATCTGGACGGAAAAGAGCGGCATTATGGAATGCCTGCTATTCAGGGGATATTTGGCAGTGAGAATAATAAAAGAATGGACGTGTATGAGAATTTCGACAAGACCGAGCTCGACATTTTCATTTCGAATTATGGAACCCATGATCACGATGATATACTACGAGTTCCGCTTAAGGCTGGAAAATAATATGGCTTCGCGATGCAGTTTGGAACTAGGTGGTGTTCACTCTATTGCTACATGAAGATAATGTAATGGCGAAGTATGAAAAAGTGGATGTTACCCTTTATGGGAAATCATAGATCGTACCAACTACTGCTATTTTCAATTTACGGATATATATTTTTCGTAAGGACACCTTATAAGTAGGAGGTGTGATGAATGGTAATTAGGATTTTTTTATTCCTACTATTTATGGGCTTTAGTTTTTCAACAGTTGCCTCTGCTGCAGTTCCACTTAAAGCCGCTTTTATAAGGGATCATCAGCTTTGGATGAAAGAGGGCAATAAAGAAACGCAACTTACAAAAGGTACGTATGTTTCCAATCCGCAGTGGTCAAAAGATGGTCAATTTATTGCGTATACAGCAGGTGACAAAAATGGCGAGAACACCAATTTGTTTATTTATGATGTAAAGAAAAAGGAAAGCTATTTGCCCTATATTTCAATTGAAACAAGTAATTATAAATGGTCTCCAACATCCAATCAACTAGCTTACACTTCAGGTGGTGTCCTAAACGTTACACAAACAAAAAATGGGCGACCACAAGGTTTTGAAAATGTATCTCTGGGTGTTAGTGATTTTGAATGGTTCCCAAATGGAAAAGAGTTTATTGTTTCATCGCAATCCAATTTGCTTCCTACTGGTTGGGAACCTGTTCGTCTTTTTAAAGTGCCCGTAGATGCTAATCTTGATACAAATAAGATAAAGCCTTTTTATACTGTTCAAACAAATACAACTGACTTATTTGCGATTGATGCAGAATATTTTAAATGGAGTCCTGATGGTAGTTGGGTTAGCTTTTTATTAATTCCTACTGCGTCTTGGTCTGCTGATAGTAATACGCTATCTGTACTTTCATCAGCAGGAGACAACTTTCAAGTAATAGGGAAAATGCTTGAGAGGGGAAATTGGATCAAGTGGGCTCCTACGAAAAATCAATTAGCATTCATATCGGGTGAAGGAAGATTTTACGTCGAAAACAAAAATACAGCTGTTGCCGATATTCCTACATTAAATAAACCTAAAGAATACACACCAAAAGGATATGTTGACCTTGACTTGGAATGGCTTTCTGCGAATGAAATAATTGTTGCTCGGGCAAAAGAAAACAAAAAGTGGAACGAGGGCCCAGTACCTACGATGTTTACAGCGCTATACGTGATAAATATTCATACAGGTGAACAAAAGCAGCTGACCTTTCCGGAGAACAATCAACTAGACAATTCTCCTCAAGTGGTTGGTTCAACGATTACTTGGTTTCGAACATCTGAAAAAGAAAACAAGGGAGATGTATGGATTAAAGATAGAATGGATGGTCTAGAACAACGATGGTTAAAAAATGTAGATGCTGCACCAACTTTTTTTGATACAAATTAATTAATACATCTAAGTATTCTATTTAAAAAGGAGCTGTAATTACAGTTCCTTTTTTTATGCAGTTAAAGATGTCGGTATAGATTAACATGCAATACCTTAATATGGTGATATTTATAATTAAAGATTGTCCGGGCCTCTTTTCGCAACGTTGAATAGTTGGATTAAAAACATGCATTAATGAATCCAATTCGATATAGTTAACTTGAATACAAAAAGGAAGGAAGATGTAAATGGACGTAAAATACCCAATTGGTCAATTGCTAGTGCCTGAACATGTAACGCTTAAAAATGTTCAAGAATGGTTAAAACAAACCAAGACTTATACACAGCGCTTACGTGAAACGGTAGATGGTTTAAGTGAAGATGATTTAAACAAAACGTATCGGGATGGTAGCTGGAATGTGCGTCAGTTGGTGCATCATATTGCTGATTCACAGCTCAATATGTACCAACGCTTAAAGCTGGCGTTAACAGATAATAATCCAACTGTACCAGCTTTTGATGAAGAACAGTGGGCGATTCAACCAGATACAAAACTTCCAGTAGAAAGCTCGATAAAAATGCTAGAGGGCATTAACGAACGCATTGTTGAATTGGGAGAGCATTTAACAGAAGAGCAATTAAATCGTGTGTTCACGCATCAAGTGAACGGTGAAATTAAAGTCGTAACAAAGGTAGCCAAACTCGCGTGGCATGAGGAACACCACTTGGCGCATATTAAATACGCATTAGCTAAATAACATTTGGTAACGAAGCAGCGCAAACAGCCTGTTTCGTTTTTTTACTTTTAAGGAAATTACTGTATTATTGGAGGGGGATTACTTTTATTAAAATTTGAGAATTCATGAGGTGAACAAAATGCAATTGTTTGTGCGACAGATGAATGAAGCGATGGCTACTGATATTTTGGGTTGGCAATACGATAAGCCGTACGATTTTTACAATAATGAACAAACAGAGGATGCGATGAAAGAAATGCTCGACGGTTCATATTATGCGATTGTTGAAGGCAGCGATGCGTTAATTGGCTTCTTTTGTATTGGAGCCAATGCTAAAGTCCCTGCAGGTAATCAGTATGGTGTGTACGCTGAAGATTTAGTAGATATGGGGGTTGGTATGAATCCGACCCTAGTAGGTAAAGGGAATGGTTTTGAATTTTGTACGCATGTTATTCAATTTATTCGACAGCAACCTAATAACCCTACAATCCGATTAACGGTAGCAACGTTTAATGAAAGAGCTATTCATTTATATAAAAAGCTAGGTTTTGTTGCAGAAAAAAACTTCAGCACGGGTGGTACGGAGTTTATGACGATGGTTAAAAAAGATTGATTATTTTAGTTTGTCACATACAATCTAAAAACAAATAGACTGGGGTAAAAAGGGAAGATGTTAGACCAAGATATAATTGGTCTAACATTTTTTTGCTTTACGAGTGGGAATTCAATCTGATTAGGCGTAATATTAATATTTTTTCACCATTATTCAAAAAAAGAGTTGTGTCCTAGCCTCTTTATTCTATGAATTTGTAGGGTTAATCGTAGAATGCATAAAGAGAATTTATCACTCGAGCTCGCCTTATTTACTATAGAACTAGTAAAAATATTTAAATATTCACTTGGAACAAATAAGATTAAAAAAGAGTGTATAATAGAAAACGTATTTAATAGAATAGCGATAAAATAAAAACTCCTAAAGTTATAGAAATCTAGTATTGGGGTTAAATCTAAAATCGAGGTGAGAATATGAGTGAGTTTCATTACTGGCAACAGCTTTCCCAACCTTCTCGCCTTGCACATAGTTTAGAAAATAGCGAGAACGGGAAGTTAAAAGGTTACATAAAGTGGGTAACGATTATTTTAGGGTTTACCCTTGCATATTTTATTGTACGTGATATTTGGGGTATGAACACAACGGAACTGACGTATTTGCTCGTAAATGGCGACTATGACCAGTACCGTTTTGCGCGGCTTATATCATTAATAGGCGCTATTTTGACAGGGTTACTATATTTCCTATTCTATTATTATTTTATTCCAGGCATTTTATATGCTTTTACGAGTAATATTCCATATCATTGGATTCAAAAGGTACAGCTTTATGTGATTCCTATTATTATTGTTGAAAAGCTTATTACGGTTATTATTTTTGCAGCGGTTGGTTTTGCGACGCCGTTTACATTTTTCTCAGTTGCTCCAATGGTATCGTATGTATATTATCAGGATTATTTGCTTTATTTTCTTAATCAGATCACTGTTGCGTCCGTTGTAACTGTATGGATTCAATATACATTTTTAGCACAATGGGAAAATCGCAAAAAAGTACTACTTATTAAACTAATTCTTCTTCAAGTTATAATAGCAGCAATTGTGGCCCTTATTAGCATTCTACCAATGGCTACATGGATCGAAGGGTGGCTAGGTAAGTAATGTATGTGTCGAAAAAAGTGAAAATCACAGGCGCAATTATTGCGATATTAGTATTAGTGAATGCTTATCTACTATTGAGAGAGAACGACATTATTTTAAAGAAATACTATATTAATGATGCACACTTTGCAGTAACGAAAGATCATGAGAAAATTCTCTCAACAGACGCTATTGTAACTTCAAGCAATGAGCAATTTATCGCAGCACCTGTTCAAGCGGTTGATGAGGTACTCGTAACGGAAGGACAAACGGTAGATGTGCTTGGCGAATTGGTGCTCTTCAAGTTAGAAGAAACGGAAAAAGAAATTGCTCGACTAGAATCGGACCTTGCTGCCTATGAAACCGAGTTAGAAGAGTTAAAAAGTGTTGTTTCGCAGCTAGAAATAGTTAGTACAGAGACGGATTCAACTTCTGCAATCGATTCGAATACGACGCGTGTTGAAGACATCTTGAATCTTACTTTATCGATTGAATTAGGGATTGAACAAGGTACACCAACAGTCGAGGGTATTGCGATTATTCAACGTGCTATAGCTGAAACAGAGCGACAAATGGAATTATTGTCTAGTCGTATTACCCAATTGAGTGAAAATAATATGTTAACGTCTCCTGTTGACGGTATCGTGAAGGAGATTGTGTTAGAAGGAGATTCGATTATCTTCAATATACAATCTACTGATAAGAAGCTAGTTACTTATGTAACACCAAAGCAATGGCAAGAAGTCGAAATCGATCAAATGGCTAAAATAACATTATTCAAAGGGCAAGATAATGAATTAACGATAGATGGAAGTGTAATTGAAAAGCAACAAATTCCAGCTCTTGAGTCCATTGTCTTTCAAGAAATGAAAAAGCACGAAAAAATAAATGTTAACGAAACGGTATATGAGGTAAGTATCCAATTAAGTGAGGATATATCCGATACGCCTATAGGGACATTAGCTAACGCAGATATATCAGTTAACGAAGAACCACATAGCTTGGGTGTAGATAACGAATGGCTTGTTCAAATCGAAAATGAGGATGACGACAAAGCGCAGTATATTTATATGCTTGATGGAAATGGTAATACATTGCTACAGCCTGTTGAAAAATACTTTGTCTATAAATCAAGGTTAAATCAACATGAGGCACTAACGATGGATTCGAAGGGTAGCGAGGAACTTGAAGAAACGGAACAACCTACAACACCACGCATTCAGACAGTAAATTTAAAGGCTGAATCAAAGCCAAAAGTGGTAAAAGAAGAACTGATAGATGTAGCGGTTATTTCAGGACCGGATGAATTGTATCCGATTTTTTTAGATGGAACAACCCGCAACCTATCCGCACCAACATTTTTACCATATCCACTTCAATCATTTGAATTAAGTCATATTGAAAGTGATTGGCGATTAATTTTAAAATATTGGTTGAAATAAACATGAAAAAGGCAAAGAGCTGAGGGGGCTCTTTGCCTTTTTGGTGTATTGGCAAGTAGTGAAATTAAATAAATTCCAATAATTTCCGATAATGAAGAAAAGGCTAGCTCTATTAAGAAAGGAATTTAAAGGGGGACAACCATGACAATTTCTGTATTTGGCGAAAAGAAGGCAAATGAACGCTATGTAAAAAGAGATGCTGTCTATTCCGTAGTATTTGATAAGAAAAAAGAAAGAATTGCGATTGTTATCGTGAATTCCGAGCATTGTTTTCTTCCGGGCGGTGGTATCGAATATGGAGAGGACCATGTCAGGTGTCTACAAAGAGAAGCACGTGAGGAGATTGGAATGAATGTTGAAGTGCTACATTACTTAGGGTGTGCGCAGCAGTATTTTTATTCAGTTAATGATGCGAAACATTATTTGAATGAAGGACATTTTTATTTATGCGAGAAAGATAAAGATATTAGCGGACCTTTGGAGGAAGATCATTCCCTAATTTGGCTAGATCCCATGCAAGCAATGACAAAACTAGTTCATGGACATTAAGTTTGGGCAATAAAAAAATCATTACGATATATTTTATGAGGTCGGAAATTAAATGAAAAAAACATTAGCCTGCTTACATGCACATCATTCCAATATTGCCTATATCGAAAATGCTCTTTCCTCATATGACGTGGAGCTCATGCATTTTGTTGACCCAGCATTAATGCATCAAGTTACTACAAATAGAGCATTCACAGTTGAAGACGCTAAACATAAGGTGAATGAGCAATTAGAATGGATTGCTAACTGTCGTGTCGATGCGATTTTAATTACGTGTACGAATTATATTGCTATTTTACAAGAACATATGGTATCTATCCCAATTATGAAAATCGATGAACCGTACTTTGAATGCATCTGTAATATCCAAAGACCACAAGTTATGCTATTTACAAACCCTGCAACAGTAAAGGGTACGTTGGCACGTCTTCATCAATATGCGCACGATCATCAAAAAAATATTGATGTAGAAGTAAAAGTCATTGAAAATACGTTTGACTTAATCATGGAGGGCCACAAGTCACAATATGATGAGGCAATTTATGAATATATAAATACGATGAATAAAGAAGAAATGATCATTTCAGTAGCCCAGTTATCGATGGTAAATGCGTCGAAAAAAGTAGGCGTGGGGATTATAAACCCATTAGATTCGTTAATAGATGCTATTGTAAGTGAACTATATTTAATGAAAAAGGAGCTAAATACATGATTATTATGATAAACGGCGCTTTTGGTGTTGGGAAAACAACTACTGCACAGGCACTGCACGAAAAATTGGCGAACAGTATGATTTATGACCCTGAAATGGTTGGGGGAATGCTGAGACATGTTCTCCCAAATGATATTAAGCGTGCAGAAGCAACGACGGGAGACTTTCAGGATTTTATACTATGGAAAGAGCTAACAGTAGAGATGGCAAAGCGTTTAGTTGAGCACTATCAGCTGCATTTAATTGTACCCATGACCATCCGAAAGCCAGAGTATTTTGAGTATATTTATAACGGCCTCAAAAGCATAGACGAACAAACCTATCATTTTTGTTTAACAGCCAGTAAGGAAACAATTCATAAAAGACTTAAGGAGCGTGGGGAGCAGGAGGGCAATTGGTGCTTCCATCAAACTGATAAATGTTTAGAGGCCTATGAGAAAAATAACTTTGGCCCAGAGATTGATACAGAGAATGTAAGTGTGGAGACAATTATTAATTTCATATTGAATGAAATCCAGCAGTTGAACACGCCTCAAATAAAATAGTTTTTATCAAAGTGAGAAAGGACAAACAAATGGATTATAAAATTTGGAACGGTGCTTCAGCCATTATTATAAAAGAAAACAAAGTACTTATGGTGCGTGGAAAGGATACAAACAGCTGGGGTGTTCCCTCTGGTGGCGTTGAACAAGGTGAGAGCGCCTGGCAAGCGTGTATTCGTGAAATTTGGGAGGAAACCGGCTATAAGGCTCGAATCATTCAACCGTTGCATATAAAAAAGACGATTATCGAGAACTATAAAGTTACGACGCAATATTTTCTGTGTGAAATTATTGACGGTGAAATCACCTATCACGATCCTGATCAAACAATTGTAGAAATTGCATGGAAGGGTTATGATGAAATTGCTCAAATTCAGCATGATTACAATGAAGATCAAAAGGTAATTATGCAATTACTAGTGAATGAATTATAATTTTAAAAACCTAGCGCGGTTATTATAAATCTATTAATTAAATTGGTTATTGTGAGCTACTAATTTTAAATTTTTGCGGAAAATGAACATCTGTACAAGCTGAAACCGAATTACAATTTAATAACCAACCAGATAAAGCGGATGTAATTTACAATTCATGAAGGCATCTCTAGTTTTTTTATTAATCGTATATTCTTATAGTAGAAACTCAGGATATTTAAATGTTTCAGTTATGATATTAAGCTAGCTAAAAACTTTTTTGAAAAAGTTGTTGACGGTTCAGTGAATAGTATTGTAATATATTAAGAGTCGCTAAGACGTACTTGAAACAACATAATCAACTACTGAAATTGCTTAAAAAACTTTTGTGAAAAAGTTATTGACAACGGAGTTTGAAAGTGTTAAATTAGAGAAGTCGCTAAAACGACATCGAAACAACATGAACCTTGAAAACTGAACAAGCAACGTTAATGAATACAGCTTCTTGAATGAAGCAAAAATGAA
>NZ_JAKZFC010000011.1 GCF_022549215.1 Solibacillus palustris | reverse complement strand
GTTTTGTTAATCTTCGCTAAAACGCCATTAACTAAATATAGTTTTGCTAGTGAAAATGAATCGTCTCAGTTTTTACAAAAATAAGGATTAATCTCAAGATACGCTAGGCGCAAAAGTAACAATCGATAAAGCCAGCCAAAGGAAACAAAATTGGCATAATAAGAAACATCAAAACGAGCTATTTAGGAGTAATTTGAGCTTTTCTAATAATTATTTCGACGTTTAACCGTAGTCGGATGTCTTGAGCCATCTTATAATAGAAGTACAATCACAAATGAGGTGAACAAAATGAAAAACGATCGACCAATCGTCCAAGCATTGACAAAATTTATAGCAAATGAACCGCTATCACTTCATGTGCCAGGTCATAAAAATGGTTTGCTTTCACAATTACCAAATGAAATAAAACGCGCGTTAACATATGATGTAACAGAACTAACAGGACTTGACGATTTTCATCATCCAGAAGAGGCGGTCTTACAGGCAGAACAACTACTTGCACAAACGTATGGTGCCAATCGTAGTTTCTTTTTAGTGAATGGTTCAACGGTAGGAAATTTGGCGATGATTTATGCAACGTGTAGACAAGGTGATACGGTGCTTGTTCAGCGTAATGCGCATAAGTCCATTTTCCATGCGCTGCAGCTTGTAGGTGTGAAGCCTATATATATTGCACCAAAATGGGATGAAACAAGTGGGACGGCAGGTTGTATTGAACTAGAAACGTTAGCAAATGCAATTGAATGTTATCCATATGCTAAGGCAGTGATTTTTACATATCCAACGTATTATGGTTTGACTGCTCACGATTTCAAACAGCAAATTGAAATCTGTCATGCAGCTAAAATTCCAGTGTTAGTTGATGAAGCCCATGGTGCGCACTTAACGGTTACAGAAAAACTGCCAACTTCGGCATTAGATTTAGGAGCGGATGTTGTTGTGCAGTCTGCGCATAAAACATTACCTGCTATGACGATGGCCTCTTTTTTACACGTGAAATCACAGTTTGTGAGTGAAGAAAAGATCAATCATTATTTACGTATGCTACAATCAAGTAGTCCGTCGTATTTGCTACTAGCGTCATTAGATGATGCACGAAGCTATGTGGCGAATTATACGGAAAGTGATTTTGCCTATTTGATGGATAAGCGTAAGCAATTTATCGAATCATTAACGGCATCAACGCAACTACAAGTAATCGAAGTAGACGATGCGTTGAAACTTTTAATACGTGCACCAGGATATACAGGTTTTGAATTGAAAGATGCACTCGAAAAGATGCATGTCTATGTAGAATTGGCAGATACAATGCAAGTACTCCTTATTTTACCGTTATTAAAGCATGGGGATAGTTATCCATTTGCTGATTTACGTATTCGTATGAAAGAAGCGTTTATTCAATTGAAGGATCAACCATATAAAGAGCGAGTAGAGCAAAGTGCGAATTTTGAAATGGCAGCGATTACTAGCTCAGAATATACATTTGAGGAAATTGAACAGGCCCAAAAAGAGTGGGTACCTTATATGCGTGCGATTGGACGTACTGCAGCATCGACGATTATCCCGTACCCACCAGGTATTCCACTATTTGTACCAGGTGAGAAAATTACCGTTGCAAAATTAAGTCGGTTAGAAGAATTATTAGCCATAGGTGCAACATTTCAAGGTGAGCATCGATTACTAGAGAAGTTGATATATGTCATAAAATAAGTGCTAGGAGAATACTATATATGCAAAGAAGTTTATTTATTACATTTGAAGGCGGCGAGGGAGCTGGTAAAACAAGTGTATTACAGGCGATTGGCGAACGATTAAACAACCGCTCAGATATTTTATTTACACGTGAACCAGGTGGAATTGAAATCGCCGAAAAAATTCGTTCGATTATTTTAGATCCAGCACATACAGCAATGCATGAACGTACAGAGGCGCTACTTTATGCAGCAGCGCGTTCGCAGCACTTTTATCAGAAGGTAATTCCAGCGTTAGAAAGTGGTCAACATGTATTATGTGACCGTTTTATAGATTCGTCATTAGCGTATCAAGGCTATGCACGAGGAATTGGTGTTGATGATGTATTGGCGATTAATGAATTTGCAATTGGCAAACGTATGCCAGATGTGACGATTTTCTTTGATATCACACCGGAAAAAGGTTTAGCACGTATTCAAGCGACACGTGCCGATGAAATTAACCGATTAGATGCAGAGGGATTAGCATTCCACCATAAAGTATATGAAGGATATGAATATGTCATGGAGCGTTATCCGGAGCGTTTTAGAGTTGTCAATGCCGATCAGGCACTAGAGCAAGTAATTGAAGATGTGTGGATGATTTTAAATCCAATATTAGGGTAAAAGTAAATGAAGTGTAGCTTTTATTTATGATATAATAAAAGCACCAATTCAATGAAGGGGTGAGTGCGGATGAAATTAGTAGTAGCTGTGGTGCAAGATCAAGATAGTAATCGTTTATCAAATGCATTAACAAAAAACAACTATCGTGCGACGAAATTAGCGAGTACAGGTGGTTTTTTACGATCTGGAAATACGACATTTTTAATTGGTACGGATGATTCTCTTATCCCAAGATTATTAGATATTATTCGTGAAAACTGTCGATCACGTGAGCAAATGGTTGCTCCTGTGTCGCCAATGGGAGGAAACGCCGATTCCTATATTCCGTACCCTGTGGAAGTTGAAGTTGGAGGAGCAATTGTCTTTGTTTTACCAATCGAACAATTCCATCATTTTTAGTTTGTGGAGGCGAGCGGTAAATGAAAATTAATCAAGATCTCCGTATGAATTTAAACTCGAATCAAAACGTACGTCAAAATAACCAAGCAAATAATCGCTTCGGTGAAATGGTCGTGAAACAAGGTTCGAAAATGCAAACGGAGCAATTAACGAGACTAATAGGTGATATTTCAGCGGCTGGTGATCGTGTCGCTCGCTCGCGCAATTTACGCGAATTAGCGCGCTTTAAAATGCTTGTGAAGCGCTTTTTACAAGAGGCAGTTGATTATGGTCTAGAAATGAAGCAATCGCATACATGGAATCGTTTCGGTGAAGGACGTCGCTTAAAAATTGTCGAAACAATTGATGAGCATTTAGTAGAACTAGCTGAAGATATTTTAAATGAAGAAAAAGAGTCTATTGAGTTATTAGCCAAAATTGGCGAAATTAAAGGACTTTTAATTAATCTTTATATGTAAAATGCGCCCGTGTCTTTGTTGTGCACTAGACACGGGCTTTTTTCTAACAGATAGTATAGATTTGAATCGTACATAACACTTTTCAAATAAACATTAGCAACAAACGAAAAGGTGAAGGAAATGACACAAAAAATAGAACAGCTAACGAAGCTACAGCCTGTGGTAATGAAGCAGCTACAAACGATTGTCGAAAAAAATCGGTTAGCGCATGCATACATTTTTGAAGGCGAAAAGGGCACGGGTAAACGCGATGTTGTCTCGTTTTTTATGAAACTTCTCCTTTGTGGAAATTTGTCAAAAAATGTTCCATGTGAAACATGTCGAAATTGTCGAAGAATCGATTCGGGCAATCATCCAAACATTAAGCAAATTGAGCCGGATGGACAATTTATTAAAATTGACCAAGTGCGCGATTTAATTGCTGAGATGAAGATGACTGGTGTCGAAGAAGGTAAGAAAATTTATGTGCTACATCATGCCGATAAATTAAATGTTGCCTCAGCGAATATGCTTTTAAAGTTTTTAGAAGAGCCAGATGGACAAGTTGTTGCAATTCTATTAACCGAGCAAATTCAAGCGATTATCCCCACGATTCGTTCGCGTTGTCAGCATATAAAATTTGCTAAGGCACCGAGAGAAGCGATGATTGAAAGCCTAGAAAATCTAGGTGTTACAGCTTCGATGGCAGCGACATTAAGCATGGTAACTAATGATATAGATATTGCATTTGAGCTCTCAAAAGATGAGCAATTTTTACTTGCACGAAAAACAGTGTTAAAATTAGTAGAGATCGTTCATCAAAATGTTCATGAAGCATTATTATTTGTACATGACGAATGGTTGCCTCTATTTAAAGAAAAGGAGGCAATGGAACAGGCACTCGATTTGTTATTGTTTGCATATCGTGATATGGTAGCGATTAAAGCAAATCGAAATTCGACGTGCACATATCCTGATATGCATCAACGCTTTAATGACATCACATTGACATTAACGTATGATAAACTATCACGCCAAATGCAGTCTGTATTACAAGCGCGTGCGAATTTAAATCGTAATATGAATCGTACGTTATTGGTGGAACAGCTAATGCTGAATCTTCAGGAGGGGTACACATTTGTATAATGTAGTCGGAGTTCGCTTTAAAAAAGCGGGTAAAATATATTATTTTGATCCAGCAGCTTATATTTTAGAGGTTGGAGAATATGTCATCGTAGAAACTGCACGCGGTATTGAATATGGCAAGGTAGTCGTGCCAATGCGTCAAGTCGGAGAAAATGACGTTGTTTTACCATTAAAGCAAGTTGTTCGCCCAGCCGATGAGCGCGATCGTTTCCAAGTAGAAGAAAACGCAATTGAGTCCAATCGGGCGTTTGAATTAGCGAGTACTAAAATTATTGAGCACTCGTTAGAAATGAAGCTTGTTGACGTAGAATATACATTTGATCGTAATAAAATTATTTTTTATTTTACAGCAGAAGGACGTGTCGATTTTCGGGAGCTTGTAAAAGATTTAGCGAGTGTTTTCCGCACACGTATCGAACTGCGTCAAATTGGTGTACGTGATGAAGCGAAGTTACTAGGTGGAATTGGCCCATGTGGAAGAATGCTTTGCTGTTCGACATTTTTAGGTGATTTCGATCCAGTGTCGATTAAAATGGCAAAAGATCAAAACTTATCACTGAATCCAACGAAAATTTCAGGCTTATGCGGTCGTTTAATGTGCTGCTTAAAATATGAAAATGATGATTATGAAATTGCCAAAGAAGGTATGCCAGATGTTGGTGAAATGACAATGACTCCAGAAGGTGAAGGAAAAGTTGTCGGCTTAAATGTATTAGAACGATTAATTCAAGTATATTTAACGAAGCACGAGCGTATGGTTGAATATACCCTTGAAGAGTTATTGCAAGGTGAGAAAAATCTTATTTAGATAGAAATTAATGGGGTGGCTTGCGTGAAGGACCGTAATTTTTTAGATACTGTTATGGAGTTCGAGCAACAGCTTGAATCAATGCAGCAACAGTTTAACGCGTTAAAGCAATTTGTTGCGCATATGATGGAGGAGCATCAGACGCTTCAAACAGAAAACCTTCACCTACGTACGCGTTTAGAGGAGCTATTAGCCAAAGAAGCAAGTGTAGATCCACAAAAAGCGGAACTAAAAAAGGAACCTGTGGATATTGGAGAAGGCTATGACAATTTAGCAAGGCTTTATAATGAAGGCTTCCATGTATGTCATGTGCATTTTGGTGGCTCACGTAAAGGTGAAGATTGTTTGTTCTGTCTATCGTTTTTAAATAAACAAAATGGTTAACGAAGGAGGTGTCCGAGAAATATTTCTGGGACACCTCTTTTGCGCCGAAGATGGAGGTCAGCACGATGCTGGTTATGAATGCTTTGTCACAGGACGTGACGTTTTTAGCATTCGTTCCTCTTTATTCTGACCACCGCCTTAAGCAGTTAATTGATACATGAGGGATAGCCCTTTTGTTATTAGGAGATCAATTCATGGAGGATATAAAAGTGGAACAATGGTTAAAAGATGATGAACGCTTAGATTATTTACTTGCAGAAAACTTGCGAATTATTCAAAGCCCATCTGTTTTTTCTTTTTCATTAGATGCAGTGTTATTATCGCGTTTCGTGCAAATTCCAAAGAGTAAAGGGCATATTGTCGATCTTTGCTCAGGAAACGGGGTTATTCCGTTATTTTTAAGTGCAAGAACAAAGGCAAAAATTACTGGGGTTGAATTGCAACCACGTTTACATGATATGGCAACACGTAGTATTGCCTACAATAAATTAGAGCACCAAATTGAAATGAAGTTAGGCGATGTTAAGGATGTACCAAAAACGTTAGGAATTGAAAAATACGACGCAGTTACATGTAACCCACCGTACTTCTTAGCGCATGAACTAAGCGAAAAAAATACGAGTGAACATTATGCGATTGCGCGACATGAAATACATTTAACGTTAGAACAAGCAGTAGAAGCATCAAGTCGCTTATTAAAGCAAGGTGGAAAAGCTGCGTTTGTGCATCGTCCAGGCCGTTTATTAGATATTGTAACGGCAATGCGTGCAAATCGATTAGAGCCAAAGCGTATTCAATTTGTGTATCCGAAGCGTGGAAAGGAAGCGAATACACTGTTGATTGAAGCGATTAAAGACGGTAAGCCGGATTTAAAAATTTTACCTCCGCTCTATGTTTATGAAGACAATAACGAATACACGCCAGAAGTGAGGGCGTTATTATATGGCGACGAAAACTGAGCATTATTTTTATGTGTTGGAGTGTAGTGATGCCTCGCTGTATGCGGGTTATACGAATAATTTGGACAAGCGAATAACAGCGCATAATACTGGAAAGGGAGCAAAGTATACACGCGCACGTGGTCCAGTAAAATGTGTGTATTATGAAACATTCGACACAAAACAGCAAGCAATGTCGGCAGAATATGCCTTTAAACAATTAACACGAGCAAAAAAGTTTGTATATATGAGGAGGGCGCATGATGAAATCGCAAAAGAGTAGTCAGCATGAACAGGGTAGTTGCTTATATTTAGTTGCAACGCCGATTGGCAATTTAGAAGATATGACAATGCGTGCACTACGCATTTTAAAAGAAGTGGATATTATTGCAGCAGAAGATACGCGTAATACGAGAAAACTTTGTAACTATTTTGATATTCAAACACCTTTAATTAGTTATCATGAGCATAACTTAGAAGTAGGTGGCGAAAAATTATTAGCATTTTTACGCGAAGGAAAATCAGTAGCACTTGTTAGTGATGCTGGGTTACCTTGTATTTCAGACCCAGGTGCCGATATTGCAGCAAAAGCCATTGCAGAAGACTTTGCGGTTGTGCCAATCCCTGGGGCAAATGCTGCTTTAACAGCACTTATCGCATCAGGTATTACACCGCAGCCATTTTATTTCTTCGGCTTTTTGAATCGCAACAAAAAAGAGCGTCGTGAGCAGCTTGAAAAATTAAGTAAACGAGAAGAAACACTTTTATTTTATGAAGCACCACATCGCTTAAAGGATACATTAAAGGATTTACAGCTTATTCTTGGTAATCGACAAATTACATTAGCACGTGAATTAACAAAGAAATTTGAAGAGTTTTTACGTGGTTCAATTGAGGAAGCGATTACTTGGGCTAATGACAACGAAATTCGCGGTGAGTTTTGTGTAGTAGTTGAAGGCAATACATCAGGCGAAGTGGAAGAAGAAGACAATTATTGGACGGATATGACGTTAGATGAGCATGTAAACTATATAATAGAAGAAACTCAAATATCGTCGAAAGAAGCGATAAAAGAAGTTGCAAAATTGCGTGGACTTTCGAAAAGAGATGTGTATAATGAGTATCATCAAGGGCATTAGGAAAAGGTCCGTGGTGGAATTTAAATTGGATAAAAAAGTATTGTTTACTTGAAATCACTTGCGTAAATTGTAAGTCATGTTATGATAAAGATGAAAATAAATATTACTAATAGCACTGGGGGCGCCACTGGCTGAGAAGAACCCTTTGAACCGGATCTAGTTAGGACTAGCGTAGGGAAGTGAGGTATGTTGATAGGATACATGTACATTCCCCCGCTCTCTAAAAAGAGTGGGGTTTTATTTTTAGTGGAAAAGAAAAGTATAAGCTTTCAATGGAATCCACATAAGAAAAATTGAATAGGTAGATAAACTGCTAGGGGCGCCATTGGCTGAGAAGAACCCTTTGAACCGGATCTAGTTAGGACTAGCGTAGGGAAGTAGTTTCGAGTATATGTGTATACAACTTATACGACGAAACCATTTCCTGTTTTTTGGAAGTGGTTTTTATTTTTTTTAAAGTAAATGTTATAAAAAAGGAGGAAACAATAATGAAAGTGAAAACAGAAAAATTTACTGATCGACTTTTTAGAAATGTGCAACCTATTTGGGACGCAAATCATAGCCATCCATTTGTGCAAGAACTAGGGAAGGGAACACTTGATAAGGATAAATTTATTCAATACATGAAGCAGGATTATGTGTATTTAATCGATTATGCCAAACTATTTGCCATTGCCTCTGTCAAATCAACGGATCTTGATATGATGGGGAAATTTGCTGCGATATTAAATGATACACTCCATTTTGAAATGAATTTACATCGTGAATTTGCTGCGGAATTTGGAATTACATCAGAAGAGCTGGAGGCAACCAAACCAACGCCTGCGAATTTAGCATATACGAACTATATGTTAAATGCTGCGCAAAGTGGTAGCCTGGCGGAAGTAGTGGCCTGCCTATTACCCTGTGCGTGGGATTATTGGGAAATTGGCAAGCTGCTAAGAGCACAGTATGGTCATGATTTAGCGAATAATCCTTATGCCAAGTGGATAGAAACATACGATTCAGAGGAATTTGGCAACGGTGCAAAATGGTTAATTGATGTAATGAATGAATTAGCAGATGGGAAGCCCGAACGAGAGCTAGTCCAACTAGAAAAACATTTCCAAATGACGTCAAAGTACGAATATTTATTCTGGGATATGAACTATTACAAACAGGATTGGCCGATTTAGTTTGTTTAAGAAGGTGATAATAAATGGTAGTTAGCTTACAAAATGTGACCTATGCTTTTGAGAAACATTCCCCACCTGTAATCTTGAAATTGAATATGGAAATTAAGCAGGGGGAATTCGTATCAATAATCGGCAGAAGCGGTACAGGAAAAAGCACGATTTTTAAATTGATGACGGGACTACTTACACCCGATGAGGGGAGTATTGTTATTGATGATCGTCAAGTAGCCCCTGGTGATGTGGGTTTTATGCCACAAAAGGATTTGCTGCTGCCATGGCGTACAATTTTGGAAAATGTCATGATCGCAGCAGAGATTCAAAAGAACGTATTGTTAACAAAAGAGGAAGCAATTGTCTGGATTGAGCGAGTTGGTTTAAAGGATTATGTACAAGCTTATCCGAAAGAACTTTCTGGTGGAATGAGACAGCGCGCGGCTTTTTTAAGAGCACTCTTAACAGGTAAAGATGTGTTATTACTTGATGAACCATTTGGAGCATTGGATGCTTTTACGAAAAAAGAAATGCAGAGTTGGTTATTGTCGATGTGGGAACAATTAAAGAAAACAGTGCTCTTTATTACCCATGATTTAGAGGAAGCGATTTTACTAAGTGATCGCATTTTAATCTTACATCAAGATAAAAGCGTAGAGGAAATCATCGTTGATTTGCCAAGACCACGTGCCAACGAAATGAGCTATTCAGAAGCAGGTATAGCTCTAAGAAGAAAGCTAGAAAGGAAGATTTCTAGTGAAATGGATTAGAAGTTGGTTTCAACAATACGCTTTATTCCTACTGTTTTTTATAATCGTTCTTGTTGTACTTGAAGTGCTCGTAAGGCAAGGCATTGTGCCGAGCTTTATTATACCAGCACCAACAGGAGTTCTACAGATGATTATCGATAATTGGCGAGTCCTCATTTTCGTGCATTTAAAGGCAACCACAATCGAGTTTTTCATCGGCTTTTTGATAACTGTCCTATTGGGGGTGTCTCTTGCTATCGGGATGTTTTGCTTTAAACCTATAGAAAAAGTAATGTATCCGGCTGTCATCATTTCGCAAATGATTCCAATCATTGCACTATCTCCTATTTTTGTACTTTGGTTTGGTTATTCTATTTGGAGTAAGGTGGCAGTAACGGTGCTTATTTCATTTTTCCCTGTTGTGGTGAGCACCTATGATGGTTTAAGAGCGTGCGATAAAGATTATATCGAACTATTTCGTTCGATGGGTGCTTCCCGCAAGCAAATTTTTCTAAAGCTACATATTCCAATGGCATTACCTTCATTCTTCTCAGGTTTTAAAATGGCTATTGTGTTTGCACTAGTAGGGGCAACCATTGGGGAATGGCTAGGTGCAAGTGAAGGGTTAGGTTATTATAGCCGAAGAATGTCTGGGAATTTAAATGCGGAAGGAGTATTCGCGGCGATTACGATATTAACTTTTGTAGGGGTACTCCTTTTTGCATTTGCTACATGGATGGAGCGAATCATTCTTAAAAAATGGAAATATGAAAATTAGAGGTGGAACAGAAAATGAAAAATTGGAAAATTCCTGTTGTTTTTCTATTGTTGGTCATCATGTTGGTCGGCTGTAGTAATGATAAAGGTTCACAAGAAAACGGGCAATCAGAATTAGAGAAAATATCAATTATGCTTGATTGGTATCCGAATGCGGTACACTCAGCATTGTATGTTGCGAAGGAAAAAGGTTATTTTGAGGAGCAAGGATTAGATGTCGAAATCCAAATGCCTGCAGACACAAATGACCCGTTAAAGCTTGCTGCAACAGGGAAGGTCGATTTAGCAATTAGCTATCAAAGCCAAGTCGTGCAATCAAGAGCTGAGGGAATACCGGTTGTATCGGTAGCTGCTTATGTTCGCCATTCGCTTGATTCCATTATGATGAAAAAAGAAACAGGGATTAATTCACCAAAGGATTTAGAAGGTAAAAGCGTGGGTTATCCATCTACCGTGATAACTGAAGCAGTTATAAAAACGATGGTAGAACATGATGGTGGAGATTTTAGCAAAGTGAAAATGACAGATGTAGGATGGGACTTAATTCCTGCAGTTGCAACAGATAAGGTAGATGCAATCGGTGGTGGCTATATAAACCATGAATTGGTGTTACTCAATAAAGAAGGTTACGAGATGGAAGCTTTACGATTAGATGATTATGGTGTACCAGATAATTACGAGCTTGTTATCGTAGCAGGTGAAAAAACATTCAATAAGAAAAAAGCTTCGATCGAAAAGTTTTGGCAGGCTGTTACAAAAGGGCAACAGTTTGTAAAAGAAGATCCGGAAGCAGGATTACAAATTCTATTGGCAAATGAAAATGCAGACTCTACATTAGATGCTGAAGTTGAAAAAGAAAGCTTAAAAATACTTTTACCATTAATGGAGGACGAAGGAGTGCCATTTGGCTACCAAGAGGAAGAGAGTTGGCAAAACGTAGCGAATTGGCTATATGAAGCAGGTGTAATTGATACAAAGGTTGAACCGCAACAGTTTGTACAAAATATCGTTTCAAAATAACAACAGATAGGAAACAATAAAATGAATCAAACAAGAAAGTTAACGTACACAGCGATTCTTGCAGCTATTACCACTGCATCGAGTAGTGTTGTCTACATTCCGTTAGGCTTTGCAAAAATTTTTCCTATTCAGCATTTTGTCAATATCCTAGCAGCAGTAATGCTTGGTCCATGGTATGCGGTAATGAGTGCTTTTCTTACTTCAACAATGCGAAATCTCCTAGGCACAGGATCTATCTTTGCTTATCCAGGTAGTATGATCGGTGCTTTTCTTGCAGCCTTTCTTTATCAGAAAACAAAGAAGCTAAGCTTTGCAGCTGTCGGTGAAGTGTTTGGCACAGGAATTCTTGGAGCATTGGCAACTTATCCGATAGCAATCTTGCTATTAGGACAGGAGGCAACTTTATTAGGCTTTATACCAGCCTTTACAATGAGTTCTTTAGCGGGTGCTCTGTTAGGCTTTGTTATGTTAAAGGTAATGGTACAAAAAAAAGTATTTAGCGGTATGCTGCAGATGAAAATAAAATAGCAAAAAAAGGGCAATCAAAAGTCTAACGTAGATTTTTGATTGCCCTTTATTCAATCAAGAGTGCGAATTGTGAAACTCTTGATTATTTTATTTTAAAGCAGCACCTAAAAAAAGTGGTAAACTTATTTTTTTAAGTTTGCTTGAATTTCTCTAACTAATGTTTCTGCACCTTCAGCAGATAAAATTAATTTACCGCCTACTAAGCGCAAGTTGTCATCCGAAACTTCACCAGTTACTGCACAAGTCATGTTGGGCATATATTTTTTTAAGATAATCTTATCGTCATCTACATAAATTTCTAATGCGTCTTTTTCTGCAATTCCTAATGTACGGCGTAATTCGATTGGAATTACTACACGTCCTAATTCGTCTACTTTACGTACGATACCTGTTGATTTCATAATGATATTTCCTCCTATATTATAAAAGTTATTTATATTCGTCAAAATTCGACATTATTTCCTTGTCTATTTAGAATCATACCAACTAATGCCATAAACGTCAATAAATTAGCATTAGTATTTCCTTGGATTTAGAAAATTATTTGTTATATTTGTACTTTATGGTGATAATATTAAAGATTTTTATCATAGAAAAAAGTTATTAGTCAAAAAGTTTCAGATTATTCCCAAAATTTTATAACGTTTTTTCGACAAATTCTAATTACAACAAACTTTCATTGAAACAAATTTCGTACTTCGTTAGAATAAAGAAGATACTTAGCAAGCAAATGGAGGCTACATTAGTGAGTGAACAACAAACATTCTATATAACTACCCCAATTTATTATCCAAGTGGGAAATTCCACATTGGTACAGCGTATACAACTGTTGCGACAGATGCGATCGCTCGTTATAAACGTTTAAAAGGATTTGACGTGCGCTTCTTAACTGGAATGGATGAGCACGGTCAAAAAATTCAAGAAAAAGCACAGGAAACAGGCATGCATCCCCAAGATTACGTAAATGAAATCGCAGAGGGTGCAAAAAAATTATGGGCTACTATGGATATTTCCTATAATGATTTTATTCAAACTACCCAAAAGCGCCATATTGATGTTGTAGAGAAAATTTTCCAAAAGTTTTTAGATAATGGCGACATTTATAAAGGCGAGTATGAAGGCCTTTACTGTGTTCCATGTGAGTCATACTATACTGAGACGCAATTAGTTGATGGAAAGTGCCCAGATTGTGGTCGTGAAGTGCGAAAAGTAAAAGAAGAGTCCTACTTCTTTAATATGAAGAAATATGCCGATCGATTACTAGAATATTATGAAAATAATTTAGAATTTATTGAACCAGAATCTCGCAAAAATGAAATGATTAATAACTTTATTAAACCGGGATTGGAAGATTTATCAGTTTCTCGTACATCATTCGATTGGGGTATTAAAGTTCCTGGGGATGCCAAACATGTTATATACGTATGGGTAGATGCATTATCAAACTATATTACAGCTTTAGGCTATGGTTCAGATAACGAAGAGCTATTCAACAAATACTGGCCAGCAGATGTACATGTTGTTGGTAAGGACATTGTACGATTCCATACAATCTACTGGCCAATTTTCTTAATGGCATTAGATTTACCATTACCGAAGAAAATTTTCGCACACGGCTTCATTATGATGAAAGACGGTAAAATGTCGAAATCCAAGGGGAATGTTGTATACCCAGAAATGTTAATCGAGCGTTACGGCTTAGATGCAACACGTTACTTCCTATTACGTGAATTACCATTTGGCCAAGACGGCGTGTTCTCACCAGAATCATTTGTAGAGCGTACAAATTTCGACTTAGCAAATGATTTAGGGAATCTTTTAAACCGTACTGTTTCAATGATGAACAAGTATTTCGATGGTGCCATTCCTACTGAAAACTTAGAAACAACGGAGTTTGATGCAGCATTAAAAGTGCATGCAGAAAACGTACGCGTTAAATATGAAGAAAGTATGGAAAAAATGCAGTTTAGTGTTGTATTATCAGAGCTTTGGTCATTAGTATCACGTACAAATAAATATATCGACGAAACAGCACCATGGGTATTAGCAAAAGAAGAGGCAGACAAGCCAAAATTAGCAGCGGTTATGAACAATCTAGCAGAGAGCTTACGTCATATTGCGGTTATGATTCAACCTTTTATGACAAACGCGCCAAAACAAATTTTTGAGCAATTAGGTTTCGATGAAAAATTATTAGCATGGGACACAATTGAAACATTCGGTAATATTATTCCACAAAACATAAAAGTGGCAGAAAAAGGAACACCAATTTTCCCACGCTTAGATGTAGAAGTAGAGGTTGAATATATTCGTGAGCAAATGAAGGGCTCAGTAAAAACTGTTGAAGAAGAAACGCCTGCAGTTGAAGCGCCACAAACAGAAGAAATTACAATTGATGATTTTATGAAAGTAGATTTACGTGTGGCGACAGTATTAGCTTGCGAACCAGTAGCAAAAGCGAAAAAGTTACTAAAGTTACAAGTAGACCTTGGCTATGAACAACGCCAAGTTGTTTCAGGTATCGCAGAGCACTACAAGCCAGAAGAATTAATCGGTAAAAAAGTCGTTGTTGTAGCGAACTTAAAGCCAGTAACTTTACGAGGAGAGCTTTCTCAAGGGATGATTTTAGCAGGATCACATAATGGTGTATTAACATTAGCAACAGTCGATCCAAAACTTGCGAATGGTGCACAAGTAAAATAAATTGGAAAGTCTGTTGAACATCGATTAAGTTCAGCAGACTTTTCGTTATTGTCTAAAGACTAGTCAAAAACGATATTTTACAATAATATATACATGGTTATAAAAGGGTATAAAGTATGTTAATAGAACTAAATTCATATTTTCCATCTATTTAAATGACAGGTAAATAGGAATTTGTAATATACACGTAATAATTCTGAAAACTAAGAAATATTAGTAATGAGTACAATACACGATAGGAGAAAAAATATGAGCACATATATTGATACACATGTTCACTTAAATGCAGATCAGTATGACGAAGATTTAGAGGAAGTTATTGATAGAGCACTTGCAGCTAATTTAGAAAAAATGATTGTTATCGGCTTTGATAAAAAAACGATTGAACGTGCGATACAGCTAATAGATACTTATGATTTTATTTATGCTGTCATTGGCTGGCATCCGGTTGATGCGATTGATTGTACAGATGAGTATTTAGCTTGGATTGAAGAATTGGCAAAGCATCCCAAAGTAGTTGGTATTGGTGAAACTGGACTAGATTATTATTGGGACAAGTCACCCAAAGATGTGCAACAGTATTGGTTCCGAAAACAAATTCACTTAGCACAAAAATTGAATTTACCAATTATTATCCACAATCGTGACGCAACAGCGGATGTAGTACGTATTCTTAAAGAAGAAAATGCAGCTTCGGTTGGTGGAATTATGCATTGTTTCGGTGGAAGCGTCGAAACAGCACGTGAATGCATAAAGATGAATTTCATGATTAGCCTTGGAGGGCCAGTCACGTTTAAAAATGCACGTCAGCCAAAAGAGGTTGCCACAGAAATTCCGTTAGAACATTTATTAATTGAGACGGATGCACCATATTTAGCGCCACATCCATATAGAGGGAAGCGCAATGAGCCAGCCTATGTCACATTAGTGGCTGAGGAAATTGCTCGATTAAAAGAAATTGGGGTAGAAGAAGTGGCGCAAAAAACGACAGAAAATGCAAAGCGCTTTTTTAAATTGGATCAGTAAGAATCGTTAACATAAATTACTGTAATTTAACATTTAATTTAAAATGTTTTTCCAAATAAATTTATTGCAAAGTATATTTTTTGAGCGTTATTTTAGCTAGACATGTTTAAAAAATTTATACGCCTCCAATACTGGTTGTAACAAGATTTTGAGCAAAAAATGCATTTTTAAAGAAAATCATTTCTGTTGACAGTTTGAAATCAAGTCCGTATAATCCAACTTTGTATTAAGGAGGCGTTATTTTCATGTCAAAGCAAACCATGAAAAGCCAGTTCTTAGGATCATTGAGGAGTAAGCAAACAGGTGTAAGGATTTTATCGCTTGTCCTGTTTGTTACAGTAATTGCATTCGTTCTCTATCACGGAACGAAAAATCCCGTTATGCTAGAAGCAAACGGTGAGACAACAAAGGTTTATACACACGCAACTACGGTTGAAGAGTTTATAGAAACTCAAGATTTAGATATATCACAGTATGATAAAGTCACCCCCTCACTGAGTACCGAGATTGACAGTGGAATGTCGATTCATTGGGAACAGGCAAAAGAAATAGTAATTTCAGTTGATGGAAATCAGTCAAAAGTTTGGACAACTGAAAATGTAGTGAAGAACATTTTGGAAGAAGCAAATATAGAAGTAACAAAGCATGATTTAATATCACAAAGCTTAGATACAGAAGTAGGAGCAGATAACAAAATCGATATTCAAAAGGCGTTTCAGTTAACGCTTGTCGATGGCTTAGAAAAGAGACAAGTATGGTCCACTTCGACTACGGTCGCTAACTTTTTAAAACAACAAGAGATTCAATTAGCTGAATCTGATCGTGTCGACAAAAATTTGGAGGACGTTATCACTCCAAATGATAAAATCGCAGTTGTTCGCGTAGAAAAGGTTACCGATGTAGTGGAAGAATCAGTAGATTTCGCAGTTGAAAAGAAAAATGATTCTTCTTTAATGAAGGGCAATGAAAAGGTTGTTACAGAGGGTAAAAAAGGTAAGGTTGAACGCACGTACAATATCGTAAAAGAAAACGGTAAAGTTGTGTCGAAAGAAATTGTTGCAGAAAATGTCGTAGAGAAACCGACGACTAAAGTGGTCGCAGTTGGTACGAAAGTTGTTACAGCTAGCGTATCTCGTTCAGCAGAGCCGGCAACAGGTAAGGAATTTTATGTAGAGGCTACAGCGTATACACCATATTGTACAGGCTGCTCAGGTATTTCAGCAGCTGGTGTTAACTTACGCGCAAATTCCGATTTAAAATTAGTCGCAGTTGATCCAAGCGTTATTCCACTAGGGACAAAAGTATGGGTTGAAGGCTACGGCTATGCTGTTGCAGGAGATACAGGCGGTGCAATTAAAGGAAACAAAATTGATATATTAGTACAAACAAAAGCCCAAGCAAATAGCTGGGGTCGTAAAAAAGTACGTATTAAAGTATTAAATTAGTTTTAGGTTGTTATTAAGTTAGCTAACAACGACTTCCAAAATGTATATAGCTTTCTCGCTTTTTTGACTGATAGCGAGAAAGCTTTTTTCGTGCACAATCACGTACGCAAGTAACCAAACGTAATCTATGGTAAAATAACGAAATACTATGTTAGAAAAGAGGAGCATTTCTTGGACATACAAGAGATTATCGTTGTTGAAGGAAAAGACGATACAACGGCAGTTAAGCGCGCAACTGGTGCAGATACAATCGAAACCAATGGTTCAGCGATATCTGATGAAACACTTCGTCGGATTGCTCATGCACAAAAAAAGCGTGGTGTAATTGTATTTACTGATCCAGATTATCCCGGTCGTCGTATTCGGGCCATTATTGAAGAGCGCGTACCTGGAGTAAAGCATGCATTTTTAGCCAAAGCTAAAACAATCGCAAAAAACGGGAAAGGTTTAGGGATTGAACATGCGTGCGACGCGGATATTCGTGAAGCATTAAGCAATGTATATACATTAGCCGATTCAAAAATAGAAGAACAAATTACATTAGAAGATTTAATGACAGCTAAATTAATCGGTCATCCGCAATCGAAAATACGACGCGATCGATTAGGTGAAATTTTAAATATAGGTATGACAAATGGCAAGCAGCTGCACAAAAGATTAATGATGTTTCAAATTACAACCTTGCAGTTTGCACAAGCGATTCAAGCATTAGATCAGGAGGACACGCATGTATAAAGACATCGCCACACCGATTCGTACGAAAGAAATTTTAGAAAAGTACGGATTTTCATTTAAAAAGAGTTTAGGCCAAAACTTCTTAATTGACCCAAATATTTTACGCAATATCGTAAGTCACGCACATTTAACAGAAAACAGTGGGGCAATTGAAGTTGGCCCTGGTATTGGTGCATTAACAGAACATTTAGCACGTGAAGCGAAGAAGGTTGTGTCATTTGAAATTGACCAACGCCTTTTACCAGTATTAGAAGACACATTAAGCCCGTATGAAAACGTAACAATTGTGCATTCAGATATATTAAAAGCAGATGTTGTAAAGGTTATAGAAGAGGAAATGCCAGGCATCGATGATATTATGGTTGTTGCAAACTTGCCTTACTATGTGACAACGCCGATTTTAATGAAATTATTAAATGACCGCCTGCCAATTCGTGGTTTTGTTGTAATGATGCAAAAGGAAGTAGCGGATCGTATTACCGCACAGCCAGGAACGAAAGCGTATGGTTCCCTTTCGATTGCGATTCAATATTATTGCACAGCAGAAGTAGCGATGGTAGTACCAAAAACTGTGTTTATGCCACAACCAAATGTTGACTCAGCGGTAATTCGCTTAATTAAACACGATACTCCACCTGTACAAGTCATTGATGAAGACTTCTTATTTGAAGTATCACGTGCTTCTTTTGCACAACGTCGTAAAACGATTTTAAACAATTTACAAACAGGTCTTGTAAACGGTAAGCAAAACAAAGAACTCATTATCAAAGCACTAGAAGAGGCAGGCATTGATCCAACTCGTCGTGGTGAAACACTGTCTATTCAGGAATTCGGCAAATTGGCAGACTGCTTGCACCCACATTTTTGTGTTCGACAATAATGTGAAAAACGAACTAAAAAAAGTTTAAAAAATTAAATAAAAAATGTTGACGGCTATGTATCCTGGTGATAAAATAATATATTTTGTTGACGATTTTATTGGTTTGTGATACACTATTTTACAGTGAGGTGTATGCGAAAATGCCAAAAACGTTAGCAGACATTAAAAAGTCGTTAGATGGTCATTTGGGTAAACGTTTGCAATTAAAAGCAAATGGTGGTCGCAAGAAAACAGTTGAATGCGAAGGTATTTTAAGTGATACTTACCATGCCGTTTTCGTTATTGAACTGCAAGAAAAGGATAATGCGTGTAAGCGTGTATCTTACAGCTATACAGATATACTTACCGAAGCAGTAGAGATTACTTTTTTAGATGATGCAGTGGCAGCCATCAAATAGTTTTTCTAGTACTTATTTTTATATTTTGAAAAAGCGCTCCTTTTTGTGAGTGTTTTTTTATTTTTCGCACATACTAAAAGCGTCAACGAAAAAAGGAGGTTTTTTGCATGGCAAAACAAAAAATCATGTCGAGTCGTCTAAAGGAAGAGATTGCAAAGGAACTTGGATTTTATGACGTAGTAGAACGTGAGGGTTGGGGCGGTATTAAAGCCCGTGATGCAGGAAACATGGTCAAGCGTGCGGTTGAAATGGCTCAACAAAACTTAGCCAATCAATCTGCACAAAACAACCAAAAATAAGTTGACGCGAATCAGCACCTCCGTAAACAAAATCTACGGGGTGCTGATTTTGTTTTTTGGAACACAAAATTAATTTTTAGTCATAATAAATTACCTTTCGCTCAATGTTCGTGCGTTTCGTATGTTAAAATAAAAACTAATAAAATTGATCGCGTAACAAATGCGTGCCTTACAAGTAGGAGGAAATTTTCAATGTTATATGTAAAAGCACCTGCTAAAATTAATTTAACACTCGATGTACTATATAAGCGCCCAGATCATTACCATGAAGTTGAAATGATTATGACAACGGTTGATTTAGCAGACCGCATTGGACTGGAATCTCGAGCAGATGGACTAATTAAAATTGTTTCAACAGATAATTTTGTACCCGACGATCAGCGCAACTTTGCATATCAAGCAGCAGAGTTGTTAAAAAATACATACGGCATCACGGAAGGCGTAACGATTACAATTGAAAAGCAAATTCCGATTGCGGCAGGTTTAGCTGGTGGAAGTAGTGACGCGGCGGCCACCTTGCGTGGATTAAATGAGCTGTGGGAACTAAATTTAACACTCGATGAATTAGCAGAGCATGGGGCAAAAATTGGTTCGGATGTTTCATTCTGTGTTTATGGCGGGACAGCATTAGCGACAGGTCGTGGTGAAAAAATCATGGAACTCCCGGCACCACCAACAAGCTGGGTTTTATTAGCGAAGCCAAAAATTGGTGTTTCAACGGCCGATGTCTACGGCGGTTTAAAAATTGATGGCCTTGAACATCCCAATACGAAACAGATGATTACAGCCATTGAAAATAATAATTATGATTTAATGTGTAAGTCATTAGGCAATGTTTTGGAAACCGTAACTTTTAAGTTGCATCCTGAAGTTGTCATGATTAAAGAGCAAATGCACCGCTTTGGCGCGGATGCTGTACTGATGAGCGGCAGTGGTCCAACGGTGTTTGGCTTAGTAGAAAATGAAGCACGTGTCAGTCGTATTTATAATGGCTTGCGTGGTTTTTGTGAAGAAGTATACGTAGTTCGAATGTTAGGGGAGCGAAATCCACTTGCATAAATACGTATAATTATGGTAATTTGACTATTAAATATTCGTAATTAAAAAAACATGTTTAGGAGAGGGTCGCATGAAATGGAAGCGTAGTGAACGCCTTGTAGATATGACGTATTATCTGCTTGAGCATCCACATCAGTTGATCCCGCTAACTTATTTTTCGGAGCTTTACAGTTCTGCAAAGTCTTCAATTAGTGAAGATTTAACAATTGTGAAGGAAACATTTGAAGAAAAAGGAATCGGGCTTTTAATTACCGTACCTGGGGCAGCTGGCGGTGTTAAATATATCCCTAAAATGGCTGTGCAAGAAGTGCGTGAAGTTATTGGGGAATTTATGACAGAGTTAGGGCAATCAGATCGTTTATTACCTGGTGGCTATTTATTTATGACGGACCTTTTAGGAAATCCGGATTTAATGAATCGTGTTGGTAAGGTATTTGCGAGCGTTTATGCTAATCAGCAAATTGACGTCATAATGACAGTTGCAACGAAGGGGATTTCAATTGCCCATGCAATTGCAAGACATTTAAACGTACCAGTTGTTGTTGTAAGACGTGACAGCAAAGTAACGGAAGGCTCAACAGTAAGTATAAATTATGTTTCTGGATCTTCTCGTCGTATTCAAACGATGGTGTTATCTAAACGTAGTATGAAGAGCGGTCAACGTGTTCTAATTACTGACGATTTTATGAAAGTCGGCGGTACAATGAACGGCATGAAAAATTTACTTGAAGAATTTGATTGTGAATTAGCAGGCATTGCGGTATTAGTAGAAGCCGAGCATGCCGATGAAACATTAGTAGATGATTATTATTCTTTAGTAAAATTACAAGAAGTAAACGAGAAAGATCGTACTATTGCATTAAGTGAGGGTAATTTTTTCCAAAAGGAGAGAGATTAAAATGAAAACTGTTTCAACAACAAATGCACCAGCAGCAATCGGTCCTTACGCACAAGGGATTATCGTCAACAATATGTTTTATTCTTCAGGTCAAATCCCACTAAATTCTGCAGGCGAATTAGTGGATGGCGATATCGAAGCACAAACAAATCAAGTATTTGAAAACTTAAAAGCTGTTCTTGCAGCAGCAGGTTCCTCATTAGATCAAGTTGTCAAAACGACAGTGTTTATGAAGGATATGAACGACTTTGTAGCAATGAACGAAGTCTATGCTTTACACTTTGGTGACCATAAGCCAGCGCGCTCAGCAGTAGAAGTCGCACGCTTACCAAAAGACGTAAAAGTAGAAATCGAAGTCATTGCGTTAGTAAAATAATGTATTTGCACCACTTTCCTATAGAGGAGGGTGGTTTTTTTTAGAAAAAACCTCTAAATTATGACTAATTCGTCATCTAACCAACTGAATATTTAGTTTATTTTAACAATTATAAAAATTGTAGATAGAAAAAAATTACATTTTATTGTATTCTATTGATAAATGGTGCAAATTTAAGAAATTGAGTGATTTGAGGATGAGGAAAAGACAGCATTTCTTGAATCATACATCATTATTATGCGCGCCTAAGTATAGGGAGGTAATTATTTATGGAAGTAACAGACGTAAGATTACGCCGTGTTCAAACAGACGGACGTATGCGTGCCATTGCATCGATTACATTAGACGATGAATTTGTAATTCATGATATTCGAGTAATTGATGGCAATACGGGTTTATTTGTAGCGATGCCGAGCAAGCGAACGCCGGATGGAGAGTTCCGTGATATCGCGCATCCAATCAATTCGAATACGCGCAATAAAATTCAAGAAATCGTTTTAGAAGCATTTTATGCATCAACTGATGAAAATACGGAAGACGTAGTAGCGTTAGAAGAAGCAAATGTGTAATAAAACACTTAGGGGTCACTCAACAAAATGAGGGGGCTCTTTTTTTAATTAATTTATTAGGAATTCATGTTCTATAACAGAAAAAAAGGGAATAGTGTCGATAAAGTAGTAATAGAAAAGTTCGGGTATCAAAAGCGGCATTTTTGAAGTGGCTTAATAAAGTAGTTAAACCTATAAAATCATTTTAAATTCAAACTTTTGTCAAGTCTGAATACCTTGAAAAGATAGTGAATTTACTATATAGTCATAAGAGAAAATGAGCTAAAATGGAGGACTTATAAGATGTCAAATATTTTTGCAGTTATTTTGGCTGCTGGTCAAGGTACGCGCATGAAGTCCAAATTATATAAAGTGTTACATCCAGTTTGTGGGAAACCAATGGTAGAACATGTAATTGATCATATTGGCTCTCTAAATGTTGAACGTGTCGTTACGGTTGTAGGTCACGGTGCAGAGCTTGTAAAAGAAACACTGGGAGACAAAAGTGAGTATGTTTTACAAGCAGAGCAACTAGGTACAGCACATGCCGTTCAACAGGCTGAACCGATTTTAGGTAGCTTAGAAGGCACTACACTTGTTGTATGTGGTGATACACCGTTAATTCGCCCGGAAACGATGCAAGCATTATTTGCCCATCATGAGGCAAACAATGCGAAAGCAACAATTTTAACAGCGGTTGCAGAAAATCCAACTGGCTACGGACGCATTATTCGTGATTCAGACGGTCAAGTGGCACAAATCGTTGAGCAAAAGGATGCTTCAGCAGAACAACAACTAGTAAAAGAAATTAACACGGGTACGTATTGCTTTGATAACAAAGCATTATTCGAAGCGTTAAAGCAAGTAAAAAATGACAACGCGCAAGGTGAATACTACTTACCAGATGTCATTGAAATTTTACAAAAGCAAGGAGAAGTAGTAGCAGCCTATGTTACGGAGAACTTCGATGAAACGCTTGGTGTAAATGATCGATTTGCTTTATCACAAGCCGAAGAATTGATGCGTGCACGTATTAATGAGCGTCATATGCGTAATGGTGTAACAATTATTAACCCAGCCTCAACACATATTAGTGCAGATGCTGTTATCGGAAGTGATTCGGTACTTTTACCGGGTGTAATCATTGAAGGCAAAACAGTAATTGGTGAAGATTGTAAAATTGGTCCAAACAGTCATATCGTGAACAGCAAAATTGGCAACAGCACAACGATTCATAGTTCGGTAGTGTTAAATAGCCAAGTGGGTAACGAAACAGCTGTAGGTCCATTCGCGCACTTACGTCCAGAATCAACATTAGGCGACCATGTGAAAATTGGTAACTTTGTTGAAGTGAAGAAGAGCACGCTAGGTGATGATACGAAAGTCTCGCACTTAAGTTATATTGGGGATGCAGAAATTGGCAGCAACGTAAATGTTGGCTGCGGTTCAATAACTGTAAACTATGACGGTAAAAATAAGTTTAAAACAACAATAGAAGACGATGTATTTGTTGGTTGTAATTCCAACCTAGTTGCGCCAGTGACGCTGAAAAAAGGGTCATTTATTGCAGCTGGATCGACAATTACAAAAGAGGTACCTGAAGAGGCACTAGCAATCGCACGTGCTCGCCAAGAAAATAAGCTAGGCTATTTAAGCAAAAATAATTCAAAATAAAACTATTTTAAATACAGGAGGCCATCATGCCGTATCAATACGCTGACTCAAAATTAAAAATCTTCTCATTAAATTCTAACAATCCACTTGCTAAAGAGATTGCTGATGAAATGGGTGTAGAACTAGGGAAATCATCTGTAAAACACTTCAGTGATGGGGAAGTTCAAATTAGCATTGAAGAAAGTATTCGTGGAATGGATGTATTTATCGTTCAATCTACTTCTGCTCCTGTTAACGAGCATTTAATGGAACTTTTAATTATGGTTGATGCTGTTAAACGTGCATCTGCTCGTACAGTAAACGTTGTAATGCCTTACTATGGCTATGCACGCCAAGACCGTAAAGCAAAAGCACGTGAACCAATCACTGCTAAATTAGTTGCAAACTTACTTGAAACTGCTGGTGCTACACGTGTAATCGTTTTAGATTTACACGCACCTCAAATTCAAGGTTTCTTCGATATTTTAATCGATCACTTAGTAGCAGTACCTTTACTTGCAGAACATTTCGGTTCAAAAGGTTTCAATGAAGACGAATTAGTAATTGTTTCTCCAGACCATGGTGGTGTAACGCGTGCTCGTAAAATGGCAGAGCGTTTAAAAGCACCGATTGCAATTATTGATAAACGCCGTCCAAAACCTAACGTAGCGGAAGTAATGAACATTGTCGGTAATGTAGATGGTAAAGTATGTATCTTAATCGATGATATTATCGATACGGCAGGTACAATTACAATTGGTGCAGAAGCATTAATCAAGAGCGGTGCAAAAGAAGTTTACGCATGTTGCTCACACCCAGTATTATCTGGTCCAGCAATCGAACGTATTGAAAATTCTTCTATTAAAGAATTAGTTGTAACAAATACAATTCAATTAAGCGAAGAAAAGCTTTCTCCAAAAATTAAGCAATTATCAGTTGCAAAATTAATGGCAGATGCAATCTCTCGTGTTTACGAAAACAAATCAGTAAGTACTTTGTTTGATTAATTGATAGCTAGAGCAGCTTAGGAACGCGTTTCCTAAGCTGCTATTTTATTTTTCTAAAAAAACTTCGACTTCCGAAAGAAAATTAGTATAATGAGATTGATAAGAGTAAATATTAAGAAAATTAGAGGTCGAAATGAAAACATATAATGAAAAAATGAGTATTTATCATGGCATGGCGTCGGCTGTGGCACAAAATACTTCCAATAGCTATGTGCCGATTTTTGCAATGACGATTCTTGGAGCAACGAATTACCAAGTCGGATTAATTAGCTCATTACCACCGCTTGTGACACTTATTATGACGTTGCCGGCAGCAATTTTATTGAATCGCGCTATTGAGCAAAAAAAATTAGTTGCCTTCTCGGTTGTGGCGGCACGATTTATCTTTTTATTAATCGCTTTTGTAAGTTATGTACCGGGTAGCTTTGGTTCGTGGCTGTTATTGGGACTTATTGCCGCAATGAGTGTTCCCAATACGATGGCTAATATGGGATGGCAATCATTTATTGGCAATCTGATTGAAGAAAATCGCCGAGCACAGTTTTTTAGTGATCGCAATCGCTTATTAACGATTGTTGGGCTAATTGTAACGCTAACAATTGGTGTAGTCATGAAAGATATGACAACTAACAAATTTGCGTATCAAATTTTATTTATGTTTACTTTTTTCGTCGGGCTAGTGGAATTGTATTTCCTCATGAAGCATGATGAGCCTGTACGTGAAATGCAGCAACAAAAGAAGCGTGCAATGGATTGGTCGATTTTTAAATATAAACAGTATGTGCTTTTTTTAGTTGTGGCACTTGTTTTTAATTTTGGCTGGCAAATGGCTTGGGGGCTTTTTAATATTTATAATGTTCGTTATGCAGAGGCAACAATTTTTTGGATTAGTATGTTTAACGTGGCCAATATGCTTGCACAAATTTTTTCATTTAATCTATGGAAAAATTGGTCGCAAAAATATGGCAATATGGGGGTATTTGTTTGGGTAGCATTTGGCATGTCGACTGCGCCATTATTAATGGTTTTATCAACAAATCTGTATTACTTAACAGCGATGTCGATGTTGTCAGGTTTCTTTGTATCGGGGACCGTTCTAATTTTGTTTAACTTATTATTAGAAAACTCACCACAAGAAGTGCGTACGTATTGTATTACATCCTATAATGTGTTGCTAGCGATTATTGCCTTTATCTCTCCACAAATCGGTATTTGGCTACTTGAAACCTACTCGATGGATATAGCCATGTATTTATCAACGGCAATGCGATTTTTAGCGGCAGTCGGCTTCTTTGTTCTATATTATGTACGTAAAAAGCGCACGCAAGTTTAAATCAATACACATCACTTTTCTTTGGTAGATAGATAAGAATCAATTCCCATTGAAATTTACAGAAGAAAAGATATCCTTTCGCGCTACTTGGCGCGAAATGTGTTTTCTAACGATGTATGGTAGAATAAAGTCGATTAGAGAAAAAGGATGCGATATGTAGTGAAATTAATTATCGGTTTAGGAAATCCAGGAAAACCATATGAGCATACACGCCATAATATTGGATTTGATGTCATTGATGAATTAGCAAATCGTTGGAATGCACCATTAAATCAAAGTAAATTTAATGGTATGTATGCTAGCGTGCATCGTCCTGAAGGCAAAGTCATTTTATTGAAGCCATTAACATATATGAATTTATCGGGTGAAAGTGTGCGCCCGCTAATGGATTATTTTGATATTGATATAGAAGATATTATCGTAATTTATGATGATTTAGATTTAGAAACAGGGAAATTACGCTTACGTGCAAAAGGGAGTGCGGGTGGCCATAATGGCATTAAATCACTGATTCAGCACCTAGGTACGCAAGAATTCAATCGTATCCGTGTAGGGGTAAATCGTCCGCCAGCAGGCATGAAAGTGGCTGATTATGTGCTATCGAAGTTTTCAAAAGACGATCAGCCAGTTGTGACAGAAGCAATTGATAAAAGCTGTGATGCGGTAGAAACAGCATTAAAGAAGCCATTTTTAGAAGTAATGAATCAATTTAACGGCGCATAATTTAGTGCCAATACGGCTATACTTTACCATATACGACGTATAAAGGGGGCATACTACATGCCGATTCGTTATCGCTGTCGACATTGTAAAGTAGAGATGGGAAGTTTACCATTTGATGCGGAAAAAACGATTCATAAGCTGCATTTATTTGAAATCGGTGAAATGGACGAATTCGTTGAAAAAAATGCGCAAGGTGAAACAATTGTACACAGTATCTGTGAGCATTGTGAGCAGTCATTGCGCCAGTTCCCAGATTATTATGCACTAAAAAAATGGTTACAGTAAGGGAGTTGCTTTGGTCGCGAATGTTCGCGCCAAGGCTTTTTCCGTTTTTAAATTCGTGATTAAAATAGAAAGGAGCTTGAATGTGAGTACAATTCACCAAATATTTTTGCAAGATAAGCAGATTCATAATTTTTTACAACAAGTACAATCCGGTGCTGCGAATGATAGTCTCATAACAGGGTTAACAGGTAGTGCGAGACCGGCATTAATTCATTCCATGTTTGAAGAAACGAATAAATCGATTTATATTTTGTCATCGAATTTATTGCAGGCGCAAAAGCTCGTGGATGACTTAAGTGCACTGGTTGGTGAAGAAGTTGTTCATTACTATCCAGCGGAAGAATTTATTGCGGCGAATGTGACAATTTCATCGCCTGAATTACGTGCACAGCGTATTGCGACATTAGGGCGCTTAGTGAATAAGGAGCGTGGAATTTATATTATTCCTGTGGCCGGAATGCGAAAAATGCTCAATGCACCGACAGATTGGGCTGGCCATGAATTACAAACCACTGTAGGACAGGATATCGTCGTGGAAGATTGGCTACATATGTTAGTGGAAACAGGTTATACACGTAGCGAAATGGTCACATCACCAGGTGAGTTTGCATTGCGAGGAGGTATTTTAGATGTGTATCCTCCGTATATGGAAAATCCGGTTCGTTTAGAGTTATTTGATACAGAGGTAGATTCAATTCGTACATTTTCAGCAGATGACCAACGTTCGATTGGGAAATTACAGGAATTAACTATTTTACCAGCGACGGAGTTACTTATCACAAACGAGCAGCGTGTCATTTTAGCAGAGCGTTTAGAGGTATCCCTTGCAGCAAGTTTAAAAAAGGTACGTAAAAAGGAAACGCAAGAGCTGTTACTCGAAAATATTGGGCAAGATATTGAGCTACTACGTCAAGGGCAATTGCCAGATTATATTGCAAAATATGGGTCGTTGTTATTTGAGAAGCCTCATTTTTTAGGGGATTACTTCGCACAGGACGGCATTGTGTTGTTTGATGAGCTTGGGCGAATTCAAGAAGTGATGGAGGCGTGGGAACGCGAGGAGCATGAATGGTTTATTTCAATGATTGAAGATGGCAAAACGCTACATGATGTAAAACCGTCGTTTTCATTAAAAGAAGTGCTCTCGATGTTACAGCAAACTAAGCTTTATTTTGCATTATTTACACGGACATTTGCTGGGGTGACATTGAAAAAAACAATCAGTTTTTCATGTAAGCCAATGCAGCAATTCCATGGACAAATTGCGTTGTTACAAAATGAAATTGCTCGTTGGACGCAAGAAAAGTTCAGCGTGCTATTTACAGCTGATTCTACTGAGCGCATGAAGGCCATTCAAAATTTGATGGAAGATTATCATATTCAAGCAACAATTGGTTACGCCAACGCACCGGGGGTTTATATCGTCAATGCTGCATTGTCAGCCGGATTTGAATTGCCACAGCAACGTTTAGCTGTTGTAACAGATGATGAATTGTTCAAACAGCAGGTGAAGAAAAAATCACGACCACAGCAAATGACCAATGCCGAGCGTATTAAATCCTATACAGAAATCAAACCTGGTGATTATGTTGTACACGTGCATCACGGGATCGGAAAATACATTGGTATTGAAACATTGGTTGTGAATAATACACATCAAGACTACTTACATGTACGCTACCGTGAAGATGATAAGTTATATGTGCCAGTCGATCAAATCGAGCTGATTCAACGTTATGTACCATCGGGTGAAAAAGAGCCGAAGCTACATAAGCTAGGTGGTTCAGATTGGAAAAAGACGCGTACAAAAGTATCAAAAGCAGTGCAGGATATTGCCGATGATTTAATCAAGCTCTATGCCAAGCGTGAAGCAGAGAAAGGTTTTGCGTTCGCACCTGACTCTGATGAACAGCGTAGCTTTGAAGCGGCTTTCCCATATGAAGAAACCGAAGACCAATTACGAACAATTGTTGAAGTGAAGAAGGATATGGAACGCGAACGCCCGATGGATCGCCTTGTGTGTGGCGATGTAGGCTATGGCAAAACAGAAGTAGCCATTCGCGCGGCCTTTAAAGCAATTTTAGATGGCAAGCAAGTAGCATTTTTAGTGCCGACAACGATTTTAGCGCAACAGCATTATGAAACGGTTACGAAGCGTTTTGAAGACTATGCCATGAATGTTGGTCTACTAAGTCGTTTCCGTTCGAAAAAGCAACAAACCGAAACGTTAAAAGGTCTACGTGAGGGTACCGTGGATATCGTCATTGGTACGCATCGAATTTTATCAAAAGATGTAGAGTATCAAGATTTGGGCTTACTTATTGTTGATGAAGAACAGCGCTTTGGTGTAACACATAAAGAAAAAATTAAGCAGCTACGCACAAACGTTGACGTATTAACGTTAACAGCAACACCGATTCCACGAACGTTGCATATGTCGATGGTAGGGGTGCGTGATTTATCAGTAATCGAGACACCACCACAAAACCGTTTCCCTGTACAAACGTATGTGATGGAGCATAACGGTGCGTTAGTGCGTGAAGCAATTGAACGTGAAATGGCTCGTGGTGGGCAAGTGTTTTACTTATATAACCGCGTCGATGATATTACCCGCCGCGTCGAAGAAATTCAAATGCTAGTACCAGATGCCCGTGTAGCATTTGCACATGGGCAAATGACAGAGGCAAAACTAGAATCGGTTATTTTATCATTTATTGATGGAGAATATGATGTCCTTGTGACAACGACAATTATTGAAACTGGTGTCGACATTCCAAATGTAAATACGTTAATCGTTCATGATGCGGATCGTATGGGTTTATCGCAGTTGTATCAATTGCGTGGACGTGTTGGTCGTTCAAATCGTATTGCCTATGCGTACTTTATGTATGAGCGCGATAAAATGCTAACAGAAGTCGCAGAGCAACGTCTACAAGCGGTGAAAGAATTTACTGAGCTTGGTTCAGGTTTCAAAATTGCTATGCGTGATTTATCGATTCGTGGTGCGGGCAATTTACTTGGTGCACAGCAGCACGGCTTTATCGATTCAGTCGGCTTTGATTTATATTCACAAATGTTAGAAGAGGCTGTTGAGGAGCGTCGTACAGGTGTGAAAAAAGAAGAGAAGCAAGAAATTGAAGTGATTCTGCATGTAGACGCCTATATTCCAGATGCCTATATCCCAGATGGCTATCAAAAAATCCAAATGTATAAGCGTATCAAAGCGATGGAGCATTTAGAAGATTATTATGAAATTATCGACGAAATGCAGGACCGCTTTGGCGATGTACCTGTTGAAACGGAGCGCTTAATGCGTGTGGCACGTATGAAAGTGTGGGCGGCACAGGCTGGCGTTGTTTCAATTAAAGAAAAACAGCAGATCGTATCGATTACACTTTCAGAAGAAGGCACACAATACGCAGATGGTGCGAAAATTGTTGAGCAGTCAATGAACTTTGGGCGCGCGATCGGCTTTGGTATGGAAGGCACTCAGCTTGTTATTACCGTAGATTATCATAAATGTGGCAATCACTTACCGTTTGATGTCGTAGAAAAAATGATGGAAGTCATTGCAGGAGCAAAAAAGGGAAGTTAAAAGTAAAAGAAGGATACGAACAAGTAAATGACTTCTTCGTTTCCTTCTTTTTATATGGAGAAAATTATTATTCTAACATCGATTTAATAGAATGCTGAACGCTATAGTGAACACCGTTCTGATAATTTAATCTCTGTAATAGCTCCTCACGGTTACGATGTTCTTGGCGTAACGCTAAAAATTGATTTTCACGTGTTGTGGAGGTCATTGTAAGATCACGTTGGCCGTTTGGTTTTTCTAAATAACGTTTAAAAATACCATTTTCAAATTTTGAAATAACCTCTGCACGTTCTGTTGCATAGTTCGGGTAATGAGCCAAATGTGTTCCTGCATAGTATTGTTGCTGACGATATGCATCTGGCGTAGAGACAATAGCATCTACTCTTAACATTTCCAGCACCTCCTAAGGACGTTCCTAGATGTTTTGTTTTCGTTTTTATTTCATAAACAACGGAAAAAAATCTAAAATTGAAACAAATTCCCAAATATAGTCAATGTGATCTAATTTGAAATGCCCAAAAAGTGTGTAATTTAAAAAATTTGGTTTTGAACACATGCATAGCTTTAATTCTTTTAAGCCAAACTAGTAGCATCTTGATGTAAATAGATGTGAAAGCGAGGGAACATAAACGATGAAAGCAACAGGAATAGTTCGTCGCATCGATGATTTAGGTCGTGTTGTCATCCCGAAGGAAATTCGTAGAACATTGCGTATTCGTGAAGGCGATCCGTTAGAGATTTATACTGACCGAGAAGGTGAGGTCATTTTAAAAAAATATTCACCGATTAATGACTTAAGTGAATTTGCACAGCAGTATGTCGAAAGTTTATTTGAAACAATAGGCACACCAGCATGTATTAGCGACCGAGATGAAATGATTGCCGTTGCAGGTGCATCTAAAAAAGATTACTTAGCAAGACGGTTGACGATGTTCTCTGAAGATCATATAAAAAATCGAACAGTAACGGTTGAAAAACTCGAGCAATCTATTGAGCTTGTTACAGGACAGCATGAGCAAGTGAAGTCTTACTGTATTGTGCCTATTATTGCGCAAGGTGATCCCATTGGAGCCGTTTATTTATTTTCAAAGGTGCATTTCATAGGAGAGGTTGAACAGAAGGCAGCTGAAGCAGCAGCCAATTTTTTAGCGAAGCAAATGGAAAACTAAATCGTTGAAACAACGTCCATGTAAAGTGGGCGTTTTTGTTTGTGGATAGGAAAGTATATTATTTTTCCAAAGAAATCCATATTAGAAAAGAAATCATTTCGCATTATTTGTTGCGAAATGTATTTTTCTAATGGCACAACGTCTAATTTTACAAATAGTTATTCATGTTATACTAAATACATTGTATGTAGTAGAGGAAGGAAATAGAATGTCTTCGCAAAATTTTGGAATGAAAAATTATATGAAGGGTGCGCTATTACTAACGATGGCAGCACTTATTGTCAAAATATTAAGTGCTATTTACCGAGTGCCTTATCAAAATTTAGTAGGCGATCAAGGCTTTTATGTCTATCAGCAAGTGTATCCGTTTATTTCGTTTTTTGTCGTTTGGACATCAAGTGGATTTGCGGTAGCCATTTCCAAAATGCTAGCAGATATTGAAGCACGTGGTGGTACAGCCTTAGAAAAACGTGCCGTGTCTTGGGCAATTTTTAAATATTTGATGGTGCTATCACTAATATTTTTTAGTTTACTATTTTTCGGAGCAGATGCCCTTGCCGCTTTAATGAATGATGCCGAACTTGCAGGATTATTGAAGATGGGATCGTTCGTTACATTGTGCATGCCGTTACTAGCCTTATTAAAAGGGACGTTTCAAGCGAATAGTTATATGCAACCAGTTGCCTATGCACAAGTGTTTGAACAAGCAATTCGTGTAGCAATTATTTTAGTTGGTACGATTGTGTTGCTACAGTTTACGACCTCTGTGTATACTGTTGGGAAAATGGCAGTATTAGGAACCGTCATTGGTGAAGTAGCAGGAATCATATTGTTATTCTTGTTTTTAAAACGTGAACAACAGCCCATTGCGAAAAAAAAAGTGGCGGTGTGGCCGATTTTGAAAGAAGTAACGCTCTATAGTATCGCGATTAGCATGGGTGCGTTACTACTGTTATGTTTCCAACTGGTTGATTCATTTACGATTTTTAAAATGCTTGTGGCTTCTGGTATGGAAATTGACCAAGCGATGGAAGTGAAGGGTATTTATGATCGCGGACAGCCTCTTGTGCAGCTAGGAATTGTCATTGCAACGTCACTTTCGTTAGCGATTGTACCGCTCGTCGCATTAAAAGCAAAGGCAAAAAATGGACGTGGAGCAAAACCATTTATTCAATTGACGTATCGTAGCTCGCTCTTATTTGGCGTGGCGGCAGCGCTGGGACTCGTACTGGTTATGCCTTATGCGAACACGCTCTTATTTAAGACCGACAGCTATTCCAATATGCTACGATTATATGTAGTACAAATTGTTCCGTTATCGATAATATTGACGTTTATGGCGGTATTACAAGGCTATAGTAAATTAAAAATGCCGGCACTATTTTTGCTGATAAGTATTGCGTTAAAATATATAGGAAATGTGGTGCTTATTCCGCATTTAGATGTGCTAGGTGCTGCGATTGCGAGTACTGTTGGGTTAATTTTTGCAGCAATCGCATTAGTCATTTATATGAAAAAAATAGCAGTAAGTCGCTTAGCTACGGCAATGTTTTACCGAAAGCTACTTGTTGCAAGCATCGTAATGATTGTGACAATCACGTGTGCAGTGTTCCTTTTAGATATTGTGTTTACAGCTCCTGAGATGCGTCGTTCGGTAGCACTTATTTATAGTGGGATCCTCGTATCACTTGGGGCATTTAGTTTTATTACCGTTGTAGCGAAATTGCGTGTGTTGACGGAAAAGGATTGGTTTTTAATTCCGTTTGGCCGTCGTATGGCTATGTATCAATTATGGTTAAATCGAAAGAAGTAGGTGTATCGTGTGAATCAATTAACAGTTATCGGTTTAGGTGCAGCCGATTTTGAACAAATGCAAATGGGTGTTTATAAAAAAATTAAAGCCGCGAAAATTTTATATGTACGTACAGAGGATCATCCTGTACTACAAGATTTAAAGCAAGAGGGTATCGAATTTAAGAGTTTTGACGAAGTGTATATGAAGTACGGTACATTCGGTCCAGTATACGAGGAAATTGCAGAGCGCTTAATTGAGGCTGTAAAAGTAGAAGATATAATGTATGCAGTACCAGGGCATCCGTTAGTAGCCGAGCAAACGGTACAGCATTTAATTGAAGCTGACAGTCAAGGAAAGATTAAGCTTGTTATAGAAGGTGGTCAAAGCTTTTTAGACCCAATTTTCGGCGCGTTAAAAATTGACCCAATTGAAGGCTTCCAGCTATTAGATGGCACCAGCATGTCGATGCATGATATTAATATGCGCCAGCACATTTTAATTGCGCAAGTGTACGATTCGTTCAGTGCGTCTGAAGTAAAGCTCACATTAATGGAAAAATATCGTGATGATTATCCAGTAACAATTGTCACAGCAGCGGGTTCTTCACAAGAGCAATTACGTACTGTACCGTTATATGAGTTAGATCAGTCGGCAGAAATCAATAACTTAACGACAGTATATGTACCACCTGTCACAGCAGATGAAGATGCACTACGTGATTGGGTAACATTCCGTCAGATTATTGCGAAATTGCGCGGTCCAGAAGGTTGCCCTTGGGATCAAAAGCAAACGCATGAATCATTGAAGAAGTATTTATTAGAAGAGGCGCATGAATTTTTAGCTGCGGTTGATGCAGAAGACGATTTCGCAATGGTTGAGGAGCTTGGCGATGTTCTATTACAAGTATTCTTACATGCTCAAATTGGTGAGGATAATGGTTACTTCACACTAGAAGAAGTATTAGCGTCGATTAGTGAAAAAATGATTCGCCGTCACCCGCATGTGTTTGGGGATGTATCAGTAGAAGATGCCGATACAGTTGTAGCAAACTGGGAAGCGATTAAAAAAGAAGAAAAGGGCGAAACAGGGGACGAGCCATTACTAAAAAATGAATATCGCCCTGAATCAGCACTCCAAACATCATATAACTACCAGAAAAAAGCGGCGACAGTTGGCTTTGATTGGCCAAATGTAAAAGACGCATGGGATAAATTTACAGAAGAATGGCAAGAGTTCCGCGAAGAAATTTCAAGTGGTGAAGCGACAAGCCGCATGGACGAGTTTGGTGATGTACTGTTCACATTAGTAAACTTGGCGCGCTTCTACAAAATTTCACCAGAAGAAGCAATGCTACATGCCAATGAAAAATTCGCGCGTCGTTTTAACTTTGTCGAAAACAGTGTGAAAAATAGCGGCAAAACATTTAGTGATTTTACGTTAGATGAATTAGATAGCTTTTGGGATGAAGCAAAACGTTTAGAAAAAGGAGAGTAATTTTATGCGCTTAGATAAATTTTTGAAAGTTTCACGTTTAATTAAACGTCGTACATTAGCAAAAGAAGTAGCCGTACAAGGTCGTATTACTATTAACGGTAAAGTGGCAAAGGCCAGCAGTACTGTCAAAGTAGGCGATGAGCTAGCGATTCGCTTCGGGCAAAAAATCGTCACGGCACGTGTAGAAGAGCTGCGCGAAAGTGTGAAAAAAGAAGATGCATTAAAAATGTTTACCATTCTTAAAGAAGAGCGTCTTGAAAAAGTCGAACCAGAATTTATTGATGATGAAGAATAGAATGATGGCATGGCAGAAAAATCTGTCATGCTTTTTTTTAAGCAAGCATATAGTGTACAACTATGAAGGATAAGGGGGACTGGCATGACAATTCATCAAGAAAGTACACGCTATACAATTTCTTCAGGAGATCATTTAGTAACGGTACGCAATCGAAAACGAATGGACATGACATCAGTAAAAAGCATTGAACGCTTCGATCAAGAGGAATTTTTCGTTAACACATCACAAGGACATTTACTCATCCGTGGTGAAGAATTACGCATTGTGCATTTAGATGTGGACAAAGGCTTACTGACATTAGAAGGAGAAGTCAAACAACTCCAGTACGATGAAAGCGATAGCGGATTATCGAAAAGCTTCCTCCATAAATTATTTGGATGATGAGTGCGCAGCTTGTAAGCATCATCGTCATGTTTATAAGCGGAATTGCCGTGGGTATGGTAATTGATGGGACAAGAATAATCACAAGACAATTTCCGATAAAATTTATTCGCGATATAGCACGATATTTAGAAGCACTTGTATGGGTTCTTTTAGCCATTAGCACATTTTATTTATTATTTTTAATAAAGGGTGGACAATGGCGATTTGTCGACCCGCTGGCACAAATATTAGGAATTATTAGTTATGAGTTATTTTTCCAAAATATAGCTCGTTTTATCGGAAGGCTTTTTGTGAACATAGTGATTAAGCCCATTTATTTTATTGGACATGTCTTTGTGGTGATTATTCGTAAAATAATTCAGTTTGTAATAGCGCTTTGTTTATTAATAATAAATCCAATTTTCAAATTTTTAAAGAAATATTTGTTAAAAAACTTTAAATCGAAGAAATGAACTCGTATAATGATAATAACTGATTTAAAACAAAGGAGGAGACGGCAGTGGGGAAACGAGATATTCAAGATGAGCTACATAATAATGTTCAACCACTTGATAATGAATTTGTCCGTTCAAATCCAAACGCCAAAAAAGCGAAAAAAGCCGTATTGCTTCGCCGAAGACTGGCCATTTTTTTAATCATCGCAGTTGCTTCAATTGTCGGTTTAGCACAATTTTCAAGCATGCAAAATGAACGACTTGCTGACAAACAAATTAAAAAAGCCGAAGTAAACGCACAGTTAGAAGAATCCTTAGAAAAACAAGAAATGTTAAATTTACAAATTACAAAATTAGAAGACGATGAATATATTGCGAAGTTAGCACGAAAAGAGTTTTTCCTTTCTGAAGAAGGCGAGATTATCTTTACGATTCCAGATAGCAAAGATGAAAAAACAGATTCGGATAAAAAGAGTGAATAATGACACAAAAGTAGTATAGAGTTATAAAAAAATGTCATTTATTACCTTTTGGAAGAGTGTCTTGTTGACACTCTTTTTATGTTAGCTATAATTAGAAGAGAAGCTATTGAACAAAAGTTTCATTATTAATTGATAAACGACTTTTATTAGAAGTCTCTTAAAATTTAAGGAGGAGCATTTTTTTTATGTCAATTGAAGTAGGCAGCAAAGTACAAGGTAAGGTAACAGGCATCACAAATTTCGGTGCATTCGTTGAGCTTCCAGATGGAAAAACAGGTTTAGTTCATATTAGTGAAGTAGCGGACAACTATGTAAAAGATATTAACGAACACCTTAAAGTCGGCGATGAAGTCGAAGTAAAAGTGATGAATGTTGAAGCGGATGGTAAGATTGGTCTCTCAATTCGTAAAGCAAAGCCTCAAGCTGAGCGACCAGAGCGCCCACAACGTCCTCGTCGTGAAAACAATCGTTCAAATGATCGCAACGATCGTCAACCAAAAGAAAACTTTGAACAAAAAATGGCGCGCTTCTTAAAAGATAGCGATGAACGTTTAACTACATTAAAACGTGCAACTGAATCAAAACGTGGTGGACGAGGAGCTCGCAGAGGATAATTTTGCTGGCTATTTGAAACTTAGAAAAAGTGTCATATAGATGAAAAAGCAGATTTACACAGAGGAAGCCCTGTGTGAATCTGCTTTTTGTTTGTGTGTAGCGAGGAAAGCATAAATTTTTTAGTGTAATCCGCAAAAGAAAAATAACAACTTGTGCTATTTTCGCCAGAGCTATGCTTTCAAATAAAATTAACGTTTTTGTTCTGGTGAGGATTTATTCGCATTTTCGGCATTATGTTTAATAAGAACACGAATTAATGTGATAAAGCAAAAAATACCGCCAATTAAACCAATCGCAATCATAATAATTTGTAAAGGTAATGGTAAGTTTGTTAAAACAACACCACCGACGACTAAAAGCATACTAACGCCACACAGAAAAGCTAAATATGTAAAGTTTTGTATCAACATCAACGCCACCTCCTTTTCCATTATAAAGTGAAACGTACTATTATTTCCATTAAACGATAAAGAAAAAAGAGATTGCCTAGGAAATAAATTCAAGACAATCCCTTTGCGCTGAGGATGTTGAGAATATATTCTCAACATCGCCTATAGCGGGTTATTTATACATGATACGAGTGTTTTCCAAAAAGTACATACTTTTTGGATAGCACTTTCTAAGATGACCCGTACGGGATTCGAACCCGTGTTACCGCCGTGAAAGGGCGGTGTCTTAACCACTTGACCAACGGGCCAAACAAATATGGTGGCGGCAGAGGGAGTCGAACCCACGACCTTTCGGGTATGAACCGAGTGCTCTAGCCAACTGAGCTACACCGCCAATTTAACAACAAAACTAATAATACAAGGCTACGTTAAAAGTGTCAACACTATTTTCATAAATTTAAATAAGAATAATTTATACTTATCTTTTTTGGGAAGATAGTTAAAATACTTTAATTTGGAGAGGGATTGTGCATGAAATAGGGATAAAATATTACAATTTTCACTGTTATGTAAAAAAATCGTCGAACGTTTTTTTTATGAGGCTACTATAAACAGACAAAATTCTAATTGCATCTTTTCTATAATAGCGACAAAAAGAAAAGGTGAGTATAGTGGTTACAATCAATCGTCAGCAAGAAGAAAAAATGTTTCCTAGTTTAAAACTCGATGAATTAAACAGTAGAAAGCAGTTGTTTGCGGTAAGTATTTTATTTATTGCCTTTTGCTTTGCGCAGGCAGTATTTTTTGAAACGATTGTCCCATTATTTTTACCGCTTTGGCTCGTACTAAGGGAAAAGTTACCGAACTCTCAAAAATTCGTATTAATCGGCGGACTTTTGGGGACGTTTTTATTAGGGTTTGGTCAAGGGATGTTGGTTCTCTTACAATTGTTATGGCTAGAGGGATTACACCGTTTCCCATATGTAAAAATTTCAGTCTATGCACAGTTACTAACAGCGGTTTTGGCTGTGCCAATACTTTGGCAAATAGTGCTTAATGGTGGGTTGCCGACGGTGTTGGTAATTGCTTCAGTTGTTTATGAAAGCTTGTTTGCCCTTATGATCTTGTTTTTTTTAAATCAACTTGTACCAATTAAAGGTGCGCGAAATGATGAATGGACAAAACATAAAATGGTTGCAGCTGTATTCATTTTAGCCAGTTTGATTGTTGGTATGAAGGAACTTGTCGTAGTATATTTTTCGTTACCACAAATTATGCTGCAATTAGTGATTTGTATTGTGGCGTTTACATCCACAATAGGGGCGACTGTTGTTTTGACGTTAGCCCTTGGATTTTTAATTGGTTTGGCAGACTTATCATTTACAGGGATGATGATATTGTATGCGTGTAGCGGGTTAGTTGCGAGCTTTGTACAACTTTATGGGCGTGTAGTTCTTGCGGTTTTTAGCTTGCTGCCGAGTGTGTTTTTCTTTTTTTACGATGCTACGTTGCCACTCGATAGCGTGTACTTTTTATCAAGTATAACGGGTGTAATTTTATTTTTGCTTTTGCCAAAGAGTTTCTTGCAAGAGTGTCGAGATTACTATACGCAACAAACAACACCTGTTGTTCGCATTCATCGTAATGAAATGGTGGAGCAACAATTACAACAATTTCAACACTTTGCGTTTTTTATGAATGAACTTGTATTCGAGCGATTTACAAAAGATGTAGCAGCAACAACAAATCAACCTACACATAATGAGCCATTTTTAATTTGTTCAAGCTGTTTTCGCCGTGCGCAATGCTTTGGTGGCGAGCAAGAAATGGTGCCAATTATAGAAAATTGGCGTTTAGCAAGACGTAGTTCGAAGCCCGTAACATGGTTGCGTGCAGAAGAACAATTGAAAAGCAAATGTATCAAATCTGGAAAATTACTAGAGGAGCTCCAAGCGGCATTACAAAAAGAGCAAATGGAGCGTCAGTTTTATCATGGTAAAAAGATGATTGCGCTTCAATTAAGAGATTTAACGGAGCATTTACAGCAATTACTACAGCATCAGCAAAAAGAGCTAGATGCTCCAGAAACATCGAATCAATTACAGCAGTTTTTAATAGAGCAAGGCTTAAAGTGCTTGCATATTGAATGGCAAAACAATGAAATCGGCGAGCGTGAAATCAATTTTTATATGGCTGATGAAGGCGATTTACAAGGATTGATGCAAGCACTTGAAAAGAATTTGTTTGAATGGTTTCACGAACCAATGCAGGGGGAGCTTATAAGTGAACAACGTCATCCGATTTTTTACCGACAGTTAAAGTTTCGTTCAGCAATTCGCTATCAATTGGAGTATGATGTATATACGTATTCTTATAAAGATCATGCTATTTCGGGCGACTCCTATCGGGTTTTTCCACTGCATAAAGGTTTAATGGCAATGATGCTATCGGATGGAATGGGGAGAAATCAGTCAGCGCAAGAAGAAAGCGAACGTTTAATTCATATGTTGCAGCAATGCTTAGCTTATAATCTAGACCCAGAAACGGCAATGCATACGATGCACTACGTTTTATCGCTTAAAAATGATTCGGATATGTATGCCACGATGGATTTTGCACTTGTTGATTTACAGTTTGGCAATTTGTGGTGTTGGAAAGCGGGCGGTATGACGACGTATGTGCTGCGTGGCGACGAATTATTTAAAGTAGAGAGTACATGTGCTCCAATAGGATTTTTACCGGACTTTGCTGTCGATACAGAATTGGTGAAACTCCGTGCAGAAGATGTTATTTTAATGGTATCAGACGGCTTATTCACGGCATTAGAGCAATGGGATGTGCAGGAAAAGCGATTTATATCAGCGATTCGTGAAAGTTTAGCACAAGGTGCATCGATTCAAGTCGCATTATTTGATTGTATGACGCATTATAAGCAGAAGTATGAAATAACTGACGATTGTACTGTCATGCTGTTTCGTTTGCAACATGTAGCAAAGCCGTGGCATGTTTTTCGACCGACCAATGTCGTTTAAATTGATTCAGCGGGGGGAAACCCCGGCTGAATCAATTTGAACCCCGGTGAATGTCACAGATTTTTTAGGGGGATTTTTCAAGCGGTTTAAAAAATCTGGACAAAAGTTAGCCGAGGCGTAATTGAAAATGGGGTGAATTTGATGCATAGTTTAGAGCATCGTGTATTAGCATATATGAAAGAACTTCAGCTCATACAGCAAGGAGATAAATTATTGATAGCTTGTTCGGGAGGCGTTGATTCAATGGCGCTTCTCTCTTTTTTTCAGCGCTTTCGCCATTATCTGCAGATTGATATAGCAGTCGCACATGTGGATCATATGCTGCGTGGAGAGGTTTCAGCTCAAGATCGTTTATTTGTGGAACAGTATTGTAATGATTTTGCGATACCGGTTTATAGCTGTGCCATTCCCATTGCATCGATTTACGAACAGGAGGGAGGCAATACACAAGCCATTTGCCGCCGAGAGCGCTATCAATTTTTTGACCAACTAATGCAAGAGCATGCATTCACAAAGCTTGTAACGGCACATCATGCGGATGACCAATTAGAATCAATGCTCATGGCTTTAACAAAGGCGAGCTCGTTAAATGGCTTAAAGGGAATTTTGCCGATTCGTTCATTTGCACAACAATTTGTTATTCGCCCATTTTTAGCGGTTACAAAAGCGCAAATAGGGGAATATTTACATAGCGAAGCACTTACGTATCGTGAAGATGCAAGTAATGCAAAAGATGCGTATACACGGAATCGTTTTCGCCATCATATTGTCCCGTTATTAAAACGGGAAAATGCATTGGTATCAGAGCATGCAGTACAGATTTCGCAGCAGCTTATTGCCGATGATTTATTATTAATGCAACTTGCACAAGACCGTTTTTCACATCTTTTCGAAAGAATTGATGCAAATTGTTATAAAGTATCGGTTTCTACGTTACAAAATGAACCACTTGCTTTACAAAGAAGGCTCATTTTAATACTATTAAATTATCTTTATAACCAATCGAATACAATTCAAAGCTATGCACTTTGTACGGCCATTTTGGCGTTATTTGATACGTCTGAAGGTAGCCGTTCAGTCGATTTACCTGAGAATTTTATTGCACGCCGTCATTACGATGAAATTGTATTTGAACAAAAGCAAAGAAATAGTTCGCTCAAACAGCAACAGCTTACATTCAATAAATGGTATACATTTGGATCTATTCGAATGTTTATTGGGGAGCTTGCACAATGCGATGATGCGTTTCTACAACAGCATCAACCAAAATATTTCTCTGCTTCCTCGATGGCAATTCCGCTCATTGTAAGAGCTCCTGAAAAAGGGGATCGCCTTGCACTACAAGGTATGCAGCAAAAGAAAAAAGTATCTCGCATTTTTATTGATGACAAGATTCCTTTCATTAAAAGAGCCAATTGGCCGTTATTAGTCGATTCAAATGGCGAGCCGATAGCTTTATTAGCTGTACGCTTAAACAATAAATTTTCCAACGTAAAATTGGCCAAGCATGATTGTGTACTTATTGTGGAAAGCGATGAATGTTATTAGAATGTTGAAATAATCTAAGGAGGAATCTACCCATGATTCAAAATGATATTGAAAAAATAGTGATTTCAGAAGAACAAATCCAGGAGCGTATTAAAGAACTAGGTGCACAATTAACAGAAGAGTACAAAGATAGCTTCCCATTAGCGGTAGGTGTATTAAAAGGGGCTATGCCTTTCATGACAGATTTAATGAAACGTTTTGATTCTTACGTTGAGTTAGATTTCATGGATGTATCTTCGTATGGTAACGCAACGGTTTCGTCTGGAGAAGTAAAAATTTTGAAAGACTTAAATACAAGTGTTGAAGGCCGTGACGTTATAATTATCGAGGATATTATCGATAGTGGTTTAACATTGAGCTATTTGGTGGATTTATTTAAATACCGTAAAGCAAAATCAATTAAAATCGTAACATTATTAGATAAGCCATCTGGTCGTAAAGTAAACTTAGAGGCAGATGTTGTTGGCTTCGAAGTACCAGATGGATTTGTAGTAGGATACGGTCTAGATTACGCAGAGAAATATCGTAACTTACCATACATCGGAATTTTAAAACGCGAAGTATACTCATTTTAACTTGATTCAGCGGGGGTTCAAACCCCAGCTGAATCAAGTTAAGCTCCTGCGGATGTCACAGATTTTTTAGGGGAATTTTTCAAGCGAGCTTGAAAAATCTGGACGCAATTACGCCGAGGCGTAATTGATTAACTTGGACGAATTTGGGAGTTCGGTTGGTAATTGAGCGGATTTTGTCATAATTCACTTGAACATTTAAAATACTTGGTGCTTTTCATTGTATCAATTTTTCAACGTATGTTAAGATTTTACTTATAGTTTTTCTGTAACGTTGTGAGGAGGCTGGGGATGAATCGAATATTTCGATACACCATATTTTATTTACTAATTTTTCTCGTGATTATCGGGATTTTTGGAACATTTAGTGGTGGTAAAAAGACAACTGAAAACCTAGAATATTACGCATTTTTTGAGGCGCTTGAAAGTGATAAAGTGGATTCCATCACAATTCAGCCTGAACGAGGCGTGTATAAAATCGTAGGTCATATGAAGGGCGCTGAAGAGGGCGAAACATTTACAGTAAATATTCTGCAAAATGACCAAACTTCGGTAGATCGCATCACACAAATTCAAGCGGGTAAATACCCAGGTGTTGAAGTTTTAGAAGCGGCCCAAACAAGTGGATTCGTAACGTTCCTTACGAGCATCATTCCATTTGTCATTATTATTATTCTGTTCTTCTTCTTATTAAGCCAGTCACAAGGTGGCGGTAATAAGGTAATGAACTTCGGTAAATCAAAGGCAAAGCTATTTGATGACTCGAAGAAAAAAGTTCGCTTCAACGATGTAGCGGGTGCTGATGAAGAAAAGCAAGAGCTTGTTGAAGTAGTAGACTTCTTAAAAGATCACCGCAAATTCACGGATATCGGTGCGCGTATTCCTAAAGGGATTCTACTTGTAGGTCCTCCAGGTACAGGTAAAACATTACTTGCACGTGCGGTAGCTGGTGAAGCAGGCGTACCATTCTTCTCGATTTCAGGTTCTGACTTCGTAGAAATGTTCGTTGGTGTTGGTGCATCTCGTGTTCGTGACTTATTTGAGAACGCGAAGAAAAATGCACCATGTATCATTTTCATCGATGAGATTGATGCAGTAGGTCGTCAACGTGGTGCTGGTCTTGGTGGTGGTCACGATGAGCGTGAACAAACATTAAACCAATTACTAGTTGAAATGGATGGTTTCGGAGCTAACGAAGGTATTATTATCATCGCGGCAACAAACCGCCCAGATATTCTAGATAAAGCGTTATTGCGTCCTGGTCGTTTTGACCGTCAAATTACGGTAGGACACCCTGATGTAAAAGGCCGTGAAGCAATTCTTAAAGTACATGCACGCAACAAGCCGTTATCAGATGCAGTTGATTTAGCTGCTGTTGCACAACGTACACCAGGATTCTCGGGTGCCGATTTAGAAAACTTATTAAACGAAGCTGCTCTTGTTGCTGCTCGTAAAAACAAAAAATCAATTAACATGGCAGACATCGACGAAGCCTCTGACCGCGTCATCGCTGGTCCAGCAAAGGCGAGTCGTGTTTACTCTCCAAAAGAGAAAAAACTTGTGGCATTCCACGAAGCGGGTCACGTTGTTGTTGGCTTAGAATTAGACGAAGCCGATACTGTTCACAAAGTAACAATCGTACCACGTGGTCAAGCGGGTGGTTACGCGATTATGTTACCAAAGGAAGAGCGCTTCTTTACAACAAAACAAGAGTTACTTGACCGTATCGCTGGTTTATTAGGTGGACGTGTTGCGGAAGAAATCGTACTTGGTGAAGTTTCAACAGGTGCACATAATGACTTCCAAAAAGTAACGAGCATTGCACGTGCGATGGTAACAGAGTATGGGATGAGCAGTAATTTAGGAGCGGTTCAATACGGTTCAAACCAAGGTGGTAATCCGTTCTTAGGTCGTGATTTTGGCTCAGATCAAAACTACTCGGATACAATTGCTTACGAAATCGATAAAGAAGTACAACGTATCGTTGACGAGCAATATGCACGTACAAAACGTATCCTAACGGAAAATCGTCAATTACTTGATTTAATTGCCAACACGTTAATGACGAAAGAAACATTAAACGCACAAGAAATCGAGCATTTACGTGATCATGGTACACTTCCAGTTGTCGAGGCTGAAGCAGAGCCAGTATCTCTAGAAAAAGAGAAAGAAGCAACACCGACAGTTGAAACTGCTGGTAATGTTTCAATCAACAAAGAGGTAATAGGTGAAGTGAAGTCACCAACAGTAGAAGATTTACCACAAGACGCTTCGCCAGAGCGCCCACAAGGCATCAATGAAGACCGTCCAAAACAATAATGCATGAACAAAAACGATCTCCTTGAATTATTCAAGGAAATCGTTTTTTTTTATTTCAAAAAAGCATATGATTTGCGTTCTATAATATTTCTTTTATAATTGACTAGTCAACAGTTGATTAGTCTTGTGTTAAACTTGCTCCAGCAAAAGTCCCCCACTTCTATAAATGGGGGTGACTGCCAAAGTATAACCTTCATTCAGTGGAGGTCAAACCCCGGATGAATAGGAAAATAAAGGATAAAAGCGTCACGTCCTGTGACAACGCCTTTGTCATCAACTTTATGTTGACCTAAAGTCTCTGGCAGATGTCACAGATTTTTAAAGGGGTTTTTCGAAAGAGCTCGAAAAAAATCTGGACGCAATTACGCTGGGGCGTATTTGATATCCTACCGAGCTGTTGTAATTGGTGAGGAAAGGAGTTCTTCAAGCAACTATGGAGCAATTGAAACAAATTATTTTATTAATGAAGGCAATTGATCGGCAAGTAACAAAACAGTTTGAACAACAAACAGACATTAGTATGACGCGCTATGAGCTTTTGTTCACTCTCATCAACAAAGGAACGGTATCTCAGCAAATTTTAAAACAAGCACTGCAAATCGACCAAGCAGCGATTACAAGACATTTAAAACTGCTAGAAGATGAACAGCTTGTTGAACGCAACCGTAACGAAAAAAATAATCGAGAAGTGCTCGTAAGTATTACTGAAGCGGGACGGAACCAATTAATGTACTGTCAAAAAGGAAAAAATCACTATTTAGATCAGTTGGCGTACAATTTTTCACAGCAAGAATTAGAGCTACTAAATAACTTACTACAGCGTTTACAACAAAATAGTGACCAATACGAAAGATAAGAGGGATTACTCATGACAACGACAATAACATCAGCAAAAAATCTTATGTATGCAAGAAAATCTGTTCGTAAATATAAAGAGGGTGTAACGATTCCACAAGAAGTGTTGCACCAATTAATTGAAGATGCGATTTCAGCACCTTCATCAAGCAATATGCAGCCTTGGCGTTTTTTAGTAATCCAAGACCAAGACGTAAAAAATGAACTGTTACCGATTGCAAATAATCAACAACAAGTTGCAACGTGCTCGGCATTAATTGCGGTGTTAGGTGATTTAGAAATGTATGAGCGTTCTGAGGAAATTTATCAAGCTAATGTAGAGTTAGGCGCTATGCCACAGGACGTTGCGGATATGATGATTGCTAATTCTCGCAAACTGTATAGCTCATTGCCACAAGATGTATTAAAAAGTATTATTTCGTTTGATGCAGGGCTTGTTTCGATGCAATTAATGCTTTTAGCAAAAGAAATGGGCTATGACACAGTAACAATGGGTGGCTTCAATAAAGTACAATTTGCACAATATTTTAATTTACCAGCCAACGAAATACCGATTGTATTAATCGCTTTAGGTGAAGCGGAAATTCCAGCACACAGCACTTCACGTCTCGCATTAGAAAAAATTACGCGTTTTATTTAAGGAAGCGTATTAGTGACTATAATCGAAGCGTTCAACTATGGTATCATTTTTGCATAGAATACTTTAAAAGTAGGTGACGAGCATGATATTAGTAATGGATGCAGGAAATTCTAACATCATTATAGGTGTTTACGAGCAAGATCAGCTTCGTTACCATTGGCGTATGGAGACGGACCCGCGAAAAACAGAAGATGAATATGCAATGCAGTTGAAGGCGTTTTTTACGCATGAAGGATTAGCGTTTGAACAAATGACAGGGATTATTATATCATCAGTAGTTCCCCCAATTATGTTTGCGCTAGAAGCAATGTGCCGTAAGTATTTCCATATTGCACCGCTTGTAGTAGGACCAGGCGTAAAAACCGGTTTAAATATTAAGTATGAAAACCCTCGTGAAGTCGGAGCAGATCGTATTGTCAATGCAGTGGCAGCGCTCGCTCAATATGGCGGTAAACCGCTAATTGTCGTAGATTTTGGGACGGCCATTACGTATTGCTATTTAAATGAACAAGGTACGTATATGGGGGGAGCAATCGCACCAGGCATAGCGATTTCTACAGAGGCCTTGTTTGCCCGTGCATCAAAATTACCGCGTATCGAAATCATGAAAACCGAGCAAGTTGTTGGCAAAAATACAATTGCTGCGATGCAGGCAGGTATTTTTTATGGATTTATTGGGCAAGTAGAGGGTATCGTTAATCGCATGAAAGCCCAAAGCAAAATCGAGCCACTTGTTGTCGCGACGGGCGGGTTAGCGAAACTTATTACGCAAGAAACACAAGTGATTGATATTGTAGATCCGTTTTTAACTTTAAAGGGCTTGCATATTATTTATAAAAGAAATCAGTAGAAAAGAGGAATTTCAACATGAAAGACTACTTAGTAAGAGCAATTGCATTTGACGGACAAGTACGTGCATTTGCAACGAAAACAACAGAAACTGTAAGCGAAGCACAACACCGTCATAACACGTGGCCAGTCGTTTCAGCAGCATTAGGTCGTTCAATGACTGCGGCTGTTATGATGGGTGCAATGTTAAAAGGTGATGATAAAATTACAGTTAAAATTGAAGGGAACGGTCCAATCGGTCCGATGGTAATCGATGCGGATGCAAAAGGTGATGTGCGTGGTTTCGTAACAAACCCACATGTACACTTTGATTTAAACGAACATGGAAAATTAGATGTACGTGCTGGTGTAGGGAGTGAGGGTACATTAACAGTTGTAAAAGATTTAGGGCTACGTGATATGTTCTCAGGTCAAACACCAATCGTTTCAGGGGAGGTTGCCGAAGACTTCACTTACTACTTCGCATCATCTGAGCAAGTGCCTTCATCAGTAGGTTTAGGTGTATTAGTAAACCCAGACAACACAATTTTAGCTGCTGGGGGCTTCATTATTCAATTAATGCCAGGTTGTGATGAGGAAACAATTGATGAAATCGAAAAGCGTTTATCTTCTATTGAGCCCGTTTCAAAAATGATTGAAAAAGGATATTCACCAGAGCAAATTTTAACTGCCGTATTAGGCGAAGGCAATGTACAAATTCTTTCAACATTACCTGTTCAATTTCAATGTCAATGTTCAAAAGAGCGTTTCGGTGCAGCGATTATCGGTTTAGGTGTCAATGAAATTCAAGAAATGATTGATGAAGATGGAGGAGCAGAAGCACAATGTCACTTCTGTTTAGAAAAATATTACTTCGATCAAAAAGAGCTTGAAGGTTTCATCGATGAAATCCAATCGTAATTTACACCAAACACCAGAAAATGTACCGTATACACAACGACGCTTAAAAACCAAACCAACGTTACTACTATTACTTATCTTGTTTATCGGAAATATATTATGGTTTGTGGTATGGTTACTCCCTTCTGACGTTCCGTCATTAGAAAACGGTAGCGAGTCTATCGCTACCGTTGACGGAGAGGCCATTACACGCCAGCAATGGCTTGCCGCAATGGAGAGCCGCTTTGGGAAAGAAACGCTTCGTGATTTAGTCAATGAGGCGGTCATGGAAAAAGCCGCAGACAAATATAAAATTAAAGTGAGCGAAGAAGAAATTGATTTAGAAATCGCATTGCTACGTTCGGCACAAGATGCAAACGACACGACTTTACATAGTTTATCAACTGACCAATTACGACAAAAAATACGTGCACAGTTAATTTTAGATAAAGTGCTGACAAATGATGTTGTTGTAGAAGACGAGGAAGCGGAGAGCTATTATGAAGAAAACCAGTCTTTCTATAATATCCCAACAACATTCCGTACCAGTCTAATTGTTGTGAATTCTAAAGAAGATGCTGAACGCGTTGAAAAGGAATTAAAAAACGGCTCGGAATTTGATGTTTTAGCACGTGAGCATTCAATGGATGCTGCATCAGCGAGCTTAGGTGGGGATATTGGCTTTGTCTCTTCTGAGCAGTCTTCATTAGACACGGCTATTTCTAAAGAGGTACAACAATTAAAAGAGCAAGAAACATCAAAACCATTTGTGTTACAAGATGGTCGATATGCGATTGTGACTGTTTCGGAAATCGTTGAGGGGCACTCGTTCTCTTATGATGAGGTATCTCAACACGTAAAACGTCAATTAGCTCTAGAACAACTTCCACCTTCTATTACACCAGAGGCTTTCTGGGCAGAATTTGATGCTGTGTGGATTTACGGCGAAGCAAAAAAATAACTTCCAATACGACATGCCAAAAATGGTGTGTCGTATTTTTTTAAATAAGGGTAAGAATAATTTTCGAAAAATTTATGCAAATAATTGACAACATTTCACGAGACTGTTAAGATTAAAATTAAGTAAAACCTATTAACTTGGTAGGGATTGAGAGGGGATATTGAATTATGAGTAAATTAGTAAACTCTGTGGCTGAATTAGTGGGTCGCACACCAATCGTAAAACTAAACAATGCAACAGGCGAAAACGACGGGAATGTATACGTAAAATTAGAATACTTCAACCCAGGTTCATCAGTAAAAGACCGTTTAGCTTTAGCGATGATCGAAGCAGCTGAAAAAGACGGTACATTAAAACCAGGTGGCACAATTATCGAGCCAACTTCAGGTAACACAGGGATCGGCCTTGCAATGATCGCAGCAGCAAAAGGCTACAAAGCGATTTTAGTAATGCCAGAAACAATGTCATTAGAGCGTCGCAACCTTTTACGTGCTTACGGTGCAGATTTAGTATTAACACCTGGTCCAGAAGGTATGAAAGGCGCTATCGCAAAAGCAGAGGAATTATCAGCTTCTGAGGGCTACTTCTTACCACAACAATTTAAAAATGAAGCAAATGCTGAAATTCACCGTTTAACGACAGGTCCAGAAATCGTAGAGGCATTTGAAGCGGATGGCTTACAAGTAGACGCATTTGTTGCTGGTGTTGGTACGGGTGGTACAATTACTGGCGCAGGTGAAGTATTAAAAGAAAAATTCCCAGCAATTGAAATTATCGCAGTAGAGCCAAAAGATTCTCCAGTACTTTCTGGTGGTAACCCTGGTCCACACAAAATTCAAGGTATTGGTGCTGGTTTCGTACCAGACGTATTAGATACAGAAATATATACGTCAGTATTCCCAGTAGAAAACGAAGTAGCATTCGAAAACGCACGTAAAGTGGCACGTGAAGAAGGTATTTTAGCGGGGATTTCATCTGGTGCAGCGATTTATGCAGCAATTGAAACAGCTAAACGTTTAGGTAAAGGGAAAAACGTAGTAGCGATCATCCCATCAAATGGTGAGCGTTACTTATCAACTCCTTTATACCAATTCGAAGACTAACTGATAGCAAACTAATAGCCATTCTAGTAGAGATATTTTACTAGGATGGCTTTTTCTAATGGGCGGAAAAATATGAATCATTTAAGGGGATTTATATAAGAGAAGCCATTAAATCGTGTTGCTTTGGCGGGTTTTGCGTTTTTCTAATGTGGAAAATCGCATTTCTCTAGCAATTTTCAGTACTTTCAAGTTTAATTAAAGCAAATAGTTAAAAGAAGGTGGATATAATATGCAGCAACTTGCAACGCACGTATTTCCGATGACGAAAGATGAGTTTTTTTATAGCTTTAAACAACAGACTGCAAATGTAACACAACGCGTATTTTTAGAAAGCGGGCGCGGTGGCCATTATTCAATTGCTGCATGGGGTCCATTTGCGACAGCGCAATCTATAGAAAATGGTTTACAGATTACCTGGGGAAATGACGAAACAGAAGTCAGATACGGGGAAGCGTTATCGCAACTTGAACAATTTATTAAGCAATATGAAATCGAAGCAAATGTGGAACTACCAGATTTTCAAGGTGGGGCGATTGGTTTTATTTCGTATGATTATGCGCGCACGATTGAAGTGTTTGAAGAAGTAGCGATAAATGATTTACATGTGCCAGACATTTATTTTTATTTGTTCGACCATTGGGCAGTTCATAATGTTGCGACAAATGAAGTCACTCTGATGAAGTTTGCGACGAGCGAAATGGATTTACAACAGTGGCAACATAAATGGGAACAAGCAGCTACTACAGGGATGACATTGCGCAACTTTAATCAAGAGGCCGCAACAAATGTAGTGCAAGATGAAAGTGAATTACAAGTATCATTTGCTGGTGCAGACTTTGAGGCAGCCGTCGGGAAAATTCAAGACTACATCGGACAAGGTGATGTATTCCAAGTGAACTTGTCGGTACGTCAGGCAAAAAAACTATCGGCAACACCCATTACAATGTACGAGGCAGTACGCTCGTTTAATCCATCACCGTATATGGGGTACATTGAAAGTGAACATTTTGCTGTTGTCAGTGGCTCACCAGAATTACTCGTAAAGAAAAAAGGTAAAGAATTATCAACGCGTCCGATTGCTGGTACGCGTCCACGTGGAGCATCGGAAGCAGAAGATTTAGCGCTTGCCAATGAGCTGATCGAGCACGAAAAAGAGCGAGCTGAACATGTGATGCTCGTAGACCTAGAACGAAATGACTTAGGGCGAGTGAGCGCGTACGGCACAGTGGAAGTCAATGAGTTCATGGTCATTGAGTATTACTCGCATGTCATGCATATCGTGTCCAATGTACGCGGCCAAGTAGCACCTAACAAATCAAATGCCGATGTGATTCGTGCGATGTTCCCAGGTGGCACAATTACCGGTGCGCCGAAAATTCGTACGATGGAAATTATTGAGGAGCTTGAGCCCGTGCGTCGAGGACTTTATACTGGTTCGATTGGATGGATTGGCTATACAGGTGATTTAGAATTAAATATCGTAATTCGAACAGCGTTTATTCAAGATGATGTAACATATATTCAAGCGGGTGCGGGAATTGTTATCGATTCGGTTCCGGGAAATGAATATGTGGAGTCAATGAATAAAGCAAAGGCAATGTGGCAAGCAAAAGCGATGGCAGAAGAGGTGAACAAATGATTTTAATGATTGATAATTATGATTCGTTTACGTATAACTTAGTGCAATATTTCGGGGAGTTTGGCTATGAATTAGTCGTTAAGCGTAATGATACCGTTACTATTGAAGAAATTAAGCAGTTAAATCCGAAGATGATCGTTATTTCGCCAGGGCCATGTACACCAAATGAAGCGGGTCAAAGCCTAAATATCATTGAATATTTTGCTGGGAAAATTCCAATTCTAGGAGTTTGCTTAGGACATCAAGCGATTGCACAAGTATTTGGTGGTGATGTTGTTCGCGCCAAACGTTTAATGCACGGTAAAACGTCCCCAGTGCATCATAAAGAAATCGGCTTGCATGCTAAAAATAATAATCCCTTTTTAGCAACAAGATATCATTCACTTATTGTAGAACCAACAACATTACCGGATTGTTTAGAAGTAACAGCCTGGACTGAAGAAGGCGAAATTATGGGATTGCGCCATAAGGAATTTGCGATTGAAGGTGTACAGTATCACCCAGAGTCGATTATGACGGAGGATGGTAAGTTACTTTTAAAAACGTTTATTGAAAACTATTGCTAGGAGGAATGAGGATGCTTTGTTGGATGAACGGACAATTTATCGAAGAACAGGATTTACGCATTTCACCGTTTGATCATGGTTTTTTATATGGGCTTGGCTTTTTTGAAACATTTCGTACATATAAGGGAAAAGCGGTATTTTTACCACTCCATTTCGGACGTTTACTAGAGGCATTAAAGGAGTATCGTATTCAATTTCCTTATAGCTTACAAGAAATAAAACAAATTATTGAACAGTTGAATGCACAAGATGGAAATGAAGGCTATTTCCGTTTAAATGTTTCGGCAGGACCGCATGCAATTGGGTTAGCACCTTCAGAATATGTGGAGCCAACTGTTATTTTGTTTCGTAAGGAGCTTCCACAAGTAAAGCGTGGTACTGAAAAAGAGGCAGTTTGGTTAAAAACTTTGCGTAATTCGCCTGAACAAGAACAGCGTCACAAAAGTCATCATTATGGAAATAACGTACGTGCGCGCATGGAACTGCCAAGCCTAGCAGCACATGAAGGTTTTTTTACGGATGCACGTGGTGTTGTAGCTGAGGGGATTACGTCAAATATTTTTTGGATAAAAGACGGTATACTATATACACCTTCCACAAAAATAGGTATTTTACCTGGTATTACGCGTGCACTTGTCATTGAGCTTGCAGCGTTAATAGGAATCCAAGTAAGAGAAGGTAGCTTTTTAAAGTGGGAGCTTGAGCAGGCAGATGAATGCTTTATTACAACTGCTGTGCAGGAACTCGTGCCGATATCACACATAGGTAATGTTCGGTTTGCAGGTAGTGAAGGGCATATTTATCAAAAGCTGCATAATGCCTATATCGAAAAAATTGTAACCAATTTAGGAGAGCGCAATGCTAGAAAATTATAAAACGTTAACGCTGAATAATATTGAATTAGATTTTTACAAAGAAACATTTGTCATGGGGATACTAAATGTTACGCCAGATTCGTTTTCAGATGGTGGCCAGTTTAATTCGATCGACAAGGCTGTAGCCCAAGCGAAAAAGATGGTCGCAGATGGAGCAAAAATTATTGATGTAGGCGGCGAATCGACGCGTCCAGGCTATACACGTATTTCTGATGAAGAAGAAATTGCACGTGTGGTATCGGTCATTGAAGCACTAGTGAAGGAAGTACCGGCAATTATTTCAATTGATACGTATAAATCAAATGTAGCACGCGCAGCGATTAAAGCGGGTGCACATATGATTAACGATATTTGGGGAGCAAAGGCCGATCCACATATGGCACAAGTTGCGGCGGAGCTAAATGTGCCAATTTTTTTAATGCATAACCGTGATAATGATGTATATGGGGATTATTTTAATGACTTTTTACAAGATATGAAGGAAAGTATTGAAATCGTGAAAAAAGCCGGTGTACCAGCTGAGCACATTATGTTAGATCCGGGCATTGGTTTTGTCAAAAACTTAGCGCAAAGTATCGAAACAATGCAGCGCTTAGATGAGCTTGTTGCGCTGGGCTATCCGGTACTACTTGCAACATCACGTAAACGTATGATCGGCGCGGTACTGGATTTACCTGTAGATGAGCGTGTTGAAGGAACTGCCGCTACATGTGCATTCGGTGTACAAAAGGGTTGTCATCTTATGCGGGTGCATGACGTAAAAGAAATTGCGCGAACTGTCAAAATGATGGACGCGCTAGTAGGGAAATTCGAAGTACAAGGTGAATTAGCACCAAGACATTAAGGAGTTCTGTATGGATTATATTCATTTAAGAGATATGCAGTTTTTTGGTTATCATGGGGTATTACCAGAGGAAAACGTATTAGGCCAACGCTTTCGTGCCAATGTGTCATTAGCGGTAGATATCAAAGGTGCAGGTGAGACCGATGAGTTAGACGATACCGTTAGCTATGTAGGTGTGTACGATATATGTAAGGAAGTAATTGAAGGAAAGCCTTATAAATTAATTGAAGCGGTTGCCGAAGCGATTGCGACACAGATACTAACGAAATACGAGGGACAAGTGTTTGGCTGCCGCGTGGAAGTTGTAAAGCCGGACCCACCAATTCCAGGGCATTATAAGGAAGTGGCTGTTGAAATTACGCGAGGGCAATTCGTATGAAGGTAGCATATTTATCGATTGGCACAAATATAGGTGAGCGCGAACAAAACTTACAAGATGCCGTGCGTATGCTATTGGCGCATGAAGCAATTATCGTAACGGAAGTGTCATCGATTTACGAGACAGCAGCGGTAGGCTTTACGGAGCAGGCGGATTTTTTAAATATCGCGTTAAGCTTACAAACAAATTTGTCAGCGCATGAGCTACTGTTAGTGTGTCAACAAATTGAAAATGATTTAGGCCGCGTACGTGAATTTCGCTGGGGCCCTCGTATTATTGATTTGGATATTCTATTGTACAATAACGAAACGTACAACACAGAAAAGCTTGTTGTACCACACCCTCGCATGTACGAACGTGCTTTTGTGCTCGTACCATTAAAAGAGATTATAGTAGAAGAATGTGATATGCTTGTAAACGTACAAAAAGCATATCAAGCATTCGACATAGAGAAAGAGGGCGTCAAGCTGTGGAAGACGATCGCTACGGTCGACGAATTCGTGCCTTCCGAAAGCTAAAGCGAATTCAGCAAACCGAACTAGCAAAACGTATTGGTATATCTGTAACGATTTTAGGACGGATTGAACGAGGTGAAAAATTGCCTAGTAGGGAGCAACTTCAATCAATTGCGGATGTATTTAACATAGATATTCAGGAATTGAAAGGTGACTAACACTTAATGGAGGGACAAACGTTGTCAAACATCGAACAAAAACCGTTCCAAATTGGCGACATCGTCATGGATAACCGCGTCGTACTTGCCCCGATGGCAGGTGTATGTAACTCAGCCTTCCGTTTAACAGTAAAGGAATTTGGTGCGGGTTTAGTTTACGCAGAGATGATTAGCGATAAAGCGTTAAACATTCGCAATCAAAAAACGATGGACATGCTTTATATCGATGAGCGTGAAAATCCAATGACACTTCAAATTTTCGGAGGAGACAAAGAAAATTTAGTGGAAGCGGCAAAATTTGTAGATAAGCATACAACAGCGGATATTATCGATATTAATATGGGCTGCCCTGTCAATAAAATCATCAAATGTGAAGCAGGTGCCAAGTGGTTACTTGACCCGAACAAAATTTATGAGATGGTGTCAGTGGTAGTGGACGCAGTGGATAAGCCGGTATCGGTAAAAATGCGTATCGGCTGGGATGATGAGCATGTTTTTGCTGTAGAAAACGCACTTGCTGCTGAACGCGCAGGTGTATCTGCTATTGCGATGCATGGTCGTACACGTGCGCAGATGTATGAAGGCAAAGCCAACTGGGATGTACTTGCAGAAGTGAAGAAGCATATTTCTGTACCGTTTATTGGTAACGGGGATGTGGAAACACCCCAAGATGCCAAACGTATGCTCGATCATACAGGTGTGGACGCTGTGATGATTGGTCGCGCGGCATTAGGTAATCCGTGGATGATGTATCAAACGGTGCGTTATTTAGAAACGGGTGAGCTATTACCAGAGCCATCCCTTCGCGAAAAGATGGACGTTTGCCTATTACACTTTGAACGTTTAAAGGCGTTAAAAGGAGAAAAGGTAGCGGTACGTGAAATGCGTAGCCATGCATCATGGTACTTAAAAGGTCTTCGTGGTAATGGGAAAATCCGAAACGCCATTAACACGGCTGAAACAGAAGTGGAGTTACGTTCGGTTATTAACGGTGTAGTAGTAGAATATGAGGCAAATGGTAAATTATTAGAAGAAGTGTAAAACGAGAAGGGCATCTATTATTAGGTGCCTTTTGTTGTATAATAATAATCATTTCACAGAATTATTAAACATTTCGAATTAATTCGAAACAGATGAATCGACAAACGAAATGCTGTACAATAGAAACATTATGGACAATTGTGCCGTTTTGGAGCGCAAAAATATTAAGGAGTGATACACGTGTCAAATATCGAAGAATTAAACGACCAACTTTTGGTGAGACGCCAAAAGATGACGGATATTCAAGAAAACGGTATGGACCCATTCGGTAGCCGTTTTGAACGTACACATTTATCGAATGAAGTCATTGCAGAAAATGAACGATTTGATAAAGAACAATTAGAAGAAAATCCACGCGAAGTTGTAATTGCCGGCCGAATCATGACAAAGCGCGGTAAAGGGAAAGCTGGTTTTGCCCACATTCAAGATTTAGGTGGTCAAATTCAAATTTACGTGCGTAAAGATGCAATCGGAGAAGAAGCGTACGAATTATTCAACAAAGCTGATCTTGGTGATATCGTAGGTGTAAAAGGGAATGTATTCCGCACACAAGTTGGGGAGTTATCAGTAAAAGCTACTGAATTCACATTCTTAACAAAAGCATTACGCCCATTACCAGACAAATTTCACGGTTTAACTGACGTAGAACAACGCTACCGTCAACGTTATGTAGACTTAATGACAAACGATGAATCAAAAACGACATTCATCTTACGTTCAAAAATTATCCGTGCAATCCGCAACTACTTAGATAATAACGGTTATTTAGAAGTAGAAACACCAATGCTACACACAATTGCTGGTGGTGCTGCGGCGCGTCCGTTCATTACACACCACAATGCATTAGATATGGAATTATATATGCGTATCGCAATCGAGCTACATTTAAAACGTTTAATCGTTGGTGGCTTAGAAAAAGTATATGAAATCGGCCGTGTATTCCGTAACGAGGGGATTTCAACTCGTCACAACCCAGAGTTTACAATGATTGAATTATATGAAGCATATGCAGATTATAACGACATTATGGACTTAACAGAAAACTTAATCGCACACGTTGCGCAAGAGGTACTAGGTTCTACTTCTGTACAGTACGGTGAAGATACAATTGAATTAGGTGTCGGTTGGAAACGTGTACACATGGTTGATGCGGTTAAAGAAGCAACAGGTGTAGACTTCTGGGTACCAATGACTGTAGAAGAAGCACGTAAGCACGCTGCTGAGCACGGTGTAGAAATTAAAGATGCTCATGAAGTAGGTCACATCATTAATGAATTCTTTGAGCAAAAAATTGAAGAAACATTAGTTCAACCTACATTTGTAACAGGTCACCCGGTGGAAATTTCTCCATTAGCGAAGAAAAATTCTGAGGACCCACGTTTCACTGATCGTTTTGAGTTATTTATTGTTCGTCGTGAGCATGCCAATGCCTTCACAGAATTAAATGACCCAATCGATCAACGCGAACGCTTTGAAGCTCAAATGGCTGAAAAAGAAGCTGGTAATGATGAAGCGCATGAAATGGACAACGACTTCATTGAAGCATTAGAATATGGTATGCCTCCAACAGGTGGTTTAGGTATCGGTATTGACCGTCTTGTTATGCTATTAACAAACTCACCATCAATTCGTGATGTACTATTATTCCCAACAATGCGCCACACTTCAAAATAAAATTTGCAATTCAAGTTGGAGAATCCATAAAAGGGGTTCTCCTTTTTTTCTTCATATAGGTAGAATGTTTATGTAAGTGTTAAATAATAGAATGTTTGATGAGTATTTATATACGATTGATTCGTTGTTAGAATACGTATTATTTTTTTACAGTCATTTAAATTAGACATGAAGAGTTAGTATAGTTGATAAGTTTACGAGACTTTTAAAAGAAATTAATAATTTTCTTTAAAAACTATTGCAATATAATTTGGTGTGTGATAAATTATTACTTGTCGCTAAAACAAAACGACATTATTTTAAAAAGCTTTACTTTCTATTTTGAAAATGATAAAGTGTAAAAGTTATTAATTTCAGAACAACATGTCCGAAACAATTCTTTTAAGAAAGTTGTTGACATCGGAGAAATGAAATGATAAGATATAAAAGTTGTCATAAACGATAACAA
>NZ_JAKZFC010000010.1 GCF_022549215.1 Solibacillus palustris | reverse complement strand
TTGTTTCGCTTTGTTATCAACTTGCTGCTGACGACTATTAGAATATTACACCCCTTTTAAATAACCGTCAACAGTTTTTAATAACTTTTTTTAATTTATTTTTTTGATATTAGTTTCTACTTATATAATTGTTTATAACCTTTATTATAATTTTTAAATGACTCAATTTTAATCGAACTATTTTATTCTTTTTTTGAAATATTCTCAACTTATTCTCTATTTCCACTATATAATTAAAACAAAAGGAGTGATTGATTTTGAAAGAGGCTTTTATTGATTATGTAAAGAAAATGCAAAACTACTCTGAGGCACTATCAGTAATTTATTGGGACATGCGTACTGGGGCCCCTAAAAAAGGGCTCGCCCAACGTGCAGAGGTTATTGGAACATTGTCTGCTGAATTATTTGCGCTGCAAACGAGTGAAGAACTTGGAAATATATTACTACACCTTGAACAAGAAGAATTAGATTTTGTGACGCGTCGTTTATTTGAAGAAGTGAAAAAAGGATATAATGAATCCAAAAAGATTCCTAGTGATGAATTTAAAGCGTATACCATTTTGCAGGCAAAATCAGAAGCCGCTTGGGAAGAAGCAAAGGCAGCTTCAGATTTCCAAATTTTCTTACCTTACTTAAAAGAAGTTATTGACTATCAAAAGCGATTTGTTGGCTATTGGGGCATCAAAAATGGCTCGGCCTACAATACATTACTTGATAAATACGAGCCGGATATGACAACAGATATGCTTGATCAGTTATTTGGTGAGTTAAAAGCAACAATCATCCCATTAGTAAATGCAATTAAAGCTTCACCAAACAAACCGAATACATCTATGCTATTCGAGCACTTCCCGAAAGCAGGGCAACATGCCGCTTCTCTTGAACTATTAGAGCAGCTTGGTTACGACTTCGAGGCGGGCCGTTTAGATGAAACCGTACATCCATTTATGATTGGTTTGAATAGTGGCGATATTCGTGTTACAACAAAATACGATGAATCAGACTTTCGCTCTGCTGTATTCGGAACAATCCACGAATGCGGGCATGCTGTATATGAACAAAATATAGACCCTCAACTAAACGGCTTACCGCTTTCTACTGGTGCTTCGATGGGGATACACGAATCGCAATCACTATTTTATGAAAATATTATTGGACGTAACGAAAATTTCTGGAAACATAACTTTGCCATTTTACAAAAACATTCGCCAGAGCAGTTTGGTCACGTTGACGTCGTAGAATTTTTAAAGGCAATCAATTTCTCAGAGCCCTCATTCATCCGTATTGAGGCTGATGAATTGACGTACCCGCTACACATTATGATTCGTTATGAAATTGAACGTGAAATTTTTAATGGGGATTTGCAAGCAGAGGATTTACCACGCGTTTGGAACGATAAGTATGAAGAATATTTAGGTATTCGCCCTGAAAATGATGCTCAAGGGGTACTGCAGGATACACACTGGAGCGGCGGTAGCTTTGGTTACTTCCCTAGCTATGCTTTAGGATTCATGTATGCAGCGCAGTGGAAACATGCGATGGATCAAGACATTCCTAACTTCGACGAGCTTCTTAGTCGCGGGGAATTAGCACCAATTAAAAATTGGTTAACCGAAAAAGTACATCAATACGGCGCATTGAAAAAGCCAAATGAACTTATTTTAGAAGGTACTGGCGAAGCTTTAAGCGCTACTTATTTAGCCAATTACTTAAAAGAAAAATATACAACGTTATACCAGCTTTAATCGTGAAAGTCGCTCACTACTTGGGCGGCTTTTTTAGTGCATATACAAGGAAAGTCATCAAGGTTATTTGGGTGTAATATACGTTTTAATGAAAATATCCCCTTATTTTATCTTCAGATTTCTAAAGCAAATGAAATAGCACCCATTATGATCGCTTCCCTCTCCTAATACTCTAAGTATCAAGAAAATAACTACCTTAATCTATTTTTTTCTTACTTCTTCGTAACAACAGTTTTCTAATCACTAACTATGATATTGTAATCTAGTATTTGTAAAAAAATGGCGAGGAGTGTTTTACATGTTCCAATTTAAAACTATTCGTATGAATATATTATTTTCATTTTCAATCGTTATTATTATCGTAGCGGCCTATTCCACTTACAATTTTATCCACACATCAACTAGTGCGAATCAAACCGACATAATTGTGAATGAGGAGCTTCAACTATTAACAATCGATAATGATATCGCACAAACAATGGCACTGCGCATCGCAGCTGTCCGTGGTTATGTTCTTTCTGGTAACCCCAAATACAAAACGATTTTTACCGAAAATATGGAGCTAGCGAGTGAACAAGGCGCGAAGTTGCATGAAATCACAAGCTCCGATATATACGAAAAATATCATAAAATGGAGGAAGAATGGAACACATACATTCAAACATCTGTTTTTGCTGTATATGATGCTGGTGATACGGAGCTCGCTATTAAAAATTTAGTAGCAATGGATAGCACTGCTACTGAAATTCGTTTGGGCTTTAAAGATTTAGCCACTAATCGTACAGAAAAAATTAATACAACGGGTCAGGCTATGATTGATTCGAATGAGACAGCCAAATGGGTTACTGTCATTTTAGGTTTACTAACGGTCATTTTATCGATTTTTATCGCAAGTATTAGCGCAACAAAGATTTCAAAAAATATAGTAACGGTTACGACACGCATGAAAAATATTGCGCAAGGTGATTTTAGTGAACCTTTACTTGAAGTTCGTACAAAAGATGAAATTGCACAACTTACAGAAGCAACAAACACTGTCGTGAGAACAATGAATCGTATGTTAAAAGATATTCAAGTGACATCAAATGAAGTAGCAGCACATAGTGAGGATTTAATGCAATCTGCAGTAGAAGTAAAGTCTGGTACAGAACAAGTTTCGACAACAGTTGCGGAAATTGCGAGTGGTACGGAATCACAAGCGAGTAATGCCGCAGATGTAGCTTCAACAATGAGTGACTTCTCAACGAAAATGAGCGATGTTAATAAACGCAATAATCAAATTCAAGGTGCTTCATCCAATGTTTTGGCCCTAACTTCTGAAGGTCAAAGTCTTATGGACGCCTCTACGCAACAAATGACGACAATTGATACAATCGTTAAAGATGCTGTCATCAAAGTAGAACAATTAGGCAAAGAAACACAGGAGATTTCACAAATTGTCCAAGTCATTCATGCCATTGCCGATCAAACAAATTTACTTTCTTTGAATGCAGCAATTGAAGCCGCACGAGCTGGTGAACACGGAAAAGGTTTCGCCGTAGTTGCCGATGAGGTACGTAAGTTAGCAGATCAAGTAACATATTCTGTTGGTGGTATTACGAAAATTGTTGAACGTATTTTAACTGGTTCAAACCTTGTAATGACTTCCTTAGAATCTGGCTACAAAGAGGTTGAACGTGGTACATCTCAGATTGCCATGACTGGTGATACTTTCACAAAAATCTCGAATGCACTTAACGAAATGTCTTTACATATTTCCGACATGTCTAGCAAATTAGAAGATGTCGTTGCCAATACCGCGACAATTAACCACGCAGTCGATGAAATTGCAGCCGTTTCACAGCAATCTGCTGCTGGTATTGAGGAAACATCCGCTACAGTAGAACAAGTAACAGGCTCGATGGATGAAATTTCAAGCAGCGCTGCAACCTTAGCACAAATGGCAGAAAACTTAAATGCTAATGTTCGCCAATTTAAACTGTTTAATGCTTAAACATAAAACCCCTGTAATTCGTCTTATTACGAATTACAGGGGTTTATTTTATCCATTACGCCTAGGCATAGTTGCGAACAGATTTTTTTCGAATTCCCTCGAAAAATTCCTCTTAAAATCTGTGACATCCACCGGGGCTTTAACTTGAGTCAGCTGGAGCAAGTTATAATAATTTTTGTAATAACTGATAGCCTAAGCCTTTAAATGCAATATCTAATACCGTTGCAATAGCGATAACCGCCACAACTGCAATATACAATCCCTTTTTCCCTTTCATAATATCCTCCATACACTTTTCTTACGTCTATCATAGGCGATTATTGAAGAAAATCCTAGAAATTTGTTACTGAAAGTCTACTACACCTTATTTATCAATAACTTATCTCACATCAGTATGTAATTGTCACAAAAAATTTTTAATCTCAAACAATCAATTGTCTTATAATGGAAATACATAAATAAAAAGTACTATAAATCACCGTGAACCTGGAGGGAATATCTGAATGGAAAAACAGAAAAAAGCATTTAAAGTCTCAATTAACTTTAAATTAGGCTTCGCATTTTTAATTGCATTACTTATTCCTACGTTACTTATCGCTTTTACTTCCTACTTTTCTGCAAAGAATGAAATTGAAGCAAAAATCAATTCTAGCGGACTGCAAAGTGTATCATCTGTTGATGCGTTCATTGACAAACATGTGTCACCTATTATTAGTGATGTCCAATACTTTGCTAGCGTTTTTAAACAATCAGACTGGGACACTGAACGCGAATGGGACCCTATTTTAACAATAATGGAACAGTATTTCGAGACAAGTGAAGGGATTGTTTCGTCGTTTATTGGAACAAAAAATGGTGATATGATTCAATCCCCTGACTTAGGGCTTATGAACGACCCTAATTTTGACCCCCGTACACGTGCATGGTATCAAAACGCGGAGGAAAATCCTGGCCAGTATGTGATTGCTACACCTCACCAATCTGCCTCAACTGGCGATTGGGTTGTAACTGTATCGAGGCAACTTGAAGATGGGAGCGGTGTTTATGCCGTAAACTTAGGAATGGATACGCTATTTGAAATCGTTAATGGTATTCAAGTCGGCGAACAAGGATATCCATTTTTAATGACAACAAATAAAACCATTATTGCCCACCCTACTTTAGAAGGTGGTTCAGATGTATCAAAAGAAATTTGGGCTAATGAAATGCTCACTACAGAAAACAACTCATTTGACTATGTATTTGAAGGTTCAGACAAAAAAATGTACGTTGCAACAAATGAGTTAACAGGTTGGAAAATTGGTGGAACTATATTTAATAGCGAAATTGCTCAAGCAACTGCTCCGATCTTAAAAACGACGCTTTATGTAGTTATTGCTGCTCTTGTGATTTTAGGGGTTTTCTTACTTATTATCATTCGTTCTATTACAAAGCCGTTAAAACAAATTTCAACAGCTGCCGTTGTGATGAGCTCAGGTGATTTACGTACAACATTAACAATCGATAAAAGCGATGAAATTGGGATTTTAAGTCGTTCATTTACTAAAATGAGTGACATGCTTTCATCAATTATCAAGCATATACACGAACAATCTTCAGTCATTTCTGCTTCCTCTGAAGAATTAGCAGCCACACTTGCAGAAAATCGAAAAAACTCCGAGCAAATTGCTTTAGCGATGAACGATGTGCAAGATGGTTTTGAAAAGCAAACACAAAAATTAACAAAGAGTTTTAAATCTTTGCGAAAAGTATCGAATAATATTCACTCCATCGAGGATAATACGGCACTTGTAACATCCAGTGCACAAAATGCAGTAAGTGCTGCCGAAGTTGGTCATAATATCGTGATTTCAACCCAGCAACAAATGGCCAATATTGAGGATACATTTAACCGTCTTTCATCAGATATCGGTACAGTCAATACATATGCCAATGAAATCAATGAAATTGTTAACGTCATTACTTCCATTGCTGATCAGACAAATTTACTTGCCCTTAACGCTTCTATTGAGGCTGCACGTGCAGGTGAACATGGTAAAGGATTCGCAGTCGTAGCCGATGAAGTACGTAAACTTGCTGAACAAACGAACCATTCATCAATTCAAGTAAAAGAAATTATTACAGCGATTCAGCGTGAATCATCAAAATCAGTGGAATCGATGAACGATAGCTTAGGCGAGGTTTCAAAAGGTTTAGAAATGTTCGCACAAACTGAAACAAACTTCCTACAAGTGAAACAATATATCGAAAACATTACTGAGCAGCTTGTTGACATTCAAGACCGTGCACATTCAATCGCTCGTGATAGTGATTTTGTTGTTGGTGATATTCAAGTTGTTGAGGACATCTCGGGCAAATCGCAAAGCCTGTTACAAGCTGTAGCCACATCTACAGAAGTACAACTATGCTCAATTGAAGAAATTTCTGCTACAGCAGAAACATTAGAGGCAATTGTGGATGAGTTATTAACTGAGGTAAGCGTGTTTAAAACGAACTAAACGAATTAAAAAGTAACAGCGCAAAGGGAGTGTTCCAGAATTACTTCTCGGACACTCCCTTTGTCATTTCATTTTTTCGATAAAGTGCTTCAACAGTCTCGCCGTTAAGCCCCAAATTGTATAATTTCCGTACTCGTAAAACCATTCTTCCATACGGCTGGCACGCCATTGATAGTTTTCCCCATTCACAATTTTATCGTACGGGAAGTCTGCGGGGGGCTTTGGTTCCATTGGTACATAATGAACATACGGTTCATGCGTCATTAACCAGTTAAGTGGTACCATAAATAGCTCCTCTACTTCGTCACGATTATAATGATTCAGCTCTTCCACCTCGATAATTCCAATAAATGGATAAACAACAAAGGCAGGCGATGTTACAAACGGGCTTAAATGACCTATTAGCTGAATCGATTGTGGGTCAATGCCAAGCTCCTCATGTGTTTCGCGCAGTGCAGCAGCTAATGGTGATGCGTCTGTATCATCGATTTTGCCCCCGGGAAAGCTAATATCCCCTGGTTGTTTACGCATCGTTAACGCACGCACCTCAAATAGTACATGCCACTCACCATCTTTTTCGACAAGTGGAATAAGCACTGCCGAACGAAAGGCTGTTTCCTCCCCTAAAAACAGTGGCTGTGGTTTCCCCAGCTGTCCTTTCAATTTTTCTAAAAACATATATTTTCCCTCACTTTAAGACAATTACTGCATTTATCGTAACACGAAACCCTGTTATTTGGTGCAATGTATATTCCCCCTTCGCACGCAACATCCTTTTGTTGCATATGCTACTTACAAAATCGACAAGAAAAGGATGACTACATGACTAGGCTGCGCCTTGCCTTTTTAAGTGCACTATTATTATTAGTTTTAGTTGGCTGTGGAGACAAAGAGTTACAAAGCGTAAAGGTTGGCGAAGTGACACGCTCAATTTTTTATGCACCTCTTTATGCTGCCATTGAAAAGGATTATTTTGAAAAGCACGGCCTTCAAATTGAGCTGACAACCATTCCAGGCGGCGATAAAACGATGACAGCATTATTATCTGACGGCATTGATATTGCGTTAATTGGTGCGGAAACATCGGTTTATGTAGACGGCCAACACCCAAATGATCCGATTGTTAACTTCGCTCAACTTACGCAAACAGATGGTACGTTTTTAGTAGCACGCGACCAAAACAGCGAATTTTCATGGGATGCTTTAAAGGGCAGCACGTTTTTAGGGCAGCGGGTTGGTGGAATGCCACAAATGGCAGGAGAGTTTGTATTAAAGAAAAATGGCATTAACCCACAGCAGGATTTAACGCTCATTCAAAATATTGATTTTGCGAATATCGCCAATGCCTTTGCTTCTGGAACGGGCGATTACGTACAGTTATTTGAGCCAACTGCGAGCATCTTTGAACAAAAAGGGATTGGAAAAATTGTTGCTTCGTTTGGAGAAGAGCTTGGCGCAATCCCATATACAGGCTTTATGACAAAAGAAAGTACGTTAAAAGCAGATGACTTTATTACGAACTTTACAAAGGCCCTATATGAAGCACAGCAATGGGTGTATGAAGCACCTGCTAAAGACGTTGCACAAGCCATCTCTCCGTACTTTGAAGACACAGATCTTGCACTAATTGAACAAGTGGTTGAACGCTATCGTGCTCAAAAATCCTATGCCGAAAATCCTGTCATAGATGAGGATGAATTCCAAAATTTGCTCGATGTTATGACAGAGGCAGGTACGTTAGACCACGATGTACAGTATAGCAAGCTTGTCAATCGTTCCATTGCAGATGAGGTTGTGAAGTAAATGACCTTTTTACAGGTAAACGATGTATCACACCATTTTTTCACGGACGAAGCCGTTACGACAGCTCTTTGTGATATTCACTTTACATTGTCTGAAGGTGAATTCGTGTCATTTTTAGGTCCTAGTGGCTGCGGAAAGTCCACGCTGCTCTCTATTATTGCTGGCTTACTAGCACCTACAGATGGAACACTTCAATTTAAACACGATTCACCTGAAATCGGCTATATGCTACAGCAAGACTTTTTATTTCCATGGAAAACGATTGAGGACAATGTAGCACTGGGGCTGACGATTTTAAAACGGCAGCCCTCTACCATTGTCGATGATCTATTGGAAAGCTTTGAACTCAGTCACACGAAAAAGCTCTACCCTACACAACTATCTGGTGGGATGCGCCAGCGTATTGCACTTGCCCGTACGCTGGCAGTCAATCCCTCACTGCTGTTGCTTGACGAACCGTTTTCAGCGCTTGATTATCGTTCGAAATTAATGCTTGAAAACTTTGTCGCTAAAACATTACAAAATTATAAAACAACAACCATTTTAGTAACGCATGATATTAGTGAAGCGATTGCCATGAGTGATAAAATTTTCATCTTTAGCCCACGCCCGGGCACCATTACACAATGCTTTATCATTCCTCAGGCGCTACGGCAATTATCACCACTTGAATCACGTAATGCCCCACCGTTTCAACAATTATTTCAACAAATTTGGAAGGAGCTTGAGCGCGATGAACCTTGATTTATTACAAAAGCAATTTCAAAGCGCTCGCCGCCATCAGAGGCAAAAAATCTTGTTGCTTCAATTGTGCTTACTCATAGGGTTGTTGTTATGCTGGCAACTAGCAACACAGTTTCGAATACTAGACCCGCTTATTTTTAGTAGTCCTCAAGCTGTTGCAAGTCTGTTTATCACAAAGATATCAGATGGATCACTTCTACCGCATGTTGGCATTACTTTATTTGAAACGGTCATTGGATTTTTGCTCGGCACCCTTTTTGGTACAGTGCTTGCTATTTTTCTTTGGGCATCAAAAACAGCCGCTGCCGTGCTTGACCCGTATTTAGTTGTGTTAAATGCGATGCCGAAAGTCGCTATTGGACCTATGATTCTCGTTATTTTCGGTCCAAATATGCTGGCTGTAATCGTCATGGGGGTATTAATTTCTGTTATTATTTCGACGATTGTTATTTTTTCAGCCTTTTTACAGGTCAACGAAAACTATGTAAAGGTCATGCAGCTTTTTCATGCATCAAAATACGAAACGTTTCGCCATGTCGTGTTGCCGGCTTCGATGCCGACCATTATTTCGACTTTGAAGGTCAATGTAGGCTTATCTTGGGTTGGGGTCATTGTTGGTGAGTTTTTAGTATCATCAAAGGGCTTAGGGTATTTAATTATTTCCGGGTTTCAGGTGTTCAATTTTACGCTCGTATTTTTAGCGCTTGTTATGATTCTCGTCATCGCAACAGTGATGTATAAATTGGTGGAGCTTATCGAGCGGAAGATTTTAGGGAAATAAAAACCGCACTTCCTTTTGAAAAGTGCGGTTTTCATCATTTCGCTTTCCCTAAATACACAAACTTGCGCAGCAGCCATTCCACAGGACCAATCGAAAAGCGCTGTACATATAGACGTGAGCCAACAAGCTGCAAGCCGTAAACAATAAGCGCCAGTACGAGCCCCAGTGCCACGCCAAGCTTGCCAAAATAGCCGAAGCCATAGCCGTAAAAAATCGTTGTACAAATAATCGATTGCAATAAATAATTGGATAACGATAAACGCCCTACACTTGCAAATCTATGCATAATCTTATGATCTTTTAGCTTGATAAATAGTAATGTAAACAACGCGATATAACCGATTGCCAGTGCATACGTACCAAAGCCATAAATAAGTGTGCCAACTGGATGCTCCCAAACGAGAAATGCCTTACATAATAATCCGACTGGCACAAGCCATGTAACACGTTTCAGAAGACGCTGCTTTTGCTCAATATCGTTAAACAAATCTACCTTTGCAGCCGCCATCCCAAGTAAAATAAAGGACCCAACCGCGAAAAAAGCCATCACCGCAACGAGAATAAAGCCAATCGCTAGACCAACTATCCAAAAAATAAGGCCAAATTCATCATCACCAAGACCAATGCGATGTTGCATAACCTCTAAATACGTGCCACTTGAAAAAATAACGGCTGCCTTGTCAGCTTCCTCCGCTAATAGCGCCAATAAATTTTCTTTGTAAAACATCGATGGCAGCATAAGCCCTGCTAAAATCCCCGACCAAACAAGCCATGTTTTCACCTGACGTTTTAAGAAAAATAAAATAATCATTATGAGTGCCGCGCCATATGTAAGTAAAATATCGCCATCCCAAACGAATGCGATATGCAAAGCTCCTAAAACAACAAGCCCAATCGCCCGACGCCAAAGCGGTCCTCTTGCATTGAGCTCACGTTTTTCCAGTGAACCTACAAATAAAATAATGCCATAGCCAAATAAAAAGCCGAAAATCGGATAAACCGAAGCCTCTACCACAATTTTTGTGAAATAAAAGGCAGCCTGATCCCACCAAGTAGACGGCTCAATCTCCTCTTTTGTTATTGTGCCATATTGAAAATACAGCATATTCGCAATTAAAATACCAAGCAATGAAAAGCCACGTAAGCTATCTAATACTTCCATTCGTTTCTTCATCACACACCTCCATTTATTGTATACGGCTAGGTGTAGGATAAAGATTCAAAATCATTAGATTAATATATTATATTGCGCTTAAAATAGCCTTTAACCCCTCATCTATAAACGGTATACCTTCTTCACAATCTTCTAGCATAATTGAAAATATATAGTCCTTCCCACTCGCACCTGTCGCGTAACCCGATAAGCAGTGCACCTCATGAATATAGCCTGTTTTTGCAAAAATTTTGCCCATAAATTCTGGCTCTAAAAAGCGGTCTTTCAACGTGCCACCGATTAAACGATCTTCGTTCCCTCCAACCGGTAAGGATGAAAAGAACACCTCAAAATACGGCTCTTTTTGCAGCTCAAATAATAGCTGTGATATGCCATTTGCATGCAGGCGAATCCCATGCGAAAGTCCCGAGCCATCAACGAATTGCCATGTTGAAAAATCAATATTTTTTTGCATTAAGTAGTCATTCACTACAAGTAAACCTGACTCATAATCACCAACACTATGCTGTAATTTACCCAGCGTTTTGACAAAAATATCGGCTATGCTATTGTTGCTAAGCTTCATAAAAATCGAAAATAACTCCGCAACTGTACGCGATTCATGTGTGTAAATAAGCTCCGCATTTTCCGTAACTTCTCCAACTGTAACTGGCTGAGCTTGTGTGAACTGAATACCTTTTTGCTCACAAAGCACCTTGAAAAATTCCAAAGTATTGACTGTTGGATTTTGTAATGATACCCACACTTTTGCACTTTCACCTTGTGGAATCGCACCCGTCATTACAATTTGATTGGTACCATTTAACCGACGGATTTCTAATGTGTTTTCCGCGCCACTTTCTACCGTTGTCGCTTCGTTTGTAATTTCATGGCCACTTAAATGTGGAATCACGGTAAATGTTGGCTGCTCCCCAACCGACTGCGGATCGGCTGTCACTATAATTGTACTCGCATCAAAATCATCATTTGGTGACATCGTAATCGGTGAGATGCGCGCACCGTAATAATGCGTTTCCCCTTCATCATCCACACCTGGTGGCAATGTATCCCCCGTGAAATACGTGTCATCGCCGATTAGTTGCCCGTTTATCGATTGAATGCCTTTTTGCCATAATATATCCGCAAAATGTCGCAGTGTTGCTTCGTTAATCGTTGGATCACCATAACCCTTTACATAGAGATTCCCGTTTAACATGCCATCTTCAAGTTCTCCATCAATATAAAGCTCCGTTTGAAAGCGATAATCTAAGCCCAGCTCCTCTAAAGCGGCTGCACCTGAAATAATTTTCATGTTCGAGGCTGGGCGCATTAAATGCTCACCTCGATATGCGTATAAAATATCCCCTGTGGCACGGTCACGTAATGTAAACGTTGCCCTATCTTTCCCTAAACTTTGTTCAACCGCTTGATCAAGTGCTGCTACTGCTTGTGGTGTGAGTTCTACTGCTTGAATTTCTCCCATTTGCCATATCCCCTTTTAAATATTTTGAATTTACTGTAAATTTATTGTAGCAGAAAAATAAATTTGGGTGTTAGATGGAAATGGATTTTTTCCCCCTACTTTTACTTTGGATAGCCATTATTTATTGGGGGTACACTACAATCATCAAGTACCTATCAACTTCAATATAGTAGGGTGGACGAGTTATGAGAAATAGTTGGAATATTTTCAAGTCAGACATTCGAAATATAAGCAGGAATTGGGTGGCTGCAATTCTTATAGGAGGTTTAGTCTTCCTACCTTCTTTATATGCATGGCTTAACATTTATGCTTCTTGGGACCCTTATGCTAAAACTAATCAGCTTCCTGTAGCGATTGTAAACGAAGATGCAGGAGCAAACGTGCGGGGGGAACAGTTAAACGTTGGAAATGAACTAATCGATACATTAAAAAACAATCAAGACATGAAGTGGTCTTTTACTTCTCGAAAAGATGCGATGAAAAAAGTTGAATATGGTGATTATTTTGCAGTCATCATTATCCCAGAAAACTTTTCCGAAAAGTTAGCTTCTATCGTTTCAGGTAACCCCCAAAAGGCGGATATCGAATACTATGTAAATGAAAAAATTAACTCCATTGCGCCCAAAATAACGGAACAAGGGGCAACGGTTATTGTTCAAGAAGTTAGCAGTCAATTCATCTCAAATGTGAATGGCGTCATTTTTAACATCTTTAATGATTTAGGCATTGAAATAGAAAGCTACCTACCAGATATTCATAACTTTGAAAACTATGTATTCAAAATGGAACAAGAATTGCCTACAATCCACAATTTACTGATGGATGTCCAAAAAGACGCCTCTTCCGCACAGAAAATTGTCACACAGGCTAATTTAATGGTGCCTCGTGCCGAACAAATAACGACTGAAGGTTTGAATCACATTGGAAAAACAATCGATTTCTTGACGAAAGCACAAAATCGTTTAAATGAACTCGCCCCTACAATTGAAAATGATTTGGATAAAGTATCAAAGATTTCAAAAAGTACTAATGAATTTCTTCAAAAAGTTCAAAACGCCGATTTGGATTTTACCGAGTTGGATCGAGTAAAGATGGACCTCGACAACAAAATAACCTCCAATATCCAAACTATCGACTCGATCAGGAAAGACCTTTATTGGTTAAAAGAATTATCCAATAGCTCGAACGAATCGAGTTTGGGAGAAAACAACGTAGCACAACAAACAAAACTAGATCAGGCAATTGATAAAACGAACGAATTGAAAGTTTTTTTACAAGAAACGCAAACGAATACGCGTAAAATCAATACACTTGTAAAAGATAAAGAACAACAAATGCAAAAAATATTGAGTGATTTACAAAAAATAGCTCAGAATACAACCGTCCAACTGGATGCCTTTATAAACGAATACAAAAACTCAATTGAACCAACTGTTCTTTCCGAAGTAGCCAATGCAAAAAAAACCTTAGGAAATGCCAAAGAAATGCTGTCCAATATTCAGTCCAATTTACCGGAAGTCACGCGTATTCTAAATAGTACAGCCGCGCATCTTAAAGAGGGAAAAACAACATTGGATCATGCATTGACACAATATCCATATATATATGACAAAGTGAAACAGCTAGCAGATAAAATACGAAAAATTCAGGGGGAAACAAATCTCAATGAAATAATCCAGTTACTCCGCAATGATCCACAAGCGGAACGTAACTTCTTTGAAGAGCCGGTCGTCTTGAACGAAAACAAACTTTTCCCTATCGCAAATTATGGAACAGGTATGACTCCTTTTTATACCGTTCTAGCTTTATGGGTAGGTTGTTTGCTTCTTATCTCACTTCTTGCTACAGATGCCAACCATGAAAATAATGTAAGCGAACGTGCGGTATATTTCGGTCGATTGTTTACATTCTCTGCTATTGGACTTTTCCAAGCATTGATTGTAACAATAGGTGACATTGTTCTATTAGGTGTGGATGTTAAAAATCCATTCTGGTTTATATTGTTCGGATTTCTTATTAGTTTCGTTTTCATGTCCATTGTTTACACGCTTGTGTCCGTTTTTGGCGATATAGGAAAAGCGTTTGCAATTATTATGCTTGTCTTGCAAATTGCAGGAGCAGGCGGAACCTATCCAGTCGTTCTTTTACCAGAGTTTTTTCAGTTAATCAACCCTGCACTTCCTTTTACGTATGCAGTAGATATTATGCGTGAAGCTGTAGGCGGTATCGTCTGGCAGAGAGCATTACGAGATGCTTCCTTCCTTTTACTCTTTAGTGCAGCATTTTTACTATTCGGCACCTTCTTAAAAGAAAAGATCAACCGGAAAACAAAACTACTTCTTAAAAAGTCGCGAGAATCCGGATTATTTCATTGAGCTTATCATCACATTGAATAGTTCGAGATTAAAGGAACAAAAGGAGGTGTCCTTCGAATCACTTCACGGACACCTCCTTCTTTATACTATTCGTTTGAAATTTTCGGTAAATAAATCATCACCTTAAATAAATCGCCATCCACTTGAACGATGAACTTTCCGTGCTGGATATGGATTAGGCTTTCCGCAATCGACAAGCCTAAACCACTTCCTTGGCTCGTTCTCGATTCATCCCCGCGCGTAAAACGTTCCATTAGTTCGTCAGCTGAAATATTTAATTCAAATGCTGAAATGTTTTTAAAGGTCACGCGTACCTCATCTTCTAAATCTTCTACATCCAGATAGACCCTTGATGCGGGCTGTGCATATTTAAAAATATTCGAGAATAGGTTTTCGATGGCGCGCCATAGCAGTTTCCCATCCGCCTTCATATACACCTTTTCTGTCGGATAGGCTAGCTTGAAATCTAAGGCCGACGCTTCAATCATTTCATCCATTTCTCCGATGCCTTGCGTTAATAATGAGACAATATCAATCTTCTCTAACTGTACAGGCATACTTCCGCTTGACGCTTTTGCTGCCTCAAATAAATCATCAGTTAAGTGCTTCAGTCTTTTCGATTTTTGATCTAATACGTCGATATATTCCGCTATTTTTTCAGGGTCCTTTTCGATTTTTAATAAATCGACATAGGTAATGATGGATGTTAATGGCGTTCGAATATCATGCGAAACATTGGTGATAAGCTCTGTTTTTAAACGCTCACTCTTTATCTCGCTATCCACCGATTTTCTTAGCCCATCTGTAATCTGATTGATATTGGTTGCAAGCTGGCTAAGCTCTCCCTTGCCCTTTACTTCAATATGATGGTGAAGCTCGCCATTTTTAATTTGCTCTACGCCCTCTTTAATGCGGTTAAACGACTTCACTTTTTTTAGTGCAAGCCATGCCGCAACACCAATCGTAATCGGGAACATGAAAAATGTTGCTGCAACTACTACTGGATAACCGATAACAAGTAGAACAACCTTCACCCCCGTACTACCACTATCAAAAACATGTTTCACTGCAAGAAACGCTTTTTTAAGTAGTTGATAAATGAGTGTATGCGAAAGGATTGTTCGATTTTTGATATGCTTAACGAGCGATAATGACATTAGTAACGCAATACTAAAAATAAGGATTGTAAGAAGCATGTATACATCACGATCAGGGAACACTTCCACCATCATGAAAATCCACCACATTGTTAAAGAAACGACGATGATAATATTGAAATCATTATATAGTTTGTCCATGACATTAAAATGAATTTCATTATCTTTAAATGACGTTCTTCCAATAACCACAATTAAATAAACAAAAGATAAAATAAATCCTGCTAAAAATACAAGGAATTGATTAAGTAAATGTTGCGCAGTATCTTTTCCATCTAGCCATTCCTGTGTTTTTTGCTGCAAGAAAGACTTTTCAAACGCTATATAAATAACATCCGTTTGTGGATTCAGTTCTTCCACTACGTATGGTGAATTGTGGATAGATCTGCTATTTTTCATTTCTGCCGGATACAACTTATGCTGATAACCCTCAAATAGCATATACGCATCGTATGATTCAAATTGTTGTTTCTTCTGGAACTGACTATTGGCGAATTTTTGCTCACCATTACTGCCATAATAGAGGATTCCTTCTTTTTCTTTTAATTCAGCGATTAATCGATAATATATTTTTACTTGCTCATTTATTCTTTTTTCTTTTTCACGTTTTACGTATGCTGCATATCTTTCTTGATTAATTCGATTCGATTCGGCTTCACTCCAATTCGGATTCTGTTCGTATGGAGGGAAACTATCGACAAACGTTTCTTCAATAAAGTGCATGTCTTCTTCCGTTAGTGCCTTGCCGCTTAAAATGTTTTCTTCACTTTTGTAGAGCGCAATCAATTCCGCTAAGGGCGCAATCAGACCGTAACTTTCATCAACAAATGCTTGGCTATCATAATAATTTTCCTCATTAATCGTACTAAGATGAATTGATTTTACTTCCATGTCAACAGCTGCCTTCACAGCCCCCGTTAGACAAACAACGGCAAGTAAAAACACGATCACTTTCGTAATGCGTGCATGACTAATATTTCTCAATTTTATACCCCACTCCCCATACAACCTTTAAATACTTTGGCTCTTTCGGATTAATTTCTATTTTTTCACGAATCTTTCGGATATGAACCGCCACCGTATTTTCTGGATTCACAGCCCGTTCATTCCAAACCTTTTCATAGATTTCTTCAATGGTGAACACTTTTCCGGCATTTGCTGTCAGTAGCTTAACAATTTTATACTGCACCGGTGTTAAATGAACCTCGGCATTATCAACCTTAATAATTTTTTGTTCATCATCAATCTCCAGTCCGCCCGATTGAAATACGTGATTACTCATCTCAAGACTGCCAAATGTCGTATATCTTCTAAGCTGCGATTTTACTCTTGCCATCAGCTCTAACGGATTGAACGGCTTGCCCAAATAATCATCTGCGCCAATATTTAACCCGAGAATTTTATCATGATCCTCCGACTTAGCTGAAAGCATAATGAGTGGAATCATATTCTCTTGCCGTATTTTCATCGTTGCCGTAATTCCGTCCATTTTCGGCATCATAATATCCATAATAATGAGGTGAATCGCGTGGTCTCGAATCTGTTCGATTGCCTCAAGCCCATTGTAAGCTTTGGATACTTGGTATCCTTCATTTTCTAAATAAATGCTAATTGCCCTTACAATTTCTTTATCATCATCACAAATTAAAATATTCAATTCCGGTCACTTCTCCATTTCTTTAGGCGCATCTATACCCTATAGGATTCGTATAAGATTATGATACTAATTAAATCTTAACAAACACACACATCAATTCTTAATATTTTCTTAGTGTTTCCCCGGGAGGCACCATTCTATTATTTTAATGGAGCCTAATTGCATGAGCTTAACATGGAAAAGAAGAAACACAACTCATTCAATTGATCGATTTAGAAGCCAAAACAGATTTACATTTTTATGAAACCCTCTTAGCCTCTCTCCCGTATAATTATTTAACAATATCAAACAGGGAGAGGATTATATGGCAACTTGGAAAAAAATAGCGGCTGTGTCAACGGCTTCAGCAATGACACTTCAATTAGCAGCATGTGACTCGGAACAGGCCACTTATGAGGAATTAGCTGAGGACATTGTACATACAGACATCACTTATGATGAAACACCAGTTGAGCCAGTTGAATATGACTCAGATGAAAACCTAGAAGCGATTGAAGACTCCGAGTTTTACGAAGCTTGTGAAGAATGGGCCGAGCAAGAAGATGGTTCGTACACATGTGAAGACCAATATTCGAGCTACCACGGTCAACACTTTTTCGGTGGCGTAATGTACGCAACAATGGGTGCCATGCTCGCAAGCTCATACTATCAATCTAAGGCACGAAAGCAAGAACAAACAAGCGGTAGCTCTGGTGGTGCTTCTGGTGGCGGCTATAACGGAACGGGCTCGCGTGGCTCTTCTAGTACGTCTAATGGCGCAACAACTTTACCAACAGATCCAACTACTAACACAACAAACAGCAATCAAAACGTGAACAAACCATCAAACGGCACAACGAATTACAGCAGTGGGAAATCTGGCTTTAGCTCAGGTGGCGCATCACGTGGCGGTTCTTCATCATCATAAGGAGGTTTTCGTATGAAACGAGATTACAGCAAGCGCCAAGCATTTTACGCGCCTTATAAAGACAGCTTCTTTGCCGACTTCGTTGATCTTGAATACGCCCTCTATGATGTGATGGTGCTCCCAGAGAAAAAAATCGAAGAAATTCGCTTTGCTTCACAGATGCTGTGGGGCTTTTTTTGTAAGATTGCACGCGTGATACCAACGTTACCCAAAGAACAATTACTAGCACTCGGGTTTCGTAAGGAAATGCTAGCTTATCTTAACCTTGATTACTTAGAGCATATGGCAGTACTTGCACGTTTTGATTTTATTTGTACAGATGATGGACGTATTAAATGTATTGAACTTAATGGGGATACACCCTTTTTAGTACAAGAAACGTTTGAAATGAATGAAAAATTATGCGCGGAGTTTGGCGTCAAAAATCCGAATGATACGAAGCAATTCATCAAAGGGATGTCACAGGCATTGTTTCAGGCGATGCAGTATCTGAATAAAACTACAACGCCTAAAGTAGTGATTACTGGCAAAGAAGCGGTAGATGATATCGAAGAACATTGTCAGGTGAAGTTTATGCAACGTGTGCTGCCATTTGATGTGGAATATGTACCGATAAAAGAGCTTATTATCAATAATGGGTCGCAGCGTGGACTCTATACAGCAAATATGGAACGCATTGATATTTTATACCGCCCCGCCCACCCAATTGAGTTTTTACTGGATGATGTTGCAGAAGACGGTGACCGTATTGGCTTACAGTTGCTTGACCTTGTGCGTTATAAAGAGCTGGCCATTATCAATGCGCCTGCCGCCTACTTGTTACAATCAAAAATTTTACTTTGGCTTATTTGGGAGCGCCGCAACGATGAAACGCTATTTACTAAACACGAGCGTGGGGCGATTAAGCGCTACATGTTACCGACCTTTTTAAGTGATGCCCCATTTTTAGATGCTGGCCGTGCTTTCGTTAAAAAGCCCGTATTTTCACGTGAAGGGAACACTGTTGAAATTTTTGATGTACTTGGTAACATGCAAATGGCTTCTCCAAACCGTCATTATACGGATAATTTGTACTTGTATCAGGAGTTTGTCGAAATGCCCAATCTCACCATTCGTTTACAGGATGGCGAACATATGAAAAAATGGCTCATTGGCTCGTTTATGGTAGACGGCAATGCTTGTGGTTTAGCGTGCCGTGTAGGCAATGCCATTACCGAATGGGATTCCCATTGGCTAGCGGTTGGAAGTAAATATGTTTAACTAGAGACACCGTTACAATTGCGTAGCGGTGTCTTCGTTATTTAACATTGTTCGCCTAATACCTCGTTACATTTCAAACTATAGTTGACTGAAATCTTTTTTCATATAGCAAAAAAACAACCCCACACAGCTTATGCTTTGTGAGGTTGGAATTGCAAATATTAAAATGGATTTGTATTCATGAACGTTGCATTTTTAATATACATACGTTGGTTTAATTTTAATTGTGCCACGATGTATTCGGCAATATCTTCTGGGTGCATGTATTGCTCTTTTTTGTCGGCTGGCACTAAGTTCAGTGCATCTGCTAAGTCTGTCGCAATCGTGCTTGGTGCGAGTGCTGTTACACGAATATTGTTGCGACGTACTTCTGCTGCAAGTGATTCAGTTAAACCAATGACACCAAATTTTGATGCGCTATATGCACTTGATGATGCCGCGCCATTTAGGCCATTTGTTGATGAAATATTAATCACATCGCCTGCATTTTTTTCGATTAACTGCGGCACAATCGTATGTGATACATAAAACGTACCCATCACATTGATATCGACAATTTCTTTAAAGTCTGCCGGATCCATATCGACAAGCTTTTCGAATTTCCCAACACCGGCATTGTTAATTAAAATATCCGTTAACCCTAATTCTTGTTTTAACTTTGCAGCTGCCGCTTGTACTTGCTCTAAATTTGAAACATCCGCTGTCGCATAAGTAGCTTTTACACCGTGACTTTCCATTTCTTTCACCACTTGCTGCAAAGCATCTTCAGAGCGCGCAATCACACCGACATTGACACCCTCTTTTGCTAATGCTACCGCTACCGCTTTCCCGATACCACGTGCAGCACCAGTGACAACTGCTACTTTCCCTTGTAATGATTGACCCATATTAATCGACTCCTTTATCTACTATCTCTTTGAAATTTTACCACAGCCCACGTTACTACGCAGAGATTTGACTTAGCTAATTTTGGTCTATGGTTGTACATTGTTTATACTCAAAATTTTCCCAGGAAATAGAGCTTTATGCTTAACTAGTTATCATACGGGACATGGTTCATCGAAAATGCCTGTACCGCTTTGTTGTTTTATTTGATATTTTTGAAGCTCGATAATGGTATGCCCCACTCGTAGTTGGGGATTCATGCAAAAAAGTGTATAGTCAATACTAGTAATGTGCACCATGAATCATTTGTACATTCAATAGCACAACAGTAGGAGGGATTTTTCAGATGAAGGCAAATATCCTTCGTGTAGGCGCTATTTTTGTAATCGGTATGTTTGTTTATTTTTATCAGTATGAAAAAGATGAATTGGGATTGGCGATTATTTTTGCGTTTATCAACTCATTTATCGTTACCATATTCGTGGCGATTCCGATTATTTTTATGAACAACCCGCTATCCTTTTCAAAAAAATTCGGCTTATATGTACTTAGTGTGGTTCTTACCATGACACCCGCGTTTCTTGGCGTGGGGCATTTAAAAACAAATGTTGAAAATAAGCTAGATCAACGTGCCATCCAAAACATTGCCCAGACGTATCAAGTTGAATTGGCTGACAACGCGGTTGCACTAAGTTTTGGTGAGTTTTTATTCGTAAACGATGGCAATCCATCATTTACGGTCTATAACAAGCTCGGGCAAAAGCAACAACAGTGGCAAGCGAACGAACTAGCCAAGGCGGTGAGCGTACATTTACCGTTAACGGATGCACAAAAGGTCACGACTTATTTTGATGGCTTCACCACCCAGCCTATGCACCACCACTTATTCAGGCCAGATGACGAACAGCTCATGTATTTCGAATTTCGTTATGTAACATCGGAAGCACCACAAAAGAAAAATCCCGACGTTGAAATTCACGATGGCGCTAAAAATATTCAATATCACTATATTATTCGTTACAAGCCGACATTAGATGCGGTGGGGCAGCTACAATTTACTGAAGCAAATTTTGAGCAGCTCGATTACCTAGTAAGTTATCAATCCCCTGGCATTGAATCGATTGTTGCACCAAATACTGCTCGATTGATTTCGGAATTGTAAGTTTGGTTGCTGAGATTTATTGTATGTCATTTATTAAATATACAGGAAAATAAGGGGGCCACGGTAAATAACACGAAAAAACCTATTCGTTCATTTGCCGTATGTACCTCCAAATTCTGAAGCGAAAAATACGTTCACATAAAAACCGGTCTCCTGGCTCATGTATCCTGTGCCATCCTTTTCATCACTTAAACAGTGGATTCCTTTGCACATCCATCTACCAATCCTCACCGGCACTAAAGTCCAAGATAACCGGCTTCGGCTGATGATGTTGCACCTTGCTCTTTGCCTGTAGGTAGTCTTCAAATTTCGATTTTTTGAATAAGGTTGACGGTCTTAAGTAACGTTCCATTAATAGATCATCCTTCCAAACCTCTACCTGTCCATCAATTACCGCTAAACATTGCTCTACTGTATAGCCCTCCTTTAACCGTTCATGAATATCTCTACGATTTGAATCATTATAAACTGTAAAGTTTTTAGATGCTCGCTTGTTTAAATAATCAATAATTTGATCAATTTGAGCACTATATATATCATTTTTATTATTCTTTTTTGGTTCTTTTATATTTGAGTGGCTTAAGTCAAACTGCTCGCAACGTTTTTTAGGAGACCTTAGCAATGTTTGTGCTGTGACGTCGGTTGGGTTCATTTGAATCGAATGAGCCGTAAAAAGAGCATTGAGCTTATCATAATCAATGCGATACCATTTAGTGCGATCCACGTAAAACTGATTGAACTTGTCTGTCGAAATAACAAGCCCCGCTTTTTCAAGCTTCAAAAATTTTCCCTTCATTTTCGATAAACTCCAAAACGGAATTTGCTTGCGACAGCTTTCATACGTATGAAAAAACCACTTCTCCCCCTCCCGCTCTTTAGGGGAACAAGATATCGAAACAATTCAATTTTTATTAAATGAATTAAAATTATGGTTCTCAAATAACCAATCAGGAATTCAATATAATAATTTTGTTATAAATAAAAAGATGTATCTCGACTTAGAACAAAAAATAAATAATTATTTATTCGAGTTGAAAACTACAACAATGAAATGACTGCTTTTATTCCTCAAAAAGAAGGCACAAATAACATTTCAAAAAAAATTTTTATCAGTCACTCTTCTAAAGATAGAACAATCTGCGATGCGTTCATAGATTTATTAGAGGGAATTGGCCTATCCGAAAATGTTATTCTCTATTCTTCATCTTCAAGACATGGAATCCCTGGAGATATTGATATTTTCGAATACTTACGAGGTCATTTAGATGGCGGGATAAATGTTTACTATATGTTGTCCGATAATTATTACCAAAGTGTTTACTGTCTTAATGAAATGGGGGCGGCATGGGTTAAACAAAATGATTCTTCAACCTTCTTGTTACCAAATTTCACAAAGAGTATTGAAGGAGTAATAGATAATAAAAAGAAAGCATTTACTTTGAATAACCCTATCGATTTAGTTTATTTAAAAAATAAATTAATTGCAGAATTTAAAATAGAAGTGTCCGAAGCTAAATGGGAAGAAATCAAAAATAAATTCTTAAATACTGTTAATGCCGAATTAGAGAAATTTAAAGGAATGCAACAACTTGAATCATTACAACAAACAGAGCAAGCATATGCAGCTGAACAAGAAATTCGAGATAAGATATTACATGAACTCGAAATTGAAAAAGTACAAGTTACAATCGATAAACAAGCCGAACTTTATGAAAAAAATGCTCAAATAGATGTTACAAAACAAGTATTTGAACAAATACTTGCAGGAAACACAGATGTATTAAAAAATCTTGAACAAATTAGTAAGCCTCAAAAACAAGGTTATAAAATTAATACTCACCCTGCTAACAAGAAAAAAAGACGCTAACAGATTTAATTCTTAGGTTTATTTAGCACTATTAAAAAACTAAAGACATCAATTAATCATCTGCTTAATTTCACGCACAATATTAATAATCCTACATATGCATTTTTATAAATTATAGTGTATTGTCAGAATTGTTTGTGTACCCTGTGCAGTAAATTTCTCACCATCCCCATTTGAGGTTTTTTACTTTTATAGATGGTGTCCTAATTCTTCTTGGATTCCTTTTATATTCCGTATCCTATAAGGTAATTTTTGGAAACTACTAGATCTTCAATCTCACACAATATTATTATTGAGCGCTCCTTAATAAATGTGCTAATGTTTGGGCATATTGTGAAGGAGCGTTTTTTTATGATAATTTTCTATAACTTTGAGGGCGGAAGGTAATTGTTTGTAAGCCCAATGTTTATTGTTAAGCCATTCACCAAATCTAACCCCGGCCACAAAACTCAAAAAAGCCGCAAGCAAGATAACTCTCACTTACGACTTCTCTATAACTAACACCGCATATGCGTTTTTATAAATCCATTAAATTACCTGAATTGTTTGTGCACCCAGTACATCAAATCCGTAAATTACCGACCCGGTGTTAACGGAATACCTGGATCAAGTAAAATTGGGCGATACTTGTTATTTGATCCTTCATCATATGCCCAAACAATATTTCCATATTTATCAATTGTAAAGATGAAGATATTATTGTCCTTCGTAAATACTGGCGTGTAACCACCTACTGCTGGTGGAGCTGTTAAGTTTAATGTAAATTGTTTATCAGCTGGACTATTGGCAGCCAATGCACCCGATCCATACGCTAAAATATCACTGTTTGGCGTGTTTGGATCTTTGACTAGATTTAACACTTGTTGTGGGTCAACGGATGTTTTTGTACCCGCTGTAACCGCATAATAATATGTTTGCTTCATAGTTAAATCGATATCTAGGTACGTAATAGCACGCATTGTTTTTGATGCCGGAACAGCTGATGAACCAATGTTAACCCCTGTAAGAATAGCATCTCTAATTTTGTTATCAAGCGCACTTGGATACAGATACTTCCCAATCTTCGTCGTATCAAATCCATTTGCACCTTTGTAGTCATACACAGTTACAGCTTTTGGATCTGTATCTGATTTCATCTCTACCGTAAATGTTCGGTTAGCCTTCGTTAAGTCCGGCGCTGTTAGCTTAATGACTAATTCTGATGGCTTCGTTGTATCTGTAATAGTCGTTCCATACGTGCCATCAATTATATATTCGCTCGTAATATCTTTGCCGCTTTCATCTTTAATCGTTAAAATAGTTCCTAAATTAAAGCTGCCCGGCTTATTATAGTTGGCAAGGTCACTTTGACGCATAATTGCTTCGTTAAATGTGATCTTAAATTTAGGATTATTATTCGTTAGCTCGCCTTCACGAACAATAACACCATCATTAACAATATGTGGCTTAATCCCATCCGTATAAACATACTTCAGCATTTGCGCGCCATTTGGTTCGTCCGCTGAAGGGGGATTTGTTGAGCTATTACGGCTAAAGATTGTGAAGTTTGGATTCGCACCAACCTTATCTTCCGCCGCAATATAGAAGCCGTATTCCTCATGTGGCTTTAAGCCTGTAATACTCTTATCATTCGGTCCCTTAGTAAACTCAATCGTCTTAGCCGCGCCCATTGCATTGAATGCTGCACGCTGTCCTTCTGAGCTAGTCGTCGGGAAGACATTTGGAATTGGTTTTAGACTTCCATCGCTATTAAAATACTGCGTGTTTAATTTATAGATTGGTTTATTCGTATTAGGATCGATCTCTTTAATATACTTCGGAACAGGGATAACATGTAATTTACCCCCTTCATCCGCCGTAAAGCCAAAGCTTGCTCCATCATTCGTGCCAGCTAATGGCTTGACCTCTAAGCCATCAATTAATGGCGCTTTGGAGTCGGATACAATTGGCGCATCCACGATATGATCACTTACTAAGCCCGCACGATCCTTTAAGATCATATACACCGAATAACTTTTGAATGTATCTAATTTATCATGATCAATTTCAATCGATTTTGTATTCTTGCCTAATTCGGCTGGGCCATATTGGTTCAATAAGTTACCTGTGTAATCTTTATTGCCCTTATCCCCGAATTTTGTCGTTTTTCCGATGCTATCCAGTGTAAACTCATCTAAGAAATCACGTGGTGTAATTCCCTTTTTAGCGAAATCATAGTCACTTTCTAAAATCATGTAGTAGTAAGTACCAGCTTTTTTAGGCGCCTCGAACTCTACTAGGTTGCGGTCTTTTTCAATAATGACCTTATTGATTTTAATGACCGGTAGCAAATCATCCTCATGCGTATAATACGCTTCATTACGAGGTGCGTTTTGGTCGGCTGGGTAACGATCGATATGCTCGAATTCATTTTCCGCTAAATCGAGTACATTTTTCGAAACCGTCACACGAAGCGTATCGCCTTTAACTAATGCATTTAAAGCTGGAATCGTTAAACGTACCTTCGTTTTATTCACTTCTACCTTTGAAGGCTTAATCGTTTTTTGACCGGTAATATTTAATACCGCTGTCCCTGATAATGTATAGTTATTCACATCAGTTGCTGTTTTTGGATCTAACTCTTCGGAAACGGTAAATTCGAAAACCCCTTTTTCCTTATCGACCACTTCCAATTTCGCATCATTCGCGACATATGGCTGTGCTGCATCAGGCGCTTCCGTCTTAACCTCGATCTTCTCCACCAAATTCGATCTATTATTGGTTTTGTCGACCATTACCGCAAAGACTTCATAGGTTGTATTTGGCTGAATGGTGCCTTTATTTGGATCTAGACCGAATTCTCGAATCATTTCCGTCAAATCTTCTGGCTTTGTGACTAATTTTGTGCCAGTATGCTTTTTAATGATGTCGTCAATCGTTGGATCTACTGAAGATGAGCCCTTTTCTCGTACATAGTAGTAAATCGTTCCGGGCTCGCTAATTTTTGTGAACTTCACCTCAAAACGCTTACCGCCTGGCTGTTTTGCACCCGGCTGTAACGTAAAGCGTGGTGGGCTATTGTCAATCGTTGTGAAATCGACAGACTTCTTCTCCGATACATTATCGGCATTATCAATAACGATGGCGTAAATAGTGTATTCAGTTTTCGTTTCTAAGCCTGTTACTTGGAATTTCACCTGCTCATCCATCACAATTGGACCACTACCATTGAATTTAAAGCCACCTGTTTTAATTTCGTTAATCGATGGTGCTTTTTCGCTTGAAGGTCTTACCACATAGTAGTATGTACCATTTTCATTGGCTGTTAAAGTTACATCTGCCACTGTACCACCAGCCTTAACATCCAGCTGCGTAATAATTGGCTGTGTTTTGTCCGAAACATCATTATCGCCTACAGGGTCACGCGAAACTTCTTTCCCGTCCTCGTCTTCAATATACCCAATATTTGGTTCATCCGTTTCAAAATCGTCGAACACATCATTCACTGTTTTCTTTACCGGAATAATGGCGTTTGTAATATAGGCAAATTCCCCAAGATTGGTGTAGCCATTGCCTGCTGTAACGTAGTAATAATCATACGTTGCATCCGATCTCAGATACACATTTTTTAGCGAGTTTTTGTAAGCATACGCAATATCATGCGACCCATAAATCGTGACGTTGAAGTCTGTATCAACGTACATCGCATTGGCATCTGCATATAGCTCAAAATTCGAGATATCTCCCTGTACATATAAGCGGTCAATATCATGATCAGCCTTTAAAAAAGCATGATTGGCCGTTACATAGACATGACGTAACTCCGAGCCTTCAAAATCTACATATTTCTTTAGATTTGGCATACGATCCTTGTATTTCTTTTGTGGATTTGACGGGTCAGGCTTATCAACTAACGTCTCGTCCTCATCTGTGTTTAAAGAATCATCACCATTATTATTCGTTGGCGGCGTCCAATCGATAAAGTCTGCAAAACTAGGAATTCCTGCTACACGAACTTCGCTTAAGCCAGCTAACGAACGGCGCGGAGGCTCTGCAAGTTCAACACGCCCTGTAAAATTAATGTTTTTGAAGCGTAAATAGCTACCATTAACAACAAGCTCTCCGGCAAAGGATGTGTAGTTGCCATCCATCGCAAGTAAGCGTGATGATGTACCACTCGCATTAATCGTTAGCTTCGTAATGTTATTGATTTTATTGCCTGTAAAGTCACCTTCAATATAAGCGCCCTTTAAAATATTTTTGTTCGAGGCATTTAAAATACTGCGTAAATGATTTGCTATTGTATGCGCAACACCGTTTATGTATATTTGATCCCCGATAATATCGCCAACCTCATAGACAGGTGTGCCACGGTCGGCCTTTTCTGCACGCCAAATAAACGTCGCCATTTGCGCGCGTGTTACGGTATTAAATGGGTCAAATTTAATGGCTGAGACCCCTTTTGTGATGTTTAAATCGTACAATGTTTGAATATAGTACGCATTTGGGTTTGTGCTCTCCACATCCTTAAACCCGTGATTTAACTTTGTCGAAATACCTAATTTGAAGCCTAACGACAAAATTTTTGACATTTGCGCGCGTGTAATCGGTTCTTTCGGATGGAATTTCCCGTCCGGATAACCATTAATAATTCCCTCTGCTGCTAACGCTGCGATATAGCGATAATTGGCATCGCTTGTTTTTACATCCTTAAAGCCTGGGTTGGATGGGTTTGTTATATTGACATCAATCGTTCGTGCAAGCATTTTTGCTGCTTCTTCACGTGTGATAGATTTATTTGGTTTGAATGTACCATCTGGGTAGCCGCTAATTATATTACGATTAACTAAATCGACAATCGGCTCATAGTAATCCGAATATTGGCTGACATCACTAAATGTGCTGGCACTCGATGACTGTGGAATTGCTACGATTACACCACTTGTAGCTAAAACGGTTGCCACGGTTGCCTTTGAAAGCTTTTGTGCTTTTTTCGATCCCATTCTAGAGAATACCTCCCTTTTTGAATTGTAAAGTCATGCTGAATCTACTTGTAATGCTACTATCTTTATATCGGCAAACCTTAGGTAAAACTGTATAAAAAAGAGCGATTTGTTTTACTTTTCGTACAAGCCCTTAACAGTTGGGTTAGAAAAACACAAATCGTTCTTAGCATTCATTCAAACGTTGATATAAAAGGAATCACCTAGCCCGAACTCCCTTATATTCCTAATAAGTCGTAATATTTTGGGTAATATATTATAAATGTACATAAAATAAGTAAAATTAACTAGTTTAAAATGTCGAAAATGTGTATATGTAATTTAACATAAGTAACCAATAAATTTTCCGCATTTTTTATATCGATTATGTAAAAAACTTGTGCCTCAGTACGAAATGTTATTTCTATATAAATTTTATCCACGAAAACCCATTTTAATTTTTTGGATATTTTCTAGAACATATCACCTAAACAGAGTATCAACAAGGGTTGATGCATCTGATAGACTCAATCATATGGCATGAAATCCCCCTTAAGTTCGTTATAGAATACCTTCGTGAACATATAGAACACGGGGGAAAAGTCGAGTATGAAAAAAACAAGTTTCATGATGTCTATCATCATCCCTATCATTTTTAGCACCAGATTACTAGGCACAAATACAACAGAATCTACTCAATGGAAATCCTATTCAAATATAGCAATCAATAAGAAATGGACGATTACGTTTAAACAAAAGATCGATGCTAATTCAATCGCCAACAATGTTTACTTAGTTGATGCAAACAACAAACGAATCGCCATCATTACAACGATTTTCGGAAGAGAATTAACAGTCCAACCCGCGACAGAGCTTAATTATAGTAGTAGCTACAAAATTGTTGTAACGAATAATCTAAAATCAACCAATGGAAATGCAATGAACCAAGAAATCATCATTCCATTTACAACCGTAAAAAAAGCGGCTTCTGATTCAGCAGTAAAAACATTTGCCTCTGAATATGATTTACAATGGAACATGCCTTCGTCTGACTATAAGCAATTCCATTTAATAGGTACAAAAAACGCCGCTACTGTTGGCGGCTATGAAACACGTTCCGGTCAAACAGTTTTCGAGATTAAAGTTGGCGACACACGCAATTCGGTTAAAGTAAAATACGGCGATCCACTAACAAGCATTACGAAAAACAACACGAAATACACACAAAATTACAAAGACAAATATGGGCAAGAAACAAGCGGTACCTATTTCATCGACAATCAATATGTAACATTTTTCTACGATGCCCATAAAAACGACATAATTCGTTCCGTTAGTTGGATAAGTGCTGCTACAGAAATGTCGAAATTAGGCTTCTTTGCTACACAATCACAAGAATTACGTGACGGCTTCGAAAACTTAATGGTCGAATTAATAAACCAAACACGTGTTGCTGAAGGGTTAAAACCATTAACATATACACCAACATATAATTCTGTTGCTCGTAAGCATAGTACAAGCATGGCCGACAACAACTTCTTCAGCCATTCCGATTTAAATAGTCTGCGCGGTGGCGATCGTATGAAACAAGGCGGCTTAACATACGATTGGTGGGGTGAAAACCTAGCCTACGGTCAATACAGCGCGATTCATGCACACGAAGCACTTATGAACTCACTTGGTCACCGTGAAAATATTTTACGAAAAGAATTCACCCATGTTTTTGTCGGTGTAGACTTCAACAACAAGAACCAGCCCTACTTTACAATCAATTTTTATTCGCTATTAGAAAAGCGCTAAAGCGCCCTTCCAGCCCCGACAGACATTGGAGAGCCCGACGCAAAAGTAGACGCACCACCACTTTTGCAGGAGGGATCGAAATGGCCGAGGGACTGGCGCTTTAGCCTAGACTATGGAGCTCGAGAGAATGATTCTCTCGAGTTTTTTATATTTCCATCAAACTTTGCTCATTTTCGCACTATAATTTTCAGATAATTTGAAATATACTTACATTAAATGTAATATCTTTTTTTGTGGCTTATTTTCTTATACTCATATTTTATTTCATACATTTCTATTAATAAGAAAAGGATAATTATAGGAATTTATCGCCGCTACTGTTATAATACTGTTTAAAATAAAATACCGTTGTATTATTACAGTTTGTTGTATTGATCGCATAAGGGGGATGGAGTCATGACAATTTTAAATGGGTTAAAAATTTTAGATTTTAGCTCGCTATTACCGGGGCCACTTGCGACGATGATGTTTGCAGATTTGGGTGCTGAGGTGATTCATATCGAATCCGAGCGCCGCGTGGATTTAATGCGCATAATGCCACCGTATGATGATGACCGCGAGTCGTATATTCACCAACATTTGAATCGCTCAAAAAAATCACTACAAATCAACTTAAAAACAGATGCCGGAGTCGACATTATTAAAAAGCTTGTGCAGGATTACGACATTGTCATTGAAGGCTTCCGTCCAGGAGTGATGAAGCGCCTTGGGATTGATTATGAGACGCTAAGTGAACTTAATCCACGCCTTATTTACTGCTCGATTACGGGCTACGGACAAACAGGTCCCTATGCAACGCGCCCTGGTCATGACAACAACTATTTGTCTATTGGTGGGGTGCTTAACCATTCTCGCTTAAAGGATAAAAAAACCAGCCGTAATGGGCATTCAAATTGCAGACATCGCTGGGGGGACAATGCATGCAGCAGTCGGCATTTTGGCAGCCGCGCTTCACCGTGAAAAAACGGGCAAGGGTAAATTTATCGACGTTTCAATGACGGATGCCATGTTTGCGATGAACGCACTATACGGCGCGCAATATTTCGGAAGTGGCCGCGCACCACAGCCCGAAGAGGAAATTTTAAATGGCGGCACATTTTACGATTACTATCGTACAAAAGATGGGCGCTATTTCTCGGTTGGCAGCCTGGAGCCACAATTTCGCAAGCTCTTATGTGAAGCGCTCGATATTCCAGAGCTAATCGGCAACACCTTCAACGATTCGACTTACACACAACAACGTTTTAAAGAAGCAGTAAAGGATGCCTTTTGCTCCAAAACATTTGCGCAATGGCTAGAAATTTTCAACGAGGATTTCCATGGCTGTGTTGAACCCGTACTAACATTCGATGAAGCATGTGAGCATCCACAAATCAAAGCACGCAATATGCTTGTCGACGTGCCAAAATTAGACGGCACAACACAGCGCCAAATTGGAACCGCCTTAAAAATTGAAGGCGTCGAGCCAAATTATCAATATGTCGGCGCAAAAATGGGCGCACATACCGACGAAATTTTAACAGCGTATGGCTATTCAAAACAACATATTGAAGAATTGACGAAATTAGGCGTTCTAAAATAAAAAGAAACTTTGCTCGGTGGGGTTTTCCGCGACCCCTACCCAGCATTAGCTTCCACCAATCGGACTTTTAGGGACAATTGTTCGTCCACTTAGCTGTCTCCTAACACTTGCTAGTTTGAAGTGGGCGTCTTCTCGGGATAAATCGCACCATCTCAACGTGTCACCCCAATCAGACAACAAAAGGAGCTGCGCGAAAAGTATTTACTTTTCGCGCAGTGCTTCGTTCGTGTATTAATTATCCGCTGCAGGCGGTGCTTCTGCGGTGGTCGAAATAAAATTTCCACCATCCTCGGCGCAAAGGAGGTGTCCCAGAATTACTTCTCGGACACCCCCCTCGTTGATACACCTTATTTCATCACTCATCCTACCGATACGAAGCTAAAATAAATACTCATGCCTAGTAAAACAGAACATACTACGCCAACACAGCTTAATAAAAATCCTTTAATCATTTTGCTCACTCCTTCTACGTTAAGTGTAATAGAAGGAATCGCTTGTTCGCTGTGAGAAAAATCACACGAAAAGTTGTAATTTTTTGCGAATTACACTGTTAATGCCGTACGCTGTTCTATAAACTGACGTAAATTTTCAAAGTGTGTTGAGAAAAGTAAATATTTCTTATAAACAGCTAATAGCTTTTCTACTAGAAAATCTTGTTCAGCATAAAATAATATTTTTAATAAATTGCACATATGGCGTGATGTCATTTTGGCCATTTCATAATATTCACTATTTTTTTCTACATATTGCGCATGCCATGTCACAAGCGAATCACGGATATTTTGGGCGGTCCCATCGACTAACACCGCAATATCTTGCTGAACAGTTGCTTCAATTACATGCAGCATCGACTGTGGATTTTGTGCCTGTAACAACTCAAAAATGGCCGAACATGTGGCAAGCTCATAGCATTTTACTAGCTCAAACGCTTGCTGCCATTGCTCCTCTTTTACAAGCGTGTCAATTAATACGAAAAATAAATGCTCCAGATAATTTTCATTGTAATTTTTCACAAGTGCGTGTGGCTGTGGACTCATACTTTGCAAAACATCTTCATAATCAACAATGAGCTCGATTGCGTGATTGGATAAACGCTCCTCTTCAATTAGATGCAGCCCATGCTTCATAATCGTCGCATTGTCATTTCGTACAATCGCCTCCTGAAACAGCATATAACTTAGCAACGTTTGCTCCTTATCGTTGAGCGCAAAGCCCCCCTGATTCCACTCAGATTGGACATTGGCTACACATTTTCGCAATTTCTTAAAATGACGGCGCCCACTTGTAAAATGTGAACAAATATTAAATAAATGCAGCTGCTTTAATGCGTAACTTTTAGGATTTTCATAATCGATATGCTGAACAAGCTTATGAATCATTGTCGCTACTCGATTTTTACTAAACTGTGGTTGTAGCATCAATTTAAAAGTACGCATCATTTGCAGTGGTCGCTCAATTACTGATAAAGATTGCTGTAAATAGAGCGAATAGATTTTTTTGGCGGTGATATATTCCCAAAATTCGCCCTGATCCGAGTAAAGCGGCTGCACAAAATAGCGCTCGCCCACTTTATAAACAATCAGTCGTTCTAAGCCTGTTTCGGATACGGGTGTTTGAATCGATTTTGCAAAAAGAAATTCAATTAGCTGCGAAAAACGAATCTCTCCTTGTTTATGTATAAATGCAAATAGTGCTTTCTTATTTTCTGGCTCATTAAAAAATTGCTGAATTTTTTCATTGACCACTTCTACGTTAAAATTTGCCTCATGAAAAGAATCATAAAAAAATAAATTCACTTTCCCCCAATAATTTTTCAGTAGCAAAAAGCAGAATTTTTCCGCACGCTCCTGTTCAAATAAAAAGCTTTCACTATCGAATGTCACACCCCAAATCGATGTTTCATCACATGTCTCTCGCAACTTTTTCTCTAGCTCTACCCCAATCTGTCCCTGCGTCTCCTTTAAAAGCTGCTCATCAAATGGAAGCAACAACAGCCATTCCTCCTTTAACACATCCCTCTTTCACTCTATAGAAAAATATAACAAACATTAAATGACTACGAAATAAAAAAATCAATTACACCTCGGCGTAATTGCGTCCATTTTTTGAACCCGCTGGGAAATTTTCTTTTAAAATCTGTGACATCCGCCGAGGGCACTAATTTGATTCAGTCGGGGTTTGAACCCCTGCTGAAAAAAGTTAAAAAACTACATTAAACGTCTTCACATTTAACGCAGTTTCTTGGCATTATTCCGTTGATAAAACATCCGTCACAATAATTTTTGTTGGATTCGTTTGGGCTGGGATACTACGTGTTGTCGTACTATAAAAAACGATGAGGATTTTACCTATCAGCTCCTCTTTTTCAACACGCTTCCCTTGCAAATCAACCATTTCCGTTGAATCCTTTATGTGTAATTTCAGTTTCAATTGCTCGCTATATTGCATTTCATCAAACGCTCCAATGACCACTTCGCCCTTTTTGTCATACTGATCAAAAATGACTAACAGCGGTGTTGTTTGTGGCGGTGACACCATTGGCAGTGGCGTTTTAGAGTCAACAAATGCAATAATGCGACCCTTCACCGGAATCGCTGATACACCAATTCGATGACCGTCTTTTGTCAAAAGCGGTGTTTGCCCTGTAATTTTTAATATCGCTTTTTTCGTTTCATCTTTTTCACTTATCGTTTCGATAATACCGACACCCGATTGCACGCTAATCGAGAGGACAAGTGCTTCAATTTTTCTGATTACTGGCTGCATTGTATCACCTCTCTATATTTCTATTAGATTGTTTTCCCGAAAAGTGAGCACTAAAAACGTGGCAATCAATCATATTGACGCTTAATTGGTTTATAAATGCGCGCCTGCTTTAATAGCGACTTTGGCATCAGCATGGTAGCTGTCACAACTCCTGGATGACGACCAATTTCAATAGAGCCAGTAATGGTCGCACGGTTTCTCACTTCTTCTACCGGTAAATCAAAGAGTTTTGCTGCACGTGCTAATGCATTGTCAGTCGCACTATTTAAGTTTGCGCCTGAGCCCACAATCGACAATGGGAAGCTATCTTCAATATTTTTGACACCGAATTCTTCTGCTAAATTACGCGCAATACGCTTTTCTTCCTTTGTAAAAGGCTTCGCTGTATAAGGAAGATCCTCGCCATTAGGCAATAAAATCGGTCCTTGCAAACCAACCTTTTTCAATACACTTACCTTTAGCTGCACAATACCAGCAACATCCGTTGTGTGCCCCGCGATTTCGCCGTCACCCTGCATCGCATGCATATCTCCAACATACACACCGCCACCTGGCACCTTTACCGGACAAATAACAACCGCCCCCGCGCGTACACGACTTATATCCATATGACCATCTGTACGGTGAATATCTAATTCGTCTTCCGTCATCGTAAATTCATGTGGTGCGCCGATTAAAAAAGTCCCGAAATCACCGGCATTATGTGAATCCGGCATTGCTTTTGATGGCGTTGTCCCAAGTTGCCCTACAAATGGACGCATTCTCGCCATTAGCCCAATTAAATCGCTCGGCGCAAAAGCAGTGACAGGATTTTGAATCGAATTTTCAGGTGTACGCATAAATTCTTTTGCATTTTGTGCGATACGTCGCGCCGCTTCTTTACCAAGTGTTAAACCAATATCCCCTTTAGGACTAAGCGCCATCGTGTAGCCGTTTGACATTTTAAATGGTGTTGTGTCCGTACCACATGTCGCACATTTTACCGCTTCTTGACCGATACCTTGTACAATTGTTGATGGATAAAGCTTCCCGCAACCTGGGCATTTGACTTTAACAAACGGGTCTCCAATAAAACGGTCGCTTTGTGCTTCATCCGTTCCTGAAGAAGTCGCAATCGATGTTACCTGAATAGATTGGATTTCAATAACAAGCGCATCGCCTACTTCCGCGCCTTCAATGTAAACAGGCTTTGTCACCTCATGGCCGCCACGAATTGCTGGTGTAATCATCGGTCCCCAGCAACCCGGTGCTGTATTCGCGATAATCGTACCCCCGTCTTTTAGTGGTCCTAACATCGGTACATTCGGATTTAAAATTCCGTCTGTAAATTCATTTACAAATAACGTTTCAGCCGCTTGTACAATCGGCTCCTCGATAAATGTTAGTGTTTCTCCTACATCCATTGCAGGGTTGTTTGCTGTGTTAACTTCATTTGTCATGTAAAAACCCCCTATAATATGAAAACCCAAAAAATACGAGCGATTATTTTACCGTACTTATAATCGGCAAACTGTTTCTTCCTCTATTATACAATTTTTTTCATACGCATTACGACTTGAATTGTCACAAAGGTAAAACATTCCCAAATGTTTTATAATAAAAATACTAGTTTTTTGAAAGGACGTGCTTCTATGGAACAGCCGCGCATTTTGATTGTAGACGATGAAGAGGATTTACGAAATTTAATGAAAGCCGCGCTCAAAAAAGAAGGCTTCACCGAAATCCAAACGGCGGGCTCTGTCGCAGAAGGGCTCCAGGCATTTAAAACGTTTTCGCCAACCATTGCACTGCTTGATATCATGCTACCAGACGGTGAGGGCTACGAACTATGCCGCAAAATCCGTGAAACCTCGCATATTCCAGTGCTATTTTTATCCGCAAAATCTGATGAGGTCGATAAAATTTTAGGACTGGCAATTGGTGGCGATGATTATATTACAAAGCCATTCAGTCCAAAAGAAGTAGCCTTCCGTGTAAAGGCACAGTTACGCCGCCTCGGTTTTGCTCAAAGCACATCTACTATCACTGAAAGTACTTCTACGATATGCGGACCATTCGAAATGAATGCCGATGAAACAGAAATAAAAAAAGACGGTGTACTGCTTGAATTAACAGCAAAAGAGGTTGGTTTAATGGCTTGCTTCATGCGCAATCCAAACCGAATTTTGAGTAAAGAACTGTTATATGAGCACGTATGGGGTGAGGACTTTTTGGGCGCGGATAATACACTGATGGTGCATATTCGCCGTCTTCGTGAAAAGGTCGAACAAATTCCGTCTAAGCCTGTTTCCATCAAAACTGTAAAGGGGCTTGGCTATAAATTTGTGATTTAATAAGATTCGGAGGAACGCACAATGAAATGGAAGCTGACGAATCGCTTTTTAATGACGATTATGACCATTATTTTTATAGTTATTATCGTGAATTTAGTATTGCTTGTCGGGCTACTCTATTGGCAATCGAACAAATCCACAACGAATGATTCCGTCAATGATGAAGTATTTACACGTGATTTTAAACAGTATATTTCCACCGAGCAAAATGTACCTAATGTTAATGACGCTGGTCTTTCTTTATTAACAGCCCATAATGCATGGATTCAAATTTTAGATTCAAATGGCACTGTTGTCACATCTTATTTTGCACCTAGTGAAGCACCGAGCCATTATCGTCCAATTGACATTGTGCAGCATTACAAATATCAGGAATATGATACAGGCACAACCGTTTATGTTAGTAACAAGGACGATTTCAGCTATTTAATCGGTATTTTCAATCCTGATGTGTCACGCTATACCTTATCGTTAAATGGTAGCTCCATTATAAATGTCACTTCTAAATATGTTCTATATATCATTATTGTTGATTTAATAATTGCGCTCTTTGCTGGGCTCATGTTCGGTTCGATTTTAACGAAGCCGCTTTATGTCATGATTGACAGCATCCAGCAGTTAAAAAACCGCAACTTCCACTTACAAAAAGTGAAGCGTCCTGGTATTTATAAGCAGGTGTTTACCAATTTACAGGACGTTTCAAGCGAGCTCGAAAAACAAGAAAACGAACACAAAAAGCTCGAGCAAATGCGTAATGAGTGGATTAGTAATATTTCGCATGACATGAAAACTCCGCTCGCATCGATTCAAGGCTATGCCGAATTATTGAACGATGCGGATGTTAGTGACGTGGAACGTAAAGAATACGCAGAAGTGATTGAGCGCAAGTCGGTTTATATGCGTGAACTCATCGATGATTTTAATTTAACAATGAAGCTACGCCAGCACAAATTGCCGCTTCAACTAACAGAAGTACGTATCGAAAAATTACTACGTGACCTAGTGATTAACGTGCTAAACGACCCTCAATTTACAATGAGTCATGTCCATTTTGAAAGTACCGCATCCGAGCTGGTGTTAACCGTTGATGAGCATCTAATGCAGCGTGCCATCACGAACTTTTTGATGAATGCACTTATTCATAATCCTGGTGATACACAAGTGACTGTAGCGCTCACTGAAGTAGATAGACGTGTAATGATTGAAATTCGTGATAATGGTCGTGGCATGTCACAAGAAGATGTTGAAAATGTATTCGAGCGCTATTATCGCGGCTCGAATACGACAAATGTGCGCGGAACGGGTCTTGGTACCGCTATTGCTCGTGATATTATTATCGCACATGGTGGCGAAGTTTCAATTGAGAGTGAAATTGGTAACGGTACTACTGTAAAGATTCGCATTTAGAGGGATGTGCTAATCGACAAAAAGCAGGTATACGTGGAATATTTGTAATCCAATCACGAAAAGAAGAACTAAGGCACATGCCTTAGTTCTTCTTCTCATTGTGTCGAATAGTTGTCAAATATAAATTAGTGCCAGGCTGATCGCTCACTCACTGGTTGATTGTTGTTTGCTTTAGCCTGCTTTGAGCCCGTATCGAAGTCAAATTCTGTACCGAACTCCTCCAACTGAAACTTCTTGGGATTTCGATTTACTTCTCGTTTTTCCATACTTTGTTTTCCCTTTGCTGTTGCATGATTACGATTTTCATTCATATTTGACATAACCATCCTCCATTCTTTTTTTTGAAAAGTAATTAAACGAATCGTCTAATTAAGACTTTTCAAACTAAAGTTTGACCCAGGTTAATAAAAATTATTAAAACAAAAGTTTTTTAGTCAAAATACAATGCACATCCATATAATTCCTCACAAATAATTTAAGGAGTAACCTTTTCGTTAAAATCGAAATTTAACTCGAACAGAGGCATTAATAGGAATTGTCCCCTGTTCAATGGGTGTTATAAAGTCTTGATTACTCATTTGAACCTTATAAGGAACTGGTATATTATTATGGCTCTCTTCTACAATTTCAATCGGTATCAGCTGTAACGGTATTTGCATCGTTTCAGCCATTGATTTGGCTTTTGCTATAGCATTGACCAGTGCTAAATTAAGCGCCTGTTTATAATAGGCATCAGAATTTTCTATTTTAAACTGGATAGCTGAAACATGATTCGCCCCATTTTGTATAGCTGTATCAATAACCGTCCCAGCTTGACTAATATCCGTTATTTTAACTGTAATCGCATTTTGCACCTCATAGCCCCTAAACACCTGTCTACCCTCGATGTAATCGTAGTTTGGAGAAATTGTATAGGCCGTTGTTTGGATGGCCTCTCTTGGAATATTTAACGCCAAAAGCGACCCAATGACGCGGTTCATGATTAAGGCATTTTCTTGCTGAGCTAGACTGACATCTTTCCCTTCTGTACGCACTTCTATCTGAATTTGAACATAATCAGGCCGCGCAACGATTTCTCCATTCCCCGTCACGGTCATCTCACGTGAGTCTGGATATGGTTGAAACCGAAATTGTGGAGAATACAATGGATTCCGCCTTTCGTGTAATTGTTTTTCAATATTCTATGCGCCTTGTTTAGGTGGGTGTTCGCATTTCTTTTCACTTTTTCAACGAACGTGTTGATTCGCCAACATCTCCTGCTATTTTTCCAATAAATAACTTGTGCTGACAGTGGCACAAGTTAAAACTACATAATAATAACCGTTATGGTAAAATTATTCATATCAACTAAAACAACGCATGAACCCATCAATAAGCAGAAAGAAGTGGTACATATGTTAAAGGAACAACTAGCCAAAAGAGCTTTAAACTTTGTGTCCATTCCTGATGACTATCAATTACTTGTAGAGGATTTTTCAAACGAACAAGCTAAATTTATGTGGTCGGCAGATGATTTAGCAAAAGGAATTGAAGTGTCACTTGATCAAAACGGAAAATTATTAGATTTAACTCGACCTCCTTCGAATACAGGAACACTCGTGACAACGCAACAGCAGCAAGCCCTTGCAGAAAATTTTCTAATGGAACAGTACCAAGAAGCACTGGATTATTTAACTTTGTCTACTGTCATCGAAAACGAGGATGAAACCATTTTTTTATACGAACAAGTTATAGGAGGTTATCCTCTTGCAAGCTATTACACAAAAATAGCCGTTTCCAAATTCGGTGAAATCATTGATTTTAGGTACGATGGCTACACGAAAACACCACCAAAATTCCCAATACAGCTTGCCGATAAAGAAGCTATTTTGCAACAGCTATACAAAGCAAATTGGACACTAACGATGAAGTATCTAGTAAGTGACTATTATTCAGTTTCACAATCTGGCCTGTACCCAATTTATGAGAGTCCGATTGTTTATCAATCATTTAATGCTGTAAATGGGCACCCTACCTTTGAACACGAACAGGAAGAGCCCGAGTCGTTCATCCCTTTTCCAAAGGTATCCGCATTTGAAAAACGAGCAACAATAGAGGAAATTATCGATGTATCAGATTCTATGATAAAACTACGCGAATTCGAAGTGGATGAAAATACACTTGTCATTGTATGGCGAGAAAAAGACTGGCGAGCACCTGCAGATAAGACAATGGAAAACTTCCTGCTTGAACGTATGGAGCATACGGTAAAAGCGAAGATTGATAAGCATTCGAGGAAGTTAAAGGAATTCATGTGGTTTAAAGAGCGTACAGGTGAACTCGATCTTTCGTTTGAAGCCTGCCGTGACATTGCATGCGCAGTTATTGCAACGTATTTTGAAGAATATGTTCCTTATTTACAATACCGAATCGAAAAACCCGCATTTAATGAAGCAAACCGCGCATTTTTCACTTTCCCGCTGCACGTAGCTCCAGACTTACAAATAGAGGGGGAACGTTTTTACATTGGCATAAACAAAACGACGGGATTCGTGGATATCTTATGGTCCCCTCATATGGACCTAGCGCTTCTTCAATCCTATGAAGCCCAAACTATCCAACCATTAAAAGACGTAATGCCAGCCTTAAAAGAAATCGATACCTTTTTACAATGGTCAAGGCAGTATGATGAAAATAAAAACGATGAAGTATTACAATATAAATTAGGATACGCACAAACGAAACAGCAGATTGTAGGGATAGATGCCTTAACAGGACAACTTATCGTCAGTAAGCTTTAGCTTGGAGGAACTCAGGCTAAGGACGCCGCTTTGTGCGGCACCTGAGTGACCAACATCGTGTCGGACAAAGCCCTGGTGGATGTCACAGATTTTTTAGGGGAGTTTTTCGAGTGAACTCGAAAAAAATCTTGACGCAATTACACAGAGGCGTAATTAATAGAATGAAAAGTAGAACCGCACTTACTTGTAATATGGTTCTACGTTACAAGCCTAAGTGCGGTTTATTTTTAATATCGATACTATTTTTTCTCTACCACATAGTTTTAACTAGGAAAATCAAATGTGCCATACCTAAATGGCAAATCTTCTTATTTATACGCTAGTAAGACGCTTTTCTTTTATTGCCAATCCTTGTTTTAAAATCAAAGCCCCTAGCAATTGAATGACTGTCTTCACAATTACTTGACCCACAATAGCGGCTGGTACAGCTTCCCATGGTATGAATCCTGCTCCAAGTGGGCTCAACCCAACGATGACAAAAATAACAGAATCAAGAAGACCGCCAACAATCCCGCTGTAGAAAACTCTCCAAGCCATTGGTAGTTTCAAGCGTGTATAGATTTCTGTATCGGCTGATTCAGCAATGAGAAATGATATCGCAGATGCTGCAACAATCATCAAAGTATCCCCTAGTGAAAACGAAACCACTCCAGATAAGAGTAACGCTAAGAAAATAAAGATATATGTTTTTGCTCGACCATACTTATTTTGCACAAGATCTCGAAAAATGAAGGTTGCTCCAACAAAAAGTGTCCCCATCGGAACGATAAACATTCCAAACTCTAATGGTGCAAATCTTGCTGTTACTACGTTTGCAATTACAATTGACAATAAATAGAATAATATTCTCATAATTTCTCTCCTTTAAATACCACTAACTCTGTAAAAGCTTAGCAATATTTAACTATTCTTTTCGTAAAATTCGCTCTTAGCGTTTATATAGTCTTCAAGCCCTTTTTTTCGTAACTTACAAGCCGGACATTCACCACAACCGTCTGCCATTATTCCGTTATAGCAAGTTAGTGTTTTTTCTCTCACAAAATCTAATACACCAAGTTGATCTGCTAGCTCCCATGTTTGTGCTTTGTTAATCCACATCAATGGTGTATGGATGACAAAAGTACAATCCATCGACAAATTTAATGTTACATTCAATGATTTGATAAAAATGTCGCGACAATCAGGATAGCCGCTAAAATCAGTTTCGCAAACGCCTGTCACTATATGCTTTGCTCCTATTTGACTTGCTAAAACACCAGCAAATGAAAGAAAAAGCAGATTGCGTCCAGGGACAAAAGTCGAAGGTAGCCCATCACTATTTTCTTCAATCTTTATTTCTTCACGTGTCAATGCATTCGAAGTAAGTTGATTCAGCAGGGACATATCAAGAATGTGATGATTGATGCCCATTTCATTTGCGATTTCTTTAGCACATTCAATTTCAAAACGATGCCTTTGACCATAATCAAAAGTCACAACCTCAACTTGTGCAAAACGTTCAATTGCCCAAAATAAACAAGTGGTACTGTCTTGCCCCCCACTAAATACAACAAGTGCTTTATCCTGAATCATATTAAAATCTCCTTAATCAAGAAAAAACAGCACGCTAAGAGAAGTGCTGTTTCCATCTTAGTTTTTTTAAGAGGGTCGCTAATAACCTCTTCCTTGCCAACAAGGATCTATTCAATTCATCTCGCATTAACGGGCAAATACCTTTTATCGATTATCAATCTTTTCTGGATTCAAATCATGGTTCATTAAACGGTAATTTGCGATTTCTTCGTATTTTGTTTCTGGTCTTCCATAGTTGCACCATGGATCAATCGAGATACCACCACGTGGCGTGAATTTGCCCCAAACCTCAATATATCTTGGATCTAGTAGCTTGATTAAGTCATTCATAATAATATTCACGCAATCTTCGTGGAAATCACCATGGTTTCTAAAGCTAAATAAGTAAAGCTTTAATGATTTACTTTCAACTAACTTTTTCTCTGGAATGTATGAAATATAAATTGTTGCAAAATCCGGTTGTCCTGTAATTGGGCATAAACTCGTAAACTCCGGACAATTAAATTTCACGAAATAATCACGATTCGAATGCAGACTTTCTACTGACTCTAATACCTCAGGTGCATAGTCCGTTGCATATTGTGTATTCTGATTCCCTAATAGTTTTAAATCATTTAATCCTTCAGTGGGCTTGCGGCCAGTCATAAAAAAACCTCCTTGAAAAGTAATACCGAATCTTTTCAAGGAGAGGCGCTGTCATTTTCTATACAACTTACAGGATTGAATCAAAAAAAGCCATGTCCAATTATGGACATGGCGTATTTGTCATGTATCCATAGTTTTTTATAGAGGGTATCAGCTATGAACCTCTCCTGAGAATTTTCAGGTATTTTATCTAAAAAGACAATACACTACATGGAGATAGATGTCAAATCCCAATATTATTGAATTACTCACTTACAATAATCGCACTTACTCGATAAGGCTCTCCTTATCATAAGTAAGGGCGAAATTAAGGGGCACCTAATTAGATGCCCCTCCTGTAATTAAATTTATTTGTTCCCTCTGAGAAATAAGATCCTTATTCTAGATCTATTAGCGCTTCTGGTAATTCTTCGCCCGGATTTGGTTCTATTGGTACTTCTGGTAATTCTTCGCCCGGATTTGGCTCTATTGGTACCTCTGGTAATTCTTCGCCCGGATTTGGCTCTATTGGTACTTCTGGTAATACTTCGCCTGGATTCGGTTCTGTTGGTACTTCTGGTAATTCTCCGCCTGGGTTTGGCTCTATTGGTACTTCTGGTGATTCTTCGCCTGGATTTGGTTCTATTGGTACTTCTGGTAATTCTTCGCCTGGATTTGGCTCTATTGGTGCAGACTCTGGAATAACTGGTGTTGCTGAATTAACCGGAGGCTCTGTCACCTTTACTGGAATTATCTTGCCTTCTTCGTTCTTCACCTCGTTACCAAAAATCGAAACTAAGCCGTTCACAGTGATGGTTGGTGTCTTAGACGGATCAAACTGAAAACCTTCATGTAATTTAATAATGATTGTCTTTTTATCTTCAGACAACTCATAACTATCCAGCTTCGGATCTAACGGCACACCATTAATTGTAATCTTAGACAGATCGACAGAATTCGCGTTTACACCCACTGTTAAAGTGAGCTGTAGCTTGTTCGCTGCTACGAAATCAGCTCCAGACACTTCGAGAGGTTTCGCACCTTCGATTGTTTTTGCAGTTTCAAAACCACCCAAAACTAGCAAATCTCGAGTCGCACTTGTATTTCCTCCAAACGTACCGTTAGCATTGTTAGATAACAATTTTAATTGAAGAGCTTGTGCAACATAACCTTGCGCCCAATCTGAAACAGTTCTGTCAGTACCAGTTGGAGTTGAGCCCGCTTCCCCATTATTACCTAAAATTCGAACTAAAAATGTAGCCAATTGCTCTTTAGTCACTTCACCTGCGGGATTATAGTTTCCATTACCTACACCATCTGTTATTCCTGCTTTTTTTATCGCTTCAATATAAGGTAATGCATAACCATTTGCTGCATCATCCGCATGTACATCGCTAAAAGATGATGTCTTTAAATCTTTGTTAACGTCCAAGCCAGTAATAAGGGCTGCAACCTTGGCAAATTGAGCGCGATTCATCTCTTCTCTTAGTCCAAAATTCGTGTCAGAGACACCATCGAAAACACCTGCTGAAATCATCGCATCAAACTTCGCCTTCGTTGCTGCATCTAAATCTTTTAGATCAGTAAAATCTGCTGATGTCTTTGCAAAGCCCACATTGTTTCCAATCGAAAATACGGACAACCAAGCAATAGTGATTACTATAATCAAACTATAAAGTTTTTTCTTCACAACCAAACATTACCTCTCCTTCCAAATTAAAGTATTTTTATTATATCAGAGAATAAAATACTTTCCATTAACAAATCTCTTTTTTTATATTATATTTTGTATTTTTTTATTACATTTTGAGAACGTAAATACACTAAGTTACATGTAAATTTAAAAAGGGATTTACCATTAATCTAATTCACCTAAATGCCTCTCCAAAAGCGGACAAACTAATCGCACCGCCTGTATGTATAAACAGTATTTTGTCGTCCTTTGAATAGTTCCCTTTTCGCACAAAATCAATAAGACCAGCCATCACTTTTCCAGTATAAACGACATCCAGTAAAATTCCTTCTGTACGCGCCAGTAGCTGTACCGCCTCCACCATTTCCGCAGTTGGTAGCGTTACGTGCAAATTGTGTTAATTTCATTCGTATCCCTTCTGATCGTTAGAAAAGCATGTTTCGCACAATACAGATTAAAATGATAGCTTTTCTTTTGTGGGTTTACTTGAAAAATTTATACTTTCTAAACCACAAAAATAGCAAAAAGTCATAAAAGAGCAGCACCCTTTTACGACTTCTAATTTTTCATTATTTCCCAAAAACTGTCAAACGATTATTTGAATTGTGCTTTTACTTTCGCTGGTAGCTCATCGTACTGCACTTCATCGTAAGACGTTACTTCATTTCCATCTTTTGTATAGAGCATTAAGTATGCTTCATGACGTAAATTTTTGCTCGCCGAAAATTTCACCAGAACTTCTTTCCCGTCCTCATCGTACGCAACTTGCTCGTACCAATAGCTCATATAAACCGTCCCATCCGTTGCGACAGAACGATCTTCTACGCCATCTTCTGTAATTTGCACGTACGCATGGTCTTTCCCTAAACGGTTAAAATCCATTGTCGCTAACACAACTAAGCCAGCTACTAACAAAGCCACTACGAAACCAAAAGCAATAAATAGTTTTTTCATCTATGTTTTCCTCCATTATCATTTTTGACGAATCACTTTATTGAAATAAGAAACTGTTAATACATAGTACAGACCGTAAATTGCAGAATAAACAACAATCCAAATGAGCACAGGTGTCACGATATTCATATTAAACAATGTTGAGAAAGCCTTTAACGCAAACACACTGTGTAAAATGCCTAAAATAAGTGGAATCCCAAAAATCAAGCCAACTTGAGCGCGGATTGTTTTTTTCATTTCTTTTGAGTTCACGCCAATTTTAAATAACACCTCGTATTTGCCTCGATCCTCCTCGGCATCGGTAATCATTTTGAAGTAAATAACGCTCCCCATCGCCATAAGAAATACTAAGCCCAAAAAGCTCCCAGCAAACAGTAGCGCCCCATAGGATTGCACCATTGATTGATAGATTGCAGGATAGCTTGAGAGGGTTTCACTCTCCCCGATTTGCTCGCGGATTTTATCAGATACTGCTAACTGATTTTTTTCATCCTTCATTTCAACCATTTGATACGAAACTGCCTCACCTTGAATGGCTTCGTATGCCTTGTCCGTTACAACCGCTACAACAAATAGTGATGGCGTATTAAACATCGACTCATCTGAAAAGCTTTCAATCGTAAATGTTTGTTCGCCTACTTGCATGGTCTTCCCTGTGTAATCATCAGAAAAACGCGCATCGTAAAAGCTATCAATAATAAACGCATTATTTCCCAACAACGTCAACGCTTCCTTCCCTTGCAAAGAAGTTATTTTATTATACTGAGATAATTTAATGAACGCATAGTTATACACGTCACCGTATATACTTAAATCACTGTTTTTAACCTCTATATTTTCGTTGTATATTATTGCGTCTGATTGTATATTTACAGAATTACCCTGCCACATAAACGTATTTGGTGCATATTTTTGTGCTTCTTTTCCAATATTGTAATAAAGGCCAAATACCGCGCCACCCGCTGTTATGGTCGTCGCACTCAAAATCGCAATTAATGTTAACGTTTTCGCATTTCCACGAATACGATACAGCATTTGCGATACAGTCATTAAATTCAAACCGCGCCATGCAAAGTGGACATTATTTTTCATTTTCGATAATACGAATACCGTTACGCTATGGAATAATAAATATGTCCCAAACACAACGAGTAGAACGATAATCAGCGGTGTCGTTAAAATCCCTAGCATTTTCCAAGTCTGCGAAGTCGACATATCGACAGAGGCTAAATAATAGCCTGCGCCAATCATCGCCACCCCTAAAATAGCAGCAATCGCCTTCGCTTTTGGCAGCGCCTCACCCTTTTTTTCTGCATGGAACAAGTCAATTAACTTAAATTGATAAATAACAAAGTAACCCTGCAATGATGTGAGGAAGAAGATGATCATAAATAGCAACATCGTCTGACGAACTGCCTCACCCGAAAATGTAAAACTTGAAACAATATCTAAATTCATTAACTGAATTAATATCGCTAAAATGCCCTTCGAAGTAAAGAACCCTAGCAAAATGCCGACAATTAATGAAAATAGCCCAATCACCATATTTTCGAAAAACAATAAAAAACCAATTTGCTTTTTGCGAACACCCAGTAATGAATACAGGCCGACTTCTTTTTTACGCTTTTTCATAAAAAATGAATTCGAATAGGCAATAAAAATTGCAACAAAAATAATAAGCATTACCGAAGACACATTCATAAGTGTGCTAATCATCGAACCACCGTCAGCAAAATCATCGCTAAATTTCAACGTGACAAATGTGAAGTAAATACAAATACTAAAGACCATCGAGCCAACATAAAGTGAGTAGCTTTTCATATTGCGGCGAATGTTTTTTAATGCCAAATCAAATAATGTCATGCATATCACCATCCGTTGCTGCTAATTCCTCTAATATAAATTGGAAAAACTGCTTCCTTGATTTCGTACCGCGAAATAGCTCCTTCGATAACTCACCATCTTTAATAAGCAAAATGCGTTGACAAAAGCTTGCGGCATACGCATCATGTGTAACCATCATAATCGTCGCGTTTTGCTGTGCATTTAATTTACTCATACTTTCGAGTAAATCTGTAGCCGATTTTGAATCGAGTGCGCCAGTTGGTTCATCAGCAAAAATCATTTTCGGTGCTGTAACAAGTGCGCGTGAGGCTGCTGTACGCTGCTTTTGCCCACCTGAAATTTGATATGGATATTTATCGAGTAAGCCTTCAATCCCAAACTGCGCGGCAATCGTTTCAACGCGCTCTTTAATTTGTGCTGGCTGTACTTTGGCAATCGCCAGTGGTAGCACGATATTTTCACGCACTGTCAAAGAATCGAGCAAGTTATAATCTTGGAAGATGAAGCCTAAATGATCGCGGCGAAAATCGGCGAGCTTTTCTTCCTTCATTTTCGCAATATTGGCGTTGTCGATTACAATGTCGCCATTAGAAGCGGAGTCAATAGTCGCTAAAACGTTTAGTAATGTGGATTTCCCAGCACCTGAAGGACCCATTACCCCCACGAATTCCCCTTGTTCAATATCAAATGTAATATTTTTCAGTGCTTCAAAAGTAGCTTGGCCTTTACCGTACACCTTTGACACATTGTTTACTTGTAAGATTGTCGTCATGTCAAACACCTCGTTTTGTTGTTGCTTTTACTATACCGCGCAAACCTTACAGTAAACTGCGTCCAACCTTACGAAAATCTTAAATCGTTCGTCACATACGTCATATATTTGTCATACAATATTCATAACATGACAAGGGCAATTTCCTGTAATCGCCCATAAACATTGATACAATGGGTTTTATACCATTTTTTATACTTTACATATCATTTACAGTTCTATTAAAATGGCATTTTTGTGCTGTTTTTGCGTTATAGTGTATGTAAGTTCAAAAGAGTATTTAGACTTTTTGCATGATTCCACCGTTGCAGGATACCTAGCTGCTAGCATGTAAAAACTCAACAATATTCATTATGCTTTGAACCATTTGACTACCACCTCATTCATAAGGTAGGCTAGCACACACCTAGCCTAAACGAAAAAAAGAAGAAGGCACGAGCTATCCTCCCAATAGTAGCTCGTGCCTTCTTTCGTTTTGATTATTTTTTACCGTATCGCTTCGGCATTTGCATAATTGCATCCCACACACCGCTAAATGGTGGTGCGTATGCTAAGTCCAAATGTAGTAAATCCTCAAATGTCATTTCGTTATAAAGCGCTGTTGCAAATACATCGATACGCTTATCGACCCCATTTTCCCCAACCGCTTGCATGCCTAGTAACTGACGACTTTGCTGCTCTACAAGCATGCGCAGTTTCATCGGACGTACATTCGGATAATAGCTTGCGATATCGTTTACTTCCATTTCATACGCTTCTACAAGTGCATGCAGTTGATCGGCATCTGCATTAGTTAATCCCGTCATTCCAATTTGCAAATTGAAAAATTTTAAAATCGATGTGCCCACAATGCCTTGATATTTTTGCATGTAGCCAGCAATATTTAAACCGGCAATACGTCCTTGCTTATTCGCTGTAGAGCCTAGCGGTAAGTAATCCATCTGACGCTTAATACGGTGATAATGGGTTGCACAATCGCCTGCTGCATAGACATGTTCAATAGATGTTTCCATATGTTCATTAACAATTAATGCCCCGTTTTCGAGTTTCGCAAAGCCATTCGCAAACTGCGTATTTGGACGTACCCCCGTTGCGACAATGACTAAATCGGTCTCATAAATACCTGATGCCGTGCGTACCCCTTCGACATGCGTTGCCCCTTTAAAACCTAGTGTCGTTTCGTTTAGTAATACTTCAATGCCATGTTTCCGTGCTTCCTCTAACACCATTTGCGCTAGCTTTGGATCTAAAGCTGACATCAAACGCTTCCCGCGATGAATTAAACGCACCTCTAACCCGCGCTCACGAATCGTTTCTGCAACTTCCAAACCAATATAACCCGCACCAATAATCGTCACATGCTTCACATTAGGTAATACACGCATTAACGCCTCCATTTGTGGAATGGTTTTCACTGTATGAATGCCCTGTAAGTCTGCATTTTCCAGCCGAGGAATTATTGGTGAGGCCCCTGTTGCAATTAACAATTTGTCGTATAAAAATTCAAATGGTTCACGGCTATTCACATCCACGCCACTCACCTTTTTTAACTTCGTATCAATATTCGTTACTTCATGAAAAATCCGTGCATCAATTCCGTATTTTGCACGGAACTCTTCAACATCTCGTGCGATTAAATCATCTGTATGTGGCACTTTTCCGTTAATGACATACGGCAAACCACATTGCCCGTATGAATAGACATCGCCCTTTTCTAACACTAAAATTTGTGCAGCCTTATTATTGCGCACAATTTCCATTGCCGCGCTCATTCCTGCCGCATCTCCTCCGATAATTACTACCTTCACCGTGCACCACTCCTTCTAAGTCTAATCCCATTTCAGAAAATATTTTTTATCTTTTGTATACTTTATTCATGTTCATTAGTTATATAAGTGAGTTAACTTACCATTAGTAAAACATATTTTCAATCATTTCACATGAACGATGCTTAATGTGACATGCATTTATTTTTTTCACTGTTTTTATTCGCTCCAAAACTTCTAAAATCTCCCTCCACTATATTCCGAAATCCGAAAAATATGCTACACTAACTATCAGAATACTCTAATAAAGGAGCAATCCCACTATGACAAAAACAACAATCGGTATTATCGGCACAGGTGTTGTCGGCGAAAGGATTATTAACCAAGCGTTAAACAACGAACATTACGAAATCGCCGCTATTTTTGATACGAATGAACAACGTACGAAGGAATTACAGGAAAAATACAACGTCAACACAACAAATGATTTACAAGCACTACTCAACTTAAGACCTGACTGGGTGTATATCGGCACACCGCCCGTTAGCCATGCCTCATTAACACAGGAAGTCGCCAAGCACGGGCTTCATATTTTATCAGAAAAACCACTTGCCCATGATGCCTCGGACGGTGAAGTCATGGTACAAGTCGCACAACAATCGAATGTCAAAACAGCGATGCACTTCCCGCTAATGTACGGAGCAGCGGTGCATCAATTCAAAAAAGAATTAGCAAGTGATATGGGCGATATTATGCGCATTGAACTACATACATATTTCCCAGAATGGCCGCGCAAATGGCAGCAAAACCCGTGGATTGCTTCACGTGAGCAAGGTGGCTTCATACGTGAAATTTTCCCACACTACTTACAGTTAACGCATCATTTATTTGGCGATATCGACATTACTGTACACGAAACGACATATCCACAAAACGAAGCACTATGTGAATCAGGCGTATCCGCATTAGCAAAAACAATGAGCGGTATTCCAATGGTCATAAATGGACTTGCAGGCATTGGCCAAGAAGAACGCATCGACTATAAAGTTTTCGGTACAAATAAAACGGTCACATTGCGTAACTGGTCACAAGTATTCACAGCAAAAGCCTATGAAGCAGAAGTAGAAGTTATTGCAACCGAAATGCCCGAAACGATGCTAGACGCTTGCCGTAAAACACTGCTTGGTGAAAATGCCTTTATCGTACCATTTGAAGAAGGGTTAAAGGTTCAACGTTGGATAGATGAGTTATTAAAATAGCAAATCATTTTATAAGGGGACGTTTTTATGATGGATTTATTACATTATCCGTTTGCGAGTAAACGCAATACGGTCATTGCAAATCGTGGGATGGTTGCAACATCACAGCCACTTGCTGCACAAGCTGGGCTTGATATTTTAAAAAAGGGTGGCAATGCGGTTGATGCAGCCATTGCAACAGCAGCAGCCCTTACCGTTGTCGAACCAACATCAAACGGGATTGGTGGAGATGCCTTTGCACTTGTTTGGATGAACGCCGATAAAGAGCTTTATGGATTAAACGCTTCAGGTCCTTCTGCCAAAGCGATTTCAAAGGAAGCATTAACAGCACGCGGGATCGACAAAATGCCGATACATGGCGTCATTCCGGTAACTGTTCCAGGTGCTCCTGCGGCTTGGGTAGCACTATCAAAGCGCTTCGGAAAATTACCTTTAACGGAAGTGTTAGCACCCGCGATTTCTTATGCGGAGGACGGCTACCCGATTTCCGTTACACTTGGACAAAACTGGCAAAACGCTTATAAAAAGTACAAAAAATCACTCACAACCGAAGAATTCAACGCTTGGTTCGACACGTTTTCAATCGATGGGCGCATGCCGGAAATTGGTGAAATGTGGCGTTCTCCCGGTCATGCTGACACATTACGTAAAATCGCCGCGACAAATGGCGAGGCTTTTTATCAAGGGGAACTTGCAGAAAAAATCGATACATTCATGAAACAGCATAATGGCTTTATAACGAAAGACGATTTAGCAAGCTACGAGCCGGAATGGGTTCAACCAATTGGTGTAAATTACAAAGGCTATGACGTATGGGAAATCCCACCAAACGGACAAGGCATCGTCGCACAAATGGCGCTAAATATTTTCCAGCATGCAGAAGCAAAATGGCAGGACATTGATACATTGCACAAGCAAATTGAAGCAATCAAGCTTGCCTATACAGACGGTAAAGCCTTCGTCACGGAGCGTGCAGAAATGCCGGTAGATACTGATACATTACTTTCAAAGGATTACGGTGAAAAACGTTTTGCCGAAATTACCGATACAGCACTTCTACCAAAGCCATTTGATATTCCAAAAGGTGGTACGGTGTTTTTAGCAACCGCAGATGCGGACGGCAACATGGTATCATTCATTCAAAGTAACTATATGGGCTTCGGTTCAGGTATTGTGATTCCAGGAACAGGCGTATCTCTACAAAATCGTGGCTATGATTTTTCATTAGATGAAAATCATCCAAATTTTTTAAAACCAGGAAAACGTACATATCATACAATCATTCCAGGCTTCCTAACGAAAAATAACGAAGCCGTTGGACCATTTGGCGTTATGGGTGGCTATATGCAGCCTCAAGGACATTTTCAAGTCGTAACGCATACGGTTGATTTCGCGCTAAATCCTCAGGCCGCGCTCGACATGCCGCGCTGGCAATGGATGGGTGACAAACGTATTGAAGTTGAACCACATTTCCCAAATTATTTAGTCCAAGCCTTGCAGCGTAAAGGTCATGATATTCATGTTGCAATCGATGGTAGTATTTTCGGACGAGGACAAATTATTTGGCGCGATCAAAAAACAGGCGTACTTTACGGTGGAACAGAGCCACGTACGGATGGCACAATCGCAGCCTGGTAAAATAAGTATAAGCTTCGATGCATGTTATCTCTATGCACCGAGGCTTTTTTGGCTCTTTATCCTTCCCCTTTCAAATACAATGGCATACTTATCCCCTACCGAAACATACATCATAACCTTCTGAAACCGCCAGCTTTATTATTTTTTTCATTACCTTACTTAATAAGATGTCACCTTCTGCATGAACGTATATATCGTTTATCTGCTTGAAATTTTCCAAAGCGACAAGTTTATTTTAACTTTATTGTTGCATTTTCTTTCGTTTCAGCATATATTTTTCCTTAAGGAAACATATTATCGTTAATGAAAAGGACTGAAAATTATGACTGTTGAAGTTTTAATGATTCTTTTATGTCTTATTTGGTTTATTTTCTTACTTGCATGGCTCCTAACAAAATCAGTGACGTTCGCGACGTTATTTTTTGTGACATGGATTAGCTTACGGTATGTGATTCACAATCATTATTTGAAAGATAAGGAGTTTAAAAGACAATGAAACGTTTTTTAGGGATTTTGGGGGTTTTAGGATTATCTCTTATGTTAGTAGGATGCGGAAATGAGGGATCATCAACTAGTGAAAAAAAAGAAGGAAATATCGTCGCAACTACAAGTCAAATTGGAGATGCCTTAAAAATTATTGGCGGTGATCATTTACAAGTAACAACATTAATGGGACCTGGCGTCGACCCACATTTATACAAGGCGACACAAAGTGATCTGACAAAGCTGGATGGAGCAGAGGTAATTTTTTACAACGGCTTACATTTAGAAGGACAGATGCAAGAAATCTTTGACCAAATGGCAGAGGAAAAAACCGTGCAAGCAGTCGCGGGGAAAATTGATAAAGCACAATTATTAGCGGATCCCAAAAATGCAACATTACACGATCCCCACATTTGGTTTGATATCGATTTATGGAAGGAAGTTGTGAATACAATTTGCGATACGTTAGTTGAAGAATATCCTGAACATAAGGATGATTTTGAGGCAAATGAAGAAGCTTACTTAGCGCAGTTAGATGAACTAAAGCAATACACAGCTGATAGAGTCCAAGAAATTCCAGCGGCGCAACGAATTTTAGTAACCGCCCATGATGCCTTTAACTACTTTGGTAAAAGTCAAGGGTTTGAAGTACGAGGTCTTCAAGGCTTAAGTACGAATTCAGAGTATGGCGTAAAAGATGTGCAAAATATGGTCGACTATTTAGTAGAGAACAACATTAAATCGATATTTGTAGAGTCCAGTGTCTCCGATAAGGCGATGAAAGCAGTAATTGAAGGCGCTAAGGAAAAAGGTCATAGCATAGTAATTGGCGGCCAACTGTTCTCAGATGCTATGGGAGCCGTGGGAACAGAAGAAGGTACGTATTTAGGCATGTATAAACATAACGTTGACACGATTGTCAATTCATTAAAGTAGGTGAAATAGATGGAAGCATTAGTAGTTCAAAACTTATCGGTTGCTTATGATAAAAAGACGGTATTGGAAAGTGCAAGCGTTTCAGTACCAACTGGACATTTAGCAGCCATTATTGGTCCAAATGGGGCTGGAAAATCGACATTTTTAAAGGCGGTATTAAATCAGCTGCCAAACAAAGTTGGAAATGTAGCGATTTTAGGGAAGGCTTTTTCTCCAAAAAGCTTACAGGTTGGCTATGTTCCTCAGCGCAATGCCGTTGACTGGGATTTCCCAACAACAGCGATTGATGTTGTATTAATGGGGCGTTACGGCCATCGAGGCTTATTTAAACGTCCTACAAAAAACGACCGCGCACTCGCTATGGAGGCTTTATCGAGTGTTGGCATGCAGGATTTTGCAGACCGCTCTATTGGCCAACTTTCTGGCGGTCAACAGCAGCGGGTTTTCCTAGCTAGAGCACTCGCCCAAAATGCAGAGATATACTTTTTAGATGAGCCCTTTGCAGGGGTAGATGCTGCAACAGAAAAAACAATTATCGATATTTTAAAAAATTTAAAGGCACAGGGGAAAAGTATTTTCGTTGTTCATCATGATTTGCAAACCGTAAAGGAGTACTTTGACTATACGATTTTATTAAATAAAACGATTTTAGCGGCAGGGAAAACCGAGGAAGTTTTTACACCCGATAAACTACAACAAACCTATGGCGGAAAATTATTCATAATGGAAGCGATGTAAGGAGGAGTTACGATGTTATCAGGAAATTTACTGTGGGTACTAATCGGTACAATGCTTCTCGGTATAGCAGCGGGTATTACAGGGACATTCTCCTTCTTACAAAAGCAAAGCCTAGTAGGTGATGCAGCTGCCCATGCTGCATTACCCGGTATTGCTATCGCCTTTTTACTAACAGGACAGAAGGAACTACCTATTTTAATGGTCGGGGCTGCTATTACCTCTGCACTTGCTGTGTACTGTATCCAATGGATTGTTACGTATTCAAAGTTAAAGGCTGACGCAGCAATTGGCCTCGTATTAGCGGTGTTTTTTGGAATTGGGATTGTGCTCTTAACGATTGTCAATCGCAGTCCACTTGGCAATCAAAGTGGGTTAAATGACTTTATTTTCGGGAAAGCCGCGACGATGACAAAGTCAGATTTAACTTGGCTCTTTATAAGCGCAGGAATCATTATTTTAGTAAGTCTTTTACTGTACAAGGAATGGAAGCTGATGATTTTTGACCCTGTTTATGCAAAAGGAATTGGTTTACCTGTTGAGGCATTAAAAGCCTGTTTAACGGCACTTATCGTCATGACAATCGTAACAGGTATTCAAGCAGTAGGTGTTATTTTAATGTCCGCACTTCTTATTATCCCAGCGGCAAGTGCTAAGCTTTGGACGAAAAAGTTAAATACAATGCTATTATTTAGCGCCATTTGTGGTGGATTAGCAGGTGTGGCAGGTACATTTATTAGCTCCATTCGTACAGGGTTATCTACTGGGCCAATTATTGTGTTATTTGCAGCTAGTATTTTTTTCATTTCATATGTTTTTAGTCCAAAATCCGGACAGTTAAGCAAGTATTTGAGGAAAAAGAAATTTCAACAACAGGGTGATGTGTCATGATTGAATTTTGGGTCATTTTAACGGGTATATTAGTCGGAATTACGTGCGGTATAGCAGGTGTATTTTTAATTCTTCGTAAAATGTCTATGATTGCTGATGCGATTAGTCATACCGTGCTGTTTGGAATTGTTATGGCCTTTATCATAACGCAAACATTAAATGGTTTTTGGATGTTAGTGGGTGCGGCTTGTGCAGGGATTTTGACAGCTTATTTAGTACAGTTACTACAATCTTCAGGCATTCAGGAGGATGCTGCGATTGGGGTTATATTTACATCATTGTTTGCGGCCGGCGTGCTACTTATCACATTATTTGCAGGGAATGTTCATTTAGATGTAGAGCATGTTTTAATGGGGGAAATCGCGTTCGTTCCTTGGGATAGATGGACATTGTTGTCGATTACTATGCCCAAAGCAGTATGGATGCTGCTTTTAGTGCTAGTAATCAATATTACTTTCCTTGTACTGTTTTATAAGGAAATGAAGTTATCAACGTTCGATCCTGTTTATGCTGCAACAATCGGCTTACCGGTTATGCTATTACATTACGGCTTTATGACGACGATTTCGTTAACAACTGTTTCAGCATTTGATAGTGTTGGCGCAATTTTAGTAGTAGCGATGCTTATTGGTCCAGCAGCTACCGCCTATTTGATTAGTAAATCCATTAAGCAAATGTTTGTATGGAGTATCACTTTTGGCGTGACGGCAGCTGTAATCGGATATTATAGTGCGAAATGGTTGGATACTTCAATAGCAGGTATGATGGCAACAATTGTTGGAGTTATTTTTATTGTGGTATTTGCAATTGATAAGATAAATGCGCATTTAAATAAAAAAGTAGTCGCGGAAATCGATACGGAAGAACACAACTCTAACATTTAACCAAGGATACTTTAAAACAAACAATCATTTAAATGTTACGTTCTTCAATATTTAAAATTGGCACTTTTTGTTCACTACGAGCAAAAGTGCCTATTTTATTTGTGCGTTATACTCAGTTACATCTCTTATAAATTAAAAAGGACAACACGACATTCCGTGTTGCCCAAATTCCTTATTCTACGTCCTCTGTTGCTGGTGGCGCTAATATTTCTTCCTTACAGAACGCTAAAATCATCGCCTCTTCATCATCTTCAAGTGCGAAATCCAAAATTTCGTTGTTTGTTTTATCGGTAATGAAATAATTCATGATACGTACATCTTCGTTAATTAACCCAACGATTGCGCGGATTTCTAAGCCCGCTTCTGAATATAGCTCATCGTCCTCATCTACCTCTACATCTAATAAAAACTCAAAGCGCTTGCCCTCGATAATGTTTGTAGGATCTAAAATTTCATCAATTAAATAGTGTGTAATGTTCATGTAAATGGCTCCCTTTTTGGAAATCTCCCTTCTTATGATAAACGAAAATTTGAGCGCGTCAAATAACATGGCTAATTTTGCACGTGACAGGTAGTTTTTCGTATGCCAAACTAGATTTTAAGGAGTGATACAACATGAAGGATTTATTATATTACCAAGACGCCACGATTTCAGCATTTCATGCCAACATCATAAAAACAGATCGCGATGAAAATGGAAATTATATCGTATTAGATAATACAGCCTTTTACCCAACTGGTGGCGGGCAGCCGCACGATACAGGCTGGATACAAGATATAGAAATTATTAATGTCGAAAAAGTAGAAGATGAAATACGCCATTATACATCAAATAATGTTTCGGGTATTTCCGGGGAAATTTTTGCGAAACTCAATTGGACACGCCGTTTTGATCATATGCAGCAACATACAGGTCAGCATATTTTAACAGCGGCCTTTGTCGAATTATTTGATATGGCAACGACAAGCTTCCATTTAGGGACTGAGCTTGTAACAATCGATTTAAATGTGAACGACGTAACGGACGCACAACTAGCGGACGCTGAGCAACGTGCCAACGAAATTATTTTAGATAATCGCCCAATCGAAACAAAATGGGTAACTAAAGACGAATTGGCGAACTATAACTTACGAAAAGACGTAAAAGTAGATGAGGATATTCGCTTAGTCATTATCCCAGACTACGATTACAACGGCTGCGGCGGCACACATCCAATGTCTACAGGACAAGTGGGACTCCTTAAAATTTTAACTACCGAAAAAATGAAGCAACAAATTCGCGTGCATTTTGTTTGTGGTAACCGTGTCTTGCAACAATTAGCGATGCGTAAAAATGTATTATCCGATGTCGCACGTCAATTAAGCGCACCTGAGGAACAAGCTAGCGAGGCATTACGAAAATTCGCCACAGCTGCAAAACAAACAGAGAAAAACTTAAAAGATGCACAGGACGCATTATTACAATTCGAAGCAAAAGAGTTTGCCAATGAAAACATAGCAGCTCGTACATTCGAAAATCGCTCAATCCAAGATTTACAAAAGCTCGCACGATTCATCACGGAGCAAAATGACCAGGCCGTTGCACTGCTCGTCTCGACGAATGATGACAAGCTACAATTCGTAGCAGCACGCGGCAAAGCAAATACGACTTCAATGAAAACTGTTTCAACAGCCGCGCTTCCGATTATTAACGGTAAGGGTGGCGGTAGTGATGCACTAGTACAGGGTGGTGGCGAAAAAGTAATCCCTGCTGAAGCACTACTTGAAGCGATGAATGCAGCATTATAAAACAACGAAAGGAGCTGTCCAAAAGTAAATACTTTTTGGACAGCTTCCGTCTCATGTATTATTAATCCGCTGTAGGCGGTGCTTCTGTGGTGGTAAGAATAAGGAACGAATGCTAAAAGCGTCACGCCCTGTGACAAAGCATTCATGACCAACATCGTGTTGGCCTCCATCTTCGGTTCAAAGGGATTGTCCCAGAAATATTTCTCGGACATTCCCTTTCTCACGCTGCCTTTAACCCGTTCATCCCACGGCGTACATTCGTCACATCGGTATAACCAAGCCTCACAAGCTCCTTACATGCCTTATTACTACGTACCCCACTCTGACAAATCACAACGATTGGTTTGTCCTTCGGTAAATCACCTAAATACGTGCCAAGCGGACGATTAATAAACCGCGGAATGTGTGCTTCTTTATATTCATTGGCCGAACGCACATCTACAAAAACGATGTCATCTTTTTCAAGCAACGGCTGTAATTCCTTCGTTGTAATATACTTCACGCCTTTTTTCGGCATAAAGCGAAAAATCATGACTACGATTAATACAAGTGCAACCCATGTAATCCATTGTTCCATAACTAACTCCTTTAAAGCTTTTTTCTTCATTGTACCTAAACCCGTTACTATGTTGCGAGTATAGTGTTCTTTAAATTATAGTCCGTTATGCTACGTACCGGATTCACAAATAAAAACAGCACAAGGAAGCCCCTGTGCTGCTCAACTTATAATTTAAATTGCTGTATGGCTACTTGTAATTCACGTGCCATATCGGATAACCGCTCTGCTTGTTTGGTCATTTCATCGACCGTTTGAAGCTGACCTAATGCCGATACCGCAACATCTGTTACATAGCCCGCTGATGATGTAACAGAAGCCGACATTTCTTCCATTGACGCCGAAACTTCCTCTGTGTTGGAACTCATTTCTTGTGCTGAGCCACTTAACTCTTCAATTTCTGTCGCAATATGTGTCACCGCATCCACAATTTCACTAAAGCGCTGTTCTAACTGGTTAATCGACTGTAAACCAAGTTCCACATTTTCTTCACCTGATTCTGCTGCGTACACCGCTTCCTCTGTATATTGCTGCACCTTTTGAATCAATACATTAATTTGTGCCGCTGAATGTGCTGTCTGCTCAGATAACTTGCGCACTTCACCCGCTACAACCGCAAAACCAAGTCCAGCTTCACCTGCACGTGCTGCTTCAATCGATGCATTTAATGCCAGTAAATTCGTTTGATCTGAAATATCGGTAATCATTTTTGAAATTAATCCGATTTCTAACGATTCTTGCTTCAATTTATGAATAACCGCAAGCTCAATTTCCATGCCATTTTGAATCGCATTCATTTGTGCAATTGAATGGCGAACCGCGCTATAGCCATCGTGCACTTTCGTTTCAATAAAGTCCGTATGCTGTGACACCGTGCTAGCCACTTCCGCTACTTGTTGAATGCCGTTTGCCAGTTGCCCCATTGTTGCTGCACTTTCTTCTGCCACTTGCGTTTGACTTACTACACCGCGCTTTACTTCTTCAATTGATTGCGCAATGATTTTTGCATTGTCTGCCACATTCGCAACATCGCCCATTAAATCACACGAAGCTTCATTAACATTTGACGAGCCTATTTGCACTTTTGTAATCATCGTCCGCATATTTTCTACAACTTGGTCTAGTGAATGTGCCAAAACGCCCAACTCATCTTTACGCTTTAAATGACGTTCGTTCGGTTTATGTGTAAAATCTCCCTGCCCTACAAACTCACTTACCTTTACTACCGAGCGAATTGGCCGACTAATGCTATTCGATACGAAAAAGGCAAAGCCAAATCCGATAAACAACATACCAAATGTAAAGGCACTTAAAATAATGCGCATTTGCTTTAAGCCAACGAACATTTCATTTTCTTCCGCCATTACAGCGATAGACCATCCATTATCTAATTGATGGTGACCTAAAAAACGATTGTTGCCATCTGAATGTTTAAATTCATAAAACCCTTCTTCTACGGAAATGATTTTTTGAATGGCAGTCGCTTCGCCCGTTGTTGTTCCAGTTGCTTCGGCTTCAGCAATAAAATTCATTTGATTTTTTACATAATCTGCATTTGGATGCGCTTGAATTGTACCTTCAGCATTTACTAAAAATACATACCCTGTTTCCCCAACTACGATATCTTGTAAAATGTTCGATAAAAAGTAGCCATCAATACGTGCTAATAGAAGTGCCTTTTCGCCAGTAGTTGTATCAATTGGTGTAGCTATCATAACGACAGGTTCATTTGTTACCCGACTAATAATTGTATCCGACATTGCTGTTTCACCAGCAAAAGCTGCTTTTATGTATGAGCGATCTGCTAAATCGACCGTCGAATCATCTAAATAATGCGCAACACCCTTTGCATCAACTATCGCAAATTCTAAATAATCATCGCTTTCTGCTAAGCGCTTATTTAAATACACTTTCTGCTCGGCAAAATCCATATTACGGATGACTTCTTGCTCTGCAATACTTTCTACTTCGATATTCGTACGCTTGAAAAACTCTTCCATATAGTTAGAGACATCCTCTGCCTTTGATTGCAAGTTGTCACGAATTTGTACCTCAAGCGAGTTATAGCTATTGTAATAACTCGACACACCTAAAACGGCACATGTGAATGTTAGTAATACGATAATTGATGTCGTTAATTTTGCACCAATCCCCCAATTTTTCATTAAACTCCCCTCCAATTAACAATTAAGACCTACTAACCAAAATAGTCCATTTTATTTATTTACATTCTATATTTTTCTACTATTAACACTTGTTTCATCATATAAAAAATCTATTCGGAAGTAAATAACATTCCTTGTGTATATTTTCCAACAAAAAAACACCACTAATGTGATGTTTTTTTTACTTAGACTTCAATTGTACTGTGATAATTTCAGGTAAATTAAAGATACGGAAAGGGAAAAGGCTATTGCCTAGCCCTCTGCTAATAATCATTGTCGTATCTTGCTCCTTAAAAACACCTGCTGTATAGCTTGGGAAAAAACCCTGCCCCGGTGCCAAAATGCCACCAATAAACGGCAATCGAATTTGACCGCCATGTGCATGACCTGTAAATACTAAATCCATTTCCTTTTCGACGTATGCTTCGAATTGCTCAGGTCGATGAGATAACAGCATCGTAAAGGAATCGGTCCCTACATTTTGTCGTGCTGCATCAATCGACACATCCACATTTTGTCCTATTAACGGATCCTCAATACCAAGAGCAACGATGCGTTCCCCGTTACGCTCTAACGTTACTGCGTCATTTGGTAAGACGTGCACACCTAAATCAGTCAGCGCTGCATAAATTTCATCTACTAAATTTAATGACACTTCATGATTCCCTAGCACGTAATAAACATCCGCAATTTCCACAAACTGCGCAACCGCCTGTAAACTGTTGTCCAAATCATAGCGCCTACTATCGACTAAATCACCCGTTATAAAAATCGCATCTGGATTGGTAGCCCGTACTTTTTTTACTAACCGTGACTGATTTTCTCCAAACGTTGCATCATGCAAATCCGTTATTTGCGTAATGCGAAAGCCGTCAAAGCTTTGCGGAATCTTTTCGGATTCATGCGTAATCTCTGTTGTCACGAGCCAATTATTATTTACATAGAGAAATACATAAATAGCGGCTATTCCTATTATCAATTTGATTAACTTTTTCAACGTACTCGCTCAATTCATTGAAAGTTTTAGTGGTCTTTAATTCCACCCACTGCTATCAATGATATTGAAGTGCTTCGGAACATTCAAGTATAAAATCCGATTTCCTATTAATCGATTTGCTAAATCCGATGATCTATATTCGTTCACCGCATTACTTAACATTGTCACCGACATATCAATTGATTTCATCGTGACCTTTGTATTTTCGTCTTCAATATAAATCGTATTATTACTAAAAGTAATGCTCGGCTGCTTTACGTACGGCGTCGTATCTACCCGATTTAAATACGTCGGCATTTCATAATAGCTGGCCGTTATTTCATGATCCGCCGTATCCACCCAATTAATATAGGTGTGAATATAACGAAGCTCCTGTTCACGATTAATGTAAACATCTTCTGTAGTCGGTGTAAACTTCACTGTAAACTTTACATCCTCTTCATTTAAAACACTAAAATCACGCATTTCTAGACGCTCGGTAATCTCCTCGTTTTTTGCTTGCTGAGCCTCAAGAAACGCCATTGACTCTACCTTTTCAATATTTTGAGAGGCAACTGCTAAATAAACAAACGCCACCACACCACAGGCAATATACACAAGTACTAAGTAAACGGTGCGCTTCGGCTTCCAAATACGAAACTTTGCCATAAAAATCACCAATAAAATAATGACAGTCGCCTGTATAATTGTAATTAATAACACCATACTCATTAACGATTCACCTCTCTACGTTGACGAATCACCAAAATAATTGCCCATAATAGCACAATGTACAAGCTACTGCGCCCGACAATTGCCCATATGCTTGCGCCAAATACGACACCCCATAGCGAAATCGTATATGCCCGAATCGCTAAAATCAGCACAACTGCCAGTAGCACAAAGACGATTTTAGAAAACTGAAACACGACACGTACAAAATAGCCAACCGCGCAGGCTAGTGTAATACATACCACAAAGGCGAAAAGGGTATTTGATGAGAAAAATTGATTTTCTAATACAAAGGGGGTATCCGTTTTTATTATTTCTAGCGCAATAGTAATACAATGGATGCTTAATGCAGAAATGACGGTAAAAATCGCTAACACCATCGTAAATAACAGCGTTGAAATCACTTCCATTCGATTCGTTGTCACAATCGAAAATTGATCACGCGACAAGGCACCTGACGCAAGCATCCAGCCCATTCCAAGCATTAAAATAACACTATAAATAAAGAGAACATCTAGTGTATAGACCCGAGCCTCATAGGAAATAAAACCTCCCCCGAGTCCCATCGACCCTGTTCCTTCTGAAAATAAAAATCCTAAAATTACATGCACTAAAATCACAGTACTAAACATTGAGCTATATGCCTGACACTTCCACTTCACCTGCTCCCAAATATTACGCGCCGGATTCGCTACTACGATAGATGTCATCAACCGAACCTCCCTTCGAAGTCGTTAGCACTTTACATACATCACTTACCGATAAGTTTTGCATACGCACTTGCGGTGGTAGCGGCAAATCATTATTACGTACAATCGCCTCAAAAATCGGGCCATTCTCACGCGTCAAGAGCACCTCATAGTTTGCTAAATATGGCTCAATATTGTCCTTTTGCCCGACAAGCCTCACCGCTAAATTTTGCACCTCATCTACTGGGGCAAATAGCTCCACCTGACCTTCATGTAGTAGCAAAATATCTTCTATTAAATGCTCCATTTCATTCAAATAATGGCTTGAAATAATGAGGATGCGTGGATGTGCTAAAAAGTCCTTTAAAATGACACGGTACATATCATCACGAATCGTTTCGTCCATCCCATTCATTGGCTCATCGAGTAACGTCACCGCGCTGCGACTGGCGATTCCATAAATTAAATCGAACGCAGCCTTTTGCCCCTTTGACAGCTGATGATGATGATTTTTATGTGAAATGCCACTAAATTCAAGCAACTCAAACGCTAAATCTAGCGCAAATTTTGCATAAAATCTTGGTGCTATATGCAAAATTTCTTTTAGCGTTAGCACCGTTGGAAACGTCATGGCGTCTTCTATTAAAATCGTATTGGCTGCCACCGTTAAATTTTGAAAGGCCCTCTTCCCAACTACCTCAACCTTGCCATTAGATGGCTTCAAATGCCCTGCTAATATTTTTAATAAAGTCGATTTCCCCACACCATTCCGTCCGATAAGTCCAATGATTTTCGGTTCGCCAATTTGAAACGAAACATTTGCTAAAATCACCTTTTTCCCATAACGTTTTTGCAGTTGTTCGCAGAAAATCACTTGTCACCCCTCCTTTTGAATATGTTTAATTAACTGAATTAAATCTTCATCTGAAACGGCTAAACGTTTGGCTTCCTGCACGATTTCCATCGCCAATTGTGTTAACGTTTCACTTCGACGTGTTGCTAAAATTCGTTGTTTTGCGTCGACTATGACAAACATCCCAAGTCCCCTTTTTTTATAGAGAATTTCTTTTTCTACTAAAATCGTTAGACCTTTTCCCGCTGTAGCTGGATTAATATTAAAAATTTCGGCGAGCTGATATTGCGAATACACTTTACCATTCGGCAGCAAACGGTCAGCTAATATTTCATTTTCCAACCATTCTGCAATTTGTATATAAATTGGCGTTGTACTTTGCACATTGAAATCCAAATTGATCCTCCTCTCTCTGTTAATCAGTACATTAGTGTTGTAATGTACTGTACTTAAAATGAGCGTATTTGTCAATTAATCAAGAAAAAATATCCACATATTCTTTTTATCCACAGAGTTATCCACTTTTCTATTAGTTACCCACAGTTAAAGCTCCATTTTTCAACAATTTACCCTTTAGTTATCCACAAATCTATGTAAATAAGCGGAATCAATTACTACTAAACATTTAAACTTTCCTTTACGCCATAGGTTTTTCTTCATAGCCAACGCATCTAAACGTAAAAATTTACCCTCTTTCCTACTCTTTTAGCTCATTCTTGTGTTCTGATCATAAGTTATTCACAAAGTTATTCACATTTGTCCACAAAGGGGGTGTCCGAGAAGTGATTCTGGGACACCTCCTTTGCGCCGAGGATGGAGGCCAGCACGATGCTGGTCATGAATGCGTTGTCACAGGATGTGACGTTTTTAGCTTTCTTTCCACATCTGATCAACGAGAAAAGAGCCTACAGCGGCTAATTAACACATGAGTGAAGCACCACCCCAAGCCACTACTTAACAAATGCGGAATGCAATACAAGACACAAAAAAGCACCCCACAAGTTATATTCCTAACTTATGGAGCGCTTTACTTTAATTATTTTGATTGTTCGACCTCTGATTTTCCATGTACGTCTTCATCACCAAACAACACTAGCTTTAACGCATCGTCACCTGAACCTTCCGCAAGTGGTACACGTGAACGATACGCCGCGCGACAGACTAAATGCCCCGCTACTGGTGCAGTAATAAATACAAACACAATCCCTAATATTAAACGAATGCTCACATAGCCATCGTGAATCCAAAAATAAACGAACGCGCCAAATAAGCAAAGTAATACCGATAACGTCGCACTTTTCGTTGCCGCATGTGAACGTGTGTAGACATCAGGTAAGCGAATCATTCCCAATGCACTAATCACACTCACAATCGCTCCTAACAAAATGAACAGGGCGGCCATAATCTCAATCAGCTGATTTACGCTCAACGATGACACCTCTTTCAATATATTTCGAGAATGCAATCGTCCCGATAAATGCTAAAATTCCTAAAATCAAAATCGCCTCTAAGAAGGCTTTCGTCTTTAACACAATCGAAATTATCGCAATCAATGAAATTAAATTAACACCAATCGTATCAAGTGCAATCGCACGATCTGGTAATGACGGCCCTTTAATCACACGCACTAATGACAGTGCAATGGCCACCATAAATAACAGCAATGCCATCCTTAAAATGATATCGATCATTGTGTCACCTCCCAGATAGCTGTTTCAAACTTACCAATTGAACGTAGTACCGTTTCTTTTGATTCGACAATGTCCATCGCGTGAATATAAAACGTCTTGCCGTCTTCCGATACTTCCATTACAACTGAACCCGGCGTTAATGTTAATAGCAATGCCAATACCGTAATCTGCCAATCCCCCTCTAGACATGTTTCATATGTAAAAATGCCTGGTGTAATTTTCAGCTGTGGGTCTAGCACTTGCTTCAACACTTCGATGCTCGACAATAATAGCTCCTTAATAAATAAAAGGATGAGCTTCAAAATTTTTAATACTCGGCGCAAATAAAATTGCGTTCCAAAAAATCGGTGCATCGCATATAAAATCAGCGTACCAATAAAGAATCCTGACATAAATGTTGTAAAATCAGCATTCGGATCATCTTTTAATAAAAACCACAACGAAGCAATAAATAAATTTAGAATAAATTGTCCAAACATCCGCTCACCCTCCTTTATTTATTCGTATTTAAAATTGCCTCAATATACGCGGATGGGTTTGCCAACGTATGAGCCGCATCATTTACATATATGGCTATCCCTTCCGCACCGACACCTAGTCCAATCATGCATAAAGTAAGTAACACAAATGAAACATAGGCACCTTTTGGCATTGGTTGTTTGTCTTCTTCGCTAATCGACGTTTCCCCGAAAAACGATGCTAGGAAAATGCGAAGTAGCGAGTACAGCACAATAATACTCGAACCAAAGCCTAACGCTAATAATACATAAGCACCTTGTTCAACTGCACCCTGCCCAATTAATACTTTCCCAACAAAGCCGCTTAACGGTGGAATCCCGATAAGCCCGCACATTGTGATAAAGTATATCCATCCAAACAACGGATAATTTCGGATAAGCCCGTTCATATTTTTTACGACAATTTCACCTGTTAACATCACCATTGTCCCAATTAATAAGAACAATAACGCTTTGGCAATTATGTCATGAATTAAATAGTATACAGCTCCAGCAAAGGCTTGTTCATTGCCTATCGCAAGAGCCATCAGTATAAAGCCCACCCCAATAATGACGTTATACGAAGCGATAGTACGCACATCACGTCCTGATAAAGCACCCATACAGCCAGCAATGATCGTAATCCCTGCCATAACACCAATAATTGTATGCGTGATTTCGGGTTGTAGCGGGAACATTAACGTAAACGTACGGAATAACGCATAAATCCCGACCTTTGTTAATAACGCTGCAAACAATGCCTGTACCGCTGTTGGTGGCACACTATACGAGCCTGGTAACCAGAAAAATAAAAGTAACCCCGCCTTTAACGCAAAGACAATTAAAAAGATCAATGACACTAACGTTAGCATTGGATCTTGTCCGACCTCTGCTACGCGCTGTGCGATATGTGCCATATTCAATGTTTTCACGGTGCCATATAAATAAGCTAAAGCAACTAAAAACATCCATGATGCAACTACATTAATGAGTACATATTTTAACGATTCACGTAATTGAAACTTCTCACCACCAAGTGCAATTAATGCATACGAAGCAAGAAGCATTACCTCAAAACACACAAATAAATTAAAAATATCCCCCGTCAAAAACGACCCATTAACACCCGCTACTAAAAACAGCACAAACGGATAAAAATACATTTTTTCTCGTTCTTTACCAATCGTTGAAAACGCATAAATTAAACAAAACAACGTAACAATGCTTGATGTTAATACAAGCAATACCGAAAACGAATCCCCTACAAATAAAATACCAAAAGGCGGTAGCCATCCACTAAAATCAAGACGTAGTATGCCCTCTGTTTGAATAAGCTGCAGTAGAACAACCGATATTCCTGCAACGAAAATCATCGTAAGTAAGCTCACAATTCGCTGTAGCTTTATATAATCATTTAAAAACACTAACAATGCGCCCGTAATAATCGGCACAATTAATGGTAAAACTAATATATTACTCATCAGATGAACCTCCAAGCTTATGGAAGTCATCACTACCATTTGTTAAATACATGCGATACGCAAGCACAAGTAAAAACGCAGTTACCGCAAAGCTAATCACAATCGCAGTTAAAATAAGCGCCTGTGGTAAAGCATCTGTAAAAGGTGCATCAGCCTGTCCAAGTATTGGCACGCTTCCTTTTTTTAATCCGCCGACAGTCAACAGTAAAAGATGCACGGCATGCGACAAAATGGCTGTACCGACAATTACACGTAATACACTACGAGAGAGGACTAAATAAGTAGCGACTGCCACGAGTATGCCGATCAGCACAATCATTAATGATTCCATACTATTCATCCTCACTTATATTTAAAATAATCGTTACAAGCGTACCCACTACGGTCAGTGCCACACCTGCTTCAAAAATCGTTACAGTAGATAGATGCTTTTCGCCTAATAAGGGAATGTCAAAATAGCCAGCTGTTTGTGTTAAGAATGGTGCATCAAAAAACAATGAGGCGATAGCAGTACCCGTTGCAAGCAGTACACCTAATGCAGCGACCTTTTTAAAATCAAAAGGCATCCCTTTATGCACCGTTTCGATATCGTACGTTAAATACAAAAGGACAATACCAGAGCCGAGCACAAGCCCGCCTATAAAGCCGCCACCTGGTGCATTATGTCCTGCAAAAAATAAGTACATGCCAAGCGTAAAAACAATGAATACAACACCACGAACGACGGTTTTTAAAATGACATCATTAATCTTCAACGTCCTTACCCTCCTTTTTCGCCTTTAGCTTAATGAGTGTATAGACGCCAAGCCCTGCAATAAATAACACGACTACTTCTAACATCGTATCAAACGCCCGGAAATCACCTAAAATCGTATTGACGATATTTTTTCCTCCCGCTAAGTTGTACGAGTCTTCAAAGTACGCGGAAATCGGTTCAAATTTGTCATAATTCATAACAGCTAAACCAATTAACGTCACTGTTGCACCAACTGCAATCGAAATGGTAACCTTCGTAAACTCCCATGCTTTCGATCCACTTTCTGGCTGCAATTTAGGTAAAAACTTAAACGAAAGTAAGAATAACGCTGTTGTTACGGATTCTACAACGAGCTGTGTTAATGCTAAATCAGGGGCTCGAAATACCACAAAGAAAAACGCAACCGAATAACCAAGTACCCCGTTTAACAGTACCGCCGTAATACGCTGCTTCGCGAAGATAATCGCAACTGCTGCTGCAATCATGACAAACACTAATAGGAGTTCATAAGGCTCAATAACCGAATCATTACTCGGATTCCAACTAAACAAATCCGCATAAACCATATAACCGGCTAAAATCGCAACAAAAAACACGTAAATATAGATGAAATAATACGTTAATTTTCCGTTCATATAAAACTTCGTTAACGCACCAGAATACTGCTCACTCGAGCCGATCACACGCTCATAAATCCCATTTAGCGTATACTTTTGCGGAATTAGCTGATACATCGGACGCCATTTTTTCAGCGTTCTATATAGGAAAATACCAACGACTACAACTCCAAATGTCATAATGAGTTCCGTATTAATATAGCCATGCCATGCTGCAATATGTGGTGTCAATTCATCCACTGATGGGAATGACGGATAAATACTCGCCATCGCAGGACTTAAAATATAATGCCCTAACACATTCGGGAAAATAAAAATACCAATAACAAGTGCGATTAAAATATACGGTGAAATTAACATGCCTATCGGAGCCTCATGTGGTGGCTTTTCTAAACGATCCGGCTGTAACTTTCCAAAAAATGTACGATTTACGATAATGACACAGTAAATAAACGTAAAAATACTCGCAATCCATGCCACAATCGGGAATATTAACCCAACCGCATCGAGCGAGAAAATATCAAGCTGCGTAATTTTTAATGTAGCTGCAAAGAACATTTCCTTACTTAAAAAACCGTTAAAAGGCGGTAACCCAGCCATTGAGAAACTACCTATAACCGCAATCGTAAACGTAAACGGCATCAGTGACATTAAACCACCTAATCGACGGATATCACGCGTACCAACTTCATGGTCGACAATACCAACCATCATAAATAGCGCACCTTTAAAGGTTGAGTGGTTAATTAAATGAAACAACGCCGCAAATGTTGCTTGCGTATAAATAACCGTGTCTGCAGAATAGCCTAACGATAGCGCCGCCGAACCTAGCCCAAACAAACTCATAATCAAGCCAAGCTGACTAATTGTTGAATATGCAAGTAACGCTTTTAAGTCAAACTGCTTTACCGCATTAAATGAACCCCAGAACAAGGTCACTAATCCGACAGCACTAACCGACCAAAACCATACCTCATGTCCACCAAAAATAGGTGTCGTACGTGCTACCAGATAAATACCTGCTTTAACCATCGTTGCCGAGTGAAGATAAGCCGATACGGGTGTTGGTGCTTCCATTGCATCCGGTAACCAAATATGAAATGGAAATTGTGCTGATTTCGTAAATGCACCTAGTAATACTAAGCACATTGCTGGCACAAAGTAGGAGCTTGCTTGCACAGCTTCTAAATTCGCTAAAATTTCCCGTATGCTAAATGTCCCTGAAGCCACATACAGCATTAAAAATCCAGCTAACATCGCCACACCACCCGAAACGGTGATTGTCATCGCTTTACGCGCACCAGCACGCGATGCTTTACGATGATGCCAAAAGGCGATCAATAGGAATGACGAAACGCTTGTTAACTCCCAAAACGCATAAAGGACCATTAAGTTGTCGGAAAATACAACACCTAACATTGCCCCCATAAACAGCAGCAGGTAGCAATAAAAGTGATGCAAAGATTCTTTTGATGAAAGGTAGAAAATAGAATAAAGGATTACTAGACTACCTACTCCGGTAATAAGCAAACCAAAGATCATGCTCAAACCGTCTAAATAGGTGGTAATGTTAATATCATAAGAGGGGATCCACTCGAACGTGTTTATAAAGGTTTTGCCACTGGCAATTCGAGGGATAAAAGTAGCTAAATACGAAAATAAGACGACAGGCACAACTAAAACAAACCATCCTAAATGAATATTGGTAACTCGCCTGTATAAAAACGGAATAAAGGCCGAAGCAATGAACGGTAGTAAAATCGACAATGCAACACTCAAAAGCAAAAACCTCCTACATATTAAAAGTCAATGTAAGCTATGTATAGTAATATCAGCAAGACGATGACACTTGACTAACCATTTAACTCACTTCATAATAATGTGGCATATAGTGAAACTGTCCATCTCAACAAGTGTGGACATCACTAATTAATATATCCAATTATAAATTATTATGTAAAAATCACTAAACAACAGGAAACATTACAGTTTTAGTATACAATAATCATGTATGCAATGCACTGTAATAGCATCATTATTAACTCTTTTATACTTAAATTCTCAAAAAAGTACATTTTAATACAGTATTATTGAATAAGAAAACGAGGTGCGAACTAAAATGAAATATGTAAAAGGCCGAATGGATGAAAGTATTTTAGTTTGTGTGTATTACGGTCAAAATGGTGAACGATTAATTCGCCGCGGACACAAGCTTGCTACTTTACTCGATTGCCCATTATATGTTTTAACGGTTGATTCAAAGCCACTTGACGCATTTGATGCCGAAAAATCTGGCTATATTGAGCAGTGGAAACAATTAGCTGAAGAATTAGAAATTGAAAAAATCATTATTAAAGACAATGAAAAACGCCCTATTCACAAAGTTATTACAGAAATGGCCATTGACTTCAATATTACACAAATTATCGTTGGGCAAAGTGCTCAAAGTCGTTGGGAGGAAATTACGAAAGGTTCCTTCTTAAATGTATTATTAAAAGAAATCCCATTCGTAGACTTCCACATTGTTTCAGTAAAGCGCCCATCTGAAGACGAATTGATCGACATATACGAAAAAGGTGTGCGTGCTTACTTGGTCGAAGAAAACCAGCAGTATAAAGTAGCGTTCACTTGCCCAAAATTCGTATCGCTTGAGGGGATTTTCTTTAAAGAGATCGGCACCGATTTCGATAATGGGATTTTTAAGTTTAACTACAACGGAAAACTTCATGAGGTAGATATTACAGAGGGTTTTGTAAATCATATTGATATTATCCCAAAAGAATGTTTTCTATCAAAAGAATAGTAGCGAAAGCTGTTTCCACATCATTGGAACAGCTTTTTTTCAAATATATTTATAACGAGCATTTTTCAATACGAAACTTGGAACCAAGTGCATTTATCTAAAATAATCCGTTCTGCTACGCTACAGGAGGCCAACATGATGTTGGTCACGAATGCGTTGCCACACGATGTGGCGTTTTTAGCATTTGTTCCACTATTTCTGAGGGCGTGGCTACAACTAACTCATTGAATCTCCTCTGAATCAAGTTAAGTTGTTGCGTTATCCTTTGGTAATAAAAACGCCACAAACAATAGTAATGTTAATAACGACACGGCAATCATCGTAAAGCGAATACCCATCATATCTATGACCATTCCAATGACAACTGAGCCAATCGCCCCCATACCAAACGCCACCCCAACCGTTAAACCAGCCATCGTTCCAATTTTAGATGGGACCAGCTCCTGCGCATAAACAACTGTCACTGTAAAGCTAATCATAATAAGCATCCCAATAATAATAAGCAATGTTAGGGCAACATACAGCGGTACAAATGGCAATGCTAAACAAAATGGAATCGGTACAATTACCGATAATAAAATAATATTTTTACGGCCATATTTATCCGACAAAGGCCCGCCAAAAAACGTCCCTACTACACCAAATGCCATAAAAATAAACACAAATAACTGACCGCGCTCAACGGATACCCCATACTGATCAATTAAATAAAACACATAAAAACTCGTCATATTCGTAACATAAAATGAACGCGCAAAAATGATAAATAATAGTACAACAAGCGCAAAGCCCACTTGTTTTTTTGTTAATGGCGGGAGTGATGATACAAGCACTCTTTTGACTTTCGACAATTTTTCTGCCTCTAGTTGGCGCTTATACCATGCAGCAATTTTCGTTAATAAAAAAATCCCCATCGACGTTAATACTAATACCATCGCAGCGCCTTTCATACCAAATGGTAAAATAACAAACGCACTTAGTAATGGTGCGAGCGCTTGTCCAGAATTGCCCCCCACTTGATAAATAGACTGTGCTAAACCACGCTTATTCCCTGCTGCCATAAATGATACACGTGAGCCTTCTGGATGAAACACCGCCGAGCCAAGCCCTAAAAATAACACCGACACTAAAATCATCCAATATTGCGTAGATAAAACGAGTAAAGACAAACCAATAAACGAACTCACCATCCCAAGTGGTAATGCATACGGAAATGGGCGTTTATCTGTCATAAACCCAACTGCCGGCTGTAGTAAACTTGCAAACATATTTAACACAAACGAAATCATCCCAAGCTGTGTAAACGTTAATCCTAAATCACGCTCAAGTAACGGAAACATCGCAGGAATAACGGCTTGCATTGTATCATTAATTAAGTGACAAACGCCAATTGCGACCATAATTGGATAGATTGGATTCGATTGTTTCACGGTTGTTGTCGACATATTTTCACATTCTTTCTCTTTGATAAATCGCATACTTCCATTATTTTTTGTCCATGCTACCGACTATAAGGAGTGATGTCAATGGAATTAAATTTATGGGAAATGCTAATCCGTTCAACTTTTGCGTTTTTTGCGATACTCCTACTCGCACGCATTATCGGAAAAAAACAAATAAGCCAACTTACATTCTTCCATTATGTTACTGGCATAACATTCGGCTCAATTGCCGCTGAAATATCTGCCCAAGTAGAAACACCGTTTTTAGACGGTCTTATTTCGCTCATCTGGTGGACAGTATTAACCATATTGGTTAGTTTGGTATCATTAAAATCCAAAAAGGCCCGTGTATTATTTGATGACAAACCGATGATTGTCATTCAAAACGGCATCATCTTAAATGATCATCTCAAAAAAGCGCGCCTTCATACCGATGAACTAGCAATGCTATTACGTGAACAAAGTATTTTTTCATTCGACGAGGTACTGCACGCTGTTTTTGAAACAAATGGAAACTTAAGCGTCATGAAGAAGCCGCTTGCTCGTACCGCTACAAAAGAAGACGTACATGTATCCGCTCCAGCTCCACAATATCTACCAACAGAACTTGTTTCCGATGGTCAAGTCATTTACGAAAACCTAGATAAGTTACAATTAACGGAAGAATGGCTCTTGAAAAAATTATCTAAGAAAAACTTTCATGATGTTGAAGGAATATATTATGTACAAATTTTAGAAAATGGCTCGTTCTATATTAGCCTGAAAAATGCTAGTCCACCTTCATAATGTCGATTGGTGTTACAATACCAATCAGCTTTCCGTATTTTGCACAACAACTCCCCCCAGTAAAATACACCTAAAAGATATTATATTCCTAATTTTGAGAAAAGTTAATATTTATAATAATGCCATAAGAAAAAGTACAATTTTCCTCCAACAAGAAAATTGTACTTTTTAATATGTTAAATGTGTACATCCTTCGCGCCTACAACTTACAGTTTCACGTTGCCACTATTGCGCTTACTCATTGCTATACCAAAAATAATCGCCAATAACATCAATACCATTACAAGTCCAAACGTCCACCAATAGTTTTTCATTAGTACGCTATCGGTCAATAGTGCCATTCCGTAATTCGAGAGCTTCCATGGTGACACTTTCCAAAAGCTACCGATTAACGAATCCATGACTAAGCCCAATGGTACTAACATGATCGTAATCGTTGCCGCCACGGCAGTTTGAAACGCCGCACTCATTGCAACGGTAAGTGCCATAACAAATAGTAACCACACACAATACGTACCAACCATTGCAAAAAACTTTCCCCAGTCAACTGTACCGTATAGTAGCACCGTGTAATACATACTCCCCGTATAGCCAGCAATAGCACTCATAACTGCAACAATACTTGCGACCATCCATTTACTAAAAAAAAGTGCACTATACGAAATCGGACGTACATATAATAATGTCGCCGTACCATTTTGACGCTCACGGCTAAACGTACCAATATACGCCGCAATCAAAACAATAATCCCGATTGATTGAAATTGCCCTGTAGAAGCCGCCAATAAATCGACTGGCCTAAGTTCTGGGAACATCATTTCATACCCTTCAGGCATATTGCCAACTGCTTGCAAAATATCATCCAAGAAATAATTTACTAGTGGGTCACTTACCCCTAACAGTAAAAAGACAAGCGGAATCCATAACAGCTTGAAGCTGCGCCAGCTATCACGCCATTCTTTTAACAATAACGCGCTAAATTGTTGCATGTTCACCCGCCACCTTCATAAAGATTTCCTCCAGGCTTACTGTTTGACGCTCCACTCTCACAATTTCAAATGGCGAATTTGCTAATCGCTGTAGAAGCTCTTGCATCGTTGGCTGTGTATCAATTACCTCCACATAGACAAAGCAACCTTCACTAGTTGTAGAGAACGCGGATAGCTGTGCAAATTGATGTGCCTGTTGCTCATTTGCAAATGTTACCTTAAAGCGTGGCTGCTCAAATTTTGCCTTCACTTCAGCTAATGAGCCTCGTTCTACTAAGCGCCCTTCGCGTAAAAATAATAGCTGATCAGTCATTTCCTCCGCATCATTCAAAATATGCGTCGAATATAAAATCGTCGTTTGCTGCTGCACCTCTTTTAATAAATTCATGACTTCACGACGCCCTACTGGATCAAGCGCTGACACTGGTTCATCAAGCAGTAGTAACTTTGGCTCATGAATGAGTGCCTGTGCAATTCCTAAACGTTGCTTCATCCCACCTGAGAAAGTAACCGTCTTTTTATGCATGGCATTCTCTAGGCCTACAAACGACAGCATTTTTTTGCATCTTTCCTTTACAAAGCGCTTATCAACACCACTTAAATTCGCAACCATTTCCATGTATTCAAGCGCTGTTAACCAAGAATAAAACTGTGGATACTGTGGCAAAAAACCAATAGCTGTACGTATATCCATTACACCTGGCATTGAAATTTCACCGTTTGTTGGCTTAAGTAGCCCCACGAGCATCGAAAGCGTTGTCGTTTTTCCAGCACCATTTGGACCAATAAGTGCTGTTGCTGTATGTGGTGCTAACGTAAATGACACATCATCTACAACCTTCTTTGCGGCAAATTGCTTCGATAAATTTTGTACGTTGATCGTCATCATTGGCTTTTACGTCCAACGATAAAATATGCAATTGGTCCAAGTGTACTGATGAACAGTGAAATTAATATCCACATCCATTTTGGTCCACGCGTATCATGAATACGAACAATATCAATAATGGCTACAATCGCCAATATGAACTGTAAAACTAATAATGGTGCAATTAGCCCCCAAGGAATCTTCGCTAACTCTTCCATTTTTCTAACCTCCTATACGCAAATGATGCTGCAGATTTGTCACTAAACTTTTGAACTGTGCATGCTCCTTCAAACTCTCAAACATTGGGTTTCCTACAACACTTTCATACAATGATTTTTTAATAGATTCATCATCACGCGGTGATTGAGCGTTTAGAATTACTTCACGTTTTACCCAATCTTCTAACAAATAAAAATACGCATCACCCGTAATACGAACTGGGAAATCCATATGCATACAGATTTTAACATAACGCGCTATACAGCGTAGCGCCTCCTCTGTGCGATTTTGCACCGCAAAGCCACTCGCCGCACGTAAATAAAAGACAAGTGCCGTATTTACATTTAGCTTTTCAATCTGAAACGTATCAAGTACCGCTTCCACACGTGTTACAATTTGTTCAAAATAAGTAGCGTTTGCGATTTCAAGCATCAACATTTCACTAGCATTGCCGAGCATACCTAGTAAGTACTGATACTGATTCACCTGATAAATTTCCTTTGCTTTTTCGGTTTCCCCGAGCATCGTTTGTGCGGCTGCGATTAGCTGTTCCGCGCCAAGCTGTACTTTTGCATCCTCCCCAAGCAATGCTAATACTTTTTGCGGCTCTTCTTGTAAAATATAGCTTAACGCTTCAATTATCGTTGCTTCATTTACAAGCTTATAATCCCCGCTAAATTCCTTCACACGAATACAAAGGCTTTGAATTTTTTCTGTTGCCTCCTCTTTATTTTGCGCTAAATTGAAGTAATTAGCATACAGCAGCGCCATTTTTAATAATAGCGGAAAACATGAAAAATATTCCTTAACAAGTTCCTCAATTTGCTTATCCACTTCTTCATATGGTAGCTTCGTAAACTTCGCTGCCAAATCCGCATACGTTTTCAAAATGCGTTGCTCAGTCATTTGTGGCTCGTAGCCTAATAAATCATCAATCGAAACATTAAAATATGCCGCAAGTTTAGGCAATAGCGAAATATCCGGATAGCTTTGCCCCTTCTCCCACTTCGAAACAGCTGCTCTTGAAATTCCGACATAACGGGCGATGTCTTCTTGCGTTACATTAAGCTGCTTACGTTTTTGCATAAATATTGCCGCAAATCGAAAATTGCTCATCATCCTTCACCTCTGTATCTTTATTATAAAAATAATCCCGCCAAATTTATAGCGAATATACGTTACGTTTTAAAGCTTTCGTCAACTAATGGTTACATTTTAATATGTGCGCAATATCGTACTTCATAGCATCTTTTGGATTGCATTGGACAGCGTAAATTAGTGACCAAACGTTTTAGTGTGAAAGAAATGATTAAAAAAAGGAAGCCCATTTTTCATTTGGGCTTCCTAAACATTTTATTGTTCAATTAAATGCTTAATTTCTTCATAGCTCGGCAACGCAGTTAATGCGCCTGCCTTTGTTGCAGCAAGGGCACCTAATTTATTACCAAACGCCACACATTTCACTAAATCCTCTTTGATGGTTGGTAATCCGTTGAAGTGGACGTAGCGTAAAATACCCGCCATAAAGGCATCACCAGCGCCTGTTGTATCCACTGGTACGATACGCTCCACCGGGACATGAATAATTTCTCCGTTTAATACAGCATACGCACCATCGCCACCAACTGTAATTAAAATAATCGGCACTAATAGCTCGTCCAACTTCGCTAATCCTTCATCGATTGTAGTCGTTTCTGTTAAGAAGAATAGTTCTTCATCTGTCAGCTTTAAAATATCTGCATCGTCAAAAAATGCACCTATTGTTTCGCGGCAAATTTCTTCAGATTCCCATCGTAATGGTCGGATATTAGCATCAATCGCGATAATGGCCCCTTTTTCCTTCGCCATATCTACTGCTGCGCGCGTTGTTTTTAGCGCAGTGGGTTCAAACATTGTCCCTGAGCAAATATTAAATATCGAAGCTCGTTTGAATGCTTCTTCTTGTAATTGCTCTGGTGTTACTTGTAAATTCGGTGTCTCATCGACATAATCTTTAAATTCGCGCTCGCAATTTTCGGTTAAGTGAACATACACACCGCACACACGTTTTGCTGGGTCAAATACCGCATAATCCATGTTCACGCCTTCTTTAACAATCTCTTGACGACAAAATTCTGAAGTTTCGTCATCACCAGTAATCGTAATTAATGCAGAAGGGGCACCAATTCGACTAATTCCCGCTGCAACATTAATGGTTGCGCCACCTAAAAACTTCGTAAACGACGTATTTGTTTGGTCATTTGCAATATAATCAACGAATGCGTCTCCATAAATGAGAACGAATTCTTTGTCTATCTGACTCATGAGTTGTCTAACCTCCGACATTGTAGTTCTTTTTAATTTACCACAAATATGATATATCCATAAAACTTTATACTATTCTGACAGTAACTCTTTTCGCGTATATGTCACATTTCTGTTATACTTTGTTCGTTAAGGAGAGGATTTATATGACAATTTCTATTCGAAAAGCAACACCACAGGACGCAAAAATGGTTGCTCCTTTAATTTATGACGCGATTGGAGACATTGCAAATAATTTAACTGGTGAGCAGGAGTTATCTAAAGTTATTAATTCCCTAGAACAATTTGTTGTAGAAACAACGAATCGTCATAGCTATTTAAATACATTTGTAGCCGTAAAAGATACCGATATTTTAGGAATCGTCGTTTTATATGACGGAAAGCGGGGCGATGATCTCGATCGTCAATTAGAACAACAGCTTGCTGAAAAAAATATTCATGTTACATTAGATGTGGAAGCACACACAAATGAATATTATATTGATACAATTTGCGTGGCACAGAATGCCCGTGGACTAGGTATCGGTACAAAATTGCTACATTTTGCCGAACAACATGCGAAAGAACTTGGCTATCAAAAATTATCGTTAAATGTAGAACTAGAAAAATTTGATGCACGCCGTCTTTACGAACGTATGGGCTTTGTAGTGACTGAGCCGTGGACAATTATTAATGAACCGTTTCATCATATGGTGAAGTCGCTCTAATAGAATAGGAAGAAACACGTATGAAACAAAGTTGGATTTATCCATTATTAATTATTATTGCCTCTTGTAGCTATGGGATTTTATCAACCATTGTCAAAGTGGCCATGCAGCACGGATTTACATCGGCTGAAGCGGTTACAAGCCAGTATTTATTTGGCTTCTTTTTGGCACTTATACTTTTTGTTACGACCCAACGTACATTACCAAAAGTATCAAAATCCGGTGCTTTTACCCTATTATTAGCAGGTTCCCTTACAGCTGTTACAGGAACTGTGTATGGACAAAGCTTAAATTATTTACCCGCCTCACTGGCAGTTGTCATGCTATTCCAATTTACGTGGATTGGGCTTTTCATGGACTGCATGATTAAAAAGCGTTTTCCGAGTCGTATTGAACTCATTTCCCTCGCCTTCTTATTTGCAGGTACGATTTTAGCGGCGGGTATTTTAGATGTGGACCTATCGCAAATCGCTTGGCAAGGTTGGGCACTCGGATTAGTTGCTGCCTTTAGCTTTGCTGCCTTTTTACAAGTCAATTCTCGCCCTGTTGAAGGTGTTACAACAATTGGGCGCACCTTTATAGTATCCATTGTTTCACTTGTTATTATTTTATTATTTTTATCACCTGAAATATTATGGAATGGACAATTATCAGCTGGGCTTTGGAAGTTTGGCTTAACACTCGGATTATTCGGGATTATTTTACCGATTTTATTATTTTCCATTGCTGCACCAAAAGTTGGCGGTGGTCTTGTATCGATTTTAAGTGCAATGGAGCTACCTGTAGCGATCATTGTATCTGTAATCGTTTTAAAAGAAAGCTTAACGTTGCTGCAGATCTGCGGGATATTCCTCGTGCTGATCGGCACGACATTGCCTTCATATTTTGCTGCAAAAAAACATACCATTTAAAAACAGGAAGCGAGCGGATGTTACATCTGCTCGCTCTTTTTATTCGGAATTGCTATAATATTCTAACAATTGTAAAATTAAAGGATAAAGCACGAAGATTTATGCTTTGATTGGAGGCCATTACCAAATGTTTTTTCAAGATTTTCGCAATCAAGTAAATGAAAAAGAGGGCGTTCATTTTCCTTCCAATAGCTATCGTCAAATGGTGCTACAACCAGCTTATGACGAAGCACGCAAACATTTTTTAAATTCGATGATCCAAATTCATATTGCCCATTTAAAAATGCTTGAAGAGCAGAATTTAGTAACCTCACAGCAAGCTCGGCAAATCGGGCAAGCCATTCATCAATTAGATTTGGACTATTATAAAACCCATGATTATAACCCGCAATTCGAGGATTTATTTTTCCGTATTGAAAATAAATTAATTGAGCTAGGTGGTGATATTTCTGGAAATTTACACATTGGTCGTAGCAGGAATGATATGGGGATTGCTATTTACCGCATGACATTGCGTAAAAAACTGCTTACGTTAATGCAAGAGTTACTTAATTTACGTAGTGCGCTCATTGCTTTTGCGGAAGAACATGTTGAAACGATTATGATTGGCTACACGCATACACAGCAAGCCCAGCCAACGACATTTGCACATTATTTAAAGGCCGTAATCGATCAATTAACACGGGATTACCAACGGATGCAATCTGCGTATGAAACAATTAATCGCAGTAGTATGGGGGCTGCGGCATTAACAACAACAGGTTTTCCAATTAGTCGGGAACGGATGCAACAGCTTCTTGCCTTTGACGATCTAATTGAAAACGCATGGGATGCCGTGGCAGGTGCAGACTATATTGCGGAAGCAGCAAGTGTTGTCCAACTAGCAGCACTTAATTTAGGGCGCACCTCACAAGATTTTCTACTATGGGCTACGCAAGAATTCAATGCCTTTAAGCTCGCGAGTCCGTATGTACAGATCAGTTCCATTATGCCGCAAAAACGCAACCCTGTTTCCATCGAACATACACGTTCATTGTTATCCTCTGTCGTCGGAGATGCTGCAACCGTTTTACAAATGGTACATAACACGCCATTTGGAGATATTGTCGATACAGAAGACGACATGCAGCCTTACTTATGGCGTGCCATCGATAAATTAGTCGGCATTTATAAACTATTTGGTAGCTTAATTGTCACAATGGATGTTAACAAAGAAAGCCTGCTACGCCGCGCGCAAAATAGCTTTGCCAATGTCACTGAGCTCGCAGATACACTCGTACGCTCGGAAAATATTTCTTTCCGCCAATCGCATAAAATCGTCAGTCTTTGCGTGCGTGAATTGCTTGCGCATCATAAGGAATCCCTAAGCGCCTTAACATGGCAATTAGCAAATGAAAAATGCTTCGAAGTAACAGGAAAGTCATTACGAATTAACGAAATCGCCTTTTATCAGACTCTCCAGCCGGAATATTTCGTTCATATTCGTACATTAAAAGGTGGACCTGCGCCCGCTACGATGCGTGAATCATTAGTCCAGGCAACAGATGCCACCGCTAATCTTGAAAACTGGTTGCGCGAGAAAACAGGGAATATTATCCGAGCCGAAGAACAACTTGAGCAAATTTTAAAGGAGTGGGTACAGCATGACTAATCATTACATACTTGCAGTAGATGGTGGTGCAACAAAAACGATAATGACCATTCGTACAACAGATGGACGAGAGCTTTTTAGTGCCACATCCACAAGCTCGAATTATCAAGCAGTTGGCATAGAACATGTACAGCATGTCTTTACAGGACTTTTACGAAGTGCCGCCGCGCATTTGCCAAGCCTGCATTTTGATGTCGCAGTGTTTGCTATTGCTGGCGTGGATACCCTACAAGATGAAAAAATCGTTGGGGACATTATTCAGCAAAGTATAGCGCGTAGCCCCTTTACATTTGGTCATATCATTTTAGAAAATGATGCTGAGGCAACAGCTAAAGGGCTTGGAAAAAATAACGTAAGTCTTTTAATTTCTGGAACAGGTGCTATTTGTTACAGTCTAATTGATGATAAAATGAGCCGTACAGGAGGCTGGGGACATCGAATTGGCGATGAAGGGAGTGGCTATTGGATTGGTAAACAAATTGCCAAAGCGATCTTTCGTGCCGCAGATGGACGCAACGAGTCGACAGCATTAACAAAACTCATTTTACAAGGTCATCAAGTAAATTCAACAGACGAATTGTATAATTACATTTATTCATCGGACTATACAAATAGCCGATTAGCTCATTTTGGTTCATTTTTACAGAAGGCCGTTGAGCAACAGGATGCCATTGCACAAAAAATTGCACAGGATGCTGTCCAGGAGCTTATACAACTTACCATCACTTCATTAAAAAATGTGGGCTATCGAAACGAAGCTCATACATTATTTTTTAATGGAGGCGTACTAAAACATAATCCGTTTATCTTAGAAGCTGTCACACAAGCCATTCAGCAAATTTATCCTGCAATGAAGATCGAGCTTTGTGCAGATAAGCCACTAGAAGCCATCTTTCAGCGTGGTTTACATGCTTTCGAGCATATTCAATTCAACTATTAGAAAAGCGGTAAAGCGCCCTTCCAGCCCCGAGTGGGCAAAACACCACATCCATGTGGTATGCCCTCAATGACTCACATCGTGTGAGCCTCAGTCATTGGAGAAATTTTATACTTTTTTATCTTTAAATAAAGGCTTGTTTACGCATCATTGCCATGCGCAAACAAGCCTTTACTCATTATTTTTTATCAATGACAACATGCGTTAATGAATCTTCCGCTACATCGTTATGATTTTTGGTAAATTTCGTCTCAACGAGTTGCTTTGCCTCAAACTTCATCTCATCAGTAATGGATAAATATACTTTCCCTAATGCCGTTAATATCACAAATGTATCATCTGTTAAACCAACAAGTGGTAAAAAATCTGCTACTAAATCAAACGGTAAAATAAAATAACCTAACGCAGCAAGCACAATCATTTTATTCATCTTTGGCATGTCTGGGCTACGCAGTGTGACATACAATGTTGCCGCTGCCTGCATCGCTTTTTTTCCTAAGCCCCCACCAAAAACTTTAAATTTATTTAAAAACTTTTTATCAGAATAATGTTTTTCCTGACCTGCAATCATTTTATCAAAATTGTAATCCTGTTCCATAACCCTTCCTCCTTCAAGCATCTTCGCAAATTAAAGATACATTTCATTTACGTTTTCGCTTTGAGAAAGTTTCATTCGTTGAATTGCCCTTATGGAAAAAATTATTCCACATTTGCTGTAAAATTTGGGCATGATTTGTTACTTCATCATAGTAAATAATAGAATTTTTCCGCAGTTTGGCATGACCAATTGGCACTTCGTATAAAGGGACTTTACGCTTAATGGCCTCAACAAGCATATTCGTATCATAGCGAAAAGACTCGCCATTCACTTTTAATAGCCAAGACAAATGTTCTCTGGGAATATAGCGTAAGCCTGTCTGTGTATCTAATAAACGCTTATGAAAAAATAGCTCAAAAAGCATCGAACTCGCACGATTTTGTATTTGACTAATAATAGGATAATCCGAACCTTTAAAATCACGAATACCTAATACGATACCGTCTGAAAAAATTTTTGTACTTGCTAAAATTTGTTCAACATCTAAAATAGAGTGCTGGCCATGCGCTCCAACAGTTACGACCCCTTTTGCGTTCAAAGTCGATTTCACGATATAGTTCATACCTGTTTTTAATGCCTGACCTTTTCCAATGTTTCGCTCATGCGTTAAAACAATACACTCTTGCTTGAGCAATTGCTTAAAAATTTCATTATATTTCAAATCACTACCATCATTAATGATAATAATCTTTTCGATTGCAAGCGTTTTTAATTTTTCTACAAAGTGTACAATGGTTGGTAATGGGTTCAACGCAGGGATTAACACAATAGTTTGTTCCATTTTGCATGCTCCTTTGAAATAGAAATATTTACTAAATTCTATCGACTATTTCAGCAAATTACAATGTCCAACTTTACTCCAGCTATTCGTTCAGAACGTTCCCCCATCAGAAATACTCCACTTTCTTTAGAACTTTCCGATAAAAAGAATACTTAACAAAAATCGGAAGGAGTGACTACGTTTATGGTAGATCGCGACTTGCTCACAACACTTTGCAATACGATTCCAACAACACATCGTCCATTAACTGACGCTCTTCAAGGCTCTGCACGCTATACAATCTCAAAGCCAAAGCTGTCTTTAAAGAAAGCCAATATCGCCTTAAGCATTATCGTTCGCGATTTATATGCCAAAGATATGAAAAAGGATGGTACAAAAAACGAATTACGTACACTCCTGAATAACAAAAGCTTTACTGAAAAAATAAAACCACGTCGTATGTATTTGTTGATGAATTTAATTCAAAAAATGACATCGCTGAATGCCAATGAATTAATTAATACAAAAGTAGCCCAAATGGTGCTAGATTACTTAATTGATTTAACGGATTGGTATATTCAAAACTTAACAAAAGGTGAAAAATTAACGAAAGACGCTCTGTTAGATGTAGAAAACCTCCCAACAGCTAGCGATTATGAAATGCTTGATTTGGCAACGCACAATTATGAGGATGCCACTAAATGGTTTTTAATCGCCGCTCAAGAAGGGAATAGCAGTGCCCAATACAATCTCGGTGTTTTGTATAATCACGGCAAAGGGGTTAAGCGCAATTATATTGAGGCAGCAAAATGGTATATGCTGGCGGCTGATCAACAGGATACAAACGCTCAATATGCTTTAGGCGTGTTGTATCAACTTGGCAATGGTGTCGAGCAGGATGAACAAAAAGCGGCAGAACTGTATCTATTAGCGGCTACTGCTGGCAATCCAGACGCTCAATACAACCTTGGCTCATTATACAATCAAGGGAAAGGTGTCCCCTTAAACTTTAAAGAAGCAGCAAAGTGGTATGAACTCGCAATTGCTCAAGGCAATACGAGCGCGCTAAACAACCTTGGCTTTTTATACCACAATGGACAAGGGGTTACTCAGAATTACGCAAAATCTGCGGAATTATTTTTACAGGCGGCGAAGGCTGGTGATGCAAGCGCTCAATACAACCTTGGCTACTTGCATTCAAAAGGACAAGGTGTCACACAATCTTTTGAAGAAGCGGCTTGCTGGTTTTTATCTGCAGCAATGCAACATCATACAAGCGCGCAATTCCAGCTTTCCCTTCTCTATAAAGCTGGACAAGGTGTTGCTCAAAATGAAGAAGAAGCTATCAAATGGCTCACTCTTGCGGCCAATCATGGACATACAAACGCGCAATATTCACTCGGGCTTATTTATAAACAGCAACATACGAAAGTAGCAAACACTCAAGCGATTGAATGGTTTTTAAAAGCGGCTGCCAATGAACATGTTAGCGCAAATTTTGATTTAGGCATGCTCTATATTGAAACAGGCCATGATGAAGCTGGTGTTAAGTGGTTAAAACGTGCGGCCATACAAAATCATGTACAAGCTCAGATACAGCTTGGGTTTCTTGCTCTAGGCGATGAACAAAGCTTTCCAAATTACCAAGAAGCCTTTAAATGGTTCCGTGCGGCTACAACTCAAAATGATGCAGAGGCCGAATATCAGCTGGGCCTTTTATATGAAAAAGGGCTTGGCACACAAGTTAACTACGATGAAGCCCGTCATTGCTATCGTTTAGCCGCAGAGCAGGGGCATGTTAATGCACAATATCAACTCGGTAACATTTTCGATAAAGGGCTTGGCACAAAACGAGATTTTAACGAGGCCTTTAAATGGATTACTCTTGCAGCTAAGAAAGAGCTAGGAAAAGCTCAATTCCAACTTGCTCAAATGTATGCAAACGGTGAAGGGACTGCTCAAGACTACCAAGAAGCAGCCAAGTGGTATCGACGTGCTGCACAACAAGGGCATAGCAAAGCAAAATTCCAACTCGGCATGCTCTATAAGAAAGGACTCGGTGTCGCACAAGATTATACCGAAGCGACAAGATGGTTAAAAGAAGCCATTGAACAAGGTTTATAACCAAAAGGGAAGGTCCTTTTAAAATGGCCCTTCCCTGCTAAACACCCTACTACCCACATAAAAAAATGCCTCCCTAGCCCCATCTTGACTAGAAAGACATATTTTCATTTATTAAATACCCCTAAGTTTAACATTTATATAATGGGAGGCAATCCCATATCAAAGCCGCGTTCCAATTCGACTTTGATATTATAGTTGAGAGATGTTCGAAGTTTGTATCCATAAAAGTAAAATTTTTATGTGCTACACAGTAAACTTTTCTTCAATCTCTGCTTCGGCATAACAAAGATTTACTAGGCTACAATTCCCCAACAGTGCCCCAAAAATATACCTTCACACATTAAAATTTTTTTTTTGCAATACTCTGTTTATGAAACGGTCAAAACCTTGCAAATTTTATACGAATTGCTCAGCCTCAGTAGATCCAGACATTGCAGTTGTTGAAGATGTACCACCTGAAATTGTTTGTGATACTTCGTCAAAGTAACCTGTACCCACTTCACGTTGGTGACGAGTTGCAGTGTAACCTTTAGACTCTGCAGCAAACTCAGCTTGTTGTAATTTAGAGTATGCAGCCATACCATTGTCTTTATAGTCATGCGCAAGCTCGAACATTGAGTAGTTTAAGCTGTGGAAACCAGCAAGCGTAATAAATTGGAACTTGTATCCTAGCTTTCCTAATTCGCGTTGGTACTCAGCAATTTCTTCATCTGATAACTTAGCTTTCCAGTTAAATGAAGGCGAGCAGTTGTACGCTAACATTTTTCCTGGGAATTCAGCGTGAATTGCCGTTGCAAACTCACGAGCTTCTGCTAACGATGGGTGAGACGTCTCACACCAAATTAAATCTGCATATGGTGCATAAGCTAAACCACGAGCGATTGCTTGCTTAATGCCCGCATTTGTACGGTAGAAACCTTCTGGAGTACGTTCACCAGTGATGAACTCTGCATCACGTGGATCGATATCAGAAGTTACCATATCTGCAGCATCTGCATCCGTACGTGCGATTAACACTGTATCTACACCCATTACGTCAGCAGCTAAACGTGCAGCAATTAGGTTACGTACTGCGTTTTGTGTAGGAAGTAATACTTTACCACCTAAGTGACCGCATTTTTTCTCAGAAGCTAATTGGTCTTCTAAGTGTACGCCTGAAGCACCAGCCTCAATCATACCTTTTACTAATTCGAATACGTTTAACGGACCACCGAAGCCTGCCTCAGCATCAGCTACGATTGGCGCGAACCAGTCAAAACCATCTTCACGGCCTTCTGAATGATCGATTTGATCAGCACGTTGTAGCGCTTGGTTAATACGCTTCACTACTGCTGGCACAGAGTTTGCTGGGTATAAAGATTGGTCTGGATACATTTGGCCAGAAAGGTTTGCATCAGCTGCTACTTGCCACCCCGATAAGTAGATTGCTTGTAAACCTGCTTTTACTTGTTGAACTGCTTGATTACCAGTTAAAGCACCTAAAGCGTTGATAAATGGCTGTTCGTGTAATGATTTCCAAAGACGTGCAGCACCACGTTTTGCTAACGTTTGCTCTTGAATGAACGATCCTTGTAATTTCACAACCTCTTCAGCTGAATAACCACGCTCAATACCTTTCCAACGAGCGTTTTCTGCCCAATCCTTTTGTAAAGTTTCGATTCTTTCTTGACGAGTTGTCATATGAAATTTCCACCTTCCCCATTTGTATATAAAAATTCTGCTAAAAAAACAATAAACTTACTGTTCCATAACAGACGTTCTTCCTGTAACATAATATATAACAGAAAATTTAATTTTTCATTATTTTCTGACAAAATAGGTTAATTTAAAGATAGAATGTTGTATTTGAAGGATGGATTGCTAAAAGTTGGATAATACAGAAGGGGTTGAATTAATTTGAATTTAAACAAAGTTGATGTGGAGAAGAGTGTTTTAGAACAATATAAAGTTATTTTAGAAGATTGGATTCCAAGTGATGCTTCAATCGCTATTGCGGTAAATTATACATTCATTTATTTCCGTTCAGGTCACCATAACTTTTCATTATCAATTGGTTCACCTGTACCAGAAAACAGCATTGCCTTTAAAGTACTACATGAAAAGAAAAAAATTGATGCAGTTATGGATACTAGCTTATTCGATACGCCATACTATGCAATTGGCTACCCTATCACAATAGATGGCCAACTTGGGGCACTTGTTGTCGTGTTGCCTCCACTCTTTAAAATTGAAGGACCTGATTTATATCAATTTTTAACTGGGAAACAAAACGAGGATTGGATTCCTGTACCAATTGAGCAAATTTCTTATATTGAAAGCCTCCAAAAACGTACATGGTTTTATTCAAATAAGCAGCAATATAAAACTGCCGTTACTTTAAAAGAGCTACAAACAAGGCTTCCAGGTACTTTTGTTCGTATCCATCGTTCTTATATTATTAATATTGTCTTTATAAAGAAAATCACACGCGATTTAACTTCAAACTTTATTGTTCATCTAAAAGATGGTACTGAGTTACCTATTAGTCAATCTTATATTAATGAGTTACGAGGTATTTTAAAGTTTTAATACTACAAATTTAGACACAAAAAAACCACTGATTTCTCAGTGGTTTTGATTCGTGCGAAGCGACGTTCTACTCTCACAGGGGGAAACCCCCAACTACCATCGACGCTAAAGA
>NZ_JAKZFC010000001.1 GCF_022549215.1 Solibacillus palustris | reverse complement strand
TCTAATGGGGAGCATATCATTCACAACATTCATGGCATTTAAGTCTGTATCCAAACTTGCGTTTGGGAACGTTTATTGAATTTGTAATGTATATAGTATGTAGTGCTACAACAATGCCACCTGAACTTGCCAAAAGATCTAGCGTAGTTATATACTTGCAGTAATAAGAGTGCATAAAAAAAGACATTAGTGCTGCAACACTAACGTCTGGTAACAAGTGACTTTTTATCAGAAGCTGATCAAAAGGCGATGATATTTACAGATTCATTGATTGAAATGGAACAGTACATAAAAGAGTTTATACCTGTAACCGTTAGAACATATTAATCAGACAGAATGAGCCCATCTCTTAAAAGATGGGCTTTAATATTCTCAAACGGACGTTTGACTTCGCATAGTTGGTCTTATACTGTACGATGCACTATTCAAATTGTTAGCTTTATAATCCGAGTCTGGCACCTACTTCTGCATACTCTATATCTTTTCTTTCTGCATTCCAATTACCCCCTGTTTGTCCGTCCCATATCGCTCCTGTTTCAACGAAACCGACAGACGCAAACAACTTCCGGACGGCTTCGTTTACCATCCAATATGATGTAGCAACTGCATCGGCTTTTCCTTGTGGAAACGACTTTATGTAATCAATAACTTTCATCATTGCTTGTTTGCCAAATCCTTTGCCTTGATGCTTTTTATCAATCATAAAGCGATTAAGTCCATAAGTAGATTTATCTCCATATTTTTCACATAAAAATGCACTTTCCGCCAGTTCGAAAAATCCAATATCGACATATCCTATAACTTCATCATTGTTGCATATAGCGAAGATCATAGGAGGTTTTTCGTCGTTGAGTATCTTTACATAGGCTTTAGCCAAACAATATATGCTGGAATCCACATTTCCTTTCTGCTCGTCTGTTATGCTTAGCTTCAACACTGCCTCAAAATTATCGTGGGTAATTTTTCTTAATTCAATCATTTTTCTTCCCTACTTCCGAAAATATAAATTCGCTGCATCTGCCCGTAACGCCGTTCCCGTCCCCAAGGGCAAGGGCGAAGCGCAGACAGGCGGCGCGTCCTTTTGTGCCTGCCTTAAACATACATCATTAGCACCACCCCCAATAATCTGGATTGGCATTCATTACAGCATCATCTTGCCAAAAACATACCGTACAAATTTCATAACTCCCGTTTTTTTCCGAAAATGTTTTAAAATCATAACAAGTACAGGTATATTTTTTCATAATTATCTCCTAAATTACTAATTATTTCATGACTTTATTTTAGCATATCCTTCTTCAACTGAATTGTTGCGTTAGTTGAAGAATAAAGCCCCCAAAGCGTCGTTTGGTCACATTTCTTAACCTAGCGTTGTAAATCCCTATAATTTTGAAGGTACTCCTTGTTGCACTAAACTGCCCCTTTAGTTTAAGTACATTCTTTCACAATGGCATATCTGTTTAGTAAACTACATCACACCGATAATCGAAAAAACGTACCTTATATTATAAATAAAAATCACACTTAAAATTAATAAAATAAGTGTAGTAATATATTGCTTTGAGTTCTTCATGTACTTCCACTCCAGAATAGAATGAAAACCGAATATGAATATCGAACCAAGAATCCAATACCACTTCACAACATTTATGTCCCGTGTTAAATAAATCGAAAGAGGAACAGTGCATAAAAAGATAATATAAGTAATGAAATTCACCAATAGGTCAACTTTTTTACCAGCATATTCAGACATCTTTTTCTTTTCAACACCAAGTAACTTATTTATTAGTTTTTCTAATAAGAAAAACAAAGTTAAAATAACAATATTTAAAATCAAAAGCCCCCAAACAAAACCTCCCATTTAATCCCCCATTCAGCTCTTTGTATTCTTTATTGTGCCTTAATATTTCCAGCTAACTAGTTTAACTAAACTGCCCCGTTAGTTCAATAAGAAAATAGAGCTGCCTAAGCAACTCAATGTTCTTCAAGTAAAGCCCCCGTTGGTTTAAGTGTGAGTCTTCACAAATTCTTGCATAATCGCAATGAAAAGTGTATTTACTTATTTATTCATTACCTCATATTGTTCAGTAAAATTAATTTTTTAATGAATTACATTTCTGATTTTGCCTATACTATCCTTGTTTTGAATATGGCAAAAAAACAGAAAAGGAAGTGCAAGTATGGGTATGTTTAGCGGTAATCCAAAAGACGAACCATTACATTATGGTGAGGTATTCAGTATCTGGACAAATCTTGCTGCAAACTATGGCATGATTGCTGGGTATCAAACATTTTATAATCATGCTGGTGATAAAGACTTGAAAAAAATCATAGAAGAATTTGTTCAAGGTATAAAAGAGGAAGTTAAACCTTTAGAAGAGATTCTAAAAACCAATGGCATTGCATTACCTCCTGCACCGCCTGAACGTGCAGATGCAAGACTAGAAGATATCCCTCCTGGTGCAAAGTTTAATGATCCTGAAATTAGTGCCGCATTATCATTGGACGCTGCTGCTTGTTTAGTTGCTTGTAGTCAAGCAATGGGTATGTCAATTAGAGAAGACATTGGCTTAATGTATGGTCAATTCCATACAGCTAAAGCACTGCTTGGTGCCAAACTATTACGCCTTAATAAAGATAAAGGTTGGCTTGTACCTCCACCATTACATGTAAATCATCCAGAAAAATAATTAGAACCACCAAATAATTAGTTCCCCAGTATAAAACTGGGGATTTTTAAATTTAACTGAGTATTTAGTGAATATCTCTACTGCACTTTTTCTTTCAAATATTCATTCAATATAGTGATGAAATTTATAATTCGACTTTGGTATATCTGTTTATAGTAAGCTGCATATGCAACTCAATGATCTTCAAGTAAAGCCCCCGTTAGTTGAAGAACTAAGCTTATTTGTGATCCTCAATAGTTTCAATATCACTAAGAAAAATTAAATCATTTCTTTTTATCGTGTATCTTACGAAGTATGTCTTATCTTTCTGAATTAAATTCATTACCATTGGTTCCCTAACAATTACTTTAATCTCTTCTTGATGTCCCACTGGGGCATTGGGGTTAAATCCCTTTATCCATGCTTCATTGTTATCGTTAGAATACCCTTTTTCAGTGACAGTAAAATCAGTTACAGTTAACACAGACGAAACAGAATTATAAATTAAAAAAACAATCAAAAAGGCAACAGAAATTGTTATAGCCGACAATAAAATACTTTTACTCTTCATAAAATTCCCCTTCCTTCACTATCCTGCCCCGTTAGTTCAATAAGGTTTATTTTACTTCTATTGAAAAGGCATAGTTTCCGTCTCCTTGTTCCCAATTAGCTATTACATGATAAGCGTATACACCTTTTTCTTTAGGAACCACAATTAAGCCATTTTTAACTTCAACTTTTTGTATATTGTCTTCATCTACCCATTGCTCTACCTTCATTGTCCCAGCAATGGGGGCTTTCTTAAATTCAATTTTTATTTTTTCATTTGAAGATACAACTGTTGGTTTATGCGTACTTGCCATATCAAACAGGCTTGTATAAGCCATATCTTTACACTGAGCTGAAAGTATCCCCTTCCAACAATACGAACCTTGTGTAGTAGGAATATCACCATCTCCTATTGTTACGTTTGGTGTAGGTGGTTCTAAATGAAACGGTTCAAAAATAAACATTCCTATCATAATCAGTCCAATAATAATTAATACAGAAATCTTTATAATTGTACTCCCCCCTTTATTTACAGTAGACGTTAATATTGAATGAAAGTAACAACTCTTGTTCAACTAAACTGCCCCGTTAGTTCAAGAAGAAGAAGAAGAAGAAGAAGAGCCGCCTAAGCGGCGCACCAGGTTTTCCATTAAAGAACCCGTAGATAAATTACGATAATGCTCTGCTGTATCTTTAATTAAAACTTATCCGATTCAAAAAAAGGCCCAATACCTATTTCTTTCAACAAGTATTTAAATAGGCTATGTTTTTCGGCTAAATGTTTTTTAGGAATCAATATTTCTTCTCTTAATCGCTTAAACATGTTCGGGTTATGTTCAGGAAACCAATCTTCATAACTAATCCCTTTTTCTTTCTCAATGTTTATCAAACAGAAGATAATATGTTCAAACATATAAGGAAATTCTTTTTCGATCTGTTCGTGATGTTCTAACAATTCATACACATAATCTTTAAAGCGATAAAAACGTATTTGATTTGAGGGATGTGAGCTCCTTTGTTTTAATTCTTCCCATTCTTTTATTGGCTGAAATACCCGGCAATAACCTGTTTCCCAAGTACCCAACATACAAGTAAATGCAGCGATTGAATATTTTCTAGTTTCAAAATCTGGGTCTCCAAAATATTTATAATATTCCTCTTGATACCTACCATAATGTCCGCTAGTATGGAAAAAACCGATTGCAAAACCTTTCAAGCCACGTTTTGCTTGTTCGATAATAATATTTGTCAACGTAACTCCCCCCCCCCCATAATTCAACTAACCTGCCCCGTTAGTTCAAGAAGAAAAAAGAGTTGCATATGCAACTCCATGATCTTTAAGTAAAGCCCTGTTAGTTGAAGAAGAACAGCGACGATTATTAAACAATCGCGCCCGAATATTGAAAAAAAAAATCTTTATCATCCAAACAATCCATAAAAGTCAGTCGAAAACACCGAAAGTAAAAATATTGATATTACCACTAATTGAATAGCCGAAAAAATGTAATCATTCTTATTTTCTGCATATCTCTTCTCCATAATTACTCTAACTATTTCAGATACAATAATAAAAACAAACATAAGAATATGCGTTTCTAAAAACCAAATGTGCTCTAAAGGATCACGGTTGACGTTAATGAAAAAACTTATAAACAAAAAGAAAATAAAAATAATTCTAATGGTCCAATCAATTTTTTTGTGTTTATCATTTACATGGTTATAGGAGAATAATTTTTTCTTTTTAACGTTAAGCCATTTTCTCAAAAATTTATTAATTAAAAAGAGAAAAAGTCCAAAAATTGACAACAGTAAAATTAACTTTGCAAAAACATCCCCCACGAATAATCACCACCTAACAAATATCTCTTTTTTATCTTCCTGTTCCAATTATTTCAAACTTACTTATTCAAAACAATACTCATCTTCGATAAAGTTGCTCGCTTGTTGAACATAAGTTAAACACCACTTTTAAACTAACCTGCTACATTAGTTTAAGAAAAAATGCATCAACTTATAAATATGTTATTCAAGATAATGGCCCGATGGTTGAACACAAGTTAATCAACGCTATTCAACTAACCTGCCCCTTTAGTTCAATAAGAAAAAAGAGCTGCATATGCAACTCAATGTTCTTCAAGTAAAGCCCCCGTTAGTTGGATAAGGATGTTTATTAATTGGTTTATTAATTGGTTTATTTTTCACATTATTTAATTCCTTTAATACAAATCCATTTATTATTTGGATGTACATAAAACTCTACTGTGTTAAACCCCGTTTTTTTAAACAGCTGCTCCATATCTTCCTTTGTTTTATAGGTTTTCATATGGTAATTAATTTTGTATACCTCGGCAACAATACAGAAATAGCCGTCTTGTTTCAATACTCTAAAAACTTCTTTTACACTGTTTTCTAAATCCACCCAAAAGTAATGTGTTTGAAACGCAGTGATAATATCAAAAACATTTTCTGGAAACGGAATATCAGTCACACTTGCTTGCTGAACGTGTACTTTACCAGTTGCAACATCTACTTTATTGGTTCTTATTGAATCTTTTACTGCCTGGTCGGAATAATCTATACCGTATATCTTCCCATATGCATTTATTTTTGACAGTAATTGCAGCGTCTTTCCTCCACCACAACCCACATCCAATATTACAGTTTTTCCCCTTACTTTTATCTTCTCCAATGCCCATTTATTCATTTGAATATGGGCGGTGTTCATTATCCTTAACATAAAAGAACCTACAATTCCATTAGGGTTCTTAGCTTGTTCTATCAAATTATTTAGCAAGTTCAAATCCATTCCTCCTATCACTTCTTCCAACTCTTTATGTCACTTACTAAATACGATTGAAAAGGTTATAAGTTCCATTTTTATCAGTTCTTGTTTAAGTAAACTGCCTCTTTAGTTAAATAAAGAAAAAAAGAGCTGCATATGCAACTCAATGATCTTCAAGTAAAGCACTCCGTTAGCGCAACCGGAAACTCAAATTTATGAAAAGTTATACCAGTCGAAATTTTTCCGACTCAAGTCTGTTTAACCAGTTATGAACTAATGCATTAAATACATCGGTTTGTTCGATTTGTAGGTTGTGGCCAGCCATATCAAGCACTGCAAAAGTTGCCCTTGGGTAATCTTCAATTAGCCGCCACGCATCGTGGTATCCTACTACATTGTCCTGACGCCCTGTGATAATTAGCGTAGGAAATTCAAATTTAGATGAAATATCGAAGGTAAAGCCATATCCATTTTGACGAATGTGGTTTAAGAATTCATAATTTGTTTTTTTAGATGGAAGTAAAATTTCATTTCGAAATCTCTCCCATTCAGTTTTACCTTGCACTACCCCCATGGAACAAAATTCATCAGCGTCTTCTGGAGACAAATGTGAAATCAAGATGCTGTCTCTTTTTAGAACCGTCTGCTGAGGTACTACCCTTTCATCGAATTCAGGTATTGTCAATGGTGCCATCATCAGTAATCCACGAACTGTGTCCTGCAGTGAATGAACTATACCTCTGGCAATGTACCCACCATATGAATTACCACAAATAATAAACGGTTGACTAGGGATAATCTCGTCCAAAAGACGTAATATTGCTTCTAAAATATCATCCGAGTTCTGAATAGATGTTTGTGATTCGGATTGCCCCATTCCTGGTAAGTCTATGTATATTCTCTTCCAACCGCTTCGTTTCTCGAATAACGGTTCCATTGCATGTAACATCACTTGATGGTCAAGCGTCCAACCATGCAACATAACGATGGGATATCCTTCTCCAATTACTTTATGGTAAATTGACATGTATTTGTTTCCCCCTTTCCCTGTAAACCAAATGTACTGACATGAACAATTAATCCTCCCATACATATATCACAATTTTAACAGACTTCCTTATTCAACTAACCTGCTCCGTTCGTACAAGAAGAAAAATCTAACCTGAAGGTAGTCTTGTTCTGCTATAGCCCCTGTTAGTTTAAGTACATCCTTTCACAAACACGGATTTTTCACAAAAAAACCAGAGTTAAACCTATAAATTAGGTGAACTCTGGTTTACTTGTTTTTCAATAGTAAAATATTAAATAAATTTGAATGGACCCTAATTTAATTTAGCTTAGCAAATGCTACTGAAGAACCCTTATCGCAAGATTGGAAACCATTCTTTTCATAAAAATGTCTTACATCAGGGGCTTCTTCAGTTAATAAAACTTTTTGACGAACATTTTTATATTTCTTCAGAACTTGTTCCATCATTTGAGTAGCAATTCCTTGATTTTGATAGGAATTTAACACAAGAATATCTTGAATATAGATAATCGTTAATCCATCACCAACAATACGAATTAACCCAACTAATTCTTCACCATTCCAAGCAGATATAACTTCTAATGACTGTTCTAATGCGTGCTGAAGAACTTCTAAATCTTGTGTATAAGCATACCATTCTACGTCATTATATAATCTTTCTAATTGTTCTCTATTTATTTTTTTACTATTAACAAAATTTATCGTCATTAATTTTTCCTCCTCAAAATATATTATTTCGAAGAGTTGTTCCACAATTTTTCCACTGTCTTATACCTCCTTTCGATTTATTGCAGTAAGTTGTTGTATATTACTATTTCGACATTCTTCATCATATTCCTGCTTACTATCAAAAAATACCTTTTTAAACTAAACTGCCCCGTTAGCACAATAGGCGATTTCTCTAATTGAACAATCGCCCTCGTTAGTTTAAGTGCAATTTTCTAAGTTCAAATTCCCCAATAAAACAATCTAGAATACTTAAAAAAATGCCTTTAGTATAATACCTAAAACCGCTAATACAACACAAATATTTACAATAATTACACCTATTTTGTTATCATTTTTATCGTCTTTAACTCCTCTACTTTGTTGTTTTACCTTTCTATATATACCTTGAACCTTTAATTGCTTTTGGATTTTATCTTGTTTTTTTTGGCTCATTCCTTTCTCCTCCTAAACTATAACGATGCTAATATCATCTGTTTAATAATTACTTCTACGTTATTACTAAAGAAACCTCTTATTAAACTAACCTGCTCCTTTAGTTCAACAATAAAAAAAGAGCTGCATATGCAACTCTTTGTTCTTCAAGTAAAGCCCCCGTTTGTTTAATAAGAATAGCGACGCTTCTTCAACAATCGCGCCCTTTAATGACATAACTAAGATATGTCTCAATTCTGAAATCACTGAATTGTTCTTAAACTAACGCCCCTCATATGTTCAAGGGGCTTCTATTTCGGTGTTGAACAAGGAGGGGGTTGGCACTCCTCCAGTTGCGTGTCAATTAAATCAATCGTCTCTCAGCGCTAGGTCTAGCCAGGCTTTCGCCTCATTGTACAAAATCGGATTGTTTTGCGGCGTGTAGTAAGCAAGGATTGCGACTGCCTGTGATACGACCCATCCGCGGGCCCTTGCCCATGTAGCGTCGTCCATCGGGAGAGCCTTACGGAACGCATCGCGTGCCACAGGAGAATGCAACTTCCATGCGACCATCAAATCGCACGCGGGATCTCCAATGCCCATTGTTTCCCAATCAATCACACCGCTGATACGCTTATCTCGTACAAGCCAGTTACGTGCATCTAGATCGCCGTGATGCCAAACAGGAGGACCGTTCCACTGAGGCGCAGCAAGAGCCGACTCCCACACAGCAGACACCGCTGGGTCGCCATCGAATCGTGCCAACCAGTATCGGAAGTCCTCATCCCGTTGGGCCAAAGGAATGCCGCGTCCTAACGGCCCTCCCGATGAATCGACTTGTTGCAGCGCTGCGACGAACGATGCGAGATCACGCGCTGCCTGAACCTCGTCAATCGCTTCTATCGGCACCGTCTCGCCCTGAAGCCACGTTTGTACCTCCCAAAACCATGGATATTCATTATTGGGACGCCCCTGAGCTATAGGCACAGGGATTTCAAGCGGAACCAAGGGTGTGAGTTTTGGGAGCCATGTGAGCTCGCGACCTCCCGGTGTCGTCGGTCCTTCCCTCCGTGCGAGCCGAACGGAATATTCGTCGCCAAGTCGGAAAATGGCGTGTACTGTTCCAACTGGCTCGACCCGCGACAGGGGCAATTCTGCCCAGTGGGGGAACTGATCGACAAGCAAACGACGCACGAGCCGCTCGTCAATTTCTAATTCGTCAACATGCATTTTCTCGCCCATCGAAATATCCCCTCCCCGGTTGCTGTAACGTAAAATTTGTGATCGCCACGTCTAGCACAAATGTCCTGACATTTCCATCTAGTTAAATGCATTACATTGTATCCCCCTCGTGTCAATAGAAGTTACACCTTAGTTTTTGGTGGATTCTTATGGCGCATTGCTACCCATTAAGAATATTTGTTCACAATCTTGTATCAAATTTTACATGAATCCAACTTCGTTTGGAAGTTTTATTCCACTATTTGACCCGATTGTTGAACATCAGTTAGATAATACTATTCAACTAAACTGCTCCGTTAGTTCAATAAAGAAAAAAGGAGCTGCATAAGCAACTCAATTATCTTCAAGTAAAGCCCCCGTTAGTGAAATAAGGTTTAAACTTCTTCTTGATATATTTCTGTTTTTATCGGTCTTAAATTCAAAGGTATTTTAAACTCCTGAAGGTTTTCTATATGATTAAAAAAATCATCTATATCTTCATAATCCATTGACCATTCTCCTATTTCTAACTTACTTATTTCATCTGTTGGTTTAAATAAAAATTCACAGTGAAGATGTTCCATACGAGAATACTCATCTTCTTCATAAACAGTAAACTGACGTACAAAATCAAGATGAAATAGTTCTTTTCCAGTAAAATCATAAACACCACATTGAAATAGGATTTCTTTATCTTCTTCTCCCTCAACTGGCTCTTTACAGAAATCCTTAAATGTTTCCCAAACTTTTTTTACATCATCAGTGTCTTCACCAATTTTATCTTTAAGATGACTTTCAGCATTTTTTACCGTAATCATTACAACACCTCCGATATTATTATGTCTGTATTCTTATTCAACTAAACTGCTCCGTTAGTTTAAGTACATTTCTTCACAATCCTCACATTTACATTAACATAAATATCCAATAAAAAATCATCTAACCTCTAAGGAATATACAGAGGATAGATGATTTTAATCAATCTTTATTACAAAGCTACACTTAATGAAATATAAAAAATACATCCATTATCTCAAAAAAGATTGATTTAATGGATGTATTTTTATATACAAATAAAAAGTTTGATTATATATAATCAAACTCAAAATCTCTAAATATAAGGTCTGGTTTTATTTTATTATACTATTTACCCTATATTATATTAATCCTAGAGAGTTTTTTTATTTGTATTGACCGTATTAATAAGAACTGAAAGTAGAATTTGATATTTACGTTAGTCCCCGTTACTTTAAGTGCATAACTTCACAATCCTGAATAAAAGCAAGTGTTTTTTCATATAGCTTTGGTTGAATTTCTGAATAAGTAAGATTATCTGGAAGACTATCAAACAACTTTATCTCAGCAATTTCCGAAACCGGCAACTGACAAATCTCCTTAATTCTCCCAAAATATAACCTTCCAAAATTTTTGGTAACAGAATCATCCATTGAATAATCGCAAATTGGAATTAAATCAACATCTATACAACCAGTTTCTTCAAATAATTCTCTTTTTGCTGCTTCCTCGATTGTTTCTCCCTGTTCCCTATGACCACCCGCAATTTCCCACGTTTCTCTATCTTTATGTCTCACATAAACCCACTTTCCTTTATAAATGGCACTTATTACTGCAAATTCTAACTTAGTTTCATTTACAAAATCTAAATAATAAAATGCGAGTTTCAAATTTACACCTCATTTTTTGGAATTAACCCAGATGTTTTTCAAACCAGTCGCACGCTTCTTGCTTAATATCATAATTAAATTGATGATTAATGAAAGGCATACTAAGTTTAAAATTATTAGGTTGTTCAGAATACAGCGGTAATAAGTTCTTGTAGAGTTCCAATGAATAAAAGTAAGGTGAATCAATATCCTGGTCGCCATTAATAATTAGCAATGGCTTAGGAAAGAAACCACTCATCTTTTCGAAAGGGTCTAGTAGTTGAAAGTACTCAGTTCGTTTTTCAACTTCTCTCTCCGCATCATGAATCTGTGTACGCCATTGTTCATAGGTAGCGGTTGAAGTAATGGAGTCCAGCCAGGCTTTTGTAAATGAAGGTTTACCTGCTATAGGAATAGCTACCTTTATATCGGGGTTATTTGCCGCTATATAGAATGCCGCATAACCTCCCATAGAAAAACCGGATAGTCCAATTTTATTTGCATCAATCCTCTCAATGCCCTTAAAGTATTCAATTAAGTTTTGTATATCGATTGCTGATTGTTCAATAACTTCGTGCATATGGACGTATGTATCTAAGCCGGTATCTCGTGGAAAAACTTGAGTGAATCTATTGCTCTCATTTTCAACTTTTCTTTCCCCATGTCCTTTACAATCCATACTCACGTAATAAAAGCCTTTCTTTGCAAGCATATATCCAAAATCGATAGCTTGTTCACGATCCGCCCCATAACCGTGAATAAAAAATACCAAAGGACTATTATATATTTTCTCCTGATAAATACTTAAAATTGGAATATCATTTACTATATTTGTTTCTAAGATCATTTTTGTCATAAGTAACCTCCCATTATTATTTCAATTATCAGCCTTTTTGTTCACTTCAACACCGTACTTTAATTATCCTGCCTAAATAGTTTAAGTGTAGTTCTCCACAATCTGGCCCTTTTAAGAAAAATGAGCACTTATCCTTGTTCAAGGATAGCGCCCATTTGTAGAATAAAAATTATGACACAATATCGTTCAATACCGCTAAAAATTCAGTTTGAAAGCCCGCTTCGAATACTACAAACTGAAACCATACACACATTTCACATTATAAAAAAACTAACTGAATCAGTAGGCTTATTTTTTCCCATACATACCACGGTAATTTATAATCCATTTTCTTACCTTGTTTATTATTTTTATCTGTTACTATCCAATTACCATCTTTCTTTTGTACTTTATATTTTACATTTGTCCCATCAGACTTTTTAAAGAACATATAACCTGTATTGTCTTTAATAAAGGTTACAGGGTCAATAACATTTTTGTTGGGTATCTTTCTCTCAGGAAGCAATATGTTGGTTACTATTTGTTCTGCAATATTAAAAAGAGATTTAAATTCATTATTTATTTCTGCTTGGTATTGCAATTGATTGTATGTGTAAGAAGAGTAAGACCCTAAATTCAAATTAAAAGACTGTTTAATATCTGAAAGTGTTGCTTTATAAAATTCATTTATATCCTTTTCTAATTTATCGCCCTCATGTTGAAAGCTAATGGTCTTAATCCCAAATGGACTTATATTAAAAGTTATTGTTTCCTTACCATAAGGAGGGTCATGTGCATGTTCAAATGTTGTGACTTGGACTTCTGCATTAAAACCAAAACTGCCCTCATGCTCTCTTGTAATACTCAGAATCTTAGCATCATATAAACCATATTGCTTGGGATAGCCATAATAATTAATAATTTCCTTTTGTATGGATGGGTCAAGGGTTGTAATCAATGTATCATAAATTAGTTTATAATCAGGTTGTTCACTTTGGGAAACATGATTTCCTGAAGTTAATGTTATCAAAGCATCTTTGTATAAGGCCTCATTCGGGGGTTTTTCCGCAACCAATTGATGGTTATTACTATAGATACTAAGAAGTACAAAAAATAATATTAATAGGATTTTCTTCATCGAATACTCCTTAAATATAGATGTAAAGAGTATTTTCCCCTGTAATCTTTATATTATTCTTCAACTAAAAGGCCCTTTTCTTGAATAAGAATTAAATTAATTTGAAGTCTCTCCCAATAAAATTAGCTGAAACTGGACTTAATTCTACTTCTCTTGCCCAAACAGAAAGTTGGCCAACATGATGAATTTCGTGAGCAACTATATGATGTAATATTCCACTTCTTGAATAAGTATCTTCATCCCAAGGAACAGACACAAGTTGATCATTTGATTCATCCGAATTTGTTTGTATAAACTTAACAATGTCATTACGAAATGTATCTGAAAGAGATTTAACTTTTTCAAGGGTATTATAATCATTAAACTGAACTACCACATCGTCTTTACCCTCAATGGCACGAATCCAACTATACTCCACATCAATTATATGAAAAAGAGTATATAAAATACTTCCTACTCCTCCAATACGGTCTTTTAACAAATCTTCGGTTGATAATTGTTTACACCAGTTAAACCATTCGTCCCTTACCTGCCAGTTATACTCAAAAAATTTAATCATGGAAAACACCCCAATGTTTAATTGTTAGTCTAAAAAGCGCATGATAGTAGAATAAGAATTATTTCTTCTTTCTTGTTTGAATGTATTTTTCCGTCAATAATCCCGCATTAAATACCGATACAATCATGATGAAGAAAAATATTATTCGAACGGATAGAAGGCTCTTGTCAACATTAAACTCAACATTAGAAAAAGTAGTATAAACAAAGCCAATAGCAACAAAAATAGATAAGATAAATTGCCCTTTTAAAGACTTAATCATAAAATCCCCCTATAAACATGATGAAACAATCTGGCACGTTTGTTGAATAGAATGACTCGCATTTTTAATCAAATAGTGTTTCCTTTTCAGGAGTCTGCAAAAATTCAAAGAGTGTCTTAATTTGAGACTCGGTATTTCTATTAGTAGAAAGCTGCGGTAAATTGTGTTCCGAAAAAAATTGAATGTTACTTGTTTCAATACCTACAGTAGCTTCCCCGCCAATAATCTCACACAATATAAATATCTTATAGTAATGATATGGGTCTGGTGGATGTGGGTGTTTATTCTTATCCAATAAAGCAAGTAATCTGATTGGGAGTACATCATAACCAGATTCTTCTTTAATTTCTTTTACTACATTCTCTGAAGGGGATAATCCAATATCACAAAACCCTCCTGGTAAAGCCCATTTATCATCATTTTTTTCTTGTACCATTAAAATCTGATTTTTTTTAAAAACGACACCTCGAATATCGACTTTAGGTGTTTGGTAACCCGTTTCATTCGTAAACAAATCCTTAATTTTGCTCATTTCAAGTTCAGTGTATTCTGACATAATCTCTACACTAATCTTACGTAATTCCTCGTAACGCTCAATATCAAATATATCTTTAGAAAAGGCTAATCCTGTCTGTGATAATGCTTGAATTCTTTTTGCCCACTCCAACCATTGATTACTCATAAGCCACCTACTTTAATGGTACTCTTAAATTCCTTAACACTTTTTAGAATTGAGTCAGGTTGCACACTAAATTCAGATGTTTGATATTCGGGTAACCACTGTACACCAATTGTATAAACATTTGCTTGTATACCGGCAACAATATCCGCATCACTATCTCCAATGTAAATCGCCTCAGAATTTTCTACTTTTAGAAGATGTAAGGCTTTCAGTAAACCCTCTGGATCAGGTTTAGGTATTACAACATCATCACCAGTTATAATGACATCAAACAAACCCTCCATATCTAAAGCTTTTATAGAGATATCTAAACTTCTTTTAGCCTTCCCCGTAAAAATACCTATTTTTATTTCTGCTTCTTTCAAGGACTTCAATAATTCTAGGATTTCAGGATTGTCTACTACCAAACTTTTATGTAATTCCGAATACTTTTTATAGAAGTATTCAATCGCATCTTCCTTATTAGGATTTAAAAGATTATTTCTAATAATACCTGTTTCAGAAGGACCAAACATTTCTTTAATTTCAATTGTAGTAAGATCCCTTTTATCAAATTCTTTAAATACAGTTTGAAAAGCATAAAAACAAATCGGTAAAGTATTCGCCAATGTTCCATCAAAATCAAACACTACAGCTTTCATAATTAGCTCCTTTGGTTTAGCATAAGGACCGCAATCTTCACGCTTACATTAATAGTTAAAATATTATCTATCCCGTTCCCTTAACAATTCTATATTTTCCAATTAAACCCTTCTTGTTGAGTGACAATAAAGAATTTTGAAGCTTCAATTACGCAATACTTCGCCCTTAAATAAAGTTGATTGAAAATCTAAGTGTTATTCAACATATATGCGCCCGTTTTTGAAGTTCATTTTTCAACTAAAGCCCCTGTAATTGAAGTAATATAGCCACCGTTAGCTTATTTACACAGAATATTTCAATCGTACGAACGGGGTATTAATGCCCTACTTTTTGCTCTGTCGATATACAATATAAGTAAGTCCATTTAATATAAATGTAAAAACGAGAAGAACTGCTGTGGCTATCACTACTGCACGCGTTGTGTCCATTAGCGCCGTCCAATCCTTAATTATTACTAAATGATAATTATAGAAAATCTGAAAACTAATCGCCATTGCACAGGCACTGACGCTGATAACGGAAAGGACGCCCCAATTCTTATGTTCATGTTTTTTATTTCGCATGAGATAAATAACTGGAAGAATCCAAGCGATTAGTCCAAGTAAGAGACTACCAATATTAAGCCAACCCATCCTATCCCTCTTTCTATTTTTAATTGTTGTCTAACAATACTTAACGGTAAATAATGGGAAAGGTTTCAAATATAGGATTACCACCGAAACATGGGGGTGAATTTCAAGTCGGTTTTGATAATTGCTTTGGAGGACTATCACGTGATTGGAATGATGGGATGCGCTGATATGTGCGAAATTATGCAAGATACGTGCGAACTTCCGATGTTTATGTGCGTTTTATTGAATTTACGTGCGATTTCAGAGCATTTGCGGGTGAATTTTAAAATATACGTGCGAATCTACATTTTAATGATAAACCATGTCACCTCCAACTTATGGTGATGAGCCAAATAAAAAAGCCGCAAAAAAGTTTAACTATTAACAAAAGCAATTGTGGGAATGAAAATCCATTGCCACAATTGCTTTTTTTCAGTTCTCTCAGATAACAGGCTGATGTAATAGCCTGTTCATTTTATTAAACCATAACGGGTATGGTTTTCATTTCATAGATTTTTTGGAGAATTTGGACATGCTCCGTCTTTACGTCTTCAGCCTCTGTGTGGAGATACCCCTCGACAAGCCTGTACCCAAATACAAGAAGGATTAGCTCGTAGACACAAGGATCGGAAATTTGGGAAACATCCGCATACTCCGAAAAGCCTTTGTAATACGCAGGGATGCAGCGCTGGTAGTTTTCGACCATGTTATCGATATCCGATTCATCCGCGATTAGGCTTGCAAGATCCTCGCCCAGGTAGCCCCATCCGCTAGTATCCCAATCGATAAGCGCGATATTCCCGTCAGCATAAATAAGATTGGTTACCCAGAAGTCCCTGTGACATAGCACGAGGGGCAATTTTTCAATACGGGCGAATATCTCGTCTGCTTGCTCATCGATGTCAATGAGCATTTGACGTAGGTGCAAGGGCAATTCACAGTCTTCCGATCGTATATAATCGTAGACGACCGGCCATGACCGGTAACGCAAATACGAATTCTTCCTAAGATCCGGATGGCTTAGATTCGTCAGGCTCTGTAGGACGGCGGGTTGCTCCGCATACAGCTTGCCTTGAAAGCGCCCCAACTCCAACGCGGCCGCTTCATACATGTCACTGGTCAAGTCTAAACCGGTTACGCCATCGATATATTCCAGCCACAGATAGTATTCATTCACTTCGGCATTGAACTCGGCGTGATAACATATCGGCCAACGAAGGGCTTCCGAGAAAGTCGCTCCCAAGTCAGACGAATAGAGATCATACTCCCTGCGCCATGAATCCGGATCGCCGTAACGCTCCCATTGCTTTTGGATTTTCAGCACGATGCGGTAAGGCAATTTTTCGCCATCCACGGTTTCAGCGGTTCCCGTTACTAGGGATACATTCCCCACCGTTCCGCCCTGTAACTGCATTGTTTGATAGTCAGTAGAGATGATATTCTTCTTGAACATTTGGTTTAAAGCATAAATCAGCTTGTTAATTTCTATATTCATTTATTCCTCCATTTTCTTCTTTGTCGATTAGGTAGCGCAGTTAAAAGTTTTCCTTATCAAATACTTCAATATCAATAATACGTGCACCTTGCTTAGTAATCGCTTGTTCAAGCTCGTTTACAGTCGATTGCTTAGCCCCTTTCGTTAATGTAATAATGACGCGTCGCAGATAGGTCGTATCATCATCTAGCGAGAACACACAGTGTAATGGCCAAACCTTTTTCACTGCAGTTAGGACTTTAATTAAAATACCATCCGTGTCAGGTAACGCAATCGTTACAGCGCAGCTTCCTGTACGATAGCCCCATGCTTCTTCAAGCAGCTCGAATACTTTTGAGTGAGGTAAAATGCCTGAGAAATTCCCCTTCGTATCTACAACCGCTAAATATGGTAATTGTTTGATTGAATGAAACACTTCAAAAAACGAGCTGTTTTCATGAACAAATGCATCGCTTTCGATACCTAAGTTTTTGACTGGCTGTTTCATATCTCCATCTTTTAGCTTGTACTCTAGTACTTCCACTTTATAAATGTTACCAACAAATTTTTCGCCGTTGTCATCTAGAATAGGAATACAACGAAAACCATTGTCATTCAGTTGCCCTAGTACCTGTGAAATAGTGTCCGATTCTTTTACAAAACTTACCTCTTTCTTTTTTACGATTCTTTGTTTAACTAACATAATGATGCCTCCTTCGATGTCATTAGCTATATTTTATAGGCTTTATGCTCAATGCGAAAGCTATTTTTTAGAATTTTTTGTATTTTACGAAAAATATTAATGTCGTAATATGCTTTTTGCATGGATATGTGCGAATCCACAAAAAATCCCCTGTTCTCCTCCCACCATATGTAAAGAACCCAAGCAATAAAAAAACCAACTCGCGAAAGTTGGTTCAACATTTACTTATAAAATTCATAATAAATATAAGCATAGGCCAATTTTCGACATTGCTCATACGTTGTTAAATTATTTTCGGCATTGTTCACAGCTGCAAAATAGATTGCAGATAACGGGCTCTCCTCTTTTGGATATAGCTTTCGCACCTCGTGAAATGCACGCTCACTTTGTACCTCCGTACCTAGTTCTGATTCCCGAACAAGGTAGCCAATTGTCGTCTCATCTATCCTTGTATTTAGCAATCGCCGATCGCCAAATGCGTCCTGTATTTTTTCGTTTATACAAAAAAGGATTTCATTTTCTAATTGTCGATCATCTTCACGTATTTTTATATCAATGATTACGAGCGAAAGCCCCTCCAAAGATGCATTGCTCAAGTGTTCATTTACCTCATTGATAAACTGGTCATAGCTCATTGGAAAACTGCTATTGACATAATTCGAATTAGACGTGGCCATTGCCAAATGTTTTTGTAAATACTCTTTATCGATATGAAGTTGCTCAAAATACTGTTCGTATGATTGCTGTAACTCTAAAGGTAACTGCGCGTCGTTTAGTTTTTGACTGATTACTGAAATTCGTTCATATAAACCGACGATTAAATCACGATAACTTACTTCATTTATACAGATTTTAAGCAATTTATGATAAAGTATCAATGCCTCATCGTACTTGTTTAAAGAATTTAAAATGTCCCCCTTTAAAGATTCCAGCTGTATCTTAAAGCGGGGTGTCAGTTCAATTTGTATTTGCTCAAAATACTTATTATAAATTTGGTAAGCATACTCATTTTTCTCCAATTTCAAGGACAGCTCAATATGCGCGATAATACGCACTAAAAAGTATTTATTACAGGCACCCTTATTTTTCACCCAAAAAATAGATGGATATTTACTGCTTTCCCACAATACTCTATCGATTCCCGTCTCAATCATAGAAGAATTATATTTGTTCAAGGATGACGATAAAACCGCAAATTGCTTATATTCCATCGCATAGCTCGTTGCCAGCTTATAGAATTTCCGAGCTTCTTCAAAGTTCATGTAAAAATAGGAACAATGACCCATAATCAAATAAATGATTGCTACGTTTTCCTGATATTTTTCCTTAATAATCGGCTCGATTGTAAACATTAAATCTAACACTTCATTGTTCAATGTTGAAAATAGAAATGGTTCGATTTCAGCAGTAATAAATTGAATGAGCTGTTCAATTTGCTCTTGGTGAATACACTCATGCACAATCATTTGAAACTGTTCAAATTGTTGCTCGATTGATGCAAATTGTCTCGTTTTGTATTCCGAAATTTCATCTTCAATACGCAGTTGTTCCTTCATGATTGCCAACACCCCTATTATAGTTGAAATTCGCTAAATAGCTCTCGTTCGATAATTGAAATTTCGTCTAACATTCGTATTATTTGCTGAACCTTTTCCGAAAAAAGGTCATTGTTTACTTGTATCCAGTTTCGAAGCTCTTTTAAAATAGTTGTTTCCAATTGAACAAGACGCTTCGGATAGCCCTCCTTAAGCAAAAAACGAGGGTCATATAATAGCATCGAATTATTCGAGTATTTTGAAAAAAAGACTAAATCATCCTTTGGAATTTCTCGTAAAACATCGCGTAAGCCATCTAAAAATAAATTCGTTGTTGCTGCCGCCGCTATTAATGATTGAACAGGATTACCTACCGTAATTGCTTTCATTCGGTGTAACTTTTGGTTTTTCATAGTGGTATCTAACATAAATTGACGCAATAAAAATACAAATGCATTTTCTGAATTAACGACGGGTAGTTTTTTATCATCATAATAATAAAATACGCCAAAATCTGCCATCGTTAATAGGACGTATGGGGTATGTAAAAATTCATGACGCAATAAGCTAAAGTAATACTCATAATGATGCCACTGCGAATAATACTGTTGCTGTTCCTCGGTTAAAAAAAATAACGAATCCTTTGAATCTAATACGTTCATCGCAACACCCCTCCATTTATAAAATATTATACATATTTTATGAAATATTAACATATTATTATAGCTTATAAAGAAATATATATAGTTTATAACAAGCATTTTTCAATACAAAATTTGGCACCAAGTGTATTTATCTAATAGAGTCCGTTCTGCTACGCTACGGGGGACGCTTTCCTGAGGGCGTGGCTTCAACTAACTTGTATGTGCCTCTTACGGTGGCACATATAAGTGGATTTTCCGCGCACGCTTAATCCTCTAGGAGTCGCCCCCTTCACTTCGCGGCACTCTACCATCAAGCTAAAGCTAGTTTTTATTACAAATATTTCGAAAAAAGTTTGTTGGGTCAAGCACAGTTTATAAAATTAAGTAAAAATTAGTCTAAGTATGGTTTTATTTTGACGCAATCAATGTAGCCAATTTTATTTACAAAGCTAACTTTTAATCAAAGATACAGAATTGTATACAGCGTACTATTTTATTCATCACCGCCGCCTCGCGATAGCGCAAGTGGCAACATTGGACTCTTTTACCTTTATTAATAACGAACATTTTAATTTGGCGGGCCTTGCATGCGGCATTAAAGACAGTAGTATGGACACGTACCACGTGGCCATAATGCTGTCATGCCGTAGCCCGCCGAAAATAAGTAACACTGCACTCAATCCATTTTTTGTTAGTAAGTTTACTCAATGTTAGTATGTAGTTTAATTTATTAGTTCCTTTCATAGAAAAAAGGATAAAATGTTCAACTTTCAACAGAAAAAAACCGCCTAGAAAATAAATTCTAAGCGGCTTTGCTATTATTATGATTGGGATTGGCTTAGTACGCTAAACCGAATAACGCTTTAATATGCGTCATATAACGAATGTTTGAAGCTTCTTTCATTAATGAAGCTGGTAAACCAACTAATTGTGTATTGTTTGCACCAATAGTTGCGATACCGTCTTTACGTCCTAAAGAACCTAAAGTACCAGAGTTTGTGAACTGGAATGCTTTCATGTCGTGACCTTTAATTTGAGCAAAGATGTTGTAACCAGCTTGCTCACCTTGTTGCCATGCTACTTGAGCAGTTGGCGCGTAAGTTGGGCGGTCGCCTGGGTTTGGAATGTGTGCAGAAGCATCACCTAATACAAATACTTCTGGGTGAGAAGTAGATTGTAAGAAGTCGTTGATTGTTGCTTTACCACGGTCACAGTTAAGACCTGATTCACCAACTAATGGAAGTGGAGCTACCCCACCAGTCCATACTAATGTGTTCGCAACGATTGGCTCACGGTCTTTTAATTGAATAACATTGCCTTCAACACCTGTTACAGGAGTTGAAGTGATGAACTCAACACCACGTTTTGCTAATGATTCAGTCGCACGAGCAATTAAGTTGTCTGGGAATACTGGTAAGATTTTTGGACCAGCTTCTACTAATTTGATTTTTAAATCTTCGAAAGGTACGCCGTATTTCGCAGCTACTTTCGGGAAGTGGTCTACGATTTCACCAACAAGCTCAACACCTGTTAAACCGCCACCGCCGATAACGATCGTTGCATCTGCTTCATTTTTTGATTTTGCATATTCGGCGATACGTGCTTCGATATGCTCACGGATAGCATTTGCTTCGTCAACTGATTTTAATACGAATGAATTTTCTTCTAAGCCTGGGATACCGAAGAATCCTGTTTGAGAACCTAAAGCAACAACTAATGTATCGTATGATAAAGTTTTACCATTTGAAAGTTGAACTTCTTTTTTGTCAGCGTTGAAGCTGTTTACTTTTGCGATTTCAAGGTTGATGTCTTTACCTTTGAAGATTTTTTCTAAAGATAGAGAAACAGCGCCCTCTTTAATTGTACCACCAGCTAAACGGTGTAATTCTGTAATGATTTGGTGCGTTGGGAACTGGTTTACAACTGTAATGTTTGCTTCTAACGTATTTAAATATTTGCGAGCTGTTTGAGCAGCTAAAACACCAGCAAAACCAGCACCTAAAATAACGATATCTTTTGTTACCATGATAACATCCTCCAATTAAATTAGATTGTGCGAATTAATTATTTGTCTTTTTTCTCAGCTGCTACAGCTAAAAATGCATTGGCAAAACGTAATGCGCCTTGAACTTGTGGGTCTTTTAACATTTTTAATAAACCAAATACACCTACTGTTTCATTTGAAACTTCAGCACGGTCTTTTGCTTCGATAGCCGTTTGAGCTAAAGATTTTGCTGTATCTACTACTGGGCTAGCCATTTCTGTTACAGCTGCAACTGTATCACTTTTTAATGTTTCGTCAGTTGCTACTGCAGTCGCGAAATCATATGCCTTTGTTAATAAAGTTGTCATTTCTGCTAACTTAGGTAAGTTGTCAACTAAAGTTGTTAACGAAGCTTGTACCTCTGGCTTTAATAGTTGGTCTAGTACGTCTAATTGTTCTTGTGTAACAGACACTTTTTCTACCTGATTATTCATTTCTGACATAATAACTCTCCTTTGCCAACACTTAATATTTTTTTCTTCATGAAAAGTCCAAAAGCTATGTTTAAACTTTCACATTATCATTCAATAAGCAATCCTAGCACAAAGATTCGGTTGTTACAATTAGAAAATTAGAATATAAGAGAGAAAAATCAAATTTAACAATATTCTGAATTCTTAGTGCTATTTTTCGCGCAATTTTTGGTATAATAAACAGATATATTACTGCAAATTATAAGTAAAAACTTATTTTGGAGGTATTATTATGCGCAATACTCCACGTTATAAACGTGATCTGTTTTCGAGGAAACAATATTCGTTATTTGAATTTACAAAGGTCGGATTAATCGCCTTCATTTGCATTATCATCATTGGTAGTTTCATGCGTGTTGTTTTTGGATAAAAAAACTCCTCGTAAACAATGTTTACAAGGAGCTGTACATATCAATTACACCTCGGCGTAATTGCGTCCAGATTTTTTTCGAGCCCGCTCGAAAAACTCCATTAAAAAATCTGTGACATCCGCCGGAGGCAGTAACTTGATTCAGCCATAATTTGAACCCCCGCTGAACGGAGGACATTTTTAGCATTTATTCCCTAGTTATTCGAGTGAGGGACTTTTGCTGAAACAAGTTAGATCAATTTTCGCTTTCTCACTTCGATAAATTTCCCAGCAGAAAAAATAAGTACCGCAAGCCAAATACAGCTAAACGTAAATAGCTCCGTCATTGTAAAGGGCTCTTTATAAACAAAGATTCCGATTACTAAACTCATCGTTGGCGATAAAAACTGCACGAAGCCCAATAAATATAATGGAATTTTTTGTGCTCCTTTTGCAAAAAGCACAAGTGGTAATGCCGTTATAATACCACTTCCTATTAATAATAGGTTAGTTTTCATATCCACATGTAAAAAGGCAATGTCCGTCGTCTGCATTAAGTAAATATATCCTATAATTGCGATTGGTAATATAAATAATGTTTCAATTGCCAAGCCGCGCGTTGCATCTAGCGGAATTTTCTTTTTCAGCACACCATAAATTGAAAATGATAACGCAAGTGTTAGGGACACCCATGGAATCGTCCCACCTAAAATCGCTTGATAGGCTACGCCAATTGCTGCGATAATGACAGCTACAATCGTTGCACCTGATAGCTTTTCCTTAAAGATAATCAAACCGAAGAGCACAGAAATAAGTGGGTTAATGTAATAACCTAAACTCGCCTGTAGTAAGTGCTCATTATTGACCGCCCAAATATACACACCCCAGTTGACACTTATAACTAGAGATGCAATGAAGAGCGACCAAAACTGAGCTTGTCTCCCCCATAGCGATCTAATATCTGCCATTAATTCCTTGCGCTGTTTGATGAGTAATACAAAGAGCGCCGTAAAAACGAATGACCAAATAACTCGCCCCGCTAAAATTTCCAGACTCGAAACATTCTGCACTTGTTTCCAATAAAGTGGGATAAGCCCCCACATTAAATAGGCTCCTGCCGCAAACAGGATGCCTTGTTTTTGTTGTGACATACTTGCACCTTCTATGAATTTAATAGAACTCATTATAGAGGTCGAAACGTGAGATGTAAATGTCGAAATCAATTTGAGTGCGTGAAATAAAGAATACTTTCACCCATCTCATTAAAAAATCAGCCGAATGTAGATTAAAAGGACAAAAAGAAAGTTACGACCACACTTTATTAAAAGTAAATATATACAATTAAGCAAGTCCAAATCAGCAAAAGCATTCGCGCAACATATTCGTGCCGAATGCTTCTCTTTATTTAAAATTCTTGTTGATAAAATCTAAAGTGGAAGAATATTTTTTGATTTCATAATCTGTAAATCTCACCGAGTCATCTGAACCTTCTTCTATAAAACAATACTCTATTGAAGCTTTTGGATAAATCGTCTTTTCGAATAAAGTAAAAATAGCGTTTAAATCTTTTTCTAAATTAATATTTGATTTAGTTAGGCTGTTTTCTTTGAAATATACAGTGACAAAAATATTGGTACATTCGCCATTTCCATTCGTCAGCGTACAATTAAACCAATAATCATCATATTTAGAATCAAACGTGAAACGTTCATTTTCAATTTTCTTTTTCTCAGATTCCCATTTTTTATTTTCATATAAACTAGCAATATTTGCATTTGATTTTTTCATTTCCAACAAAAAATCTTCTTTTGTTTTTACACCCTTTAATTTTTCCATATCAAATACAAAGGTTTCGCTCTCGTGTGGCTCCCTCATATCTGAGACATAAATAATTTCAAATAATGCCCCGCTTTGTTTTACTAATTTATATAACTCGAATAAGCGGTCTAAATCTTTTTCTTCAAAACTTGCTAATTCCATGTGAGAGGTAGAATAAAAAGAACTCCAAATAGCTTTCTTTCCACCAACTTCTCCTATAAACACCCTATTTTCATCATTAAATGATTCATCAAATCCAAGCTTGTTAATATCTGGAATAACTTTATCTAATTTGTGTAGTTCCTTATCCGCTTCCAATGCGTTTAAATAATTATCTTTGATAAAATGCTCACTTTTGTAATTAATTTCATCTTCCGTTGGATTATCATATACCACAACGGAGAATTCCATTTCTTGATGGTCAACAGGAGCAACAATGTATGAATCCTCACCTAATTCTAATGAATTTTTGTATGAATCTTTTACAACGATGTCAATTCCATATGTATCTTTCACATAATCTTTTATTAATTCATCGTTAGAAAGAGAACTACATGCACTTAAGATCATTACTAAAAGTAAAGAAAATACAGTTAATATTTTTTTCAATTATTCTCCCCCTAATTAATTTATAAAATCAAAAAGTAATTATAGCAGAGAAAAATTATTTCGAAAAAATTTGTAACAATCAAAAAAATATAATACTCAGATCTATTTTTATCAAAAAAGCAGCCCGGTTCTCAAAAGGAACACGTGCTGCCCAAGATATTGGTGAGCGTATCTAATCATATATTCTGGTGTTACCATTATTTTTGAAAGCAAAACAATTATCATGGAGGGAAGATCTTTATTCGATTACATCAAACCATAACGGTGATTTATTTTCAAGATCACCATTGTAATTAATAGTTAATTCTTCACCCATCAAAATATCATTTAGTGCATAAAAGTCAATTGATAAATTTTCTGTATTATTTTCAAAATTAGTATTTGGAGTGTATGAATGATTAAAAAGTGATCCAAATCCAAGTGCAATGGCTGTATCATTTTTCCCCCAATAAAAGCTATAGTAAAGAAGGGAAGTCTTTTTTAAATATTTCCAATCCCCTTTAGGTAATATTATAACGGGTGATACCTCAATAAGTTCATCTTTTTTTATATCACGTTTAGCATATATACCTCTACCATATTTCCCGGTATCTTTTATACATATAGGTCCCAAAGCAGTAACTCCTTTCCCCAATCCCTATATCTCTCAAATCAAAAAAATCATTATTGATTAGATTTTTAATCTAAATTCGAGAGTTGATTTTTTAAATAATCATTGCGTTCTCGAATAAATTGGAAAATTAATTCTGGTTCATTATCAAAAATATCAATCTTATTTTTTTTATAAGGATCAAGGAGGATTTGGGGACGTATACATTGATGTAGTGGTAAGACTTTGTTTTCCATATAGTCAACTGTAAACATTGTTTCAAGGATTTCTTCTAATGTTTCTTTGTAAAGTTTGCGGAATTCGGGAACTTGCAATAGAACATAGTTAAGATGGTTTCCTGATTTACCTTCAATTGGGACATACGTATGATTCATTATCCCACCACTTACTTTCCGTCCCCAAGTTGCATCATAGTCCCATGGAAGTATTTCGAATAAGCAAGTGTCACTATTTCGATATAGGGCATAATTGTGTGTAAAACCGTCGTTATTCATTGTACAAACTGCTCCAGCGAGCCATCGGAAATATTGATCAATATTAATTTTCTGGGAGATTTCATCTGGGAAATTAGATGGAATTGTATTATTTATGGTTGTAATCAAATCATGAAGAAAGGTATCGTCTGAAGAAGCTCCGCACACTCGTTTATAGCCCGACAAAAGTGATTTTTTGGGTTTCTTATCACGCACCAATGAGAAATTTGCATCATTGTTGATAGCGTAGTAAATGGGACCGGCGGGAAGCCCCCTCTTTTCTAAAAATAAATCATCAACTGATTCCAAGTGCAGGTAGACACCTTTCAATGAGTCATTTCTGTAAAAATTGATATGCTGACTATCTGGTGAAAGGACTCCAAGATCTTGAAAGAAGTCAAGTGAAAGCTTATTGCGGATTAGTGAGGGGTCTTTATATTCTGCATTGAGGTGGATTCTACTTACTCCTAAGAATTTTTCAGTATCAATGAAGTCAATCATATAGGATCTTTTACGGAATTTCCGTGTATAGTCTCCACGATAGGCAATCTTAATGTTGTACGTAATGTTATCTACCATCAACTTTGCGGAAACAGAGTAGTCTTTTGATACTTTTTTCCTTAACTTATTTAATGCCTTTTCATCAATCATTAATAAATACGAAGGTATAATGTTTGACATGCACTCACCTCCCTAATGTACCCTTTCGGTTATCAATGTATATACTCTCACGGTATTAGACATGAAATAGCTTAAGTACACAGCTAATAAATAATTGTTATGTTCGATGTCAGTTAAAGTAAATAGATTTTATATGTAGCTAATTAAATTTTTATAAGGAGAAAATGCCCCACTAACCTTTTGAATAGTGAATGGAGGCATGTTCTTTCACCTGTACTTATACAATTGTTTCTGGTAAACGTACTTTATTTACGTTTACGTTTACGTTTACGTTTACCAGTAGATTTACAACCTGTAGATTTACGTTTACCAGTAGATTTACTACCAGTAGAAGTACAACCAGTAGAAGTGTTACCAGTAGAAGTACAACCAGTAGAAGTACTTCCTGTAGACGAATGACTACCCGAACCTTTTTTTCCTTTTTTTCCAGGCATAACAGACACCTCCTTAAGAACAGCGTTAAATGTATAATACGCAATGAATGTTTCTTAACTTAGACTATTATCAATATAAATTTAGGGATTATGTCGCCCCTAATACATAGTGATTTTAAGGTAAAGATGTGCACTTAGGTTGTACTTGTTAATCGAATAATGAAAAGTCTTAAAACCGTGAGACCGTTTTTTCTAGGATTTTTTATTTTGTTCAGGCTGGAAAGATAAAAATATTCATGGACTATGCGAATATGCTCAACAAATGCAGAAGACTAAGCGAAGAGAAGTAATTGATAAAGAATTTGAGTTACGTAGACTTAATGAATTAGCAAGCAATTTAGAGAAAGAATTAATGATCAAGCTAAACATAAAACCTCATATAGATACATCACGGTGAACCTTAACATAAGTAAAATTGTCCTTTAAAATTTTAGTTATTTTCTATACAAATAACGTTTACAAATGATAGTTTGGAAACACAAAAAATCAGTCAAAACTATAAAATAACCTTGTTTTGACTGGTCTTTATTTCAATGCTCTTATACATTTTTCATGCAAAAATGCTCAATCCCCTATTTATAAACAATTTCATACAATTTCAGAAATAGGCTGTTTTCAAAAAAATTCTGCTTACTCTAATAGTCCTTTTCCAGCCAACAAAAAACCCCACACAACCGAGGTCATGCAGAGCCCTAACATCTATTCTTTTTGCACAATCCCATTTTGCAATAAGTACATTTTTTCATATAAGCCTTTGTGCGCGAGTAACTCCTGATGTGTGCCGCGCTCGACGATTTCCCCTTTGTGCAGCACTAAAATCTGCTCGGCATCTTGAATCGTCGACAAACGGTGTGCAATGGCAATCGTTGTACGGCCTTTGCGCATTTTTTCAAGCGACTGTTGAATTCCCACTTCTGTTTCGGTATCAATCGCTGCCGTTGCTTCATCTAATACTAAAATTTTCGGATTGGTCGCAACGGTACGCGCAAAGGCGATAAGCTGACGCTGCCCACTTGAAAATGTGGAACCGCGCTCCGTCACGCGACTTTGATAGCCATCTGGTAAGCTTTCGATAAAGTCACTCGCCTGCACAAATTCTGCCGCATGCTTAACATCAGCTAAGTTTAATTGTTCATTGTAAAGTCGAATATTTGAATCGACCGTGCCGTAAAACAGGAATGGATCTTGCAGCACAAGTCCCATTTTATCGCGAAGCTCTTGCTGCGAATAGTCTTTAATCGATTCACCATCAATAACAATATCGCCCCGCTCAAATTCATAAAAGCGCATCAATAAATTGATAATCGAACTTTTCCCACTTCCCGTATGCCCAACAAGTGCTACTGTTTCGCCTGGATTGACAGTAAACGAAATATTTTTCAGCACATCCCGTTCCCCGTCATAGCTAAACGAAACATCGTTAAATTCAATACGACCATTCGTAACAGTTTGTGATTTATCTTGCTGCGTGGGTTCCAATTCCTCATTATCCATTAACGCAAAAACGCGTGATGCCGCAACAATGGCCTGCTGGAATAATGCTAGACGCTCCATCATTTGATTAATCGGGTCAAAGAAGCGGTTCATATACGTTATAAAAGCATAGACAACACCAACTTCTACGGCTGTTTCAAACGAAGTCCACCCAAAATAGAATAGTAAAATTATAATCGCCGTGAAATACACTAAGTCAATAATCGGGCGCAGCAACAGACTATTCATTTTCGTATTCGCCATCATCGCGTCAAAATGCTCATCATTAATGGCATCAAATTCATCATTAAAGCGCTTTTCTTGACGGAATGCTTGCACAATGCTCATGCCTGACAATGTCTCCGATAAGCGCGCATTCAGCTGACCAAGCTTCTCACGCATACGCATATACACAACAGCGCTAATTTTACGGTATAAATAAATGATGTAAATGACAACCGGTAATATTAACAGCATAAATAACGCCAATTTCGCATTGAGTAAAAACATCGCGATGTACACACCGACAATTAAGAACGCCGCCTGTACAAAGCTGATTAATACCGATACGAACATATCCTTTATTGCTTCCGTGTCATTGGTTGCACGGCTGACAATAGACCCCGCTGGCACTTGGTCAAAATAGCGCATGCCAAGTCGATGAATTTTTGAAAAGACATCGATCCGTAGCTGCTGAATGACCTTTAACGCCAACTCCTGGAACTTTAATGTTTGATAGTACGTAATAAATATATTCAATACTTGAATGACAAAATAGCTGACCGCCAATGTCATAACTGGCTTAAAGACGATGTTATCCATCATTAAATAATCATCGATAAATACTTTAATGAAATACGGGCCGAGCATATCCCCTACAACCGTTAGCGCTAGTAAGAATAACGCAACGGACAATAGCTTTTTATGTGGCTTTAAATATGTGAATAGGCGCATTAATACGATTCGTTGTTCTTTAGATGAAATCGTTTCCGTCGTTTGCTCATTCGCCATGCCCGTCACCCCCTTGCTCTACTAGCTGCTCTAGCTGTTGTAATTGATACATTTCATAGTAGCTGCCCTTTAATGCCATTAATTCCTCATGTGTCCCTTTTTCAATAATCGTGCCGTGATCCACAACAATGATGACATGGGCTTGCTGAATGGCACTTAAACGATGCGACGTAATAATCGTTGTCGAATCTTTGCGTTCTTCTTTTAGCGCATGTAAAATGGCTTCCTCTGTACGTGCATCCACCGCAGATAACGAGTCATCTAAAATGAGTAATTCCGGTTTCATTAATAGCGCACGTGCAATGGATATCCGTTGCTTTTGCCCACCAGACAACGATACTCCACGCTCACCTACGACTGTTTTATAGCCTTCTGTAAATTCCATAATGTCATGGTCTATATAAGCCAGCTTTGCCGCGGCACGCACTTCATCGATTGTTGCCTCTGCATTTGCGAACGCGACATTCGAGAAAATCGAAGCAGAAAATAGGAAATGCTCTTGCGGTACATAGCCAATTGCTTCACGCAACTTTAATGTTTGGTAATCCATAATCGAATAGTCACCAAAGCAGATTTGACCGTTATAGCCTTCAAACTCCCTTAATAAAAGCTTTAAAATCGTCGTTTTCCCTGCACCTGTTTTCCCAACTATGCCAAGCGTTTCGCCACGCTTTAAGTCAAAGTGCACATTATGTAATGCTGGCTCCTTATCTCCAGGGAATGTAAAGGAATCAATATGGAAAGCCAAATCACCTGATGGCATTCTCGTAATCGCATTATTTTTATCATCAATTTCAATAGGCTCGTTTAATAGCCTTTCAATTCGATTGTACGAAACACTGCCTCGCTCTACAATATTAAAGAGCATGCCAATCGCCAACATTGGCCACACAAGCAGACTTAAATACGTCGTAAATGTTACTAAATCGCCAATCGACATCGCATCTTCTAAAATAAATTTTGTCCCAAAGCCAAGGCTCAGCATAAAACTAATGCCGACAACAAAACTAATCGTTGGGTCAAATAAAGAATCGATTTTTGCTACTTGTAAATTTTTATCCACGACTTCATCAGAAAGACGGGTAAAATCATCTACATCTTGTCGTTGCTGACCAAACGTTTTCAACACTTTAATGCCCGAAATACTTTCCTGCGTTTTATCATTCAAATCTGAAAACGCGGCTTGGGCATAGTGAAAACGTTGATGTAACAACTTACCATAATACGTCGTCGAAAACGCCATTAACGGCATCGGAATCAGTGCAATTAAGGTTAAACGCCAATCAATTGTAATGGCCATTGCAAGTACAACAAAGCCACCCGTTGTCAGTGAATCAAATAGCGTTAACACCCCGCCACCCGCTGTTTGCTGAACCGCGCTAATATCATTCGTCGCATGTGCCATTAAATCACCAACACGATGCTTTTGATAAAAGGACGGCGACATTCGCGTAAAATGACGGTGCAATTTTTGGCGCAAAACGCGTGCCAAATAGTTCGACGAGCCAAAAATCATTTGTCTCCAATAATATCTTAATCCATACATTACAAGCGCAACCGCTGCAATAATGCCAATCAACGTAAACAGTTTTGCTTTCGTTAATGTGCCTTGTCCAATTTCGTCAATGGTATAGCCGATAATTTTCGGTGGCACAAGCTGTAAGATGGCCACAAGCATGAGCATTAATAAGCCAATAACATACTGGCGTTTACGCTCTTTAAAAAACCAACCAAGCTTTAAAAACACCTTCATTTTTTCACCCTCTTTTATTCTCAAGTCTTACCATTTTAACAAAACTTCGAATATTTTGATATATTTGAACACATTTTTTTCGAGCTCCGAATTAATTTCATTCACGTTCGTCTAGCCAATTGTAGAACGGCACAGGTCTTGTAGAAATCGTTGGGTGTTGATCCGTTATTGGTGCTTGTTCAATTGTCCGCAAAATCCATTTCTTATAAGCACCTAATACAAAGTTTTCAAATGAGCTATAGATTGTAATATGTTGATTGGCTACTAGAAACACACAATCTGTAATGATTTTTTTTGCGCGTTCAAATTGCTGCTTATTATACATCGCTAACTTTGGAATAATGGCTTGTACTTGATTTGCAAAATGCTGTGTTAATGGAAAACAACTAAAATGTGTTTGTAAATCTATATGCCATCTATTATGCGTTTTGCATAATAGATTATCTTTACTACTTTTTTTAGATTCAAAAGAAATTGATTCGTCTACTGTTTTCGGCGGTTCAGGCTTAGTTTGACAAGCTTTTACAGGCACATCTCGTTCGGACATTTCCGATGGGACATACGGACAAATGATATAAATATTCGCCGCCTTAATGCCGTTTAATTTTGTGTAAGCTACCTTTTGGATAATACCAAGCTGCTGTAAATATTTCACTGCACGGTATACGGTTTTTGCAGAAATCGCGAGCTTTTTAGCAATCGTCTCTGCTTTTAGATGTGCTACGCCTGGTGTTGCCAACGCATGACTTGCAATGCACTGTATAATTCGGAGCTGTGATTTTGTCAACGAATGGTCGTTTATGTGCTGTCGAACATTTGAATCCATCTCACCAACCGATTGAAATTGTCTATACGAAGTTAAATGATGAAGCATTTGTAATTCCCCCTTTATAAGGTAAATTACAAAGTGCGTTCAATTTGGGGACGCTCGAGGGAAAAAATTTTAACTGTGCAGAGATCAGTATGAAATCCTTCCTTCAATGCAGGAAATAAGGGTTTTTTATTGAATAAATAAAATTAGAATATTATGTGATTGGAGAGATAAACATCTTGTTTATGATGATTAAAAAAGAATTTAAGATTATTGGATTAAAAGGTAGTGGGGAGTATATTAACTTTGGTAATGAAGTACCATTGCTCGCAAAGCAACTATTAAGTCGCTCAAACGAAATCCTAAGTGCAACAGAGACCGAAATTGCATTATATGAGCCTAAAAAAGGTGAGGAGCATAAGATAGGTCATTATTATGTAGGGTTAATTGTGAGCGAGAAATTAATGGAAGTACCAACAGGAATGGATTACATTGAAACAAATAAAAATTATATAACAACAAGAGGCAGCATTTCTAATCTAGGAGAACTACATTTGAATTTATTGAATTGGGCAGAAGAACAAGGTTATCAAAGGGATCTCCATTCTTATATTATCGAGACATATCATCCTTTGGGGGATGGTGATGAAGAAGTACAGATTTATTTACCAATCCAAGCTTAAAATACAAATCAAAACCTACTTCAACAAACGGTCACTTTGGGTTAAGGATACAAAAAGTGGAGACTCGAAGGAGAAGATATTTATTAGGAGATTTGAAAGGAGACAAAAAATGAGTGAGAAACTATTAAGAGTAGGAACAACTTACATACCAGTAACTAATGTAATCCTTTCATCAGAATGGTATGTAAATAAATTAGGTGCAGAGTTAAGCTACAAAGACCAAGACAAAGCTATTTTAAACTTTGCAAATCAAAGCATTTTTCTTGTGAAGTCTGATGAAAATCAAAGCTCTAACTTTTTCGATATTTATGGTAATGAGCATTTTTCGTTAACTTTCGAAGTAGATGGATTACATGCCTTAGAAGCAATACGTAATGACTTCAAGCAAAATGAAATCAGAGTTGGAGAGATTGAAGACAGAGGACATTCTGGAAAAAATTTTGTTTTTTACGATTTAGATGGTAATAAATTCGATGTATGGAGTGAGCTTAGTCCAACCTTTAAAAAATTATCTAATTTATAAATAGATAGCTAAATTTGGTGAGTATTGTGCAGAAAGAACTTAAACAATTTGGCACGATTGTTGATTAAAACTTAGATTTCCAAAAGACTTTATTTTATTTCCACATTATCAGAAAACCGAAACTATGGATTAAAAATCAAAGGTTCAAATCATATGCGATTTGAACCTAAAATTGAAACACTTATTTAATTTACATGCTTATACTAAACACGCCTCTTTATTTCAGACGGTCTAAATCCTGATAGTCCTTCATATACGGACCACTATCAGCAACCATTGAATGATACAATGCTTTTACGGCAAAGTTTTTCTCTAAGCCCATTTCGCTTTTGAGCTTTTTTAATTCGTCATGTAGCTCTCGATGTTCATTGATCAGCTTTAGCATCGTTGTTTTATTATAGCGCATACTTTCTCTCCTATTTCGTTACTTGTATAAACACAACTTTTAAGTAATTAAACTCTGGGAAGTTGTGTGGTACGGCAAAGTCTTCTGGTAATTGGTGCTCCTCTAAAATTTTGTAACGTGCACCGTAGTCCTTAAACGCTTTATCGATAAACGTTTTGAACTTTTTCATGTTGAAGCTTGCGTTATTTGTTGATGCGACAATGACACCACCGTCATTTGTGATTGTCAGTGCATCTTTTAACAGCTTCGGATAATCCTTCGCTGTACTAAACGTCATTTTTTTTGTACGAGCAAAACTTGGTGGGTCAAGTACAACAACATCAAACGCCAAGCCTTTACGTGCGGCATAGCTAAAGTAATCGAACACATTCATCACTTTAATATCCTGCGATTCATAATCAATACCGTTGACGCTAAACTGCTCGATTGTTTTCGGTAAGCTACGTTTTGCAAGGTCTACACTTGTCGTACCAGCCGCGCCACCTAAAGCAGCCGCAACTGAAAATGCTCCTGTGTAAGAGAATGTATTTAATACCGTTTTGTCATTTGCATAACGGTCGCGTAACGCTTTACGCACATTACGTTGATCGAGGAAAATCCCCGTCATCGCACCGTCGTTTAAATCAACCGCATAGTTCATGCCGTTTTCTTGCACGATTAATGGGAACTCACCCTTTTCGCCTGACACATAATCATCTTTATCAATATACTGACCGTTCGTGTTGAAGCGCAATTTTTCATATACTCCACGCGTATTGACCGCTTGCTCAAGCGCTGCATAAATATCTGCACGGAATGAATAAATGCCTTCACTATACCAGCTCACCATGTAAAAGCCGTTGAAGAAATCGATTGTTAAGCCTCCGATGCCGTCTCCCTCACCATTGAATACACGGAAGGCCGATGTATCGTCTGATGTAAAAAAGTCTGCACGGTTTTCTGCCGCTTTACGAATTTTGCTTGTGAAATATTTCACATCAATCGCTTCTTTTTCTTTACGTGAAAGCACCCAGCCGATTCCTTTATTTTGTGCGCCGTAATAGCCCGTTGCGATATAGCCACCGTTTTTATCGACTAAGTGCAGTAAGCTGCCTTCCTCGACATGTACTTCATTTGTCACAATGGCATCCTTTAAAATTAACGGATAGCCATTTGTTAAGTCTTTTATCGCCTTAGCATCTACTTGTAATTCTACTAATTTTCTCATAAAGTCATCCTTTTGTTTTGCGTTCAATTAAAAAAAGACTTGCCCGCAAAAGACAAGTCTCTCGTATGTTCCTAGTGTACTACGAAAGTGCGTGAATAGCTACTCGCACATTATGTTGTCACCTTGAACACGGTTTTCATTTTTTCGATAATGCCGCCTGCAGAGTACGTTAATACACTACGTTTGTAGAACGACAGGCTGACAAAGTATAATGCAAGTACCGTACCAACTAATAGCCCAAAGCTAATAATTGGCTCAATGGCGTTTATATCCGTTGCCCCTAAACGCATCGGCATCACCATACCCGACGTAAATGGAATATATGAGAACACTTTAATAAGCATTGTATCTGGATTACCCATCCCCGAAAGCATGACATAGAAGCCAATCAGTGTTAACATCATCGCCGGCATCATTACTTGCCCTCCCTCTTCTACTTTCGAAACAAGTGAGCCAAATAGCGCACCAATAATCAAATACATTAAAATCGTTAAGAACAAGAAGCCGACCACATACATGAAATAGCTCACCGATAACGAATCAAGTAAATCAGTCACAAACGACCATTTATTCCCACCATCAGTGAATCGTAGTAGTAAAAGAAGTACACCAAACAGCACGACAAACTGCGTTAACGCCACTAAAAATGTGCCGAAAATTTTCGAGCGGAAATGAATCTCAGGCTTCACGCTAACAAGTAACATTTCTAAAGCGCGTGATCCCTTTTCAGACGCGACATCCGTTGTAATCATCGATAGATACGTAGCGACAAAGGCATAAATAATAATTCCAATTGCATAACTAATCCATACACCAGCCATTTTTTCATCTGCCGATTTCCCGTCCTCAGCCGCTTCATTTAACGAATTAAGCGTAATGACAGGCTCCGAAGAAAGTAGTAACTCTTGCTGTTCTGGGCTTAAATCAACTTGACTCATGGCATACATTTGCCCAACCTGATTAAGCATATTTTGATACTCTTGCTGGTCATTTAATGGCAGCGGATCATATGATTCTATTTTTGCAGCAAGCTTCCCGCTAGCATCCGTTAATGTAAACGCGGCGTAATAATCTTCATTCTTTAAATTGTCCGCCACAGCATCGGCCGCAACATATTCAAATGTGTAGTCATCCGTATTTTGAAGCACCTGTGATACATCAAAATCGGTTTTATTTACAACTGCAATTACATCGGCATCTCCCGAAAACAGCATCTCCTTAATTTCCGACCAAAACATCACTCCTGTAAGTACAACTAGATAAAGTAATGTCATTAAAATAAACGATTTTGAGCGTACCTTTTGCTTATAAAGCTTTTTTACGAGTACATTAAATTTAGACAAGACCCGCACCTACCTTCTCCTTGAAAATTTCATGCAGCGATAAATAATCTAAGCTGAATTTTTCGATGTATGCGCCGTTTGACAGCAGCTCGAAAATTTGTGGTGCATAGGATTCGTCTTGTAATGATAGCACCGCTTGCTCATCACGCTCTATCTTCACCTGTACAACGCCTGGATAACTAGCAAGCTCCGCCTCCGATTTATCGGTGCGCACTGTGAGATTCGTTTTTCCATATTGCTTTTTCAGGTCTAATAGCGAGCCCGAAAACAGCGATTCACCACGCTTTAATAAGCATAAGTGGTCACATAGCTCCTCGACATTATCCATTTGGTGACTCGAAAACAAAATCGTCATTCCTTGATCACGCAAATGCAAGATCGCATTTTTTAATAGTTCCATATTCACCGGGTCTAGCCCACTAAACGGTTCATCTAAAATGAGGAAATCTGGCTTATGAATAAAGCTCGCAATTAGCTGTACCTTTTGCTTATTTCCTTTTGACAGCGTTTCAGCTTTTACATGGCGCTTCTCCTCAAGGTCAAAGCGTGCAATCCAAAAATCGATATCTTTTTTTAACTTCTGTTTATCCATACCGTGCAGCTCGCCGAAAAAGTACAGCTGCTCTTCTACTTTCATTTGTGGGAAAATCCCGCGCTCCTCTGGTAAATAGCCGAGCATGTCACGGCTGATCGTTTTTATCGGCCGACCATCCCATGTGATTGTGCCTTCTGTTGTATCTTGTAAATCTAAAATCATACGGAACGTCGTCGTTTTCCCTGCCCCGTTTTGACCAATCAGACCAAATATTTCGCCTTTTTTAATTGTAAAATTAAGTTGGTTGACCGCGGTAAAATCTTTGTAACGCTTTGTTACACCAGACAATTGTAATACCATTCAATTTCCCTCCTACAGTTCGAATAACTCGATTTCTTTTTTTAAATTACGTCTACGGAAAAACGTTTTCAGCGTTGGGTAAAGTATTACTACAGAAACCCCAGTGCTCAATCCTGCTAAAAAGCTATTGGCATCCGCGCTAGCATCTGCGTAAGAAATGGCACCATTCATTAGTGCTGCTGCAATATTAAGCCCAAAAATCATCGCATAAATGGCATAGATACGATTTGTATAAGCAAGCTTCGACGCAGCATCACTATACAGCTCAAACGCTCCCTTGCTTTGATGCTGACGAAAATACGCCCATGAAAATCGTTTTTGCACAACTTCAATGCCCGTACTTTCTATAAATGCTAAATAGTTCTTCGTTTCTTGACCAAAGCCTAAATTTTCAAGCATTTCCGTACGGTATACATATTCGCCTGGCTCCCCTTTTTCAAAAGTGTAAAACGGGAAGCGAAACTTTTGGAAATGCAAGCCCTGACTTGCCATGTCATTGAGCCATTGTTCTTCCTTGACATCATCTAAAATTAGTTTAAATACTCGCATCACTTATTCCCCTTCGCCTCGATTAACTTTTGCCCATTGTCGTAAAGCTCTTTTAAACGTGCGACTTCCATTTCGACAACTTCTTTGCCAAGCGGAGTGATGACATACTCCTTTTTACGTTCTTCCCCCGCTAAAGTTTCAATATATTTCTTATCTTGTAAATTTTTTAAAGCTCCGTAAGTTGTGCCTGCCCCTAATTTCACACGCCCAGCACTCCATTCTTCCACAATTTGCATAATGCCGTAACCATGCCGTGGTTCATAAAGTGCCAATAAAATATAGTAAATCCCTTCTGTTAAAGGCTGCTGCAACAGACTCCCTCCTTTATATATCGTTCAATGATATATCGGGTGATGATATAGTTATTGTATCGACTGTCGATATAGATGTCAATAATTTTTCTGAATAGTTTAAATTAATGTTAAAATTTTTATTAATGGGTGGCGCCAGAAAAATGTGAAATTACAAAGCTAAGATTATGCACGATTTTATACAGAAATTACACTGTCTAGGCAATCCCCAAAACACGCTCAATCCATTGCCAACACTGAACTTTAGTAAAATTGTATAAAACAACGCTTAAACAATGTATCAATTAAAAAGGCAGAAACGTTGATTTAACAATGTTTCTGCCTTTTTCTTGTATTACCAAACTTTGATTTGGGAACGTTCTTTCAACTACATATGTATATTTATTCTTCATATTTTTTCAAAGAATAAGCTACTCACCTGTGTGTGAATCGATAAGCTTTCTTGTCTTTAAATCGTAAATTTTATAATCCATTGTCCACATACGGTCTTTGGTCACCGTAACCTCACAGTAATAAGGAATTGATTTGCCATAAGCATCGAGTTCAGGAATCTCATTGAAACTAAATTGTTCGTCTGTTTGAAGCATATTGAAAATCGAATTAGAAGAACGACCAGATGAAGATATTTCTATCGTGCATTTACCATTAACAACATCAAAGTCTTTCGTTATTACATATTTTAAACTTGGAACAGTCATCCATAAAATTAGGAGTCCCATTAGAAAACCGCTCAGCATTTTAATCGTCGACCAAAACTTAATTTCTCTCTTTCTATACATACGAATAAAAAAAATCGCACTGCCTATAACAAATAGCACACCTAAACTAAATAAAAAATAATAAATAAAAACAATAATCCCCTCCCTACAATAAGTCATTACTATATTTACATTAATTCAATTATAAAAGTTTCAAAAGTCATCCTTATAGCATTCCCAAAGCGATGTTTGGGAACAATTTTTGAAATGTTTGTTACACTAAGCATCTGTTAGTTGAAAAATGACTTTTATTCATCGATAATTACTATTTTTTTGTCTTAAATTTAGAAGAGACATGAAACATTAATAATATTATAAATGCGATTATACAAGGATAGCCAATTAGCACAAATGGATTCATATGTTCAACTAAACTAAACTCTCCCCATTCAAGCCATACACTCCATCCCATTCCTAAAGCACTAAATATCAAGGAGAGTATAAATACCAATGATAGTCGTTCTTTAAATAACCCTACAAATATATTCGCAACTACAAAATAAATCAAAAGTGCAATTAATAAGAAGTACCATTTGAAGCCTTGTAACCCAGGGATTACAAAAGTAAATGTGATACCAGTAAAAAATACAATTGCAATAATACTATAAATCAAAAAGAATAATGGTTTCTTTTGTACCTGTTCATAAAAGTTTTCACCTAACATTATTTTAAGCCTCCTTTGACTTGTTAGTTAAAGTATAAAGTTGTAAATTCGCATTTTTCTGACGGATTCTAGATGTTTTTGCACCAGAACCGTTTATTTAATGGCGATGAATTATTTTAATGCGACGCTAGTGATGTAGTTTGTAAATATTATGACTCTTTGTAATAAGTAGCGGTATAAAATTATATTTCGCTGAACAATTGAATCATTTTACTGAAGAATGAGAATGATAAAACGGTTTTAAAAGTTAATACACCGATGTATCGAAAGGAAGATTGAAATGGAAAAAGAGAGGATTATTGAAAAATTAAGCGACATTAGATTAGAACTTATGCAAATAGAAAATGAACTATTTGAAATTTATGGCGTCGAACCAGAAAGTCCAGGAGCGATTTTATCCGATGTTTCTCACAAAGTAGCAAATCTAACCGAATATATAAAAACCAATTATTGAAGGCATTTAACTTAACCATTAAAAACGAATAAATTTACAGTATGCAACGTAAATTTATTCGTTTTTCTATAGATCATAAATACACAAATTAATGTTGTTGCCATTCTAATCACAAGCTGTATAAGCAATAAATTGGCCATCTTTTTACCACTGCAGAATAGAAAAATACGTACCTTTTGTAAGTTGCGTTTCTTTATTTCCCTCTTTCATCCAAAGGAGATGATCCCTTATAAAGGCAGCTTTATGTGGAACTACAGCAGCACTTACTGAAAGCCCTTTGATTTGGGAATGTTATTAGGTTTATTTATGTATACGTTTTATATCACATAGTGTTTAATAGCCATTTATTGTGAACTGATATACATTAAAGACAAACCATAAAAAGAGAAGAGAATTTGCTACTAAGTACAGTATGATTACAGGTTTATTAACGTGCCTTTTTTTCAAATAGTTAAAAATAAAATAAAGAAAAAGAACTTGTAACATGAACATTGGAATACTAAATATAAGGAAACTCGTAACTTCCTCTTTATCCGTCAACATATACCCATTAAGCTCGTTAAGTCTTTCTAGCTTAACAAAAAAATCAGAAATTATTAAAGAAACACATACAAAACAGAAATTTATTATTAAAAATAAAAAACCTATTATTTTAGGGAATTTATTCAAAGTACTTCCCCCCTCTAACGTAAAACTTTCTTTCCACCAACGTTTATCTTCAAAAAGTTGCAAGCTGAAATATTCGGCTGTGCCCTCCATTTTGTACCATTCTTTTAGTGGGAAATGTTCGATTGTTAACTTATACATTGGATTATTAGGTGCCGAGTGATGTAGCTCATGTGCTAGTAAATAGTGTAGAAAGGGTATGTCTGGATTAGCAGGTATAGCAATCCAAATACTTTGACTACAATTCGTAAATCCATTCGTCCAAATTGATTGTTCTATATTTGAAAACCAAGGAAAAGGAAGTGCAGGCACAAGTGTAATTTGTAAATTACTATCTAGTTCAATGTGCTGTTTTACAGTTTGTACGGTTTCATTAACAATCTGTTTAATGAATTCCTCATCCCAACTGTGAGCAAGTATTTCCTCTTCAGGCTAGTCTAAGAATTTAAAGAGTTGAAAACGCGATGCAATATCACTCCATTGTTTCATCCTACTATTCGGAGTAATGGTTGTTTGTATTATACCATTTAAATATTTTTCAGTATTATACTTATTATTGAGTAACAATTGAGGAGTTAATTATACGATTTTCATTTAAGTTGCTTCTTCTTTTCTTAGGCTTCATACCTTCCTATAATGCCTTCATTTCCCTTTTATTATTATATTAATTATATAAAAATCTTCTCAAATCGTGGTTTGGAAACTTTGCCATTTACTATCTAATAATTTTATACTTATTCGAAAGTTTGTATTATTTTACCCAATCGCCGTAATGAAACACTTTAATTGATGGATCATCCTCTAGCTGTTGTTTTATTAAATAATTATGACCAGCACCGTATAAAATAACAGCACGTTTCGTTTCAGGCTTAAGTAATTTTTTTATATTTTGAACGATTCGTAAGTTACGATAATACCAATATTTCGATACCCATTCAAATGCAATTTCATCGTCTAGCTGCATTAAATCTAAGTAGACTTTATGATCGTTTATTATGTATTCGTGTGAATTAATGTATTTGTACAGTTTGATGATGTCACCTTGCTGAATAATAGAAGACACCTTTTTAATCATGATTGGTATACGCCCCATTATTTCTTGGTACTCTTCTTTCGACTTTCCTTCTGCAACAAGCCCTATGTCTTTCAATTCCTCTGGGTCTTCGTTCCAATCAACAGCGTAAATTGCCTTATGTCCAATTTTCTTTGCTAATCGGAAACCAATTTGATAGATTTCATTTTCTTTAATACGTTCATTTACATTGTTTGAACGATAAATGGTATTTAAATGTTTCTGTGACCCAAACGGATACTCTACAAAAACTTGGTCGGCTTGAAATTTTGCAATATCATTTGTCAATTGTTCGAAATGGATATCACTATATTTGTCAGTTTCATTTTTCGACAAAGTGTTCATGTCAGGAGTATAGCCTAAGTGAATTGTTCCAACTAATAAAATTTCCATATAAAAGCTCCCCTTGTTTTTCTTATTTATTTCATTAAAGTATCTGTTAGTTTTAGTGTATCTAGATAACATCCATTTTTTCATTAAACAAAAGAAATTTATTTTCTTAATAGATTTGTTTTACCATTTCTCATATCTTCAAAAATTGGTCTTTGAACAATACTTATTTGCTCGATATCAATTTGTCCCTCTTCGAAAAATTCTAAAGTTAGTGATTCATTGTTTTTATCTTGATAACCCAATGTTTTACCATCATTTAACAGCATTCCTTGTTCATCGATTTTTACTTCAAATAAAAACATTACGAAAACTACTTCGTTGCCATCTGGATATTTGTACATCATTCTTTTCCCCGTATAAACAGAAAGAAAATCATATTCTTTAATACTTATTCCTGTCTCTTCTCTTACCTCACGTATCATCGTTTCTTCAATTGACTCTCCTGGTTCCATTGCTCCACCAGGTAAACCCCAATCTCCATAATCCGACCTCTTCTGTAATAAAATTCTCCCTTTACTATCTTTTATTAACGCGCCGCCAGTGACTATAATTTTTCTCATACGTACCCCCCTTAATTATACATTTTCTAGAAATTATACCATTTCATTGTTTTTATTTTCACTAAATATGCATTTTCATGAATCACTGTACTGATTGAAAAAAGGGATTTAAGGGAATTCACTAATAAATTTTGATAATCGCACATACCCATCCAGAATTCGCACGTAAATCCGAAATATCGCACATATCCATCCTCAATTCGCACGTAAATCCGAAATATCGCACACATCCATCCACAATTCGCACGTAAAACCTAAATATCGCACACATCCATCCACAATTCGCACGTAAAACCTAAATATCGCACATATCCATCCTCAATTCGCACGTAAATCTTAAATATCGCACATATAAACTAACCCAGCACTAGAGCCCCCGCAAAACTTCACTTAAAAGTCTACACACAACTAAATCAAGGAACATTCCAAATTTTCTGTCGTTATATTAATTACCATAAACAAGGAGGAACCCTATGCAAAAAATCAACGCCACTTTTTTAAGCTTGGTTATTGGCTCTTTAGGCTGTATTGTCTTATTTTTATGTATTAAGGTTTTGCCAGTAGTTGCACGTGAAACTGTTACCGATAACCCTGAAGTTGCCTACTTGCACTACCCGATATTACTTGGTATGTACGCGACAGCCGTGCCCTTTTTCTATGCGCTTGTTGAAACGGTACTCATGATTCGCGCGATTGAGCGAAAATCCATTTTTTCAAGTAGGATTCTTCAAGGGTTGAACCACATTAAATATTGCGCATTTGTCATTATTGCATTATATATTTGTGGATTTTTTGTGCTGGATTATGCCAATGCCTTACCGCCAATTGTTGCCGTAATGGGCGTGATCATAATCATTGTAACAACACTTGTTGCAACAGGTGCAGCGTTTATAAAGCAGCAGCTAAGGATTGCAGCTCCATAACAGCAAAAAACCCACAAAGTAAGCTTTACACTTACTCTGTGGGCCATTTCATTATGACGCACTTTCAAATTGACTGTTATATAGGTCCGCATAAAATCCACCGCGCGCAAGCAGTTCTTCATGGTTTCCTGTTTCTAAAATCGAGCCATCCTTCATGACAATAATGACATCCGCATTGCGAATCGTTGATAGACGGTGCGCAATAACAAACGACGTTTTACCAACCGACAGCTGATCCATCGCCGCTTGAATTTGTACCTCGGTACGTGTATCCACCGAGCTTGTCGCCTCATCTAAAATTAAAAGCGGCGCATTTTCAATCATCGCACGGGCAATCGTTAATAGCTGCTTTTGCCCAATTGATAGACTGACCTTATCATTTAACATCGTGTTGTAGCCATCTGGTAATGCCGAAATCGTTTGATGCATGCCTACTGCTTTTGCTGCCGCAATTACTTGCTCTTCGGACACATTTTGCGTGGAGTAAACAATATTATCACGAATTGAGCCTTCAAAAAGCCATGTGTCCTGCAACACCATGCAAAACTGCTCATGTACTTGCTCACGAGTTAAGTCTTTAATCGAAATGCCATCGATTTTAATATCACCCGAATTCATTTCATAAAAGCGCATCAGTAAATTAACAATCGTCGTTTTACCAGCACCTGTTGGCCCAACAATTGCCACCTTTTGCCCCGCTTGAACATCCAGTGTGAAATCGTTAATAACTTGCTGATTTTCCGTATAGCCGAATGACACATGCTCAAATGAAACCGCACCCTTTATCTCACCTAGCACGATTTGCTTCGCATCTTCACGCTCAAGCTCTGGTTCTTCTAAAAACGCGAATACACGCTCTGCCGCTGCCGCTGTTGATTGCAAATTCGTTGCAGCCTGAGCAATTTGGGCTAACGGCTGGGTGAATAAGCGAATATAGACCATAAATGCCACGATTACCCCAATCGTAATGACATCATTTATAACAAGTAGCGCACCGACAATACAAACTGCCACATAGCCAAAGTTGCCGATAAATTGCATCAGTGGCATCATCACGCCCGACATAAACTGTGCACGCCACGCATTATCATAAAGCTTGTCATTTGTTGAGTGGAACGTTGAAATCGCCTCGGCTTCTCCGTTATATACTTTAACAATTTGATGCCCAGTATACATTTCCTCAATATGACCATTAATTTCCGCTAGCTGTGCCTGCTGGTTATCAAAGTACTTTTGTGATTTCGCCATAATAACCGACATTAAGCCAAAGCCAAGTAGCGTTGAAAGTATGGCCGTAATCGCCATGATCCAGTTCGTGTAAAACATCATAATAAGCACACCAATAAATGTTGCCCCAGCTGACACGAGCTGCCCTAAGCTGTTATTTAACGTTTGCCCAATCGTATCAACATCGTTTGTGATACGGCTTAGTGTATTACCAACTGTTGTTTTATCAAAATAATTAAGTGGCAGACGATTAATTTTCGTCGACAAATCGCCGCGCATTTTTTTCGTAATTCGCTGCGTAATCGTTGCCATCGTAAAGCCCTGTATATAACTAAAAATAAAGCTTAAGCCGTATAGCACTGCTAAAATATAACCGATTTTTTGAATGAAATCTAAATCCATTGACCCCATTAAGCCTTGCTGGATTTCGTCTGTCATATCACTTAGTAAATCAGGGCTATACACGGTAAACGCTGTACTAATAAACGCCAATACAAGCGAAAAAATTATAAACGGCATATACGATTTACAGTAGCGAATAAGCTTTTTAATCGTTGCTTTAAAATGATTCGGCTTTTCGCCCTTCATACCCGGAGCACCAGGATGACCACCGCCATGTTTATTTGCCATCGCCTAACTCCTCCTTCGAAAGCTGTGAATACGCAATTTCCTTATAGGTTTCGCAAGTTTTCATTAGCTCATCATGCGTCCCCTTACCAACAATGCGACCATGCTCAAGTACAATGATTTGATTTGCTTCTTTAATCGTCCCGATACGCTGCGCTACGATAAACGTAATGGCGTCCTTTGTTTCAGTTTTCAATGCCTGTCGCAATGAGCGGTCGGTTTTATAATCGAGCGCCGAGAAGGAATCGTCAAATAAATAAATGTCAGGCTGATGATAAATCGCACGGGCAATCGATAAACGCTGCTTTTGTCCACCAGATACATTTTTTCCACCTTGTGAAATCGTTGCCTCATAAGACCCATCTAACTTTTCAACAAAATCCTGACCTTGTGCAATCGCCACTGCTTCCTTCACACGCTCTAGCTTTGTCGCCTCAGCACCATACGATACATTTGACGCTACTGAGCCACTAAATAACACAGCTGATTGTGACACATAGCCGATTTTTTTGTGTAATGCTTCTTGCTTATAGTCCTTCACGTTAATCCCATCAACGAAAACTTCTCCAGAAGACACATCATACAGGCGCGTAATTAAATTTAAAATCGTTGTTTTACCGCTTCCTGTCGCTCCAATAAAGGCTACCGTTTCACCTTTTTTTGCACTAAAACTAACATCCTCAACAATCGCTTCCTCAGCGCCAGGATATTTAAAGCTTACATCGCGAAACTCGACTGTCCCTGCGCCATTACCTGCTGCGACGCTACCATCTTGAATGGTAATTTTCGTGTTTAATACTTCTAGAATACGCTTTGCTGATACTACTGCACGTGGCATCATAATGAAAATCATACTAACCATCATAAATGCCATCACGACCTGCATTGCATATGACATAAAGACAACCATATCCGAAAACAATGGCAATTTCTCAGCAGCATTAGCCTCCTGAATAAGAAACGCACCAATCCAGTAAATCGATAAGCTAAGCCCTGACATAATAAGCCCCATAGTCGGGAAAATGAGTGCCATTAAACGCATTGCATATAAATTCGTATCCATCAATTCTTTGTTAGCTCCGTCAAACTTCTCTAGCTGGTAACTCTCTGCATTATACGCACGCACAACGCGAATTCCTGTTAAGTTTTCACGTGTCACGCGATTTAAATTATCAGTCAATGTTTGAATAATACGGAACTTCGGAATCGCAAATATTACTACTATCGAAATAAGTAAAATCAAAACTAATACGGCTACACCCGTTGCAGCCGTCCATTCTAAATTCTTATTTGCAATTTTTGTAATCGCCCAAATCGCTAAAATTGGTGCTTTAATAAGGACCTGTAACCCCATTGCTACAAGCATTTGCACTTGTGTAATATCATTCGTAGAGCGTGTAATTAAGCTCGACGTAGAAAAATGATTCATCTCCGCCATTGAAAAGGATAGCGTTTTTTCAAACACTTGACCTCTCAGTCTCCGTGCTAAGCCAGCAGCAACTTGCGCGGCGAAATAACCAACAATAACCGCAGCAATCATACTACCGATCGCACACAGCACCATATAACTACCCGGTGCAATCAAATCATTTACACTTGTGCCGTCCGTTTGAATAAGCATCGTAATTTCTGCCATGTAATCTGGCAGCCTTAAGTCCAGCCACACCTGCACAACGATGAACACAATACTAATTGCTATAAGTATCCATTCTTTTCTCTGTAAATATGAAAAAATTTTTAACATTCCTATACCCTTCTCTCCAATCCAAAATACTTCTCTGCTTTACAATTTTTGCTTAATGTTAATACAGAAATTAACCATGCGTCTATTGCCATTTTGGATAATCGCCAATGGTTTCATTTACTTGAAACGTATCCTCAATTATACGTTTCATTTCCAAACACAACAAGTAATTCCTCCCCATTAAATTACCATAGATTAATCAAGCGTCTTCCCCGCAAGCACAAGCTGCTTTACCCGCTCAAGCTCTTTGTCCGATACATGTCGATACGATGCCAATTTATTGATCATCGCTGTTTCTAAACGCACCAAATCCCATTTTCATAAAACGTGTATGTAATGGCAAAGCCCGATTCAGCCATTGAAAAACGAACCTTTAGTGCCTCATCATCACGTGATAATTCCTCAAATATTGGTCCCACTTTCACCTTCACATCCATGAGAAGCGCATCCATTTCTTTTATTTCCTGCAAATCTGTTGTCATATAAGAATTCATCTCCGGATACTCGGTAATCGACATGCGGGTCATATCGTGCATTTCTAGTAGGGTTCCATCCTTTAAATCACGCTTTAGTGGAAAAGGTACAATTTGCTTATAAATCAGCACACTTGCTAGTAGAACTGCCAGTGCTATGAATATCTTTTTATCTGTCATAATATTCTCCCTTGTTATGCTAATCAAATGATTTGCCAGTCAGCAGTTCCTCTATGATCGCATTCAACTCGGCTGCATCTGTTTTGTAATACTGATAGGTACTTACCGAAATGGCATCTTCCACACGTGTAATATAGCCATTGTCATAGAAATAATATTGGATGGAAGATTGTGAACCGTCCTCTTGAAACCGTATTTTGATATAGTTTTCACTTGTTTGTAGACGCTCCGTTTTCTGTAAATCAGGCTTATTTAATATCCGATATGCCTCCTGTACCTCGCTTTTGTCGAACGTTAAATAAGTAGCTTGCTCTGGATACTTTGTAATGGACAACTTGTTTAAAGTATCACTCTTTATAAGTTCCATCTCATACACGTTCTCTACAAATTGCTTTGTCTCATAATAATCAAACGCATAATATATCCCAATGCTAATAACAAACACCAACAATACCTGAAAAATTCTATACATAATATCACCCCATTAGTATTACTACGTGTAGTAAACGGGAATGTTTCATTATTATTCCAATTTTTGGTTCATTGGCTAGCTACCATAAGTTGGGGATGATATCATTTTTCATAACAATGAGGAATCTTAATCGGATTGAAAAGGTGCTTTTTGGTAATTCGCACGCATCAACACATTATGCGATCGCTCATACAAGGGCAATTGAGAAAATCCACCTCACGCGCAATTTCCAGAAGGAAAAAACAAGCACCTGCAATTCAATGCAAGTGCTTGCTCTATTAGTTTCCGTAGTAGTCGACAATCCCTTTGTATATAGATTGCGCAAAAATTTCTACGTATTTATCATTAATTAGTTTTTCGCGGTCACTCGGGTTTGTAATGAAGCCAAGCTCAACTAATACAGAAGGAATCATCATATTGCGAATTACGTAAAATGGTCCTTCCTTCACGCCGCGGTTATTCATGTTCGCATTTGTTACGATTTCGTTGTTAATATAAGTCGCTAGTTTTTTATCTTCTTCATACTGATCGCCAGTTGAAACATTATAGTATGTCTCTGTACCGTTAGCACTAGAAGCTGTCGCTGAATTCACGTGAACACTTACATATATTTCACCGTAATTCTTCTTTGTAAATGCTACTCGCTCCTCCAAAGTTGGATACGTATCTCCTGTGCGTGTCATATACACTTTAGCGCCCGCCTTTTCAAGCTTTTGCTTTACAAGTGTTCCAACCTTTAACACGATTGCTTTTTCAGTACTGCCTTCTTTCACTGCGCCTGGGTCCTTACCACCGTGGCCAGGGTCAAGAATAATAATGCGTCCCTTCACCGAGCTACCTGACGTGTTCATGAGCTTAATATACGATTTATGTACATAGCCTGTTACACCATCAGCCGTTACTTTTGCCCAGTAACCTGAAATCGAATGAACTGAAATAACTTTTCCTTTTGCTAAAGTTTTTAACGATGCCGAACTAGAAGAAGCAGATTGACGCATATTTAAACCGCCGATTGTTACTTTCCCCATTGTATTCACCGTCACTTCTCCATTACCTGGATCTGGATCTGGGTCTGGCGTTTCCGTTTCGACATCTGTTGTACTTGATTTCACAATATAGCCTGGCATGCCATTTACCATTGTTAGGTAATAGCCATTCACTTCTTTATATACTGACAGGCTTGTCCCTTGTGCAATTTGTGTAATAACTTTCGATGAAGATGATGGTGTGTAATATAAATTCATATTCTCGTTCGTTGTGACTTTTTTAATTGCCGAACCAATCGAACTACCATCATGCGCTAAAAACTTCGCATATGACTTACTAATATAAGCGTATTGCCCTTTATACGAAACTTTTAACCAGTTTCCTTCTACTGCGTATACAGATAATTTACCACCTGTATTAACCGTTCCAATCACTGTCGCGTTTGTATTTGGTGCAGTTCGAACATTTAATGCGTCTGTTGTAACCGATATTAAACCGATTACTTGTGTTGTATCAACCTTTTCTGGAATTGACGGTAAAGGTAATCGGAACTTGTCACTCTTTGCACGAGAGATAAACGAAGCAAATTGTGCACGCGTTACCGGGCTTTTCGGTAAATACTTACCTCCACCACTACCATTTGATATCCCATTATAATAGATAGCCTTTATGTATGAAGCATATGTATTTGAAGAACTTACATCTGTAAACACCATTGTATCGTCTTTATAATCATTTGCATTTAATTTAAAAGCCTTTGTTAAAACATAACTCATTTCATCACGAGTAAGTGGATCATTTGGATAAAACTTGCTTGATGTTGTCGAAAATAATCCTAATTCCTTGGCACGCTCTACATAACCAGACATTTGTGTGCCTACTTTGACATCTGTGTAAGAAGATTTACTTACTGTTAGTGGCCCATAACCCGCTGCAATTACTGCCATTTTTGCTGCATGCCCACGAGTTACACTTTCATTTGGCTTGAATAATGTTTTACCATTTTCTTGGTAGCCATTAATTACTCCGAGGTCAATTAAATACTGAATTTCGTCATAAGCAGGATTGGTTGTCGCAACATCTTCAAACACGATATTAGCAGATGCTGGATTGACAGCTAGTACACATGTGAGGATAACTGCAACAACCAATGTAATCAATTTTTGATTCATTTGTTTTCTAGTTCCTTTCTATAGCTGTTCGACTATTATTGTATAATAAACAAACATGTAATTTAAATAGGTATAACGGGTATAAACATCAAAAATTTGTTACATATACATTACAAAACGATTACATTAGACGGAAATTGCCTTTTAAAATCATTTTCTTGGAAAAATAATTTATTTATGCAAAAAGGCTTATCCAGAAATCACTTTCAGGATAAGCCCTTTGCACCAAAAATGGGGGCCAGCAAAATACTGGTCTCGAATGCTGTGTCACTCCATGTGACGTTTTTGTAATTATTTTAAAAGCTCTAATACAAAATCATATTCTACGTATGTTTTACCTTCCTCTAATAACGTTGGTGCTACTTTAAATTGACCTAATGCTTTGTTGTAGCCATACGTTTTTTCGTCGCGAGTAATTGTATAAGTTAATGCATCTTTAGAAATGATTGCACCCTTTTTCGTGGCATCTACTTTATAGCCTAAGCCTTCTGCGACTTTACGAAGAGGTACCATTTTTTGACCCTCTAGTAATCTAAAGTCACCGCCGATAATTTCTTCAATTTTTGATTCATCATCTGGCGTTTCTTCTGGAACAGTGTTATCTAATTTTGGGAATACCACGATTTTTTCTGGTGAAGTTTGTGGTGGTAAGCTTCTCGTTGTTGGCCCATAAAATACAATAGCACTGTTATCTTTTAAATCTTCAGCCGCAACTGTTTTGCCTTTTGCGTCCACAATTACTGAATCTTCATTTAAGTTTAACTGTAATTGGCCATCAGCGCTTAAATGGTTTTCATCGAACTGATCCACTTTTACAAAGCCGGGCTTTTCAGTTTCTACAATTACAACTGATGGTGTGTAGCGTGGTGGATAAATTAAAATCATTGGCTGATTTCCATAAACGTACATTGAAATCGTATTACCAACTTCTAGTTTTACTTCTTTCCCCGTATTATCGTAGACAAGTGTGTTAGCGTCTACATAAAAGTGGAAAATATTTTCACCGTCTTCTACAAAGAATAATTTGCCATCGTTAAAGTCTTCAACCGATGTTACCTTCCCTTTTTGCTGAACAAAAATTGGAGCTTTCTCTACTTCTTCTACGCTATCTGTCGTAGTTGGTTCTTCTGCATTGGCTGCAACAGCGCCTAATAATAATGCAGAAAGTGCTAATGGTGCAATTCTTTTCAATGTCATAAATTTCATTCCTTTCCATGTTTACATTTCATTAGTTGCACTAAATAAAAAAAGGTTACAACTTTTTTATAATTTTTTTCATTGTCATTATTTTTAATACAGTTCGTTCTGCTATACTACGGGGAACAATTTTCCCGGTAGAAGCTTTGCTCTGTAGCGTAAGGCGCTAGCCGCCAGCTACACTCGCCTTCCCTTCATTCCAATCAAATTGCATACCTATCAAATTGTTATCCCCGCAATTTGGTGACGAACCTTCAAAACATTGCTAATTAATAGAACAATAGCTTTCCAACAGCTTAAAAATCGCTTCTATAATTTGTGGTTTATTTTTCTGATAGCAATGTACATCCGTTTTCGAATTCACGAAGCAAATTTCAATGATAATGGCTGGTTTCATCGTTTTGTTTAACCATGCCAAATTGGTTCGATACTTTGCTCCTCTGTCCTTGAATTCGCCTGCCTTGGCAATGACCGCACTCATATTAGCTGCAAATTCTTTCAATTTTGGATTGACATATAATACTTCAGTACCAATGCCTGCTTCCCTTATATCGCTAATCGCATTAAAATGAATACTCACATCTAGCACACGTTTGGTTTTGTTATGCGCTGCGATCAAATAGCGTAAGTTTTGTGCCTGATTTTTAGAATAACGGTCGATGATGAACTGTGGTGTAATAGTACTTGCCTGAAAATGCATTTGTAAGGCTGTTACCACCTCGACAACTTCACTTCCTTCATCTATTAAGTCACTTGCTCCCGTAGCCCTCCCAAAATGCCCTGCGCTTATTGTTAACATAAACTTCCCTCCCATACTGTTTAATTATTAAATATCAAGTCAGCATGAAAAAAGGGACGTGGCTTTTCATATTAAGATTCGCTACAATGAAAATACTATATAAAAATTGAGGGATATTATGAAAAACAAACGAATGATAGGCTTTATGCTCGTTGTCTCTGGCTGTTTCTTTTGGGGAATTGGCGGAACTGTCGCGCAGCAGCTTTTCACTCAAGGAATTGAAGTAAGTTGGCTCGTATCAACACGATTACTTATTGCAGGTACTTTACTATTGTTAACGCAAGCCATTTTTAAAGATCGTGGGCAAATTTTCGAAATTTGGCGTGAAAAATACAGTGCAACGCGGCTTATTATTTTTGGGCTCGTTGGAATGCTAGCAGTACAGTATACATATATGGCGGCAATCAAGGAAGGCAATGCAGCGGTCGCTACATTATTGCAATACTTAGCTCCGGTGATGATTATTGTCTGGGTTGCATTGCGCGGCCAAGCAAAATTTACGAAAAAGGATGCTGTTACCATTTCACTCGCACTTGGTGGAAGCTTCTTACTATTAACAAACGGCTCGATTTCGGCACTTGCGGTTCCACTTCCTGCCATTGTTTGGGGATTGCTTTCGGGGGTTTCGCTCGCGTTTTATACGCTGTACGCCATTCCGTTATTAAGACGATTTGATTCATTAGTTGTTGTTGGTTGGGCCATGGTGCTAGCTGGTATTGCACTTAGCTTTGTTAAGGCACCATGGGAAGTCGATGTTTCTAGTTGGACAGCATCGACAATCCTTTATTTAATAATCGTCATTATTTTCGGAACAATGCTATCTTTTTGGTTTTATATTGAAAGCTTACAAACTTTATCGGTAAAGGAAACGAGCTTACTCGGGAATATCGAGCCGCTGACTGCCGTACTTGCTACCGTGTTATGGTTGAAAGAACCATTCGGATCATTTCAATGGCTAGGCACTTCATTCATTTTGGTGATGATGATTTATATCGCGTTAAAGGCTGAAAAAAATACCGAACCAAAACCAAACGAGCTTTCTGAAAGTGTGAGTTAGTAGCTTTTCAATTTTGACTATCCTAAAAAAATCATACTTTACAATTCAAAAAACATGATTTCGCTAGTAAAATTGCGAATTCATGTTTTTTAATTTCTCTTCTAATCTAAAGCTTTTCTCACCTTAAGCATTTCTACAACAACAAATAACCGACATCAAATTTTTATCACAAAACAACGGGAAGCATTCACTAGAATTTATGGTAGATAGTAGCATATTCCTCAATAATCATAAAAGATTTACCCATAGAACAGCCTGACTTATATGCTATAATTAATAAGATTTTTTGATTCGATACAATCGTTTCAAACATTTACCGCAAGTATCTATACAACATTAGCTTTCGGTAATTCAACTATTTACTAATGGAGGAACGATTAATTTTATTATGTTTAAAAAATATTGGATTATTATGATGATCATGACGATTGCCCTTTTATCCGTAAATCAAAGTGCAGCGTTCGCGAACCAATCCGTGGGCAATGGTTTGACGATTGAAAAAAACGTGACTGTGCTCATAAACGGAAAGAAAGTAACATTTAAAGACCCCGTATTAAATAAAAATGGCCATCTATTTTTACCAATGCGAAATTTATACGAAATTATTGGTGCGAAGGTGCAATGGAATCAACAAACAAAAACCGCAAGTGCTGTACGCAATGATAATCAGGTAGCTGTCACACTCAATTCAAAGACAGCAATCGTCAACGGCAAAAAGGTTACGGTAAATGTTCCACCATTTCTTTATAAAGATAAAACATATGTACCTATCCGATTCTTAAGTGAAAATTTAGGCGGCAGCGTCCAATGGAATCAGCAAACACGTACAGTTAGCATATCTTTAAATGATGGACAAACAAAACCACCCACTGCGGATGAGCCTTATTATTTACACATCAATAACAAACGAATTGTGATGAATCATCCTATAATTACAAAGCAAGGGAGAACGTATATCCCTGCAAAGTACTTATATGAAAACCTTGAAAGTGCTACAGGCAAATGGCTTTCTAGCGACCAATTTGAATTGCAACTTTTCGGTTTAATTTTTGTTTTCACAAATGGCAGTAATGTCATAAAAATCAACGACGAAATGATCGTAACCGCAGAACAGCCGTTTATCCAATCAGAAAATATGTATGTCCCGGTCAAATTCATTGTCAATACAGTCGATGAAGGAGGCAACTTACGTTATTTAAGCGAACAAAGAGAGATGTATATTTACTTATATCAAACGATGTTTACAAGTAAGTTTTTAGAAAAATCATTTGGTACGACGCCTGTACCACAAAGCATTCCTTTTGCGACATTAGCAGGCACGCGTTCGTTGTTAGTAAGTGACAATCCTGAAACATTAACAACAAGTGATATCCCACATTCAACAGCAACACTCGCTGCGCAAAATGTGGTTACAAAAAATGCGCTAAATGAGCACCGAATATTTAGCTGGCACTACAACACACTCGGTAAAGACATAATGCTAGGCATTACACTAGAAAATAATTCTACATCGACAACATTACATGTAACCAATTCAAAAGGTGTGTATAGAAAAAGTAGTCACAGCTGGATTAACTATGATATCGGCTTACCAATCGCCGATCAAGTAATGAACAATAATTTACAGCCAGCTGAATCAGAAGGCATTACGATTGCTCCTGGTGAAACGAAAATTATCCAATCCTATGAATTACTGAATTCGTATATTATCGGGTTCTTGCACGACTTCGATATTCAGTCAATAGGCGAAGGTGAAAGCAACTATACAATCCGAACGGTTGTTGCAAAAAATCATGAAGACCTAGCGACGATTCACTCGGACCCTGTTTCAATAAATGCATCTGCAGCCCATCCACGCGGTGTTTGGCCAAGCTCATCCATTATTGGGGAATTTCCAACGTATCAAATCGATAGCAAAGAAGTCGGCTATAGTATTTCTAACGGCAAAACAGACCATTTGTTAACTCAAGAAAACTCACTTGCACAAGTGAATGGAAGTGTCGGCAATTCAGGGCATTTCGGTATAAATTATATTGTCAAAATACCTGTAGCCAACCCTACAGGCCAAGCAAAAAATGTAAAAATCAAGCTCTCTGGCCGAGGCGGTTTGTACAGTGGCGCGATTAAATTTAATGGACAAGTTCATTTAATCCCTACCTTAAAACCTGGCAAAGAATACATTGAGCTACCAAGCTACACAGTAAATGGAGCAAACGAAGTCATTACATTAGAATTAATGCACTCAGGCGGTAGTAATTTACCATTAGCGATTTATATTGAGACAGAGTGAAACTTTCCTTGTAAAATTTTTGAGGAATAAGAAATGGGAATTATCGTAAAGCTTTGAGGCAAAAGAGACACCCGATTTAGTAACTATTTCAAGGACAAACTAATAAAGAGATTAAACAGCCCGCATGACGAATTAATTTCATCATACGGGCTTTCTTGTAGTCGGAAAAAGCTCTTTCAAAATTAAGTGAGTGAAATAAAGCAGGATTACAACAGATTTTTTCATTCTTTACCGTGCATTTTGGGGATCACCCATTAAACTGTAATTCCTCGCACATCTGGATTCTGAGAATAACCAAACTAGTTGTTAAATTATAAAAAGGAAATAGAGTTTAAAGTGGTAAAGAAAAAGTGAGTAACTGAGGTAGCAAATACAAACCACTAGATGATTTTTTAAATCTATGTAATCGGCATATTGGGATGGCTCTCAACTTTATTTTTTATTTATAAAAGGAAGGAAATCCCTTCCTTTTGTCGAAGTTAAAACGTTAAAGTAGGCGTTATGGCGGAGTCCCGTAAAATTCAGTTTAAAAGGACTAATGAACTAAAAATCGAGCAAAACTAGGTTATATATCAAAAATATGAAATTCTTAAATCGAATTATTGTAATTATGAAAAATTTTATGCCTTCTACAAATCTCTGTGGAGGGCTTTTATTATAAAAGAAAGGATGGTTTAGGATTGGAAGCAAACACATTGTGGACGTCGGCTATTGATGAAATTACTGGGTGGGTTGCATATTTAATTGGTAATGTAGATGAATTGGTAACGGCGCTCTGTATTTTGATGGCAATCGATTTTACATTAGGCATCATGGTAGCTTGGTTAATTAAAGAAGTAGTTTCACGTAAAGCTTTTAAGGGGCTTTTGAAAAAGTTAGCAATGATATTAATGGTCGTAGCAGCAGTGCAATTAGACAATGCTACTAATAGTGGTGATTTCATGCGGAATGCTATGATTTTATTTCTAATCGGTATGGAAGGGATTAGTATGATAGAAAACCTCGGGCATTTAGGAATTAAAGTTCCTCGTTTTTTGCAAAATGCATTTACACAATTACAGAATGGCGAAGAAGATAAATCAAAAGATGGTGAAAATAAATGATTGCTAGTGAAGTCGAAATGCACCCTGGTCATTGGAAAAATAAAGGTAGTGATGGTTGCTACAGCTTAACGGAAGGTACCGAAGCTCGGAAAGTCGCAAAACGTGTTTATGAAATATTAAGGTCATGGAAAGTCCTGACAGCATACTTTGAAGAAAACACCTCCTTGAATCGTAAGCTCAAAATATTAAATATCGCACCTTTTCGGTATGTACGACGAATGGCCAGCTATCTGAAATTATTTTCAGATAGTTGGCTATTTTGCACACCAATATCAATTTGATTGCCTTTAATAACTGATCCAGTAAAAGGGATTAATTTAATTCCCCTAACCCCCGTGATATGACACAACTCTTGAAAAAACAATTGCATATTAAAGAGAATAATCCACGTTGATACAAATATATATAGAGCTAACAAGCTAGCAGTTATTTTACTTTGAGTATTATCCTTTACACCAAAACACATACCCCCTTTTGGTTATACAACTATACCGTTATTTTCCTTTTATTTTCATAAAAATATGAAATTTATTATAAAAATGATATAATATATTTTATTATTGTTCATTTTACTTTTAATTAAAGGAGTTAGGCAGGAATGCTTATACAACAGCAGAAAAAGTTAGAATTCAATAAATTTGAGTCATTAGAAGAAAAATTTGAATATGCAAAAAGCATGCACCTAGTCGCAAAATTTGAAGAAGGATTAAGCTATTTTCGAATCTTAAAAACAGAGTACGAAGCCATAAAACGGTATGATCGTGTCATTGATTGCTTAGGCTGGATTTGCCAAAACCTTGCGAACTTAGGCCGTGTTGAAGAATTATACAACTATTTACCTGAATATAAATCAATCTGCAAAGAGCATGGAACTGAGCTCAATCAGTTAAAACTCAGTACCTACTTAGCGTTCATCAGTACTTCAATTGGTGACGAAAAATCAGCCATCGAGTATTATCAAGAAGCCATTGCAATCGCCAAAAAATTAAATGACACCAAACGTTACGTAATTAGTTTAATCAATTTACAAGGCGTCTATCTGTTAATTAAAGATTTTGAGCAAGCAAATGCCATTGCACTTGAAGTCAAAAAACAATTTGTACATGAGCCTAGCATAAAAACGACCATGTCCGAAGCTGCCTACTACTTAAATTTGATGACCATCCAATTAGAATGGCAGCAATTACAAACAATTGAGCCATTATTCCATGCATTCGAAGCCATTGCAAATATCGAGAAGTATAATCGCGAACAGATGTACTATCAATGTGTGAAAGGTCGCTATTACATTCAATTACAGCGTTATTCTGATGCCATCACTGAATTAGAAAATGCCTATGCGTTTATTGTTCAAACGAAAGAAGAGCCCTTTCTAACCATTATTCTTGAAAATTTAGTACAAGCTCACGAAATTAGCGGAAATTATCAAGAAGCACTGTATTATGCAAAAAAGTTTAACGAAAAATTGTTAGATCAACATAAGAAACACGTGACGAATGAGACAATTAAAGTCATCAAGGAAATCGATTTAGATAATATGAAGCAACTTGTTTATATTGATGGGCTCACTTCGATTCCTAATCGCAGATATTTAGAAAAATTCGGCGCAAAGTTAATCGATGAGGCAGCACATAATGTCCATTGTGCCATCATCGATATCGACCATTTTAAAAAGATAAATGACCGCTTTGGCCATATCGTTGGTGACTTAGCTATTCAACAGCTCGCACAGATCATTCAAGGTGTATTGCCAGAAAACTTTTTATTCGCACGCTATGCCGGTGATGAATTCGTCTTTCTCGCAAAGCAGCTTGGAAAAGATGCTGAAACAATACTTCAACAGCTTTTCGCAAGTATCACCGATTTTGAATTCCAAACAGACGACATTTATGTAAAGTTAACAATTAGTATGGGCGTTGCATCGCTTGCTGATTGTGAAGTAAAAGAGTTAAAAACATTACTAGACCTTGCCGATCAAGCTTTGTACCAATCTAAAAACACAGGAAGAAATTTGATTAGCTTTTATGTAAATGCTTAAAATAATTCGTAATGTGCGTTTCGTTGTTTTTAACGAATACGCACTTTTTTTATATCGCAGGATACGAGATTACGTACGGACGTTTTAATTTTCTATACACTGATTTATGTGGGCTTATTACAAAACATTTGTGGTGCCCTCGCTTGAATTACCTGTTGAAAAAGAATGGATTCAGAAAGCAGAAAATTCAATTAATTCCCGGGAAATAAATATTTTAATGTCTGGTGTGGTTTTTTTTGTCAACGATATTGAAGTTTTATCTATTTATCGCTATACATTTTAATATAAGGATTGATTATTCCGAAATACGAATCTTTAATTAAAGATCATTTAGTTGAATAGGGAATTATTCTTTACCATCCAAGTTATTGATTCAATAATAATATCTGGTCTATCAATATGTATTGAATGGCTTGCCTCATGTGCTAATACCCATTTACTATTTTGAGTAAGATTAAGTTGCTCCATAATTAGTTCTAGCCACTTTTCTTCAAATAACCTTAACTCCGACTCTGGTAACCCATCCTTAGTCCCCAACCTAATGCTATGTTCTTTATCTCGACCAATTACAATTAAAGGGATATTAGGGAATGCACCCAAGTTCTTTATAGTATCTGCGTCCTTCTTCCAATTGCTAATTTCAGAATGCATTGCTTTGTATAACGAAGGATTAATCTGGAAATTCAATAATCTTTGTTGAATATCAAAAGGAAGTTGTTTTTGTTTTTTTGTAAGAGTAGGATTAATTATTTCTCTTAATTCTTCCTGATTCATAACAGAATAATAACCACATTTCCCAATCCAAATATCATCGGTTGAACCTTCATTCAGCACTGGTATATCCAACTCGTCTAAAACCTTTAGATCAACAGAAGTTGAATCTACTAATACTAATCCTGCAACTTTTTTAGGATGCTCTTTCACAAAATGTTGGGCACATAACCCACCATATGAATGACCAACTAATATTACGGGTTCACGTATTCTAAGTAAAAGTAACATCTCAATTATTTCGTTTACGACTGCCTGTGTATTCCGGACTTCATTTCGAATTTCACTCTCTCCAAGTCCAGGTCTATGAAACATTATTACACGGTTAGATTTACTTAATGACGCTCTCACATCGTACCACTCATCAAATGAACAACCCATCCCTGTAAGAAAAAGTATTGGTGTACCATTATTTCCTTTTTGAAAAATCTCAATTTTATTATGATTAATTGTTAAGAATTCAATGATTTTTCTCACCCCTTGCTTATTTTTACTATTGTTGGACTTATTCTCTTAAATCAAACCTTGTTATAATCCTACTATTTTTTGAATTCAAAAAGATATTTCATCATAACTTTTCAAATGGTGTACTTTTATTTCATATCTAAAGCTAAAGCATCATCTAAAATTAACTTTGCAAGTTCATGGTCATTAATTATAAAAGGTACTTCAGATGGCTGAACCCATATACGAGAAGTTGATTCGTGTTCACGGAGGAAAGGCAAACATTCATTTACGTCCATTCTATAAAAGACTTGATAACCTATTAAAGGATATTTTCCTTGTGGATCAAAAAATGGATTATCCTGATGACTTACTTCAATCAAACCTATGTATTTAATTGCTCCTTTCACATATCCTTCTTCATAAGTTTCTCGGATAATAGCTTCTTCTTCTTTTTCTCCCGCTTCCAAATGACCACCTGGGTAATTAAAACCTCTGTTTTTAATATGAGCTAATAAGATATTCCCATCTTTTATACAAATTGCATGTACACTTGTTACTTTTAAAGACTGATTTATTTTCATTCCCGGAATCCAAGTAAGTTTTACTTTATTTCCGCCCCAGTCAACAAAAATAGTCTTCATATAAATATCCCCTTTTTTTGAACTACATGACTACCGAAATTTTATATAAGATGTTGTTTCGCTAATTCTTCCTATATTTACTTTCAACACACGCTCAAAAAATACCTGTCTATGCAACTAACCTGCTCAGTTAATTTAAGTACATTTCTTCGCCATCTTTATCGTGATATTAACATTGATATCCAATAAAAAAATTATCTCACCTCTAAAAATCTATAGAGATGAGATAATTCTAATTAGACTCTATTATAATATCGCAACTTTTTTTCAAAACCACAAAATCACTGCAAATGTTTCTCTAAATCTTTTAACGCTTCACCTTAGAAAACATGTTCACATCATGCGCTTGTTCATTTTGATACATATAGTTTCGTAAAACCCCTTCTTTTTCAAAGCCATTTTTCAATAGCAATTGATTGGATGCTGTATTTTCTGGATAAACTACTGCCCCAATCCTTGTGAACCCTAGTTCATTAAAGCCGTATTCTGTCACTATATTTAAAGCTTCTGAAGTATAGCCTGCCCGCCAAAAATCCGGGTGCAGCTCATAGCCAATTTCCGCACGTTTATGTATCTTTGACCATAAGTTAAAGCCAATTGTCCCAATTAATCCCAGTTCATCTTTTCGCTCAATCGCCCAACGGATTGCTCGTTGTTGACTAAAATTCGTTGCAAATGCTTGGATTAACGATTCGGCATCAGCTAATTGCGTCATGGTATCCATTCCATAGTGTTTTGTTACAAGGTCGTTTGAAAAATAGGAATAAATATTTTGCGCGTCTTGCGGAACTACCTCTCTTAAAATTAAACGTTCAGTTTCTAATATTGGAAACATGTCATCCCTCCGTAACAGTGTCTTCTTTTTCGTACTCCATGTATTATTCGATTTACGACAAATCATTTCCTTTAATTTGAAATACTATTTCAAATTAATGAACATTCAATAAGGGCGATTTGTAACTTTGCAATTATTCACACGTCTAATTTGTTAAATATTTCTTTTAGGAGGCGCCATGAGATTATTATTACTCATCGTAATAAGTACCCTGTCTCTACACATATTTTTTCCGAATCAAACGAAGGCATTAAGTTGTGCAGAGCTAAAAGAACCTATTATTGACAATTATGATATGGCTGTAGTAGGAACCGTTTTAAATGTAAAAAATGATATTGTACAAAAAGGATTTACGTGGACAAAAGAGACAAAGAAGTATGTTTTGCTACAAGTAGAAAAGAGCTGGAAAAGCGAAGTAGCCTCTCAAATCATTTTTGAAGCGGATTTTACATGGGGTTACAACTTTGAAAAGAACAAAAAATACTACGTTTATTTGCACGAAAATAATGAAAACTATTACAACAGCCCCTGTAGCCCAGTAATGGCCGTTAATTCAAGCGACGATTACCCAAATATTACTGAAAAACCGTTTACACCGAATGAAGAGGTCAATTTAAGCTCTAAAATGTGGTTTAAGTATGATAAAGATTTAGATCTTGTGTTCTTACTCTTCGGTATAGCTGCTTTGTGTTTCTTCGTTTGGAAAAGACGTGCAAATAAAAAGTAATGTTATATTTTGGCTTTAGATGGGCTAATGCATGACCAATTTGCGTGAAATATGCTCGGATTATTGATTTTATGCTCGGAATCGGAATGTTTATGCTCGGAATTCCGATTTTTTGCTCGATTTTTGGGATTTATGCTCGCTTTTCTGAATTTATGCTCGAATCACCATATTTCACATCTCACCTCGGTGTAAATGTACACGACCAAGCTATAATGATTCAAATTGAATTCACAGATTAATGAAAAAGCATATCATCCCCAACTTATGTGACTGGACCGTTTTCACCATATCCCGATTTAATAATTATAGATTTTGCTCAAAAGTAAATGCCTGCTCCTATTTACGTTCGAGCAGGCTCTTTTCCGTGGATTAATTTATCGTCTCATCATAAAAGCTATTTAAAATAGGATTCAATCCACTTGCACAACGCATCGGAAAATCATGCCCCGCTTTTGGTAAAATCATTGTCTGACAACTGGCATTTTGAGCTAATAATTCAAGCGAGTTTTTGATATCCTTACTTTCGCGCTGTCCGCAAATTGCTAGCATTGGAAGCGTAACCTCAAAAATTCCCGGAAAATCTTTGATGTTCATTGTCTCGTTGAAAAAAGCTTGATAGTTTTCGACGGTTAATTTCCTGGCATAGTCAGCCATATAATCTGACTGCTTCTTCGTATAGTTCCAATACTTCGCCTGCAATTTCACAATCCATTTATAGCGGAGTAGTTTAACCATTACTGGTGCGGATTTGCAATACATACGAATGGATTTTTCATTCGGACATACCCATGCACTTAAAAACACAGCACGTGAAAATAACTCGGGATTATCAGTAACCAACATGACGGCAAGTTGAGCCCCGATGGAATGTCCCATTATCCCAACGCTCGGCTTGTTTAGCGATTTTACGAGCTCTAAAATCTCTTGCTTAAGCTTATGTGGATTGTATGTTATTTTGACAGATTCCCCCGCGCCATATAGATGTGGCACAATGAGATGATAGTTATTTAGGACTTGATATTGTTGCGTAAACGTATCTACAGCGGCTGCCCCGTGTAATAACAAAATCGTTGGATTATTTCGATCTCCATACTCATCAAAATAGATCATCGCTTGCCTCCAAAAATGGTAAAATTATTAAATTCCCATTAACAAAATGTTAAATCGTAAGTACATATTGTTGTAGCATGTTTTTTATCATGGGATTTAGTTGTTCTGGTAGCTCATTCATGTTAAAAAACTTAGCCACAGTTGTTTCTTGACCATCTGCTTGAAGGATTCCACCTTTTATTTCTTTTGAAATATATGCAATCGTTACCGGATAGAATTCATCACCATTCGGTAGCTTAACAAAATGCTGCTTCCCTGAAAACACCCCAATTAAATCAAGTTGTCCAATTTCAAGCCCTGTTTCCTCAAACACTTCTCTTCTACCGGCCTCTTCAGTAGACTCGCCCAATTCCATAAAACCGCCCGGAACGCCCCAAACACCCTCATTTCTTTTTTGTAATAATATTTGCCCCTTATCGTTTATGACAGCAACCGCAACTCCGACTAATAGTAAAGGCTCGCTGCCAACGACTTTGCGTAATCTTTCAATATAACCCATGTTTCGTATCCTCCTAATAATATTTTCCACTATTTAATATATTCTCAACCTCTAATAACCTTAGTTTTAATAATGCTCTAAGTAATCACTAACACTACTTATTTACCATACCAGCCTTCTTCAAATTGAAGATCCAGTGTTTTCCCAAATAAAATACCAAATTTAATAAATGCTGAACCCCATGCAGTGATAATATTGCCATCTTTCACTAATAATTCATTAACATAATTGGCCCCTTCGAATAACCCAGAAGTTATTCTAGCTTCCTCTAGTAATCCAACTGTAAAATTTTTATTCTTTAATAATCCTGCTTTTGCTAGTAAAGCGGGCGAACTAGAAATACTAGCTATAATGAAATTATCCTGATTCGAAATCTTTTTAATAAAATCAATATATTTATTATTTTCAAGGATAGCAAAAATATCCATACACCCTGTTAATAGCAGACTATCGAATTCTTCATAATTAATTTGATCAATCGTTTGATCTGCTATTAATGTTAGACCAGCCTCTCCCTTAACTGGTTCTTTGCCTATCGATATAATACTTACAGGCTTTGCACCTTGCATTAAAACTGACAATGCCGTTGTCAACTCATATTCACTAAAATTAGGATAAATAAGTACCGCTGTTTTTTTCATAATAACACTCCTCGTTTGATAATAAATTTCGTTTCCATATTCTATAGCATCGACTCTCCCAATCCGTTATTAACTAAATCTATCAATACTTCTTTTTTATTTGGGTGACAGGCAATTAAAAATGGAAATTTCTCTGAGCCAGTAAAATCATTACCATCAAAATCAATTACAATTCCTCCAGCTTCCTTTACCATAAGTACCCCTGATAATAAATCCTCTCCAGGCGAATTGAATAATATAATTCCATCTAAATCCCCTTTAGCTAACATACACCATTGTATTGTTGGTGCCCAAAGTCGGATCATCCTTTTGCTATTTAAATCTATGAATTGTCTCAATCTTACTGCATTTGAATCATTTTGAACCCCATGACCTTGAATCCATCCAATGCTTAATTTGTTTGATTGCTGATTATCTTCCATAACAATCGATATATCATTACAATAAGTACCTCCATTTATAGTAGAAAAAAATAATCTACTTAATATAGGTTCATATATTGCGGCTAATACCGGTATATTTTTATGTAGTAATACTATTGAAGAAGAAAAAACAGGAAGCCCTATTGCAAAATTATTTGTTCCATCAAGTGGATCTATTTGCCAAATCCAATCACTATCTTTCCTATCGTCCCCCATTTCTTCACTTTGAATTCTATGAGAAGGAAAGTGTTTACGAATTGTATTCACAATAATTTCCTCAGCCATTATGTCTATTTCTGTCACTACATCCCCGTTAACACCTTTGTAGTCAACTTCGTAAGTTTGTCCAAATTTACCTTTTGCTAAATTACCTGCTTCAATGACAGCCTGTTTAGCTATAATTGTCGCTTTTTCAATAATAGATTCCATTTGAATTACCCCTCTCTTATTTGAAGCATTTCCCCTATACAATTAGATTAAAATAATAAATATGGAAAATAAAGTGAATAAACGAATTAATATTTTCACCTTTTAGGAAGTTTTTATTGAGATAAATACAAATTTCTATTCACAACATAGTCCTCCCCTTTTATTTTGCACTATACAATCCACCCCAATTTTCCAATAAACTATAATTACATCAGTGCAATAATTATCAAAAATGATTTTGGTTTCTTCTTTATACTAAGATTTGAGGTGAGCAGTCATGTATAGTCAACTTTTCCAACATATTGTAGATACGCTAGAGGAAAATATTTTATCTGATTGGCAGCTTGAGCAGTATGCCGAAAAAATTGGTTATTCGAAGTTTTATTTAACAAGGCAATTTAAAAAGGAGACGGGCTTATCTATCGGTGCTTATATTCGAAGAAGACGTCTTGCTGTTTCTGCATTTTTACTGTTGCATTCCGATGAATCAATACTAGACATTTCATTTGAATGTCAATTTCAATCGCAGGAAGCATTTACACGGGCTTTTAAAGAGCTATACCAGATGCCACCGGGGAAATATCGTAATTTAATGCGTACAATAAACTTTAAGGAGGAACAGGAAATGACATCAAATGAGGTGAAAGGCTGGCTTTTAACGGGGACAAACCCATCTTTATATACAATTAAAGCCGATCATGAGGTATTTCATACGGGCTCAAAATCGGGCTATTTAGGCAGCACAAAGCCTGCTGAGGAAGGTCAATTTGGCACTTTAATGCAAGTATTTTCAGCTAAAAATTGGATTGGTAAGCGCATGAAAATGTCTTGCTTTATTAAAACAAAAGATGCGATGAAATGCGGGGCTTGGTGCCGTATTGATTCGAAAAACGGGGACCTCGTTCAATTCGACAATATGGATAATCGTTCAATTCATGGCACAACTGATTGGAATTACTATTCGATTGTACTCGATGTACCTGAAGAAAGTGCAGCCATTCATTTTGGTGTGTTACTCGTTGGCTCGGGTGAAGTATGGATAGACGGGGTTAGTTTTGAAGAAGTTGATCATTCCGTTCCTTCAACAAATATGACTAGCTCAGCTTCAAAATTACCATTAGAGCCGGTAAATTTAGGATTTGATGAGTTATGATTCATCTCGATTTGCTGTTCGATGTTGTTATTAACATTTATACATCGCTAGGCTATAAAGGTTATAAATAAACTGTAGAATCAAGCGTTGTTATTGAAATAAAGTCAACATTAGCCTAAAAACAGTTTTTATTTTGACGCAATCAAGTAGCTAATTTTATTTACAGAGCTAACTTTTAATCGAAGTACAATATTGAAACAGGGTAATATTTTATTCAGCACCGCCGCCTCGCGATAGCGCTAGCGGCAGTATTGGACTCTTTTAACTTTATTAATACGCACCATTTTAGTTTGGCGGGCCTTGCATGCGGCATTAAAGACAGTAGTATGGACACGTACCACGTGGCCATAGTGCGGTCATGCCGTAGCCCGCCGAAAATAAGTAACACTGCACTTAATCCATTTTTGTTAGTAAATTAAATAATCAATATTTGCCTTTAGTATGTTTCTAATATTTTAATTTGCTCAAATGCTCATGTATTAATTTCCACTCATTTTGATCATCTTTCACAAATACATTTGTTGCTCGTCCATTTCCCTGCACGTATTTCCCATTTAAATACCCTTCATATTCATAGGTATAAATACATGTTGCATTATCTGCTTCATTAACAAGCCAATGGATATCTTTTGCCCGATAGATTTCATTTTTGATTGTATCCCATGCATTCTCAAAATACGCTTGGATTTCGCTCATATTTGTACAATTAGTACCAGTAAACCAATAAACTGCATTCGGGTGTAAACATGCCTTAACGTTTTTAAAATCGTGTGTATTGGTTGCATCAATGTATTTATTTAATAAATCAATAACTGTCATTTCTACTCCCCCTATTGCCTCTCCTAATAATTTATTCTACTAATTTAATGTTCACATAGACAACTTGTAGTAATAAAATTCCTAATGCAATCGGTAGTAGCGTCTCCACCTGTGTTAAACCAATGACCCCACAAATTACTAGAGCAATTCCAACAAACCCAAATGTTCCACCAACTAAACGCGCTAGCTTTTCTTGATCTTTCACACGCTTTTGATTATAGCCTGCTAATAACCAAGTCATTTTTTTCACGCCAACTAAAAAGCCCATCACTAATAACAAAGCACCCATAATTATCAAATCCATTGTCATTTTCAATTCCCCCTAAAATCGTTTTACTATCGCTGGAACAATGTAAAAAGGCACACATAGCGTCACCAATAAATACGCAATCATATAATTCATACTCATATCAAAAAGAGCAACACCTCGGCTCTCTATCAGTAACATTGCCAACAGCACCGTATTAAGTATAAAAATTGTTCGCAAAGACCATTTTGTAATATTGGCATTGACGCGGTCATCAAATTCAACATCTTCTTGTAGCTGATTGCGTTTATATTTTGCAAAAATGATTAGCACAATCATCAACGCTAGCAGCAACCCTTTTAACAGCATGGCTTCCACTAAAAAGAACACCAATAAAAAAGCAATAAGCGGGATATAGGTGAATAATTTCGTCATCAATCTTCCTCCAACCAAAATAATTTTTCGATCGACGTATCCAGTGCGGCCGCAATTAATAAACAAACCTTAATTGTTGGATTATACTTTTGGGCTTCGATTAAATTCATCGTTTGTCTAGTGACACCCACTTGTTTCGCCAAATCCCCCTGCGTTAGATTGCCGATCTCAATCCGTCGAACCTTCACATGATTCGTTATGACAACATCCTTCAACTACAAGCCTCCTTTCACCGTACTGCACAAATTAAGTTCTTTTAGGGCTCATCACCATAAATCGGGGCTACCATAAGTTTTATTTAAGTAGGATGCGATTTACTCCATTACATAGGATGGACGCATTTGTTCCTCTACTAGCCATCAAAATTTATTCACGCGTTAATAGTTAAATTAGGGATTTTTTGGTCATTCGCAAATATAAGTTGATAATCGCAAATACCATGTTTTAATTCGCAAATAAACTCCCAAAATCGCAAATACCCTCGACATTTCCCCCGATTAAGTTGATACTCAGCAAAGTTTGGAAAAATTTTTTTCGGAAAATAAACCCTTTTTTTCAACGGTAGTTCTAAAAAGTGGTAATTGATCCCCTTACCACCAATTGTAATATATATTTTACATTTGTCAATTATATGTTACACATAAAAAATGAAAAAGATGCCCGAGACATTTCTGCTCGGACATCACCTAAATCGATGTTTAATGGTGTGAATATGCTTTTTCTAAGATCGATGAAATACGTGCATATGTATATTGCACATATGGATCCGTTTCCCATTCAAAATTTATCATCTTCTCTAGAGAAAATTCAATATCATTCATTCGGAAATTTTTTAAATCATTGAAAATAACCGCGCCAATCCCTACTTACTGTGCCACTTCCTCCATGCTTTGTAACGCTGGATTTTTGTCCTGAATATTTTGATTCGCTGGCACGCAAGAATCACGCAAAGAAATGCTCTCTGAAAGGGTCGTATGGAGTGTTCGTGGAATGGGAAAATTTTTATGAATGTACAATGATATGTCTTATTTTTAATAACTAATACATAAGATTTATTAAAATGCTAGGAAGGGGTAATGTAATAAGTAAAGTCATTTTCTTTATTGCATTAATCATCTTAATTTGTTGTGGGGTGTATTTTGTAATCGATAAGGATTCTACCTCTTCTGATTATGTTGCGGATAAACAAACTATGAAAGAAGTTAAAGAAATATATGATAAAATAAATGAAACGGAATTAATGGAAAAAATCATTATTGAACTGAAAGAAAAGGGTTACTCTCCTCAAGGAGGAGGTGCATACACAATATTTTCAGCTGATAAACAAATGCTTACACTTTTAATGTATGATATTGATTTAAATAACAAAGTAATGACAAATGATATTATGGCTATAGTTGATAAAGTCATAAGAGAAAATAACTTTAGTTCATTTGAAATCGCTTTACAAAAAGTTGACAGATAAAATACAATCCAAAAACGAGAATGGGATAAAACCTACTATTCAACTGAAAAACCCCGAAAATTTTACTTCTCTTATAATTTTCGGGATTTTTATTTTTGTCATAAGCTTTACATATTACTAGGAGACTTCAATCCTAACAGCTTCAGCCCGTCCTGTAATATGGTTGCTACACAGTAACAAAACAGTAATCGGCTCTCCCTTGCCGAGTCTTCTACTAAGATTTTTGTATTGCCATAGTATTTATTAAAGGCTCTTGCTAATTGAAGCACATACTTTGCAACGATTGATGGGTCTACCTGCTCGAAAGCCTCTTTAACCGCTTTTGGATAGTCTTGCAAACAAAGAATTGCTGGCCAAGCTTGTTTCTCTAGTTCCATTAAGTCGATGTTAGATGGTGTGAAGTTTGCTTTTTCTAAGATCGATGAAATACGTGCATATGTATATTGCACATATGGACCCGTCTCGCCTTCAAAATTCATCATCTGCTCTAGTGAAAATTCTATATCATTCAATCTGTAATTTTTTAAATCATTGAAAATAACCGCGCCAACCCCTACTTGATGTGCAACTTCCTCCATGTTTTGTAACGCTGGATTTTTGTCCTGAATATTTTGTTTCGCAGTTTGAACAGCCTCGTCTAGGACATCTTTTAGCAAAATTACTCTGCCTTTACGTGTCGACATTTTCTTCCCGTCTTTTAACATCATCCCAAAAGGCACATGCTGTAGCTGCTTCGCCCATGTATAGCCCATCTTGTCAATCACCTTAATAAATTGGTTGAAGTGTAACGTTTGCTCATTGCCCACAACATAAAAGATTTTCTCAGGGCTATATTGTTTTTGACGATAAAAGGCTGCCGCTAAATCACGTGTCGCATAGAGCGTTGCGCCGTCCTGCTTCGTAATTAAGCACGGTGGCATATCATCCAGCTCCACCACATTTGCGCCATCTGAAACCGTTAGTAACTGCTTAGCATTTAACTCCTCTACAACACCTTGCATCTTGTCGTTATAAAAGGCTTCCCCCTCTAAGGAATCAAATTGAATACCGAGTTGATCATAAATTCCCTTGAATTCCTCTAGCGATACACGTTTAAACCATTCCCATAATGTGATTGCTTCTGCATCTTGATCTTCTAATGCTTTAAAAGCAGCACGTGCTTTTACATTAAGTGCTTCATCTTGCTCTGCTTCGTCATGAAACTTCACATAAAGTTTTAATAGCTCTTGAATGGGCGCTTTTTCAATCGATTCCTTTGATCCCCATAGACTATATGCAACAATCAGCTTACCAAACTGTGTCCCCCAATCACCTAAATGATTGACACGAACTACTTCATAACCATTCTTTTGTGCAATATTCGCAAGCGCATTGCCAATGACCGTAGAACGCAAATGCCCCATTGAAAAAGGCTTTGCAATATTCGGTGACGAAAAATCGATCACGATACGTTGACCGTTATTCTCTACCTGGGCATAGTTGTCCTTACTACATACAATGTTTGTCAAAACCTGCTGTGTGACTGCTGATTGATTGACAAAGAAATTAATATAGCCACCGACTATCTGAACATCCTGAATAAAGGGGTGCTTAATTTTCTCACCAATGGCTTGTGCAATTTGCTGTGGTGCTTGTTTAAATTTTTTTGCAAGTGTATAGCATGGAAACGCGAGATCTCCTAAATGCTGATGCTTCGGCTTTTCTAATAAAGCGGTTATTTCTACTGTTGTTAGTTCACTTTCAATTGTCTGTTCTAAAATCTTTGCGACTGTTTGAATCATGTTATTTCCCCTCCAAATTTTCGAAAAGTACATTGCGCGCCAACTAGCGTGAAATATTGTCTTTTTGATGTGATATCCTTGAAAAAATTTTCTTTCTAACCAATAAAAAAAGCCCTCGTCTCTAAAAAAAGAGACGAGAGCTATAAATTCCCGTGGTACCACTCTAGTTGCCACATGACTGTGACCGCTTTCCATTTGTAACGGGGTGACTCCCCGGCATTCCCTACTCCATTCAAGATGCATCTCCAAAGTGCGTTTCACCAATATTTTTTGCATTAGGCTCCCACCGTCCCTAACTCGCTTAGCCAAAATCATATAAGCTACTTTCTTCTTCACTGATTTTTATAAATTTGAAATTGATTATATACATGAAATGGGATTTGAGTCAACAGTTATTAAAATATTTTTCTAATCTTGCATCTATTTAGTGTATCGTTAATACAGTTCCATCTTACTGAAATAGAACAACTAATAGGTATCCAAGAACGGATAAGCAAACTGATCCTACAAGTCCTACTCCAAATGCTTTTCCACCTAATTTTTTGAAGGTTTTTAGTTCAACATTCAATCCTAAACCAGCCATCGCCATGGCAATTAATATATACGCAATATTTACAATAACTTGTGCAACATACTGCGGTACAATGCCAAGCGAATTAAAGGCACTCATTGCTAAAAATCCAACAATAAACCAAGGAATCATCTTTAAAGAAAATGCCTCTTTCTCTTGTCCCTCTTCACTTCTTCGATACCAAATCCCAATCAAAATCACTACCGGTACTAATAAAGCGACACGTGTTAGCTTGACAATAATTGCGATATCTAAAGCCTCATCACCACCAGCTGAAGCGGCTGCAATCGCATGGGCAATTTCATGTAATGTCCCACCGGCAAAAATTCCGTATTCTGTAGGAGTTAAACCAAGTACTGAATATAACAACGTATAAACAAGGGTAAATGTCGTTCCAAGCATTGCCACAATCGCGACACTGATGGCAGTTTCCTTTTCATTTGCTTTCACTTGTGGCGCAATCGCTACAACTGCAGCCGCTCCGCAAATTGCTGTTCCACACGCCGTTAAAATTCCAAGTTTTTTCTCTACATGAAAAACTTTTGATAGTCCGTAAACTACAAATAATGCAAAAACTAAATTAATAAAAGCAATAAGAAATACACTTGCGCCCGCATTATAAATATCCACTAAATTTAAACGCATCCCTAGTAAAATAATTCCTAAACGTAATAATTTTTTACTTGAAAACGAAATACCCGTCTGCCATGCCTCCGGAACATCAATCGTTGCTTTCCAAATCATCCCTATTATGATTGCAATAACAAGCTGCCCCATAATTGAGAAAAAAGGCAAGGTTGAAATGTATTTTGCGACGATTGCAATTCCTAGTGTTAACAATAATCCTTTCGCAAAAGGGGCAGAAAAATGCTTTCTAATGTCCATCTAGTTCACTTCTTTCGTCCTTTATTGCTTATATTTCATGAAACTTATCTCGTTAAACTCTTTCATAAGCTGTTAATTCCAGAAAAAGTTCGACATCCTGAACACAAAGTTTCATTCCTTTTTCCCAAAAGGCTTCATTAGTAATGTCCTCATTTAAATGTTTCAGGATCAATTCTTCGATGGGCATTTTCCCTGAATCTCGCAACAATTGAATATAAATATTTTCAAAGTCAGGACCAATTTCTTTTGCTTTTTCATATAGACTATATGTTAATAAATAGCCAAATGTGTATGGGAAATTATAAAATGGTGCATCTGTAATATAAAAATGCGGTGTCCAAAGCCACGTATATACTGATACATTATCAAGAGAATCTCTATATCCATCCAAAATTGCTTCTTGCATTAACTCATTTAATCGCTGTGTAGAAACTAGCCCTTTTTTTCTTTCTTCATAAAAATTTTGCTCAAAAAGAAACCTACTATGAATGTTCATAAAATTCATTACACTTCTTTTTAATTTTTCGTCAAGTAGTGATATTTTTTCTGATTTTGATTCAGCCGTTTCAATTGCTACATCCAATACAATCATTTCAGCAAAAAATGAAGCCGTTTCAGCAATGCATAGTGGATATTGTCGGTTCAAACTTGAAATACCATTCATGGCTGTATTATGAAAAGCATGACCTAGTTCATGTGCAAGTGTTAAAATACTTTTCATCGTTCCATCAAATGTCATAAAAATTCTTGATTCCTCAGACATCGGAAAGCCCGCACAAAATGCAGCGGCTGACTTTTTAGGGCGATTTTCAGCTTCAATCCACCCTTCTTCAATTGCAGTTGTTACGAATGCTTCTAACTGCTTTCCAAATTTACGAAAGGAGCCTTTTACTAAATCAATTGCATCATCATAATGAATCTTTTGGCTGTTTGTTTCAAAATTTGCCCAAAAGTTATAGGATTGCATCTTCTCTTGACCAGTTATTTTCCCTTTTCGATTTAAGTATTCTGCAAAAGCATTTTTATTCTTACTTACAACAGACCACATTGCCTCTAGTGTTTGTTTTTTCATTCTATTTTTACGTAAGGGCTCTTCCAAAACATCATCGATTCCTTGAAAATTGTAAAGTTGAAGTCGAAAACCAGCTATATGATTTAACACTTTGGCAAAGGTTTCTTTTTGTTCTGACCATTTAAGCTCTAATTTTTCGTGCCCTAATTTACGAAGTTCCTCATTCGAATGTGCGCGTAAATTCAAAGCTTGCCCTATTGAATATTTCTGTGGCTTCCCTTCCAATTGAATTTCAATTTCGAGATTACTCATTAATGTTTGATATAGCTGTCCCCACGCATGATAACCATCTATAGATAACTTAGACAAAATCGCTTTTTCATTAGAAGTTAATGATGTTTCCCCTTCTTCACGCCATTCTGCCAATATAAAATTAAAGTCTTTTAACACCTCAGATTCAAGAACATCAATCCATATTTCCAATGAAGTGCTTGCTAAGATAGCCTGAAAATTTGTTAATGTAACACCATATTTACTATTTAATTTAGTAACCCTACCTTGAAAAACACTCGCCTCTTGATCAGATGGGTTTTGAGCTAATAAGCAAGTGATAAATGAGGAGGCTTGTGACAATTTAAGCTTAATACTGTCGATTTTCATTAGTATGTTTAGGATATGATCAGCATCTTCTACACTTGAAATACTAGTAGCTGCTATATCTCCATCCAATTTGCCTAATCCTTGCTCGATATCCTGTATATGATTTGAAAATTGATTTGATTTTTTTATGCTTTGAAAGATACTATCTAAATTCCAGATTTGTCGATATTTATTTTTATCCAATTATTCTCCCCCTAATTAAGAACATATATTCTATATTACATTAACTCGAATTTTCTGACTACAAAATATTTCCAACACTATAATCAGGGATATCTTAATAATAGATCGATAATATGTTATAATTTCCCTATTAATGTAGGAGGTATTGGTCCAATGGTAAAAAAATAACATGAGAAAATCTTTAATTTTTTTTAAAATACATGTAGATTTTCTCTTTCATAACATCAATATCAAAAATAGAGGAGACATAACATGTTAAACAAAATAAGTGATACGATCTATTATTTTCCTAATCAAGATGATAAAGACCGACCTACATTAGGCTTGGTATGCGGCGACCAATATAGCTTAATTATTGATTCTGGGAATTCTACACAGCATGCTATTGATTTTTTATTAGAAATCGAGAACTTAAATGTACCCCCAGTTAAATATATGGTTATTACGCATGCGCATTGGGATCACTTTTTAGGAATGAATGAAATTGATGCAACTATTATAGTTAATAGTCTAACAAATGAATTGTTGAAAAAATGGAGAAATTACACATTCGATGATAAATCATTACATGAATATGTAGGTAATAATGAAATGAGTTCTATGTGTATGGAAATTATACAGTCCGAAGTCCCAAATAGGGCTAGCTTTAAATTGCGTTCTCCAGATGTAATTTTTGAAGATACTTTAACTATTGATTTAGGAAATAAAATTTGCATAATCGAGAGAATCAATGCTACCCATACTGATGACTCTACAATCATTTATATTCCGGACGAAAAAGTTATTTTCTTGGGTGATTGTCCATACGGTACAACGACAAATTCTTTATTTCATTATAAGCAATCGTTGCTATTACCAATGATTGAAGACATCCAAAAGTTTGATGCAGAATTGTTCCTACTTGGTCATGAATCGATATGTGATTCAAATGAAATGAATATATTTTGGGAAGAATTAACAACAGCAAGTCAGGCTGTAACATCAAGCTCTTTAGAGAATGCTGTAGCATGCTTTAAGCTAGATAATAAAAGAGGCCCTAATGATAATGAATTATTTTTCATAAAAGCATTTGTTAATGATTATATTATTCAATCACAATAATTCTATATAGTACATGAATCAAATATAAAAATTAGCCATCTCATTTACATTTGGAATGAGATGGCTTTTCGTTCTTCAATAATGTTGGGAACGATATTTTATATAAGTAAAAATAATTCCGCTAAAATTGCACACTAAAACCATTAAATCTGTGTATCCCTGTGCCGAATTTCACTAAATCATTATCTTTTAAGTGTGCTATTGCCAATTTAACTTCGTTTAAGATATCTGGTGTAATGCCTAATGAATTGTGTGAACCGTATATCATATTTATATTAGGAATTTTCGCTATTTTTTCTAAAGAGTTGACTAAATCTACAGGATTAGTTGTTGGGTAAAAGGCATAGATTGGTGTTTCATCATAGAGTAAATCTCCAGTAAATAAATAGCCTTTCGTTTCATCAAATATAGTAATATGTCCTGGCGAATGCCCAGGTGTGTGATAAATAATTAACTTTCGATTTCCTAAATCAAAGACATCACCATGTTTTAATAATCCGGTAGGTCTTCCAGTAAATGGCGTATATGTATCGGGGTTAAAGCTATTGGGTATGGGGATCGTAATATCTCTTGCTGTATTTGCTCTAATCTGCTCGATGGATAATCCTACAATGCCATTAGTTAACCAAGATTCTTCATCCTCATGAACAAAAATACGTGTATATTCACCATGACTTCCAATATGATCAGAGTGAACATGTGTTGTAATAACATCAATCGGTAAGGTTGTTAACTGGTCTGTAACTCGCTTCATGCTATCAATACCTAAGCCTGTATCGATAAGAGCGGCTTTTGAATCTCCTAACAACAAAAAAGAATGTACTTTTTCCCAATGACCTAATTCGCTAATTGCAAATGTCTTATCATCAATTTGTCGAACGGTAAACCAATCATCTTTTAACATGTTGGACCTCCATATCTATACTATATTTCTAATATAACACTCTCAAAGCTACATTCGGAATCTATTTATCTTAATATTCAAAATTAAAAAGCCTAGCATCTACAAACTAGGCCCTCTTTCAAATATTATCCCTTCAATTTCAGTGAAATGCCCTTCACCGCGCTGCCAACAAACTGAAGTACAACAAAAAATGCTAAAAACAATGTGAATAAATTAAACCACTGTGTTTCATAAAACTGGAACCATTCTTTAAAAAAGTGAAGTTCCGTTACTTTTCCTAACAGCTTCCCATCAAAATCTCTTAAATTCGGTATCCACCCTGTTTTTTCCATAGCAAAGAATAGCAGTTGCACAATGCAAAATACGGCAATAGATACAAACCAGGCACGATTATAAAAAGGCGTTTTTTGTTGTTTACGCACATTCATTCCCCCTATTCAAATACCTTCTTCGAATATATACGAATCGAAAGCAGCCAAGACATACTGTAAAAAATAACAGTTGCCACTAAAATATACGCATAAATCATCGGCTGGCTGACACTTGATAAATAGCCAACAAGCTCACGAATTTGATCATTTATATTAGGTACAAATAATTTTAGACAAAATAAGTAGGCCGCAAAAATACCGACAAATAAAAACGTAAAATATTTACTGCTGAATCGATACGCAAACGGATAAAAAATTGCAACTACTAACAGGCTCACAATACAAATCATTAATAAATGATAAATATTTGGAATTGCTTGATTTACGACTACATGCAACACGCTAATCGTGGCGATAATGCACATAATATATAAAAACGCGGCAATATACTTTGAACTTACAATTTCTTTACGCGTAAACGGTAAGGAGTTCAACAATAATTGGGCTGATTTTTTTTCATCTATTGCAAAGAGATTAACCGTCATCACAATTCCAAAAATAATGCCAACAAAAAGTGATGATGCTTGTGCAAAAATATAAATCGCAATCGCTAAAATCATAAATAGCCAAACCATTTTTTGAATATAAAAATCCTTTTTAATTAGTTGCAGCAACTTCCTTCGTCCCCTTCTTCGTGTAGTATAAAATATCTTCTAACGTTGCAGGCTCATAAATCGCCAGATCGCCAAACAGCTCCATTACAGCAGTTTTGTCAGCCGATAATCCCTCGAACCCATGTTTTGATTGTTGAAGCGCAATAAATGATTTTTTAGTATCAGAATCAAGTAAGTCCAATCCACCCTTTACAAGAACATATTGCTGCTCCAGCTTATAAAATTCCTGCGTAAAGATAAGCTGCCCTTCATGAATAAATACGATATAATCTGCAATGCGATCTAAATCAGATGTGATATGTGTCGAGAAGAAAATCGTTTTTTCACTATCCTGCACAATATTGCGTAATAAGCTCAGTAATTCACGTCGAAATACTGGGTCTAACCCTGCTGTTGGTTCATCCATAATAATTAAGTCCGCGTGATGCGATAATGCAATCGCAAGTGATGCTTTCATCTGCATTCCCTTTGAAAAAGTTTTTAGCTTTTTCTTGAGCGGCAATTGAAACTCGTCTACATAGCGCTGAAACATTCCTTCATCCCAATTGTCGTATGCAGGCTCAATAATTTTTTTCATTTCTAGCAGTGTTAAATTTTCGTAAAAGACATGTTCATCAAAGACAAAGCCAATACGTTGTTTAATCTCACGTTCATGCGTTTGATAATCTAAACCAAATACAGATACTTCTCCTTTGTCTGGCTGAAGAAGATTCATAATGAGCTTAATTGTTGTTGATTTACCCATGCCATTCGCACCGACAAAGCCTGTAACAAAGCCTTTTTTCACTTCAAATGATAAATCCTTCACTTCAAAACCTGAAAAACGTTTACTGACATTATTTAATTTAATGACTGCTTCCATTATTCCCTCTCCTCATATAAAAGTGCGACGAGCGCTTGTATGTCATTTAAATCTAAGCCAATCTCTTTCCCATTTACAATCGCCTGACTTAGCTGCTCCTCAATTACCTTTTGTTTTCGTTCTAATATCATTTCCTTATTCTGCTCTGATACAAAAGAGCCTTTCCCAACAACCGAATAAATGAGCCCTACCTTTTCAAGCTCTTCGTAGGCGCGCTTTGTTGTGATGACACTCACATCCAAATCCTTCGCCATGTTACGCATAGATGGTAAAGCGTAGCCAGCCGGAATGTCATTTGCTAAAATGGCTTTCTTAATTTGCTGTACGATTTGCTCATAAATAGGTTCTTTTGAATTATGTGAAATTAAAATTTGCATGCATGTTCCTCAATCCATATTGTATATATACTTTATATACAATATATACAAACCAATAATTTGTTGTCAATACAAATCGAATAAAATTTTCAGAATTTTTTTCAGGGAAAAAATTGAATGCTCAAATAGCCACTGAGACATAGCCAAAGATTGATAAAACAATCAGTTCATGTAAAGACCTTGGATAAAATATTTTAGGGAGTTTTGTGGGACTGATGAAGAATAATGAAGGGATTGGCATTAATGAAGCGGCTTATAAATTTCAAGGATTTAATGGCTTTATGAAGACTTTAACCGTTTTGGAAGATGAATCTTCATATAAAGGTTTTCACTAGATTTTGATCAATTTTATATGAAGACCTTCTAATTGTCTCTATTCGTTAGTTAAATAAGAGGTTAGATGAAAAAGGACTTACTATTAACAGTAAGTCCTTTTTGTATCTTATAAGAATATCTCGTCACAACTTAAGAAGTTTATCATGTACATCGAGGGTTTACGTAGTACATCATTAACCCTGAAGTTGACCTTCATCTAAACTAAATTCAGTTACTTTCTTAAGGTCTTTATTTACATTAACTAAACACGTTTTTCCTCCATCATATTTAAAATAAAAATGATAGTACCAATCCTCTTTTGAATCTTTAGCTGTATTTACTTCTTTACTTGGTTCTTCTAAAAATTCATAGCTTTTACCATCTAATATGTTATTCTCTTTAACAAAGTTAGTTGCTAAATTTTTAGCTTCATCATAAGAAAAATTCTTATAATTTTGATTTCTAGCTTCTCCTGGATGATACTGTAGACTTACTATCTTATTAGTTTCCGCGTCTAATATTGCACTATATTGAATGGCTGTATTTCCATTTATAAATTCACTATTTTTATTACTCCATCCTGTTGTATAAAATTTATGTCCGTCTATCTCATAAAACTCATTTTTTCCTTCATAAAAGTTTTTAGTATCTACTGTTTCATTAAAATTCTTTTGAAAAGCATCAAGTGCTACTTCTTTAAATTTATTTTCTTTGTAACTGTCTTGTTCAACAGCCTGTTCAGTCATTACTGTATTCAATGGCACTATATTATTTGATGCATGTGCAATAGCTGTAACACCTCCAGTACCCAATATCCCAACTAACGCTAATCCCAATATTTTCGTTGATTTCATAATATTTTTCCTCCTGTAATCGCAAGTTTTAAATTTGTTTTACTTCCTTGCTATAACTGAAGTATAGTAGATAAATCTTAAGAATCTCTTATTATAATTCTTAAGAAAATATAAATATTATTAGTATCAAAATGAGAAAGGGAATCCTTAAGCATATGTGCAATAACTAATCAACTTAACCCCTTGTACAACAAAACTGCCCCGTTAGTTCCTCCTCTTCATATGGAAATGGAGTTTCAATAGTTAATAAATTGGAGATATTTATGAGTTAATTTCATAATTCTCATCCCTTCAGTATCTCAAACAGCCTTTACTGAAAATTTTCTTGATGTCATTTTGAATCATGTGATGCCTCTAAACCTTCTGAAAAAACTAGTAACGTTTATTTATAATACCTACAAATTAGCAGTAGATCGCATAAATGCACAATTACAAGAGCAACAGGAGCTGCATAAATTTTTTAACGTAAGTTTTCACACAGGAGAAGTCTAAGCTCTTAAAAAAGATGGTTTATGAAATTGATTGAAGTATGAATCTATCCAGAAAACATATATTGTATGAGGCAATTGGGAAATGAAAATTGTTAAGTGAGGAAAGGAGATTTCGTGGACAAATCTTGGTCTAATCATGGAAAAGATACAGATGCCAAGGAACAACAACTTGAGGAGTTTCGTGTAAATAATGTCGGGAAAAAGATGACGACTAATCAGGGTGTGAATGTTTCAAATGATGAAGATTCGTTAAAATCAGGCGTTCGAGGTCCAACATTAATGGAGGATTTTCACTTCAGAGAGAAGATGACGCATTTTGATCATGAGCGAATTCCAGAGCGTGTCGTTCATGCAAGAGGTTATGCTGCCCACGGAGAATTTGTTTTGTACGAATCTATGAAAGAATATACAAGAGCAGGATTTTTACAAAAAGCAGGGTCAAAAACGCCTGTATTTTTGCGATTTTCTAATGTTGTTGGGAGTTCTGGTTCGATGGATACAGCACGAGATGTGCGTGGATTTGCCGTCAAATTTTATACCGAGGAAGGCAATTACGATTTAGTCGGAAACAATATTCCAATCTTCTTCATACAAGATGCGATGAAGTTTCCAGATTTAATTCATGCCGCGAAGCCAGAGCCTAATAATGAAATGCCACAAGCAGCTACAGCACATGATACATTTTGGGATTTTGTTGCGAACAATCAGGAAAGTGCTGCTATGGTGATGTGGTTGATGTCAGATAGGGCGATCCCCAAAAATTACCGAATGATGGAAGGTTTCGGTGTCCATACTTTCCGTTTTATCAATGACAAAGGGAAGTCGAGATTTGTAAAGTTTCATTGGAAACCAGTATTAGGCGTTCATTCACTCGTGTGGGATGAAGCACAAATTATTGCAGGAAAAGATACAGATTTTCAACGTCGAGATTTATGGGAATCAATCGAAATGGGGAATTTTCCAGAGTACGAACTAGGTGTACAAATACTTGAGCAAGAAGAAGAATTTAAATTTGATTTTGACATTTTAGATGCAACGAAACTTTGGCCTGAAGAAATAGTACCTGTAAAGATTATTGGGAAGTTGACATTAAATCGTAATGTTGACAACGTTTTTGCAGAAACCGAACAAGTCGCTTTCCATCCTGGTAATGTTGTGCCGGGCATTGATTTTACAAATGACCCGCTGTTGCAAGGCCGTTTATTTTCTTATATTGATACACAGCTTCTTCGTTTAGGTGGACCAAATTTTGCTGAAATTCCGATTAACCGACCGATATGTCCAATTCACAATAATCAGCGCAATGGCTTTAGCCGACAGACGATTAATGTAGGGCGAGTAAGTTATCATAAAAACTCTCTAGCAAATAATACACCTTCGACATCGACTGAAGCTAAAGGTGGGTTTGTTCATTATGAGGAAAAAGTGGAAGGACGTATTACCCGTGCACGAAGTAAATCGTTTGATGATCATTTCTCACAAGCAAGGCTATTTTGGAACAGTATGTCACCACCCGAAAAGCAACATATCATCAATGCCTTTAGCTTCGAAGTAGGGAAAGTGAATAGTCAATCCGTTCGGCAACAAGTTGTCGATATGTTTGTCCATGTTGATAAAGAAATGGCTACGATAATTGCTCATAATGTAGGCGTTAACAAACCAACTGGTGAACAATCAACTGTTACGGCATCTTCACCCGCGCTGAGTCAAGCGAATACAATAAAACTGCCACAAACACTTAAAGTCGGTGTACTTATTGGCAATGGATTCGATGCTACAGAAGTGAATAATGTGTTGAAAACGCTCACTAAATACGGTGTGAGATATAGTATCATTGGTGAGCGAATAGGGGCAATTGAAAGTAAGGAAGGCGTCCAATTAATGGCGAATGAAACCTATTTAACAACAGATTCCGTATTGTTTGACGCCTTATATGTCGTAGGGGTAAGTGCAGACAATCAAGCAAAATTTAATCAAGATATACTAATTAATATTAATCAAGCATTTCGCCACTATAAACCAATTGGCGTTGCACGAACAGGTATGCAATTTTTAAACGAATCCAATGCAAAAATTGGACCAGGTATTGTAGTACAAACTGGTAATGCTGATTTTGGAGAAAAATTTGTGGAGGCCATTGCAACGCAACGTTTTTGGAATCGAGATATTTATTAATATCCCTGTACCCGGTGCAAATACAATTCTGATAGTTCCCTCCAATTCAAGATATGAAGTGTAGTAGGTTATAAGTGAATGTCCCCTGTAGGAGCAATCTTACAAGGGACTATTTTAATTTAAATGCAGAGTCTAAGCTTTGGCATTGGCAGATACCATTCTTCAAAATCGTAGTTAAGTGTAAAGAGTTGCTAATTAACATTATAAAACGGACACCAATATTCTAATATACGATCAGCACTTATTTTATTGTAATTCTTTGAATACGGGTCCGCAAAGCCATGACCCCCTTCTACTATCTTCACCCATACATTTGAATAATGCGACAGTTTACATTTTAAATCTTTCGGATCAAATGACTGCTCATGCTCGCCATAAATTAAAATAGTTTCACATTTGGGAATCCTATTTAGATACTCTCGAATACGCGATCCATAGAACCCAACAACCCTATGTACTTCTTTATGACTACTACAGAGCCAAGCAACTGTTGCACCGACACTAAAACCGATTACATGAATTTCTATATATTCTTTTGATAAAACTTGGATCAGTGCCATCACTTGTTTATATGCCTTTTCAAACCCAACGTTCTCCATAAAATGACGGTATGCTCGTTCCTCCTCTTCATAAGGAAATGGAGTTTCATTATTTATTAAATTGGGGATATATACATCAAAGTTTTGTTTATAAAATAGCTTTGCATAATATTCTATGTGCTGATTGATTCCGTAAATCTCGTGAAGAAGCACAACACATCGATTTGAATTTTGTTTTAATTCCATATCAGGAACCCCTTTATATTTCTTTCATTTTCAACCAAATACATTTTAGAATCTTAAAAGCATTACTGTTTTATATTTTTCTTCTATTATTAAAAATAAGACAAAACAGCTTTTATTCACTGTCCTACCTTCACTAACAACTTCTCTAATTGTAGTTCATCATGTAAAGGAATCGCTTCATCGCCTATCAACGGAATAGAAGGCTTTATCGCCCGCGCTTTAGCCACAGCATCTGATTATTATGATTAGCATGCCACTTTTTAATTTATCCGGAAATCCGAAAGGTGCAAACTTTACCATCACAGCTTATGCAAACAGCACTAATGGCAATCCGCTTCATACAAATCTTTCAACCGAAAAAGCTACGTTCGAGTTATTACCTGTAGAAAGAATAGGTGTTATCACTAGTATAAGTGGTAATGGGAATGGCAATAACTTAATTTTTACAGATGTTATGCTAAATATCTCAGGAAAAGATATTGACTCTATCACTTATACAATAAACAAAGGGATATTTATAGAGGATGTTACCCTAACAGCAGATGAGGTAAAAAATAAAGATAGATTATTATCAGAAAAGATTTATACCATTTCAAGTGAGCCAAATTCAGCTCTCTTTCAAGGTATAAAAGAAATTGGGCCTACCTTTACAGTTCAATATAATGAGCAAGATCAATATCAATATTCACTCGCAATTCCCCATAATGGTAATACAGTAGAGGATGACATCATAATCAGCGTAGTTGCCAAATATGCTGATGGGAACTCTGAACAACAAAATGTCGTTGTAAATGAAGAATCAAGCTCGATTTCATTATTGCTAAAGTAGAACTAAGTTAACTGTTGGTAATTTGGATTTCCTCCCCTTTTTCTTTGTGATGATGCGCATATTTGGTCTATCCATATGGAAAAGGCTGACGACATTCCTATTCATATCATTTATTTGATATAGTGTGATATGTTACATATATTTTATTTACAGGGGGTATGCATATGCAGTTACTTCAAAAGTTTTATCAAAAAACATCTTGGCAACAATGCCTATTTACGGTTGTGCTCATCGCTTTATTCATCGGCTCGCTTGTATTTGTCCATCACAATTATGCATTCTATCAAAGCTCGATTGCAGAAGTTGTTGATGTAACGATAACCAGCACAACAAATGTAGAAGATAATTTTCAAAACAAAGACGTTTTATATACTCAGCAGTTAATCGCTAAGGTGAAAAACGGTACTGAAAAAGGAACACTCATTCATTTAACAAATGAATATTCTAAATCTCAAGCATTTGACCAAAAATTTGAGGTGGGTAGTGAAGTGTTCGTTTCATTCGATACTCAATTGCAAGAGGGTCAGGAGCAAACCGGTGTAATTACCGGTGTGAAGCGGGATAAATATTTAGTCATCATTGCATGGGTATTTATTTTTGTACTGTTGCTCGTCGGCAAAAGACAAGGGTTATTATCCGTTATTAGTTTAGCCTTTAATGCGGGTGTTCTATGGTTTGCATTAGATATTTACATTAAGTATGCCAATCAAAGTTTGTTATGGATTTGTGGGGCTTGCGTATTTGTATTTACCATCGTTTCGTTATTACTCGTAAATGGCAAAAATGAAAAGACATTCTCTGCGATTATCGCCACACTGATTGGGACGTTTACATCGCTTTTCATTACATATATCGCTTTAGTTATTACGGGCGAAAATGGCCTTCGTTATGAGGAATTGCAGTTTATATCGCGCCCATATAAAACAGTCTTTTTAGCTGGCTTAATTATTGGCGCTTTAGGAGCTGTAATGGATGTTGCGATAACAATGTCTTCTTCAATTTTTGGATTGTATGAAAAAGACCCTACGATTTCAGTAAAAGCTCTTACAAAATCAGGCTTGGAAATCGGCAAGGATATTATGGGCACGATGACGAATATTTTGTTCTTTGCCTACGTTAGTGGTTCGATACCCATCCTATTACTTTATTTCAAAAATGCGTCTACGCTTGGTTATACACTTTCACTGAATCTATCCCTTGAATTAGTACGTGCATTAGCAGGTGGGATCGGAATAGTCCTTACGATTCCAATTGGTCTGTATACCGCTATATTTTTTGTGAATAGAAAGAAGGCAAAGCTATGAATGTATTAGTTTTACTTGCAGGGCTGTTATTCGTGTTTATGGCGATCATCGGTGGCAAAAAAGGGATTCGGTCATTTATTGCCCTATTTCTAAATTTCGGTGTAATAATCATGACCGTATTCTTTATGAATGCCCCTACTCTCAATCCGGTCATTTTAACATTAATTGCCTGTTTATTCATTAGTTGTATTAACCTTTTTTACATTAACGAAGTGAACTGGACTACGAAAACTGCCTTTTTAGCAACCATACTGACGACAATTGTGTTAGTCATCTTTATTTCTTTAATCACAAATAGCGCGATGATACAGGGCTTTGGTGAAGAGGAAACCGAGGAAATGGGCATGTTCTCATTTTATATTGGACTTGATTTCGTCAAAATTGCGGTGTCAGTTATTATTATGAGTACGATTGGTGCCATTACAGATGCAGCAATCGCTATTGCCTCACCTATGAGAGAAATGCATTTTCATCACCCAAATATTGAAAGAAAAGAGCTGTTCCGTTTTGGCTTAAGTATTGGTAGAGATATTTTAGGGACGAGTACCAATACATTATTTTTTGCTTTTTTTGGGGGTTACTTGGCCTTACTTATCTGGTTTAAGGACCTTTCTTATTCATTAGGTGAAATCATCAATTCGAAAGTGTTCAGCAGTGAATTGATTACGATTTGTTGTGCAGCGATTGGCGTCACACTTGTTATTCCAATTACCGCTTATATTACCGCCTATTTTTTAGTAAGAAAGCAGGCAGATTCAACAAATTAAAAAAGGTTAATAGCGAAATGTGCAAAATTTAAAAGTAGGTGCTTTATCACAACATGTGAAAGCACCTACTTTATTTTTTTAGCCTATTTACTCTTAAGCTTTATTCAATACGCTGTTTTCTTGAAGAATGTGGTTTTTAAATTAAATTCTGCCGTTAAACATATTCTGTTAAAATAGTAGAGTAATGTAAATAATTAAAAAGATAAATCATTATTGTCTCGTAATAAGTATTAGGTGGTGAAATTATGAAAAGTTTTGCTTTGATTAAAGGTTTTATTTTCGGTGCAGTATTTTCATTTGTTGCTGCATTGTTATTTATGCTAATCGGACAAATATTGGCTGGTGGAGTAACCTCATTTCGGGGTGAAAGTTGGTTGTATTTTTCGGTTGTAATTCCTTTTGCACTTACTTTTACAGTTTTAGGTGGCTATTTTCACAATAGAAAAGATTTATCTAACAAGAAACTTTGGCTAATAAGTCTTATCTGTGCGTTTCTTGTAACCTTATATAGTGGAACGGTAGGTGCAATTTTTGGTGAAACTATCGTTAGAGGTGGCATGGAAACGATAAACATTGATGGTACATTAGTTTGGGGTACAATCTACGCTTTTATTTTAATTCCTTTTACTACACCATTCGCAAGATTATTGATAGGAATTTTTTACAAAATGATTAGAAGACAATCAAAAAATTATTAAAACATTTACCTCACAATAGAGGTCTTTTTTATGCACTTCTAAACATCTGACCCGATATCTGCATCAATTTCCTCTGCTTTAACACGACCTGTTCCACCTTTCCGGCAGTAATATTGGTCATATCATTGAATGATTTACTATAATCCTTATAAAGAGATTTTTAATTCAAGATTGTTTACTTTTTGTTGAGCTACTTGAAAATTTGAATATTGCAACCAAAAGACTAAGCATACTCAAACCCCAAAATACAGCTGCAATGCCTAATTGTAGTGAATTCTCTTCAGAAGCCATTGGATGGTTGGAATCTAGTGTAATAGCATTCATAAAGAAATAAAATGCAGTCGTTAACAATAACAAATGCAATGAAACCATACTATACGCTGTACTATTCCCTTTACTTCTAATCCACAAAGCGATAGTTGATAAAGTAAATATTAAAATGATCGTAATAAAGCCAATTGTTAATATATTAGGAACTTCTTGTTCCAACGGCATAATGATCCCCCTCTACTTTTACCAATTCTAAAACTAATTTAACAAAATTTCCAAGAACATCAACTCTATTTACTAAAAAACAATAATCTTTTTGAAAACAGACTAAATAATTCACATCAGATAAAATCCCAATTTATGTTAAAATAACATTATAACGAAGGGAGGCAAATTGTATGGTATTAACTGACCCTAAAACACTTTTAAAATGGGTCCAGCCACATTCATTTGAATGGTATCAGCAGCTAAGCGAATTTCAAGGCATTTATAGCTACAGTTGGAATTCTAAATTAACCGAGCCTAATGGCGAATTAATTTTTGATCAAGAAGTAATGCAAATGATAGCAGGTAAAAAGGTGTTAGATGTTGGTTGTGGGCACGGTGAGTTTACAAAAAAATGTGGTTTAGTTGCAAAAGAAATCGTAGGCTTTGATATAACAGAGCAATTTCTTCAAACTGGATTATTCAATAAAACGAACAACGTATCATTTGTTTTAGGAAATGCTAAAAAAGGTCTCCCATTTGATAACAGTGAATTTGATTGTGCCTATATAAGAAAAGGCCCTACTTCTGCATATCCTCAATTAAGGAAAGTAATTAAAGATGGCGGCAAAATTTTAGGACTCCATCCAGGTGATGACATGAATAAAGAATTGCCTCTTTTATTTCCAAATCTCTTTGAATCAACAACTGGTGCACCGGTTTTACAACGTATTAATCAGCAATTAGAGAATAGCAATTTCAACTCATACACCATTGAAACTGTCAACAGTACAGAGTTTATTGAATCACCGGAAGATATACTAAAGCTTAAGTGTTTTGGTCAACATCCTTCTATTTTTGAAGCATTAATGGAAACAGATTTACATACAATCACTAAGATTTTTGAAAAAAATGCAACAGAAGATGGTTTACCAACTACTTTTTCCCGTTCAATCATTCGTGCAACTGTTTGAAGAAGTTTAACGTGATTCAAATAGCAACTAAAACTCAATTTGGAGGGATACAATTTGACCAAGTTCCTATTAATTAGACATTGCTCAGCTGAAGGACAAGAACCTGAAGCAGCATTAACAGAAGCAGGATTAGAACAAGCACAGCAATTAGCTGATTTTCTTGAAACGTACTCAATTGACCGAATCATCTCTAGCCCATTTACAAGAACAATCCAAACAATTACGCCCTTTGCTCTGAAAAATAATCTTCACATTGAAATCGACGAGCGTTTAATGGAGCGTGTATTAAGTTCAGAAAATCTACCCGATTGGTACGACAAATTACAACAAACCTTTAAAGATAAGGATGTAAAATTTACAGGTGGCGAATCTAGTAACGAAGCAGCGCATCGCATTCTTTCATTAGTACATGAATTAAATAATAAGGAATCTGAAACAATTGCACTTGTGACACATGGCAATCTCAGCTCGCTGCTATTAAATTCGTTTTCGCCAAGCTTTGGCTTTGAACAATGGAAACAGTTAACGAATCCCGATGTTTACATGATAGAAACAGATTCGAATGAGACACAGTATAATAGGATTTGGAGATGACGGAGCAGCAAAACGTGGTCAGATTATTATGAAGTAGGACTTATATAAGAGAAAGACGATGATAACATCTCAGAAAATACATGGCTTTATTCCACAATTTCAATCTCAATTTGATCTGATTCTCGAACAAAACTTGTTGGCAATTAGGGTGCAGTTCATTTCCCCTGAGGAAGGCTTATAATTTTGTGCACCCTATTCTATTTCTTTTAGTAATTACAACTTTTTAAGTACTCTGAAATCATTGGAACTGCTATACGTACATCGTTCCACTTAGAATACATGAGCTCCGCATCCACTAAATTTGAAGCAGTGAAACTCTTTACAACTTCAAATTTCTCTACGTCTATATCAGTTGCTTCGTCATTTTTCGCTTTGTAATATAACACCTTGACAATTAATTCATGCTTATCAAACATCACCAATATGTATTCTGACAATTCATCATAGGTCATAAATAGATTAACTTTCATATGTTCAGCGCTATTCGTAAGCATACAATGCCCCCTTTTTTCTACCTACATTCGACATTTTATACGATAATCCTTCTTTAAAGAGCAAAAAAAACGTGCCTCGATTGCACATCACTAAGCCCATTATATGGGGGCTTGTAACAACTGTTTAGTAAGAAATCATTTGCAAATTTTTTTACCATCTAGAAAATGCCCTTATGAATAAATATCTTCTTCATTTATTTTTCTTGTTCAACTGAATGTCCCTAAAATGAAAAAATGGCACTTCCCCTTGCTCCAGGATAGCGCCCGTTAACTGATTATGTTTCTACCTTTTATCTTATCCTGTTACAGTTAATAAAACTGCGATTGTATTAAATACTCCATGAATGATCATTGCCGGAATAACAGAACCCGTCTTTTCATAGGCCCAAGCAAACATAACACCGGTGATGAAGTTCACTGGCATTGCATTTAAGGTTGGAAAGTGCGCAACTGTAAATATTAGCGAACTAAGCAAGATACCCCATTTCATGCCAAGCCTTACTCTAATCCAACGGTAGATAAACCCTCGATAAAATATCTCTTCATAAATCGGAGAGACTACACCCGCAGAAATAATTCCAATGAGGATAGTAAATAGATTAATATTTTGTTGCAGGCTTTCGGTCTTGCTATTGTCTACGCTATTACCTAATGCACTTGTTAGTACTATTAACGCGACACTTAAAACAATAGTTATCAATAACCATATAGGGATTTTCCACCAGTACTGTGCAGGAAATCTTCTTATTCCGACTTCCCCCCAGGAAAGCTTTTGAGGACGTAGTGCGATAAAATACAAGCCTAACATCAGTACAATCGCAATTGTTAATCCGGTCAGTGTTCCTGAGTATAAGGTATTGTTAAACCAAGTTTGATAAAGCGATTGGACGCCATATTTAACAACCACAATGACGAAAATAAATTCGAGCGATAACAATAACGTAAATTCTTTCCATGTCCATTTATCCTGCTTCCACCCAGAAATATCCATATCCTTTAACCCCCTATTTTTCTAGTTGCTAACTGTAACAATTTGTCCCTATTACAGAGTTAACAAAATCGGTTTTTTCTTCTGGATATTTGACTTTATAATGGGTCGAGACGTTAATAGCTTACATTTCTTTCCGATAGATCGTATCCTACTAAGGATTCTGTTATTTTCCCATCTAGGTTTTTAATCATCAACATCGAATTATCCTGAATAATTCCAGTATCTACGAAACCAAATGAAGCGTATAATGTTTTAGCTATGACATTACTTGTATGATAAAAGAGGGCTGCATATTCTGCTTCCCCATTTGGCATAAATTCAATATCCATCAGCATTTTTTCAAAAGCAAGTTTACCATATCCTTTTCCTTGGTAGCTTTTATCAATCATATTATGCCAAATAAAATAACTCTTCTTGCCATAAAAAACTTCATTTTCAAATGATTCATGATCCATCGTATCGTAAATATACATCAAAAAACCAACCATAGTATCATCAGCATAAATGGCTAGTGGGGTCGCTGGTATACCATCTGCGTTCAACATATGAGCGTCTGCGAAGCATCTAAGGTTAGTAGTTTCTAATATAAATTCTTTCTGGTTTTCTTCAACTTCAAGCGCTATTACTTCATCTATGTTATCCCCGGCAATCTTTCGTAATTCAATCATTTTTTTATCTCCTCCCCTAAGACAAGCCACTTCCACACATAGCCCAAAAAATTCCAAATATCATTTCCATAATTCTCAAAATACGACACACAAAATATTCACCAATGCTAACTCTTTTTCTCCTGTGATTTCTAATCCTTGTTCCGCAAAATGGCCCGTTTCTGACACTTTGGCTAATATAATTTCTAAGTTTCTTGGTGTTCGAACCAATTCAATGCCCTTTGTTCCAATTCATTTACGAAAGGTTTTTTCGCTTTGCTGTAGTAAGCGGTATCTTCATAGCGTTGAGCCAATTCTTCTTTCAAACAACTATATCGTTCAACATCTTCTGGATGAGTTCTTAAATAATTTCTGAACACCAGATGTCGTTTAATTTGAACGTTATCGTATTGATAAACATGTATATGATGGGTTCTGGTTTCCCCACCTTTTCGAAATAATCGTCTGCCTTGTATTCCCCATTCACCGGCAACATCATATCCAAGCAATCGCATTCTATCATTGAATGCATCAATTTTATTAATATCTTTAACGAGGCACATTATGTCAATAACAGGTTTTGCCTTCATTCCTGGTACAGAGGTACTGCCAAAATGTTCAAATTTGATAATTTCATCACCAAATAGTTCTCTTAAAAATTGAGCCTCATCTTCAAACATTCGACCCCAATTTTCATCATACTCTGACAGCCGAACTTTCAAAAAAATCCCTCCTCGACAGGACTTTGTATTTCATAATAAATTTTCAAAAGACATTAGGCTGTTTCGATAACGTGGCGCAATTTTTCAGCTACTTGATTGTTACCTAGTTCGATTGCTAATTCTAATGCCGTTTTTCCACCATCGGCCACCGCTTGAACAGAAGCTCCATGCTTAATAAGAAGGTTAATTAGTTCGATGTTATCATCATGAAACACAGCAGTATGTAAAGCTGTATGACCATTGCTATCAAATATATTTGTGTTAGCTTGATTATTTAATAGTAGTTCTATGACTTCTAAATTCCGTGCTCCTGCAATTGCTGCATGAAGAGCTGTATTTGACGGGATATATTCTATCTTAGAATGGGAAACGGCATTAATATCTGCATTGTAATTTATTAGGACTTGTACAATATTCTTATTACCAAAATGCGCAGCAAATCCTAAAGGAGTTAAACCTTGCTCATTTTCTTTATTTGATAAGGATGGGTTAGAAATAAGCGCTTTGTTCAATGCCTCAACATCATTTGATTCGATAGATTGAAAGATATCTTTCACATTTGAATTCATAATTTAATCCTCCATTATTAATTTAGTTTTAAAAAAAAGCCAACAAACCTTATTCCGGAATTGCGCCTGATTACTAAATTTCCGTTAAAAATAAGGGAGTAGCTAAGGTTATCTTGCCACTCCCAAAAATTACGTGTTACATTTAAAGAATAAATACCCCACCGCAATGAGAAATTGGATAAAAGTCACACTCATTTTTCAATAAAGAACGAATTTCTTCATGTACAAAATAAAACTCATCGTCATCCCAATATCCAATACTTTCTTGACGACATTGATTATGTTTTTCTCGTGTTTCAAAAGCAATGTCACCAATATAAATTTTGCCATCTTCTTTGAGCATTGGTTTTAACATGGCTATGAACGCTATTTTCTCTTGGTCTGTTAAGTGATGTAAAGCATATGTGCTAATGATGGCATCGTACTTTTTCCCAAGTATCTCTGGAGGGAGGCCCATTGAAATATCCCATTCCATTAAATTGGCGTTGGGCATCATCGATTGTGCAATGGCAATCATTTTCGATGAAAAGTCCACACCATCAATTTGATGTCCATTCGCATACAATTTGCTTGTTAATACGCCTGTCCCAAAGCCGATATCTAAAATTTCAGAATTTCTTTTCTGCATTACTTCATTAAAAATCACATTTAAGATTTCCTTATAACCTGCAAACGGATACAGATTATTTTCCTCACTCAACTGAACCGTTTTATCATATTCATCAGCCCACAAATTAAACCCTTGATTACTTAACATGAATGCGCCCCCAATATTTTTCTAGTTTGCAAGCATTCAAAAAATTCCTCGATTTGATGAATTACTCGCAATTTACTTCATTAAAATGATTGTTCTGATGCAAAGCAAACGTATTTTCAATTTATTATAGATTCGCACGAAATTTTCAAAAATCGCACGTAAATTCAAAATACCGCACACAAATGCTCTAAAACCGCACGTATTTTCTAAAAATCGCACACAAGGCATCCAATATCGCACATAAACATCGAAAAATCGCACGTATCAGCACATTCCAAAAATATGTGATCGTCCCCGAAAGTAATTTTCAATTCCGAATTCGTAATCAACCTGACGTATTAGTTATTATCCTATATTTTAACATATCTTCCTTATAATAAGGGGGATTTATTCAACCTGAGCCCTCACAAAACGTAAAAAAGGATTCAAATTCATGTTATTCCGTAAATGGCTCATATAAATATCAATCGGATAAATGGATGCAATCGCGCCAATATCAAGCACCTTTAGCTTTCCCTCTGTTAACTCAGTTTTTATTTGAAATTCAGGTAATAGTCCTATTCCTAGCCCTTCGTTCATTAATTTAATTGCAAAAATACTATCCAGAACCTTGTTATAACGCCTTACGTTATACTCTCTTTCTAAACTTTCTAAAATAGGAGTATGTTCATCCAAATACCCAATATAAAGCGGATAATTTTCTAATAGCCACTTTATTTGCTGGTCATGATGATTGCCTTCTAATCGTATCTTTGATGAATAAACAAGCTTCATCGGTGAACGAATCAATCGCTCCGAATGTAGGTCTTTTGATTTTGTTTTTTGTAAGCAAATGACGACATCCGCTTGACGGTTCCTTAATATTCCGTCTAAATGATTCCCGTCCTCCATAATCATTTCTACCTCATATTTTGAATGTGATGCAATGAAATTATGAATAACTTTTAACAGATCGGTTGAAATTAACGCGGCTGATAGTGCGATGATAAGACGTGTTTTCTGATTGCTCGACGCAATACGTATTTCATTTTTACTCTCCTCTACATGCGCTAATAATTTTTTGGCGATCGGATAATACTGTTCACCAACCATAGTAAGTCTTACTTTTGTATGTTCACGCTGAAATAAAGCTACCTGTAACTCCTCTTCTAATGCTTTGATATGTACCGTAATGCTTGGCTGTGAAATAAATAACTTTTCTGCCGCAGCACGAAAACTTCCTTCCTCATATACAGTTACAAACGATTTTAACCATTTTAAATCCATATCTTCCCCAACCCTTTTGATTAATTTTAATAATCATATTTATCAAATTTCATTAATTTCTTTAATTCATTAACCATTATACAATGACAACATCAATGAAATGAGGTGTAAATATGGAAAAGTTAAAAGCAACATTTCTACGCTTTGCAAATAATGAAGCGAAAGGTAAAAGCCCTCTCTATGAATATTGGTGCAGGCGTATCATTACACATGAGCCATTATTAAATGTAATCATGCATATTCCACAAACACAGCCAAAACCTAATTTATTTTTTTCGGCGGTTCAATACTTGGCGGTTCAAAGTGAAACAGCGTTGAAACAGGTATTTGATAATCCAAAAGACGCTAACTTAGAACAAAGCTTTCAATTACTAATTGCCTTTTGCACGGAGTATCAGATTGAACTTATTCAACTTTTTCAAACGAAACTCGTTCAAACAAATGAAGTCCAGCGAGCAAGCTATTTATATCCCCTACTTTCTGAAATTGCAGCTGAAGTGGAAAAGCCGTTAACAATAATCGAAATTGGTACAAGTGCCGGTTTGTTATTAAATGTAGATCACTATCATTACAACATTCAACAAAGTGAAACGATAACATTCGGGGATGAAATAAGTCCATTAACCCTATATGCAAAAAATTTGGGAGACCCGATAGTAATCACACAGAAGCCGATCATCCACAACCGAATTGGCATCGATTTAAATATTATTGACGTAAATGATGAGGAGCAATATCTATGGCTACAAAGTTTAATTTGGCCAGAGCTTATCGACCGTAAATTGAATCTAGAACGTGCTCGACCTATACATGAACAATGTGAAAAGCAGTTATTGACAGGAGATTTCACCGCGCTACTTCCCAAACTATTGGCAAATGAAGCGTACAAAGCAACTCAAATTGTCATTTTTCACATACATGTAGCGAATCAGTTTCCATCACAACTCAAACATGATTTACTTGAATTGCTACAATATTTAAGTAAACAACATAGCATTTATCATATTTATAACAACATATATGATGCGGATTTACATGTAGATTTCATTAATCAAGGACAAACAATCTCAAAGAAAACACTGCATCAAACAGATGGTCATGGGAATTATTTTTACTGGAAACAAGGTTTATAAAGCTATAATTAAATCACAATTTAGTGATTTTTAAATGCTTTACTATTATTTAAATCGTTCCGTAACATGGCATAAAATTAAAATAAAGCAGCATAGCCAAACGTAGCCATGCTGCTTTCCATATGCAAAATTCATTACTCGGTAGTAAATTTTTTATTAAAAATCCAATAGTAAATCGTAATAAGTATTACTAATAGCCAGGCAAACGTAAATAGGCTACTACTAAATATGTTCGAATGAATCGCCCCATTACTTAGGTATTCTATTGCGTATTTACTCATAACAGCGGGATTAACTTGATCAACTATCGGACTTAGACCTATTACTAATCTACAACCTAGAAGGGTTCCAATTGAAATTAACGCAATAACACCCTGACTTTTAAAAATGGTACTAACCATCGTTGTAAACGATACAATAAACAAAAGCCACACAAGGTAGAAGATGAGTCCAACAAAGACTTGTGAAAGTGGTACCGAAGTAAATAGATAATTCACGTATATATATGAAGTAAAATAGCCAACGGAAACACTAAAAGCTAGTAATATATAATTTGAAACAACTTTACTAGCAATATAGGAAGGTACTGCAACAGGTCGAGTTAAAATGAAGGAAAGCATTCCGTTAGATTTATCTGTTTGAATAATTCCCATAATAGCGATAACCAGTATCATTATTCCTAGCTGATCAAATTGTGAAGCTAACGTACTTGCTAATACTTCCCCTCCCTCTAACTGAGCCATGTTTGGGTCAATTGTAATTCCCTGACTACCTCCTAAAGACTTTAAAATTGATGGTAAATAGTAATTGACTACTGGTTGCGTTGCACCTAAAAACATAAAAGCGATTGGTAACCAAACTATCCTAAAATCACGAATCATTTGAACAAATTCTTTTTTCATTAGCACGATCCATTTGCTCATTTTTGCACCACCAATTTTAAAAAGATATCTTCTAAGGTTTCACTATACATTTCAAAATGAGTTAAATTCACATCATGCATAAGCGCACTTTCAAGCAATTTATTCTTATTTTTCTCGATACTCTTAACTTTTATTTTGACCTTATGTCCAATCATCTCTACATTTTCTACATAAGGTAGACTTCTAACAGTATCAAGCCAATTTAAGTCGTTTGCAGTAATTGTTAATTGAATTTGATTATTGCTATTGCGTTTTAAAAGCTCTGTAATAGGTGCATCCTCTACTTTTATTCCATTCTTAATAATGATAAATCGTTCACAGATTTCTTCAGCATCACTTAAAATATGCGTGGATAATAAGATGGTTGTATCTTTTTTTATCTCTTTTATCAAGTTTAATACTTCTCTTCTCCCAACTGGATCTAATGCAGATACAGGTTCATCCATAATAAGTAATGACGGTTTATGTAATAATGCTTGTGCAATCCCCAGTCGCTGCTTCATCCCCCCGGAAAAGATACTGACTTTTGAATTTTCATCGTCCTTTAGTCCAACTTTAGCCAAAATTTCTGGAATAGCGGCTAGTAATCCCTCCTTTTTTAAACCTGAAAGCTGCCCCATAAACATTAACGTTTCTTTAGCTGTCATCCAATGAAAAAAGTTTGGATATTGTGGTAAGTAACCGATTTCTTCCTTCAACTTTGACACTTTTACCCCATTCAATAAGACTTCCCCATTATTTGGGAACATGATATCTGAAATAATTTTTATTAAAGTAGATTTTCCTGCACCATTTGGACCAATTAAACCGACACATTCTCCCTTTTCTATTTCCATTGAAAAATTATTGAGCACCATTTTTTCATCAAATGTTTTTGATATATTTTTAATCTCTAATTTCAACGTGTTTCACTATCCTTTCTTCCTAAAATAAAGTACAAAATCGGTCCAAATGTATTAACAAATAGAATAACTAATGTCCATATAAGAACATTTTTTCTAGTGTTTCTATGTCTAAACAAGTCAACTAAAGCAATTAAGACTAAAATTGCTCCTATTATTAAAATAGGCAGGATAATAGGTAAATAAGACAAAATATCAATTTTCATTAAATCGTCTATCCCATAATGTAATTGCATTTACTTCACCTCCTCCATTATCATTATTGATAATGATAATAAAATAAATGGAAAATTGCAATCTTTATTCTTATTCTTTATAATGAGAATAAAAAATTAGGTGATTCGATGAATAATAAAGTTGAGATTTTAATGCATCCTGTAAGAATAAAAATTAGCCAAGCACTTCTTCGTAACAGAGAACACGGGCTTACACCTTTAGAAATGGTAAAAATCCTCAAAGATGTGCCGCAAGCTACATTATATAGACAACTACAAATATTAGTTGATGCTGGTATTATTAGCGTAATTCAAGAAAAAAAAGTGAAATCTGTTTCTGAAAAATATTACGCAATCAATGAAAATGAAATTAGAATTAACGGAGATGAATGGAGTCAAGTCTCGACCGAGGAAAAGCTAGATTACATTTCTTACTATCAATTATTACTTATGACTCAATACAAAAACTATCTTGAAAAATTAGAGGAAGAAAATTCTCGAGAGGATCGATCAACCTTTTCTGTAGTGGAATTAAAGATAGATGAAAACCATTTCACACAGTTCCAAAACGAACTACATGAATTAATGACTAAATATTATAACGCATCGAGTAGTACCCAAGATGCTCCCGTTAGAACTGTCGCAATAACAATTATTCCAGAGAATTAATAGTCGTACCCAAATACCAATTTGGGTACAATTTCAAATGAAATTCACTAATGAGAATAAAACTATAATATTGACTTTAAACTATAAGGGCATGGTGAAATATGTTTAATAAACAATATCTAAATGAGAATAAAAATAACACCCATTTAAATTGCTTCCCTATTTTTTTCTGCTTAGCTATTACATTACATAATATAGAAGAGGCTATATGGCTTCCAGAATGGTCTCAAATCGGACATTCTATTCAACACCCTGTCACTTCCAATGAATTTTACTTTGCCGTTATTACTATTACAGCGTTAGCGTATTTAATTACATTCTTATTTATTTTTTCACCTGAAATAAATATAATAAAGTGGATGTTTGTTGGTTTTTTAGGCGCAATGATATTTAATGCATTATTTCCACATCTCATCGCAACAATAATAATGAATATCTATTCTCCAGGCCTAATTACCGGTTTAATACTCAATGTACCCATCAATATGATTATTCTTTATACACTTCATAAAAATCGTTTTGTATCGATTAAAGAAATCATTCTATCAACTTTGATAATTGGGGTAATTTTATTAATGTTAATTCCGTTCCTTTTTAATATCGGAAATAATTTAATAACTTATTAATACCTATCTTTAAATTAAATTTGATTATAATTAAAATCCTCAAAGCACTTACCTATCACCATTTTGTTAATTTTCTAAAGGGCAATATTTATTCTACTTTTGATGTGTTGACTTGGAATAAAGATTGAATAAAACACAGCTATAAATGATGATTCTTATAGAAAATCATAGCCCCTATTTTGAACAAATATTGATCAAAATAGGGGCTATTTTTCAGATCTGTACTTTTTGTAATTAAGATTGATCATTTCGGAAACCGAATATTCAACTAAAGCACCCCGTTACTTTAAGTATATTATTTTACAAAGTTAAAATTTCTTTTTCCCTTTTACTTAAACATGACTCTATTGAAAATCATAAGTTTAGTTCCTCACATCTAAAAGTAATTTTATCTCTTTTATTTGTTCTGTGTGTCGTTGTTCATGTAAATATATCTGTTCAATCCATTGGTCAAGTGGTAATTCACCTAAGGAAGGATGCTTAAATGATTTTTCCGTCAATATCGATTTATCCTCTATTGTATTGAGGAAAGTAAAAAATTTTTTTCTCGAATCATTTAACAAATCAATAATTGACTGAACTTCAAATGGTTCTACATCTGGTTCAACGATTTCGGGAGCTTTAAACTTTTTCGTTCGATCCAACATAAGATGAAAGTTTTTACGTTCTTTTTGAGTATTGTCAACCTTTTTTAACCCCCATGCAATAGCCTTTATTGTGGCCTGTTCCACTAAAACTAAGTGATGACAAACTTGTGCTATACTCCACATATTCATACCAGGTCTACCATTAAATTGATTATAACTTAATGAAGTAATCTCCTTTACTAAGTTATTTCTCGTTTCATACAGATTGTCATTTACTAAATTACTCATGAAATTCTCCCTTCAACAGAAAATAAATATCTAAGTTCCTATTCTGTATATATTCTCCACGATGAAAGATATTCTTTGAGTATTATGTTAGTATCTTGCTTTCGCTAATATTTCCAACTTATTCGTTACTTCAATAAAAAAACATCTCCACGTATTGTAGAAACGCCCCCGTTAGTTGAAGAAGAAAAGTGAAGCTTATTCAACAATCGCGCCCGATTGTGGAAGATCCTTTATGTTGTCAGATTGAAATCATATTCTAATTCATTGTCTTGAAACAGTTAATAATACCTTTAAGCTCCAGTTTCCTTATATGTATCTGAAATGGTAAAATAATGGTAGTAAATAGTTACTTATTAAAATAACCGAGTAGTTTAATTGTAGAATTTTTAGGATAATATTTAAGGAATGGAGGCATTCGTTTGTTTTTGTATCATGTAATTATTCGAAATGATGATCTCGGTGAATATTTTAGCCCCGAAATCGTTTTAAAGGAAGGATTAAATCGTAAGACAGCTACAAAATGGTATGGCAATAGCGGTAATTTTTTTCCGGATTTAACCATCCGATTCAGACCCGCAAATTTACCGAAATGGGTTGATTTTAAAGTTGCTTTCGGTGCAGGTTTGGAAGAGTATGATATTCCTCACTATCGATTTCCAGTGTTTAGTGATAAAATTTTAATTTTTAACAGAGATATAGCTAGTGATTTATTTTCTTATATTGAAGATATTTATGATGGTGGCAATGGTCGTATTGTTGAAGGATTACCTTCAAAGGAAGATTTAATGAAAAATTATTGGGCAAGTATGAACACTCTTGAAGAATTTTTAAAAAATAAGCCTTATAATAACCCAGAAATTTATATTTTTGAACAAGTTCCTGCAAAGTTAATTGACTATATAGAGTAAATTCTTGTTCTGTTTCTTCCACCTTTCAATAGAGGTGGTTTTTTTATTCCCCTAAAGTGTCATAACTTTTGAGATTAATAACCACTATTAAAAATTATAAATTCTATAATTGAGAGGAATAAACCTTAATTAGAACTAAACTGCCCCTTTTGTTTAAGTACACTCTTTCACATCCTTATATACATTACTTTAAAATAAATTTACTAAATTAAATGGCCCGATTGTTGAACACAAGTTAAACAACGCTATTGAACTAACCTGCCCCGTTAGTTCAATAAAGAAAAAAAGAGCTGCATTATGCAACTCAACGATCTTCAAGTAAAGCCCCCGTTATTTGAAGACGAAACTCAGTACCGATAACAATTAAAGCATTACTTTTTTTTCAATCGCTTTTATTCTATCTTCTAATTCTTTATTTTTCTTTCTTACTTTGTCTACATAAAATGCAGAACTAAAACCAAACCCTAAAGCTAACCACGTAATAAATTCCATTTTCAATCTCCTATCATACTCATATAAAAATCGTGATTTATATCCAGATTATAACATCTCCTATTAAACTAACCTGCCCTTTAGTTCAATAATAAAAAAAGAGCTGCATATGCAACTCAATGATCTTCAAGTAAAGCCCCCGTTAGCCATCCATGAAGTGCAAAAATCACCACTTCACCACAGAAAATGAAAGATTATTACGTTCTTTCATGGGAGTTGAATATTATCTTCTTATTACCAATAGTGTTTTCTCGAATATTGAGATGTTATTGATGTCAATGTTATTAAGGTCAATAGTTTGGTCAAAGTCATAATTTCTTTCTTCGTCCTCTTGTCCAACCCAACAAGTATATAACTCACAATAATCTCCTTTTTCAAGGTATCCTTTTAATAGTTCACATAATGCAAGGAAACTCTCTTTTGATTCTTTGTAACTTTTTTTTAAGTAAGGGTTTTGGTTGTCAGCATCAAATGACATACCTACATACTCATTAGTATATACTTCATATATACTCTTAGTTGTAAAGTGTTTATTGACTAATTCATCGTCTGAAAAGTTTTCACCAATTAAAACTTTTTCATTACTACTTTCATCGCTAGAAGGTAAAGTAAAATTACAACCAAGATAATTAATTATACTCATTAGCTAACATAACCCCTTTAAGTTTTCTCACCTTATTTTAGTCAAATTTCTTGTTCAATTAACTTGCCCCGTTTAGTTCAATAAAGAAAAAAGAGCTACTTATGCAACTAAATGATCTTCAAGTAAAGCCCCCGTTAGTTGAATAAGAAAGTTAAATATTTTTCTGTAATAATTCAGTTAGACCGTTGGGAAAAAGTATCTTCTTACCATCAATAATTTCTTCTAAGGAAACCCATTTTGTGAATGTAGTTTTTCTTCCTTCTACAACTTTAAAATTTTCTTTTCGGTACAGATTTTGGTCAATAAAATCCACCAAATAAATCTGAATTATTTCGTGACCTAAATTTCCGTCTATTCTAAAGATGTTTTCTAAACAGCCCATATAGCGTTTAATCTCTATATCCACTGCTATTTCTTCAATGTATTCTCTCTTAATAGTATCACTAGACTTCTCACCAAGTTCAATTGTCCCACCAATTGGTCGATAATATATACCAGTTCCCTTTGAATGCTTTCCCTCTTGTTCTTCTAAAAGGATTTTATTATTTCTCATTATTATTCCTAAAGTTTTTGCTTTTGGATACACATTATCCCCCCTGAGATTACCAGCTACAAAATAACCTTCTGTGTAACAAATCTTATTAAACTAAACTGCCCCGTTAGCTCAATAAGAAAAAAGAGCTGCCTAAGCAACTCAACCAGCTGCTTTTGCTTCTGCGATTGTCACGATACCATTTCCATTTGTATCAACACTAGAAAGCTCACCTTCATTTGTTGAAGATCTTGCTGATTTGGACTCGGACTCATTATTTCCGGTTAGTCCAAGAGATTCGTTTACTTCATCTGGATTCACATTTTCAAAAGAATCCGTAATGACATTTCCGTTTATTGTATAGGTATACTGATATTATATTTAGGTTAGGAGTCAAAAAGGTTGATAATAAAAAGACCATACATATTAGATATGTCTAATATGTATGGTCCTTTATTTATTTTTCTTCCTCAACTAAAGCCCCCGTTAGTTGAAGAAGGAACAGTTTATTAATTAAAAATTTTTGTGATGGCACAGCTATAAACCAATATTAAATATAAAGTGGTAAATCTTTTACACTGTTCAATTGATATATATTTCCTTCCTTGTAATTAGAACCTACTCTGATTCCAAAACCTTTAATTCCTATATTTATTGCTAATTCTACATCAACTGCTGAGTCACCAATCATAAAGGACTCTTCCAAATTAATTTCAGGATATTTATGAATTGCCTGCTTAACCATTCCAATATTAGGCTTCATACAAGTACACCCCTCACATTTACCATGTGGACAATAAAAGACATCAAGCAGTTCAACACCTTGGCGAGTTAACTCTCTCTCCACTTGATTATTTATATCATGGTATTGGTCAACCGTAATATATCCTTCGTTAATAATGTATTGGTTGGTAATAATTATGATTTTATAACCTTTCTTTATGACTTCTTTTAACGTGCTAATTGACCCATCTATAAATACTGGATGCTCTATTCTAGTCCATTCATGATCTAAATAATCTTCAATTATAGTGCCATCTCTATCAAAAAATGCAACTTTCAATTTCTACACTCCTTACAGAATGATTTTTCATTTATTCTTATTCAACTAAACTGCCCCGTTAGTTTAAGTACATTTCTTCACAATCTTTATAGTTACATTAACATAATTGTCCAACGAAAAATTATCTATCCTCTAAGAAATCTACAGAGGAGAGATGATTTTAATCAAACTTTATTACAAATAATCGATCTTTATTATAAATAATCAATCTTTATTACAAAGCTACATGATGTAGGTAGCATTAAATGATGTCACCCTAATTAAAAATGCCCGCTCCTAAAAAGTGAGCAAGCATTTTTAAATTTATTTCAAGCTAACTGTTATGCATACGAATGAAGCCCTGCGATGACAAGGTTTACGAAAACTTGATTGAATATAATAATGCCAAATCCGATAATCGTCATCCATGCGGTCTTTTCACCTTCCCAGGACTTCGATAATCGTAAATGTAGCATTGCAGCATAAAACAGAAACGTAATGAGTGCCCATACTTCCTTAGGATCCCAGCCCCAAAATCTGCCCCATGCAATTTGCGCCCAAATCATCGCAAATAATAAGCCACCAAGTGCAAATAGTGGGAATCCAATGACAACTGCTCGGTAAGAAATTTCGTCCATCAAATTAGCATTTACCCGTTTTGTTAGGGGCTTTAAAATCATGCTTATACTTCTTCTTGTGATGAGTCGGATCACTATGTATAACACTGTACCGACAATGAAAGCCCAGGCAATGGAATTTAGTTTTGCTGCATCAATTTTATTCGAAATTGTCAAAAGTCCAACTTGGTCATGATTTTCGTTAACAACGAGCGGGTACATTTCATAAATCACTGTACTTTCATTTCCTTGTACATCTTTGTAGGCAATTGTAACAGGCTCCATTGCAAAGCTAAATACCGTCGATGCACCAACAAAGCCGATTACCACGACTAAACAATACAACACGAATTCTAATGAACGTGTGCTGATTGATTTTTTCGTCACATCTAGCACCTTTAAAAGATACATAATCCCTGTTGCAAACGAAATCGATAATATGGCACTCGATATGGCAACCGTAATAACGTGAATGGTAAGCCAGTTACTGATTAACGATGGCACTAATGGCGAAACTTCACTAGAAAAAGCACTGCCGTAGCCAATAATGATGAGTGAAATCGGAATAACAAATAAACCGACGATCACTTGCTTATACATGTGATAGATTAGTATAAAGCCGCCAATCAACATGATCCCGAAAAACGTCACAAACTCAAACATATTACTTACAGGTGCATGTTTTACTGCAACCCACCTCGTTATAAAATAACCAAGCTGTAAAATAAATGCTGCATACGTTATAACAATGCCCAGCTTACCGAAAAGAGTTCTGTTTGATTTGACAGAGAGCCCAAGTGGCACAATTGCGATTAGCAATAATATAAAGCCACTAAGAAGTAAATTGTTACTAACATTTAATAATTGTTGTGAATCCAAAATGCTCACCTCATGTAGTTTATTTGTCCAGTTTTTACCTCCTTCATTGATGAAACGCCTTTACTTACAATTTGTTCCTATTATTCTTTAGTATTTTAACAATTCACAATATATACAAATTTAAATTTCTTTACTTGACCTTAGAGTGCACTCCAATGTTATCGTTTACATGAGGTGATGAATATGCAAATAAAAACGTTCTCAAAAAAACTTCTTGTTTCAATGGATACCATCCGTTTCTATGAAAAAGAAGGATTACTCCAACCAAAAAGATTACCGAATGGCTATCGCGATTATGATGAATCCTGCGAGGCACAGCTAAAGATGATTGTCGTATTAAAGCAGCTCGGATTTTCTTTAAAAGAAATTGAGCAGCTTACACTGTTAAAATCACAAGAAATAACCGTGGCATGCAATGAAACAACGGTTGCTCTATTTGATGAAAAATCACAGCAATTAACAAATAAAATCACTTTTTATCAACAAGCCATCAACACCCTACAGTTGATTACTCAATTAATGGGCAATCAACAATTTGAAAAAAATCAAAAGCAAATTGATCAATCCATCAATCAATTATTTGACCAATTGAAAGAAGGTTTTCACGATGAATAAAATTGTACTCCATACTGAATACGGCTTCGCATTTTTACTAACGTTGTTCATTTATTTACAGCTAGATTTTTCATTTTGGCTATTTCTCTTGTTATTGTTTGTCCCAGACATTGCGATGATGGGTTATATCATTAATTCCACAATTGGTGCATTGTTCTACAATATTGGTCATAGTGTTGTTATTCCGGCAATTTTAATCGGTGCTTCGATTCTACTCGAAATCGACACGTTGCTCATGATTTCTTGTATTTGGATTGCTCACATATTTTTGGATCGCTGTTTAGGCTACGGCTTAAAATATAAACAAAGCTTTAAAGATACTCATATGCAAAGGGTATAATTCACGTAATAGTCTTTATTAAACTAACGAAGCACAAAAAATATTAAGGATTTTACAAGGAGAAATGTAAATAATAGGAGAACGTATATACTAATCAAGATATTGTATAAGGAGCTAAAGAAAATGACCAAAGCATTATTGAAGGGAATGGAAGGAGTATTTATTCCTGTGAAAGACCCTGTATTATCAGCAAAATGGTACGAAGAAAAACTTGGCTTTACGGTTATTTATATTGAGGTAGAGGCAGCTGTTATGAAGATAGCAGAAAAGTCTCAAACAGTAGTATGTCTTGTTAAAACACAAAATCATCAACCAATGAAGTTCCCTGATAATAATTTCGGTGTCGGTAAATATTACAATTTTATTTCTCATGATATTGAAGAGACTCATAAATTGTTAGTTGAACGGGATATCAAGGTAAATCCAATTGGTGAAGAAGGAACTACTAGGTTTTTTACTTTCTATGACCCTGACGGCAATCCATTAGGTGTTTGTAAATAAATTTAGCAACTTATGAATTATTTAATAAATCATGTGAAATCATTAGGCATTTCCGAAATCTACTTAAAAACCGAAAATGCCTCAGATTATTACATCAAACGAGGCTGGACGTTAGAAGAGACCATCCATGAAACTGACGAGGAAATGGTGGATATTTTTAAATATTCTCTTTAACACATGTAGTGTGTGCCCATTAATAACAACCGTTTGATGATCCAGCCATTCAATTTTTGCAAAATCGTTTAGCACTGTGTATCAGGTGCATGAAACTTGAAGATGCGTATATATAACTTGTTATTATCCATCCTCTGTAAAAGGATGGATATAGATATCGATGTCAATTAATGCATGAATCTTTTCAATTGGATCTATCTGCCGGAAATGACCAAAAAGCATTCTATTTTATTGCCCTACACACTTATTTCTCACATACATCACCAGTCCCAGCGCGTTATAGTAGGGCTCATCTATGATAGTGGATGAATATGTTATATGACTTTATTATTTCGAAGCACAACTTTCTCAGTAATAAATATATATTATCATTATCCCCAATAACAACATAAAAGTTAGCCAAATCAAACCGAAAATCGCGGTTACCTTTGCTTGACGTATTGCAGCCTCCGTTACTTCAGGCTCTTCTTTAAATATCCCTCGTTTCCCCCAAAGTAGGCTCTCTTTTGGATTCAAATACGACCAGATGATGACCGCATACAATGGTGACATAAAAAAAATCAAGTAAATAATGCTAGACATGCATACCGCCTCCTAAACACTTTAATTACTATACGAATAAATTTTCAGAAAGTTTCAACAACCATCATCTTTCACCACTTATATCATAAAAAAGAAGCTACATTTTCGCAGCTTCTCCAGTCTTAATAGGCCTTATAATAAATATCCGCATCGCAGTAACATAACCCAGCACAACTCGGGCAATACACTTCGTACGGCTTAAAGTATTTATCCAAATAAATAAATCGTGTTAAATCGATTTTGGTAAATAACTTTTCCGCCTCCCACCTATTCGTATCTGACTTCACCCAGCCGACTACGATCATGGCATCTGCTTGTTCTTTCACTGCCGCATTATAAGCTTCAACGAGTGCACGACCGATTCCCTGTCCGCGGTAACTCGGATTGACCACTAAATGACTTGTATTGAATGTTGCCTTGTCCATACTTAACGAACGCAATCCGCGTAGCTCCTGTTCAAAATATGGAAACTCGTTGTGTGCTTCTTCGATTAAGTGACCCGCAATATAACCAACGACCTCTTCATTGGCAACACAAATATATTGAATGCCGCCTGCTTGTAGCACGGTGTTTTCGTTTTCTTCTTCAAACGGTAAATACTTGTTTAATAGGATCGCTACTGAATTTGCGTAGCGCGCCTCAAATAACTTTACTTGCATAACGTTCCCCTTACATTGATTTCATTTTGTTAGTATAACATCAATTTGTGAGGAATACAGAAACAAGCTTTATTCTCGCCGCCAATCAAATTTTTCATTCGGTACTTGAAGCTTGTGTCCATTTATAACAACCGTTTGATGATCCAGCCATTCGATTGTTGCTCTTGATTCACGGTAATTCCAATATATATTTTTCGTTTTACCATTTTTTTTATTAAATATTATCTCGCCTCTTACCGCATCTGCGCTTAAGCTTGGACTGTTTACATAGGACTTTACTGTATATGTGCCATCAGGTGAAATTGCTTCCGTTAAATATTCCCCTTTTGGCAAGCGGTTCATGTCAAAAAAAGCCCAGTAAATCGCATATCCTACAACTCCCAAGAATAAAGCACTGACCATTAATAAAATTCTAATAAATTTCTTACGTCTTGCTTTCTTATCAACCAAAGCAATCACACCCTTTTAATTGAAATAACTCTTTTGCTAATTGACTCTTTAAAAAACTTTTAGTTCCAAATTTTCCGAAATAAAAAACCACATACATGAAGTCACATTTCATGTATGCGGTATTAAAAATCTATGTTTTGCGCTAAAAAAATCATTATTTACTTTTGCCAAGCGTTGAATCGAATGGCTGATCTTAAATCGACAAAGGCCATCACATCATCCATCCACATGTCAACAAATAGCATTGCATCACTCATTTAGTTCACTTACTCTCCAATTACACGATATTTCTCCACACAAGCCGCACAAATACAGCTCGTGTTTTTCAATTCAGCTGGTACAAGATCTTTCACCTGCTGTGGAATGTTCATAGTCATACACCAGCAATTTTGTGCATCCTCAACATTACAAGCATTTTCCCCCTGACAAAGCGGGCATTGATTTTCTGACATTTCCCTCACCTATCCCCATATAAGAAACACTACAACAATTATTACAAGTGCAATGATTCGTATTTTCTCTACTCTTAGTATCAATGGATTAGTCACTGCACGTTTGATTGCCCACCACATGAGGTACGCTAAAGCTAAAATGATCAACAATAGCAATGGGAAGTACAGCAACCCAATATTATATACATAATAAAACACTGTTAGTACCGTCACTGTGTAGATGGCAATTGCGATATTCTGCGATTTATTTTTCTGAGGAAGCTCGATTTTCCTACGATTATAAAATACCGATATACCGCCAATTAACGCTAATATCAAAAGCGGCATTAAATAGATCGGTAACTTATTCGAATGATGTGCCGCGAACAGATCCGAATAAATCATTGCTGGCATTTCTCCATAGCCTGGATAAAACACCTTTTTATCTACATCATATAAGTAGGTCGAATCGAATTCAAAACGACGCTGCTCTCCGTCTTCATAAACTATTATTATTTCATAATCACCATACATTTTAGATGTTGGCGAAATGGTTGGCAACTCATTAATATTCTCAAATAATGACACTAGGCTTTCCGTTGTGACATTTTCCATCCCGATATAGTTTGTAGATGGTTTTGCCCGGAAAGCTAGGTCGCTATCCTCACTTTGATATGAATAAATTGCTTGAATCGAATTAGAAGCAGCCTGCTGTGTATGCTGTAATGAAGTGAATAGTAAAAAGCTACCGAGTGCAATTAACAAAAGAACAAAGCTAAACTCACCTAAGCGACTACCGAGCCAATTCCACTGCTTTTGCGGTTTTTTATCGTCTAATTTCATACGAATATTATGCTGTAATTGTTCATTTACAGGATGGTTTTGTAGCTGTTGGAAGTTTTCTTCAAGCTTCATCGTAAGCACCTCCTAGAATTTGTTCTAATCTTTTCATTGCACTGCGCTGTGTATTGACGACCTTCATCGCTGTTAGTCCTAAAATATTGCACGTTTCTTCAATTGAGCGTTCTTCAATTTTGCGGTAAATTAGGATTTCACGCTGTAAAGGCTTTAGCTGCTGCAATGCTTCAAACAAAGCTTTGCGCTGTTCTTGCTGAAGCAACCAATCTTCGGGTACATATGTAACTTCTTGTTGCTCATGGCGTTGTGAAAATGGCAGCCACTTTATGAGTGCTTTTCTGCGATAATAATCATATACAAGATTGCGTGCGACTTGCCGTGTATACACTTGTTCATTCGCAACCCGGTCTAAATTTTTGGCCTTATAAATGCGTAAAAACGTTTCTTGTGTTAAATCCTCTGCCAGTTCAGCATTTCCGACCATGTAGCGAATAAATACATACATCAAATGAAACTGCTCATTGTATAAACGTTCAAAATCCATGTACGTCACCTCTCTTACCTTACTAGACGAACGAGTTTTGAAAATATGTAAAATTTTTATAAAAACTTTATTATACAAATAAAAAAGCCATATCCCCTAAGAAATACAGCTTGCTTAAAATTATTTACCTAACTCTTTTACCAGCGCCACAACGTCCTCAATCGTTGTTGCAATCACACCATTTTGCTTAATCAATCCAACAACGAATAAATTGCGGTAAATAAATTGATTTTCTGTACCATCCGCAATGAGTGCCTCAATTTTCTTAGCATTCGTTCTTCCTTGCTGACGTACATCGCTTAATAGCGCCACAATCGGACGGTTAAGCATTGCAAACGCACCAATTTCTGCGGCAACACCTGAATCAATTTCTACTCCATCAATTACGGCAATTAACACGTCGCTCTCTTTTAAACTATTTAAATCCGCTTGCGCAATAGCTAAGCTATCCGCATAGGCATTTTTATCATTAATTGCATCATTTTCTTGTGGTACGTAAAGATCTATTTGTGGAATCGCTGCGCGTAATTCGCGTGCTAATAGATCATTGACATAACGATCCCCAATTGAAAATAGTCCGTTTGCTAAATAAGCCTTCATTTATAACACCTCATCATTTTATTTGAAACGTTTTGTATATTTTGTAGCCAAGCACAATAAACAGCAAACCTAAAATCATGTAAAATAGCAAACCGAGTGAACTGTCATGTCCAAGTGCAAGCGAAGTGACCTCAATTACCGAATATGTAAATAGCACATTAATAATATTACGCGTATAATTCATTGTTTGACGGCTATTAGTGTAAAAAGCGACTGCGTTTTTTTCATTAAAATTTGCTGGGTAATTATGTGTTTCTGGGAACTTTTCTAAAACAAACAGGAAAAAATGCAGCCCAATTCCAATGACAGGTAATATAAGCAACTCCCATTTCGAGCCCCAGCGATCGACCTGTCCATTTGCCCCAACATGAGCTGGCACTTGCGCAGGTAGGTCACTCCAATTGACAATAAGCACGACAAACATCGTGGCAAGCGCTAAATACCCTACTGTATCAAAGCCCCACTCCAATTTTGTTTTCGGAATGTGTAGCTTTGGTTTTGTCGATTCATTAAACAATTTTTCACCCCAGTTTCACGAAAATTTTCAGAGCCGAAACAAACAAAATTTCCAAAATTCGGCTATACTAATACATATTAATAATCATTGAAAGGAAACTACTATGCTGCCTGACATCATCCAATTTCTACGAGAAATCGATCAAGTAATTTTTCATTACATAAAAGAACTTGGCATTTATATATATTTGCTGTTGTTTGCTGTTGTATTTACAAAAACCGCTTTCGTTATTTTAACATTTTTACCTGGAGATAGCACCGTTTTTACAAGTGGTACCTTAGCCGCGCTTGGAAAGCTTGATTTAATGGTTCTATTTATATTGTTTATTGTTGCAACTACACTTGCCGATTGCAACAACTATTTTATCGGTCGATCCATACGAAAAATCCCAGCTCAGCGCAATTTATTTATGAAAATCGTATCTGAAGAAAACGTACAAAAAGCACAGCATTTCCTTGAGAATTACGACCGAGTTGCGATTACATTTTCACGATTTGTGCCACTTATGCGAACAATGACGCCATTTATTTCTGGCTACACAAACTTTTCATATAGTACGTTTTTACGCTACAACTTTGTCGGCGCTATTATTTGGACAACCGTTTGGCTAGCTGGTGGCTTTGTATTGGGGAATGTTCCTTGGGTTGAGGATAATTTAGTACTTACACTTAGCATTATTTCAGTAATTGTCTTTGGAATTACTGGGTTTGCCTACATCAAACAATTTAGAAAAACAATGGACATTAATAAAGTCGATTCACACTAAAATCTTTAGTAGGAATCGACTATGAATTTTAAGTCTTTTTAGTTTTAGCAGTCTCTTGTCAATTTTGGTAACTTCAATATAAAGAGATGGATTGTTTTGTTCCTTTTTTGGTAATAAGACTGCTCATGAATGTTGTATTGCACTTAAATTACCTACTTATCCCTACATTTAGAATAAAACAAAAATATTAATTGGCCCAAGCCGCTTATGATATTTTCTTTATTTACCCTGTTTACTCGACAGGAAGCAGTTCATGATTCATGCTAATATTTTTATTTAGTCGTCATCCTTAAACTTTAATAAATGTAGGGTTTACTATTGTTGGTAATGCTAAAAGGATTTCTGCAAATTTAAAATCGATTTAAATTGTTTAATGTCGTATCATCCGGCATTGAACGGAAATGCCCGTCAACAAGCGTGCCATCCGATTTTATATAAGGGTCAATCCAAGTAACCTTTGTAAACTGTGGACATTGATATTGATGAGCCTTACTAAGCGGATCGTTCCCAAAATAAAGTTCATTATAGCCTGCAACTCCTGGGCTTAATTGAAATGTATTATCCACTAAACCACTCCCGTACTCTGCTTCGAATTGTTGTTGAGTATGATCAAAAGCATTATTATTGGCATCCATTTGGAAAGTTGGGTCAAACATTATTTTGCCTCCTCTAATTTTAGCGTTTGTATTGCGATTAATTGTTGTTGAATTACGACATTTTCTTGCTGACCATCTTCTGCACTCGACTTCAACTCTTGTAAACGTTGTTGAATTAATGCCGATTGTTGTTCGATACGTTGCTCGTAAATACGAATACATGATTCGTATACTTTTTCACAATTCGTACGTAAATATTGATGAATTTCCTGTTCAAAATCGTGACGCACTATCATTATTTTCATTTGCAAATCGCTAATTACTTGTGGTTTAATTTTTTTCAGCTGGTCTTCAATTAGCTTCTTTTGTAAATACGGTAAGCCAACCATACCGATAATTGGTAGTAAAATTGGACCACCAAGAATTAAAAATAGCGCACTCGTACCACCTACGATTAACCCCGAAGCAATCGTTGGGTCTGGTTTTTTAGCGATTTCAATTTCAACCCCTCCCCCTTTTGAGAGCTCTGGTTCAACAGCAAACTGATTCGTATAAACCTTTTCGTTAAGTAAATCTGTTAAAATATCTGTTAATGCCTCTTCCAGCTTCGCAATTAAAATTTGTAGCTGCGGACTATACTGTTCAATCCAGTTTTTCAATTTGTTGTTCATGATCGATGGCAGGCGCTTTTCAAAAAAGTGCTGGATATTATTCCCCTGAAACAGTTCAATCTCTTCGATTAATGAGGATTCCGCCTTCTCAAAAAACGTCCTAACGGATTTTGATGCCATTCTTTCAAAATCAAACACACGTTCCTCATAATACTTACGAAGATTGGCAATCACTGCCTCTTGCCCCTCACGCCACTTCACTAGTTTTTCCAACTCTTGTTGCAATTCTTCCTTGGAATGGTTGTTTAACTTTTGCTTTTGATGCAGTAAATGAACAAGCTCCTGGCGAATCATATGCTCACGCTGCTCAAAACGTTTACACTTTTCAGCTTTGCGCGTATTATCTTCACATAATACTTGCATGCGTTCTACTACACGGTTATAGCCTGAAATCTCTAGAAGCTCCTCGTCTTGCTCGGCTTTACCTTCTAATGCTTCAAGCGCCGAATACGCAATAATTTCAACAGAATCCAGTTGAAGCCCTTCCTTTAGCTTGTTCTCCATTTTTTCAATAATAAACGGTAGCTCGTCCTCATCAACATCGTCTGCAAAATTGGCGATAAAAATAATGCGATCCAGTCCTTGAGCGACTAAAGTTTCCGTTAAAAACTCAAATTCCGATGCGCGCAATGGGGTACGGCAATCCAGTAAGAAAAACATCACATCCGCGCGTGGGATATATTGATACGTAATATCTGAACGTAATTCATTGACATCATTTAACCCTGGGGTATCAATAACCATTGTGCGATTTTGTAAAAACTCTAGTGGCTGAAAAACGCCAATATAATTAATGGAATCGACCTCATCTAGCTTTGAAGCGATAAAATCGTGTAAACGACTCATATCGGTCACATGTTCTTCCTCGCCGTTTAAAAAATGAATCGCAATCGCTGGCTCTCCGTACTGTAAAATGTTAATCGTTGAGGTTGTTGGCGTAATACCTGTTGGCAATAACGATTTTCCCATTAAACCGTTAATAAACGTCGATTTTCCCGTACTAAATTCTCCAACAACGATGAAGGAGTAAGCATCTTGCTGAATATCCGTAATTAAATGGGCACATTGTTCATTTAGATGTGGAAAATGATGCGCGCTAGCTATGCTGTTTAGTTGCTCAACTGCTTCTCGAATTTGACTATACATATAAATTCAAATCCTCCTGTTTCGTGTAATCCTGGTAAATCGTGTTGAGCTGATAAATGATTGATTCTCCTAGCTTTTGTTGCTGCTTTAAATGGTGTATTTTCTTTTCTTGCTCATCGGCTGATAACTTTTGGTTTGCCAGAATTTTATCTGCACGCTTACGTTCTGTTTCAATAAGCTGATGCGTATGTTGCTCGTAATTGATGCGCATTTCACTCGCAAGTTGTTCAAAGCTCTTTTCAATTTCCTTTGCTCGACGTGTTAATCCTTTTTCATAACGTTCACGAACTTGTTTTCGAAGCTGATCTTCTACATCCCTTGAATTATTATATGCGTGTACAGCAGCTCCTCCTACTCCTGCCCCTAAACTTGCAGCAAGAGTGGTCCATCCAAAAAAGCCACCTGACAATATTACTGATGCACTACCTGCTAACAAGCCACCAACTACCATACCGTTCATAATTTTCTCTGGTTGCAGACTCATAGTGATATCACCAGACCATTCTGACGTTACAGTTGAGCTTTCAAATAACCCCTGTGTTAGCGATGAAATATTATTTGATACCCCTTGGAGCTCAGTAGCAACCAAGTGATTCGTCATTTTATTCGTACGTTCCTTAAGCCCCATATTTAACTTTTTTTCAAGCGGGCCCGTTTTAAAATCAATGTTCGTTTTGATCGTTTCAGGTTCTTCGCCTTTTCGCAGTCCCTCTTCTAAAACATTTTTCGCAGTTGCAGAAATTTTAACAATTTCACTTTTATACCATGCGACAATTTGATTAGACTCGCTTTCAACTTTACGATGAAACGCTTTCGAATTTGATTGTAAATTGTTCTCTTCCTGCTGTAATTTCATGCGAATTTCTTGAACGTGCTGTTCAATATTTGCAATTGATTCACTTAACGACCGAATTTCAAACGATAAATGCTGATCAATCACCTCGCGCAGAAGCCTTACTGCACGCTGCACAGGCTTTGCAATCTTGGCTGTACCGCTATCCTTCGTTAAAAAGCGAAACAGTGCTTGCTCAAGCTCTGGCATACCAGTTTCTACTAACGGTAAGCGATTTGCTTGACGTCTACGAGCACGTGGGTTATTGTCGCTAATGACGGGCGGCACATAATGTTGCAACGCATGAAGCGCTGAAACGAAATGAACTTTCGGAACTTTTAAGCCTGTTGGTAAATTGGATAAAACAAGGTCTTCAATCGCTTTATAGTCTTCCTCTGTTTTAATCGCATCTTTAAAGTTAATGACAAAGAAGATTTTTTGAATATCTGCATCCATAATGCGTTGTAAAAACGCTCGTTCACTGGCCGAGAATATTTTTTTCGCATTTAATACGAAAATTGCTGCATCGCTTTTCGGTATATATTCATCGGTAATTTGCACACGGCGTTCATCCATATCATTCGTACCGGGTGAATCAATAATCACGATATTATTCGCACAAATATCAGTCGGATAGCCAATTTCAAGATGCGTTGCTTGCTTCGCTAACGGGTTTAACTTTTGCAACATCGCCTCTTTTACTTGATCAAATTTTTGCTTATCCTCCGACACATACGATAAAAATTCGTCCTTATCGAGCTGTTGTTTTTTTCCGTTGTCAAAGCATATTTTAAAGTTCGGTTCTTTTGCATAGTTGATTTTATTGATAAAGGATGTCGTCGGCACGTTTGATGTGGGAAGAACCATATCACGTAATAAAGCGTTAATAAACGTAGATTTCCCGTTTGAAAACTCTCCGACAACGATCACTTCAAATTGCTCGCGTTGTAATGTGTTGTAAATTGTACGCATACTTTCTTGAATTTGTGTGGACGCTTGCTGCTCCACAAATCTTTGGGCAAGCAATAAATTACTTAATAATTTGTTCTTCGCGTCTTCAAAGTGTTGCATATTTTGCATGATTCGATCTCCTTAATATAATTGATAGTCCATGGTTGATTCATCATAATAAATCCATTCACCTGGAAAAATCATCACCCAACCTGACTCTACTGGCGTGTTAAACGTATAGTTTACATTAGCAGGTGTATAGCCGATAATTTCCGCATCATGTGACGGCATATTGTAAATATTGGTCGATTCAGTCAGATTAACATAGCCAATTACTGAAAAAATATCTGTTTCAAACGGCGTTTCATAGCTCGTAAATTCAACTAACTCTTCATCATTGGACACCCATGCATCCGTACCGATTCGATACCAGCCTGTATTACTATCAAAATCATACACTTCTAATACTTCATCTTCGCGTAAAATACCAAGTAATGTACTTTCTTTATAAGGCTCGCTACGGACGTTTAACACAGGTGTCGAAACTTTAACCTCACCAATTGCCTCTTCACTGCTATAAGTATCATGAAATGCCCAATCAATCGTTAAGTATTTCTTCGCCTCTACCCAAGCATCACGACCGATATTGACCCAGTCTCCATCATAAGCCTCATAAATCGTTACTTCACTCCCACTGGCCCCTTCATATAGCCCAATAACCGGTTCAGAACGATCTGGCCCAGCAAATATAGGGAATAACTCACGATTCGCTGTACCCGATCTTATCGGAGAAGCCATGCCAGGTTCAAGCGCATTGTGCATTGCCTCTTGATAGATGGTCATTGATTCATCCAGCTTCACCCAAACATTTGATTCAAGCTTCATCCAATGATTTTCACTAATTGCCTCTACGGAATAGCTAACACCTTCTTCTAGTCGCATATAGAGCTTATTTCCTTTTGGAGCATCATATAACGTCGCACTCGAACTGTTAGCAGTCATCCTCATAATTTCTTGCGCATCATAGGCGAAATCTTGCACATAATAGTTTGGCGAAAACACATAATCTGAATAGTTGCTTAAATCCACCCAAAAATCGTCCTGAATGCGATACAGAGACCCTAATATCTCATATACTTCCCATAACGAACCATACTCTAGTAAATAACCGTTCGTATATTCACCTTCTATATCCCTTTGGACGTACATGTCTTCATTTACCTCAAGTAGTCCAATAATTTGATCTTCCCTGACTAAAACCGGGTCGTGAAGTAAATAGCTTGGATCCCCTCCGCTCTCGGAATACGAAGATTCGTAGTTCACTATTTCTTCAGTATCCTCTGGTAAGAGATCCGTTAAATAGTGAAGATTCCCTGCCCCTTTATACAAACCAAAACCAATGATCGAACTTGCAACGAGCCCCGTCGGAATTTTAGGACTATATAGGAAGAATGCTTTCACTTTTTCAATCGATAAATTATATGGCTCTGGATATTGGATTTCCGCATTCCAGATAGTCTGTATGTTATTTAGCTGTACCGCATTTTGTAGCATCGTATTATGCTCATTCGTTGAGCGCACCATTTTGGCACCTAATGCTAAATGAGTTAATTCGATGCTACTAGGTTGTAATGAAAACCCAAGCATTTGAGCAAAATAATTTAAATTGTTTAGTAGCTCTTCTAACGGTTTCATCGTTTGCATAGTCCCGTTTGCTTTTGCTAGGGATTCATTATTTTTTTCAATTTGTGCATCAGTCACTGCTTTTAGCTTTTCTTTACTCTGATGTAGACGATCTAATTGATCGCTGTAAACCGTTTGGAAATAAGGTGTGTGCTGGGCCATTTCCTTTTGTATTGCCTTGAGTTTTTTATTATGCTCTTTTAAATCGGCTAGTAAAAAATTACGACGATTTTTGATAGACGTAGCTTTATCCCGCTGAATGCTAAACTTATAACGCGGTATTTTTAAACGTCTTCGAATATGAAAACTACTTCGAAATTGCTCATACGTGCTATCGTTATATTGTTGGACTTCTTGCTTAAGCTTTCGTTTTGAATTCACCAGTTCCTTATATGTATTCACATATTCGATATAATCAGCGTGCGGTAATTCCCCTTGAATAATCGACGTATTTTTATGAAAAATCCATTGTACGAAGTTTTTCGGAGCCTCCATCACAGAATGGATATCTTTCACTTCTTTTTCGATTACCTGTAATTCATCCTGTGTGCGCTTTAAATTATCGACCGTCTGTTGTTCTATTAATTGATGTAAATCATTCATATGATCGACAGCATGTGTATAGTTGGCAGTCTTTACATATTGCTGTAGCGCACCCATTACCTCATTACAATAATCTTGAAATCGCATCGCAAACTTTTTTTCTTTGGCGCTGACGTTATTTGCAATCGTATCGATTTCTTTCAGAAGCACGGGGAACTCACTAATCTCAAAAAGTTCATCGTCCGACTCTTCTCGAGCTATTTTCGCATCTAATGCTGAAACGCCGATCATATTACGTATGTGGGGCTTTAGTTTAGCAAGCTCATATTGGTAATAGTCGAATATATCAACTTCATCCCCCGCCTCATCCATCATATTAATGACACCTAAAGGAATGAAGCCCATCTCATTTAACTGTTTTAATTGGGTCACTTCGGTGCTACTGCCAACTTTCCCATAACCAAAAATACTTAATATATCATCAGCATTGTTAAAAGTATTTTCCGTTTGGGCGGTATGATGACCGTTTGCAGAATTTAAACCCGGTGAATCGATTAACACTACTTTTTTCAGCAATGGATGATTCACATATATATGTATGTCCTCAACTTCTTGACGTTGCGCTACTGTCTCCTTCTCTCGCTCTGAGGACCATTTTGCTAAGTCCGTTAACGGCTTGGTTTCTACTTTACCGCTATAATAATGGACTTCCATTCGCTCATTTTCATCATAACGAATATAAGTTGTAATAGCCGTTGTTGGTAACAGGCTACTTGGTAACACATTTCGTTGTAATAACTCGTTAATAATGGATGACTTCCCAACACTAAACTCTCCCATAATTAACAAACGAACAGGATCTTCATAGTAACGAATAAACTGTTCTAACGACTTTTTAAACTGCTGCAAATCTGGTATTTTATCTAGTATAATTTTCGTCTCAATCAATTTGTTCAGCACATTCATTTTGTCCCTCTTTTCTAGCAAAACCAAATACATTTTCCGTATAAATTACCTACCAATAAACATACTATATCCCTATAAAATGTACAAATATTGTTTGTGAATAATGTCATTTACCTTTAAAGGAATGAAATTACAGTTTAATTTTTGGAGTAGGGCTACGGAAAAAAGAATATCTACATTGAGCAAATTTACTAACAAAGAATGGATTGAGTTCAGTGTTACTTATTTTTTGCGGGCTTCGGCAAAGTTAAAACCAATCGACACCTAGATTTGTTTTAACATTTGCGACGATAACGAAGTGACAGGAGTATATTTCTTGGGGTGATTCCTAGAGGGTTCAGTGTGCGCGGAAAATTCAACTGCGAAAGATTCAATACAATAAAAAAAGACAGCACGCTTTCTTTTGATTAAATGTAGGTTCTTACCCTATCCATTTACCAAAAGAGCGTGTCTGTCTGGATTTTGAATACACAATTCCTATTATGCCTTCACATCTTCATTTTCCAGCATTTTATGTAAATAATTAATTATCTCACGAATGCCTTCTAATGAATTGACTAATACGTTGGGATCAACACAAGAAATCATGCGATCTTCAAGGTTGGCAACGGCTGTGAAATATTTAGTCTTTTCATAATTTACAAGCCCCATTTGCTTTAAAACACCGTTTTCAAAATCAATGATTTCACGTGCATCGGCTACTAATAAACCATAATTTACAATGTCTGTTGATAGAACAATTACTTTTGAAGTCTCTGTATTCGTTGGGTTATTGTATAAAATACGTCCAAAATCAATTATAGGTGTTAACTCGCCTCGAATGCGAGAGAAGCCTAGCAAGTAGTTTGGCAAATGTGGAATCGGCGTTACGCGCTCTAACTTTTCAATTGAAACGACTTGCTCTACTGGAACTGCATACTCTTCTTTCCCACATAAAAAGACAACTGCTTTTTCAAAGCTCATCTATTCACCTCTTATTTTGTTGTTTCTACAATAATTTGCTCTAGTAAATCTGCTAGTTTTTCTAGCTCTTCTACTGGCATTCTTTCGTTAGTTGTGTGGATTTCCTCATAGCCTACAGACAAGTTAACAGTTGGAATACCAAAGCCTGCAATAACATTGGCATCACTACCACCACCTGAAATACCTAACTGTGGCTCACGTCCAACGGCTTTTGCAGCAGCCTGTGCGATTTGAACAACTTTATCTTCTTCAGTTACACGGAAGCCAGGGTATGATAATGCTACTTCTATTTCAGCTCGTGCCCCATTTTCTAATGCTACACGTTCGAATGTTTCTTTCATATGGGCTGTCTGAGCGTTTAATTTCGCTTCATCAATTGAGCGTGCCTCCGCGAAAATAGTGACTTCATCACACACGATGTTTGTTGCTTTACCGCCTTCAAAACGTCCGATATTAGCAGTTGTTTCTTCATCTAAGCGACCTAGCTTTAACTGGGCTACTGCTTTTGCTGCTACAGTAATGGCAGAAATCCCTTTTTCAGGTGCAACACCCGCATGCGCCGTTTTACCGAATACTTTGACATTTACTTTTGCTTGGAATGGCGCTGCTACAACGATACCGCCTACTTTACCATCACTATCTACGGCAAAACCATATTTTGCGATGATGTTCGCTGGATCTAATTCCTTTGCACCTACTAAACCACTTTCTTCACCAGCTGTAATAATGAACTGGATTGTCCCATGTTTGATGTTTTTTTCTTTAATGCGACGTGCCATTTCGAAAATTGCCGCCATACCTGCTTTGTCATCCGCACCTAAAATCGTTGTTCCATCTGAGTAAATATAGCCGTCTTCACGAATTTCAGGCTTAATGCCAACACCCGGTACAACTGTATCCATATGCACTGTGAAGTAAATTGGCTCGATTTGATCGTCACCTTTTAATGTTGCGATAATATTCCCAGCACCATGGCCGTTGCGTGTATGTGCATCGTCCTGGAATACATCAAAGCCCATATCCTCTAATTTTTGCACTAAAATAGGTGCAATCACTTGTTCATGTTTTGTTTCAGAATCAATTTGTACTAATTCTAAAAATTCTTCTACTAAGCGGCTCATTTTACAAGACTCCTTTGATTTGGTTTTACTACTAAAACCTCTATAAAATATACGACTTATTTTACGCCTCTATTTTTCAAAAAACAATGCTGATTCATCGGAATTAAGAATCGCTTCACGCTCTGAAAACAGTTCAGCTTCTTTTTTGATCGCAACCGTTAATTTTTGCTGTAATTCACGCAATGTGTTTGCCACATCATCTTGAACGCGAGAAATTTGGTTCATGGCTGTTGTAATTTTCGAATGGACCGACCAATCTGTAAAAATATTATCAAAGAAGAAATCGGTAAACTTAACAAAACCTTCAGTACCGATTTCGATTGTCTCGTTGCGCATGTCTTTTACATCTAATAACTCATTGCTAAAGCGTTGCAGAGCCATTTGTGCGGTATGAATATAGCTGTTTGTCGTTTCTAGCTTTTCATGCTTCATCGCTGTTGCAATAAAGCCACCGCCTAAAAACGTATCCCATGTCGAATATGATTCAGCCTCATGTAACGCGTAGCCGGCATCTGTTAATGCGCTTAACGCAGTATTCCCAGCATCGATTGCTTCTTGAATTTCTTTTGTAAGCTGTTTGCATAATGTTTGTTGCTCAGCTATGAATGTTAGTTTTTCCGCAAATTGTGGTGCATTTTCAGTTAGCCACTGCTGCTTTTCGTTGTTTAACTTTTGCAGCTCCTGTTCGATATACGGCTCATTGATTGCATTTAGCTTAAGAACAATATCGACTACATCATCTTGTAAATCTTCTAGCGTTAATTGTGCTTCGATAAGCTTCAACTCGGTAACAGCAATTTGGTCTAAATTTTGCTCGATTAGCTCATCCTGCTTACCTGACCAATTGCGGAATAAGTTAATGAATGAAGATTGTTCTAATTTATTTAACGCTTTACGCGCTTGCTGCATATCTAGTTCAAAACGAGCAATTTCGCGTTCTGAATGTTTCATTAAACGTTCTACGGTTGTTTGCTTTTTATGTAGCTTTTCGGCTTCAAGTAATTGAAGCTTGTAGTTTTCTGACGCAAGCTGTAGCTGCTGCCACTCCATGTCAACGCCCCCTCTTAGTTCTAGTTTATACCGAATTATGGGAACTGTCTAAGCTTATTGTTGTGATGATAAGTACACTTCCTCAAATGGCTGAATAATGACGAAGCCCTCGCCCGAAAAAGCCATTTGAATCGATTCACTACTGCCGCGCCCGATCAATGTCCGCATCGTAATATCTGTCGTGAATTCCGGGGTTAAATTACCTGACCAAGCGACCGTAGCATTCGGATCGGTGTACACTTTTTCTCCCGGCTTAACGAGTAATGTTAATGGCTCAAAATGTGTCGTTATCGCGACCATACCAGTCCCCTGCAAAGTCACATTAAATAAGCCACCTGCTAAAATGCCTGCCATTTTACGCATTAATTTAATATCCCAGTTAATTTGATTTTCAAAAGCCAGTAAATCATTTCCGTTGACACATAGGCTTTCACCATTTAGCTCAAAAATCGTCACCTTTTTCCCCTGATCCGCTAAATACAAGCGGCCATTACCTTTTGCGCGCATAAGCGGTGTGCCTTCTCCTGTTAACGCCTTTTTGAACAATTTCCCTACACCGTGCTCTAACATACGCTCACGCTCGAATTTAATTGAACCTGTATACGAAATCATCGAGCCCATTTTTGCCCATACTTCACCATTCAAATTGACCTCTAATACCCGCTCTGTTTCTAATTCGAAAAAGTCATTTTCCTGTTCATCCTGCTTCGTTTGTTGCACAAATTGTGATATTGAATATTTACCCATACATTCCACACTCCTTTTTATACTCTACGATTCAACATTCTAGAAGATTCATTTATTCCTCTTCATCCTCAAATAAGTCAGCGAGCATTTTTTCGCGGTGCTGTAAAAAGTAAGACGTCACCTGATAAAGCTCCGTTTGTTCGTAGTCAATTTCTTCAACACCATTCTCATGAAAATGATAAATTCGAGCTCCTGGATAACCGAGCAAAATCGGCGAATGAGTTGCAATAATAAATTGTACATTGCCTTCCTTTAATAAATCATGTAACAATGCCAAAAATGCGAGCTGCCTCGTCGGAGAAAGTGCCGCCTCTGGTTCGTCAAGCAAGTAAATCGCATTGCCTTTAAAGCGGTGCTGAAACAGTGAAAAAAATGATTCACCATGCGATTGATGATGCAACGATTTTCCACCATATGAACGGTAGCCATTCCGATCAGTCTCATCAACATGTGAGGCAAATTGATAAAACGTTTCCGCGCGTAAGAAAAAGCCATTCGTCACTTTCGGCCACCATGCTAGCTTAATGAATTCACCAAGTGCAGCATCAGATTTATGTACATCAAACGCCTGATAGTTTTGCGTGCTACCCCCTGCAGGATTAAAGCCGATTTGATCTGCAATCGCTTCGAGTAACGTCGATTTACCCGCGCCATTTTCACCAACAAAAAATGTGATCGGCGCATCTAAATCAAGCTCATCTAAATGACGAACAAACGGAATGGAAAATGGGTATTCACGGAAATCATGAATGAGTTCCTTTTTAATTCGGGCTGATTTCAAAAACATGTCATCGCCCCCTTTTTTATTTATTGTAGTAAAACGCTCACACTAAGTGTGTACCATCTTCTCTTCTAAACACGCAAAAAACGTGAGCAATGTAATTCCGATTACCGAACCATCATTCCAATTTCACTTTATTTTAACAAACATTGAGTAAATTTACTGACTAAAAACGGATTAAGTGCAGTGTTACTTATTTTTTGCGGGCTACGGCATGACAGCATATTTAATGTCAGCACAATATAGCTGACTTTAAATACTGCGACGAAAGCGTAGCGACAGGAGCATGACTGCTTCTGCGGGGAGTAAAATCTCGATTTTACTCTCCTCGGCGCAAAGAGAAATTCTAAAAAATGTTTTAGAATTTCCCTTTACTACTGTCTTTAATGCCGCATGCAAGGCCCGCCAAACTAAAATATTACTTGTTACTATATAGTTAAAAGCGCAAAATGTTGCCGCTAGCGCTATCGCGAGGCGGCGGTGCTGAATAAAATATTACGCTGTTTACAATATTGTATTTTTGATTAAATTTTAGCTACTTTAATAGCGCCAAATAAATACATCTTAGACTTTATTTCAATAATAAAACTTAATTCAGCACACTTTATTCAAAATCTTTGTAATAGAAATCCATTTTAATTTGATAGTAGAGTGGTGCGTAGTGAAGTAAGACTCAAATGCCGTATGATTTGAGCCTTGCTTTGCGACGATAGCGCAGCGACAGGAGCACATTACTTTGGGCGACTTCTAGGGGATCAAACGTGTGCGGAAAATCCACTCAATTGTGCCACCGAAATAGGCACAATTGAGTTAGTTGAAGCCACACCCCCAGAAAAGCGTCCCCCGTAACGTAGCAAAACGGATTATATTAGAAAAATGCACGTTATGAGTATTAACACAGATTCCCTATTTCCCTTTAACAAAGTGGTTCATTTGATATAAAGTGAACTACCACAAAAAAACATCTAAACAATGACATCGCTGCAAAAATGAAAAAAAAGATAAATCATCGCATGTTTATGGAAATTACGATATCTCCCCCTTCACATCACCACTACTTTAGACGTATAATTCATAGAGATATACAATATTTTTTTGATATTCAAGGAGTTTTTACTATGCCCGCTATTTATGCGACGGGTGCAATTGCTGAACAACTCGGAATTAGCAAAGCATCCCTACAACATTACATGACCATTTTAGAAGAAAATGGATACGAGGTTCGCCGCAATAGCCGGATGCATCGCCAATTTTCAGATGAGGATTTTGTTATGTTACGTGCCTTTTTAACATTAAATAAAGAACATGGCTACAAGTTAAAAGAAGCTGCACAAATTGTAACTGAACCATCCTTTAAACCAGATGAACATTTACAGCACACTATTGTTCCCTCAGTACCACATGTTTCACAATTTGAGGATCTATCAAATTCAATGCAGCTCCTCGCTACCCATGTTCATGGCATTGAACAGCAAAACATGCAGCTATTAACATTAATTAAAGAACAGCGTACGCAAAATGAGCTGTTAATTGACCAAAACCACACGTTAAAGCAACAGCTTGGTGCCATGATGCAGCACATTTTAGAACAGGCAAACGAACCAAATCCTGCCCAGCAACGTCAGCTTGATCGTGTCGAACAACAAAACAGTGCCATTATGAATGTTTTGAATAAACTAAATGTCGCACAAAATCAAATCACAGCATCAGTTGAACAACAACCTGAAAAGCAGTCAAAAGGATTATTCAGAAATTTGTTAAAGTAACGATTTACTGCCAACAATACGAATACTCCACCTAAAAAGTTACTACGCAAAGGGGATGCTCCAGAATTACTTCTGGGACATCCCCTTTTCAATTCTTCAATATTATAAAAATTCTCGCATGATTGACTGCTTATTACCTTTAATTTCCTCTGGTGTTCCTGTCGCAATGACTGTACCGCCCTTATCACCACCTTCTGGACCAAGCTCAATTAGATAATCAGACTCTCGAATGATTTGCTCGTTATGCTCCACAACAATGACGGTATGCCCCTCCTCAACCATTTTGTTCAGTAATATAATAAAGTTTTCAATATCTACCGGGTGTAAACCTGTTGAAGGCTCATCAATTAAAAATAGATTTTGTTGTCCTTTCACACTAAGTAGCTCTTTTGCCAGCTTCAAGCGCTGACCTTCTCCACCTGAAAGTGTCGTCAATGATTGTCCCAGCGTAATATAGCCAAGTCCCACTTCAATTAGCAGTGAGAAAATCTTTGATAGCTTTTTATCAGCCTGAAGAACCTCTGCCGCCTCGGTAATTGACATATCTAGCATTTCTGAAATCGAATAGCCATGCAATGTAACATCTAAAATCTCATCCTTAAAACGCTTCCCATTACAAACTGGACACACAAGCTCGACATTATCGAAAAACATCATATTACTTGGCACAACACCAAGCCCTTCACAATGGTCACAGCGTCCACCTGCTGTATTAAAGCTAAAATGCTTGTTTGTAAAGCCCTTTTCCTTTGCTGACGGTTCCTTTGCGTACAAATTACGTAGCACAGTAAATGCATCTGTATAGGTTGCAATATTCGAGCGTCGCATACGTGAAATCGATGCTTGCTGTACTGTTATAACTTGGTCGAAATCATCAAATGTTTCATTGGCTAGGACATCAAAAATTAACGTAGATTTCCCCGAGCCCGAAGCCCCTACTACTGTAGTAAAGCATTGTTTTGGGAACTGGACCGTTACATTTTGCAAGTTATTTTCCGATACATTTGCTAGCGTAATATAACCATTTGCTTGACGCGGCTTTGTATTTAATTCGACAGGCTTTTTCAAATAGTTACCTGTAACGGATGTTTCTGTATCCAATAGTTGTGCTAACGTCCCTTGTCCAATCAGCTCTCCACCAAATATACCAGCGCTAGGGCCAATATCTAAAATGACATCTGCCGCCTTCATAACATCCGTATCATGCTCAATGACAATTACCGTATTGCCTAAATCTCGCATCCTTTTCAAAATGTCAATCATCCCAAGCGTATCTTTTGGATGCAGACCACTTGTCGGCTCATCTAGTAAATAAATAACCCCAGTTAACTCTGAATCTAACGTCGCCGACAGCTTAATTTTTTGCTGCTCCCCGCCTGATAAGGTAATTGTTTGACGATCAAGTGTTAAATAGCCTACACCTACCTTTAGTAAGCGCGCTAATTTTGTCGTCATATCAAGAATAAAATGACCAACATAGGCACGCTCGCTATCGGATAACTTTGCATTTAGTGCATCAATCCAGGCCGCTAAATGTTCTAATGAATAATTCGAAAGCTCCGGTAAACGCTTATTATTAACAATGGCTTGACGACTCTCTTCACGCAATCGCTCTCCGTCACATGCACTACATGTGGATTTTTTGAAATATTGCTCTACCTCCGAATCACCGTTTTTATCAGCAAATCGGCGCCATAATAGCGGCTCTATCCCTTCAAATCGCCCTTTCGTTACATTTTTTGGCACGCCCTTTTCAGCATCAATATTGGCTGCCTCTGCCCCTTTGATAAGGAGCGCACGATGCTGCTCGGACCATTGATTTAATGGCACATTCTGCACATCGGCTAACTCATAAAAGGCAAATCCATTTTTTAAAATATTTATAATATAATCACGATAGCCTTTATCTAAAAAATGCACCGCGCCGTCTTCTATAGGCTTTGATTCATCTAGCACCTTGTCCCAATCAATTGCAACTTCGACACCTAGGCCTGAACATGTCGGACAAGCGCCGTCTGATTTATTGTAAGAAAAATGTGCGCGTGTTAGCTTCAATTGCTTACTATCACAGTGCGTGCACTGCACAAATGTTTTGTATTCTCCATGGGCGATTTCTGTAGCCTCTTTCCCCTCATGCTGCGCGAACACCTTACCACAGTCACTACATGGACGCTCACTAATTTTTTCGTACACCATACGCAAATCGGTATAAATATTTGTCAACGTACCGACTGTTGAGCGCGGATTTTTGTTTGTTAAATGCTGATTTATTTGAATGGCTGGTGAAATGTTGCGAACCGCCTCAACATCTGGCTTTTGAATGCCTTGATAGCCAATTGCCTCCATATATTGACGCTGACATTCTTGGTATAATGTGTCCAGCACCAATGTCGATTTCCCCGAGCCTGAAACACCAGTCACACAAACGAGCTGATTACGTGGAATCGTTACTGAAATGTTTTTTAAATTTCCTTCGTATGCGTTTTCAATTATTATCTGATTCATACATTCACCTCTATATCAATTTAGTAGCTTACCATTTTTTCGTAAGCGCCCGTACTGTATCTATAGTAAAGAACATTCTCGATGCGTACAACTGCCATTGCCATTTATTCAAAATTGCTTACGACAAGGCGAGTATCAACTTAATCAATTACGCCGAGGCTAATTGTGTCCAGTTTTTTTTCAAGTTCGGGGCCACAGGACGTGGGTCAGTCAGCCGTTGTCACACGATGTGACGTATTTAAAAACTCCTCTAAAAAATTTATAACATCCGCCGGGGGCCTAACTTGATTCATCCCCTATTATAGAAGTAGGGGATAAAACAAGTTAAGTTTGGACCAAAATGAACCATAAGTATACCTTCATAAATTCTTAAGAATTTCCATCACATAATATTAAGTTTTGTACTTTATGCTAGTATCAAAGGAGAGTTATCAATATGAAAAAACTATTATTCGCCATTATAATTGCCGTAATTGGCTATCAATTTTTTACAAAAGAACAAGTTGCAGCACCTGACTTACCTCAAACAATTCCACTCGAAACCTTTGCGATTTCAAGTGGCGATCTTGTATTAGTTAATCGAGATACCCAGCTGCAACAAGACCCAACAAACCTAGCCCAAATACCGACAGATATCGCTGCAAATGTTGTTGTCGATTCAAAATTTATGCTTGAAAATCAAGTCATGCAGCCGTTACAACAGCTTTTCGAAGCCGCACAGCAAGATGACATTCATCATTTTATTATTAACAGTGCATATCGTAGCGGACAATTACAGCAGCAATTATTCGAGGAAAATGGTGCTGCCTATGCGCTACCTTCTGGCTTCAGTGAACATCAGACAGGGCTCTCACTCGATATCGGCTCTACTGCAGGGAAAATGGAAAATACCGCTGAAGGAAAATGGCTCGAACAAAATGCCCCGAAATTCGGCTTTATTCTACGTTATCCGAAGCATAAAGTCGACGTAACGGACATCAATTATGAGCCATGGCATTTTCGCTATGTTGGCTTACCGCATAGCGTGACGATGCAGGAAAAGGATTTTGCGCTTGAAGAATACATTAGTTATTTAAAAAAGGAACAATCCTATACAACAAAAGTAAATGACACAACGTATTTCGTACAGTATACGACGAACTCGACAACTGTTAACATCCCGAACACGAGCATCTTCAACGTTTCTGGTGACAACCAAAACGGCTATATAATTACTTCAATTATAGAAGAATAATGTGGAGGTGCATCACCTTAGTTTGGGGATGAAATACTTTTCAATAATAAGTCGATTCAATTTGATTCATAAGCGCTTGTCCTTGTACACTTGCAAGGATAATAAAGGTAATGAATGGTGATTCGAGCGTATATTTCGAAAAGCGAGCATATCCTCATTAAATTCGAGCATAAACTCAAATATCCGATCATATATCACTCGATTTCGAGCATAAAACTCATAAAGCGCGCATACTTCACGTGAAACGGAATATATTGTATGCCTTTTTCAATTTTTAACTGCTGTTTGAAAAGATGAATCGTCGTGTATCCATTTAGGATGCGCGACGATTTTTATAGTTAAAAATTCGTAGCTAAACCATAAAAAATACCTGTAGTGAAGACACTCTCTTTCAAGTGTCTTCACTACAGGTATTATATTATCCCACGCTGCTTGGAGCTTAATGGTTATTTCATATCTACTAAAATTTTTTGATTACGATCTCTAAACTTCTCATTATGCGAAGACACCATCGCATAGCTATTGGCATCTGGCTCTAAATATTTCTTCGCGCTATTCACTGCTAGCACCGCATCGTTAAATGTCCCAACTAACAAATACACCTTGTCCGAATACGCAACAATATCACCTACCGCAAAAATACCTGGGGTTGTCGTCTGACATTGTCCTTCGCTTTCAAAGAGTTGATTGTCATTGCGCTTCGGTAAAATTCCTTGTGCAAAATCGAGTGACACTTCGCGGTTATAGCCGTGGCAAATAATAATATCATCCACCGTAACCGATTTATCTACATCCCCTTCACGAATGACAACATGCTCAATTGCTGTTTTTTCATCATTTGATACAAGCGACTGAATTTCAGTATTTAGTAAAATTTCAACTTGATGCTCTTTTAGTTTTTTCACCTGTGCTTCATGGGCTTTTAATTCGTCGCTGCGATAAATAACCGTAAGCTTTTTCGCAATCGGTAATAGCTCCACTGCCCAGTCTATTGCCGCGTTGCCACCACCTGAAATCAGGATATCCTTACCAGCAAAGCGCTCAATTCCGTTAATTGTATAATGTAAGTTAGTCATTTCATACTTTTCCGCACCTTCAATTTCAAGCTTGATTGGTTGGAAAATACCACCGCCAATTGCGATAATAACCGTTTTCGAATAATGCTTTTCCCCATTATTCGTTGAAATGACAAAGACATCATCTTGTTTTTCGATATGCTCTACTTTTGTATTTAGGCAAACAGTAGGCTCGAAAGTCATAGCCTGCTCGATTAATTGTCCAATAAATTTTTCTGCAACAATAGGTGGTTGTCCGCCAATATCCCATAGCATTTTTTCTAAGAAAATATTCACTTTTCCCCCTAAATACGGATGAAATTCGATAATTTTTGTTTTCAAATCGCGCATACCACTGTAAAACGCACTATATAATCCAGCAGGTCCTCCGCCGACAATTGTTACATCAAATACTTCCATATTGAACACTCCAATTAATTCAATTTTTTGTTCAAGTTCACTTTATCAATATAACTTCTCTAATAGATGACATTGATAATCTTTATCATTAAGATAACGTTTATTAAATAACTTGTCAATATTACGTATTTTTCATTCCAATTCCCAATAATTTATTGTTGACATTATTAAAATTTGGAGTAATACTTGAGTCACGATGGTATTGAGAATCTTTATCACCGAAATAGAAGTTTTGTGAGGTATAATAATAATGAAGAACAAAAAATCATTACTAACGCTAATATTCGCTTGCTTCATGGCAATCGTTTTAGCCGCTTGCTCAGATTCATCTGACAAAAAAACAACAACAGACAATAAAGATGGTGATACAGCATCAACTGAATCATCTGATCAACAATATCCAATTACTGTACAACATGCTTTTGGTGAAACAATTATCGAAGAAAAACCAGAACGCGTTGCAACAATCGCATGGGCAAACCATGACATCGCTTTAGCTTTAGGCACTGTTCCTGTAGGTTTCTCTGCAGCAAACTACGGTGTACAAGATGAAAGCGGTATGCTTCCTTGGACTGCTGAAGCATTAAAAGAATTAGGTGAAGAAAACCCGAACATCTACCAAGATACAGACGGTTTAGACTTTGAAGCAATTGCTGATTCTAACCCAGATGTGATCTTAGCAGCCTACTCTGGTATTACACAAGAAGAGTACGACACGCTAAGCCAAATCGCTCCAGTAATCGCCTACAAAGAAACTCCATGGGTAACTTCATGGCGTGACCAAGTAACATTAAATTCTGCTGGTATGGGTATGGAAAAAGAAGGTCAACAATTAATCGCGGATACTGAAAAATTAATCGCGGACAAAGCCAACGAATATTCAGCTATTAAAGGCAAAAAAGCAGCATTCGGTATGTTCAATGTAACAGACCTTTCAAAATTCTACATTTACACGCCTGGTGACCCACGTGGTGAATTCTTAACAGATTTAGGCATGGAATACCCAGAAAGCTTAAAAGCATTATCAACTGATGAAAGTTTCTATCTCGAGTTATCTGCTGAACATGCAGATGCATTAGCGGATGTTGAAATCTTTATCGCATATGGTGATAAAAATACCTTAAAAGCTTTACAAGCAGATCCGATTTTAGGTAAAATTCCTGCAATCGAAAAAGGCAATGTTGTCATCGTAGAAGACAACACACCACTTGCAGCAGCTGGTAACCCTAACCCACTATCGATTAAGTACACAATTGATGAGTACTTAACATTAATTTCGGATGTTGCGAAAAACATTCAGTAATGATGAACAATCTACAAGTTTCCGAACATAAGAAGCAATTACTACCGAAAAACATTGTAAAAGTAGTCGTTGTTCTAATCATATTACTTGCGCTAAGCATCATCGCATCGCTCGTATTCGGTTCTCGTACTATTGGCATGACTGGACTGATGGATGGATTACTTCATCCTGACGTTCAGTCACACGAGGCCAATGTTGTACGTCAGCGAATTGTACGAACGATTTTTTGTTTTATGGTTGGCGCTGCACTGGGCGTTTCTGGTGCACTTATGCAATCGGTTACCCGCAACCCAATAGCTGACCCAAGTATTTTAGGGGTTAATACGGGCGCATCGCTATTTGTTGTTTGCGGGATTGCTTTTTTCAATATTAGCTCTGCCAATGAATATATCTTTTTAGCGATAGCAGGTGCGGTACTCACTGCTATTTTTGTCTTTGGGGTTGGTTCGATGGGTGCAAGTGGTGCGACACCGCTGAAGCTCGTCCTTGCTGGTGCTGCGACAAGTGCGATTTTATCTTCGCTTGTTACAGCTGTTATGATTCCACGTTCAAACGTCATGGATCAGTTCCGTTTTTGGCAAGTTGGGAGTGTTGGCTCAGGGTCTTGGGATTCTATTTCGTTATTTATTCCGTTTTTAGTCATCGGATTACTCATAGCCCTCTTCACTGCCCCTGCCCTTAACGCACTCGCTTTAGGAGATGAAGTTGCGACAGGTCTTGGTGTTCGCACGGGAACAATTCGTTTGTTTGCTTCCCTTGGTGGTGTACTATTATGTGGTGCAGCTACAGCACTTGCTGGTCCAATCGGTTTTATCGGACTGTTAGCAACCCATCTAGTACGCCTTGTCATTGGGTCAGATGTACGCGTGCTTATTCCGCTATCGGCATTAACAGGTGGCATTATACTCATGATATCTGACGTATGTGGTCGTCTGCTTGGAAGTCCAGGCGAGCTGCAAGTGGGGATTTTAACAGCCTTTATCGGCGCACCGATTTTAATATATATTACAATGAAAGCGAAAGTGCGTAGCCTATGATAAACGAAACAATGACCTCCATAATGAAAGCAAGACAGCAGCGCACTAGACGATTTGTGCTAACAACATCAATTCTAGTATTACTAGCGCTAGCTTTATGTGCAACGATGCTTATGCTCGGAAATACGATCTATCCGGTAAAGGATGTTGTAGCTGTATTACTAGGTGAAGATATAAAGGGCGCTACATTTGCGGTTGGTACAATTCGCCTTCCTCGAATGCTTGCTGGTCTTTTTGCTGGCTTTGCGTTTGGTATCGGTGGCTATGTATTCCAAACGATGCTACGTAACCCACTGGCGAACCCAAATGTTATTGGGATAACGGCTGGTTCGAGCGCTGCTGCGGTATTTTGTATTATCATTTTACATGCAAGTAATACCGTTGTGTCGATCGCCTCAATTGTTGGTGGTTTAGCGACGACATTATTCATATACTTTTTAGCAAAAGGCACGAGTTTTTCAATCGGTCGCTTAATATTAATCGGCATTGGGATTCAAGCGATGCTGAATGCGTTTATATCCTACTTAATGCTAATCGGAAAAACGCATGATCTTCCGACTGCCCTGCGCTGGTTAAGTGGTAGTTTAAACGGTGTGAAAATGGAGACATTAATGCCACTAATGATTGCGGTCGCGATTTTTACACCGCTACTACTCATTTTCTCAAAACGACTTGAAATGCTGGAGCTTGGTGAAGAAATGTCTATTTCACTTGGCGTCGATACAAATAAAACGCGTATTTTGTTAATTATTTGCGCGGTATTAGTACTTGCACTAGCAACTGCTGTGACAGGCCCGATTGCATTCGTTTCCTTTTTAGCTGGCCCGATTGCCAAACGCCTTGTTGGCAGCAACTTTTCTGCGCTCATTCCAGCCGGTTTAATCGGTGTTATTTTAGTATTGGCGTCTGATTTAATTGGTCAATTTGCCTTTACGACGAGATATCCAGTAGGTGTCATTACCGGCATTATTGGCGCACCATACTTGATTTACTTATTAATTCGCATCAATCGTAAAGGAGACATATAAATGACGCAGCATACACTACAGGCACAACAATTACATGCCGGCTATGAGCAAAAAATCATTTTAAATGACGTCAGTTTAAGTATTCCACAAAATAAAATTAGCATCATTATTGGGGCAAACGGCTGCGGTAAATCGACATTACTAAAAACGATGGCACGTCTTATAAAGCCTGCCAATGGTGAAGTTGTGCTCGATGGTAAATCCATACATCAAATGCCACCAAAACAGCTTGCCAAAACGCTTGGATTACTACCACAATCCCCTGTCGTACCTGAAGGCATTACCGTTGTGGATTTAGTTGGTCGTGGGCGTTTCCCTCACCAAAAGCTTTTTGGTAGCTGGTCGAAAAAGGATTATGAAGCGGTCGCCGAAGCGTTAGAAATGATGAATATTACAGAATTTGCTGATCGAAACATCGATGAATTATCTGGCGGTCAACGTCAACGTGTGTGGATTGCGATGGCACTTGCCCAGCAAACTGACATCTTATTTTTAGACGAACCAACAACTTACTTAGACATTACGTATCAGGTCGAAATTTTAGATTTATTAACAGACTTAAATAAAAAGTATGGCACAACGATTGTGATGGTATTGCACGATATTAATTTATCCGCGCGCTATGCTGACTATTTATTTACAATGAAACGAGGTCAGTTAATCGCAGAAGGTGCACCGAAAGACATTGTAACGAGTGCATTGATTAAAGAAACGTTTCAATTAGAATGCTCGGTGATTAATGACCCTGTGTCTGATACGCCACTCATTCTTCCAATTGGGCGACATCATGCAAAATAAGAGGGTGTATTCCGCGCTACATCATGCGGAATACACCCTCATTTATTTATGATTACGCTTGCAATGCTGCTTGTTTTTCATTGACTTCAATTTCAAAGCCTAAATCGCGAATCAGCGCATAATCTGCATTTTCTTCTTGTCCTTCTGTTGTTAAATAATCCCCTACAAAAATACTATTTGCGGCATACATTCCAAGAGGTTGTAACGAACCTAAATTGATTTCACGTCCACCCGCAATTCGAATTTCCTTCGTTGGATTGATGTAACGGAATAAGGCCAAAACTTTTAAACAATAGCGCGGATCTAGTTCCTTTGTACCTTCTAACTTTGTACCATCAATCGCATTTAAAAAATTGACCGGTATGGAATCGGCATCAAGCGCATGCAGTGCATAGGCGATTTCGACAACATCTTGCTTTGTTTCGCGCATGCCGATAATAGCACCCGAACAAGGCGACATACCATGCTGCTTCGCAATTTCAACTGTATTGACACGATCTTGGTATGTATGCGAAGTCGTAATATAATCATGATGCTTTTCAGACGTATTTAAATTGTGATTGTAACGATCGACACCTGCCGTTTTTAGCTGATCGGCCTGTTCATCTTTTAATAACCCTAAGCAGGCACATACTTTTAATCCGTATTTTTCTTTAATTTCCTGAACCGCTTCACTAACAACATTCACATCTTTGCGCGTTGGTCCACGTCCACTGGCAACAATGCAAAACGTACCAATTTGATTTTCAAATGCTTGCTTCGCACCTGCTAAAATTTCTTCTTTTGTAATAAACGGATATTTTTCGATCGGCGCCGTAGAGATGGAAGATTGCGAGCAATAGCCACAGTTTTCAGGACAATAGCCACTCTTGGCATTCATAATCATATTTAATTTTACTTTTTTACCGTAATAATGTTTTCGAATCGTAAATGCGCCTTGCATAAGCAGCAATAATTCATCATCAGATGCATGTAAAATGGCTAATGCTTCATCATTTGATAATAATTTTCCCTCTAGAACTTCTTCAGCTAATTGAACCCAATTCATATTTCATTTCCCCCTATTTTACCGGTAAAATTTTCAATACTTTTTGTAAACGATAAGCAAAAACCCCTGCAAAGATTGCTAATACAAAATCTTTTGGCATCGGTGGAATCATCCATAACCATGCCATGCCATATGAAAATTCATCTGGTGCACTTGCCCATAATTTATAAGCAGCATACATCCAGTTCGTACCTAAAATATAATTTAATATAGTCGCGATTAACGCAGCCGCGATAAAAGCAATGCGCGTTTGGTATTTTTCTACAATAACACCTGCCACATAGGCGATTAAGATGAATGTTGCGATAAAGCCAAATGTTGGTGATAAAATTGCTGAAAATCCACCGTTAAATTTCGCAAAAACAGGTGCACCTGCAAGTCCAATAAGCATGTAAACTGTACAAGCGATTGCCCCACGCTTTTTTCCAAGCACTAAGCCCGCGAGCACCGCAAAAAAGGTTTGCAACGTAATGGGTACGCCACCTACTGTTAAAAATGGAGCAAATGATGTAATGTTTGCCCCAATCATCATAAGCGTTGAAAATAAACCACAATACACTAAGTCAATTGTTTTCCAAGATGCGTTTGATCGTGATACTGATTCCATAATGGCCTCCTACTTTGTGTTAACCTTATTTTTTTATAAGTTAACGTAAATATAAAGTAACAGGTTTTTTACGTCAACCTTTTTTACAAAAAAGTTAACACAATTCAATTAGTGCTCTACGAAATTCATGTCAAAGTTTGCTAGTTGAAATTGAATTTCGCTACTTCATTGCATAAGTTACTTTTTAGGCAGTCAGTTGCAAAAATTTATTTCGAGTAAGCTAAACTGTAATCACTAATAAGAAAAAAGCACCCTCACTGCATGCTAAATAAAGAATTTGCTTTGAAATAAAGACATTGAATTGGATCATTCAACATCAAAATTAAAGGATAATAATTTCACAATAGAGAATGGATACTGTTAGACTAAAAATAAAGGTGAGGTTATGAAGAAACAAACCATTCAAAAAATACATATTTATGGCTCTGTCGGGAGTGGCAAAACAACATTGGCTAAAAAGTTATCTGAAATAACGGGAATCCCATATTATGAAATAGATAATGCTGTATGGATCAGATACCCCTCTGGAGATATACGAAGAACTGACCAAGAAATTGAACGAAATTTACAATCAATCGTTCAAACAAATAGTTGGATTATTGAAGGGGTACATACGAAGGATTGGGTAAATCAAAGTTGGCAGCACGCGGATGTCATAGTATTTCTCAATACGAGCTATTTTACTCGAACGTTACGGATTATTAAGCGTTTCATAAAGCAAAAGCTAGGAATTGAAAAAGCAAATTATCAACCGTCATTTAAGCTATTTTTGAATATGTTTAAATGGAATAAACAATTTGAAAAAGTAGACAAAGTACGATTTTTACAAATTACAGAGATGTATAAGGAAAAACAAATTATCATCAATAACAGACAAGATTTGAACAATTGGATGAACAGTTTGCGATAATTTTGCTCAACTAAAAGGGAGTTGTTTGGAAATAAAATTCCAAACAACTCCCTAGCTTACTTTTTAACTTTAACCCACTTGCTAACCTTATAAATTTTCTAAAGCTTTCAAAATTGTCTCGATACTTGCTTCCCCAAGATAGTCGACATACTGCACCCTATTATCCTTTTTCGTTAATATGCGAACAGTATCCTTATATATTTTTTCCACAAGCACTCGATCAAACGCTGTATGCGACAATTCGGAATCGTTTTCAAATCGATAATAGGTTACCCATTCATCAAACAAGGCAGTTGCTATGCTTGGCATGGTACATTCAATCACTCGAAACTTGAGCTGGGGCGAATAGTTTGCTTGATTTTCTACTGTTAAGTACACATTTTCTCTCAATTCATATTGAATGGGCGCAAATATTGACCAGTTTTTCATGAGCGAATTTTTCCAATCGATATCGTCTGCCATCATTTCATTTCTTGTTAGTTTTACAGGCTTTTCAATCATTTCTAAACGTAAGAGCGGTAAGTCCCCGGTGTTTGTAGGTAAGGTTTCGTAGTCACGATTGTTCACCTGCTTCAATAAGATCAACACGATTGCCGCCACAATCGCAAAGTAACCAATTTTCCAAATATATTTTTTCACACTGGATGAACGCCAATTCGCTCGGTAATCAAATGCAATTCCTTGTTCAAGCTGCTTTTTGATGCGCCGTATCATCAATAATTCACGCGAATAAATAATGCCAATGCAACTATACACCAAAATAAGGGAAAACGAACTTAACGAATAGCCTTCAATGAGATTTGTAATAGGCTTTGACCCATTCAAAAATAATGTAACGGCCAAAGCTAACATAACAACGATTGCCACACTGTAGATGATTATTTGGTTAGTGATCTTCTTTAAAACCCCTTCAAATGATGCTGCTTGTTCGGTTAAAACCTCAATCTCCGTCGTGGCATCAGCTTGTTGTGAGCAAAAAATATGGTAATACTCATAACTGACAACGTATTGCCAACCTTCTTGTTCCAATGCTTTCGTATTTGTTGGGAAATTATCTTTTTCATGCATGATAATCATGCGATATTCAAGATCTTGCGGCTCCGTTTTTTGAAATGTTGCCATGAAGCTATTGATTTTTTCAAGCTTTAGGCCGTGCTGTGCCTGTTCGGTAAACCAACTCTCCATCTGACCACGCTGCCATAATTCCACTGGCACGAGCTTTCTTTTTTTTCGCATGACATCAGCCTCCTTTCTATTATTGTAAAATAGCGGTAGATGATGTTCAATCTGAAAAAGTAAATACTACCAATTGGATAAGGGGTTTTTGTGCCTTTTAACTTCACCTGATTAAAACGGTAACAATTAGGAATTCGATCGTATTTTTAAAAATTCGCACGTATACCTCAAAAATCGCACGTATTTTCCAAAAGCCGCACATAAAACCCGAAAAATCGCACGTATCCAATAAATTTCGATTATTTGGTAGCCCAAATAAAGCCGATTGGGAAAATCCCCCCTATGTTTCATTGATAAGCCTTGATTATAATAGCTTTTCTAAAGCATTCAAAATCGTCTCAATCGTTGCTTCTCCCCGATAATCGACATACTGCACCCGATTATCCTTTATTGCTAAAATGCGTGTAGAATCCGCATATATTTTTTCCACAAGCACTTGATCAAACGCCATGTGCGACAATTCGGTGTCGTTTTCAAATCGATAATACGTTACCCATTCATCAAACAATGCGTTTGCTAAGCTTGGCACAGTACATTCAACCACTCGGAAATCGCCTCAACATCCATAAATAAAGCAATGACTAGGCCAATAAACGCCACAATCATCAAAACATTAAACAGAAGCCTCTTACGCAAATCCAGCAAAATGCCCGAAAAAGATTGTGCCTGCTTCATTAAATCTTTTTCAATCTCCGTTGTCGCATCTGCCTGCTGTGAGCAAAAAATATGATAATACTGATGACTTGTCACATAGTCCCAACCTGCTTGTTCGAGTTCCTGGGTATTCGTAGGTGTGGTGTCTTTTTCAGGCATGACGATCATACGGTATTCCAAATTTTGTGGCTCTGCTAGTCGAAACGTTGCCCTGAAGCTACTCAATTTTTCAAGTATTCGTCCATTTTGAGCTTGTTCGATAAGCCAGCTTTCGATTTTCCAAATGTTCCATAATTCAAAAGGTACCCGCTTACGTTTTGTATCCATAACCCCCCCTATGTTATGACTACTTTTTCTACAGTCACCAACTGATTATGCAAAAATTCGGCCTTAATCACATCTGGCATCGCTAACCCCTTCCAAAAATCGAATCCATATTGATGATCAAATGCCTGTAACATAAGCGTTAAAATATTGCCGTGTGTACCGATGACAATCACTTCATTTTCATGCTGTTTTAGTAATTCCCTAAACACTGGAACTGCACGATTTTGTGCATCAATATTTGATTCACCACCTGGATAGAAAAAATGCGGGTTTTCCCACACTTTGATAATCGCTTCGTCAAAATTTTCAACTGGCGGATTACTTAATAGCCGTTCGTTTAATGCTTCAATCTGCGTAATACTTAGATTTTTTGTTTCTGCAATCGGCTCAATCGTTTGCACCGCACGCAAGTAACTACTCGCATACATTGCCTGCACATCAATTGTTTCAAAGAGCTCGACTAACTTTATAGCTTCCACTCGCCCCGCTTCAGAAATTGGACGTTTGTATTCATCTGGTGTATATACGGAATGTGCATGGCGCACAAAATAGACGATTGTCATAGGTCCCCCCTATTTTTCATTTGCAGCTAATTTTTCTAATTCCTCATCAATTTGCTTCACATCGATTCGTTCATACAGTGGTACGACACTTACGATCGTTTGCGCCAATGTCTCTTGCGGTTCCCAAGCATCTCCGCGCACTTGCAACATGCCTTCAATCGCTTCACTTGCAAAAGGTAAAAACGGCTTTAACAGCACTGCAAAATTTTGAATAAGCATTGTACATGTTGTCATTGTTTTTTCACATGCGGCTAAATCTTCACGCACCGTAATCCACGGTTTTTCTTCATCAAAATAACGATTGGCCGCACGCACAAATTCAAAAATTGTATCGAGCGCCACTTTACTGGAACCCGCTTCCATTTTTTGTCCGACCTTTTCATATAATTCCACTACTTGCGCTTTTATTCCTTCATTCACTGCGACTTGCGGCACTTTGCCATCAAATGACTTCTCGATAAATTTCAACGTACGATTTACAAAATTCGCAAATGCTCCGAGCAACTCACTGTTATGACTATAAATAAACTCACACCACGAAAAGTCAGCATCTCGTGTTTCAGGCTAAGAACGCTGAAAAATCAACATTCTTGGTGGTTCTTTTAAAAACCGCACTTACTTATGATACGGTTCTCCGTAATGGTACTAAGTGAGGTATTCATGCTGTAAATTATCTTTAATAAATAGAAGGGTGCCTTTACCTAATCATAAAATCAGACTATCCCTACGAATTGTTTCTGTACGGCAGACACTCTTTTCCTTGCCTAATGGTTGCTGTACCCTTCGTAGTTGTATAAGGCGGTGTTTCCGGCAAAACGTTCATAACCAATAGCCGGATTGAATGATCTTTATAAAATATTTCATCAAATGAAGGGGTTATGTGAGGATCCGTATTTTCAAATATCCTTTTTTGTAATTCTTCTATGTCTACATCAAATGGAATCCCTATCAAAACATTGTCTATTCCCTGCATTTTGTCGGCCACGCCGAAAACAACGCTGCCCCCGCCGCCATTTGCCATACAAACAGCGTATTTAATCATTTTATTGATGTTTTCCTCCACAGCACTAAAATTCCATTGTTTAAAATCTAGGTCCTGTGCCTCAAAATCATCTGCAATATGATGATCCAGTTGCTGAATGATCTCCATGATTTCGCTTTTATTCTTCATAAGAATATCCTCCTTTCCAGCAAAATCGATCTATATACCTTGCAAATACCAATGCTTATACAAAAAAGGCAGTCCCTTATTACAAATACACTTGTGGAAACTACCTCTTATTATATTTATATGTTTGTTTCGTCATGGCTGTTTATAAGCTTTTTGAAATTGCACGGTGGCTCCAAATAAGCCAAAGAAATTGTCAAATGTATTTTACATACCCTTTGGCTTATACGTCATTAAATACCTGACAGTTCTTGTACTAAACTGCCCCGTTAGTTCAATAAGAAAAAAGAGCTGCATATGCAACTCAATGACCTTCAAGTAAAGCATACTTTAGTGGAATAAGTTTGTTGCATTACTTTCTCCATTCATATTCTAAAACACTGTATAATAATGAGTCTCGCCAGCCATTTTTAATTAACAAGTCTTCACGAATTTTACCTTCTTTTATCATTCCGACTTTCTCCAAAACTTTTGATGATCCAATATTTCTTGGATCGCAAGTTGCATATATACGATGAAGATTAAGTATATCAAATCCAAAATCAATTAGTAGAGTAGCAACTTCTGTTGCAATACCTTTTCCCCAATAAATTGGATTCACAATATATGCGATTTCTCCTGCTTTGTTAGTGACATTTCTTATGTTAAACTCCCCAGCACCAATCATATTACCATCATATATAATTGCAAATACAAACCTTTTCCTCGGTACTTGCCGTGAATCTCTTATTACTTGATTTACAAAATCAATGGATTCCTGTTCGGTATTTGGTCCCCAAGGTTGATATTGACAAACTATTTCTTGTGATGCATATTTATGTACATCTATCCAATCACTTTCAATAATTTCCCTTAGTACTAACCTTTCATTTGAAAGCTCCATTAATAACCCTCCTTTGTTATATCTTTGAATATATACTTATTCCACTAACCTGCCCCGTTAGTTTAATAAGAATAGCGACGCTCATTAAACAATCGCGAATTATTGCTTAGTTTTTGTTGTCTAGCTCATACAAATCTATAATTTCTTTGTGTGCTATTCCATCATCTTGTCCTTCCCAATGAATCACCGCATATATTTTATCTATATCTTTAAACGTTATGGACTTTCCGTCTTTCGTTATTGGTGGTGGTCCTTCGATAGCTCCAGTATCAATCTCGTTTTTAAAATCTTCAGGTCCTGAGACTGCTTTACTTTGCAGGGTTATATATTTCTTGTTTATAACGGCGTTCATTTCAAAGACAAAATAATTAGTAGTGTAATCATTTTCTCTTGTTTTAAAACGAAGCTTACCATTTCCCGAATTAAGAATCCCTGAAGTCAGATCTACTTGATAACCATCTAACTCCCAATGGGGACTTTCTCCCGATAATCTTAAATGATAAAAGTCATTTGTGGCATTTCGATGATTCAAGTAGATAACAATGGCTAATAATACGAAAACAATGAATATCAGTACTGGATAAACGATTTTATGAACCAAAAGCTTTCTCACCCCTCTGCTCTCTTAAACAATCTAGCCCTATAGTTCAATAAGAAAAAAAGAGCTGCATATACAACTCAATTTTATTCAAGTAAAGCCCCCATTAGTTGAAGAACTTAATACATTTTAACAGCTTATATAAAATATTTTATAACGTACATTATAAATAATAAAAATATTAAACCTACACATAAGAAAGAATATATATGCGAAGTTGTAGTTGTTTTTGATTCATTAATACTATTCTCCATCTTTATTTAGTCAAACCATGACGGTTAAACATTCATATTGCAATATCAAACCTAATCATCCTCATCAATATCAAACAAATAGGACTGATGATGATAATGCATACTGAAAATAAAGCCAAGTGCGAGTGCATTACCCATTAATGAACTACCGCCATAACTAACAAACGGTAATGGAATACCTGTAATTGGTAATAACTGTATTGTCATACCAATATTTTCAAAGACATGAAATGTAATCATTGCAATAATCCCTGTGCAAATATATGTACTGTAAGGATCCTTTATTTTTATTGCAATTTTAATTAGATGATACATTAATAGAAAGTACATACAAATGACAAAGCTTGCGCCAATAAAACCCCATTCTTCACCAATAACTGTAAAAATGAAATCTGTATGATTTTCAACTACATATACTTCGCGATTTAGATAGCCTTTACCAAATATTTCACCAGATCCAATCGAATTCATGGAGGAAATTAGTTGAAATCCTTCATTGGAAGCGTAGGTATAAGGATCAAACCACGAATATATACGCCCCAATTTATATGGCTCAATGCCAAACGTATTCTTCAAAAAATCTTGCATGTTAAATACCATCCATATAATAAAACTACCGGCTGCTATTCCTACAGTTAATAATGGCGTAATTATCAACCAAGAAATTCCCGAAACGAGTATTAGAGCAATCGTAATGGCGATGAAAACAAGTGCAGATCCTAAATCATTTTGATCAAGTACAAGTAAAAATGGTACAACTAGTAGGCCCAAAATTTTAATTAATAAATAAAAGTCAGTTTTTAATGTGCGTAAATAGTGTTTATCATTATGCAAACTGATTGTTTTGGCACATGCCAATATGTAAAAAGTTTTCATGAATTCAGAAGGTTGAATATTGCCTAAAGGGGTATGATACCAACTTTTTGCCCCATTGATTATTTCTCCAATTTGTCCTTTTCCTTCTGGCATAAATATTAATGCGACGAGTAATAGAATACCAAAGCCATATAAATACCAAGTAATTTTTTTATATTGTTCAATATCTAAATACATGACACAAAGTATGATGAATCCTAAAATCCCGTAATAAATTACTTGCCTGGGAATAAAATTGATACCTGTATAACTAGTTGTTTGTGCAGAAGAAATAGCTAGTAAACTAATACAAAAAAAGGTAAATAAAATAGCAACTAATGTCCAATCAATTTTTTTCATGAAGTGGCTTTTTTTGTTCACTAGTTCACGTTCCTTTCATTTCTTTATATTTATTATAGCTAACGAACGAATTTCAAGAAAGTTCCTTTAGTGTTTAATAAATCCAAAAGTAAATATAGTCCAACTAACATGCTGGAGCATAGTTAAACAAAAAAAACCAAAGCATCGTTTAGTAACCATTCTTAAAATAATGTTATTCAATAATATGGCCCGATTGTTGATCACAAGTTAAACAACGCTATTGAACTAACCTGCCCCGTTAGTTTAATAAGAAAAAAGAGTTGCATATGCAACTCTTTGATCTTCAAGTAAAGCCCCCCGTTAGCCATCCATGAAGCGCAAGAATCACCACTTCACCACAGAGAATATAAGATTATTACGTTCTTTCATGGGAGTTGAACAAGAAATCTATCTTTAATTTTTAATTCCATCTTCAAAAGCCCAGCTAACTTCATTCTCAGTTCTGTTCTTTTATAATATTTAACACGTTAAGATAATTCAATCATCATTCCGAGAAAAATGATAACTTCTCATCATAATCTATCTTTCATTCTCCTGCATTTTCAATAATTCTTCATCAATTCGTTTCACATCAATACGCTCATATAGTGGCTGAATATTGCTGATACCTTGAGGTAATGTCGTTTTTACAGTCCAAGAATCCAACGAAGTATTTAACATTTGTTGAATTTCCTCACATGCAAATGGTAAAAATGGTTGCAATAATTGTGCTAAATTTTGGATTACAAAAACGCATGTTGCAAGTGTTTTTTCGCATTTCTCAGGTTGTTCATTGACCGTAATCCACGGTTTTTCCTCATCAAAATAACGATTTGAAGCCCGGATTAATTCAAAAACGGATTCCAATGCTGGTTTACTATTTCCTTGTTCAATGAATTCACCTACAAGCTCATATTGTTGTTGAACAAGCTTTTCCATTGTAGCGTTAATCGCCACTTGAGGTACTTTACCTGCGAAATATTTTTCAATAAATTTCAAATTGCGGTTCACAAAGTTAGCGAATGCACCTAAAAGTTCGCCATTGTGACTATAAATAAATTCTCTCCATGAAAAATCTGCATCTCGACTTTCTGGCGCATTAATTGTTAAAAAATAGCGCAATGAATCGGGATGGTAATTTTCTAACATATATGGTGCCCATACTGCCCAATTTAGACTAGTAGAAATTTTTCGCTTCTCAAGCGTTAAGTATTCATTGGATACAATATTTGTTGGTAGTCCTTTGTTTTCGATTCCCATTAAAATAGCCGGCCAAATCACACTATGGAATGGGATATTATCCTTGCCATGTACATAATATGCCTTAGTTTGCTCATTCCACCATTTCGATACGTCTTGTTGATGCAACTTGCCCCATTCGATACTCGCGGTATAATAGCCAGCAACTGCTTCAATCCAAACATAAATTTTCTTCCCTTCAAATCCAGCAACTGGTACATCAATTCCATTTGGTAAATCTCTTGTAACAGCACGATCAGGTAGCCCTTCTTGTAAATAGCGGTGTGTTAAATGAATCGCATTTTCTCGCCATCTTTTTTCTTGATGTGCTTGTTCAACAAATGTTTCAAGTTGTTTTTGAAATTTGCTAAATGCAAAATAAAAATGTTCCGTTTCTTTTATCTCTGGTTCATTTCCACATATTTTACAGCGTTTTTCATGCAAATCTAATGGGTCTAAAATTTTTGAACAATTATCACATTGATCACCACGCGCTTTTGCCCCACAATTTGGACAAATGCCTTCTACAAAACGATCCGGTAAAAACTGCTGATCAATCGAGCAATAGGCTTGTTCAATTTTCTTTGTATATAAGTGTCCATTTTTTAATAATTGTAGGAAAATCTTTTGTACCGATTCATGATGATGTTTTGCATCTGTGCGCGTATACAAATCATACGTAAAACCAAGGCGTTGAAACGTTTCAGCAAACTCTTGGTGATAGCGATCGGCAATTGCTGTAACGGTTGTATTTTCTTGATTAGCTCGAATGGAAATTGGCGTTCCATTACAATCACTTCCTGAAACGTATAACACTTCTTCACCTTTCAAACGATAATATCTTGCTAATATATCCCCTGGTAATAACGATGAAATATGTCCTAAATGCAGTGAGCCATTTGCATACGGCCAAGCGCCTCCAATTAAAATTGCCATTTACATTTCCTCCTAAAATTGTATTCAATAAAAGCGTTGAGATGTACGAATCCTTTTACAAATGCTTTCCCTCATTACGCAGTTGTAAAAAAAAAACGCCCTAACCGCAAAATGCGATTAGGACGAATAAATCGTGTTACCACCTAAATTTACAAATAGCTCACACTATTTGCCTCAAGTCAGTACGTGTTCATACTGTTGCTGTTGTAACGAGTGCATCTCTCGAAAGTAGCCTACTAATGTTTTCGGTACTTTTGCTCAAAGGCCATGTTCGGTAATCGTTGTTTGCTTTATTTCCACCATCAAAAGCTCTCTATATAACGCCGTATTACGTACTCTTCCTTATCAACGCTTTTCTTAATCTGTTATATTTTACTATATTAAATACACTGATTCAAGGAAATTCACCATTTTACTTTTTATAATAATTCACAATCGCTAGCGCATCTTGATTGTCTGGCTGATCAACAAGCATTGTCTGCGCTTCTTCCAACCATTTCATATCACGGCCAATTTCTTCAATACCTGTTTCGACCGCTAGCTTTTCATGCGGCTTCCAGTTGTATTCAAAACGCTCATTCCAAACATCTTCATCTTCAATCAAATGGTCTGCTATTTGTGTTAGTGTGTAAAAGTGGTGCAGCGTTTCGCAATGCGTTTTGGCATGCTTTGTATAGCGCATGAGCACTTGCCCCGCGTAGTCATATTCATCCATTTCACGGTATGGGCCATCATAAAGCATGGCCAAAATCAGCTTACTTGCCCCGTCAAATATCGCATCACTAATCGTATCCTCATGCAGCTCAATATCAAGTTTACCTTTATCCGCGCATTGTAGCGATGCCTGAACCCCTGGCACGATATCTTCAATGCCATCTGTTAAAAACCAATGACGGATTTCTTCGCGTTCTGGCTCTAAAAAGTTCAGTGCCTCTATCTTGCCCCAATTTGAAACTTTTTTTGCGATGTCCCAAATATCGTCATTGGCATTGCGCACACCGTTTGAAAGCGCAAATAATGCCACTCCAGTAAATTCCTCATGCAATGCTATAACCTTTAATTGCTCCTTAAGGTTTTTACAGTCAGTCGTACCTAACACAACAAGTGCAAACTTTACGACTTCTCGGTCCGCGGCATGTTCTAACAGCCACAGCGCCTCCTTCTGCACAAGTGTTTCGTCCTTTTCGGATTCTGCAAATTGTACAAAAAATTCTTGGAAATAAGAAATGACCTTCTCTTCCTGAATTTTTTCGTAAGTCGCTTTACGATTTGCCTCTGTAGGTTTTTCACTTTGCGTAATCAACAACTTCACAAGCTTCTTCGGATATGACAACAGCACCGGTTCATTCGCTAGCTGATCGGCAAACCCAGGGGCTAACCTCATCTGATTTTCATCATATAAATACTCATCGTCCGGTAACTCCTTATTGACTAGCTTACCGTGCTCTGCGAATTGCTGCTGTAAAAAAGGAACGATTGCTTGTTTATTTTTCCAAGGGATCATTGTTAACTTTTGTGTTTCAGCCAAAAGTTTTTTTCCATCGACTTTGATTGTGACATTTAACTTAATAAAGCCACCCACTTTGACATACACCTTATGCGTTTTGCCATCATTGCCTACAAATGTTCCCTTTAATTTTGAATAGGGCACAATATGTGACCAAATCGATTGGCGAGTATGCTGTGCAATGATTTCGCCGTCTACAAGCAATGTTTCTTCTAACATTTTATTAATAAATTCAATCTTGTGTCCTTCAAAATCAAGCACCCAATGCTTTTCTACTTCCTTTGCAACATCCTTTGTTGCGTTACGCATTTCGCGTTTTAGTTCTTCTTTAAAGCCCAAGTTTGTTTGCCCCCTTCGAAGTTGTATGGCTCTCTAAATAATACCAATGTTTCACCAACCATGAAGTGACATTTTGAAATCAAACAGAAATCGCTACTAAACTACCATTTATTCTCTAATTTTCAAAAATAAAAACTCCAATTCGAATTCGCTTCGAGTTGGAGTAATCTATTATTTAAAGTACCATTGTTTTGCGTTACTATAAAATATTTTATCGGCGGCTTGTTCATCAAAAAGTTGCAGAATGAGTTCTATATCCGCAGTTTCAAATGGACGTTTGGCGCGAGTTGACGGTAAATCGGTACCAAACATTAATGCGTCAGGATTTACATCATATATACTCTTAAGCGTCTTTGCAATCGGTAATTCTACACGACCAAAGCCTGTTGCCTTCACACGAATACCTTTTTCAATGAGCTTCAATAAATGTGGTAAGCCTTGCTCTGACAAACCTAAATGATCAATGGACACAGCTGGTAATTGCGAAAGTGTGATTGCAATGTCAGGAATGTCCGTAGCGTCAATATACAGTTCGCTATGCCAGCCAGCAAGCTCATACACACGGCGCGCGAAATAATCGAGCTTTGATAAATCCTCGGAACCTCCACGCTTAACATTAAAACGTAGCGCCTTGACCCCTTTTGCATTTAACTGCAGAATCTCATCATCGCTAACATCATACGGCAATTGAGTGACACCACAAAAGTTTCCTCCTAATAGCTGCAAGGCATGCAGTAAATAGCCTTGATCAAAGCCTTGAAAAGAGCCCGACACTATGGCACCACCTGCAATGTTATAGCTCTCTGTCTGATTTTTATAATCTTCCACTAAATAAGAAGGCGGCATATAGCCTTGATTTTCAATTACCGGAAAATCAAAATTAATAATATGAAAATGGGCATCAAAAATTCTCATAGCTTGTCCATCCTTTATAAGTTCCCCTTAACAAAGCTCAAGCCAAAAAGGAAAACATTGTTTAGATATGTTTGGTCATTATTTTTCTTATAAAATTTGAAGTACAACCTTACCATTATGCCTACCTGCCATTACCGCTTCAAACGCTTCGCCTGCCTGTGCTAGCGGATAGCTATGACCAACAAACGGTGTAAGCTTATTTTCTTCAAGCATTGCCGCTACACTTGTCATTAACTCCCGATGCTGGTCACCCGTTGCATTAAATAACACCATGCCAGTTATATCACATTCTTTTTGCATAATTAAACGCGGGTTGATTTCAATGTCACCGCGATTCCCGACAATGACAATCTTTCCGTACTTCGCCACCATTTGTAAATCGATCGCTAAATTGACGTTTGCTAAAAATTCAATAATCACATCTGGGCCAGCACCCTCTGTTACTTCAAGAATCTGCTCCAAATTACCTTCTGTAATATGATCAAACGCATAATCCGCACCGGCATCCTTTACAAGCGCCTTTCCTTCTCCACGACTGGCTGTACCGATTACCGTTGCCCCAAATGATTTTGCCATTTGCACCGCCTGTAAACCAACCGCACCACTTGCTCCGTGTATAAGTACCGTTTGATTAGCTTGTACATCCGCCTTTTGGACGACTGCACGAAACGCGGTCAATGCTGGTATGCCAAGTGCCGCGCCTTGCAAAAAGCTAATGTGCTCGGGTAATTGCATCACATAGTTTGCATCACATACGACCGCTTCTGCAAATGTCCCTGTCGTTGCACCTGGTAAGCTTGCGACAAATACGCGGTCGCCTACTTGCACATTCGTTACCGCTTCTCCAACCGCTTCCACAATTCCCGCTCCATCTAAGCCCGGTGTGTATGGTAATTGTGGTTTGATGGCATATGTACCTGTTGATGTATAAACATCACTTGGATTTACTCCTGCTGCATGTAGCTTCACGATTACATCCGTTGCCGAAATGGCTGGTAATGGTAATTCCGCTAGCTGTAAATTTTCCGATGTACCAAAGTTTTTCATTTCAATTGCTTTCAATATGCTCACCTCGAATTTGTAATAATAATAGAATATTAAAAAAATTCATACTTGTATATCATTTATAACTAATTTCATCTATTAAAATTTACTTACCCAATGTTAAAAAAGTGGATGAGACGCCCCTCATCCACTTTCACCATTACAACGATTGTACCGTTTGACGAATATCCTTACTTAAACTAATAGCAGAAATGACTGCCACACCGTCCGCACCCGCTTCACGTACAAAAGCGCTGTTTAAAGGCGTGATACCTCCAATTGCCACCATCGGAAAATCAGGATAGCATGTTTTTGCTTCCGTTAAAAACGTAACACCTGCTGGAACCTTCGCATCTTCTTTTGATGTAGTAGCAAAAATAGGACCAATGCCAACATAATCCGCACCAGCACGCATTGCCTTCTCTAATTCTTCCATATTATGAACCGAAACCCCAACGATTTTATGCGCTGCACGTTGACGAAATGCTTCAATCGTTAAGTCGTCCTGCCCAACATGAATCCCGTCTGCATCCAATTTCAACGCCAGCTCCACATCATCATTGACAATAAACGGGACCTTATAGTGCTTACATAGCTGTTGGCAGGCAAGCGCGAATTGCTCATACGCTTCTCCCTGTAATGCACCATTGCCCTTTTCCCGCCATTGAAACATCGTAATTCCGGCTTGCAGTGCCTTCTCTAAAATAATGAGTGGCTCACTTTGGCAATTATTCGTTCCCATAATGAAATATTTATCTAATTTAAAAGACATTGACTTTACACGTCCCTTGCTGCTGGCGATACACAAAATGATTCGTCGGTCCAAAGCCATGACCAATATTTAACGGATTGCTTATTGCAAGTTGAACAAATGTTTTCGCTTCGATAATCGCTTCCTTTAGTGAGCTTCCTTTTGCGATTTCAGCCGTTATTGCCGCTGAAAATGTACAGCCCGTTCCATGCGTATGCTTCGTTTCGTAGCGTTCGGTTTCCATCATAAACGTAGGTTCGCCGCTGATGAATACTGTATCAATCGCTTTTTCTCCTTGTAAATGTCCACCTTTCATGACCACACACTTGACGCCTAAAGCCAATAAATCACGTCCCGCAAGCTCAATATCTTCTGCGGTTTCAATTGTCCGACCTGTTAGCACCTCTGCCTCTGGGATATTCGGTGTACAAACCGTTGCCAATGGAAGTAATTGCTCCTTCATTGCGAGGACTGCCTGCTGCTGTAATAAACTCGCACCACCCTTTGCAATCATAACTGGATCAACGATTAATGGAATATGCTGTTCATTGAGTAGTGAAACAACCCCTGCAATAATTTCAGCATTAAATAGCATGCCTGTTTTTATTGCTTTTACTTCTAAATCTTCAAGTACTGCCTTCAATTGTGCTTGAACAAAATCAACAGTTGTCGGGTAAATTCCATGAACGCCTAATGTATTTTGTGCAGTTAAAGCTGTTATAACAGACGTGCCAAACACGCCAAGTTCCTGAAATGTTTTGATATCGGCCTGAATCCCTGCACCGCCACTACTATCTGAACCTGCAATTGTACATGCAATCATACGCGCACCTCCGCAAACTGTTCTAATTGATTGAAGAAATTTTCATGGAACGTTCCCATTGACGCATATGCATTTAAACTTATTTGCTTGTATTCACGCAATAGAGCAGCTAAATCCTCAAAAGGCTCATTGCTACTTGCTAAAAGAGCAGCACAAATTGCGCTCAATAAACAACCACTTCCAGTTATTTTCGTAATCCTTTCATGACCACCAGCAATGATTTCTACCTGCTGTCCATCCGTTAGTACATCTTCTTTACCAGTCACAATCACCAGGCAGTTGTATTTTTTGGCAATCATTTTTGCAGTTTGTACAACATCGAGCTCACCCGAACCACTATCAACGCCCTTTGCCTGCCAATTTGCGCCTGCAATAGCGGCAAGCTCTCCAATATTACAGCGTATTAAAGTGATTTTTAACTGCTGTAATAGCGTATGCGTTGTTTGTGAGCGAAACGCAGTAGCACCCGCACCAACAGGATCTAATACGATCGGAACTTGATGTTCATTCGCGCTTTTTCCCGCAGCTAGCATGGACTGAACTGTACGGTCATTTAGTGTGCCAATATTCAGTAGTAGCGCATTGGCGATACGAGTCATCTCTGCCACTTCTTCAAATGCATCTGCCATAACGGGAGATGCCCCAATTGTTAATAAGCCATTCGCAGTAAAATTTGCGACAACATAATTTGTAATACAATGGATTAAAGGCTTTTTCTCATTAATTTTTTGTAGACTCAACGATATTCACTCCTCTTTTGGTGAACGTAAAGGCAAAAAAGCGTCTCTAAAAATAGAGACGCCAAAAAAGAGTAGATTCACTCTATGATTGCTCCCTACGCCAGTATTAACTGTTCAGGTTCTAAGGGTCAGGTTTTAACCTTCTCAACACGATGTGTCCCCCCGCAATTAAAGGATTTGCAAACGAAAAGCTCCACGTAAAAATACGCAGAGCCCTAGTAAGTACAATTTAAAAATGATGTACTTTGCTCCCTACGTCCGTATTAACGGTCAGGTTCTAAGGGTCAGGTTTTACCTTCTCAACACAATGTGTCCCCCTGCAAATGCATTTAATTAGTTTGAGTGTAGCAAAACAAAATTTTTAACGCAAGGTTTATCGTAAGATTTCACCACACTATGAAGTTCTAAGTGCTTTACGATAAATAAAAATACTACTGAACATCACAGCGGCAATAATCGCAAACATAAAATCGATTGCAGACGTTAAAAGCCACCCACCAAAAATCGGTCCAATAAAGCCTCCGATATTTTTGAGTTGCGCAGCGCCTAAATACGTCCCCTTCTGATCTTCTGGTGCGATTTCTTCAATTACCGCATTCATCATTGGAAAACAGAAAATTTCTCCAATCGAAAACACAATCATACTGGCGATAAACATCCACGCACTGTCCGACAAACCAAATAAAAATAAACCAACTGAAAAGATAATAATCCCCATTTTTAACGATGTATAAATTGACATTTTTTCAATCATCATTGTCAGTGGCAATTGTAATGCCAGTACCGTTATGGAATTGGCGATAATAACATACGAAAACAGTTTTACACCATCTTCTACATTCATATTAATAAACTGAGGCAATGTCGAATCAAATTGCGAATAGCCTAGTACAACTAATATGCCACCCGCAATGAATAATAATAGCTTTTGATCTTGAAACACCGCTTTGAAAATCGTAAAAACATGCTGTGTATTTGAAAGTTTGTTTTGTTTCATTTCATAACGATTCAGCACAACGAATAAAAATACCCCATACATCGCATACATAATACCCGTAATCGCAAATGGAATGGCAGGGCTTGAAAAATCGGCTATCCAAACACCTAATAATGGACCAATGACCGCTGCGATATTAATTGCTGTATAACGCACTGAAAATAGTCTGCGCTTTTTTTCATTTTCGGTAAAATCAATCATTAGCGCCTGCGTACCTGGCTCAAAAAACGAGCGGCACAGCCCATTCAACGCATTCAAAACGACAAAAAAGATTGCTGATGGCGCAAACGCAAAGCCAGTAAAGGTTAGGCTCCATACGAAAACCGTTGTAATAATAACACTTTTTCGTCCGAAACGATCTGTCAAATAGCCCCCAATTAACCCACCAAATGTTGAAAATAGTGGCGCCATACCGATTGTTATCCCTATTATTAGCGGTGATGCCTCTAGCTCATTGTGTAAATAGAGCGCTAAAAATGGAATAGCCATAAAGCTAGCTGTCCTAACAAAAATCGTACCACATAAAATAATCCATACTAACGGATGAAAATAATTAACCATTTTTTGCATCACGCACCTCCAGTCTATATTTTACTCGTATTATATTAGAAAACCCATCCAATTTTTAATTTTATTAATTTAATGTAAAATTAGAATATTCAAATTCCTTTACTTTCCATTCTAGTGATATAATACATGACATAATGTATACTTTTTTACTAGTCGCGCATGCGACAAATACAGTATGAAGGGAGTTCAATGCATTTGAAGTTAACAAGAGAAGAAAAATCATGGATACTGTATGATTGCGGGAATTCTGCCTATTCAATGGCTATTACAACCGCACTTTTTCCAATTGTTTTTGGTATGTTTAACGGTGTCAACAACATGGATTTAGGCTATTTTAATTCACTTGCAAGTATTCTAGTAGCCATACTGAGCCCGATGCTCGGCGCATTTGCCGACTATAAGGACAAGAAAAAACGCTTCTTTACATTTTTCACACTTGTAGGTATTTTTTCTACTCTATCGTTTGCGTTTATCACACCAGAAAGTGGTCAATGGCAGCTCCTTATAGTGATGTATATTTTATCGTGTATCGGCTTTGCGGGCGCAAACATTTTCTATGATTCTTTTTTAGTCGATGTTACGACCGATGAAAAGATGGATAAAGTATCTTCATCCGGCTTTGCTTTCGGCTACATTTCTAGCGTTATTCCATTCGGCATTAGCTTAGTCGTTATCTTTCTAATGGGCATGGATAAAGCAATTGGCTACCAAATTGGGTTCTTGATTACCGCGCTTTGGTGGGGGTTATTGACAATTCCAATGATTAAAGATGTGAAGCAGCGGCACTATATCGAGCCTGAGCCAAATCCGGTTGGAAATAGCTTCAAACGACTTGGTCAAACTTTTATGCAAATTAAAGATTATAAAATCGTCTTTACCTTTTTAATCGCATACTTTTTATACATTGATGGTGTAGATACGATCATTAAAATGGTTGTACCGTATGCGACAAGTGTTCTTGGTGCTGATTCACTCGATACATTTATGCTCCTTGGCATTTTACTTGTCATTCAAATTGTAGCGTTCCCTTTTGCCCTACTTTACGGGTCGTTAGCTAAAAAATATTCTACACGTGCAATGATAATCGTCGGCATATTAACGTATCTTGTGTCTTGTATAGCAGCCTTTTTCATTTCAGAAATGTGGCATATTTTCGTTCTTGGTGTGTTGATTGGTTCTGCGCAAGGTGGTGTCCAGGCGCTAAGCCGATCGTATTACGGCAAAATTATTCCGAAAGAACGCTCGAATGAATTTTTCGGCTTCTACAATATTTTTGGCAAGTTCGCCGCGATTATCGGTCCATTTTTAATGGCATTAACAACGACATTAACAGGCGCGGCAAAATACAGTATTTTATCAATTATTCCGTTATTTATTTTAGGGCTACTTGTATTTTTAATGCTACCAAAGGACGCAACATCACGCCCACAGACAGCGAGGTAATCGAATGGTTAAAAAATATTGTATCGTCATTTCGTACGATGCCTTTTCACAAGATAATTGGGCAGTGGCAAAAGAGCTACCCCATTTAAAAAGCTTGATCCAGCGCGGTGCATCAACAACAAACGTCAAAAGTGTATATCCTACATTAACATATGTCATTCATTCGTCGTATGTAACGGGCAATTACCCTGATAAGCACCGCGTGTTTCACAACAATCCGTTTCAGCCATTCTTACGGGAAATCGACCAAGACTGGCATTGGTTTTTAAGCGATATCAAAAGCCCTACGATTTTTGAAGCGGCACATAAAAAGGGCTTAAAAACGGCTGCGTTACTATGGCCTGTTTCTGGTAAAGCGCCGATTACGTACAACATCCCCGAAATTCGTGCTGTGCGTGGGGAAAATCAAGCGCTAAAAATCTTAAAAAATGGCAGTAAGCTCTATACTTTGGCATTAGAAATGAAGTACGGAAAAATTCGTCAAGGTATTGAGCAACCATACTTAGATGATTTCACTACTGCGTGCGCAGTGGATACAATTAAAAACAAAAAGCCTGAACTCTTTATGCTGCATTTAATTGATTTAGATGACATCAAGCATTTCAAAGGTACAAAGGGTACACATATTGATGAAGTATTAATACGAATGGATAACCGTATTGGTGCAATTATCGACGCGACAAAAGCAGCGGGTACGTATGACGAAACGACCTTTATGATCGTTGGTGACCATAGTCAACTCGATGTACGTTATAAGGTGTATTTAAATCGCTTGTTTGCAGATCACGGGCTCATTTATGAAAAAGCGGGTATTCCGAAGTGGCGTGCCTATGTGCAGGCGGCGGGTGGTGCGGCGTATTTACATTTACAGCCTGGTGATGATGAAGCACATGAATTAGCACTTACTCTTTTACAAGAAGCGTTGCATGATGAACGATACGGCATTGAAGCCATTTTTGATAAGCAACAGCTTGAAGCAATGCATGTCGACCCACGCTTTGAAATGATGCTTGAAGCCAAGCAAGGCTATTGCTTTGATGACGACTATAAATGCGAAGCTGTAATTGATTTGCATGCACAGGGCAAGGTTTATGCAACACATGGCTACTTGCCTAGTAAACCCGATTATACGAGTAATCTTATTATCGCGGGGCCGACTGTACAACAAGGCTTTGATTTAGGTGAAGTGAGCGTCGTGGATATTGGTCCAACAATTGCACGTATATTAGATTTACCGCTTGGTGAGACAGATGGGCGGGCGCTAGTTGAGGCGTTTAAATAATAAAACAGGCTGCGAATCAAGTCGGATTAAAATCCAACACGAATGCAGCCTTTCTTTATTTCTTCTCATACTCAGTAAAAGGTACATCTTGCTTATTCGCCATTTGGTAAATATAGCCAGTTGCCATTTCTTTATCCTCTTCAACAATTATTTCTTTCCCGTTTTTGCCTTTAAAAATGTATTGCCCTAATGAACCCGGCACATATTCAAGCACCACTTCGTCTATTTCAGACCATTTTAACGTCTGCGAGCCGATTAGCTGATTTTTCTGTACTTGCGTTTCATTAATTGCTGTGTAATTCTCAGTGGAGCTATACAATGTCACGAGCCCAAAAATAATGAGTGCAATACAGCCAATATAAGTCGCTACATGTCGCTTCCAGCTCAGTAATGCAAAGGCCGCTGCTAATAAGACAAATCCCACCATTATAAGCTTGACATTGCCCTTGAAGGAATAGATGTAAAACCATGAGCGATCCGTTAAAAATAAATCAGGCACGGTCATCGGTACAAAAATGGCAAAAAGCGGTGATATGACAATACAAGTAATTGCGGCTAATGCAAATAATAGCCTCGGTGAATATTGCTTCAACAACATTAAGTTTTCCTCCCATCGTCCTTAATTCCAACACCTAATAAATATACCATATAATACCAATTAGTGCACTTTTTGTTTTAACAGCGCATTGATTTCTTCCGCATCTTTTTTCGCATTTACATAGTGGACGTACCAATTGACTATGAAAATGACAGATGTAAATGTGCCATAAGTTAACAATTGCGAAACAGAAATAGAGATAATATCTAGCCATATGGAGATGGCCATGACCGTCAAAATCGTTGCTCCATAATGCAGCAGCACACGCTTATTATAGGAAATGTTCAATCGGTAAATGATATAGCCCCCACCCCCAGTAACGATACTAACCATGAAAATGCCGAGTACGTATTGATCATAACGATCTTGCATCTGCTCAAAAATTTGCATTTGTCCATCCCAATACGCAATTAAAATCGATACCATGAAAATCATGCACCCTACTGCAAACGAACCCATGATTGATTGAACAGCTTTTCTCATGAATACCACTCCTTTAACTTTTCTTTAAAGTTTTTTCGGTAATTGCGGCTAATACTTTCCTCCAAATCATTTCTGAGTGTTACATGAAGCATGCCACTAAAAGCCGCCTTTACTGATTGCACCGCTTCCAAATTGACAATTGCACTTTTTGAAATGCGGACAAATGGCACACCTAAAATATCCTCAAATTGTGCGAGCGTCATATTCGTTTCATGCCAAGAGCCATCTGTTAAATAGACACACACTTTCCTAACCTCTGTCCGAATTAACAAGATTTTCTGTTCTTCTAACAGTGCGATTTCTTTGCCCTTTAAAATCATGATCTTTTTTTGTTGTTCCTGCTCAAGCATTGCCACCACCTTTTCGATTCGCGGTGTCAGTTCTTGGGCTTTAATCTCGGCGATAGGCTTTGTATATTCAGGAGCAAGCAATACTTTTACGTCCATGTGTAAACCACCTTTCTTGCCATATTTCGTTATATAATCGCGACGTGTAACGTTATATTTAGTATAAAGCAATTCGCTGACAATAAAATGCATGTTAGTCATAAAAATCAACCTGTTACTTTATCCAAAACAAAAAATCCCCGTAAATTGTCATGTTGAAAATTTACGGAGATTGTTAACTTATTAAACTTTTGTGCTTGTCTTAGCAAAAAAAGACAATTCCCTTAGACCTCATCACCAATAATTGCTCGTTGCTGTTGCTGGATAGTCGTCTCGAATCCATGTGTGATCCTGTGCCATTGTTTCATCACTTAATAGAAAATAATTATAATGTACTTTTTCACCTTGGTCTGGTAAAGGGTCATTCCATGTAGTGTCTAAATGGTACCATTCGCCTTCCACCTTCACTAAATTCCACGCATGGGGTGCGCCTGCATCACCAACGACATATTTTACTTCAACATCCAACGCCTCCAGCATAAGTAAGGCTGCTAAAGCATACCCCTCACAAACACCCTCTCCATTCATTAAAATCGAAAACGGTGTATGCGGATTCGCCGTACTATCAGCAGTATATTTCGTATGCTTCACTAAATAATCATTCACAAACTTGATTTTTTCAATTTCTGACGCTGTTGTAGGAATCGAATCAGTTAGCTGCTTAATTTTTCCATTTACCTGTGCATTTTCTTCGGCTGTTAAGTCATAGGACATGTCGACCTGCCATTCAATAACCGAGCCATAATCGATGTATCTTGATGAGCTTTCAGCAAAGACACCCCAATAATACGGTTCATTTACTTCAAGCCATTTATAAACTTCATCAATTGTTGCGCCAAAATCAGCCGTTTCTCCTTTATAGGGAATCGTAAAATGTTGTTCAAAATTTGCCATATGATAAGCCGTTGCCTGTGCAAGCTGCTCGACTGTCTCCACCCCTTCTGGATAAGCCGACTCTGAATAAACGGGCACAATCTTTGAATTCGCTACTTCGTCATAGGCCAGGGTAGCAATGCCTCGATTTGGATCTATGAAATTGGTGAATAACTGATCAATGACATCACTTGCATCATTTTTTAGTTTAATTTGTGTCTCTTTATTAATAGTTGGCAACGTTAAATCACTTGCCTTTACTTCATCAACGACAATTGAGCCAATGACAATCGTAAAAAACAACGTAACAAGCGCTGTTATACCTTTTACAAGCAAAAGCAAAGATGAAAATAAGCGTGTTAGCGGATTATTAACCATCCGATTGAGCTCGTTATTTACTTGGCACTCATACTTTACCTGGTTTCTTTTATGGCGCTTCTTTGACGTAACAATAGCATGATTGTACACTCGCTTATATACCTCAAATTGCTGCTCTTTATCGCCTTTTGCCAACCGAATCTCCTGCTTATTGTTGCGAATACCTCGCGTTAATTGCTTCCGAATGTAACGCTGCAAAAAATAAGCACGATTCAATTTCAACCATAGCCATAACACTACTAAAAATAGGATCGAAAAAATTACGATATTTTCCATTTCGTTTTGTCACCCCCCAAACATTTCGTCTATATACCCTATTAGAAAAACATAGCTTATTGCAAATTCATGCGAAACACCAGCGCAGTCCATGTGAAATTCTTTGTTTCCATTCTATATTACTGATACGAATTATGGATTCGTTCCGTTCTTATCAAAACACATATCGCGCAAAAAGTCGTCTATATTAATGACGGCATATTTTTTAATTTGATCCCTTCATTTATTTCCAATTATCACCTTTATATACCTTAAAAACAGCTCATGACTATAAGTTGGACATGACTTCATTTCTTGTGAAAATATGGATTTATTATCAGATGAAAGAGGTTTTTTTCGATGCACACATTATCGCCGGGATCTACATAAATAAAGTCAACCCTATTAGATAATTTGCAAAAGATATTGCTCGATATTGTTAGCTAACTTTGTAGAATTTAGGTCATTTAATAGTTGAATCGCTTTTTTTATTTTTGCAATCCCTTCTTCTTTGTTACCTATTCTGATGTCATAGGCACCCTTCAACTCTAATAAGTGTTTTCTTTCTATTAAGTTGCTTTCTGGAAGGGCAATCTTCTCAAGATACGAAATAAACTCCATAAATTCCTTTTGATATGTAAATTCTTCGTGGAATCGATTCACAGAACCCAGTAAAAAAATAATGGTATTAAAAAGCACAGCTGTGATCGCTTCATTCACCTTTTTAAATTCTTGAAAGCGAGCACTTTTCTCATAGGCGGTTCTGGATAACATAATAACCATATCCGGTTCCAGTAAAAGTAATGTTCCATTATAAAGTGATAATTCATAATATCCCCAAACCTCTACCCGAAATAAGTAATCGGAAAGGAGGGAAATATCATATTCCTTTATTCCTTCAACCTTATAATTACTGTCCACGATACTTTCATATACTTCAAGCAACAGCGCATTAAAATGATATGTTTCTACACCATATTGCTTCCACTTATTTAGTTCTGTGTTTTTCAGCAGCTTCAATTGATCTACATCCCTATTAAAATAGGCTGTCCCCGCTGTTTTAAAAAATTGTTCTAGTTGATCAGGCTGATAATCGTGGTGGATAAATAAAAACTCATCGAAATTCATCATTAACTTTTCTAATAATTTCGTCATGAGACTAAGCGTGATATCAGAATCTCCACGTTCGAACTTGGATAAAAAAGAAACAGAACAGATGTCATCCGCAAGTTTTTTTAAAGTGATTCCTTTTTGTTGTCTGATCATTCTTAGCGTCTTCCCATATTCCACCAACATTTCTATCCCTCCAAAATAAAACATTCCACTATATGACAATTTTGAAAATCTATTGTTTTATTCAATATACAATAAAATCAGAAAAAGAAATATATGGAATAAATTGAAGGAGGAAATAAAAATGAAACAGTTATTAATCAAAAATGGAACGATTATTGATGTAGAGAATGGGGTATCTTTTATCGGGGCAATTGAAATTGAAGGGAATAAAATTAAAAGGATGATAAAACAGTCTGATGCATTACCTGAGGGAATTGAGACAATTGATGCACAAGGAAAATATATTATTCCAGGTCTAATCGATATGCATTGTCATGTTAATGAGCGATACGCGCCCCATTTTGTTGCATCAGGGGTAACAACAATAAGGAATGCGGCAGGTAATGTGCTCTTACTTCAAAATTTAATGCAAAAACCTGATGATGCTCCGACACCAAGAGTGTACGCATCCGATCGAATGATTGACGGTACACCTGGACAATGGGGACCAACGAGCTATGGCAATTTCGTAACAGATAATCCAGAAGATGCAAGGAAAGAAGTTCGCAGACAAGTTGAAGTAGGAGCGAATTTTATAAAATTATATGGCTGGATAAAGAGAGACGTTATGGCAGCAGCAGTTGATGAGGCTAAGAAATATAACATGGAAGTAGCCTGTGACTTAATGAATTCAAAGGATCTAACGGCTTTAGATGCAGCAGAATTAGGAGTTACTTGGATTGAACATGCATCTGGATTTGCACAAGAAATGTATAAAGGGTGGAGTCCATTAGAAGACCAAAAGGAATGGAGCCATATCAACTGGGATCATCCAGATCAAGTAAAAATAAATGAGCTTTGTGAAAAAATGCTCGTACACAATGTGAAACTTTGCCCAACAATGGTAGTATTCGATCAATCTATGCAATATCCTAACATCTGGTCACCTAAAAATAATGTGATCGAATCATTTGGTACTATAAATAATCTGATAGATGAATGGAATAAAAATATCGAGCATATCGATTCGATAAAATCAAGGACTGCCGTTATAAATAATTTAACAAAAATGATTGCTAAAACCTACTATGATATGGGTGGAACAGTAGTTGCTGGAACCGATACCCCAGCATTAATATTTACTTACGCAGGAATGGCTTTACACCGTGAATTAGAGCTATTTGTCGAGATTGGTTTTACCGAACTAGAGGCTCTACAAGCAGCTACTGTGAATGCAGCTAAATCCATTAATCTAACTTATATTGGAACAATCCAAGAAGGTAAAATTGCAGACCTCGTCATCCTAAACAACAATCCATTAGAAAATATTAAACATACACAGGATATCGAATTCATTGTTAAAGGTGGAAAAAGATACACCCAAGATGAAATTCTAAGTAATATTCCAAGTGAAGAAGAAGTTAATCATTCAATTCAGACTTTTATGGAGAAATGGGAAGCAGCTAGTGTAGATTAAATAGTGTTACGTTTTACTGGTATCAATAACTTTTCGGCATTCTTCAGTAAAAATGCCATTCACCAAATATAAAACAATCCACTATATGATAATTTTGAAAATCCATTGTTTTATTCAATATACAATAAAATCAGAAAAAGAAATATATGGAATCAATTGAAGGAGGATAAAAAATGAAACAGTTATTAATCAAAAATGGAACAATTATTGATGTGGAGAATGGGGTATCTTTTATCGGTTCAATTGAAATTGAAGAGAATAAGATTAAAAGAATAATAAAACAGTCTGATGTATTACCTAAGGGAATAGAAACAATTGATGCAAAAGGAAAATATATTATTCCAGGTCTAATCGATATGCACTGTCATATTAATGAACGTTTTGCGCCCCATTTTGTTGCATCAGGGGTAACGACAATACGTAATACTGCCGGCAATGTCCTTTTACTAAAAAACTTAATTGAAAAACCGGATGATGCACCAATCCCTCGAATTTATGCATCAGATAGAATGATTGACGGTACACCAGGTCAATGGGGTCCAACGAGCTATGGGGCTCTCGTAACAGACGATCCGGAAGAAGCGAGGAAAGAAGTTCGTAGACAAGTAGAAGTGGGCGCAAAGTTTGTTAAATTGTATGGATGGATCAAAAGAGACGTGATGGTAGCGGCTGTAGATGAGGCGAAGAAGTATAACTTGGAAGTTGCTATTGATTTGGTGAATTCAAAAGATTTAACTGCTTTAGATGCAGCTGAGTGTGGGGTTACTTGGATTGAACATGCATCTGGTTTTGCACATGAGATGTATAAAGGGTGGAATCTATTTGTAGACCAAGAGGAATGGCATCATATCGATTGGGAAAACCCAGATCAAGAAAAAATAAAGGAACTTTGTGAGAAAATGTTGGCTTACAATGTAAAATTATGCCCAACCATGGTTATTTACGATCAATCCATCAAATATCCTGAATTTTGGTCTCCTAAAAATATGGTCATAGAATCCGCTTCAAAGATAAATTACATTATGGACTATTGGAATCAACAAGCGGAACATGTAGACTCGATAAAAAAATATAATGCCAAAACACATAACTTACAGAAAGCCGTTGCTAAAATTTATTATGATATGGGTGGAACAGTAGTTGCTGGAACGGATACGCCTGGCTTATTATATACCTACCCTGGTATGGTTTTACACCGCGAACTAGAACTATTTGTCGAGATTGGTTTTACCGAAATAGAGGCTCTACAAGCAGCGACTATAAATGCAGCTAAGTCAATAAATCTAACGGATATTGGAACACTCCAAGAAGGAAAAATGGCAGACCTCGTCATTCTAAGCAACAATCCATTAGAAAATATTAAACATATACAGGAAATCGAGCTCATCGTTAAAGGTGGATAAGCCTATACCCAGGAAGAAATTCTACGTAATATTCCAAGTGAAGAAGAAGTTGATAAATCAATGCAGGCTTTTATGAAGAAATGGGAAGTTGCTAGTGTAGAATAATTTTAGCAAATATCATGCAATATATGGTATGCAGATTATAAACGTATTCGTGTTTTTGCGATAAAAAAATCAAACTACGGTGGATTAGCATATAACGCAGATCCACCGATTTTATTTACTTTGTTTCCTATTCCCCTGTTTTGATAAGATGCTCTGGAAGAAGTGTTTCTCCCTCGATGACAACAGCGGTCAGCCCTGTATCTGTTTTCGTTTCATGCCACTCGCCCTTTTTCCAAAAAACTGCTTCACCTGCCTGAATTCGTTTAAATTCCTTATTTCCATTGCAAACATTGCCTTCTCCTTGAACGACAAATAAAATTTGATTAACTGATGCTTCATGATAACCAATGATGCCATTTTCCTCTAGATACATAATGCTAACAACAGCTCTCCCCTCAATGGTAGCTAATCGAGATAAAATAAAATCTGAGGCATAATGTGTCACTTTTCGACCGTGTTCTTTAGCAAAACTAAAAAATTTCATTATTACTCCTCCATTTTTGAAAATATCGATTGAACAAATTGCTCCTTAAATTCTGTATATGCATTAATCCCATTCAAATTTGTAGAAAAGAAATCATTTTTCAGGGCTTGATATTGCTTCTTTACCTCTTCATTTGCATTCAAATAATCTCTAAAAAAGAGCATTTGATGCCACTTTTCTTTATTGAGTTCAACGATATGAAGAAAATGCGTTTTTGTATCAAAGGTTTCATCTGTAAACTTAGCACAGACAATCTCATTTGGTCTTTGTACCTGTAATCGATAAAAACCCGCTTTTCGCAGATTCGAAAAAAACGCTTTATCTAACAAATTTAGATTTTTTACACCGACTAAAATATCAATTATTGGTTTTGCCTGAATCCCTTCAATGGACGTACTTCCAATATGCTCGATTTGACCGCCCTGCAGCTTTACGCAATCTATTAACTCCTTTTTGACAATAAGAAAAGCACTTTTCCAATTCACATCATACGGGACCAATTTCACTTCATCTTTTTTCAGCCCTAATTTCATAGCACTCTCCCCCTTCTGCTTTTATTCATTTTAGATTCTCAAGAAACCACATACAAGTCTGTAATCAATAGGAAGAATATGTTAAAATAAATATAGATTAAGTTAGAAATAGAAATGTCCCGTACAGTTAAAAGCTTCTGCTTCCAATGTACGGGATACTTTTATTAATTGAAATCTTTTTAGTTTACGAACAACTAATATTGGCAATCCACAAAAAGACAAAAACACTGTTAAATCAACATTTTGTGTCTTTTTTTATGAACTTTGTTTAGGCCATTTTGTAACAGACAGTAATCATAATTAAGCTTAATATTTAAACGATTGAATCGATTCTTGAAGTTCTACAGCCATTTCTGCTAAATAAGTTGACGCGGCTGCTACTTCTTCCATCGCCGCATTTTGCTGCTCGGAAGCTGCTGCAACACTTTGAATACTATCATTAGAATTCAATGTTACCTCATTAATATCATTGATTTCACCAACTAGCTTCTCGACATCGTTCAGTACCTCTTTAATTGCTAGCGTTACAGCCTTTGTTTCCTCTTCAACTTGATCAATGGCCGCATCAATTTTCAGGAAGTTTTCACGTGTTTCTTCTACTTTTTCCTTCCCAATGTCGACGGATTGATCATTATTCGTAATATCCTCTTCAATAATACGCGTACTTTCCACAATATTTTGTACCACTTGTTCAATTTCCGTTGCCGCAATATTGGATTCATCTGCCAGCTTTCGAACTTCACTCGCAACGACCGCAAATCCTTTCCCTGCTTCCCCTGCTCGTGCTGCTTCAATCGACGCATTAAGCGCCAATAAATTCGTTTGATCTGCAATATTTTTAATCACTTGCACGGCTGAGGCAATGGCACTTGTATTGCCATCCAATTCTTTCACACGAACATTTAATTCCGATGTATTGTCACTAATAATATCCATTTGCCCAATAACATTACGTACCGATTGACGACCCGCCGTAATTTTTTCCTTCGTATAAGCAGAAGCACTATTTACTTGCTCAATGCTCTCTGAAATGTCAAACACCTTTTTCATTATATGGTCCGAAAATGCTTTCGAATCACTTGTCATTTGTTGTTGATCACCCATTCCAAGTGAAATTTCTTGAATGGATTCCGTTACAACCTCTGTTGCCTTACTCACTTCCATACTGCTTGCAGTTAATTGTTGGGAAGTGCCCGCAACTTGCTCTGCTGAATCCCCTACTTGACGCATCGTATCACGTAAGCGGTCTGCCATTGCATTGAAGGAGTTCGCAAGTTGTCCAAATTCATCCTTGGACGTAACTTTTAATTTCGTTAGTAAATTGCCTTGTGCAAATTCATTCATACCCGCCATAACAGATTGCATATTCAGTGCAATTCGACGTGCAAAAATAGTCGAAATAGCGATGCTAACAATAATCGAAATAAGCGCGAGCGCAACCGTTTCAATAAACGTTGTACGCATTTGGTCCTTTGAATGTGCAATCAGTTGATTTATTTCTTCATTTACTTCATTTGCCATCGACTTCCCAAATACTACAAGCTCTTGAGAACCAGCACCAAGTACGGGCTTTGCTACTTTTTGAGCTTCAGCCATCTTGTTGGCATCCATTAACGGTAAAATTTCATTATCAATTGAGCCTTCCCATGCAGCTAGCTTTTGTTCGAATTCGGCAAATTTCGCATTATCCGCCCCCATGCTCTTAAGCTGTTCAACCGAATCTGCTAGCGTGTCGCGTATTTCATAATGGTTGGCACGCATATTATCTTCCTTATAAAGCATATAGCCTCGAATTGCTGCGTTGGCACGAACTGTTTGAAACGCGACATCATTATATAAATTACCCATTTTTGTATCATGATCAATGCTTTCTAGCGTTTTGTTATGTTCATTTAAGCTGTATAAAATTACTGCGGCAAAAAGCATCAGTAATGCTAACACTACCCCAAATGATAACTGTAATTTTGCCTTTACATTTAATTTCATTACATTATCTCCATTCTCATTTTTCATACGAAACCAACAAAATCACCACATAATTTACAAGTTCCGTCAATTTCTGTTGCAAATATACCACATATTTATATTATTTTTCAGAATTATATCGAACATTTTTCAACATTTATGCTAAATAAAGATAATTAAATTCAGATAAAAAAAAGCCCATCACCCAAAAAAGTTTGAGCAATGGACCGTTATTAATTTTTCATAATTTTTGTATATGCATCTTCAATAAATGTCTTATCAAGCGACGAGGCGTAGTCTTTCACACCATTTGCCGCGTATAAAATGTCGCGTTTGGCATTTTCTACATCACCCTGCGCCAAATAACAAAGTGCACGAATAGCAAAAGAGCGATAAATGCGCGCTGCGTCCAATGGATGATGGTAAAGTTCAGGTCCAATAATATCTGGTAACAGCGCAAATGCTTCTTCTACTTGTTGCAATTGATAATGCGCATAGGCCTGCTCCCCCACTAAAAACTGATTCAATTGCGTTCGAATTTTGGCAGAAACATCGCGATAATTAAATTCAATAGAAATGACTCGTTCATAATCTTTTTCAATATGATTCCAATACGCCAATTGCAATAAGTCCTCCATAACCAAATCTAGCGGATCTTGTAAAATAACTGAAAACGCACGAATTTTATCTAAATACGTTTGCGCCTTTTCCCCGTCTCTCTTGTTCAACTGCATAAAAAATAAATAGCGATAAAAATCATTTATGCGATATAATATTTTTTTCTCATGCGCAATTTTTAACGACAGCTGCAAATATTTTTCAGATTCTACCTCATTATTATGTGCCGCATAGATAACAGTTAAATTATAGTATAAATCCAGCTTTTCAATTTCACCAATAAATCCATCAAACTGCTCAATGTATTCGACACCCTGTAGCATCCAATTAATAGCGTTTTCATAGTTTTTCCAATTAAATTCGATGCCTCCGAGGTCACCATAGCGCTTTACTACCTTTGAATGGGCAGATATTTGCTTATAGCGCTCAATACAGCTTTCAAAGCCAGTTGTATCACGTGTCATTTCTAAGTAATAACGCATGAAATGATACATATCCGTTAAGCGTATTTCTTCAAATGTATTGCCAGTTAGCTTGTCCTCTAAGATATAGGGCTCGACTAGCGAATAGATTTCCTCACATTTTGCTCGATGCTCTTCATCTTCATATATTTTTTTCAATTCTGTCGCTAATGCTTCTACTCTTAAATAAAACTCTTTTAGCTCCTCCGTATCCTTCGTCTGCATCAACTCTGACACATCAATGCCCAACTGCTTTGCAATATGCTGCAAGCTCTCCATTGACGGTTGGGCTTTGCCGTTTTCAATTAAACTAAGCATTCCTTTTGATAGCCTGTCCCCTGCTACTTGTGCTAGCGTCATTTTGCGTTCTTTACGAAGCAGTTTTATTTTTTCACCAATTTTAATCACGTTGCCACCTCACTACAAACAGTGTAACAAATCCGCATGACGAAAGGAATATTTTAATACAATTAAACAATATGTAAGAGATTTTAAATTTAAACTTAAAATAATTTTAATTAAATTAAACTTTTGTATTGCATCCATTTCATTTATCGACTATTATAAGTTTAATAAGATTAAACAAAAGGAGTTTTTCATATGACAGAGCAGCAGCAATTCAAAAAAGCGACCTACCATTTATACACATTTCTAGTGAGTAAAATGATCGGTTCGCTTGGGTCACATGTTTATAGTTTCGGTATTAGTATGTACATCTTATCATTGACAGGTTCATCGTTAAGCTTTGCGTTCAATATTATATTAAGCTATTTGCCACGTACCATTATGGCACCAATTGCGGGAATATTAGGGGATCGCATGTCTCGAAAAAAACTGGTGCTTGGTGGGCAGGCAGGCGTCATCTTAACAGTTGCGACACTTCTGCTTTATACACAACAGTTTGGATTATCATTGGCAGCAATTTATACCGCTACAGTGTTTAATAGCATTTTCAGCACATTCACAAGTGTTGCCTTTTCTGCATCTATTGCCAATTTAGTTGATGAAACAAGAATCCAAAAGGCGATGAGCTTTAACCAACTAGCGTTTTCAGTATCTGGTGTTGGCGGACCGATTTTTGGCGGTATGTTATTCGGCTTCGTATCGATGGAAATTTTCTTAACGATTTTCATCATTGCTTCTATCGTGACACTTTCTTTAGAATCAACAATGAATTTCCAATTGTATAAAAAACAACAAGCAACGACTGATGCCCAAAAAGAAACAATGGTCGAAAGCTTTAAAGCTGGATTCCGCTATGTCAATAAGAAACCTGTTATTAAAGCTATCTTATGGACTGCACTATGGTTAAATTTATTTTTCACTTCCGTTAACGTAGGCCATAATTTCATTTTACTAACGTTATTACAGATTGATCCGAAATTAATTGGGATCATTGAAGCAGGCGGCGCGATCGGTGTATTCATCACATCCATTTATTTCGCTTCTCGTTCGACTGTAAAATTTCCATTAATGCTAGTAAAACGCTCTACCTTTTTAATGGCATTACTTGTTATATTTGTTGGTTTACCTTTATTCTTTGATTTTTCAAGCATGATGAATTTCATTTATTATTTTATCCTTATGTTTATTTTCGGCGGACTTGGTGTCATTACTAATACCCCAATTGGTGTCATGATGCAAACAACGATTGATGAGGAATATCGTGGTCGTGTTTTTGGAATTGTTGAAATGATGGCGATGAGTGCGATGCCGATTGGAACACTTGCTTACGGCTTTTTATATGACTTCGTTCCAGCACAATACATTTTACTTGTCAGCGGTTTAATATTAATGCTGATTGTCATTCTATTATTACGCACATCCATTATTGAAATGGCTCACCCTGAACTCAAAAAGGCAAACGCTGAACCGGTAATTGAATAATTGCACTATACCAATAGCAAAGGGCCTATCCTGAAATCACTTTCTGGATAGACCCTTTTATATATTGATTGGTTAGTTTTATGTAACCACCACTACCTCTACGTCACAAGCTTATGCTTGCACGTAATTATCGTGATTCCTTTGGTGGCTGACAAACTTCACATTTTTGTTGCTTATTTTCTTTAAATTTCTTCCACGGTTTTTGAAAGGTATTGCCACAAGCACATTGAAAATCAAGCTTTTGCGAAAAACCTTTAAATTCTGTTGAAAGTAATTTCGTATCTGTATTTTTTTCTACGTATTCACGAATCGAATGGATTGTCCATTTTTTACTCATTGTCGTTTACACCTCCACGAATCATTCATTATAGCACGAATTCATGTGATGTGGCACAACTTAATCCACTCGGTCACATGTATCGATTAGTTCCTTTACAATCGAAGCCGATACTTGAACGCCTCTTTTTCTTCTGATAATAAATCCAGTTAATGCGTTTTTCATCCCGCATAATAACCACGGCCATTATTTCCATATTATCATTTCACAAAAAAAGATTGAAAAGAAACCAATTTTTTTTCAATCACAATATTGTATTATTTGATTAGCCAGTCCATTACAAAACCTAGCCCTTTAAATGCGAAATAAAGCACAAGTATACCTAGGCCCAAAAATGCTATACAGCCAAACATCCCTGAATACATAAAGAATTTTACATTTGGTCCTTTACGTTTCCCCCACTCCTCTTTGTTGTCACTTGTTACTTTATTTACAGCGTCACAGTTTGGGCATTTTTCTAGATATGTACGTGTTTCAGATTTTTTACCATTTATAACTTGAACTGCTGTCGCAAAAGTTGCTGTTTCAAAATCTATAGTCATCATTTCATGACAGTTGTGACATTCAATTTGTTGTTTTTTCGCTTCCAATGTTCATCCCCCCTTCACTTCATTGTAAATTGTAGGCTCATTATATTATGTCCTTGCATATACTAGCTAAACCTAATGCTAGGAGGAAGCTTATTGAGTAAACGATCACGGGCGAATAATGAGCAATCACTAGAAGTTTTAGCTGCGCAATTTGAGTATGCTAGCGTCGCTGTCATAACTATAGGAAATATTTTAGCCACTATTTCTGCTGGCATTACATTACGTTTATTAGAGGAGACATCTTCCTCTAGCTCAAAATCAACTAATAGTAATCTGTTCAATTTTGAAGCGGAGCAAATGCAGCGCCAAATGGACGAACTTATTGGCGAAATGCAGAATCTCAAAAGAATGATGCAACGTTAATCGCGGTCAAATAGATATTTGCGTGAATCTTCCTCAATGCGCCGTTCACAGGATTCACACGAAATATTTGCATGACGATTCACTTTATATTGCTGGTATTTTTTTGTGCCTTCTCGCAAGAAAAAGGGCTTGCGGCAATAACGGCAAATCGTTTCATATGTAAACATAAGATTCACATTCCTTTCAACAGTATCCAAATCCTTATTATAAAACTTTTTACACCAGAAAACACCTTTTCGTACATCCTTTAAGAGGAAATGAGTCATGCAAAATTAGGCACTTCATTTTGATGGAAAATACCCTAACCTAATTCAACACTCTCTGGAAATTGACTTTTTTTCTTTTATACTAATACCGCTAAAGTACAAACAAGCCTTGCTCTTTCATTCTTTTCATGCGGATCATTTGCTGATGGCATGCGCTTAATAATAATAAATAAAGTTGTACAAAAACCAACTAAAGCGACAAATGCAGTTAAAATGCCTTCAAGACATTCGCTGCATTTGTGAGCTAAGCTTGGATTTGCCTCCTTGATGTAAAACAATTTTTGATGTCATGAATAAACAAACGACTATCGCTAAAGTTACCTTGCTACTTAAGCGATTAGTTGCTGTGGCACATGCTCTTTCTGTAATTGATTTTACATTTCCTCTAGCTGTATTTTTGCTAGTTGCTTCGTTTTAAATCCTCCTGGACAAGCTGTTTTCGTGTATGAGAAAGGGACTCCCCCTTCACTGCCTTACCTCGCCAAATTAATTAACATGCTTATATCTAGAGTAATTTAAAGTAACGGTTACCTTTGTAAAAGGAATGCTACCAAAATATTTTAATATTCTGTAAAATTTAAGTGGAAGAGGTATAATTAAGTGAGGGTTTAAGAATATTTGGAGCATATAGCTAGTTAAATCAAGTTAGCTAACAATAGTTTGATTGAGTTCCACTTCTCCAACAAATGACAGTTGAAGAAGTAAAAGTACACGTATTTATTGAATCGCGGAATCAGATCCGTTTCTGATGAAAAGATAGGTTAAGAGGATGAGTTTATTAGACAATTGAAATTATCGAATTGGGGAGAATTGAAAATGATCATAAGAAATTCAGCAAAAGCCGTTATCGTTAAAAACGACAAAATATTAGCTTTAAAAATGCATGAAAATAATAATACATATTATATATTACCAGGCGGTGGTCAAGAACATGGCGAAAATTTACACCAAGCTTTAAAAAGGGAATGTCAGGAAGAGATAGGTGCCGATGTGGAAATTGGAGAATTGATCTTTGTGCGAGAATACATTGGAAAAAACCATGAATTAGCTGCCTATCATGCTCATGCACATCAAATGGAATTTATGTTTTTGTGTCATGTTTATCAAGATACATTTGATAATGGTAATAATCCAGACAAGGGGCAAACAGGTGCAGAATGGATACCGATTAAGGATTTGCTAGAATACAAATTATTTCCTCAAGCACTAAGATCGCATTTGATTTCTTATTTTGACAGTGGCAAGGCTACGACTTATTTAGGGGATATTAATTAATTATCTTACATCTTTTTTAACGAGAGCATTTGATTAAATTATCTGGAGTGCTATTCGGAAGATAATGTAAGTTTTTATCAAATATTAATATTGAAAGGTGAATTTTATGCAAAACATTATAGAGCGAGTTTTAAATAGCTTACCATTTGAACAATTAGAGAAATATTGGGACGGATTTAAACCCGTTGCCTTTGCGATTTTCGACGATAAAGATGTCTTTTTATTTAATCATCCTAAATGCAAAGAAGAACATTATATCAAATTGGCTAAAACGGAAGAATTTCATGCTTGTACTTGTATACTATTTGAAGAAGTGCCAACAGCTATAGTAGATACTACACTTTATGATTCGTTTGAGGTTATCTACTCTTTACTTGTACATGAATCGTTTCATGTGTTTCAACACTTATCCGAAGAAAGCCGTTATCCAAATGAAATATTAGGATTCAACTATCCAATTGATTTTAATAATATTCAACTACGTATTTTAGAAAGAAAAAGACTTTTCGAAGCTTTTATATCAACCGATTTAATAGAAAAACATCAAAAAATAAACGAATTTATCACACTTAGAGTTAAAAGGATGGAACTATTTCCTGATTATGTAGAATGTGAAAATTCAGTTGAAACAATTGAAGGAACTGCATTTTATGTTGAATATCAAGCGTTAAAAGATGTTAGTTCCATTAAAGAAAATGTGATAAGCAAATATGCAGAACAATTATTGGATAACAATTTACTACAAATAAATATTCGAAGTAGTTGCTATAATTCGGGTTTATTTATTTGTCTATTATTAGATGACATTTCAAAGAACTGGAAAGTAGAATTTACAAATTCAAAGTTAAACTTGTATCACTTTTTTAAAAATACCTATCCTAACTACATGCCTATTGAAGTAAATGTACCTAATAATTCAGAAGAAGTTTTTCAAATAATACGCAATGCTAAAAAAAATAAGTTAAAAGCATTCGAACACTTTAATACATCAGAAGGCATAAAGCTAACTATTTCAGGTGCCATTAAATTAGTAGGCTTCGACCCAAATAATATTACCCAGTTAGATACGCAAGCAATACATCACAATTTTATAAGCTTAAAAATATTTAATAAAGAATATTTTATTGAACAACCTGTTTGTACTAGGTTTGAAAAAAATTTCAGAGATGTTCATTTAATAGAACTATTTATTAATCAACCACCTATACATATTGAAAATCGACTTATAATTGAGAATATTGGGGAATTTGAAGGTGATATTATTTCAGAAGAACCTTCTTCAATTCACATAATTGTCCAACCTTAATGAAGTTTAAATTTTTTATAGTCTTGCACGAGTGAACAAAATAACGTTCCCAAACAAAAGTTTGATCAACATTTTGTGTCTATGCTTTTATTGAAATATTAATTTCTAAAATCATAAGTTTCCGTGATAGGTATTTGAATATTTCAAAATTCAATCACGTCTGTTTATTAACCATTTATTTCCTATAAAAACAAACAAAAGAGAGATTCCATATGAAATGTAAGTTACGTGCAACAGCCTTGTCGATTGAATGGCGTATTGGACTCAAAGAAATCCTCGCGTTTTAATATGAGTTAAATCAAATAAATACTGGATGATTTTGGTTAATCAACACGTGTGTTATAATATTAAATTAGCGCTTAGACTGGGGATTTTGCGTACTAGACTAAGCACTATCTTTAATTATTATAACCGTACATTATTTATTTTGGGGTTCATAGAAAAATGCACGGTTTTTTATAATTGACAATTTGTATATTATATTAGGGAATTAGTTGAGAAACACATATTTTTAGACTGAAGGATTTTCTAAAAGTACTGCAATCCCCTGGCCACCGCCAATGCAAAGACTAGCGACACCATATTTTACACCTCGTTTTTGCATCTCTAATGATAGTGAGTATGCGATTCTAGCACCACTTGCTCCTACTGGATGACCTAAAGCTACTGCACCACCATTTACATTTACAATTTCTCTGTTTAACCCTAACTCATTTATAACTGCTAAAGATTGTGCAGCAAACGCCTCATTTAATTCAAACAACCCGATGTCATCCGTTGTTAAATTTGTTTGCTTTAATAGCTTTTGAATTGCTGGAACTGGACCAATTCCCATAATTGTTGGATCAACACCTGCAGTTGCAGATGCTACAATTTTTGCTAATGGTTTTAACTGATGCTGTTGTAAATACGCTTCTGAAACTATGACAACTGCTGCTGCACCATCATTGATTCCACTCGCATTACCAGCAGTAACTGTACCATCATTTTTAAATGCTGGCTTTAAAGTAGCTAATTTTTCAACGGAGATTTCTGCTCGAATATGTTCGTCTTCTTTAAACTCTAGACTTTTCTTGCCCTTTTTAACTATTACTGGCACAATTTCTTCTTCAAATCTACCCGAATTCTGAGCTATTGCTGCTCGTTTATGTGATTCATGTGCAAATTGATCCTGTTCTTCTCTTGAAATTGAGTATTTGTCAGCCAAATTTTCAGCTGTCATCCCCATGCCACAACCAGCTACAGTATCATGTAAAGTAGACCAGAGCATATCGACTACGTTTGGTGACTTATTAGGAGACCCAAAGCGAGTACCCTGTAAAACATGGGGCGCTTGACTCATATTTTCAGTACCCCCAGCCACACCAACATCGTATGTTCCTAAACTAATTTCTTTAGCAACTGTTACAATAGCCTGTAGACCAGATCCACATAAACGATTAACAGTTAATGCTGAGCTTTCGTGAGCTAATCCACTCTTTAAGCCGATATGTCTCGCTAAATATGCCGAAGACTCATTTGTTTGAATAATATTACCGAAGACAATTTCACCTATATCTTCTGTAGCTATTTTCGAGCGTTTAATTGCTTCTGTTGTTGCAACTACACCTAAATCTATATCCGTTGTATTCGCTAATGAGCCACCAAATGTACCAAATGCAGTTCGACTACCACTAATAATATATGCTGTCATAATATTCCTCCTTTACATTCCACCCGAGACATTTAACATTTCACCCGTAATACCTGTTGCATGTTTTGAAGAAATAAAATAAACTCCATCCGCAATTTCTTCTGCTGTGATAAAGCGTTCCATTGCTTGCTTAGGATAAACAATTTCACTTAATGCTTCTGCTTCAGACATACCTTTATTTTGTGCTAAATCATTTAATTGCTTTTGGAGTAATGGTGTTTTTACAGGTCCTGGTAATACTGCATTAACCGTAATACCATAGGCAGCTCCTTCAAGTGCTGCAACGCGCGTTAACCCAATAACCCCATGCTTAGCAGCAACATAAGCTACTTTTTCAGGTGTAGCCATCTCACCATGCACAGAAGAAATATTTACAATTCTTCCGTAATTTTGTTTTTTCATATATGGGAATACGTATTTAGTAATTAAAAATGGACCCTTTAACATTACATTTTGCAATAAATCCCACTTTTCTTCTGGGAAGTCTTCAATCTTATCTCTGTGTTGTAAACCGGCATTATTAACAACGACATGTAACTCTTGTTCCTTACAAATGGAATCGATTACATTTTGTACTGATTGGGCACTTGTTACATCAAGTTCAACAGCAGTTACTTTTCCAGGAAATGCTTCTACCACTTTATTTAATTCATCGATAGCCAAATCAGCAGCGAAAACATAATCCCCTTCATCTATGAATTTTTTTACCATGGCTTGACCTAAACCACCTGCTGCACCTGTAATTAAAACATTACGCATGCTCATGCTCCTTCGTATTTAATATTTTATTGAAAACTTTTAATTGCTGAACTAACGAACGATCTCTTTCGACTACATAACTATCCAAGCTTTTACCTGGATATTCAAAGAACCCCTGAGACGTTTTAACTCCGAATTTATTAGCTTGTACTTTGTCTTTTAAAATTTCAAATGAACGGATATTAGATTCTAGAACAGGTTGTAACTGATCTAAAACGATGTTCCAAACATCTAAACCCCCAAAGTCCATTATTTTTAATAATCCACTAGTTGAAAATCTAAAACCTGGACCAGCAAAAATTGCATTTTCTAAATCGTGCTCCGATACAATTCCATCTTCAAGTAACGCAAGAGCTTCTCTTGCAAGTGCTGTTTGAATACGGTTTGCAACTAAACCTGGTACTTCTTTTTTAACTTCAATCGTCACCTTACCTACTTTTTTCATAAAAGTATCTACTTCGTTATATACTTCTTGTGATGTTTCAGGTGCTTTTAATAATTCAACTAAAGGTACAATATGAGCAGGATTAAAAAAGTGAGTTAAAAGAACACGTTGCTTTCTTGATTCACTAATATCTCTAGTAATTTCCGATAATCTTAAACTAGATGTATTTGACGCTAAAATTGTTTTTGCATCACAAACTTCATCCAGTTGCTTGAAAATCTTCTGTTTCAGTTCTAAATTTTCAGTCGCTGATTCAATTATTAAATCGCAATGCTTTAAATCTTCAATTTTTGTAGTAAATTTTAAGCGATCTATAATTACTTCTTCAGTATCAGTAAATAAAACGCCCTCTTCACGGAAGATGGTTAAGTAAGTCTTTAACTTTTCTTTAGCAAGTTCAAACGCTTCACTACGAATGTCTTGAATAGTAACTTGCGTACCGTTTGTAATGAATTGAAACGCAATTCCGAACCCCATTGTTCCAGAACCGATAACTCCTACATTTTCCACCATGCTTATCCCTCCCAAAAATTAGTATAATAAAACTGCAGCAATTAACATTGGAATCGCAGCAAGTAGTGGTGCAATTACTGATACTGCAAAAATATGCTTATATGCTTCCTTATGAGTTAATTTAGAAGCAACTAAAATCGTAATTACTGCACCATTATGTGGTAATGAATCTAATCCTCCAGAAGCGACCGCAGCTACTCGGTGCATAGCTTCTGGATTTAATCCTAGGTTTAAATATGTTTGGGAGAGCGCTTCCATCGCAATCCCTAAACCACCACTTGATGAACCAGTGATACCAGCTAATGCAGTAGTCGCAATAAATAGTGAAATTAATGGGCTTCCTGGAATATCTGCCATAGCATCATTAAATAATGTGAAGCCTGCTGTAATTGCAATTACTGAACCGTAACCAACATCTGCACTTGTATTAATAATTGGTAATATGGCTGAAGTTGTACCATTATTAATTGTTTCCTTTTTGACTTCGATATTTTTCCAGAATAAAATTGTAGTTAATACAACAACTCCCATTAATGTATAGATAATTGGAACTTCAAATAAATTTAAAGTGACTAATAAAGCAATTGGTGGGATTAAACTAATAATCTGATTCGGTAATTTACGTCCTGCATAAATATCTTTAATGCTTCCTTTTTCATCGTTATCAGGGTTTTTCATACCAGAATATGTTTCGCCTCTTGCTTCAGAGCGTTTTAACGCAAACTTCATATACCATAAGTTAATCGCAATAACGAATACCGCTGCGATAATCCCTAATAATGGAGCAGCTGTTACAGTTGTACCTAAATATTTAGTCGGAATGATGTTTTGAACAGATGGTGTGCCCGGTAACATCGTCATTGTAAATGTTCCTATCCCAGTAAAGAATGGAGCCATAAACAAATGCCAAGGAATTTCCAATTCCTTAAATAGGGGCTTAGCAATCGGTAATACTGCAAAAATAACTACGAATAGACTAACGCCACCATACGTTAAAAATGCACAAATAATCATGACTGAAACTAGTACTTTATATTTGCTATCTTTACCGACAATTTTTAATAGTAAGTTAGCAATTTGACGAGCAGCACCACTATCATCCATCAATTTACCGAATATTGCGGCAAATAAGAATATGAGGAAGTAATTTTTCACATAATTTATAAATCCAGACATATAAGTTTCTTGAAATGTTTCTAATATCGAGAAACCATTTGTTACCATTACAAACAAACTGACAACTGGAGCAATAATAATGATACTATAACCACGAAGCGCTAATACAATTAGTAGTATTAATGAGATAACGATTGTAATTAAACTCCACATAGCTAATCCTCCCCAAATTATTTAGTTATTTTAAACTTTAAAGGAAAACCAATTTTTTCTTCAAGTTCTTCAAAGCTGAGTGATCCGTAAATATCTTTTACAATCACTTCGCCATCTTGAAACATGAAATTTGCATATTCTGTTACAAATTGATCAACTTTTCTTTCTCCACTGGAGTCTAATGTCAGTTTTTTTACTAATTTTGGTGAACCGTCTTTTGTAAACAAGGTACTAGCAACGATGACTTTTTTTGCACCTGCAACTAAATCCATTGCTCCACCAACTCCTAAAATTGGTTGATTTGGCACAGCCCAGTTGGCAATCTCCCCATAACAATCTACTTCTAACGTTCCTAAAACTGCTACATCTACATGTCCTCCACGGATCATTCCAAAAGAAAATGCGCTATCAAAAAATGACGCTTCAGGTGTAATTGTTACTGGTGTTTTACCAGCATCAATTAGATCAATATCAATGTTCTCTTCGGCTGGCGGTGGTCCCATCCCAATTAAACCATTTTCAGTTTGCAAATAAACATTATGATTTTCGATATATTTTGCTACGAGAGTTGGAATTCCTACCCCTAAATTCACAACCTCTCCATCTTGTAATTCTTCAGCTATTTTTTTAGCAATTAGTTCTCTATTATCTAGTTTCAATGTAACTCCCTCCTTGCTTTACATATTTACTTTCCACTATATAATCTACATAAATATGTGGAGTTACAATTTCTTCAGGGCTAAATTCGCCAATTTCAACAATTTCATCAACTTCAGCAATAACAATTTTAGCTGCTGTTGCCATCATTGGATTAAAGTTACGTGCTGTTGAATGGTAAACTAGATTTCCTGCTTTATCCGCCTTATCCGCTTTTATTAATGCGATGTCCCCTTTGATTGCTTTTTCAAATAAATAGCGGACACCGTCAATTTCACGTACTTCTTTTCCTTCGGCCAATTTAGTACCTAATGCTGTTGGGGTATAAAAACCACCAATGCCAGCGCCTCCACAACGAATTGCTTCTGCTAAAGTACCTTGAGGTAAAAGCTCAATTTCTAATTCTCCCTTTGACCATGCTTCTATAGCTTCTTTATTAATAGTGAAAAAAGATCCAATAGCTTTGTCAATTTTCCCAGCCATAAAAACTTTGTGTAATCCTTTTCCATTGTCCCCAAGGTTATTACTAACAACTTCATAGTTACCTGCTTCAAATTTAGCAAGGGCGTCTAAAACTGTTAGTGGTGTGCCGGAAATACCAAAGCCCCCAACAAGTAAACGCATAGAGTCTTCAAAAAGTATAGATAACTCTTCAGGCTTTCTAAGCTTTTTCATAATTCTCATCCCCTCCATAGACCAGACTGTAGTCTAATGATATAATGGTAATTATAGTAAGTCAATTTATATTTTAACGAAATAAACACTTAAAGGAGATAATATGTACACTACCGATAACAAAACTGAGAGCGGGATTCAGAAACAACAACATATAATGACTGTTGCACTAGCCCTTTTTGAAAAGTATGGCTATGATAAAATTTCTGTTGATCGTATTGTCAAAGAAAGTAAGACTTCTAAAGGTTCCTTTTATCAACACTTCCCATCGAAGTCTAGTATTTTTATGATGCGCTTTATGGAAATGGATGAAAGCTATGTAAATATATATTCTCAAATTAGATTAGAACACCATTTGGCAATTGATCGTTTAGAAGCATTTTGTTTATCCGTATATGCAAGCATTGAAAAAGAGATGGGAAAGGAATTAATGAGGGTTATATATTCTGCAGCGATTATTGACCAAAAGCATACATTTTTTACAAGCGAAGATCGAAAACTTTTTAAAATTATTTTAGAAATTATAGAGGATGGGAATAAGGATGGATCATTAAAAAAAATTGATTCAAAAAAACAATTTTTCCAAGTAATTATCCAAACTTTACTGGGAACTATTTATTATTGGGGACTTAACTATGATAATCAGTCTTTAGTAGAAACCGGAACTCCTCTTATTCAAAACGTAGTAAAAGCTTATAAATGAGGACTTAATTTTCAACAGCTTACACAGAAACGAATCTATACTTTACGTTATTGTGACAAGTAATTATCGATTAAAGTAGTACGAAAGCCTCACAATATTGTACAATTCAAAAATACACATAAAAAAGGTCATGCAGCATTTGCATGACCTTTAATTTATGATTTTAACAGCTTAACTGTCACTGTTTTACGTCCCCAGTTATTGGCTTTTGATTTACTTTTTACGAAAATATCGATTTTGTTTCCTTTAATTGAGCCGCCTGTATCACCTGCAACTGCAATACCATAGCCTTCAACCCACACTTTCGAACCAAGTGGAATGATTTTTGGATCGACCGCGATTACTTTTAGTTCTGGATTTTTACGTAAGTTTAATCCTGTTGTCGTAATACCTGAACAGCCTTTACAATTTGCTGTATATGCTGTAGCCGTCATTTTAAATGTTTTCTTTACATTTGATGGGTGTGTTGCTGATACTTTTTCAGTTTTCTTTGGTATTTGAAGAACTTGATTTTTTAAAAGATTATTTGTTTTTAGTTTATTTTCCTTTTTTAATTCTGTTGCTGTTACGTTATATTTGGGAGCAATTGAAAATAAAGTCTCACCTGATTGAACTGTATGTGATGCTGCAAAAGACGGGCTTGCAAAAATAAATGCGCTTGCGGCGATTGCCACGGTAATTGCTAATAACTTCTTGATCATACTTGAATATTTCCCTCCAAAATAATTTTCGTGAAAAATCTTTTTGATTCAACTTGTATTAGCATACCTACTTTATATTTCAGTAATATGACAAATTGATGATACGGAAATTACAATTCAGTATCAAATGGTGAAATTTTGTCATTTAAACATTACAAATTTCTGATAATTATTTTTATCCAGTATAAAATAATCAAATTTGTATTATTTTATTTAAAAATGCTGTTATTTCGAATTTCGTACTATCTTCAAATCCCTATTTATGGTAAGATACGATTTGTTTTCAACTTGCTTTTGCAAATTCTTTTTTTTTACCATAAGCAAAGCGATAAGTACAAAATTTCTACATCTCTATAAATGGAAGATGGATGCCAAGCATACCTTTATTCAGTGGGGCTAATACCCCTGCGGATATTACAGTTTTTTAGAGACGTTTTTAAGCAAACTCAAAAAAACTACAGAGTAAATTAATGAAAGAGTGAAGTAATTTGGCAAACACAACAAAGGAATTAAGCTTATTTAGACTTACATGGCCTTTATTTTTAGAGCTATTTTTATTTATGCTAATGGGGCTTGCAGACACGTTCATGTTAAGTGCCGTATCTGACAATGCCGTTGCTGGTGTCGGGACAGCTAACCAATTTATCCAAATTGCGATTCTGTTATTAGGTGTTATTGGTACAGGAGCTTCGATCGTTGTCTCGCAATATTTAGGCTCTCGCTTACTAGAAGATGCCTCGAAAATCTCCGCGCTATCGGTGACATTAAACTTCATTACTGGTTTAGTTTTAAGTGGCGTTTTTCTATTATTCTCTGATGCGATTATGCGAATGATGAATTTACAAGGAGCTGTCCTTGAAGCTTCGCAAAGCTATTTAGCAATTGTTGGGGGCTTTATTTTTGTGCAGGCACTAATTACATCGCTGTCTTCTATCATTCGCGTGCAAGGTTGGACGAAGCAAACGATGTATGTATCACTTGGAATGAACGTACTTCACGTTATTCTGAACTACATTTTAATTTTCGGGAAATTTGGTGCGCCGGAGCTTGGTGTTGAAGGGGCAGCCATTTCTTCAGTCATTAGTCGCATTGTAGCTGCAGTGGTATTTTTCTGGTTACTTTATCAGGCACTTGAAGTACGCATTCAATTTGCCGACTATTACCGTATGTCGAAAGATTACATTTCAAAAATCTTAAAAATCGGCATTCCATCTGCACTGGAGCAAGTACTGTACCAAACAAGCCAAATTGTATTACTTTACTATGTAACGTATGTAGGTGCTGAAGCATTATCAGCACGTCAATACGCGGCGAATATATCTATGTTTACATATTTATTTGCGATGGCAATTGGTTCTGGTACGGCTATATTAATCGGGCGTTATGTTGGCGCAGGTGAAAAAGACTTAGCCTACAAAACAGTATGGTTTAGTGTAAAATCAGCACTTGTTTTTACACTTGTGATGGTGGCACTCGTTACGACATTCCGAGAACCCCTTATGCGCGTGTTTACTGACAATGATGATATTATTCAAATCGGTGCTAGCGTCTTATTATTTAGTATTTTCTTAGAAACCGGTCGTACCATTAATATTACAATCATCAACTCGCTACGTGCTGCTGGAGATGCGACCTACCCTGTGCGTATCGGTATTATCTCGATGATTTGTATCGGACTAACACTAGGTTACTTATTTGTATTTGTCCTAGATTTAGGCTTAGTCGGTGTATGGCTTGCGATTTCTTGTGATGAATGGATTCGTGCAATTTTAGTCATTTTCCGCTGGCGTAGTCGTAAGTGGGAACGATTTGCGCTTGTTGGGCCAAATAAACAAGCATAAGACATCTCATTTCTCCTATGGCTCACATTGAAAAATTTATACTTTCCTATAAACCAAAGAAGGGGCTGTCTAAAAAGTCAAAACTTTTTAGACAGATGCCTCCTCATGTATTAATTATCCGCTTGAGGCGGTGCTTCTGCGGTGGTCGTAAGAAAAGAACGAATGCTAATAAAAACGTTACGTCCTGTGACAATGCATTCTTGACCAGCATCGTGCTGGCCACCATCCTCGGCGCAAAGGGTCTACCTCAGAATTACTTCTTGGGCAGACCCTTTGCTATTTACATTTGCTTTCGATTTTGAGAAGGCTTTCCTCACGCATCTCGCTATTTTCTACGGAGTCCCCCTACCTTTCCTATGTATATCCATAAAATTACCGCTTTATAATATGTCCAAAACAAACAAAAAACCGTCTAAGCAACACACTGCTTCAGACGGTTTTCCGTATATTATTTCTCTAATTCTTCAGCTACAACAGCTACAATTTCTTCAACTGCATCATCTTCAGTTACTTCATCAGCTTCTGCGTTTTCTGCAGCTAATGCCGCTTCTTCTGCACGACGAGCTGCTGCTTCTTCAGCCGCTTTTTTGGCAGCTTCCTCGATCGGCTTATTTACCACACCTAAGCACCAAACGAATTCTTCCCAAGCCATGTTCCAGCCTTTATATATTTCCTCAGAATCATCCCATTTTACTAGGTAAGCAAGGCCATCTTCCGTTTTTACTAATGATAATGTAAGATCCGCACCAGCACGGTCACTTACTAATTTAATTTTACCATCTTCATCGAAGCGCTCTTCGATATTATCCTTTTCGGTAAATGCACGACTTTGCGCAATTTCAAATAATGCATTACTATGAATGCGATATTTATTTTTTTGCATGTTTTTCCCAACTTCCATCATTGATTAATTACTTTAATTATATTACATCGTTTCCTAAAATTTTTCGCTTCTTTTTTTAGGATTTCGTGCTTTTTCTTATTTTAACATAAAATCATATTCATAAACCACTACGATTCAAGAAAATTAGAACATACATTCTTAATTATGTGACTATATAAGAACAAATATTATAAAAACACATTTCGTTTATACTGAAATGAAAGAGCTTCGATGCTGTTCTTCAAAACAGTTCTCATTTCCGCTCCACGAACAAGGACACCTCACTACACAGAATGCATAGTGAGGTGAATTTTATATCAATTTTGCCTCGGCTTACTCTCTTCCAGTTTTTTTTTCGAGCCTTCAAAAAACTCCTTTAAAAATCTGTGACATCCGCCGGGGGCAGTAACTTGCTTTAGTCGGGGGTTGAACCTCTGCTAAAGTAAATTAATAGCCTGTATTCTGTTTTTCTGCAATAGCATAGGCTAAATCAATAATCGAAACGGCTAATTCCGCATATGAAATTTCCTTTTTTGGCTGGAATTTATTTTCTGTTATTGGCTGAAGCTTTAACGCATTTGATAATGATACATAACCAATGTTTGCTGCTGTAATTTCATTCAAGTCTTTCACATCTAACTTATAAAGACCTGAATTTTTCGCGGCTTGTTCTAGACCTAATGCACGGACAAACCACACTGCTAGCTGCTCTTTCGTTACCTTTTGGTCAATCGCTAGCTTATCTTCATCCCTTATAATCCCCATTCGGTAAGCGGATTCCACTGTAGAATAGTACGGATTGTCCTTTGATACGAAGTCGATTGTATTCGTTTCATTTCGACCATAATTATACCAATAGTCGTCATAGAAATAACTAATCGATTTTATAATTGTTTTTAAAGCCTCACCTTGTGAAATGGTCTTATCTGCATTAAAGGTTTTTGCGTCTTTCACTTCAATTGCACCTGCTTGAATTAAATAATTCAGCTCTTTTTCAGCAGTTGGATGTGTAATTTGCTCCTTCTTTTCCATACCGAAAAGATTCATAAATTCACCTGTCGACGCATTCATTTGGTAAACAAAGTCATCACCAATTGTTGGGATATAAAGAAGTTCGTAATTTCCTGGTTTATCGTAAACCGGCTGGTATACAAGCTTAGCATCTAGCACCGCATCAAACTTCTTCTGAGCTTCTTCTTGTGAAATTACGGAATCAATAGCTGGCCACTCATCAATTGTTAAATTATTTCGGTAATAAGATTTAAGTTCGCCTTTGTTGTTAATGGAAACTGAAATACTATCCCCCATTACAACAATTCCATTTTTCATACGTGGGAATGAAACCGTATGCATTTTATTTTCCTCATTGTAATCTGTTTTATAAATCGGCTTCGCATATTCATGAACCGAGGCTGGTGCAAATTGTTTCACATAATCCGTTGCAATCGCCAGCACTTTATCTTCTTCAAGTCGTGGCGTTTTATCTTCAGGTGCGTCTATATATGGTACTGAATCTGACATATCATAGTAATTTAAAAGCTCTCCAGTGTTTTTATTGAATTCAATCGACGTACCATACGAAGAGTTTTTCGTACGGTATGAATATGAAATACTAATAATGCTTGTCCCTTCACTTTCATGCTCATAAGCGGAATCGATTTCAAATTCCTCACCATTCGCTTTTGTTTCTGCAAGCTTTTTGACGACTTGTTTCGCTTCCTCAAGCGTAATTGGTTTTGCTGCCTGTAATGGCTTTTCCACTATTTGTGAAAGTGCTTTTGCTTGGAACTGCTCTATCTCACCAGTATAAGTATGCCACTTTCCTGATTTCGCATGAATGCCCGTATAATCTGCCTTTGGAGCATACACTAAGCTTACTGTAGGTTTCGAATTGTATAAATTATAATTATACGAATATTGGAGCGATAATTTTAGCGAATCTTTCATTTTGGCAATTGCTTCACTTTTAGCAAGGATATTATTCGTTTCTTCAAATGCTAAACGTTTAGGCGTCTGTGAATATTGCATAAAATGCTGAATTGTTCCGTCCCCAAGCACACTTACATACAATCCTTGATCTTGAATCGGAATGTTATTTTCGGTTTTCGTAAATGAATACGTATATGAAATTGGCTCTGTAATTAAGCGTGTTGAATAATAGCTAGGAACTTTGCTTGCTGTAATAAAATTAGTGTTCCCCGTTACTTTCTTGACTAAATCCGTTGCAATCTTTTGCGCTTCTTGCTCTGTTATTTTCCCAGGAAATAACGAGTCCTTTGTAATAATTGGTGAAATAGAAAGAGATTCAATTTCTAAATCCCCTTCTTTAAACGTAATACTTCCTGATTGTGTCTTTTTATTAACGGTTTTCGTAAACGATAATTCATAACGAGTTGTTAAATCATCCGAATAGTGATGGCTCATTGTCGACATAGTGAAATCGCTATTGCTATATGAACCGAACATCTCAGGTAATACTGATTTTAGTTTCTTAATCAGCATTTCCTTTGTAACCTGTTCATCCTTAATTGCTACATAAATTTGTTGGCGATCTTCTTTTGAAGTTATAGCAGTATTGGCATTTGCCACTGTCCCCGCTGTAAATAAACTTAGCGCTACTGCCGACGCACTTATTAAACTTGCCCATTTTTTCATGGTGCATCCCCCTTTTTATAGGTTATTTCTAATTAATACGTAAAATATTGTAAAAAGTTTCAAAATATTCAATAATAGTTACAATATTATGTGACACCTCTATGACTTTATTTATGTCCGTTGTAATATATGCACGATTCATGATAAAATTTTCGCTAGAGGTGAAAGAACGTGAGTATTGTAACAGCTGGCCTTTTAATATCATTTTCTGGTATCATCGTCGTTTGTTTAGGGTTATTTGATGTCATTCCAAATTCAAATCAAACGTTAAACTATATTTTTATCGGCCTTGGTTGGATTTTTATTTTAATCGGTATTGTCATCCGTATCGTCGGCATGAAGCTAGAAAAAAAATATCAAAAATAATAAAAAAGGGTCTGCCCGAGAAGTAATTCTGGGGTAGACCCTTTGCGCCGAGGATGGAGGCCAGCAAGATGCTGGTCATGAATGTGTAGTCACAGGACGTGACGGGTTTAGCATTCGTTCTTTTCTTACGACCACCGCAGAAGCACCGCCTCAAGCGGATAATTAATACATGAGGAGGCATCTGTCTAAAAAGTTTTGACTTTTTAGACAGCACCATTTTTTAGTCTTCATTAATCGTTTGGTATTCTGCCATACGCGCCGTTGCACGCCAATAATGGTAGATTAAACGGTCAATCCATAATAGTGCATCTACCTTTGAAACCGCTAAATCAAGCTGTGTTTCATTTGATACGGAGCGTTCAAAATATTGTTCGCGCTTATTGCGACGCTGCTGTGCCATTTCTTGCGATGTATGCTCTAAAATAATCGATATGTCGAGCATTTTTTCGTCCTCAGTCAGACGGTCACCAATCGTCTCCAATAACTCCTGCCAATCTTGCATGAGTTTTTCTTGTAAATAAAGCGCCTCTACCTTTTGTTGTTCGCGCAATACTTTTATTAAACGATGTAAATGATCGAGTGTATGTAATATTGAAATCAGCTTTGTACGGTCACGCGAAGAATTTACTAAAATACCATCTAAAAATTTGCGTGTAATGATAAGGGCCTCTTCTACTTCTAGCATTTTCTTTTCGTATTCTACGGTCACTTTTTTCGACTGTAATAAAAGCTGTTGTGCCTTCGTTAATTCCATCATAATGTCACGCATCGTTTTAAATGACACATCAATCGCTACAGTAGGCATTTCCACTAAGCTGTCATCTAAATTACGCGTCAATGCATTTTCACGTTCTGGCACCATTTTCATTAGTAAATTGGAAAACGGCTGCATTAATGGAATGAAAATAAGCGCCCCTAGTACACTAAATAATGTGTGGAAAATCGCTAATCCTATAGTTTCATCAAAACTACCAGAAATCGCAACCGTAATCCATTTTGTTGCTGAGACAAAGTAAGAGAATATGGCCGTAACAATAATTGCTGTAATTACATTAAACATTAAATGGGTTATCGCTGTACGCTTTGCTGCAACCGATGCACCAATTGCCGCAAATAATGCCGTGGCTGTCGTCCCAATATTTTGCCCAATGACTAAGTACGCGGCCTGTTCAAAATCAATGGCCCCTGTAAATAATGCTGCTAAAGTAGCTGCCATTGCAGCACTTGAAGCTTGCATAATCACAGTCATCACAATGCCAATAACTATTAATAGAAAAATCGAAATAATAGAGTCAGCCGGAATTTTGTCGAACGCGATTAAATCCTGTGCCGAGCCCATTCCTTGCTGTAACATATCAATCCCCAAAAATAGTAAACCGAATCCTGCAAACACATTACCGAATTTTTTAATATCATTCGGCGCAATCAGAGACATAAATACCCCAACACCAATAATCGGTAACGCCATCGTTTGTAAACTAATTTTGAAGCCAATTAATGAAATAATCCAACCCGTACTCGTACTACCGATGTTCGCACCAATAATGACCCCAATCGATTGTATAAATGTAAGCAAACCTGCACTCACAAAGCCGATTGTAAGTAATGTTGTTGCTGTTGAAGATTGTACAAGCATCGTCATAACAGCTCCGGAAACAACCGCACTAATACGACCTTTCGTAAACCTGTTCAGCCATTTTTTTAATGCGTCTCCAGCAATTTCTTTCAGTCCGTTTGTTAGCATGGTCATACCAAGTAAAAACAGACCAATCCCACCAAAAATCGTGAGCATTGAATTCACCACCAAATGTAATTATCAATAGAAAAACACATGTGTCGCAAACTAGCGCAGCGCGAAATGATATTGTTCTAAAGAGGATTTCTATTTAAAAATAGTTTCTTATCCACTCAAAAATCTATCTTAACATTTAATCCCTTATAATTTAACAATATATTTACATTTTGGTGGAAAGTGGCATAAATTGTGAAGAAATTGAGTTTCACTTGATGCCTAATGAGCAGTTTGAAATTTAAGGTACTTGCTTTCCATATACTTCGAGGCGCAAAACTTTTCCTTTATTTTCAATTAATTTATTGTATGAATATGTTAATTTGTATGTTGGAAATTTATCCAACTCCAGTTGCTTTAGTGAGTTTTCACTTAATTTCAATTTTCTATCATCGAATAATAAATAATAGTTATCATTTTCTTCAATAATTTGCTGTGATTCTAAGTCGGCTGTTGTGTAAATCGTTACATTCGTCAACATAATGCCAAATCCGATGAAAACCACTAGCAAGATTGCGACAAACCCGATTTTAAAAATGTTCAATTTTACCATCTAGCTCCCTCCATTCTCCTTACTTACGAGTGGAGAACCGATAAAGTTTCAAAATATTCCTAAAATTATCCACATACAAACCCCTATAATCCAACCAGCTCCTCCTCTAGTAAATAATATTTCGTGCCATATATATCGACTTCATAGGTAATACCTTGTGTCGTTACAATAATTTGTAGCACTTCGCCCACTTTATTTACTATATGCGGCTCGTAGTATTTACGATAATGATGAGTTTCGCTATCGATTTCTTCATCAATTAACCGCACCATCACCCGTTCTAATACTAAAAATTTCGGCTTTCGCACCTCATCGACAATTTGAAATAAACTCAATTGCTCCAAAAAATCACCTACCCGACTTGTATGTACAATACATTCGAGCAGGTGATATGAATTTCCTTTTTTAAGAAACATTTATGTTCCTATCCAATCAATTACGCCTCGGCGTAATTGCGTCCAGATTTTTTTCAAGCTCGCTTGAAAAACTCCCTTGAAAAATCTGTGACACCCGCCGGGGCTTAACTTGATTCAGCCAGTTAGCTGAAGCAAGTTAATAAATCGGTTGATCTACTTGTGGTAATGGAAGTACGGTCTCGCCTTTCTTTTGTTCAGGCTTTAAATACACGACGAGCTCTTGCTGATATGAGCCATCTTCTAATAAATAGTGATCTAATGTGTGGCTATCATATTGGTACGTGCCAAAAGGAAATGACACACTGTCTCCTTTGACTGCCGCTAGAAGACCTGCGACATCATTAGAAACCATATGTAGCACTTCTTCTGCTGTTTCAGTTAATACAAATACAACGTTCATATATTTCTCCTATACTCCGATAAATAATGTTGCCTGTGCAATCGCGATGTAGAATGCAGTATTTTGAACCGGTGCGGCTTCTGACAATTCAAGCATTACTGTAAATTCGTCACTTGCCTCATCATAGTTAGCCTTCCACCGTGCAATGATTTCATCTTCTACAATGAAGTTTGACCAGTCTTCCATCTCTTTATCGATTTTCATATTAAAATTTGGGCCGCTTACAAACAATTCAGGCACACCAATTCGCCAATTTTCATAATTGATCCTATATGTTTCATTAGAAACAAAATCTTTCCCTTCAAACCATACTTTACCTCTACGGAAAATTTTCTTTGCTTCAAAAATTGGCGCTCCGTCATTGTTCGTCACGCGATACTTTAAAAAATAGCGGTAGTCAAAATAACCGTCTAGAAACCTTTTTAAGCCATTATCATAAACGCGCTCTACTAACTGTTCTTGCTCGCCTGCCTCATTTCTAATAGGCTGCGGATTCGTTGATTTAATATCGCCAAGTGCTTTATACGTAAATAGTTGCATGAAAGACCCCTTAATAACTAATTTTAATTTTGTTGCTAAATTTTACAGCCATCATTACTACAGACTGCATCGCTTTCAATGACAGTTATTCGCTTTTTAGCGATTCCTTGCGCTTGCTTTAATGTTTTCATATAAATTTCAAGTGGCTCCACACCTTTAATGCCATATGCATTTTCAAAAACCATAAATGGTACACTCGAAATTTGTAACTGTTGAGCATCATAGCGGTCTTGTGCAAGCTCTTCAGAAAATAGCTGCTCATCAATCACTTGCTTTGCGTGTTCTCTTGGGATACCTAATGATACAATTATGTCAATTAACGCTGAGGTGTCATTCATATCAAAGCCATTTGAAAAATAACCATTCATCACATGCTCTATAAAGGCATCAGCTACGTTAAATGTAGCTGCTAATTTTGCTAAGCGGTGCGCATTTTCGGTATTGGCGATTTTGATTTCATCTACATTGTACGTAAGTCCTACCTCATTTGCATGCGCATGAACTGCGTCGATCGCTTCTTGCATTTTGAATTGACGACCTTGGAAACGTTGCATCATTTCCTCTTTGTAGTTGCACGTTTCCGTTTTTGAGGCATCTGGCTTCAGTTGATATGCCTTATATTCTATTTCAACTTGATGCTGCAAACCTAACTCTTGAATTGCATTAAATAATTTTGTTTTGCTTATATAGCAAAATGGACAAGAAAAGTCCGAGAAGATTTCGATTTTCATGCGTTTCCTCCGATTAATAGTACGTGCGTCTATTCTCACATGCATCAGTTTAAAAGACAAGAAAAAAAGCCGAACCCATTACGGATTCGACTCATCCTTACGCTTTCAAGAAATTGGAATTTTTGCAAAAAACTCTTCGTAAAGTCCTTTTAAAATGCGGTCCTCGAATTCAGAGCGGACGCCAAATACTAAGCTTACCTCTGATGAACCTTGATTAATCATTTCAATATTTGCCCCAGTATTTGAAATCGCTGTTGCCGCGCGCGCCGCAAGACCTGTATTATGACGCATACCTTCGCCCACAATCACAATCATTGAGAAATTATGACTGAAATGGACATCATCTGCACATAATTCAGTTTTTACACGTGCCACAATACGCTCTTCTTTTTCTGGAGTTAGCTGATTTGAACGCATGATAACCGAAATATCATCTAAACCAGATGGCGTATGTTCATATGAAATATTTTCTTCTTCAATAATTTGTAGAAGCTTACGACCGAAGCCAACTTCGCGGTTCATTAAATATTTTGACACGTAAAGGATTGAAAAGCCTCCGTCTGCCGAAATACCTGTAACCGGGCGATTTGTTTGAATTCGTGTTGGTAAAATTCGCGTGCCTGGAGCTGAAGGATTGTTTGTATTTTTAATATTTACCGGAATACCTTGCTTGTATACTGGCATTAATGCTTCGTCATGGAAAACCGAGAAGCCCGCATACGATAATTCACGCATTTCACGGTACGTAATTTCTTTAATATCTACTGGATCATTGACAACTTTCGGGTTCGCCGCAAAAACACAGTCCACATCCGTAAAGTTTTCATATAAGGTTGCGCCAACTGCTGACGCTAAAATCGAGCCTGTAATATCCGAGCCACCACGGTCGAATGTACGTAAAATTCCCTCTTTTGTATAGCCAAAGAAGCCAGGGAAAATAATAATTTCTTTTGTGTCCTTTAATTTACTTAAGTTTACATACGCTTCAGGTAATGCATAAGTGCGCTCAGGTAAATCATTTAAAACAAGTCCCTCTTTTGGGCTAACATATTTTGCAGGCATACCAATTGAGTTGAAGTAGCTTGCGATTAATTTTGCGTTATTGTCTTCACCACTTGCTTTTATGCTATCGATGAATAAATCTTTATTTGAACGATCTGCCTGAACACGCTCACTTAAATCCGCTGCGATTACATTCATCATCGTATTGTCTAAACCAAGTCCGTCAGTAATATCTCGGTATCGATTTACTACACCGTTAATTTTTGACTCTACATCACCGCCAGCTAAAGCCGTCTCTGCTAAATCGATTAATAAATCTGTCACCTTAATATCGTCGCTTGAACGCTTACCAGGAGCGGAGACAGCGACAATCTTTCTTTCAGGATTAGATTTCACAATGTTTGCTACTTTTTTAATTTGTTCTGCACTTGCTACAGATGTGCCTCCAAACTTACATACTATCATCTCATCAGATCCTTACTCTCAAAATTGATATTTGTACTTACCGAAAAAACATTTGACTTTACACAGTGTACAAACATATCCTAATGCGGTCAAGACTATTCTGGAAATTCATAATCTATTTAGTCAAAATACGAATTTTTTTTACATTTGTCAATATATTATATTGTATTTTTACAAATTGGTGTGATTTTTCGATTGAAATGATGGAATACTAACAATTATTTTCATTAAGGAAAGCAACCACCTCTCAATAGGAAAAATGGTTGCTTTCTAATTTTATTGGAATTATTTCTTCGGTTGTGAAAAGACAAATTGTAGTTGGTCATTTTCGAGCTTCAATTTTGCCTTTCCCTTTTTCCCACTTTTCCAGGTGAAGCGGATTTCGCGTGTTTCTTTACCTGCCAATAGCTTTTTCGCATCATTCACCATAATTTTTGCTTTCATTAACGTTTTCGAAATGAAAAACTTGCAGCCCTTTGTCGTACACTGGTAGCCTTTAAAACCTTCTACAACCTGTCCACCACATTTTTGACATTTGCCAACTACTACAATTTCCTTCTCTGCCACTTCCATGTCAATGGCTTTAAAGCTTTCTGTCGTTGCAACAATATAACGCTGCATCTCCTCATAAAATTGGCGCGAGCTTAGTGTGCCATCCACAATATCCTTCAGTTTTTTGCTCCAAATAGCGGTTAATACAGGCGACACAATATCATGGTGCTTCATGCTTTCAATCACATCAATACCAAACTGTGTTGCTACAATGGATTTCCCATCTCGTACTAGCATACCAATCGCAAATAGCTTTTCTAAAATTTCAGCACGCGTAGCTGATGTCCCAATTCCTTCTGCATCTTTTAAAATTTCTTGAAGTGCCTTATCTTCTACAAAGCGACCCGCATGAAACATCGCATCCAATAATGTACTATCGGTATAACGTGCAGGCGGCTCAGTTACTTTAGAATGGACTTTAGCATCCTTAACCATTCGTTGCTCTCCACTTTGGAGTGCTGGTAATGGTGTTTCTGTTTGTTTCTTTTTATGCGCTTTATATAACACTGTGTAACCTTCATCAACTATGACATTTCCCGATGCTTTAAAATGCTCCCCACCACAAGTGAACACCACTTGTGTTTTATCAATTATATATGGGTCCATAAAAATGGCAAGCAAACGTTTGACGATGAGCTGATAAATTTTATCCTCTTGGGGCGTTAGTTTCTTTTGACCAAGTTTGACTTCAGTAACGGTTATGGCATGATGATCCGTTAACTTCTTGTCATCCACATATTTTTTCGAATATTGGACTTTTTGTATGCGTGCTCGGTCATTTAATATAGAAGATGTTAGCTCAGAATATTGGGGCATCGATTGAATCGCAGTTAAATTACGGTCAATCGTTTTCGCAAAATTTGTAGGTAAATGCTGTGATTCAGTACGAGGGTACGTCACTAGCTTTCGCGTTTCATATAAACTTTGTGCGGCCTTTAGCGTTTCAGCAGATGTCATGCCGTATAAGCGATTGGCTTCCTTTTGTAGCTCAAGTAACGAATGCAGGCTTGGCGCATACATCGTTTTTCGCTCGGTCTTTACGTCTACAACTACTGCCTCAGCTGCCAAGCGCTGCAAAACCTCCTGTGCCTGTTCAAGTGTTGCGATTTTATTTGACTTTGTTTTCGGATCAAACCAAGTTGCCTTGACGTTACCTAAATCAAGTTCAATTTGAAAATATGGCTGCGGCACAAAATTACGAATTTCTAGCTCACGCTGAACGACAATGGCTAATGTTGGTGTCATAACACGCCCCACTTTAATTGTACGTCCGCCTTTTACCGTTGCAGCACGTGTTAAATTCAAACCAACTAGCCAATCAAAAATCATGCGATACATCGCGGCATTGCGCAAATTTTTTATGAGCACATCATTCTCATCAATTAAATTTTCAAGTGACTCTCGAATCGCAGGCTCAGTCGTTTGCGATGTCCAAAAACGCTTTACTGGCAATGTGCAATTCGCTTTTTTGTAAAATGAATAGAAGATATTTTCACCTTCCATCCCTGCATCACACGCATTTATTACGAAATCATAGCGACCTTGCTTTAGCTGGTCAGCAATATTGCGGTAAACACTCCCAGCTGTTTTTTTCACACGGAATTCATATCGCTCAGGCATCATTGGCAGCAAATTTAAATCCCATTTCTTCCATTCCGGCTTATATTCATGCGGCTCTTTCAACTCCACGACATGTCCTACAAAGCTCGCAAAATCTATCGTGTATGGTAAATTCATTTTTTTATATACTTTTTCGATATCACGCATGAGTGAAGGCTTCTCAGCAATGAGCAATGCTTTAGGCATGCAATCCTCCCCCTTATCTACCTTTAGTATAAGTTGAATCACACAATTTGCAAACTAAAACCGAACATACGTATGGCACTACCTTCACCAACATCTATATAAACTTTCAACATGAACGAGAACTTTATTATGTTGATGTAGAAAATATATCCATCCAGATGTTATACTACATATGTACAAAGGGGGAGTTTTTATATGGGGAAATATAAACGAACAATTTTTTGGATTATTCCAATTGCTGTTTTAGGGGTGTTTATTTTCTTTTTTGGACCAAAAAAGCCCGTGACAGATAACGAATATGTTCAATACATACAGGCAGCTCCAGTTGTCGAAAATAGTAACATCACAACTGAAGTTGCCCTCAAAAACTATTGTGAAAAGAGTAAATGGGAGTATTTCCAAACGAAAATGATGGAGCACGTCGTTGAATTTAAAGGTGATTGCAAAGTTAATGACAAAGTTCAATCCGTTAATTTACAATACGTTGTTGAGAAAGGCCAAGCTGATTATCGTGTAGGTGCAATGCTAGTAGCTGGTATTCAACAAACGGAAGAACAACGTAACGCATTTTTAAATACCGTTAATCAATAATTCACAGGATGGGTACTTGCCCATCCTTTTTTTGTATCATTGTCCGAATATTTTTCAGCATTTTACTTCTACGTTTTTTCATCAGCTCGTACGAAATGCCTTCTAGTTTTGCTGCATCACGCATTGAATGGCCTTCATAATAAAGTAGCTCAATCAATCGTTGATGATCTGGGAATAGGTGATAATACCAATCCGGCCGTTCCATTGTAAACGGTAATTGGTCTGAAGCTGTATTGCACAAATATGACAACTTGTCATCCTCTGTAGCTGTTTCATGTTCAGTCACCTTCAAATTACCATTAAATTCGCGAAGAATCGCAAATTTAATCAGCATATAGGCATACATTTCAAAATTTCCTTTTGTTTCATCAAACTCCTTGGCCGCCTTCCAAATGGCTAACCGCCCTATCTGCATATAGTTTTCTTTATCCTGAAATAGTTTGTACTTCGCAATCACACGTAAAATCAAATACTCAAACTCGCCAATGCACTCATCGATTTCTTGCATTATGCTGCATTCCTTTGAGCTGTGCACAACTTGTTATTCCTAGGTAACTCCACCATAAAAATTTCGTGCTACATTGACAAAGTGCAGTTTTTGCAAAATTTTCAATGGAAAACGTTTATTTGAACAATTTCCCCCATCAAAATTGACAAAACATCAAATATTTCATGGAATTGTAGAATTATTATTCACGATACTATTTTTTAAATGATATTGACAAATCCCATTCAATCGGGCATGCTATTAGAAAATAAAGGCTTACTCAAAGAATAGTACGTAGCACTTGGCTAGAAAAGAGAGCACATTCCAGCGGCTGAAAGAATGGCATAGCAAAACCTACCGAACCTACTTCGACATGCTCCTAATAAATTTAGGCGCCGGCTCAGCGTTATGAGATGAAGTGGAATGTTTTTAACATTCAATTTAGGTGGTACCACGGAAGTTACAGCACTTTTCGTCCTATGCATTAGGAGGAAAAGTGCTTTTTTATTGTTTATGATGGAAATGGAGGCAATTTTATGGAACGAAAACGCGTCGTCGTCAAAATTGGTAGCAGTTCTTTAACAAATACAAAAGGTGAAATTGACGAACAAAAATTCACCGATCACGTCGCAGCGCTTGCAAAATTAAAAGGAGCTGGCCATGAAGTCATCTTAGTTTCATCGGGAGCAGTTGCTGCAGGCTTTCGTAAATTAGGTTACTCATCTCGTCCCGTAACAATCAAGGGCAAGCAAGCAGCAGCAGCCGTTGGACAGAGCGTACTTATTCAAGCCTATGCAGACGAATTCGCATGCTATGGCAATATCCCAGCGCAAATCTTATTGACACGCTCTGACTTTAGCGATAAAAAGCGTTATAAAAATGCATACGAAACATTATCTGAGCTACTTGAGCGCTCAATCATTCCAATTATCAATGAAAATGACACAGTATCTGTAGCTGAATTAACATTTGGCGATAATGATATGCTATCGGCTTTAGTGAGTGGTTTAGTCCATGCCGACCAGCTCATTATTTTAACGGATGTCAATGGACTCTACACAGCCAATCCACTAACCAATCCAGATGCACAACGTATTTCACTCATTGAAGAAATTACCGATGAAATGCTTGGCTACGCTAAAGGCTCTGGTTCAAAAGTTGGTACAGGTGGTATGCAGTCAAAACTTGCTGCCGCAAAATTTGCAATGAATGCCGGAGTAGATGTCTTTATCGGTACAGGTTTCGGATCACTTAAATTAATTGAAATTTTAGATAACAATGGTGATGGCACGTATTTCAAACGAAGTGACAAGGCCATTCCCACGAATAAACAATGGGTTACACTTACAGAGGCTTCAGGCAAGCTATTTATCGATGAAGGTGCTGTCAATGCCCTGCAACACGGTGGGAAAAGCCTACTTCCTGCTGGTATATACGCCTTTGAAGGACAATTCAATCGAGGCGATGTTGTCGAAGTATATGACCGTCATACATGTATTGGCCGTGGGGAAGTTTTATATTCAGCAAAAGAACTAGAGCAGGCAATGGGCAAACGTACTGATGAGCTTTCAAACGCACCAATCGAAGTTATCCACCGCAATCATTGGGTGAAAAATTAAGGGGGGAGCAACAATGACAAACGAAGTAATTGAAAAAGGAAAACGCGCAAAAATCGCAAGCTATAAAACAAATATTTGCTCAACAAAACAAAAAAATGATGCATTAAAACACATCGCCACACAATTATTAATGGATTTGAACGAAATTTTAGCTGCCAATGAACTGGATATCATCGCAGGGCAAGAAAACCAGGTAGATTCCTCTACACTAGACCGCCTATTATTAAATATAGAACGCGTACAAGCGATGAGTGACGCCATTTTACAACTGATTGATTTACCAGACCCAGTTGGAGAAGTACTTGAAGACATTACAAAGGAAAACGGCCTACATATTACGAAAAAGCGCGTTCCACTTGGTGTTGTCGGTATGATTTACGAGGCACGTCCAAATGTAACGGTCGATGCTGCTACCCTTTCGTTAAAAACAGGTAATGCCGTTATTTTGCGTGGAAGTTCATCGGCAAAAAATTCGAATATGGCACTTGTTGCCTCGATTCACCGCGCATTAGAAAAAGCAAACTATCCAGTTGATGCCGTGCAATTGATCGAAGATACCAGCCGTGAAACAGCAAAAACATTGTTCACAATGACCGACTATTTAGATGTACTGATTCCGCGTGGTGGAAAAAACTTAATCGATTTAGTAGTACGTGAATCGACAGTTCCCGTTCTTGAAACCGGCGCAGGTAACTGCCATGTCTATTTAGACAATTTCGCTAATGTTGACATGGCTAAAACAATTTTAAAAAATTCAAAAACGCAGCGTCTTTCGGTATGTAATACAACAGAAAGCTTACTAATGCACGAGGACTTCTTCCATTTGCACGGTAAAGCATTCCTACATTATTTACATGGGGAGTTAGGTATTAAAATTTACGGTGACGAACAAGTATGCCGCGCATTGAATGCAGCTTTGCCAGCAAAAGATGAACATTATGCGGAAGAATTTTTAGCATGTACGTTAAGCATTAAGGTTGTCGAAAACGTCTATGAAGCAGTGCATCATATTAATAAATTTGGAACAAATCACTCAGAAGCAATTATTACAGAAGATGTACAAAATGCAGAGGTATTTTTAAATTCAGTTGACGCTGCCGCAGTCTATCACAATGCTTCAACACGCTTTACAGATGGCTTTGAATTTGGCTACGGTGCAGAAATTGGCATCTCTACACAAAAGCTACATGCACGTGGACCAATGGGCTTACCTGCATTAACATCAACGAAATTTTATATTACTGGTAAAGGCCAAATTCGCAACTAAACAGGCAGAAAGTAGGTTGAATGATGAACACCAGCTCCATGATTAAATTGACCCTTTCTATGGCCATCTTTGGTTCAATTGGATTTTTTACAATTCATACAGGACTCCCTGCAATTGAGCTTGTGTTTGTACGTTGTATTTGTGCAACGTTGTTTTTAGGTGGATTATGGTTGCTGACAGGTGGTCATAAAACAGAACAATGGGACAAACGTGAAGTGATTAAAACGTGTATTTGTGGGATTTTCATCGTGCTGAATTGGGTGTTTTTATTTAAAGCTTTTGAAGTGATGTCTATTTCAATCGCAATTTCGATTTACAATTTAGCACCGATTTTCGTCCTCATGCTTGGCTCGGTTTTACTAGCAGAAAAAATGGGGGTACGGTCAATTTTAGCAACGGTTGTTTGCTTCTTAGGTAGCATATTAATTGTTGGTATTGATAACTTCTCAAGTATTTCTCAATTTATGAATTCGGGCTTTGTTTGGGCGTTACTGTCGGCAATTTGCTATGCGCTCACTATGTTTACAAGTAAAACCATTCACGGACTATCTTCATATGCTTTAACGTTTATTCAAACGACGGTCGGAATTGTCATGCTGTTTCCGCTATGTGATTTTACGGTCTTTGACGGCTTAACTACAACAAATTGGCTGTATATTCTTGGCACGGGCTTCATCCATACAGGCTTTGTCTATTATTTGTTTTTTGATAGTATTCGTGATTTACCAACAGTAATTGTATCGGTGCTCGTTTTTGTTGATCCGGTTGTAGCCATTTTACTGGATGCCATTTTACTGAGCTTTAGACCGTCAATGCTACAAATATTAGGTATTGTCCTCATTTTCGGGAGTATTATATATACCGTGTTTTATCCAGACCAAAAAGTTCAAAAAGTACAGCCTGATTCTTAACCCAACACTGAAAAGTATGCCTCCTACAGAAGCATACTCTTCAGTGTTTATTTATTACTGACATTCAGCAAATTTGCTAACAAAAAATGTATTAAGTGAAGTGTTACATATTTTTGTCGGGCAACGGCATGACAGCATTATGGCCACGTGGTACGTGTCCATACTACTGTCTTTAATGCCGCATCCAAGGCCCGCCAAATTAATATGTTACGTTTTAATAAAGCTAAAAGAGTCCAATGTTGCCGCTTGCGCTATCGCGAGGCGGCGGTGCTGAATAAAATATTGCTCTGTTTTATTATTGAAATTTAGATTAAAGGTTTGCTACAGCGATAAATTTAGCTACTTTTATTATTTCAAAATAAAAACATTCTTAGACTAATTTTTATTTTATTTCAATGACAGAGCTAGATTTAGCACATTTGTTCAAGTTCTTTGTAATTTAAACCAATTTTTACTTTATAGTAGAGTGCCGCGAAGTGAAGGGGGTGACTCCTAGAGGATTAAGCGTGTGCGGAAAATCCACTTGTATGTGCCAGCGTAAGAGGCACATACAAGTTAGTTGCAGCCACGCCCTCAGGAAAGCGTCCCCCGTAGCGTAGCAGAACGGATTTTATTAGATAAATGCACTTGGTTCCAAATTTTGTATTGAAAAATGTTCGTTATAAGTTATTACACTTTTACTGACGCAACAAATTGTTCAGCCAAATGAATTTCATCGGCAAACCATATAGGTTTAAAGTTATTTTTGCCACCTAAATAAATTACACAAATTTGAATACTATTATTTTTCTTATGGCTTTCAACAGCATTTTTCCATTCTTCATCCTGTGGTAAATGCTTATAGATCATTTCATTGCATAAAAAATAGATTTTACCATTCTCATTTGGAGATAACTCCAGCTTCAACATCAATAACGCATAATTCAGTGCATTTTTATAATTTATTGGCTCATTTTTAGATTGAAATGGCTGATTCAAATCATAATAACGGTCCATATTAAACATCCCTTTTAACGCAACCATCTCGCGTTCAATGGTTTGAGCAAAGGGAACAATTATGAAATTCTGTTCGTTTTTCTGGATTGATTTTATTAATTGGAGGACAATTGCAGTTTGTATGTTAATATATTCACGCATAGACACATCTTGCTGCACACAAAGAATGTAGGAACAATTTTGGTTGGATTGATTTGTTACAAATTCTGTTTTCTCAATTTTTTCTTTCCAAAAGAGAAGCTCTGCAAAGTGATTAGATTCAATTGATTTCATAAGCATAACAAAATGATTTTCATCAATTGTTTTCCAAATTTCTGGACCTAATATTTGTTCAACCGCGTTTTGCTGCCTTTCAACTTGTACAAGAATATTTTGGAATTCAGTCTTGTATTTGAACAAATGAATATACCACTTATTTTGTATTTCTTTAAATAATCTTTGCTGCAGGATTTCCAATTTTTTATCAATACTATTCATTGATTGAATCGTTTCACTGTGCTCTTGTACTTTCCATAATTTCTCTAGTTGTGATAAATGACCTGATATTAGCTTTTTTACAATAAATAACGCAGTAAAAAATCGCTTCTCGGTGCTATCATATTGTGTAAACACGGAATCTTTGTCCAATCCATTTGCTGCAAAAAAATTTAGTAAAAATAAGCGCCAATTTTTTTTATTAACATCTTCATTATTGATTTTCTCTTCGTAATCTCCGCCAAGTTCTAACAATGTCCAAATGTCATATGTAATTAAGCAAGCATCCTCTTTCGTGAATAGTTGTGAATGATTCATTTTAAAAGAGTCTAAAAGTGATAAAAGCTTTTCCATCCGCTTAGTTTCTAAACTAACTGGATTTTCCAACAATCGCTCATTCTGTAACAACTCCATTAAACCTTCATCTCCTTCATTGTGTCCATTCTGTAAATATATAACAAATATCTCAATAAGTGAATATTTTTCACGGGAACGTCTACAACATTCATTCGACAAATTTCTACATAATTCACTTTCATTTCTTATGCTTTATGGTTAAAAACCCATTAAAAATTAAGTTTATCAAACTCAAAAAAACCTATTAAGCAAGTCTCAACTGCTCAATAGGTTTCAATATTTTCGAACGATTATTTACGGCTTTCCGTCATTTGCTTCCAAACAGAGCCTTTTGCTTCCTCGCCGCCCTCAATACGCGCTAGCGCCATTTTCGCCTGCAATTTCACTTCAAACTCTTTATCGGTACTCGCAACTTTTAAAGCCTCTACCGCTACTTCTGTCCCTACTTCATATAAGTACATTGCCGCACGCCAGCGCACTAGCTTATTTTTATCCGTTAGTGCTGCAATCATTGCAGGTTCAAAGCTTTCTAGACCTAAATCACTCATACAATCCCCTGCTGTTCGGCGCACGGCCGCACTCTTATCATTCAGTGCTTTCGTCAACGCTGGAACGACCGCCTCGTCCTCAATCATTCCTAAATAAACTGTAGCAAGACGACGAATTGACATTTGCTCATCTTCTAACGCTTTTTCTAATAGCGGAATATCCTTCACCTCGGGATCAGGTAGTTGGTCAAGCAGTTGGAAGCGCTGTTGCCAGTCCTCCACTTGCATGTATGCTTCAAGCGTTACTTCTTTACGTTCTTGTGCAGCTGTTACAACTTCGGTATTGACGTTTTCGACGATCGATTCCACACGGTCTTGTGGATATAGCGCGTCCACTTCTTTTAATACTTCCTGTGCCACTTGCTCTTTATCACCATAGCGCACGCCGAAGTCCACCCATTTACGCTCTAAAATGAAGTTGTCCTCTGCCACTTTAAATTGTAGATGCTTAAATGCAATCGTAAAACGGTCGCCTGCGCTAATACGTATTTCTCCTTCACCATCAAATGCTTTAATTTGCAGTGGAATGGCCTTGTACATTTGTACGTGTACATTTACTTCTCCGTAATGCTCGTTAATTTGCTGTTCCTTACCTTCAGTCTCTTCGCCACCAATAGTACGACGAATATCGGCTAAAATATTTTCCCATGCATATTTCGCATTACGTTCAATTGCTAGAAAGTTCGATACGTGATAAATGCCCTTCACACCTTCAACCGCAAAAATCGCTTGTAACTCAGAAGAAGCCTCTCGAATATTGTCTTTTGTATAGTTAAAACTTTTCCCAAATGGTAAGTCTTGATCAATGATAACCTTCATCGAATTTGGACTTGGTGTTGGCTCGATTGATAATATTTTCATATAGTAAGCGCTCCTATCCATTTACAATTTCGTCCAAATAGCTCCAACGCTCAATTAATTGCTCGTATTCGTTATTGTAAGTTTCTAAATCTCCCGTTAATTGCTGAAGCCTTGTAAAATCTGAGCCAGCTGTAGAAATTTCTTCTTCCGTCTGCATGATTTTTTCTTCCATCTTGGCAATGTCATCCGAAATTGTCTCCCATTCCTTTTGCTCTTTGAAGGATAGCTTTTTCTTTTCGGATTTTGGCTTTTCGGCTTTCGTTTTTTCTTGTTTTACTTCTTTTGCGACTTGTTGCTGCTCAATTTCTTTTTTCGCTAGATAGTCTGTGTAAACTTCCAAGCTTTCCGACACACCGCCTTGACCATCTAAAATCCAAAGCTTTTTCGCAATTCGATCTAAGAAGAAACGGTCATGCGAAATTGTAATAACAACGCCTGGGAAATTTTCGATAAAGTCTTCTAATACACCTAGCGTTTCAATATCTAAATCATTCGTCGGCTCGTCTAGTAAAAGCACGTTCGGCTGCTCCATAAGTAAGCGCAGTAAATGTAGACGTTTGCGCTCACCACCTGAAAGCTTACTAATCGGTGTGCCATGTACATTTAATGGGAATAAGAAGCGTTCTAGCATTTGAGATGCAGAAAAACGTTCACCGTTTGCATCGGTAATATCATTCGATGCTTCACGCACATAGTCAATCATACGCGCTTTTTCGTTCATCGCCGGTAATGTCTGCTTAAAGTGTAAACGTTTAACTGTAGAACCTACAACAACTTCGCCTTGATCTGGCTCGATTTCGCCAGCAAGCATGTTTAGTAATGTTGACTTCCCGTAACCGTTCGCGCCGATAATGCCAATTCGGTCCCCTTGCTGTAGTAAAAAGCTGAAATCTTTAATAATTGTGCGATCGCCATAAGTTTTTGTGATGGCATCTGACTCCAACACCTTTTTGCCAAGACGTGATGTAGCTAAGTTCATTTCAAGATCTGTTTGTTCACCTGAACGATCAATGGAATCATCCAATGCCTCAAAGCGCTGAATACGAGCTTTTTGCTTTGTTGTTCGTGCCTTTGCACCGCGGCGAATCCACTGTAATTCAGAACGGTAACGATTGCGTAATTTTGCTTGTGTTGCCGCTTGCATTTCCTCACGAATCGCACGTGCTTCTAAGTAATCTCCGTATGAACCAGTATGGCGGTATAATGTTTGATCCGCTAATTCGTAAATATGCGTTGCCGTTTCATCTAAAAAATATCGGTCATGGGTAATGAAAATCACCGCACCTTTTAAACGCGATACCATTTCTTGTAGCCACTCCGTTGATGCGACGTCTAGATGGTTGGTCGGCTCGTCTAATAAGTAGAGATCTGCTGGTTCAATTAATACTTTTGCAAGAGCCACTCGCTTTTGCTGACCACCTGATAAAGAAGTTACTTCCTTATCAAACATATCAATGCCAAGCTTTGTTAACGCTTGTTTTGCTAATGCGTTGACATCCCATGCATTGTCCGTGTCCATTTGCTGCTGTAGGCGGAACAATTCATTTTGTAGCTTTTCGGACGTTGGGTCATTCGCAAGTGCCGCTACAATATCCTCATACTGGCGGTTTAATTGTAAAATTGGCGAATCCCCGCTGAACACTGCCTGTAATACCGTTACATTTGCTTCAAACTGTGGGTCTTGCTCTAAATAAGCAATACGGTATTTATTTGGGTGGTCAAGCTCAATAGCATCCGCATCTTGTATACCGGCTAAAATGGATAATAGTGTCGATTTCCCTGTGCCATTAATCCCGATTAGACCCGCTCGCTCCCCTTCATAAATGGTAAATTCAATATTTTGAAATAGCGTTTTATCGCCAACTGTTTTTGTTAAATTTGATACGATTAAATGACTCATGAAATCCCGTCTCTTTCTTTTTTAAGCTGCTGTAAAAATTGTACCATAAATGCATGACGCCCTTCAGCCATTTCGCGCCCTTTTTCTGTTACCATTAAACCCTTTAAAAGAAGAAGCTTTTCATAAAAATGGGTAACGCTGGCCGTTGATTTTGTGCGGTACTCTTCTAACGTCATACCATCACGTGCTTCCTCTGCATCATCATACAATTTACGACCCTTTGCCCCACCATAAGCGAATGTACGGGCGATTCCCACCGCACCAATCGCATCCAATCGATCGGCATCCCGCACAATTTTTGATTCAATCGTTGTTGCTGGGAGCTCATTGCCACCGTTAAACGATACTTCAGCAATGACTGTTTGAATGTGCTGGATTTCTTCGTCTGTTAAGTTAAGCGCCTGTAAAATGCGATCCTCATCTTCTTTTGTCTCTGCGTATTTCGAATCGCTCACATCATGTAATAACACCGCTAAACGCACGATTTTTTCGTTTGCTTGCGGCTCTGCTGTTAAAATTGTTAACGCATTTTCATATACTCGTTCGATGTGCTGAAAATCATGGCTTGCGTCCATTTTTTCATAAATCTCTTTTACGAGTGACGCACATTTTGTAATTTGTTCGTTCATTTTATCACCATTTTCATTTGTACTGTTCTCTTCCTTAGTTTACCACGAATCACGAGGGCTCGGGTCTTAAAGCGCACGCAAATGCTCCGAAACGCACATGAACCCCATGTTTCGGTAATGATTTCTATTTATCGAAATATTCCATATATTCGAAACTTTTATCAATTTAATACGTATATAAGGAAATGACTTAAGGGGGAGTTTTGATGTTAAATAAAAAATCAACACGTGCCAAAATTGGTATTATCGCAATTGCTGTTGGATTCATAGGCATTATTTTCGCTATTTTCTTACCGACTATTATGACCGAGACATTACACTTTAGTAAAGACAACATCGTCTTACTGACACCGAAAAACAACTTAATCATTTCACTTACTTCGCTTGTTTTGATCGTTGCTACACTGATCTTACTAGCATTAAAGCATACAAAACTTACGTACAGTCTAGCGACACTCACGATTATTGCAATTATCGGCTTTTGTGGCTGGACGCTAACGAATTATAACGCGATTCAAAACGAAAAAATTATTTTGAAATCCTATAATAATGAGCAAATTTTCAATTGGGCTGACATAGAAGCAGTAATTTACGAATATCATCACGAGCTTCCGTATGGTCAATACATTTTCCAAACTGCGAACGATGAAATCATTATTAACGAAACGGTGAAATTCGGTACAGAGCAAAAACAAAAAATTTACAGCACTGCGCGAAGTATGGATATCGCTTTTATAGAGCGGGAAAGTTCTGAATAATGAAGCGGGTAAAGAAACGAGGTAGCAAGCTTTGAGGTTGGGGATATTTTGCTAAAGCAATATTAGAGCAGTCACGCAATGACAGAATCTTAGGGTTTCTGTCATTGGCGTTGTCCGCTATTTTCAAAACAAGTGCTTTTAAGGAGAGCTATGCAGAGAAAAAATCATCTAACCTTGCAAATAGTTCAGCTTCTGCTGTTTCCTCACCTGTTAAAGCGATCGTTAACTGATCGCCTTTTTTTGCACCTAACGTCATAATATGAATCACGCTTTTGCCATTGATTCGTTTCCCTTCTTTGTCAATTTGCACATGTCCATCAAAATCTTGTACTAGCTGCACAAACTGCGAAGCCGGACGAGCATGTAGCCCTTCTGAAAATGGGATGGTATACGTTTTATTCATACTTGGTTCCTCATTTCACTAATAATTTTTTTATTGCTTCAGCTATACAGTTTGCACTTAAGCCGTTAGCCTCTAATAGTTCTGCATCTGTACCACATCCTGAAAACCCATCCTTTACCCCTATGCGTGTCACATACTTTGGATTTTGTTCACTTAATATTTCTGCTACAATGCCACCTAAGCCACCACGAATATAATGTTCTTCTACCGTTACTACTTGTGTACATAAAGCTGCATGCTCTAATAGTAGCTCCGTGTCAAAGGGCTTAATCGATGGCATATGTAGATGTGTCACCAAGCTCGTTTGAAGTTGCTCCAAAGCAAGCTTCACTTGATAAGTCATCGTCCCTGTGGAGACTACTAGTATAGGCCCTCCATCTGTCAAAACTCTTCCTTTTCCTAGTTGAAACGGCTCTCCACCTAAAAAAGGCGGAATGGTCTCGTCACGTGAAACACGCAAATACATGGGCCCATCTGTTTCGTACATTATTTTCATTGCACTAGATAACTCTTGTGCATCAGCCGGTGCAATGACACTCATATTCGGAATTGTAGAAAACATGGTTAAATCCTCCAACGAGTGGTGCGATTTTCCTGTATTACTAGTTAATAAGCCACTATAGCTACCAATTAGTTTTACATTTGCATTGGTTTGTGCAACACTGACTACAATTTGATCGAATGCTCTCTTCGTTAAAAAGGTTGCAAAACTGCATACCCATGGCTTAACGCCAACATGTGCAAGCCCTGCTGCAACACCTACCATATTTTGTTCTGCAATTCCCATTTGGAAAAATGCAGATTCTTTAACCATCAACACATGATCTAATTTAGTAGAATTCCCTAAATCCCCATCCAATGCAACCACTCTAGAGTCTTGTTGTACAAGCTGCGATAGAACTTGGCCAAATGTATTGCGAAGACTTTCACCTTTCATCTACACTCACCACCTACTTCAAGCTGTAGAAGTGCCTGGTCTAGCTCCTCGTCATTTGGGGCTTTGGAATGCCATAAATAGTTGTTTTCCATAAAGGATACCCCTTTACCTTTTACCGTTTTAGCAATAATAGCTATTGGTTGATTAGTTTGGTTTTGCTTACTTTGCTCAAGCACTTTTTGTAGCGATGCAATACTATGTCCATCAACCTCTTGTACAAGGAAGCCAAAACTTTTAAATTTCTCAGGTAAATGTTGATCAGGCGGAAATACTTGATTCTCTTCATGCCACCCAAATTGCTGTAATCCATTGCAGTCAACAATAACCGTTAAATTGTTTAACTTGTAGCGTGCTGCTATGGAAGCGGCTTCCCACACTTGACCTTCCTGTGACTCACCATCACCAAGGAGTACGAATACATGAAATGATTGTGATAAATATTTTGCACCCATCGCCATTCCAACAGCCGTTGATAGCCCTTGTCCTAAAGAGCCCGTCGACATATCTAAACTTTCAAGCCTCGTCATATCCGGATGTGCCTGCAAACGCGAATTAAAGCTATCAAATGTTTTAAGTTCCTCCATTTCAATTAAGCCACGCTCAGCTAACGTACAATATAGACCAAGTGCTACATGCCCTTTTGATAATACAAAGCGATCACGCATTTCATTTCCATTCAAATTCAGCTTATCAAAATATAAAACTGTCAAAATATCCACCGCAGATAATGAGCCTCCAACATGACCCTGTTTTTTATAATGCGCTGTTTCTATAATTTTGCGACGAATGTTAACTGCGTGGTTTTCAAGTTGTTGAATAGAGATCATCACATTCATCCCCTTTAAAAAATAACCTTCCTCTTTATTCAGAAGAAGGTTAATTTTTTGCTATTAGCCAAATAGGCTAGCTATATACCCAATAATAATTCCTACAATACCAAAATCCGTATCACCGAAAGTTGTATTTGCAAAGCCTAAATCCCCTAATACTGGTAGTAAAAATGCTGGGATGAAACTAATTAAAATACCATTTACAAACCCACCTACTGCCGCACCTACACGACCACCCGTTGCATTTCCAAATACTCCTGCACCTGCACCTGTAAAGAAATGCGGTACTAAACCAGGAATGATTAATGCCATTGACAATCCACCAAGGACCGCCATTGAAACTAATCCTCCTGCAAAACTGAATAAAAATCCTATTAGTACAGCTGTTGGGGCATATGGGAATACGATTGGTACATCTAATGCTGGTTTAGCGCCCGGAACTAACTTATCAGCAATCCCTTTAAACGCTGGGACGATTTCGTTTAAAATCATTCGAACCCCTAATAAAATGATGGACAAACCAGCTGCAAAAGTTAACCCTTGGATAATACTAAACATAATAAAGTTTTGACCTGCAGAATATTCGTTAACAATGTCAGATCCAGCTAAAATTGCGATAATCACAAAGATTGCGATCATTGTTAACGCCGTTGAAAGCAAAGAATCTTTTAAGAAAGCCCATTTATCCGAAATTTTGATATCCTCTGTGGACTTATCTTTATTACCGATTGCTTTCCCAACTAAACCTGCAACAACGTAACCTGCTGTTGAGAAATGCCCCATTGCCACGTCGTCATTACCTGTTATTTGACGCATGAATGGCTGTGCAATCGCTGGCATCACTACCATTAAAAACCCTAAAATAATTGAACCAACAATTACTAACCATGCACCATCAAGCCCTGCTGTACCAAGAACTGCGGACAATAATGCTGCCATGAAAAATGTATGGTGTCCTGTTAAGAATATATACTTCATCGGGGTGAAACGAGCAAAAATAATATTCATAACAAAACCAAATCCCATGATTAATGCTGTTTCTGTTCCAAATAATTTTTGCGCTAAAGCTACTACCGCTTCATTATTTGGAATAACGCCTTGAATATTAAAGCGATCTTCAATGATTCCTCCTAAAGACTCTAAAGAGCCGACAATGACACTTGCACCTGCGCCAAGAATTAAGAAACCAATAATACTTTTCAATGTTCCAGATGTAACTTTAGAAAAATCAGCGCGTTGAGTAACTAAACCAATGAAAACAATAAGACCTACTAATACAGCCGGAATACTTAATATCTCATTCATTAAAAACTCAATAAACGCCATTTTAAATCCTCCAAACAAATTAGATTATTGTAATGCCGCTTCTAACTTTTCACGCACTTCTTTTGTGTCAGCGATGTTTTTAATCGCTACTACCGGAACAGTCCCACCAGCTAGTTGTCGCCCAAATTCTTCATTTGTGAAAATGAAATCTGCTTTTTCACTACCAGCAGTACTAAAATCAGACGTTTGAACATCTGCTTTGATGCCTTTTTCCCTTAATACTTTTTCGATTGTCATTTTTAACATCATTGAAGAGCCAAAGCCCATACCGCATACTGCTAAAATCTTAATTTAACTCACCTCCCCGTTGAACATTTTGTATACTTCATCCACAGAAGTAGATGATAATAATTTGTTCACTAATGCTTCGTCTGCAATAACTTCTGCAATTTTTTGAAGCATCTCAATGTGTAAGTTTTCATCAACTGCTGCTAAACAAATTACAAGTTTAAATGGTTTTTCAGAATCAAATTCCACACTTTTTCTTAGCGTTAATACTGAAATCCCCTGTTCAAGCACCCCATCTTCAGGTCGCGAATGAGGTAATGCTACATTTGGTGCAATTAAAATATATGGTCCTAATTCATGAATATTGCGAATCGTTGCCTCGATATAACTTTCCTGAATTTTTCCTGTATCTATCAAAAGTTGCCCCGCTTTTTTTATTGCATCTTCCCAACTAGCTGCATCTTGCTGGAGCAAAATCGCATCTTTCTCCAATAATTCACGTTGCAAAAAAATCCCCCTTTTTTTAAATCCGCTTAATTAATCCACCATTGAAATTCTTTAGCTACTTGAAAAAACAAAGATCAACATCTCGAAAACTTGAAAAATCATTGCAATATTTGAGGATTTTTATCAATATCCATCTTTCATTTTTTTAAATGGTCTTTATTTACCGGATTAAAAAACAATTAATTATGTGAACATCAGATATTTATCATTAATAATCATCATTTTATCTACTGTCCTTCTTATTATTTAAAGGTATGCAGCTGCACCGAATAACATCCATATTTAAATTTTCCCATTAGCGATATTTGAATTTAGGGATTTATCACCATATTTAACGGATTTCATTTTTTCATAAGTAAAACATCCAATATGCATTTTTGTGTAACTGATTAAACATAATAATTAATGTATGTCTTTATCATTAGTCATAACAATTTCGATTGATCATGCAGCTTACTCAGTTGGATAATAAATTCGAATTTGTTACAAATCCATTCGTCAACAATAAAATACTCGCCAAATAATCATTTTTGTATTATAAATAACTTTTTTGTCGGAATTGTGAACATTTATATTGATTTTTATAAAATCAAGACATATAATAGCAATAAGAAGACATAAAGTAGAAAAAGGGAGTGTTTATTATGAAAGCTATTCAAATACAACAATCACATGTTATGAGTGAAAAAGAACGTAAAGGATTATTAGTAATCTCTCCAATAATAATCGGTTCAGCTGTTTATGGAGCAAGTTGTGCATATGCGGTAGTTACACACTTCTTCGGTTTAATGTTCTAAAAAGGATTTGAATAAATTGACTAATGGTAAAGCATAAAAAAACGTATTCGCGATATTTACACGAATACGTTTTTTTTATTTACTAGAATAACCCAACTGCGCTACCGTCTTCAGCTACGTCCATACGTAAAGCTGCTGGTTGTTTTGGTAAACCTGGCATTGTCATTATGTCGCCAGTTAAGCACACTAAGAATCCTGCACCAAGTTTTGGAATAATTTCGCGAATTGTTACAACAAAATCTGTTGGGCGACCAAGTAAACTTGGTTGATCCGATAATGAATATTGCGTTTTTGCCATACAAATCGGCAAGTTATCCCAGCCATTTTTTTCAATCGTTGTTAATTGTTTTTTCGCCGCGTCTGTTAATATTACGCCTGCGCCACCATACACCTGTTGTACAATTTTTGTTAACTTTTGTTCAACCGTTTCTTGTAGCTCATATAATTGATGGAAATCGTTAGGCTGCTCAATTACTTCTAGCACTTGTTTTGCTAGCTCAATTCCGCCTTTTCCGCCCTCTTCCCACACATTTGTACGCGCGATACGAACTTCATTTGCCTGAGCCCATTCTAATACGAAGGCTATCTCAGCTTCAGTATCTGTAATAAAACGATTTAATGCGATGACAGGCTCCAAACCAAAATTACGTACGTTTGCAACATGCTGCGCTAAGTTGGCAATCCCAACTCTCAATGCCTCTACATTTTGAGCAACTAATTCTGTTTTTGCTACGCCGCCGTGCATTTTAAGTGCACGAATTGTCGCAACAATAACAACAGCGCTCGGTTTAAAGCCTGCTTCACGTGCTTTAATATTTAGGAATTTTTCTGCCCCTAAATCTGAACCAAAACCTGCCTCTGTAATGACGATATCTGCCAATTTACGCGCAGTTTGTGTTGCGATAATGGAGTTACAGCCGTGTGCGATGTTTGCAAATGGGCCACCATGAATTAATGCCGGCGTACCTTCGATTGTTTGTACTAAGTTAGGATTTAATGCTTCCTTTAAAATTAACGTTAACGCACCTTCTACTTGCAAATCGCCAACTGTTACTGGCTGGCGATCATATGTATAGCCAATTAAAATACGTTTTAAGCGTTCCTTTAAGTCCTGAATGCTTGTCGCTAAACAGAAAATCGCCATGATTTCAGACGCAACCGTAATATCGAAGCCATCTTCACGTGGAACACCTTGTAATGGGCCACCTAAACCAACTGTCACATGACGTAATGCGCGGTCGTTTAAATCTAATACACGCTTCCAAATAATACGGCGTGGGTCGATGTTTAGCACATTACCTTGATGAAGATGGTTGTCAATTAATGCTGATAGCGCATTGTTCGCTGTTGTGATCGCATGGAAGTCCCCATTGAAATGAAGATTAATTTGCTCCATTGGCAATACTTGAGCGTAACCACCACCTGTTGCGCCACCTTTTACACCCATTACAGGACCTAATGATGGTTCACGTAAAGCTACCATTACACTTTTATCTAATTGATATAAGGCATCTGCTAAGCCAACTGTTACAGTTGATTTTCCCTCGCCCGCTGGAGTCGGGCTAATTGCTGTAACTAAAATGACTTTGGCATTTGCATCGCCTACTACTTTGCTAGTGTCAATTTTTGCTTTAAAGCGTCCGTATTGCTCCACTGCATCTAACGGAATGCCCGCTTTTTCTGCAATTTCCACTATCGGTTTCATTGTCGCTTCGTTAGCAATTTCAATATCAGTTAAAGGTTTTGTCGTAGTTGTCATGATTTGCCCTACTTTCTATCATAGTTGCTTCTTATTATAGTCTGTTTTGTCTATGTTGATAAACAAAAATCCTATGTTAAATCGACAAATTATTGACATCAATCGCATATTTATTATATAGTTTATTCGTAATATTCTGTAACTTTTCGTTTTCAATTGAATTTTGACAGTATCGGAGGAGATGGCGAATGCACCAAGGCACTGTAAAATGGTTCGACAATGAGAAAGGGTATGGATTTATAGAATGTGACAATGGCGAAGATGTATTCGTACACTTTACTGGCATAAAAGAGGAAGGCTTCCGCACGTTAGATGAAGGACAGGCCGTAGAATTTGAAGTTATTGACGGCGTACGCGGTGCACAAGCTGCGAATGTCATGAAAAAATAAATCAAGCCGTAAACGCGCACAATGGCCGTTTACAGCTTTTTTTTATTTTTCTACTATCACAAAGTCCTTGTTACTTTTTTTATCATTAAAAGTTGCTAATACATTTGTAATTTTACCAATATAGTGGGAAGGCTCATCATTACCATCCTCATAGACAAAAATATCGTAATTTGTGCGATTCGATTTCTTTACAATTACGTTTCCTGTTGCCGTAGTAAAACCTACAAATTGGCTGTTGTTTAATGCTTGTAATGCCTCTTGCTTCGTTAAATTTGCCATAAATATGCTCCTTTAATATGTATTATCGTGTTGTCATTTCATAGGTAGCGCCGTCATACTCAATCGTTTCGCTGACTTTTGCCCCTGTCAACACAAGCTTTTGTATGCCATAACCATGGTCAAGCATATAATTCCATACGCGTCCAACACCTGTAGGACAATGGAATACGAGTTCAATATTCGGTAATCTCACCGTCATACTTTGAACATTGTCTTCAATTTTAGTATGTTTTACTACAGTTGCCTCGCAAAGAGTTGCCATTTGCGTGACCGCGACAAAATTTGGTACGACAAAATGGAGTTCTGCTAATTGTAAGTCCCCAGATTGATGTGTTGCCAGTACCCCATGCTCAGTAAGTAAGCTACGGCGCTGTTCATCATACTCGTCCCACTGAATGAAAAATGGAAATTCGATAGTTGATTTTGGATAACCCACATATAATAATTGCCAACGAACTACCGAACCATCTTCACGTGTTCTTGAATAATGAGTTGGTCCATATACTTCTAGACCTGCTTCTGTAAATTTTTTTGCATCTTGTTCAATAGTTGTAGTTCGAATCGCAAAGCGTTTTAGCCCAACTTGGCGACGATTGGCAAAGCTTGCATGTAAAGAATATTTCTCGCTCGCTGCCTGTTCAAATAAGGCTTCATCAAAAATGCCTATACACTCTATGTAGCTTAAATCAAAATAGCTTAGTGCGTTATATGTACCCCACATTTCGTGTTTACCGCCCATAACGGTGTGAATGCCTTCATTTTGCAAACATTCAACTGCAAACTCTGGCTTTTCTACAAAATGGACAACGTGATCAAATAGATACATTTCCTAGTCCTCCGTCTCATGCCAAGCTTTACAAACGTCAACCCAAGTGCTAGCAACTGTATAACGCTCTAATTCATCACATGTTAGCTCTATCGCAGAATTGGCACTGCCACAAGCCGGAAAAACGGTCGTGAAACGCTTTAACGACACGTCTAAAAATACTGATAAATCATTCGCTAACGCAAATGGACAAACACCACCTACAGGATGCCCCGTTAAGACTGCTACTGTTTCAAAATCGAGCATTTTCGCCTTTAAGCCAAATTGTTGTTTAAATTTACTATTATCAATTTTCGCATCACCTGCCGCAACAACAAGTAATCCCTTATCATCAGAACTATGGAAGGATAATGTTTTGGCAATACGAGCAGGTATAACATTTAGCACATTAGCCGCTTGCTCTACGGTTGCGCTACTTTCGGTAAATTCAAGTACGTCCTGTAATCGTCCTTGCGTATCAAAATACGCCTTTACTGACTGAATCGACATGTCTAACACCTCATTGAAATAAAAAGAATATTCCAATTATACCATAAACTCGCGTCAAATTTAGCTCTCTTATTTTAATAAGCCCATTAGTGCCTTAGCAGCGTCCTCTTTGCCGTCTCTTTTTATAACAGCTCCAGTTTTAGAAATAATCAAATGTGGTTCCGTCGCACCGTATAATGATTTTGAACTGTTCGCAACCATATAATCTGCGTTAGCTACTTGCATTCGCGTTGTAGCACGGTCGATTAAAAATTGTTCATCTTCCGTCGCTTCTAATTTAAAGCCGATTAGTGCAGTATTCGGTGCCCAATTTTTCACTTGCGCTAAAATTTTCGGCGCCTTTTTAAAGTGAATAATCGGTGGCTCATCAGATGGCATTTTTCCTTTTTCCGTCAGCTCATTCCCTGATTGGTCAAACACTTTGTCGATTATCCAATCAGAGCCAGCGACTGCCATAATGACATAGTCAATGTGCTCCGTTTCGACAATTTGCTTTAATGTTTGCCCTAACTCCTCAATTCCTTCATACTTTACAAGTCGCATTTGGTCCTTATGCTCTGGCAATTGTGTGAAAATCCCGTGCATATAGATGACTTCTGCATTTTTTGCATAAGCCTCCTCTGCTAAATAGCAGCCCATAGTTCCTTTCGATAAATTCGTATGGCCACGCACATTATCCCACTTTTCAAATGTGCCCCCACTAGTAATTAATATCTTTTTCCCTGATAACATTCGTATCCCCCACTATTGTTTAACTGACGCCAGCCATTGCTCTAATACTTCAACAAATTTTTTCGACGCCGGTGATAATTTTTGCTTTGTTGATAATCCTATTGTACGAAAGCTTTCCTGCAACAATGGTACCGCTTTCACATTTTGCGGCAACATTGCAACGGCCATTTGCGGCAAAATACTAATTCCCAAATTATGCTCTACCATTGCTACAATCGCCTTTTCATCGAATAATTCAAAACGAATATTCGGACGAATCCCATACTTTTCAAAATTCGCTATGACATCGTTTGTTCCTTTATAGGACGGCATAATAAATGGCAGATTTTCAATTTCTAATAAATCAATTGCAGTATTATCATATAGCGGACTTTCATTTGAGACAATACATAAAAGTGGATCGCGCTTTAATGGTAAAAAATCAAATTGCTTCGAGCTTGTACGGTTTAAAAAGCCACAATCCACTTCACCATTCAAAAGCCACTGCTCAATTTCGTAATAATCCCCTTCACGTAGCTCAATTCTTATCCCAGGATAAAGTGAATCCATAATCGGAATAATATTCGGCATCCAATGGGTTGAAATGGTCGAAATTAAGCCAATTCTTACAGTCCCTTTATTTACCCCTAAAATATTTGAGGCTGCCTGCTGAAGATGCTCTTGTGCGGTTAAAACTTTTCGCATTTCAATTAACATTTCTTGCCCATCCTCTGTCAACTTGACACCATTTCGATTGCGGTGAATTAAATTAAAACCAAACTCTTTTTCAAGGCTAGAAATCGCATGACTAATTGCAGATTGCGTCAAACCAAGTAGTTCCGCAGCTTTTGTAAAACTTTGTACTTCTGCAACTTTATTTAAAATTTCATATTTCACTATACTCATTTCAATTTACCCCAATATAATCTTTTAGACATGAATTTTTTTCATATTAATCATTATAAACATTCGTTTTACTAATCACAACTTGCAGTTTATAGTGTATTATAACAGAGCTAAATAATTGGTTTAGCTAACAAAAAACATTATTTTAACGAAATGTGGTGACATCTTTGAGTTTACAAGGTAAAGCAAATATTTTGATGGTGATCGTGACATTGTTTTGGGGTCTTTCCTATACGTTCATGGTGATTGGTTTAGAAGTATTAGAAGCGTATAATGTAATTGCACTCCGATGCATCATCGCATTTATTATTGCAGGGCTAATCTTTTTACCAAAGATGTTGCGCGTAACGAAAAAAACAATTTATTATGCATCCATTCAGGGCATTTTATTATTCATAGTTTTCGCACTTTCATTATTCGGCTTAAAAACAACATCTGCTGGAAATGCAGGCTTTATATTAAGCTTAACTGTAGTATTAGTGCCAATCTTCACTAGTTTTTTAGATAAGCGCTTGCCATCACGCGCTGTAAGTTTCGCTATTGTAGCAACGATGATTGGGATTACTATTTTAACATATAACGATTCATTAGCTTTCCAAACTGGTGATATTTTAGTTGCAATTGCAGCGGTTGGGTATTCAATTTATTTAATTTTAAATAGCAAATTCACGAAGGATGTTGAATCCATTTCTTACGGCGTTTATCAATTAGGTGTGGCAGGTGTACTTGGCGCAATTTTTACTCTGGCACTGGAAACACCAAAATTACCGACAACATCACTTGGTTGGGTAGCAATTTTAGGATTAGGTGTCATTTGTACAGCATTTTGTTTCGTTGCACAAGCTGTAGTACAACAGTATACATCCCCTACTCATACTGGACTAATTTTCTCATTAGAACCAATTTTCGCCGCTATGTTTGCAGTGATTTTCCTTGGTGAAGGATTAACAACCCAACTAATCATCGGTGGCGCATTCATTTTAATCGGAAACTTGGTTGCACAGCTTGAACAATTTTCGGCAGCCAAAAAATTGGCGCAATTGGAGTCACAATCTACTATCTAAAATAGTATGGGCATAGCAAAATCTAGCTATGTCCTATTTTTTTTACTTTTTAGTTCTATTTCTATTCATTATTTACTATAATTAAAAAAGCGCTATTTTCTGATTGTTTGCAATAGATAATCAGTTTTCTTAATAACATTCTGACGGTATTATTAAGAATAGCAATGCTTGCACCACAAGTATTTAACAAGTTGTATTAAAGGAAGTGTTACAATGGTTGGACGAAATGACCCATGCCCATGCAATAGTGGAAAAAAATATAAGAAGTGTTGTGAAGGTAAAGCTCAAACAACTTCTATGACAATTTTCCAAGAAGAAATTGAAAACGTACTACAAACTTTCTATACGAGCTATCCAGAGAGAAAAGACATTCGTGAGTTTATCGAGCTAGTACAAGCTTGGGCACCAAAACTAGAGTCAAAGTTACAAAAAGAATTAGTAGAAGCTGTTGCATTAGATGAATTTTTCTTCCATAAGCGCCCTGAAATTTGGACAAATTACTTAGCAAAAATGTCGAAGAAAACGGTTCGCCCATCTATGATCGAGCTTTTAAAAACGTGGGAAAAACCAACATTCTTTATCGGCACAGTTGAAACGGCAGAAAATGAATATTTCACAGCGGTTTCAGCAATGGATGGCACAGTGTACCACATCCAAAAGGAAAGCCCTAAACCAATCCCTCTTGGCATGCGTGTATTTGCATTCCTATTGCCAGATGGTACAAACAAGGAAAACCATGTATTAGCGGTTTCTACATTAATTTTCTTCCACAAAGAGCATGCGATTTCATTTGAAGAGTTTACAGCTGCTTACAAGAAGAGTGGCCTAAGCGTAGAGCAATTCACAAAAGAAAACCACCTATTACTATGGGAAGGTTTAGTGGAAAATGGCTACGAGGGCGAAGAATTCACGCCATTCGAACAAGAGGTTGTTGAGCAATTAAAAGCTTTCATGGCTGACAAAGGTATCGACAATGACAGCTTTGTTGCAATTGTTGAAGATTACCTAGTGGAAAAAGAGCCAGCTGCTCGTAAAGCTGGTGCTATTGCTGCAGGTGCCATCCGCTTCGGTCAAGACCACGACTTATTAGGTCAAAAATTCACGGTAAAAGACATTGCTGAAAGCTTTGGCATTTCAGCATCATCATTAAACAAATACCACCAAGAACTAACTGCTTTCCACCAAGACAAGCAGTTAGTAAAAGTAGGGGCTAACTAATAGTTCCCGAATTAAAACCGTTTTTGGAAAGCTACTTGTTTTCTAAAAACGGTTTTTATGCTTTTTCAATGAAAAATCGCGCCAAAATAGTGCGAAGTGTTGGTTTTTTCATTTATGTTCTTTTGAAAAGTTAATACTTACCCCTACCCTCTAAAAAAACAGCCCACCAGCAGCTGCTATTGGCAGCAATTTGATGGACTGTTTCCCTTTAATATATTAAAAACTATTTTCAATAGTCTTATTAACGTTACAATATTATTATTTATCACTAAACTTCATTATTTCTTGGCCTAAAAATTGTAGTTGCTCCCCCACTGTACAGCTTTCTATACAAAAGAGGTGAGCACCCTGCTTTCCCCGCTTTTTTCGTAAATCACGAATCACAAGGCAATCGACACAATACGTATCTGTCAATTCATCTATATCTTTCATTACGTTTATTTTATTCACGTATCGAACCTCCTTAAAGCTGTTTCCCTATTGTACGCTATTTTTTTGATTTCTCCAACTGCCGCCCATTTGCTATACTAAAAACAGTAACGTAAAGGAGCTTTTTTCATGTTAGAGGTATATATTGATGGTGCGAGTGCCGGTAATCCTGGACCGAGTGGTATTGGCATCTTTATTAAAGGCGAAGGTCATCTTATTAAATTAAATGAAGCAATCGGCATGACGAGCAATCATATCGCCGAATTTTCCGCGCTCGTTCGTGGTTTAGAGGAAGCGAAAAAGCTCAAAACGAATTTTGTCTGGCTACACTCAGATTCTAAAATTGTCGTGAGCTCAGTCGATAAACGCTACGTAAAAAACGAAGAGTTTAAGCCGTTTTTAGAACAAGCCTTACAACTCATCGACGAATTCGAACTTTTTTTCATTAAATGGATTCCAGACAAAGAAAACAAGGCTGCTGATGCACTTGCACGGGAAGCCATTTTAAAAAATTAGAAAAACACATTTCGAGCCAAATAGCGCGAAATGATGTCTTTCTTATGTGGATTTCCCTGAAAAAAGTTATACTTTCCTATCCACGAAAAACTAAACGGGCAAACAAATCGTTGCCCGTTTTTACATTATCCAATTCTTTTACTACGTACAAAAAACAGCATATACACGACAAAAACAATTACTAATAACAAGGCCGATAAATAATACACCATTGCATAGCTTAATGAAACCGCGATAATCCCAAACACATAGGAGCCGAGCGCAATACCTGTATCAAATAGCGTGAAATAAGTAGCCGTCGCGTAGCCAGTGCGCTCGGGGGATGTCGACTGAATACATAATGACTGAAAACTTGTCGTTAGTGTGCCGTAGCCCGCACCAATAAATACTGCCGAAATTAAAAAGATCCACGTATTACTAGCATTAGCTAAAATCACGAGCCCAATCGCAAATAAAACGAAAGATGGAATGATAACAAATTTTGCGCCGAGCGTATCGTATATCTTACCCGTAAGTGGTCGAATCGAAATCATCGCTGCCGCAAATACCGCATAAAAATAACTTGCTGCGGCGAGTAAATTTTGTTGCTCTGCATATAACGATAAAAACGACAGTACACTCGCATAAGCAATGGCAATTAAACTAGCAAGAGCCGCAAGAGGCAACGCTTTTTTCTCAAACAAATCATGAAAACCAAATTTAAAATTTCGCTCAACATGTGCTGGCTTCGGTAAATCATTTGTTTGTACAGTAATGGCAAGCAGCGCTCCAATTATGACAATAACAGACAGCACAATAAATAACACATCAAAATTCGCATATTGTACAATGAGTAATCCGACAAACGGTCCTAATACAACCGCTAAATTTGTTGACATTGTAAAATAGCCTAGCCCCGCCCCTTTTCGGTTTGCAGGTATAATATCCGCAGCAAGCGAACCAGCCGCTGTTGTAGCAATACTAAACCAAATCCCTTGGAAAAAACGTAACGCAAGCAGTAGCGCATACGGTTTAAAAAATACATACAGCACCGTACTTAGCAAATAAAACACGATACTCACTACTAATAATCGTTTTTTCCCAAACATATCGAGTAATTTACCACTGAATGGGCGCATGAAAATCGCAGATAGTAGAAAGGCTGTTACCAGTAATCCTGATGCGTCATCAGACTTCCCTAATACGCCCATTGCATATAGTGGCAATGTCGTCACGAGACCATAAAACACGAAAAATACAGCCATATTCGTAAAGAATAGGCTTATAAATCGTTTTGTAAATATTTTTTGTTCCATTTCATTAACCTTCTAACTTTTTTAATAGTTCAATTAACTGCAGCTCTTCTTGCTGTGAAAGCTGCTGTGTGATTTTGGCTTCGAACGCTAAAACGGATGCCTCTACATGCGGAAATTGTTCCTTTGCAAAATCAGATAATGCAATAATTTTCTCTCGTTTATCCGCTCCCTCTACACGTACAATCCAGCCTAGCGTTTGTAAGCGTGTTGCCGTACGTGTAATCGTCGGTGCTTCAACGTTTAAATACTTCCAGATTTCCGTTAGCGACATCGGTCCATTTTTATGTAGCAAAAACAGAATCGACCACTGTGAATGAAAAAGTCCGTGTTCCTTTAATGCTTCATTTAAATGATTGACTAACTGCCGGTTTTTTTGGAAAAACATATGAAATAGTGGATTCATCGTAATCACCCCTAATTGTTTACCTAGTTAAATAATTACTTAGTTAATATTACGCCTCTCGAAGTTTTTTGTAAAGTACAAAAAAGCATTTAAACTAATTGAAAAAGTTTAAATGCTTTCGAATTTATTGTTTATTATGCTCGCGAATATTTTGAAGTGCCCCAATAGCGCCTGAAAACCCGCAATCTGATAAGAAAATCGGTGTATGCTTTTTTAATACGGTGTAATGTTCAATGACTTGTTTGAGCTGCTCATTGTTAGTTAATGTGGAGCCTATGTAAACAATGTGCTCGGCATTATGCTGATCGGCTAATTGAATACTTAACGTTGTAATGACTTCACCAACTAGTCCTTGTGTTGTCGCAAGTATGTCATTTTGAGCAAAATCAAGTTGTTCTGTAATACCCACTTTACCGAAATTACTTGCCGTTAAATTGCCATCAATCGGCGTATCCATACCTTGATAAATATCTTTGACGAGTAAATCAATTCCTCCACGCTGTCCAAGGGAAGCATGCGATTTAATTTCTTCAAAGTCTGAAATTCCCGTCATAATTGTAGCTAGACCGATTAATGTACCACCACCAATACCTGTACCACCAACACGCATATGCTGATTACCGTCCATATAGTGAATCGACGTACCTGTTCCGATATTTGTAATAATACTTTGTTCGATTGTATGGCCCTCTTTTTCCAATAAGTAGCGCACACCTTTTAATGTAGCTTCAAATTCTACAATATATTCAATCGATTTCATCGTTTTTAACACGTCTCGTAACTGCTCTGTACGTCCACCTGTTAACCCGATTTCTTCTACTTGGGGATGCTGCTCTAACCATTGTTTTACTAAATCCATTTCATTTGATGGAAAGACTGTTAATGTAAGCTCTTGTTGTTCATTTAAATACGCAAGCTTTGTCAACGTACCCCCTGTGTCGATTCCAATCCATGTTGACATAAAACTATTCTCCTTTGTACTTCCCGCTTGTAATTCCCTACTTAACTATAATAGCGTAACGTATGAAGGGGATAAAGTGAAACTTTGCTCGGTGGGGATTTTCCTCATCTCCCAACGAGCATTAGTCTTCACCAATCGGGCTTTTAGGGACAGTGGATTGCCAACTTAAAGTGGGCATCTTACTGTCCCTTTATGCGGGATAAAGTGAAAAATATACGAAATCCCCTTATACTTCTACCGGTTGTTTCTCAATTAACGCACGTTTATAAAACTCATCTACGAATGCTTGTTCAAATTTATGAATTAATCTCATTAATTTTGCTTCAAATGAATGCATAGACTCATCTACCAAATTAAACTTCGAAACAATTTCTTCCGATTCGATAATATTTGTTAAAGTCATCACTTCTGTTTTTGGCAATGTAACATGATGTAATTTTAATATTTTTGACACTGAACGCAATGCCGAGCGTGAAATTAATATCTTCCCTGGCACATCCTCTGCAAGCTGCTGTAAAAATTGCTTCGCATCAGGGCTTGATTTAATCGTAATTTTTTCGCTTACTTGGACTTCGCCATCCTCTTGAGTACGTTCAATTGACTGTACTGTATATGGTAACTCTTCACGGAAGGTATTCATGGCATGCACTTGCACTTGCCCATTGATAACCGAACAGTTTGTCACGGACATTACAAGATCAAATGTTGTTTCAAGCATGCGGAAATTCGTTAAAAATAATGTGAATTCATTTGTTTGTTGTTGCTGTATGATTGCATCGCCGTTTACCTCTTTAAATATTGCTAGTAGACTAACAGCATCTGCCAAAGCTCGGTGTTGCGTTTCAATTTCTAGTCCTAGCTGCTCCATTAATCCACCTAATGAAGGCTGCTCCTTAATCCCTTGTGCTATCATATATTTCTGCTGGAAGTCGATAATCGGATAGAGACAATCTTTGTTTATGTAATTGCGTGTTAACTCTTCTTCTAACACTTTACGATCAAACTCTCCGAATGTTAAAAATACATAATCTTGTTTACACCAACGCTTAAATTTATAAAATGCCTCTTTAAATGATGGTGCATCAATTAATTGCTCAGTTGTTATGCCCGTTAGCTGTTGTATATGTGCATTTAATTTTTTGAATTTATACGGCTGGATCAACTGTGTAAATGTCTCCGTAGTGCCGTCTGGTAGCCATTTGACCGCTCCGATTTCAATAATATATTGCTTTCCTCGGATAAGCGCTGCCTCAATATCTACACTTATATATGTTTTTGTTCGTCCCAAAATTTTCACCTACTATAATTTTACCGATAGTATCTTAAAAAAGTATCTTTTCCTATTGTAGCGGAATTCACTTCCAAAAACACGACAATATTCTTATTTACATCACAATTTGTGAGAAAAGGCATGAAATAATGTGATTATCAAAAACGTAAATGTTGAATTTTTGTTCTTTATAGTATTTTAAAAATTTTATAGAGAAACCAAATACCCGTTACGTCGAAATGTAACGGGTTAGAGTATAATGGACTGATTGAGATTATAATAACTGGTCAAGAAATCTAGCTTTCACCTGCTGCCAATCATCCATTACGATGCTATACATAACGGTATGACGAACCGTGCCGTCTTTTTTAATCATATGATTGCGTAGAATACCTTCTTTTTGAGCTCCAATTCGCTCAATCGCTTGCTGTGAGCGTAAATTTTCATGACCTGTTTTAATTTGAACTCGGTTTAACTGCATGCTTTCAAAGCAATGCTGCAATAATAAAAACTTACAATTGGTATTAATTGCAGTACGCCAGACGCTCGGATTGTACCAAGTTGCCCCAATTTCTAAACGCTGATGTGGCAGTGAAATATCTAAGAACGATGTACAGCCTACAAGTGTGTTTGTTTGCTTATCAATTACAACAAATAAATATGAAATACCCTGTTTGCGTTCTTGAATCGCTTTTTGAACATAATTTTCAACCGCAGTTCGATCTAGTAAAGTGACCGACATATGCCCCCAAATTCGCACATCATTTGCAGCAACAGTGATCGCCTCTATATCTGTTAGATCAACCGGTCTTAATCGTACACCTTCATTTTCCAATACAACCTTATCCATGTATTACCCCCATTATTGCGAGCCAGCATATGCTCTTAAGCGTTAAGCATGCTTTCCCTCAATTGTTAACTGTTCATTAAAGATTGTTTCAACAAACTGTGCAAATGCTTCTTCTTCCTCAATGCATGGATGGTGATTACTTTCACTAAAAGTCATGAGCGTGGCATTTCCAAGGAGTTTTGCCGCTTCCTCTGCATACTCATAAGGGCATTGGGCATCGAATAACCCTCCGTAAATATAGGCTTTCGTTTTTACATCTGGTAATTGTGGGCGTAAATCATAGGTCGGTAGCTCCTCATATGAAAAATAATCCAGTCTTTTCGAAACTGTTTTCCCACTGTTCGGACGACTCACCATATTGTCATAGCTTTTTTCTTTATAAAGTGACATGAGCGCCCATTCCTTTGAACCCGCACGTCGATCTTCAATCTTCGAAGCTGGATTTTTCAGCATTGCCATGATTTCTAAAATTCGTTTGTTGTTGGGGTTTTCCTTGCAGTACATGCTGCCTACATGACGCATATAATCCGAAGATGCACATAGACCGCCCGCTACGATAAATTCCAAGCTTTCAGGATGCATGATCGCATATTTTAGTGCCAGCATGCCACCTGTCGAATGCCCAGCAAATCCCCATGTTTCAATATGTAACGCATGACGAATTGCTTCTAAATCTTTCACACTATCTTGCATACTATAATTATATATACTTGTATCATCAGTTGAATTACCACAGCCACGTAAGTTCACTAAATAAACCTTATAAAACGGCTGAAACATCTCCGCAAAACGATTGCCATTTGCGTTAAATTCACTATATAAATGCGTGACACAAATTGGCTCACCTTCCCCCGATATAAACACTTCAAATACACCATTTTCTGTTTCAATTAGTTGCTGCTCCCACATTAAAACACCGCCCCAAAAGTTTTTTTAATATGCTATTAAAACTTTGTCATATTTTGGGTATTAATGCAATACATTCTTGTGTCATTCATGATTTGAAATGAGTATGTATCGATTACACAAATAATAGTAGCTATAACGCATTTTCAGAGATTCCGTACATGGAAATTGCAACAAAAAAAGACATCGGAGAAAAAACAACTCCGATGCTATTATCATTCCCTATTAATCTAGCTCTTCATATACCTGCGATATTGCCAACTCAAAGTTATGTTGTTCTGAGACAGGCTTGATTATCCCACTGTATAAAGTTTCTCCTGATTCTGCATCAATAATAAACAATAGCTGGCCCTCAGCTGCCTGCGCTGAAATATATAGCTTATCATTCGTCCATTGCATATTAAATAACGCAAGGGGCAGTACTTCATATGGTGCATCTAATGTGAACGGTTCCCCCCATTCCTTGTGCCCTAGATTATAACGATTCACAATAATTTTGCCATCATTAATGCCCGCGCGAATAAATTGATGATCTCGTACAACCATACGCGATTCGTCAGCTAACATCTCTTTTGGTACATCAAATGCCTGGACTTCATTTGTCTCTAAATTTAATACTTTAAAACGCTGAGAAAGCACTTTGTATTGATTCAGGTTTGCATCATATTCACTTATGCCATATACTAAATATTTTTCAGATGCTAAATTATTATATTCATAATAAAAGTTAATGCCCGTTCGAATTGCTTCATCACTATGAATCTTTTCAATTATTGTATCACTCGTTACTTGCTTGCTCTTCAAATCAATCGTTGTGAGGTGAACTTCTTCATTGCTCATTTCGCTCGCGTGATTCATTACAAGCTTTAGATCATTGCCGAGGATTTCTATGTGCTGTAGAATAATCCAATTTGCAGGTGATTTAAGTATACTTTCAACGGTAAACGATTGTACGCTGTCATCCGTCTTATTTAAAATGTCTACCTTATAAGTTAAATTATCCCCTACAGCTAATTCCCAAACATTTTCAGGTACACTCACGTAAATGAGCTGTTCCTCATCCTCATAAAAACGATTGGCATCAAGCACTTTACCGCGCATGAAGCTTTTATGCTCATCAATCATTTGCTTATACATAAGTGATGTAGGACGCTCATAAAACGAATAACGTTGGGCTTTCATTTCCCCATTTGTAATTAAAAACGGGCTATAATGATAGTTCGACGCTCTTTGGATATTACCCTCGATGGCAAGATTATTTACATAACGTTCATCACCGGTAATTTTTTCAAAAGTTACACGATAATTATTGTTTGAAGCACTTGCTACTTGTATGTAATGCGTGGCAAGTGTCGCAACAATGACGGTTACAATAACAATTAATGACCAATATTTTTTCATCGTTTCCCCTCCCTACACATTAATTTTTCGTTTCAATAAATAATTGGCAATGATTACTGCACTTACAAAGACAATCAGTGCCATCAACACATCCATCATTAATAGCTCTTTCACATAAAAGTAGTCCGTATTATAACCAATGAATACTGGTACTAGTAACAAAGCTAACGAAAGTGTTATATAAACTCCTGCAATGAAAATCCCTTTCAAATGATAGCTTCGTTCTACTAAAATCGCAGTAAATATCATCGCGACAAATGCTGTACCTACGCCATAGCTCACTAAAAAATGAACCATTGTTTTAGGATATAAAATCGACATTAATTCATAAGAATACGTAATAATAGCTCCGCTCTCGATAAGCAGCTCTGCTGGAATGATCTGTTTCATGATAAGCTGCGCAACTTCGATTAATAGTACCTGTACCCCAACGATACAAAAAACAAATAATAAAATAGCTGTTAGCTTGGCAAAGTACACATTGCGTCGTTCAGTTGGTAGCATTAATAAACGATAAATAAACGAAGATTTCCCTAGCCAATCACGATACCAAATAAAAAATATATAAATCATTAACATCGCTGCTGCAAACATAATCGATAGCAGGAATAAACTGTTATTGAAAAAATTAAAAATTGAATAACTCCCGTAGTCTGTGACATAGTCTTGTGCTAACAGCTTTTCTCGCTGCATAACGGTTTCCGCTTGGTCCTTGTAATTGCTAGCCGATAAAAACGCCGCGATTACTTGTGTAGTCGCAACAACTACAACTAGTGCTACCAAGAATTTAAAAAATCGCTGCACTTCAAAGTTAACGAGTTTTATGTAACTCATCCGACATACACCTCCCTCATGACATCTACAACAGACTTTCCTTCCACTTCACGTGTTTTTTCCACATCGATTTGTTTTAAAACCGTACCATTGCCTATTAAAACTGCCTTATCAATCAAATGCTCAATGTCGTTTATTTCGTGTGTTGTAATAATAACACCACGATTTTCGATTAAATGGCTTGTAAATACCTCGGCAATTTGCTCACGTGAGAAAATATCTATCCCTGAAAACGGCTCATCCATTAAAATATAATCCACATCAAGTGCTAAACCGAGCAATAAATTTACTTTAGCCGCATTCCCTTTTGATAAGCTCGAGATTTTCTCGGTCTTCTCAAGCTTGAAAAACGCTAAAAGCTCCGTTGCACGCTGTTCATTCCACGTTTTATAAAAGTCCGACATAAAGGAAAACGCCTGGGCAATGGTATAGCTTGGTAGCATCGTTAGACGGTCTGGAATATACGTAATTTTTTCGTATGCATTTTTATCAATTTTTTGCCCATCAATTAAAATCTTACCGCTGTCGATTGGCGTTAATGCCATGATGGACTTCATAATTGTTGTTTTACCCGCACCATTTATACCAATCAAACAAGTAATTTGCCCTTTTTCAGCGGTGAAGCTCATATCTTTGAGTACCTGTTTACGCTTAAATTTTTTATAAACATGATTTACCTCAATCACGCTGCTCACCCTCCTCATATTTCTGCTGCACGAGCTCGATTACTTCTGACAATGGCGCATTAATTGACTTAATAGAATTTACAAAAATATGCACCGCTTCACTAATTAATTCGTGACGTACACCTTTTAATACATCCTCATCTTTCGAAATACAACTTGGCAAATTTCCTTCTGTATAAATCAATTTTTGCTCCTCCATTTCTTTATAGGCACGTTGCACCGTATTCGGATTTATTTTGAGCTGATTTGCCAGCTCGCGACGTGATGGGATTTCCTGCCCTGGTGCATAGACACCTTTCGCAATTTGCTCCTTAAAATGGCGCATGACCTGCACATACACCGGATCCCGATTATTAAATTTCACTTCCAATGACCTCACCGCCCTTTTCGTGTATTAGGCACTTCATACACTATAAATAAACAATACGCTTAAAAAGTGTATTAACCCATTAATACAGTATGCACAAAAAAATGTATTAAGACCTTCATACACCTGTTAATGTGTATTATGTACTTAATACACAAATAATGTCAATCAATTTCCATAAAATTCATTTTGATACAAATAAACGCTCACTATTAATGGATAGCGAGCGCTGGGTTGTGGAATATAATACTGTTGTCTTCCTGCATTTTACATCGCTTTTTCACTTGAGCTACTGTATGAGATAACTCATGTTCATCTGCAAAGATTTGATGTTCATTGGAAACAACCGCAATGGATAACGTCATCGGCTCTAACAAAATTTCATTGCCATTACGATCTTTTACAATCGGAGGGTGCTCTAAATGTTCCGCATCATAAAATTGATGAATACTTTTTTGGAAGTGCGTAATAATGTTTTCACAAAGAAGAGTAACGTCAAAATGAGGGACAACTATTACAAAATCATCTCCACCAATATGTCCAAGAAAATCATCCTGTGACAGCACACATTTCTTCAAAATAGTTGTTAAGTACAGCAAAACTTTATCGCCACGATTAAATCCGTATAAATCATTAAAAATTTTAAAGCGGTCAACATCAATGTAAATTAGTGAAAAACGTTCGGCGCTTAATAAGTCATTGATTTTATGATTAATCATCTGATTGCCAGGTAAACTACTAAGCGGATTGAGTGCACTCGCCCGCGTAATTTCCGCTTCAGCCAATTTTAATAATAATGTTCGTACACTGACGATCCCTACAAAGCAATTATTTTCTGTTACGATTAGGTCATCATACAAATCTTCTTCGTTACGTGCCATCGCCAGCTTACTCGCATCTGCAAGACTAATAGTAACATCAACAACTAAAGGATTTGCTTTTGCTAAAAGGGTATTGGCACGCCCCATATATAAGTTATAGCCATAAAGTGTCCCAATTTTTTGATAGAAATGAGACCGAGGGATATGACCGACAGGCGTTTGGTCCTTTACGATCACAATCCCTCGAAGTGTAGGTTGCTGAACGAATTTTTGATTCACCTCTTTGTTTTTTACCTGCTCATCAATCCATTCGGCTTCCTCCACAATATGACCAATAGTAAACATAGATTGTCCACCTAACTTTCAAATCTATTTACGCATAAGCGGTACATTTGCCTCACAAAGTTGTTCATTTGGACGTCCAATGGCATAGCCCTGTGCAAAATGAACACCGGCCTCGCGTATGTATTCGAATTCTTCCATGCGTTCAATACCTTCTGCAATCACTTTTGTTTCTGATTGGAAAGCATAATTTAATAATACCGATAGGAGTTGCTGCTGCGGAATTTCTGTATCAATATTTTGAATTAACGACCGATCGATTTTAATAAATTCTGGCTTTAAGTAAATGAGCGTTTTTAAACTGTTATAGCCTGAGCCCACATCATCCACCGCAATTCGATACCCTTGCTTACGATAATGTGATAACACGCGAGAAAACTCGTGAAAGTCTGTCACGGCACTGCGTTCAGTCAATTCAAAAACAACTTGTTGCGGGGAAATGCCAAATGATTTTAATAAAGCGAGCGTTTCACCACTGTGATAATTTTTATCAAGTAAAATATTCGGATGGATATTAATAAATATCGTAAAATCTTTATTATCCATTTCTTTATTTAATTGTTCACAGTATCGACGAATGGATAAATTGCGGCAAAAACGCTCAAATAAATAAACATTTTTTGTTTGCCCAACAAACTCATAAAAATCATCGGTATTGTCAAAGCAATTAACATCTTCTGGACGGTTTAATGCTTCAAAGCCCATCGTTTTATTTGCCTGTACATCATAAATCGGTTGAAAATAAGTCTTCATTTTATCTTTCGCCATAATTTTTTTGAGTGCGTACAATCGCTGCCAATAAAGCAATTGGTTAAAAATAAAAAATGAAGTCGGTTTTGTTGCGGCTAGAGCTTTCAAAGTCACACCTTCTCCTACTATCTATTTAGATTACATTATGAAGGTGAATTATTATACGAATGTGGATTTTTTGTAAATTTTTATAAAAATTACACTACTTGCTACCTAAATTAAGGAATATCGCCACTTGCTCAATAACTTGACTCTTCCGTGCATCGCCATAATAGCGAACATAGACAACCTTTTTGCCTTTTTTTGCCGCAATTTCAAGCTTTGGAAAATCCTCACGTGTATATAGCACATCAAATCTCGAATCAGCTACTTTCGAATACAGTCTGCCATCACCAAAATCGTACCATTTCATTAAATCGCGTGCTAATGGTCGAGCTAAAAATTCAAAGCTTACCTCATAGTATTCCGTCATAATTGATGGTGAATATTCTCCACTGCCATCTTCCCACAGTTTATTTGGGACGATGCCTGATTCATCCACCGTATATTGTGTTGGCGCTAATGGATTCCACGATTTTTCGTACATATTGCCATAGTCAATTCCATTACCTAAATGTTCCTCGTGAATAAATGCGTCATTGTTTTCAATCGACACTAAAGGCACAGCAGAAAATTCATGATGATCAGCAGTCAACGTACCCCGCTCCATCATATAAAGTTGCATACTTGAAAAAAACAAGTGTAATAACCCAACACCTAAATACAAATACGCCCATACATGTTGTTTTAACGTCTTTTTCCGCCAAGGAATATCATGCTGTAGCGGTATTCCCCTTTGTAAGTTCTTTTTTAAGCGACGTATTGATAAAGCTGCTTGTGCCACTTGTATCATCAGAAAAAACATAAATAATGGAAGTAATAACTGACTCGTCGTCATTCCTTGCACCAGTTGACGAATTGGCGTGCCATCTAAAAAGAAAATCGCCCAAAAAAACGCACTACTGAAAACAGCTCCAAAAATCGTTAAAATCCAATTAAACATCAACATTCGATTGAGCTCTTTTAACATATGCGCCTGTTGTGTCGGATCGGTATGAATTTCCGGTGCATTTAATTCAGCCGGTGAGCTAAATACATGAAAATACTTATCGCTCGTCACATAATCCCAGCCCGCCGCTTCATAAAAATCAATTTGTGCAATATCTAACCCCTTTTTAGAAACTTCAATCCGATACTTCATCTGCTGCTCTGGTCTTTCTTCAAAGTACGTAAAGAAAACGCCATTCTTTTTCAAGAAAAGTCCTTGCTGCGCCATATGGGTATACCAGCTTTCGTGCTCCACCAAGTTCCAATAATTATTTAACCGAAGCTTTCGTACAAGCTTAGTCATTATCCGTTCCCTCCTCCAGTAACTGACTATCTTCTAAAACCGCCTGCAATCGATGGTATTCATTAAGTAGCGCTGCTTTCCCGTCCACTGTAATTTCATATGTTTTTCGACGTCCATCATTATTCGTTAATGTAATGAGTCCATCTTTTTGCATACGTGACAGCACCCCATATAGTGTGCCTGGTCCCATTTGCATTCGTCCGCGCGAAACTTCCCCGATGGCATGCATCAGTTGATAGCCATGATTCGGACGCATCAGCGCAAGCAGCACATAATACATCGCCTCGGTCATTGGCCCCCCACTATAAGACATGCTCTTCACCTCACTATTATGCCTCACGATATATCGTATAACATAACAGTAACGAAAAAGGGTAAAATTGTAAATAAATTAATGGTTTGGAAATTCTCTACAGAAAGTAGCTACTTTCTCTTATACTTAAGTCAATAAACAAAGGAGAATTAGTAAAATGGAATTCAAAACATTTGTAGCGCAAGATTTAGGAGCCTGCACGAAATCCTTTATTGAGGTATTCAACCGTGCGCCATGGAACGATGAATGGACAACAGAAAATGCTACCCGCTATTTACAGGATTTTTCTCGTACACCTGGCTTTCTAGGGTTATTAGCGATGGAGCAAAATGAATTAGTCGGATTTATTTTCGGTGTTCGACGTATGTGGTGGAGTGGAGAGGAATTTTTCATTCATGAAATGTGCGTAAAGTCACAAAAACAACACACTGGAATTGGAACAGCATTATTAAATCAGCTAGTAAACGAGCTAAAACCATTTTCTATTCAAAACATCACATTACTAACAGACCGCGGCATCCCTGCTGAAGCCTTTTACAAGAAAAATGGATTTGAGGAAATTGAACGTATAATGTTTTTAAGTAAGGATTTATAAAATTTAAACACATTTATTTGGAGGTATATATGATTAAACAGGCTCAAATTTCTGACGCAAAAATAGCCGCGGAGCTCGCATTATTACTGTGGCCAGACAATGAATTAAAAGATTTCATTTTGAATATGAAAAGTTTTATTACAGGTGAAAATAGCGTAATTTTTTTAGCAGTTGATGCCGATCAAGCAATTGGCTTTGCGCAATGTCAGCTGAGAACAGATTACGTTGAAGGTACAGATTCAAGTCCAGTTGGTTATTTAGAAGGGCTCTTTGTTTTGGACAATTATCGTCAGCAAGGAATTGCTCGAACGCTTGTTGAAGCATGCGAAAAGTGGGCGCTTACAAAGGGCTGTACAGAATTTGCGAGTGATTGTGAATTAGACAATACCGACAGCATGCATATAAAGCTTGGTTTTACTGAAGCCAATCGTATTATTTGTTTTACGAAGAAGCTTGGGGAATGAAGCGCTTGTCCAAAAAGTATTTACTTTTTGGGCAGCGTCCGTCTCATTTATTATCAATCCGCTGTAGGCTGCTTTTATTGGTGGTCAGAATAAGAACGAATGCAAAAAACGTCATATCATGTGACAACGCATTCATGACCAACATCGTGCTGGCCCTCATCCTCCGCGCAAAGGGAATGTCCCAGAATCACTTCTCGGACATTCCCTTTTATAAGCCTTATTTAATCATTTAAAATCGTTTGCTCAAGTACCTTAAAGACACGAAAAGCCCCTTCACTTTTATTGGAACAAACGACGGTTTCTACTTGGTTTTTCGGATAATAGGCAGAATGAAAGCTTACACCCGGGTCATAACCCATAACATGATACTTCGTAATTTCATCATTCATTTGGTCAATCCATATCCCATAGCCATAAAAACGGTCATATTCCTCATCGGTATTGATATAGGGTTTCAGTAATCTTTTTGTGTACGGCTCACTTAATAACTTAAAATTCATAAGCGCATTCCATATTCGGCTCATATCTTCTACCGTTACAAAAGCTCCACCATCAGAGCCACCTTTTACAGGCAATGAATAACTGTTGGTTCTCCAATTTCCATCGGCAGCATCAATATAGCCAATCGCTGTATTTACAGGCAATGCGTCCAATTCAAAATAGCCAGAATGAGTATTACCTGCCTTTCTAAAAATATGTTTCGCAATATAATCAGCAAATTCCATCTTGCTAATTGTTTCTACAACAAGACCTAATAAAATATAGCCTGCATTATTATAATGGAACCTTTCCCCAACCGGTAGCTTCATCGGTTCATTTTGAAAGAGTGGTAAGAAATCCCGTAAACGACGCATTAAATACATCGGCTGCTTGATCCAAAGCTCTTCAAAGTCGTCCATTATTTCTTCATCAAAGTAATCTGGTATACCGGCAGTATGTGTTAATAGGTGATGAATTGTTATTGTTGGATCAAAATATGGAAATGGACCCGTTAACATTTCCGTTAGCTTCGTTTCAAACGAAAGTTGCCCTTTTTCAACAAGCTGACATATAGCAATCGCTGTGAATAACTTGCAGCCCGATGCTATCCCAAAGCGTGTTTGGGCATTATTCAATACTTCATGTGTGCGGTTAGCATAGCCATAACTAAATTGTTGCAATAACTGGTCATGTTGCTTCACTAAAATTGTTCCAGAAAAATCAATTTCTTTCATAATTACTTTTACATTTCCATTAACTGTTGACATTTTCATCTTAAATCCCTTCAAATTTGGATTTTTTAAGATAAAAACTGGTTCACTTAAATTTTCTGATTAATTTTCAGAATAAACAAAACTTAGCAATTCTAGTATAACATAGCATTTTTTCATCTTCCTAAATTTAGCATTTTCGTTTCACCATAAATAATTTGGAACACATAGCTTTAAAATCGTGGTTGGACATATTTTTTGGAATCTTTATAAACAATGTTTTTTTCAATCTATACTGTTCACTAGCTTTTTGAATAAAGTCTGGTTAAAACAAATAGCTTGTTCCCTAACCCCCAAAAAAGGTAGCAACGCAATGACGCTGCTACCTTCCTTTTATATTGTTAATACGCCGCGGAAACCACGTGCTGCATAATAGGAATCTGCTCCATTATGATAAACGAACACAGTATTATAGCGTCGGTCGCAAAATATTGCGCCACCGAGCTGACGAATTTCATCAGGTGTTGCCACCCAACTAGACGATTTTAAATCAAATTCACCTAATTGCTGTAAGGAACGGTATTGCTCCTCTGTCGCCATCTCAATGCCCATTTCCTTTACGAGATCCATCGCACTTGTTGCGGGCGGGTGATTTTTACGTGCCTCTAATGCTGCGCGATCATAACACACACTTCGACGACCTTTTGGGCTTTCCTTTGCACAGTCCATGAAAATAAAAGCTCCGTCTTCCGTTGTGCCGACAACATCTGGCTCCCCTGCTGTTTCTTCCATTTGTGCTAAAGACCATAGCTTATCCGGCGCATTGCCAAGCTTGTCTTCAACTTGCGTCCATTGAATCCCTTCATGGCGCTGTGGATTTTTTTCAAAGCGCTGCTGTAGCGTTACTAATAATTGCTGTTGTTGTTCTGCCGTTAATGCCATCTATAAAACCTCCATCTTTACCTATAAACTTAACGGACCTTCCATACTTTCGTCAAATAAAAGAGAAAAGGCGATATGTGCCCTACCCAAATAATTATGCCGACTGCTGTGAATCAATCTTAAACGATTGCAATAACTGATCTGTTTGTTTTTTAATTTCGACTAATGCTCCCACTTCCGTTAATAGCTTGGTCATCGTATTTAGCTCGTCATCACTAATTTCCATAAGTTCCTCAAACATTTCGACCGATTCCTTTGAAATTTCCGCAATTTCTTTTATCGATGTCATAATTTGAATCGAGCTAGAAGATAATTCCTCAGTGCTTGCAGAAGAGCTTGCATTATTTTCCGCAATAATTTTTGTAGTTTCTAAAATTTGCGCAAACATCGAGCCAACTTCTCCAATTGTTGTATTAGCATCAGCAAATTCTTCTGTACCTTGCTTCATTGAAATAACAACTTTATCTGTTTCCATTTGAATATTTTTCACAATATTTGAAACTTCTGAAGAAGATTGGCGAGATTGCTCTGCTAGTTTACGTACCTCATCCGCTACTACCGCAAAGCCTTTTCCATGTTCACCTGCACGGGCCGCTTCAATAGCTGCGTTCAAGGCTAATAAATTGATTTGATCTGAAATACCTGTAATTACTTTTACGATATTGCCAATTTCATGCGACTTCTTACCAAGATGATGAATCGCATCAAAAGTTGTATGTATCGTGTCATTAAACTGTGTCATCTTCGTTAATGACATTTGCAATTTATCATTTCCAGCCTCTGTTAATTCTAATGTCATATTCGATTTCTCTGAAATATCATGTGAACGTACTGATAATTCTTCAATTGCTTGAGAAATATCCTCCATCGCTACCGAGCTTTCTTCTGTTGCAGTTAATTGCTTATCAAGTCCGCGCCCTACCTCATCAATTGCAGCGCGCACAATATCCGCCTTTTCAGCCGCATATTCACCATGCTCTGTTAAAGTATTACTTTTGTCTTGGACATTAGTAGCAAATAATGCAAGTCCGTCACGCAAACGAATTAAATTCGATACAAATTGATTTCTTTGACCACTTTCATATAGGTCATCCAATACTATTTCTGCCTGATCGCCATTTATATTCACCATCATTTGCTTATAGATAGCTACCTGTTTTTTTAGTGTTACAAAACGATAGGCAAAATAAATAGTTATGCCTAATAAAATGAATATGATACCCAACAATATAATTTCCATTATTGCTACTCCTTTTTTTCACCGATAATAATCAAAGTTCTTGTTTGCTAGGTCTATCGAAGAGTGAATTACTTACTATCAATAAACGTACCATTAAACTCAATTCGCTCTAGCGCATTTCGAATTTGAACTTGCGCAATTTTCGATTTTGGCTTCACAATAATAATATCTTTAAAACCAAATGAAGAATAAAATAACATAATATTATCTAATCCTGCTGCAACCTTCGATGGCAATGGTGTCTGATAAGTAGCATCCACCATAAACGTATAATTTGAACGACTCACTTTATTAATCGTCTCCTGTAAATCTTGCAAATATTCCTCTGTATCTGCCTCTCTCAAAAGGCCAAGCACTTGCACACTTAGTATGTGCTTCGTTTCATCAATGGCCATCTTGAAGCTTTTTTTATCAACAACAATCATATTGACTCTCCTTTTAGTATTATTAAATTGTGAAATAATGATATGTAAATTTTTCATTTCTTAAACAAAGAAAAAAGTAGTATTTACAATTCCAATAAACAGCAAAAAACACCAAACACAACCATAAAACATTATAAATGAACCAACATTCTTTGTCGATGATAGGACTTTTTTCTACAAAAAAACTTAAATATTAACTTATAATAAAGACTTGTGCAGAAAACTTTACTATTAAAAAATTAGGTAATGAATCTATTTATTGTAAAAGTAGATAATAAAAAAACGTATCTTTTCAACATTCACAACAAATAGCCAGCTATTAAAAATAGCTGACTAGTTTGCGCTATGGTTGAGTACCAGTTTTATTTCTACTTTAATTTGTTTTCTCCAGAATTATCATAATCATCCAATACTTCCAATTTATACTGTTCACTAGTATTTTGAATTAAACTATATGATATACTCTTCCGTTCCCTCCGTAACTTCAGCATTATCACAATGGGATTGTTTTTCAGGAATCATTACTCTCTGCTTAATCAACGTACAACGCTTCTTTGCCCATTCGTAATGATTGACTGTATTCGCTGCAAAATAGCTATACAAATTACTTGTCTTCGTCCATTTATAATAGTTTTTCGTAAAAATTTCTTCGTCGGTATGTGCTTCGATTAATTTCAATACTCGGTGATGACTTAATGTTACCTTCTTTTGCGCAGCGTTTAATGTGATGTCCTGATAGTTTTCAATAATTTTCGTATTCAGCTGCAGCAAATTTCTCCACTTGTAACCAGGGGCCGGCATAAATGGGGTATCACCATCCATTCCTTCACCATACCACCGTTCAAGCATCACATGCCATTCATATAAATGCATGAGTACATCACGGAAATTCTTTTCTAGAAAATCCGATTCCACAGTCATTGTCCTTTTTCGTGCAGGCACACTTTCGATTATTTCGATCATCTCCGAAAAACTTTGCTGCGCCTGTTCTAGTAAAATTTGTTGTTTTATATTCGGCATTTTAGTATCCCCATCATCTGTTTTTCCTATATTATACTTGAAACCCAACTCGATTAGATTCACTATTCAAAAAATTAAATAATTCATAGTAAACTTCTGAAATTTTTCCAATAGATTTATCACATTATTCGCTCTTCACTGGCAGATACGTTATAATTTCAAAAACTACTGGAGGAAATATTCAATGAAAAAATTAATCGCGATTTCACAGCACCAAATCGAAGCGGATTTTATATTACGTAATGCGATGGTTGCAGATGTGTTTTTACTACAATGGAAAAAAGCTGACTTAGTCGTTGCTAATGGACGAATTATTGCGGTGGATTCGGAAGGAAACTATAAAGCAAAGCATGAAGAAAATGCAAACGGACGTTACTGTATTCCTGGACTCATTGATGCGCATATTCATATTGAATCGTCAATGTTAACACCAGAGCATTTCAGCCGAATTTTACTGCCACATGGTGTGACAACAGCTATTACCGATCCACATGAAATTGCGAATGTTGCGGGTACTAAAGGGCTTTCATATATGATCGACGAGGCACGTCATGCATTGATGGACATTTATTATATGTTACCTTCAAGTGTCCCTGCGACAAGTTTTGAGCATGCAGGTGCAATACTAAAAGCAGCTGATTTAGCGCAATTTACTAAAGATGAACAAGTACTCGGCTTAGCAGAAGTAATGGATTTTGCAGCTGTTTTAAATGGTGATGATGATATGTTAGAAAAAATTCAACTCGGTTTAGACAATGATATGATTATCGATGGCCATGCCGCTGGACTTAACGCTAAGCAAATTACTGGCTACCGCGCTGCAAACATTCATACCGACCATGAATGTGTAAATGCCGAAGAAGCCATCGAGCGTGTTACACAAGGTATGTTTGTCCTTATGCGCGAAGGCTCCGCTGCAAAAAACGTCCGTGCAATTTTACCAGCTGTTTCTGCACAAAATGCACGTCGCTTTGCCTTTTGCACGGATGATAAGCATTTAGATGAAATTATAGAAGAAGGGACAATTAACGCCTCAATTGCAATAGCCATAAAAGAAGGCATGGAGCCATTACAGGCGATTCAAATCGCCTCACTGAATGCAGCGGAATGCTATCGCCTGCACAATGTCGGAGCTCTAGCAGCTGGTTTCCAAGCAGATTTTGTTTTACTTGATGATCTTGAAACAATGCAAATTGCTGCGGTATGGAAACGCGGTGAAAAAGTGGCTGAAAACGGAGTTATGCTATCGTCTGCCGCTACTTTAACTGAAGTACCAGCAAGTATTTTACAGTCTGTACAATTACCTAACATTACAGTAGAAGATTTCAAACTGCCTTTAACGCAATCATTAGTAAATATAATCGAAATTATTCCGCATCAAATTATCACAAAAAAATTAACCGCACATGTCGATGTAGTTGACGGTGAATTCGTCCCAAGTATTGACAAGGATTACTTGAAAATCGCCGTTTTCGAACGTCATTTACAGCGCGGCACAAAGAGCGTTGCCATCGTCCATGGACTTGGTTTACAGGCCGGTGCTGTTGCGACTACGATTTCGCATGATTCGCACAACGCAATTGTTGTAGGAACTAATGATGAAGATATGGCGACAGCACTCAATGCACTCCAAGAAATGCAAGGTGGACTTATCGTCGTAAAAGATGGAAAAGTGTTAGCACAAATGGCACTACCTATTGGTGGCATTATGACCAATGTTGATGCATCTATAGCAACAAAGGAGCTACACGCAGTTCATGAAGCATTGCATATACTGCACCCGACCTTATCTTTCCATCTATTTTTAACGCTATCCTTCCTAGCATTACCGGTTATCCCTTCACTTAAATTAACGGATACTGGGTTATTTGATGTTGAAGCGTTTGAGCATATTAATATTGAAGTGAAATAATTAAAACCGAGAACAAAAGTAAAAAATCAATTTTGTTCTCGGTTCACTTTTATAAAATTCACTTCCTTGGAATAACCACCGCGCTACAAGCCTTTTCATAAAATTCAAGTGGACCTGCCTCACCAAGTACCGCATATTCATAGCCAATTTCGTTCATTTCATTTAACGCCAAGTGTAGCAGAGTGAAGCCTACCTTGCGAGAACGGTTTGTCTTTAACGTTCCCATTGGCCCAAATATTCCTTTCCTGTTACGGGACACATCATAGCAAGCGAAGCCGATAATATGCTCATCTTCTAGTGCAAGAAAAATTGGAATTTGCTCCTGTGCAAAACCGTTTTCAATTGATTCTACCCATCCAACACCAAACTGCGTCTCGACAAAGTCAACAATCGCTATTTGATCTGTTGGATGTGCTCGGCGAAATGTCGTTTGCTTATTAAGATTACTCGGAAATATATAGTTTCGTAAATGCACAATCATATCACGTGCTTTACAAACAATATCGTGCATCCCCGGGACATCGAGCCCTTTTAAAATTTCTAGCGTTTTTGGATCATCACTTCTAAAAATTCCATCTGCCAAATGCCCTTCGTTGATGACAAGCTGACCATAACGATGCATACGCTGCTCGGCGATTTCAAGCACTTGCCTTGTTGCCTCTGATACTTTCATCATAAACGGTTCAATATTTGTTCCTTCAACAGAATCTACTCGATATAGCTCATTGATTTTCTCATGTAATACATCCTTCAACTGCGGATAACTCCTATTTAATTCCGCACAAACTCCTGTTTGCTCTTCTGACATCGCAAGTAAAATATGCACTGGATACAAAAGCCCTGTTGTTACTCGCGCAATATCCTCAGCTTTTGTTAAGATACGTTTACTTCGATCCGTAAATTTCAACCAAATTCCCCCTACCCATACAACTCATTTTCTAATTTTCTTATTATTCTTCATTACCTAAAATATTCCCTTCTATTTGATTTATCCCTCGGCTTATTGCTCAAATTCAAACATCCCCAGCTCAATTGAATATTGTTCGCCTTCATTAATGTCATATTGAATCATTCGATACATATTTACCAGCTTCTGTGCATCTTCTGACAATTCATCTTCCGTAACAAATTCCCCGTCTGATTGTACTAAATACTCTCCCCAACGAATAACTGGTACTGTTTTTTTGACTTCATCCAGCATGACATAATAGGGTGTTAACGTTACATTCAACTGCTCCAAAACAATCGAACTCATGACATTCGGGCTAACAATGGAATAATCTAAGGCAGGCGTTTCAAAATTGCTATAAACAAAATAATCCGTTTGATAAAAGGCTAAATTCTCGTGTTTACTCTCATCAAAACTTTCAAATATATCTGATGGCAAATGATCCCCGAAAAAGAACACTGTTATAGGCTTATCGATTTGATTAATTTCCTCTATAAAATTCTCAGTCTCCACATCTGTATAATGAATACCTTGAACATATGTTTCGATTGCAGATTTCTTTTGTTCATCTAACTCATTCAATACTTGAAATTGATTAGAATACTGCCCCTCTTTATAAGGAAGATGATTTTGCATCGTTGTTAACAACATAAATAAATTATTATCTTCTTGATCTTTTACAATATCTAACACTTCTTGATAAGCTGATTTGTCGCTTATATACTCACTATTATCGACCATTTCCTTATAGGATAGATCTAGATCGCCTCCATCATAATAAAAGCGATCAAATCCAAACTTTTCAAAAACCTCTTTCCTCCTATATAGGCCTGCATTATAAGTGTGCACGGCCGTTTTTTGAGAAAATACATTGGTTAGATTCGGCGCTTCTTTTAAGTTAGGTACAAGCAATGTGTAAGGAATCGTTAGTGATGAATCGAAATAAGTTGTGCTAAACCCTGTTAAAACTTCATATTCAACATTGGCTGTCCCACCACCGTAACCGGAACCCAACATTACCCCTGAAGTTGTTTCATACTTTAACGACCTAATGTACGGAATCGGATCATCAGAAAGTTGCAGTGAAGGAATTCTCAAAGGGTCAACAAAACTTTCACTTAAAATAAAAATAACAATGTGATTTTTTAAACTATCCTTTCCGTCATTCCCTGCTTTAGCCTTTTCTTTATATTCGTTAACAATTTTTCTCACAGCTTCATAGGAATAGTTTTCAGGCTGCTCCCCCATCACTTGAATATCTAGATTTTTTATAAAACCTACAATTGGACCATTTGAACTGTAATCTTCCGTCAAATCCCAATAAACATCAGTAATACCGAAAGCTGATGCCATTACTCGAAATGGACTAAATGGGTGATTACTATAATACATACTCATAATAATTAACATTAAAATGAATGCACTTCCTATTCTCTGTTTCGTCGTAAAAATCACATTTGATTTGATTTTTGTAACGAGTAGAAAAGCTCCTACTAGTAATCCAAAAATAACGAATAAAATCATCACATGAATTTCGTTCAGCATTTTAATAATAGAAGTTATCTCAAAAATTTGAGTAAAATCACTTGGTAATAGTGGTTCGCTTCGATAGCTTATCTTCAAATAATCTGCGAATGCGAATAACATGACCATGCTAAAAAACGAAAACCAAGCATACTTTTGACGATTAAATACAACAAGACCACATAGATAAAACACAAATAACACCAAAACCCCAAACAGATAACGCTGCCAATAATAGACCGTATTTTCCCAGACATCTTGAAAATGAAACTGACTATGAAAAGTAAGTAAAATGAATTGCGCTACGAGTAAAAATAAAATAGTCAGACCACCATTTTTAAATTTTTTCATAATACCAACCTTCTTTTCTTAAAATTTTTGAAATGTAACCTGTTGTATTTTATTTAAAATTCTTTTGAAGAAGCTGGACAATAATTACGGAATTTCAATTTTTTTTAGCTTCTAATATTCGTAGAAATTATCCTGCATTGAACACAGCACTAAATGAAAGTATCCATTTGTGCAAAATACGATAAATTACTTCTACCTCGTTTATTCTTAATCATAAAAAGCTGCTTGAAATCGTTGTAATCATGCCGATTTCAAGCAGCTTTGTTTTTATTTATTTATCCACAAAATTTTCCCTAAAAAGTAAACAGATGTACAAACCAATGGATTAAACAGACATATTAATACTTCAAAAGGTTGGTGGAAATTACATGATTTTTGAAGATACTACCGGTCAGCGTTGGTTAAAAATAAAAATTTTTTTATCAATGGCCCTATTTACCTTTCTTATTGCACTGTCACTCTATGGATTAAATCATTTCAAAATTATTCATTTACCATTAATCAATGTTATCACTACAAATTTTGTTACTGTTATAAAAAAAATTTTTATATACTATTTATTTATTACAATCATACTAAGCTTCCTACGAATGCTAATCATCATCTTTTTTTGTTTTAGACAACAGAGAAGAAAGAAAATTTTACAGGAGTATTATGCCATAAATAAGCCTTATCTAAAACTGTTTAGACCGCGAGTTAGTGTGATTGTACCTGTATATAACGAAGAAGTGATCATTAGACGAACGATTAAAGCACTATTAAAAAGTGACTACCCATTAACAGAAATTCTTGTTATTGATGATGGATCGAAGGATCGAACAGCCTACATCATCAAAAAATATTTTTTTCACACTCCAAAAGTCAAATTAGTTCAAAAAGAGAATGGGGGAAAGGCTTCCGCATTGAACCTTGGTTTTCAAAAAGCGCTAGGAGATATTATTATTACCAGTGATGCAGATACAATTTTTACGCCCACTGCTATTTCGGAATTAGTTAAAAACTTTTCCGATTCGCGTGTCGCCGCCGTTACAGGAAATTGCAAAATCGGGAATATGCATAATCAATTGCTAATTTGGCAACATATCGAGTTTGTTACGACACAAAATTTAGACAAAAGGGCCTTTGAGGAACTAGATTGTATAACAGTTGTATCCGGTTCAAATAGTGCATGGCGTAAAAGCGTCATCGAGCAACTTGGGTATTTTCATCATGATACTCTAGCAGAAGATACGGAACTTACAATTAGAATTTTGAATGCTGGTCACAAAATTATGTATGATGATCGTGCCATTTCTTACGAGGAAAGTCCTGAAACGATTAAGGAATTCGTAAAGCAGCGCTATCGGTGGTCTTATGGTATCTTACAAGCCGCATGGAAACATAAAAAATCCATCCATATATCTCGTAACAAACCACTAAAATATTTTGCTATACCAAGCTTGTTATTTTCCTATTTACTTTTTTTAACCGCTCCAATTATCGATATCCTTTTTATCCTTGCCATTTTAACAGGGTCAACGAGCATATATTTGTTTGCGTTACTATTTTATTTTACAGACACCTTAAATTCGTTTATAGCATTTAAGATTGAAAAAGAAAAAATGAAACCGCTGCTATGGATTTTTTTACAAAGATTCGGCTATCGTTATTTGCTAGGTTATGTCACATGGAAAGCGTTAATCGCGGCTATACGTGGAAATCATGTACGCTGGGATCCATTAAAACGGACAGGAAATAACAATTACAAGTAAGTTCTCTTAAAAATAGAGTAAATACCTATATGTAATTAGATATGTTGAATATCCTATTCCGAGGGAGTGATACTGTGAAAATTGCTATTCACCAACCAAACTATATTCCTTGGATTGGCTTCTTCGACAAAATAGATCAAGTAGATAAATTTGTATTAATAGATAAAGCACACCATTCAAAAAGTGGATTTCTTAACCGAAATAAAATCAAAACTCCAGAAGGCGAATTCATGCTAACTGTACCATTAAAAACGAAGCAAATACCCATAAATGAAATTCACATTGCGAACAATAGTAAATGGCAAGAAATTCATTGGAAAATAATTGAAACTAACTATAAAAAATGCCCGTACTGGAGCGATTATCGGAATGGATTTGAACAAATTTACAGCATTAAATGGGATAAAATCGCAACGTTAAATATTGCACTCATCGAGCACTTTAAATCGCTATTAACGATTAAAACTGAACTACTGCTCGAATCTGATTTCGAAATAGATTTTGGTCAAAGAAATTCACGAAATGTAAACATCACATCTTATTTAAATGGTGATGTTTATGTATCCGGTACGGGTGCACAAGTTTATAACGATCCTAGCGAATTCCATGCTCAGCAAATCCAACTTGTCTATCAAAATTTCAAACATCCTATTTACCCTCAACGTTTTGGGAATTTCCAGCCTAATCTTTCCATAATCGATATGCTCTTTAATTGCGGACCTGAAACAATTAACATCATTCGTCATAATCGACTTTAATTTCGATTGAATAAAGACAATAACAGGAGGTGAATCGATGATTACATTAGGAGCTGAAAGAATATTAATCATTGCTCCACATGCTGATGATGAAGTGCTTGGCTGTGGTGGACTTATTGAAAAAGCTTGCCGACATAATAATCAAGTCAAAGTCATTGTTGTTGCTGTTGGGGATATTATTCACACCCATAACAATCAACTTGTATTGGCTTCAACCCGTATTAAAGAACTGCAAGATGCTTTGGAAGTTCTGGGTTGTTACGATTTCGAAGTGATCTATAATGATAAAGATTCCTTACTTGACACCATCCCTAAAAATGAACTGGTTGCTAAAATAGATAAAATTATCAGTAGTTATCAACCTACTATGGTATTTATTCCCCTCCCTAGCTATCACCAAGACCATAACGTTTTATTTGAAACCTGTTTTGCTGCACTTAGACCGCGTACAAACCAAAATATAAAATTAATTGCTATGTATGAATATCCGCTTATTTCATGGCAATACCAAAAATTTTGGAATACGGGCGAATTATATTTAGATATTTCTCAAACATATCAGAAGAAAATCGATGCCTTTTTAAAACACGCCTCCCAAAGACGCCCTCCTAGAAACCTTCTTTCACCTGAAAGTGTCTTGAAATGGGCAGAAATGAGAGGGTTTGAAATCGGCATTCCATATGCAGAAAAGTATTATATATTACGTTCTCATATTCTTTAACGACCTTCTCATAAAATAATGGAGAGGAGACTTTTCCATGACTAAAAAAAATATAAAAAAAAAATTTATTCCACATAATCGACCAACTTTAGGGAAGCAAGAGGAAAAAGTTGCAGTAGAAGTAATTCGATCAGGCTGGATAGCCCAAGGTAATGCTGTAGAAAATTTCGAAAACGATATATGTCAGTATTTAGGTTTACCTCCAGGTTCAGCAGTTGCCGTTTCAAGCGGCACTGCTGCTCTTTATATGACACTCGCTATTTACAATGCAAAAGAAAAAAATATCGCCATTCCATATTACTGTTGTTCGTCGTTAAGAAATGCCGTAACATTAGCTGGCGGGAACCCAATTTTAGTGGACAGTAAAATGGATTCTCCCAATATTAATATGGAGACCATTGTTCCTTCTATGGACATTGCCATCATTCCACATCTTTTTGGAATACCACAAAAAATATCCAAAGGTCTTTCCAAAACCTTTATTATTGAAGATTGTGCGCAGTCATTAGGTGCCTATGTAGATGATGTTCCTATTGGATTGCAAGGTGATGTCGGTATATTTTCATTTTATGCGACAAAATTAATCACTTCTGGTGGTCAAGGCGGTATGATTGTATCTAGAGATTCTGCCTTTATTGAAGAACTAATAAACTATCGAACATTCAATCAATTGGACGTTCAAAAACACTTGTTTAATTTTCAAATGACGGATTTACAGGCCGCCATTGGGAGTGCACAATTACGACAATTTACAAAATTCATGAAAAGAAGAGAAGAGATTTACCTTCGATATCAAGACGCAAATCTCCCCTTACTCAATAATGAAAGTGGTATACAACCCGTTCGATTCCGAGCTATTTTACAAACACCGAAACAAGCTGAAATTATCACCGCACTAGCAAAAAATAATATTACAGCAGCCATCCCCATGCAACAGTCAGAATTAGTTGGATCAAAAGACAACTATCCAAATGCTTCTTATTGGATTCACAATACGGTTTCATTACCAATCTACCCTTCACTTCGAAATGAGGATGTCAAAAGAATTATTAAAGTCGTTCGGAAACATTTGTGAACCCATAATTGTGTACAACACTTATTAATTGGATTCGGATAAACGATGTTTGTTGTGCGAAATGTTCAGCCTTTTTAATATGCGTTTACTTCGATCAGTAAATTTCAATATTACTCCCTATTATTACGGAAACGGAAAGATCATCCATCCTAATACAAATGAAACAAAGATAAATAACAATAAAAATAACGATATCCCAAGCCCCCAAAAACCTAAAAAACGAGTGTTTTTCGAAAAAATGGCGGGCCATGCGAAAATAAATCCAATGCCAATAAAAATAATAAAATAATCTAACAGCACCATCGAGTAATTCGTCAACATATCTATATTAAACAATAGTAAGATAAATAAACCACTAACAATCGATATCCATGCAGCGATTGTTGGAAATATTGCTTGCTTTAAATTGCCCAGTTCCATAATTTCACCTCACCTATTTTCATTGTGCGAATTAAATTTGTTTCACGTAGCTTTTCGATTTCTTTTTTTGGTCCAGTCACAACGACCGCATATGTTTTAATACCATGTTCATTTATATAAGCAATGCGTTCGTTTAGTTCTAAGTTTTTAGCGCTCGATACCTCAGTTGCCAGCTCTTCATATTGAACGATAAAATTTAAAATGTCTTTAAATGCTTGCTCGTTACTTTCTGCGTTTCTAAATGGAGACCAGTACGTATTGTCAACTTGCACTGGATAACCGATTGGTGATACAACTTTACCATCCGCACTTAAATTCGAATGCTCCACACCAGTATCTACTGCCGCCCAAACGACATCCACATTTTGAAAACTGCGGCGGATTTCATCAACTGTAGAGAGGTCATTTAGTGAAATATATGCTTCAACAACAGTTTCAGCTGGAAGTCCGCTTAATATCTTCCATTCTTTTGACGAATTAATTTCTGATTGATTATCCGGATGTGTAAGCCAAGGACTTGTTTCCGTTGGATATTTTCTTGAAACACGTTCTAACGATGAATTCACCTCTTTTTTCGTCAAACCACCAAGTGTATAGCGCATATCATAGGCGTTCACTTTAAAATCCTCTTTCCCAATTCGCTTATATTGGTCAAACTTCAGTTGCATCGAAAATGGCGTGAATTCCATATCAAACTCCATTTCTTCCAATGATGTATTCGGCTCTGTCACGTACAATGTTTGACTTGTCACATCCATTAATGTAGTCGATTTCGTCACAAATGCATAATAAAAAAATGTAAACATATAGCTTACCGGTAAAATCATTAGTAGCACCGTGAGCATCCCTAACACAAGCTTAATTTTTGACAGTGACACGGTACGTTTCATTTGTTTCGTAAGCTTCTGCTGCTCTTCCTGTTCAATCTGATGCTCTCTACTCGCGGCGATTAATTTTTCGTACTCATCCATCCTACAAACCTCCTTTTTCAATTAAACTTCTCATTTTTTTACGCCCTCTTAGCAAATGGCTTTTCAATGTGTTTAGCTTTAAATCCAATATTTGTGCTGCCTGTTCATTTGTACAATTTTGAATATCGCATAATAAAATGGCCTGCTTTTCAAGTGAATTTAATTGATCCAATAAATTTAACAGCGTTGTAAAACTATCTTTCTGTATAAAAATCATTTCCGGTGTTGTATAGTCAACCAGCTCCAAAAGCTCATACGACTCACTCCGCTTTTCTTTGCGGCAATGGTCAATGTATGAATAATAGGCCACTTTAAAAAGCCAGGGTTTTAGTTCGTAAATGGGTTGAGCAAGCAATGTCACATGCACTTTATAAAACGTATCTTGTAACAAATCTTCAGCTGTCTCGGGGTGTCGACAAAGTGAAAATAAGTAGCGATAAATATCATTTACATAGGTCGAGTAAAGTCGTTCCAGTTCCATTACTTCCCACCTTTCACCTTATCCTCGAATAAACGCTCCAAAAAGTTGCAAAAAACAATCAAATAATTTTATTCATAGCGTAACATAATCCATTTCTTATTATGTAAATTCTTCCATAATACCTTTAGAATATTTTGGTGCAATTAACCAAAACCATTTGATTCATGACAACTACTATTAATGAGCGTAAAAGGAGTTTAGAAAATGACAAAAGAAATTATTAAAGTAGCCTTACCGATGAAAGCATTTGATACAACTAAAATGGATACATGGACTCAAGAACAGTGGCAAAAATTTGTTGGAGAAGAAAAAGATCATGTAGGCATTCAATTATTACTGATGAATGATAACGATTTTTATTTAAAAATAATGGGCGTTACCTTTAACGAAGTAGCAGAAGAAATGTTTTTTGGTTTTAATACACAAAATAAATTTGATTGAAATATTATTATTCAATTCGGGCAATGGAAAATTGATGAAAGCATTTATAATTTATCTCATGAAGAGCCTCTTTATTTTGAGAAGCATTCTGGGGTCAGGGGGTTTCAAAAGTGTGTAAAGCGTGCTTATTTAGAAGAGTGGAACAAGGTTACAATTGAAATAAACAATCTCGATGCAGAATCAAATACTAGTATTATAGAGCTTGAATTTCAAATAAATAAGCATTATATCCAGATTTTTTAGTAACATACAATTCCGAGGTACTGACAGTATTCTTGTGTAAATATCGCCTCAGTCTTTTCGGGTAAACTGTCATTTTGCATAAACCGCATATTTCACAAAAAAAAATGCGGTTTATGAATTTGATTTAAGGAAGATTAATTTGCCACGAAACACCAAAACGGTCATTTATCCAGCCGAATTTTTTACTAAAGCCGTAATTGTTTAATGGCATGAGTGCTTGGCCGCCTTCGCTTAGCTGCTCGTACAGATTGTCCAGCTCCTCCTCGGAATCACATGTAATATAAATCGAGAACGAAGGAGTAAAAGTAAACTGATGTTTAATATTACTGTCAATGCACATAAATTCTTGCCCTTTTAATTTAAAAGTAGCCTGCATCACCGTTCCTTCGTCTCCGCCAGCTTCATTTGCTCCGTATCGAATAATATGAGTAATTGCTGAATCTTCAATAATGGATGTATAAAAATTCATTGCCTCTTCTGCTTTTCCATCTTGGAACATTAAAAATGGCGTAATTTTCCTCATAATAACTTACCCTCCTAAATTGTTATATTTTTATTATAAATCAATTTTGATGCGGATAACCATGTGATTTCAATAATCTTAGCCTATACTTATGTCCTACTACGACAAAAATGATGTGGCATAAAATGCTGAGCTGCTTCAAATAAATGGAGTTTCTAATATCCTTGTCAATTGTTCTAATAAGTGCTCGAAATGTTCTAATATAATCCAAGTTTCTTCTAATATCCCCGACCTTTCTTCTAATATCCGCTCGAATGGTTCTAATAACCAATATAAGCATTTACTTATATAAAAAGCTATGCTACCTTATATAAGCAATTACTTATTTAGGAGGAAGCAATGGACGTACATTTACTTGAAAAACAGTTGAAAGCATTAGCAGATAAAAACCGATTAACACTACTTTCTTGCTTGAAAAATGGCGAGGTCTGTGTTTGTGATTTGGTTGAGGTGCTTCAAATCTCACAGCCAGCAGTAAGTCAACAGCTTAAAAAGTTAAAGGAAGCTGGCATTATTTTAGAAAGAAAAAAGGGCATTTGGACATATTATCGTTTAGCAGAGCAATTACCCGAAGTAGTGAATGTTGTGTTAAATGAACTTCCGACTACAACATGCCGTTGTGAGGGTACGTCATGTTCATCATAGCTGCTGTTATTTTTATCGTGACACTTATTTTTGTTATTTGGCAACCCAAGAACCTAAATATCGGTTGGTCTGCGATGGCGGGGGCTACCATTGCCCTTTTATGTGGAGTCGTTAATTTGTCAGATGTTGCAACCGTTATTGATATTACGTGGAATGCAACACTATCGTTTATCGCCATCATTATTATTTCACTCATATTAGATGAGATCGGCTTATTTGAATGGGCTGCTCTACATATGGCAAGAATCGCAAAAGGTAGCGGCTTAAAGCTCTTTATTTACATAAGTTTACTTGGAGCAATCGTTGCCGCGCTTTTTGCCAATGATGGGGCTGCACTTATTTTAACGCCGATTGTTCTTGCAATGGTGCGCCATTTACAATTTAAAGAGCAAATTATTTTCCCGTTCGTTATCGCCAGTGGCTTTATTGCCGATACGACAAGTTTGCCTTTTGTCGTTAGTAATTTAGTGAATATTGTTTCTGCAGACTATTTTGAAATCGGCTTTGTTGAATATGCGCTACGCATGGTGATACCAAACCTATTCTCGATTATCGCCACCATTTCAGTACTCCTGATTTATTTCCGTAAATCCATACCAAAGCAGTTTTCACAAGCGCTATTAAAAGAACCAAAGCACGCAATTAAAGACCCTTTTCTGTTCAAATGGTCTTGGCCGATCCTTTTGTTACTTGTTATTGGTTACTTTTCAAGTGAATCCTTAGGTGTGCCGGTTTCCTTCATTGCAGGATTTATTACCGTGATTACACTATTACTTGCTCGAAATCGTCCAGCGGTAGATACAAAAAAGGTGATAATAGGCGCACCTTGGAATATTGTCTTTTTCTCAATCGGTATGTATGTCGTTGTGTACGGCCTCGGTAACGCCGGCTTAACAAACTATTTAGCCAAACTAATTGAATGGACAGCCAATCAAGGATTATTATTTTCCACAATCGGAATGGGCTTTTTAGCTGCCTTTTTATCGAGCATTATGAATAATATGCCAACTGTGATGATCAATGCGTTAGCAATCGCCGAAACTACTACGAACGGTGCAATAAAAGATGCACTAATTTACGCAAATGTTATCGGCTCTGATTTGGGACCAAAAATTACACCCATCGGCTCACTTGCAACACTCGTTTGGCTCTATGTGTTAAGTGAAAAAGGCATCAAAATTTCTTGGGGCACTTACTTTAAAACAGGAATCATCTTAACGATTCCCATTTTATTCATTACATTACTCGGGCTATATGTATCACTAATACTATATTAGGAGCTTATTATGAAGAAAACGATTTACTTTTTATGTACAGGCAATTCGTGTCGCTCACAGATGGCAGAAGGTTTTGCGAAAAAATATTTACCTGATTGGAAAGTACAAAGCGCGGGTATTGAAGCGCATGGCTTAAATCCAACTGCAATCAAAGCGATGGCAGAAGTCGGAGTTGATATATCTAATCACACTTCAGATATCATTGACGAAACCATTTTAAATAACTCAACGCTTATCGTAACACTTTGCGGTGATGCAGCGGATAAATGTCCGATGACACCACCACATATACGCCGCGAACACTGGGGCTTTGATGACCCTGCTAAAGTTATAGGGACAGACGAAGAAAAGTGGCTCGTGTTCCAACAGGTTCGCAATGCGATTGAAGCACGCATTAAAGATTTTGCAGGGCCAAAATAATGCGCATACACCATTCAGGAAATAAGTCGACACATTTTTTCATTGCTTATATGCAGTTATTGATACAAGCAGAAATTGTTGAAATTGAGACGCTGAAAAACTATATGGTAAATCAATTTTTCAACGGAAATATCGATTCACTAGGACCGATTTCAAAAGCGAATTTTATGCAGGCGTTGAATGAATTACAACTACCAAAACTCTAACTTAGCAATGGCTATTTACCAAAATCCTATCATTCACCACTTCTAAACAAAGGTGGTGTCCGAGAAGTGATTCTGAGACACCTCCTTTGCGCCGAGGATGGAGGCCAGCACGAAGCTGGTCATGAATGCGTTGTCACACGATGTGACGATTTTAGCATTCGTTCCTATTTCGACCACCGCAGAAGCACCGCCTGCAGCGGATAATTAATACACGAACGAAGCACTGCGCGTGAAGTATTTACTTTTCGCGCAGCCCCTTTATTTCCTTCTATGTAATTTCTTCAACTATATAGCTTTCCTTCAAATTCGGATAGCCGAACAAATCATGCCCCTTTCGAATAAAATTTTTTGGATAATACATTTTACGATAAGAGTCATATAAAGCAAATCTATTAGTAAAAATCGTTTCAAAGCTATCCCTAGAATACTCCAACAAGTTCGGATATATTGGAACAATTAAGCAATCATAATCTACAAGTTTCTCTGCATTTTGAGCATCCTTCACTGTTAAATGATCCACTAGTATAAGTGGACTACCCATTAATCTTAATAGATCAACAAACTTTTCTTTATTAACGATATAGCCTACTTTTAATGACGCTAAAGGAGTTTCAATATCATTTGTGTTACTTTGCAGGGCAATTTTTGATTCATCTAATATAGATACCTCATTGGCAAAATGAAAGAAAAATTGTTGTAAATGCTGCTCGTGCTGTTTTGAAACTTCACTTTTATAATAAAGATAAAAAGTCCCCCCATATTCTCGCTTCTCCATCCAATTCAATACATCTACATTCGATGACGATATTTTCCTTGCCATTTGAGAAGGAATTGTCTGTAGCATAACATTACATATAATTGGTTTTACTAAATGATAATTTGGGTTTGCAGTTAATACATATTGATTTACCTCAGTTTGTTTTATTACAAATGCACCCGAAAAAACTCCATCGTATTGTATCGAAAATTCGAATTGAGCAAGTACTAACAAAAGCTCTTGTAATGGGCCATTGTAATCAATAATTAGACATTGATTTGAATAGTGAATGCCCTTTAATTTCGCTCGATATTGCATATAGCTTCCATGATTAAAGGACTTTAACAACGAATTGACAATTTGCTGCATCTTCATTGGTTGTCCTGTATGCCAATATAGATTGGACCTTATATAAAAAATAAATTTTCCTTGTTTTTGTTCCCAGTGATAAGCCAAATCCCCTTCACCATGTTCATCAACTAGTCTGCTAAATAAATGATAGACAATCCAAGCTGATTCTGTATCATTGACCGTAAGTGGATTTATGATAAGTTGTGCATTATAAATCGGTATTGTTAATTGGCTTGGCAATTGATTTTTCGCGAAAAACAATGATGAAAAGATAGTTGTAACGAGTGCTTCAGGAAAAGGTTCAACATCTATGCTTTTTAAGATTGCACTTGTTAATTTAGGGTCGTTTAAACTTACCTCTATCATTTTTTCAACATTTTTATGCCAAATAATTTTCGATTTGTTGCCTCTCCCTTTACCAGGTATATATGTTAGCCAACCTTGGTGCTCATACTTTTTTAAATTACGAGCCGCTTGTTTCACACTTAATTGTAAACACTCAGCTATGTCATGAATTGCTAATGATTCTGAATTTAAAGCCCATAATTTCAATAAATTGATCATTTACATCACCATTTAAAAGGGGACATTTTCAATGTAATTGTCCATTTTTAATTCCCTATGTCTACTTTATAGTTTCATTATATAGAAAAGGCTGGTGAATGGGATGCCCTATGTTAAAAAAATATTTTATATTCAATTTTCGCTTGATTTAATAAGCGGTGCATTTTTAGTGTTAAGCTCTTGGACTATTTTTGCAACGACCGGAAGCTTGCTTTTAACTGGGCTTTACGTTAGCTTAGGATTTGTTCCAAGCCTAGTTGCCAATCTTTATGTTGGAGCGATTGTCGATCGACGAGATAGCAAAAAGATGATTCAAATTGCCATAATTGTTATAGCAATCGCACTTTTAAATACGCTATTTAGTTTTCAAATGGATACAATTTATGTGCTGTATATATCACAAATGCTTTTACAACTAGGTGGTAGTATTTTTAGACCATCCGTACAAGTGTATATGACACAGCTGTTTGAACACGACCAATTACCTTACCTATATACAAAGTCCGCCTCTATTTCAATTTTTGGCGGAGTAGTTGGTACATTTATCGCCAGTCAACTTATAGATTACTCGAATATATCTATTTTACTACTCATGCTTTGTTGCATAGCAATTACTTTAGCAATTACTTACACATTACCTAATACAGTTCAAGCAAAAACACAGATTCAAACTACAATTCATCAAGATTTGAAAGATGGCTTTCGTTACATTAAATCTAAGCCGATATTTTGGAAACTCTTCGTTATACTTGGCTCTGGTCAAGTTATTACTCATTGCACAACAGGATTTTTAGCTGCCTATACGTATGAAACGTTTGCAAATAATGCGACTGTTTATGGCTATTTACAAGTAATATTAACGATAGGTGGCATCTCAATCGGATTATGTTCAAAGAAATTCATAACAAAATTAAACAATATTCTCTCACACATTGCATTTTCGCTACTTAGCCTAGCTTTGATACTTTGTGTATTTAGTAAAAGTTATATTGTTATTGGTATTAGCTTATTTTTAATAGGTTTGTTAACAACATGGATTCGAAGCCACTTTCAAGCAGTTCAACAAATGCATACTGCTACGGGTTTTAATGGTAAAATGGCGAGCTTTCGAATGATTATCAATCAAGGAAGTGTTGTTTGTATTAGTCCACTCTTAGGTGTCATTGCCTCTGTTATTGGAACGAACTATATTTTTTTAATATTAGCGGTTATTTCAACAGCTTCGTACTTCTTAATTCGAAACATGTATTCTATTAGTGTAGATAATGTGTGATAAGGTAATAAAAAAACGTCTTCATAGGAATTTCGAAGACGTTTTAATCATTACTTACAATACCAAAAATCAACTTAAATTCATTTCGATTCTTCTCTTTAAACTTTATGCCTTCCTTTAAATCAATAATAAGCACCGTTCTCCAAATCCAAACTCGTATATAGGCAGACTGAAATTGAATTGGACCAACAATACCTTTCTCTTCGTATTCTGTGCCATCCGCTAATTCCGTTTCTGTTCGTAAAAGCCATCTATTACCGATGCCAAATTCGATAAATTTCATACTTTAGCTCCTCAATTTTTTCAAAAATCCTGTACTTTTCGCAGCGTATCCTAATCGCTCATAAAATTGATGTGCTGCCTTACGTTCTTCTCGATTTCCACTATTTAATGTAACTGCCACACAATCGTTGTTACCTGCCCAATTATCTACTTCCTGCATTAAGCACTGCCCGATATTCTTTCGACGATGCTTTTCATCTACAACTAACGCTAAAACCCTTACATATGGCTCATCAAATTCAAATGCCCATTGTTTCATAAATCCGGCAAACCCAACTACTTCCCCTTCAAGCTCAGCAATAAAGATGTGATAGTTTGGTGAATTTATTAGCTTTTCAAAACGATTTTGCAGTGTCGAAGAGGTCGTAGGATAACCGAGCTGTGTCATTAATTGTGTTAGTTCAAGAATATCTTCGTTTTTGAATTGACGAATTTTCATAAAATACCATCCTTTCATTTATCTTAATAGTAATATTTGTAACAAATGTCATACTCCAATATTAATAAGGTACCGTGAATATCTCCCATTTCCACCCAGTCAATTTGTCATCATTTCACTTACTTTCCCTCAATTAATGGATAAAAACTCCAAATCAATAAAACTAACCATGTTAAAATGCATTTCCACCGCGTATTAACACCTAAAAAACAATCGATTTAATATGTTTATAAACTATATGTAACATTCCTCAATTCATATTATATTACAATTTTTACTATTAAAGGAGGGATTCGATGTTAGTGAAGGATGAACAGGATGTATATGACTTATTAGACTCTTTATTAAGAGAGCCCACACAATTTTGGGATTCGTTTTATAAGGATCGTAAAGATAAGGAAATTCCATTTTTTTGTAACCGCGTTGACGAGCATTTAAAGAAGTATGTTAAAAACAATATGATTCAACGTGGTCGCGTACTTGAAATTGGCTGCGGCAATGGACGAAATGCAATTTATTTAGCAAAAAAAGGCTTCTCGGTAACAGCAGTTGATTTATCACAGGAGGCTATAAATTGGGCGACACAACAGGCTAGCTTGCAAAATGTGGATATAGAATTTTACTGTGAAAATATTTTCAATTTAAAATTTCCAAATGAGTCATTTGATTTCATTTATGATTCCGGCTGTTTTCATCACTTACCACCACACCGAAGAATTACTTACATACAATTTCTTCATCACCATTTAAAACATGATGGCTATTTTTCAATTAGTACCTTTAAAGAAAATGGTAAATACGGTGGCTCCGCTCTTGCAGATGAGCAATATTATATCGATCGAAGCTTACATGGTGGTATTGGCTACTCGAAGGAAAAATTAAAAAAAATTTTTAAAAGATTTGAAGAAATTGAAATACGAGATATGCATTACGACAATTTAACGCACGATGAATTTGGTTTAGAGGATTTTGTTGTTTGCTTATTTAAAAAGTAAAGCATATTTAAGCTTTATACATTTTATTGGTACAGCTTTTAAAATTTATCAAAATAGGCCAACACATATTGAACCATAAACGCCTAGTAATAACCTGTCTTCTAGGATTTCTATACCTTTTGCGTAATTATTCCTCCTCCATATTTAATAAATTGGACTGGGTTAATTTTATATGCAAAGCTGAAAGCATGACTTTTTAGTTACTTTCATGAAGATTTAGGGTTTCAATTTTAACTGATTTTACGTAAACGTCAAATAGCGCCCACCTGTTTTTCAGGGGGCGCTATTCGACAAATACTTACATTTTATCATATGTGAATGATAAAATTAAAATTTGATTTTTACTATTTATGATATGTATCTATTATTAACAAGGTCCATATGTAAATTTAAATTTGACATTTGAAAGAAAGTATTTATTTTGCATATAAATGCTTCACAAAATTCTTTTTCTTTTGCCCTTTCAACTTCCCATTCACAAGAAAGTGTAATTCCAATTGCCCCTTCATCAGGTGGATTTAACATTATCCCTGTTTCAAAAATTAGAACGTTTGTCACCGCAGCTATATTTAAAATTGCCATTTGAAGAATCGTCGTTTCACGGTCTGTAAAATGTTCTTGTAAATGGCCAATCACCTCAAATTTTAAATAAGTCATTATGTTTGCCTCCTGTTAGCCTCATGTAAACTCAGTATGTACACTTTTTCCAATTAAAAAAATACTACTTCATTAATCCCAAAACTATTTCAAACTATATTAATTGTTACCATATTAATCAAGATAGACTAAACTACAAGTAACCCTTATGCATTATTCATTTCGCCAAGATCAGATGCGGATCCCAATAAAATATAAATATGTTTCTTCATCAAATCACCTTCAAACTAGCACATTATGTATTAACAAGTAAGATCAGTTTTCTAGAGAGTACAAATGGTAAAGTGATTAATAAAACAACTTTTCATTACAATTGGCTTATAATATATTAATATTATATACACTATCTATATGGTAATAAACGTAATTAAGTTGGGAAATTCCTCATAAAATTGCACAATTAAATAGAACTATTGAGAATAAAATTTCATATTTCATGAAATTTTTCGTTAGGAGAGAGTAATTTGATAGGCAAACTTATAAAATCAGAACGAATTAAGCAAGGTAAGAAACAAAATGTATTAGCAAAAGGAATTTGTTCTGCTTCATATTTAAGTAAAATAGAAAATAATCAAGTTGCGCCAAATTCTGAAATCTTACAATTGCTAGCTAATCGACTTAATTTAAATCTGGATTTGACGAAATCCGATATAGAAAATCATCATGTATATCATGAAGAATTTTTCTCCATTTATAAGGAGGTTATTCAAAAACGTTCTGCATCGTATACAAAAGAGATGCTTTCATATTTAAGTGATAAACGATCTAATTATTTTTCTAAAGAAACATTTTTTGATTTTAAAATACTGCAACTTTATTTGTTACTTAATATAGGAACAAATTGTGATGAAATCGATTCACAAATTGCTGTGCTTTCAAGTAATGTCCAAAGTTTCGACCACAAACAGGGCTATCTGTTTGAAAAGTGCCTCGGTATTCATTGTTATAATAACAATCAATTTAGCCGTGCATGTGATGCCTTTGATCGAGCAGCTCAAAAACTACCTTTTGAGCATTTTGGGGAAATTGAAAAAGCAGACTTATCTTATATAAGGTCTTTAGCATTGTTAGCAAACAATCAATATTTGCAGTGTATTGAATATTTAACCTACCCTACTCAATATTTTATGAATAAAGTTAATTTTTCTCGCCTTATCGAATGCCTACTAATCGAAGGTATAGCCCATCAAAAATTAAAAAGCTTAGAAAAAGCGCAGGAAATTTATAGTAAGGCTCTTAATTTAGCTGAAAACCTGCAATACAACAATACCATTCCTGCGATTTATCAAAACCTTGGATCTGTGAATTCTTCCTTAGGTAATTTAGAAGAGGCACTTGATTATTATTTTAAAAGCTATGAAATGAAAGTCACTTTAGAAAAACAACTAATTACGATTTTTTCTATTATACAAATATATTCAAAATTAGAAAATTATGTTACTATGGAAACGTGGATTGATAAAGGGATATCGCTAGTAGAAAATCGTGAACGATACAGATCTTACAATTACCATTTCAAATTGTACTATCAATTATTTATTCAACTTGATGATTTGAAGTTTATTCATGAAGCTATAAGTCACTTTGAAAATATAAAAGATGCTCGCCATGTCTATAAATATGGTATTAAAGTGGCTGAAATATTAAAACAACAGCAAAAGTATAAGTTAGCAACACACTATTATGAACGCGCGACTTTCTCTAAAAATCAAACTGTCGGCTACTGGGAGGATTTATAATGAAGAAAAAAAGAATTTTATTTAACTTACTATTTGTTTTTGGAATAGGCTTATCTTTATTGCAATTTACTAGTTCTGCCCATGCAGAAAATGAATTACCTCCAATTGGCGTTAAAAATATTGTTATTCCCCAAGAAAATACATATTCACCTAAAGATTTTTAAAATTCATATTATAAAGCATCAAAAAATGAACCTACACACTTTGAAAATATAATTCAAAGGATGTAGGTTTTTTATTGTCACACAATTAAATTTTAAAGATAGCTTTTTAAATCAATAATAAATTCATAAATAAAATAACACCCAAATCCAAATAATAACACGCCAGCAATGATTGATGCCCACTTAATCATTTGACGATTCATTACTTTTCTTGTTAATGCAACAATTGTTAATAAGCCGATATCATGTAATAGAATTCCCGATAATATCCCTAATGCTACGATAATAAACTGATTTGTACCACTTACATTATAGGAATCTGCCAGTACTGCTCCAAAAACGGAAATCCAAAACACTAAATTCCCTGGAGAAACAGCAACTAACAAACCATTTCGATACGTCGTAAAAAAAGATTTATCCACTTTTTCACCGGCTAGTGTAATGTCCTTATCGGCATTTTTAATAGAATCATAAGCAAGCATAAATAAAAAGAGTGCTCCTATAATCCAAAGCGGCATTTGAATATACGGCAAAGCTAAAAACTTCGCAAGCCCAAAGTACAAGGCAACGATTAATAGCACATCAATCGTCATGCCTCCAATTCCAACAGCCCATCCATAAATAAAACCATTTTTTAAACCTTGTTTTGTCATTTCAACAGTAATTGCCCCTACAGGCATTGCAATTGCAAGCCCTATTAAAACATAACCAAAATATAAACTCATTGAAACACTTCTTCCAAAAATTGATCCCCTCTTACGTCCGTTTATAAATATTATTGTATATGAATAATTATAAGAATTCAATTTTTGTTTTATCTTTAAATAAATCCCAAATCACCTAAATTTGCATAGTTCTGGATAAGAGGCGAATACACTTTGTTCTGCTTGTACATTTGTAGCGTTTTCAGAAAAGATGTGTTTAAATAATTCTACTCTACAAATAAATCAAAATTTTACGCAATGGAATCTAAGCAACAATCGTCAAAAGAAAAAGCCTTCATAGTATGCATATCCACATACATATGAAGACTACTTTACTTTTATAGCTTAAATCGTTGCATTTGTGTATTTAAGTCTTCAGCCATTGTAGCTAGTCGTTCCGAGCTAGTAACGATTTCTTCCATGGTACCTACTGTCTCATCAATCGTAGCCGTTGTTTGTTCTACACCGGCAGCCGATTCCTGGGTAATTGCTGCAATTTCGTCAATTGAGTGGTTAATTTGCTCTGTCGTCGCAGAAATTCCTTGTAGATTTTCCGTGATATTTTGAATATTCGTCGACATACGATTCACAGCTGTCGAAATTGTACCAAACGTTTCACCAGTTTCAGTTATTTGTGCGGTACCTTTTTTCACTTCGTCATAGCCTGTTTGTAGAGACATTGTGACATTCGTTGTTTCGCTTTGAATACGTGTTACAATCGAAGAAATATCTGTGACAGAAAGGGATACTTGCTCTGCTAATTTACGTACTTCATCTGCTACTACCGCAAAGCCTTTCCCCTGTTCTCCCGCTCTTGCCGCTTCAATCGCCGCATTCAGTGCGAGTAAGTTTGTTTGATTTGCAATGCCGTCAATTACTTCTACTAATTTTGAAATTTCTTGTGATTGACTATTTAATCCCTCTACCTTTGATACTGCTTCTTGTACGATGCGGTCAATTGTATACATTTGCTCTGTAGAGGCATTCATCAACCCTTGACCTGTTTCTGTTAATCGTAATACCGTTTGAGAACCATTGGCCATTGTCGTTCCTTGTTCTGTAGCTTGCTGCACATTTACTTTAAAGCTTTCCATCATATTGGCTAAATCACTTGCACTGCTAGCCTGCGACTCGGAACCTTCCGCCAAGTCTGTCATTGTCATTGCAATTTGCTGTGAGCCGTCTTTTACACCAGCAGCTGATTGTGCCAGTTCCTCACTACTTGCCGCTACATTTGCAGAAACTCCATGAATTGTGCTTAATAAGTCATGTAGCTTACCATTCATTGTGTTCGTTGATTGGACAAGTAATCCAATCTCATCTTGCGTTTTTTGTTTTAATGGTGGTAGGCTCATATCGCCGTCTGCCATCGCTGTAATTTTCTTTACAACTTCCTTAATCGGTGTAGTAATAATGCGCGCTGTAATGATGGCCACGATAACTGATAGTATAATAATTAGCGTGCCAATGGATGCACCTAAGTACATTGTTACCTTCGACTGTTCAACCATCTCTTTACCAAGTTTATTGATAGACTCTTTTTTTGAATTTGCGAATTCCTCATAACCGGTCATTACTTCCCTTGCGAGTAAATCGGTCTTTGCTAAATTTTGAATGGCAAGCTCCTTATTCCCCTGATCGTAAACATCAAATACTTCAGTTTTGACACTTTCTCGCCATTCTCTTGCCTTATCCACAAGGTTAGTTAACTTTTCATTTTTTTCCAATTCATTTATAATTGCAACATTTTCTTCTGCAATTTTTACATACTCATCAAACGAGTCTTTAGCGCCAGAATTTCCTAACAATACATAGCTTTTCGCTGCTGATGTACGATTGCTTATCGATGACGACAATTTTTCACTCGCTGTTAACAGTTGTAGCTCTTTTTCAATGATATTTTCAGCGGTCGTAATAACTCGAGCATTTGCAAAATAACTGTATGTACTAAACCCGAAAATGAAAATGATTACTACAAAAAAAGCACTTAATATTTTTGCCCTAACTGATTTGAAACTAAATTGTTTCATTATAAAGATACCCCTCTCTATCACAAAAAATCGCATATATTTTCCTAATATATTAATTATTTCCCCAATATATCATATCAACTTTGTACCGACATCATTCTTTATGCACATTTCTTTAGTAAAATTTATAAATAACTAACAAATTAGAGCTAAACCTTTATACCCAATAGTATTATTTTACCTAACTAAATTTTTTACACGGTACTATATATACAAAATTACTTCAAATGCATTTGTTTTCACCATTACTTTTCTACAAAAATTCGCGTAATATAAAATCGTTATCTAAAACTATTACTACTTACACATCCTTTGTGGACTCGCGCTTTTCCCTTGAATATTCACATTATGACAAGCATATCCATTAACGTATTTCTATCACTGACATGTATTGAAAAAGTAAATAAGACCCACATTCGGTACTATAACCGGATGCAAGTCTTTTCATTTATCGCTATTAACTTAACTCCATTGTCCCCTTTACCCTTGCCAAATACTCAGCATATCGAATGGCAACAAGGCTAATGATAAAATAGAGACAACCAAGTAATAATTCCTGTGTCATGAGTTGAAAAAATTGCGGCGCATGCCCTTCCGTTACAAGTGCTTTTGTTAACTCTACTCCACGCGTTAATGGAAAATACTTTGCCAGCTCACTTAACCAGCTTGGCATGACAGATAACGAATAATTGGCCCCACTTAATAGAAGTAAGACACTGCCTAATAGATTTGACAACAAATGCATCGAGGGCGTCCAAAAGCTGCATGATGCTAATATGAGACCTAGACAGCATGCAGAAAAAATCGAAACAAACCAAACAACGATTAGTGGTAATACAGCTGAAACAGGAATCGAAATATTAAATAATAACAGCCCAAATCCAAGTCCTAAGCAAGCTGTGAAAACACCATTTAAAATATGCGGCACGGACCTTGCGAAAAATAGCACACTTTTAGAAGCAGGTGAAGCCATTACTATTGGTAATGTCCCCATTCCACGATCAGATGTTACAACAGACATCATGCCAAATACCGCGCTCATCACACATAACAGCAGTGCATTGGCAGCAATATAGCCAGCTAGCCCTTCTCCCTCATACACGTAATTTACAAGCATCCCGAAAAACAAAATTTGCGTTAACGGGTTTAATAGCATCACGAGTATATAGGTTCTCGGATTTAAAAAACCGAATAGTGCTGTGTAAGAAAGCTTTGCATGCCGAGTAAATCTTAGTAAATTTTCCATATTAATAAACACCTAGCTTTCCATCAATTCTAGCTTTATGATCCACTGCTTTATACGTAACAACCCCAATAATGAAGTAAACTAGCGTCACTGCACCAAGGTGTAAAAAGGCCTCAGTTATATCATTTATGGTAGAATTTCCATTCGTCACAGCGCGTAATAGCTCAATCGCAAAAGTTGGCGGCAATAGATAAGAAATCGGCTGTATCCAAAACGGTAAAATGGAGATTGGAAATAAAAACCCACAAATTAAAAAAATCGGGTATTCAATAAAATTCATTAACGCTTCAGCCTGTTGAGATAATGTAAAAATAAGTGCCATGACAAATGCAAAAACTGAAATTGCCATCATCACTACGAGTAGTGCTAACACAACAAATGCAATATTTACAGCTGGCATTTTTATTTGAAACACAACGGCTAAATAGAAAAATGCTAGCACCATCGAAATAAAACCCCAAATCGTATTCCCAACAATTTTTCCCATTAAAATTACTGCGAATGATGCAGGCGCCACAAATATATTTTCTAATGTGCCATACATGCGCTCCCTATTAATATCACTTGCAGAAGAATAAACAATCGAGGTCCATAATCCCATAAAGCCCGCCCCTAATACAACATATTGGAAAATGCGTTCAGGTGATTGATTACCATAAATAAAATAGGTGATCGTTGCATAAAAAAGTGGCGATATCCAAATCGTAAATTGAAACATCGGGCGCGCCATTGAAAGCTTCATTTGCAGTACAATACTATGTAAAAAGGCGTGCATATTAGTTCCCTCCAATCATCGCAATATATGCATCTTCAAGTGTCGGCTTTGTGATAGCTAAATCGACAACATGAAATTGTGCCGAACTATATAACACCATTACAATTTGCTGAGGCTGCTCTGTTGCTATTCTTACCTTCACACCATTTTGTAATGGCTGCATTTCCATTACGTTAATTTGTTTTTCCGCTAATGAATCGCGTAGCTCCTGTTCAGGAGAACCGACAATTGTACATTCGACAATCGATTGCTGATTCGTATGTTGTTTCAAATTTTTCGGCGTATCAATGGCAATAATTTCACCATTGTTTATAAACGCAATACGGTCGCAAAGTTCATCTGCCTCAAACATGTAGTGCGTTGTTAATACAATCGTTGTACCTTGTGCATTTAAATTTTTGATTAAATCACGTAATTTACGCGCACTTATCGGATCTAAACCGATTGATGGTTCATCTAAAAATAAGATTTCTGGATTATTTAATAAGCCACGTGCAATTTGTAAACGCTGCTTCATGCCTTTTGAAAATGTTTCCACTTTGCGATGTGCAGCTTCTTCTAGCTCTACAAGCCTTAGTAACTCTGGAATTTTGTTTTGTTGTACCGCTCGCGGAATTTTATATAAATCTGCGAAATACGCTAAATTGTCATAGGCTGACAAGCGCCAATATAAATTACGCTCTCCACCTAAAATGAAATTAATACGTGGTCGAAGCGCTTTATATTCACTCACCGGGTCTAATCCAAAAATTTTGATAGTACCAGCACTCGGAATAAGCATTGTCGTGAGCATTTTGATTGTTGTTGTTTTTCCAGCACCGTTCGGACCGAGTAGCCCAAAAATTTCTCCTTTGTTGACTTCAAATGAAATCCCCTTTACCGCTTCAACCTGATTCGTCGACTTTTTCCAAAATCCAGATTTGATTTGATATGTTCTTTGGACATTTTCCACTTCAATTACTGCACTCTTCATCTGATTGACCCCCAATATTAGATTGATATCTAATATGATAGTCATCTAATATATAAATTGCAACAGTTATTAGAAAAATGAAAAAGCTTAATCATCTCGATTAAGCTTTTAAAAAGTGCTGCATTGCTTGAAGTAGCTCGTTTAGCTGTTCTTTGTTTGCAGTAAAATATTTTATTGTCCCGATTTTTTCTTCCGTAATAAGATTAACTTTTTTCAATATTTCAATATGGTGCGATACAGTAGCTGTTGTAATCCCTAAATATTCTGCAAGCTTTGCCCCGTATTCTTTATTTGATGCCAGCATATTTAACATTAACAAGCGATTAGGGTCACCGATTGCCTTTAGCTGCTTTGCTAGGTGCTCACTTTTTTCACGCTTATCTTCAACAGGTGTTGTCGTTCCGAAAATGATATAACACACATCATCATTAAAAATGCGAACACGATACGGTGACATGCAGTAGCTCGGAATAAAATGATACAGTTTATAATCGTGCACACGTCTAAACGTTTTTCCCATAACATATTGCGCACGTGCTAACGGTTCTAATTTTAAGTTTTCAACTGTCGAGATTGCTTGATTTATCGAATCCTTTTTTTTATTTAATAACGCTAAGAAGACTGAATGGTCTCCAATTTTCATCAATAATTCAGCTAACTGTTGCTTAAAAATTGTAACATTTTCTAATAAAAGTTGAGCGAAAGCTATTGCTTCATCATCTTGCCAATAATAGGTACGCTCTATTTGTGTAATTTGTGAAGGATTTTCTATCAGTTCTTGAATTGTTTTAAGTGGAATAGCTTCATCCCAAAAATAGTACAGTACATATTCATTTTTCAATTCGCGCAATTTATTTGCAAATAATTGTGTTGATGTGAGTTGCGGTACTGGAAGTAAATAGTTCAATAACTGATAACGTTGATTGACCGGCATCGGTTTCAAAAATGCCGTAAATGGATGCTGTTCAACAAGTTGTATTAGCTGTTGATATTCTTTAAAAATAGCTGCTTTATTGGATACTTCATAAGCTATTAATAATGCCATCGCTTCAACAACTGGTGCTGACGAAACCATTACCTGCTCATTCGTATGTTCGAATAAATCAAATTCACTCCCCATTGTTATCGTCCTTTCATGCTGAAACTATGTATAACCTGTATCATACCGTATCTTTAAGCGAAAAGAAAAGTTAGAAAAACAAGTAATGCAATTTTCTCTAGCAAATTGTCTCAGAATCCGCTACAATAGCATTTACATATTTTTACTTACTAATCCATATGAGGTGATGAGGATGCTAAAGAAACCAACAAAACTTAAGCGTGGTGATACCGTTGCCACAATTAGCCCTTCATGGGGTGGAGCAGGTGAAATCGATTTACGCTGGCGCTATGAACAAGGGGTAAGAAGGCTTGAGGAAGTATTTGGCTTGAACGTTATTGCCATGCCAAACAGTTTGAAAGGTGCACAGTATTTATACGAGCATCCAGAAGCACGCGCCGCAGATTTAATGGCGGCGTTTCAGGATTCCAATATTAAAGCCATCATCGCAAATATCGGTGGTGAGGATAGTGTTCGGCTACTACCATATATAGATTTTGATGTGATTCGTGACAATCCAAAGATTTTTATGGGGTATTCTGATACAACAATTTCGCACTTATTTTGCTTAAATGCAGGCATATCGTCATTCTATGGACCATCTATTTTAACTGATTTTGCGGAAAATGTTGAAATGGACCCTTATACAATTGAATCAATTGAGCGCACATTGTTTTCAAGTGAGGTAATTGGTGAAATCTTACCCGCTCCTAAATGGACGAGTGAATTTTTAGATTGGAGTCAATCAAACAAATATACACGCCGTACAATGCGCAATAATAACAGAGGCTATGAGTTACTACAAGGATTCGGTACAGTACAAGGACGCTTAATCGGTGGCTGTATTGAAGTGTTAAATTTCGTGAATGGCACTTCACTTTGGCCAAACAAAGGTCATTGGCAAGATAGCATTCTCTTTTTCGAAACGTCTGAAGAACTGCCCAAGCCAAATAATTTACGCTACTGGCTACGAAACTATGCTTTACAAGGTATTTTACAGCAAGCAAACGGCATCATATTCGGTAAACCCCAAAACGAGAAGTATTACGAAGAATATAAAACCGAAATTTTAAAAGTACTAAAAGAATATAACCTTGAACATTTACCAGTACTATATAACATGAATTTCGGCCATACAGAGCCGAAGTTTATTTTGCCATACGGTGTACTTGCTGAAATTGATTGTGACAATAAGACGTTTTCGATTTTAGAAAATGCGGTAGAATAACAAAGTAAGCGCCTGCTTCTATTACGAAGCAGGCGCTTACTTTCTTAATTAGTTCGTTACATCAACAATTACTTTGATTGAATCCTTCCCAGCAATTGCTGTATCAAACGCTGTTTGAATTTCGCTTAGCGGATACACTTGCGTTACCATTGTTGCAATATTTGTTTTCTTGTTGTTTAAGTGATTAATTACTTTTATAATATCCTCGTTCGTATAACCTGACGCCCCAACAATTTGCACCTCTTTACTCATTACTTGCGCTAAGCTTAAAGGTACTTCATTTTTATACACCGCAATAACTGCAATTCGTGCATTTGGTTTAACAATTTCCATCACTTGTGTAAATAATGGTGCCGCACCTGCAGCATCAACAAAAGCATCTACATTTGGTACATCTACACCGTATACATTTACTGTCCCAAAAATGTCAGAAAGACCTTCTACTAACGACACCTTTGATGTATCCACAACGGTTGCGCCAATTTCTTTTGCCTTTTCTAAACGCCAGTCTACCATATCTACAACTGCAACATTTGTAATACCTTCACCGATTAACATCGCTGCAGCCGATAAACCAATTGGACCCGCACCTAAAATAACAATATTTTCACCTGTTTGTGGCTTCACAGAAAATGCACCGTGACAGCCTACACTCATCGGCTCCACTAATGCCCCCTCTTCAGGTGATACATCGTCGTTTAACGGATATAAATTATGATGCTTTTTTGCATCTTCTATTAAAATATATTGTGAAAACCCGCCCGCTTCCAAAGAATAACGACGACCCGCGCGTTTTGCTGTAATCGGGTTAACAGCAACAAACATCCCTACTTCTAAATCTGCTACATTTTCCCCTTTCGCTTCAATAATGCCCGCAAATTCATGGCCGAATTCCTGCTCAAAACGAATGCCCATTTCAGAACCGTATTTCACGATATTAATATCCGTACCGCAAATACCTCCACGTAAATTACGCAATAAGACATCATTTGGACCAACTTTTGGCATTGGGCGCTCATCTACTTCTACTAAATTAGCACCTTTATAAATTCCAGCTTGATAGTTTGTCATTTTATTAACCCCCTTGTTTATTTGCATTCAGTATAAGACAAATTAACAGATAAATAATAAACAAATTCTATTAAAATGTAGCCAAACTAATCTGAATGCGGAGATAATCTGACAATCGCATTCACTAATTGCTCAGGAGAATATTTATAATCAGACTCCGCCCACATTATGATAGTACCGAATAATGCCGAAACCCCGTACCACGATACAATAATTTGATCGACACCTGTCCCCGGAAAATCAAATTTCGCAAGATCTGTCGTATGCTTTGAAATACGCTGTTGAAAATGCGCTAATAATGCCTTATTAAAACCTGTAATATTTTGCGATGTTAACAAAATTTTATAGGTTTTTTGATTTGCTTTGATATGCTCTAATAGCTGCAATAACGCGTCATACTCAAAGCCTTTCGTATACGTTTTATAATTAAGCGGCTTCATAAATTCGTAAAGCTCTAAAATATAATGTTCAATAAATTGTTCATGAAATTCCACTAAATTGTGAAAATGCTTATAAAATGTCACGCGATTGATATTAGCTTTCGTCGTTAACATTTGAATTGTCATTCTCTCTGGTGTTTGTTGTTTAAGCAACGATAAATACGCAGCAAACAGCTTTTTCCTTGTCTTCATTACGCGTATGTCTATGTTTTGTTTGATTTAGATCACCTACTGTCTCTATTAAAAAGATCTTAACTTAACATATATCAAAAGGTGCCTTTTGTAAAAGAAACAATAAAAAAGACACTGCGAAATTTAATAAAATTAGGCAGTGTCTCCATTTTAGTTATTCCGAAAGAACTTTTCCGTCTTTTGAATAAAAACGTAATAAGTCTCCGTTTACAACTTTATCAGAATAATTTAGTTTTTCTTGAACCATAGCATGTAATTTCTCAGCCTGTTCATATTGTGAAGGATCTAATTCTAATCCCGTTTTACGATCATAATATTTGCCGTCTAACGAATAAATCGTTGGGCTGACAAAGTTACCATTTCTAAATGGAATAACTTCGCTATGATCTGCAGATAAAATATCTGAACCAAAGTGAATATTGTTTTGTGTCTCCACACCTAATAAATGTAGCACGGTTGGTAAAAGGTCCATTTGTCCAGCATACGTGTGGTTAATGCCACCCTCCATGCCCGGCACATAAATTAGTAACGGAACACGTTGTAAATCGGCGTTTACAACAGGTGTTACTTCTTCACCGATAATCTCCGACATAGCACGGTTATGATTATCGGAAATACCATAATGGTCGCCATACATAACAATCATCGTGTTGTCATAAAGACCTGATTCTTTTAAATACGTAAAGAACTCCTCGATTGCTTCATCCGCATAGCGCGCTGTTTGGAAGTAATTATCGACACTTGTATCACCCGTTGTCGCTTTGTCAATTGTCACTAAATCTTGATCCATTTTAAATGGGAAATGGTTCGCAACCGTAATAAATTTTGTATAAAACGGCTGTGGCAATGTTTCTAATAAACTCTGTGACTGCTCGAAAAATGGTTTATCTAATAGGCCGTATTCCGCCATGTTTTTAGGATCGCTTGTGTCATAGCTATCTGCACTGAAAAACTCATCATATCCAAATTGATCATAAATAATGTTACGATTCCAGAACGTACCACTGTTGCCGTGGAATACTGCAGATGTATAACCGTAGTCTTTTAAGATCGTCGGTGCTGCTTCGTACTTATTTTGCCCTTTCGTAATAAAGGCCGAACCTTGTGGCAAGCCGTACAATGAATTTTCTAGCATAAACTCAGCATCAGATGTTTTCCCTTGTGCTGTTTGATGATAGAAATTATCAAAAAACATTGTATTTTCATTTTTCGCTAATGAATTTAAAAACGGTGTTACTTGCTGACCATTTAACTCATAATCAATTAAAAATGATTGCATAGATTCTAAATGTAAATAAATAACGTTCATATCTTTTGCTTTGCCAAAATATTCAGGATTTGGTTCAGCATAATTTGATTTTGTATAGTTGATAATTTCCGTGATGTCACTACTATCCGCAAGTGCACGTTCTGAAGATGCTTCTGCCGTTTTTACTGTGTCGTAAATCGCATAATTGTACATCCCTAAATACTTCACAATATAACTACGGTCAAAACCACGTGCTAGTAAATCTGGACGATCTTTTTCTGCTAATAATAAATTCATCGAAGAAACGATCAATGCCAAGGCAACCGCGATGACTGGCATTTTGAAGCCCGTTTTTACTTGCTTAAACTGCTCTTTTTTTGCAATACGTAAGTAGATAAGTAAGGCAACATCAATGAAATACAATAAATCCAATGGGCGAATCAGCGCAAACACACTACCGGTTAAATCCCCAAAGTTTTGCGGTTGATAAATCGTTGGTAACGTAATAAAGTCGCTAAAGAATCGGTAATACACGACATTTGAATATAATAAAATCGTCATTAGTGTATAGACGACTACCAAAATGCTCATTTTTCTTTTGCCTCTAAATAAAAAGGCTACTGATAAAAATAATAGTGCTGAACCTAGTGGGTTAATTAATAATAAAAAATGCTGAAGCGTTCCCTCAACGCTTAAATCAAATTGTGTCAATTGCGTTATATAGGTTTTTATCCAAATCATAAAGACAGCTAATAGATAAATCCCTAAAAAGCCGTTCAATTGAACTCCTTTTTTTCCTACTAAATCTTTCATCTCTTTGATCACTCTTTCTTTGTTCAAAAGCTTTTCAATATTGTTTGAAAAACATTAATCACTATATCAAAAAATCTATGTTTTATGCAACTATTATGAAACGATTTGCAGTTACAAAGGTTGCGGAATTTGAGCGGATTTAGATTCAAAAAGAAAAATAATATAATTTTAAATTTTGAGAATTCGTTTTCACTAAACCACATTTTATACGCTAATGATGTCATTTACGAGCAGCGTTGCGTCTATTTTAATGAGACGTTAACTATTTCGGATACACTTTTTCAAATCGATCACAAACTGTTAGCATTTTTTCTGAAAATTCCATATTGTATTCAAGTAAAATATTACCAAAGAATGCGATGTGAGCCTCTTTCCATTGTTCATAAGTTCCTTCACCTTCTGCTAATGCAAAATCAACGGGCACTTCATTAAATGGATAAATTTCTATTGAATACGATTTAATAATTGCAACAGGTTCACCTTGACTGTTTAAGACAATTTGATAATCACCTACTGCAGGTAAAGCTTCTCCCTCAATTTCATATAAAGGATAGCTTGAACAAGTCGCTGTTTTTGTTCCATCCACTACTAGGCTTGCTAACCAATCTGCTTTCTCCCCAAACTGGAACGCCTCTGTATATTGAATATTTATTAATCCTTCTAGTTCACAAAAACGCTTCCAATATGCTTCAATCTTATTCATCTGTTTAACTCCTTTTGTTTCGATTTCGCCCATTCAAATGGACCTTCATGGACGGTTAGTTGCTGATTTTCTAGCCATGCCGTTCTCGTAAATAATTTTTGTAAAAAGTAGCGGTCATGGCTAATCGTAATTATGGTTCCTTCAAATTTTTCAAGCGCTTCTTCTAGTGCTTCTCTTGATTCAATATCTAAATGATTCGTTGGTTCATCCAACACAAGAACATTGCATTTCTGAACCATAAGTTGCGCTAAACGAAGTCGCATTTTTTCTCCACCGCTAAGCTGCTCGACTTTTTTAAATACATCATGACCATAAAATAAAAACTGTGCCAACATATGCCGCGCATCATATTCCGTTAATGACACTTGTTCGCGAAACGCATCGATTAATCGTTGCTTACCATCGAATTGGTCAAATTGCTGAGCGAGGTAGCCAATTTTCAAATTGCTCCCTTGCTTTATGTGCCCATCTAGTGGCTGCAATTGTCCAAGCATGATTTTCATAAGCGTCGATTTCCCTGTCCCATTATTTCCGACGATTGCTAAACGATCTTGAAAATAAACGGACAACTGAATATCCATAAATAAAAAATCTTGGGCAAAACCATGCGAAACATCGGTTAACATAAACACTTCTTTCCCTGTTCGATCCTCTGTTTTTAGTTGTAAATTCATTTGGCGTTCTTTTTTTGGCTTTTTTACTAGTTCCATGCGAGCAAGCATTTTTTCCATCGTTTTTGCTTTTCGGTATAAATCTGGATTCGGTGGCGACGCTTCATTCGCCCATTGACGTAGTCGACGAATCGCCTCTTTTATTTTTTGAATTTTTTTCTGCTGTTCTTCATAGTCTGCAAATTGTTGAGCTATTTTTGCCTCTTTATTTTGAAGGTATTGATCGTAATTCCCCTTGCTCACCCAAATTTCATCGTCTTCAATTTCAGCAACATACTGCACAATGTTGTTTAAAAACATTCGGTCATGTGAAATCACAATGACCGTCCCTTTGAAATAATGTAAATAGTCTTCCAGCCATTCCGTTGCAGCTAAATCTAAATGATTTGTTGGTTCATCCAAAAGAAGGATACTCGGCTGTTGCAATAATATTTGTGCAAGCATGACCTTCGTTTTTTCTCCACCACTTAACGCATCAAATGGTTGCTCTAATAACTTAGTAACCTTTAATCCATTCGCAATGGAAGCAATTTTCGCCTCTATTTCATATCCGCCATTGGCAAGATATTGCTCCTGTATTTCACCATATTGATTAAGAATTTTCTCCGACATATCCGTCTGCATACGCTGCTCTAAATCCATAAGTCTTGCTTTCATTGCATGTAATTCGGCAAACGCTTCAGATAATACCTCAAAAACGGTTGCATTTGTGTAGCTCGGAATTTGATGCAAATAGCCAATTGTTTGCCCCTTCGCTTTAATAATGCGACCTTGATCAGGTTGTTCGATTCCTGCTAGCACTTTAAAGAGTGTCGTTTTTCCACTACCATTCCGACCTACTATCGCCACGCGTTCTCCCGTATTCACTTCAAATGAAAGATCTTTAAAAATGGTGTTACCACCCATTGTTTTCGTTATATTTTCTGCTTTTAACTGCATATTTCTACGCCTCCACAGCGTAGCTTAGAATTAAATTTCTTATTTTCTCCACGAAAAAAAGACTGCTCCTTAACGAAACAGTCTTTCCATTGTTATGGTGAAAAGAATGAGGTTAATTAGCTACGCATGATTTTTAAATTGTCTAAAAAAGGGCATACCTATCCCGTTAGACGTAAATTTAAACGTAATGACACGTGCAAAATACATAGCAGTATCTACTTTTACACCTGTCTCCATAGCTAACTTATTCATTCTGTTCACCTCCGTTCATTTAAATTATTTTAATATTACCATATTTCAATCAAAAAAGATATACTACAAATAAAAGGAAGAAAATTTTCTTAAGCGCTAAATAAAACACTCGCAACGATTTAAATGCAATTGAGGGTTTTTCCGATAATTTCGAAGATTAATAATGAAAGGAGACTTTTGTTGGTTGCAAAACAATTTTTTAACGGTTGTCACGGTAAAATGTCATATGTAAAAATTGAAGGAAAAAAAGATTTTCCAACAATTATTTTTATGGACGGATTTGGAGGAGCAAGCAATTATTTAGGCTTAAAAAATATAGCAAAGAGAATAGATACTCGTTATCCAAAATTATTTATTGATCGCTTAGGTGTTTGTGAAAGTGATGAAACAGATGTTGAGAGAACTTGGGAAAACATCGTATTTGAAATTCATGAGTTAATCAAACATGTTGAACAAAATCCTATTTTATTTTTTGCCCATTCAGCAAATGGTCCTCTTGCTCTCGCCTATCAGCATGCATATCCAGAGGACGTACTTGGCATAATCGGTATTGAGCCTACCACAAAAGATGGCGAATTTTTGTTTCAAACAAAGGCATATAAAGAAGCGATTTCCTGGATGGATAAGCTTTCCCCTGAGGAGCGTAATCAGATTTTCATCGACTCGGAATGGACAGAAAATGAAAAGCTAGAGGAAGAACGAACTGCAAAACATATCACTGAAGGCAGTACATTATTTAATGAATATTTAATGGGACAAAAAAATTTACAAAGTATTTCGCAATTACCTAAAAATAAGAATTTACCTGTACTAATATTTTTACAACCTTTTCGCGAAAAGGAATACCGTTGCTCTGAATATGCTGGAAATAACACTACTTATATTTTGTTGGAAGGTCATCATTATTTACATCGTGTTCATCCAGATAAAATAGCGAAAGAAGTAACTAGATGGCTTAACTATAATGTGGGATATTAGTAATTTTTCATGTTTAAAATCTAATTTATACCTTACCTAAAGTTATTCAATTGTCTAATTGATTGAATAACTTTTTTAAAACAAGCAACTGGCTCTTTTTTTATTACGATATTCAACAAGCCTAACAACCCTTTTTCATACCCAAACTCCAGTGCTTTATAAAACCTTGTAACTGAATCTGTAAATTGTTCGCATTACATATCTATTTGCTCTTAAAAGAAAAGGTCTTTAGGAGGTGATTAACTTGCTTATAGAAAAATCCGAAATACTAGCACATCAACGTAACTTTCTTAATTTCATACAAAGCTTAGAACAAATTAATGAAAATGTTATACTAACACCGATATGTGATGGAAAATGGTCGGCCATCGAAATAATTGGTCACTTTTACCCTTGGGATGAATTTGTCTTGCAAAATAGGCTTCCTTACTTATTAACTAATAGCAGTTTCCCACCAAGTCCAAACGCTGACGATTTAAATTTACGTTCAGCTCATCTAGCAAGGAAGGAACCTGCTCAACACACATTTGAAAAATGCATTCGTATTCGGACTGAATTAATTGAAACATTAAACGAGCTCCCTGAAGAAAATTGGTTAGCTGAATTGAACATTAACCAATCTACATTATCCCTTTATACTTATTTAAAAGGTTTAATGGAACATGATATTCACCATATGAAACAAATACAATCCTTTTTAAAAAGTGAGACCTAATTTAAAGATATACATTTCGCGCCAAATGTCGTCGCATCTTTGTAGACTTCCTTGAGAATTTATACTTTCCTATCCACAAAAAAGGAAACGCTGTAAAGTCAACGTTTCCTTTTTATTTTCAACAAATTTCCAATTCGAGAAACCCAGTATACAATCATTCCTTATTACAAACTGTTTCTTTAAGCTATTTTCCGCATTCTCCATAAAAAGTACACTGTAGGAATGATTAAAATAGCAGACATAATAATTCCACCTTGAACCGATGTATAAAGAGCAACCATCCCTACTAATGGTCCGCCAGCTACTTGACCAAATGCATCAAGCTGACCATACATGGAAAGCGCAGTTGCACGACCTTGTGATTGTAATTGTTTATTCGTTACAACAGTTATTAATGGTGAATTTACTGCTCGTAGCGAAGCAATTACCCAGTATAGTAATATTGCCAGTATAAACTCCTCACTCATTGCGAAGAACAGCATAGCCATGACGAGCAATCCATTAAGTACTAGTAAAAGGCACGTAAAACGTTTTTTCACATACGTTTCGACAACTTTTAAAATACCTATATTTAATAAAAAGGCAATTGCGTAAAATGCACCAAACCAGTAAACTGCTTCTTCTGCCTTCAATTGAAAACCTTCTATAAAATGAGCACCCCAAAGTCTATCAAAACCTTCGCTAGCCAATCCCACAAATAACGTAATAGCAGCAAGACCAAGTAAAATTGAATTACCTTTTATTTGAGCAAATCCGCCCTTGATTGCTTGCTGCATTTGATGAAAACCTGTCGTCTCATCATTGGCCATCCGCACAAATTTTGTTTCAGGTACGATTCTTAAAGAAATCATTGCAATGACAACGAGCAATCCACCCGCTATTAAGATTGCAATTTGCACCGAAAAAGCAGTAGCTAAAAGGACGCTAACAATAATCCCCAAGAAACTACCAATTGAGCCATACCTAGCGCCTTTTAGAAAAACAGAATCTAATTCATTATTTTCTAACTCGTCCGCAATCCATGCCGTTTCTGCACCACTAATGAATGTCCATCCAATGCCCCATAAAGCAGCACCTATTGCAATTGCCCAAAATTCGGGGAAACTTCCTTCTAATAGATGCGCAACACCTATAATGAAAGTCCCAATAACAAATGATTTTTTTCGTCCCCAAAAATCAGCAACTAATCCAGTCGGTATTTCAAAGAATAAGATGGCCAATTCCATAATCGTTCCAATTAAAACCAACTGTAACGGGTTCAAACCTGCTTGAGAAACATAATAAATCGCATTTAATGTAAATACGATATGAATACAAAACGAACGTGAACTCGATAAAAAATAATAAATGTTTTTAATGTCCAATTTTTTGCCCTCCGAATTTTTTGAGTCGAATATGAAACTCAAATCGGAGAATAAGTGACAATATTAAATTAAACCAACATATCCTCCGATTCGTTTTTGATTGTTAAAGTAATGGCTAACATATTCCTCTCTCCTTTTAATTTGATTAGTAAAATATACACCATAATTACATAAATTGTAAGATAGTAGTAAGAAGTTTTTTAGATCTATTCATTAGATATTCCGAAATACAAAAAGACCAATTTCCGTGAATGATTTAACCTTAAAATTAGATGCCCTAACAATTAAGGTGGAGTTCAATACAGATTGGTCTTAAGGGTAATTTAAAAATATTTAATAAAGGAAACATTTATAAATAACTAGTTTATTTGTAACACCGTTCTAAGGTATAGTTTCAAAGCTTCTAACTGTCCTTCTGTGTCAACTTCCTTATTTCCAGCGAGATGTGTTTGTAATAAGATGCCATCAGTAACATTGATTAAAAAGGTAGCAATCGTATGAAGTGGCTGTATCGGATCAAATTCACCTGTTTCCACTCCTTTTTCAAGCAGTTTAATATAGTTCTCCCTTGCACGATTAAAGCGTGTTAATAAATAAGGAATACGCTCCATTCCTTCACTTCGCCACCCCGTAACAAAATATTCATAAGTAACGGCGCTAATTTTATGGAATGATTCTTTATTATACGCATCTAATATAGTCTCTATCGTTTCCCAAACAGGTTGATTACTTTTGATAAAATCATGAATTTTCTTTTCAAACTGTTCGTCTCTTTCTGCCAGAATGCTCTTCAACATTTCTTCTGTACTAGAAAAATATTGATATACTCCGCCTCGGCTCATCCCTGACAATTCAACAACATCTTTCATTGTTGTTGGTTCGAACCCCTTTTGACAGAATGCCGATTCTGCAGCCTTCAATAGCTCATGTTTGCGATTTTCTTTATATTGTTGCGATACTTTAGGTGACATTTCGATACCTACTTTCGATAGAGATTTAATAATAATGGTTAACAAGCTCACCACAACCAAGGATGTACCTGATACAATGAATGTCATTACAACACCAAACACTTCGGATAGAATTCCCCCTAAAACCATTCCAATTAATGTCCCAAGTGTCGTCATACTGTTGATTATTCCGAACACACGCCCAGTTTTATCTACTGGAGTAATTTTTTGTGCAAGGATATTTAAAGGAATAATCGCTGAACCAAATGAAAAGCCAGCTAAAAAAAATAACATAGGATAGGCAATTGTAAGAAATGTAGTGGAAAGATGTGACATAGCAGCAACTGCTATCAATGAAATTCCAAGGCCAAAAGCTCCAAAAAACATACAATTTAGCGTCGAATGAATTTGTTTTTTTGTAAAGATAGCGGATGCTATAAACATTCCTCCACCACTAGCTGCCATGCTATAACCCGCAACGGTTACTGGATCTTTAAAGATCTCCCTTAAAAGGACCATAAATTGTGTATCGGCAATTTGTAAAACGAGAAGCAGTAATGTACTAATAATCAAACTAACTAAAATAACAGGAATCCCTTTAAGGAAAGTAAAACCTTCTTTCATCTCTACTAGTAAATTTGAAAATATCATCAACTTCTTTTGTTCGATTTCCTTTGCTACAACTTTACGATCATACTTTGGGACTCCAAGTAGTAATAGGGCTGACAAAGCAAACGTAAACGCATCAATATAAAATGCCAATTGAATGCCTAACGTAGCAACAACCATTCCACTAAGTACGGGGCCAATAATTTTTGCCCCATTATCAATCATTGCGCTAATTCCCATTGCAGTTTGAATTTGGTCTTCTTCTACGATTTCTTTTAATTTACCATTTTTTGCGGGAATAAATAATGCAACAAATGAACTTTTCAAAAACAACAAAACATATACTTGCCATAACTCTGTTGAAAAAGCTACCCCTAGAACGAGAACCAAGCACACTAAATCAGATAGTACCATGATGAATCGTCTTTCAATACGATCACTTAGAACCCCACTAATCGGACCAAACAAAACCATAGGACCAACAAACACTAGCATGACACCAGACACCGCCAATGGTGAAGCATTCCATTTTACAGCAACCAAAGTCATAATGGCTAAAATATCCAACCAATTACCAATAGCCGAAACAATTTGAGAGGCAATTAAAAATAAAAAAGACTTATTTTTATACAGATGCGTTGAATAAGTAACACTAGTCATCATAATGTCCCCCTTTTCATAATATAAAGCAAAAAACTGACAACCTTGTCACTATTATAAAGTGACAAGGTTGTCAGTTTCAATAATTTTATAAAATTGTATTATTTAACAGTATAAATTTGAGCTAATAAGCTAATAAAACAATGTTCCTAAGATCGTGAAAAAATACTCCAAACCGTTCATTTCAAAATAAAAGTTCTAACATTCCTATAAAACCACTAGAAACTATTTTCCAAACAAAACGTCAAACCACAAAATAACATTTGGGAGTTTGTGTAAAATGGAACTGATAACAGGAAAGGTTATTATTATTGCTTTATTTATTTTGATTATCCATTCAATCGAAACACTGGCTTATGCTGTTCGATTATCTGGAGCGCGTGCACGTTTATTAGCCTCTGCATTATCACTTTTCAATATTATGGTGATGTTTTCAAGATTATCAAACATGATGCAGCAACCTTTTACAGGGAGTTTAATCGATAACGCCCCTCCTGAAAACACACTTCAATTTGTAGAAAATCAATTTCGTTTTATTCTGGGTTCTGCCTCATTAGGCACATTAATTGGAATGCTATTACTCCCTACATTTGTCGCAATCTTTTCTAGAGCCATTATTCATTTAGTCGCAGAACGTGGGTCTATTCCCGCCTTATTCAAAAAAGGGATATCATTCGAATATTTACGTCGTGCAGTAGGACATATTCGTAAGCCTCGTTTTTCATATTTACGAGGCATCGGATTAAAAGATGTACCAAAAAGGTTATTTCTAATTAACGTTATCGTGACAGCAGTTTATACAACCGGTGTGTTTTCCGCATTATATGCAAGCTTATTAGTACCTGAATATAAAACAACAGCCATTATGGCTTCCGGACTTATAAACGGTATTGGAACGATGTTATTAATTGTTTTCATTGATCCAAAAATATCTCTACTTGCAGATGCAGTCATTAATAATCAAGGAAGCTATGTACATTTAAAAAGGGCTTCCATTATGATGATGAGCTCAAGATTTTTAGGTACACTATTTGCCCAAATAATCTTTATTCCTGCTTCACATTATGTTGCATGGTTCGCCAAATTCATTGGCTAAATATTGGAGGATAACGTTTTGTCACTTATACTTCTAATCGTTGTTTTCATAAGCATTTGTATTGTTGCCACGCTTTATTTAGTAAAAGGCAATACAGTAAAGGCATCTAAATTAAGTTACATTTTTTTCAGTTCAACTGCTGTTATTTGGACCTGTTTTTTAACTGGCGTTTACACGCTTTTCCCTGATAAATTAGCAAGTATTTTGTGGGATAGTAGCTGGATTGGTTTATTTATTCTCGGTGTAATCACCTTTATTTACGAATTTAAAAACAGTAAATCATATGCATTTTCAGCATTAATCATTTGCTTAATTAATGGCAGTTTTTATATGTTCGCAAAAATTATTTCGAGTATGTGAAGCTTGTTAATAAAAAAGTGTATGAAAGCCCTCTCCCATAAGAAGAAGTTTTCATACACTTGCTTGGTGTTCATTAGCTATTTTAGCCATTTTTAAACAAATACGCCACTTTTTCTATAAAGTTTAAATATCTTCTGATAGTTTATTCCGCATCCGCTTAAACGTATAATAATTCCCATAATATTGAATACCTTTAGCTTGCTCTGTTGCTTGTTTTGAGAAATCTTCAAAGGCATGTACGTCTTGCTCCATAAACGCTTTATGTGCTTCAATACTCGAATTCATCCAGCTCTGTTTAAATGCAGGAACGTCTTCAATTTCTTTTCCTGCTACAATATCAATAATATAATTAGTATATTGCCCAACTTCTTTATGTAATAGGCGTTCATTGTAACGATGTGCTTGCTCAAAATCTCCCTGCATCATCGCAAGCAGTGCACCATATGTCCCCTCGTATTTTGTATTTCTATATTTTTTTAATATGGCCTCTAAGCTTTCCTCAAGTTCCTCATCTGTACCTTCAGCTAATAGCTGCAAACTACGATATATTGGATTTTTTCGATTGCTCTTTATAACCTTTTCAATCTTCTTTAGATTTTTCGTATACATGGTAACGTAAAAAAAGTTCCCCATAATCCCAATAAAAAGTACTACTGCTGCGATTGCGATGGTATATGACGTTAAGTTCAACATCCCAACAATCAGTCCAATAATTGCGCCAACCACAATAAATTGTAAAAATTTCAATTTCCTCACTCCTCCCATTTATATTACAATAATTTTCTATATTCTTTAACAAAATTCCATATGATTTTAAAAATTTAGACAGTCAAATACAGATAAATATCCACATTTCACCACTAGCAAAAACATTAACAGAACTTTTATTTTCACTTTTTGTCAATTTGCGTTACGATAATAGATGGATGCAATAGATATTGGAGGATGCTTCGTATGACAATCAAACAATTACAAAAAGATGCGATGCGCGTATTAAAAGAAACGAGCCGTACATTTTATATCCCAATTACCTTTTTAGATAAAGAATTAAAACTAACGGTCGCAGCCGCCTATTTAGCTATGCGTGCTATTGATGAAATTGAAGACCACGAAGACGTTTCAAATGAAATAAAAAACACAACCTTATTAAGAGTAGCAGCGATTTTAAAAGCCCCTACATTCGATAACGCTGCTTACATCGAGGCATTAGCGCCTGTAGCAGATAAAATGCCTGAGGTAACAACACGTTTAGCAGACTGGCTAGAAGTATGTCCACAAGATGCGCGTACAATCGTCATGTCAGCAACGAGCGAAATGGCTGAGGGTATGGCTAAATGGGCACTCGCAAACTGGCAAGTGCATACGAAGGAAGATTTAGACGACTATACATATTACGTAGCCGGCTTAGTAGGTGTCATGCTTTCTGACCTTTGGGAATGGAGCGCAGGCACAAAAACAGACCGCGAGCTTGCAATTGGTTATGGTCGTGGCTTACAGGCAGTGAATATTTTACGTAATGAGCAAGAAGATTTAGATGATCGTGGTGTAAGCTTCGTACCTGATAACTGGACACGCGCCGAGCTGTTTGCTTACGCCGAGGAAAACTTAGAAAAAGCCGACCTTTACATGAAAGATTTAGACAAACGTTCCATTAAGTTGTTCTGCAAACTCCCACTCGCATTAGCCCATAAAACGCTACAAGCAATGCGTGATGGCCGTGAAAAAATGTCCCGTGCCGAAGTAGAAGCAACTGTGGAAGAAGTACAACAGGATTAAAAAAACAAGGTGTGTCGCTTACGTGATTTCGTAAGTGGCATACCTTGTTTTCATTACATAAACAACGCAATCGCTACACTACATACCGCACAAAGCGCAACGTATGTAAATGAGATAATATGACGACGCTTATCACGTCTAAATAAAAATTCAAAGAATCCACGAATCATAAATAACAGCATGATGAATGCCATCAACAATGCGTAGACTGTTTTCTGATCAAATAGATTTACAGTTACAAATGATAGGAACATAAAGCATAGGAACACTTCTAAAAACAAATGCCAAATGCCCACATACTGATCCATGAATTTTTGGTTCTTTTCGATATTAAATTTCTTGCGTAGCTTTAAATCTAGCATCCCTGCCGCAAATAACGCTACAATGACAATAAATATTAACACAGCTGTCTTCCCCTCTAAATCTCTGTCTGTAAATACTGCTGGCGTAGTTCTTCTGGCACCAAGTCACCACCAGTAGACCAAATAATGTGCGTTGCGCTATCTAGCTTTTGTTGTAAATTGTGTTTCTCTAAATACGTAACACCTTGCATCATTAATTCGATTGGTCCATAAACCCCCGCATGTGCAGATGGCTCCATAAAAATATTTTCCGTTTCGAACATCCCTTTTAAACTTCTAAACAAAAAGCTATCGTCCACAGTATAGCATCCACTAATTACGGATTCCATTACTGTCCCTACAAAGCGTGATGGGCGACCAACTGCTAATCCGTCAGCCTCTGTTTGATTGGTTAAACCAATATCCCCAACACTAATTTCATCATGTAAGCCTGTCATCATCCCTAATAGCATACAAGGTGACTGCATTGGCTCACCAAAGAAAATATGCACATCCTTACCGTAAATTTGCTTCAAACTGTATGCGACACCACCAGGGCCACCACCAACACCACAAGGTAAATACACAAATAATGGATGATCTGCATCAACCTTTACTTTCGCTTGCTTTAACTGTTCCTGTAAACGAAGTCCAGCAACTGCGTAGCCTAAAAACAAATCAACTGAATTTTCATCATCGATAAAGTGGCATGTGTTATCCTTTTCAGCTGCAATTCGACCTTGACGCACTGCCTCTGTATAATCTGTTTTATGTTCAATAACTTCTACACCGTTTTTACGCAATAAATCCTTTTTCCATTGTTTAGCCTCTACACTCATATGCACCGTTACTTGAAAGCCTAATCTAGCACTGATCATCCCAATACTTAACCCTAAATTCCCTGTCGATCCAACAGCAATTTTGTATTGGTTGAAAAACGCACGCATATTATCTGTTGTAAATTTGGCATAATCATCTGTTTTTGAGATAAGTCCAGCATCAAGTGCTAGCTTTTCGGCGTGACTTAATACCTCATAAATGCCCCCACGTGCTTTAATAGAACCAGCAATAGGTAAAGCATGGTCACATTTCAACATGAGTGTCCCTGGAATTGCAAATCCACGGCGACCTTCGATTAACTTTTTCATATTTGGAATTTCCTTTAATTCCGATTCAATCAGACCGTTAGAAAACTTTGTAATCGGAAACGCTTCCTTTATATATGAAGAAAAGCGTTGCAATTTTTGCTCTGCTTCCCGAATCATTTCCATAGAAATAGATGAAATCGTTTGCTTTTCTTTATTTAATTGCTCATTTATCCAAAATACATATTGTTGCATTTGCAGCTTCTCAATTAATGGAAAGCTTGCTGTTAAAGCGTTTACATCGATTTTCTGTTCACCCATGGTTGTTCTCCTCCTTCTGCAAAATCGCACGTTCACAAATTTGTCGAAATTTCATTTCAAACGCCAAATTGTTTTCTTCAGTACGCTTTTTAGGCCCCTTTGTGCGACCTCCTGCACGTCTTATTTTCGCATTTTCATAACGAGATGCCAACAGCTGATCTATATTGTCAGACGTCAGTTCTTTTCCGTTATGTGTGAGGACAATTCCACCTTTTGCCAAACACATAGCAGCAAGTCCATAATCTCCTGTAATGACAATATCTCCTCGTTTAAGCTCACTCACGAGCTTAAAGTCGACCGAATCTGGTCCTTTGTCAACAATAATAGTTTTTACATTTTCTCGCTCAATGCGATGAGACGTATCGCAGAATAAGATGGGTATTATCTCAAATTGAGATGAAACAAACAGCGCCAAATCAACAACCGGACAGGAATCCGCATCAATTAAAAGCTTTAAAATAAATATCAACCCCTTCTGAAATTAAGTAATTTTTATTATTTCGATATAATTTTATGAAAACGTTTTCCCTTTCTCACATCAATTTTACAAGCCTATGTCATATAAAATTAAATTGAATTGCGAGATAATTCATACTAATGTATAGCTATTAACAAATTTGGGGGTTACAAAATGACAACAGCATTGCTTAATAATGCAAAACAATACGTTGATAACGTATTCTCAAAATTACAAACAAAGAACGCACACCAACCAGAATTCTTACAAGCTGCGGAAGAAATTTTCCTTTCATTAGTTCCTGTATTCGAACAACATCCTGAATATATCAAACATAATATTTTAGAACGTATCGTAGAACCTGACCGCATCGTTTCGTTCCGCGTTGCTTGGCAAGATGATAACAACGATGTACAAGTAAACCGTGGTTACCGTGTACAATACAATAATGTAATCGGGCCATACAAAGGAGGCCTACGCTTCCACCCTACTGTAAATGAATCAATTATGAAGTTTTTAGCGTTTGAACAAATTTTCAAAAATGCATTAACTGGTCAATCTATTGGTGGTGGTAAAGGTGGTTCTGACTTCGATCCAAAAGGGAAATCAGATGCAGAAATTATGCGCTTCTGCCAAGCATTCATGACAGAATTATACCGTTATGTTGGTCCAGATGTCGATGTTCCAGCAGGTGATATCGGTGTAGGTGCTCGTGAGGTTGGTTACTTATGGGGTCAATACAAGCGTATTCGCGGTGCATACGAAGCAGGTGTGTTAACTGGTAAAAAACCGGGTTACGGTGGTTCATTAGCTCGTACAGAAGCAACTGGCTATGGTTTAATATACTTCGTAAGCGAAATGCTACGTGAGGCAAATGACACAATTTTAAACAAAAAAGTAGTTGTTTCTGGTTCAGGTAACGTTGCAATTTATGCAATCGAAAAAGCACAACATTTTGGTGCTAAAGTAGTCGCTTGCTCTGACTCTTCAGGTTATATTTACGATGCTGAAGGCATTGATTTAAAAATTGTAAAACGATTAAAAGAAGTAGAAGGCAATCGTATTAGTGAATATGTAACATACCGTCCTAAAGCTGTATTTACAGCAGGCTGCGATGGTATTTGGACAATTCCATGTGATATTGCCCTACCTTGCGCAACTCAAAACGAAATTAACGGCGAGCAAGCACGTACATTAATCGCAAACGGTGTAAAAGTCGTTGCAGAAGGTGCAAACATGCCTTCGAACTTAGAAGCAATTAATGAATTCTTAGATAACGGTGTATTATTTGGACCCGCAAAAGCTGCAAATGCTGGTGGCGTAGCAGTATCGGCATTAGAAATGGCACAAAACTCTAGCCGTACGTACTGGTCATTCCAAGAAGTTGATTCAAAATTACACAATATTATGAAATCAATTTTCACTGAAAGTTCAGAAGCAGCGAAAAAATATGGCTATGAAGGTAACCTAGTAGTAGGCTCTAACATTGCAGGCTTTGTTAAAGTAGCAAACGGAATGCTTGTTGAAGGCGTGTATTAAAATATTTAATAAAATTAAAACCGCAACTCCGTATAGGAGATTGCGGTTTTCAAATTCGCTTAACGTACGACTAATACGTCACATTTCGCATTACGTACTACATTTTCTGATACAGAGCCAAGTAAGAAACGTTCTGCACGGTTTAGCCCTGTTGCACCAACAATGATTAAATCCGATTCGGTTAAGCTTGTTAAAATAACTTTGGGTGAGCCTTCTTCAACGATTGTTCGGATATTCTCAACACCTGCTTCAACAGCTTTTGCTTTGTATTCATCTAAATGTACTGCAGCTTTTTCTTTTAACTCTTTCGCATATTTTAAATCATATGCTTCAACTGAACCAAACGAATGTGTATCAATTACACAAACTAGGTGAAGTGATGCTCCAGTTAATTTTGCAATGTGTACACCGCGTTCAAATGCAATTTTCGCTTTTTCTGAAAAGTCAACTGCTACGACAACATTGCGATAGATTTCTACCATAATTACCACTCCTTTCCTTATTTGTAGTATACCAAATGTACTTAATGATTGGCAGTGCAATTTCCACTTTATGCAACTGTCGATATATATCTTTCTTATAAAAACGAACATTTTTGTGTTCACAACCAAATAACATTCGTGTTACAATATAAATGAATTCAAATTGGAGGTTTTTTAGCGTGGAATTAATTTATACTGGTAAAACAAAAGATGTATTTAAATTAGAAAACGAACTTTACTTATTAAAATTCAAAGATGATGTAACAGGTGAAAACGGTGTGTTCGATCCAGGTGCTAACACAGTTGGTTTAACAATCGACGGCGCTGGTTTAGCTGGCTTAAAATTAACATCGTTCTTCTACTCTAAATTAAACGAGCTTGAAGTACCTACACACTATGTAGATGCAAACTTCGAAGAGCAAACTATGACTGTAAAACCTGCAACAGTATTTGGAAAAGGTTTAGAAGTTATTTGCCGCTTCAAAGCAGTTGGCTCATTCTTACGTCGTTACGGAGCTTACGCTACGGAAGGCCAAGATTTAGATGCGTTTGTGGAAGTAACTATTAAAGACGATGACCGACAAGATCCTCCAATTTCAGAAGATGCATTAGCAATGTTAAATCTTTTAACACACGAAGAATATGCAATCTTAAAAGAACGTACAATTGAAATCGCAAAATTCGTTGGTGCAGAGCTAGCGAAAAAAGACTTAACACTTTACGATATTAAATTAGAATTTGGTCGCGATGCAAAAACAAACGAAATAATATTAATAGATGAAATTTCTGGCGGAAATATGCGCGCATACAAAGGTGCTACTTATATCGAGCCATTAGAATTAGAACAAATTATGTTAGCGAAGTAATTGGTTAACTTTAGCGCAAACCGAAAATCGGTTTGCGCTTTTTTAATGTATCTATTTATCAATCGTTGTGCCATTCCATTTTGGAAATAACCTAAGTGCTTCTGTTGTTTTAATATTTGATTACATGAAATTATTTGTAAGGAAATCAGCTTAATATATTATTAAACCAACAAGAAAATCACGTGATTCGAAAGGAATTGCGTTGTCTTTCTTTTTTCCCCTTCCCTTTTACAACAAATAATGTTACACTTACTTTCGTACTTCGACGCGTTGAAGCGCGAAATTATTATTCTGAAAGGTTTTGAATTCATGAATCAATCTCAGCACGTAAAACCTCATGTAATCGAGGCATTGCTCCTTATGCTTAGCATTATTGCGATTATTTCTTATTCAATTATCAAGCTTGAAAGCGTGCCCCATATCCCAATATTAATTTCGATTACATTGTTAATTGTCTACGGTACCCTTAAAAAAGTGCCCTATAAAACAATGGAACAAAGTATGGTTCATTCTGTTTCCTCAAGCATTGGCGCGATTTATATTTTTCTATTAATCGGTGTTTTAATTAGTAGCTGGCTCATTGGGGGGACGATTCCGACGCTACTATATATTGGTTTGTCTATTGTTTCTGCGAGTTTCTTTTATGCGATTGTTTTTATCATTACAAGTATTATCGGAACTGCGATCGGCAGCTCACTTACGACTGTAGCTACAATTGGTGTCGCAATGCTTGGTGTCGCAAGCTCTATTGAAGCCTCTCTTGTTATTACGGCCGGTGCGATTGTATCGGGGGCTTTTTTCGGGGATAAAATGTCACCGCTATCTGATACAACCAATCTTGCAGCAAGTGTCGTTCGTGTTGACCTTTTTACACATATCAAAAATATGATGTACACAACGATTCCAGCATTTATACTTTCGCTCATTGGTTACGCATTGCTTTCGCCAAGTGTCCAGGAAATTGATACCGCGCTTATTAGTAACTACAAGGAAACACTGCTTGCGACAAATTTAATTCATTGGTATTCTGTGTTACCGCTCATTGTGTTGATCGTTTGTACATTATTTAAAGCGCCGAGTCTTGTCACACTTGCAATTAGTGCAATCAGCGGAATTGTACTTGCATATTTCCATAGCACGATTCCTTTAAATGAACTATTTTCGATTTTATATAACGGTTTTTCTATGGAAACAGGTGTAGCCGCAATTGATTCGCTGTTATCACGTGGTGGCATGAATAGCATGCTGTTTACCATTATTTTAATTGTGCTGTCACTCTCGATGGGTGGTCTATTATTTGCACTCGGCATTATTCAAGCACTTCTGGAAGCATTACAAAACCAATTAAAATCAGTTGGTTCTGTTATTACAGGTGCGGCGTTTACTGCTATCGCTATTAACTTAACAATTGGCGAGCAATATTTATCGCTACTATTAACCGGAGAAGCATTTAAAGATAAGTTCAAGCAACTAAAGCTTCACCCAAAAAACTTAGCACGCACAATTGAAGATGCAGGAACGGTCATAAACCCGCTTGTTCCTTGGAGTGTATGTGGTTTATTTATCGCATCTACTCTGAATGTTTCCGTACTTGATTACTTACCGTTCGCATTTTTCTGCTTACTTAGTCCAGTCATGACGATTTTATTTGGCTGGCTGAATATCACCATTACAAAAGAAACGCACTAGCATTTTTGCGAGTGCGTTTTTCATATTTTAAATCCCTAAAAATTGCTTCAACTCCTGCATTTGCTTTGTTGCTTGCTCGTAGCCCATATGATAGTTCGCCTTCATTTGATCTACCTTACTTTCAAAGCTTTTTAGTGCGCGTTCAGGTTTGAAAATGAACGCGTTCCCGTCTTGTTCAAGTTCACTAATAAACTGCATAGTTTCATTATACATGTCTGGTCTTTGATTCATTGCAGCCGCTAAACGTGGGTAGCGTTTTTTAAATAGCTTTGTCGCCCAACTTGAAGATTTTGATGCCGCTTTTAAATAGCCTGGTTCACGTGTTAAGATGAGTAAATGTTTTTCAAAGCCCTTTTCAATTGCACGCTTCACCGGAATAGAATCAGCTAATCCACCATCATAATAAGGCGCGTTGCCGATTTTAATTTCTGGGAATAATAGTGGAATCGCGCATGTTGCTTGTAAAATATCACATGTCTTTGTCATCGTATGTGCTTGCTTGTACTCCACCTTTCCGGTATAAGCATTCGTTACGCCAAATTCCACTTCACCTGGGTAATTATAATATGCATCCCAATCAAATAAATCGAGCTCATTTGGCACGACATTGTAAGCAAAATCGAGCCCGAAAATACTCTTTTCCTTTAAAAAGTTGCGCGTTCCCATGTAGCGTGGATCATTTCGGTATGTCGTTAATACACGCATCGTACGCTCTGGTTGATTCGACATATATGATACCGCATTAATCGCACCAGCCGAAATCGCTGCAATATACGGCATAATGATTTTTTCCTCCATTAACGCATCAAGCACTCCCGCTGTATATACCGTTCGGAATGTACCCCCTTCTAAAATTAAACTGCAATCCCTAACTTCATTCACTGACATCACACTCTTTCATTATTATGAAAATACTTAACTCCATTATAAGGTTATCCCAAAATTACAACAAAGTATTTATTATTCGCATTTACTTCCTAAATATTCTGAAATATGTTATTATTTATTTCGAAACTCGTAACAAATAGGAGGTAATACGATGTCAACAGTAAAGCGTAGCGATGTAACTTTGCAAGAAACATGGAATTTACAAGATTTATTCACAACAGAAGAGGCTTATACGGCTGCTATTGCAGACCTAAAAGCAATTGTAGATGAAGCCGCAACAAGCTTAGCAGGTATTATTACGGATGCGGATGGTGCCATTAAGGCAATTGAAGCAACTGAAAAAATCCGTGAGAAAATGATCCCAATCGGAACATATGCAAACCTTGCTATTAGTGTAGAGCAAACGAATACAGAAAATCAATTGCGTTCAGCAGGCTTTGGCTCTTTAGCAGCTGCAATCGCGACAAAGCTTTCATTTGTTACAAGTGATTTACTAGCATTAGATGAAGCCGTATTAAAAGAAGCTCAAAACGTAAAGCCTGAATACAAAAACTTTATTGATAAATTATTAGTACAAAAACCGCACCAATTACACCCACAGGCCGAAAAAGCATTAGCTGCATTTGGCGCAACATTTAACGCACCATACGAGCTTTATAACACGACAAAATTAGTGGATATGCAATTCCCTAACTTCGAGGTAGATGGCGAATCTTACCCAATGAGCTACAACTTATTCGAAGGTGATTGGGAGCTAGAAACGGATACAGAAAAACGCCGCGCTGCTTTTGATGCATTCTCTAGCAAATTACGCGACTATCAACACACAACTGCAAAAACATACAACACACATATTCAAATGGAAAAAACAGAGGCAGATTTACGCGGCTACGAGTCCATTTTCGATTCATTATTACAAGACCAGGAAGTAGACCGCACAATGTATGACCGTCAAATCGACCTTATCACATCGGAGCTAGCACCACATATGCGCCGTTATGCAAAACTTATTCAAAAATCACATAACTTAGACAGTATGACATTTGCCGATCTTAAAATTTCATTAGACCCAACATATGAGCCCAAGATTACAATCGAAGAGTCGCGCAAATACATGAAAGACGGCTTAGCAATTATGGGCGAAGATTATGCCTACATGCTGGATCGTTCATTTGATGAGCGCTGGATTGATTTCGCACAAAATGCCGGAAAATCAACAGGGGCATTTTGCTCAAGCCCATATGGTGTACACCCATATATTTTAATTTCTTGGACAAGCCGTATGAATGAAGTATTCGTTCTTGCGCATGAGCTTGGTCACGCTGGCCACTTCTATTTAGCAAACGACGCACAGAACATTTTCAATGCACGCTCATCACTTTATTTTATCGAGGCACCATCAACAATGAATGAAATGTTAATGGCCAACTATTTGCTGAAAAACTCAACAGATGCACGCTTCAAACGTTGGGTCATTTCAACAATTATTAGCCGTACTTATTACCACAACTTTGTCACACATTTGCTAGAAGCAGCTTATCAACGTAAAGTGTATGAAATCGTAGACACTGGTGGTACAGTAAACGCACCAAAGCTTAACGAATTAAAACGCGAAGTATTAGAAGCATTCTGGGGTGATACAGTAGAAATTAACGAAGGTGCTGAGCTTACTTGGATGCGCCAACCACACTACTACATGGGCTTATATCCATATACGTATTCAGCAGGTTTAACAATTTCTACACAAGTATATCGTCGTATTTCTAGTGGTGATGAGTCAGCGGTTGCAGACTGGATTGAAGTATTAAAAGCTGGTGGTACAAAAACCCCGCTAGAGTTAGCACAATTGGCCGGTGTAGATATTTCAACGGAACAGCCTTTACACGATACAATTGCATTTATTGGTGAGTTAATAACACAGCTTGAAGAACTAACAGCAGAAATCGAAACTAAAATATAATAATAAGCGATGGGACATTAAAAAAATGTTCCCATCGCTTTTAATCTATTACGCATCGAAGCAAGTTAAATTGCAATTATATCTTGTACAACTGATGTTTGTTGGAACAAATCTGACACGCCTGATCCAATAGCCGCAGAACCTACAGCTTTTGCAACAACACCTGCCACACGCTCATCCATTGAGCTTGGCACGATAAAGTCTTCGTTTAACTCTTCATCTGTCACCAAAGAGGCAATTGCTTCAACCGCAGCTAATTTCATGTCCTCATTAATATCTGTTGCCCGTACATCTAATGCACCACGGAAAATACCAGGGAATGCAAGCATATTGTTAATTTGATTAGCATAATCTGAGCGTCCTGTACCGATAATTTTTACTCCCCATTTTTTTGCATTTTCAGGGGTCACCTCAGGATTTGGATTGGCTAAGGCAAAAACGATTGGTTCTGCTGCCATTGATTTAATATGGTGCTCCTTCAACAAGTCAGCAGCAGATACGCCAATGAATACATCTGCATCAACTAGCGCTTCCTCTAACGTTCCTCGTAATTGGTATGGGTTCGTTAAACTTGCGACTTGCTCTTTAATCGGGTTCATCCCCTCTTGTCGGCCTTCGTAAATGATCCCTTTCGTATCACACATTAGTACATTTACATAACCCATCTGAATTAAAATGCGTAAAATCGCGATGCCCGCTGCACCAGCACCATTAATGACAACCTTCATATTTTCTGGCTGCTTTTTAACAATTTTTAATGCATTGATCAACGCTGCCCCTACGACAATTGCTGTACCATGCTGATCGTCATGGAATACGGGAATGTTACATTCAGCACGTAAACGGTCTTCAATTTCAAAACAACGCGGTGCTGAAATATCCTCCAAATTAATGCCCCCGTAAGTTGGCGCGATCGCTTTTACTACTTGCACAATTTCATCAACATCTTTTGTATTTAAACAAACTGGAACGGCATCAACATTGGCAAAACGTTTTAATAGTAGTGCCTTCCCTTCCATAACCGGTAATGCTGCTTCTGGCCCAATATCCCCTAATCCCAACACTGCTGTCCCATCCGTAATAACTGCTACTAAATTGCCCTTCATTGTGTAGTCATACACTTTTGATGGATTTTTTTCAATTTCCAAGCAAGGTGCTGCTACGCCTGGCGAATACGCTAAACTTAAATCGTATTTGTCTTGAACAGGAACCTTTGCGCGAATTTCCATCTTACCACCAAAATTTTCATGCATCTCTAATGACTTTTTCATTAAATCCATCTTCATCACCCTTTTTTTATTATTTGAATTTTATTTATAATTACGTATGTTATGGTGTTTTTATTATTTTGTCAACGATAACATTTAAAACCCAAGAAAAACCATTAAAACACACACAAAACCCTTTAACACCAATACTTAAGTCATTTTTATCACTTCTTAAAAGTTTGCTCATTTTTACACAATCAATTATATTAAAATAATAAATGCAAGTGCTATAATTTTCAAACTAGCGCATTAAAGGGCTAAAGTGTGTGATTGTTTGCACGAAGTATTTTTGCTCGTGTAATATGAAGAAATTCACAAACTTCATAAAAAAAATATTTATTCAAAAAGATATCGTCAAAAATTTCTCGCAATTTGTTAGAATAATACATATCGGAGGGAATGACATGGCTGAAAACAAAACAACCGAAGAGCTCACAGAAGAAGAATTTTTAGAACTTGTGTTAGATGAACAAGAAAAAGCGCTCGCTAAAGAACGCGAACGCCGGTTAAATCCTGTCCCTAACAAACCAAGGCGCCAAAAGCCAGTTGTGCTCATCGTCGTTTGGCTCATGGCACTAACATTAATTTTTAATACATTTGCGGTTATTTTTAATATATACTCCATTCCTGCTATTGAATTTTTAAAAGTATCAGCAAAATTATCAAATCAAGAAGATGTACAGCTATATAAAAAAGCAGTCGTTACGATTAATACTGATTCAGGGAAAGGGACGGGCTTTGCGGTTTCAGAGGATGGCTACATAATTACCAATGAGCACGTCATTGACAATGCCTTAACGATCACTGTAGTCTTTCCTGATGACACACTATACAAGGCACAAATCATTGAAAGCTATGAGGATTTTGATTTAGCGCTATTAAAAATCGAAGCTACCGATATCCCTTATTTAAAATTAGCAGATTCTAGTTCCTTCAAGCAAAACGAGCATGTTTATTTCATTGGCAATCCACTTGCGTTTAGCGGCATTGCTAATGAAGGCGAAATACTAGGCTACACTAATGCAATTGGTGTTACACCAGATATTATTATGATGAATGCACCCGTTTACAGAGGAAATAGTGGAAGTCCTGTAATTAATGAGGCGGGCGAGGTTATTGGTGTCGTGTTCGCAACAGGTAGCCGTGAAAATTATGGAAAAGTCGGTTTATTTATCCCAATTGAAAATGTGCATAGTCAATTTAACTTGCTTCAGCAAAAATCCTCCACTTCTAAAAGAGGGGAATGAATCTAAGTATATCCTGCGTTTAACGAGGTTCAAAGCCTGGCTGAATCAAGTTAATGCCCCGGCGGATGTCACAGATTTTTTAAAGGAGTTTTTCGATCAAGCTCGAAAAAAATCTGGACGCAATTACGCAGAGGCGTAATTGATAAATGAGTTTCATTAAAAAAACGGCGTCTCACAGTCATTAGTGAGCGCCGTTTTGTATTAGAAAATTAAACTGAATAAGAAGTAGAATAAACCTGCCATAACCGCTGAAATTGGTAATGTGATGAACCACGTAATAACAATCTTACGCGCCATGCCCCAGTTAACACCTTTCACACGTTGTGCAGCACCTACACCCATAATTGCAGAAGAAATTACGTGCGTTGTCGAGACTGGTAAAGCGATCACTGTCGCACCGAAAATAATCGATGCAGAAGTCAAGTCTGCTGCAACCCCGTTAATTGGACGGATTTTCATAATTTTACCGCCTACTGTTTTAATGATTTTGTATCCACCTATTGATGTACCAAGACCCATTGCTAATGCACAGGCGAAGCGTACCCAACCTTGTACTTCATCTGTCGATTGCCAGTTTGCTGCGATTAACGCCATTGTAATGATACCCATCGCTTTTTGCGCATCGTTCGTACCGTGCGTGAATGATTGTAATGCGGCTGTACCAATTTGCGTTAAACGGAAAGCTTTAGTTGTTGAATATAATGGTGAACGCTGGAAGATAAATTTGAAAATTTTCATCACAACGTAACCAAGCGCTAATGCGATAATTGGTGAAATAATTAACGCCTGTAAAATCTTTAAGAAACCTTCATAGTTTAAAATGCCAAAGCCTGCTGATGCTACTGCCGCACCTGCGATTGAACCAATTAAAGTATGTGAAGAACTTGATGGAATCCCGAAATACCATGTTAATAAGTTCCATGTAATCGCTGAGCTAAGTGCTGCTAAAATAACAACCGAGCCCGTTACATCACCTTCAAATGCGTTTAACGAGAACGGATCAACGATGCCTGACGCTACCGCTTTTGCTACACCTACAAACGTTATCGCACCGATAAAGTTCATAACTGCCGCCATCAGAACTGCCACACGAGGTTTTAACGCACGTGTTGAAACAGAAGTCGCAATCGCATTCGCTGTATCGTGGAAGCCGTTAATAAAATCGAATGCTAACGCAAAGATGACTACAAGGACGGTAATAATTAATAACGTATCCATAGTTTACTCCTTTTTGTTACGCGTTACGCATAATAATAGATTCAATTGTGTTTGCTACATTTTGGCAGTAGTCTGCAATTTCCTCTAACTGCTCATATAAATCTTTAAAAATGATTAAACGAATTGGATCTTTTTCCACTTGGAATAACTCTGTAATCGATTTCCGGAAAATTTCGTCACATTCACGTTCGTAATCCTTTATTAAAATCGCATGTTGTCGCATGCCAATTAAATCCTTTTTGTTTAATAGCTCCATCGCTTTCACTGCTTCAACTGAAGATTTTGCAATATAGTCTACGAAATCACGCATATGTTGGTTCACTTCTGTAAAAGCATACATTTCGAAATGCGCGATTGTGTTTTCAATCCCATCTAAAATGTCATCTAATTTAATGGCTAAAGCTAAAATATCTTCACGCTCGATTGGCGTCATGAATGAATCGTTTAGTTTAACTATTAATTCGTGAATTAATTTGTCACCTGCTGTTTCAAATGATTTCATTTTAATTTGAATTTGTTTTAAGTCAGCAACATTTGTGATTGTACTTTCTTTTGCGAAGTCAACACCTTGCTGTACATTTTTAGCAATATTTAATAATCCTTCGAAAAATGGATCTGGTTTTTTTGAGTTAAACATGGATGTGAATCCTCCTAAAGTTAAGTTTGTAAATCAAAACCTTTGCTATCATAACATCTATTTTTCAATATCTTCAATACTTCTAGTTGTTCTTAACAAAATATTTACAATGCGCAACAATCGGTTCGTTACTTCTTTTTCATGTAGGCACTACAAACTCGCCGGAATTTTCAGAACAACAACAAAAAAAGATAATAATATGACGAAATTCGACATTTTCGACAAAAAAAATATCTAATTAATTATTAAATATTATCTTACCCTTTTTACAATTATTTTAATTGTAAAGGAATTGTAAAGATTTTATTGCATATTTATCAATCAACAAAAAAGAGAATTTCTATAACTCGCATAAGAAATTCTCCCCATTTTTTAGCTTTTACGTAATACCGATGACACAATATGCGCTGAGTCCCATTCACCTAACGACAGTTTCATAATCGGATATTTTTTCTCGAAAAGTTGCCCAGTAATTTCCTTCACAGACAGCCCTTCGTCATTCATCATTTCAATTTTGCCACGTAAATCTTGTAAATAATCTAGCTTCGTACGTAACGCTTGTTTTCCGTCCTTTATATAGCCTGCATGGTTACAAAATACCTCGCCAAAATCATAGGTTAATACACGCTCTATGGAAGATATAATTTGTGGAATACTTTCCTCACGTAATACAACCTTTGTTTTTGGTGTTACATATAAATCTCCTGTAAATAGCTGGCCCGTTTGTTCATTTAAAAATGCTAAATGATCATCTGAATGCCCAGGTGTTTTAATTACTTGCCAGTTTGCCGTACGTGATGAAAAACGGTTACCAATCCCATTTGCTTCAAACGGCTCACGACTACCCCAAAATAGCTTGCGGTATAACGGATATCTTGCTTTATATGTACACTCTTGGCGACGAACGTCACTCATATAAACAGGTACATTATATTTTGTTTGTAAATAATGCGCACCTCCTGAATGATCTTCATGATAATGCGTTAGCACAATTTGATCGATATCAAGCTGTGAGAAAAATGGCTTAAATTCCTGTAAGAGTGATGCCGAGCCAGTATCGATTAATACACCGTCAATTTCAAAGCAATGTACATTAAGCTTAATTGCCTGAAATGATACAAATCCATTGACCATATTTACACCAGATTGTGTATGCTGTTCAGATTTTTTCTTAAAAAACATAACTTTTCACTCCTTTATTCTGCAATCTCATTTATATATACTTTATCACATTTTATGAATAGCGACTCATTTTTGCATAAATTTTACAAATGAAAAGCGCAATTTTTCAAGTTATGAAAAATTGCGCTAAATCTTTTTCTTTGAGCTAATTCCGTTGTGCTTACAAATTCTCGCTTTGTTCAACTGTTTCGTGCTTTACCCAGTCACTATAGCCAGCCATGTAAATTTTTACTTTTTCATAGCCCGCCTGTTTTAAAATCGAATAAACTGGAGTAGCAGTTACACCTGAACCACAGTACACAACAATATCCTCGTCTTTTTTTACTTTTGCTAATAAGGATGACGTTATAACTAAGTCTTTACCTTCGCGTAGCTGTTCCCAATCGTAGTTTTTTGCTGTTGGGATGTGGCCTGCAATGGCATCTAGTGGCTCTATCTCCCCACGGTAACGCGCATTTGCACGAGCATCCAGTATGGTTGTCTTAGATTCGCCATTAATTAATCGTACCATGTCCGAACGTTTCAATAATATCTCGTCATTCCATTGTAAATTCAACATTGTAGGAGCAAATATAGGAACTTCCTTCGATATAGAAAATCCTGCCCCCTTCATTGCTTCAAAGCCACCGTTTACAACGTAAGCATGATTAAAGCCAGCATAGTGTAGAATCCACCAGGCACGAGTTGCGAATGGTGATGCACCTTGGTCATAAATGTAAATGGCATCATTAACATATAATCCATTTTGCTCGAAAAGCTGTTGTAGTTGCTCTTTACTTGGAAGTGGATGACGTCCTTCATCACGTGTCATATCGGAAAGGTCATCGTTTAAATCCCAATAAATTGCGCCTTCAATATGCCCTTCCTTATATAATTGTTTGCCAAATTGTTCATTTGTTAAATCGTAACGGACGTCAATGATTCGTCCGTTACGTTCCATTTTATTGGCTGATACAAAAATCGTTGATTGCATATCGATTCCCCTTTACGCTTTTAATTGTGCGTAGATATCTTTCCAAACTGCTAAACGGCTTTCTTCTTGTAATAACAAGCGCTCTGTCTCAATTTGCTCGACGGCTTGTTCTAGCATATGTTGACGTAACCCTTCTGCTTCAATTGCAATGAAACGATTCGCCCATTCGATTAATTTGACCTTTTCTGTATCCAAATATTTTTGTGCATCTGGCTTTGTTAATTGCTCTAACGCGTCACGTAATAGTTCTTTTTCGTTTTTCTCGAAGAAGGCTTTAACATTTTTGAAGTTTGATTTCACGCCTACATATGGGGCTGGGTCGTTAAATGGTCCTGTGTAATCCAAAATTTCTGGCTCGCCCGTTTCATAAGCCATAAATGCAAAGCTTGGGTTTAACTCTTTTAAATCACGTGCTTCATCTTTGTAGCGTTCATTCATTTTCTTTTCAACAAATTGTGCTAAACGGAAGTTCGTTACACGTAATTCCTGTGCAAAGTCAAAGCTTAATGCTTGTAACACTTCTTTTAGCGCTGTTTCTAACGCTTGCTGTACCGGCATTTGTGCAAATGTCGACGGGTTGTAGCTTTCGCGGAAGAAATCAGGGTAACGGTAGTACACACGCTGTAATACGTAATAAAGTAGTTCATCTAGCTCTTGCTTTGAGTCACTTTCTACCATCGATGTTTGCGTTGTTTGGTATTTTCCGCGCACGTGCTGCTCTAAGTGTGCAAGTTCTCCTAAACGCTCATCTTTACGCTTTAAGTTGTCTTCGGTTTGCGTAATTAAATCATGCAGACGGTCCTCTGTTTTCTCTATTTCTTCTTGTAAGGCTTGTACCGCAATGCCCATTAACTCGTCGTTTAAGAAGTGATGGAATGCATCTTCAAACGGTGCCATACCTGATTCATGTTCTTTTTGTTCTTGCTTTTCTTTTAATGCAAGTAAGCTTGATACGCCGTAAAGTCTTGGGAAACGGATTCCGAAGCGTTGTAACTCTGTGCGTACATAGCCTTTTACTTCTTCCTCTTCTTCCATTGTTGACGCTAAATCAATCGCATTGACAATGAAGAACATTTTATCTAACTCGAAGGCATCCTTTACACGACCTAATTGAATTAAGAATTCACGATCAGCTTTTGCGAAGGCATGGTTGTAATACGTAATGAATAAAATCGCATCCGCATTACGAATATAATCAAACGCAACCCCTGTATGACGTGCGTTAATTGAGTCTGCACCTGGTGTATCGACTAATGTAACACCCATACGAGTAAGTGGAGAATCAAAATAGAAATCAATATTATCAACGAAACATGAACGATTTTCTTGCGCTACATACTTTTCGAAATCATGTCGGTTTACACGTAATGTCGTACCTAATTTCGGCAAGAATGTTTCGTATCCTTCAGAATAGGCACGAATAAATGATTTATGGACATTTAAGCGCTCATCAGACAATTGCACCGCTAAACCTTCCGCTGCACGGTCAAACGCTTCTTGTAACGAATTAACCGTTAAGCCAATTGCCGCGTATGAACTTTTAATATCTTCTAATAATTGCCCTTCTGTTTTTAAGTGCACATCCGCTGTTTCATGTGGATGGTCTGGTGTTACTGGGCGAATTTTGTTAATCGCTGCAGTTGTTGGGTTTGGTGAAACTGGTAATACTCTATCACCCATTAATGCATTCGAGAAGCTTGATTTACCTGCAGAGAACGCACCGAATAAAGCGATTGTAAAATCACGTTTTTGCAAACGTTCGACCTTTTTCGTCAAGAAGTTCGAAACCTCTTTAAAGCCCTGCACATCTGATAAAATATGAGCTGTTTTTAATGCACGCTCTGTAACTTTTTCAATATTTAAACCTGAGCCGATTTTTTCAAGCTGTTGGTCTTCAACGATTTCCTCTGCTGCTGTATTCGTTAGTAACATCGATTCATCAAACGGACGAATATCCTTTAACGCCTGCTCATGCTCACGCGTCCATTTTTCTAAATGAATTTTTGATTCCGCGCGAATTTCGTTTGATACTTGCTTCATTAGCGTATTGCTAAATGCTTGGAATTGTTCAACTTGAATGATGTGTTTTAATGCTTGTACTTTTTCTGTCATCGCATTAATTTTTAATTTGACTGGCGCTGCTGCTTCGGCTGCTACTTGTTCTAATGTTGCTTTTTGCTCTAGCTTCCAAGCGTCTGTCATTTGAATGAAGTAACGTTTTACCGCTTCAGACACACGGTTAGCAAAGTTCAGTACCGCATCCCCTGTAATGACCGCACTTTTTTGTACTTGGTCTTCTATAATTGAAAATGGGAAGTTAAATTCCTTCGCATCAATGGCTGCTGCACGCTCATCGTTTAGTGCACCTACATCCTTTAATGCTGTTTTCATTAATGCCTTCATATGACCCGTAATTTGTGATTGTACAACGTGGTTAAATGCCACATACGCATCTTCTTGACGCTGTACTTTCGCTTCTGCAGTTTTCTTTTTGGCTGTGAATAGACCGCCCACTTTAAAATCATCTTGCTGACTTTCCAAATACTCACGTAATTTTTCACGTACATCAGCTGGCATAATGGCAGCGTTTGCAAGAAGTTCTTTACGGTTTTCATCAAATTGCTTATCAAATACGTCAAATGAGAAAAGTTCCGTTTGACGCGTTAATTTATCGTATTGCTCTAAAATATCATCACGGTGCTGCCAATCATCTTCTGACACCACTTCTGCATACGTTGTGAAACGATCTTGCTTCTCTTCTTCCAAGTATGTTTCATGCTCATGCTGTAATTTTGTTAGCGTGTTTTCCGCTGTTAAAATTAATTGATCCTGCCAATCGTTCATTGAATCCATAACGATTTTTTTCACTTTATCGAAATCGTTATTTGGTAATTCTTTTTCACGTAAAGACGTGAAGAAAATATCTTTCGGATAAACGCCCCACGCTGCGAATGAATTGTGCACTGATTGTTTGAAATCTTCGAAAGATAGCTCTGTATCACGGTGCTTATCAATTTGGTTAACAATTAAATAGACGTTTGGATTATATTTCATCAATTGCTTCGTAAATTGAAAGTTTAACTCGGATTGGACGTGATTGTAGTCCATTGTATAGAACACCATATCTGCAATATGTAGTGCAGACTCTGTACTCATCGCGTGTGCATCATCTGTTGAGTCAACCCCTGGTGTATCCATTACGGTTACACCTTCTGGCAAACTTGATGTACTATGGCCAATTTCAATTTGTGAAACGAGCTCACCATTTTTACTTAGTTCTTTTACTTGCTTAATATCATAACCAGCCTCAAATTTAACTGGCTTTTCGTTGTGTAAATAAAGAATTGCAAAGTCCTCATCTGATTTATGCACCTTTACGATGTTAGCACTTGTCGGAATTGGACTTGTTGCTAAAATGTTCTCTCCAGATAATGCATTGATCATACTTGATTTACCAGCAGAGAAGTGCCCCGCAAAACCAATTACGAATTCTTTTTGTAATAATTTGCGCGCGAAAAGGTTTAATTTTTCAATGCGCTCTGTATCTTCGTTTTCTTTATAAATTATGTATTGTAATGCAGATTGTTGTAACAATCCTTGAATTTTATCATCAAACAATGTCATACTTGTTTCCCCTTTATACGGTTTTGCCTTAGTTTTGTCACAAATCTATAGTACCATGATTTTTAGAGAAAATCGGCACGTTTTCGCAAAAATTATTGTCAGAATCATTTTTTTCCATAAATTCCTTGAATTCACTTAACTTTATGTATCTAAATTGCTATTTTCCGATAATTGACAGTTAAGAAAAAAGGCCATTTTCAAAATCGAAAATGATCATTTCCTGTTAAATCTTTCTAAATGCTTTGTACGATTTCTAACTGTAAATTGAATCATATCAACAAGCTTCATTTATTACTTATTATCGATTAGGTTTTTATAGAAATAGCTATAAAAAAAGCGCATTATCAATTGTGACAATGCGATGGAATGATTTATTTTTTAAAGTTATAGATTGCGGTATTATTTCACTGTATTTTTTAATACATAATTGCCAATCGCTAAATACGCTAGCACCGTTGCTCCAATCAATGTATAAAGCATTTGTTACACCGCCCTTTATCAATCGATAATAATTATCAATATCATTATAATGATTATATTATCATACGTCAATAATCAATTCCACCTCGGTTAAATCAAGTTCAATTATTCGACATTTTATCTATACATTTTGTCGAAAATAGTGGTAAAATATTGTAAAGGTTCATGGGAGGACGTGTTAATTTTTGAACGCTTCGAAACATATTCAAACGATTTTAAATGGGACCATACATTCATTAAAAACTATTTTACCTATGAATATAGACGTGAAATCACCCAGTATTGCTAATGAGCCATATGAGCAAAAGGAAATGGGTGTTTTAATCGGCTTAGTTGGCGATTTAAAGGGACGTATTATTATCGATGGATCACCTGAAATTTTCGGTGCAGTTGGTTCAGGCATGTTCGGTATGCCACTTGAGGGTCCAATGCTTGAATCATTTACGGGGGAGCTTGGTAATATGATTGCAGGTAATTTATGTACATTTACCGGCCAGAATGATTTAGAGCTAGATATTACCCCTCCAACAGTGATGGTCGGCCACACGAAACTATTTGGCTTCCAACAAGCATTTAAGTTACCTGCTACAATCGAAGGCATTGGTGACATTTGCATTTTATACACAATTGATGATGAAAACTAAAAACAAAAAAATCGTTCGCATAGAAGCATGCGAGCGATTTTTTATACGAATAAGACAAATACTATTCCTAAAGTAAGTACTAATCCTATTAAGTATTGGTTCCATGACAACTTAGATTGATTAAATTTCCTATCCACAATGTAATCCACCGTCATATAAAAGGCCATAAAAAGTGAAAATATCGCTAAATTTGCTACACCATACCATTTAAAAAACAAGTTATAGCTTGAAAATAGTAAGACGAACAATACTATATTCACTACCATTGAAGCAGTTTTTCTTTTCTTGAACGCTACTCTTTCTCTTTTCCAAACAAATACTACAAAGCAAACCAAAACTGTTAGTACAATAATTTTCCATAACGGAAAGTCATTATCTTCTAAATAGACATTCATCCAAATTTTTTCGAGTTCTGAGGCTGTTTCCTCGGAAAGGTGTATTGCTTGGTTTGTTTTCATATCAATTAATATAGTACTATTCTCAAAATACACTTTTTTTAAGTAGATATTATCACCATTTTTTTGCTCCAACATATAATGAGCGGCTCCTTGACCTGCAGACAAACTCCCTTCAAATGGTATTTTTTCAAGCCCGTTTAATAATTGCTCAATGCTTTGTAAATAACTTACGTCCGTTGTAATTTCCTCACCTGTAATAAAGATTGAAGGGAAATTATAAGAACGTATAGCATTTGTAGAATATAAATAGCTCGCCTTTTGTATCGGGCCAACCTTAAGTTCTTGTGCCTGTTGCTGTTCATTCGGCGCTGTAAATTGCAGGGATTGAATAAAAAATAAGGAGAGCACTACAAATGCAATGAGTGTTGTTACATAACGCCATGTTTGTTTTTTTCGAACATGCTGCTGTCTATTAATTAGCTTTTCTAAATGCTTTTCTTTCGTCAAGGCATCCAGTGTTGGACGTGTGATATTTTGCAATTTTTTTTCAAGCATCTTCATCTCCTCCTAACAGCTGCTGCAATTTTTTTATTCCTCTCTCCGTAGCATTTCTTACTTTCGCTTCATTCCAGCCTAAAATTTCTGCACTCTCTTTGATAGAAAAGCCTTCAATTTTTCGTAGTACAATCGCTTCTCGGTATTGATGTGGTAATTGTCCGAGTGCCTTATATAGCTGATGTTGACTATCCTTTGATTCCAACCATTTCTCTGGTGCATATGTATAATCAATTTGCTCATGTTCTTGTAAAAACGGGATAAACTTCAAAACTTTCTTACGCCTGAAATGGTCATAAACGATATTCCGCGCTATTTTCATAAGCCAAGTTTTTTCACTTGCATCACCACGAAAACTAGAGAAATTATTCATCGCCTATCAATTACGCGCCGGCGTAATTGCGTCCAGATTTTTTCGAGCCCGCTCGAAAAACTCCTCTAAAAAATCTGTGACATCCGCCGGGGGCATTTACTTGCTTCAGCGGGGTTTGAACCCCGCTGAAGCAAGTTTAAACGTTTCTTGAGTTAAGTCCTTAGCAAGCTCCTTTTCACCAACTAATAAATAGATAAATTGGTACACCACTTCACTATACTCCTCATACATTCGAGCAATCGGCACAGCTTTTCCACCCCCTTACTTATATAGACGTTTGAACAACTTATTTTACTCATCTCATACCACATAAATTTTACCATTCAAAAAACTCAATTTGCGACAAATAGCACGAAATGATGTCTTTTTTATAATTATTGGTACATTCCTATCCACAAACAAAAACCCGCTCGAAGAACTCGAACGGGCTTATCATTATTGCGGCTCTACCGCTAAAATATTGAAAAATTTGTCTTTTGACTGTGCTTCATGTTCATTTAATAGAATATGAATATCGCCATGGTCATTCGAAGTACGAATTAAACGGCCCATCCCTTGCTGTAAACGTAATAGCATAAATGGTAGTTCCACTTCTTCGAACGGATTCGTCGCAAATGAACGCTTCGCATCAAATAATGGGTCTTGCGGTGGGAATGGTAAATCAAAAATGACCACGCGTGTTAATGCTTCCTCTGGTAAATCTAGCCCTTCCCATAAATGATAGGAACATAATGTCTGGATGTCGCCATTTTGGAAGTCGCGTACAATCGCAGAAAGTTCACGTTCCCCTTCAAACGCAACATTCAAGCGTGTCATTAAACTAAGTTTTGATTTAAACTCATTCATCGCTTGTTTGGATTTAAATAATATTAGCGTTTTTTTATTATCTTTCAATAACGCTTCTACTTGCGCTACTTTTTCAACTTGTGATAGTTCGTGCAAGTAAATTTTCATAACTTCCTCATAGTCAAACGGTGACGGTACGCTGAAGCTTTGGAATTTTTCAATGCCTAGGCTTGTCGCGATATAGCTGAAGTCTTTATTAACAGATAATGTCGCTGATGAGAAAACAATCGGCATTTTTTTCGAGAATAATGTTTCTGATAGAACATCCGTAATCAGTCGAGGCATAATGACTAATGTTTCCTCACCGTCTGTATCCTCTAACCAATCAACTGCATCGCCTTGCGCTACAAAAATGCGAATCGCAGCTGCGTAATGTTCTAAAAACTCCTCGGCCATATTTAATTCATATTCTGGAATCATATATAATTCAGACTCAAATACAAATTCCTCTAATAGTTGTTCAACATCTGCAATAACACGTTGGCCTAATTGAATAAGGCGCTCTGATTTACTAATGCGCTTGCGATCTTCCTCTGATGGCACTACATCATCACGTAATTGATCGAAAAATAGCTCATGGTGATCTTGTAAGTGCTCCATCGCATAAAGCGTACGCTCACGAACACCATCTACCATTAAGCGTTCAAGTAGCTCAACAATCGTATATGCTTGTACTTTATAGGTTAGTGCTTTTTGCGCCGCATATTCTAACAAGTGACCTTCATCAAGTACAACCATTGACACATCCGGAAGTAATGGCAATTGGCCTTCACGTTCACGTGATTCCTTTGTCGCTAAGTGCTCCATCAAAAAGTCCTGAGAACAGATGATTAAGTCTGATGATTTACGGTAGTGTGCGCGGTGCAAAGTTTGCCCACATCGGTTACGTAAATCACATACTGCACATTGCATAATTGAGTTGTAATTGACTTTTTGCCAATCTTCATCGCTCACGCCTGGGTAATCTGAACGATCACCATATGGCTGCACGGCAATCATACTTCCCTGAGCATACACACCATCAGGAATAGAAAAGGCGATATCATCAATCCACTCTTCTGTTTCTGTTTTCTCGGCTTCTTCAAAGCGCTTTAAACATAAATATTGGTCACGCGATTTTGCTAAACGTACGTCGATATCTAATCCAAGAACGTCACGTAATTTATGAATATCGCCACCTTCTTTAACAAGCTGGTCGATTAATGTTTCATCTGCACATGCGATTAACGCTGGTTTTCCTGTATAGCGCGCATAGGATACAGCCGGTAATAAATAAGCAATTGTTTTCCCTGTACCTACACCTGCTTCTGCGAATAATACATTCTTTTCTTTTAATGCTTGCTCGATTTGGTAAGCCATGAAAATTTGCTCATCACGACATTCAAAGCCGCGCTCTGGTAATTCATCATACAGAACGTCTCCTAGCCAATCGCCAAGAGAATCGAAAAACGTTTTTTCCCGTGATAATTCAAACGGTAATGATTTTCTCAAATCAAAGTTCCCCCTCAATATGAAGCGGAAGGAACGCTCACTCATCCCTTCCGCATTAAGTCATTTTTACATATACAAAAAAATTCAGTACTGATTATTATACTATGTTTCAAAAGAAATTCCTACTCATAACATCCTAAAATAAAACAAAAAAACTCCAATTGCCTCATAAATAGCAACTGGAGTTCTAAAATAAATGTTAGTTTGGTTACTTTTATTGCTCGCGTTTTGATTTTTGTCCCCAGAATTGATAGTAATCTGTGCGGATGAAACCATTGAATAGCTTACGTTTTTTTGTAGCCTTTTTGCCGTAATGTACTTCTAAATCTTCCATTGAAGACAGCATATAAACTGACCATGTTGGATAGTTTTTCATTACATCTCCGAATTGGCGTAGCATTTTTTCGATTTCTTCAAGTTCACCGATACGTTCCCCATATGGTGGATTCGTTACAATAACACCGTCTGTTAATTTCGTAGTAAAATCGATTGCTTGCATTTGCTTAAATGTAATCATATCACCAAAGCCTGCTTCGATCGCGTTTTCCTGTGCAATAGAAACCATGCGATGATCGATATCTGTGCCAATAATTGATAGTTCTTGATCATAATCTGCCTTTTCATCTGCTTCATCACGCGCTTGATCCCAAATTGCTTGCTTCATCCATGGCCAAGCTTCTGACACGAACTCACGGTTGTAGCCTGGTGCGATGTTTTGACCAATCATTGCTGCTTCAAGTGCAATTGTACCTGAGCCACAGAACGGGTCAACGAATGGACGACTTGGTGACCATTTTGATACTTTTATAAGTGCCGCTGCTAATGTTTCTTTTAATGGCGCTTCACCTTGGCTTGTACGGTAGCCACGCTTATGGAGTCCAGCCCCAGATGTATCTATTGTTAATGTTGCCTCGTCCTTTAAAATTGAAATTTCAATTTTAAATAATGGACCGGATTCATCTAAAAAGCCTAAACGTTTATACGCCAGCTTCATGCGCTCAACAATCGCTTTTTTAGTGATAGCTTGGCAGTCTGGCACACTGTATAATTTCGATTTTACCGATTTGCCTGATACCGGGAAATTCGCATCTACCGGTAAATATTTTTCCCACTGAATGGCTTTGACACCTTCGAATAATTGATCAAATGTTTTTGCTGGGAATTTTGCCACTACAATTTTCACGCGGTCTGCTACACGTAACCATAAATTCGTACGAGCAATTGCTAACTCGTCTCCTTCAAAATAAACTTTGCCGTTATCGACACGTGTTTCGTAGCCTAATTCACGCACTTCTTCTGCAACGATTGCCTCTAACCCCATTGCTGCAGTCGCAACTAATTGAAATTTTGTCATAAATTAAATCCTTCCTTGATGCTCAACTTCCCAAAAATGTATGAAGTCGATTAATTCGTCCATCGGTAGCGGTTTGCTATAATAGTAACCTTGAATAAAATCACAGCCCATCGATCTTAGCAGCTCTACTTGTTGAACATTTTCAACGCCCTCTGCTACAACTTTTATTTGTAAACGATGCGCCATTTGAATAATAGCATCAACAATTGCCTGCTTATCATCCAACGAGCAAATATGTTGAATAAAACTGCGGTCAATTTTCAACACATCTAGCGGGAATCGTACTAAATAACTTAGTGAAGAATAGCCTGTCCCAAAGTCATCAATTGATAATTTAAACCCAAGTTGCTTTAGCTTCACGAGTTTACTAATCGTTTCTTGTGCAGTATTCATCACTGTGCGCTCTGTCACTTCTATTTCGAAATTTTGTGCCGATGTATTATTACGCTCTAGTATGGTTTGCACCGACTCTAAAAAACTTTGTTGCTGGAAATGTATGCTCGAAACATTAATTGCAATTGGTACTTTCGGATATCCTGCCGCTACAAGCTTATGATACCCTTCACATGCCAATTCAAAAATAATTTCGCTAAGCGGAATGATTAAACCTGATTCTTCCGCATACTCAATAAATTCTGCCGGTGACACAAAGCCCAATTTTTCACTCTTCCATCGTACTAGCGCCTCTAAACCAATAATATTTTGAGTTTCTACACAAATTTTCGGCTGAAATGCTAATGTAAATTCACGATTTTCAATTGCCTTACGAAGCTCACCATCTAACGCTAGCACACGATTTGAATCCGTTTTTAATTCTTCAAAATAAAACGAGAAACAATTACGCCCATTTTCTTTTGAGAAAGTCATTGCCTTGACAGCACGATTAATTAACATTTCCGTTGATGTGCCATCCTCAGGATAAATACTAATCCCGATGCTCGTAGACACATAAATATCTTGATCATGAATGCGTATCGGTTGTTCAAATGCACGAATTAAACGTTCGGCAAACTGCGCTGCTTCACGGGGATGCTTAATATTCGATAGCGTAATAACAAATTCATCGCCGCCAAAACGAGCTAAAATATCTTTATTTTTTAATAAACATTTTATACGCTTTGACACTTCTACTAGCAATAAATCACCAATTGAATGACCAAGTGTATCATTTACTTGCTTGAATCGATCTAAATCTAAAAAAAATACGGCATGCTGAATCCGTTGTACTTTGTTATCGGAAACTTCTAATAGCGTTTTCATACGATCGATAAAAGCAAAGCGATTACAAACATCTGTTAATGAATCATATAACGACCGTTTTGCTAATTCATCCTCTACGACTTTACGCTCCGACAAATCCGTAAAAATCGCACAGTAGTTTGTAATTTCGCCTTCTTCAGACTTGATGGCTAAAATCTTCAACCATTCCGGGTAAAGCTCTCCAGTTTTACGTCGGTTCCAAATTTCACCTTGCCACATGCCCTCTTCGGCAATTCGGCTCCACATGTTCACATAAAACGTTCGATCATGTATGCCCGATTGTATGACTGAAGGTTTTTTGCCTCGAACCTCTTCACTTGTATAACCCGTTACAAATTCAAATGCTGCATTTACTGTTACGATTTTTTTATGGCGATCTGTAATCATGATACCATCCGCAATATTAGCAAATACTTGTTCAATAAGATTTTTCGGATACTGTGATAATGTTAGCTCTTGTACAGCTGGTAAATCTGACATGATTCCGTTCACGTAAATATCCCCTTATATTCTATTCACAAACTACTTTTATGTATTAATGTATCTAATTGATTGTTTTTTCTATTAAGAAAGGCTCTCCACAAAAAATAATGGAGAGCCCTTTTAATATTAAAAAAAAGCATCAATAATCAATAAGCCATGTTTTGTTCCTAAGTACTCAAACGGCTTTCGCCTCGTACGACTAGGTAGTAATCATCTATCTACGTAAGAAATTCTTACGTCCCTCCATCCGTTCATTTCCTTCTGGAGAGTGCCCCTACCATAATTTGGGTTTCTCACTCATGGGGTTTACCTCGTTCCACCTTATTAGTTTCCTAATAAGCTCCGTCACTGTGGCACTTTCAGGAAGTGTCATCCATATCAAAAGACTTAGGACTTCCTTCCGCCGTCAAAGAGAATCTCTTTGCCTTACCTTATTTTTTCAGTAAGCACGAACACTACGGGCATCGCAGCCGCGTGTGAGCATGGACTTTCCTCTACACTTCAAGAGTGCAGCGATTACTCGATAATTGATGTATGACTAAAGTATACTGCACATGTTATAAAAAAACAACATACTTAAAAATAGTTTAACTATTCGTATAGTTTACTACCAAATACATGTTTTTCTAAATTCGACAGTCGTTTTAAAATGTCAAAATTTGTATTGTTCGTGCTAATTGGCGATGGTGTTGCCACCGTTTTACGACTTGAAGTTGCCACTTCCTGCTTTAAGCGTGCATTTTCTTCTTCAAGTGCCGCAATTTTCGCTGTAAAGGCGTCATAATCTTCGCGAATAGCATCTAAAAATTGGTCGACCTCATCTATATTATAGCCCTTCATACTTTTTTTAAAATCTTTTTCTAATATATAGTCAGCTGTTAATTTAATATCCATTGTACCTCGTCCTTCCATCACGCAACTTTCTTGATTGTATTATATCATAGGTCAACCCATTCGTACCTATTACATATGTCGCCATTGCGAATTTTTTGTTGGATTGGGTATTATAAAATGGCAATGAAATCCATACAAGAAAAGACATCCACTTACATTATTGTAACGCAATATTTGTTTTTCTACTCGTTGTCTTGGTGATGTTATTTGTTTTGATTTTTTGTAGCTATACGTTGTAATCTTTTTTGCCAGCTTTGTTGTTGTTTTTTATATTGGGTCTGTTTCTCAAAAGCAATATGTTCAATTAGTTCACGCCCCTTTTTTGAATAGATAAAGGCTTGGGCATAATCCTTCATTTTGTGCTCAAAAAGCATCGCAAGTTGTTCATAAGCTTGCAATTGTTTTTTGTCAGGGATTGTTGGCAATGCTGATTGAAACGCTTCAATTGCAAGCTCATACTCGCCTTCACGCTTTAATTCAAACGCTAAATAAAAATGCGCAAATCCTGTTTCAGTAGAGTCAAAATGTGCTGTAACAGCTTTTAAAATGTCCGCGCTCGTTTGACGTTGCTTTAAATCACCGAACCATTTCCCAATATTCGTATAGGTTGTCGCCGATTCTGTTGTAATCGTATCAAGCAATAAATTCGTCGAATGAATATATAATGTAATTAGCGATAATAAGTCCCATTCATTATGAACGAGCACCTTCATTAACGTTTCTGCATTTCCAGTTTTCACTGCATCGAAATAAATAATCGGCGCTAAATGGCCAGGAATATCCCCTTTCCGATAAAAACCGAGCTTATCCTGCTCTACTTGCGTTAGCTTCATGCGCGACAAGTCGTCTTTCCATAAACGCTTCGAGCTATGCAGTAAATCGACTTGGCGCTGTTCTTTTAATTTAGGAATATGTTGCTGATTCAATGTCCAGCGCACATGTAGCTGTGGCCAGTCAAAACTTTTGCCATTGTACGAAACAATCGTCACATTACGCTGCCACATTTTCGATTCGAAAAGCAATGCAGCCTCATTCGATGGATCTGCTAATACATATTGCGTCATTGTAAAGCCTTCATCATCTGACTCTAAAAAACCTAATAAAAAGATATGCGTACCCGCACCTTTTAGACCTGTTGTTTCAGTATCAAAGAAAACAATCGCCTCGTCCTCCGAAATGGCAAACGGATGATCCTCCCCCTGTGATTTCCAACGTTTTAACGCCGTAAATAGTTCCCCAAGACGATAATTGCCGTGTTGGTACATGAAAGGGTAATGTACCTCTCGCTTGAAGAGTACACCAAAATCATTTTCTACTAGCTCAAGTCCAGCTTGTCGCCAAGATTCGGTATAACTTGGTGCTTCGGGCTTTAAAAAGTATACCTTTTCCTGTTTCGTTTCTGTTTTTTTACCAAGCATTTTTTTCATTTGTAAGATTTTATTTTCATATGACATGCCTTCACATCATTTCGTTGATTAATGTTGTTAATACTTTGATGACTTGTTTTTTGCTTTCACCTAACGTATCCTGTGCACCAATACATGCCGGGCAGCCATGCTCACAAGGACATAAAAGACATGCTGCTTTGTTTTTTCTAATAATGGCAACAGTACATCATACACTCGCTCACTTAAGCCAATTTCACCAGGATAACTATCATAGATAAGTAGCGTCGGCTTTTCGTTATGAATGGCCTTTACTTGCGGCACAACCGAAATATCCGAACGGTCGCAATGAATAAATAGAGGCACAAAGCTACTGATTGCATAGGCAGCTCCTGTTAAGGCATCCGTCAGTTGTTCTTCTGTCCAGTTTTCAGGTAAATCAAAGCTCATCCAAGTGGCATTCGTATGCTCCATTGTTGGAATCGAAATGGGACCGGAGCCAATATTATCATGCGTGATGAAGCGAATTTTATTGCAATTCATGTTTCAACACAAAATATAGGGACATCTCTATTCATCTTAATACTAGATATTCTCACCTTTATAATAACAATAAATTGAACAGTAAACAAAGTAAACACAAAGAACAAGAGTTCCATAATTTATAAGTGTATAGGCGTATTTTGGTTACATATCCAATATATGCCTATCTAATTTACAAATTTTCACTTCACACTTTATTATCGTTTAAATTGTTTACAGTTTACTATAAATACATGTCTAATATGGTTTTTAGAGGTAAACACAACATTGCAATCTATTTACCTAAAAGGAAAAAAGCACTGCTCAAATTGAACAGTACTCTCCCTATACTACCCAAGAATGTATCTATAGGTAAAATATTAAAATTTACTTGCACGCCAACTTATCATTCCCAAATCAAAACTTTTCATTTCTTACTAAAGTCTGAAACCTACTACGACGAAAAGTTAGATTTATTTGATTGTTTTCCACTTGCATTCCCCAACCATTGAAATCATAGAAAAGGACAAGGTGTATGTCCGTTATATTTTAAACTTATCTACTTTATTTTTAAGAACTTTAGATATTCCTTCAACTTTATGCACATTTTCGACAATGCGGCTAATTACGGTTGATTGATCTTTTGAAGCTGAAGCTACTTCCTCCGTAACCGCTGTATTTTCTTCAATGACAGCTGAGATAGTTTCTAAGGCTTCCAAAACTTTTTGAGAATCTTTTTGAAGATCATTAAAGACAACTTCAATCTGACTCGTATCTTTTTCCGTTTGCCCTACCATGTTAACAATCACATTTAAGGCTTCGTCTCCTTGGTCAATCAATTGCTCTTGCTTCTGAACAGCCTTCAAGTTTTGTTCCATCTTAACCACTGTTTCATTCGTCTCTTTTTGGATAGATTCAATTAAATCAATTATTTTATTGGCAGCTGATTGAGATTGCTCAGCCAGTTTTCGAACTTCATCTGCCACAACGGCAAAACCTTTTCCATTTTCCCCTGCTCTTGCCGCCTCAATTGCTGCATTTAAAGCAAGTAAATTCGTTTGATTTGCAATGTCAGAAATTACATTAATAATTTCTCCGACCTCATCGGAACGCTTGGCTAAACTTTGAACCGTTCCAGTTGCAGATTCTACAGTTTTAATTAACTCATGAAGTTGAACTGTGGCCTCACGCATTGATTCCTTACCCTTTTGTGCTGTATCCGTTGAAATTTTGGCATTTTCAACAGTTCTCTTTACTTGGGCAACTCCTTCATGTAGAAAAGTCATCATATTTGACATCATTTCTAAAATATTATTCACTTCTTCGGATTGCTTTTCAATTCCTATAGCTGTTTCTTCCATTGATTGTGTAATATTACCCGAAGCTTCTTCAGTTGTTTTCACAAATTGGCTGAGCTCTTGTGTCGTATCATTCATTGTAACTGTTGTTGAATTAATATCTGCAATAATTTCTCTTAGGTCGACAACCATTTTTTCAAATGAACGTGACAATGCACTTATTTCATCCTTGCCTTCCGTTTTAACCTGGAAATTTAAGTCTCCTTCAGAAATTTTCTTTGCTTGCTTCGTTAAACTTTCTAAAGGTTTAGTGACTATTTTAGAAAATATAAAAATAATAATTATACTAATAATCAGAAAAACACCTGTAAGTAGAACCATTTCCAAAGCATTCTGTTTCTCTAAATTGATAATATCTGTTGCATTGTAATCCACGCCTAATACACTAATAACTTCCCCGGATTTATCCTTAATTGGTATGTATATTGAAAGTAAATTCCCGAAATCGTCAGAGGATATTTCAGGTTCACTTGTTTGTCCTGTCTCAAAAGTTTGCACCATCTTGTCATACTCTGCACCGTTTTCTTCAATATCACCTAATGCAACCGCATCCCCTGTAATAACATAAAAATATTCATATCCATTGTCTGTTTTCTCTCTGCTCATTGTATAAAGATAATTCAAATCATTTGCTACGCTTATTTCCTCAAACTTGTCTTGTAATTGATTAAAATAATCGTTTTCTTTTCTGTCTTTTATAATCACACTATATTTTTCTGCATCCATTTGACTAAGAGTATATTCACCTATTTTAGTCGCTTGCTTACTTATGGATTGAATGACTAATTTAGAAGAGGATTGAATAACCAGAAAACCAATAGAACCCCCCATTAGTATAATTAACACAGAAAACACCGCTACCATTTTTGTTTTTAAGCTATTCATATCCTTACCACTTTCCTAATAATTTCATTTTATTTGGTTCATCACCAAATGTAGTAGTTGCATATTGATAATCGTTCTAGCCACATTCGAAGTACGATTACCAAGTGAAAATATAAGTAAAACAACTGTCTCTTTGAGCCTTGAGTACTTCCTTCACCATTCGTCAACCCCTTGTTACGATGATAGGCTATTTATTTAATTTAATAGCTTTTCAACAATAAACATTAAAGAATCAAAAAATAAAATACTCAATATATTACGATAAACAGGTTTTAGCTTTCTAAAAACTTATGCATACTCGCTTTTTCTTTCTTATCTTACAGTGGGGCTATTATCATCGTAACCGCTATTCTCTCGCTCCTTATCTAGATACACTTGTTTAATGAAACTAATTTATACCCGCGGTTGATTATAAGCGAATCGAGGGGAATAATCCATATTTATACAAAATATTTTTTTGAAATAATTTCACTTTTTTTACGATTACCGTTCGTTCCAAATAAAATTTAATCAAAAAAAGTCTAGAAATCCTTTAATTTACAATCTAATAAAAGAAGGAAATTTAAAAGGTTGAATGCATCAATAGCGTCCAACCTCTTTTACATTTATTTATTTAATTCACTTGCTAAGTTTTGCAATAGTTTAATCGCATCTTTTTTTGGACTGTCAGTTAAACTGTTTTGTGGTCCTACACATGAAGGGCAACCACTTGGGCAAGGACATAATTGAACATGTTTTAACGTTCTTTCTACAAGGCTTAAAATAATATCATAAACCTTCTCACTTAACCCGATACCACCTGGATAGCTGTCATAGATAAACAGCGTCGGCTTCTCATTGTGCGTAGCTTTAACCTGTGGGACTACTGAAACATCGGTACGATCACAATGAATGAATAATGGAATAAAACTTCCTAGAGCTTGTGCAGCACCTTCAAGCGCTTCTGCCAACCTTTCATCATTCCAACCTTCGACTACTTCAAAGCTTAACCATGTTGCATTTGTGTGCATTTCCATCGGTGGTAAGTTAATTGGGCCCGAGCCAATATTCTCGTTTTTTTCATGCAGTTTTATTTTTTTGAAAATCGTTGGAATAGCAAGCAGACTGACATCTCCGTAGCTAACCGTCGCACCACTGAAGCTTGCTGATTTGTCTTCACTTAATACTTTTAATTCTACCGCTAAATTGGCATCCGTAAAATAATCAACATCAACCTCTCGTACAAATGCCTTCTTTTCATCCCAATCGAGCTTTTCCACCTGGAATTGTGTCCCTTGATGAATATAAATGGCCTCTTCATGTAAAAGCGTCATTGCACTGTAAGTATCCATTTCACCGATTACTTTTGTATTGCTAGGCGTTGAAATATCTATAATTACGACATTTTCCTGAGCAGCAGAACGCAATGAAATTTCATGCGCTGGAAAACGTTCACTCATCCAGTGCCATTTGGTCGATGTTTTGACAAGTACTCCCTCTTCCTCCAAATAAGCAAGCAACTCCTGTACCTCATATTCACCGTATGAATCGGCCTTTGAAAAAGGCAATTCAAAAGCGGCACACTTTAAATGCTCCATTAAAATTAACATGTTTTCAGGATTAATACGGGCTTCCTCAGGCGAGCTACCTAACATAAAGCTCGGATGCTGCACAACATATTGATCAAGCGCGGTAGATTGAGCTACATAAACAATTAATGCCTCGTCCTGACGTCTTCCCGCGCGCCCTGCTTGTTGCCATGCACTCGCTATATTCCCCGGGTAGCCTGTCATAATGCATGCTTGTAATTGACCAATATCAACCCCTAGTTCAAGCGCATTTGTACTTATGACCATTTGAATTTTGCCATCGCGCAAACCTTTTTCGATTTCTCGACGCTCACTCGGTAAATAGCCACCTCGGTAACCTTGAATGGATTCATCAGCAATTTTTTTCGTTGTTAATGATTTTAAGTACGTCACAAGCATTTCCACACGTACACGGGATTTCGCAAAAATAATTGTTTGAATGCCCGTTTCAAAAAGACGTCTCGAAATATCACGCACTTCTAGTACCGCACTCCGACGTACACCAAATGTGGGATGTATAATCGGTGGATTGTAAAAGACAAAAGTTTTCTTCCCTACTGGCGCACCTGACTTTGAAATAAGTTCATGTTGCGCGTTCGTTAAACTTTCGGCAAGCTCTTTTGGATTTTTAATGGTCGCACTTGTACAAATGAAAATAGGATTACTTCCGTAAAATTCACAAATGCGCTGTAATCGGCGAATGACATGTGCCACATGTGAACCAAATACCCCTTTATACGAATGTAACTCATCGATCACAATGTACTTTAAGTTTTCAAACAACGATACCCATTTCGTATGGTGCGGCAAAATGCCCGAATGTAGCATATCCGGGTTTGTCATCACGATATGACCTGCCTTACGAATTTTTTGGCGAATACCAGGCGCTGTGTCACCATCATATGTATAGCTTAAAATATCCTCGTCCATTAGCTCAATTAGTTCATTTAAATCCGATTTTTGGTCTTGAGCTAACGCTTTTGTTGGAAATAAATAAATTGCACGACTTGATTTATCTTCTAAAATTTTTTGTAACACCGGTAAATGATAGCAATACGATTTCCCTGATGCTGTTGGTGTAATTGCCGTAAAGTGCTTATCTTGCTGTGCATAGTCAAACGCTTGACGCTGATGTGTATATAGCTGTTTGATATCTCGTGCATGAAGTGCCTTTTTAATAGAATGATGCATTTCAGCAGGGAAATCCGCATAATGAGCTGGTGTGGCTTCGATGGTATGCATGCTCGTGATATTGTGTTTCATTTCCTCATCGAATTGCCATTCTGCTAATAGCTCACTTACCGTACGTTTTTTACTCAACATGTGCATCACCTTCCTCAATTTTTCGTACGACTAAATGGAGCGTATACATCGTAGATTGAATCGATTGGATGAAGCGTTTTTTACTTGTGCCTTTATAAAAAGACTGCACAACAAATTGCTCCATCGCATCAGCTGCATGGTCAATTTGTTGTACATATAAATTTTTGGGCGCTGTTTTTGAAATCCAAATTTGCGCGAGCTGTTGCCAGATTTTTAATTGGGCATGAATCGAATCTGCATGCGGCTTTACTTCATTAAAAAAATCTGGCTCTCGATCCTCATCACGCATTTTTTGAAAACGTGTTAAACACGCCTCGCATTCTTGTATTAAAATTTTAGTTTGATCCATTAATTGCATTGTATACACCTCAACGTTAAAAGCTCATTTTTCGTTTAGTGTATCAAATTCTAATCATTTGTACTACTCATATACGAACGTGTATTCTTTACTTGCTCTCTATTTTCTGCTAAGCTAACCTTTTGATAAACGGCAAGGGTACGCAATAAATAGTGTTGTGAAAGATGCAGGCGTTGCTGTTCAAATTGTAGTGTAAGCAAATTTTGTGCTAAGTCGATTTGCCGAATGATAGATGCAATTTTACTCAATCGGTTCCCCCCTTTTTTTTGAATAGATTCGCTAAAGTCTTATTTATTCCTTTGTCTAAGACAAAACTGGTGCTGATTCGCTAAAAGTAGTGCTTTTTTGCAATATTTTTATTAATTACAACAAGATTAAAGACAATTAAAATTATTTTGTATTAGTATCTTTATGGTAAAATGTTGACGTACGTTTTCGTAACAAGAAGGATGGTGATTCCATGGTCATACGTTACCCAAATGGTAAACTTTACATCGGTACGAAAGAAGACGAGCCAAAACAGTTAAAAGTGAGGGCATCAAAAGGAACAAAAAAAAAAGAAGTTTCGTATAGTAACCGTGGAAAAAGCTTAGAAGATGATTTAAATGAAACAAATGTGTTTTATTTACAGCAAAAATTGGCAATTATACACAAGAAACCTGTTCCAATCCAAATCGTCAAAGTAGATTATCCGGCAAGAAGTGCTGCAGTTATTCGTGAGGCTTATTTCCGCACGCCTTCAACGACGGATTATAATGGTGTGTACAATGGCTACTATATCGATTTTGAAGCAAAGGAAACGGATAGTAAAACATCCTTTCCATTGAAAAATATCCATCCACACCAAATGGAACATATGAAATCGGTTCTACATCAACGTGGTATTTCGTTTTTTATCGTGCGTTTTAGTACGCTTCAACGCAACTTTGTCGTATTATATGAAATTGTGGAACGATTCTACGAGAATATGAAAAATGGTGGTAGAAAATCGATTCCATTCACTTTTTTTGAAACCGAGGCAATTGAAATTCACGAAGGCTATTTACCTCGGCTAGATTATTTAAAAGCAGTGGATGTATTAATCGCAGACAAAGCAGTTTGTGAAAGTGAGGAGAAATAACGTGACGGAAAAAAGAAGAACACGTGAAGATATTAAGCGTGAACGTCAATCACAACAAAAAGCAAAAAAAACTAAAAATAAAACATCCGCTGGAAAATGGATTAAACGCATCGTGTTAACCATTGTCTTAATCGGAGGGTTAGGTTTAGCGAGTGGAGCCGCATTATTTGGCTACTACGTAAGCAAAGCACCAGAATTAGACGAGGAATTATTAAAAGACCCTATATCTTCTGAGTTTTACGATGTGAATGGAGAGCTATTTGCAAAAATAGGGGCAGAAAATCGTGAATATGTCAAATATGAAGATATTCCACAACAAATGATCGATGCCATCATTGCAACAGAAGATTCTCGTTTCTTTGAACATTTCGGTGTCGATTTATGGCGTTTAGGTGGTGCGGTATTTGCCAACCTCCGAGACGGCTTTGGTGCGCAAGGTGCGAGTACAATTACACAGCAAGTTGTCAAAAATTCATTCTTTACAAATGAGAAAAAATTAGAGCGTAAAGCACAAGAGGCATGGCTTGCTGTGCAGCTAGAACGCCAATATTCAAAAGAAGAAATTTTTGAAATGTACTTCAATAAAATATTAATGTCTGGTCGAATTTATGGATTCGGAACAGCGGCTAAAGAATTTTATGGCAAAGAATTAAGCGAATTAACATTAGCAGAATCTGCTCAATTAGCGGGTATGCCACAAAGCCCAAATAACTTTAACCCATACAAAAAACCAGAAAATGCTGAAAAACGTCGTAATATTGTCCTTTCTTTAATGGTACAACACAACAAAATTACACAAGCTCAAGCGGATGAAGCAAAAGCCGTAGATATTACAGCTGGCTTAATTCCTGAAGAACAACGTGTGGCCAATCTCGAAACGAAATACCCTGCGTTTTTAGACGTTGTATTATCAGAGCTAGAGGAAAAGGGCGATGGTGAATTAATTGCTGAAGGGATTAAAGTATACACAACGCTTGATCCACAAGCACAAACAATCGTAGAAAATGTCATGAATAACGACAGCAACTTCCCTACTGAAAACATTGAAGCGGGTGTTGCAGTTGTCGATACACAAACAGGTGAACTTCGTGCCATTGGTGGTGGTCGTAACTATAAAGGCTTTAACTATAACTTTGCCTATGACAACTCATCCCGCTCTCCAGGTTCGACAATTAAACCTTTAATTGATTACGGTCCAGCAATCGAGCATTTAAAATGGTCTACAGGTCAAACATTGGTCGATGAACCTATGAATTACACAGGATCAAAACAAGTTATCACAAACTGGGATAGCAAGTACTTAGGTCCGATGACAGCACGTGAAGCATTGTATGCATCTCGAAATATCCCAGCAGTTAAGGCATTTAAAGAAGTTGGCGCAGATCGTGCACAGCAATTTATTGCAAACTTAGGGATTAAAACGGATAGCCTAGTAGAGTCAGATGCAATCGGTGGCGGTCATGTAACAATGTCACCAATTCAAATGGCTGCATCTTATGCAGCATTTGGTAATAACGGCACGTATAACGACGCACATTCGATTTCAAAAATCGTATTCCGTGATGGTAAAACATCAAAATCTTATAAACCAGAACCAAAAATTGCAATGAGTGATTATACAGCTTATATGGTGACAGATATTTTACGTGATGTTGTCAGTAACAAGCGTAATGCCTCTGCACCACGTGCTGCAGTTTCTGGCGTTGATATCGCTGGGAAAACAGGAACTACTAACTATTCTTCAGATGAATTTAGTAAATTTAATTTAAAACGTGGTTCTGTACCAGATTCATGGTTTGCTGGCTACTCAACGAACTACTCGATTGCCATTTGGGGCGGGTATTCAAAGCGAAAAGATGCCATCACGACTTGGGACGAACGCTGGATGCCTCAATATTTATTCAAATCAATTATGACTGATTTAGATCGCAACAATCCATCATCTTCATTTAAACAGCCAAGCTCGGTTGTGTCTGCAGATGTTGTGATTGGGTCAAAACCTTTACAATTAGCAACCAGCTACACACCATCAAATATGCGTAGCAAAGAACTTTTTGTTAAAGGTACACAACCAACTGAATATTCAGAAGAATATGTTCCACAAACGTTGGATGCTCCAACAGGTCTAACTGCAACATTCAATGAAGTGGCACAGCTTGCAGACTTATCATGGACACACCCTTCACTTACAGAAGGTACGGATGAAAACGGTGAAAATTTAGATCCAGTCACATATGAAGTGAAAATGAGCGTTGAAGGTGGGGCTTCTAGTGTCGTAGCAACATCAAGTGCTACTACTGCTCAAATTCCAGGTATTGAAAAAGGAAAAACATATAACTTTACAGTAACTGCAATTTCAGGTGATTTACGCAGTGATCCAGCATCTGTAACATTATTTGTTGAAGGTGAACCAGTCGTGGAAGAACCTACAAAGCCCGAAGAACCAGACGACAATAACGAAAAACCAAGCCAACCAGAAAATCCAAATGATTCTACCGATAACGGTAATAATGGTAACGGTAACGGTAACGGTAACAATGGCAATGGCAATGGCAATGGCAATGGCAATGGCAATGGTAACGGTAACGGTAACGGTAACAATGGTAATGGCAACGGTAACACGGAAGTTCCAGATGAAACTACTCCACCACCAACACAACCAACTGATCCTACCACACCAGGTACAGACGATGGTACTACGGATGATGGAGAATAACAATTAAAATAGAAAAGGCTAAGCGAAGAACATAATATTCTTTGCTTAGCCTTTTCTTTATATCATTCGCAATCTTGCACAGCGCTTTTTTGTTTCCTTATACAGCTCATCCAACTGACGATAGCAAGCATATTGTGCTGGTCGCATTTTGATGAATTGGAAACGCTCCATACCGTTAATTGGCATCAACTCATACTCCACCTGCACCGAAAAGCCAGCATCGGATTCCGCGCTATTAATTAATAGCTGCTCGTAATGCGCAATCCCCTTTAGCATTGCCTCTAGAGCCGAGCCATCACGGCGGTCATGTGCGGCATGGATGTCGTCACGTAGCGCTTCCCATTCGTTAAACCAAGCATCAACGCGCTCTTTAGAAATCATGTCTTTTTTTACGGCAATCATACCTTCACCAAACCTTTTTTCAAGCGTTTTTGACCTTCTCGGCAATCAGCAAGTAACGGGCATTTTTCACAGCCTGGATTTTGTGCCTTACAATGATATCGGCCAAAGAAAATGATTTGATGATGTGCGCGACTCCAACGTTCAATTGGTGTTTTCTTCATTATCGTTTCTTCTACTTCAAGCACATTATCTTTCCATCGACATAGGCCCAAGCGCTTTGTCACACGCTCTACATGCGTGTCCACTGCCATTGCAGGTACATCAAACGCTACCGACAATACAACGTTAGCCGTTTTTCGTCCAACACCTGGTAATGTCACAAGCTCCTCGCGCGAAGCAGGAATTTCACCATCATATTCAGCCAATATTCGTTCACATAACAGCTGAATGTTTTTCGCCTTATTGCGATAAAGCCCTATCGAACGAATGTCATTTTGCAGTTCTTCTAGTGACACATTTAAATAGTCTTGCGGTGTTTTATATTTTTGGAACAAATCCTTTGTTACTTTATTGACTAGTACATCTGTACACTGCGCTGAAAGAAGTGTCGCAATCGTTAATTCAAACGGATTGTCGTGCACAAGTTCACAGTGTGCGTCTGGATACATATCGTCCATCGTATCTAAAAATTCTAGCCATTTCGCTTTTGTTAACATGCGCGCTTCTCCCTTCTATTCGCGTTCTTCTAACCAGTTATAGAACGGCGCTTTTTTTGTTTGTGGTGCCTGTTGTTGATTGTATGGCTTTTGAGTAGGTGGCTGCATCGTAAATTTTCGGTACTGTTCGCTATGCTGCTCGATTTGCGATGGAGTTTTAATATTTTTCTTTTTCCATTCAATTAAAATTCGGTCAATATAGCGTAGACTTACCTTACTTGCAAGCACTGCTTCTTTGAGCGCTGCTTTAATAACTTCAGGCGTATGATGGTCAATATCCATCCACATACTAATTGTTTCAATTTCAATTGGCGATAGTAAGCGCCCTAATTCCTGCTCAAACAATTGGAAAATCTTTGCCTCGTCAACCTTTTGTGTTTTCACTTGGCTTTGCATTTCTTTTGATTGCAATAAATCAAGCAGTCGCTCCCAAAGTGGATGCAACGAATATTTCTCAACGATACGGCCTGATTCGTCGGTGCTTTGTGAAATTTCAACAAAACCTTTTTGCATTAGGCGCTGCAATAGTTGACTGATGGTCATCATTTGAAAGCTTGTACGCGCTAGTAAATCATTGGGTGTTGGAAAATCGACACCCTCTTGTGCAAAGCTCATTAAATGTAAGGCGATTAACGCTTCATCATCTTGAATGTTCATTTCACTATAATGTTTAAAAAACAGTTGTGGAACCGTTATTTGTTGTTGCTCTGTCCAAACGCGGATTCGATTAAATTGATTGTCCATAGTTAGAATCCCCTTTGTCACTATTGTAATAACAAAGCGCCCGGTTAATTGACCGGACGCTCTGTGAAAAATGTAGTTTTTATATTATGGGTACAGACGGTTTAATAAACGTGGGAATGGAATTGTTTCACGGATGTGCTCAGTTCCTGAAATCCACGCTACTGTACGCTCTAAACCAAGACCGAAGCCTGAGTGCGGTACTGATCCTTGTTTACGAAGCTCTAAATACCAAGCGTATGCGTCCATTGATAAGTTGTGCTCTTCTAAGCGAGATTTTAATAATTCATAATCGTGAATACGCTCAGAACCACCGATAATTTCTCCGTAGCCTTCTGGTGCAATTAAGTCCGCACATAATACAACGTCATCGCGCTCTGGATGTGGTTGCATGTAGAATGGCTTAATACCTACTGGGTAGCACGTAATAAATACCGGCTTGTCGTAAGCATTGGCAATCGCTGTTTCGTGTGGCGCACCGAAATCATCGCCCCACTGAATATCATCAAAGCCTTGTTCGTGTAAGAACTTGATTGCATCATCATAAGAAATACGTGGGAATGGTGCTTGAATGTTTTCTAATTTTGATGTATCACGACCAAGACGCTCTAAATCCATTTTACAATTTTTAAGAACCGATTGTACGATATGAGATACATACTGTTCTTGTACTTCTAAGTTTTCTTCAAACTCTACGAATGCCATTTCAGGCTCGATCATCCAAAATTCGATTAAGTGACGACGCGTTTTCGATTTTTCCGCACGGAATGTCGGACCAAAAGAGAATACTTTCCCTAGTGCCATTGCCGCAGCTTCCATGTATAGCTGACCAGATTGTGAAAGGTAAGCATCCTCATCAAAGTATTTCGTAGCAAATAGCTCTGAAGTACCTTCTGGAGCTGAACCAGTTAGGATTGGTGGATCCATTTTTGTAAATCCGTTTTCGTTGAAGAACTCATAAGTTGCACGAATAATTTCGTTACGCACTTTCATTACTGCGTGTTGTTTACGAGAACGTAACCATAAGTGACGGTTGTCCATTAAGAACTCAGTACCGTGCTCTTTTGGTGTGATTGGGAAATCCACTGCTGCGTGAATCACTTCGATACCTGTTACATTTAACTCTGCACCGAAAGTAGAACGCTCATCTGCTTTTACTTCGCCAACGATGTACATTGAAGTTTCTTGCGTCATACCTTTTGCTACTGCAAATAACTCTTCGCCTACTTCTTCTTTTACAACAACGCCTTGTGCGAAGCCTGAGCCATCACGTAATTGTAAGAATGCTAATTTACCACTAGCGCGTTTGTTTGCTAACCAAGCACCGATTTTTACTGTTTCGCCAATATGCGCAGGCATATCTTTGATCATAATTTTTTTCATAAAGTCCTCCAAAACTAAGTTGCAGCTCTATTTATCTTGCCATTTTGTTTTCACAAAAGTTTCGATTCGATTGACTGCTTCTTCTAATAATTCTAAAGATGTTGCATACGATAAGCGCATTGTTGCAGGTGCACCAAAGCCTGAACCTGGGATTACTGCTACGTTGGCTTCTGTTAATAATGCATTTGCAAAATCATCCACAGATGCATAACCTGTTTTTGCTGCTGCTTCTGATACGTCTGGTAGTAAGTAGAATGCACCTTGTGGCTTTAATACTTTGAAACCAGGAATCGCCGCTAATTTCGGGAAAATCGCCTCTAAACGAGATTCAAACGCTTGACGCATCATTTCAACTGTTTCTTGAGAACCGTTGTATGCTTCTACAGTTGCATATTGCGCAGTAGTTGTTGCATTTGAAGTAGAATGTGATGCTAAGTCCGTCATTGCATTAATAATATCTTTATCGCCAGCAGCGTAACCGATACGCCAGCCTGTCATTGAGTGTGATTTTGCAACACCGTTTACAACGATTGTACGCGCTTTAATTGCATCAGAAAGCTGTGCAATTGAAAAATGCTCTACTCCATTGTAAACAAGCTTTTCATAAATTTCATCTGAAACGATTAAAATATCTTTTTCTTCTGCAACTTTTGCAAGCTCTGCTAATTCTTCTTTTGAATAAATCATGCCAGAAGGATTTGAAGGCGAGTTAATAATAACAGCTTTCGTCTTATTTGTAATCGCATCACGTAATTGAGAAGGTGTAATTTTGTAGCCTTGATCTGCTGTACCTTCTACGTATACTGGCACACCTCCTGCTAACTTCACTTGCTCTGGATATGAAACCCAATATGGAATTGGGATGATTACTTCATCGCCCTCATCTAAGATCACTTGGAACAATGTATACAATACATGCTTTGCACCAACACCAACTAAAATTTCATTCGCTTGATATGTAAGCCCATTATCGCGCTGTAATTTGTCAATGATTGCTTTCTTTAATACAGGTAAACCACCAGCTGGCGTATACTTTGTTAGACCTGCATCCATTGACGCTTTTGCTGCATTTAAAATGTTTTCTGGCGTGTTGAAGTCAGGTTCCCCTGCTCCTAGCCCGATTACATCAATCCCCTGCTCTTTTAGTTCTTTCGCCTTCGCAGTAATTGCTAAAGTTGAAGATGGTGTTAATGTTTTAACACGCTTTGCTAACAGTTGTTTCATTGTCATTTCTCCTCTACAAATTCAATATGCGTTTCCACCATTGTCCATTTTCATGCAATAAATAGACATAGTTTAAGCTTCCAGACTTAGAAATGTAGGTAATTTCCCACACTGGGCCAGGTTGCTCAAAGCCTAATTTTGTATGAAGTATTTCTTTTACAGCAGTTTCATTACGGAAGCGCTCTAACGCCTCATCCTCTGTAATTCCCTCTGCCAAAAAAACCTCTTGCATTGAATTTTCATCTAAACTCATCGGGACGAAGATCGCCTTCTCTTTACCATATTCGTCTACACCAATTACGGTTACATAAGGCTTATTTCCGTTGTATACGTATGAATCTTCAACAACAGCAAGTGCCTTCGTATCTATTGCAAACTGCTCAGCTTTTTGCTCTATGTCAGAAAACGGCTCGTCTGCCTTCCAAAATACGAAGACCGAGATAACAAGTGACAAAGATAAAATAAAGACAACTGAAAAGATGATCCAGTTTTTCATGGCTGCACCTTACATTTCAATTGATTTTGTAGTACAGTGACATTCGCTGTACTGAATGGATAGTTTCGTTTCATATTTGTCGACCTGCTTTCCTTCCTCATCGTTTTTCATTATACCAATTTCCAAGCTGTTGTACCATACTGTGAAGAGGCAGTTTTTGTATTGATATTGGCGGTAATGCCTCGATAAACTCTTGTCCGTATGATTTCGTTTCTATTCGGCGATCTAAAACGATAAACGCCCCCCTGTCATGACTTGAACGAATTAATCGACCAAAACCTTGTTTAAAGCGAAGAACTGCTTCTGGCAATGCCAGTTCTGTAAATGCATTTATGCCTTGTTTTTGTAAATGCTCAGCGCGCGCTTTAAATGATGGCTCTTCTGGTGCAGAAAATGGCAGACGCACAACAATGACCGTTGCTAACCCGTCTCCCGGTACATCCACTCCTTCCCAGAAACTATTCGTACCAAATAACACCGAATGATTGAACTTCTGGAATGATTTTAACAAGCGCATACGACTACCTGCAGTAACTCCTTGCGCAAACAGCATATAGTCACTTAGCAATTCGCTTTCATGAATTAAATCCACTGTTTGACGTAGCATCTCTTGTGAAGTAAATAATACAAACGAACGCCCTTCTGTCATTCGCACCGCATTTGTAATCGCATGTGCCACTTCTTCGATAAAATCTGATTGTGACACTGTCTGAATATCGGGCATATCGTCAACAATATAGACATGTGCCCCGTCATAGTAGCTTGGATCAGCATGTAATTTTTCAATTTGTATAGACGCGTCAATGCCCAATTGGTTCGCTATGAAGCGTTCATTATTCGGCACTGTTAATGTTCCTGATGTCCAAATGACCGCGCTTTGCTCCCGAATTGGCGCAAATAGCTTATGGATAATATTCGTTACATCCACTGGCTTTTTATAAAGCTGAATACTGCCGGGTAAGCTACGTTTATCAAGTTCAATCCAGCATGAATAATTGTCTTCTTGACGTAAAAAGACATCATCCCACTCGGACAATTTAATCGTTAATTCATCCATCCAATATTGCCATTGCTCTAGTAAATATTGATGCTCTGGCGCAAGCTCATTTACATCCGTCATAAACTGCAAATGAAGTGATTTTGCACCGTCCAACCATTGCTGAATAAGTGATGCCACTTTTTCAAATGGTGCTTGCGGTAGTTCTAATTCGTTTAAAAACAGCGAGATTTTTTGCTGCTTAAGTGCATTTTTCGGATGCTTTTTCACGGTATTGAATAATATGGTAATTGCTTCATCAAAGCTTTGTACCAGTTGTAGAAAACGTTTTTCTAATTGTTGCAATGTTTGCTGATTTGAAACATGCTTTTTATATGCCATTTTGCTTAGTTTAAAGTACAATGCTTCATCTTCGTACGTACCAATTTGACCAAATAAGTATTTCCAATTCATATATGAAAAGATTTTTTCGTCTTGATTAATCGCAGCCTGTATAAATTGATGCGCTTCATCGATAATCCAGCCCCCGAATTCATTAAAAATTTGGTCATGACGCACTAAATCACTTAGTAACATCGCATGGTTTGTTATAATAATGTCCGCTTGTTTACTTGATTGTATCGCACGCGAATAAAAATCATACAGTGGCATTGTCGTTTTTGGTAATGCCGTTTTGCGAATTTTTTCGAGCAATAATTGCCCACCGCCTGAGACATTTAATTCGTTTAAATCCCCTGTTTTGGTTTTGGCTAGCCAAATTAAAGTTTGTAGTAATGTAAACGTTTCATCATAAGAATCGTCTAGGGATTTTAATTGCTTTTCAAACTTTTCTACATCCACATAGTGATTCATGCCCTTTAGTAGCGCAACTTTTATTGGTTGACCAAGTATCTGTTCAATAACAGGGATTTCATTTTGCAAAAGTTGGTCAAGTAAGTGTGATGTATACGTACTAATTCCAACTTTTTGATTTGTTTGTTTCGCATAAAAAATAGACGGTATTAAATAGCCCATCGTTTTACCGATACCTGTTGATGCTTCAATAACATGTTCTTGTTTAGCCATTAGCTTTTCATAAATACGGTCCATCATGACAAATTGCTGTGGGCGCAGTTCAAAATTCGGAATCGCCTTTTGCAATAATGCCAATTTTTCTTCTACTGTTTGGGGATACGGTTGTAGTTGTTCATAGCCTTTTGGTGTTGGTGCCATTTTACGAATTGCAATTTTATTGAAAAAAACATGCTCACGGTCATCTGAAACTTTTGAACGCTTCATGACAAGTGCATCAAAAAATAACTGCGCTAAATTGGATCGCAAACGGAATGAACGCTTGTGTAGCTGTTCTAATGTTACTAAAGGTAATGTTAGCAACTCTTCCCAGCAGCGCTTCAGTAAAAACGCCGTAGCAAGCGCATCTTCATCAGCACGGTGCGCACTTTCAAGTGGAATGTTCAAATCGCTCGCCAAATCCCCTAATTTATAGCTTAATGACATCGGGAATAATATTTTTGCCAGTTCGACCGTATCCATTTTTTTCCCGTGCCATTTCGGTTGGCCCGCACGTGTAAACTCTGCCTGTAAAAACGCCAAATCAAAATCGGTATTATGTGCGACAAATACGGTATCCTGTAACAGTTCATAAATCGTGTCGGCATATGCTTCAAACGGCAGTGCATCTTTGACATCTTCGTCAGTAATATTCGTCAAATCCTGAATAAACAACGGTATCGGCTTCCCTGGATGAATAAATTTCGTATAAGTTTTCACTACTTGCCAATGTTGCATAATGACAATCGCAATTTGAATCATACGGTCACCATTTGCTGGGGAATGACCAGTTGTTTCGATATCGACAATGGCATATTTTTGACTTTCATTCATAATCATTCAACTCACAGTTCAAGTAATATAACGGCATTTTAACACAATAAGTTAGGTAAGGTCATGTAAATAAAACAAAAGCGGTAAAGCGCCTGTTCAGCCCCGACAGACATTGGAGGACCCGACGCAAAAGTAAACGCTCCACCACTTTTGCAGGAGGGATCGAAATGGCCGAAGGGCTGGCGCTTTAGCCTAGACGGCAGATGATTTTTTGTGAAAGTTATCCACAATTCGATAATTTATAGTTTCCTAAACAGCAAAAAAACCTAGTACTGCAATAACGCAAGCACTAGGTTAGTTATCATATGTAAGGTGTGCAGGGGCTCATCTCCCTGCACAAACAAAAGTCTCCCAGCAAGTCCGTGCTGTTTAGGTGGAGCTTTTGTGTGTGAAGACTAAATCTTCACCGAGGTTTTGGCACCTGTTTAATAGAATAATCGATTTGTACGCAATTAGCAAGTCCAAATTTTAAGAATGGTAGTGCTCCCGTGTTCCGAAAATTCCTTTTAACATTGGCGGTGTCACAAGTGTTGTAACAATAATAACGATAACCATTGGTGTATAGTCTTCTGCAGGTAATAACCCACTTGATAGACCCATACCGGCTAAAATTAATGCAACCTCACCACGTGAAATCATCCCCGCACCGATTCCAGTTGATGATTTCCAGCTGAAACCTGCTAGTTTTGCACCTAAACCCGAACCAATTAGTTTAGATAAAATCGCTACAATTGAAAACACAACTAAGAACCAAATATTTTCCGTAATGCCATCAAACGTTACAGATAATCCAATACTAACAAAGAAGAACGGTACGAACATACTACTCGCAATCGGTTCTACCTTATGTTCAATTGTTTCTTTAAACTCCGTACGACCAATAGCAATCCCCATAAAGAACGCACCAATAATTGCTGCAATACCGAAATAATGTTCACCAATGTACGCAAGTGCAAAACATGCTATGAGCGCACCACTTAGTAAAGACTCTGTTACTTTTAAACGGCTAAATGCCTTCAAGAATGGAGGAATTACGTACTTTGACACAACGAATAATAAGACAAAGAAGAATACTTTCCCACCGATTAATGTTGGAATCGATACATCATCCCCTACTAAGAAACTCATCGCAATTGCAATCAGTACAACGACGATAATATCATCAAGTACCGCCGCACCAAGTAATACTGAACCCTCTCTACTTTTTAACCAGCCAATTTCATTTAAAGTTTGAACAGAAATACTAACTGACGTTGCTGCAAGAGTTAAACCAATGAAAATAGCTTGACCTTGTGTTAGTCCAAATGACAATGCCAATGGATAGCTCAGTGCAATCGGTAAAATAACACCACCTACTGCAACAAATACTGCGCCTTTCATATTCGCATTTAAATCCTCTAAATCTGTTTCTAAACCGGCTAAAAACATCAGTAGAATAACACCAATCTGACTAAACGTTTGTATTACTTCGCTATCAGCAATCCAACCTAGCATTGCCGGACCTATAATAATCCCGATTAAGATTTTCCCTAGTACAGATGGTTGACCAAGTCGAACTGAAAAATGTCCGGCTATTTTTGTCGCTAATAAAACAATAACAATTTGAAAAATAAACATTTGGTGTCTCCTTTCTTTATACACAAAAAAGGCATAGCTGTAGCCAGTTTGACTGTCTCCACCATGCCTTGCTCTCGTATTCGAATATACTTATTTTAACGAAATAGAATCTAAAATGCAATAATTTTCTATCATTTTCTGAAAATTTATTAAAAGGAACCAGGCAAAATCTCACGTTGATAATGCACATTCTTACGTAACCAAACATTTAAAATTTGGCGATGTGTTAATAGCTTACCGCGCGAAGTATGACGACGCTGTGCTTCTTGCAAACTTTCTAGTAAAATACGAGTCTCCGTTAAGCAACTTTCTGGTTCTACAATTACCTTTAACGTTGGGCTTATGAAATCATGTTTTTGTAACTGTGCTAGTATTTTGGCAAACTCTTGACCCATGGCAATATAATTTTCTTCAATCTTTAAATCGATACAAGTAAAAAGTGCTTGCTCCACTTCTTTTTCAATAATTTCTATTATTTCTTGTTCCATCGGTGCACCTCATATAGTCTTTTGTATCATCATTATAGCGAATAACTAATTGGCTATAAAGAAAAGCATGTTCAAATATTATGAACATGCTCTAACTATTTATTAAGCGTGAATCGCTTTGCCAAATACCGAACGTGCTGCATCTCCAACATGTTCACTTACAGTTGGATGTGGGAATATTAAACGTGCCAAATCTTTGACTGATCCCCCTAATACTTTAGCCGCTAGCATGGAGTTAATCATTTCCGTTGCACCATCACCAACAACACATGCACCGTAAATATCCCCTTCTGGACTTGCCACAAACTTCATAAAGCCTTGTGTATTGCCCTCAAGTAACGCTTTCGGGTTTGTTGGTAAATACATTTTTGTTACGATTGAATCAGACGGTGCTTCGTGTTCAAGCATTCCGAATGTAGCGATTTCTGGATGCGTATACACACAGCGTGGAATTTCTTGCTGATTGATCACCTTTGGATGCTTCCCTAAAATGAAATCTACCGCATGTATACCTTCTGCACTAGCAGAGTGAGCAAGTTGGAAACCACCGACTAAATCACCAATCGCAAAAATGCCTGGGATACTTGTTTCATAATGATTATTCACCTTAATCAAACGACCATCCATATCCATTTCAAGCGCGTCAGCAATTTGTATATTGGGACGTCTGCCTGTTGCGAACAATAAATTTTCAAACGGGTAATTACCAATCGACGTTTGAATATAGTCTGCATGAATCTCCTCAAATGTGAATTCTGTAATGAGTTCAATGCCTAATTGTTTCATTTTCTCTTTAATAATTGGGCGTGCATCTGGCTCTTCTGTTTGTAAAATATCTTGACTATGGTTTAATACTGTCACCTTTGTTCCCATTGGTGCTAAAGCAAAGGCCATCTCAATTGCAATGACCCCACCACCGATGATCGTTAATTGCTTTGGTAGCTCTTGAATACTAAAGAACGTATCTGTAGTATGGTAATCTGCTGTTTCAATCCCTTTAAATGGCGGTACAAACGGTGTACTACCTGTGGCTAAAATCACTTTGTCGGCTGAAAACGATTCATTCCCTACAATGACTTTACGCTCGGCTGTGACCGCTGCTTCCCCTCGATACATTGTAATTTGTGCGTTTTCAATAAATGTTTCAATATTCGTTAACAACTCTTCGACCACTTTATCTTTTCGCTTCATTAACTTTGAAAAATCAATATTAATTGTCGGTACCGTAACGCCCCAATCTGTACCACGTCGAATTTCTTGCACTAATTTACTATGTTCTAGCATAATTTTAGATGGGATGCACCCTACGTTATAGCAAGCACCCCCTACTTTATCGCGTTCTACTAACGCGACCCTCAAACCACTTTTTGCTGCATGAATTGCTGCTACATAGCCTCCTGGACCAGCACCAATTACAGCTAAATCAAAGTTTTCCATTTTTTCCACCTCATTTTTCACATTAACATCACAATATTTGGAATGCAACCGAACTTGAATTTTTTACATGTGTAAAGTAGATTTCATGTGAATCTTTACATATGTATAAACTAACTAAAAAATGGATTAAGTGCAGTGTCACTTATTTTTGGCGGGCTACGGCAAAGCTAAAACCAGCCGCTGTCTAGGTTGGTTTTAGCTTCTGCGACGAAAGCGAAGCGACAGTCGCATGACTGCTTCTGCGGGGAGTAAAATCTCGATTTAACTCTCCTCGGCGCAAAGAGAAATTCTAAAAATGTTTTAGAATTTCCCTTTACTACTGTCTTTAATGCCGCATGCAAAGCCCGCCAAATTAAATTTTTCTTCTTTTTAATAGTTAAAAGAGTCCAATGCTGCCGCTAGCGCGAGGCGGCGGTGATGAATAAAATAGTACGATGTATACAATATTTTATCTTTGATTAAAAGTTAGCTACAACAATAAAATTAGCTACTTTCATTGTGTCAAAGCTTAGACTTTATTTTAATAACAAAGCTTTAAACAGCATACTTCATAAAAACCTTTGTAGTATAAACGAACTTTAACTTTTTAGTAGAGTGCTGCGAAGTGAAGTAAGGCTCAAATGCCGTATGATTTGAGCCTTGCTTTGCGACGAAAGCGTAGCGACAGGAGCACATTTTTTTGGGCGACTCCTAGAGGATTAAGCGTGCGCGGAAAATCCACTTGTATGTGCCACCGTAAGAGGCACATACAAGTTAGTTGTAGCCACGCCCTCAGGAAAGCGTCCCCCGCAGCGTAGCAGAACGGATTATATTAGATAAATACACTTTGTTCCAAATATTGTATTGAAAAATGCCTTTTATGAAAACTAGACTATTTGGAACAACATTAGCTACAGAACACCTACAGCAACACAAATCCATCCAGCAATAAAGCAGACACCACCAATTGGCGTAATGGCACCGAGCTTTCGTATTCCAGTAACTGAAAGTACATATAAACTACCCGAAAACAGTACAATACCAGCCAACATTAAATAGGCTGCTACTTCTAAAATTTGTAATTCCCCTACTACACGCATCACTAATCCAACACTTAGGATTGCTAGGCTATGGTACATCTGATAACGTACACCTGTTTCAAATGTTTGCTCATAGCGTTCCTCCGCAAATTTGCCTTTTAACGCATGCGCGCCAAACGCACCGATTGCTACAGTTATCGCACCTAAAAATGCACCCACTGCTAAAATAATTTCCATAAAACGCTTCCTTTCATACATGCATATCTATTTTATTATCACTTACATTATTTATAAATAAAAGAAAAAACGCAAAAACCCGAAATCTGAATGGTTTTTGCGCTTTTGATTATTTTAAAATTTTGATTTCTACTTTTTTACGTCCCCAACTATACGCTTCTTTCTTTGTTTTCATAAAGACATCAATTTTCCCGCCTTTAATCGAACCACCTGTATCTCCAGCTATTGCAATTCCGTATCCCTTCACCCAAACTTTTGTGCCAAGTGGAATCATATCTGGGTCAACCGCAATTAGTTTAATATCAGGGTTTTTGTGTAAATCAATACCATATGCTGTTTTTCCAGAACAGCCATTACAACTTGCCGTAAAGGCACTTGCTTCCACTGTTAATGTTTTAACAACCTCATAACCGTCTATTGTTTCTATCTCTTCTACTGACTTTTTCGGCTGCTCTTTTGGCGTTTCTTTTGGTTTTTCCTCAGGTAATCTTAATACTAAGTGCTCTACGATGTCGTTTGCACTTTGTATTCGATTTAAGTCTAATAGCTCTTGAACAGTAGTATCGTAACGCTTTGCAATTTCTTCAATATTTTCTCCGGCTTTTACTGTATATGTGGCTGCATTAGTGGTATTTACATATAAAATTGAACTGAACAAGAATAGAGACAGGCTTAAAATTAATTTATGCTTAAACATTATAGCCATTTCCTCCTGTTACATTTAAAATATTTGGTATTTATAAACTACCATTAGTTTACACATTAAATATTTCAAAGATATTACAGGTGTATAATATATTTATTACAAAATGAAACAACAAAACCTTTTTTTGTAACAAAAAAGGGAATGTCCAAGAAGTAATTCTGGGACATTCCCTTTGCGCCGAGGATGGAGGCCAACACGATGTTGGTCATGAATGCGTTGTCACAGGACGTGACGCTTTTTGCATTCGTTCCTTATTCTGACCACCGCAGAAGCACCGCCTACAGATTACATTACTGTTGCTTCTGGCTCGTAACTAATCATTTCTTTAATTGTGTTGTTTTCGCCCATAATCGCAACAGTTGGCTTATGGTTATCTACTTCTTTGTTGTCTACATAAACGTACGAAATAATAATGACAACATCACCCTTTTGCACAAGGCGTGCTGCTGCACCGTTTACACAAATCACACCAGATCCACGCTCACCTGCAATAATATACGTTTCAAAACGTGCACCATTATTATTATTCACAATATGCACCTTTTCATTTGCTAACATCCCTACCGCATCTAAAATATCTTGGTCGATTGTAATTGAGCCAACATAATTTAAATCTGCCTGCGTCACTTGTGCGCGGTGAATTTTACTATTCATCATCATTCTAAACATGTGCCATTGCCCCTTTTAACGAAAAGATTTCATTATCTATTAAACGTGTTTTTCCAATATACACAGCAACGGCTAACAGGATTTGATCCGTTTCCGCAGTCACTTCTGTTAAATCTGGATAAGCTAAAATTGATAAATAATCAATTTTACCGTCCGTATTATACTCAATTAGCTTCGTTGCTAATGCGAGCGCCTTTTCAACATCTTCTGTTTCTTGCAATTCACGTTTTGCAAGCTGTAGTGCCTGTTGAATAGCAGGTGCTTGCGAGCGGTCTATCGGCGTTAAATAGACATTACGACTTGATTTTGCTAAGCCATCTTCTTCTCGTACAATGGGTACAATTCTCAATTCAATTGGAAAATTATAATCACGTACCATTGTTTGAATAATCGCCACTTGCTGCGCATCCTTTTGACCAAAATATGCTCGATCCGGCTGAACTAAATTAAATAGTTTAGCTACGACTTGAAGCACACCATCAAAATGTCCTGGACGACTTGCACCACATAGTAATTTAGCTTGACGACCTGCTCGAACTCGTATGCCACCATCTTGAGGGTACATTTCTTCAACTGAAGGCGCGAAAATAACATCAACACCAACTGATTCTGCTAACTTCTTATCACGCGCTAAATCACGTGGATAAGACTCAAAATCTTCATTCGGACCAAATTGAGTTGGATTGACAAAAATGCTCATAACCACTAAGTCATTTTCTTGTCTAGCATTCGTTGCTAATGTTAAATGGCCCTCATGTAAATAGCCCATTGTCGGGACTAACCCGATAGTTTGCTGTTGTTTTTTTGCATGGAGAACAATTTCTCGTAATTGTGCAATTGTTGTAACTACGTTCATTATTTTACGCCTCCATACAGCTCATTTAACTCTTCTTCTTTCATTGTAAAGCTATGTGCTAATGTTGGGAATGTACCAGCCTTCACTGCATCCGTATAGCCTTTAATACCGCGCTCAATTTCATCGCCAACCTGAGCAAAGCTGTGTACAAATTTTGGCATATGATGTTTGCCAAAATGCAATAAATCATGGAATACAAGCACTTGTCCGTCTGCTTCTGCTCCTGCTCCAATACCAATTGTCGGGATCGTTAATTTTTCTGATACTACCGCAGTTAATTGATGGGGAATGCATTCTAACACAATCGCACATGCCCCTGCTTGCTCAACTTCTAAGGCGTCTTGAATTAACTGTTCTGCTTGTTCAGCTGTTTTCCCCTGTACTTTATAACCACCTAGCACTCCTGCTGATTGTGGCAATAATCCTAAATGCGCAACTACTGGAATACCTGCATCCGTTAATTTTTTAATAACTGGTACAATATCGCCTGCACCTTCCACTTTTACTGCGTTGGCATTAGTTTCTTGCATCATACGCACCGCCGTTTTCAATGTGTCATTTACATCTCCGTGATACGACCCAAATGGCATATCCACAACGATAAACGTCTGTGGTGCGCCGCGACGAACTGCTTTACTATGATGAATCATGTCATCCACCGTCACGCGCATCGTCGATTCATAACCAAGGACAACCATCCCCAAAGAATCGCCCACTAAAATCATATCCACTCCAGCATCTTCAGAAAATCTTGCTCCTGGATAATCATAAGCCGTCACCATGACGATTTTTTCTCGCTGCTGCTTCATCATTAAAAACTGAGCTGTCGTTTTCATTTTGTCCTCCTTCATTTTGAGGAAGAAAACAAAAAAGCTCTCCCATCTAAAATTAGACAGAAGAGCCCTATTGCGTAAATTAAACAATTAGGTTTTTTTCATGCGTCAAAAAACAAATGTTGCAGCAATTGCAACAAAATGATTTTTTTAGAATAGTAGTTGCCTACTAAACGAGTTATTTAACGCGTGTTTTCTTCCGTCCCTGTCACTATGGATCAAGGCAGATTTTTTATAGTAGTATAATAATCACTTTGCTAGGTACAGTTCTAGCTAACTAGATACTGTCCTAGAACCACTATATCAATTTTAGAAGAAAACGTACAGAGGAATAAATTACACCTCAGCTAACTTTTGTCCAGATTTTTTTCGAGCTGGCCCGAAAAAAATCTGTGACATCCGCTTGAGGCAATAAATTGAATCAGCCGGGGTTTGAATCCCCGTGAATTAAAGTCATACATTGGCATTCTCCCCTTATAACAGTGGAGAACTACTGTACCTATCGCTTTACTTATAGTACAAAAAGAATCTACTTAAGCAAGTTAAATTAGTTCAATATCAGCTGAATAAACACCCTTTACGACACCATTAGCCTGACGTATCTCAAGTACACCTGAATCGGTAATGGCGATTGCTTCACCTTCTACAACTTCACGTAAAGTTGTCGCGCGCACTTGGCTTCCAATTGTACAAGATGATTCTTCCCATAGCTTTTTGATTAACGTGAAGCCATTCTTCACATACTGATCACTAAATTGCTCTAAATAATTGAGCACCTGGGCAACTAAATGTACACGATCTATTGATTCTTTTCCTTCAATAGCTAAAGAAGTCGCGATGTGGTGCAATTCTACCGGAAAATCCTCAAGCTGCTGATTTACGTTAATCCCAATTCCGATTAATAGTGCTTGTATACGATTTTCTTCAGCAATCATCTCCGTTAAAATACCTGTCGTTTTTTTACCATTTACTAAAATATCATTGGGCCATTTAATTTGTGGCGTGAAGTTTTTAAACATCGCTTTCATGGCATTGACAATTGCAACGGCAGTTACAAGCGTAAATTGCGGTGCTTGATGCGGTGCGATTTCTGGTCGAATAATAATCGTCATCCAGATACCCTTTCCCTGAGACGACTCCCATTCACGCATCATTCGACCACGTCCAGCAGATTGATGCTCTGCAATGACAAGTGTCCCGTCTGGCGCGCCTTGACGAACTAGGTCATGTGCAACAAACTGCGTAGATTCGACGCTATCAAAATAATGCACCTGTTGACCATAGCGCTCCGTCGTTAAAAGTTGCTTTAACTGACCGAAATCCACTTTATCCGGCACTGCCACTAACTGATAGCCACGCTTTTTTATTGTTTCAAATGTGTAGCCTTCCTGCTGCAAACTTTGCATATGCTTCCAAATGGCAGTCCGTGATACTTGAAATTCATCAGCCAGCTGCTGACCCGATATCGGCTCACCGTTTGCCTGTAAAAATCGTTGCAAAATTTCATCCTTCAACGTTAGTTGCATGAAACCATTCCTTTAACTTTTGTTTGTCGTTTACTACGTCACCATTTACTACGGCTCGTAATGAAGTGTCTAACATTTCCTTAATCCATGGACCGCGTTTTTTATGCGACCAAGCCATTACATCTTGCCCAGTAATTGCTAGCTCTTTCGCAGACTGAATTGGCAATGTTAATTTTTGTTGTTGTAACTGCTCCCACGAAACATTAATGGTTTGCTGTTGCCACTGTGTAAACTGATACGCTGTGTGCAAAATTTCTACATCAAAGTACAATAACTCAATTTTTTCGATGCCTTTTAAAAGACAATCATATGCTTCAAGTACCTGCTTAGCAAACTGTTTATCCTTATTCGAGCATCGGAATTGTGTTAATAGCGCTAATTCGTTATTCACTAAACAAAAATACGCCCAGCCGACCTGGCGATTCTCTGACTGAAAATATTGCCAAGCCCTAGAGTCAAATTCACCATTTAAATGCTTAGCAAGATTAGATTCTTGCATATAATGGATCCCTTGCGCTGGAAATTGTGATGTAAAGATTTTTGATAATTCGACTTGAATACGCTCCATCGCGATTAACTCAATCGATGCTGCCTGTTTTTGAATCGCTGCAAATGTCTGATCGTCAATCTTAAAATTTAATTGCGCTGCAAAACGAACGGCTCGAAGCATGCGTAACGCATCTTCCTTAAAGCGTTCCTCAGCATTCCCAACTGCGCAAATTAACTGCTCGTCAATATGCTTGCGACCATCGAAAAGATCAATAAAATCACCTGATTGACTAAGCGCCATTGCATTCATCGTAAAATCCCGACGCTTCAAATCCTCGGCTAAATTTCGGACAAAATGCACTGCATCTGGTCTACGATGGTCGGTGTAAGTTGATTCTGTACGATACGTCGTCACTTCAATTGGCTCGTTTTGATGTAATACAAGCACTGTCCCATGTTCGATCCCAACATCAATTGTATGTGGAAAAATTGCCTGTATTTCTTGTGGTAACGCGCTTGTTGCAATATCAATGTCATTATTTTCTTTTGTCAAATAATAATCTCGTACCGCGCCACCAACGATAAATGCTTCAAAACCGGCGTGTTCAATCTGATTAATTACGTCAATTGCGATTTGCCATTGTTTCGGAATCATTTTTCTTTGCGACCACTCTTTCATATAGATCTTCGTATTGCTTAATAATTTTGTGCTGATGGAAATGTTCGGATACAGCATGAAGTGCAGCTTGACGGAATGCAGAATGCTGTTGTTCATCTTGTAACAGTTGCACTGCATAATCCGCTACTGCCTGAGTATCCCCTAGCTCTACAATGTAACCATTGACACCATGCTCAATAACTTCAGGTATACCACCAATTGCCGTGCCAATTCCTGGCACACCGCAAGCCATTGCTTCTAGTAGTACAAGTCCAAAAGATTCTTTTTCAGATAAGAGTAACTTTAAATCACTAATCGTATAAAGCTCTGTAATATTTTCTTGTTTCCCTAAAAACAGTACATCTTTTTTATATGCCGAAGCTTTTACTTGTTCCATGACACGATGTTTTTCAGGACCATCGCCTACAAGTAATAGTTTCGCTGGCATTCGAGCTCGAATTTTCATAAACGATTCGATGATATCAGGTAAATTTTTAATTTTGCGGAAGTTTGAAACGTGGATAATGACTTTTTCATCGTCCTCTATGCCAAACTGCTGCTTTAAATTCCCTGGATTTCCTGGTTTAAAGACTTGTTCATCAACAAAGTTATAAATTGTGTCAATAGGAGCATTTGTGTCAATTAAATCATAGGTTTGTTGTTTTAAAGCTTCTGAAACAGCCGTTACAGCATCAGAACGATCAATACCGTATTTAATGGCCTGTGCTAATGTTGAATCTTCGCCAAGGACTGAAATATCTGTACCATGAAGCGTTGTAACAATACCGAAGTCTCGTCCGCTCATATCACGTGCTAAAACCGCACACACTGCATGTGGAATCGCATAATGCACATGTAAAATATCTAAATGTTCTTCTTTAATCACGTCCGCCATCTTACTTGCAAGTGCAATATCGTATGGTGGATATTGAAATACCGAATAATTATTCACTTCAACTTCGTGGAAAAAGACGTTTGGATAAATTTTGTTTAATCGAAATGGTACGCTCGATGTGATGAAATGAATTTCATGACCACGCTCTGCTAACATTTTCCCTAGCTCTGTTGCAATTACACCAGAGCCCCCTACAGTTGGGTAACATGTAATACCAATTTTTAATTTTTTCATTCGTCTCACCAACCCTTCAAAAGTACGTATCCTTCTCATGTTAGAAGTAACGCCTCTGGTATTTGTTGCAAATTTTATTAGGAACTTCGAGTTTTCATAAGAAATGCGCTAATTTGAAAAAATTTATAATTTCTTATACTTCAAAATAAATCTGAATGTAATAAAGTAAGCGTCATTGATTCTTTATTGTCTACGTTCTCCTAAAGTGCGCCAATCGACAAAGCCTTCTTTTAATCCTTTTAATAGGATTTCAGCTGTCCCCATATTTGTCGCTAAAGGAATATGATACAGGTCACATAATCGTACTAATGCCATAACGTCCGGCTCATGAGGTTGTGCCGTTAATGGATCGCGGAAGAAAAATACCATATCCATATCATTATTAGCAATCATTGCACCAATTTGTTGATCTCCGCCAAGAGGGCCAGAGCGAAATTTCGTAATTGGTAAACCTGTTTCAGCTTCAATCATTGTTCCTGTGGTACCTGTTGCATATAAGTCATGCTCTGCTAAAATCGCTTGGTAAGCAATTGCAAATTGAATTAAATTATCTTTTTTACGATCATGTGCAATTAATGCAATCTTCATATACGTCATCTCGTTTCTAAATAATATTCTCTAGCCCGTAAATTAGCGATTCACGTTTCATCACTTCTTCTACACAAAACGCGATGCCCCCCATAAAGCTACCACGATTATATGAGTCATGACGAATCGTTAATAATTCACCTGTTCCTCCAAATAATACTTGTTGATGCGCTACTAAACCGGGCAGACGCACTGAATGAATGCGCATCCCTTCGTATTCAGCACCACGCGCACCAGTATGTGTTTCTTGTTCATCTGGATGACCTTGTTGTTTTGCATTGCGCACTTCACTAATCATTTGCGCTGTTTTAATGCCTGTTCCTGACGGTGCATCTAACTTTTGATCATGATGCATTTCGATAATTTCAACATCTGGGAAGTATTTAGAAGCCTCTTTTGCAAATTTCATCATTAATATCGCACCAATTGCGAAGTTCGGTGCAATGATACAGCCAATTTTCTTATCTTTCGCTAAATCTTGCAACTCTTGTAATTGTTCGTTTGTAAAGCCTGTCGTTCCAACTACTGGTCGGATATTATGTAATAATGCTTCCTTCGTACGTTCATACACAAAATGTGGGTTTGTTAAATCTACGAAAACATCCGGCTTCGTTTCAGCAACTAATCGTGCAAAATCCGTATAAACTGGAACTTCATAAGTTGTCGGAAATTGCTCCAATTCAGCTAATGTTGTTCCTATTTCTTTATAATCTAGCACCGCTACTAACTCCATTGCCTCATGCTTCATTACAGTATGTACGGCCTCGGTTCCCATTTTTCCGCGTGCACCAGCAATTGCTACTTTAATTGACATTACTAAAACTCCTTTTTCCTATACATGATTATTAATAATATGATGAATAATTAAAAAAGACATATCCTATGCGAAATGCTGTTTTTTCTAATTTGGATTTCAATGAAAAATTAATACTATCCTATCCACTCAAAATAAATACCCTTCCTTATTATGCAATGGTTGTTGTCAAAAGTACAAAAATCTAACATAATAAGGTGAATCTTCATACAATCGTTTTTTTCGGGTAATCACTTACTTGTTACATTGTCTTGTTTCATTTCACACATTTTCATTACTTCCTGCCCAATTTGCGGGACAAACGATGTAACTTTTTCAGCTTTCTAAACAAAATTTTAATCGTATCTTAGGAGGATGACAATGCAGGGCATCAAAATTAAAAACATCATCGGTATCCTCATTGGAACTGCCATCTTTAGCTTTGGTTTTGTGCATTTTAATATGCAAAACCAACTTGGTGAGGGCGGTTTTAGTGGCATTACACTTATTCTATATTTTACACTAAATTGGGACCCAGCATTACTGAATTTGCTATTAAATATACCGATGTTTATTATTGGCTGGCGCTTACTTGGAAAGAAAACGTTCATTTACACGCTTATCGGCACATTTGGTGTTTCTGTTTTCTTAAAAATATTCCACATGTATGAATTCAAAATGAACCTACAAGAGGATTTATTCCTCGTTTCCTTATTTGCAGGTGTATTCGTTGGGGTTGGTTTAGGGATTGTATTCCGCTTCGGTGGGACAACAGGTGGAGTTGATATCGTCGCCCGCCTAGCAAATAAATATTTAGGTTGGAGCATTGGTAAAACGATGTTTGGCTTTGATTTTGTCGTTATTATTTTATCATGGGCAACATTTTTGGATGCCCGCTCGATGATGTATACATTAGTTGCTGTTTATGTAGGGGGGCGCGTAATTGATTTCGTTCAAGAAGGAGCCAATTCAGCAAAAGGTACATTCATCATTTCTCCAAAATCAAATGAAATTGCCGATTTAATTTCTAATAATATGGAACGAGGAGTAACAATATTCGATGGTCATGGTCACTTTACAAAAGAGCACCGAGATGTATTATATTGTGTCGTTGCACGAAATGAGCTTGTACGTTTAAAAAATATTATTTACGGTATTGACCCTCACGCTTTTGTAACGATTATGGATGTACGAGATGTTTCAGGTGAAGGCTTCACATTAGATGACAAAAAACAACCGATACATTAAAAGAGAGCACTGAAAAAGTCGATTCATACTACTATTTTAGTATGAATCGACTTTTTAATAAAATCCCATAATCATTGTTGATGATTATTAAAAACAGCTTTTGCATTATTCCATTATCGATTCTGGTACTTGTGCCTCTTTTGATTTCTTTCGATACATAAAGAGCCGAGAATCATCCCTAAAACAGCAGGAACTACCCAAGCAAAAGTAACAGCTCACAACTAGACATTATCGTAATCTGATAGCTGCCCAAATTCTTGAATCGTTGAAATCAAGCTGCTTCATTCTTTCATATCGGAAATACGTCTTTTGGAAGAGGGAGGAATACATAAATGCTCACGATATTTTGCAACCGTTCTTCTCGCAATAAAAATCCCTTCACCAGCTAAAAGTTGAACTATTCGCTGATCGGAATACGGATTGACTTTATCCTCCTCATCAATTATCTTTTTTATTTGCAATTGAATGAATTGAATATCTTGATTAATTCCTTGCTCATTTAACAATCCACGAATGAAAAATTGCTTTAATAAAAACATGCCATAAGGCGTTTGGATGTATTTTTTATTAATCGTTCGACTAATGGTTGATTCATGAAAACCTGTTTTTTCAGCAATTTCTTTCAAACGGAGTGGCTGCAATCCCTTTTTCCCTTCTCGTAGAAAATGCGGTTGCGCACTCATAATTTCTTGAGTCACTTTATACAAAGTAAGATGCCTTTGTTCAATTCCCTTTTTTAAGAGAAAGATTTCAGAAATTTTCCCTTTCATAAACTGAGCTACTTCTTCATTTTCTTTCATTAGCTCATCATACGCTGAACTAATTGAAATTTCCGGCAAAAAATTGTCATTTACTTGTAGCACACCTACACCATCTACAATTTCTAATATGATGTCAGGAAAAATATATTGTGGCTGCTCTGTTTGAACCTCAAAAACTGGACGCGGATTTAACGTTTGAATAAACTGTAAAACCTGTTCGATTTCGGTTTCTCTACAGGAGAAAATAGTCGCTAGCTCTGTAAAATTACGTGCAGCTAGCTCATCTAAATGCTGTAAAATAATTTGTTCCGTAAAGGCTGGTACTTGCTTTTCTTCACGCAGCTGTAACACCAAACATTCCGCCAATGACCTCGCACCTATTCCAGCTGGTTCAAAACTTTGTAGAATTTTCAAAACGTCTAGTACTTCTTCTAAAGTAAGCGCAAATTGCACCGCTGTATCTTCTACATCACACATTAAATATCCTGAATCGTTTAAATTGCGGATAAAGAATATTAATAGCTCTCGTTCAGTAGCTGTACATGTTTTGACCCCTGCAACTTGCTCTAATAAAAAACGCTCCATTGTTTGTAGCGTTGTAGCCTTCTCATACAAATCTGATTGTGAACTATTTGAATCATTATGCATTTTCGCCATTTCCACACTATACGATTCTAAACGAGCAGTCGACACGTCCATCAGTGGATTTGCTTCTGCTTGCTGTTGAATATGCGTAATCAAATCGGATACTGTGTACGATAATATATCAAGTGATTGTCGAAGTGAAGGTGTAATCGCTAACTTCAATTGCAAAGCTTGCTGCTGATGCATCGAATACTCCATACTATTCTCCTCCACGAATTTGTAAGCGCTTCATACGATATTGCAAGCTTTGACGACTTAATCCAAGCTGCTGTGCCGAATTTGTTATGTGATTATCATTTTGCCTTAGTGTATCCTCAATCACTTGTTGCTCAAATTGGGCTAGCTGATCGAGTAATTGACCACTATAGTTTTTTTTCAATGGGCGCAATTTATGTTGACCTTTATCGCCCTTTCGGTAATGGTAAGGTAAATGCTCATACATAATTTCACGCTCATGATGCATTAAATTCATAGCCGCTTCAATTGCATGCTCAAGCTCTCGTATATTTCCTGGCCAGTTATGAGCAGCAAATAATGCAAATACCTCATCGGACACCCCATCCACATTCATCGAAAATAATTGATTATATTGACTGATGAAATAGTCCAGTAAAACAGGTAAATCATCTATTCGTTCACGTAATGCTGGTACCATTACCGTAATAACGGCAAGGCGAAAATATAAATCTTTACGTAATTTTCCTGAAGCAATAGCATCTACTGGATCCTCGTTCATCGTGGCAATGATACGAACATCAACATCTATTTCTTTTGTAGCTCCTAGTCTTCGTACCTTTTTTTCTTGAATCACACGAAGTAATTTAGCCTGTAGCGTAATATTTAACGAATTCAGCTCATCAAGTAATAAGGTCCCCCCTTGCGCCTGCTCAAATAACCCTGGACTATCGAGAGCACCTGTAAAAGCACCGCGTACCGTTCCAAAAAGAATGCTTTCAATTAAGCTATCCGGTAGTGCGGCACAGTTTTGCGAGACAAAGGGTTTTGTTGCGCGGTCACTTTCATGATGAATACTTTGTGCAAATAACTCTTTCCCTGTACCTGTCTCACCAACTATGAGTACATTTGAATTCGTACGAGTTGCGCGTTTGGCTAGCTCAATTACTTCTATTAATGGCCCACTCTGCCCTATAATTTGAGTAAATGAAAGGTTTGCATCATTCGTTCGTTTATTAGCACGCATTAGCTTTTCCATCTTAGTCACGTCCGTTGCAATCTCAACTGCTGCTACCATTTGACGATTCTCTTGTATCGGTAATGTTTTATTAACCGTTGTAATCTCGATACCACGATTATTAAAATAGGTTTGCTTGACATTTAAAATTTCTTTTTTATTTTGCAACGAATGGAGCAATGTGCTTTCTTGATTTTCCTGAAATTTAAAGACATCTTGGATTTTTTTCCCGAGAACATCTTCCTTCTTCATTGACTCCATTTCACACATTTTCCGATTATAAATTAATGTTTTTCCAGCTTCATCTACAGCATGAATTCCAACATCTAGCTGTTCGATAATTCCCTGATAAATTAAATTCATCTTTTGTAAATTATTTTCTGACATATCACTCACCCCCTCCACATCTTATCACAAAATTTTAGCACAATTTCGAAACTTTCAATTTTTTTGCGCCAAATAATTTTGCAATAGTACGCTAAACTGTGTTTTTCACGCTGTTTTTATTTGGCATCGTTCTTGCTTATTAAAAAGTGAAGCATTTATTTTGAAAAACTTATGCCATCCCGTGCAGTCCATACCATCTGTATTTTCCCTAGGCTTAATTTTTTTACTACATAAATTAAGGAGTGATAAATAAATGCCTGTACCATACAAACACGAGCCACTAACAACTTTTAAAACGGATCCCACTGCAACAGCGGAAATTATTTCTTCAATTAAAAAAGTTGAAAGTGAGCTTGGCAAAAAATACCCAATCATTATTGATGGCAAGTTTTTCGAAAGTGCACACATCGTTCATTCTATTAACCCTGCCAATAAAGCTGAAATTATCGGAAGAGTCCATTACGCAACAAAAGAAATCGCAGAGCAAGCCATTCAATCATCATTAACACATTTCGAAACATGGAAAAACACATCTGCTAGCTTACGTGCAGGTATTTTATTCCGCGCAGCTGCGATTGTACGTCGTCGAAAGCACGAATTCAATGCTTGGTTAGTAAAGGAAGTAGGAAAAACATGGGCGGAGGCAGATGGTGAGACAGCTGAATGTATCGATTTTTTAGAATACTATGGTCGTCAAATACTAGAGCTTTCTCAAGGTCGTCCACTCAACCATAATTCCTGGGAGCATAATGAATTTACCTACTTACCACTTGGTGTAGGCATTGTTATTCCACCATTTAACTTTTCACTGGCAATTATGGCGGGAACAGTTGTAGCGGCAGTTGTGACAGGAAATACGGTTGTCTTAAAACCTGCTGAAACAGCACCTGTCATTGCAGCGAAATTTATGGAAGTGTTAAAAGAAGCTGGCCTTCCGGATGGAATCGTTAACTACTTACCAGGTAGCGGTGCTGAAATTGGGGACTATTTAGTCGATCATCCAAAAACACGCTTCATTTCATTCACAGGTTCACGCGCTGTTGGTTGTCGCATTTATGAACGCGCTGCAAAAGTACATGAAGGTCAAATTTGGTTAAAACGTGTAATTGCAGAGATGGGCGGGAAAGATACAATTATCGTAGACAAAGAAGCAGATATTGAACTAGCTGCACAGTCCATCACAAAATCGGCATTTGCCTATTCTGGCCAAAAATGCTCCGCTTGCTCACGTGCGGTTGTACATGAAGCTGTTTATGATGCTGTGTTAGAACGTGTTGTTGAGCTAACAGAGCAACTTATTGTTGGCAATCCAACTGAAGAAACTACGTTTATGGGTCCTGTTATTAGTGAACAATCGTTTGAAAAAATTAAACGCTATATCGAAATCGGAAAAACAGAGGGTCGTCTCATGACAGGTGGCCAGGTTGATGATTCAACAGGCTATTTTGTAGAGCCAACTATTTTTGCAGACATTGATGAAAATGCTCGTTTAATGAAAGAGGAAATTTTCGGACCAGTGCTTGCTTTCTCTAAAGCAAAAGATTTCGATCATCTATTACAAATTGCAAATAACACAGATTACGGCTTAACTGGGGCCGTTATTTCACAAAATGCAGCCAATATCGAGCGAGCTAAACGTGAATTCCATGTCGGCAACCTTTATATTAACCGTGGCTGTACAGCGGCAATTGTGGGCTATCAACCATTCGGCGGCTTCAATATGTCTGGCACAGATTCAAAAGCCGGATCACCAGATTATTTATTATTACATGTGCAAGCAAAATCAATTTCAGAAACATTTTAAAGGAGGAGTTCAACATGACAAAAACAACACAATTAATCGAAAAAACACAAAAATTCGGTGCGAATAACTATCATCCACTTCCAATCGTAATTGAAAAGGCGGAAGGAGCTTGGGTAACAGACCCAGAGGGAAATCGTTATTTAGATATGCTATCAGCGTATTCTGCATTAAACCAAGGTCACCGTCATCCAAAAATTATTCAAGCATTAAAGGATCAAGCAGATTTAGTAACATTAACATCACGTGCATTCCATAGCGATAAACTTGGGGTTTGGTATGAAAAGCTTTGTAAACTAACTGGCAAAGATATGGTATTACCGATGAACACTGGTGCTGAGGCGGTAGAAACTGCCATTAAAACTGCACGTCGCTGGGGCTATGAGGTAAAGGGCATTCCTGCTGACCAAGCTGACATCATTGGCTGTAACGGCAATTTCCACGGTCGTACAATGGGTGCTGTTTCATTATCATCTGAAGCAGAATACAAGCGTGGTTTTGGTCCAATGCTACCAGGCTTTGAGCTAATTCCATACGGTGATATTGACGCATTAAAGGCTGCCATTACACCAAATACAGCAGCGTTTATTATCGAGCCAATTCAAGGGGAAGCAGGCATTAACTTACCACCAGCGGGATTCATTAAAGCTGCGGCTGAACTTTGTAAAGAAAATAATGTCCTTTTCATTGCAGACGAAATTCAAACAGGTCTTTCACGTACAGGTAAATTATTCGCTTATGAATGGGAAGATATTACACCAGATATTTTAATTTTAGGGAAAGCTTTAGGTGGTGGTGTATTCCCAATCTCAGCTGTTATTGCTAATAAAGATATTTTAGGTGTATTTAACCCAGGCTCACACGGCTCTACTTTTGGTGGTAACCCACTTGCATGTGCTGTATCTATTGCCGCGCTTGAAGTTATTGAAGAAGAGCAATTAACGAAGCGCTCTTTAGAGTTAGGTGAATACTTCCAAAATGAATTAAAGAAAATTGACAATCCTGTTATTAAAGAAGTACGTGGTCGAGGATTATTTATCGGTGTAGAGCTAACAGAAGCTGCACGCCCTTACTGCGAAAAGTTAGCGGACCGTCAATTACTATGTAAAGAGACGCATGATACAGTAATCCGCTTTGCGCCACCACTTATTATTTCAAATGAAGATTTAGACTGGGCTATCGATCAAATTAAAGCCGTTTTTGCTTAAATAAACTAATCGCTCTTAATTAGATACTATAAGTAAATAGCAATCGCTTAAAACTGCGTGAAACTGCTCATTTCACGCAGTTTTTTCATTTGAACAGACTTAAATCATGCATGTTCATTCAATTTACGGTCAACTAAAAATATCAATTTTTTTATAACAATTGGCAACTAGCATTTTAGACACATTACTTTTGATTACATACTTCACTCCAAATGATGTCTTTATAGTTGTCGATTTCATTGAAAAACAATACTCCCTATCCAACAAAAAAGAAGTTAGGCGTTTTTTCGCCTAACTCCCTTATATTTAATCTTCGTTATTCATACCTGTGTAGATTAAAATTAAACGTAATAACTCCATAATGGCAACTGCTGCTGCAGCTACGTACGTCATTGCTGCTGCATTTAACACTTTACGTGCAGAGCGCTCTTCGTTGTTATTAATAATCCCTAATGCAACTACTTCATTCATTGCACGCTTTGACGCATCAAACTCTACTGGTAATGTTACAACTTGGAAGACTACACCTGCAAGAAGTAAAACAATCCCTAATAATAATAAGCCTGAAGACGATGCAAGAAGACCAATCATCACAAAAACCCAAGACATGTTCGATGATATATTTGCAACTGGCACTAATTTAGCGCGTAATGTTAAAAACGAATACGCCTCTGCATGCTGAATCGCATGTCCAACTTCGTGCGCAGCTACTGCCGTTCCAGCAATTGACGAATTGTAGTAGTTATCTTCTGATAAGGCTACTGTTTTCGTTGCTGGGTTGTAGTGGTCTGCTAAGTACCCTTGAGTCGGTACAACTCGAACATCTGTTAAGCCATGTTGATCCAAAATGTAACGTGCTACTTGTGCACCTGTCATTCCTTTTTCAGCTGGAACTTGAGCGAACTTTTTATATGTGCCTTTCACTTTCATTTGCGCATATAAAGGTAACAGCATAATGATGATAAAGTATACAATATACATTCCCATTTTTGAACTTCCCTTCTATCTCTTACAATCTCCTTTAATTTTAAAGGGTTTCTATTGTCGATGCAAATATTCGCGCTTGTAACTTTCTACAAATGCAAGTAGGATACATGCAATCGAAAGCCAAAATGTAAAGTATCCAACCTGACTTGGATAATCATTAATTACACGATAAAACGGCATTTGCCCAAATAAATAGTCAATTACATCATTATGTAATGTCCAAATCGCCGCAACCATTACGTGCCACTTCGTGAAGCGATAATTCGGTAAATAAAGCACTGCTTGCACCGCCATTAAAAAATGCGAAATAACTAACATCCAGCCCGCTGATCCTAAATAGCCGGTTTCAGCAAAGGTTAATAAGTTCATAGCAACTGCCCATAACCCATATTTCACCAATGTAATGAGCGCTAATACTTCCATTAATTTATAATTTTTGCCGAACAACCAACCAATCACTGCTAAGCAAAAAAACAAACTTGCTGTTGGTGAATCAGGCACAAAAATATAATATATTGGCTCTGTCACCGCAAGCTGACCTCGATACCAATAATATCCATAAATTGTCCCAAACAAATTTACGATAAGCAACAACGTTAAAAATACGCGGTGGTTCATTAAATACCAAGCTTGCATAGCATATGCTTTCATATTTTCTCCTTCAACCTACAATTTCTCTTTATATATTTTGTGCAACTTTAAAATAATATGTACGTCTTTTATTATATACCGAAAGAAAGGTTGTGCAAGTATTCACATCATTTTACATTTTTATATTCAAATGTATTGTCTATAAACTACCTTTTGGATGCTTTCTACTTTAGAAAAACACAAATCGCATGAAATGATGTTTTTTGACAGTGGATCCCATTAGAAAATTAATACTTTCCTAGCCAAAAAAAAAGAGAGCCAAAAACTTGGCCCCCCTTTTGAATATTTATTGTTCTTTTAATCCTGCGATGAACTCAGCTAAAACTTGTAACTCTTCGTCAGTACCTGTAAATGTACCAGTTGGCATACCACCACGGCCATTTGCAATTACATCAGCTACTTCTTCAGCAGTTAATTCATTGCCTAATAACATCGGACCAGATACACCGGCTAAATCGCCACCGTGACATCCAATACATGATGCCTGTGATTGGAAAATTTCATAACCTTCTGACGTTTCATCAACCTCAACATCAGGTAATAAACCTAAATGCTTGTCCGTAATTACACCTTGAGCTTCAACAGCTTCCCAGTTAGTAGCTTGTACAGATTCCCAAGTCGTATAAATAAGTGCAGCTACAGCTAATAACATAAATGCTGTTGGTAATGGACGTTTTGATGGACGACGATCTGGTGTTGTATCTAAGAATGGCGCTAATGCTAATGCACCAAATGCGATACCAGGGATAATCATAGCTCCGATTACGTTATAAGGACCAGAAGCATATGAGTATTTTAATAATTGGTACATTGATAAGAAGTACCAGTCTGGTAACGGAATATAAGATGAGTTTGTTGGATCTGCCGGGCCTTCAAGTGGTGAAGGGTGAGCGACAGTTAATAATAAATAACCAATTAAGAAAACCGCACCAACCATCCATTCTTTTAATAAGAAGTCAGGCCAGAAAGCTTCTGTTTTCCCTGGATATTCGGAATAATCTTTTGGCACGTTCGGCATACGATCATTTGCTTTTACACGTGAATCGCCTACGAACTTCATACCTTTTCCGCGATGCATATTGTCCCCTCCTTTAGTAAATCATACGAATCGCTTCAGATCATAGAGGACCTGAAATACCTTGTCGGCGGATCATAATAAAGTGAACAGCCAATAAAGCGAATAATACTGCTGGTAAGAAGAATACATGAATCGCAAAGAAACGAGTTAATGTTTGCGCACCAAGAATTGTTGAATCTCCAGCAAGTAAAACCTTAATTGTTTCACCTAAAAACGGAACTGAGGCTGCAATTTCGATACCTACTTTAGTCGCGAATAGCGCTTTCATGTCCCAAGGTAATAAATATCCTGTGAAGCCTAAACCTAACATTACTGCAAAGATACCTACACCAACTAACCAGTTTAATTCACGAGGTTTTTTGTATGATCCCGTGAAGAATACACGAAGTGTATGTAAGAACATCATCACGATTACAAGTGAAGCTCCCCAGTGGTGCATACCACGAACAATTTCACCGAACGCTACTTCGTTTTGTAAATAGTAAACTGATTTCCAAGCATTTTCTACGTCTGGTACATAATACATTGTTAAAAACATACCTGATAGAATTTGGATAACTGTAATGAAGAATGTTAATCCACCAAAACAGTATACGAATGCTGAAAAGTGATGGGCAGGGTTAACGTGCTCTGGCACTTCATGGTCGGCAATATCACGCCAAATAGGAGTAATATCTAAACGTTCATCGACCCAATCATAAATTTTATTTAGCACTGTGTCGTACCCCCTAACTTAATTAACTGTGTGTGTTTGCGATTTTTTTCCCAAGCATTATGAAACCATCTTTTTCATCTACTTCATATTGATCAAGTGGTCCAAGTGGTGGTGTTCCTTTTACGTTTACACCAGTTTTTTCATAACGTCCTGCGTGACATGCACAGAAGAACTGGTCCGGGTGATCTGAATTACTAGCCCAGTTTACCGTACAACCTAAGTGCTTACATACAGGTGATAATGCAATGATTTGGTCGCCTTCTTTGTAAACCCAAGCTGAATCCGAAACCTCTGATTTATACCAACCATCCGTTTGCTCATACGAGAAGTCAACTTTAACAGGAGCGTCTGTAATTTCCGCAACTTTTTGGCTCGTTAATACAAATTCCCCTTCTTCTTTCGTTTGAAGAATTGGGTCAACCGCAAAGCGAACCATCGGCATTAACATACCAGCAGCCATGAATCCACCTACCCCAGTAAGTGAATATGTTAAAAATTGACGTCTTGTAACTCGATTATTACTCATCCTTTTCCCCCCTCTTACTAAAAGGTCAGTCCAACGGACATACTTTCAAAAATAGTAAATAACTAGGACATATATATGATATATCAAGTAAATAAGTTGGTCAATATAGCATTCATTTCCATTTGTGTAGATTGTGAACATTTAATGAAAGTAGTGACGTCTACTGTGCCCAAACGGAAGTTAATACCGGCAGCACTTGTTTTAATTGATCTTCTAAAATGCGCTGCTTTACAGTCTTATCCATTGATTCTAAAGGGATTGCCGGTAACCATAGTACATTTATTCGTTCTTTTAATGCCGTCCATTCGTGGTCACATGTCACAAAAATAACCGATTTAAATCCTGCTTCTATTAATTCATTTTCAATAGACATTGCTGATTCTGAAGATTTTGTTAATTTTGTATACGAAAAAGGTGGTAATAACATTAAGCGTCCATGCAATTGTTGTTCAATAAATGTTGTCAAAGTCATTAAGTATTCAGAAGCAGAACTTGTCTGCTTCATTCCAACTTCGGAAAAATCTAATTGTACTAATGGGACGATTGCTGTATCGATAAATTGTTTTTGAGATTGAAATTGTTCGACATCACTTACTTTATAAATCATTATTATTTTTCCTCCTAATAACACTTCTAAACTATAATTTCTAATAAAGGTATTTTTTTCGACGATTTCAAATAAAATATTACTTTGAATGTTTCAAAGCTTGCAATAAATTGGACAATTCGAAGAAACGCTCCTTATCACCTGTATCAAGTGCTTCGTCGATTTGTTTTAACAACATATGTTCTTGAAATTCTAAAACACTATTTTCCAATAATTGTTGGGCTGCTACACGGTCTTTTTCATGAATAAAAATATCCGGTGCAAATGGATTTTCTTCAAGCACCGCCAAATAAAGTGGATTTGGCGGGATGCTTGGAAAATTTAATTGAAAATATATTTCATCAGTCGTATTAATGCGTAAATCATGGAATGCCTTTTCAGCATCTGAAGTCATAATATTATCTTTATAAAAACGGAATGGTATGCTCGTTGTGTCGACGGTGGACATCACAATGGCACGTGGACAATAATGCGCTTCATCCACAAAATGCACATGCTCAAGTAACGCTTCATTACTTAATAAATAATTTAAAATCCATACACCTTCACGTCGTTTTAATTGATAATTTTTCAAAAACCATCGAATGAAAACTCTTTTTTCATTGAGTGGTACGGAATAAGCCAACATGTGATCCTCCCTTTACTCAAAGCGCTCTAATAGGTCAATCCATTGCTGCTCAGAAGGCTGGAGCTGTACTAAACGCTCCGCAATTTGTTTCGCTTCCTCACGTTTTCCATCTTCTACTAAGAATAGGCAATATTTTTCTAAAAATTCAACATCCTCGTTAAACTCATTATATGCCACTTTATAAATTTCGTATGCTTTATCGAACAGTTCTTCTTCATTGAATGCATTTGCAACAAATGGATATATTGACACCCATTCAAAGTCATATTGCTGAAGCTGTTCATATAGTGAAATAATTTCTTCGTAACTTTCTTGCTGACTATACACAGACATAAGCACCATAATAGCTTCCATATATTCTGGATCTAATGCGATTGCCTCTGTTAAATAGCCAATAGCTTCTGTTGGCATACTGTTTTTCAATGCCATCTTACCGGCGAATAAATACAACGACTTATCATATTCATCGCGCTTCAAGCCTTCTTGAATGACTTTTAAAGCACGTTTATTATCTTCTTGCATCGAATAACTTTCTGCCAATAATAAATAGGCTGAAAAATAATCAGGGTCTAATTCCTTTAAATCTTCTAGCTGTTTAATTGCTAAGTCAAATTTTTCTATTTGGAAGGCTGCATATCCAGAACCAAATAATAAATCAGCGGTTACTTCCTCTTCTAGCGCTTCCATATAAAAATCAAGTGCTGACTCATATGCTGCACCTGCACGATATACTTCTGCTAAGCGTTGCGCTAAAATCGTACCTGCAAACTTTTTATCCATTTCATATAATTCTTCATAAATACGAGCGGCTTCAGAAAAACGGCCTGTTTCAAATAAGAGTTCGGCTTTAGCAAATTGTAACAATGGTTCGTTCGGTAATAATTGCAATGCTTCATTAATTCGTTGTTCTGCTACTTCAAATAGCCCCTGCATTTGATAATAATCCGCTAATACTAATAATGCCTGCGGATATTCTGGCACATCATCTGATACAGCCATCAATAAATCTAGTGCCTCATCTTCTTCGCCTAATTCGATTAAAACTCCTGCACGATCAATGGAAATTTGCGCTTCCTCTGGAAATAAAAATTGTAAATGTTCAAACACTCGATCTGCCTCACTTAAAAAACCAAAGTGTAATAAGGCTTCTGCGATTTCGTACTGTGCAGCCGGTTCTGCATCTACTAAAAATGATTCTAGTAGTTGATTAACTAACTGGATATCGCCCTCTTGAATTGCCTGTAATAATTGTTCCATACATCGTTCACCTTTTTCTTTTGTCTCAATAATATGCTACATGACTAAGTCGTGTATCTCAAGAAAAACCGCCTTTTTCATTATTATTTTTCTATGAACCAAAAAATCTAACCCCTTAGAGAAAGTGTTAGATTTTTCAGGTATTTATTTATGCATTTTCATATAAAACGCACTTTACATCATGCAGTTCTGAAATTTGAAAATTAGGAATGGTGCCTGATTTACATTGTTCTTTTGCATATAAACAGCGTGTATGAAATGGACAGCCCTCGGGTGGATTCGAAGGGTCTGGGATTTCCCCTTTTAAAATAATCCGTTCTACAAAATCATTCGGATGCTTTTTAGGAATTGCCGATATGAGGGCCTGACTATATGGGTGCTTTGGATTTTCAAATAGCTCTTGTGCAGGTGCAATTTCTACAATATGACCTAAATACATCACAGCAATTCGATCACTGACATGACGTACAACATTTAAATCATGTGAAATAAATAAGTATGTTAGTTGGTATTGTTGTTGCAACTTTTTCAATAAATTTAAAATTTGTGCTTGGATTGACACATCTAACGCAGAAACAGGTTCATCTAACACTAAAAATTTTGGCTTTAATACTAATGCACGTGCGATACTTATGCGCTGTCTTTGTCCACCTGAAAATTCATGTGGGTATTTAGAAAAACTTTTTTCTGTTAATCCAACATGTTTTATTATTTCTATAATTTCTTGTTCTGCTTGTTGTTTAGGCATCAATTTATGCGTTAAAATCGGCTCTAACAATAATTGTCGTACAGTCATTCGGGGATTTAGTGAACTGTATGGATCTTGGAAGATGATTTGAATATCTTTACGCAATGCCCTAAACTGTTCGTTTGATAACGCTGCTATATTTTGTCCATTATATAAAATATCCCCGTCAGTAGGTTGGATGAGTCGTAAAATCATTTTGCCTGTTGTGGATTTACCGCAGCCACTTTCCCCTACTAATGCTAGCGTTTCTTGCTCATTAATTGCAATGGAAATATCGTCAACCGCGCGGACATGACCCACTACCCGCTTAAAAATGCCGCCGTTGATGGGGAAGTATTGCTTTAAGTTTTTCAGTTCTAAGATGGCTTCACGTCTCATAGGATACGCCCTCCTGTTCCACTGCCCAACATCGCACTGTATGACTTTGTGTGATTCGCGTAAGATGCGGAACATTATTGTGACAGCTTTCGATAACAAGCGGACATCTCGACGCAAATCGACACCCTTCATTAAACTCATCTTGCGTTGGGACATTCCCTGGGATTGCATATAATTCTTGCGCTTCGTTGCCAATACTGTTTACTGCCTTTAATAGCCCCTGTGTATACGGATGCTTTGGTTGATCGAAAATTTCCTCGACACTTCCAATTTCAACAATTTGTCCTGCATACATAACTGCAACGTCATCACAGCTTTCGGCAATTACCCCTAAATCATGTGTTATTAATAAAATTGTGGACTGATATTGCTGCTTTAATTTTTTCATCAGCTCTAATATTTGGGCTTGAATCGTTACATCAAGCGCAGTTGTTGGTTCATCGGCGATTAACAACTTCGGATTACATAGCAATGCCATAGCAATCATAATTCGTTGTCTCATGCCTCCAGATAGTTCATGTGGGTAATTTTTTAACACTTTTTCTGGTCTCGATATTCCAACAGCATTTAGCATATTGATCACTTGCTCATACATTTGCTGCTTAGAGAGTTTTTTATGAAATTTTAATACCTCAAACAATTGATAGTGTATGGTATACATTGGATCAAGAGCGGTCATAGGCTCTTGGAATATCATCGAGATTTCTTTTCCACGTATTTTTTGAAGCTGATTCTTTTTTAGAGACAATAGATTGCCCTTATCTGCAAATTGAATTTGACCTTCTGTAATGGTTAATTTATCTGCTAATAAATTTAATATCGACAAAGAGGTTAAGCTTTTGCCACTACCAGATTCCCCTACAATTCCGTATGTTTTTCCTTCTTCTAATTGCAATGACACATTTTTCACAAGCGGTTCGCCAGTGGATTTTTTGCCTACTGCAATTGAAAGGTTTTCGATTGCTAGCAAAATGCCCACTACAACTCCCCCCTTAATTGTTCAAAACGTACATATGGATTCCCATCACAATACGCCACTTTTCCCATCACGATTTCTCGAGTTGCGCCTGTCGCAGAAGGTAACTGATTCGGTAGCCCAAGCATTGTCTGATAACCAAACAGTGCAAAGGCGATAGCTTCCTTCCAAACTGCAGGCACGCCTAATACTTCTAAAGGCAATACTTTTTTCGTTGGAAATGCTTGGGCTAACAACATCATCATAAAGGCATTCAAGCTCCCACCACCATTAATATAAATTTCATCAATTTGGTTCAGTGGCAAGTATTTTTCATAGCTATGCTTAATGGTTTCCACCGTATAGGCGGTTAACGTTGCCAACATGTCTTCTAGACTCGCGCCATTTAATTGCTCGATAAGATCATTTACATAACTGACTGTATATAATTCTCGTCCTGTCGTTTTTGGTAAAGGCATCGAGTAATAGCTATGATTCATCCATTCTTGAATGGCTTCGTAATTAATGTTACCCTCACTTGCCATTTCTCCATTATGATCAAATTTTTTCTGACCATCCGTTAATTTTTGTATTGCACTATCAATAAGGACATTACCTGGACCTGTATCAAAAGAGATGACTGCCTGCTGCTTATCACTTGGAACATACGTGACATTGCCAATACCACCGATATTTTGAACTGCTCTCCCAACATCAGCTGCATGCAAAAAATTGGCGTCAAAATAGGACAGTAACGGAGCTCCTTGTCCACCAGCTGCCATATCACCCGTCCTAAAATCTCCAACAATTGGTAATCGCGTCACTTCAGAAATATAAGAGATATCGCCTATTTGCAAGGTTGAAGGTATTTCATATTCTAACTCACCACCAAGGGGCTCATGGAATATTGTTTGCCCGTGTGAACTAATAAACGCAACTTTTAGAGGTGAGATTTGATTTTCATGTAGAAATTGGACGACCTGTTCACCTATAAACTTCCCTAGATAAGCGTTCATCATTGTAATATTGGCTAAAGTAGCTGAGTTATTATGACATTGTTCAGATAGCTGATTTTTAAACGTCACATCATAATCTACCGTTTTGCTTGCTATTAATTGAATGGACTGTTGTTGCTCATATGCATGTAAATCAATACACACAATGTCTAACCCATCTAATGAAGTTCCTGACATCACACCAATTGCATACATTATTCAGTACCTCCCCTTAACAACTGTATCGCTTCCTCAATTTTCCCCTGTTGCTGCTTCAATGCCTCTGTCGCTTGCTCCACACTAGCTTTAGCGTCGTACATAACGATTGCAATTCGAATATTATAGTTTGTCTGTTCTAATAATGCTCTGCCCGTTACTTCGTCAACTTGTGTAAAACGCTTCAAAGTAAAAAGTGCTCGGCGACGTAGCTTTTCATTAGTCGCTTGAACATCAATCATAATATTGCTATACACTTTATTTAATTTGATCATCGTAGCGGTTGTTAACATATTAAGCACCATTTTTTGTGCAGTTCCGGCTTTTAATCTTGTAGAGCCTGCAATTACTTCTGGTCCTGTTTCAACTTCAATACATGTATTAGCAAATTGTGAAATTTCACTATTTTTGTTACAGCTTAGAGAAATTGTATAAATGCCTTGCTGCTGTGCATATTGGAGGGCAGCAATTACATAGGGGGTCTTGCCACTTGCAGCAATGCCAACTAACACGTCTTTTTCTGTAAGATCATAATGTTGAATATCTTTAACCGCTTGTGTTCGATTATCTTCAACATTTTCAACTGCATTCGTTAAGGCATAAGCCCCACCTGCAATTATCCCTTGTACGAGTGATTTCGAAACATTAAATGTTGGTGGACATTCTGAAGCATCTAATATGCCTAATCGCCCACTCGTTCCTGCACCAATATAAAATAACCGTCCCCCATTTTGTAGCCGTTCCACAATCTGTTCAATTGCTTTGCTAATATGAGGTAGCTCATTTTTCACAGCACTTGCTACTGTTGCATCTTCATTATTCATCCATTGTAAAATGGTCGGAATTGATTGTTGATCTATCCACTCAGTTGAAGGATTTTGCGCTTCTGTTAATAATTTATCTGCCATGCTATTCCTCCTATTTCATTTTAGGATCTAAAATATCACGTAAGCTATCCCCTAATAAATTGAAACAAAAAATCGTGATGACAATTGCAACTGCAGGAAAAATAATCGTCCATGGAGCAAATTCCATATAAGTACGGCTCTCGTTTAACATACTCCCCCAAGAAGGGTTCGGTGGTTGAACTCCAAGCCCTAAAAAGCTAAGTGCTGCCTCTGTTAAAATAGCGCCAGATAAAGCAAGTGTTACTTGTACAATAAATGGCGCGATAATATTTGGTAAGACATGTCGGATAATAATTTGCAATGGTCGCACACCAATCGCTACCGCACTTAGAATGTATTCATTTTCTTTTACAGATATCGTGGCCGCCCGTACCGTCCTGGTGAAAACAGGTGTAAAAACAATCCCTATGGCAATCATTGTATTAGTAATATTTGCGCCTAATACCGCAACGATTGCTAACGCAAGTAAAATATCAGGAAATGCAAACAGTACATCCATTACACGCATAATGACGCTATCTATTTTCCCTTGGAAATAACCACTTATTAAGCCAAATATTAATCCTAATGATGCACCGATACCTACTGCAATCACACTAACTTTCACAGACACTTGCGCACCATAAATTATGCGAGAAAAAATATCTCGTCCGAACTCATCTGTACCAAAATAATACGTCGCATTTGGTGATTGTAAAATCGAATCAGTAAACATCTTTTCGGGTGAGAATGGTGCAATAACTGAGGCAAACAAACTTACAATGACGATTAATAAAATACCCATTGCCCCAATTAATCCTACTTTATCTTTTACTAGTTGACTTGCAAATTCTTTCATTTCTTTCACCCCAAGTCTTATTTATAATTAATCCGTGGGTCTAAATAAGCATATAAAATATCTACAATCAAATTAATCATGACAAAAACGAATGAAATAAACAGAACACTTCCTTGTACTACTGTTAAATCACGCTGTGTAATTCCCGTTAACACATATTGCCCTAAACCTGGCAATGAGAAAATTTGTTCAATAATTACAGCACCACCTAAAAGCGTACCAATTTGCATTCCGATAATCGTTAAAATTGGAATAAGTGCATTACGTAATGCATGATTAAAAATTGTAATTCGCTCTTTTGCTCCTTTTGCACGAACTGTTCTTACAAAATCTTGCCGTAATACTTCTAATACCGAGGAGCGTGTCATCCTCATGACTGCTGCGGCCATCGTCATTCCAAGCACTAAAGAAGGCAAAAACATTATCTCTAAATTTTTCAATGGGTCTGCAAAAAAGCTGACATATCCAATTGGTGGACTGTAGTTAAAATACAGTGCTAAAATTAACAACAATACAGTCGCAAATGCAAAATTTGGTATCGATACGCCGAATAATGAAATTGTACGAATTGTAAGATCTGTTGCACTATTTCGTTTGACAGCAGCTAAAACGCCTAATGGAATGGAAATTATCCAAGAAATAATCGCCGCCAAAATTGTTAATTCAAACGTTAACTTAAAGCGATTTACTATTTCGGGCAACACTTCACGACCATTGCGCATTGATTCGCCAAAATCCCCGGTCAATACACCGCCTACCCAATTGACATACTGTTTGAAATACGATTCATTTAATCCAAATTGGTTACGTAAAGCTTCTAGTGCTTGTGGCGTTGCGTCTGTACCTAAAATCGTTTGGGCGACATCCCCTGGTACAACACGCATCATCAAAAAGATAAAAATCGAGACGCCAAAGAGCACAGGAACAAGCATTAACAATCGTCGAATAATATAGCTTGTCATTGTTCGATTTCATCCCCTTTTTAGAAAAGCACATTCGCGCCCTTTAAGCTCCTGCAGGCATTGGAGGACCCGACTAGAAAGTAAACGATTCACCACTTTCGACGGCGGTACCGAAATGATGCGAGGAGCTGGCGCCAATGCCTAGACATTTTAAAAAGATAGAGTGTTAGGAATCCCTATCACTCTATTGAATTTCTATTATTTCTTCTCGACATGATTATAATCTGATGCATTGTGCGGGTATGGTGTGTAGCCAGAAATGTCTTTACGAACCGCTACATAGTTTTTCGGAGATACTAAAAATAAATTTGGCGATAAATTGATGAGCATTTCCTGTGCTTCTACGTACACTTTTTGACGTTCTACCTCATCTGTTGTACCTAAGCCTTTTGCAACAAGATCGTCATATGCTTTGTTCGAAAAATTCCAAACGTTCGCAGAGCCTGTTGAACTGAAGAAATAATTTAACGCACGGTCTGGGTCAATACCTGAAGTATTACGTCCAATTAAAATATCCGCAGTTTTATTGCTCCATGTATCTACATACTCGCCCCATTCAATTTGCTTAATCGTTGCGTTCACGCCAATTTCTTTCCATTGTTGCTGTAAAAGCTGTGCCGTATCGACCATATCAGGATACGTTGATGCTGTCGTAATTGTAATGTCGAAGCCATCGGCTAAACCTGCTTCTGCTAATAATGCTTTCGCTTTTTCAATATTTAATTTGTATAAATCTTGTGCCTCTACATCAATTGACCAGTCGCCCATTGAAGGTGCGATTGGACCAGTAATTAAGCCTTCACCATTCCAAACAACATTTAGTACCGATTGACGATCAGTTGCTAAACTTAATGCTTGGCGCACTTTTTCATTGTCTAGTGGTGCTTTTGCATTGTTAAATCCAACATAACTATATTCAAGAGATTGGTAAGGAATGATATTGATATCTCCATTCCCTTCAAGCAGCTTTGTAGATTTGGCAGATATCGTAGTAAAATCAATCTCCCCTGTACGAATAGCCGATAAGCGAGCGGATTCTTCCGTCATTGTATAGAAAGCAATTTTTGCTGCCTTTGGTTCACCATCAACATGGTACGCTTCGTTTCTAACTAAAGTTACGTTGTTATCTGGAACCCATTGCTCTAATTTAAACGGTCCTGTACCATCAGCATTTTGTTGTAAATCACCATTTGCCTCAACCGTTTCTTTTGGAACAACAACCGCGCTTGCATGTGTTAAATTCGATAAAAATGTCGCATTAGGTTTACTTAATGTGAATTTCACTTCATAATCACCTACTACTTCAATTGAAGCGACATCTGCAAAATAAGAACGAATATGTGAAGCCGTATTTTCATCTAAAATACGCTCGAAACTAAATTTCACATCTTCTGCTTTCATTTCACGTCCGTTATGGAATTGCACGCCTTGCTTTAAAGTAAAGACATATGTTGTCTCGTTTTCTTGATTCCATTCCGTTGCTAAACTACCTACGATATTCATCTTTTCATCGAAAGATAATAAGCCTTCATAAATTTGAGAATAAATTCGTGATGAAGACGCAGCAGGAACTTTATGTGGATCTAAGCCTGCTGGTTCCTGATCATTTGCAATTTTGATTTCACTCGCTGTTGCTGAATTGTCTGAAGCTGTATCATTTGTTTTATCTTCAGTTGAGTTTGTATTTGGTGAATCTGTTGAAGTACTAGAATCGTCATTTGAACAAGCGACTAATAAGATAGCGACTAACATACTAACAATGAATATCAAATACTTTTTCATAGAAACCCCTCCGTTAATGAATCGAATCAATCAATTTTTTACGAATTTCACTAATGTCTCTAGGTGTATCAACATGTAATCGATTAGTTAATAGTACAATAATTAAATTGCTTGTTGGTTCAATGTATAACATCGTTCCTGTAAAACCTGTATGTCCTATCCCGTTTCGGAATATTCCTTCCTTACTAAATCCTAGCGTTCTTCCACCCTCTTCATCCCAAAAAACATGTTTGACGAGCTCAGCATCTATGAGTGAATCACCTCCTTTAAGATAAAGCTGCCCTAGTTTTAATAATGTATCTTTGGAACCGAATAACCCCGCATGACCCGATATTCCATTAAAGAAGTAATGACAATTGCCATCATTGACTTCCCCCTTTATCGCCTTTTTTTGCGCACGCCAATGTTGATTAGACAACCCCCTTTCTGCACACATTTTCTGTTCAATTTGATTGCCATATTCTGTCGCTACAATTAGCTGAGTAGATGTTGCTTGACCCAAAAATGCGTCTTCATCGCCTAATTCAGACAAAATATCGTACATTTGTTGCTCAAAACTGCGTGAATCGATTCGTTCACAAACTGTCCGTAATAACATGAAATTCAAGTCGCTATAAACCACTTCATGCGTACTATGAGGACGAAGAATTTGAAGTCTTTGTAAAACTTCTTCAAAATTCAAACCATGCATTTTATCCTCATAAAATGGATACCAAGCTACTAAACCTGAACGATGCATCAATAATTGTCGTATGCTGATATCCGATATTTCTTGAGGTCCTATTTGAAATGTCGCTAACGTATCTTCTAACTTCAACCGGTTGTACGAAATATGCCGAAGTATTAATGTTGTCGTAAATAATTTTGTTACACTAGCAAGATCAAACAAATGCTCAACTGTCATTTCCTCTTTCGATTCTCGGTCTGATACGCCAACAGCTCCAGAGTGTTGCTCTATACCATTTTGCCAGACACTATATACTGCCCCACTATAAAGCTGTTGTGATATTCCTTGTTGAACGATTTCACGAACCAATCATTTCACCTCTCTTTGAATAATTGCTTTTGTTTCCTTAAACATTTGTACCGACCTTTCGTAATCTTTGCGTGCAATACATGTAAACAAAATATCAATCATATTGAGTTGAGAAATTCGTGATGACGTCGCCCCTATCCGCTCATTTGTTTCACTTGCAGAAACGTATAGATTAATAGTGGCCAACGATTGAACAGTATTAAATTTAAATGTTGTTAAAGCAATAATAGGTACATTCTTTTCTTTTGCTAATTTAGCAAATTCTATTATTTCTGGTGTTTCGCCTGAATACGTTATTAAAAAAATGACATCCCCTTCTGTTAAATGGACCGATTTCACAAGCATTTGATGCATGTCCAGAAGCGCCTCACACTGCTTATTAATACGTTGACATTTCAGTAAAAAATCTTGTGCTACAAGCGCAGAAGCCCCAACACCCGCAATATAAATCGAACGTGCACTATATAATAGGTCAATCGCACTTTCTAATTTTTCATAATCCATTAGCTTCAACATATCTAATATCGCTTGTTGATTATTATGCGAAATGATTGCAACAGAATCTTCAATATTTGTATCTTTTAATAATTGCTTATGAATCCCTTGTTGCAATGTCTCTTTTTGAAGATTTAGAGATGTTAAAATCCCCATTTTCAAATCTTTAAATCCTTCAAACTCGATTTCCTTACAAAAACGAACGATCGTCGCTTCACTACAATTACTTGCAAGTGACACTTGTTTAATCGAGCTATTCATCACAAGTTGTGGATTTCCCAAAATGAATTCAGCAACTTGCTTTTGCGCCGGCTTAAAATGGTTATAAACCATTCGAATTCTTGTTAACGCATCTTTCATAACGACACCCTTTTCTGAAACTTTATTTCATATTAACTCTTAATAGTCAGAAATTCTACTACATTGTTAGAATATTCAGAAATTACAAGAATAATTCGTAAATAAAAATGCGCCCATGCTATTTTGCACGGACGCATTTTACTTAAATTAATTTTTCAACATGTTCAAAAAAAGATGGGTAGCTTACTGCGATACAATCCGCATCGTCTAACTCTACATTACCCTGCGCGATTAACGCAGCGACTGCACCCATCATGCCAATACGGTGGTCACCATATGTTTTTAGTGATCCCTCAGATAATGGTGTAGGTCCTTCGATAATCATACCGTCATCTGTTGCTTCGATATTAGCACCCAACTTTTTCAGCTCATTCACAACTGCATCAATTCGGTTTGTTTCTTTTACTTTTAGTTCTTCTGCATCTTTAATGACTGTTTTTCCTTTTGCCTGAGTTGCAAGCAATGCGATAATCGGAATTTCGTCGATTAGGCGTGGAATAATGGTCCCCTCAATTGTTGTACCAATTAATTCCGATGTTTCGATTGTAATTGTCGCTGTTGGTTCAGCAGCATTTTCATCATTCATAGATATATCCATTTTTGCGCCCATATTTTGCAGTACCTCAATAATGCCGTCACGTGTTTCGTTAACGCCAACATTTTTAAGTACAATACGGCTACCTCTAGTGATTGCACCTGCTACTAAGAAAAATGCGGCAGATGAAATATCGCCTGGTACATTGACATGCGTACCTGTAAGTGTTTGACCACCTTTGAAAGTGACTACCCCATCAGTTACATCAATTGTTGCCCCAAATTGACGTAGCATACGCTCTGTGTGATCACGTGATACTTCACTTTCTCGAACGATCGTTGTACCTTTCGCTCGAAGCCCAGCAAGTAAAATCGCTGACTTCACTTGAGCACTCGCTACTGGCATCTTATAATCTATCGCTTGGAGTTTCCCTCCTTGAATGGCAAGCGGTGTAAATTGACCATTTTCACGACCTGCAATTTGTGCGCCCATTAATCGTAAAGGATCCGCAACGCGACGCATCGGACGCTTTCCAATTGAAGCGTCTCCCGTCATAACTGTATGTAGCTTTGCACCAGATAAAATCCCAAGCATTAAGCGCGTTGTCGTACCTGAATTCCCTGTGTATAGAACTTCCTTTGGCTCTTCCCAGTCATCAATTCCTGGACTATCAATCGTCACATTCGTACCATCTACTTCAATCATAACGCCAAGCTGTTTAAAGCAATCGATCGTGCTTAAGCAATCTTCCCCTAATAAAAAGCCACTAACTGTCGTTTTACCTTTTGCAATGGAGCCAAACATAACAGAACGATGTGAAACGGATTTATCACCAGGAACGGTAATGTCACCAACTAATGATGGCTGATTATATTGTAAAATTTTTGAACTCATAGCTAATCCCCCCTAGAAAAATACATCTCGCCTTTCGGAAAAGCGAGATGTTGTTATTATGAAATATACGTTTCAAAATTTGCTTTTTGTTCAATACACTTTGCTGCACGTTCTCGGTCATCATTTGTTTGGAAACTAATGACTAAAATCCCGAATATGTCAACGCGTGTTTCTACAATGCGAATATTCGTAATGCTAATATTATCTTCTGCTAAATAGCCCGTCACCTCTGAAATAACACCTGGATAGTCAGGGATATCCACATATAAATCATAAGGCATATACAATGCACCATTAGCAACCGGTAATTTATCACGCACATCTCGTGCTTCGCTAAAGTATGCTTCAACCGCTTTTGCGTCACCTACATCTAAAATATCACGGACACGGCCCATTTCGTTCAACCACGTATCCAATTGACCAACAAGCTCTTTACGGTTTTGTAACGTAATATCACGCCATAGCGCTGGGTTTGAAGAAGCAATCCTTGTAATATCACGGAAACCACCTGCCGCAAGGGAAGATGTCATCGGATATGCCTTCTTTTCAAAATTTAACTGATGCACAAGTGATGCCGCAATAATATGCGGGAAATGGCTGACAACTGCAGTCATATGATCATGCGCTTTTGCATCAACAACGACCATTTTCCCTAATGTAAATTTCAGCAAGCTATCGAGTGCTGCAAGCTTTTCGATTTCTTCGCCTTCATTTGGCGTTAACATATAATAGGCATTTTCAAGTAAATAGGGCTTTGCTGCGCTAATCCCGCTTTTGTGTGAGCCGGCCATTGGATGTCCACCAATAAACGTAATGCCCATTTCACGCAATTCAAGCGCCTTCTCCATAATTTGCGCCTTCGTACTACCTGTGTCAGTAATAATTACACTCTTTTTTAATTTCCATGTTTTTAACTGTTCCATAAAATCAAGTGTACTATTCACTGGTGTTCCAAAAATAATTACATCGGCCTCTTTGGCAAATTCAGCTGGGTCTTCTACAACTTCATGTACCACCTGTAATGTGCTAGCTAATTGTCTTGTCTGTTCATGGTAGTCGTAGCCAAACACTTTCGTATTCGGCGCTTTTTGTAGAGCTAATGCAACAGATCCTCCAATTAGCCCAAGTCCGATTACGAAAACATTACGAATCATGCGAAAACTCCTTGTTCCGTTAATACTTCTTCAAGCTGTTGTAAAAACTTCGCATTTTGCGCATCTGTACCGATTGTGACACGGATATAGCCATCCAGACCAAGTGCCGCCCCACTACGAATAATAAAGCCGCGCTTCATCAACTCTTTGAACACTACTTCACTATCTGCCTTAATTTCAAACATTACGAAGTTCGTTTGAGATGGGAAGTACTTTAAGCCATGCTTTTCACAAAATGCCTCATATTGTTTTTTCCCTTTTTCATTTTGCTCACGGCAACTTGCGATAAAATCTTGGTCTGCTAATGCAATTTGTGCGACCTTTTGACTTAAAATTGTATTGTTAAACGGCGCGCGGACTGGATCAAGCTTTGCAATTACTTCTGCTTGTGCAATACCATAACCAACACGGAATGAGGCAAGGCCATATGCTTTTGAGAACGTACGTAATAATATTAGGTTGTTATAGTCACGGAAATAATGAAGGGTATCTTTATAAGACGGATCGTTCACATATTCAATGTACGCCTCATCTAATACAACAAATACATCGCTTGGCACTTTTGCTAAAAAGGCACTTAATGCTTCATCAGAAACAAGAGTTCCTGTTGGGTTATTCGGATTACATACCCATACGACCGACGTTTGATCATCGATTGCTTCAAGCATCGCATCTAAATCGTGCACACCTTCTTTCATTGGTATTTTACGCACTTCTGCCCCTTCAATTTCCGCATTATGCCAGTATTGAGAGAATGAAAGATCCGCCATGACTGTATTGACTCCTGGGTAAAGTAGCGCACGTGTAATAATGGCGATTAAATCATCCGAACCATTCCCTAAAATTAATTCATTTTCAGCAACCCCATAAAAGTTTGCTAAATCTGTACGTAAATTTTGCGCATAGCCATCTGGATAAATGGCATGGTTCGATTTATCACTTTGTAAAAATGCTTTTACTCTTGGTGAACTACCAAATGGATTTTCATTTGATGCTAATTTTACCACTTCGTCTAATCCAAATTCTTTTTTTACTTCGTCAATCGGCTTGCCTGGTTTATAAGCCTTCATATCGAATAATTGTTGTTTCCACTTCATTGTCAACGTCTCCTCTAACTAACCTATTTCACTAAATCTGGTCGTAGTTTCACAGCATCTTCTAAATATACATGAAGGATGTCTTTTTGCGCTGTTTCAGTATTTACATGTAATAATACACGAATACATAATGGAAGCGCACCTGGTACATCCATTTCGTGCATGCACATAATCGGTACATACTGCCAGCCTTCCATCGTACGTACTGACTTTGCAGGGAAAGCTGAATGAATATCTGGGGTAGTTGAAATCGTTACCGATGCAATATCTTCAGGTGCGATATTATTTCTTTGAGCGACCTCTTTGACAAGTCTTACTGTTTCGTCCCAAACATATTCCGCTTTGTCTTCTGGAATTGTAATCGCACCGCGTACTCCTCGAATCATGCTTGCACCTCCACTAGTAACTGTCTAAATTGCTCATCTATTTCTTTGCATTCCATAAGTTCTACTTTTTGTACAAATGGCTTGCCAATTGTTTCTAATAACACAAACTGTAATTGTCCGTAATCTGCTTTTTTGTCTTTCATTAAGTATTCTGTTAGCTGCTCAAATGTAAAGTCATGTACCGCTGCAAATGGATAGCCATTTTCCTCAGCAAAATGTAAGAAACGCTTCGTAAACGCATGATTGATTTTGCCGTATCGCTCACTTAATAATAAGCAATATACTAAACCTATCATCACCGCTTCACCATGTGCTACGCGGCCATAACCAGCAGCTGCTTCAATCGCATGCCCGTATGTATGGCCTAAATTTAAAAACTTACGCACAGATTGTTCGGTTTCATCTTGCTCAACGATATTTGCTTTTACCTGCACGCCATGTGCTAAATAATTTGCCATTAGTTCTTCAGGAAGCTCTGTTACATACTCCCCTTCAAGCAGTTCCTCTACCCATTGCGCATCAGAAATTAATGCATGCTTAATTACTTCTGCCATACCCGAACGCACTTCTTTTTCACTTAACGTTAGCAAAAAGTTCGTATCATAAACAACGGCTACTGGCTGATAAAACGCGCCGATCATATTTTTCCCAAGTACGTGATTGATAGCTGTTTTACCACCAACTGCAGAGTCATGCGCTAAAATGGTAGTTGGTACTTGAATGAACGGAATCCCGCGCATATACGTCGCAGCGACAAAGCCAGCTAAATCACCAACTGCACCTCCACCAAAGGCAATAACCAGTGATTTACGTGTACATTTCTGTTCTAATAAAAACGTTTGAACGGCGTTGTAATTATCAAATGTTTTGCAAGTTTCGCCGGCTGGCATAACCATCACTTGAAACGCATGTGGGAAATTCGCTTCAAAATAATCTTGCTGCGCTGCCCATACGTTTTCGTCTGTTAATACAATTACTTTGTCTGCCTTTGCGAACACATCATGTAAAGACTTGACTGCTTCGTTTAATATGCCTTTCCCAATCGTAACAGCATAAGAATGGGATGCAGCACGAACTGGAATTCTCATATTAATACTCCTTCGTGTACGCACGCATTGCGTCTAGTTGCGCCTTTAATTTCGGTAATTGATCACTGTGGAACTGTTCAACAATGGCATTGGCGATTTCCCAGGCAATAACATGCTCTGCCACAATTGATGCTGCTGGAACTGCACAGCTATCTGAACGCTCTACACTCGCTTTAAACGGTTCTTTTGTTTCGATATCTACACTTTGTAATGGTTTATATAGTGTAGGGATTGGTTTCATAACGCCGCGCACGATGATCGGCATACCTGTTGTCATACCACCTTCTAAACCACCTAAGCGATTTGTTGCACGCGTATAACCATTTTCTTCATCCCATAAAATTTCATCATGAACTTCCGAACCTTTTTTTCGTGCCATTTCAAAGCCAATTCCAAATTCCACACCTTTGAATGCGTTAATGCTTAACATGGCTGCGGCAAGCTTTGCATCTAATTTGCGGTCGTAATGGACGTACGAACCGATACCAGCTGGTAAACCTTCTACAATTACTTCTACAACGCCACCGATAGAGTCGCCTGCTTTTTTTGCATCGTCAATCGCTTCTACCATTTTTGCTGAAGCCTCTTGGTCCACACAATAGCACGGATCTTCTTCTACAATTGCACGAATTTCATCTGCTGATTTGCCTTCTAAAAGTGCCTGATCCGCTTTAATGCCAACAATTTCTGTTACATGCGCAACAATTGAGATACCTAACTCATTTAATAATGTTTTGGCAACCGAACCAACTGCTACACGTACCGTTGTTTCACGCGCGCTTGAACGCTCTAGTACATTACGTAAATCTCGGTGTCCATACTTCATGCCACCAACTAAGTCGGCATGTCCTGGACGTGGGCGTGAAATTTGACGCTTGATTTCGTTTGGATCGATGTCTTCTGGAAGCTCCTCAGCTCCCATAATTTTTGTCCAGTGTTTCCAATCATCATTTGTTACAACTATTGCCACTGGGGAACCTAGCGTTTTCCCGTGGCGTACACCTGACACGATTTCTACTGTATCTGTTTCAATTTGCATCCGTCGTCCACGGCCATGTCCTCCTTGGCGACGTTTTAAATCATAATTAATCTTCTCTGCAGTAACTGGTAAAAGTGAGGGCAACCCCTCAATAATTGTCGTTAATTGTGGTCCATGTGACTCACCTGCTGTTAAATAACGCATAAAACACTTTCTCCCTTCAACTCGCTAAAGTATGTATTTTTCACTATAACATATTTTATTTGAAATAGCAGTAGCCTTTCCATAAATACGTTTACTGTTTTAGAATATTCTGAACGTTTAACTTAAAAAATAATGCATGGAAAAGCAAATCATTGAATTATTATTGACTTAAAACAAAAATACGCCTTTCGTGATTGTACGAAAAGCGCATTAATTTGAGCCTCAAAATTCAATTTGACGTTCTGCTTTCACGACATACAAAATAAAATAACGGTTATTTTTTTCGATAAAAGAATGTGTCTTCTACTTCAAAGCCATAGCGTGCTGGATTGAAAATTTGCTCCGTAGAACCTACGAATAAAATCCCACCAGGACGTAGCGCTTTACTAAAGTTTTCATAAATTTGATCTTTCGCTTCTTCTGTAAAGTATATCATGACATTACGACAAACGATTAAATCAAAATTCGATTCGTAGTTATCTTTTAATAAATTATGTTTTTTAAATGTAACTGTGCGTTTAATTTCATCTTTTACTTTATAAAATTGGCCTTCCTTTTCGAAGTACTTGGCTTGTACATCTTTTGGAACCTCTGCTAATGAACGCTCCGGATAAAGACCCAGCTTAGCCTTTTGAATCACATTCTCATCTAAATCTGTTGCTAATATACCTACTTGAGATAATGGTATATGATGTGATAACACCATCGCTAAACTATATGGCTCTTCACCTGTTGAACAAGCAGCACTCCAAATTTTAGGACGCTTATTCGTCTGTAGGAGCATAGGGAAAATTTTATTCTGCAACACTTCCCAGCGCTTGCCATTACGATAAAACTCAGATACGTTAATTGTCATACGGTCTAAAAACTCATTCATTAAATCACGATCTTTTTCTAACGCATTTAAAAATTCAACAAAGTTTTTAAAGCCTTTCTTTTCATAAAGCGAAGTTAATCGGCGTTTCATTTGCGCTTCCTTATAAAGAGCTAAATCAATGCCCGTTTTACGCTTAATGCCATCTATAAATTGTTCATAATCTGACATTGTTTCATCTTTCCCCTCATACTATCGTAAGCCTATTATAGCCGATTATCCCAAATTCTGAAATAGGGATTGCATATATTAACTTGATTCATCCCCCGGTGGATGTCACAGACTTTTTTGTGGTATTTTTTTAAGCGCACTTGAAAAAAATCTGGACTCAATTTCGCCAAGGCGTGATTGATTTAATCCTTACGAGTTTCGAGTAGAAGTTGTTTCGAATGTTCGAGCTCTAATCGCATTTTTTCTGTTTCTAGTTGATAGCCTTCCATACGAATTTGCTCAAGTTGCGTTTCCGTTTCCAGCATTTTGATTTGTAGCTTTAAACTAGATCTTTTATGCGCAGTCAAAATAGCAGTTAAAGCAATTAATGCACCTGAACCAAAAATTATAGACAAAATAATAATAGCTTCCATAAGTAGTAATACACTCCCCTATCCATTGCTTTACTTTTCTAAACTATTATATGGTTGTTTCGTTTCTAACAACTGCTGCTTTGTATAATCTAATTCTAGCTTCATCTTCTCTGTCTCTTTATCAAAATTTTCTAGACGTAGTTTCTCTAATTGGATTTCCTTGTCTAATCGCTTGAGTTCTATTTTTTTATTTTTAGTATATGTATCTGTTAAAATTCCAACAACCGCGATTACCATAATCATTACCCATAACATGTACTATTCTCTCCTTTACTACTAGATACGTTATATATCAAAATTAGTTCAATTATTCAGATATATTATAGCATTATTTGAGATTATTCGTTGCAATAAATAAGAAAAAAGCCACCACTTAAAGTGATAGCTTTTGAATAGGTTAGATTATTCAGCTAAACCTTCTGGGAACCATAAACCGATTTCGCGTTCAGCAGACGCTAAAGAGTCAGAACCGTGGATTACGTTGTGAGATAAAGTTACAGCGTAGTCACCGCGGATTGTACCTGGGTTTGAATCTTCAGGTTTAGTTGCACCCATCATGATACGAGCTAATTGGATTACGTTTTCGCCTTCCCAAACCATACCAAATACTGGTCCAGAAGTGATGAAGTCTACTAATTCACCGAAGAATGGACGTTCAGCATGCTCAGCATAGTGTGCTTCAGCTAATTCACGAGAAGCTACCATTAATTTTGCTCCACGTAATTCGAAACCACGACGTTCAAAGCGGTCTACGATATCTCCAACTACTTGACGTTCAACGCCATCAGGTTTAACCATTAAAAAAGTTTTTTCGATTGCCATTATTAAACACTCCTTAAATTTGAGTAAAAGGTTTTACACCTACCGATAAATATTACCAAAACCGCACTCAAACTGCAACAAATATTAGAGTAATACCGAAATTTGCTCAAATATTTTACGATTTTCTTTTACCCATATAAAGCGCGATATCACGTAGTTTTTTCTTCATTGGATGATTTGGTAATGCCTCTACTTCTCTTAATGCTTTTTGTAAGTAAAGGTTACTAATTTTCGTTGCCTCTTTTATAGCAGTCGATTTACGAACAAGTGCTAGCATTTCTAACCGCTCCTGTTCAGTTAATCCATGTGATGCTACCTTTTCTAAGTATGGAGCCAACATTGGATCATCCTTCATTAATAGAATCGGTAATGTTACATTTCCCTGTAGCAAGTCGCTTCCAGCAGGCTTCCCTAATTGCTTGTCGGTTGCAGTGAAATCTAAAATATCGTCAACAATTTGGAAACTCATGCCTACAAAATAGCCGTAGCGTTTTAAGTGACGAATTGTTTTTTCATCAGCTCCACTAACCACTGCTCCTAGCTCGCAACTTGATTCTATTAATAACGCTGTTTTACGCTTAATGCGACGGAAATAATCTTTCAAATGTTGATCTAAACGAAACTTATCCTCGATTTGAATAACCTCTCCATTTACTAACTCTACCATCGTTTCTGCTAAAATCCGATGCACACGTGGATCTTCAATATCTGTAACGTATTGCAATGCTTTACCGAAAATAAAGTTACCTGTATACATCGCAACACGGTTATTATACTGAGACTTCACTGTTTCACGTCCACGACGCATATCTGAATCATCAATGACATCATCATGCACTAATGAACCCATATGAATCAATTCTAATGGTACGGCGATATTTTTCATTCGCTCAATATTATAGTCGCCAAACTTTGCACTTAGTAACACAAATACAGGGCGAATACGCTTTCCGCCGCCTTGTAGTAAATAAATAGAGGCATTATTCAATATGTGTGAAGATGAATTCAACGCTTGTTCTAATTCGTTTTCGATGATTTCTATATCTGATTTAATATCCGCATATAGCATTTTTAGTTTCATCTTTTCCACGCGTCAAAACCTACTCCCACTATTATTTCTTTTTAAAGCCCATATGCATAGCAGCTGCCCCACCGCTATATGGTTTATACGTCACACTTTGTAAGCCCGCTTCTTTAAACATTTGCGCTAGCTTTTTCATACCTGGAAAATCATTTGCTGATTCTTGTAACCAAGAATACTCCTTATAGCTTTTGGCAAATAGCTTTCCGAAAATCGGCATAATGTATTTAAAGTAAAAACGGAATAACTGACGATATCCTGGAATTTCAGATTGCGATGTTTCTAAACATACAACCATGCCACCTGGTTTTACGACACGATTCATTTCGCGTAATACTTGCAAATAATCTGGTACATTTCGTAAGCCAAAACCGATTGTTACATAATCAAATGTATTATCCTCAAATGGTAATTCCATCGCATTACCATGAATAAGCTCCACGTTTTTCATATTGGCCGTTTTTTCTTTTCCGACCTTTAACATGTTTTCACTGAAATCTAGTCCCTTTACCGTACCTTCTTCGCCAACTGCTTTTGCTAGGGCGATTGTCCAGTCAGCAGTACCACAGCATATGTCTAAGCATTTAGAACCCTTTTTTACGTCCATACGCTTCATCGTATCATCACGCCAGCCAATATGCATTTGGAAACTAATTACGGAGTTCATTTTATCGTAGCTGTCTGAAATATTTTCAAACACTTCATGAACTCGCTGTTCTTTCGATTTTCCCATTTTTTCAAAACCTTCCTTGTATCACTATATCGCAATCAGTTGCGCGATTGTCTGCTTAAGCTCTTCATCAATTTTTGTATTGTTTAGCAGTTCTTGCAATTGCTCATTACGCTGCTGTATTTGCTGTTGTAACGCCTCAATTAAAGCATCGCGTGAAAACGCTTGCCCATCTAGCAAAAATGCTTTATACAAAAAGCCAGATTGCCCTTGTTGCAACGTATTCAACTCTTTTTGTAATCGAATGACTGTTAACGATTGTTTCATGAGCTCAATATATGTTGTAAAGTTGTATACTACATAAAATTGCTCGATCAATTTACTTTCAATCACGGTCAGGCTGTCAATCCAATCTTCTAATGTGTGAGACTGCTCGTAAATACGGACTTGATGCTCACAACGCTCTACGATACCCTGCGAAAGTTTTTGAATCAATGCGATATTACCTGTGTGAGCTAATATTTGATAATAACGTCCACTATAATAATCACCCGAAAGGACGGTTAGTTGCTGCTGTTTGCTTGTACTCTCGGTTTCTTTTACATTTTCATGCTCTAATAGCGATGCATGTACAACCCCTACAGCAACCGCACTTTTCATTTGCTCATCATTCATTGGCGTTTCGTTTAGAAATGGAAATTGAATGAAAAATAGTTGCTCTTGTTGCAATGTAGGTTGTCCAACATTTTGTAGTAATGCTCTATGATGAACATGCTGTAAAATATTTGATTGTAACGTGTTGATGGCTTGTGTAATAGATGTTGCACTCATAGAAATTACTCCATTTCACTGTTTTCAAGCTTCAAATACTAAATCGTATCTGATTATTTTTTACTTTGTACGACACCATGTACTGAATGAATTTTTGCTTTACCGCGAATTTTCATCGCTGACGTATGCTCTGTAAATTGCGCAATCATCACTTCACCTGCGTCTAATTTTTCAGAATGGTGAAACTTAGTATCTGTGCCACGAGTTAAACCAATTACATGTACGCCATCTTCTTCAGCTTCGATAATAATATAATCTGGTTGTGCCATTGTTTCGTTCTCCCCACATCTCGAATTCTTTTTCTAGTGGATAAAAAATATTAATTTTTATTGATTCCACATAAGATTAGACATCATTTTACACTATTTTGTGCGAAACGTGTTTTTCTTATCATACCATATATTAATTTAATTAATTCATTTGAATGAACGTAATAACTTCATTACGTTTTACATCGTCTGTTTCATACAAACCACGTGCAACAGCTGTTACTGTTTTAGCACCGGGTTTTTTTAGTCCACGCATCGTCATACACATATGCTCTGCTTCTACAACAACATATACACCTTTTGGATCAAGCATTTCCATAATTGTATCGGCTACAGTAGAAGTGATACGCTCTTGTAATTGAGGGCGGCGTGCAACAGACTCCACACAGCGACCTAGCTTACTTAACCCTGCTACTTTACCGTCTTTTGGAATATACGCCACATGTGCCTTTCCGTAAAACGGAACTAAATGATGCTCGCACATTGAATGGAATGCGATATCTTTTACTAAGACAAATTCTTCATGGTCTTCATGAAATACAGTGCTAAAAAATTCTCGCGGGTCTTCGTTCAAACCACTAAACATTTCTGCATACATCTTTGAAACACGTTTTGGCGTATCTAGTAACCCTTCACGATCAACATCTTCACCAACTGCTTCTAAAATCATTTTTACTGCTTCTTCAATCTTCTTTAAATCGACATTTGTCATGAAAAAAGTTCCTCCTACAAACCAAAACGTTTTATGTATTATTGAATATGAAAACTTACATTTCTATTCCGTGTTTATTTATTTATTAACTTTAAACATACCCTTGAATCGTAGCACATATGGCGCTTAAGTTCAAAACAGTTCTTCTATTTTTATCATAGTTACTATAGAAAAATGCTTTACGTACAAAATATTTCTACAATTCTATATTTATTTTCGGTTATTTCTGCTGCATACGAAAAAAGAGTAGTCCTCAAGTAAACTGAGGACTACTCTATGTAACTCTAGAGGCTGAATTATTTTACAGCGTCTTTAAGTGCTTTACCTGGCTTGAAAGCAGGTACTTTTGAAGCAGCGATTTCGATTTCTAAACCAGTTTGTGGGTTACGACCTTTGCGAGCCGCACGTTCACGTACTTCGAAGTTACCAAAACCGATTAATTGTACTTTGTCACCCTTTGCAAGAGCATCTTGAATTGTATCAAATACAGCTTCAACTGCTTTAGAAGCATCTTTTTTAGAAAGACCTGCAGCTTCAGCAACAGAGTTTACTAATTCTGTTTTATTCACACCATTCACCTCCTCTCAAAGGGTCATGAATCAAATCCTGTAAAAAGAGTAACACACTGAAAACCGCTACGCAACTGAATTCATTCATGTTTTACTGATAAATTAACTTTTTTTACATAAAAACATAAATTACAGGACAAATCACCTAGAAAGTGAGCTATCCTGTACATGTATTACTATTCTCTTTATACCCTATTTTTATTCATTGCGCCTCGGCGTAATTGCGTTCAGATTTTTAAGCGTAGGGTCACAGTACGTGAATCAGTCAGCCTTTATCACAGGATGTGATGTTTTTAGGCTGACCTCCTCTTAAAAACTCCTCTAAAAATCTATAACATCCGCCAGAGGCAATAATTATTTTGCTAAAACACGTTAGATGATAAACGTAATCAAGCCGCGTTCACCTTCATTAATCATTCGTTCAAGCATTAAACGCATACGATTTTTAGCATGTTCTGGTACGCCTTTCATCTTATAGCGAATACTTTCTGTCAGCACCTCATGTAATGGCGTTCCAAATAATTGCGTTTGCCAAAGCGCATTTCGGTCATATGAATACGCATGCTGTAAATCCTTCAGCAAATGCTGGCTATGAAATTCCGAACCAATTAATGGTGCAAACTCAGCTTCCATGTCGATTCGAATAATGTGGTAAGACGGCGCAACGGCTTTCATACGCACGCCATAAAAATTATTTTGAGAAATCAGTTCTGGCTCACTCGGATCAAATTCATCCATCATTGGTAATGTCACACCGTAGCCACTACCCTTAGCTTCTTCAATCGCATTGCGGAAACGCTGCTGCGCACTTTTAGCTTCTGAAGCTTCTTTAATAAATAACAGCCAATCCTTTTTTGAATCTACTGGTTTTTCAAGCCATTGCTTACATACGTCCTTATAAATGTCATTGTAGAGCGTTACACGTAAAGTCGCAACACCTAACCCAGGATCAATTGACTCCACTGAACAGCTTTCGACAAAATCAATTTGTTGTAAAATCGCACTTGCTTCTTCAACATCACGAATTTTCATAAAATCATCTTGCAGCTGAGCACTTGCAAAAGAAAGTGTTTCATTAATTTCGTGTTCGTTATCAAGCACATCTAACCAATCTGGCTTTTCTACTTGTATTTCTTTAACTGGAAATTCAAATAGCGCTTCTTCAAGGACATGCATAATATCCTCTAATTGCATATTTGTAATAGATGTCGCAATAACCGGTACTTCATACTTCTCCGCTAATTGATTGCGGATCGTTTGTGCTTCCATACTATTTGGCGTGTTACTATTTAAAACAATGACAAACGGCTTGCCAATATCCGTTAGCTGCCCGATAATTTCTTCTTCGGCTTTTTGAGCAGCCGCGCGACTCATGCCATTTACTGTACCGTCTGCAGTAATTACAATACCGATATTTGCATGATCTCTAATTACTTTGTCCGTACCAATTTTGGCCGCTTCTTGAAACGCGATTGCTTCATTATGCCATGGTGTTTGGACATATTTTGGACCTGACTCATCTTCATAACCTTTCGCACCGTCAATAACATACCCTACACAATCTACAAGTCGCACACGCATTGGAATTGCACTTTGTCCAAATGTAACCGTTGTTCCCTGTGCAGGAACAAATTTCGGCTCAGACGTCATAATAACCGGCCCCGGCGAACTTTGAGGTAATTCATCCATTGCGCGCATCCGGTCTTCTGCATTATCAATATTCGGTAATATAACATTCTCCATTACCTTTTTCACAAATGTCGACTTCCCTACTCGAACAGGTCCCACTACCCCAATATACAAATCACCGTTTGTCCGTTGTGCCAACTGTTGGAAAATTTGTTCGCTAATTGCACTGCCTCCTCTTTAAGCGAAATCAAAAACTGCAAAAATGCTCACTAACACCATATGAATTAAACGTCCATACTATGAAAAAAATCCCGCACGTACAGTGCGAGATTTTACAAATTATTTTTTGAGAGGATCATAGACAATAATCGGCTCATTATTTTCATCCACTGTATATGGTAATGAATATGCCGGCACTACTGGGAAATTATCTACCAATAGCTCACGAATGTCATCACCAGGCTTCGCAGTTAGATTATTATCTTTCATATAATTATATAAATCGATGGAATAATCGACATAAATATCCCCTTCTACTGTTACGATAAATGGCAATTGGTTGTTTGAATAGGGACTATTTACCGTTTTCTCTTCTTCAAAACCAATGTTCTCATAATTGATCGTGTATACATGCTCTTGCACCTTATCTTTAAACTGCGGATACTCGGCTGCATGGAAACGAATATTAATCTCACGCATGCGCTCTGGTGTACGTAAATCCACTAATTTGACGGTCGGATTGTTCTCCGCATCCCAAATCATATATTGAAAAATACCGCCTTTTTCATAGGAATTCGCTGGAGGAGAACCAATATATTTGGGCACGAGCTTATCAAAATCAATTAAGTATTTAATGAAAATATCTGTATCTTCATCTCGCGTTTTTATCGGTAACACGCCCGTATCCTTTTGATATTCTTCAACTGCACGTTGTACACCCGCAAGCATATCAATATCAGGACGCAAACTCGACTGATCAAAATTTGCCGGTGAGCCACAACCTGCTAGCAATACTACAACAAATGATAAAACAACAAAACATTTCGATAACTTTTTCATATGTATCCCTCTTTCATTAGTTTGGCCATGTTAATATGACAAGCACCATTAATAATGTTCCGATAAAAAACATAACATACGCGACTAATTTCAAAAGAAAAGATAATAAAGCATTATGTACCCATTTACGAACGGCCGAAATTATTAATAACGAAACAAGCAATAAGCCGATTGAATAAAACGAGACCCACATGACATCAAGTGCGTGCATACTTGCTAATGGACCACGTGCTGATGCTAATACATATACCGATGGACTCATTTGCATAAGATGTTGCAACATTAAAACCGCCTTCCTGTTAATTTCACATTTATCCCTCACTAAGGTCCACTTCAAAACAGGACAATTTAGCGAGCGTTCCACTGTCCTTAAAAGCCCGATTGGTGAAGTCTAATGCTCGGTTGGATAAGGAAAATACCCACCTAGCAAATTTTCACTCTATCCCGCAAATAATTATAGCCTTTTTAGGCAAAAAAATACAGGAAGCACCTAATGTTACCTCCCGATTTGTGACAAATTATTAAATTTTTCACGTTCATTACAAGCTATTATGAATTAGCTCATTTCGTCGATTTCTCTTTTTTTCGTACGAACCATTAATGAATCGACTAATGCTTTTGGTTCCATGTCTTTAAATAAAACATCGTAAAGTGCAGAGGTAATCGGCATAGATACCTCGTATTTCATAGCTAATTGATGCGCTGCTTTAGTAGTACGCACGCCTTCAACTACCATACCCATTTCTTCGAGCACTTGGTCAAGCTTCATACCTTTACCTAACATATTTCCTGCACGCCAGTTACGTGAGTGCACACTTGTACAAGTAACGATTAAGTCTCCCATACCTGTAAGTCCAGCAAACGTAAACGGATTACCACCCATTTTGACACCAAGACGTGTAATTTCCGCTAATCCACGTGTAATTAATGCGGCTTTCGCGTTGTCACCAAAGTCCAAGCCATCTGTCATCCCTGCAGCTAACGCAATAACGTTTTTCAATGCGCCCCCTATTTCTACACCTACAACATCATCGTTTGTGTATACTCGGAAATATTGGCTCATAAATAAGTCTTGCACTTTTTCGGCAGCCGCTAAGTTTTTGCATGCCGCTGTTACAGTCGTCGGATGCTGTAATACTACCTCTTCGGCATGTGATGGTCCTGATAAAACAACGATATCACTTACCGCATGTGCCGCTAAGCTTTCTTCCATTAATTCTGAAATACGCATTAATGAATCTGGTTCGATTCCTTTAGATACATGTACAAATAGCGCTTGCTGCTCTAAATATTGCGAAATATTACCACAAACTTCACGAATCCCCTTAGTAGGTACTGCCATTACAATTGTCGAGCCATGTTGAGCCGCTACCTGTAAATCACTTGTTGCGCTTAATGATTCCGGCAATACGGTATTTGGCAAATATTTTTTGTTTGTATGCATCGTATTAATTTCATTTGCCTGATCTTCACGATGCGACCAAATTAACGTATTATGGCCATTTTCAGCTAATACAATTGCCAGTGCAGTTCCCCAAGAGCCTGCCCCTAAAACTACTACATTTTCCATTTTAAAACCCCCAATTTCACTCAAAGTTTTATTTTCAGTTATCTTTAAGTCAAATTTCATTATGAAAGAAAAGGGAATGTCCGAGAAGTAATTCCGGGACATTCCCTTTGCTCCTAGGTTGGAGGCCAGCACGATGCTGGTCACGAATGCGTTGTCACACGAAGTGACGTTTCTAGCATTCGATCAACTTTTCTGACCACCCTAGAAGCACCGTCTCCAACGGATTATTAATACATGTGATGGGCACTTTCCGAAAGGTAAACACTTTTTGGAAGGTCCCATTTATTAATCACGAGCACGTGTAATTAAACGAATTGGTGTTCCTTCGAAATCGAATGTTTCACGAATTCGGTTTTCTAAGAAGCGCTCATATGAGAAGTGCATCATTTCTGGTTCATTTACGAATACAACAAATGTCGGTGGTTTAATTGCCACTTGCGTTGCGTAGTAAATACGTAAACGACGACCTTTATCTGTTGGCGCCGGGTTACGTGCTACAGAGTCTTCGATTACTTCATTTAAGATTGATGATTGAATACGCATTGCGTGGTTTTCACTTACACGTTTAATGATTGGTAAGATGTTACGTACACGCTGTTTTGTTTTCGCTGATACGAATACGATTGGTGCATAATCTAAGAATAAGAAATGCTCACGAATTTGTTCTGTGAACAGGTTCATCGTTTTTTCATCTTTTTCAATCGCATCCCATTTGTTTACAACAATCACAATCGCTTTACCCGCTTCATGCGCATAACCCGCGATTTTTTTGTCCTGTTCTTGAATACCTTCATCAGCGTTCAGAACAACTAAAACAACGTCAGAGCGTTCAATGGCACGTAATGCACGTAATACTGAATATTTTTCAGTCGTCTCATATACTTTACCTTTTTTACGCATACCTGCTGTATCAATGATCACATAATCTTGTCCATCAAATGAATACGGTGAGTCAATTGCATCACGCGTTGTTCCTTGAATTTCACTTACGATTACTCGATCTTCACCAAGGAATGCGTTTACTAACGAAGATTTACCAACATTTGGACGACCGATTAATGAGAATTTAATCGTATCTTCATCATATTGCTCTTCATCTTGGTAAGGGAAATGTTTCGCACATTCGTCTAATAAATCCCCTAAACCTAAACCGTGTGAACCTGAAATTGGCCAAGGCTCACCGAAACCTAATGAATAGAAATCATAAATCATATGACGCATATCTGGGTTATCGACTTTATTGATAGCTAAAACAACCGGTTTTTTCGTTTTATATAAAATTCTTGCTACTTGTTCATCCGCTGCCGTTACGCCTTCACGACCATTTGTCATGAAAATAATTACGTCTGCTTCATCAATAGCGATCTCTGCTTGTTGACGAATTTGCTCTAAAAATGGCTCGTCCCCAATTTCAATCCCGCCTGTATCAATAATGTTGAATTCATGTGCTAGCCAATCAGCCGAACTATAAATACGGTCACGTGTTACACCTGGAATATCTTCCACGATGGATACACGCTCGCCGACGATTCGGTTAAAAATTGTCGACTTTCCTACGTTCGGACGTCCTACGATGGCGATTACTGGTTTTGTCATCTGTACTTCATCCTTCCAAACTCTATCTTCTTGTATTATACACGAATTTATCTATTATATCATTTTTTCACACTATTCGAAATGCATTTGGTTTTGAAACAAATGGGCACTTGTCCGCGTAATATTTCTCGTAGCAATTTGTGGTGTACCGCATAACTGAATTGTAGTCTAGTTTCTCATCCATAAAAAAATACAACCTCCCTCTAATGCGAGAAAGGTTGTGTGATTATTTCATTATTAGACTCTTTTATTTTTTATTAAAGCCTTTTAATTGGTCCCCAATAACATCACTAAATGAGAAGCCCGTGTTTTCTTCCGGTAACTCGTAATCGAAGTCTTCTTCACTTTCAGGTGCTTCTTGTAGCGCTTTAATGCTTAACGCTAAGCGTTTTTCTGCTTCGTTTACTTCAAGTACCTTTACTTCTACCACTTGGCCATCTTTTAATGCCTCATGTGGTGTGTTAATGTGCTTATGCGCAATTTGTGAAATGTGTACAAGACCTTCAACACCTGGAAATACTTCAACGAATGCTCCAAATGTCACTATGCGCTTTACCGTACCTGAAATAACCGAGCCTTTTGCAGCTTTTTGTTCGATTTCTGTCCATGGTCCCGGTAGCGTATCTTTAATCGACAGCGAAATACGCTCGTTTGCAGGATCAACTGAAAGAACCTTCACTTTTACCGCTTGCCCCTCAGAAAGTACAGTGGAAACATTATCTACGTGCTCATGTGCCACTTGTGAAATATGGACTAATCCATCTACGCCACCTAAATCGATGAATGCACCGAAGTTTGCTAGACGTTGAACTGTCCCTTCTAAAACGTCGCCTTCTTTAATAGTATCTATCACTTGCTGCTTTTTCGAAGCTTTTTGTTGTTCTACTACAGCACGATGCGATAAAATTAAACGACCTTTTTCCTTATCTAATTCAGTAATCTTAAAGCTTAATGTTTTTCCTTTGTAATCATCAAAGTTTTCAACAAAATAATCTTCAACAAGTGAAGCTGGAACGAAGCCGCGCACGCCTAAATCTACAACTAGCCCGCCTTTTACAACATCTTTTACTTCTGCATCGAAAACTTCACCAGATTGAAATTTCACTTCCAGCTGATCCCACGCTTGAATCGCGTCGACTTTTCGCTTCGATAACACAAAATTTCCTTCTTCAACTTTTGTAATCATTAAATCCAGTTGTTCGCCAACTGAGATTAAATCAGAAGCTTTTTCAATGTGTAAGCTTGAAAGTTCGCTAATCGGTATAATTCCGTCGAAAGGTGCTCCTTCAATTGAAACCGTTACTGACTTCTCATCTACTTGCTCAGCAACACCTTTTACAATATCTCCTTCTTGAAACAGCTGGTTTGACCCTAAATTCATTTCCTCAGACATATGTAACCCTCCTTCGCATATTCCACTTTTTATTTTATTCGAAAAGTTCTACAAAAACAAAAAATATCCCTTTATTTTCAGAAATTTCATGTTCCTGTGTTGGATTGACCTAAAAAAATCTTACATTTTTGCTTGCGCTAACTTTAAAATTTCTTGTGCAGCTTCATCAATTGATAAATTCGTTGTGTCTAAAAATAATGCATCTTCTGCTTGGATTAATGGAGAAGCCTCACGTTCACTATCCAGCTTATCACGTAATGCTATTTCCTGTTGTAACAATTCAATTGTCGACTCAATTCCACGACGTTCATTGTCTAGGAAACGACGACGCGCACGTTCTTCAACGGTAGCTGACATGAAAATTTTAAGCTCTGCATCTTTTAACACATGTGTTGCAATATCTCGGCCATCCATAACAACGCCGCCATTTGCTGCTAATTTTTGCTGCATAGCAACTAATATTTCACGAATATTCGCATGTGCTGCAACTTCAGAAACATTTGAAGTTACATCATTTGAACGAATTGCCTGCGAAACGTCTTCACCATCTACAAACACTAATTGCCCTTGTTCTGAAGGTTGTAATGCGATTGTTGTATGATTTAGCATTGTTTCGATTGCTTGTGCGTCATGTAATTGTATGTTTTCGTTCAATGCTTTATACGTTACCGCTCGATACATTGCCCCTGTGTCAATATACGTAAATTGAAGTGCTTCTGCTACAATTTTTGCAATTGTGCTTTTCCCTGCCCCTGCTGGACCATCAATTGCAATTTGAATTTTTTTTGCCATAAATTAATCCCTACTTTCAGTTGATATTGTAACATAATAGGAAATAGATATTCGATTTTTACGTTCTATTTCATGAAAAAACGCACTTTGAAAATAGAACTTCAAAGTGCGTTTTCAGATTTTTTATAGCTCATTTAATTCTTTTTTACGAATCAATACTTGGCGTTCAAAACTGAATCGGACAATATGCTGCTTATCCACGTCATCGGTATCAGTAAAGCGGATTGAAGCAATTTGAAAGCCATCACGTTCAAAAATTCGGACAATGACCGCCTCCGTTTCGACATAGCGAATATCACCATTTGTAAATGGCAATACGACTAATGCTTGAACTTCGTCGCCTTCATTGAAATCAACTGGTGTTTTAAGATGAATCGCTATCCCACCAGCACTAATATCTTCGGCGACAAATTGATATTTACGCCCTTTAAAATCAATCGCAACATCGACTGGTGTTTCAACACGAACATATTCACGACGTTGAATTTTAAGAAAGTCCTCCTTAGGTGGGCACGAAAGCATAATCATATGCACATTACCAGCTCTACGCCCTAAGACTTCTGTATTAAAAGAATAACTTTCTTTTGTTTCTGTATTAAATAAAACTCGAAATTGTGCGCCATCAATTAAGAAAGCCGTCTTTTTTGTTTCAACATTAATTGGATAATCAATAAAAATGATGTTATCTTTTGTTTCTACAACGCGACAACGAAATTTTTCAACACGTTCAGTATATGTTGGTTCCAATGTAAGTTGAGTTCCAATTTTCAGCTCCATTTGCCCCTCCCCGTCTGTAACATAATAAATGCTATTATCTCATGGGATTAGGATTTTAGCCATAGAATACAAATGGTTTTTTCAATATTCTTAATGGACTTTTTCAATTTTTATTACATCATGTGTTTCGGTGTCTATAACAATTCGATATGTGTCATTTTGATCAGTTTTCGAACGTGCAATGACTTCATAGCATTTTCGAAGATCAAGTGTTGCATTCGTCGTATAGATTTTCTTCGTTTCTTCGACTACTACATTATCTGCAAAGAAGGCATCCCATTTTATTGGAATCTCACCTTGAGTTGGGATCTTTTCTTCCTGAATATACTCCATTGCGTTCACACCAAATATTTCACCCGTATCTTTTGCAACCTTTACTTGAATGCTATCTGGATAAACAAGTGAATTATCTTCTAGCGTACGTGTAAAAACAAAGTGCCATGCTTCATGATTTTCACGAGACTCACTTAATGTGACATCACTGTAGCCAACATTCTGCATAAAGTTTTGCGCAGTATTTAATATTTCTTCATGTGATTTCCGTTCTTTTGAGACAGGGCGTTCCATTAAAAAAGATAGTAAATGACCGCCTTTCTCGGTGATATCCGCATATCCAATCCGTGAACCACGCACAAATTGAATGTGATAGAACGGATAAGGGGCATCGTCCTTACTTTTCGAGATGGTCACAATCGCATCATCAATATTAGGGAAATATTTTTTAAACGTTTCAACAGCTTGATCTTTTGTAATTTTTTGTTCCTTCAAATGCTGTAAGTCTCGCTTTTTTTCATAATCTGACTCACTTGCAGTTAGAGGAAAATCTGTTTCATTATATGATTTCAATTGCTTGGAAGCATTAACGAATGGAGAGTCACTAAGTGCTAGGGTTTGATTGTTCGTCCATTTTTGCATATCTCCATCATTATTATAAAAAGCAACGGTCGCAATATTCCATTCCTCTGCAAATGCATGCAAATTCGATGCGACTGTCGTCATTTTTTGTTGCCAATCCTCGTATGTGCCTTTACTCGTCGCTTGCTTGGCACTATCACCTATTTTCCCTAAATAACGCATCCATTCATTTTGAACGTCTGGTTGCAAAGGGAGATTCGCTACAGATTTTCGAAGATCACTGCTCAGACGCCAAATCGAATCGAGTTCCGTTGCTAATGTTTTTTCGTCTTGAAACAGTAGCGATTGCTCAACAGCTGTATGAAGCAGTGATAATTTTTCAGTAGCTGCCGAGAAATCACGAGATTGCGCCGCATATACTGCACGCTCTAACTGTTTATTTTGATTGTAAAAATCAACTGCAACAAAGGCTAAAATAACGACAAACAATCCTAATAAGTATGTTAAATTTTTCATATTCTCTCCTATTTACACGCAAAAGATATGCTCGCCTATTTGTTTTATTTGTTGCCTTGTCCAAATCCATTTACTCGTTGCTGTTTTCGGATTGAAGTAATACAGTGCGTTTTCTGACGGATCCCAGCCATTAATCGCATCTAATACCGCTTGTTTGGCACGCTCATTTGGTGTTAGCCATATTTGCCCGTCTGCTACTGCTGTAAACGCTAACGGCTGAAAAATAATTTCAGAAATCGTATCTGGGAATTCAGGTGACTCTAAGCGATTTAATATAACTGCTGCAACAGCTACTTGACCCTCATATGGCTCACCACGCGCCTCACCATATACCGCATTCGCCAATATTTGCAATTCTTGCTCCGTATATCCAGGAGGTAGCTGCATCGATGTCGTAGAATTCGAACCACCACCACCGCCACCACCTTTTACTTGCTGATCTAGAGGGATGCCACCGTAATACGTAAAACGGTTTCCTAACCGTATTTGCTTTTTCACATATTCCTCATCATAATCAGAATTGTTTGCAAGTTTTTTCTTTGTTGCCTGTCCTGCAATTCCATCAATCGGCAATCCGTACTGCTCTTGGAAATTACGTAGCGCCCAGTACGTACCATAACCAAACTTGCCATCTAGCTCGCCATGGTAAAATCCGATATATTGCAATCTCGCCTGCAATTCGATAACATCATCTCCAAATGCGCCGCGCTGAATTTCTTGATTTGTAAATGCCAAGCTCGTTGGTGCAAACACTACAACGAAAAGCATGCCTAATAACGCAATCTTTTTCACATCGTCCACTCCTTTTTTACATAGGATGGAAAAAAAATCTTAGATTATACATACTCAAAAACCGCAAAGCGAAATTGCATTTAGAAGTGAGCTATCTGAAGTTCTTATTATTTCCTATTCAACAAAAAAGAGGCTATGTGAGAAATTTCCTTCACATAACCTCTTAGCTATTATTATTGTTAAAATTTTTTCGACAAATGTTCAATTAAATGTTCGTGCGCTAATTTTACTTTACGTAATGCAAACCACCATAAAAATAACATGAACGGCAACATTGCATAAATAAAACTACCCTCTAGCATTAAAATTGAATTATACATGATATGTAAGCCCAATGGTGCAAACAATGCGAGAAAAATAAATTTCTTTTGAATTTCATCGCTCGAAAATTTTCCCTTCCCATAATAATAACCCATCACCACACCAAATAACGCATGGCTCGAAACAGGAAGCATTGCCCGCATAAATGCTTGGTCTAAACCAAATGACAATAAATAAATAACATTTTCCACCGTAGCAAATCCAAGTGAAACAGCCGCCCCAAATAAAATACCATCATAGGGATCATCAAATTCTACATGGCGTAAAATTACCGCAAAAATAACAAGCCACTTCACCAATTCCTCTAATATACTCGTAAAAATGACATTAATAAAAAACGGATTACTAAACGTTTGCTCTTCTTTTATTACAAATTGTATGAACAACACAGGAAATGTAATTATCGCGCCAAAGATAAAAGCATGCAGGAGCGCTCGTCTTGGTTCGGTATCCATTTGGTTACGTAAATAAAAAAAACTTAACAGAGCCAGACCCGGCGCAATCGCTGCAGATAAGATTATGAACATGTCGCCGGCTCCTTTCCTCAAAAATCAACTATTATAATTATAACACTATTTAGTTCAGCGAGGGAAAATGTGGTCATATTTTATCACTTCATTTATGTAAAAAAAACTCGGCTACGTTGAACTGTATGCCGAGTTTTTTCATTAATGCATAAATGAATCAAAGTTTGAGTTGCCGTTTGCTAGCATCAATAATAACTTTAAGCGAGCTTTTTTCGGATCGAAATCTCCGCCCATTACAACACCCTTATCTTTTAAATTGTTGGCACTACTATAGTAGTCATATGTCGGGAATACACGTCCTTCTTCTGTCGACGTTGTGAGCACGACTTTCGTACCCTTTTGACATAGCTTTTCAATCGCACTTGTCATATCTGGAGTAATTTGTCCACGCCCTGCCCCAACAAGGACAATCCCTTCTACTTCTGCATTATATAAAGCATCTAACATTATTGAGCTTGCCCCTAAATACGCAAGTACGATTTCAACTTTTGGATAATTTTCTTGAATCGTATATGCCTCTTTATGCGTAGGCTTTTGATAAATAATGACTTCATCATTATCTATAAAACCAAGCATTCCATAACCAATCGCCCCAAAGCCATTAATGCTTGAAGAATGAACCTTTTTCACATATTTAGAATGAATAATTTTTTCATTAAAGACAACACATGTTCCGATATTCTTCGCTTCATCACTAGTGGCTACTAATAATGAGTTACGCAAGTTCGAATAAACATCTGTACCAATATCGCCAGGTGCCTTTTGAGACCCTGTCACAATAATCGGGCGCTCATCATCAATCGTTAACTCCAAAAAATAAGCTGTTTCTTCTAAGCTATCTGTACCATGTGTAATAACAATACCACTCACTGTTTTATCTTGAAATAATTTTTGAATTGTTTCATTTAAATGATTTAAATTTTCAAAAGTCATATGCATTGATGGAATTTGAAACAAATCGATAAGTTCAATATCGATTTCATTTTCAAGCTGACACATCGCTAAAATCGCATTGCCATCCAGCTTGCCTGACTCTAATTTGTTTTTATCATTGCGAGTACTTGCAATCGTTCCACCTGTCGTAATTAATGCCACTTTTTTCTTCAAAGTATTCACCTCTTATTTCATTTGCTGTGCAATTTTTTGGGCAATCATGCCGCCATGGAAGCGACCGTTTTCAATAAATATTTCATTCGCATTATTTCCTGCTGCAATTACGCCTGCAATATATAAATTTTCAACATTTGTTTCCATCGTGTCTAAATCAAAAGTAGGGCGTCCTGTTTCATCGTCGATTTCAACTCCCATTGCACGAATAAAGCTATGGTCCGGATGATAACCCGTCATGGCAAACACCGTATCGTTTGCAATCATTTGTTCATTGCCTTCAATTTCTAATACAACCTCGTGTTCACGGATTTCTTTAACAATTGTGTTAAACTGCATCGAAATTTCTCCGTCACGCACAAGACCTAAAAATTCGGGTAATACCCATGGCTTAATGCTTGATGAATATTCTTCTCCGCGGTACACCACCGTTACATGTGCACCAGCCTTATTTAACTCTAATGCTGCATCAATCGCAGAATTTTTACCACCAATAACTAATACGTTTAAATCGAAAAACTCATGTGCCTCTTTGAAATAATGATGCACTTTCGGTAGAGTTTCACCTACAATATTTAAATAATTCGGGTGATCATAATAGCCGGTTGCAATAACTACATACGGCGTTTCATACGTTTCTTTATCTGTTCTTACAGTAAATGTTTGCCCTTGTTTTTCAACATGATTCACCATTTCAAAACGATTTACTCGAATTTTTTTCGACTTTACCACTTCACGATAATACACTAGGGCTTGGTTTCGTTTTGGTTTACGCTGTTCAATAATAAAAGGCACATCACCTATAGCTAGCTTTTCACTTGTACTAAAAAACGTTTGATGCGTCGGGTAATTGTAAATCGCATTGACGACATTCCCTTTTTCTATCACAATTGGTGTTAAACCAATATTTTGTAGTTCAATCGCAGCAGCTAAACCACAAGGGCCCCCACCTACTATGATTGCATCTACCTTTTGCATACTAACATCTCCTTAAAATTGTTCCATACATCTTATTATACTGCTAATTTACGGTAAACGTTTTATTTTGCTCGAATATTATTTTAATCACATGACACTCTGGTTTCGCTCCTAATCGAATTGGAAATAATGACGTGCCATAACCATTGCTAACAAGCTCAAAATAGCGTCCTTGTTGTTTAAAATAGCCATGTGGTTGTATGCTCCAACCAAAAATACGAATTTGCCCGCCATGTAAATGTCCTCCAATGCTAAGCAGTGGCTTGTAATGCTTGTGTACACTTGTAAAAAGTTCAGGATTATGTGCAATAAACGCTGTTTTGTTTAAATCGCAAGAACGCAATGCTTCTTTTACTTGTTCCAAATTCGGGCTAAACGTTACCCCACATATAGAAAAGTTTTGATCTTTCCCTATTTTCACCGCTTCGTTCTCAAGGACTGTAACTTCATGTTGTAAAAATAATGCCTGTAGTTTTTGTGCATCAAATTCTATATCATTATTGCCCCATACAAAATAAATGGGACCAAGTGTTTTTAATAGTTGAATATTTTCCAGTAGTGTTTGTTTCGTTGTGCGACGGTCAACAAAATCGCCACCTATAATTACTGCATCTACCTGTCCTTTAATATTCTGTATCATTTTGTCATTGATTTTTCGTGCATGCGTGTCTGAAATAAAAAAGAGTTGCACTGGCTCACCAGTACCTACAGCTGTTACTTCATGTATTCGAACATTATTTTCATTGGCCTGTTTCCACATCTGCAACATGATTACAGTGAAAGCGAGCACAATAATGGTGATAACAACCATATATCATCAACCTCCAATCAAAAGAAAAAGACGAGCGTTTGTCACGTTTCGTCTTTTGCTATTCCTCTATACAGCTATAAATAATGAACACTTTACGGAATTATTACTAATACTTGCCCTGTTGAAATACTATCCGTTGTTAAATTATTTGCCGATTTAATTTTTTCGATATTAGCCGGGCTTCCATCACCATAATATTTTATGGCGATTCGGTATAAATTATCCGTAGATTGAACGGTATGCGTTTTTTGCTGTACTTTTGCTGCATCTTCTGCTTTTTTCTTAACTTCTAGCGCTTTTGCTTTTTGGGCTGCAATTTTTTGAGCCTCTTCCGCTTTTTTCGCTTCTTCAGCCGCTAAACGCTCTTTTTCTTGCTCGGCTTTTTTGTCAGTATCTGTTGATTTATCTTTATTATCATCAGCTTTTTCTTCGTCACCTTTGTCATCAGCCGTATCCTTTGTTGAATCCTCGTTCTGTTTTACAATTTCTAAGACAACATTATCTTTATTTTCTTCCACAGTTTCAGCTTCTGATGCACTTGGCTCATAAAATAACCATACATAACCTAAGATGCTCAATGGAATAAAAATTAAGACAACAACTAAAAGTGTCATAATTGGATTCGATTGTTTTTTCTTATCTTTTTTCTGATGACGGCTAGTACGTGACAATTTAGCACCAGACTCATTATGTAAGTCGATCTCTTGACGATGCTCCTCTACCTTCTCACGGTAATCTTCTTTTGTCATGGTCTCTCAACCCTCCAACTACTAAAACATTTACGTATATTATGACGAATATCTACAAAAAAGTAAACGGTTCGTGCTAAAATTACTAGTTTCGAACCAATATTTGCTGTAAACGCTGCTGCCAAGTCGTCATTTGTGTTTCCTGTCGCTCTTCGCGAGGCTTCAAAAATGGTGCAACATTAATTCCACAATTGCTACAACAGTTTTGCTGCTTTTGAAATAGCTTCTGCCCAAAATAATTGACAACTTGCTCACGCATGCAATCCGTGTTTTCAATTAGCTTTAACACAAGATTCACTTCAGCATACTTTTTAAATTGCATCTCTTGCATACGCTTCTTAACTTGTTCTGGCGACTCTTGCTGTAGCCAGTAATTTAAAACACGAAATGAGACTTCAGTTAATTCTCCGCGAGCCAATAACACATTTGGCTGCTCTCCACTTGCAATTACTTGCATAAATCGGTCAATATGTATTTCTTTTGGTAAATCCTCAGTTCCGATAAATTTTGCATATTGCTCATCACCCTCCGCATGTAGTAAGAATGCTACCGCGTCTTGACCATCTCGCCCAGCACGTCCGATTTCTTGCATATAGTTTGATAATGTGGACGGCATTGTTTCATGGATGATTTGTCGGACATTGTCTTTATGAACACCCATACCAAACGCATTGGTTGCTACAATCCATTCTAGCTTACCAGTTAAAAATTGCTGCTGAATAAATTGACGGTCCTGCGTATCCTTACCAGCATGGTACGCTGCTGCGGCAATATTTCTTTCAAGTAAATGCAAGCTGAGTGCCTCTGTTTTTGCTCGAGATTGCGTATAAATAATACCCGGTCCGGATGTGCTAGTAACATGCTCTATAATCCAATTGATTTTTTCTTCTTTATGAGAAAATGCTTTTTTCACCAAATAAATATTTTCACGATTGACCGAATGCATATAACGAAATGGGTCATGCATCATTAAATAATGCTGTATATCTTCAATAACTGAATCGGTTGCTGTTGCGGATAATGCTAAAATTGGAGGCCGATTTATTTGCGGTAACACTTCACCAATTCGCAAATAATCAGGACGAAAATCAAACCCCCACTGTGAAATACAGTGTGCCTCATCCGCAACAATTAAAGACAATTCCACTTGCTCCAAACGCGCTTTCACTTGCGGCTGAAGCAACATTTCCGGAGATACAAAAATAAAGCGATATTCATGTAAAAAATGCAATGCATAACGCTTTTGCTCTGGTGATAAAAACGAATTCAGTGCCACGACGCGCTTTTCCCCACGCTGCTTTAACTGGTCAACCTGATCTTGCATAAGGGAAAGTAGCGGTGAAATGATAAGCACTGGTTTTGAAAACAAATATCCTGGAAGCTGATAGCACAATGATTTCCCCATACCCGTCGGTAAAATTGCTACAACATCTTGCCCGTTTACAAGTGCTTCAATAATTTCTCGTTGCCCTGGTCGAAAGGTTTCATAGCCAAAAAATTGCTGTAAAGTTGCTTCTAGATTCATTGCGTTGTCGCCCCTTTCGCCAATGTTAAACGCAATTGAAAATAACTTACATGCGGCAAAATTTCCTTTAATGTTTTTAAACGCTTTGTTTCGTAATTTTCAACGGTCTGTAAAATTTGCTGTTGGTCTTCCATTGTAACGAATTCATCGATAGAAAAGTTCGGTTCATTCATTGCCATTTCAACAATATGATCTTCAATAGTATTTAATTTTAAACGACGAATAAGACTGATTTCGTCGATTGAATGCCCTTTTTTAAAGAGCTGGGCTGTTTCATTTGCTGACAACGTTAACAATGCCTCCACACGAATTTCCATCGCAATTTGTGATAATAACGGATAATTGGATGACTGCTTCTCGATTTCATTTAACCAGGCGTGTAAACCACTAATATAATAGAGCTGCACGTCCATTTCCTGCATGTGATAGCCAAATGCTAACTGCTGCCAAGTAAATCCGGGTTCGTTGTAGCCCGTTAATCGGAAGATGAGTATTTCTTTCACTCGTTCTTCAACTGATAATTTTGTCAAACACCTTGTCATTTCTTCATATAGTTGAGATTGTAGTGAATGTTGCTGAAAACGATTTGCGATTAAAAATTGACGCACCCAGCCTTGAATTTGATCGTTTCGCTCAATTGGGATAAATGCTTTCTGGTTATTTTCTTGATGTGACAAACTCTGTACAACAAGTGATAACCGCCCGAAAAATAGATGTTCATTGCCACGATAGTGCCAACTATCAAAAGTAATCGATAACGGCTGTGACGCAAGCTCTTTCCCTATTTCAGACATTTTGTAATAGCCATTTTCATCTATATCAATATAATTTTTAGCAAATAGTAAATCAATTTGCTGATCAAATTTTAGACGTGGTAATTTTGGTAAAAGGCCAAAAAACGGATACAATTTATAAAGACCTACATCTTGAATCGTTTGCCCAGAGCGTTTACCCTTTAGTAGATGAAAAGCAGCGGAAACAGTACGTTCTTGTTGAAATGTATGTAAGATTTTTAAAAGAATTTGTTGAATTAGCAAATCAAATCCCTCATTTTCGTAGTATTATGTTGAAATGTAAGAAGAACACATTTAGAATAAATAAGAGCTTTATGGAAGCGAACGGACAAAGGAGAGGTAACAATGCCAAAATATACAATCGTAGATAAAGACACTTGTATCGCTTGTGGCGCTTGTGGCGCTGCTGCACCTGACATTTATGATTATGATGATGAAGGAATTGCAATCGTTATTTTAGATGATAACATGGGTACTGCTGAAGTTCCAGAGGATCTACTAGAAGACATGCAAGATGCATTTGAAGGCTGCCCAACAGATTCAATCAAAGTTTCAGACGAGTCATTCGACGGCGACGCATTAAAATTTGAATAATAAAACTCAAACGATCTCTTGATTTTTTTAATTGAGAGATCGTTTTTTATTTTGTCCTAGAAAATGATTTACACGTTACGCATGCAATGTTATAGTTATTATTAGTAGTTGGTACTAATAATAACTATTATACAGGGGTGTCTTTATGGATTTACTACAATTACAAGGTAAAAATGTTGTCGTTATGGGTGTTGCTAATGAGCGTAGTATCGCTTGGGGCATTGCAAAGCGACTATTTGATGTAGGAGCAAATGTTATTTTCACATATCGAAAAGAACGCTCAAAGAGTAAAATAGAAAAAATTTTAGCTGGTCAAGAAGCTACTATTGTAGAATGTGATGTTAACAATGATGCAAGTATTGCAAATGCCTTTACACAAATTGGTGAGCAGTTTGGTGTGATTCATGGAATTGTACACTCTGTTGCTTTTGCGCACGCCGAGGACTTACACAATCGCTTCGTTGAAACAACGCGTGATGGATATGCATTTGCTCAAGATACAAGTGCGTATTCATTGATTGCCGTAGCAAAAGCTGCAAAGCCTTATATGACAGAGGGCGGTTCAATCGTGACAATGTCTTATTTAGGAGCAGAGCGTGTCTTACCAGGCTACAATGTCATGGGTGTTGCAAAGGCTGCACTTGAAGCGTCGATGCGTTATTTAGCTGCTGATATAGGCGCTGAAAATATCCGTGTCAATGCGATTTCGGCTGGTGCAATTCGAACATTAGCTGCAAAAGGTGTGCCAAGTTTCAATGATATACTGCATAAAATTGAAGAAAATGCACCACTTAAACGTAATACGAGTAAAGAAGAAGTAGCAGATATGACCATTGTCATGCTTAGCCATTTATCTCGTGGCGTTACTGGCGAAACGATTTATATCGATAGCGGCTATCATATTATGGGTTAGTTATTTTAGCGAATTCACATCCTCCTTGTGAATTCGTTTCTTTTTTTGGTAAAATGTTGAAAAATACATTTTGCGGAGGTTTTTGATTTGAAAAAATACATTTACCCTATTTTTATGAGTGTTGCAATAATAGGAAGTGTTACCACTCCTACAATTGAAGCAGAGGCATCGACAAAAGTAAAAATAGTTGAATACAAAAATTGCAAAGAAATTAATGCCATTTATTCTGGTGGTATTGCCAAAAGCGCTACTGTTAAAAATATTGGCGGAAAAACGAAATATAAGCCTTTCGTTTCAGCAGAATTATATACAAAAAATGATAAAAGCGATCGTGACAATGATGGCATTGCATGTGAACGCTAAAGGTGGTCAATTATGAAAATTCTTGCCCATCGTGGACTTAGTGCTAGCTTCCCTGAAAACACTGCAATTGCTTTTCAACAAGCTGCTAAACTTTCCTGCTGGGGGGTAGAATTTGACGTGCATTTAACGAAGGATCAGCAGTTAGTCGTTATTCATGACGAATCAATCGACCGCACATCAAATGGCACTGGTTTTGTAAAAGACCTAACATTAGCCGAATTAAAAACCTATGATTTTGGATCATGGTTTGAAGCAAAATTTGCAGGCGAAAAAATTTGTACATTGGAAGAAGTTCTTGATATTTTCAAAGATACCAAACACCAAATCAATATCGAAATTAAGTCCGATGTGTTTGAATATCCCGGTATTGAAATACTTGTTGCTAAAACCATTGAAAAATTCCAACAAAATAAAAGAATTATTGTTTCATCGTTTAATCACGATACAATTGCCCGTTTCCAGCAAATTCAGCCAAACGTCAACTGTGCACTGTTATTTGCTTCACTCATTACAAAACTTGATGAATATGTACGAAATTTTGATTGTCAGGCCATCCATATTCCGTATTATTATGGCATCCGCTCGATTATTCAGCGGATGATTCAGCAAGGTATTATTGTCCGTACCTACACAGTTAATAACAAAAAAATTGCACAACAAATGGAACAACTGGGTATTGACGCAGTTTTTTCTGATAAAGGAATTCTTTAGATCATAAAAGGAGTGCATCGAAAGAAAATCGAGCACTCCTTGTTTCATTACAACGCCTTGCCACATTCATTGCAAAACTTTGCATCGATTTTATTCAATTCCTGACAATTGCCGCATTGCTTCGCCTCCACCACGGTACTTTTCCCCTTCTGTGCAGCCTGTGCAATTTTCTCAATGCTCCCTGTCGTTTCATTCGCCAAATAATTAAATGTATCCTTTGCGACTGGTGCCATTTCACGACTTTGATAGGCAGCCAATTTCGAACCATATCCTAAACTAGTTAAATTAAAGCCGATTGCAAGTAATGGTAAGCCAATAAAAAATAGGTAAAAATATTTAGGAGATTCAAAGAAATCTAAAGTAAAAAAATCAATACCTGCTATAACCACACATAATATTCCTGCTCCTAAAACAATCGGCCCTAAAGATCGAAATTTATTGCGTGTTGCAACATGCTCTTGCGTTATAAATTCTTTTTCTTTAATAGTGTCCCACTCCTTTTTTATTGTAATACGTTTTATATAGGAAAAATGTGTCACTTTAATTAGAAATTAATGGTTTTCCTAATATCGAAATAAGCTGTTCGTATTGCTCGTGGCCGATTGAAGCGCGCACCATTTCCGAAATTTCATAATCTAGTGCCAAACTTTTTTGCATTGCATCCTGACCCTTGTCTGTTAATGAAGCGACTTTTTGTAGCTTTGTCCCCTTTACAAGCTCTGTTTTAATTAGCTCTTTATCTTGCAAAGATTGTAAAAACTTGTGTACACCCTGCTTTGTAATATCAAGCTGAACAACAAGCTCTGGGACGGTTCTTTTTCCTTCAGAAATACTCTTTAATACAGACCATTCTGAGCTTGTTAAATGTAATTCATATTTGCTGTTCCACATCGTCTCTGCTACATGGCGTAACTGCTTACGTTGTCGATATAATAATTCTATTAAATCATTCATGTGTTGTACTCCTAACTGTCCGTTCAATAACTTCTCAAGCATCATACTAAACCTTTTTTATTTTTTCAAATACTATTATCAATTACACCCCAGCTAACTCTCGTCTAGATTTTTTTGGGCCAGCATGATGCAGGTCAGTTAGCCGTTATCGCATGAATGCGATGAACTTAGGCTAAAATCCTAAATTAACTCCACTAAAAAATCTGTGACATCCACCGGGGGCATTAGGTCAACATGATGTTGATTGCAAAGGCGTTGCCACAGGACGTGGTGCCCTTAGCCTTTGTTCCCCTATTCAGCCCGCTTATAAACTCTGCTGATTGGAGGATTTCATACCTGATGCATTGCTTATAGTAAATAAGTATTTTCTGAATCAAGTTAAAAGTCAACTTAGTTGACGCAAAATTTTATTTCACTTATAATAGAATTAACAACATTTAGGAGGGCTATAAACATGTACAAAATTGGTGATCTTACTTTGTATAAATCACACGGAATTTGCCAAATCGATAGCATTGTAGAACAAAATTTCACTGGAACACCGATGCAGTACTATGTTATACAGTCAAAATTGCAACCGGGTGTCACACTATATCACCCGGTAGATAGCGATAACAGTCAGCTTGAAAAATTACTTAGCTACGATGAGGCAAGTAAAATTCTCGACATTTTTTCCAATGAAGCGAGCGAATGGGACGAACGCATATCAAATCGCCAACGCAATCATTCTCAAATTTTGGGTAAAAATAATCATTTAGAAATCGCACAACTCATGAATACAATTCTTCGCAAAGAGCAAGAATTACAACAACAAGAAAAGAAACTCACTTCACAAGATGCACAAATGTTACAGCAAATTTCAATGGTCATATTTGATATTTTAGAGCTAACATTAAAGCAATCAAAAGCTCAAATCGAACAACAAATCCACAAAAAAATTCAAGCCAACACTACCATAGCTACACATTATTAAACATATACACATAATAGAAGCGCTACTTCGAAATTGGGAAGTAGCGCTTCTTTTCATTGAGGCTATCCAAAAAGTCACAACTTTTTGGACAGTGCAAGCCTCGTGTAATAATAATCCGCTTGAGGCGGTGCTTCTGCGGTGGTCAGAATAAATTCTCACCATCCTCGGCGCAAAGGAAGTGTCCCAGAAATACTTCTCGGACACTCCCTTCGCAATTTGTTATAACAAAATATCAACCCATATTTTAATAGCCGTTGCACCAATTAGGATTGCAAGTAAGGCTTGCAAAATTTTGATGTTCATTTTTTGCCCAGCTTTTGCGCCGAGTGGAGCAGCAATGATACTTGCAATAATCATTAAAAAGGCTGGCCAGTATTCTACTTGACCTGTCATCAACTTACCAACACTACCACCAATTGACGAAATAAATGTAATCGCTAAACTCGTCGCGATTGTCACACGTGTTGGTATTTTTAATACCGTTAACATAATCGGTACAAGTAAAAAGCCACCTGCTGCCCCGACAATTCCTGATCCAATCCCAACAATTAATGCTAATGAGCTCGCCAATGCTTTATTAAAGGTAATTACGCTTGCATCCTCTACGGTTTTACGTGGAATAAACATCATAACCGCTGCAATAACTGCGAGTAAACCATAGACGATATTAACGGCATCTTCTGATAAAAAGCCTGACCCATAACTACCGATAAAGCTACCAATTAATATGAATGCTCCCATGTAAATGATTAAATCTTTATTTAATAAGCCGCTTTTACGATAAGCCCAAACACCCGCAATTGACGCGAAAAATACTTGCACAGCACTAATACCAGATACTTCGTGTGCAGTAAATGCCGCTAAACCGAATAATGGTGGAATGTACAGCAGCATCGGGTATTTAATAATGGAACCCCCGACCCCGAGCATACCCGAGATAAATGAACCAACAAATCCAAGCGCAAAAATGACGCCAATATAAGTGAATGATAAATCGATTTGCATTGCTTTTTCCTTCTTTCTAAGTAATCAATTACGCCTCGGCGTAATTGTGTCCAGATTTTTTTCAAGTTCGGGGCCACAGGACGTGGGTCAGTCAGCCGTTGTCACACGATGTGACGTTTTTAGGCTGACTTCCTCTTTAAAACTCCTAAAAAATCTGTGACATCCGCCGGGGCTTAGGCCAACACGCTATTGGTCACTCAGGCGTTGCCGCACGACGAGACGTTCTTAGCCTGAGTTCCCCTATTCAGTCGTGCTTTGAACCCCACTGAATCAAGTTAAAGCGAGTAGAACAATGCCCTACTCGCCTATAACACTGTTATGCTTTTTGAATGTAGAAGAAATGTACGCCATCTTCTTCTTTTGTTTCTAAAATTGTGTGTCCACTTGCTTTTGACCACGCTGGGAAATCACTTAAAGCACCTTTGTCTGTTACTAATACTTCCAGTACTTCACCTGAGTTAATTGTGTCAATTGTTTTCTTTGTACGCACGATTGGCATTGGGCAAGCAAAGCCTTTTGCGTCTAAAGTTTTTGTAATATTCATGTTGAGTTCCTCTTTTCGTATAATTTGTAAGCGGTTTTCGATTTTACCGTACAAGACGGTTGCTTGCCTCTTGAGCGTGAGGCAAGCGTATGTGTAACATTTCATAATTGTTTTACTTGGGCTAATTAGCGTACCGTGCAACGGTTTGAGGCATGCACGATGCATGTCACAAAAGCGTTGCCACACGACGTGGCGTTTTTAGCTTTTGTTCCCCTTGATTGGTCCAAATCGTTAGCGCACAGCGCAACGATTTGGACCAATCTCCATCTCTGTTTGCTCTTCGTCTTCTGGAGTGATTTTACCCATATTCACTTGACGAATTTCTTGGTAAGCATTAGGTTGTGGTGGTAATCCATCAGTAACCATTTTGCGGAATACTGCTTCATCTTCCACGTTTAGACCATGGTTTTCAGCGAATAAATCACCTAAACGTTTCGCTACTGTTCCATCTTCATTCAATTCTTCAATAATCATGAAGTGTGCTGGTAATACAACTAAATCTTCTGCTAATTCACGGTAACGTTTGTATAATGTCTCACGTAAATCGCCTACCCAGTCCTCAGCTAAACCAGCTAAGTCAGGACGTCCGATTGAATCGATGAATAAAATATCGCCTGTTAATAAATATTTTTCATCGATTACAAATGATGTCGAACCGATTGTATGACCTGGTGAATAAAGTGCGCCAACTTCAATTTGAGAAGAACCTAATTGCACTGTTAATCCGTCTTCTAAAGCTGTATAGTCAAACACGACTTCTTCTGCATCTTTTGGTGGTAAATAATAGGTTGCATCAGTAGCAGCTGCAATGTGACGACCTCCAGAAATATGATCTGCGTGTAAGTGTGTGTCAAATACGTGCTTAATTTCTACCCCTTTTTCTTCAGCGAACTTCGTGAATACTTCTGTAAAGCGTACTGCATCAATAATTGCCGCTTCACCATCAGAAATTGCCATATAAGAAAGACAGCCTTTACCTAAACGAACGAATTGATATAATTCACCACCACCGTTTAAGTCCCCTACTTTAATAGGCTCTAAATAAGTTGACCATAATTTCATACCGCCTGCTAAATAACCAACATTACGCCCTGCATCTGATAGCATTTCTGCTACCATAATTGACGAACCTTCCTTCGCACAAACAACTAATACATCTTTATCAGTAGGGATTTTTGGTAAAATTGCTTCCACACCATCTAATAACTCAAAGTATGGAATGTTTAAGTATTCAAATTTATGGCCATCAATTTTCCAGTCTTCAAATGCGTCTTCATTACGTACGTCTAAAATAAATAAATCTTTATTGTCAATTACATAGCGCGCAACATCCGCCGCTTTCCAAGTTGTTACTGTCATAACTAAATTACCCCCACAGGTATATTTTCATTTAAATTTTTTTGATAGAGAGAGCGAGCCCTCCCTATCATATTTCATTAGAATGTTAATGTTGGTGCTGCGTCTTTAGCAAACTCTAAGAAAGTTACAGCGCCACCAACTTCTATATCATCCACGAAGTTTTCTTTCGTTAAGCCCATTACATCCATTGTCATTTGGCAAGCGATGAATTTTACTCCTAACTCTTGCGCCATTTCCACTAATTGTGGAATTGATGGAACTTGTGCGTTTTTAAAACCTTCTGCGAAATGCTCTTTTCCTGCTGGCATTGCTAAAGCATGCATAGCTTCTTTATGAATTAGGTTTAAGCCTTCAAATGTGAAGAAAATTTCTACTTCTTTTTCTGATGCTGCTGCCGCTGTTGCTATATTGAATACTTTATAAGCGTCGAAAAGACCACCGTTTGCTGCGATAATCGCTACTTTGTTTGACATGTTATTTAACCTCTTTCTCTAATTCGCCTTCATAGCCAGTCATACCTGGTAAGACATTATATACTTTTGTAAATCCTGCTTCTGTTAATTGTTTTGCAGCTAAATCTGAGCGTGTACCTGTACGGCAAATGAGGTAAACAGTTTCATCTTTATTTAGTTCTGCTATACAATCTTGCAAGTCACCCATTGGAATCGATTTTGCACCAGGGATATGACCAAATGCATATTCTGCTGCTTCACGTACGTCTAAAATAGTGCCTTCTGCTTGAATTACTTGTTCAATTGAAATTGTTTGCTCAAATGTTTTTTCAACTTGATCACTTGTTTCAGGGTTGCACTTACGTAAGTAATGGAAAAATACCCCGTTCTGCTCTTGATGACCGATATATTGATGGCCTACCGTTTTACACCAAGCGGCTAAATCGGCAACTGAGCCTTTATCTGTTGCTTGTACTTCTAATACTTGACCTTCTTGTACTTCTACCATTGCCTTTTTCGTTCTGACGATTGGCATTGGACATGCTAGACCTTTTGCATCTAACTGCATATGTGATTGAATCATTGTAAACCTCCGATAATACCTATAAGGGTATATTTCATTTCAAAAAAAAATATTATTCTACGTCGCCAGCCCACTCAAGCATGCCGCCAGTCATATTCGTTACATCATAGCCTTGTGAAGCTAAAAAGTTTGTTGCTTGCCCACTGCGACCACCAGAACGACAAACCATTATATATGATTTCTTTTTATCTAGCTCATTCATTTTGAATTCTAATAATCCAAGTGGAATATGCGTAATACCAGGGATATGGCCCGCAGTTACTTCATCCACTTCACGAACATCGATTAAATTTAATACTTCGCCAGCTTGTAATTTCCCCTGTACTTCTTGTGGTAAAATCGTTTTCATTTTATAGTCTCCCCTTAATAAGCACTCATGCCGCCACGGACATTCGTTACTTTTTCAAAACCTAATTTTTTTAACTGCTTACATGCTTGCATAGAGCGCATACCACTCTGACAAATGACTACAATTTCTTTATCTTTCGGTAATTTAGAAAAGTCCGTACCGAGTGGCATATTTTTAAATTGTCTAACGTTGCGTGCCTTATATTCTGCTGGTGTTCGTACATCTATAAACACTTTATCTTTGTCATTGATAATTTCTTTTGCTTTCGCTGTAGAAATTGTTTGAACTCCTTTAGCCGGTTTCATACGCCACACAAAAAATGCGACAATAACTGCAATGATAATGATTGTTTCCATTTAGCACCTCTTAAATAAATAAGTTTACCGTACCTTCTTCAGCATCTGCTAAATATGCGGCAACCCCTGCATATTCAATGCCGTCTAGCAATTCTTCTTTTTGAAGCCCTAATAAATCCATTGTCATTGTACAAGTTACAAGTTTAATGTCTTGCTCTTGCGCCATTTCAATTAGCTGCGTTAATGTAAGCGCGTTATGTTTTTCCATTACATGCTTGATCATCTTTGGTCCTATACCAAGCATTTGCATTTTTGATAATCCTAGATTTTCAGCACCACGTGGCATCATTTTTGCAAACATTTTTTCTAGGAAACCTTTTTTCACTTCTACTGGTTCTTCTTTACGTAATGCATTGATACCCCAGAACGTATGGAAGATTGTTACCTCATGATCATAAGCAGCCGCGCCATTTGCAATAATATAAGCTGCCATTGCCTTGTCGTAATCTCCACTAAATAAAACGATTGTTGTTCTTTTCTTCCCCATATTATCTCCTTACCCGTATAGGTATATTAATATTGAAAAATAAAAAGCCTTATCGACTTTTTACTAATAATTCTACTGCTTGTTTGACTAATTCGTTTTTGTCCAATTCATTTTCAGTTTCTTTAGACAAACATTCAACTAAATTGTCGGATACAATAACACCGATTGTTCGATCAACTGCAGAACGAATTGCGCTTAGCTGTGTGATGACTTCTTTGCAATCTTTTTCTTCTTCCATCATGCGAAGTACGCCACGAAGCTGACCTTCAATTCGTTTCATACGTGCTGTTACTTTTGCATCGTATTGCATAAGCTCACCTCTTTCTTCGTTTTGCTTAACCTTATAATAATACCCCTCTAGGTATATGTCAACTGAAAAGTTATGGTGGAAATAAAACTTATTATCCCCACCATATAAAATTTACCAATACCGAATAAATTCACTAACAAATATTGGATTAGGTGCAGTGTTAGGCAACTCGTGAGACATGCGCGTGCGCGGAAAAAAACAAAGTTACTCCTGCGGTTACTCGTCGCAAAACGTTTGTCAACGCTTTGGAGCCACGCCCTCAGGAAAGCGTCCCCCGTAGCGTAGCAGAACGGATTATATTAGATAAATGTATTTGGTTCCAAATTTTGAATTGAAAAATACTCATTATGAGTAATTTATTTAAAATTATAGCTTGTTACAATCGGTTCACGTGCTAAACGCTGATCGTTGAAATATTCGTATAAACTAATCCCTAAAAACGAACCTGAAATGTTATAAACATTATCATAACCACTGTTTTCAAGTGCCATTACTGCATTATAGCTACGTTGAGATGAACGGCAATGTACGTATACCGGTACATCTTTTGGAATTTCGCTCATGCGTGCACGAATTTCACCAAGTGGGATATTGACCGCACCTTTTAATGCACCGTTTGCAAATTCATTTGGCTCACGAACATCAATAATGACAGCACCTGATTCTACTAACCCGCGTACTTCGTCAACTCGTACTTGCTTAAAGCGACCTGCCATAATGTTCGATGCTACAAGGGCCGCCATATTTGATACGTCCTTTGCTGTTGAGAACATCGGTGAATACGAAAGCTCTAAATCTTTTAAGTCTTCGATTGTTCCGCCCATTGAAATGAGTGTCGCAATCACATCAACACGCTTATCAGCATTCCCTTTACCGATCGCTTGCGCACCTAGAATACGTCCTGTAGGCACTTCGTAAATTAACTTGAAATGTAGCGGATTACTAGATGGCATTAAACCTACTTTATCCGGTGCAATAACATACACCGCTTCTGTCGGTATGCCTAATTGCTTCGCTGTGCGCTCATTTAATCCTGTTGATGCAGCTGCTAAATCAAACACTTGAATGCTTGATGAACCAATCACACCACGATTTTGGTTCGGAATGCCGTAAATATGGTCTGCAATCGCACGTGCTTGCTTTTGTGCCGGTCCCGCAAGCGCTAAACGTGTTTTTTTGTTCAATAGGCGGTGATATACTTCAATCACATCACCTACCGCATAAATATTACGGTCACTCGTTTGATAGTTTTGGTTAACTGCGATTGCCCCTGTTTCACCGATTTCAAGATTTGCTTCAACCGCTAATGTTGTTTCAGGACGTACCCCGATCGCTAAGACCACGATATCCGCATCAATGACTTTACCTGAATTTAGCGTAATGGCCTGCTCATTAATTGACGCTAAACCATCCCCAACAACTAAATCCACACCGTGATCCATCATTTCTTTATGTAAAATTTGGACCATATCTTCATCAAATGATGTTAAAATTTGAGGAGCAAACTCGACTAAACTAACATTACGACTAGCTAAGCGTAAGTTTTCAGCCACTTCCACACCGATAAAGCCACCACCGATAACAGCAATGCTTTTTGCATTCTTTTCAATAATCGCATTGTGTAGCTTTTCAATATCTACAACATTACGGACTGTAAATACATGCGGTAAATCAACACCTTCAAGCTTTGGTACAATTGGACTTGCCCCTGGTGATAAAATTAACAAATCATACGTTTCTTCATAGCTTTCACCTGTTACTACATTTTTTACTGTTACTAATTTTTGGTCACGATTAATTGCAATAACTTCACTATTTACACGTGCATCAATATTATATTTTGCTTCAAATGAGTTTGGGTTCATCATAACTAATTTTTTCGAATCTGCTACAACACCGCTTAAATAAAACGGTAACGAACAATTTGAAAACGATACATGGGGACCTTTTTCAAACATGACAATTTGTGCTTCTTCATCTAAACGACGAATTCGTGCTGCTGCAGATGCACCACCTGCAACGCCACCAACGATTACAATTTTCTTCATTCAAATTCCCCTTTTCATTTCCGTGAACTTTGATAAATCTTTTACTCGCCTCATCATATACCCCTATAGGTATATTGTCAACCGTATTATTTTAAGTTGTCCAAACAATGTATTCATAGAAATAAGTAGCGTACAAATCAAAAACCTTCGTCAATTCCATATTGACGAAGGTTCCTTTTATATTACCTCATGATAATAAATTGCATATAAATCATTTAATGTTACTTTACCAAAGTTAAAGTCCGTAACATCTTTTTCAACTAAAAACGTCGTCATCTCACTAAGTAAGCTCGCCTCTGAATGTGGTAAATGTAGCAGCGTCATATCATTCATTAATGTTTGCTGCTCTATTGATGGGTAGCTTTGCTGTAAGTCACGTTTAATATATTCGTCTAAGTTTTTCACGCGAATCGTTTTGATTTTGGCATGACTAAATCCATCAATAATTTCGTTCGCATCGACAAGCTTTCCTTCATTAAATAAGAAAATACGGTCTGCATATTTTTCTAAGTTATCGAGTAAATGCGACGCGATAATAATGAGCTTACCCTCCGCTTTTTTCTTCATCAATAAACGCGAAATGATTTCGACATTATTTGGGTCAAGTCCGTTCATTACTTCGTCCATCATCATAATTTCGGTATTCGCGACAATTTGCATCGCAAAGCATAAACGTTGGCGCATACCAAGTGAGTACGTACCTGTTTTTTTGTTGACGTAATGACCCATGTTTAACACTTCAATTGTTTCATCAATAAGTTTGTTGTCAGAGCCCCACATCATTGCAAACATTTTTAAATGGTCACGACCTGATAAATGGTTGTACAAATCACTTTGGTCCGGCATCATTGACACGAATTGATGGATTTTTACTTCGTTCGTTTTACTAGAATACACAAGCCCATCACGAAACCCTACCTTGCCGCTTGTTGGTGTTAAATAATTCATAATGACGTTCATTAATGTCGATTTACCGGTTCCGTTCGGTGCAACTAGGCCAATCATTTCGCCTTGATTGAACTGTATCTCAATATCATTTAGTACTTTCCGGTCACCGAACTGCACTGTAATATTTTGAATATCGATCATGTTTGACCCTCCTATTTAATTAGCTTAAAGCGCTTTGATAGCGAAACCACTAACGTTAGCACGATTAGTATTGCTGCAGTAATTAAAAGTAATTTTAGTCCGAGCATGTCATGTAATTTCGGTGTTGTAAAATAGAAGTTTTGATATTTTGAGACGATTTTACCTACTTGTACATACGATGTAGGGTAATTTTGGACATCCCAGAAATAGCCGATAGATCGACTTGTATAAAAGCGTTCACCAAAAATTAGTAATAGTACAACTACCATATTGAGCATTTCTTGACGGAATAAAATACTAAATAATAGTACTGCTGAAATGATAACTAACATCCATGCTGCTAATAATAAAAAGCAGCGTAGCAAAAACATGCCTATTGACATATACACAAATTTACCTTCATTTTGTGCAATCATGTCATAGCCATATACGGGGGTAGGTAAGTCGAAATTACCAAAACCAAATTGGAAGCCAATAATGATTATTCCACCAAAAATCGGTATCCAAAGAAGTACACTACCAATTAACCCCACAAGTGCCTTCACTAATAACCGCTTCCAATCTGCAATTGGGAAGCCCTTTAAAATGGATGGGTGAAGACGATCTTTGGTTACGATATCGATTGTAAGTAGTAGCGTGGCAATTAAAATAATGTATGGTAAAGGACCTTTCAATAAGCGTTCTAATGTTTGAAGTGCTGTTCGTTGTTCAAGAATTTCAATTGTCAACTCGTACCACACTCTTTTATACGAATCATAGCGCTGAAATTGTTCTAAATAGGCAAAATAGGCTTCTTCTTCAGCAAATCGTCTGTCTTCCGTATAATAGCGTGGATTGTATGCTAATAAATCATTACGATATGTGTTGATATTTGTATAAAAGTACCAATCCCTTGTTGCTACTGCATATTTCCGTAAATCACCTTCATCCAGAGCTTCTAAACGCTGCTTATCATATGGGTTTAAGAATTTAAATATATCGACAGCGTATCCGACAGACTGATGATATTCCCATAAATTTTTGCCAAACATCGAATCTAAAAATTCCTCACGCGTTAAATACCTTGCCTCAATTTCATCATAGTCTACCTTTTCAATTGGATCATAAGCGGGTGCTAGCTTAAACGCATAAAAAATAGCCGCAAATGTTAGTAAAGCGAATACCGCAAGATTTTTTTTGTTTGTAAAAAATTGCTTAATTTCAAATTTAAAATATCCCCACATAGCTAGTCCCCCTTACGCCCGTTTAATTTTTCCTGTTGAGAAAAAGCGCTGTATCACGAACAACATGATAACAATACAAATGATCATAATAAGTAATCCTTGATTCATTGTAATCAGCGTTGACTTTTCTAAATCAACCGGAAGACCTGATAAAATATCATTAAAGCTCATAAAATTAAAAGGATTGAATGGGAGCATACTAATAAGCCTTGGAAATAAAATTGGTAAAAAGAATAAAATAAAGTGGATAAACAGCGTTAAATACATATTTTTTAATAAGACGTTCAAAATAATTGATAGGAGCATAACAAAAACCGAAATTACAATCATGTATAAAACTGCACGTCCAATATAGGAGATACTTGAAACAATCGCTGGTTCTCCTAAAAAAATACGTACAGGCTCTGATAGATCTCCAAAGCCATTTCTTAAAGTTGGTAATGCACTAATAAATATAAGTGCAATAAAGGCTAAGACATAACCAAATGCTATAATACATTTTGATAGGATGTATTGGTCAAAACGTACAGGATAGCCCTTCATTAAGCTTGTATGTTCAAAATCATCCAGCAAAATTGAGCTCGTATAAAAGCTAATAAAGATATACCAGCCAAAGCCCGCAATACTAAAGAAATAAAGTAAAAACGGTATGTACTGCGATAAATCACTAATTTCTTGTTTTTCGGAGTCTACTAAATGTTTAAAGTATATATAGTTGAGCTCATTCTCAAGCTTCGTTGGCAATAAATTTGCAACTTTATCATAGTCCTCCATAGCAAACGCCTCTTTACGAAGCTCCGCTGTGTGCATTGACGCCTCGTAATACATCGGATAGTTATCCATCGTCAGCGCCGCAATTTGCAGCGCAATCGACCTATTTTGTTTTGTCAAATTTTTAAAGAGATCACTGCCATCTCCATCTTCTGAAGCATCCTTCACCTGAAACTTTGACAACGCAGCACGTCCATTGTAAAAATCGCTCTTCTTTTCATCAAGCTGCTGCCCAACCTCTTGCGCCTTGATGAAAAACATCATGCCCAACATGACAACTATAACAGCTAATATCGCCACTAAGTTTTTACGATTGGTGCGCTCAATCAACAGCCCAACCTTCAACGCTCGAAGCACACACAACACCCTTTCTATTCATTTTTTGGAAAATTTAGTATCTTATACTAGAATAATCTAATTATTCGTAATTTACAAATATTCTTAATAGAATTATAGAAAGAAAGTAACATACGAAGATTCCCACCCAAAATTAGCATATTAATAAATTGGTGGCCGCGTACTATTACCACCATTATTCAATACTTAAATTTCTTCTAATATTTTTTCAGTTTGCATTTTTCCATATAATTCTACCTTTAAGCAATAAATAATTGTCACTTCATTAAGCAAAAAGAAACCGTAGCACCTGAACTCGCTACGGTTATTTGTTTTGTTTATATACAGATGAGCAAGGACATAATGGGAAAATTAGAAGGAGTGATACTTTGAAATTCTTATTAGTTATGGCAAGCTTAGTTGCCCCTGTTTTAATGCTTTTCCTGAAACAGTCAAGCAATAAATTCAACATGTTTTTCAATATAGCTGCCGTTCTATCGACAATAATTTTTGGTAATATTGCAGCTACATCCATTTATCAAGTAATTGTTGATGATACTGTATTTATGACAACAATACATGCCCTCTTTTTAAAGCCCATTTTCTTGGTTACTGGAGCATACCTTGGGACATTCATTATTTACAGATTAATTCTTTTAACATTGGAAGAAAGATAATTTTTTTAGTCCAAATTGGTTTACGAGGTTTCTTTATTTGAGGCTACCTTAGCTAGTCAATTGTCAATGAGACCTCGTAATACATCGGATAGTTTTCCATTGTGAGCCCAGCAATATTTTACGCACCATCGTTCAATTGAATTAGGATTTTCCCTTGATGTGCACGACTTTCCATCAATTGATGTGCTTCTTGTATGTCGTTTAATGAATAAATACGTTCTATCGGAACTTGTAGCATACCCTTTTCAATATACGAAATAATTTTTTCTACAACAGGCTTTAATCGTGAAGGATCTTCCTTTCTCGTTGTTCCCAAACTAAATCCTTTTACATTACGGCAACTATTATGTACATCATTGGTTGAAAACGTTCCTGGTTGACCGCTACTATTCCCAAATTGTACAAGTGTTCCGTAATTTGCCAAACAATGCAAGCTCTTTGCAGTCACTTCACCTGCTACCGAATCAAAAATGACATCTGCACCTTTACCATTCGTTATCGCATTCACCCCTTCAACAAAATCATCATACGTATAAACTGCATCCGCGCCTAAACCTTCTACAAAGCTCGCCTTTTGAACCGATCCTACAGTGCCAATAATTTGCTTTACACCTATTATTAATGCTAGCTGAATCAAACTCGAACCAACACCACCACTCGCACTATGTACAACAATCGTATCCTTTTCCTTCACTTGTGCAATTTGCGTCAGTAAAATATAGCTTAAAATCATGACAGTTGGCATCGCAGCAACTTGTTTTATATCAATTTCATCTGGTAGCAAAAATGTGAGTTGCTCTGACGCAACAGCATATTCTCGGTATGAGCCATTTTTCGGAAAAGCCATTACTTTTTGACCAACCTTAAAATTCACGCTATTACTTTCCACAATTTCTCCAACTAAATCAAGCCCGATTGTAAAAGGAAATGTTGGCTCACCTTTAACTCCTGTCCGCGCCTTAATATCTGCAAAATTGACACTTGTAAAGTAACCTTTAATTAACACTTCATGCTCCTCAATTGTTGGTATTGCTACTTCCTCTACTTGCAATACATCTGCACTACCAAGTACATATTGTTGAACAATTTTCATTTTCTACCAACCTTTCTTTATTCAGATTGTCCTGCCCATACGAAAAAAAGCCGCCAATTGACGACTTCTCCTCCCTTAAGCTTCTTCATTTATAATAACATTTTTACCACGTAACTTTAAAATAATTGGGATAATAATCCATAATATAGCAGCAACTAAGAACACTAACGATATTGGCTTCGAGAAGAAAATATTATAATCACCATTCGAAATTGTTAAAGCGCGACGCATATTATTTTCAAGCATAGGACCCAATACAAGTGCTAGTACTAATGGAGCCACCGGAAAATCATTTTTCGCAAAGAAATACCCTAGTACACCACAAGCTAATAACAATAATAAATCAAATGTTGTATATTGTACGGCATATACCCCAAAAATCGAAATGGCAATAATAATTGGCAATAGATATTTCTTCGGTGTTTCAATAATCTTCGCAAAGATTTTTACCATTGGCATATTTAATATTAACAACATTAAGTTCCCGATAAACATACTTGCTATTAAACCCCAAGCTACATCGGGATGCTCTGAAAATAGGAGAGGACCTGGTTGAATATTATACATAATGAATGCACCCATTAATATCGCCGTTGTTCCTGAACCCGGGATACCTAGCGTTAATAATGGAATCATTGCGCCTCCTGAAGCTGCATTATTTGCTGACTCAGGTGAAGCAACCCCCGCAATATTGCCTTTACCGAATGATTCTGGATTTTTACTAATCTTCTTTTCTGCAATATAAGCGAAGAATGATGCTAATGTAGCTCCAGCACCCGGTAATACACCAAGGAAGAATCCTAATAACGAACCACGACCAATTGGCGCTGCACTATCTTTTAAATCTTGCTTCGTAGGTAATACCCGATTAATTTTGGCAACTGGCTCGTCTGCAACGTCTTTTTCAAAGATTGTTTTAAACACTTCACCAAGTGCAAATAAACCAACTGCAATTGTTAAAAATTCAATACCACTGAATAGGACGGGTTGGTTATACGTGAAACGAGCAATACCCGATACTACATCGATCCCAATTGTCCCCAACAATAAGCCAATGACCGTCATAATTAATGCTTTCGTAATTGATTTTCCTGCCAAACCGCTCACTGCCGCTAAACCTAATAACATTAATGAGAAATACTCCGCTGGGCCAAAGTTAATCGCTACTTTTGAAAGAGGACGTGCTAATAACACTAAACCAATTAACGATACAATCCCAGCCACGAAGGACCCAATTGCTGCAATCGATAGAGCCGATCCTGCACGTCCTTGTTTGGCCATTTGATAACCATCTAATGTTGTTACAACAGAAGATGACTCACCAGGCGTATTCAATAAAATAGATGTTGTAGATCCACCATACATTGCCCCATAGTAAACACCTGCTAGTAAGATGATTGAGCTAGTCGCAGCTACTTCTAATGGAAGACCAGACGTTAAAGTAGCAGTTACCGGTATTAATAATGCAACCCCTGACATTGGCCCAATTCCCGGTAAAACCCCAACGGCTGTTCCAATAATTACGCCTAATAATGCAAAAAGAATGTTGTACCATTGAAATGCAATTGCAAAACCGTCAAATAAATATCCTAATGTATCCATCGTGTATCCCTCCTCTCTAGAATGGTAATCCTGGTAATGAACCGCCTAATACATTGACGAATCCAAAGTAAATAACACTCGAAAACACTGCCGCTATAATAATAGATGTCAGTATTTTTCCACGCTCTAATGCTTGGAATCCGATAACCAAAAATACAAATGTCGTAATTAAATAGCCTAATACGTCCAACAATAATACATAACCTAATGCCGATAAAAAAATGATGACAAAACGCTTATAATTAGGCGATTTAAAATCTTCATGTTCCTCCACAATTTTATAGGTTTTCTTATTTTGAATCGTTTCAATGAATAACAACACACTTAAACCAATCAATAATATCCCTAACCCCATTGGAAATGTACTTGGCCCGATTGTAGAGCCATACGCACTACTAGAAATTTTTTGGGATTCTACTACTACCAAAATCCCGATTGCTAAAAAGACAATACTCGCAATTTGATCGAATTTTAAATTCATGCCCCTACCCCCTAAAAGGAAATGCGAGCAGCTTAAATTGCTCGCATTCTTTCATTACTTCTGCATACCTAAAGCTGTTAAAATTTCTACAATTGATGCCTCTTGTTCTTCTAAGAATTTTGTAAAGTCATCCCCTACACGGAATTCTTGTTCCCAACCATTACGTGCTAACGCTGATTTCCACTCTTCTTTATCATTTAAAGCTGTTAATTTTTCGATCCAGTAATCTTTTGCACCTTCAGACATATCTTTCGGTCCAAAAATACCACGCCAAATTGTGAACTCTGTTTCAATGCCTTCATCATATAATGTTGGAACCTCTTCTAAGCCTTCGATTGCTATTTTTTCAGGTGAAGTTACGGCTAATACACGAACATCTCCACTCTTTACATATGAAGTTACTGTCGAGATATCTGTACCGATTGCGTCTGCATTGCTACCTAATAATGCCGCCATTGCTTCCCCACCGCCGTCATAAGACACGTATTTAACTGCTTTCGGATCAATTCCATACTCATACGCAGGTAAAATTGTTATTAAATGGTCCATAGAGCCAGGAGCAGAGCCGCCTGCTAAAGTTAAAGCTGATGGATCTGCTTTAATTGCATCGAGTAAATCTTTAATTGATTGGTAAGGTGAATCATTTTTTACAACGATTGCTCCATAGTCTTTTGTTAATTGTGCAAGCGGTGTTGTATCCTTATAGCCATATGGACTATTCCCTTCCGCTTTTAAATTGTTTATTAAAATTGGTGGTGATTTCACCATTAACATATAATCGTTTTTCGCTTCTTTCGTTGCGTACGATGCCATAAATACAGCACCGCCACCACCAGGTTGGTTTTCGATTGTAATCGATTTATCAATTAAACCTGTTTCATTCATTGTTTTACCGATTGCACGAGCCGTTAAATCCCAACCCCCACCAGCTCCAGATGGCGCAACAATTGTAATATTGTTTTTCGGATAATCGCTTGTTGATTTGCTTCCCCCATCACTGCTATCACTACAAGCTGCTAATGCTATGCTCAGCGTAGTTGCAGAAAATAGTGCTATTAATTTCTTTTTGAATGACATAAAGAAATCCCCCCTAAATGTTTTGCACTTTTTGTAAGCGCTATCTTTATTAAAAAGGATAAGTTGATAATTTTATATATTAGTGAAATATTAACTTTTAATTCCATAAAATTCATTTTGTTCATAATGTTCACGAAAAAAAGCAGCCGAATCAATCAGCTGCGTGTACTAAAATATCTTCGCTCTGGTCTACCAACCGAGCCATATACATGTTCGACAAAAATAATCTTTTCTTCCATTAAGTGCTCTAAATATCGTCTCGCCGTTGTACGACTTATTCCTATTTCAGCACCTAAGCTTTCCGCTGTAATCCCTCCATCAATGGTCATCACAAATTCAATAATTTTATTTTTGGTAATTATATCGATTCCTTTTGGGCTTTTATTTTGCTCAATCTTTGGAACGGAATAATGATCCCATAGTTTTTGGATTTGCTCTGCTTGAAAATGTTGATTGGACGATAAAATTTGATGCTTCTCTTTATATTTCTCTAGACAATACGTAAATTTTTGCAAAGTAATTGGCTTCAATAAAAAATCCGTCACACCACTAGTATAGGCTTTTTTCACAATCTCTATCTCTGCTGCAGCCGTAATTAATATAATATCCGTCTGCATCTTGCGCTCTGCAATCATATCGATAATGCTTACTCCTAGACCATCTGGGAAATAAATGTCCAACAAAATCAAATCTGGCTTTAATGTTTCTATCCACATTTTTGCTTCTTCAATTGTATGTGCCATCCCAATAGTTTTAAATCCCTCGATTTGATTTAAAAATTTTTCATGAATTTGCGCGATTCGTATATCATCTTCAATAATTAACACTTCGATCTGCTTGCTCAAACCAATCACCCCTCTTTTGGAATTGAAACAATAAATAATGCGCCACCTAAATCGCCTTTTTCGATTGCAATCGTGCCGTTTAGCGCTTTTAAATTATCCTGTACAATATGTAAACCATAGCCCCTCGTATCTTTATCTTTTGTGGAGCTCCTCAATTTAAATATTTCTTTCATTTGATCTTCTCGAATACCTTCCCCTGAATCCTCTATCTCACATATAACCTCTTTTTCACTTTCATAAATATAAATGCGGATGATTCGCTCTTCTTCCTCCAAATGTTCTACTGCCTCAAATGCATTTGTCATTAAATTCCCCAATATCGAGATAAACATATGCTTCTCCATAAGATGACCAAGCTTTCCACAACTACTATCTTCATCTAATACAAGCGTGACCTTCAACTCTTTCGCTCGATTATAAAATCCTATTATTAAACCATTAATAAACATATCTTTAATATGCTCATTGATAAACGCAATTAATGCATGATTCCCTAGACGCTCCGAATGAATCAAATACAATGCTTCCTCATATTCATTTAATTGAATCAAACCCGATATTGTGTACAAAAAGTTATTATATTCATGAGTTTGTGCTCGAAGCGATTCAATAAATTGCTTAACTTGTGATAATTCATTTGCGACTAAATCAATCTCTTCAAACGGTCTAAAACTTGCTACTACACCCGAAACCTCTCCATTATTTACAAGTGGTATACGGTTAACCAACGTTTTTGTTCCATTAATGGTCATCACACGATTTAGCTGCTCTTTACCTGTTTCCATTACACGTAGTAATTGCGTATTTGGTAGTACTTGCTTAATATTCTCACCAATTACCGAATTATTACTAGTTAAAATATCATTTGCGGCTTGGTTACTTAATGTAATGATGCCGTTACGATCTACCATGATAATCGCTTCACGAATTGTTTCTAAAATCACATTTCGTTCTGATAAAATTTTGACGATTTCCTGTGGCTCGTAATTAAGTAGTTGTTTTTTTAATTTATTTGCCAAATAACTAGATAAGAGAACCGATAATACGATTGCTATTGCCAAAACAAGCAATAAATTTTTCGTATAATTAATATTCATTGAAAATATATCCTCAAATAAATATCCAACTGACACGACACCAATGATATTGCGATTTTCATCGAAAACAGGTGCCTTCCCTCGAAGCGCTTCACCTAAAGTCCCTTCTGCAATCGACATATAGGATTGTCCATGAATTAATGCCTCTTCGTTATCATCCCCTACCATTCGTTGACCAATTCTCTCTTTTACAGGGTGTGCATAGCGAATTTCGTTTTCATCACCAATTACAACATATTCGGCCTCTGCGCTTTTTTGAATCTGTTTGGCAATTTCTTGAATTTCGGGTGATGTCGTATCTTTTTTCAGCCCTTCAATCACTACAGGATGAAGTGCAGTAACCTCTGCTACATTTACAGCGCGCTCACCTATCTCCTTTTCAACGATTTTACCTAACATATAATAAGCTGAAATTAGCACGACAAAAATAATAATAACGGCCAAAATCATATTGTATTTAAAAAAACGAAAATTCCACGAGCTTCTTTTCATACTATTAGCTTCCTTTTGTTTTTTTTCACTTATATCTAAAAATAACACAGAATTTTCATTTTTATTAGACCAAAAGTAATTTTAGTTAGATAGCTATGCTACAAATATCAAATAAAAATCTAATTACCGTAACGTAGTATTATCCTCGTCAATTTTTTTGAGAGTTCTAATTTTTAATAGTTCCAAAAATTCGCCAGTAATATGGTTAATTTAATCTAGTTTTCTTGTTCATAAGGTTATACTATGTAATATAGAAAATAGTTAATGGAGAGAAAGTAAATGGATACTTTAAAATATCAGCAATTAATCTACAAACAAATGCTTGAAAAATTTAAAACTTGGTCTGAGCAAGAGTTTATTACCGAAAGAGAAATTTATAGTTTTCTTCACAATTTAAAAGGAACCGCTGGCACTATTGGGTTAGATGATTTCTCGCAAATTGCGAATGAAAAATTACATTTACTAGATGAAACAAGTAACAATAAGTGGATTAAAACCGAATGGAAGGCTTTTCTTTCCACACTCATTGAAGGCATTCATTTTTATCAAACAAATGCCAACCCATTGAATGAAGATACACAGCTCGCCATTCCAAACCATACGTTAAATCAGGAATTAATTTTAGTCATTGATGACGATATTATTTTTATTTCGTATATGAAAAGAGTTTTAGAAAAAAACGGTTATACCGTTATTATCGCTTATAATGAAAAGCGTGGTTTGGAGTTAATTTACGAACTAAAGCCTGCTATCGTATTTTTAGACATTATGCTACCAGATGGCAATGGGTTTTCTATTTTACAAACGCTGAAAAAGGTTAAAAAAGACAGAATGTTTGTAACGATTATTAGTGCAAATGACTGTAAGGCAAATCATGTAAAAGCATATGAATTAGGGGCATTAGATTTCATTCCAAAGCCAATTGATGAAAAAATTTTAATATCTTATGTTACGAACCGATTAGCATTTAAAAAAGAATTAGAGCACTCAATCATCATTGATGAATTAACACAAGTATATAATCGAAAATTTTTAGAATCACAATTTGAATATTTAATTCAACAATACAATCGCAATCAAACACCTTTTTCAGTTGTAATTTTAGATTTAGATTACTTTAAAAAAGTGAATGATACATACGGTCATTTAGTCGGCGATGAAGTTTTAAAAGGCTTCTCCGCATTGGTGATGGAATTAAAGCGAGAACAAGATATCTTCTGTCGCTATGGTGGCGAAGAGTTTGTAATGCTCTTGCCTCAAACTTCCGTACAAGATGCCTATTCCCTAATCGAAAAAATTCGTCAAGCAATGGTGAAAAAAGATTTCACGGCGAATGGAGTTAAATTCAATGTAACTTTTTCAGCAGGGTTAATTGAGGCCAATGCATGTCTTCTCCACCCTAAAAAAATGTTAGAAAAGGCCGATCAAGCACTGTATGAAGCGAAGCAATCTGGTAGAGATCGCTCGGTAATATTTGATAATATAGCCGACGTTGTAACAAAGAAAGTAAATATCAAAATTATTGTCATTGATGATGTATCCATTATTCGAAACATGGTCGCCAACTACTTTAAAAATTGGACGATGAACGAAAACTATGAAATTGAAGTGATGGAATTTAGTAATGGACTTAGTTTCCTTAATTCAAATTGGTATGAACCGAATTCAAAATACATTGTATTACTTGATGGACTGATGCCGAATATGGACGGCATTGAAGTGCTGAAGAAAATTAGGGAGGAGCACACGTCCAACGAAGTTATTGTTTCTATGTTAACAGGAAGAAAAGGTAATGAGCACGTCGTTGAAGCATTAAAAAATGGAGCGAACGACTATATTGTGAAGCCTTTTAATATTACAGATGTCTCAAATCGAATTCAAAATTTAATTAACCGAATGTTTATGTAAAAATTAGAAAGAGGTAACGATATGAAGAAAATACTAGTAGCAGATGATGAAGAGATTTTAAGAATGCTTATTTGTGATACGTTAGAAGATTTAGGATTTGAAATTGACGAAGCCGAGGACGGATTAGATGCGCTCAATAAAATCAATCAACAACCTTACGATCTCGTCATCTTAGATTATATGATGCCTAACTTGACAGGACTTGAAGTCATTGAACGCATTCCAGCACAGGTGAAAGAAAACACCCCAATTTTAATGCTTACTGCGAAAGCGCAAGAGTCAGATCGTCAAATTGCATTAGAAAAAGGGGCAAACTTTTTCGTTTCCAAACCATTTAGCCCGATTGAATTGTTGAGCTTAGTGGAGGAATTATTAGATGTCTAATTCTTTTCCATTGCTCGAAAAAAATATTCGCAATCAATTTATTAAAATGCTCGTAACTTTAGTAATCATTTTTTCAGTCATTATGATTATTTTTGTTCTTTATGTGAAATCAACAAATGATCAATTAAAAGAAGAAATTGAATCAGTTAGTGAAAAAGCACAAATTGTCGATGGCTTAGCCAAATCATATAACGGAATTATTTTTAGAGCTAGAGGGTATTATGCGTTTCAAAATCCCCAAGAACTAGAATTAATGAACGAAAATATCGCGGCGTTTGAAAGCTATTTAAATCAATTTTCAATGCTTCACTTAACTGATGAGGAAAAAAAGTTATATGGAGAATTAGTAAAATTTAATGAAAATTATCAAGCCGTTATCCTTCCGAATGCATTAAGCTACGTAGATGACAATGACTATGAATCATTACGAAAATTATCAAATGACGGTGCTAATGATCTCATTAATCAATTTATTTCTTATACGAATACATATGATAAGAACACAAAAGTAAATTTAAACAACCTGTATTCAACAGCAGTAAAGAAAGCACAGCAATTTACACTAATCTCGATTTTATTAGGCATACTCATTGTATTATTTGTCGCTATTATTATGCGCAGAGTACTCTTCAATTTAATTCAGCCAATTGAACAGTTAACAGATGCCACAAATGAATTGGCTTCTGGGCGATTTATTGATCTTGGGGATCTTGTAAAAAAAGAGGACGAGCTCGGAATATTAGCAAATTCTTTTTATAAAATGACCCTCTCGATTCAAGAAAAAGAAGAGGTTCTCACTACTCAAAATGAAGAGCTAGTCGCACAGCAAGATGAACTGCAAGGAAATCAAGAGCAATTACAGCGTTCACTTGATCAATTGCAAAAATATAACGAATTAAATCATGTTCTAACATTCACGCTAGATAAAGAGCAGTTATTAAAAAACTTGCATAACTACTTAACAGATATTTATAGCTTTGATACAAGTATTTTGTATTTTATCGATAGCCATATTTATGTTTCAAAAGGATTATCAGAGCAAACAGCCGAACAGCTTGTTAGCAATTTTAATATCGATAAGCAAGTCCGATTACAAGAAGAAAAATCCTTTATCATCACACGTGAAATTCCAGTAAATGCTCAAGAAATCGCACAAAGCCACTATTGTTGCTATGACCTTTACTCATCTATTTTTAATTCAGAGGGGCAACTTGTCGCTGTCTTAATGGCAACACGTGAAGGCTATCCATTTACGAAGCAAGAACTAGTAGAATTAAATGGCTTAATGAATCGCGTGTCCATTGCTTTTGAACGTATCCATATGTATGAAGAAGTTGAACGTTCAAGACAGCTTAACCAAAATATTATTGATACGGTAAACGAAGGGATTCAACTCGTTTCAGTTGCAGGTGAAGTCGTATTAAATAATAAGGCACTGTCTACAATTATCGATTCGCACAACGATGAAAATGATTCCCAGCATGTGTCATTGAAGCATCTCCAAGAAATTTGTGATCAGCCTGATGAATTAGCACAGTTTTTCACTGAGTCCATTGTCGAGGATTTTACTGATACACGAACTTTCCGTTATTCGATTTCTCAAAACACACAGCTATTTATTGAGGTCTACGCAACGTGCGTTTATAAAGATGACGAAAAAATGGGCACAATGTTCGTTCATCGTGATATTACAAAAGAATACGAAATCGATCAAATGAAATCTGAGTTAGTAAGCACTGTCAGCCATGAGTTGCGTACGCCATTATCTAGTGTTCTTGGGTTTACAGAGCTTTTATTAGCAAAAGAAGTAAAACCAGAGCGACAAAAAAAATATATTGAAACAATTCATAAAGAAGCCGTTCGCCTAACTAATTTAATTAACGATTTCTTAGATTTACAAAGAATGGAATCCGGTAAGCAACAATATACGATGCAGCAACTGTCGGTAGATGAATTGGCGATAGACATCGTTAACCGTTTCCGTCACGAGCAAAAGCATCACGTCCATTTAATTGACAAGGCAAAATACGTCAACATTCTTGGCGATCAAGAAAGACTTGTACAATTATTTATTAACTTGATAGGTAATGCTATTAAATTCTCTCCTGCTGGTGGAGATGTAACAATTACGCTTGAAAATATCAATCATATGCTACAAATTAGCATTAAAGATCAAGGAATAGGGATTCCTAAACTCGAAATTCCAAAACTGTTCCAAAAATTTAAACGTATTGACAATACGTCCAGACGAAAAATTGGTGGAACCGGGTTAGGACTATCTATTAGTAGAGAAATTATAAAAAAACATGGCGGGGACATTTGGTTAGAATCAGAAGAAGGTAATGGTACTACCGTAATCTTTAACTTACCGCTCAATCAAAAAAACACGTTAAATACTAGCTTTGAAGAAAATGACTTTGATATTCAAACCGGTTTAAATGTTATGATAATCGAAGACGATTTAAGTTTAGCCTTACTTTTATCAGAAGAATTAAAAAGTAAAGGATTCACGGTTATTTACCACGATAATCCTAAAAGAGCCTTTGAAGAAGCCCTTCAAACACCACTTGTCGCAATCATCATTGACTTAATGCTTGGAGATGATATTAATGGTTGGGACTTAATCGCTCAACTAAAAGAACGAGACGAAACAAAAAATATCCCGATCCTTGTTTCATCTGCATTAGATGAAACTAGAGAATATGTTGATAAGTATAAAGTAGATAAATACTTTACAAAACCATATCCTCCTGAAGAACTTTCTAAAACGCTTGTAACCATATTGAGTCAAAGCAATGAAATAAGTTAAAAAAAATCGTTGGAGCAGGCGCTCCAACGATTTTTTATTAAGTCATCTTCATATTTTGGTCACGTTCCCATTGTGTAACAGTTGTGAAGATTCTGTATCAATATATGTGATGCGCCTTTAACAGTTGATGTAAAAACCGAAATCCATTTGCTATTCCAGAAGGATTTCGTTCGCTTTCGTGTTAAAGAAATATTAAATTTTGACACATTGTACAGTAAAAGTATTTAAAGGAATTTTACTTTATTTAAGGTACATTTTGGTTATGTTACGACTGAATTTCATTTAAAACGTATAAAAGCATTGATATTAGTTGAAAATATAACAAAAGTACTTTGTAATGAGGTGTACTATGGAATTATTCCCAACAATACATACAAATTTTTGGGATGCCGTAATAGCTATCCCAGTTGTAATGATTCTTACTCAAATGTTAAAAAAGATACTCCATATTAAGCCTGTATGGATTCCGACAATAGCTTTAATTATCGGTTTACTTATCTCTATTTTCATTAGCCATAGAGGTAATTTACTTGCTGGCTTATTTATGGGCTGGTTTTATGGATATGCCGCTATTGGAAGTTACGCATCTTTAAAAACCACTTATATTGCTTACAAACAAAGAAAAGCTAAAAAGACTTAGATGTTTTCTCCTTACGATATTACACAATTTGCTTCAATTCACTAGCGAAAAAACAATCTCCGTTTCTTTGACTACTGACTAGAGGATGTATTATGTGATGAGAACCTTTTCAAACGGCTGAAATTAAATTTTTTCGATTAATACAACTGAACGATTAGATCAATTAATATCAACCATATCTGTATTTTTGTCAGAGACCCTGGCATTACTCTGCTACTACTACCATTAATACGTATACTCATATTCCGCATAAACATGCGGAAATGAAATAAGTTAAAAAAAGCGTTGGAGCCAGTAGCTCCAACGCTTTTTATTAGTACATCTTCATATATTGGTCGCGTTCCCACTGTGTAACGGTTGTGCGAAACATATCGAATTCTACTTCTTTCGCTTCCTTAAAGTTTGCATAGATGTGGTCACCTAAAGCATCAATGATTATTTGGTCTTTTGCTAATGTTGCTAACGCTGCGTCTAAAGAGCCTGGTAAGCTATCAATCCCATTTATTGCACGTTCTTCTGCGTTCATCACGTAGATGTTGCGGTCAACTGGTGCTGGTGGTTCGATTTCGTTTTTCACGCCATCTAAGCCCGCTGCTAAAATTACAGCCATTGCTAAGTACGGGTTTGCAGATGGGTCAACTGAACGTAATTCAATACGAGTTGATAATCCTCGTGAAGCTGGAATACGAATTAATGGTGAACGATTTTGCGCAGACCATGCCACGTAGCAAGGTGCTTCATATCCTGGTACTAAACGCTTGTAAGAATTTACTGTTGGGTTTGTTACCGCAGTGAAACCTTGTACGTGATTCAATACGCCCGCCATGAAATGTCTCGCTGTTTTTGATAATTGTAAATCCGCACCTTCATCCCAGAATGCGTTTTTGTCACCTTGGAATAAAGATAAGTTGAAGTGCATTCCTGAACCGTTTACACCGAATAATGGTTTTGGCATGAATGTCGCATGTAGTCCGTGTTTACGTGCAATTGTTTTTACAACTAATTTAAATGTTTGGATGTTATCACATGCTTCTATCGCGTTTGCATATTTGAAATCAATTTCGTGCTGACCAGGAGCTACCTCGTGGTGAGATGCCTCGATTTCAAAGCCCATTTCTTCAAGCTCTAATACGATATCACGACGGCAGTTTTCACCTAAGTCTGTTGGCGCTAAATCGAAGTATCCACCGTCATCATTTAACTCTAAAGTTGGTTCCCCTTTTTCATCTAATTTGAATAAGAAGAATTCCGGCTCTGGTCCTAAGTTGAAGCCTGTGAAACCTAGGGCCTCCATTTCTTTTAACATACGTTTTAAGTTCGAACGAGGGTCTCCTTCAAATGGTGTACCATCTGGACGAGCGATATCACAAATCAAGCGTGCTACTTTACCTTTTTCAGCTGTCCACGGGAAAATCATGAAAGTATCTAAGTCTGGGCGTAAGTACATGTCAGATTCTTCGATACGTACGAAGCCCTCAATTGATGAACCATCAAACATCATTTTATTATCTAATGCTTTTTCTAATTGGCTTACTGGAATTTCAACGTTTTTGATTGTACCTAATATATCTGTGAATTGAAGACGAATAAACTTAACATTTTTGTCCACAACGATTTTTTTGATATCCTCTTTAGTTAACTTTCTTGTTCCATTTACCACTGGATTTGTCATACTTCAACACTCTCCTTTTTAATGGTTACTGCTCATTTTTATATTGAAAGAAACGCGATAAGTCACCTTGTCGTAGCGAAGTTTTTTTTGACGCCTGCGCCTGTTGCATTTCTTCACGTAATATGGACCGTAATTCTGCATCTGACATTAGTACCGTGTCAGTACTTCTAACATAATTATTATTTCGCATCGCAAACACCTTTTTAATGCCTGCCATATTAATGCCTTGTTCTAGTAATTCTCTAATTTCTAGTAACGCATCGATATCATCTAAGGAAAACATCCTCCTGTTCCCTTCTGATCTGGCAGGGACGATTAGCTCGTGTTCTTCGTAGTAGCGAATTTGTCTAGCCGTTAATTCTGTTAATTGCATAACCATGCTTATTGGCAATAACGGCATTGCTCTTCGAAACTCCCGACTCATCAGCTCGCCTCCCTTTCTTGTTTCTAACTTTACACCAACGTTAGATACATTGTCAATTCTATGTCATAAAAACTAACATATGTTTTTTAGATGGATTTCATCTAACTTTTCGAATGTTTTTCGGAAGTATCCAGTCTTTTTATGTAAGGTTTCTATACAAAAAAGCCATTTACTACATAAATTCATGTAGTAAATGGCTTTCCCTATTTTTTATTCCGTTTTAATCGACGGTTTCCCCGCTTCAATTAACGCCTTGCTTAATTTAATACAAACCGTAACAACGAACATTGCCACACCTGTCCAAATTAGTAGTTGCTCAACAGAAACAACATCCGCTAATGGCCCAAATACTAACATTCCCAACGGCATCATTGACGTTGAAATCATTCCAAACACACCAAATACACGACCTAAATAATCTGGATCAACTTTTTCCTGTATAATCGTCATCGTTGGTGTGTTGAAAATCGGCATTGATAAACCGAATATACCCATTGCAACTAAGTACAACGTAAAGATCGGTAACACACCCAACAAAATCGTACATATACTCATGACAATTCCAGCAAACATCATTGTATACACACGATTATTAAATCCTCCCCATGTCGCAATAACCGCTCCACCAATCATCATTCCGACCGAAAAGGCAATTTCAATAGCCGTTAAACGCCAAATATCGTCGCCAAACGTTCGTGTCACCTGTAGCGGGGTTAAAAACGCTGCGGGGGCCATCATGACAAATAGCAGCGCAAAAAAAACGAAGAAGCTTTTTAAAAATGGATGCTTATGAATATAGTCAATCCCTAACTTAAAGTCTTGTAAGTAACCCACTTGCTCATTACTCGCCGCCTTTTTATGCAAAGGAATTTTCAATAATGTTACTAACACAATAATCGCAATTGCAGCCGTAATTACGTCAACAAAGAATATCACTTCCATTGTAGTCAGAGATAACAACGCAGCACTAACCATCGGCGAAACAAACATGATAATCGCTTGAATCGAACCGTTGATACCATTAATGCGCATCAAATGTTCTTCCGGTACAATTTGCGGCAAAATCGCACCTACAGCAGGTGTTTGAATACCTGTGCCAAGCGCCCGTATCGCTGCCATGACGAATAATAACCAGATCGATTGATATCCCATTAAAAATAACATCGCTAAAATAAGTGTCGATACCGCAATCATACCATCCGCATAAACAATCAACTTTTTACGATTAAAGCGGTCCGCCCATACTCCCGCTACAGGTGAAAGTATAAATGTCGGGATAAAACCACAAATAATATAAATCGTCATCATCATACCGGATTGTGTCGACAGCGTGATATACCACATCATCGCATATTGCACAAGCGAAGAACCAAACAGCGAAATCGTTTGGCTACTTAAAAATAATGTAATATCACGTTTCCAAGTTGCATTTTGCAACGTTTTCTCTTCAGTCACTCTGGACACCTCTTTTCACTTTAAATTATTTCCTTTTTAGTTTATCGAAGGAATATCATATAAGATAATATTAAAAATGTACAGTTCTTTAATCGAAATAAGAAAATCATAGATCATCCAAATCATTTATTTCAAAATGCATCTAATCACTAAGAATAATTTACAAGTTTTCTATTTTTTAATCGAGAATTCACATTATTCAGCGCGACAAAAAGCATTCAAGTCACTATTCATGTATAATTATTAGCAGTAGTTTATTAGGAGGAGATTTATGGCTAAGAAAAATATTACAAAATCAATCGCACAAAAGCTATTCATTATTATCGGAGGGTTAATAGCCGCTTACGGTTTAGAGGCGGTATTAATTCCAAATAATGTATCCGATGGAGGAGTTACAGGAATTAGTATCGTAATATCACAACTAACCCCCGTATCACTAGGGATACTAATTGCTGTACTTAACATTCCATTCATTTACCTAGGCTATAAGCAAATCGGAAAAAGCTTTGCAATTAATTCTGTCATCGGGATCGCTTCATTATCAGCGGGTACAATGTTAATGCATCACGTGCCTACAATCATCACTGGCGATGCATTACTTATTACAGTTGTCGGGGGTATCATTTTAGGCTTAGGAATGGGTCTTGCACTTCGTAATGGTGGTGCTTTAGATGGGCTTGATATGTTAGCCGTATTACTTTCTCGTAAGTTACCATTTGGAACAAGTGATTTAATTCTATTTTTAAACTTCTTCGTTTTCATAATCGTCTCTACAGTATTTGGATTTACAGGGGCGTTACTTTCAGCAATCGCCTACTTTATCGCTTCTAAAGTCATCCACATTGTTGAAGAAGGATTAAGTGGATCGAAAACTTTCAAAATCATTACAAGCGAGCCAAACAATATGGTCGAAACAATTCGTGACCGTTTAGGCCGTAGTGCAACTTTTGCAACCGTACAAGGTGCGTATTCAAACCAAGAATTCAAAGAAATTACATGTGTTATTAACCGTATGGAAGAAAGCAAAATGAAGACAATTATCCGTGAAATCGACCCAAATGCTTTCGTAACGGTTTACGAAGTTGTTGAAGTTAAAGGTGGTAACTTCCAAAAACGCGACGTACATTAACAATTTTAGCCACCCGAATTATTTCGGGTGGCTTTTTAATACAGAAAAGGGGTGTCCGAGAAGTGATTCTGGGACACCCCTTTGCGCCGAGGATGGTGGAAATCTTATTTCGACCACCACAGAAGCACCGCCTGCAGCGGATAATTAATACACGAACGAAGCACTTCGCGAAAAGTATTTACTTTTCGCGCAGCCCCTTCATTTTATTTTTTTATAAGTGAAATAATATAGCCGATAACCGCGCCCATAACAGCAGGTACAATCCACCCTAAACCAATTGAATATAGCGGTAACATATCCGCATAGACACTCGCTAATTTCGTTAAAAAGCTAACTTCAAATGTAGGCACACTCACCACTAATGCATTATAACCATCAATTATACTAATAAAGAAGGTAAATAACATCGCAACCGCAAATATCGGCTGTTTATAGTGAAATAATGGCCCTGCTAACGCTAAAATAATCAACACAATCGCTAATGGATATAAGAACAATAATACCGGAATTGCATATGTAATAATGTTTGTTAATCCAAAGTTCGCAATTGTAAATGACACCACACATAGTACAATTACAAATACTTTATAGCTAATTTTCGGGAACACCTCATGGAAAAACTCACTACAAGATGTAATTAGCCCGATGCTCGTCTTTAAACATGCTAGCACAATAATAACCGCTAATAAAATCGCCCCATAAGAACCAAAATAATGATCCGCTACTGCAGCGAAAATTTGTCCGCCATTATCAAACGTACCAATCAATGTCACACTAGATGCACCCATATAAGCAATTAGCCCATAAATAAGCATCATTAATGCCATCGCAAAAATTCCTGACTTCCACGTTGCTTTTGCAATTTCTTTTTTATCTGTAATACCAGTCCGTTTAATCGCATTGATAACAATAATCCCAAATGCCAGTGACGCAAGGGCATCCATAGTATTGTAACCCTCTTTAAAGCCCGTCATAAACGCTTCGTTTATATAGCTACCCGTAGGCTCAACAAAACTACCCATAGGTGAAAATAAACTGATACCAATTAAAATAAATAGGAAAATTAAAAATGCTGGCGTTAAATATTTTCCGATAATGTCCATAATTTTCGCCGGATTTAGCGAAAAATAAAACACAATAGCAAAGAACACAAAACTAAATACTGCTAGCCAAATTTTCGTTTGTGCCGGATCAATAAACGGCTCAAACCCTACTACAAACGGTACAGTTGCAGTACGCGGAATCGCAAAGAACGGCCCAATTGTTAAATATAACGCCAAGGCAAAGACTAGCCCAAAAATCGGATGAACCTTACTCCCTAAATCACGTAGCCCACTACTACCCGATAAACCAATCGCCAATATTCCTAAAAACGGTAACCCTATCGCCGTTACTAAAAAGCCTGTTAGCGCAAACCAATAGTTTGTCCCAGCTAACTGCCCCATTTGGATTGGGAAAATTAAATTACCCGCCCCAAAAAACATACCGAACAGCATCGTTCCGATCACTGCGTATGTTGAAAATGGTATTTTTTTCTCCATTTCATTCGCTCCCATGATGTTTTCTACGTTGTCTAATAAACGAAATATATTGATTTTTAAAACAATAGTCATTATGATAACAGGCTATTACGTTGAATACAATAGCGAATAGTTATTCTTAACCGCGTATACTATAATATTATCCCCCTTTTATGTAATAAAAAATACAAAAAGCTATAGAATACAGCAAAACACTGCATCTCTATAGCTTGCCATAAATTATTTAAAGTGAATATTGTTTACGTTGATTTTCAATCCACACACGCATTGTACGATAGAGCATCGTTACCACAACTAACATCATCACACCTTTGACAATGTTAAACGGTAAAATCCCTAAGACAACAGTTTCATACATATTATATTCAAAGCCTAGTAAATACGTGTAAAGTGGTAAAAATGCTACATAGTTTAATACCGCCATACCTAGTGACATTACTACTGTCGAAACAACTAGACCTGACATTAACCCTTTTACTGAAGGGAATTTTTTATAAATGAAGTACGCTGGTAAAATGAATAATACACCTGTCGCAAAGTTCGCCATATGACCTACAGGTATACCCTCTGGCGCTCCTGTATAAATCCAATCTAGTACGTTTTTTACAAGCTCGACCATAATACCGGCAACCGGCCCCATTGTAATAGCCGCAATTAATGCTGGCACATCACTGAAATCGATTTGTAAAAACACCGGGAACCATGGCAGCGGGAAATTTAATAACATCAATACGAATGATACCCCACTAAGCATCGCAATCGTTACGAACGAGCGTAATTTTAAACTTCTTTTTTGCATTTGCAATCTCTCCTCTTTGCTGATTCAGTCTCGCAAGAAGAAAGGACGATTCTCTTCATTCCATGAAAAAACCCTTATGCACAAACAAGCATAAGGGAGAAATAGGCACACTTAAATAAAGGGTCTATTCGCATTGTTGTAGTATGAGACCGATTTCGTCTATGCAAAAAGTATCCCACTATTTGCATAAGGAAAAATTGGCACTACGAACAAGCGACATTTTCATAAAATGACGACCGTACCTTCATCTTCTCCCATCCAGACTATACTGTCGGCTTTGGAATCTCACCAAATCCTGCACACAAATTGTGGCTCGCGGGCTGAAAAAGCTTTGACGCAACGTTCTCCAATTAAATGGTCAGAAGTTGACACTTTTATTACCGCCGGTCGGGAATTACACCCTGCCCCGAAGATGAATCAATATGAAATTTGTTCGTAAAGTACGAATAACTTTACTACAATTACTATTATAAAATAAAAAACGGAATTGTAAAGACCTTTGCTTACAATTCCGAGTAAAGTTATTTGATTAGATACATTACGACCCGGCGGAATTACATCCAGATTATTTTCAAGCACGCTTGAAAAATTCCTCTAAAAAATCTTTGACATCCGTCAAGGGCATTAGGTCAACACGAAGTTGATTACGAAGGCGTTGGCACAGGACGTGACGCTTTTAGCCTTCGTTCCACAATTCAGCCGGGGATTGAACCCCTGCTGAATCAAGTTAAAAGTTGTATAAAACGATATTCGCTGCTATTGGCTTCTCTAAAGGCTTTGTGAAGTCAAAACCACTCCAATTATCTTGAACAATATGTTCAAATTTAATTTGTTTATCGAAACTTGCTGCCGTTAATAGCATTCCTTCTATCATACGCATCGCTGCTGTTGGCTCAAATTGTTCTAAATCGAGCGGCTGATCGAATGTAATCGTTACAATATTATCTTTTACTTCTGTATTAAATGCCACATCAGGTAAAATGGCTGATTGATATAGATCATTGGATTCAACTCCCATATTGTTTAATGCTTCTTCAACTGTTGAAAAGCTCGTATGGAAATTTGGGCTTAAATAATATGAGCCATCTTGTTTTTGATAGACAAAATAATTGTATTGTCTTTGTTCACCTTGTAATTGAATTAGCTCTGTCAAATTACCCAAATGATTGAATAATAAAGGTTCACCATGTTCATTTTCAAACTGTACTTCCTTATAAGCATCTCCAAACGTATTGATTAATGCTCCGGTATAATTTGAAATGTTTGCTGAACTTGCATCATAATTATGTCCATCTGGTAATGTATGAATTATTCCGTCCTCTTGTTCACGAAATGTTCCTATAAATGGGTGATACTCACTAAAGCCTAAAGCTGTTTCATCTATTTTCGATGCAAATGTTTCATATAATTGCAAATTCGTTGGATGATCTGTGCCTACTTTATTTAAAACGATCTCATTTGGGATTAAAAAACTTACTGGAATACTTTCTGTACCATCTGATAAGCCCATTTCAAATAATGTAACACCTTCTAATTGCGATTCGTATACAAGTGTTTGTTGTGTCGTCGCATTTACAAAAGCACGCGTCGTCATCAATGAAGATTCCTCGGATTGGTCAGCCATTTTTGCTTCCATAGCGTCACTAGTTGATTTCATTTCTGCTTCATCACGCGCACTGTTTTCCATCGAAATCGAGTTGTTCCCTATAAATTGTGAACCAATTAATACTAAAATAAATAATGACGCAATCGAGGCGATTAATGGTGTCCAGCGAATTCTTTTTTGTGCTACTTTTTGTAATTGAGGCGGTTTTTCATCAAATGCGCCTTCATCGATTAAACGCTGTAGTACTTCATCTTTCGTTCGATGATCATTTACTTTCGGCGCTTGTTTGAAAAGGTTTTCTAAATTCTCATCATCCCATTGCTCCTTGTTCATAATGAATCGCCCCCCTTTCCATTTTGCTGCTCCAATATTAAACGTAAATTTTTTAATGCCCGGTGCTGCGTTGTTTTTACTTTCCCTTGAGTCCACCCTAAAATTTCGGCAGTCTCCTGAATCGACAATTCTTGCATAAAGCGCATAATAATGACCATTTTTTGATCGCCTGTACATTGCTCTAGCGCTTCTAGTAATTGCCTCAGCTGATCACTTAACTCTACAAACTGTTCTGGTGATGGGCTATGTGATACGAGCTGCTCTGTCTCCCAATCAAATGCGGTAAATGCATGTTTATCCCGAACCTGCTTTTTTCGGAAGTAATCAATTGCAACATTTTTCGCAATGGAAAATAGCCAGGTTTTTTCGCTGCTTTTCCCTTCAAAGCGGTCATAGGCATTCAATACTCTTATATAAACTTCATGAGAAAGATCTTCAGCAGCTGTGCGGTTTTTCACAATATAAAACAAAAAATTAAAAACATCGTGATGATACATATCGTATAACCGATGGAAAATGGATTGTTGCACCCATCCCACCTCCATTTCAATAATTTGTCGTCTCAATTCAAAAAAAGTTACATGTTGTATCAAGTTTATCGTAATTTTATTAAGTTTTATAGATTTGGTACTATAAAAAATTAAATTCACCATTCAGTTGTAAATGGTGAATTTAAAGAGTAGCAATTGTTAGACTACAATCCTATTTATTTAAGCGGCAAATGGAATGTAAATGTAGTGCCTTGTTGTTCTATACTTGTTACGGTGATTTTGCCTTTGTGTGCTTCTACGATATTTTTTGTAATTGCTAATCCAAGACCTGTCCCACCTTTTGAACGGGTGCGGGCTTTATCGGCTTTGTAGAAACGTTCAAACACGTATGGTAAATCGTCTTGAGGAATCCCTTGCCCTGTATCGCTTACTTCTATTTTTGCATATCCTTTGTCTTCTGTAATTGACACAGTAACGATTCCATTTTGTGACGTATGGCGAATCGCGTTGTCGATTAAATTTGTTAACACTTGTTCAATGCGGTCTTCATCAATCGGAATAATCGTTTCTTGTGAAATCATCGTTTCAAACTTCAATTGCACCTGATGTTCTTTTGCACGCTGATCGAATTTATGTGTCATTCGATCAATAACTGATACTAGCGGTACATCATCTTTATAGAGCGTCATATGACCCGCTTCCATGCGAGCTAAATCCAATAGATCCGTTACTAAGCGGCTCATACGCTGAGATTCATCATGAATAACACGAATCATGTCATTACGTTCTTCCTCAGATTCCACAACTCCGTCTAAAATCGCTTCAGAGTAGCCCTGTAGCATTGCGATTGGCGTGCGTAATTCATGTGAAACATTGGCAATAAAGTCTGATTTTAACTTTTCAAGCTTCGTTTCTTCTGTTTTATCGCGAATGACAGCAACAGCGCCACGAATTGACTCGCCACTGTAGAGCGGGGAAATCGATATACTGTAATATGATTTGCCAATTTCTAGCTCTTCTTCAAGTTGATCTTCAAAACTTAACACATGATCTAGCATATGATAAAACTCAACAGGAATCGGTTTCGAGCTATCTAAACCTCTTGTCACAAACCATTTTTGTAGCATGCGTTCAGCAGGTGGATTACTTACTAAAATCGTCTTATCACGGTTAAACGTAATAACGGCATCTGACATCGACGTTAAAACGCTAGACAACTGTTCTTTTTCCTGATTAATAACTTCTAAATGGTGCTTTAATTGGCGTCCCATTTGGTTAAATGCAACAGCCAGCTGACCAATTTCGTCATTTTGCTTCGTATCTAATTTCGAATCAAAACGCCCTTTCGCTAATTCAAAGGCATGTTCACGCATTTTCCGAAGCGGTAATGTAATTTTAGAAGATAAGAAAAAGGCAAAAATCGTAGTTAATACAAAAGCAATGGCTGCTGCGATAAAGACAATTTTTGTCGTTTCCTTACTCGTTTGGTGCAATGCCTCTGGATTTTTATACATAAAGACAGCGCCATGCGTTTCCGCTTCGCTCTTTAATGGGAATCCAAGCACAATGTAATTGCTATTTTTATTTTCTTTGGTGTTCGATGGCAGTGTTAGTTCTTTAACAATCGGCTCGTCGGTAGCATATACCTTTTCAAATACCTTACTTGAAATAATTTTTTCTTGAATTTCCTCTTTATTAACGCCCTCTTGTACAGAATAAAGCACTTCATCCGAATTTTTTGCAATCAGTACATTCGTTGTTTCGGTTAATAATTCGGAAATAATGGCAAATTGTTTATCGTCTAATTCATCATGATCAACAATGCTCACAATCGCTGCCGCCGTTTGACGCAATGACATTTCGGATTGTTCATTATTATATTTCTCTAATAGCTCTAACATAAATAACGTGAAAATGAACAGGACAAACGAAACGAGAAGCAAAATGGTTCCCCATAGCTTCCCGACGATACTTGTTGCTATTCTAATCATTTACGACCTCAAACTTGTAGCCAACTCCCCAAACCGTTACGATCATTTTCGCCGCATTTTCAGAAACACGATTTAACTTTTCACGTAAACGTTTTACATGTGTATCTACCGTACGTAAGTCACCAAAGAAGTCATAATGCCATACTTCTTTTAATAATTGCTCACGGTCAAATACTTTGTCAGGAGATTTTGCTAAGAAGTAAAGCAACTCATACTCTTTTGGTGTTAAGTTTACTTCTGTACCGTCAGCTGTTACACGGTGCGCATCATGGTCGATTGTTAAATGTGGAAACACAACTAAATCTTTTGATGACGATGAATTATTTACCGGTGAGAACACTGCTGAGCGACGTAAAATTGCTTTCAAACGCAGTACAACCTCCCGGGGACTAAATGGCTTTACAATATAATCATCCGCTCCAAGTTCGAACCCTTGTACACGGTTTGCTTCTTCACCTTTTGCTGTAAGTAAAATAATTGGCGTCGTTTTCTTTTCACGTAACTCTGCGCATACTTCTAGCCCATCTTTTTCAGGCATCATAATATCTAATAGTATACAGTGATAATCTTTTTCCATAGCCATTTCAAGAGCTTGTTCTCCATTTTCGGCCTCTTCTACTAAATATCCTTCACGCTCTAAATACATTTTTAATAAGCGACGAATACGATCTTCATCATCAACGATTAATACAGATATATTTTCAGACACTGGTGTTACCCCTTTCAAAACTCTGTTTCTCTTTTCTATTGTACCTGTTCAAATAGCAATTGAAAAGAAAAGCTCAACCAAACAAGGAAGAACTTTTCTAAAAATACGATATTTTGTTAAATTTATGCGTAAGAGTGTAAACCAGCAATTACTAAGTTTACAACAACTAAGTTAAAGATAATAATTACGAACCCAATTACTGTTAACCAAGCTGTCTTTTTTCCTTCCCAACCCTTTGAAAGACGTAGGTGTAAGAAGGCTGCATAGAATAACCACGTAATAAGCGCCCATACTTCTTTTGGGTCCCAACCCCAGAAACGCCCCCAAGCTTTTTGTGCCCAAATCATTGCGAAAATCAGTGCACCAAGTGTAAATATCGGGAAAGCAATTAAAATCGCGCGATAGGCAATTTCGTCTAATAAAGTAGAATTCACACGTCTCACTAATGGTTGTAGCATGGTTGCTACTTTTTTACGGAAGATTAAACGAATTAATCCGTATAAAATCGTACCAAAAAGAACAGACCAAACTACTGATGTTAATTTACGCGCATCAATTAATGCAGGTAATTCTACAAGGGGTGTCATTTTATTTTCTGTCAGCTCTTTATATTCGTTCATCCCAAATAATGCTGGCATATTATAGGTTGTTGTACTTACATTATCTAAAGTATCAACGTATTCAAATTCCGCTTTGTAATCCATAGCTGTAAATGTAATCGTCGCAACGATAAAACCTACTACAAGCACACAGCAGAACATCACCGTTTCTAACCAAAAGCTCTCTCTTGATTTTTTCGACATGTCTACATTTTTTAGTAAGTATGCTAACCCAGCAACTGCACTAATCGCGAAAATCGATTGTCCAAATGCTGCCGTAATTACGTGAATCGTTAACCAATGACTTTGTAGTGACGGTACAAGTGGACTTACTTCACTTGGGAACATCGCCGCATACCCAATGATTAACAAAGCAATCGGAAGCGCAACAACCCCTAGTACAGAAACTTTATACATAAAGTAAATTATAATAAACGACAGAACAATAAACATACCAAATGCCGTTGTAAACTCAAACATATTACTTACAGGGGCATGTCCTGTATATATCCAACGTGTAATGAAATAACCTAATTGCGCTACAAAACCAATGATTGTTAGGACGATTGCAAATTTACCATACTTGTCTGCACGACTTGCCGCAGTATCATTTTTTTCTTTAATCGAACCCGCAAATGCAAATGTCCCGATTAAATAGCAAATGAACGCAACGTACAACAAGTTACCGCTTAAATCGATTAAACTCATGAGGTTTTACCTTCCTTTTCTGTTTCAGCCTTTTCAATATTGTCTAGTTCATGTTGGTCAATATATTGTGGTAAATGTGCATGGCTCGTTAGCGCATCTAAATCCTTTTTGATGCCAAACCAGTTTTTATTTGTATGTGCAGCTAAACGGATCGTTCCATCTTCAAACTGCTCTATCCAAATACGACGGTGATTCCAATATGAACCAATCGCTACACCAATCATGAAAATAATACCCCCCACAAATAACATCGGTATTGTTTTATCATGGCGAACCATTAAGCCCGACATATTACGCATTTCTACATTCGAAAACTTCATTTTGTACATATTTTCCCCATCCGGCTCAAGCGTTTGCTGTATCGCTACAAAGCTTGTTTCTCCATCTGGCGTTTCAGGCGTAATCATTTTGAAAATGAACGCTGGGTTATTTGGAGTTTGTGTCGCTGTTTGCGGTACGCCCTCTTTAAAGCCTGAGAAGTCAGGGTAGTAGCCCATTAAGCGTACCTTTGCACCATTTCCTAAATCGTACTCATCTTGCGGGTTTGTTAAATCGATGCTAATCTGACCAAGCGATTCTTGAGTTGCTTTATTCGATAAATCAAAAATCATCGTTTTTAACTCATTTAAACGGTAATCCATTTGATATACTCCATATCCATCATGCTTTAATGGGTGATTGACACGGATTTCATAAGACTTCACTTCTTGTAAATTATCAGCTTGTCCAGGAACCGCGTCATCAGCTTGCTTGTACAAGGTAACATTTGTTTGATAGTTTTTCGCCATCGTATTAATACCTTGCTTTAGTTGCTCACCTTGCGGATCATTGTCATACGTTTCTAAAATGAATTTATCATTTTTCAAGAAATAACCGTCCATACCTGGAATTGCACGTGTTTCGCCCTCACGTAGCCACATGGATTCATCAACGTAAAAGCCTGGTACTAAATGCAGCATAACTCCAACTATAAAGACGATTAAGCCGACGTGATTGACATAGGCACCGTAACGAGAGAAACGGCCCTTTTCAGCCATGACTGCGTTATCTTCACGGCGTACTTTGTATTTTAAATTTTTTAATTTTTGTTCAACTAGTTCTAATGTCTGCTCTTGTTGCCCAGTAGCAACACCGTTTGCAACTACTCGCTGACGCCTCATGAAATTAATATGTCGTTTTACTCGTTGATTTTTTAAAGATTTATGTAACGGGAAACCACGGTCAATACTGGCAATAATTATGGACACACCTAACATTAATACAAGTATTTGGAACCATAGGGATGAATAAAGATCCGATAAACCTAACGCATAGTAAATTTCACCGAACCAACCATAAACATCTGAGTAGTACTGCTTTTTTTCCGCGTCTGTTGCGACACTAATGTAAAACTCCTGCGGTAAAATCGTACCAATCGATGCTGCTATTAAATTGATGATAATGAGTGCAATCCCTACTTTAACACTCGAAAAGAAATTCCAAATTTTATCAATAATTGACTTGTTATAAGTTTTTGAACGAATGGCTGTACCTTCATAGCGCATGTCTGCAATTTTTTTGCTTTTTTCCTCTTCCGTTAAAGGAGAACCGCATTTTTGACAGAGATTCGTGCCTTCTGAATTTTCATGCCCGCATTCACAAAGTATTTTATTCATTGCGTAAAAACTCCTATTCCGGCTTTATTGATTCTAAATATTGAATGATTTCTACCTCGCTCATTTCACCTGTTATTATTCGGTCAATCGTACCATCTGGTTTAATAAAAATCGAAGTTGGTAGTGGGCCGATATTATAGGCAGTGAATACACTTTTTGTTTTATCGATAGCAACCGGGAATGTCATGCCCATATTCGTCACATATTTGCTTACTTCAAATTCAGATTGCGCAAAGTTCACAGCAATTATTTCTACACCTTGCTTTTTAAATGACTCGTATTGACGTTCCATTGCAGGAAACTCTCGTTCACAAGGCTCACACCATGTACCCCAGAAATTTAGTAACACACCCTGACCTTTATATTCCTTTAAGCGATGTTTTTCACCATTTAAATCGACCACTTCAAAGTCCGGTGCCTCAGCACCAGCTGTAATCAGTTCTATTTTATCTTTCGTTACGGCGGCATAAATAGTATATCCAATGGCTAAAGCTAAAATTGCAAGAATCACACCGCGCATAATCGAACGCTTTTTCTTTTGTTCCAAATAGAAAACCTCCTTCCTTTTTCGCAACTACTGTTTGTAATTATAGCAAATTATTACAAAATTAAAATTGCTTTATTTTGAATCCTTTATGAACGTTTCCACTACCTATCTATTGGAATCAATTTTACCAGTTTCAGCTAATACGCGTAATAATTTTACTTCGTGCTTCGTTAACTGACGGTATTCACCTGGTGAAAGACCTGTTAAATCTAGGAATGCGAAGCGCTCACGTTTTAATTTCACAACTGGTGTACCAATTGCTTCGAACATACGACGTACTTGGCGGTTACGGCCTTCGTGAATGGTAATTTCACAAATCGCTTTGCCTGCTTTTTCATCGAAGCTTGTCATACTTACTTTCGCTGGTGCCGTTTTACCATCTTCAAGCTTAACTCCGCCCTGTAGCTTCATTAACCCTTGCTTCGTTGGTACACCCTTAACACGCGCGATATACGTTTTATCAATTTTGAATTTTGGGTGCGTCATTAGGTTTGAGAACTCCCCATCATTCGTTAATAATAGTAAGCCTGTTGTATCGTAATCTAAACGACCAACTGGGAAAATACGTTGATGTACATGCTTTTTGAAAATATCTGTTACTGTTTTACGACCTTTGTCATCCGTGACAGCCGAAATATAGCCACGTGGTTTATAGAGCAAGAAGTACACTTTGTCTTCTTTTTCTAATTTCACGCCTTCTACTTCGATATCATCCGAATTCGAAACTTTTGTCCCAAGTTCTTTAATAACTTTTCCGTTTACCTTTACTTTACCTTCTAAAATTAATTGCTCTGCTTTACGACGTGATGCTACACCTGCGTATGCAATCACTTTCTGTAATCGTTCCATAAGTTCACCTCATTGATTGATAGTTCGCAAATAACGCAAGCTTCACAGCGTACGTATTCACAGTTTTTACGTTTTTGATTATGTCATACTTCGTTATATTAGAAAAGAGAATATGCTATATTTGATTACATCTTGTCGATTGCATATCGAAAGTTAAGCATCTAAATTCATCTTAATAATTTGTACACCCTAACGCGTCTTAATTTGTACAAGTTTTGATGCGACGACACGATCACCTTCAAATACGCGCCAAGCTGCTCGCTTTGACTCAGGATGCCTAGATACAAGAAGTATGTGCTGAAGCTTAGGGTGCTCTCCTTTTCTTAAAAGCATTTGGATTGGTTCTTCAACCGAAACGGACAGGCCATTCGTTTTGTAAATACCTTTTTTTACAATAACTTCATTCGAAAAATTTGCATCTATATAATTAGCCAATTCCTTGTGAATATGCCAATCATTCCCTTCATTTAATGTGACGACCACAAATGATTTTTGTTCCCGTTTAAAAAAAGTAGCAAGTGTGCGGCTTGCTACTTTTGTATACCCTGTTTTTCCAGCGATTGCCCCAACATCTTCGTGAAGTAAGCGATGCTTGTTTTTCCACGTCATTCCTTGCGAAAAAACTTTTGTTGAGGCAACTTTTTGAAATTCCTCATTTTGCATTGCGATTTGTAACATTTTTGCTGTATCATAGGCAGACGATAAATGCTTATCATCATGTAAGCCCGTTGGATTGGTGAAATAGGTGTTTGTAAGTTGATGCAATTTTGCCTTTTCATTCATTAAATAGACGAAGCCTTCAATAGAGCCTCCTACATGCTCGGCTAATGCAGTTGCTGCGTCATTGCCTGATTGCATCATAAGGCCATGTACTAAATAGTCGATTGTATAGGTTTGTCCCTGTTCTAAATAAATTGAAGAACCCTCCACTGAAGCTGCCCGACTTGAAACATACACTAAATCCGTTAACTCACTACGTTCCAGTACGATTAAAGCCGTCCAAATTTTTGTTAAGCTTGCTATTGGTAAGCGCTCGTGTTCATTTTGTCCGACCAATGTACGACCATTTTCGGCATCAATAACTACATAACTTGCATAGGCAGCATTTACTTGATTTGAATGAAAGCCAACAAACAGAATAATTACTAAACTCACTATCCATTTTTTCAACGGACCACTCCTTTTAATTTTGATTAAATGTTTCCTGGAATTTCGTTAAAAATAAATCAGTCGGTTGTTCATCATCTGCATCCACATCTTCTGGCAATGGTGGAAGCTCATTAATATTTTTTAAGCCAAAGTAATTTAAAAATTCCTTCGTTGTACCATATAAAATCGCACGGCCTGTTCCTTCTGCTCGACCTACTTCTTGCACTAATGCTCGGGATACAAGCGTCGCAATTGGTCGCTCACTTTTTACCCCACGTATATCTTCTACTTCTGCACGAGTAATCGGCTGCTTGTACGCAATAATTGAAAGTACTTCTAAGGAAGCTGCCGTTAATACTTGGTTGGTCGGGTTTTCAATTAATCTTTTTAATGTATCAGCTACTTCCGGTTTTGTTGTAAGTTGGTAGGTACCCGCAAGCTCTTTTAATGTGATGCCGCGTGATTCTTCGTCATCATATTGTGATTGTAGCTCGCTTAACCCTGCTTCAATATCCATTATTTCCACTTCAATATATTGTGCAAGCTGTTTTGCTGTCATACCTTCATCGCCTGCCACGAATAATAATGCCTCAATTCGGCTCAATAATTTGTTCGAGTTCATCGTCAATCTCCTCCTTCTTTAGCAATACAGATAAATCATCAAAGTTATTTTCTTGTTCTACAAAAACAACTTGACGTTTCATCAGCTCCAGTAATGTTAAAAATGTCAGTACAAGCATTGGTTTGTCATCTGATTCGAATAACTGTGAAAACAACATTTTCCCACCTGATTGCTTTAAAATATTGACGACCGTATGCATTTGTTCTTTTACTGAAATTTCCTGACGTGCTATTCTTGTTGATAATGGTTTTTTCAACTGTTTGCGACGCAATAACTTTTGGAATGCGCTTAACATATCGTATACATTGACATTTGTATCGAATAATGTCATTTGCTCTTTCGGCATATAATCCGATAAATCAGCAGGAGCTTTTGTAAATACTTGCCCACGTTCACTTTCAAGTTCTTGTAATTGGACTGCTGCTTCCTTATACTTTTTATACTCGATTAAACGTGCTACTAATTCGTCACGTGGATCCATTTCATCGACTTCGAATTCTTCTGCATCTATTTCGCCCTCATTAATCGGAATGAGCGTGCGACTTTTAATAGCAAGTAATGTTGCCGCCATAACTAAGTATTCGCTTGCTTCATTTAGCTCAAGCGTTTGCATCGCATGGATATGGTCAATATATTGTTCCGTCAGCTCTGCCATTGGAATATCATATATATCAATTTCCAGGCGGTTAATTAAATGTAACAATAAATCCAGTGGCCCACTAAAAGCCTCTAGCTTTACTTCATAAGACATATTCAAGTCACCTATCTTTTAAAATTGGATTAATTGTATAATTAAACATACGAGTATCGTTAATAGATTTCGAAGCTCAAAACACACCATACATTATAATTATTTGATACATGCTATACTAAAATTTACAGTTATCATTGGTATCATTTGTTTTAATCCATCATTAAGTATATTCGAAAGGAGTCCACAATGCATCCTTTGTTTCACCCACTGTTTATTGAGTACTGTGCTTATTTTAATGGCAATGAGGACTATTTTGAATGCCATGAAGTATTAGAAGAATATTGGAAGGAAGTCGCACCTGGTGAAAAACTTCACTCACTTGTAGGCTATGTCCAGCTTGCTACAGGTATGTATCATTGGCGTCGCGAAAATTTCAATGGCGCCGATCGGATATTTCAAAAAGCGATCAACAATTTTAAAAGCAATAAAAATTCACCATATTTTGATTATGTCTACTTTGAACAATTGATAGCGGACATGCAGCTACAACATAAACGTATAACAGCTCACGAAAAGTTCACGCGTATTAAAATTCCGATTAACCATCCAGAGCTTCACATAGCTGTGCTTGATAAAATCATAGCAACACCACCACTTGACCCACACTTCCTACTTAATAAACATATGCTACGTGACCGTTCCGATATTATCGCTTTGCGTGAAGTGAATAAGTTAAAAAACACAAATGATAAAACATCAAGGAACCAATAGGAAAATGAAAAAGATGAAATGGCCTATGTACCATTTCATCTTTTTATATTGAAGCAAAGTTAATTATCTGCTTCGTTATTTAATATAGGTTTACACTTTTGAACAAATGAATGTGTCTCATCATTGGCAACAATTTTGTCATAGCCCATTTCTTTAAGCTCTTGTAACATTTTTAAAGCTACACCTTCGCCACGATAAGATGGGATTACCGTAATATGTTGCAATGTTACTACATCGTTTTCTTCCACAATCCCGACAGCACCTACATATTCGTCATCCTTTTTCCACAAATACAATGTCCAATTCTCGTTTTGATCATATTGTTGAATGGTTTCCATTAAGCGTTTGATATCTTTTTCTTGTGGCATTAATGAAATTAATCCCATCGCAATTTTTTCAAGTGCTTTTTTATACCGAACTAACATTTTCACATTCCCTCAATTCTACCATTGCAAATCCTATCAAAAGATAACAAGAAATGCAATAACACAATTTTCCAACGTTACAATGCGAGTGACAGTTTACTAATTTGACATTTTATTAACTAATGGACTAATTACGTAAATGAAAAGTAGAGACCACATAATAATACCTACTAACAGCCCCAAACCCCATTTCGCCTGCTTCGATAGTTTCAACGATTACTCACCCTTTTTTAATGTTAACGGTAGATCATTTACAACTAAATTTTCATAACTTTCACGTTGAATAGCTAATTGATGCTCCCCATTTTCTACAAATACTACTGCAGGACGTGGAACACGGTTGTAGTTTGATGCCATTGAATAGCCGTATGCCCCAGTACAGAACATTGCTAAAATATCACCTGTCTCCACCTTTTGTAAGGCAGCATCGATGATTAATTTATCACCTGATTCACAAAGCTTTCCTGCTACAGTATATGTACTTGTTTTTGCGTTGTTCGCTTTGTTCGCAATAACAGCCTCATATTTTGCATCATATAATGCTGGTCGGATATTATCGCTCATCCCACCATCAACCGCGATATATTCGCGCAAGCCAGGTACTGTTTTTTGCGAGCCAATTGTGTAAAGAGACGTTCCCGCATCTCCTACTAACGAACGGCCTGGCTCAATCCAAATTTCAGGCATTGTTAAGCTTAATTTTTCGCTTTCTGCTTGCACAGTTTTAATCATATCGGCTACATACTCATGAGGTTCAAGCGGCTTGTCTTCTGCTGTATAGCGAATACCAAAGCCGCCACCTAAGTTTAGTACTGTTGCTTCAAAGCCATGTTCTTGTTTCCAAACACCCATTTTTTGCATTACTTTGCCAGCCGCTAAGCTAAAACCCTCTGTTTCGAAAATTTGCGAACCGATATGACAGTGTAATCCTAAAAGGTTGATGAATTCATCATTAACAACTAGTTTAAATGCTTCATCTGCTTGACCGTTATTTAAGTCAAAGCCAAATTTCGAATCTGCTTGACCTGTTGTAATAAAGTCATGTGTATGTGCTTCAACACCAGGTGTCACACGTAATAATACGTTCATCTTTTGATTTTTTCTTTGCGCGATTTCTTTTATAACAGTGATTTCATAGAAATTATCTACTACGATACAGCCAATTTTCGTATCGAATGCTAACTCAAGTTCAGCAATCGATTTATTGTTACCGTGGAAGTGAATGCGTTCTGCTGGGAATCCTGCTTTAATGGCAGTAAATAATTCGCCTCCTGATACAACATCAAGCGATAAATTTTCTTGTGCAGCTAATTGATACACTGCTACACAAGCAAATGCTTTTGAAGCATATGCAACTTGTGCTGTTACACCTAATTTTTCAAATGTATCAATAAAGCCACGCGCGCGTTTTCGGATTAACGCAGTATCGTAAACGAATAAAGGAGTTCCATATTGTTTTGCTAACTCTACTGTGTCAACGCCACCAATCATTAAATTTCCTTGTTCGTTTACTTGTTGTGTACCATAAAAATGCATGTCATTCTCCCCTAACTACGATTAGTCGCACTAATATTCATAAAAATCACAAAATATTATATGAGAACTTTAACATAGGAAAGTGTGTCATGCAATGTGCGTTCATGCGCGTTTTCGCTGTTTAGCACCAATGATATATGGTCGCAACGCGTCATCTGACATTGGAAAGCGAATAAACACTCGTAAGAATGCTTTAGGGAAGAATGGAACAAGCGGCCATAAATAAGGGACTTTCATCGGTTTTAATGCGCATAAATACGTGAATATCGCAAAAATTCCAATAAAAAATCCATTTATTCCAAATAGTGCTGTTACCGAAAGTAGCAATAAACGGAATACCTTCACCGAAATACTTAATTCATAATTGGGTATTGCAAACGTAAATATCGCACTAATGGCCGTGTATAGTACCACTTCACTAGAAAATAATCCAACATCAATTGCAATTTGACCAATTATAATCCCAGCAATTAAACCCATTGCGGTCGATAATGGCGTCGGGGTGTGAATAGCAGCTATTCGCAAAAATTCAATCCCGGTATCTGCTATCATAAGTTGCAAAAATAGCGGTACTTCACTTTTATCACTAATACCTATATACGATAATTGTTCAGGTATTATATGCTCATTTGTTATGAGCAAGTACCAAAATGGTAATAGTAAAAAACTTAATAGCACTGCTCCAAAACGTAATAAACGCATCATCGTGCCAATTAGAGGTGCTTGGCGATATTCCTCGGCATGCTGTAATAAATGAAACATCGTCACTGGCATAAGCATAACTGAAGGAGATGTATCCACAATAATCGCAATATGCCCTTCTAATAAATGTGCAGCAACAATATCAGGTCTTTCTGTGTAACGAACAAATGGTAGCGGATGGAATCTTTGCTTAAACAGCCATTCTTCTAAAGATTTATCACTCATCGTTAGACCATCATGCTTAATTTGTTGTAGTCGTTCGATAATCCATTGTAAGTGATCCTCATTCACCAAATCGCCCATATAAGCAATAACAACATCGGTTTGACCATAAGTTGACACACGGTGCATTTGATAGCGAAGCTCTGTACTGCGAATACGCCGACGAATAAGCGCTACATTTTGGATGACATTTTCTGCGAAGCCGTCGCGAGAACCACGAATTACTTTTTCATTATCCGGTTCTTCTGGACTTCTGCCTGGATATTGGCGAAACTCCGCTAAAAATGCATAGCCACTCAACGTGATAAATCCTATTCGGCCACTTAAAATACCTAGTAGAAAATCATCAATTGATGTTACTGGTTCTTTATCGTGATAGTTAAAATGCTCTTCAAAATAGACATTTTCATCATCTATTTCTTCATCATATTCCCTTTGCAAATTCGCTAACAATTTGGTCAAGCTGTCTCCGTTTACTAATCCACTAATATAAACTGTCAGTGTCGGGAGATTTTTGATTGTAATTTCTTTTACGCATACGTCAAAAGTGTGATCCGTGTCAAAGCGTGATTCTAAGAATCCTTTTGCAATCTCTTTTGATGTAAATAGTTGATTCTTCATTTTTTCACCGCTTACTTGATAGTGGTAGTTCTATCCATGTTTTTAATTGTGCTAAAATCTTTTTTTCCAAACGTGATACTTGCACTTGTGAAATACCGAGCCTGTCCGCAATTTCCGTCTGTGTTAAATCTAAATAATAGCGGAAATAGATAATCGATTGTTCTCGTTTTCCTAAACGTTTCAATAAATCTTTGAGCGTAATATAATCAAAAGCAAGCTGCGATTTATCGTCACGCATTTGATCCATAAGCGTAATCGAATCCCCATCATTTTCAAACAATTGATCGTGTAGGCTCGCTGGGTCACGCATTGCATCTGTAGCCATTAAAATCTCATCCGGTGATACTTGTAAAATCGCAGCGAGCTCCGCAATTGACGGTGATTTTTCATTTGTTTTTAAATATTCATCCGTCGCATGACGAATTTTAAAATTAAGCTCGCGTATTGAACGACTAACTTTCACCATTCCGTCATCTCGTAAAAAACGTTGAATTTCCCCGATAATCATCGGTACGGCATAGGTCGAAAATTTTACCTCATAGGATAAATCAAACTTATCTACAGATTTCATAAGCCCTATACAGCCAATTTGAAATAAATCTTCAAGCTCTACACCTCTTGAAGCAAAGCGCTGTACAATTGACCACACGAGCCTCGTATTGCCTTCAATCATCCGTTTTCTGGCCTCTGTATCCCCTTCTTGAGACATTGCGATAAGCTCACGCATATGTGCTTGTGTTAATAACGTTTCAGATGACTGTTCGATACTCTCCACCCCCCTATAGTCGTTACGTCACAAATGCTTGTAGTGGGGAAATTTGCTTTGTAAAAGTGATAATTGTTCCTTCACCAAGCGTTGATTCGATTTGTAAAAAATCAGCAAAACTTTCCATAATCGTAAAGCCCATGCCTGAACGTTCTAACTCTGGTTTTGTAGTATATAATGGCTCGCGTGCTTGCTCAATGTTGGCAATTCCACAGCCCTCATCCTTAATTGCCACACTAATTTCTGCACCAAAGCGCGTGGCATGCACTGTAATCATGCCGTTTGGATTATTTGCATAGCCATGAATAATCGCATTCGATACTGCCTCTGATACGATTGTCTTGCATTCAGACAGTTCTTCAACGGTCGGATCTAATTGCGCCATAAAGCTTGTTACCGCAATACGTGCCAAGCTTTCATTTTCACTACGCGCTAAAAATGTAAGTGTCATTTCGTTATCCATTGAAAATCCCCCTTGCTACGTAAAATGACCTGTTCCTCTGTCGCAAAGCATATAAATTTTGATAACCCTGAAAATTGAAAGATTTTTTGCATTGTTGGTGATGGGTTAAGCAGCATTGTTTCTCCATCTACTGCCCTTAGTTCACGCATTCGCCCTAGTACTAATCCAATTCCTGCGCTATCCATAAACTGCAAATGCTCTAAGTTCCAAACAAGCAGCCGTACATCTCCTTGCAAAATCGCATTCGAAATATCTCCGCGTATTTTTTCGGTTTGATGATGATCGAGCTCTCCATAAAGCTTCACAATTAATAGCTGATTCGGGTACATTGTTACATTAAAATTCATACATGCCGCCTCCTTCTAGCTTCGATATTCGGCAACTGAAGTCGTTTTCCTATCACGTTGACAAAACAAGTGCAAGTTCGCTATAAGTAGTGGATTTACGACAGCTAGATGCAGTATAGGTAAAAATTCTATGTTTTAATCATTTTCGGTTAGAAAAACACAACTCGCGCAAAATAGCGCGAGTTGATGTCTTTTCTTATGTGGGTTACACTAAAAAACTCATACTTTTTTATCCACCAAACAAAAAAAACAACTGTCTGAAAAAGGATGCTACCCTTTTAGACAGTTGCTTCGATCGCCTCGGCGTAATTGCGTCCAGATTTTTTTCGAGCTTGCCCGAAAAACTCCTCAAAAAATCTGTGACACAATAACTTGCTTCAACCAGGGTTTTAACCCCTGCTAAAACAAGTTATATGGTTGTTTCTATAAGTTGTTTTGGTTGTTCTAATTGCTCACCATTTGCAAGTTGCTGACATTCATGAAACGCAAAATGCTTACAGCCAAAGCATTTATTTTGATTAATAATTGAAATGGCTTCAGAAATTGCCTCACCAGTTGATGCATAAAAATGATGCGCACCAATCAATTCAAGTAATCCGTTGCGTTCAAGCATGATTTGTAAACTTGGCTGTACTCCACTTACAAGTATCATCCCACCATTGTTTTGGAAATCACGTACGATGCTTCGGAAATATTCCTCACCGGTTGAATCAATATAAGGTACCTTTCCTAAGCGCATTATAAATACTGCTGGTCGATAATGAAGTGTATTTAATATTGATTGTTCAAACGTTTGAGCCGCGCCAAAAAATAATGGTCCATCAATTGTATAAACACTAATTTGCGGACAATCATGTGTATCTGACACCATTTGCGATTGCAACTTCCCACCACGCTCTTCTAAATTCGGTAGCACCTTTGTTACCGTTAGCATATCACTCATTCGTTTCGCAAATAGGATAACCGCTAAAATTAAGCCTACCTGCACCGCAAATGTTAAGCTCGTAAATACCGTTAATAAAAACGTAATAATAAGTACAAGCGAATCCCCTGATTTGAGCTTTACAATATGTAAAAAATGATGACGTTCACTCATATTCCATGCCACCATCATTAGCACCGGTGCTAAACTCGCAAGTGGGATATGCACGGCAAGCGGTGCGAGCAATACTAATGTTAACAGTACAAATACCCCGTGGATGATGCCGGACATTGGTGAAGTTGCGCCTGTTTTAATATTTGTAGCCGTACGTGCAATCGCACCAGTCGCAGGAATCCCCCCGAATAACGGCGTCACAATATTAGCAACTCCCTGTCCGATTAGTTCACGATTACTATTATGCTTACTGTTTGTCATTCCATCTGCGACAACAGCCGATAATAATGACTCAATCCCGCCAAGCATAGCAATAACAAATGCAGGACCAATTAACAAATAGATTCGTTCAAATGTAATTTCAGGTATTTGAAAATGCGGTAACGTATTTGGTATTTCACCATATGTGGAGCCGATTGTCGCTACTTGTCCTTGTAAAAACAGTACTGCAATAATAGTAGACACAATAATGCCCACAAGCGCACCTGGAACTTTTGGTAATAGGCGAGGTGTTAGTAAAATAAGCGCAAGGCTAATTCCCCCTACAAGCACACTATAATAATTGAATGTGCTCATGTTTGAAGCAATTTCTAGCACATTCATATGAAACTTTTCATGCTGTTGCATATTCGATAGACCAAAAAAATTACCAACTTGTCCGGTGAAAATGATGACCGCAATCCCTGCTGTAAAGCCAACTGTCACAGGTCTCGGAATGAACTTTATGAGTGTGCCAAGCTTAAATACACCCATTAAAACAAGCATAACCCCCGCCATGAGTCCAGCAATCAGCAAATTTTCATAGCCATAGACGAGCACAATCCCAAGTAAAACCGGAACAAAGGCACCAGTTGGCCCACCTATTTGGTATTTTGATCCACCTAATAGCGATATTAATATCCCTGCAATTATCGCGGTGTATATGCCATATTCGGGTTTTACTCCTGATGCAATTGCAAAAGACATCGCCAGTGGAATTGCGATAATCCCAACAATTGTTCCCGAAATTAAATCCTTTTTAAAATGTGCAAATGTATACCCCTCAAATCTCCCCGACCACTTCAATTGCATAAGACCCCTTCTTTACAAATTAATGATTAAAACAGAAAATATTATTCATAAAACAGTATTAATATACACATTTTATCACATTTAAAATTTTTTCAAAGAGCAAAAAAGCTTACTGCGAAATTTCTTCGCAATAAGCTTTTTTTAAACTACTCTGTAATAATCGCTTCGATTAATTTTGGTGCTGCTACCTTGTCAGCAGAAATGTGGAAATGCGCATAGATTTTTTCTAATACGTCTTCTACATTTTCAGTGTTGGCATGAATCGTCATTAATGACTCCCCTTGTGCCACTTGGTCACCTACTTTTTTGTGCAGTACTAAACCAACCGCTAAATCGATTTCAGATTCTTTCGTTGCACGACCTGCACCAAGTAGCATCGCAGCTGTGCCGATATCATCTGCTTCGATTTTTGCAACATAGCCAGCTTGTTTTGCCGGTACATCAATTTTGAATTTTGCTTGTGGTAAACGAGATGGATCGTCTACTACGGAAGCATCGCCACCTTGAGCAGCGATGAATTTTTTTAACACTTCTAATGCTGCGCCGTTCGCTACAACATCTTCGAGCATTTTGCGTGCTTCTTCAATTGTTTCAGCTTTACCGCCAACAACAACCATTTGAGCACCTAATGTATAGCAAAGCTCGTTTAAGTCTGCTGGACCGTTACCTTTTAACGTATCGATGGCTTCTTGAACTTCAAGTGCGTTACCGATTGCAAAGCCTAATGGTTGGCTCATATCTGAAATAATGGCCATTGTTTTACGTCCAATATTGTTTCCGATTTTCACCATTGCTTGTGCAAGTTTGATTGAATCTTCCACTGTTTTCATGAATGCACCGTCACCTGTTTTCACATCAAGAACGATAGCATCTGCGCCAGCTGCAATTTTTTTCGACATAATAGAACCAGCGATTAAAGGAATACTTGAAACGGTACCAGTAACATCTCGTAAGGCGTATAGCTTTTTATCAGCAGGCGTTAAGTTACCAGATTGTCCGATAACCGCCATGCCAATTTCATTTACTTGTTTCGAGAACTGTTCGCTCGATAATTCAACATGGAACCCTTCAATTGATTCTAATTTATCAATCGTACCACCTGTATGACCTAAACCACGACCACTCATTTTCGCAACTGGAACACCGACTGCTGCTACCATTGCTGCAAGTGGTAAAGTTGTTGTATCACCTACCCCGCCAGTTGAGTGCTTGTCTACTTTCACACCAGCAATTGAAGATAGATCGATTTGGTCGCCTGATTCTACCATTGCCATTGTTAAGTCCGCGCGTTCACGATCAGTCATGTCTTTAAAATAAATCGCCATACATAAAGCACTTGCTTGATAATCGGGAATAGACCCATCTGTATAGCCCTCTACAAAAAAGCGAATTTCCTGTGTAGATAGTTCTTCGCCATTACGCTTTTTTTCAATAATGTCAACCATTCTCATGTTGATTTTCCCCCTTATTTCAACTCATTTAAGAAGCTCTTTCCGAATTCCGGTGCAGCGATGTTGAAGTTTGCTGCAACTGTTGCTGCGATATCTGCGAATGTTTCGCGTAATGGTAATTCAGCACCTTGTTTAAAGCGTGGTGAGTATACGATTAACGGAACATATTCACGGGTATGGTCTGTACCAGGGAAAGTTGGGTCATTGCCGTGGTCAGCCGTAATTATTAATAAATCATCTTCAGATAATGCTTCAAGCACTTCTGGTAAACGACGGTCAAACTCTTCTAACGCTTCGCCATAACCGATTGGATCACGACGGTGGCCGAAATTTGCATCGAAATCTACTAGGTTTAAGAAGCTCAACCCATGGAAGTCTCGACGAACGACATCCGCCATTTTGTCCATTCCGTCTGTATTATTTTTCGTACGAATGGCTTCTGTGACACCATCACCATTAAAGATGTCTGAAATTTTACCGATTGCAATAACATCTAAACCTTCATCTTTCATTTCAGCCATCGTTGTGCGACCAAATGGCGTTAACGCATAATCATGACGATTCGAAGTACGTGTAAAGTTCCCTGGCTCCCCTATGAATGGACGTGCAATAACGCGACCCACTAAAAATTTTGGATCTAATGTTAATTCACGTGCGATTTCACAAATTTTATATAATTCATCTACTGGAATAATTTCCTCGTGAGCCGCAATTTGTAAGACTGGATCCGCCGATGTATAAACAATAATTGCACCAGTTTCCATATGTTCTTTCGCATAATCATCGATCACTGCTGTACCGCTGTACGGTAAATTACAAAGTACTTTGCGTCCTGTAGCTGCTTCTAGTTTTGTAATTAGCTCTTGTGGGAAGCCTTCAGGGTATACTTTAAATGGCTTGTCGATGTTTAAGCCCATGATTTCCCAATGCCCTGTCATTGTATCTTTCCCAACAGAAGCTTCTTGCATCATACCGTAATAAGCAGATGGTGATTCGCTTTTTGCGATTCCTTGTAGCTCACGAATGTTCGATAAGCCCATTTTCTCCATTGTTGGCATGTTTAAGCCGTTCATTTTTTCTGCGATATGTCCTAATGTATGTGAGCCAACGTCACCAAATTTGTCTGCATCTGGTGCTTCACCAATGCCTACTGAGTCCATTACGATTACATGTATTTTTTTAAAAGGTTGCATTATACTGTTCACTCCTCTTTCTACACTCTTATTTTACATAATAACTTGCAACAAATAAAGGTCAGACATCCGATTTTGAAAAGGTTTTCATTAATTTCTATGCTTTATGCCCTCGGATGGAATTGTTTGTATACTTCAGATAATCTTGTTTTACTTACATGCGTGTAAATTTGCGTTGTGGAAATATCGGAATGTCCTAATAATTCCTGTACCGCACGTAGGTCTGCTCCATTTTCAATTAAATGGGTCGCAAATGAATGACGCAGCACGTGAGGTGTAATTTCTTTTGTGATATCTGCCGTCTGTGCATGTTCTTTTATAATTTTCCAGCAGCCCTGTCTAGTGAATCGTTTCCCTCTTTGTGTAATAAAAAACGCATCATTTTTCGGGGCATTTCCGAGCAGTTGCGGTCTTGCCTCATTTAAATAATTGGTACATGCTGTAAGTGCACCACGCCCTAGTGGAATAATTCGTTCCTTACCCCCTTTACCAAATACACGCACAAATCCCATCGTAATATGCACATCCTCAAGATTTAATGCAATCAGTTCACTAATCCGCATACCTGAGCCATACATCATCTCTAAAATCGCAATATCTCGTATTCCTTGAGGCTTTTCAATTGATGGTGCTGAAATGAGTGCATCAATATCTTCTATTGAAAGAACTTTCGGTAAAGTATGTTCTTTTTTTGGCATTTCTAGATGCACCGTCGGATCTTGGTCACATACTTTTTCACGCAATAAAAATTGGTGAAATGAACGAATTGATGAAATTTGTCGCGAAACGGTTTTACTTGATTTTCCTACTGCACGCATACTATCTAAATACAATAAAATATTATCGCGTAGCACTTGATTGAAGTCAGCAAGCTTTTGCTCATGAAACAAATGACGCGCATAAGATACTAAATCTCTTTTATAAGATTGCAATGTATTGTCTGATAATTGGCGTTCTACTTTTATAAAATGAAGGTAATCATCAATTGGATCTTTCAATGCTTGCATATTTATCGCCTCACTTACTATTTAGTCTTATTATTTTAACACTTTCCAATTATTTAAGCGCCGCATAAATTCATCTTGAAACTGTTTATCTACCAAAAATTTTCCACCGTAATGTTTATTTTACAATTTGAATATTATACGTTATCCTTACAAGTATAACGTTTTGGATAGGAGTGATAACTTGGGATCGACAAATTAAAAATTGGTGAACTTGCCTCTGCGACAGGTGTGACAAAACGAACTATCGATTATTATACAAATTTAAATCTGCTTACTGTAGAGCGTTCGGCGTCCAATTATCGCTACTACGATAAAACAATGATCGAACGTATTCATTGGATTGAACAGCAAAAACAACAAGGTAAATGTTTAGAAGAAATTCATAAAATGCTATTACCTACAGAGGATACACCAGAAGAAATCGATGTTCAGGACATCCGTCTACAAATGCGCAAGCTTGAGCACGACGTCACGATTTTAATGGAGCATCTTGATGACACAGAGCGCAAAAAATTGCGTAAAAAAGTGTCACCTGAAAGTGTTGCACTTATGCAATCACTATTATTAATTTTAAATAACTAGGAGGTGAACGTTCTACTTCGTGAGTAGAACGCTTGTTTGACCACAGTCATTAACTTAATCATTTTCGCGGTATTAATCGCTTTGACAGCCTTTTTCGTTGCAACTGAGTTTGCGATTGTAAAAGTCCGTCAATCTCGTATTGATCAGCTTGTTGCTGAAGGAAAAACCGGCTCATTGGCAGCCAAAAATGTGACAACTCATTTGGACGAATATTTATCAGCGTGTCAGTTAGGGATTACTGTAACAGCACTTGGTATTGGTATGGTCGGGGAATCAACGTTTGAGTTTATTTTACATCCGCTGTTTGACGCAATCGGTATTCCTACTGACTATGTACATTGGTTTACATTAGGTGGCGCATTTTTCCTTGCAACATTTTTCCACGTAGTTGTTGGTGAATTAGCACCAAAAACAATTGCCATTCAAAAAGCTGAAGCGATTACATTAGCATTTGCAAAACCAATTCAATTATTCTATAAACTGATGTTCCCATTAATTTGGCTACTAAATGGTTCTGCTAGACTTTTATTAAAAGCATTCGGCATGCAACCAGCAAGTGAGCATGAACTATCTCACACAGAAGAAGAATTGCGTTTGCTGTTATCTGAAAGCTACAAATCTGGCGAAATTAACATGACCGAATTAAAATATGTAAACAACGTATTTGAGTTCGATGACAAGATCGCACGTGAAATTATGGTACCACGTACTGATATCGTTGGCTTTGAAGTAACGGCAACTTTTGAAGAGGTTTTAACGCAAATTTCAGAAGAACGCTACACTCGTTACCCAGTTTACGACGGTGACCGCGACAATATTTTAGGTTTTTTAAATATTAAAGACTTCCTAACGTTAGGAATGAACAATCGTATTGTTTCTGCATCTTTTAAACTAGAAGACTATATCAATCCAATGATTCGTATTATAGAAACGACACCAATTCAAAACTTACTACAAATTATGCAAAAGAAACGTATTCATATTGCGATTTTGTTAGATGAATATGGTGGAACTAGTGGTATGGTAACAGTAGAAGATATTTTAGAAGAGCTTGTTGGAGAAATTCGCGATGAGTTTGACGATGATGAAATCCCAGACATTCGTAAAATTGGTGATGACCATTACTTAATTTATTCGAAAGTGTTAGTTGACGATGTTCGTAAGTTGTTACACTTAGATATTGAAGATCCTAATATCGATACAATCGGTGGTTGGTACTTTTCGAACATGCCTGAACTACACTCGGACGAATCATTTATATTCGAAAACTATGAATTTAAAATCCACGAGATTGATGGATTACAAATTCAATATTTAGATGTGAAAAAACTTCATGACGTTTTAGAACTGTTATAAATTTTTTTCACCTATTCCCTGCTAACAATATTTAAGCAGAAAAAAAGGCTGCGCGAAAAGTAAATACTTCTCGCGCATTTCTTCGTTCGTGTATTAATTATCCGCTGCAGGCGGTGCTTCTGCGGTGGTCGAAATAGGAACGAATGCTAAAACCGTCACATCGTGTGACAACGTATTCATGACCAGCATCGTGCTGGCCTCCATCCTCAGCGCAAAGGAGGTGTCCCAGAATCACTTCTCGGACACCCCCTTTTTTGATCATAGATTACTATTTGTCTTCTCCAGAGTCATCACTATTATCGTGACAACGCCAACAAATTCCATGGAATGTTAGGCGGTGATCTTTAATCATAAAGTTCCAGCGTTTTTCCACGATTGCTTCTACATCTTCTAATAAATCTTCTTGAATTTCATCTACTGCGCCACATTCGATACAAACTAAATGGTGGTGGAAATGCTTTGCACCTTCCTGACGTAAATCATAACGAGATACACCATCACCAAAGTTAATTTTATCGACGATTTTCAGCTCTGTTAGAAGCTCTAACGTACGATACACTGTTGCTAAACCAATTTCAGGTGCTTTTTCTTTTACTAATAAGTAAACATCTTCAGCACTTAAATGATCTTCCTCATGCTCAAGTAATACCGCTACTGTCGCTTCTCGCTGTGGCGTCAGCTTATAGCTCGCACTATGCAGTTGCTTTTTAATTCGATCAATTCGGCTCTCCATATGTGACGCCCTCCTAAACTCACTCCATTATACCAAATGTCTAAATCTTATTACAAGACAATGATTTATTTAAATAAGTAAGTTATTGCGAAATTTTCTAAAGCCCCTATCAAAACAAACACAAATAATAAAATAAGCACTCTATTATAAGGTAATGTCCGTTTAAGTGCCCTACTAGATTGTTGGCGTTTCATCACTTCATAAAGCATGATTAGTAAAATACCATACAACAACTGAAACGGAAACCACCAATACGCGTACATTTTTATAGAATCATGCTGCACTAATAAAAAAACAGAGCTCAGTCCTAAAAATGTCATTTTTATAGCAATAAAAATGAGTGCTATTTTTGCTAAATATTGATGTGTTGAAAAGAATAATACAATAATTATGCTCACAAGAAAAGGAACTACATTCCAAAAGATTGTAGGCTTTTCCAATGATAACAATCGTTGATCAAAAATTGTAATCACTTGCTTGATTTGAGCCATTTCAAATAGTTGATAACACAATACACCACATATAAAACATATGACAATCATCGATGTGTATTGAATTGTTAAATAATTTCGCACACAGACCGCCCCCTTGTCCATACAACTTATGCAGATTGACAGACGGTATGCATTATTTTTTATTGTTGTAATTTCATCCAAAGAATTGCAAAGGCCGTTTTGGCATCATAAATGCGCTCATCTGCGACCATTGCCTCAGCCTCTTGTACGGTAACTTCCATTAACTCAACAAATTCATCTTCATCGAGCTCTGCTGCGACTTCTAATTTTGTTAAATTTTTTGCAACATAAATATGAATAATTTCGTCTGCAAAACCAGGAGAGGTTGCAAACGCTTGGACAAATGTTAGGTCGTCTGTTGTATAGCCTGTCTCTTCTTCTAGTTCGCGACGTGCTGTCATAATTGGCATCTCGCCCTTTTCGAGCTTGCCTGCTGGAATTTCGATAATGGAACGCTCTAATGCTTTTCGATATTGTTCCACTAGAAGTAATTTATTATCCTCAGTAATCGCAATGACTGCAACTGCGCCTGGATGATTTATAATTTCTCGCTTTGATGTAGCCCCGTTTGGCAATGTCACATCATCCACCTTTAATGAAATTACTTTCCCATTAAAAATAGGAGTTGATTGGATTGTGCGCTCTTCAAACTTATTCATCATATCGCCTCCACTTGTTCTGCAACTTGTTTTCATTGTACCATTAGAAATGGAAATTCTAAAATAAAGAAATGATAGAGGTGTTCCAATGAAAAATCGTACTTTAGGAAATAGCGCAATCAAAATTTCAGAAGTCAGTCTAGGCTGTATGTCTCTTCCTCCTATCGCTCAGGAAGCCAAGCAAGTCATTGATACCGCAATCGATGCAGGTATTAATTATTTTGATACAGCTGATTTATATGACCGTGGAGAAAATGAAAAGGTTGTAGGTGAAGCATTGAAAGCGCACCGTAACAACATTATTATAGCAACAAAAGTAGGTAATCGCTGGCAAGACGGCAAGGATAGCTGGTGCTGGGATACGTCAGCAAGCTATATTAACAAGGCTGTGCGAGATAGCTTACGTCGCTTGCAAACAGATTATATTGACGTCTATCAGCTACATGGCGGCACACTAGATGATAATTGGGAAGAAATTATCGATACATTTGAAGGGTTAAAAAAAGAAGGGTTAATTCGTGAATACGGGATTTCATCAATTCGTCCTAACGTTTTCGTACCATTTTTACAAAATAGCGCTGCGATAAGCAATATGATGCAATTTAACATTCTTGATGAGCGTGCAAGTGAGTTTTTCGAGCAAATCGAGCAGAATGGAGCTTCTGTAGTGACGCGCGGCTCTGTCGCAAAAGGGCTCTTAACAAATGAATGGCGTAAACGCTTAAAACCATTTATGAGCTACGATGAAGCACAGGCAACATTACTTTTAGAAAAAATTGAAGCACTTTACGGAGATGTACATGCAGCGGCAATTGCGTTTAACTTGCAATATAGTGCAGTTAGTTCAACCGTTATTGGTGCTCGTACGATACAGCAATTGCAGCAAAACTTAGCAGCGTATGAAAAAGCTCAATCAATCGACAATATCTATCAATTGGCTCATTATACGCGTCAGGACCGTTATACGGATCACCGATGAGAAAATCGATTTTTTTCGTAGTGACTGGTTTGATTGTTGTCGCCATCATGTCGAACATGAGTTACGAACAGCAATCACTTCTTCCCTTCCTGCAAGATGTTTTACAGGATAAACCGTTAGAGCATTGGCTTAGTCAGCTCCAGTTTCATTATTGGGGTAGCATTGTTTCCGTTGAGACGAAAGGTTATTTTAAATTTGTTGAATTTTTGATTCGTAAAGGTACTCATTTCTTTGGGTACGGGCTTTTAGCACTAATTTTATTTAGCTTTTACAATCGGTTAAAATGGCGATTTCCAATGATACTTAGCTTTATAAGCGTTGTGGTCATTGCAAGTTTAGATGAATATCGCCAAAGCATGATACCTGGACGAATAGGTGTTGTGGATGATGTTATGTTAGACGCGAGTGGCGCATTGACATTTTTACTCATCGCAAAACTCATTCTTGTTATGTATCATTATGTAAAAAGGTAGCGCTGATTTTTTTCAGCACTACCTTTTTTTGGCCCATCACCATAAATCGTGTGAGATTTCCATTACGGGTCGGACGCTTTCCGTGGGCACGGCCTTACACGAACGTCTCAGGCGTCGTGCTCCTGTCGCTTTGCTTTCGTCGCAAATAGACATTTGCTGTTCCCGTAGGAAGCTTTGCTCTGTAGCGAAAGGCGTTAGCCGTCAGCTACACTCGCCTCCCCTTCATTCCAATCAACTTGCATACCTATTACAAATTGTCACCCCTATAATTTGGCGATAATCCTTTTTTCGTTAAAATTTCGAGCCTTGGTCACCGAATTGGTTTAATAATTCTTCAAAGCTCATATTTTTTTCGCGTTGCTTTTTCTCGAACTTCGCTTTTGCAATACGTTCTTCCTCTTTTGCTTGCTCATCGGCAACCATTTCCTGCTTCGCCGCTTTTAATTTTGCTAGTACATCTCCACCTAGTTGATCGGCTAATGTTGCAGCTTTTTCTTTTGGTAATTCAAATTCTGAAGTTTGACGTTGTTGTTTCTTTTTTGCCATTGTACTCACCTTTTTCATTTGTTAACGTTGTACGATTGTTGCTACCCCTTGACCACCACCAATGCATAGTGTGGCTAAACCATAGTTTGCGCCTTGCTTTTGCATTTCGTGTAAAAGCGTTACTAAAATACGTGCACCGCTTGCTCCAATAGGGTGTCCAAGCGCAATCGCACCGCCATTAACATTTAGTTTATCATGATTGAATGCTAATTCGCGATCCACAGCAATTGATTGTGCTGCAAATGCTTCGTTCGCTTCAATTAAATCTACTTCGTCTAGTGTTAAATTTGCTTTTGCTAAAGCTTTTTTTACTGCCTGAACCGGACCAATGCCCATAATTGACGGATCTACCCCTGCACTTGCGTTTGCAACAAGGGTTGCCATTGGTTTAATGCCGAGCTCAAATGCACGTTGCTTAGACATAACAACAACTGCAGCCGCGCCGTCATTAATCCCAGATGCGTTTCCAGCTGTTACCGAACCATCTTTTTTAAATGCTGGACGTAAGCTACCTAATTTTTCAGCTGTTGTGCCAGATTTCACATATTCATCTTGCGCAAATACAATCGGCTCCCCTTTACGCTGAGGAATTTCAACTGGTACGATTTCCTGTGCAAACTTCCCATCTGCAATTGCCTGTGCCGCTCGTTGTTGTGAGCGTGCTGCAAATGCATCTTGTTCATCACGCGTTATGTCATATTTATCGCATAAATTTTCAGCAGTAATGCCCATATGGTAATCGTTAAATGCGCACCATAAACCATCCTTAATCATTGTATCAATAATTTTTTGGTCGCCCATTCGGAAGCCTTCTCGCGCATTTTGCATAACATAGGGTGCCTGGCTCATATTTTCAAAGCCACCTGCGACAACGATTTCTGCATCTCCTGCTAAAATTGCCTGCGCAGCTAAATGGACTGCCTTTAAGCCTGATCCACATACTTTATTAATCGTCATAGCGGGTACAGCAGATGGCATTCCCGCTTGCATACTCGCCTGTCGCGCTGGATTTTGACCTGTGCCTGCTGCTAGTACATTACCCATAATGACTTCATCAACAAGTGCTGGTTCTAATTTAATTCGTTGTAAAGCTTCTTTTATAACGATACTACCTAATGTTGGTGCTGCAATATCTTTTAATGTTCCTTGGAACGCACCAATTGCGGTACGTACTGCACTTACAATTACTACTTCTTGTGTCATAAATCCGTTCCCCTTTCATACTCCACCCCATAGCAAACAATGTTGCTTAGTAAAAATTCTATCAAACATTTTCCATTTTTAACACCAAAGTTTACTAGCATTTTTTGGTACATTTTAGTTGATTTCTGTTCGGAGTTCATTGAATAATAAAATTATCAAGGGAGTGACTTCATATGAAAAAACGGACGTTATTTTTATCTGGAAGTATTGTGACAACATTACTTGCCGCTGCGACAACGGTAACAGGTGTTGTAATGACAAACCGCATTATGTACATTAAGAAAAAGGACGATGCGTTCATTTTAGAACGTGAAATTTCATCAAAACGTTTTGATGAAGTATGGTATGAAGGCTGTCCAAAAGAAATACTATCAATCGAATCACCAAACGGCTATATGATAAGAGGCATTTTTTTAAAACCGTTAGAAACGAAAAATACAGTGATCATCTGTCATGGCGTTACAGAAAACAAAATCAATTCGATGCGCTATGCCCGTATGTTTGAACATCTTGGTTTTAACGCGGTTGTATATGACCATCGTCGTCATGGCGAATCAGAAGGAAAAACGACGAGCTATGGGCATTATGAAAAATTTGATTTACAAGCTGTTGTTGACAAAGTACGTGAAGAAATTGGTCCTGATGGAATTTTAGGTATTCACGGTGAATCCATGGGCGCTGCGACAACGTTACTATATGCGGGGTCAATTGCTGACGATGCGGACTTCTATATTTCGGATTGTGCCTTTTCAAACTTCCCCGCTTTGTTAAAGGAGATTTTTGAAAATACGGTAAAGATTGATGCCAAATATACGATTTCATTCGCAGATTTTTTCATGCGTATTCGAGATGGCTACTCCGTAAAAGAAATAATGCCAGTCGATGCTGTCAAACATATTGAGAAGCCTGTATTGTTCATCCACAGTACACCGGACGATTTCATTCCTTCTAGAATGGCCGAGGAATTATACGAAGCAAAACCTGAGCCAAAAAGACTTAAATTATTTGATCAAGGGCCGCATGCGAAGTCATTTAATGAAAATCCCGATGATTATGAACAAGAAGTCGCAAAGTTTCTACATGATTTTGTACCTGCTTACCGCGATGAAACGGACACATTATCATAAATAAAAGCTGAACGCTACGATTTCATTATCGTAACGTTCAGCTTTTTTAGTCTTCATTAAAGATGATATGCCATTCCGCACGGTTGTCTAAAAACTCTTTCGCTAACGCCTGTGCCCCCTCTAAACTATGGCTCGCCGCCCAACCGCATTGCACCTCATTGCATGCTGGGACTGAAGTAGCCATTAACACATCTTGAGCTGTTTTTTCTAAAATAGTTAAAATTCCTTCATAGTCATCATAGTTGATGAATGATACATAAAAACCTGTTTGGCAGCCCATTGGTGACAGGTCTACTACTGCGTCGCTATGATTACGAATGCGATCAGCCATTAAATGCTCTAATGAGTGAAGCGCTGGCATTTCCATATGTGCTTTATTTGGTTGTTTAAAACGAATATCATATTTTGTTACAATGTCACCTTTTACGCCTTGTTTTGTACCAGCAAGACGGACATACGGTGCAACAACTTTCGTATGATCTAAATCGAAGCTCTCTACATTTGTTTTCTCAGTCGCCATCACTAAAACCTCCAAAAATATACTGTATCTAGCTTAGACTAGTTTTCAGACTGAATCAATAGAATATTCAGATTCTTTTAGTTACAAAAAGAAAAACTACCAGTAGCTCATCAATCAGCACTACTGGTAGTTGTCATTTTATTATTTATCTTGGAATTTGTTCATTTGCGACATCATCTGACGTACTTGCTTTTCAGATGGTTTGCGTCCCATTTGTGCCATCATTACACGAATCATTTGTTCGTTAATAGGTGGGTTCTCTTTTAAATACTTCATCATATATTGACGAGCTGCGTAGAAACCGATTGCAACACCCGCGATTAAAGCAATAATAATACCTAAAATCCATGCCCATGTCATTACTTGTCCAACCTCCTCCGCTACCTATGTACCGAGAAAAACTCTCCATGAAGGATTATACACTAAAAAGAATAGTCTTTCTATATATTTAATTTGAACAATTTAGACTTAGACACCCTCAGCCTCTAGACCTAGATGAAAATACAATTACAGGTCGTTATGAAAGAGTTGCATACACGGTACTATTAAGACATCAAATACAAGGAGGAACAATACAATGAAGAAGTTTTTCTTATATTCAGCAGGCTTTGTAGCAGCGATTATCGCGTTTGGTTTATTAGCACCGGTTGCCGGATTACTAGTATCAGGCTTACTACTTGCAGCAGGCTTACATTATTACACAGAAAGCACAAGTACTTTTGGAAAAGTAATGAGCTTAGTTGTCGCACTTGCTGGGTTAATAAGCGCATTATCAAACATCCCAGGCTTTATCGGTTTAGTCGCAATCGGAATTGTATTCTACATTTACAAATCACGTAATAACGAAAAGGTCGAAATTCTCTCTAAAAAAGATGACGATCCGTTTACAAATTTCGAACGCGAATGGGCTAACTTAAACAAATAATAAGGAGTGAATGCACAATGAAAAATTTATTAACAAAGTTCAAATACTCAATTCAAGCAGACTTACACGAATTATTCGATAAAAAGGTAGAAAAAAATCCAATCAAAATGTTAAACCAATACATTCGTGAAGCAGAGAAACAAACAGAAGAAACAGGTAAATTACTGGCACGCCAAGGTCAACTGAAAAAAGAGTTAGAAGTACAATTTTCACAAACAATTGATATGCTTGAAAAACGCGAATCACAATTAACACTTGCTCAAAGCACAGAAGAAGCTGAGTTAATTGCCTTTGCACAAGATGAAGTAGCTGCCTATACTACACGCAAACAAGCATTACTAACAAGTATTGATGCAGCAAACAACGAATACTTCGCACTTGAGCGTAAATTCGAAACAATGAAGCATAAAATTAAAGACATGAAAGTACGCCAACTGCAATTAATGGGTAAAGAAAATGTCGTACGTGCCAACTATCAAATGGATAAAGTGTTAACAACAAATAATGCCGATAATTTTGATGAGCTATCAAGCTATATTGACGACTTATCACAAAACATCGAGCGTAAATATGAAGTCACATCATTTGAAGCGCGCTTAGCACAATTAGATAAAGAGCAAAAACTAATCGAACAACCAAAATAATGGTATACTAGAGCAAATATACTAGCGCTTTAGCTAAACTAAGAGTCTCCCCCACTTATTTAAGTGGAGGACTTCTGTACCTGTCGCTTTGCTTTTGGTACAAAAAATTTTTGCTGAATCAAGTTCAAGGAGAAAGCCTTAAAATGCTTTCTCCATTTTGTACGTTAAGGAGGGACATCATGCCGAAGATTACAACCGATCACCTTGCTATCATTGTGATTTGCTTTGCCCTTGTCGTGTTAATCGAATTGACATTATTCAATAATGGTACGGTGTTTTTACTGATTATTGGTGCAGCCCTATTGTATTTTAGCTTTAAAAAGAAAAAGCAATACTTACTATGGGCTGGACTTTTCTTTTTATTTCTAGCTGTCATTAACATTTGGACATTGCGCCTACTGATTATTGGTACTCTTATTTTTTTACTGTATCAATATTTAACGAAAAAAGAGCAAGTACTAGAAATCAAAAAACATATAACGTCTATTGCGCAACAAAATCAGTTAATCGGTACTACAAATGCACCAACAGAAAGCTATCAGTGGCAGGATGTGCATATACAACGTTTTATTGGAGATATAACAATTGATGCGACTGAAACCATTTTACCACCTGGAAAGTCACTTATCGTCATTCAGCAGTCACTTGGTAAAATTCGGATTGTCGTACCCTACGAAGTAACCGTTCAATTGAATTATTCAACACTATACGGCCAAGCGACATGTTTCAGCTATGCACCAAAACAATGTGTGAATGAGCAATTAAAATTTGACGACGGCCCACAAGATGCAAAACGTATACTTGTCATCTATGTGACTACTTGGATTGGAGATGTGGAGGTGCAACGCGCATGATTGCCTTTTTAGTCCGCTTAACGATTCTCTTATTACTTTTTCTATCTTTTGCCTTCAATATTTTAGTTTTTTTATATGGCGCACCGCGGGAGGATACTTGGCGCTTTTTAATAGATAATCGCGAATTTGATCTGCCACTCGCTGCAATAATGGTCATTGTCGCAGCAAGCTTTAGCTTTTTTATTGCCATTTGGATGACTATTGCCGTAAAACTAAAGGAAAATCAAACGACACGTCTTGTTAAAAAGGTGGCACAGCCAGATTTTCCTCAAAAAGTGAAACATGCAAATAGCTCTTTAAAAAAAGCATTGCATGATGCAAACGAACTGATCGAAACACAGCGTTCATCATTACAGCGCCTAGCAAGTGAAAAGGTTGAAACAAACGATGCGATTGTTCAAGAACGCCTACTTGCCGAGCGCCAGCGTTTAGCACGTGAGCTACACGACTCTGTATCACAGCAGCTTTTTGCGGCATCCATGCTTCTATCTGCATTAACTGAGCAAGAAGCGAACGAACATTCACAAAAACAGCTAGCCCAAGTCGAGAAAGTCGTACAGCAAGCCCAACTTGAAATGCGCGCGTTGCTGTTACATCTACGCCCTGTCGCACTGCGCAATAAAAGCTTGGCAGAAGGATTAGAGGATTTAATTGTTGAACTTCAGGAAAAAGTGTACTTTAATATTGACTATCAAATCGAAGAAATTACACTAGGAAAAGCCGAAGAAGACCATCTTTTCCGCATCGCCCAAGAAGCATTATCCAATACGCTGCGTCATGCAAAAGCGAATGAAGTCGAGCTATTATTTATTGCGCGTGACGACTTAGCCATTTTACGCATTCAAGATAACGGCCTTGGCTTCGATAATGACGGTGATAAAACATCCTCTTACGGCCTACGCAATATCGCAGAACGTGCGGTTGAAATTGGTTGTACGTATAAAATTGTATCTGTTCCAAACAAAGGGACAATTGTTGAAGTAAAAGTTCCATTAAAGAAGGAGGAACAAACAAATGATTAAAGTAGTCATTGCAGATGATCATGAAATGGTTCGTATTGGTGTAGCCGCTTATCTTTCTGCGCAACCGGATATTGAAGTAATCGGAGAAGCATCGAATGGCCAAGAAGCAATAGAAAAAGCACTTTCCCTAAAGCCTGATATTGTACTCATGGACAACGTCATGCCTATTAAAAATGGGGCACAAGCAACTGCCGAAATTTTAGCAACCTGGCCGCAAGCAAAAGTGATGATGGTAACTAGCTTTATCGATGATGATAAGCTATATCCTGCATTAGAAGCTGGTGCCGTAAGCTATATTTTAAAAACAAGTAATGCCAAGCAAATTGCCGATGCGATTCGTAAAACGATTGCAGGTGAAACGGTACTAGAACCCGAAGCAACAACAAAGGTCATGGCGCGTATGCGTGGAATTGCTCCTGCACTACATGACCATTTAACAGAGCGCGAAATGGAAGTATTGCAATGTATGGCGCGCGGATTAGCAAATCAAGAAATTGCCGAGGAATTATTTATTGCCTTAAAAACGGTAAAAACACATGTTAGTAATATTTTAAGTAAATTAGAAGTTCAAGACCGCACCCAAGCCGTTGTCTATGCGTTCCAAAATGGACTTGTAAAATAAGGAGTTGCCTTTATGAATTATTCGTACGAAAACTTTGCCAAGGACGGTACTTTAACATTACTCGATCCATTATTCACATTGATATTAATCTTCAGTGCACTATTTGTTATTATCGTACTGCGTTTTGCGATTAATCCCAAAATTATGCTATTTATTGGCACGTTTATCATCCTTCTAAGTGCACAGCTATTCTATATTTCAGGAATTTTAGTTGATGAATTGAACTTAGGCGGCTCAAGAAAAGACTTTTATATGTTAATTGCCATAGTGGTAATTCAAGTTGTTTGCTTCGTGATAGCGTTTGTCAAATCAAAGAAAAAATAATGAAAAGCTCACAAAACGAATTTTCGTCCCGTGAGCTTTTTTCGTTTTATTTTTGATCGCCAATCAGTGTAAATAGAGGCTGTTTGATTGCAAGTAGCTGTTCGTGTGCAGCCGTTTGTTGCTCTTTTGTAGAGGCGTCATAAAAGGCTTGCAACGCTTTGTCTGCTTCAGCATAAAAGTCATACAAGCTATACTCACCTTTTTCCTTATTACCAAAAATATCGATAAACAGGCTTAGCTGGTATTGGAAATCCCTCTGCGCCATCACTAATACATGCTTGTTGGAATCTACTTGCACTTCATCATTTATAATATACGTTTGAAAATCAACAAGCTGTAAATATGACTTTTCGATTTCAGCTAAGTACTGCCCCTCTTTTTCATCACGCTTATTTTGATCCATCATTTGAATGAAAATGACTAAAAATAAAATAATCGTTAAATAAATCGAAATACCTTTCCATGACAAAAACTTTTTGCTCTTCATGCTGTGCCCCCGGTTAATTAAATAAATATTCCTTTAAATTTTCCAACGTTGAGTCGATACCATTTCGTAATGATATTTGGTCTTCACGACAAACTTCAATTGCTTTCTCAATCGCAATCAGCGCATTTTCTAAAAACGGCTCTGCTTGCAAATCTTTATATAACTGGGTTAAAACCAGTGCCTTATTCCAATACCAACGTGCATTTTGTAGGTCCAGATCAATGGCACGTTCTATGTAAGGTAATGTATCAAACGGCGACCAACTAAAACGATTCATCGTTTGCCCTGCAAAGCCATAATATAATGCCTTATTTGGATTATGCTTTACTGCTTGCATAAAGCAATGAATACTTTCATCGTAATGATGTGCCATTAAAAATAACTGCGCTTGTACGAAAAAGGATTCCGCTTTTCGCACATCATCTGATGTACGCGCGTCATTTTCAAGTTCTTTAATAGTTTGTGCAAATTGTCCTTCATCTTGAATCGCACGTAATTGTTCGACCTCATCTAATTCCTCATAGCTTTCATTAGCACGTTCTATACTCTGTTGAAGCTGTGCAGTTGGTTGAGGGAAATTTGCGTACTCATACTTCTCGAATATTACTAAATACTGTTTTCTACTTTCATTTGTTAGATCCTGTAGTGCTGCTTTATAGCTTTTTAAAAATTGACCATCGTAAAAGTATTGCTCCATGTTCATCATAAGTCGTATTCTCCTACCTTTTACCTTGTAATTTCAAAATTATTGATGTGAGTATTTGATGAATATTAATCTCTCAACATCATACAATATTAGGATTTCTAGTATTCATTTGAACTATATATTGCTTTTTAGATAATAATCTATCTAAAGTTGGCGATAATAAGAACAATCGTAAGACCTAATTGTTGGTTTTATTGATATTTCATAGGAAGTTTAGACAATAGATCATAACTTCACCAAAACTAGTAGCAATTTTATGTTAAAAAAAGAATTTGCTGAAGCAAGTTAAATGAGGTGGAAAATCTATGTATAATCAAATCACATTTGAGCACAGTTTATTTTTTATCAATGAGCAGTATGTCTTTGATTTCCAGCAATTAGCTGAAAAAATGAATCCCTTATTGAAGATACCGATTGATGATACTAGTTATTATAATATGAAAGATATGTGGATTTCTGCATTTAATTTTTGGGTGCTATTACATCGCGAAGAAGAAGATATTATCGAGTCTTTCGATAAAATACTCTACTATTCTTCGAACCATATAATGTTTAATGCGTTGAAAAATGATTACTATATTAATTATTTCCGCTCTCATCCGGACACTACATTAGAACATATCTATATTTTATCAATCCTACTAACAAAGCAAATAAATAATTGGTATGTAAAAATCTTAAAAATTGCTAATCAGCGCCCTTTAATTAAACGCAATCAGCAATGTCACTATTATTTAATGCATTTGCAAAGTAAGGAATTATTACAACCCTTTATGAAAGATCAAGCGATTCTAGTGAAAATTTTGATTCAGCATTTGAATTCTTCCAATGAATTTGAACTTCTCGTCAAAAAATGTTGTGACGAAGCAAGTTTCTTCTACCAAGACTTTATCAATAATAAATCGCATCAAACATTATAAAAGGAGCCTGTCGTTTACAAATCGACAGGCTATTTTTATTCTTAGACAAAATTGTTGCTTCTTATTTTGAAATGGAAGCTGCTACTTCAGCAATTACAATTTCAGAGCCTAGCATCGGTGACTCGCCCTGTGCACTAGGTCCACCCGCTGGACGTTTATGTGATTCTTTAAAGGCATCACTTTCACGCCATACAGCAAAATTCTCTTTCGTATCCCAATACATCACAACGCTCATCTCATCGTACTCTTCAAATTGAGTTGCAATTAATACTTCAACTTTTTGGAAGCCTTCAAATTGTTGTAATGGTCCTGGCTGTACGAATTTTGGAGCCATCATTGTTGCAAATCCTTTTTTTACTTTAATGCGATTTGTTACTGTAATCATGAAAATCACTCCTCCAAATTTTCTCTTCCTTTTCATTTAATCATTTTCACCACTATTGCGCAATAATTCGCGCTATAATAGCAACAACGAAGCACAAAGGAAGTTATGTACATGAAATTTTCAATTATCGCGACAAGTGACATACACGGACATACCGAACATTTTTCACAGCTCGCCTCTATGATTAATGACCGACAGCCCGAGCTTTTAATCGATAATGGCGATTTTTTGCAAGGAAGTCATTTAAGCTATTTTTATGAAAATATACAACGTTGTGAGCACCCACAAATCAGCATGGCCAATGCCCTACGATATGATGTGGCGGTTTTCGGGAATCATGAATTCAATTATCCCCTTCCTGCAATTGAAGCGATGCGTAATGCTTGTAATTTCCCTTGGATCGCAGCCAATATACAAGCATTCGCAAAAGACTATATTATAAAAGACATTCATGGAATTCGCGTGGCGGTCATCGGTGTTGTGACACATTTCACACCACTTTGGGATGAAGGCACAGCAACAAAATCTTTACATTTTGAGCAAGCCTTTGACGCTGCACAAAAAACTGTGAAACATGTACGCGCACACGAGCAGGTAGATTTCGTTATTTTATGCTACCACGGGGGCTTTGAACGAGATTTGCAGACCGGTCATCTGATTGATTTGCTAGAAGGCGAAAATGAGGGTTATCGCATGCTTCATGAAATTGATGGTATTGACCTTTTCATCACCGGACATCAGCATTTAGAAATTGCTACTAAAATAAATGGTATCTCTGTCGTTCAACCTGGAGCCAATGCTAAATGTTTTGCACAAATCGATGTAACAATCGAGGGCGGCAATATTAACCATAAACCAACTTTAGTTTACGTGGATGACTCATTACCTTCATTTACTGATGCCGCATTTGATAAGTGGAAAAATGAAATGATTGGCGAGAGCGCATGTGATTTACAATACAGCAATTTTTTCACACCTCGCACAATGCAAACTGATTATGTACAGCTTCTGCATGACATGCAAATGCACTATACGAAGGCACAGCTATCAGTTATCGAGCTTCCGTATCATCAAAACGGTGGATTCCCAAAGCAAATTACTCGAAAAGATGTGTTACATAATTTACCGCGCCAAAATCGACTTGTAAAAATTGAAATGACGGGTGCTGAAATTCGCGAAGCACTCGAACTAAGTGCCAGTGTATTCGCTATCAATACGCAAGACGAAATCGACTTTAGTATGAATGTCCATTACCCACAGCCACACCCTTTTGTTTATGATCTTTGGGGAGGCTTGGACTATGAAATTTGTTTAAGACATCCTGTTGGTCAGCGAGTTGTCTCATGTGAATATAATGGACATGAAATGCAAGACAACGAAATATTTAGTGTTGTCATCAATAGCTACCGAGCAACTGGTGCACATGATTATGCTATGTTTCATAAAAATCCTATTTACGAAACTAGCGAATTTGTCCCAAAACTAATGATGGCATACATTCAAAAAAATAGTCCCATACAAACACAAGTAAAAAATCATTTCCGAATGCGGAAATGATTTTTGTTTTAATATAAAAAATTTTGTTTTTTCTGAAACTTTATCCATTTTATTCCGTATAAGTAAGTAATGAAATCAAAGGAGGTGTTAAAATGTTTGGGTACTCATTAGAAGTGATTTACTTAACTATTTTAATCGCCATCGGCTGCTGTACGGTTTTGTATTTATTTTTCGCAGACATGGCAGATGTTTCGTTGGACACAATTCCTATTTTTGATCCATCCATTATTTTATCCTTCATTACTTTTACAGCCGCCGCTGGATACATTTTCGAACGCTTTTTATCCCTTTCAAGTATTATCAATCTTGCTATCTCTCTAATTATTTCGAGCATTTTTACCGCACTACTTTATTTTTTCTTACTTGTTCCACTACGCTCCGCCGAAGTTTCATTAGCCTATACTGATGCTTCACTTGAAAGTCAGGTTGCTCGAGTAATTGTCCCAATTCCGTTAGACGGCTATGGAGAAATCGTGATAGAAGGGGTAAACGGCATTATTGCAAAACGGGCTGCTAGTTATCATAATGTCGAAATTCCTTATGATACCCACGTTTTAATCATAGAAATTCGTGAAGGAACAGCTTTTGTAGCAATCTATGAAAACGAAGAATTTACATTTTAAAATACAAGGTAGATGTTTATGTTAGGTACACTTATTGCCATTGGGGTTGTCTTATTTTTAATTCTTGCAATTGTAGCAGTCTATATTATGAAATACCGCACAGCAGGTCCAGATGAAGCACTTATTGTTACAGGTAGCTATTTAAGAAGTAACAATGTACATACCGATGAATCGGGCAACCGCATTAAAATTATCCGCGGTGGTGGTACATTTGTATTCCCTGTTTTCCAACAAGCTCAGCCTTTAAGCTTGCTGTCAAGTAAACTTGAAGGCGAATACTAATAAAAAGAAGCAATTAATAGGAGCTTAGAACACCTTAATTAAAAGGGTTCTTAACTCCTTTTTGAAATTAAATTAAAAGCATATTATCGCTATTATGAAAATTTCCTACTAACATTATATCATCGTACAAGTTTCGGATTCACAACAAATTCATTTCCAGCCAATTGATAACGATAAAAGACATTTTGGCCATCCCAATCATTTCATCAAAACCTCTAATTTTTTCTTTTTTTAGAAATATTTTGAAACCAAATGTAATTCAAACCGTATAAATACTATAATTCACAATTTATTATGTGAATACCTCTAAATTTACGTAATTACAAGATGTCTTTAGAAACAATAGTTAAAAGTGGAAGTACAAAAAAACATATAATACTCCATTTTTAATTATCTAAATATTTAGAATAACCTTTGTTCAGCCCAATTACAAAGGTTCTTCTAATTAAATAAAAATTAAGGAGGAAATGATTTATGTTAGATGAGTTAGTCGGATTAGGTAGTTTAATTGCAGTAGGTGTTGTTGTTTTTTTAATTATTGCTATTGTGGCGGTATACGTTTCAAAATATAAAACAGCGGGAGCAGATGAGGCATTAATTGTAACAGGTAGTTATTTAGGTGGCAAAAATGTACACACAGATGATTCGGGGAATAAAATTAAAATTATCCGTGGCGGTGGTACATTCGTGTTCCCTGTGTTCCAGCAAGCAAAACCGCTTAGCTTACTTTCAAGCAAGTTAGAAGTAACTACACCCGAAGTTTATACAGAACAAGGTGTTAAAGTAATGGCAAGTGCCACTGCAATTATTAAAATCGGCGGATCAATTTCTGAAATTGCAACGGCTGCGGAACAATTTTTAGGAAAACAAAAAAGCGAGCGTGAAGGTGAAGCACGTGAAGTGTTAGAAGGTCACTTACGTTCAATCTTAGGTTCAATGACTGTTGAAGAAATTTATAAAAACCGTGATAAATTCTCACAAGAAGTACAACGCGTTGCCTCTCAAGATTTAGCGAAAATGGGCTTAATTATTGTTTCGTTCACAATCAAAGATGTACAAGATAATAATGGGTATTTAGATTCTCTTGGTAAACCTCGTATCGCACAAGTAAAACGTGATGCTGATATTGCGACAGCGGAAGCAGATAAAGAAACACGAATTAAACGTGCGCAAGCGGCACAAGAAGCTAAAAAAGCGGAACTTGAACGTGCAACAGAGATTGCAGAAGCAGAAAAAGAAAATCAATTAAAAGTTGCTGAATATCGTAGAGAGCAAGATATTGCAAAAGCTCGTGCCGACCAAGCATATGAATTAGAATCAGCACGTGCGAAACAGGAAGTAACTGAGCAAGAAATGCAAGTGAAGATTATTGAACGTCAAAAACAAATCGAACTAGAAGAAAAAGAAATTTTACGTCGTGAAAAGCAATATGATTCTGAAGTTAAGAAAAAGGCAGATGCTGATCGTTATGCCATCGAGCAAAACGCAGAAGCACAAAAAAGAAAAGAGCTTGCACAAGCTGATGCAGAGAAATATCGCGTTGAGACACAAGCACAAGCACAAGCTGAGCGTATACGCTTAGATGGTCTTGCCAAAGCTGAAGCTGAACGTGCTCAAGGTACTGCGGAAGCAGAAATTATCCGCCTTCGTGGTTTAGCAGAAGCTGATGCTAAACAAAAAATTGCCGAAGCGTTTGAGCAATACGGTCAAGCGGCTATTTTAGATATGGTTGTGAAAATGATGCCTGAATACGCAAAACAAATTGCAACTCCACTTGCGAATATCGATAAGATTACAGTAGTTGATACAGGCGGCGGTGAAAGCGGTGGTGGTGCCAATAAAGTTACGTCATATGCGACGAACCTCATGTCAACACTGCAAGAAACTCTGAAAGAAACGTCTGGGCTTGATGTGAAAGAGCTGATTGAAAGTTATGCAGGCAAACATACGCTACGTCCGGAGCTAGAGAAAATTGCTTATGGGCTTGAGAAAAAACAAACACCTGTAACAGTTGTAGAGGAAAAAGAAACAGTGGGGCAATAATGGAAATAGCTACCTGATACACTGTGTCAGGTAGCTATTGTTTTTATAGGAAATTTAAATTACCCTTAGTTAACTGCTCTTACAACACTGTTGATTTTTGATACTATCTTGTTACTTAGTTTGTCTTTTATCCACCCTAAACATTACTTCTATCAATTCCAGAAGTTGATTTGAAAAAGTAAATGTATGAGGGAGCAAATGGCGGTGCCGGAAAAGTGGCAGGCTATGCCACAGATTTAATGGCTTCTCTTCAAGAATCCTTAAAAGCATCATCAGGTATAGATGTAAAACAGCTAATTGAAAGTTATGTAGAGAAGAAATAATGAAAAGCCCGAAAGCACAAGTTCTACCGTGTTTTCGGGCTTTTCAGATATGCTAATTAATATTGTGACACTCTATCAAAGGAGGTTGGTACGCCATTCAATGAAATGTTTATTGTTTTAATTGTATTATCAGATTTAAACTTATAAACATAGCGAGTTAGCTTATTTTGTTCCTCACCTTCACGAAATAAAAACGTCATTTCCGAACCTCCCCCTTCACGCATTCCCGGTATGAAATCCATTTGTTTTGTTGTTTCGTAAATAATATAATAGGTATCATTTCCATTTGAAAATAACTGTAGCCCGGTGTCCTTCTCAATGGGATTATCTTTTAAAATTTTTTCTATTTTATTTGGTACCTTTTTTTCGATGGATATCGAAGTTGTGGAGCCATTTGTGCATCCACTTACGATGAGTAGACATAAGATGAAGAATAGAAGCTTTTTCAAAGTCTTTATCCCCTTTCGTAACTTTAGCAATAGAAAATGCAAGCCACATTTTAAAGCGACTTGCATTGTGTAGATTATAATTTAATTGTCCAACCAAATGGATCTTCTAATGTACCATATTGAATACCTAATAATGTATCATATAGCATCTGCGTTACTTCCCCGATTTGTCCATCATTGATAGCAATAATTTCATCTAACCATTTCAGCTCGCCTACAGGAGAAATAACAGCTGCTGTACCTGTACCAAATACTTCTTCAAGCGTACCGTTTTTCGCTGCAGTTAATACTTCCTCAAACGCAATCGCACGCTCTTCTACTGGGATGTTTTTCGATTTTAACACTTGAATCATCGAGTCGCGTGTAATCCCTGGTAAAATACTACCGTTTAATGCTGGTGTAATCACTTTACCATCAATTTTGAAGAAGATATTCATGCTTCCTACTTCTTCAACATATTTATTTTCTTTACCATCTAGCCAAAGTGTCTGTGAGTAGCCTTGTTGTGCCGCTAATTCAGAACCTTTTAAGCTTGACGCATAGTTACCTGCTGTTTTGGCTTCACCTGTACCACCTACAACAGCGCGTACATAATGCTGCTCTACTAAAATTTTCACCGGATTAATGCCTTCTTTATAATAAGAACCTACCGGCGACAGAATAATCATAAATTTATAGTTCTTTGCAGGATTTACGCCTAAATATGGCTCCGTCGCAATAATAAATGGACGAATATAGAGTGATGTACCTGGTGCAGAAGGAACCCAATCACGATCTACACGAATTAATTCTTTTAACGCATTTAATGCTAGTTCTTCATCAATTGCTGGGATACATAGACGCTTATTTGAATCATTTAAGCGTTTGAAATTGCGGTCTGGACGGAATAATTGTACTTCCCCATCTTCTGTCAAATATGCCTTTAAGCCTTCAAATACCGCTTGTCCATAATGGAAAACCATTGCAGCAGGACTTAATTCGATTGGAGCATATGCAGTAATTGTTGGGTTTACCCAGCCTTGCCCTTCCACATAGTCCATCACAAACATATGATCTGTAAATACTTGACCAAAGCCAAGCTGATCAGCAGGCGTTTTCTCTTTTTTATTTGTTATTAACTCCGTTGAAATTTGGTACGTTGTCATTGTTCATGCTCCTTAACTAAAAATAGATTGATACACTCTATCTTACCACTTTATTTTTAGAAAATTTATAATTTTTCAATATTTATTTAAAATATTTTTTTAGAGCAGTAATTTCATATATTGGCGCAGAGATTTTCTCTTTAAATGACTGTATATTTTGATGTTGTACCGCGACTAGTACTGCACAGGATGGCCCGGCAGAAGTATGTAACTCCACATCACTTGTATAGCCTTTGCCGATAAAGCGTTCGATTTCCGTTGCAATGCCCTTCGACCCAGTTGGCCAAATTGCTGCAATGGTTTCATCTACTAAGCCCTCATAAAGCTCATGTAATTTTGCTACTTTATTTGGATTAGCTAACACATCATTTCCAACAAGTGGCTCGCCTACAACAAAAAAAACACAGTCTTGTACCGTGCGTTGAAATTTTTTCTGACCAATAATCGTTAAAGACACGGCCGATTGTAGCGCTTGAAAATTGGACTCACTCGAACCAGTAAGTGGTGGCATGGCAAGCTTCATTTCATCAAATGCACGTTGAAAGCCCTGTTCGTAACTTGCCCAAACCGCATCCCCCGAAAAATTGGCCATTAATAATTGAATTGGCTGAGCACCTGCACAAAGCTGTTCTAATATTGCCGTACGCGCAGTGAAATAGGCAGTAATTTCGTCTGGTACGTGCACTGCGTCCAAATCTTTACTACCAATACAGCCAGAATTATCAATCGTCACGATGAATTCATTCACTTCAATTGCATTTCTCATGCATTCACCCCAACACGATGAATCACGGTTTTAAGAACTGGCATGACAACCGCCGCAATCGCAACATTGATTACAGTCGCAATGAATAATGAAGGCAATGCACCGATATAAAATGCTGGCGAAATTAAGAAATAAAACGGTAACGGTGAAATAATGCCATTCGCTACAATTGCAAAAACCCATTTCAAAAAGTGATACCCTTTTCGATGTAACCATGCAAAAACAGCTACAACAACAAACATCTCAATCGCAATTAAAACATGAAATACGCCAAGTGGAAATCCTGAAGTTAATCCTGTGGCAATATGTCCAAACGCACCTGCTGCTCCTGCAAAAACAGGTGGTAAAAATACCGCGCTAATAAAAGCCGGGGCCGAATCAAGTGCCGCAGTTGTAATCATTCCTACTGGCACTTTAATCATGCTGCCAATCACACAAATTGCGGCAATTAAAGCCGTTAAAATAATTAGTCGTAATTTATTTTTCTCCATAACTATCTCCTTTTAGTTGCTGAGGAATTCCATACCATACCCGCGTTACCGTGTCGGCGTGCGCACATAGTAATTGATACAAACGTCCACATGTATCTCGTAATTGACGTGCCTCTTTCTCTATTGGTACAATACCACGGCTCGTATCCGTACATATACAGTACAATAAATTATTTTGTGCCAGATGTTCAATTTGCTCAAATATTTCCTGCGCAATAATTTGTTCGGGTTGATTTAAAAAAGGTGCAATGATTTTTTCAAATTCACTAATAACAAGTACTTTCCCTGCATTTTCATACGATGAATCGGGTATTATTCCTTCAAAAAACACTACTTCTCTTTGTTTGAATTTTAAGACTTCTCTTTCTACATACGCACGTTTCCCGTTATGTGCGCCTCCGAGTATGACGTGCATTTCGTACCCCCAATAAAATCCTCAAGTGTTGCCCATTGTAACGTATAAATGGTCCGATGATTGGCCATCACTTGTTGAAATGTTTTTTCTTTAAGTCCAAATTGCGAAAGAAGTATTCGAATAACGCCACCATGCACAATGAAAGTGTAGTCTTGTTGTGCTTCAACGATTTGCATAAACGTCTGAACTACTCTCTGCTTAAATTGTTCAAAGCTTTCACCATTTGGCGGTGTTACATTGTACGGATCATCAATCCATGCACGATACATTTTATTATGTTGTAATTCTTCATACGTCTTCATTTCAAAGTCGCCAAAATGAAGCTCACGTAAACTTTGGTATGCTTTAAATTTTGCCTGCGGAAAATAGCGATTGGCAGTTTGTTCACAGCGCATTAAATCACTACCATAGACAATGTCTGGCTGCAAAATCGGTCTCATATTTACATTTTCAACAATTGGCTCATCCGTCCAGCCGATATATTTGCGCTTTATATTAGCATCCGTTTTTTCATGCCGAATTAAATGCACAGTAACGCTGTTAGCCATAAAACAACCTCCAAGCTTTCACCTAATGCACCGAGTAAATCCCCACTCATACCCCCAAAATTCCGATACGACCATTTACGGTAAATTACAACTACAGCTAGCATTATGGCTACTAAAATAAAGAAGCTATAAATCCCAGTATATATCAGCGCTGCACTCATTAGTGTAAACAGCACTGCGCTATAAATAATGAGCTGCTTTCTTACTACCTGCTCTTTAAAATAGGCGGCTAAACCTGTTTTTTTCGACGTATTCATTGTTACAAAATACACAAGCATCCCGATGCGCGCAATATATGGAATAATGACAATATACACAAGCATTCCTAACTGCCCTTGCGCTAGTGTTTCATAAACAAAACCAAGCTTCAACAAAAGTAATGATACAATCCCTAACACACCAAAAGCGCCTGTGCGGGGATCATCTAGCACTTGCAATCGCTTATCTTTATCACCATATGAAAAAAAGGCATCACACATATCGATAAAGCCATCTAAATGTAACCCACCAGTAAAAATAACCATGCCAATTACAAGTAAAATCGACAATAATAAATTGGATATGTCGCTATAGCTAACAAGTAAATACGCACCACAGCTTATCATTGCACCAATTACTAAACCAACGAGCGGTAAACTCGCATACATCCACGTAATCGAGCTTTTATTCATATCTAATTGCTTTTTTATCGGTATGAAAGAAAAAAACTGCCACGCTAATAAGAAACCTTGACTTGCATTTTTCAACCTGCTCACCCCCTATTTCCATCGTTGTACAAGTTGAAACTGTACTTCATAAGCTTCATGGCTATGCTGCACAAGCCATTGATGCAAGTTTCCTAACAACTTGCGATATAAATTCACTTCCTCATATTTTGAAGGCAGCTCGTCTAATACTTCATTCGATACAACTATTATTGTAGCACCTTGTACTTGCCAATTTTGCAATTGCTTTTGTAGGGATTCGATGCAGTTATTGATATATTCGCTACGATTTTTTTGCTGTTCACTTAAATAGAGCACATTTGAAAGCCATGTCGTAACACATTCAAATAATACAACATCATTTGATGATACTTGATTAATTTGTTGGGGTATTTCCACTTGCATTTCCACTGTTGTCCAATTGATTTCTTGCTGCATGCGGTCTTGCTGATGTCGTATAATTCGCTTTTTCATTTCTTCGTCAAACGCGGCACCCGTTGCAAAATAGTAATAGTGTTTTTCGTCCCCCAAAGCCAGGGCACGTTGCTCGGCATAGGCACTTTTACCACTACGTACTCCGCCAGTTATAAAGATCATTGTAGTCCACCTTTGCAAATAATTAAAAGAACACACCTACAATCAGGCATGTTCTATTATTATAAGCCTATTTAAATAATTCTGGGTATACGGCTTCTGCCATAATTTCTACCGCTTCACCTATACGTGGCCCCGGGCGAGACATAACATCTCCATCTACTAACACAACAGCCTTATCTGAAACAGCCTGAATTTGATCCCAGCCTGCACGACCTAAAATTTCATCCACTGCATTTTCCATATAAGTTGCTGGCGTAATAATTACTTCCGGATTACGTGTAATTACATCTTCTTCTGTTACGCTTAACCAGCTATTTTGATCTGCGAAAATATTTTCAACACCGGCTGTATTCATAATTTCTTGTTGGAATGTATCGCTACCAGTTGTCCAAATGGTTGGAGCTGGTGATACTTCATAGTACACTTTTTTCTTTGCATCTACTGTATCTGTTTTCTCTTGAACTGCTGCAATTTGTCCTTTAATGTCTGCTACGACTTCATTTCCCTTTTCCTCAACGCCCATTACTTCAGAAAGCTGAATGATATCTGTGTAGACATCGTCAAATGATGTAGCTGAACCGATGACAAACACCTTTAAGCCCGCGTCTTCTAACTGTGCAATTTGTGCCTCATCACCGGCTGTGTAAGCTACGACTACGTCTGGATTTAACTCAACGATACGTTCTGCGTTAATGACTGTTGACGTAGAAACACGTTCGATTTTTTGTGCCGCTTCTGGATATGTATCATAATCTGTTGCACCAACAATTTGAGCACCGACACCTAACTCAAATAAAATTTCTGTATTACTTGGCTGTAATGATACGATTGTTTCTGGTACTTCCTCGAAAGTTACTTCAATACCGCGGTCATCTACAACTGTGTAGGGACCATCCACCTCAGTTTGCTTAACTGGATCTTTTGATGCTTTTTCTTCGTCTGCTCCACATGCTGCTAAAAGTAGTGCTGCTGCAACAGGTGCAACCCATTTCATTTTAAAGTTCATTGTTTTGCTCCTTTTTCTTTTTCATTGGATAAGATTTTGAGGTAAAGACAATTTCATCACATTCGTGTTGCTTGTTCATGTACACAGCCATCACAAACAATACATTGGCAAGTAAGCCTAAAAAGTCGAATAAAATTTCAGGAACATCTCTTTCCTCACTTACTTTATGTAATGCGCGATATGATTTTTTCGCTTCACTACGGCAAATATGAAGACGGGCCGCGCTTTCTACCCCTTGAGGTAATAAAAACTGCTGTATGGATTCTTTTACTTCACTAACATAAAAATCATAACGATCGCTTAACCACTGTAAGTCATCTTCTGTAATCGCTAATTTTCCGCGCACTGAACCATTTACGTGATAAGCAAGCGGTTGTATGAGACGTAAATCTTCTAATACAATCCGACCGCGTTCATCATCCACTAATGTCGGAATAACCGCACCAATACGTGTCGTTAGTGAATCTGTACGAATTTCATAATCAACACAACTCGATTTTTCACGCATGAATGGATAGCACGAATAACGAATATCCTTCTTCAACTTTCTCAACCTCACTTCAAATTCATTGCTCTTTGAAATCTTAAGTGGAATGAAAAAAGCCACCCAGAAAATGGATGGCTTCATAAAATCAAAAAGGTATATTTAAAAACGCTCATTTGATGTATGGCTGCCGTACATTCTCTTTAATTCCGAAGAGGTGTGTTACGATCAGAAAAAGATTGGTCTCCTGGCTTAGCGCTTCACTTTAAACATAAGCACCTTCCCGCTTTTAGCAGTGGTATTTTGCTTACTTTCATCTACGCTTACAGTTACGGATATAGCTTCGGATTTACACCGAATTCCCATTTATGCACTAGGCATCTCTTTCTTGCAAACTATTCAATTTGTAAAGCTTACTTTATCATACTGATGAAATTATGCAAATAGTTTTTAAATTCACATCGATTTCATGGATTAATACATAAAATTTATACCTTTATAAGCAGCTTGGGCATTTTCCATATATTTCAAATTTATGAGCTTCTATTGCATAACCTGGCAGCTTTTCTCCGAGCATCTCCATCGGACACAGTGATAATTCCTTCACATTCCCACAATCGCGACAAATAAAATGATGATGGTGATGATCCGATTCGCAATGCATGCGAAAATTACGTTCACCATTTAGCTCAGTTTCTTCTAAAATATCTAATTCAACAAATGTTGCTAAGTTACGATAAATCGTATCAAAGCTCATGCCTGGGAAGTCTTTTTTCAGCACTTGCAGTAAATCACGGGCAGTCAAATATTTATCCGTAGCCGCAAACATACCCAAAATCAACTCTCGTTTATCTGTTTTTTTATAGCCATTGTCTTTTAATATTTCCCACGCGCGTGTTGTATTCACTGTGCTTCTTCCCCTTCCACCTTAGTTGATAATTTTAAAACCATTTTTTTAATGATTATGACAAACAATAAAATGATAATTGAAGTTACGACAATCGTACCACCTGGCGCTAAATTTAAATAAAATGCACTAACTAATCCTATTAATACCGCTAGTTCACCAAATACAATCGCTAAAATGATCGCCTGTTTAAAGCCATGTGCTAAACGCATTGCTGCTGCTACCGGTAATGTCATTAAGCTAGATACTAATAATATCCCAACAATACGCATGCTAGCCGCAATGACAAGTGCCACAACAACCATAAATAACAAATGAATCCATTTTGCTGGCAATCCACTTGCTTTTGCATATTCTTCGTCAAAAGATAGAACGAATAATTCTTTGAAAAATAATACTAAGAAAATCACCACGACAATCGCAATCGCAATGACAACAAATAAATCCTGTCTCGAAACAGCCGATACCGAGCCGAATAAATAGCTCATTAAATCTGTATTAAAGCCACTTGCTAGTGAAATTAAAATCGCACTAACCCCGATACCACCCGACATAATAATTGGAATTGCAAGCTCTTCATAGTGTTTATACAAACGTCGCAAGCGCTCGATTAAGATTGAACCACTTACCGACGCCACAATTCCTAAATAAATCGGATTAAGCAGCGCCAATCCGGCAAAAGACTGACTTATGTAAAGACTCCCAGCAATGCCTGCAAGCGTTACATGTGACAGCGCATCCGCGATTAGTGACAGGCGACGAACAACAATAAATACCCCCAGTAACGGGGCAATGACACCAATAATGAGCCCTGAGAAAAAGGCGTTTTGTAAAAATTCATAGTTTAATATTGCTTCGATCATAATGGCCTACTCCTCTTAATGAATCTTTCGAACAGTGTGACCGTTCCAGCTTTCAATCTGTTCTTCCGAAATCGTATCAAAATCATTTTTATAACCGTGGAAATGAATCGTTTGATTTAAGCATGCCACGTGGCTTACACGGTCAGATACGGTATCGACATCATGTGTTACTAAAATCATAGTCATTTTATGATGCCTATTTAAATGAGCGAGCATATCATAAAATGCTTGCACGTTTTCACGGTCAATCCCAACAGTTGGCTCATCTAAAATAAGTAGCTTTGGATCAGCTACTAATGCGCGCGCAATAAATACACGCTGCTGCTGTCCTCCTGAAAGCTGTCCAATATTCCGCTTCATAAATTGCTCCATGCCAACATCTTTCAAGGCCGCCTTCACTAAAAGGTCTGCATCTTTTGGATAACGCTTAAACAGTCCAACCTTTTGTGATAAGCCACTTTTTACTACTTCTTCAACGGTTGCCGGAAAACCAGAGTTAAAGGCATTAGATTTCTGTGACACATAGCCAATCCATTCGCGGTGTTTAAACTGGTTTGCTGGCTCATCAAATAATTTAATCTCCCCAGACATCGGCTTTAATAGCCCTAAAATCAATTTTAATAGCGTCGATTTACCCGAGCCATTTTGACCGATTAACGCCAAAAAATCGCCCTCGTTCACGCGTAAAGAAATGTTTTTTAATACTTGTGTGTATTCATATTGAAAGGAAACATCCTTCAATTCAATCAATGGTTTGTTCATTTTTTTCGCTTCTTTCTAATTCAAAATCATTACGATTTACATCAAATTAGTATAGTAGACTTTTTTTACAATGTAAAGGAAAGAAACTTGAAAGGAGAGCTATAATGAAGAATTTGGAATTGTTAAATAAATTACACCAAATGAGTGATGAACAACTTCAGCAATTCGCCCAAAAAAAAGATATTGAATTAACATTGGAGGAAATTAAAAAACTGCGTAAAATCATGAAGCACGCCAATATTAGCTGGGCAATTACCGGTATTCCAAATGAAGTATTACAAAAATTGCATAAGTTACTTGGTGAAAAACGCTATAAAAAATTAATGAGGCTAGTTGGGATTTAATTCATAAACCCCAACCAAATAAAAGTACAAATTATAAGGAAATCAATGAAAAAAATTAAAGCAATTGCACATACTTCAATATAACAACGCTAGTTATCATTCAATCATAACCAACTTTTCTGTTTTAGTAACAAACACTATGCTTACAAATACACCAAATTCTTTGTCGCCCTTTTTTAACCATAACTTAAACTTTTCAATAGTTACGGTTTCTTTTAATTCGCTTCCTTGATGCAAATAATCAATAATTTTCGCATCAGGATATCTTTTTTGTGTTTCTTTCATGGCGAGTATGCCCCACTTCGCATAGGCAGGTGCTTCTTGCTGGGCATTAACTATTGGTAGCGTGTGTAATGGAATAAATAAAGCCGTTATAAAAACAATACGTACAACATTTTTTTTGAATATCATTGACCTTCTCGCCTCTTTTATAGCTTGCGCAACTTAGGGGAAATCAATCGGGGACTTCTGTACCTGTCGCATTGCTTACGGTACAAAAAGAATTAGCTGAATCAAGTTAAACTAGCGTTCGCTCAGAAATAACAACAAAAATAGATGCTCCTGAAGTTTTACCTTTCCTTCTTGGAGCATCTATTTTCTTACCATTTTTATTTACTGCTTAGGTTTTTGAACATTATTATGAATTACTGCGTTGAATTCTGGTGCATATTCTTCACGCTTGTTGTTAGTTTTAGGCTTATCATCTTTCTTTTTCTTTTTAAAGCTTGTTTTACCTTTCTTCGCCATTCTTGTCCACCTCCATTATTTAATCAATAACGCCACAGTGTAATGATGTCCTGATTTTTTTCAAAAGATAGGTTTGGCTATTTATTTTTATTGGATTGTTGATTTTTGTCATGATTCGTTTTATTATTTGCATTTTTGAGTTTGGCATCAAATTCTGCTGAGAATTCTTCGTTTAGATTATCATTAGGGTTGTTATTATTACTATTGCTGGCATCTAAATCTTTGTTTTTGTAGGTACCAAAAGGATTATGCGTTCTTGCATTCATTGTCTTCTTGCTGTTTCGATTGTTATGATTGCCGTTTTTATTTCCCATTGATGTTCACCTCCCACTATGTAATGTGCACAAGTGAGGAGGTTTTATGCTTCGAGGATTTTCAATTCAACGGGAATGGGACTCGGAAATTTTTTGCACCTGATACAGAACAAACTAGCCTTCATCCTCGGCGCAAAGTAGACGATTCCTTTTTGTTTTTTCACAAGAAAAACATGAAATTACGATAACGCCTGCATTTCTCTTAGCACAATTGCGCGTAACTCTCCATTGCTAATTGTTTTACCGCGATATGTATGGCTATTGCTCGTACGCTTCAACGCAAATACTTTTTTAATACCCGCGATATTGACGCCTTCTTCCAATAGCTCTTGAATTTCTAATAATTCATCGACGTTTTGGAGCGAAAATAGACGACGATTGCCATCAGTTCGCATTGGCTCCACTAATTCATGCTCCTCATAGTAGCGAATTTGTCGAGCTGATAAATTCGTAATCTGCATCACCGTACGAATTGGTAAAATCGGCATTGCTTTTCGATAATCTTTTTTCATCGTATTTCTCCCCGCCTTCCTGTTATCTACTAATAAAATTACAACAGGAAGACGTTATACAACAATAATTTATTTCTCAATTTTACATATCGTTTTTCGAAGACTTTTATCGAATTTTGGTATAAAGCGCCAAATCAACATTCAAGCAAGCTGATTACCTTGCTAATTATGACAATTTTTAATCTTTTGCGATGCATTCTGTTATTGCTAGTTCGATTGCAGCTTGTAAATCCACCTGTGACCAACCTGCAATTCGTCCATTTTGTATGGCTAATTCAAACGAAGCAGGAATATGAATAAAGCCCGTTGCCTGCACATCACAATGAGATTTTGCATAATTTAATCCTTCATACATGATATTATTACATAAGTACGTACCAGCAGAGTTAGAAATAGCTGCTGGGTAGCCTGCTTCATTTAAACGATTGACGATATTACGGATTGGCAATGTTGAAAAATAAGCAGCGTCTCCATCTTCATGAATTGGTGCATCTACAAATGCAACACCACTATTATCCTTCTCGCCATCCTTGACATTAATTGCGACACGCTCAGGCATTATGCGTGTGTTGCCTGCTGCTAAGCCTAATGAAACAATGATGGTCGGCTTTACTTCCTTTATCAAAGCTAAAAACTGTTGTGGTGCTTGTTTAAAGTCAACCGATAGCACGCTGCCAATCACTTCATATTCCCCAAAAACTTTGCCATTTAGTCCCTCTACAATATCCTTTGTTGGATTAATTGGATTCGACAGAAATGGTTCAAATCCAGTTAATAAAAGCTTCTGCATAACTTATTACCTACCTTATAAATTTTTTACAAGCTCCGTCACTGTACGATCAATGTACGTTATTCCATTCGCTTTATTTTCTAAAAGAATAGAGAAAATATATTGCTTACCACTATTCCCCTTAATATAACCTGATAATGTGTAGACATTAGGAATATAGCCCGTCTTTGCAAAAATACGATTTTGTAAATTTGTTGCCGTTAACCGTTTTCGCAATGTACCACCCACCATACGCTCACTATTCCCCGCTACTGGAAGCGAGTTAAAGTACGTGTTAAAATACGGCTCTTGCTGCACGGCAAATAATAACTGCGATAAACCGTCTGACGTTACTCGATTTGAATTAGCCAAACCAGATCCATCTACAAAGCGCCAGTTATCTACTGCCAAACCAATGGATTGACTATATGATTTTAACACTTTTGTACCTGCTGTTGTACTTCCTTCTTCCAATTCTTGTCTTCCCATTGTTTTCACTAAAATATCGGCAATGCTATTATTGCTTAGCTTCATAAAAGCAGGGAATATCGTTGCTAATGGCTTTGATTTGTTTGTGTACAATAATCTCGCATCATCTTTTACTGGTGCTAATACAATTTTTGAATTTGAACTAAATGTAATCCCTGATCCTTGCATAACTAATTTTATTGCTTGCATTGTGTTCACAGATGGATCTTGTAATGTAACCCATTCCTTCTTACTACTACCTTTTGGTAAATCACCCGAAATGATGACTTTGTTTGAATTGTAAACTCGTTCAATCTTTAAGGTGTTTTTCTGACCATTCTTCACGGTTCTCGCTTGATTTGAAATGACCAAACCACTTAAATTCGGTTGAATTGTATAGCTTGGCTTTGCCCCAATATTGCCTGGAGTTGCATTAATAATGACTGTACTTGCATCAAAATCTTCATTTTGCGACATGGTAATTGCTGAAGTTCTTGCACCGAAATAATACGATTCATCAACCTTCTCAACTCCAACTGGTAATGTACTACCCGAAAAAGCCTTATCATCCCCTACTAAATTACCGTTTATTTTACGAATGCCTTTTTGTTTTAATATATATACAAACTCAATAAAATCTGCCTTCGTTAATGTAGGATCGCCACTGCCTTTTATGTATACATTGCCGTTGAGTACGTTATTTTGAATTTTACCATCAATATAAAGGTCAGTTGTAAAGCGATAATCCTCACCCAAAATACCTAATGCAGCCGCACCAGATACGAGCTTCATATTCGAAGCAGGGCGCATTAATTTATTTCCGTTATGTGAATAAACAATCTTCCCTGTATCAATATCACGAATTGTCACCGCAGCATCTCCTGAACCTAAATTTGAAATCACTGCACTATTAATTGATGCAAAGCTTTGCAATGGTAATGCTAAAAACAAAATACTAAGTACCATCAGCTGAATTACTTTCTTCATAAATTGCCCCCACTCTAATATTTTTCATATACAATTAATTATATCAAAAACTTAGTTATGAAAAGTAAAAAAACACCTTTTGCGTTAAATTAGTGCAAAAGGTGTTTTTTCAAATTATCCGCGCATTTGATCGATTAGCTCTGGACGAAATTCTCCATCACGTAGCATGGCGATTTCATGTTTGTACGGCGCTAATTTGTTTTTCGCATCACTACCTACAAATGGCGTTTCTAAAATTTTCGGTAAGTGCATTAACTGTGGGTGATGTACGATATATTTTAATGTGTCAAAGCCAATTTCACCAAAGCCAATGTTTTCGTGACGGTCCTTCGCCGCACCACGCACATTTTTCGAGTCGTTAATGTGTAATACTTTCAAACGATCTAAGCCGATTGTTTTATCGAATTCATTTAACACGCCATCAAAATCGTTGACGATATCATATCCACCATCATGAATGTGGCAAGTATCCATACAAATCGAAAGTCGTTCATTATTAGTCACGCCATCAATAATTCGTGCTAGTTCTTCAAAGTTACGACCAATTTCAGTACCTTTCCCTGCCATAGTTTCTAGTGCAATTTGAACTGGGTAATCTTGCGATAATACTTCATTTAAACCTTCGACAATTTTAGCTATCCCTGCATCAACACCTGCACCCACATGAGCACCTGGATGTAAAACGATTTGCGTAGCTTCAAGTGCCGCCGTACGTTTGATTTCTTCTTGTAGGAAGTTAACACCAAGCTCAAATGTTTCAGGCTTTGTTGTGTTTCCTAAATTGATAATATAAGGTGCATGTACAACGATATTTGACATACCGTTTTCTTGCATATGCAGTAGGCCCTTCATAATGTTTAATTCTTCGATTGGTTTACGACGCGTATTTTGAGGTGCGCCTGTGTAAATCATAAATGTATTGGCACCGTAACTTAGTGCCTCTTCACTTGAGCCAAGCAGCATTTTTTTACCGCTCATCGAAACGTGTGATCCTAATAACATCCTTTTTTCCTCCTAAACGAATAAATCGGCTGCATAGAGTTTTCTAAGCAGCCGTATTCGCAATTTTATTTATTTGTACGACGTTTAATACGACGTTCGCGTTTCTTGATTTTGTCCATTTCCCAACGCATATTACGTTTGTAGCCTGGTTTTACTTTCTTTGGCTTACGAACCATTGATTTAGCTTTTGTATCAATTTCGTCTTCTTGGCGCTCACCTTTACGGCTAGCACGTTGGTGACGGTCTTTTAATTCTGTCCATTCACCATTTTTTACGTCTTTTTGAACAAAAGGAATACCCATTTTTTCTACGCGTACTAATGCATCTTCATCTTCTGGTTGGAATAACGTAATCGCAGTACCTTTCGAACCAGCACGTGCAGTACGACCTACACGGTGAATGAAAAACTCTAAATCTTCTGGAATTTCATAGTTAATCACGTGTGAAATTCCTTGAATATCAATACCACGTGCAGCTAAGTCTGTCGCTACGATGTATTGGAATTCTAAATCACGAATTTGCTTCATCATTTTTTTACGATCACGTGGAGAAAGATCCCCGTGAATTTGACCCGCGCGAATCCCTTGCTCTGCTAAATAGCCAGCAACATGTTCCGCTGTTTTACGTGTGTTACAGAAAATAACCGCTAAGAATGGGTTAATCCCTTTAATAACTTCCATTAAACGAGAATTCCGTGATTTTGAACGCACAGGTACTAATACAAAATCAATACCTTCTGCAACAGGGCGTTTGTCGTTCATATGAATATGAACTGGTGAATCCATGTATTTCTTTAAGAACGGCTTTAATTTTTCTGGAATTGTTGCTGAGAACACGAACATCTCTAATTTTTCAGGCATGTGAGAAGCAAAGCCATCAATTTCTTCAATGAAGCCCATATCGAATGCTAAATCTGCCTCATCGACTACTAAGATCGGCGCTGTGTGTACTAAAAGCGCGTTTTCTTTTACTAAGTCTTTAATACGACCTGGCGTACCTACAACAATTTGAGGTTGTGTCTTTAAACGATCGATTGTACGTTGCTTATCCGTACCACCAATAAATAGCTTAGTAGAAATATCTGTACCTTCTACTAATTGGTTTAACGCATCAAAAATTTGTTGCGCTAATTCGCGAGTTGGTGAAGTAATCACCGCTTGTACTTCTTGTTTGTTTTCTACAATACGCTGTACGATGGGTAATAAAAAACTATGTGTCTTCCCTGTACCTGTATGCGCTTGTCCAATTGCACTCTTACCTTTTAATACGAGTGGAATCATCTCTTTTTGGATAGGTGTCGGCTCTGTAAATCCAAGTTTTGCAATGGCGTCCTGCAAAAATGGCTTGAATTGATAATCAGTATATTTTGACATTTTTCGTACCTCCTTACATCTGTCCTATTGTACCATGTTTCGTACATTTTAGTGACCATCTGCATATCATAACGATAAATAGAACTGCCGTCAAACAGTTAAGACAAAATTTCAAAAGAAATGCAACATTTCATGACGAAATTGAGGAAGGAGCTCATTATGCGACGACCATTTTACATGCCTCCCGGGGGAATGATGCCGCAAATGCCCGTTACCCCACGCTTTCCGATGTATGCACCGTATATGACGAACATGCCTATGAATACGCGCATGCCTATGAATACTATGCCCATGAACTCTATGCCCATGAACTCTATGCCCATGAACTCTATGCCTCCGACGCCGCCACAGATGCCGGTAGCAAACACTGCTGCTGGAGCACCTCGCTTGGAAGGTTTTTTATCAGGTGCCAATAGCCTATTTGAAAATGCGCAAAAATTTACACCTTATATCCAACAAGCAACGCCAATGCTTAAAAATCTTCCAGCACTATGGAGAATGTACCGAGGTTTCAAAAGTTCCCCAGATATACTAGAATCTTCAACGATTGTCGCTCCTGTAGAACCACCACCTAGACAGCAACGGGGATCACGTCAACCACAACAGCCAAGTGAACCAAGAACACCAAAACCATCCTTACCTAAAATTTTCCAACCTCCGTTTGAATGAATCTAAAAGTGTTTTAGTACCGGTTTAGCTTAACCGTTAGAAAAACACAATTCGCACCTGAAAAATTTATATATTTATCCATAAAAAAATAGCTACACCAATATTTTTTTGGGGTAGCTACATTTTTAGTTTAATTTTTTCGTTAATACAATCATATGTACAAGCTGCTGACCTGCTTCAAAAATGGGATGATCGTAGTGATCGATAAAAAAGTTATCAATTTGGTGTGACTTGATAAACCCACATGCCTCGTAAAAGGGAATCGTTAGCGGACTATCTCCAGTTCCAACCTGCATTGTATGACCACGCTTTTTGAAATGTTCACAAACAAAATCCACCATTTGCTTGCCGTAGCCTTTACGCTGCTCGTTAGGCTTCGTCGCTAAATTTTTTAATTCAAACAATCCATTTCCTTCATGAGTTACAACACACACCGCTTTTACATCAACTTGTATATCCTCTAAAACAAATAACTCCCCGCGCTTTAAATAACGAGCAATCATACTTTCCTGTTCATCTGCTAATAACAGTAAATCCATATATACTTCCTTATTCTCAAACACTTGGCGAATCATTGTTCCACCCCTATTGGTTGCCCCAAATTTGACCTAGCTCTACAATTTTCAAATGCACATCTGCTTCCGCTATTCGCTCGGTCGCCACTTCTCCAACACTATGCATGCCAACACAAACACTGTGAAGTGCCTGTTCAAACATTAGACGGTCATTAATATCATTACCAAATGCAATATATTGTGACACACCTAAACGTTCAAGCCCTTTAATTTTGTTTAAATGCAGTGAAAAAATATCCAGAATTCCTTCTTCTGTATATTCAAATGTTGTCACTGGCCATGTCTTTACATGCTGCATAACGTTTGTTGGCGGATCAAATAATAACACCTTGGAAAAGCCTTCTAGCTCATAAATCGAGCGTTTAGTTGCCTTATTTGCACTATCAATGCCTTTATACATTGGGTGATCGACACTTCCTGTATACGCATAATCCCAATCACTATCTGCTAAATACGCTAACTGATACTTTTCAACAAGCTCAATAATTTGCTTTTGAATATTCGACTGTAAAAATTCCACTTCTATATGCCCATCAACATATGTAAATGCACCATTACTGCCAATCATGCGACAACGATGTAGAGATTCTGGAAGCACCGGCAACATATCACGAATCGGACGTGCCGATGCAAAAATGATTTCATGCCCCTGCGCCTGAATCGTATGTAATGCGTTCACAATTTGCTTATCTAACGGTGCCCCCTGAAAACAAATAGTACCATCTAAATCAAATACAAAAATCATATTTTCACCTCACACAGTAATGATACATAAAATTTTGTGAATTGGAAAATCCCCTCGATTATTTTTACTTTTTGCAACAAAATTCAAGAAAAATCGGCCTGGCGTCTTTAGCACCTCCATAATATTAAAAATAAATTTTTATATTAAGTATTGAGTCAAATAAAAAAAGCTCTAATGTACACGCATTAGAGCTTTCGCCTTATGCGATAACTGAACTTTCCTCTAATTCTTTTTCAATCGCTTTTAATAACTGCTCTGCTGTTTCCTCTTCTATCAATTCACCATTAACAATTGCAAATAGCTGACACTCGCATATTTCACAGTTTGATGTACAGCCTGATTCTGTGATTTCTACATCATTACGTTCCAGTAAAATATCATAAACATCGGCCGAACCAAGTGAAATATTCGTCATACAAAACTCCACTTGATTTTTTAAGTCCTTCTTTCTTTTAAAAAATGAAAATGCCATATTTCATCCCTCCAAAACACTATTGCTATCATTATACAAAACATCCAGTACAATTTTCTTTTAATAAAGCAAAAAATTACAAAGTTTTGAACAATCAATGAATTTTCTTACGAAGCTTGCTACTAATCAATTACGCAAATACCACTATTATTAGTAACCGAACTTTGAATAATCCTATAACGTCCTATATAATAAATATTACAGAGCTTTGAAGGGAGTTTCGTACAATGAAAGTCTTAAAAATTACCCCACGTGGTTATTGCTATGGTGTTGTAGATGCAATGGTTATTGCACGAAATGCAGCACTTGATAAAACATTACCAAGACCAATCTACATTTTAGGTATGATTGTGCACAATAAACATGTAACAGATGCATTCGAACAAGATGGAATTATTACATTAGACGGTGAAAACCGTAAAGAAATTATTGAGCAAGTTGAACAAGGGACTGTTATTTTCACTGCTCACGGTGTATCACCTGAAATCCGTGAAATTGCAAAACGTAAAGGACTTGTTGCAATTGATGCAACTTGCCCTGATGTTACGGTAACACATGATTTAATTCGTGAAAAAACAGCGGAAGGTTATGAAATTGTTTACATCGGTAAAAAGGGACACCCAGAACCAGAAGGCGCAATCGGGGTTGCTCCTGAACACGTTCACCTTGTTCAATCAACACGTGATATCGACAATTTGACATTTGTCAGCGATAAAATTTTAGTTACGAACCAAACGACAATGAGTCAATGGGACGTTGCTTTTTTAATGGATAGTTTAAAAGAAAAGTTCCCGCATATCGAAGTACACAAAGAAATTTGCTTAGCAACACAAGTTCGTCAGGAAGCGGTTGCAGAACAAGCGGGTGCCGCTGATTTATTAATCGTAGTAGGCGACCCAAAATCAAACAACTCCAATCGTTTAACACAAGTATCTGTAGAAATCGCCGGTACACCATCGTACCGTATTTCTGATATTTCAGAGTTAAAGCTAGAATGGTTTGATAATGTTGAAACGGTTGCGATTACGGCAGGTGCATCAACACCAACACCTATCGTAAAAGAAGTGATTGCTTTCATCGAAAAATACGACAAAAATGATCCTTCCACACATACTATCGTTCGTTCAGTAACACTCGACAAAATTCTACCGAAAATTAAAGAACCAAAGCCTGTTGAAAAAATAATGCCCCATTAATATTAAAAAAGTGTCCGAGAACTATTTCTCGGACACTTTTTTAATCTCTTTACTTATTCACCAAAAAAATATTGATTTACAGGACGCCCTACACTGCCGTATTGGATGTCTACACGAATCATTTTGCTTTTTTCCATATAGTCCAAATAACGACGCGCTGTAACACGCGCTACTCCAATTCCTGATGCCACATCATCAGCAGATGCCCCTGTTTCACATTTCATTAAATATATAAGCACCTTGTCCATCGTCGCGCGGTTAAAGCCTTTCGGTAAATGCTGCGATACTTTTACCAATTGCTCTGGTTCTTCATTTATTGGCTGCCACGCTTGTCCAATCATTTCATCCAGCTCGGCTTGCGATACATCACTTGTTGAAGACATCTTTTCTTTGAATTTGCGATATTGAATTAGTGCTTGCTCCATACGTTCAAACGTAAACGGCTTCATAATATAATCAAACACACCTAGATGTAAAATTTGCTGAATCGTCTGTACATCATTCGCTGCAGTCACCGTTAAACAATCCACGTTTAAATTTTCAGAACGAATTTGATGCAGTGTCTCGATACCGTCTTGCTCTGGCATAAAAATATCCATCACAACTAAATCCGGCTTCAACGCTTTAATTTTATCGATTCCTTTTTTACCATCTGATGCCATATCCATAACTTTAAACCCTTCAACACGCTCGATAAACTGGCGATTCACTTCGCGTACCATAGGATCATCTTCTACTAACAATACTTGAATCGTTTTCAAGTGAAAAGCCCCCTTTATAAATTACGCCTCGGCGTAATTTCGTCCAGATTTTTTTCAAGCGAGCTTGAAAAACTCCCTTAAAAAATCTGTGACATCCGCCGGGGCTTAACTTGATTCAGCATGGTTTGAACCCCCCGCTGAATAAAATTCCATATTTAGCATTCATCCCACACATATAGAAGTAACGGGACTTCAGCTTAATCAAGTTAAAACTCGAATGTCAAAATAAATGTTGTCCCCTTGTTTACTTCACTTGATATTTCAATTGTCCCATTAACTTTTTTAACAATTTCATTAATTAAAAACAAACCTATTCCCCGATTAGCATTTTGCTTTGTTGAAAAACCGCTTTCCAAAATGTGTTCCTGATGTTCTTGCGGTATGCCTACTCCATTATCCGATACCATAATGGCTAGCATCCCATCGTTATCATCAATCGAAATGAGTATTTCCTTATACTCACGTTCGACACCTACTAGTGCGTCAAATGCATTTTCAATCAAATTCCCGAACAACAGTACAAAATCATGGTGGTCTAAAAGCGCTGGAAAATGGGTTAATTGACTTTCCTCGTCAATTTTTACGTCAATTCCTAGTTCTTTACCACGGCTAATTTTACTCAGTAACAGTCCCGAAATATTTTCATTATAAATACGCTCGTTTAAAAATTTTGTTACTTCATCATGCTGAATTTTCACTTGAGATAAATAATCAAGCGCTTGCTGATGATGCCCTAACTGCAGTAATCCGGCGATAGTATGTAGTTTATTTTTATATTCGTGTGTTTGGATACGAAGCGCTTGTACAAACGCCTTTACGCCAGTCAATTCTTCTGCAAGCTGCTTAAATTCAGTTAAATCTTTGAATACCGCGACCGCACCTACCGTTTTACCGTTTACAAAAATGGGTATACGGTTACTTAAAATACTATGACTATTTACATAAATTTCTTGGTTATACACAGTGCGACCACTTTCCACAATTTCAGGCAAACGTGTATCAGGTAACACGTCAAAAATATACTTTCCTATATATTTTTTCGGATTACCCCTAACTCCTAAAATATTGCTCGCCTTTTTATTGAAAATCGTAATAATCATATCTTTATCGACAGCGATAATTCCTTCATGCATCGCGTTAAAGGTTTCATTAAGTTCTACGTATACCTTCGCAATTTCTTGAGGCTCTAAGCCAAACATCTGATGCTTAATATGACGCCCTAATGTATGTGCACCCCAAATACTAAATAAAATGGACAGCACGACTGTTACAAAAATTTCATTTACATTTTGTTTTAATATATCTAAAAACGTAGGGAGCGCAAAGCCTACAACTACGACACCAATTTGCTTTCTTGCATCATTTAAGATGGGTACAAATGCTCGCACCATTTCCCCTTGTTCCCCTATTGCTTTTGAAATATAATAATTTTCACTAAATGCTGCGTCAATATCCGTCGAGTTGCTTTTTTGTCCAAGCTGATTTGGAGATGGATGCGATAATTTGATGCGGTCCATATTCATGACAACTATGTACTCTGCTTTATTTATTATTTTAATATCGTATATCATTTTATTAATATTGGTTTGAGCGAGCTGTAAATTATCTTGCTCTAATTGTTTATGGATATCCGGCAAATCAGATATCGTACGTGCAACAAGCATAGCGCGCTGCCCTAATGTTTCTTCATTATTTTGCGCTAAATTACTTAATAATAATGTTCCCGCAACTAAAAAGGAAAAGGCGATAATGAAAAAAGTCAGTAACACAATTTTTCCATTCATCGTTAATTGTTTTGTTTTCATTTTCCGCCTCCTTTTTTGCTATATAATATAACAAACAATTTCTATTTGGAGTCAATTTTGCAAACTATTTTTAAAATTCCAGAAAAAAGAGGCGATTATTATGCGTTTTTATATCATTACAGCTTTTATAACAATTGCTGCACTAATTATTTCCATTTCATTTCGCTTTGATTTTTGGAATCAGCGCGATCTTCCCTATGATGATGAACAAATCGGACTTAAGGATCAAATTGTTATCAACTTTAGTCATGTTGTTGCTGAAAATACCCCAAAGGGACTTGCTGCGAGTAAATTTGCCGAACTAATTAATGAAAAATCTAACGGCAATATGATTGTTCATATTTATCCAAACGGAATTTTATACAATGATAAAAACGAACTTGCTGCATTGAAAGATGGTGACATCCAAATGATTGCACCAACCTTTTCAAAACTGACAGAAGAGCTCCCATCATGGCAAGTACTTGACCTACCTTTCTTATTTGAAAATAATGAACAAGTATATGAAGTGCTACATGGTCCCTTAAGTGAGCAGCTTCTAAAAGAACTCGAATCTATACATATCCATGGACTTACATTTTGGCACAATGGCTTTAAACAAATGGCAGCAAAAAATGGTCCGTTGCTAGAAACTTCTGATTTCATAGGTCTAACGATGCGCTCAATGCCAAGTAAAGTACTGATTAAACAAACCCAATTACTACATGCAGAGCCTATTGTAACGTCATTTAATGATTTGTATGCTTCGATTCAAAATGACACTATTGCCAGTCAGGAAAACACAATCTCTAACATCTACTCAAAAGGCTATTACAGGATGCACCCACATATTACACAATCTAATCATGGGATTTTGGCATATAGCGTTTTGATGAACGAAGATTTTTGGAACAGCCTAACAAAGCAACAACAACAAATAATAACGGAATCCATCAATGAGCTTCAACGCTGGCAGCATGACGAGGCAGTCAAACTCAATGCCGAAAATTTACAACAGCTTCAACGCTCTGGTCAAGCACAACTCTATACATTAACAGAAGCACAACGTAACGAATGGAAAGAAGTATTGCAACCAATTTATCAATACTATGAGCGTCAAATTTCAAAAAACTATTTAAAACAGCTTCGAGAGGAACTTTCAGAAGTAAAATAACTTAACTTGCTTCAGCGGAGGTTTGTAACCTCGGCTGAAGCAAGTTAAGGCCTCTGGCGCATGTCACAGATTTTTAGCGGAGTTTTAAAGAGGAGATCAGCCTAAGAGCATCACATCCTGTGAAAACGGCTGACTGACCCACGTCCTGTGGCCCTAAACTCGAAAAAATCTGGACTCAATTACGCCAAGGCGTAATTGATCATAATGAACAAAACTTCGCTACTTATCAAAATAAGTAGCTTTTTTATTTTGTTATAGTACAAATTCAATTTTAGAAACATCAGTAATATAACAACAAAACCCCTTATGTATCAATAGCTCCCGTATTTTTCGAGCAATTTTGAACAAAAAGAACGATAAGTTTTTTATTATCAAAATAAATATTTTGAATAATCATACGCTATCATTGCAAATGTAAACGTTATCATATAAGAAAATTACATTTCGCTTTGCTTAACGAAAAATGCCGCTTTTCTTATGTAGATTTCTTTGAGAAATTTATACTTACTTATCTACCAAATTTTTTCTAGGAGGAAGCAATCGTGAAACTATTAAAAAATCTAACTGTCCAAGTGATAATCGCGATTATTTTAGGGGTAATCGTAGGGGCAATTTGGCCTGAATTTGGGGCAAGCTTAAAAATCTTAGCTGATTTATTCATAAAGTTAATTAAAATGTTAATTGCACCAATTATCTTCCTAACAGTTGTTATCGGTATTGGTGGCATGGGCGATATGAAAAAGGTTGGGAAAATCGGAGGGAAAGCATTACTTTACTTCGAAATCGTGTCAACTATCGCACTTGCAATCGGTATTGTAGTTGCTGTTAGCGTAAACGCAGGTGCTGGAATTGACACATCAAAAGCTGCGGATGCGGATATTTCTAAATATACAGAAGCTGCGGATGCGAATAGTGAAGCTGGTTTAGGTGGGTTCATTTATGACATTATTCCAGAAAACTTCGTAGGTGCGATTGCATCAGGTGCATTACTTCCAACATTATTTGCTGCTGTACTATTCGGTATCGCTGCTGCATCTTTAGGTGAAAAAACTCGTCCAGTTATTACGTTCTTTGAGCAAGTATCCGAAATCTTCTTCAAAATCGTAGGGATTGTAATGAAATTCTCGCCAATCGGTGCATTCGGTGCAATGGCATACACAATTGGTAACTTTGGTTTGGATTCGTTAAAATCACTTGGTTTATTAATGGCAGCCGTTTATATTACAATGTTCTTATTCATTGTTATTGTATTAGGTTTAATCGCGAAATACTTCGGCTTCAACATCTTCCGCTTCATCGCATACATTAAAGAAGAAATCTTTATCGTAATTGGTACATCTTCTTCTGAATCGGCATTGCCAGCAATGATGCGCAAGTTAGAAAACTATGGCTGTGGAAAGCAAGTTGTTGGTTTAGTTGTCCCTACAGGCTATTCATTTAACTTAGACGGGACTTCTATTTACTTATCAATGTCGGCATTATTCATTGCACAAGCTTACGGTGTAGATTTATCTTGGTTAGAAATTGCAACACTTTTAGGGGTATTAATGATTACATCTAAAGGGGCTGCTGGTGTAACAGGTTCAGGCTTCATCACATTAGCTGCAACACTTGCCGCATTCCCAATGGTTCCAGTTGAAGGGATTGCATTATTAATCGGGGTTGACCGCTTCATGTCAGAAGCGCGTGCTGTAACCAACTTAATTGGTAATGGGGTAGCATGTGTCGTTATATCTAAATCAGAAAATGACTTTGACGAGGAAATGGCTGCAAAAGCAATTCCTGTGAAAGCATAACTACAAAAGCTCCTCAGGCATCAATGAGGGGCTTTTTTGCATTCTAATTTTCCCTGTTTTTCTTTTCTAACAGTAGCTATGTTAAACTATTAGATAATTGGAAAAAATTGAGGTGAAATTTTATGCCTGATTGGTCATATCATCCTTTAAAAAAAATCTTATTTTCTAAAATTGAAGCTAAAAAAGGCCGGCAATTTATTCATTATTCCATGAGTACCATAGCTTCTCTGCCAGGTGGGAAACATGTTATTGAATTTTTAGGGCATAATGCAACAAGCTCACTTTTGCATAAACAGTTAAACAACACAAATTTTAAGTCGCCCATTGGTTTGAGTGGCATGCTTGATCCTGAATTAACCGGAACCAAGGCCTTTCAAGAGCTGGGCTTTGGCTATATTGAAATTGGCCCGATTGTTTTCCGAGCACCTACTACCCAAATCGCCCCACAATGGCAGCAAAATCAGATTGCCTTTTCAACTTCGAGTGAAAAGGTAACATTAAACCGAGCATTACAGGTCGTTGTTGCAAATAAATTTCATGTTCCGCTATTTGCTCGCTTAGATGAAGGCTTATGTGCAGTAGATTTACAGCGCTGTATGGAACATCTTTCACCGTTTGTTGATGGTTTCTTTTTATATTCAAAACAGCTTGAGTTGCTTCGTTATGAAGTTGGCGTACCGATCTATCAAATTCTCTCGGCAAATCAGGTACATTCCTCGATTCAGCTTGCAAAATCCATATCTGGCGTTGTAATTGACGCCCCTTTTTTAAATAGTGGAGACCGCCTAATCGAACAAGGAGATGGGTTATATTTACTTCAGGAAGCCGTCCAGCTCATGAAAAAGCAATTTTCAAATCTCCCAATCATTACGAATGGAGCAATAAACGCTCCTTCAGATGCACTTATTTTAAATAAAGCGGGAGCAGATTTAATGATGCTAACAGAAGGCTTTGTAAATACAGGTCCGGGTTTGCCAAAGCGAATTCACGAACGGCTTTTAGTAGATAAAATGCCCTCCCATTCTACATCGCAATGGCATTGGTCCTTTATATTTGGCCTTGCGATTTTTATTGGTGGCTTCATTGCACTCTATTTTGCACTAACAACTGTCATTTTACAGTACGATGAAAAATTTATTGGACTAACGAGTAGTCAATTAATTTTAATTAATCCCAAAATAATCGCATTTATGGCACATGATCGGATGTCGCTCGCGGGGACGATGATTTCTGCAGGCATTTTGTATATGACACTAGCCTATTTTGGATTACGTCGGCAGCTTCATTGGGCGAATGTAACCTTTCATAGTGCCGCAATCATTGGCTTTTTAGGTATTTCACTATTCATCGGATACGGTTATTTTGATTGGCTACATGGATTATTTTGGTTGGCACTACTCCCTATATACATTATGAGCTGGCGTGAGAGAAAGAATCTCAAAGCCAGTCCGCAAAGTTGGCATGACACAAATGACCTTGCATGGAAACGTGCTGTTTATGGACAACTTTTATTTGTCATACTAGGATTTTCATTATTAATCGGTGGCTTGGTCATTTCGATTATTGGTATTACAACCGTTTTCGTTACAACAGATATTAGCTTTTTATGCATGGATTCAGCTACGCTACAAGCTATTAGCAACCGTTTAATTCCTGTAATTGCCCATGACCGAGCTGGTTTTGGTAGTGCGCTTGTCAGTGTTGGTATACTTGTACTTTGCCTATCACTTTGGGGATTCCGCGCAGGCGAACGCTGGCTATGGTTTACCTTTGCTTTTGGTGCACTTCCTGCGTTTTTAGCGGGGATTGGAACACATTTTGCAATTGGATACACAAGCTTCATACATCTAGTACCACTCTATTTTTTATGTGTGCTTTATGTTGTCGGCTTAGTATTATCCTATTCACATTTAACAAGACAAAAAGTTTAATAGAAAAAAGTTGTTTACTCAAACAAATCGAGTAAACAACTTTTTTAAAATATATGAAAGTATAATTTTTTCAAAGTGTATAGGCTAAAGCGCTTAACTTTTATATAAATTTAAACGGCTCTGTATGGATTGTTGATTGAATGAATGTTACTGGTATTTTTTTATCCGCACATAAAGCGGTCATTTTTTCTGCTACCCCTTTAATCATTACCTTTTCCACATGATGTCCTGGGTCGACGATGCTTAGGCCATTCACCTCTGCATCTTGCGCCATATGGAAGCCAATATCCCCAGTGACAAAAACATCCGCGCCCGCAAATTTTGCCGTTTTAATGTATTTGTTGCCGTCTCCACCAACAACCGCAATCTTTTGAACGGTGCGATCCAATGGTCCAACTACACGTAAGGCAGGTACATTTAACTGAATCTTCACAAACTCTGCAAAGTCCTGCAATGTCATCGGCTCTTTCAACTTACCAATTCGCCCTAACCCCTGCTCATTTGTAGATAGGTCCATCACAAATAAATCATAGGCCGGCTCTTCATAGCTATGTGCATTTAACATCGCTTTCAATACTTTATTTTTTATTGATTGTGGGAATACTACTTCAATTTTTTCTTCGCTCTCCACATGCAATTCGCCCACTTCTCCAACTGTTGGGTTCGCACCTTCTAATGCGCGGAAACGTCCCTCACCTACAACTGTGTAGCTACATGCCTCATAATTTCCGATTTGTCCTGCTCCAGCTTTTGCTAACGCTTCACGCATCCTATTACTTTCTGCAACTGGTACAAATACTGCGAGCTTCATCATTTTTTCTTCATAAGAATAATCTAAAATTTGTCGATTTTCTAGTTGTAAGGCATCCGCTAATAAATCATTAACACCGCCTGGAGCGACATCTAAATTTGTATGCGCTGCGTAAACTGCGATATCATTTTTTAAACACTTTTCGTACAGCGCACCTTGTGGATTATCTGTACGTAAATTGGATAGTTTCATAAAAATCGGTGGGTGATGGGCAATGATTAACTCACAGCCCTGTGCAATTGCCTCTTCTACGACTTCATGCGTAACGTCTAATGTCACTAACACCTTTGATACCGGTTTATTTAATGTTCCAATCGCTAAGCCAATCGGGTCATTCGGCATACAGGCATACTTTTTTGGTGACCATGATTCAAAAAGTTGAATGATTTCGTTACCGTTTACGGTTTTCACGCAATCGCCCCCTGTACCAACGCAATTAAATGTGTTAATTCATCAAACTTTGCTTTATTTTCCTCTGTTTGTTCGGCATTACTAATCGCTTGTTGTACACGCTGCCAGTTTGCTACTTCTCGTGACCATTTTTCCACAAATACCGCACTTTTTGTGTTCATTAACTTTGGTCCAAGTAATGTTTGTGCTTCATTTAAATCCATCGAGCCGCGTTGCAATACAAGTACTTCATACACTTTGCCGTCTTCTTGTAAAATCACTTCATCCTGCAACGCCCATCCATGTTCGAGTGCCCATTCGCGGATCGCCTTTGCATGTATATTCGGCTGTAAAATGAGACGCGTCACATTTTTTAAGGCTTGTGGGTGTTTTTCTAAAATGGATACGATTAATGGACCACCCATACCAGCAATTGTAATAGCTGTGATACCATCTGCTTCTTCTACTGCTGCAAGGCCATCTGCTAAACGTACCGTAATTTTTTCTGTTAGCCCTTCTGTGCGCACCTGACGTACGGCAGAATCGTAAGGACCTTTTACGACTTCACCCGCAACTGCGCGTGCTGCAATTCCTTTATGTACTAAGTAACATGGTAAATAAGCGTGGTCACTGCCGATATCTGCTACGACTGCTCCTGTTGGTACAAATGACGCCACTGTTTCCAATCGTTTTGATAATTTTTGAGCGTTCATAAAAATAGTTCCTCTTTTCTATATAACAAATTACTTTCATTATATAAAAATTTCTATGACACGTCTCGCTTAAGTCTTTTACAAAACAAAAAAGTGCAGAAATAGATTGTTCTACTTCTACACTTTCTACAATTATAGTCCTGAAATATATTCAGCTACTGCTTGAGCCTCTGCTTCCGTTTTTAAGATAACAGGCATCGCACCTTGACCGTTTAACGCTACTTCTTGAATATGAGCAGCATCTAAACCAGCAATTGCAGGCGCAGGACCTTGACCTTGTAAGTCACCACCGTGACAAGAGATACAGTTCTTTTGAGCAACTTCTTCACCGCTGATTTCAGCTGTTGCACCTGAACCTTCCCCATCCGCACTGTTTTTATCAGCAGCACCCTCAAATGACATGAAGAAAATTAGACCGATACCGAATACCATGATAAGAACGTAAGGAATAAGTGGATTGTTTTTCATTGAGTTCCCCTCCCTCATTAATTATTCTTTTTTTGTGGATAAAAAAGTATAAACTTTTCTAGTAAATCCACATCAGAAAAGACGATATTTCGAGCCATTTTGACACGAAATATGTTTTTCTAACTAAACAAAAGTCTAGTAAACAATTCTAATTGTACTTGATTCTCTAAAAAACGAAAAGACCTAACCAACAAGTTTTACTAGCTTTGTAACATTTCTTCCATTTTTATATAACATTATAAGATATGTCTTGCAATAACCATTTTTTGAACTTCGGAAGTCCCTTCACCAATTTCAAGCAGTTTTGCATCGCGCATAAAGCGTTCCACTTCATATTCTTTCATATAACCATAGCCACCATGGATTTGAATTGCTTCATCACACACTTCCATGGCCATTTCTGAAGCATAGTATTTGGCAATCGCTGCTTCTTTACTAAAAGGACGCCCTTGATCTTTAAGCCATGCCGCTTTATAAACAAACGTTCTTGCTAGTTGGATTTTTACCTCCATATCGGCAAGTTTAAACTGCGTTACCTGAAAGTCTGCTAATGCTTTGCCAAATTGCTTGCGCTCTTTCGAATATTGTAGCGCTTTATTTAATGCACCTTGCGCAATCCCAACTGCCATTGCGGCTATACCAATTCGTCCACCATCAAGCGTTGTTAAAAATTGCTTAAATCCATTGCCACGAACACCGAGCAAGTTTTCCTCTGGTACATGCACATCCTGCAAAATCAATTCAGTCGTATTCGAGGCATGTAGGCCCATTTTTTCATAATTTGATTTAATTGTAAAACCAGGCGCATCGGTCGGTACAATGATCGAACTAATTTCTTTTTGGTCGCCAACTCGATCTGTAATAGCTGTCAATGCTAGATGCTTGGCATAGCTCGCATTTGTAATGAACACCTTCGTACCATTAATTACGTATTCCCTATTAGTAAGCGTGGCCGTTGTTTCTGTTCCCCCTGCATCTGATCCCGCATTTGGTTCTGTTAATCCAAATGCGCCAAATGATTCCCCTGTACAAATCGGTACTAAGTATTTTTGCTTTTGAGCTTCTGTGCCAAATAAATTCAAAGGCGCACCACCTAAAGAAATATGCGCCGAATACGTAATACCAGTTGATGCACATACACGGCTCAATTCTTCCGTTACAATCGCAAAGCTAATCGTATCTGCACCACTCCCACCATATTCTTCAGAAAACGGTAAGCCCATAATGCCCATTTGCGAAAGCTCATTAAAAATTTCAAGTGGAAATTCTTTTGTTCGATCACGTTCTACCGCTCCTGGTGCTACCACTTCATCTGAAAATTCCCGAATCATTTTTTGTAACATTGCTTGCTCTGTCGATAAATCAAAATGCATTGTATTCATCCTCTCAACCAACGTAGTTTACAAGTTTATTGTAATCTAAAAATTGTTATTTTTACAGAAAAATACATACATTTAAGAGAAATATTCGTCATATTCATAATTTTAAAGACATTATTATTTTGAATATTTTTTGTTTACTAAGGTTATTTTTATAAGGCACGCTTTGTTGTGCTAGGGGAATCCAACACGATGTTAGTTACGAATGCGTTGCCATACGAAGTGGAGCTACTTATCATTCGATCCTCTTCTTTTCTAATGGCGTGACACAAATCTTTGCAGGTTACCTAAAATATTTCTAGAAAAAAAGCTCGTTTCATTCCTTATTTGGAAATGAAACGAGCCTTGATTCATTATTAAAAATACATCCACGTGCCAATAATAATAATTAAGCCAAGCACGCCTGAAATGGAAAAATAAATAATACGCATAATAATTCCGCTTAATAACCAAAATACACAGTTCACAAGCAGTAATATATAGAGCATTTCATTATTGCCATCAAAATAAGAAGTACAAGCTTTTAATGTAACACCTAGTGCGGCAAGTGCAGTCGCTAGTTGTAGCATCGTCGCTAATATCTTATTTTTCTTGGCGAAATACATCGCTCCAACTAGGCAGCAGGCGGCAAAAACACCGGCAACGCCAATTACTACCCACTCATATTGGATTGTGAAAAGCAACAAAACGATTACAGCCGCAACTATTGGAAAAAATGTTGCCATGCTAAGCTTTTTACGTTTCTCAATGCTTATTACCGCATTTTTAGCTTTGCCTTCAATTTCTTCACTATGATTGCCTTCTGAATAGAGCGTCATTAAAAAATCGCAATAATGCCCGGGTAATAGCTTATTTTGTTTCCAAAATGTAATTTCATTCATAATAATTTGCTTTTTTTGATTTGACATAATTTCGCTCCAAATCTAGTAATATGTATTTTATTATCCCTTTTATTGTAAGTAATTAATGTCAACGAATCATCAGTAAAAAGTAGCATCATAGATCCAAAAACCATTACCTTTATACTAACAAATTCAAATTATCCTCAAAAAAAGATTGTTCAGAAATTCCTTTCCAAACAATCTCTTATCAATTATACCAAGGCGTCTACCGTGGCTTTGTGCCAACACGATGGTAGTCACAAAGGCGCTGTCACAGGTCTTTACGCTCTTAGACTTTGTTCCTTTAGCTTAAGTTTACCTTTTCAGCCGGGAGTTTGAAGCTCTACTGAATTAAGTACATTCTCACCATTCATCCCCACTTATAGAAATAGGGAGATTCCGCCAAAAAAGTTAAACCAATTTTATTCTAAGAAATCTTTTAAGCGTTTTGAACGAGATGGGTGGCGTAGCTTGCGTAATGCTTTAGCCTCGATTTGACGGATACGCTCACGTGTAACACCAAATACTTTCCCTACCTCTTCTAATGTACGTGTACGGCCATCATCTAAACCGAAACGTAATCGTAATACGTTTTCTTCACGATCTGTTAATGTGTCTAGCACGTCTTCTAATTGCTCTTTTAATAATTCGTAAGCCGCGTGATCTGCTGGAGATTGGGCTTCTGAATCTTCGATAAAATCACCTAAATGTGAATCATCTTCTTCGCCGATTGGTGTTTCAAGCGAAACTGGTTCTTGTGCAATTTTTAAAATTTCACGTACTTTTTCAGGAGTTAAATCCATTTCTTCTCCGATTTCCTCTGGAGATGGTTCGCGACCTAAGTCTTGAAGAAGTTGACGTTGTACACGAATTAACTTGTTAATTGTTTCTACCATGTGTACTGGAATACGAATTGTACGCGCTTGGTCAGCAATCGCACGAGTAATCGCTTGTCGAATCCACCATGTTGCATAAGTTGAGAATTTGAACCCTTTACGGTGGTCAAATTTTTCAACTGCTTTAATAAGCCCCATATTTCCTTCTTGAATTAGGTCTAAAAATAACATTCCGCGTCCTACATAACGCTTTGCAATCGAAACTACAAGACGTAAATTCGCTTCAGCTAATCGTTTACGCGCTTCTTCGTCACCTTGTTCAATACGTTCTGCTAAACGAATTTCTTCTTCAGCAGAAAGTAAATCTACTCGACCAATTTCTTTTAAATACATACGAACTGGGTCATTAATTTTAACGCCAGGAGGAACGCTTAAATCATTTAAATCAAAAACTTCCTCGCTTGATTCTTGCTTTGAAAGTGCTTCTTCTTCAAATTCTTCTTTACCTTCAACTGTTACATCACTTTTTTCGATTTCATCTGCAAAGTTGAAAATTTCTTCGTTTTCTAATTCAAAAAATGCTAAAGTATCTGAAATTTCTTTCATCGAAATTTCGCCAACTGATTTTGCTTTTGCTAATAGTTGTTTTTTAATTTGTTCTAATGAAACACCGTTTACCATCGTATCTTTTGAATGTTTTGACTTGTCCGCCATAAACCTTCCTCCTTCTAAAAACAAATCGCGTTAAATGCCCATTTTTATTTTTCTGCTAAGGTCAATAATTTGTTGGGCGATTTCAAGAGCCCGTCTATGTTCGTGCATCTTTTCCGCTTCTTTTTGATTGTGTTTTAATTGTTCAATTTGTAATTCTAGGCGACGCTTTTCGATTTGCTTTAGGCAATCCGTGATTTCAGCTTCACCGTGTTCAGGATTACGATCAATATAAGCTGCTTCCATTACAATTTTGCGCAACTCAGCGTCGTTTAACACCTCGACAAAACGGTGAAAATCTGCCAATTCATATTCTTCGTAAAAACCAATTAAACGAACAAAAACTGCTAAATATTCTTCGTGAATAAAGGGCTCATTGTTTCCACTTTTGAGCACCCTATTGACTATATTTACATCATGTAGCATATGCGCTAATAACAAACTTTCCGCGCGATCTGTTGCATCTTTTTTACGCTCTTGCATCGCGAGTTCACTTTGTGGCGTTTGTAATACAACTTGACTTCGCTTTTGTTCTTTCACAGTATCAGCTGTTAATTTTCGAAGCTGTGCATTAATAGCCTCAGGTGAAATGTTAGTATCTGCTGCGATTTGACGAATATATAAATCTCGTTCTGTTGGAGAAGTATCACCTTTTAACGTTTCCAATACTTCCTGAATATATTGCAATGTATCATTTTCAAATTGAAAGTTTTTCCCTCGCTTTGCATGCATCATCATAAATGCAATATAGGCATGCGGCTTATCAATAATTTGATTTTTAAAAACTTCAGCACCATTTGCTCGAATAAATTCATCTGGATCAAGTTTATCTGGTAATACCGAAACTTCCACTTTCAATTGCTCTTCGTGAAGCATTTGCGCTGCACGTTTGGCCGCCTCAAAACCAGCATTATCACCATCATAGCAAACTGTAACTTGCTGTACTAAGCGCTTTAGCTTTGTAATATGCTGGGATGTAAGAGACGTACCCATCGTCGCAACTGCATTATATACACCTGCTCGATTTGCTGCTAAAACATCAATAAAGCCTTCCATTAAAATTACTTGTCTTGTCTTACGAATCGAAGCACGTGCTTTATCTAAATTGTAAAGCACCTGACTTTTATGGAAAATTGGCGTTTCTGGACTATTTAAATATTTGGCATCGTCGCCATTCGTATTTAAAATCCGACCTGAAAAAGCGATTGTTTTACCATTTTCATCACGAATCGGGAACATAATGCGCCCTCTAAAGCGATCAAAATAGCTATTATCATTCTCTTTATGGATGATAAGTCCGCTCTCTGCCATATCTTCTAAATCAAATCCTTTACGATCCAATAGTATAGACAGTGTGTCCCAATTTGGCATTGCCCATCCTATTTGATGTGTTTCGATTTGGTCGCGTGTAAATCCTCTTTCAAGCAAGTAATTTAACGCTTGCTCTCCATCTTCTGTATTCATTAATATATGATGATAAAACTCTACCGCAAATGCATGTGCTTCTCGCATTTGTTGTTCTTTTTTCGAAAAAGGATTGTTTTCCGTCTGTTGTTCCCCTACAAGTTCCACTTCGAGTGGAATTCCTGCACGCTGGCTTAACTTTACAAGTGCATCGGGAAATGGAATGTGTTCAATATCCATAACAAATGTAATGGCGTTTCCACCTGCACCACAGCCAAAACAGTGGAAAATTTGCTTTTCTTGAGACACGGAAAAAGAGGGTGTTTGCTCCCCATGGAATGGACATAATCCAAAATAGTTGCGCCCTCTTTTCGTTAGCTGCATATAGTCACTAATGACGTCGACTATATCAGACTGTGAACGAATCTGCTCAATTACATGTTCAGGTATTTTCCCAGCCACTTTATCACCATCTAAATATTTCGAGACTTATTACAAAAATCCTCTAAATTTCGACAAATTTTTTAAGAATAATTATTGTAACTTCCCTATAATTAATATTTTTACCACAATTTTATTATTATAAAACAAAAAGGCTTATACTGCTATATTTTTTTGAGAAAACGATAACAACCAGATATAGAATTATAAAATTTCTACATATATAGTGTCTTTTATTGTTTCGCTTAAAACCTTAAAAAACCTCCTCACAAAATATTTTTCGAGGTGGTTTTCGAAGTTATTTATATTCTCGTTCATATAAATCAATAATTTTATGAGCCGTTTCTTCAACCGCACGATTTGTAACATCGATTGCCTGACACCCTATTTTATCAACAATACTATAAAAATAGCTAATTTCTTGCTCAATTCGTGCCTGTTGCGCATAAAAGGCATCTTCTGTAAGACCAAGTGTAATGAGACGTTCTTTTCGAATATTGTTTAATTTTTCTGGCGTGATGACTAAACCGAAGCATTTTTTCGGATCGATTTGCATCAATTCTTCTGGTGGTGTTACTTCAGGCACAAGTGGTACATTCGCAACTTTATAACTCTTATGAGCTAAATATTGAGAGAGCGGCGTTTTAGATGTACGCGAAACTCCAATCAATACAATATCAGCTAATGGAATCCCACGTGGGTCCTGCCCATCATCATATTTCACTGCAAATTCAATCGCTTCAATTTTTTTGAAATAATCATCATCAAGTTTATGTACAAGACCAGGTCTTTGTAGTGGCTCTTCCCCTGTTGATGATTCGATTAAATCCATCATCGAGCCTAATAAATCGATAGCTGAAATTTGATGCAGTTGTGCGAGCTCCCGCATTTCCCTACGCATCTCCCTAGAAACCAATGTAAAAACAATAGTCGCTTCATTTAATACCGCAATATGAACAATCTTTTCTAACAACTCTTGATTATTAATGTGAGGAAACTTGCGAATTCTTACATTCTCAAAATTTGGACGAAATTGGCTAACCGCTGCCTTTGCTGCCGCTTCCCCTGTTTCACCGACTGAGTCCGAAACAACGAATATCGTAATCTTTTTCATAGTTCACCTATAAATCATGAGTTTCTGCCAAAGAAATAAAGGCACGAGTAATATTTGTCTTTGTCACTCGACCAATAACTTGAACTCCTGCTTCTGTTTCTTTAACAACTGGCATCGAGTCAATTGCACGTTCAATTAGTTTTTTAGCTGCATCAACTAAGGTATCTGAATTCTTGCAATAGGCAATGTTTGGCATACGTGTCATAATCATATGCACAGGGATTTTATTTAAATCTTGAGAACCGATACTTGAGCGTAACAAGTCTTTACGCGATAATACACCTTGCAAGATTTCATCACGATCAATGACAAATAGTGTTCCGACATCTTCTGAAAACATATGAATAATCGCATCGTAAACCGTCATTTGGTCAAATACGACTACAGGAGATGCTTGAAAATCTTTTACTTTTAAGTTAAGCATTGACTCCGTTAATACAACTGCATTTTTTTTCCCCGCATAAAAATAGCCGACTCTTGGTCGCGCATCTAAAAATCCCGCCATTGTCAATATTGCTAAATCCGGTCGCAAAGTTGCACGTGTTAAACCGAGGCGCTCAGCTATATGCTCACCCGTAATAGGGCCGTTTTCTTTTACAATTTGCAAGATCGCATCTTGACGTTTATTGAGTTCTATTAGACTCACCCGCTTCAAAATAATGTTATACTTATTCCTTAATTATTATATACTATATTGTTCTATATTGCGAAGAAAAGAATCTTTTGTTACAATATGAGCGAACGAAAAAGTTGTTCTAACATTTAATTTTATATGTAAGCGATGACGGGAATAATAAGTATCAATTCTAACACAAGCGAGTAGGGATAGTGTAAGCCTACAATTGGATTTGAGAAACGGCACCCCCGAGCTATTTTTTTAAAGAGGTTTTTATTTTACATAAAAACAAGCGGGGTGGAACCGCGGGTAAATCACATTTGACGCACTCGTCCCCGGGCATAGCTTCTGTGCCCGGAGACGGGTGCTTTTTATCTATATCCATCCAATTGCTTAGCCATTTGATGAATATAGATAAGCCTCTGGAAGCAATGATGCAGAGGCACAATAGATTATTTATTTAGGAGGAATTTTTCATGGCAGAAAAATCAATGGAAACAATCGTATCTTTAGCAAAACACCGTGGCTTCGTATTCCCAGGTTCTGAAATTTACGGCGGTTTAGCAAACACTTGGGATTACGGTCCACTAGGTGTGGAATTAAAAAACAACGTTAAAAAAGCATGGTGGCAAAAATTCGTTCAAGAATCTGAACACAATGTAGGTCTTGACTCAGCAATTTTAATGAATCCTAAAGCTTGGGTTGCTTCTGGTCACGTTGGTAACTTTAATGACCCAATGATTGACTGTAAAGCATGTAAAGCGCGTCACCGTGCCGACAAATTAATTGAAGATGCTTCATTAACAAAAACAGGTAAAGAAATTATCGTTGATGGTATGACATTCGACCAAATGAAAGCCAAAATGGAAGAGCTAGAAGTAGCTTGTCCAGACTGCGGTAAAATCGATTTCACTGACATCCGTCAATTCAACTTAATGTTCAAAACACACCAAGGTGTAACAGAATCTTCATCAAATGAAATTTACCTACGTCCTGAAACAGCACAAGGGATTTTCGTTAACTTTAAAAATGTTCAACGTTCAATGCGTAAACGTACGCCATTTGGTATCGCACAAGTTGGTAAATCATTCCGTAACGAAATTACACCAGGTAACTTCACATTCCGTACACGTGAATTCGAACAAATGGAATTAGAATTCTTCTGTAAGCCAGGTGAAGACTTAGAATGGCACACTTACTGGAAAAACTTCTGTAAAGATTGGTTACTAAACTTAGGCATGAAAGAAGATTCTATGCGTTTACGTGACCACGAAGATGATGAGTTATCTCACTACTCGAACGCAACAACTGATATCGAATTCCGCTTCCCATTCGGTTGGGGCGAATTATGGGGTATCGCAGACCGTACAGATTTCGACTTAAAACAACATATGGAGCACTCAGGCGAAGATTTCACTTACATTGATCCAATAACAAACGAACGTTATGTACCATACTGCATCGAGCCATCTTTAGGCGCTGACCGTGTAACGTTAGCATTCTTATGCGACGCTTACGAAGAAGAGCAATTAGAAGGCGACGATACACGTACAGTATTACGCTTCCACCCTGCTCTAGCACCATTCAAAGCAGCGGTATTACCATTATCAAAAAAATTATCAGAAGAAGCTGGCGACGTATGGGCTGAATTACGTAAAGCATTCCCAGTTGATTTTGATGAATCTCAATCAATCGGTAAACGCTACCGTCGTCAAGACGAAATAGGTACACCATTCTGTATCACTTACGACTTCGACTCAAAAGAAGATGGACAAGTAACAGTACGCCACCGCGATTCAATGGAACAAACACGCATGCCGATCGCTGATGTAAAAGCTTATATCGAGAAGCATTTACAATTCTAAACTAAACCACAAGAAGCTGTTCCCCATTTGCGGAGAACAGCTTCTTTTTACGTTTATTTCATTAGTACGTCACGTAATTGCGCTACTGTTTGCACAATATAGGTTGCATTCGCTTCGGCTAATTCTTGCTTCGAGCCATAGCCGAACTCCACCCCCACACTTTCCATATCATTTGTCTTTGCACCAATAATGTCATATTTACGGTCACCAATCATGACACATTTTGAGATTTCAGGGTTCCCTAATTGATTCAATGTCTCTTCAATTACTTCTGCCTTTAATGTACGTGAACCATCCAACTCACTTCCTATGATCACATCAAAATAACGTGCAAAATCATAGTGTTCTGCAATATTTTGTGCAAACACTGTTGGCTTTGATGTCGCAATTGCCAACCGACAGCCAGCAGATTTTAGTTCAGCTAATAATTCGTTCATACCTATATAAACTGTATTTTCATAAATACCTGTTGGTTTATAACGCTCTCGGTAATAACTAATGGCCTCATTTGCTTGGTGGTCACTAAAACCGAATTGCTCTTTAAATGATTGCTGCAAAGGTGGACCGATAAAACTTTCTAACGCCTTACAGTTTTCCACCGCCACTCCCATTTTTCCTAATGCATATTGCACACTTTTTGTAATACCCTCTTTCGGGTCGATTATCGTTCCATCCAAGTCAAATAACACAACTTCATATTCCACAATGCCACCATCCCTTCCATTTAGTCCGATTACTATGCTACTACACTTTTTATCCATTTTTTGTGAACAAAATGAACAATATAACCCGAAAATAAGTTATAATTTTCTGACAACCACGTTTGGAGGGATATACATGTTTTTTCAATTGAAGGAAGCTCCCAAAAAAACACTTGATACATACGATAAAATTTCCGAGCTTGTATGTGCTATTCTCTATTTTGAATGCCCTGACCATCGCGCAAATCATCATATTTTATATAGTGCCAATTCAAAACTTGAAAGCTATCGTGAGGCACGTGATTTCTACCGTCCATTTGATGATCCTAGTACCACACTCGGTCAATTCAGTCGCGAAGCTTATCAACTCGCAAATCAAAAATACAATCAGCTGTATACGATTATTCGTGGTTATATGTACTTAAGCGATGATACGCAGCGCGAGCATTTTAATCATCATTTTCGTTTTTCAAAAGAAAAAATCGATACATTTCATGCATTATTTTCAAATAAGGACATTCATAAGCAGCTACAGCTTGAAACATCATTTTATGAGCACTTAAAAAATGATGTAGCACCACTATTAACACAATTCGAATAACTTTTTGAAACCTTTCTCACTTGGAAACGTATAGTAAAAAACGCATCCAATAGGAGGGCTACTGTGGAAACTAAACAACAGCTACAACAATATTTAACTGATATTCAAAAATGGGAGAAAGATCAAAGCGGCCTATGGTTTTGGGAAAAACTCGGTCGTATCCCTTTTAAACTATTAGATAAACTAACACCAAAATTTGTACATGAGAAAATCGCCTTATTAATCGACGAACTTGTAAGTTACGTTCAAAATGGTGGCAAATATTTAGTAAGCCAGCAATCAACGATACGCCATATTCAAAAGCATACATTGCACAACGTCACTTCACTTGAAGACATCAAGCAAATGCCGCTTAGCGATATGGTAGAGCTCAGTGCAAAACTGCAAAAAAGCCGCGCAAATATCGCAACTGTCCAAGGTGCTTCCACTGGCTTTGGCGGCATTTTCACACTAGCAATTGATATTCCTGTTATTTTAGGAATTGCGTTAAAAACTTTACAGGAAATTGCTATTATTCATGGTTACGATCCGAATGAAAAACAAGAACGAGTTTTTATCGTCAAGTGTATTCAATTCGCCTCATCAGATATCGTTGGAAAAGAGAAAATTTTAATAGAGCTAACGAATACCTTTGAAAATGCTCGTTCTGGTGAAAATATGATGTCTCAATTAAAAGGCTGGCAAGAGGTGTTTTACACATATCGCGACAATTTCGGAATGAAAAAGCTGTTCCAAATGATTCCGATTGCCGGTATGATTTTCGGAGCATTTATCAATAAATCCATGATTGAAGATATTGCCGAAGCAGGCATGATGCTTTATCGAAAACGCCGTGTACTAGAACGTTTAAATGAGGCTATCGATTAACATAAAAAAGTGCTGTAAAACGTCTTACAGCACTTTTTTATTCGCATCATGCAACTCCTTTAACGAGCGATAATAAGAATACCTTGCTTCTAGTGCGTGTTCTTGATTTACACCTTGCTGTAGATTCGTTAAATAACCCTGAGAATCCTCAATACGATTTTCCATTTCTAATTGGTCGGTTGTCATCTGTCCATGCCCTGGTACTAAAGCATGCACTTCAAACTGTTCTAACAAGTACTTTGCCTTTTGTAAGGTCGATTCATATTCCGCTATATTACTAACTAACGGAAATTCTACATTCGACAAATAGTCTCCTACTAGCATTATGCCTAGGGGTTCGACAATTGTAAAAACCCCATCCTCGGTATGCCCTGGTGCAAGATAAAAGCTACACATCGCATCACCAAGCACTTCCTGTTGCCCATCTTGTCGAATCACAATATCAATGGTTGGATAAGTAATCGGATAATCACGAGTTATATAATATTGTGCATCAAAATCAACAATATCGTTGAGCACCTTTTCCTTATCTGCAAGATTAACAAATGCTTCACTCGCAATTTTTATCGCCTGCGGAAATGCCCCTGCAGCGATAATATGATCGAAATCACTATGCGTAAAAATCACATATAGTTGACGATTTCCAATTCTGCTCTCTACATAAGCTTTAATCACCTCAACTTCATGAGGCAACCAGTTTGGGTCAGTTATAATTATTGCTTTTTCCGTTTGTATTACAGCGCATGTCGTTTGATAAAGCGCACTTTGAAATACCGTCAATTGCTCGTTTTGATATTGAATCATTGAGCTTCCCTCCATATCATTTAAGCCTCGGCGTAAATGCGTCCAGATCTTATTCGAGAACACTCGAAAAAACCCTTTAAATATCTGTGACATCCGCCAGAGGCTTTTAACTTGCTGTAGCAAGTTAAAAGCCAGCCGTACAAACGGACTGGCTCAATCTCTTATTCTTCTTTTTTCGGTTTAGGCTGTAGTAGCGGTGTTCGCTCTAATTGCTCGATGAAATTTCGCGATTTCAGACGAATGCCTGTTTGTTCTTCATAAATTGTTGTAACAATTTTTTTTATAAATTGCTTTGTTTGCAGCTTTAACTCTAGCTTTCCGACTTGTTCAATTGGCACCGTATAAAACATTCTAATCAACTTCAATTGAGTAGGTGATAAACGGATAATATAAGGGTCTAAATGGAAGCAGCGATGACATAAAAAACCACCCTGTGGAAATGAAAATGCAAATTCCCCATCAACCGCACCACACCCTGCACACGCATGTAGAATTGGTTGTACCCCAGCATACGGGAGCATCTTCCAATCGACAAATAGTGTAATTGCCTCAGGATCATGACCTTCTTCAATTGCATTTAATGCTTGTAGCAATACTTCAAATGCATGTGGTACTGGTCCGCTCTCTTCAACTAAGCGATCAACAAGTTCGACAATATAGCTCGCATAGGCTGTTGCCATAATATCCGTTTGAATATGGCGCATCGTATTAAAGTGCTCACCTTGCTGTAGTGTCCCCATTCCAGATGTTCGCTGTACCAAAAATGAACCATGCATAAAGGGCTGTGTGACCCCCGCTAATCGACTTGTTGGTTTTTTTGCACCACGCGCCATACAAGCTACCTTGCCAGCTTCACGTGTCATTAGAGTAACAATTTTATTTGATTCACCGTAAGCACGCGCTTTTAAAATGATGCCTTCCCATTTATGTAGCATCGTTTGCACATCCTTTACTAACTATCATAGTTTTCATTATAATGTATTCGGACTCTAAAAGCTTGCTTTCAAATGATAGCAATAGCGCATCGGTGTAATTACTACTAAACTTGGCAATATACTCTCGTAAAGCAAGATCTATTGCATTCGATAAATTACTACTCAGCTAGATCGAAAAAAAATCTGTGACATCCACCGGGGGGTGAACCCTCGCTGAAGCAAGATAAAAGGGGCTAATAGACGCTTACTTCAGAGCCAACAACTTGCTTCACCCATTCTAAATTTTTCACAGAACGCGCCTCTACATCCTTTAGCGGGTAAACACGATACACGCCATCAGCATCCAATAAGACTGATGTAGCATCCATTGTAGGATTATTAATCGTTATTACATTGCCTTCCTTTGTAATTTCCATACTCGCAATGCCGCCAATCATTGTATTTGGAACCGTTAAAATTGTTGAGAAGTAGTTACCTAGCGAATAAAAGACATGTGTTTCATGCTGAGATTCACTTATCCACTTTTTATAAGGCTGCAATACATGTGGGTGTGTACCAAATACAATATCCACACCAGCCTCATTTAACATTTTGGCATAAGTGCGCTGATAATCATTTTCTTCATATGCATATTCAGAACCCCAGTGCATCGAAACTACAAGCACATCTACCTCACTACGAATAGCTTCTATATCTGATTTCATTGTTGTTTCATCGATATAATTTACGATAAATGGTGAGCCTTTTGGTAAATACAAACCGTTTGTGCCGTATGTATACGCAAGCATACCAATCTTTATCGAGCCTAATTCAATGATGCGCTTTGTATTTTTATCTTCTTGATTCTTATATGCGCCAACGTAGGGCATCTGTTGTGCATCCAAATTTTCAAATAATGTTCGAATACCACCCTCACCCTTATCAACTGTGTGATTATTCGCAACCGTCACCATATCAACACCAGCCTGTTGAAGATCTCGTAAAATATGAGGCGGACTTGAAAATTGTGGATAGCCACTTAGCGCATATTTATTACCAACAGGGAGCGATTCCTGATTCGCTACTAAATAATCATAGCTTTGCATCAGTGACCCAACAGCTGCAAAGGATGATGTAAAATCCTTATACTGCGCCAAACGATAATGCAGCAGCACATCCCCCATCATCGCTAATCGAACAGTCTCTTTTGTAACAACAGGAACCGGTTCTGGTTCTGGCTCTGGTACTGTTTCTGGTTCATGCTCTTGTTCTGGCTCTTGTTCAACCATTGATGGTTGTGATGCAATTTCATCTGAGTCTTCTTTCCCGTCTGCTACCTGCTCAGATTCATTATTCATATGCCCCTCTACTACTTGTATTTCATGTCCATTATCCATCGTCAATATAACGAATATTAAAACGGATAGGGAAACTATCCATAAACCTAATAAAAATTGATTTAACTTACTCAATCTCTCACCTACCTTTTATGTAAATTATTACCTAATAAATAGTATCAAACATAACTATTTATGCAAAGGAAAATAAAAACAGATATGACAATTATACGTCACATCTGTTTAAACTATTAGTATTCGTCTTCTCTAAAGCCGAAATCACGTAAATGCGTTTGTTTATTACGCCAATCTTTTTGCACTTTTACCCAAAGTTCTAAATACACTTTTGAGCCAAGTAGCATTTCGATATCTTTACGCGCCTTTGAGCCTACCTCTTTTAATAAGGCACCGCGTTTTCCAATAACAATCCCTTTTTGTGAATCACGCTCTACCATAATTGTTGCTTGTACATGAATCATGTTTTCTTTTTCTTCATGCGGCTTAATACGGTCAATTACGACTGCGATTGAATGCGGAATTTCTTCGCGTGTTAAGTGTAATACTTTTTCACGAATTAACTCTGAGATAATGAAGCGCTCCGGATGATCCGTTACTTGGTCTGCTGGGTAATATTGTGGCCCTTCAGGTAAGTACTTTTCGATTGTTGAAAGTAAGTTTTCAACGTTATTACCCTGTAATGCTGAAATCGGAATAATTTCTGCAAAATCAAATTTATCTTTATAAGATGCGATAATATTAATTAATTCATCAGGGTGCACTAAATCGATTTTGTTGATGATTAAAAATACTGGCGTTTTGTTGCCTTCTAATAAATCGATGATAAACTCGTCACCTTTACCGATTGCTTGCTCTGCGTTAACCATGAACATGATCACGTCCACCTCTTTAAGTGCGTTACGTGATGTTTTTAACATGAATTCGCCCAGCTTATGCTTCGGTTTATGAATCCCTGGTGTATCGATGAAAATTGTTTGTGAATGTTCTTGTGTTAATACACCTTGTACTTTGTTACGTGTTGTTTGTGGTTTGTCTGACATAATCGCGATTTTTTGCCCGATTACTCGGTTTAAAAATGTTGATTTGCCGACGTTTGGACGACCAACAATCGAGACGAATCCCGACTTGAATCCTTTATTTTCTTGCATTTTTCATATCCTCCGTTGTGAACGCGCCTGGAATTAGCTCGGCCACAGTTGTTTGTTGTACGTCACCGTTCATGTTTGTTAAATAAACGGGCATGTCTGGTGCGCAAAATTCACTCATTACCTGACGGCAAGCACCACATGGTGAGCATGGACCTGGTGTGTCTGCTACAACCGCAAGTGCTTTAAATTTCATATTACCTTCTGAAACTGCTTTGAAAAACGCTGTACGCTCTGCGCAGTTTGTCATGCTATACCCTGCATTTTCGATATTACAGCCTTGATAAACCTTACCGTCCTCACCAAGTAACGCTGCCCCTACTTTAAATTTTGAGTAAGGCACATAAGCAAATTCACGGGCTAATTTCGATTGCTCGATTAATTGTTCCATTGTCATTAAAGGTGGCTCCTTCCGCCAGTACAAATTATTCATCTTATAACCATTTTGGTAAAAATATGAGTAGTCCGATTATAACACTTGCCATGGCAAAAACAAGTACAGCTCCAGCTGCGATGTCTTTTGCTTGCTTCGCTAATGGATGGATTTCCGGTGAAGCAAGGTCAACTACACGTTCAATTGCAGTATTGACCATTTCCGCACCAATGACAAGTACTATAACTAAAATAATGATGAGCCATTCTATCATGTTTAAGCCGGTAAAAATACCTGCAAGTAAAACGATGACTGCGCTCAATAAATGAAAACGTAAATTTTGCTCCTTTGTTGCAGTCACTATACCTGCCACCGCATAACGAAACGATTTGAAAAATTTACTCGCGTTCATTCGTATCACGACCTAAGCCGTATGATTCTAAAATTTCGTTTTGCTTCCTGAACATAACCTTCTCATCTTCTGGCTCCATATGGTCATAGCCCAATAAATGTAAGAAACCATGCACCGCTAAAAAGCCTAATTCACGTTCAAATGAATGACCGAAGTCCTCGGCTTGTTCACGTGTACGATCTGTCGAAATAATAATATCACCTAAAATTCGTGGAATGCCTTCTCCGATAATTTGTACTTCCCCTTCACCCATTTCTTCTAAAGCAAAGGAAATAACATCTGTTGGTTGGTCTTTATCACGATATTCACGATTAATATCATGAATGGCTTCGTTCGTTACGAATGTAATCGACACTTCCGAACCGTCTTCAATACCTTCCATTTGTGCCGCGTGCTGTAATAATTTTTCTACTAATTCAATATGTGTATCTTGCACTTTATTGGTCTCATCTAAAAAATCGATTAATAACATTATTGTTCCCTCCTACAATCATTTTGGATATTCAATACGCGAGTGGAACGTCCCATTCAATGTTTCACATAATACATCTTCAATCATTTTTAATTCTTTTAATGAAATATCACATTCGTCAAACTGATCATCTTGTACACGGTCTTGAATAATCGACTGCACAAGCTTTTGAATTTTTTGTGCGTTTGGTTCCTTTATCGAACGCACAGCTGCCTCCACACTATCTGCTACACTAATAATTGCGGCTTCCTTTGTTTGTGGCTTCGGTCCGGGATAACGGAATGTTTGTTCATCCAATTGTTTCCCTTCTTCTTTTGCTTTAAACAGGAAGTATTTTAGTAAGCTTGTCCCATGATGTTGCAAACAAATATCAATAATTTCTTGTGGCATTTTGTATTTACGCAGGAGTTCTGCACCATCTGTTGTGTGCGCAATAATGATTTCTGCGCTACTTTCAGGAGGTAATGAATCATGCGGATTAGTGCCCATTTGATTTTCGATGAAAAATAGCGGTCTGCGCGTTTTCCCTACATCATGATAATAGCAACCAACACGCGCAAGCAAGCCATCCGCACCAATGGCCTCACAAGCTGCCTCAGCCAAATTCGCTACCATAATACTATGATGATACGTACCAGGCGTTTCCGTTAGTACTTTTTTCAATAATGGATGATTCGGATTCGATAGTTCAATTAAGCGCATCGTCGATAATATACCAAAGGCCGATTCAAAGTACGGCAACAGCCCCATCGTCAGTGCACCAGATAGTAATCCTGAAATGATAGCTGCTCCAATATAAAAGGAAATCTCCTTAAATTCAAAACCGGTTTGAGACATCAATAAATAAAACGCAATAAAAATCAAATTTACTAGTGTAATAATCGCTACTGCCTGTAAAATGTCAGAACGCTTTTCAAAGCTACGCATAAATATCAACGCAGCAAAGCCACCAAACAAAATATAAAGGGCTGCATCCATTTGTAATACTGCCGCATAACCTTCATGGAAGATGATTCCCGCTGATGCTGCTGTTATTACCGTTACAATACTAGCCGCCTTTTCATTTGCTAAAATACGAACAAGCATTGTCGCCATAGCTGACGGATAGATAAACGCCAACATTACATCGAAATTGGAAGCGATTAACCCAATAATCTTCATCGTCACAAGTGCAACAGCATAAACAATTACTGTCACAAACAAATCTTTGCGTTTCTTTGATACCTCTTTTTTTGATTGATCGAATAGTACAAATAAAAATGCCATTTGCAATAAAATTAAAAACAAAAGACCAATAATCGGCTTGATAGATACTTTATTATCAAGCATTCCAAGTAACTCAAGTTGGCGATAAATTTCTCGTGTAACGACTTCCCCTTCTTGCACAATAATTTGTCCTTGTAAAATTCGCGTCGGTTCTATCGCTTCACGAGCTTGTTGCTTAGCAATTGCCGTTTTCTCTTCATCTAAAATTTCTGTTTCAACAACTGCTGCTCGTCCAACAATAACTGCAACACTCATTAAGCTGTCTAAAATAGCAGGCTGTTGACGAATTTTACTTTCTAAATCATTACGATATGTGATTAAATTTTCTTTACGTAATGGGCGGTCTAAGTTTACTTCTACTAAAGACGCTAGTGTATCACGTGTAGCTTCTATTTGTTCGGTTGTTGCAGCTAACAAATTTTTCAGCTGTGCATCTGAAATCGTTAGTGATTGCTGATTTTCTAAAATATTTTTTAAATCTGCACGCAATAATTCCTCTTGCTCTTCTTGCGTGTACTCGCCATCTTCTTCTATATCTTTTTTCGCCTCTAATACTATATCAAAAATCGTTGTTACAAATGTGGCACGATGATCAGCTATGTCTTCTTTAAAAACGTAAACAGGTTCTACAGCCTCTTCTGCATGATCCTTATCAATTTCAGTTTTCGCTGTATCTTCAACCGTTTTCATTGAACGGATTGTTTCTGGCGATAATTCCGTCAGCTTAATATCATATGTAACCCCACGTACATTTTCAACCATCAGTGAAAATTGCAGGACAGCAGTAATCGACAAAACGACAATCAATAATGTCCGAAAACTAACGAGCTGGATGAGCTTGTTTAACTTTTCTTTCATCAGGCACCTCCATTTTTTCTCTATAGTTTTTATTCTATCAAATTTATTACTCTCTGTTGACGAAAAGGTTACATGTTTTTCAAATTTATGTATCTACTCATAGAAAAACCACCCAACTTATTTTGAAATTGGGTGGTCGATTTTATAATTCTTGATCCGAATATGCTTGAATCACTTTTGCAACAAGCGGATGTCGGACAACATCTCCCTGTTCTAAAATTTGGAAGTGTATGTCTTTTACATATTTTAATGTGCGCTCGGCAATAATTAAACCAGATTGCGTGTTTTTAGGTAAATCAATTTGCGTTTTATCGCCAGTGATAACCATTTTCGAACCAAAGCCTAATCGCGTTAAAAACATTTTCATTTGCTGGTGTGTTGTGTTTTGAGCCTCGTCTAAAATTACAAAAGCATCGTCTAATGTACGACCGCGCATATAAGCAAGTGGCGCAATTTCAATTGTTCCACGTTCAATAAGACGCTGTGTTTGCTCTTGACCATAAATGTCATGCAGTGCGTCATATAGTGGACGTAAATACGGGTCCACCTTTTCCTTTAAATCCCCTGGTAGAAAGCCTAGAGATTCCCCGGCTTCAACTGCTGGACGCGTTAAAATAATCCGCTTCACATGACCATTTTTTAATGCCTGTGTTGCCATTACAACAGCTAAATACGTTTTTCCCGTACCAGCTGGCCCAATTCCAAAAATCAAATCTTTATGACGAATCGCACGGATATATTCACGTTGTCCAATCGTTTTTGCACGAATTGGCTTGCCTTTTGTGTTGCGTGCAATTTCTTCATCATAAAGTTCTGCATAATACTCAATCGTGCCTTTATTCGCCATTTCAATAGCCGTAGAAACGTCACGCTGGTCAATATTAATATTTTTCCGAATGACCTTCAATAGCGCTGCTAATACGTCATATGCATGTTTTTTCTTCACTTCATCTTCACCCGCGATTTGAATTACTTCGCCGCGCGTAATAATTTGAACACCATACGTTTCTTCAATTAATGTTATATTTGCATCGGATATTCCTAACAGCATGACCGCTTCATTTGGATTGTCGATTTGAAGCTCAATAAATTTTAGTGACATACTCATTCTCCTTGGTGAATTGGTAGTGGTGTTGCAATATTTTCATTTACCAAATATAGGACTTTCCCCTTTACTGTATCATCATCAGCGTAGACGTGCAAAAGTTTTTCGGATTTTATCGTAGATTTTAGCGGCAAAGAACGGATCATTTTTTCATGTAATAATGGTAAAATTACTTTTTCTATATCATTTTCGCTTATTGTTTCCGTTTTGTTATGAAATACACGAGATGGCGTATGCACAATAAGCGACTTTAACGGGGTTAGCGATTTTTCTTTCCAACTACTAGCTAATTGATTCCAATTTATTTCTATATCCCAGTTAATCTCATCCAGTACTTGCATTTCAATCGTTTTTGGAATTGAAAAGGTTGTTTCAAGCCAATAATCCGCATAAACTTCACCTTGCGCACCCACAACAAACACCTCATCATCGCGCATCAATACACCTGATACAAGTGTATCCCCTTTATAAACTGTCATATTTGGTTCTACTTTACGTACACCGCGCTCAATATCAAAATGCGTAATCACGCCACTATTCGATGCAATTAAATGCTGATTCATGCTTTGTTTTAAAGATATCGTTTCCTTTGGTGCTAACTGTGGTGTAAGCGTCACTCTACTTCCTTGCTTTGTAATATGTACCCAAGAAAATTGTCGAAAATGTTCCATTAGCTGTTGACGTAATTCCCGATCCGAATAAAACTGTCGTTTAAAAATGGGCATGGTTATTTTCATTTCACTTTGCAAATAGTTGTCCATTTCATCCACTAACTCCACTGTATTTGCATCTATCTCTACTCGCCAAATAAATTGTGCTAAAATAATCGGAACAATCGTTAATAATAGTAACCCGATAAGCGTAGTCCCGTCTCTTTGCAAAATTTTATGTGGCGCTTTGTACCGAATTGTTAGTTTCACAGCATAGCGTTTTCGAATTTTACGTAATGCTCGCAAATGCTGCACATCAATTTCAAACATCAAATGTTCTTTTGAAAATCCCAGCTTACGTATAGGAATATGTTGTAATTTTAGTTGTTGTAAAAACTTAGAGACATTTTCACTTTGTTTTACTGAAATGATAACTATTTGATGATTCATCATGAAATGCGCTCAATTACAAGTTTTTGTAATGATTCGCAGTCCAATAAAAATCCCGAATCAAATAAATGCTGCACGTTAATTTTCTTAGCTTCAATTAGTATGTGAAACCGATCTGTCTGACATGCATATTGATGCTCTGTAATTTGTTCAAGTGCATACATTCCATCAAATCTCAGCCGTTCAAATTGCTTCATCGACAACATATTTTGTGCTTCGAATAATTTTTTCAAAAAAAATTTCCCCCTTTATGCACTATATGCAGTGATTAAAAGGGACATGAACATGCATTTGTATTAGGTATTTTCCAGATCGTAAAAAAGGGAATGCTGAAACCAAGTTCAACATTCCCTTTTCCATTATTTACGACGAGCTTTAGGGGGGCCTAGCACTTCTGCCATGACAAACGCCTGCATGAGCTCTTTATTGTTTTTCGGCACTACTTGTAGACCTTCAGATTGTTGCTTTAGCTTTTCAACGATTGGTCGCTCTTTTAAAGTACGCGTTGATTCTGCCATTTTTGGACGTTCTTTCACTTGTGGAACTGATACTTCTTGAGGTAATACTACTTCAAGAGGCGGCTCCACCTTCTGCACAACCGGCTTTGTTTTTTCATTTAACTGGCCAAATACTTCATTCGCAAAATCCTCCAATGTTTTTGGGCGATTTTGCCGTTTTGTATCTGGTCGTGTATTTTGTTTTCGAGGAGCAGGTTGACTGCTAAATGGCGGCATTTGTTTAGTCGGCTTTTTATTAGGCTGTTGTTTTTGGTTTTTATCCTTAAATAACGAGCTAATAATCCCAATGACAATTGCAATAATTAACGCTTCCATTTAGTGCTCACTCCCTTCCTCGATTATTTGTTTTTCGGATCTTGATGATCAGTATTCGATGCTTTTGAAATCGAATCACGCATCGACGTATCCGCTTGAATATTTTTGTAGTTCATGTAATCCATAATCCCGAAGTTCCCTGAACGTAAAGCTTCCGCTAACGCCATTGGTACTTCCGCTTCAGCTTCTACTACTTTTGCCTTCATTTCTTGTACGCGCGCAATCATCTCTTGCTCATTGGCAACGGCCATTGCACGACGTTCTTCTGCTTTTGCTTGTGCGATATTTTTATCTGCTTGTGCTTGCTCAATTTGTAATTCCGCACCGATGTTTTTACCGATATCAACATCTGCAATATCGATCGATAAGATTTCGAATGCTGTACCAGAGTCTAATCCTTTAGAAAGTACTGTTTGAGAAATTAAATCTGGGTTTTCTAAAACCTTTGAATGCGATTCAGAACTACCTAAAGTTGATACAATCCCCTCACCAACACGTGCCACGATTGTATCTTCACCAGCACCACCGACTAAACGTTCGATGTTTGCACGTACCGTAATTCGTGCCTTTGCCTTTACCTCGATCCCGTTCATTGCAACACCAGAAATAAATGGTGTTTCGATTACTTTTGGATTTACCGACATTTGAACCGCTTCTAATACATCACGACCAGCTAAGTCGATTGCTGCACAACGCTCAAATGTTAGTTCAATGTTTGCACGATGCGCAGCGATTAATGCATTTACTACGCGGTCAACATTACCACCTGCTAAATAGTGTGACTCTAATTGGTTTATTGAAATTTCTATACCTGCTTTATGCGCTTTAATTAACGGATTCACGATACGTGAAGGAATTACACGACGTAAGCGCATCCCGATTAATGTGAAAATACTTACTCTTACACCTGCTGCCAGTGCGCTAATCCATAGTGCAACCGGAACAAATGTGAAGAAAACTGCTAAAATTAGAAAGACGATTACAATTCCGATAATTAACGAAATTAAAGTTGCGTCAGACCACATACTACTTCTCCACCTTTTCCTTAAATTTCTCGCACAACAATGCGCGAACCTTCAACTTTTATAACTTCTACTGTTTTACCACCATCGACATAGCTACCTTCTGTTACTACATCCAGACGTTCACCATCTAGTACAACTGTACCAGAAGGACGTAATGGTGTAATAGACTTCCCTTGCTTGCCAATTAATTCAATTCGGTTTGTATTGGATACATAGCCTTCCTCTGTTGTCGTCGCATCTTTTAATATGAGACGGTTGAACAGATGAAGTCTTTTTCCGAAGAATTTCATAAGTATCACCATTCCTATACCAGCAATGATCATTGCGATTAATATTGAATAGGCCATATGGACAAAGCTTTCCCCTGCAAAAAGTAAACTCCCGATGATTAATACACCACCTATTATCCCAATAATACCCCCTGGAACAACTAACTCGGCGACAACTAAAATCAGACCAATCGCAAATAAAATCAATGATTCATAGCCCGCAAATCCGGCAACCATATGCCCAAAGAAAAACATCCCAAGTGCAGCTAGCCCCATCGTACCTGGAAACCCGAAGCCAGGTGAATACAATTCAACAACTAAACCAATACTCCCAATTGACAGTAAGATTGGTACAATAATCGGATTCGTAATGAAACGCGCTAACTTTTCAGCAAATGTTTGTTCGACTTGAACAACTTCACTATCAGCCAAATTTAATTTCTTTAGAAGGTCGTTAAAAGAAGAAACGGTTCCTTCTGAATACCTAACTTTTTCAGCCTCTTGTGCCGTTAATGTTAACAATTTACCGGCTGGCTGGTTTAGTTCTGGCAAATCGATTGTATCCACAACCATTGCTTGAGCAAATTTTGGATCTCGGTTGTTGTCCGAACTTTGTGCGGCAGCTGTCATTTCTTTTAACCAATAGCTTTCCACCTTAGCACCAGCTGTATTACCTGATGTATCGATTGGCGCAGCAGAACCCATTGTCGCTGTAGGCATCATATAAATCTGATCGGCATGCAGTGCAATATATGCTCCAGCTGAGATCGCATTCGTATTGACAAACGCTATTACAGGAATTTCCGTCGAATCAATAAGCTTCCCAATTTCAACGGCTGCATTAATAGAACCACCTGGTGTATGCATATTTAAAATAATCATATCCGCACCAGCATTTGTTGCTTCTTGAAAGCTCCGTTTTAAATATTCATGCAGCCCCATTTCAATTTCATCATTAACAGATATTTCATAAACCGTTCCTTTGGCAAAGGCTGTTATCGATGGAAAAACTAAGACAAGTGACATCACCATTAGAAAAAGCCAACTAACTACTTTTGTTCGTTTAATTTTCTATCACCTCACTTTAGCATTGAATTTTATGTACATTAACTATACGGAGCAAAGAACAAAAAGTTTCAAAATATTAAAGATGAAGTTAAATTATTCAATTTTTCGGATATTTTTTCTAGACATCTTCATTATACGTGATTGGCTATAGCTTTATCAATTATGTCTTGGTGTAATTGCGACAGATTTTTTCGAGTTTGCTCGAAAGACACCTTATTTCAGAAAAATACAAATACCCCGCAGTTGCCTAAAGGCAACTGCGGGGTATATCATTGATTTGCTCAATTGAATCTGAAAATTGCGTGTTATGAACGTAGGGATTTACAGGGAAATTACCACTTACGTTTACGTGCAGCTTCTGATTTCTTTTTACGTTTTACGCTAGGTTTTTCGTAGAATTCGCGCTTTCTAACTTCTTGAATTGTACCTGATTTTGATACAGTACGTTTGAAGCGACGAAGAGCATCTTCAAGCGATTCGTTTTTGCGAACGACAGTTTTTGACATCTCTCTTTCCCTCCCTCCGAACACACGTCAATACAACATTAACATCTAGCTAATGTGTACTAAAGTAGTATAACGCATAGTTCCATAAGAGTCAACAGAAACTATTACAATTAATAGTTCGAATCTGACTTTAATCCATTCATGATTGCAACACCTGATGAAGCACCAATACGAGTTGCGCCATTTTCTATCATTGTTTGCATATCTTCTAAACTACGAACGCCACCAGAAGCTTTAACACCAAGGTCTGGACCTACTGTTTTACGCATTAAAGCAATATCCTCCGCTGTCGCACCACCAGTTGAGAAACCAGTAGAAGTTTTTACGAAATCAGCGCCAGCTTCAACTGATAATTCACAAGCTTTTACTTTTTCTTCATTCGTTAATAAGCAAGATTCAATAATTACTTTAACAAGTGTACCATTTGCTGCATCAACTACCGCTTTAATATCATCGCGAACTAAATCAAAGTTACCCTCTTTTAAAGCACCAATATTAATAACCATATCAATTTCGCCAGCACCGTTAGCAATAGCATCCTTTGTTTCAAAAGCCTTTACAGCTGAAGTATTAGCACCTAAAGGAAAACCAATTACTGTACATACTTTTACCTCTGTACCAGCTAATTGCTGTGAGCAAAATTTCACCCAAGTTGGATTGACACATACTGAAGCAAAGCCGTATTGTTTTGCTTCTGCACAAATTTGTTCTACTTGCTTTTGTGTAGATTCTGCCTTTAATAACGTGTGGTCAATCATTGCTGCATAGTTTTGAGTCATTTTAAATTACTCCCTTTACATTTATTTAGTTGTCCGTACCTCTATAGTTTAGCATGTTATTGTTACGAGATAAATTATCAGACAACTCAATTTTCTTGCTCATAGGAACCAAAACATAACTTTTATCGCTCCACTGGATAATTTCGCTGTACAAAAATTTGATTTGTTGCATAATCAATATATTTTACCTGCACATGGATAGGCCTTCTGCTATAAATTTGATATTTTATTGCATCCTCGACAATACTCATTTCAATCATTTCCGCTGAAATATCTTGCTCATATTTAATTCGATCAACGGTAAATAATAATTCCGAAAAATCATCTTTATAATCAAATCGATAAAAAGCCTCCACCTCTGGACGAACTCCTCGCCCTACCTCATAATGAAAGGCCTCGGCTGTACTTCGAAATTCAGTCATTGCCTCTACACGCATTTCTTCATCCATAAATAGTAGCAAACGCTCACTTTTTATTTCATAATGTACAATTCGAGAAGGATCAAAATTTCTAAATTGATGAATGTTCCCAATAACACCATCTGGCACTTCTACGATAGATAATTTGGTGAATTTTTCATTCGAAAGATTTTGCTTCACTTTTTTTCGCCCCCTACACACCATTAAAGATTATTACCCTGATTTTATAAAAATAATCAAAAGAGAAAAAATTCAACAATAATTAGATTTATACACCACGCAATACGTGCCTCTACCGTAAGGAGTTGATAATGAGGAACCTCTTATTTTATTCTCTCGTAAAAGTAGTTTGGAAGTACAATTTGCTATTTCACTACTGTTACTATTATCAGAAACCGAATCCCCAAATTTACGTACCTATGGGGATGTTCCATCGTCAACTAAGATAACCGAGTGAGTGATTGAATAATAGATTAATACATATTAATATGCTAAAATAATGACTACGCACCATAAGTGCAAGCAACTAAATAGAAAAGGAGCATTTCCTATGCCTTATTGGTTACACAACACATTATTTGTTTTATTATTAATCGTAACATTTGGTTGCGTATCTAGCGGAATTGAGTGGAAGAAAAAACCACAGCCAACTAAAAACTAACTTATACTAAGAATTTATACAAGTAATACTTATCACAAATCATCTTTTCCAATTATTTCGTTCGGAAAAGATGATTTTTTTTAGAGGAATGTAATTATCTTAGGACATCTTTCTTTTTAGAGAAAAAATAGGCATCTCCTATAGGTTGTACCTAAAAGAGATGCCGCTAATTTTATGATTGGATTAATTGTATAAATTACAATTTTAATGAGCCTTAAATTAATGATTCTGTTCTTCTAATACACGCACAAACTGTCCTTCATTGTATGGATAGCCTGCTTTTGTAATTTTTACTTTTGTTAATTGACCGACCATGTTTTCATTACCCTCGAAGACAACTTTTAAGTAGTTGGTTGTGTAACCTACATATAAATTTTCATTGTCACCATCTTTAAAGCGTTCTTCTGGGATTACTTCTACTACTTCATTTTCAAAGCGAGAAGCATATTCTTTAGCTAATTGGTCATTTAAAGCAATTAAACGGTGAACACGTTCGTTCTTCACTTCTTCATCAATTTGGTCATCCATGCGAGCTGCTGGAGTACCTGTACGTTGCGAATACGGGAATACGTGTAACTCAGAGAATTTGTGATCACGGATAAAGTTATATGTTTCCATGAATTCTTCTTCTGTTTCACCTGGGAAGCCTACGATTACATCAGAAGTGACAGCTAAATCGGGTAAAGCAACTTTAAGTTTTTCTAAACGTTCCGCGAAAAACTCCATCGTGTATTTACGACGCATACGCTTTAATACAGTATCCGAACCCGATTGAATCGGAATGTGTAAGTGATTTACAACGATTTCTGAGTTTTGTAACACTTCGATTACTTCATCCGTTAGTTGAGATGCTTCAATAGAAGAAATACGTAAACGTTTTAATCCTTTCACTTGCGTTTCCATATCACGCAGTAATTGTGCTAGGTTATAATCTTTGAAATCTTGTCCGTAGCCACCTGTATGGATACCTGTTAAGACGATTTCTAAATAACCTGCATCAACTAATTGCTGCGCTTGGCGAATTACTTCTTCAGGATCACGAGAACGCATTAAACCACGCGCCCAAGGAATAATACAGAACGTACAGAAGTTGTTACAGCCTTCTTGTATTTTTAAAGAAGCACGTGTGCGGTCAGTAAACGCTGGTACGTCTAACTCTTCGTATACACGATTTTTCATAATGTTGCGAACTGCATTAATCGGCTTACGTTCTTCGCGGTATTGGTCAATATAACCAAGCATTTTTTCACGGTCCTGTGTACCAACAACGATATCTACGCCTGGAATTGCCATAATTTCAGCTGGTGATGTTTGTGCATAACAGCCTGTTACACAAATAACCGAATCTGGATTTTGACGAATTGCACGACGAATCACTTGGCGAGATTTTTTATCCCCCGTATTTGTTACTGTACATGTATTAATAACATAGACATCCGATTGGTGATCAAAATCAACTCGTTCATACCCTTGCTCTTTGAACAATTGCCAAATTGCTTCTGTTTCATAGTGGTTTACTTTACACCCTAATGTATGTAGAGATACGGTTTTTACTTGCTCGTAACTCATAATTTATATCATCCTTTCAAGGTTACACTTCATTTATATATCCATTACATTTCATAGTAATTGTGCCCAAGATTGCATTTAACTTCAATCAATTCCGCCATGTCATAATTTTGTCCAGATTTTTTTCAAGCTAGTTCGAAAAACCCCTCTAATAAATCTGTGACATCCGCCGGAGGCTTTAGCTTGACGTTCAAAATTAATCCTATCTACTAGCATTTAGACACATACTGAATAAATATCAACGTTTTTAATCATAGCATAAATCGCCAGTTAAAGCCTATTTTTTTAACTTATCTTCCATTAGCGACTTCTAATTAATATCAATAATTTCAGCTTTTATTTCTGGAAGATTAGCGATTAACCCTTAGCCGAAGTCGTAAACATCTTCTTTCTTACTATGATTTTTGAATTTGAATAAAGAGACACGAAATTCAATATGGTTCACATTTTCCATTAGTTCCCCAAATCCGATTGAAGATCAATAAATATATTTCTAATTTTTTCCGCCGAACTAGGTAAAAAGGATTGTCTAAACGTTATTTTTTATATATCATTATCCATAAGACTTATGTTTTAACCGAAAATAAAAGGTTAACTGTTCAGGTACATTACAAAAGACCTGATTTGATCAACTAACTCTTCATTGGATTCGAATTAACTTACATAATTCTATTAAATTTACAAATGAGTCTATTTCATAATTTCTCATATATAAAATACAAACAAAGGCATGATTCTCTGTTTGGTATAAATCTCTTAATTTTAAGGTAGGTTCCTTTTCGAATAGTTCCTCAATGCTAAATATACTTAGATGTCGTATAATGTTCAAATGGAGTAACCCGCCAGTCTCTAATGATGTTTTAGTCCATTATCATTATACAAGACTTGGGTAGGGACTTCTTTTTTATGTTTGTTAAACGTTTATTGCCAAGGACTTGTAAAACAATAACTATTTCATTAAACATCTTTAGGAGGAGATTATTATTCGTAGTTTTGTAATTAACGTAGCTTTCATCCTTATGCTTTTTTTAATCCCTAGTTCTGCTTTTGCAACTAAATCAATTTTTGTTGCAACAAATGGTAGCGATATAAAGGGAAATGGTTCAATTGATTCACCTTACCAAACAATTCAACATGCGATTAATGAGAGTAATCATGGAGATGAAATTTTAGTTCGTAATGGCGTTTATTATGAGTTGCTAACAATAGAAAACAAATTCACAGACTCAAAACAGTTTATTACAATTCGTCCCTATCAAAACGAAAAAGTAGTACTAGATGGAGCAAAGCGGGATCAAAACGAGTCAAAACAAGCCGCATTTTCTATTCGTAATAGTAACTACTTGAAAATTTCAGGATTTGAAATACGAAACATTACGACCGATGATGATGATTTTTATCCAGCAGGCATATTAATCCAGGGATTCGGTAATCACATCTACCTAACAGACAATATAATTCACGATATTGCCAACAACCATATAAAAGGAAATGCCCATGGAATATTAGTATACGGCAATAGTCCAAACCCTATTGAAAATATTGTAATTCAAAACAACCGACTGCACGACTTAACCCTAGGGAGCAGTGAAAGTCTAACACTTAGTGGGAATGTCACAAATTTTTTAATCGACAAAAACACTTTATATAACAATAATAATATTGGGATTGATGTTGCTGGTTACTACAATGCTTGTAGTGAAAAAGGTTGTACAGATTTTGCCCGCTACGGAACAATCTCTAATAACAAGGTGACTCGACACTCTTCTAAAAATAATCCTGCTTATAAGGGGGATGACTCTGCGGCTGGAATCTATGTAGATGGTGGTGCTCATATAAAAGTTCTTAATAATTATGTCGAAAACAATAACTACGGAATTTCTATCGGTAGTGAAAATACATCAAGTGCTACAACGAACATTATTATTCAAAATAACACCATAAAACGCAATGATAAGGCTGGGCTCGTAATTGGCGGTTCTAAAAGCAGTAGCAATGGTGGAGCTTCGAATATTGAAGTAAAAAACAACAAGTTTTTTGCGAATGATACAAAAAAACAAGGCTACTATGAAATCACTTTACAACAAAACATTAAAAATTTGTCATTAACAGGAAACACGTATCGCATGTGCCGTTATAGTCACCACATTAATGATACTAGTAATCCAAAAATTTCATTTACACAAAATAAAGAATCATTTCTTTTTTCTTTTGCAAGCTGTAAATTGTATTAAAGCGATAGGAGGGATTTGCTAATGAAAGTGCTCATAACTGGAGGATATGGCTTTATTGGTTCGCATGTTGCCGAGCAATTTTATAAAGAAGGTTATGAAGTACATATTCTTGATAATCTTTCCACTGGAAAACAAGATAATGTATCGATAAAGCATAAAAAACATATCACTTCGATTACAGACCCTAAATGTAAAGAGATTTTCGCATCTTACCAATTCGATTTTGTTATTCATCTTGCTGCACAAGTTAGTGTTGCAAATTCAATTCAAAACCCGATATATGATGCTGAAGCAAATATACTTGGCTTAATTAATATGTTACAACTGGCCCAACAATACAATGTTAAAAAATTTGTTTTTGCATCATCCGCAGCTATTTATGGAAACAATACGAATTTACCTTTAAACGAAACGGAAATCCCTCAACCGATAGCACCTTATGGACTGAGCAAATGGGTTGGCGAACAATATTGTTCTAACTGGGAAACCCAACACAAGATTGACGTCATTAATTTCCGATTTTCGAATGTTTATGGCCCGAGACAAACAAGCGAAGGTGAAGGAGGTGTCGTTGCAACATTTATTGCAAAGGCACATCAAAACGAAACCCTTGAAATACATGGTGATGGTTCACAAACACGCGACTTTATTTATGTAAAAGATGTCGCATATGCCATTTTCCGCGCCACACAAAGTTTTATTACAGGCACATATAATTTATCAACAAATACTCAAACAAGTGTGTTTCAGCTAGTAGAAATATTGAAAGCTCAAGGTATGTCTCTTACAACAACTTATACAAATGCAAGAGAAGGAGATATTCTTCATTCTTCATTAAATAATACTAAAGTAAAAACTACTTTAGATTGGGTTCCAATGTACACAATTGATGAGGGATTAGCCAATACATATCTTTGGGCACAAGAACAACAGCAAAAACGAAAGAAAAAGGAAACTCGGCAGGCAAAAAAAAAATATAAGTTTCCTAATTGGTTAATTCAATCAAAATCGTACTTAGAAAATACATTAATATTCATTCTTATTAGCTTTTTGTTACTGCAATTAAATTTACCTTCTATGTCTATTTTTATTTTTGGAGTCTTTTATATTATGGCGATTGGTTCTATTTATGGGAATCAACAATCATTTACAAGTGTTGTTCTTTCATTTTTATTATTAGTTTACGATTATCTTCATCGTGGTCGTGAAGCCATATCCTTGCTCTATGACTCGACATTTTTATTCCAAATCGTTACGTTTCTATTCATCGGTCTCTTAGTTGGCTATTCTGTACAACGAAAAAACGACAAAATTTCCGAACAATATGAGCAGCTTCAAGAACTACAAGTACGCTATCAGTTTTTAGAAGACGTGCATACTGAAGTACGTGAAGTAAATGAGGAATTACAGTTTCGAGTGAAAAACAACGAAGACAGCTTCGGTAAAATTTATTCTTTAATTAAAGAATTGGATAATTTAGAACCCGAAAAAATCTTTACGAATACTGTAATGGTCGTTGAACGTGTCATGAATAGTAAAGATGTTTCCATTTATGTTTTAAATAAAAATCATACCTATTTACGCTTAACGGCACATTCGGAGTTCACTAGAAATGAGCAGCTTCAAACTTCTTTAAAAGTTGATGAAACACCTTATATCCAGCAAATTATTGCGACTGGTCAACCTTTTATTAATCGTGCATTAGAGCCAAACGTACCATTAATGGTAGCTCCAATTTTTTACGATCAAGAAATTAGAGCCATTATTTCAATTGGAAAATTACCTTTTGAGAACTTTTCACAGTACTATGAAAATCTTTTTATCGTAGTGAAACAATTAATCCAATCTTCATTATCGCGTGCATTTGAGTTTATTAAACTTTCAGAAGACAATCGCTATATTGAAAGTACGAATATATTGCAAATGAATACATTTAAAGAAATCCTGGCTGCAAAAAAAGAGGCAAAGGACCTTTACGGCATCCCCTATCATTTATTAACATTCACTGTAGAAGAGGCAAACTTAATAGATATATCCAAAACATTAGGGAACATGCTACGAGAAACAGACTACTTAGGGTACAATCATTCAAAATTACATGTATTACTTTCGAATACAAATGAAGTCGATTTACCCTTTATATTAAAACGCTTCTATAATGCTGGCTTTGAGCACGCAGTAGATGAGAAGGTGTATAATCTATGATTTATTTTGGAATCTATTTATTATTATCGATCATCGCTACATTCCTTATAAGTAAAGGAAATATAAAGGAATGGCTATTAAAATTGGCGATCGTCACTTTTTTGCCAATTATCGGTTGGTTCATCCCTACCGTTTGGCCAAATAAATGGTTAAAAAAAGATGAGCACTTTTTCGGTAATTATTTGGATGCCCAAGTTGAAGACCTCCAACTTGAGGATTTAAATTCGATCAGCAAAATTGAAAAGCAAAACGAATTAAATATTATTTCCATCGAAGAAGCACTCCTTGTAAATAATGTATCGGTTAGAAGAAAAGTATTAATCGATATATTAAAGGAAGATGCACTCCAATATATCGATGTCTTAAAAACAGCAGTAGTCAATGAAGATACGGAAACATCTCACTATGCGGTAACCGCAGTTATTGAAGTAAAACGAAAGTTAACCTTACTCATGCAAAAGTTAGAGGTAGAATACAGCCAAAACCGAAACAATTCAACTTTGGCTCACACATACGCAAACATTATAAAAGAATATTTAAATAGTGGATTTTTAGATGGGCAATCGACAAAAAAATACCAAGCACAGTTCATTCAAATAATGGAGCAAATCATTAACAATGAAGATGCGACAGAAAAAACGTTTATTGACAAAATACACATGGAACTCGCATTTCAAGATACCATTGCTGCAGAACAAACAGTGAAATTATTCAAGCAGCAATACCCTTTAAATGAACAAGCCTATATTTTAGCGATGAAAATTTATTTTGAAACTTTTGCTGTTGAAAATCTAAGGCACGAAATTGAGGCGTTAAAAGCTGCGCCAATTACGCTTTCTTATGAAGCTCTTAATTATGTACGATATTGGTCTGGGGTGTTTAACGCAAATGAACGGATTATTAAATAATAAAAAGATTTTTTACATTTTAATACTAATATTTCTATGTGGGGTTATTTTACAACTTTCGCGCTCAGATTTTATATTAAATTCTGTGAAGAATGAGCTGGATTTAACCGTTAGCTCTAAAGTATTACAACCTACTACAAAACACGTACAGGCAATTTCGAATGCAGAATACTGTATTTTGTATAACGAAGAATATGAAAAGCTTAAATCCAATATTGAAAAAACACTTCAATATTTAAAAAAACCATATAAAACATACGATGCAGAGCTGAGTAAAGTTGAATTCAATAAGTGTCCTAATATTTTACTTGCAACACCATATTTAGATGATGTTGGAACAATCGATGAAATTGAAAGCTTTGTCGAAACAGGTGGCAATTTATTTTCAATGACAACACTTGAGCCTGATGCCCTATTCGAAATTCTTAACCGCCAATTAGGGATCATTGATTACTCGGATTTTACAACAACAACAGGTATTGAAGTAACATCCAATGTACTAATTGGGGCAAAAGGAAGAGTATTTTTAGAAGGAAGCCTAAACGATAGTAGCTTAAACGTAACGATTGAAAGTACGATTGAACCTGCTATGAAAAATTTATCTGGTGTACCTCTTTTATGGAAAAAAGAATTTGGTGAGGGCAATTTTATTATACTTAACTTGAATATTGCGGCTGAAAAATATTCTCGTGGGGTAATTGCCGGGATGTTAAGCATGCCGGGAGATCCTTTTATCTATCCTATCTTTAACTCAAAAACCTTTTTTATCGATGATTTCCCCGCACCCATTGCTAAAGGAAGAAATGAAATTATTTACAAGGAATTTGAACTAGATTTACCTAACTTTTATCGAAATGTTTGGTGGCCCGATATGTTGGAAGCTTCCCAAAAATTTAATTTAGTGTATACAGGCGCATTAATCGAATCCTATGAAGACAAAGTCACCCCCCCCTTCAATAACTCGCAAGATATTGAGCTTACATATTTAGTAGGCTTTGGGCGCGAACTTATTAATAGTGGTGGTGAAATTGGCTATCATGGCTATAATCACCAGTCGTTAACGTTGGACTCAGCCGTTTCGAAAACATTCGGTTATAATCATTGGCAATCCATTGATCATATGAAGCAAGCACTTAGAGAGGTCGAGACGTATACCAAAAAGGCCTTTCCTTCATATACGGTTTCTTCATATGTTCCACCTTCCAATGTTTTATCTAAAGAAGCACGAAGTATTATAAAAGAAGCGCTCCCTAACTTGATTACAATCGCATCCCTTTATTCCGAAGACATAACGAATCGATCCTATGTTCAAGAGTTCGAAGTGAGCGAAGATGCCATCGTTGAAATGCCTAGAATTTCTTCAGGCTACTTCCCTACCGAAACAAATGAATGGGAAATTGTAAACGCCATTACGAGCTTAGGTGTATTATCTCATTTTATCCATCCGGATGATGTAATTAGTGAAGACCGCAGTAAAGGTGGTTGGACGAGTATGTTTGAAGAATTTGAACAATTTTTTGGTGATATTCATGAACGTTATCCTTGGTTACATGCTACAACAGCAACAAATGCTGCGTTAAAACAAGCGAGCACACTTAATTCATCCGTAACATTCGAACAAACTGAAGAGCAAATTATTGGGCATATTAAACCATTCTTTTCACAGCTCGACTTTATCCTTCGTACAGAGAAAACCATTAAAACAACGAAAAACATCTCTTACGAAAAAATAGACGATAATACGTATTTAATTAAAGCAACTTCAGAGAATTTTGAAATTATTTTTAAATGAGGTACAAATATGAGAATTTGTTTAATTGCTGAAGGTTCATATCCATATGTAGCAGGTGGCGTTTCCAGTTGGATTCATTCTCTAATGAACGCAATGCCCGATACCGAATTTATTATTTTTGCAATTGCTGCGGAAAAGAAACAACAAGGTAAATTCAAATATCAATTGCCACCAAACCTTATTCAAGTACATGAAGTATTTCTAGATGCTCATTTAAATGAGCAAGCAAAATGGGGAAAACGATTAGGATTAACCCCTGAACAAAAACAAGATTTATACGCTTTAGTAAGTGGTGAGGAGCAAGTAAATTGGCCAAACTTATTTCAATTTATTCGTAGTGACCAATATCGAAATGTTGCCGAATTTTTATCCAGTAAAGATTTCTATGACATCATTCAAGATTTGGCTCAGACAAAATATTCACAAGTTCCTTATACAGAATTATTTTGGACTGTAAGCTCGATGATCTTACCCTTATTTTTAATTATTCGTGGGGACATTCCAAAAGCTGATTTATATCATTCTGTTTCAACAGGCTATGCGGGTGTCGTAGGAGCGCTCGCAAAAGCTGTTTATAACAAGCCTTTAATCTTAACTGAGCATGGTATTTATTCCCGTGAACGCGAGGAAGAAATTATTAAGGCCAACTGGGTAAAGGGCTATTTCAAAGATTTATGGATTAATTATTTTTACACATTATCCAATTCCATATACAACCTTGCAGATGAGGTAATTACGTTATTTAAACGCAATCAAGAAATTCAAATTGAGCTTGGTTGTGACCCTCAAAAAATTAGTATTATTCCAAATGGGATTGAAGTGAGTGACTTTCAAAATATCCAACGCACATTACCAAATGATAAAATCCGAATTGGCGCCATTGTTCGTGTTGTACCAATTAAAGATATTAAAATGATGATTCAAATGTTTGCCTTAGTTGAGCAAAAGTTGCCAAACGTAGAACTTTATATTATGGGACCTACCGAGGAGGATTCAGATTATTACGAAGAATGTATGCAATTGGTTTCAATTTTAAATTTGAAAAACCTTCATTTTACAGGTATGGTACAAATAAAAGACTATTTAGCTAATCTTGATATCTTAATTTTATCAAGTATTAGTGAAGGTCAGCCTTTAGCTATTTTAGAAGGCTTTGCTTGTTCGAAACCGTTTGTTTGTACAAATGTTGGCGGATGTCGCGAGTTAATCGAAGGAACAAATGATATTTACGGACAAGCAGGCTATATTGTGCCGGTTATGCACTATGAAGAAATGGCGAACTATGTCATCACACTATGTAAAAATGAAACTTTACGTCAGAAATTTGGCTCAAATGCTTTCCAACGAGTTGCCAATTTGTATAAGCGTTCAGATTTTATTAATAGCTACAAAGAGATTTATGCTCGATTAGGAGGGGATTAGCAAATGGCAGGAATCGGATTTGAACTTCGAAAACTCTATAGAAAGCAAGGGTTAGTAAATAATCTACAAGCCTATGCATATTCGACAATGACGACGATTGGCCCGATGATTTTATGTTTAATCCTCGTGTTCATTCAACAATTATTAATGAAGCAAAATGGCGTTACCTATTTAGAAAATGAATTATTTATTGCCACACTTGCCTATTGTTTTGTATTTTCGATTATTCTTACATCTGGAATTACTTTACTCGTTACGCGCTATATCGCAGACCGTATTTATGAAAAAAAATACGAGGATATCATAAATGCGTATTACGGAAGTATATTAGTAGTTTTACCAATTGCAGCAATCATTGCAGCAATCTTTCTATTTTTTCTAGAAGAAAGTAGTTTCTATAAATTAGTGGCGTATCTTTTCTTTGTAGAACTTGTTGTCATATGGACACAAAATGTTTTTATGTCTGCATTAAAGGATTATAAACGCATTTTTAGAAGCTTTGCTATTGCTGCTTTATTATCTATCATTGTTAGTTTTTTATTATTTCAATACAGTGATTTCTCACCTGTAATTATCGCTTTACTTGGCATGGATATAGGTTTTGCAAGTATTGTTATATTTTCTGGCTATCATTTTGAGCAAGTATTTCCTAGCAATGCGAAAAAAAATTATTTTGCATTTTTCTCCATTGCTAAAAAGTATCCATCTATATTTATTAGCGGCGTCCTTGTTTATTCTGGTGTTTATATTCATAATTTAGTGTACTGGTTCTTCTCCGATAATTCACAAGTAATAGCAGGACACTATTTATTAATGCCGTTTTACGATGTCCCAGTCTTTTATGCTTATTTATCCGTATTGCCTTCTTTAATCTTTTTTGTCGTTATTATTGAAACCGATTTTTACGAGCGCTTTTTATTTTATTATAAAAATGTTACAGAAGGTGGAACATATGATAATATTCAAACTGCGAAGAAAAAAATGCAAAAAGTCCTTTTAAAAAGAATTGGTTTTTTAGCAGAAATCCAATTATTATTTACCACACTCGCAATTGCTCTTGGGATATTGTATTTATCTCGAATCGGTTTCACAATGGAGCAGCTTGATGTGTTTATCATGCTTTGCCTAGGTTACTTTTTCTTTATTTTAATGTTCGTAGCCTTCCATTTATTGATGTATTTTGATGATCGAAAAGGGATTTTATTATTATCAGGTGCATTCGTCGTATTATGTGCGACCCTCACCTATTTCTCAATGCAATTATCCATGCATGGGGTAGGCTTTTTTTTAGCGTCATTTATCGTGTTATGCGGTTCGTTATTGCGCCTGTACTATATTTTAACCAATATTGACTATTACACGTATTGTCCTCAAGCAAGTTTGACACTTGGTCTTACAAAAAAATTCAAACCATTTAAACAAAATAAGGTGAAATTTTTAGCGGTTTTATCATTTGTCGTATTATTAGTAGGATGTAGCGATTCAAATGAAAACATAGACTCTGAATCCAATCTAGAAGAAATTCAAAACCCTAGTGTCATTAATACAATAACGATTGATGATAAACGGATTTATGAACGAGATGAGGATTCTTCTATTAAAACATTTTATATGACCGTGCTACCTGATTCAGAAAAACCAAACTTAGATTGGTATGGCTTAAACCGAGTTATCGAACGATACAGTGAGGATAATTTACGAATTATATTACAAGAAGGGCTACCAAATGGTGCTGGCCCCAAAAACGGCATGTTTGGCTATGATGCAACTGATGCCAATGCAAAAATCAGTTTGCGAGGTAATACAGCTCGTAACCAACCACAAAAATCTTATAAAATTGATTTGCTTGATAGCGCTGGTACTTGGAATGACCAAACGACACTTAATTTAAATAAGCATTTCAAAGACTTAACAAAAGTGCGTAACAAATTAAGCTTCGACTTAATGGAAAATATCCCTAACATTTCAAGTTTGCGTACTCAATTTGTACACCTGTATGTGAAAGATACTACAGCCGGCTCCACTGTTTACGAAGACTATGGTTTATATACACATGTGGAGCAGCCTAATAAAAAGTTTTTACGCAACCATCTATTCGACCCAAATGGTTATTTATATAAAGTTACATTTTTCGAATTTGCACGCTATCCTGAGCAAATTAAATCTGAAACGGATCCAACCTATGATAAGCAAAAGTTCGAATCCATTTTAGAAATTAAAGGGCGCGAAGAACATGACAAACTAATCCAGTTATTGAATGACATTAATAATTATGAAATTCCAATAAACGATGTCATAGACCACCATTTCGATGAAGAAAATCTATTAACTTGGGTAGGAGTCAATATTTTAATGGACAATATGGATACAGATGCAAATAACTTCTATCTCTATTCACCATTAAATATTAACACTTGGCTAATTTTACCTTGGGATTACGATGATGGATGGAATCTTGGACGCAAAACATTAAACATTAAACCTCACCAATCGGGCATTAGTAACTATTGGGGAAATATATTGCTCAATCGCTATTTCCGTGACCAAAAAAATGTTGATAAGCTAACAAATAAAATTGAAGAACTATATGCTACTTATATTAACGAGCAAACTGTAGAACAACAATTAGCAAAATATACAGCTACTCAAAAATATCTTTCACGCATGCCCGATATTCAGTATTTAGGCGGTAAAATATCAAATTTAGACCAAGAATTAACTGAAATCGTTCAAACACCAAAGCAAGCACTTGACCGTTATTATGCTGATCTTGAAAAGCCAAAACCATTTTATATGCATCAAGAAGTTGTATTAGAAAATAACAAACACATCTTTAGTTGGGAGCCTTCATTCGACTTACAAGGAGAAACTCTTTACTACAATGTAGTGATAGCGAAAGACCCAGCATTAACCGACGTTGTGGCAAAAGCTGAAAAAATACGAGAAACAGAAATAAAAGTAACTGAATTGCCACCTGGAATTTACTATTTATCCGTTAGGGTTGAAGACAAATCAGGCCATACAAATTCTGCATTTGATATGTATACCGACGACGAGGGTAATAACTTCTTCGGGACAATCCAAGTGGAGGTAAAATAATGAATTTTATAGAGAAAAAATTTCGGCATGAGCTCAAATTTTATATTAATTATTTAGAAATGCCTCCGCTCGTTTCACGTATATCCACAATTATGAAGATGGATAAGCATTCTTTAAGTAAAGAAGGCTACAATATTCGAAGTCTTTATTTTGATGGCGTTCACGATCATGCGATTTACGATAAAAACGAAGGCATTTTCGGTCGAGAAAAATATCGAATTCGTATTTATAATGGTTCTGACAGCATTATTAACCTAGAACGCAAAAGTAAATACGGAGATTTTATTTCAAAGGAATCTGTACCAATCTCTCGAGATGAATATGATGCTATATTGAATGGTCAATATGAGCAAATTGGTAATCGAACTGAACCATTAATTCGAGATTTCTACCATGCATTACAATATCGAAATTTTAAACCACGCGTTATTGTCGATTATATTCGCGCTGCTTATACGTTCGAACCAGGCAATGTCCGCGTTACGTTTGATAAGGAACTAAAAGCCGGCGTCAACGGTATCGATTTATTTGATGACCGTAATATATATGAAAATATTTTGTATCCAGAGCAGCTTGTATTAGAAGTAAAGTTCGATAAATTTTTGCCCGATGTGATTCGACAACTCGTTCAACCAGAGCGTCTTGTGCGCTCCTCCATTTCAAAATACGTACTTTGCCGAGAACGTACTATACAATATTTTAAGTAAGGAGATTTTATAATGAATGAGTCTTTAAATTTCCAAGATATAATAAAGAAAAGTGTTCTTTCTTTAGAGTCATTTACAAGTGTATCTTATATTGATATTTTCCTAGGTTTACTTTGCTCTTTTGCAGTCGGCATGTTCATTTTTTACGTCTATAAAATCTGTTTTCGAGGCGTTGTTTATAGTTATAATTACAATGTTTCCTTTGTTTTAATGACAATGATTACAGCCGTCATCATTATGACTATTAGTACAAATATTGTGCTTTCTTTAGGTATGGTCGGTGCACTAAGTATTGTACGCTTCCGAACTGCTGTAAAAGATCCGCTCGATATTGTTTATATGTTTTGGGCAATTGCTGCTGGTATTGCAATTGGTGCTGGAATGTACCCACTAGCATTAATTGGCTCTATAGCATTTGGTGCGACATTAGCATGGCTTTCAAAGAAAAAAATCCGTGGAGAAACATATTTATTAGTCGTTCAATACTCTGACACGGCACATGGCGATGTGAAGAAAGTATTAGCCAAATTAAATACGAAACTAAAATCAAAAACGGTACGTAGAGGATTAATTGAAATGACTGTCGAAATTCGTTTAGTAGATGATAATACGTATTTCTTAACCCTCATTGATAAAATCGATGGCGTGCATTCTTGTTCACTAGTCAACTATACAGGCGATTATGCACAATAATAAAAAGAGCTGTGTGAAAGTCAGATTCGAATCTGATTTATCACACGGCTCTTTTATTTTTTCAAAAACTCATTATTCAAATTCATAGGAAATAGCGGCTAATGCATAAAAAGGAGCGGTTTCTGCACGTAAAATACGTGGTCCTAGTGACATTGTTTGTGCTCCTGCCTCAAGCATTGCAGTTGATTCTTGACGTGAAATTCCACCTTCTGGACCAAAAATACATAAGATTCTCAGCTCTAGAGAAGTATCTAATACCTGTAACTTTTGCTTAAAGCTTGTACGTTCAGCTAATTTTGCATCTTCTTCATCGGCGATAAATACTGCGTCATAGTTTCCGAAAGTTTGTACCAGCTGCTTAAAGCTTACGGACTGAAGGATTTCAGGTATATGTGTACGATGAGATTGCTCTGCTGCCTCTTGCGCAATTTTCTGTAAGCGTTCTTGGTTTTTTTTTGCTTTTTTGTCATCCCATTTTACGATTGAACGCTCTGCCGCAAAAGGAACTAATGCATGCATGCCTAATTCTGTTGCTTTTTGTGCTATCAGTTCAAGTTTATCGCCCTTTGGTAACCCGCAAGCAATATCGACCTTTACTGGCATTTCAGGAGAGGGAATTGTTCGCCCTGTTTTTTTTGCTGTAACTTCTTGGTCGATTACTGTTATTTCGCATATGTTTGCTGTATTGTCATGAACGATAATGATTCCATCGCCAACGGACATACGCATCACTTTGCTAATATGCCTTGCATTTTCACCCGCAATAATAAATTCATTTTGCTCATTGTTTTGCTGCTCTACAAAATATCGTTGCATTAGTTTGTCATTCTCCTTTATACAAAAGCAACAGCTGTATAAAACAGCTGTTGCTAGAGTTTATCCCGCATTAAGAGACAGTTAAGTGGTGGATGAGAATCCCCCCACCAAGCAAAGTTTCACTTTATGGTCGGCGAGAAATAATCGCTACCCAGTCTTCCATCATTAATATTTCTTCAATAACAAAGCCTGAAGCTTTTAATGCTGCTTTTACATCGTCTTTTTTCGCGCCAATAATACCAGATGTCACATAAACGCCACCTGGTTTTACGATTGAAAACGCATCGTCCGTAAATGACATAATGATTTCTGCTAATATATTCGCTACGACAACATCTGCTGGTTCTTTTACCGTATCCAATAAGTTACCGTGGAATACTTCTACGATTGATTCCATTTTGTTTAGCTCAACATTTTCACGTGCTGCTGTAACGGCCACTTCATCTAAATCTAATGCATGTACGCTTTTTGCACCAAGCATCGCTGCACCAATTGACAGTACACCAGAACCCGTACCAACGTCTATTACTGTGTTCCCCTCATTTACGACCTTTTCAAGTCCTTGTAAACACATCACCGTCGTTGGGTGCGTACCTGTACCGAATGCCATACCTGGGTCAAGTTCGATAATCAGTTCATCTGTTGAAACAGGCTCATAGTCTTCCCATGTCGGCACAATTGTAAATCGCTCAGAAATTTTTACAGGATGGTAATATTGCTTCCACGCTGTAGACCAATCTTCATCATCTACTTCACACATTGTCAGAATGTTTTCACCGATATTAATATCAAAGTTCACAAGGTTGGCAATTGCAAGCTTAATTTCTTCGATTGTCTCCGATAGGAAGCTAGAGGCTGATAAATACGCTTTAACAACTACACCTGTTTTTGGGAAGTCCTCTGGATTTAGTGCATAAATCTCACCAAATTTATCGATTCTTTCTTTATCTAATTCTTTTGAATCTTCAATAACTACACCGCTTGCTCCGGCTTCATGTAAAATGTTCGTCACAGCATCAACAGCTTCATGCGTTGTTAAAATCGAAAGTTCTGTCCATTTCACTTGCAATCTCCCCTTTTAGTCACCTTTTATTTTTTTCTTAATTTTATCGAAAAGTGAGCTTCCATGTTCTTCAGGAATGTCGCCACTAATTTCTGCGAATTCACGTAATAATTGTTTTTGTTTTTCTGTTAGCTTTTTCGGAATGACTACTTTCACCACTACATACTGGTTACCTAGACCGTAGCCATGTACGTTTTTAACCCCTTTATCTTTCAAACGGAATTGTGCTCCTGATTGTGTACCTGCTGGAATTTTCAGCTTCACTTTCCCGTGAATTGTTGGGACTTCAATTTCATCTCCTAATGCAGCTTGTGAGAATGTTAAATTTAACTCATATAAAATATCGTCACCGTCACGTTCAAAGTATTCATGCTTACGAACAGAGAAAATAATGTATAAATCACCAGCTGGGCCATTGTTAAAGCCGGCTTCACCTTGACCCGCTACACGTAATTGTTGACCGTCATCCACACCTGCAGGAATTGTGATTTTAATTTTTTTCTTTTTCGTTACACTACCCGCACCACGACAAGATGTACATTTTTCAACGATGATTTTACCTGCACCACGACAACTTGGACATGTGCGTTTATTCATCATGCGACCAAATGGCGTATCCACCGCTTGGTTAATTTGACCTGCTCCATTACATTGTGAACATGCTTGTGGTTGTGTTCCAGGTTTTGCACCTGAACCGTGACACGTATCACACGCTTCTTCTTTCGGAATTTCAATTTCTGTTTCTTTACCGAATACCGCTTCCTCAAACGTGATGTTCATACGGAATTGTAGGTCATCGCCTTTGCGAGGTGCGTTTGGATCTTGGCGTCGTCCACCACCGAAGAATGAACTGAAAATGTCCTCGAAACCACCGAAACCACCGCCGCCTCCGAAACCACCACCACCAAAGCCAGCATTTGGATCTTCATGGCCAAATTGGTCGTAGCGTGCACGTTTTTGGTCGTCTGAAAGCACTTCGTATGCTTCTGCTACTTCTTTGAATTTTTCGTCTGCACCCTCTTCTTTGTTAACGTCAGGGTGATATTGTTTTGATAATTTACGATACGCTTTTTTAATTTCGTCTTTGCTGGCACCTTTGCTAATGCCTAGCACTTCATAGTAATCGCGCTTACTCATAGTCCACTCTCCGCTCTATTTACATAACGTCTATTTTAACATGTTAAAAAAATGATGTATACCATTTGATACATCATATTTTATCAATTACGCCTCGGCTAACTTGCTTCTGCAGAAGTAAGTTAATTATTAAAAGCCAAAGCCGCGAGCGGTCTTTGGCTTTCAATTAAATATGTGTACGTTGATTATTTATCGTCTTTTACTTCTTCAAAATCAGCGTCTACGATACTGTCGTCTTTTTTACCAGTGTCAGCTTGACCATCGAAGCCTTCAGCTCCACCACTAGCTGCTTGTTGCGCAGCCGCAGCTTGCTCATAAACTTTCATTACTAATGGTTGTAATACGCCTTCTAATTTTTCTTTAGCAGCTTTGATGCCTTCTAACTCACCAGCTTCTAAAGCAGCTTTTAACTCATCACGTGCATCTTCAACAGATTTTTTCTCATCTTCTGAAATTTGCTCGCCTAAGTCTGTAATAGTTTTGTCCACTTGGAACACTAATTGGTCTGCTTCGTTGCGAAGATCAACTTCTTCTTTACGTTTTGCATCGGCTTCAGCATTTGCTTCTGCATCTTTCACCATGCGTTCGATTTCTTCTTCTGTTAAACCAGAATCAGATTGAATCACGATTGTTTGCTCTTTTTGAGTACCTAAGTCTTTTGCTTTTACTGATACAATACCGTTCGCATCAATGTCGAATGTTACTTCGATTTGTGGAATACCACGTGGTGCTGCTGGAATATCAGATAATTGGAAGCGACCTAATGTTTTGTTGTCTGCAGCCATTGAACGCTCACCTTGTAATACGTGAATGTCTACTGCTGGTTGGTTATCTGCAGCTGTTGAGAACACTTGAGATTTAGAAGTTGGAATCGTTGTGTTACGGTCGATTAATTTTGTCATAACACCGCCCATTGTTTCGATACCTAATGATAATGGTGTTACATCTAATAATAATACGCCTTGTACGTCACCAGCTAATACCCCACCTTGTACAGCAGCACCCATTGCTACTACTTCGTCTGGGTTTACGCCTTTGTATGCCTCGTGACCAGTTGCTTTTTTGATTGCTTCTACTACTGCAGGAATACGAGTAGAACCACCAACTAAGATCACTTTATCTAATTCTGAAGCAGAAAGACCTGCATCTGATAATGCTTGGCGAGTTGGTACGATTGTACGCTCTACTAAGTCATGTGTTAACTCATCGAATTTTGCACGAGTTAAGTTGATTTCTAAGTGTAATGGACCTTCAGCGCCAGCTGTGATGAATGGTAATGAAATTTGTGCAGCAGTTACACCTGATAAGTCTTTTTTCGCTTTTTCAGCTGCATCTTTTAAGCGTTGCATTGCCATTTTGTCTTTTGATAAATCAACGCCGTTTTCTTTTTTGAATTCAGCTACTAAGTATTCAATGATTTTGTCGTCAAAGTTATCGCCACCAAGCTTGTTGTCACCTGCTGTTGCTAATACTTCGAATACACCGTCAGCTAACTCAAGAATCGAAACGTCGAATGTACCGCCACCTAAGTCGAATACTAAGATTTTTTGGTCAACATCTTGTTGATCTAAACCGTAAGCAAGTGCAGCAGCTGTTGGTTCGTTGATAATACGTTCTACTTCTAAACCAGCAATTTTACCAGCGTCTTTTGTTGCTTGACGTTGTGCATCGTTGAAGTAAGCAGGAACTGTAATAACAGCTTTTGTTACTTTTTCACCTAAGTAATCTTCTGCATAACCTTTTAAGTATTGTAAAATCATTGCCGAAATTTCTTGTGGTGTGTAATCAGTGCCATCTACAGTTACTTTATCATTTGTACCCATTTTAGATTTGATTGAGATGATTGTGTTAGGGTTTGTAACTGCTTGGCGTTTTGCTACTTCACCAACTTGTTTTTCACCATTTTTGAAAGCTACAACAGATGGAGTTGTACGGTTACCTTCTGGATTTGGAATTACTTTTGGCTCGCCGCCTTCTAATACTGATACGCAAGAGTTTGTTGTACCTAAGTCAATACCGATAATTTTGCTCATAATTCGTTTTCCTCCTATTATTAAAACACTACTGTGTTTATTTACAATTTATATTCAAATGTTGCCATACTTTGCTCTAAGCATGGCAAGAAAATTAACTCAAACTTGTTTGTGTTAATTTTCTTGCGACGAGGATAAGGGTAACTTGTTACGCTTACCACAGGAGCAAATGTTTTTTCCTCTTAAAGAATTTTATTCATTCACCGAAACCATTGATGGTCGTAGGACGCGGTCTTTTAGCTTGTAGCCTTTTTGTAGCTCTCGTAAAACTGTACCGGCTTCTTTTTCGCTATCTTGTTCTTGCATTACTGCTTGGTGGAAGTTTGGATCAAATGCTTCCCCTTCCGATGCGATTAATTCTAAGCCTTCTTTTTCGGTAGCAGCTAGTAATTGTTGGTAGACCATTTCTACACCTTTAAATAATGAAGTCGCTTCCTCTGATGTTACTTCTACTTGTAAAGCGCGATCTAAGTTATCTAACACTGGTAAAAGCTCTGTTAACAAACTTTGTGCGCGATACTTTTCTGATGCTTCACGGTCTAAACGATTGCGACGAGTTAAGTTATCGTAGTCAGCACGTAAACGTAAGTAACGTGCTTCTTCTTCTGCTATTTTTGCTTCTAAATCAGCAATTTTTAATTCGTTTTCATCTACAACAATTTCTTCTACTACTTCTGTTTCTGTAGTTGTTTCTTGTTGCAATTCTTCTGGTGTCTTTGTAGTTTCTGTCACTTCTTTTCCTCCTCGGATCTACATCATTTTTTCTGTTCGAAAAAGGCCTGTGATAAACTGTTGCGCATCACATCAAGTAACGTCACAACACGACGGTAATCCATGCGTGTTGGGCCGATAATGGCTATCGCTCCTTGCTGTTCTTGACCAACTAAAAACGAAGCGGTAATGACGCTACAATTTTCCATAGCCAAATGATTATTTTCTGAGCCTATGCGAATTTGAATACCCAGGTTGTTACTAATACGATAGTCTTGCGGATTAAATAAAGATTGCACTTGGCTGTCCTTATCCATTAAATCCATCAGCATGCGCATTTTATTCAAATCATGGAATTCAGGCTGATTTAACATATTCGTTTTACCACCATAATACACTTTGTTTTCCGATTGACCTGATGAAATGGATAGCAATGAGCGCACAACTGATTCCGATGCGTTTACATGCTGTTTCAAGACAGACAATGCCTCTGTTTGAAGTTTTATTGGCAATTCAAATAACGGAATCCCCACTAAGCGTTCATTTAAAATGTTCACGGTCTTTTCAATGTCAACTGGGCTAAATCCAGGTGGTAATGTTAATGTGCGATTTTCTACATGTCCGTTATCTGTCACTATAATGGCAACCGCAGTTTGTTCGGTTAATGGAACAATTTGAAATTTCTTTACACGGTGCTTAGCAACATCTGGACCAAGTAAAATCGTTGTATAGGTTGTTAGTTCTGATAAAATATTGGCCGATTCTTTAATTAGTTGTTCGGCTTCTAACATTTGTTTTTCAAATAGTGAGTGGATTTGTTCAACTTCCCCAGATGTAATAATCTGTGGTTGTAATAAATGGTCTACATAATAACGGTAGCCCTTTTCTGATGGAACTCGTCCTGAAGAAGTGTGCGTTTTTTCTAAAAAGCCTAATTCCTCTAAATCTGCCATCTCATTACGAATCGTAGCTGCACTATACGTAATGCCTTCCTTTTTAGATAATTGACGCGAACCAACAGGCTGAGCAGACATCACAAAATCATCTACAATCACTTGCAATATTTGTAACTGCCGATTTGTTAACATCTTTTTCACCTCTGTTAGCACTCGTTCAAATGGAGTGCTAATATATTATATAAATTAACAAATCCCTAAATTGATGTCAACGAAATCGCCCAACTTTTTTCAAATCTTTTTCAATCAATTACGCCTCAGCGTAATTGCGTCCAGATTTTTTTCAAGCTTGCTTGAAAACCCCTCTAAAAAATCTGTGACATCCGCCGGGGGCTTGGGCCAACACGATGTTGGTCACTTAGGCGTTGCCGCACGATGCGGCGTCCTTAGCCTAAGTTCCTTAATTCAGCCGGGGTTTGAATCTCGGCTGAATTAAGTCATTCATCTTCTATTAAAAAGCGTTGGAAAACTTCATTGCCAACAAAGCGACCTTTGCGTGTTAAACGTACTCCTTGCGCGTCTGTTTCTAACAAACCTTCCCGCTGTAACTTAGGAATCGTCTCTCCATATACCGAAGCCATTGACTGACCAAATTTTTGTTCAAACTCTCCATGCGTTACACCTGCTGATTTACGCAAGCCTAAAAACATTTGCTCCTCAAGCTTTTCATCTTTTGTAACACTATGCTCTTGCAATAAAGGGCGATGGCCTTCCATCACAAGTTCAATGTACTTTTTAATCGGGGCAACATTAGAATAGCGCACACCTCGTAAGTAGCCATGTGCACCCGCTCCAAAACCTGCGTATTCATCATTATCCCAATAGATTTTATTATGCGTTGACTCAAATCCTTCATGCGCAAAATTACTAATTTCATATTGATGTACACCGTGTGCTTCCATTGTGTCCATAAGCACACCATACATATCCGCCTCTAAATCCTCGGTCGGTAAGTTCAGCTTTCCTTTCGCATATTGAATGTAAAAAATCGTTTTCGGCTCAACGATTAATGAATACGCCGAATAATGCGGTAGCTTTAGTGCCAGTGCCTTTTCTAACGTATGTCGCCATTGCTCCATCGTTTGCCCAGGTAAACCGTACATTAAATCGATGCTAATATTCGTAAAGCCAACATCCTTAGCGTTTTGAATTGTTCTATACACATGCTCGTTAGAATGTGTACGACCAATTTTCTTTAGTAAATCTTGATCAAACGATTGTACGCCCATGCTTAAACGATTCACACCGCCGTTAAAAAGCGCCTGTAATTTTTCTACAGTTAATTCATCTGGGTTTGCTTCACTACTAAATTCTTTTACGTTCGACAGTGGAATATGTTTCGCAATAAGTGCTAATAATTTTTCAATTTGCGTAGCTGATAAAGCAGTCGGTGTGCCTCCACCTAAAAATATCGTTTCAACATTTACGAATGCTTCAGGCATTTGCTCAACCGTTAGCTCCATTTCGCGGCCTAGCGCTTCAATATATTCATCAACAGGTTGGTTTTTAAAAAACACCTTATTAAAATCACAGTAATTACAAATTTGATGACAAAAAGGAATGTGAATATATACACCTCTAGCCATTAAAATCACTTCCTTTAGAAAATATCTTAAATACTCTATCCATTATAAAGCAATGTCTAGTTAGAAAGCACATCATAGTCATTACCATTTCAAATTGCACTAGAAAAACACAAATTGTGCCCTAATAGCGCGATTTGATGTCTTTTTTAAATAGATTTCTTTGAAAAAATTGATACTCCCCTATTCACAAAAAAATACCGTACCCTTTTTGGAGTACGGTAAATATTATTATTGGGCAAACATCGGCTCTTGATTATTCATTAGCATAATTAAATCAATGGCATTTAACTGAGGCAATTTTTCACTAAAAGCTTTGGCATCTTCTACTGACTGGAATTGAAAAGCGTCAAGTTCCTTCATCAGTTCATATTGTTCTCCGATTAAGCGAATCATATATAATCGCACTGTAGGACAACATTGTTTCATTGAATCAAAGTTTTCCCCTGCAATAACAAGCCCGATTTCTGATGATGCTTCACCGACCACCGTTTCGATAATATGTAGTTCATCCAATACAAACCACTCTGGAACTATTAATTGAATTTGATTGTTCATAAAATTCATCCCCCTGATAATATGAAGTGTTATGCTACGTAAATTGTACGAGCAATGATTTTAAAACGTTTGAACACAATTAACTTTATTCTATTCCCTTGATCAGCAAACGACTAGTCATTCACAATTTTTAATGCAATATACACATGCGTATTTTACTATATATCAATTAGGTTTCGAATCCTTATTAACTAACGCATCTATAAAACAATTAAAACCATTTTACTACAATCAATAATTTAATAATAGCTTCAATTTTATAGCTACTTTTATAATTTACATATTTTTCTAGTTAATTATTCTTATGGAACTTTCACTTATTGAGTAGTATCATGACTTAATAATTATATAATATCAATTATCCCAATAAATTTCACTATTTTTTTAAAATTTTCATATTTTTTTGATAATATCCTTTTTCCCCACAAAGTAGATTAATTTCCTTGGGAATTATTAGATGTGGATTTATAACAGTAAAAAACTTCTGACGTATATAGTACCGTCAAAAGTTTTTGTTGTTTATACTTGGAATCGGTCCACTGCATGTGTCAATGAACGCATATTTTTTGCAATGCTGCGAATTTCATCAGATATTTCACTAGTTGATTGTTTTTGAAGTTCGACTTGCTGCTGAATTTTCTGCATAGACGCTAAATTTTCCTCGGAGCGACTGCTAAGTTCCACTGCACTATTTGAAACCTCGTGTGTATGGCTCACAATTTCGCCCATTACCTGTGCCATCTGTTCGATTTGCGGCCCAATTTGATGTACTTCATCGGTAATTCCTCTAAATTTATAGGCACTCTGCTCTGTATATTTTGCCCCTGTCATAACACTTTTCATGGCCTGTTCCATACTTTGCGATGCCTCAATTGTGCCCTGCTGTATGTCTTTAACAATCGTAGCAATGGAATTTGTAAAGCGCTTCGATTGTTCTGCTAGCTTGCGTACTTCCTGAGCAACAACCGCAAAGCCTTTACCATGCTCCCCAGCGCGTGCTGCTTCAATGGAGGCATTTAATGCTAGTAAATTTGTTTGATCGGCAATTTCATGAATAATATGGACCGCCTGTGATATTTCTTGTGACTGCTCCTTTAATTGCATTAACTTGTTATTAGATTGTCCCATCGTATGCTCAATCGAATGCATTTGTGACAAATTTTGCTCTACTAGAATTTCGCCATCGGAAGCTTTATAAACGGTTGTTTGAACAACACGCTCGATTTCATGCATTCGTTGCGAAATTTCTTCAACACCTGCTGCCACTTGTTGAATCGATGCTGTATTATCTGCAAGCTGTGCCGTTGCATAATGTAGCGAGCTTGTCATTACATCTGCATTTGACGCAATATGCACCGCGCCTTTAGTAATCTGCTCAAAATTATAGGTTAATTCTTGATTGGCCCCTGTTGCTTCACTTGCCCCGTGACGAACCGTTTTTAGGAGCTCCTTCATATCCGCAATCATTAAGTTGTAGTACTTCGTTGTTTCCCCTAGCTCATCGCGTGCACTATAGGTTGCATATTTTGTTAAATCCCCCTGCTGTGCAAGCTTAAATAACCGCTTTAACTCACGGGTCGGCTTGTTAATCGATTGAATCGCTTGAAAGCCAAAAAATAAAATGAGCGCCATTAAAATAACAGAAATGCTTACAATTAACCGATAGCCAAATGCAATATCCTGCTCGTGGTTTTCGAGTTGCTTTTGCGCACGTTCTAATATATATGTATTGATTTCCACAAGTAAGCTCGGTGATGGATTTGCAGATACTTGCTTGATGTAATGCTCCATCTTTCCATCAAACGCAATGGATTTTAATTGTTGCCGCGTTTCATCAGAAATGGAATTTGTTGTTTCAACTTGCAGCATTACTTCCTGTAACACCTGTGTCGCTAGTAATTTTTCATGATACATACTCGCGGTTTCACGCTCCATTTTGCGTAAATAATCCAAGCTAAAAACGGTTAATATGATATTCGATAAAATACAAATAATCATTAAAACTGCTAGTCGATCTTTTACTTTCACTGCTTTATAAAAGCGCACGGCACTTTACCTCTTTACATTTATTTTTAATTATTACTATAGGAAATTTGTGTAAAGAGACTTTAGGAGAATTGTTAATTCCTTGTAAATGAAAAAAAGCACAGAGCGAAGATGCCCTGTGCTGTAATGATTACATAAATTCTTTTACTAATTTATCGAATTGCACTTCTGATAAGCTAATATCGATATCCGTTAATGGTAATTCCGAATAACCTTGGATTTTTTCTTGATATGATTTTGTTTCAGTATCTTGATAAATAATCCCTGTTACTAAACCTTCATGCTTCATAACTGTTTGCATAGCTTGCTCACGATTTGAATTGTCATAGCCTTCAATATCTGCTAATTTCGTTAAATGCTCCTTAAACCATTCATATGTGTTCACTTTGTTGTACGTTACACATGGTGAAAATACATTAATGAACGAGAAGCCTCTATGATTTAAGCCTGCTTCGATTATAGCTGTTAATTCTTTAATATCCGTGGAGAAGCCTTGTGCCACAAATGTTGCGCCGCTTGTAAGTGCAACTTCTAATGGTTTTAATGATGGCTCAATTGCCCCACCTGGCGTTGATTTCGTAATGAAACCTGCTGCTGAACGTGGCGATGTTTGTCCCTTTGTTAAACCGTAAATTTGGTTATCCATTACTACGTACGTAATGTCGATGTTACGGCGAATTGCATGGATTGTGTGTCCCATACCAATTGCAAAGCCGTCACCGTCACCACCAGAAGCGATTACTTTTAAATCTTTATTGGCCATTTTTAAGCCTTGTGCGATTGGTAATGCTCGACCGTGAATCCCGTGGAAGCCGTATGAGTTAATGTAACCTGAAATACGACCTGAACAGCCGATACCAGAAATAACAGCTAACTCATTTGGCTCGTAACCTACGTTTGCTGCTGCACGTTGAATTGCTGCTTGTACGGAGAAGTCACCACAGCCTGGGCACCAGTTCGGTTTTACTGAATTTCGGAAATCTTTAAATGTTGCCATGATTAAATTTCCTCCTTCACTAAGTTTGTTAATTCACGTGGCATAAATGGTGTACCATCGTATTTTAAAATCGATTTTGTCTTCGCGTGACCACCGATATTCATTTTCATAATGTTTGCTAATTGACCAGTTGCGTTGTTTTCCACCACAATAACTTTTTTCGCCTTGTCCATTAATGCCGTCATTTCCTCTGAAGGGAATGGATGTACTAATTTAATGTGTGCGTGGTTCGCTTTTACGCCTTCTGCATTTAACGCTTCTTGCACTTCTTCTAATGCACCGCGCGTTGAGTTAAAGCCTACTAATAATACGTCTGCATCTTCATGTGGCGCGTTTACGTATACTGGATTGTCAAAGCGTAAATGCTCTAGCTTGCGCATACGTTTATCCATTTGTGTACGACGGTTGCCCGTTGCTTCAGATGGCTTCCCTGTTTCATCATGCTCTACACCTGTTACGTGGTGAATACCACCTTTTAAACCTGGTAATACACGAGGAGAAACACCATCTGCTGTGTTTTCATAACGTTTGAAGTAATCTTTTGATTCTTCATCTTCAACCGCATCGACAATTTTACCGCGACGGATTTCAATTTTGCTGTAATCAAATGGCTCAACTGTTTGTTTACCTAATGCTAATTGTAAATCGGTCATAACGATAACCGGTAATTGTAATTCCTCTGCGATGTTAAATGCTTGGATTGTGTCGTAGAATGCCTCTTCCATTGTAGATGGTGCAATTACGACTTTCGGAATTTCACCATGCGTACCGTAAATCATCGCCATTAAATCCGATTGCTCTTGCTTTGTCGGTAAACCTGTTGATGGGCCACCACGTTGCGTATCAAAAATAACTAACGGTTGCTCTGTCATACCTGAAAGACCGATTGCTTCCATCATAAGTGAAAGACCAGGACCTGCTGATGCTGTAAATGCACGAACACCACCATAGTTAGCACCGATTGCCATTGTTGCTGCTGCGATTTCATCTTCTGTTTGAATAACCGCACCGCCCACTAATGGTAGCTTTTTAATCATGTATTCCATAATTTCAGAAGCTGGTGTAATTGGGTAAGCTGCCATGAAGCGTGAACCTGCTGCAAGTGCGCCTAATGCTGCTGCATCATTCCCAATCATGAACATACGGCGTTTACCGTCTGCCGGCACTAATTCCCACGCGCCCACACGCTCGCCGATTTGTTCAGCAATCGCTGCACGACCACGTTGAATCGCCTCGATGTTTTTCGCAACGACTTCTTCACCTTTACGACCAAAGATTTCATCTACTACACTTTGGAATACTTCTTCATTTAAGTTTAAAAGTGCTGCAGTTGCCCCAATCGCCACCATGTTTTTCATTAATGACGTACCTAGTTCTGCTGCGATTTCTGTAAATGGTACTGCATATAGAGGTGCTATAGAGTCCTCTGGGTTTGTTGGATTAAATTTTGCATCAGCTAAAATGATGCTTGATGCTGTTAATTCTTTATAGTTCACGTCGATTGTTTCTTGATCGAACGCCACTAAAATATCTAAATCGTCCGCAATCGAACGTACTTCTGTTGGACGAACCGTAATTTTATTATTCGTATGGCCACCTTTAATACGAGAAGAGAAATGACGGTAACCGTATAGGAAATAACCTAAACGATTCATTGCCATTGAGAAAATTTCGCCTGTACTCTCGATCCCTTCACCTTGTTGCCCACCGACTTTCCATGAAAGCTGATGTAACATATCAACATCTCCTTAAGTTTTCTAATTATATAAATAAATAAAGTAATAGATATACTTTATTAGGTAGCTGGATAACAGCTATGTAAACTCCATTACACCTCTATGCATGGTTGCCAAAGGCTTAACTGCATTCATGGAAAGGACCAATGAATTTAGTTAAATTTCCTTCATTAGTTTAACATGAAGTGTAAGTTCCTACTATTGCAAATGTCATAAAGCGTAAAAAAATCAGACCTTTGACGGAAGGTTTTGTACACAAATCAGTTTGAAATCAATTTTGTTAAGTAGTGAAACGAATTTATTTTGATTTTGTTCCTTAGCAATTTAAAAGATGACGGAATAAAATTATTGGCGGGTCACTCAAAAAAAGTAGGCTGGCGCGTAAAACCCCAAAATAAAAAACACTCACGCAAGTTTGTTTCATTTGCGTAAGTGTTTGTTTATTTATCGTGATCTTTTTTCAACGAGTAATTTTAACGCCGTTCGATCTTCCCCTGCAATAGTAATGTCTGCGAAGGCTGGTGCACAAATCAGATCCGTTCCACTAGGTGCCACAAACCCTCGTGCAATGGCTACAGCTTTAATTGCTTGATTGAGCGCCCCTGCACCTACCGCTTGCATTTCTGCAAAGCCCTGTTCTCTTATGACCGCCACGAGTGCTCCTGCAACAGAATTAGGATTAGAACGAGATGATACTTTTAATGAATCCACAGCTATTTCCTCCTCATCTAGTACTGCTTTTTAGACAATTTTTATTGCCTGTACGTCATTGTATGCGGTATGATTATACTTTAGAATCCGAAAATTATACTCTTCAGAAAATTATTCACCGAAACTATATTCGTTATAATAGTGCTGATGTTTTGGGGTTACATAATTATTTAAAACTACTCCTATAATGATTGATTGAGAATTAGACAAAATGACATTCGCTTTTCGAACAGCTTCCTTTTCGACAACACCTGTATTAACGATTAATACGGTGCCATCGCATTTATTCGCCAAAATTTGCGCATCCGACACAGATAATAATGGGGGTGCGTCAATAATAACGATGTCAAAATCTCTCTTCACATCAAGAATCAACGCATCCATCGATTTTGAAGAAAGTAATTCAGCTGGATTTGGTGGAATAGGACCACTTGTTAATACATGAAGCCCAAAAATAAATGTCTCTTGTATCGCCTCGTTAATAGTAGCCTTTTTTGCAATTACATTAGATAACCCTACTTTATTGAAGGTTTTAAATGTGTGATGCAAAGTCGGTTTTCGCAAATCCCCATCGATGATCAGAACCCTTTTCCCTTCCTGCGCAAATACAACCCCTAAATTTGCAACATTAGTGGATTTTCCTTCTCCTGGAGTAGACGAGGTGACCAAAATCGTTTTTAATTCTTGATCTGGCATAGAAAATGTGATGTTTGCACGAATCGTACGAAATTGCTCTGAAATAATTGATTTCGTATCTGAAAAAGTAATTAAATTCCGAGCTAATTTTGATAACATTAACTGTTTTTTCTTTTTTTTACTTCTCAACCTAATCATTTTCGCTCCTCCTAACGCTACGTGATTTAAGGGAAATTTTCTTTTCTTTTTTTTCAACAATTAAGCCAACTATACCTATGACAGGTAAACCATAATGTTCTTCGATGTCTTTCTCGCTTTTTATTGTTGTATCTAAAATTTCAAGTAGAATTACAATACTTACCCCCAGCATAAGACCAAATACTGCCGCAATAAAGATATTTAAAATCTTATTGGGTCTTACAGGAATAGGGTTATCACTTAGTTTTGCTTCTGATAAGATTGAAATATTATCAACTCTCATTAGCTCTGAAACTCTTTCTTTAAACACTTCTGAAATCGTATTTGAAATTTCCACAGCACGTGACGGATCTGGATCTAATACACTGATATTTACAACTTTTGAATCACTCTCATTCGAAACTGAAATTTGTTTAGATAACTCTTCCGGGGTTACATCTAATTTAAGTTCTTCAATTACAGGAGTTAAAATAGCTGTATTTGTAATGATGACATTATACGTATTAATTAATCGCAAATCCGTTTCTATTGATTGCCATGAATATGCATCACTAAGACTACTTTGTTGATTTACTAAAATTTGTGTTTGTGCCTGATAAATCGGGGTTAATAAATAAAAACTAATGCCTATACTAATTCCAACACTAATAACTACTAAAGAAATAATAAGTAACAATCTTTTTCTAATTATTTTTATGACTTCTTGTAAACTGATTGCTTCTCCCAATTATATTGCCCCCTTGAGATACATTTACTAGGTTTTTCACAGTAATATATGGTTGATTTCAGTGATGGCTGAGGCCAACATGAGGTTGGTGTCAAATACGTGGCCACAAGACGTGGCAGTTTTAGCATTTTACTAAAAAAACCCCAAAGCATTAAACATACTTTGGAAATTTGATTCATAATGTTTGTTAAGGCAATGGCATAGCTCTAAAGATGGCGACATGCTTGATTAGTTTGAAATTAAGTACGAGCTTTCTCTCTTCTTCATACCTTCGAGCATAATGTTTACTCCGCTTCTATTTCATAATATCTATAGCTAGTTATAGCCATAGATTTTGCTGGATTTCCCGAGTAAATATATCCTTCTTTTGTATTTTTATTGACTACTGCTCCAGAAGAAATGAAACAATCTTTTCCTACTTTAATCATGTCATTTATAGTACTGTTTATACCTAAAAAGCAACTCTCTCCTATTTCAGATCTACCCGCTATCACCACATGGGAAGTTATAAAACTATTGTCTTTTATAATCGATCGATGCCCAACATGATTGCCGCTCCACATAATTACATTATTCCCTACTTCAACATGATGCTGTAAGACATTGTTTTCGAAAATAAAGGTATTTTCACCCACCTTTACATTTCGCCATACGAACGCTTTTGAGCTAATATATGAAACAACTTTATAGCCTTTATTTTTTACTTCATTATATAATCTAGTTCTAAGTCTATTTAATTTAGTACTATTAATAGCAACAAAAGCTTTATATTGCTCGGGTGAATACCATTGATCGATTTCCTCAAAAGGAATAACAGGTAAACCATACAATGTTTCCTTCACAAGATACTCTTTTTCAACTGCAAACGCTACGACACGATAGGGAGAATCATAAGTAAAATATTCATATGCTATTTCGGCAAATTCTCCATCACCAATTAATAGTAGCAACTCTTCATTTTTCATAGGCTGCTACTTGTAAATACGGCTTCACTATATTTACTACATCTTGAAATGTTTCAGTATCTCGAAAAATCTCTATAGGTAGTGTAGTATTAAACTTCTCATCACAATACGAAACCAAATCCATTCTTGTTAATGAGTCCCATTCTTCTATATTGTCTAAACGAGTATCCATTGTTAGCTTACCTTCTTTTATTTCTAAAATCTCTTCACATAATGCTATAAATTCTTTTAGATTCATCCAATAGCCCCCCGCATATAGATATATTGTTACTAACGTATTCTTATTGAGCAAACGCCCCAAGATAACCCTACTCCAAATCCAACTAATAAAACTTTGTCCCCGTTTTTAATATGTCCAATTTCAATTTCTTTTTGTAAGGCTATTGGGATTGTTGAAGATACCGTATTACCACAATCATTCAATTGGATGGAAAATTTATCTTCATCAATATTTATCCTTCTTCTTAAAGCCTCTAACATATATCTGTTCGCTTGGTGAAAAATAAAGTAATCATAATCATTCAAGGTTGTATTTTCTTTCTTTAACAAATCGGCAACCGCTTTCGGTACTTCCCTCATAGCAAAATTAAATACTTCTGATCCATTCATATACAAATTACTTCGCGTTCTAATATTGCCTTTTTCATCTTCAAATTCCAGTAAAGCTTCAGAATCCATCGGCTCTCTAGACCCACCAGCAAATATAATTAACTCTTCAGCCCCACTACCATCCGTCCCAAATACAAATGGACCAAGATTTCCACTATCAGAAGATTCAGTAATCAAAGTCGCTGCGGCTGCATCACCAAATAATATGGATGTGCTGAAATCATTTTCATGGATAAATTTACTGTAAGTATCTGCTGTTAATAGTAAAACATTCTTTGCTTGCCCGCTTTCAATTAACCCTTTAGCAAGAGATAGGCCATAAACAAAACCAGAACACCCTAAATTAAAATCGAGCGCACCACAACTAGTTGGAAGTTTTAATTTCTCCTGAATAATGCATGCGGTTGTAGGCAAAATATAATCTGGAGCTTGCGTACAAAATAGCAAAAAATCGATTTCACTCTTTTTACAAACACCCTTTTCAAACAATTTTTCAGCAGCTTGTATCGCCAGGTCTGAAGCTGTTTCATCTTTATCTGCGATATATCTAGTTGAAATTCCAATTTTCTTTGTTAATTTATTGTTAGGGTCATTAGCAATTTGATTTGTAGGAAAATGATATTCTATCGCCTTTATTGATGTCATTTACATTCCAACTCCATATTCATTCTTAAAATTATCAATTTGCAATAATTGGAGCATTTTCTTTTTATAGGCTTCAACACCTGGTTGATCAAAAGGATTAACCTGTAAAAGATAAGCACTCATCGCACATGCTTTCATGAAAAAATAAATAAGGTACCCCAAATGATAGGCATCCAACCGCTCTAATTCGAGTTGGATGATCGGAACCCCTCCATCTGCGTGGGCCAAAGCCGTACCTTGCTTAGAAATTGCATTGATGTTATTAAAGCTTTGATTCGCTAAATAATTCAGGTGATCATCGTTTTGATCATCAAATGGCACTTGATAATCAAACAGGATCTCCTTGAAATGAAGTAATGTTTCAAAAACAATTGGGCTGCCATCTTGTATGAACTGACCAATTGCATGTAAGTCGGTCGAATAGCTAACTGAAGCCGGAAACAATCCCTTTTTATCTTTTCCTTCACTTTCACCAAATAATTGCTTCCACCATTCATGCAGTTTTGCTAGACACGGTTCGAACGAGGCTAACAGTTCAATTTTATAACCATTTTTGTAGAGCGCTTGTCGTATAACTGCATATCGATATGCTTCGTTTTGCTCGAGATTTTCATTCTTTAAAACAGTTGCAGCTTTTTTTGCACCTTCTAGTAACTTTTCTATATCAACACCCGCAACAGCAACTGGTAATAGTCCTACCGGTGTCAGTACGGAATAGCGACCACCAATATTCGCTGGAATTACGAATTGACGGTAACCTGTTTTTTTTGCAATTTTGTTTAATAATCCGTTTTCAGCATCAGTTGTGACGATAATCCGATTATATGCTTCATCTCCATATCGTTTCTCCATATATTGTCGAAATACACGAAAGGCTAATGCAGGCTCCATTGTTTTACCAGATTTCGAAATAACATTCACATACACTTCCTTATGTTCAAGACTATTTAGTAACTGCCTTATATAAGCACCACTCATATTTTGCCCAACATAAATAACTTCAATGCCATTCGTACAATCACCAAAATAAGGAGTTAATGCGTCTTGAATAGCTTTTGCACCTAAAAATGAGCCACCTACCCCAATAACTACTAATACATCAGCCGCTATCTTAATTTCATTTGCGATACGTTGAATCGATTTCACCATTTCTATATTATTTTCTATTGGGGAATTAAGCCAACCTGTCATTTCACTATTAGCTCCTTCTAAATGGCGATGGATTGCTGCTACCGATTCAGTATAATCTTCCCACTCAATTTGTATTAAGGATTCATTTAAAATACCGGTTTGGAGTAATTGAATCATCAAGTTTCCCCTCGTTTCATAAGTTTAATAAATTCATCATTACTACAATGATTAGGGTTAATTAGTTGATTAATTGATGCTAAAAATAGTTATCGTAATATTTTTGGACTTTTCTATTATATGATTCGGCATTTACGTTAATTACTAATAAATAATTATTGTTTTTTTATGACTGGAAGGGTGATGTGTGATAGATGTTCTGGGCCTATATGAACTGCATTTTCCGCTATCACAAAATCTTCCTCTGAATCCACGCCAAGTGGATTGCCAGTATTTGAGTTTCGGTCAAATCGTGGGAAATTGCTACTTGCTACAGCTACTCGAATTCTATGCCCCTCATTAAATACATGACTTATTACATGTAAATTGATTTCTATTTCATACATTTTCCCCTTTTCCATAAATACTTCTCTATCTAGACCTTCACGGAATCGCATTCGTAATGCCCCTTCATTTAATAAATTGGAAGTGCCATCGGGTGATACATCCGTTAATTTCACAGTGAAATCAGTATCAATGGCATCTGAAGAAACATATAAGGTAGCTAAAACAGTGCCTCCTATTTCTAATGGTTCTGTTAACGGCTCTGACGTATATGTTAAAGAATGTTTTTCGGCAGGGCGTTGATCTAATGGTCCTAGCCCCAATTCGCTAAATAAATTTCTTCCCCCAATTGTGATAATTGGGTTTTTAGGGTCATATCTAAATTGATTTTTTGCTTCTAAAAGTGGCTCTTCATTCGACAATAACGAATCATTTATCGACGTTGCACTGTTGCTTTTTTCATTATTAAAGTACCATTTTACTTTTTCTACATCTGCAACAGGCCATACCTTAGTCGTTCTCCATTCATTAGCCCCAATTGTATAATACTTAATGGGGTCTTCCTCCATCACACCTGTATCGATATCTTTTAGCCAGTAATCAAACCAGCGTTCCATCTCGGTAATTAAATAGATTTCATCACCTTCAAAGAAAGCACTATCTCCATCTAAACCGTTCTGTCCAAAATCTTGATGTGTCCAAGGACCCATAAGCAGCTTTTGGTTTCCTTTTGCTCCCTTTCCGCCAAATTGCTGCAGCCCTAGATAGTTTTTCATCGTCCCTTCTAAAAAGGTGTCATACCAACCTCCAAGATGATAAATTGGGATTTTTATATTTGAGAAATTAGAAGGAATATCATAATAATCATAGTATTCATCCTGTATATAGTGTTCAAAAATTGAAGTAAAAGATGTATTATCACTTAAATAAGGAAAACTATTAAGTGGTGTATGCAAAAATAGATCCGGAAACTCCTTATTGGCATCCACTATTTTAGAATATGTTTCTTCGTCAATTTTTCCTTGCTGCAGCATTTTTATTGAATAAGCAGAGTTTATAAAATACATCCACCGTGTAGCAAGTTCATGTCTATAAATTCCACCTTCCGCAAGAACTTCCTCATAAAATTGAGACGGAGCCATTTGAACGAAGGCAGCTTTCAATCCAGGAGGGTTCGTAGTAGCTAATAAATTTGCTGTCATACCAAGTGCAGATGTTCCAAAAACGCCTACTTTTCCATTGCTCCATGTTTGCTTGTTTAGCCAAATGACCGTTTGATAACCATCAGATGCATCATCCTTAAACAATCGCCATTCCCCTTCAGAACTATGTAAGCCTCTTACATCTTGAATAACGACTACATATCCTTTTTCAGCCATTCTTATTCCAAGTTCTCGGTAATCCCCCTCCTCTTTACTGCCAAATGCCCCACTATAATATGTAGTTCTTGCTAGTAATACGGGATAGCGGTTATTATCATCTGGGCGATATACACGGGAAGCTAGTTTTACTCCATCATTCATTTCAATATATATATCTTCAATAACAATATCTTTTGCACTTTGTCCTTCTTCCTCTGAACAAGCACTTAGAATTAATGTTAAAAATACAATAATTGACATTAGGATTTTTTGATTAGATATCATATCGGCCCCCTACTAAATTTGCTTGAAAATGATTATAAACGTTATTGCATCTATATCTAAATTTGCTTTAGATATAACGTGAATTCATAAACCATTAACTAAATCTACAGGTCTACTAATGTAAAATATAATTTAGTACTAATATTTAATATTCAAATTTATTAAATTTCATTCGTAATAATAGAAAAACTTTCAAATTAAATATATATTTTACTATACAAAAGGCACCTCCTATAGTAGATTACGGGAGATGCCTAGTATATTATATGCATTATTTAATTTTGGGCTTACATAAGGTAGTTATAAATTTTTTACAACATGTGTAAATTCCTACTATTAATTTGTTCTATCCACACTTTGTTCTCAACATACCATTTGATTGTTTGGTCAATGCCCGACTCAAAAGTAAATTTTGGCTTCCACCCTAATTGTTCTAATTTAGATGGATCAATTGCATAACGTTTATCATGCCCTAAACGATCCTCAACAAATCCGATTAGTTCTTCAGATTTCCCTAATGCTTGAATAATTGTTTTCACCACTTGTAAGTTCGTTCGCTCATTATGACCACCGATATTGTATACCTCACCATCGACGCCTTCGTGCAATACTAAATCAATAGCCGCGCAGTGATCAAACACATGTAACCAGTCTCGGATATTTTGACCATCTCCATAAACAGGTACCTTTTCATTATTCAAAACTCGACTAATTGTTAAAGGTATTAACTTTTCAGGGAAATGGTACGGTCCATAGTTATTCGAACAGCGCGTAATATTGATAGGTAATCCATAAGTGTGGTGAAAAGCTTGTACCAAAAAATCTGAAGATGCTTTACTTGCGCTATAGGGGCTATTAGGTTTTAATGGTGTTTCTTCGGTAAAAAAAGTTGTTGGGTCAAAATCCAATTCCCCGTATACTTCATCTGTTGAAACGTGAACAAATTTTGTAATCCCTACATTCTTTGCCGCCTCTAATAACACTTGTGTACCTAACACATTAGTTTGAACAAAAATACCAGGATCTCTAATAGAGCGGTCCACATGACTTTCCGCAGCAAAATGGATGACAAAATCAAATCGTTCTTTTTCAAATAACTGCATGATTTCCTGAAAATCTGTAATATCTGCCTCTATAAAATGATAATTTTCCATGGGTTCTATTGCAGAATGCTTTGTTAAATCACCTGCATACGTCAGTGCATCCAAATTATAAATTTTGTAGTGAGGGTAATGTTCTAATAGATAATGAATAAAATTACCGCCGATAAATCCAGCCCCACCAGTTACCAATAGCTTTTTCATATAAATTAGCCACCTTTTAGGATACAGTTTCAATTGATACGTCGAAAATTTGTGCCAGATCCATTAAATATTTCCCATAATCTGTTTTCATAAGTGGTTCAGCGAGTTTTATTAGCTCTTTTTTTGTAATGTACCCTTTTCGATAGGCAATCTCTTCTATACAAGCAATATACAAACCTTGACGTTTTTGAATTGCCTCAACAAAATTGGAAGCTTCTAATAGGGATTCGTGTGTACCAGTATCTAACCACGCTAATCCACGCCCTGCTAGCTTTACAATCAGTTCATCTTGATGCATGTATTCCTCTAATATAGAAGTGATTTCTAATTCACCTCGTGAAGATGGCTCAACACTATTTGCAAATTGTACAACTTTATTATCAAAGAAATATAAACCTGGAATCGCATAAGATGATTTAGGTTTTTCAGGCTTTTCTTCTATTGAAATGGCATTGTGCTGTTCATCTACTTCTACCACACCATAAGCGCGAGGATCATTTACATAACAGCCTATAATAATACTGCCTTTTGTTAAAGAAGCTGCATCTTTTAATAACACCGATAAGTTGGAACCGTAAAAAATATTATCTCCTAAAACTAATGCAACAGATGAGTTACCGATAAAGCTTTCTCCAATAATAAATGCTTCGGCCAGTCCATTCGGATTTTCTTGAACAGCAAATTCGAATTTCATACCTAGCTTACTACCATTTCCTAAAAGCTCTTTAAATCCTTCTATATCACGCGGGGTAGAAATAATTAAGACCTCTCTTATTCCAGCTAGCATTAATACAGATAGTGGATAATAAATCATCGGCTTATCATAAATGGGTAGCATTTGCTTTGATATTGATTTAGTTAAAGGGTACAACCTAGTTCCTGAACCCCCTGCTAACAAAATTCCTTTCAACTACTATTCACCTCGTAAATTATTATTAAATTTCTTCATAACTTAGCAACATTTCTTGTATTTCATCAACACTATTAAACATCATTACATCCAGAATAGATAAACCAGGAACAAAAGTTTCATAATTTTGAACATAATTATTTAAAATAGGGTTAATAAATTTTATTTCTATACTTTCTTCTTTATATTTATCTATATCAAAAAATAAAATGCCTCCCGGAGCGTTAATATATGTTTTCGCATCTAGTGCCTTACATATATTTAGCCCCCATTCGTCAGGAGCCGTAGCATCTTCATATTCAAAATTAGATTTTGATAATGACGTTATTCGACAGCTTATGTTTAAATAATTACAAGTTTCCTTCAATAAACGGACATTTAACTCGCTTAAATTTGAAAATTCTTCACTTAAACAATTTTCCACAAATGCAATAACTTCTTCCGTATATGGAGCATTTTTATAATACTGTTGTAAACGATTAATGATTGATTGTTTCCAGTTCTCCTTGTTATTAATTAAAATATCTTTTATTAATGTATTTGATTTGAATTTTTGAATAGGAACATTTATATAAGTAGGGGTTCCCTCTGGATGAAGAATCCTATTTCTATTAATCCATCCCTTTTTTATATACTGTACGGTATCAAAAACGATAAATTCGTCACATAGATTCATTAATTGAAAGTAACCAATATAAGGAAAAAAGTATGGTTGCATAAGTACTAACTTCAAGTTTTTACCTCCGACACGTCAATAAATATTTAATTGATTTAGTACTAACTTAGTTTTTATAATTTTACAAATTCGATCGACATCATCTAAATGCAAATCTGCATATAGTGGGAGTGTTAAGATTTTTTCTGAAATTAGTTGTGCGATTGGAGTGTAATTTGGGGCGAATTTGGATTGGTAGCATTCTAGTTGGTTGGTTAATGGATAAAAATATTTTCTTGTATAGATGTTGTGTTTCATTAAATCATGATGAATTTCGTCTCTTGAAATTTTTTCACTATCAAAAAGCACTGGGAAGTAAGAATAATTGCTAATGACACCTTTCGCAATACGTGGCAATACAATACCCACAACATCGCTCAGATTTTCAAGATATCTTTCATAAACTAATCTTCTTTTTTCAATTTCTCGCTCTACATTTCTAAGATTACATAGACCCATTGCTGCCTGGAATTCATTCATTTTTGAGTTGCCACCAATGTATTCTACAGTTTCAGGTCCAGTGATACCAAAGTTTTTATATGCTTCTATGACATTTTTTAGGTTGGAATCTTTAAATGTGAGAGCCCCACCTTCAATTGTATTAAAAACTTTTGTAGCATGAAAACTGAACATCGAAGCATCGCCAAAATTGGCAATACTTTCTCCATTTACAGTGACACCAAAAGCATGGGCAGCATCATAAATCACTTTCAAATTATATTTTTGTGCAATCCGCTCAATCTCTTTAACATTACATATATTCCCATATACATGAACAGGCATAATAGCGGATGTTTTTTCAGTTATAAGACTCTCTAAATTATCCGTTTGCATTGTATAATCATTAGGATTAATATCCGCAAAAACGGGTGTTAATCCACTTCTTACAATGGCGTGAGTAGTGGATGCAAACGTAAATGGTGTGGTTATAACTTCTCCTTTTAGTTGGAAAACTTCTAGAATATACTCCAATGCTAAATGGCCATTTGTAAATAGCGCAACATTTGAAACTACTAAATAATCAGCTAATTCCACCTCTAATTGATTGTGCTTAGCCCCTTGATTAGTCAACAATCTACTTTCCCATAAATCTTTTATTTCTTCTATATACTCATTTAAAGTCGGCATTGAGGAACGTGTTACTTGAATAGGTATGTCCATACGATCACCTTTGCTTTCAAAGTTTACTATCTAATTGAAGCCTCTTCTTCATGCAACTGTAATTTTTCATATTCCGATTTCAACATAGTAAATACGTAGGCATTATGAAATTTATTTTGTTTATAAACAAAGTCTCTTATTAAACCATCTTTTTTAAAGCCGTACTTTTCAGATAGCCTATATGATGCTTTGTTATCTTCCTTTACATATGCATAAACCATATTCAATCCAAGTTCCCCAAATAAATGGTCTAAAAATAAATAACCAGCATCTGTCCCAAATCCTTTACTAATGAATTCTTTAGAAATTACCAGCCCACCCCATTCAGCCTTTCGATTTAAATAGTCAATATTAGTTGCACATATATATCCGATTGGTTCATCAATACCTCTACAACAAATTACAAGATAAAGCTGCTTGTAATTATTAAATATTTTATCTTCTATCCATTTTTTATCGTATTCAGAAGAGATATAGTATTTATTGCCCCCAGTTGTTTGAAAAAGAATATCATCATTTCTTATTTCATTTAATAAGCTTAAATCACTGTATTCAAAAGCTCTCAAATATAAATTATCCTTCATAATAATCTCCTTATTTACAAAATTAATAGTTTATTTTTTCTTCAATATTTATACATTCAACAATATATTTCATATCATCTTCATCGTAACGTTGATCACATGGTATCGGTAATAAATTTGCACTATATCGATACTCGATACTTTCTTGTGGTGTTACTTGTAAAACATTTTTCCAAAGTGTAGGAATATATATTTTTTTTTCAGCTAAATTCCTCCTAATTTCAAACCCATTATCAGCATAAAATGGATAACAATAAGGGCCTTCAGGTGAATTTAATTTTATCGGATTATATTTTTTTAGTTCATTTTCTAAATATCTATAATTTCTATTTCTTTCCCGTATAACATTCTGATAGTCAATTGCTCCCATTAAATTACGCGTTATTTTAGACATTTGCTTTAGAGTCTCTCCATTAAATCTTTCATCCACTTCCAAAAAACCACTATAATAATCAGAGGCTTTTCCTTCAAAACGTCCTAAAAGATGCTCTACCCTATCTTTAGAAATATCAATTTCTAATGTTTTATCTAATCTTTTATCAGTTGATAAGTACGCCCCATCAGGCACGCCAAAAAATTTCCTACATGAATATATGGTATCTACTGAATTTAACGGCCTTTGAAAAAAAGCCTGAGTATTATCTACAATTATTTGTTTATGTTTATCTTTGATATATAATATTTTTTCTTCTGATAATTGTCCAAAATAGTTAACAACATAAAGGCATTCTTGCTTTTTAAGTTCTTTATTAAAAATGGGACTAAAATCAGCAGCAATTCTGTAGTATTCATATTCATACCCATATCTATCCAGCATGTTACTTACTGAATTACATAGGTAAAATGGAATATAAACTTTTTCGATTTTCTTTGACTTAATGAGATATAGTAAAGCATTCCTTGCTGTGTTCAAATGTATTAAGTCCTTATAATATTCATTGCTAATTAATTGCTCCAATTCAAAATACCCGCCGATTTCTTTCATCTAATTCTAATCACCTCATAGAGTAGAAATTACTTGTAATAAGACTATTTCAATTTCGATTTAATCTACTTTTAATTGCATACTTCTTTTACTTCTTAACAGTCCTTTTAGCGTTACGAGTAAATAAGAAAAGCATTCGAGTCTGAACAGAGCAGCTAATCCTATATATATAACGATGCCGGCAAAAACTTGGGCTAATATAGTTAACATAGCTGACATTTGAAGCCAATGAATAGTATATATAACTGTTCCCATAACTATAGATAAAAGCAAGGAGGGGATCACATCATTCCATTGCTCTCGAATACTATAGTTGAGCAATTTCGAATTGGGATATGCATTAATGAACGACGCTATAACTCCGCCAAATACTATACTAATAGCTACTGCATAAACGCCGAAAGGGATACTTACTATTAAAACAAATAGGCCTAATAGCTTTTTTATGATTTCTAATTTGAGAAAAATATCGCTTCTTCCTAATGCATTTATTGCCTGTAAATTAGCTGTATGAATTGGCCATAAAGCATAGCCAACACAAAATATTTGGATGAACGGAACTGTAGGTAACCACTTTTCTGTCAATAAAAGCTCTACTAAAGGTTCTGCAATAACCGCTAGTCCAACCATCATAGGGAAAATGACGAATGAACTCGTCACAATTGCTCTCCTTACCATCTCTTTCACTCTATTTCGATCATCTTGATGAGACGAAAGTGTTGGAAACATAACTGCTTGTATCGCTCCATTTATATTATTTACAAGTAGGTTAGGAAATTGCTCTCCTCTATTATAAAAACCTAGTATTGCTGGATTAAAAAACTTACCTATTAACAAACTTCTTATATTTATATCTATTGCATCAATCAAAGAAGAAACTAATAACTTCCACCCAAATGAAAATAATCTCTTAATCCTTTTATATGAAAAAAGAAGTTTTGGTCTCCATTTTATTGTGAACCATAGTATAATCGTAACTAGAAATTGATTTGTTAATTGAAACCCTACCAAAGCCCATATACCATAATTAGTATATGCCATTGCTATACCAACTATTCCGGCTATAATAGATGCTGTAAGAGTACTAATAAATAGTTTCTTAAATTGAAATTCTCTCGAAATGATTGTATTTTGAATTGCACTAAAAGAATAAAAAAATAAGGATATGGCCAGTATTCTTAAAATAAATTTTAATTGAGGTTGTTCAAAAAATGAGGCTATATATGGTGCTGTGAAAAAGAGTAGGATATATAGAATAGATGCAATAAATAAGTTTAAATAAAAGACCGATGAAAAATCTACTACATCGACTTTTTTCTTTTGTATTAGAGCTAAATTAAATCCGCCTTGCGTTACAATTCCAGCCATGGATATAAAAACTGTTACTAGAACGATTAATCCAAAATCATCCGGTAAAAGAATTCGTGCAAGTACAATCATTACTATAAACTGAATCCCCTGCACCCCTCCTCTCTCCATCAACTTCCACAATAGAGATGATAACACTTTAAATTTTGTTATATGGAGGTCCACCCAATTACCCCCCTTTTAATACTCCTTAAAGTTTTAGAAATAAATGGACTATATTGATCAATAAAAATAATTAATTTTCTTTTAAGGCTTAATTCTAGGTAGTATTCTTTGTAATTACCTTTTATTGCTTCATCATATTTTCTTTGTTCTAACAAAAAATAAAATTGTGTTTTGATTTTTGTTCTAGTAATAGCATCTGAATATCGATAATCTGTATACATATTTAAGTTATCTAGCATATTTTCAATTTCAGCATAATGCCGTTTCTTATTCTCGATATTATTATATTCCCTAGCTGTCCAAGAGCCACTATGTCCTACTCGATAAGCTGACATAAATTCATCTATATAATAAACTTTGCCTTGTAATGATAGGTTAATAGCATATGGGTAGTCACCTACTGGGGCATTTAGTAGAAATGCAGGTCTTTCTAATGCGTATTTTTTTGGGAATAGCATAGAATTTGTTAAAAATAGCCCACCACCACCCTCAATAACCTCGCCCACTGTATAATCTTTATCCTTTTTATATGATCTATTTTTTAATAGAACCTTTTTTTCTGCTGCAGTCACTATATAACCGCCATGAACACATAAACTACAATCGGGATTTTTTTCCAAATAATCTACTTGTTTTTGTAATTTATATGGATCTATCCAGTAGTCATCACCTTCACACACGGCAATATATTTTCCCTTTGCGCGATTTAAGTTAATTAAATTTATAGTATTAGCTGAATTTTCTTTTGAATATTGATTCTCTGATTGATAAATAGGTTTTATTAACTCTGGATGTTGTAACTCATATTCTTTAATAATCTCTTGTGTTCTATCAGTAGAGGCATCATCATGTATTAAAATTTCAAATTTAAAATTAGTCTTTTGCATTAAAAAACTCTCGAGAGCCTCTGCTATAAATTTTTCATGATTATAAGCTAAACAATGAATGCTTACTACAATATTCTCCATATATTATACTCTCCCAGAAATCAATTTTTAGTTCTTTATGGATCAATTCGTATCTTTTTGAAATATTCCCCACCGAGCCTTTTCACTTTCACTAACAATCGGTTAATTTCAATAATAATAGATTGAGAAATTTAATAATTACTTTTAAAAAACCTTACCTTTATTTGTAATTGTTTCTTTTGAATAATATAGTTAAAATAACTGTACATAGAGAAACCCAAGTAAATTCCCTGACCATATCAACGAAATAAGCTCTTGTCCACCAAAGTAAATTTGGAAATAATATCAACAAAATTGATAATTGTATATATCTTTGTTTTAAAAATAGTTCTTGTAATTTTAAAGAAATATAACTAATTGACATTCCGATAAATGCAATAAAAACCATACCAAAATAGCCAAAACTATAAAACGCTTCCCCTAAATACGATCCACCCAGAAATGACCTTAAATGTGCAGGATAATTGTAAACATATATTGTTTTAGGAATAGTAAAGTCTAATATTCCCCCCACATTTGGAAACATATTTAATAATGATAGAAAATAGTTTAAACCATATTGAAAATCATTATTAAATGAAAAAAATTCTATCGAAATACCTAAAGTAATTATTGTTATACCAAACTCTGCAATGACTGAAAATGGAGAGAAGTCTATAAATGTTGACTTAAAAACCTCCATAAAGGTACTAACATCATTGATAGACATCATGCGAGTTTGACTGATAAATGTAGTTAAAAAACCTACCATATAAATTAATAGTAAATAAAAAGGTATTTTATAGGATTTAATTTTATCGATTCTCAGAAAGTTGAAATAAACAAAATATAAAGTTAATAAATATAAAATTGGCTCGCCTCTACCACCTGTAAACATTAAAGCGCCTTTATAAATTGTTGCAAGACCTAGTAAGAGCAATACTTTTCTTTTATCTGATTTATTTCCAATTAACAACATTATTACGCCAATATTGCTAAAACTAGCTATAATATAGAAAAAGCTAGGTATATTTAATTGAAAAGTGTCCAAATAGTTTCCGTTTACATATAAAATAATTTTATTGATATCGATATACAACATTGGGAATAATCCTAAAAGAAATAATATTGCACCAACGTTTCTAGTTAGGAATAATTGATTATTTTCATCTTCTAAAGGTTTTGTAGAAACTAAATTTTTTGTTTTAGAATTCATCAAGATGAAGGACATGCCGATTATTAAAAACAAATGGCTACATAAGGAAAAAAAAGAAGCATCTTTAAACATTTTAGTTGAAATCGTTATGAAGGGATTCCAAGGTAAATCTACATTAATATTAAAACCATAAATTACAACTAAGCCAAGGTGAGTTATAAAGGAAAATATTACAAAAAGTATATTTAACGAGAATAATTTCCCTTCTAATTTCCTTATTGTAACAATATTAATAACTAACTGGATTACCGATAAAATTGAAAATAAAAATACCCATTTTTGAAAAGGATAATCTTTAATAAAAATTGCACAACCTATAAGTGCAGAATTAATTGTTAATGCATTTACAACAGCCATTAAATTTTCTATATTTTTTCTTTTCGGCAAAATAGTATTATTTATTAATATTTCTCCCATACATATCTCCTAATATTTTTTTATTATCAATATTAAAAAATCTAGTGTTATAATTTTGTAGCTAGCTGTTGGGATATACTTTTCTTTACTATTCAGAATTAAGATTTGAATATATTATTTCATACTTTTTTACTACACTTTCCTTATTGTATTCAATCTTTTGTAAGGACTTTACAATTTCAATTTGGCTTATTTTATCTCTTTTTTTAACCTCTTTTATCATGTCTATCCAATTGCTAACAGATAATATGGGACACTGATGAAAGAGTCCAGCTTTAATGTCATTCGTTTTTGGTACTCCTTTTGATACAATACAATTTACTCCTGATATTTGTGCTTCCAATAATGCCATTGACATCCCTTCAGAAAATGATGGCATTAACAAAGTATGAGATATTTGAAGAATTTCTTTTACTTTATCTGTATTCCCAAACATTTTCACTTTATTTTCCATCTTATTTTCCTTTATATATTCCCCTATTTGATTTGAATCCGGCCCCTCTCCTGCAATAAGGAGTAATGAATTTGAATGATCACTTAAAATTTCTTTAAAAAGTTTTAATGCAAACATCGGGTTTTTTTCCCCGCCTAAATAGCCAATAAAACAGTATATTTCAAAAGTTCTTGGAATGTTATGTTGAAGCATAAATTCATCTATTTCTTCTTTATTAACCGTTAAGTATTTTTTATGATCAATAAAATTGGGTATGAAATCAAATTCATTTCCAAAAATATATTGCCCTGATATTTCCGCGCACGCTATTTTTTTTGTACAATATTTTCTATTTAAAAATTTTAAGGTTGAATAAAACATTTCACTCAGTAAAAATTGCTTAGAATTTTTACTCCCATGTGCATGCCCTACTCTTATCGAAATATTTTCTTTTTTTGCAGCTAAACAAGATAGCCAAATAAAACTTGAAGTATGTGCATGTATGGCATCATAAGGTCCATTTGTTCTTATTATTTCTCTTATATTTTTTACATATTTAAATGGTGTTGTCTCACTTAGTCTATTAACGACAAAGTATTTTCCCTTTATTTTTTCTATTCTTTGAACTATTTCTTTATTAGGTTGTTTATAAACAATATAATCAAATATATAGTTTTCTGTATCTGCTGACTCCGATATATTGAGTACCACTGAGGCAATACCACCACTATTTAGATTATCTACTACTACTAAAATTCTTTTCATCGATTTAACTCCTTAAATAGAAGGTACTAACCCCTGCATGTCACTACCTTCCATTAAATATAAGTTTAAATATTCATTATATTGATTTTCCATGTTATATTGATTTGCTCTATTGGTACAATTTGAAGAATTAATCAATTTACTAGTTCTATATGTTTTTAAACAGTCTTTTATTCCCCAAGTATTTTTAGGAACTATTATTCTCCCACATGTTTCATCTATGCTCTCGGAACTCCCACCTGAATTAAACGTAAATACAGGTGTTCCACAGGCTAATGCTTCAATATTAGTTGTTGGAAAATTATCCTCTAAAGTTGGATTTACAAAAACATCTGCTGCTGAATAAATTTCCGCTAAGGCTTTCGTGCTATTCGTTAACGTGATACCAATTATTTGTTTAGGCAATTCTTTTACCTGCTTTTCTGTTAAACCAACTAGAACTATCACTTCATCTTCTTCAAGATAATTTGATAGTTCGATAAAGTGATTTAGGCCTTTTTTTGCATTCCAAACATTTGCTACTCCTAAAATTATAAATTTATTCATTAATTTATATTTTTCTCTAAAATAATTGTTTGATGTTGGTTTAAAAATATTTAAATTTATACCATTATGAATTACCTTTATAGGATACTCATTTAAGAAAGACTGTTTTACTAAATTAGCTAGCCATTTTGATGGAGTAATAATTGTTAAATCCTTAACTCCTGTAAATAATTCTTTTTTCTTAAAAAAATTCATTTCTGAATTATCCATAAATAAACTCGTAGGGTATTCTTTTTTTTCTGGACAATCATAGCATCCTAATTTCCACTTATTACAACCTACAAATTCAAAATGAGAACAATGTCCAGTAAAAGCCCAACAATCGTGAAGTGTCCAAATAACACGTTTATTATATTTTTTTATATAATTAAATAGCATTTCGATATTGATATAATATCCATGAATATTATGTAGATGAATAATATCAGGATTTATTTTTTCTAAATTTTTAATAAATGCTTTTGTTGCCTTTTCTGATCCGAATCCATGTTTGTCAAATATTCTAGTTAAGCCTACATGTAAATAATTATCATAGTTACTGCCTATTCTAATTGTGTTCTCACAATTTTTTGGCAAATCCCTTCCATATGCAACGTAACTCTTATATCTATTTTCAGTTAATGTATGATGAATATCAGTAGCTATCCTACCCGTGCTTCCTATCCCACAAACTGAGTTTATTTGTACAATTTTCATCTATTAACTACTCCCCCACACAACCCGATTCACATAATGTGTGTAAGACAAAATAATTCTTAACATCTTATCTGAAACATTCGGCATCGCGTAATCTTCCACAAGTCTTAATATGTTTGTTTCCTGTGTTTCTAATATTTCTAACCCCTGCAATATTCTTTCCTTTTCAAGCCCGACCATCATCACCGAGGCTTCTTCCATCGCTTCTGGTCGTTCATGCGCTTGGCGAATATTGAGTGCTTTGAATCCAAGAATGGAGGACTCCTCACTAATTGTTCCACTATCACTCAAAACAGCTTTTGATTTCAGTTGCAGTTTTACATAATCGTTAAACCCTAAAGGCTTCATTATTTTTATAAGAGGATTAAATTCAATTTCTTTCGCTTCAATCATTTTCTGTGTACGAGGATGTGTACTTACAATGACCGGTAGTTGGTACTTTTCTGCAACAGCATTTAAGCTTTCAACTAATTGAAGGAAATTTCTATTTGAATTAATATTTTCTTCACGGTGTGCAGAAACAACAAAATATTGCCCCTCTTCAAGCTCTAACCTTTGTAGAACATTAGATATTTCAATATCCGCCTTTTTCGAGTAAAGTACTTCAAACATTGGACTTCCTGTCTTAATAATTCGATCGGCTGGAAAACCTTCCTTTAAGAGATATTCTCGAGCGATATCACTGTACGTTAAGTTAACATCCGAAATATGATCGACAATTTTTCGATTCGTCTCTTCCGGTACGCGTTGGTCAAAACATCTATTACCGGCTTCCATATGGAAAATTGGGATTTGCTTTCTTTTCGCAGCGATTGCACATAAACAACTATTTGTGTCCCCTAATACTAAAAAGGCATCTGGCTGTACTTCCTCTAATACAGGATCGATTTTACTCAAAATATTGCCGATTGTTTCGGTTGCTGACCCAGTAGCTGCATTTAAGAAAAAATCTGGCCTTTTCAAACCGAAATCTTGAAAGAAAACTTCATTCAATTCGTAATCATAATTTTGCCCTGTATGAACAAGCGTATGTTCCACTACATTAGACTGTTCTAACTTATTGATTACTGCAGACAATCGAATAATTTCTGGTCTAGTCCCTACTACCGTCATCACTTTTAGTTTTTTCAAGATTTATACCTCCAAATAGTACGTATCCGGCTTTACTGGGTCGAAACATTCATTTGCCCACATCACTGTTACAAGATCTGTTTCTCCTACGTTAACAATGGAATGTGTATATCCAGTAGGAATATCAACGACCTGTAGCTTTTCTCCACTCACCCTGTATTCAATAATGTCCTCGGCCCCTAACTTTCTGAACCGTATTAACCCTTCACCACTAACAACTAAAAATTTTTCATTTTTAGTATGGTGCCAATGATTTCCTTTTGTAATTCCAGGCTTTGATACATTAACCGAAACTTGCCCCTGATTCGGAGTTCGAATAAATTCAGTAAATGAACCACGATTATCTAGATTCATTTTTAAGTCATATGAAAATTGATCTACAGGTAAAAAACTTAAATACGTACTATACAGCTTTTTCGTGAGAGGATCATCCATATTTACAATGTTTAAGTTCGTTCGACTATCCTTGAAACTTTTTATTAGATTTGCTAATGTTCCAAGTTCAATATGGTGGGTAATAGGTATCACACAGAATTCTCCTTGTTCTGTTGGTGTTCCGACTAATGCTCGTAACATTTCTTCTAAAACATCATCGATATAACAAAGGTTTAACTCATTATCAGGGTTGTTTACTTGAATATCTAACTCCCTCGCAATGTTATAACAAAAAGTAGCAACTACACTGTTGTAATTCGGTTTACTCCATTTTCCAAATACATTTGGTAATCGATACATATAAACGGGGGCACCTGTTTGCTGTTGATATTGAAGCAACAACTGTTCCATTGCCTTTTTGCTTCTCCCATAAGGATTATCCAATTCAGCTTGAATAGAAGAAGTTACGACAATAGGTGCTTTATTTTCGTATTTTTTTAATAGCTCTAACAGCTGAGAAGTAAAGTTAGCGTTTCCTTCAAAAAAATCATTTTCATTTTGAGGTCTATTTACACCAGCTAAATGAAAGACAAAGTTACATTCTTTAGTATATTTTTCGAGCAGTGATGGATCGCTATCTCTTGAATACTCAAATATTTGATTTATTCCGCAGTTTTTAAGTTCTGCAATTAGATTTTTTCCTATAAACCCTTTTGCACCTGTTACAAGAATGTTCATCTATCCAATCCCACCTTAGTTCATGATATGAATATTTTTATTCCATTCCTTTAGTTCCGCCTGAATGTAATCTAATTGCAGTAATGTTTCTTTGATTTCTTCTATATATAATTGCCTTGTATTATCTGAATTGTACTCTTTGTTATTTGAAAGTTCCGGATGACCTTCTTCAAAATATTTATTGTAGTTGAGATCTCTTTGATCAGCAGGAACCTTAAAGAATCCACCTAAGTCTTCTGCGGCTGCATACTCTTCTTTTGTAAGTAGCGTTTCATAACGTTTTTCTCCGTGTCGAGTCCCAATAATTTTTATTTCGTTGTCAACATTAAATAGCTCCTTCAAGGCCTGAGCAAGATCACCTATTGTACTAGCTGGTGATTTTTGTACCATAATATCTCCTGATTCAGCATGTTCAAAGGCAAATAACACAAGCTCGACTGCCTCTTCTAAACTCATAAGAAACCTTGTCATTTGAGGGTTTGTTATCGTCAATGGCAATCCATTTTTTATTTGGTCAATAAATAATGGAATTACGGAACCACGCGAGGCCATCACATTGCCGTATCTTGTTCCGCAGATGACTGTTTTTTCAGGAGAAACCGTTTTGGACTTCGCAACAAAAACCTTTTCCATCATCGCTTTCGAAATCCCCATTGCATTGATAGGATAAGCTGCTTTATCTGTAGATAAGCAAATGACCTTTTTCACACCGCATTCAATTGCAGTATTTAATACATTTTCTGTTCCTAAAATATTCGTTTTTACGGCTTCAAGAGGGAAAAATTCACATGATGGCACTTGCTTTAATGCAGCAGCATGGAATATATAGTCAACGCCATACATAGCATTTTTTAAACTTGCACTATTACGTACATCGCCAAGATAAAATTTTAATTTATCGTTGTTATACTTTTTTCGCATGTCATCCTGTTTTTTCTCATCACGAGAAAAAATACGGATTTCTTTTATATCTATATCTAGAAACCTTTCCATCACAGCATTTCCAAACGAACCCGTGCCACCTGTAATCATTAACGTTTTATTCTGAAACATTTCAGGCCTCCATTTTAATAAGAGTATCTTCTAGCACATTTAAAAATCGCTCTTTACTATAGTTTTTACAATAGTAGTCATATGAATTTATCGCCATTTGATCCTTTTCACTATTTTCACAAAATTGCACTATGATATTTGCCAACTCGTTATATTTTTCTGCCTCACAACACAATCCACATTGTGCTTCTTTAATTATTTGATTTGTTTCACCATTAATTGCGCCTATGATAGGTTTTCCAGATGCCATATAAGACTGGACTTTACCAGGTAATGTTGATGAGATGGTATTATCATTTTTTAATGTAATTAACATCGCATCTGCTAAGCTATAATATTTCGGCATCTCACTTAAGGGTTTTCTGCCATGAAAGATAATATTTTGAAGTCCTAAATTTTTACTCAGAAGTTTATTTTCAGCTAATTTAGAACCATCCCCTACTATATGAAATCTAATATTTGTATGATTACGTAATTCATAAGCTGCTTTTACAATAGTTTGAACACTTTGCATTTCTCCTATATTTCCAGCAAATACAAAATTAAAATGTTTACTTCTGTCTACTTCCTTTTTTTCAGTAAATAGTTTTTCTGCATATTGGGGTAGGTGAAGAATAGACTCCGTTTTCACCCCTATCGTTTCTCTAAGATAATCTATAAACATACCCGAACTAACGGCTACGTTATCTGCAGAATTATAAATCCACTTTGATATATAATGAAAAAACTTATAAATGATTGAACCTTCTTTTATACCACCAGCAGTTAAACTAGCTGGCCAAATGTCGAGGCAATAAAGCAACATCTTTTTCTTATGCTTCTTTTTATAGACTATTGCAGGAACCCCCATAAATACGGGTGAAAGTTGATTTACAAATACAGCATCAAACTTTTCCTTCATAAATAGAGCCTTTAATGAAGCTGATAATGCAAAACTAAAATAATTTAACAAGAGGGTTACTTTACTGTTTCCTCGCCCAATTTCAAAACTGCGTATTACATTTACACCATTAATCACTTCTTTTCTATTTTTTCCATACCGATAATTATCAAGCACTTTACCCTCTGGATAATTTGGGAGGCCAGTTAAAACTGTCACTTGATGACCTTTTTCTACTAATGATTCACATATATCTGAAATACGGAAAGGTTCAGGATTGTAATACTGGCAAATAACGAGTAGTTTCATATTAAAAATAACCTCCACAATTTGCTCAACTGTTGTTTAACTTTCTTTTGATTTAATCGCTCCGGTACCTCCTTCAACGACTCCAGCTTTTGTAAAAATGATAATAATCGTTCCAAAGAAACACTTTACATCCATCCAAAAACTGATTTTCCTTACGTAATCTCCATCGAGCCTTGCCTTATCTTCAATCGTCAGCTCATCACGGCCTTTAATTTGAGCCCACCCTGTTAACCCCGGGAGCACATCATTAGCACCGTACTTATCACGTTCCGCAATTAAATCATACTGATTCCAAAGTGCTGGTCTTGGTCCAATCAGGCTTATTTGCCCAACTAATATATTCCAAATTTGAGGTAATTCATCTAAACTTGTTTCCCTTAAGAATCCACCTATTTTAGTTAAGTACTGCTCTGGGTCTTCTAATAAATGGGTTGGTGTATCCCTAGGTGTATCTATTCTCATTGTTCGGAATTTTAATATTGTAAAATGACTTTTATGAATACCGATTCTTTTTTGTTTAAATAATATGGGACCTTTCGAATCTAATTTTATGACAATAATCAATAGTAAAAATAATGGTGATAATAGAATTATTGCAATGAAAGAAGTTATGATATCGATTAGTCTTTTTATACTCTTATACAAGGGGATTACAACTCCTTGATTCTATTTATCAAATTATTAATTAGCAATTAAAGGAAAAATCACAATGCCTTATCAAGCAATTTGATTTCATTCTTTTTTAATGTCCATCTACCATTCGCGATATCGATTAGCAGTTGTTTTAATTCCACTAAATTGCACTCTTCTAATTCACTTAGTATGGGAATTAATAAATACTCATCCATATAATTTGCTTTGCCGACGTGAATTTTAGGATAGACATGTTCTTCCTGAATCTCTGCTGCATTTAGTAATTCCTCATACATCTTTTCCCCGGGGCGAATACCCGAGAATTCAATACCGATTTCATCTTCGGTAAATCCTGATAAGCGAATGAGATTTTTTGCTAAATCTACAATTTTCAACGGCTCCCCCATATCTAGTACGAAAACTTCTCCGCCACGCGCAAGTACCCCAGCCTGCAATACGAGTCTGGATGCTTCTGGTATGGTCATAAAATACCGAGTCATTTCCGGATGTGTGACGGTGACTGGACCTCCTGCAGCAATCTGTGCCTTAAACCTTGGAATTACACTTCCACGTGAGCCAAGCACATTACCAAAACGGACTGCAGCAAAGTTCGTATCGCTATATTTTGCTAAATCTTGAATAATCATTTCGGCAATTCGCTTCGTTGCTCCCATAATGTTTGGCGGATTCACCGCTTTATCAGTTGAAATCATGACAAAATTGGAGACACCAAATGTATGTGCCGCATCTGCTACATTCTTTGTCCCAAAGATATTATTTTTCACTGCTTCACGTGGGTTATATTCCATCATCGGTACATGTTTATGAGCAGCTGCATGATAAATTACATCTGGCATAAACTGTTCGATAACCTCAAAAATTCGGTCTCTATCTTGTATATCCGCAATAATTGGAATGAATTCTATTTTTTTAAAATCTATATTTTCTGATAATTCCATATGAATTGAGTATATTGAGTTTTCACCGTGACCGAGTAAAATGACTTGTGTTGGTTGGAATTGTGCTACTTGACGGCAGATTTCAGAACCTATGGATCCGCCAGCACCTGTTACGAGGATTATTTTATTTGTTAGATTATTGGAGAGCGCCAACATATCGAGTTTGATTTCTTCACGTCCTAGTAGGTCTTCGATTTTTATTTCTTGCATATCATTAACCGAAACTTTACCTGTCATGACATCCTCAATTTTTGGCATAATTTTTATTGTTGCTTTCGTCTCTAAGCAACGTGAATAAACTTCTCGAATCTCCTTTTTACTTAGAGAAGGGATTGCTAAAAAAATTTCATCAATTTTTTTATCTTGCACAATACGTGGAATATCTTTTGTTGTTCCACACACATTAACATCCATTATTTTTAAATGTTTTTTATTTCGATCATCATCGACAACGGCCACCACTTGATATTCGGACGGATTCCTCTTAATACTACGGAGGAGCATTGTTCCGGCCTCCCCAGCTCCAAGGATCAGTACTCGTTTTAAATTGCCATGCGGTTTAAAAGAAGTCCAGTCATGTAAAATTCTTAGTAAAAAGCGCGATCCGCCAATCAATACAATATGTAATAGCCACGTAATAACCATTACTCGGAAATAGATATCGCCTTTTATTAGATGTTGCATAATACTCGCTGCAATAACAGAAATAGTGACCGCATAAGCTATCATTAATAATTCCCTCACTGAAGCTAAACTCCAGATGCGATTATACAGTTGGAAAAAATAGGCCATAATATGATGACTAATTAATAATGTGATTGAACTCAAGATGATTAATGAGTCAGAATAAATATGAAATGTCGGATGCAATAAATAATAACTAATAAAAATAGCTGATAACACAATAAGTGAATCTATTATAGAAAATATTGTATACCTTACTGTATAATTCACAAACTATCCTCCTCTAAAATGATAATTCATAGTATTATAATTCGTGATTTATATTATATGACTATGTTACAGAGTACTATTCCTCGTATTGAAAAATTTTTACAAATGGTTAAAAGGAAATGTCCTAAGTAAAAAGTGTAATAAAAATGATCATTCCCCAATACAAAGTTTGGAATTATGTTTGTCCTACATCAGTAATTAATTGAAGTTTTGTTTTACCTTCATTTTTAAACTACTTGATGTTGATAATTTTTTTCAAATCGCCATGCGTCTTTGCACATCGTCACAACATCGCGCTTCGCTATCCAACACAACTCTCGTCTTGCTTTATATACATTCGCATAGCAAGAAGCAATGTCTCCTGGCCTACGATCCACAATTTCATAGCGTATCGTAACGCCATTCGCTTCTTCAAAAGCCTTTACTAATTGCAATACGCTTGTTCCTTGACCTGTACCAAGATTATATATATGGACCCCTTCTGTAACAAAATTGATAGCAGCAACATGCCCTTCTGCTAAATCCATCACATGAATATAATCACGAACACCTGTGCCATCAATCGTTGGATAGTCATTGCCAAAGATGCTTAAATATTCTCGCATTCCTTTAGCAACTTGTGTTATATAGGGCATTAAATTATTTGGTATTCCATTCGGTACTTCACCAATCAACCCACTTTCATGTGCTCCAATTGGATTAAAATAACGTAGTAACGATACTGAAAATGACGGATTTGCTTTAGCGATATCTGTCAAAATCCTCTCACACATTGCCTTTGTTTCACCATATGGATTGGTAGATGGTAATAAATCCATCGTCTCAACAAATGGCACTTCATTTTCACCGTACACTGTAGCCGATGAACTAAATACAAATCGATTTATTCCAAACTTTAAACAACTATTAGCTAATACAAGTGTACTAACAAGATTATTTTCATAATACATAGATGGTTTCTCAACGGATTCACCGACAGCTTTCAACCCAGCGAAATGGATGACGCCATCAATCCGATGATTTTTGAAAATAGTCTCAACTGCTTGTTTATTGGATATATCAATTTCGTAAAAAGGAAATTCTTTGTTTGTAATCCGTTTGATTTTTTCTATAGATTCCCTTTTACTATTACTGAGATTGTCAGCGACAACCACTGTATGTCCTGATTCAATTAGCGCTATACAAGTATGTGTACCAATGTATCCCGCACCGCCAGTTACTAAAATATTCGTTGTCATACCTCCTCTATTTCTAATGTTTTTATCAGGTAAAAAAGACTTAGTTATATCTCTTAAAAAAGAGTTTATAAGCTTTATCATATTCATTTAAAAACGGGACTATTCATTTTCCCCTCAAAAAGAGGACAGTACCCTGTATTCGACAAAGTTCTATCCTCTCTTTTTACATTTCCATATGATCTTTAAGCATATTTTGAATATCGTGCAATTCAGCTGTATTCGGAACATAATAGTAAATTTCATTCATCATCGTACCAGCACCATTTTTAAAATAAAGCTGCTCAATTGTTTTGAAACTATCACCATAGTTTTTTCGTATGTTTAGAAGTTCATCAAAGGCTATGTTTAATTCAACATTTTTTTCTAATGTTTTAAAAATGGCTTTATAGTTCCATAAAGTACTGAGCGACATCCCCTCTTTTAAGACACCTTGAATGACTTGTTTTTGTCGATTTTGTCGACCAAAATCACCTGCAGGATCTTCATAGCGCATCCGCACATATTTGAGAGCATTTTCGCCATCTAATTTCAATTCACCCGTTGGAAAATGCTCCCCGCCAAATTGAAAATCTAATGAGTTATCAACTGTAATTCCTCCCACAATGTCTACAATATCAACAAAGCTTTCCATATTAACCCTTGCAACATAATCAATCGGAATGGCTAATAAATTCTCCACAGTTTTCATGGACATTTCGACCCCACCAAATGCATAAGCATGATTAATTTTGTCTTTATGGTTTTTTCCAATGATCTCCGTATACGTATCACGAGGTATACTAAGCATTTTCGTTGTTTGAAGTGTCGGATTAACGGTTAATACAATCATCGTATCAGAGCGGCCCATGTCATCATCTCGTTCATCTACACCTAAAACTAGGACAGAAAACGGCTCTTTTTTTGTTGTAATATTAACTGGTTGTGGGCGAATTACGGATACTTCATCATTAATAGGGGCATACATTTCATTTGCTGTACTTTTAATATCACCATAAACATTTATCACAACGACTAGGCTTGCAACGCATATTACGAAGGCAATGCCAACCGCCCACTTCCATTTCTTCATCTATGGCCTCCTTTTTATTATTGCTAAAATTCGCTGTTGATTTACTAATAGTACTTGTAACCGCATGTTAATATATTTTCCACCACTTCGGCGTAGCAATTTCTTCGGGTTCATTTACGCTGAAGGGCATATTTTTTAAAATCCTCGCATTATTTTCAAGTAAAATGTCCACAGCATCTAATTCTTTTTTCTTTTCTAAATAGCAAAGACCTTGATCAAAAAGAAATGGGCGTGTCGTTAAATTATGGGCATCCGATCCATACACATGCACGAGATTAGCCCTCACTAAATCAAGCGACAGTTTTTGTACGGTACGACCAAAATGACCGGTTAAACTGCCGGCCGTTATTTGTGAAAACGCTCCTTGTCGAATAAGCTGCACTAACCGATTTGGATTTTCGGCAATTGCTTTATTGCGCTCAGGATGTGCAATAATGGGCGTGATACCTTCCATTAATAACGCATGAATGATGTGATCAATATAACTAGGTACTGTATAGGAAGGTAATTCTAATAGTAAAAATTGTGAGTTTGCTAATGTATGAATTTGATTTGCTTGATAGAGTGGAATAATTTTTTCGGTTAACCGTACTTCATGACCGGTATATAGTGTGAGAGGTATTTTGTTGTTTATTAATTCGTTTTGTAAAATGTCAATTTGATTCGATACTACGTTATAACCCACATCATATTGTGGATGATTGCTATGTGAGGTGGCAATGAGTGCTGTTATTCCTTCTTTCACCGCCTGTTCGATTAACTTCATAGATTCTACCATAGACCTTGGACCATCATCTTCATTCCATATTATATGACAATGCATATCAACCATAATCCCCACCTCTACTATTACTTATTCTTTTTAAACCCAATAATATGCATATTATTTTTTATCTTTTTGTTCTCAATTTTATATTAATCTTCTCTATTGAATATTCTACATATACTTAGCAACAAAAAAAACACCTATACATTGATTTGATAGGTGTTTATTGGATTCATTTTATTAATTTATTTATGCCTGAAACGGATTGTCTTCGTTTATTAATACACGCTCTTGACGTACTGCTTTACCTGTTTTGTCATCAATTTCAACGAAGAATGCACTTAACACTTCGCGGCCCTTTTTTGGCACTTCATAGCGCGCTGGCATATTCGTTAAAAATTTATAAATGACATTGTCTTTCCCCATTCCTAATACTTCATCATAAGGGCCTGTCATTCCAACATCGGTAATATATGCTGTTCCGCCTGGGTAAATGCGGTTATCCGCTGTTTGTACATGCGTATGAGTACCCACAACAACAGACGCTTTACCCTCTAAATGCCAGCTTAATGCGATTTTTTCACTTGTCGCTTCAGCGTGGAAATCGACGAATACAACAGGTGACGTTTTACGTGCCTCTTCGACAAGCTCTAAGCCCATCGCAAATGGATCTTCATGAGGCGGCAAAAATACACGTCCATGTAGATTAATGACTGAAATTGTCACACCATTTTTCGTCACTTGTGTCACGCCACGACCAGGCGCATCTTTTGAAAAGTTTGCTGGACGCACTAAATAATCCGCATCGTCGATAAAATCAAAAATGTCTTTGTTATCCCACGTATGGTTCCCCATCGTGATAACATCTACACCCATTTGTAATAAATCATTGTAAATGCTACGTGTAATACCGCGCCCTGCTGCTGCATTTTCACCATTGGCAATCACAACATCTAAATTGTATTTCTTTTTTAAACGAGGTAAATACGTCGCAACCGCATCACGACCAATCGAACCTACGATATCACCAATAAATAATACTTTCATTTTTAAAACCACACTTTCTACTAATCCATTATGCCCTAGCATAATTCCATAAGCTAAACATTATTCCATTTTACCACTGTTTCTGATAAGCAAGCAATTATTGAATAAGGATACTATGTACTTTTGGCAAAATATAAACCGCTGCATTTGACTCATGCAGCAGTTTGGCCACTTTGCGTGGATATGTGGGGTTTATGGCGTATATGTGCGATTTCATGGGAGATATGTGCGATTTTCGGAGTTTATTTGCAAATCCATAGAGGATATTTGCGATATCATAAAGGATATTTGCGATTTTCAAAATATACTTGCGAATTACCAGATGCCCCTTTATCGGTTAATACTTCTGAAGTTGATGCCAGTTCCAAGCGTGCTCAACCATTGTTTGTAGGTCCTTTTCCGCTTCCCAACCAAGTGCTTGTCTTATTTTCTTAGATGATGCTACTAGCCGAGCTGGATCGCCACTACGTCTCTTAGCATTTTCAATCGTCGCTTTTTTATTTGTCACCTGTTCGCATGTCTTAATAATTTCTTTCACAGAATAGCCATGCTCATTGCCTACGTTATAAATTGTAAAAGGTGTTTGCTCAATAGTTAGAGCTTCCAACGCTAAGATATGTGCTGTCGCCAAATCTTCAACGTGTACAAAATCTCGAATACATGTTCCATCCACTGTGTCATAGTCATCCCCGTAAATCTTTATGGACTCTGTTTCGCCATTTAAATTCTTCAATACAAGAGGAATTAAATGCGTTTCAGGTAAATGACTTTCGCCGATTTGCGTAAATGCATCTGCTCCTGCTACATTAAAATACCGTAAAACTGTACATTGAAAATCATAAGCGGCTGTATAATCTTCTAAAATTTGTTCCACCATTCGCTTTGAGCGCCCATATGGATTTGCTGGACAAGTTGCGCTGTTTTCATTGAGGAGCCCTTGCTCGATCGGTTGATATGTTGCAGCTGTAGAAGAGAAAATAAACTTATTTACTTTATGTGCACGCATCACTTTTAGTAAATTTAGTGTTGCCCCTACATTATTTTCATAATAATGCCAGGGATTTCGGACGGATTCCTCCACCGAATTAGCCGCAGCAAAATGTACTACTGCAGTAATCGAAAAAAGTGTAAACAATTGTGTTAACTTTACTTCATCCTTTATATCCCCTTGTACAAAAATGGCACGTTCATCCACTGCCTCACGGTGCCCTGTAGATAAATTATCATAAACGATAACTTGCTCTGTTTGAACAAGTTCTTTAACAACATGACTCCCAATATAGCCTGCTCCACCAACGACTAAAATCAACGTACACGCCCCCATATACTATTCTAAATTTAGTTGTACAGTAAAAATGTTGATAAATCCATGATCAAGTTTTTACATGATGCACTAATCAGAAAAAAGTTGATACGGTAAGAGTAGCAACAATAATAGACAAAGTAAGTATCATACAACATCCTCCTTGCGAATTAAGGTGACTATTATTTGGAACGAGCGTATGAAACCGGCTGCTTTGTTTTACCGATGTTCAGCTCTAGCCATTGCCCAAGCTTTTGATTGGCCTCTTCGTGAATGTCAACATTCAAGCATGCATCAGGTGAAAATGTAAAGTTGTTAAAATAAATTTTCTCATCTACAATTTCCAAATCGACCCGTACGTACATAAATGGCTTGCTCAGCTTTTTAGCAATTGCCAACAATTCCTCGAGCTGCTCTGGTTTTGCTATTGTTTCATCATGCGAGAACTTTTCCTTCATATAATCCGTGTTCTGCCAATCATACGTCAACATTAATTTCTGCTGCTTTGGCATAGAACAATCCGCATTGACTTCAATAAGCTTCGGCTCCCCGTGGAAGCAATGAATTTTATATTCATTCGAAACATTGTTAGTCGAAGGTTCTATAAAATGCTCGATAATAATTCTAGGCTGAATCATTGCGTAATGAGGCTCCGCATGTTTCAATGAATAATCCATCGCCATCATTTCCGCTAATTGTAGCTTTGTTTGACTGTAATCCATTTCTCTTTTATTTTCACAAACAATCGTAAATCCAGCGCCATGCGAGCATTTCAATACAAACTTTCTTGGCAGTTGCTCAAAAATAATATCGTCTACTTCATCAAATATCCCTATAGTCGGTACCAACAAATGGCTATAGCCCAGCGTAATCATATATTCCCGTGCCTTCACCTTGTCTGTAAATCTTCTTTTAAACTCTACATCATCAAATAATTTCAACCACATCAATTTCTCGGTAAAAGTTTGCGGATTTTCCAAATTCAAACGATATTTAAAAGTTTTCCAAAACAACAGCTTGCTCCCGACAATCGGTGATAATTTCACGATTTGCGAAAATGCATAACGCTTGGCCTGTATTGGTAATTTCATGAATATACTACGCCTCCTCCTATTATTTTCACATTAATAATTGGTACTAAATGAAGTAGATTAGTTGAAATTAACTGTGAATAATAGAGTAGGGATAGTGATGATGGAGTATTTTTATACTTTGTTTTATTTTTTAGTAAATTAATATAATGTCAATTACTATCTTTTTTATAGTATAGTCTCGAATCATTTAATATATGCCTACTATTACAAGATTCCCTAAATTAAATATAAGCGTCAAATAGCGCCCCCCGAATAACAGGTGAGCGCTATTTGACGCTTGCAATTAAAATTGTAAGATTACATTGCGATTCTATTATTTTTTGATTAGCTATTCTCAATCATTTGTTTACTTTCAAAATGCCAAGCATCTTTACACATTTGTTCAATATCACGTTTAGTTACCTAGCCTAATTCATTTTTAGCCTTAGTAGCATCTGCATAGCAAGTCGCATTTTGCCTGTGCGTCGATCAACAATTTTATAAGGAACGTTTATGTTATTGGCTTCTTCAAAAGCACGAGCTAACTCCAAAACACTTGTCCCTTTACCTGTACCTAAATAATAAATGTGCGTTCCGGCGTTCATCTGCTCGATTACCGCAACATGCCCTTCCGCTAAATCCATCACATGAATATAATTACGTACGCAAGACTCATCTACAGTATCAACACTTAAAGGAAAAGATAAGGTAAATTTAGCTATTAATATGATTGCCATCGTTTCTGCTAGATTTAATTCTCCTAAGCACCATTTATTACACAGCATTAATCTTTTTTGTTACGTTAATAAAATAATCTTGACAAGAAGATGTTTTTGAATATTATTAGAATAACAAAGTTTTTTAATTACAACAAAATTAAACACAAAAGCCTTAAACAAAAGCGGGAGTATAAAATCCCACTTAGTTTAAGGCTTAATTTTCGTTATTATTTTGCGTACTCAACGGCGCGTGTTTCACGGATAACCGTCACTTTTATATGTCCAGGGTAGTCTAACTCTTCTTCGATACGCTTACGAATATCGCGAGCTAGGCGATGTGATGCAAGATCATCAATTTTTTCTGGCTGTACGATAATACGTACTTCACGACCAGCTTGAATCGCAAATGATTTTTCGACACCATCATAGCTTTCTGAAATTTCTTCAAGCTTTTCAAGGCGGCGAATATAGTTTTCTAAAGTCTCACTACGTGCACCTGGGCGAGCTGCTGATAACGCATCTGCTGCTGCTACAAGTACCGCAATAACTGAAGTTGCTTCCGTATCACCATGGTGAGAAGCAATTGAGTTAATAACAACTGGGTGTTCCTTATACTTGGTTGCTAATTCGACACCAATTTCAACGTGGCTTCCTTCGACTTCATGGTCAATCGCTTTACCAATATCATGTAATAAACCTGCTCGACGTGCTAACGTCACATCTTCGCCTAGCTCAGCTGCAAGTAAACCTGCTAAATGCGCTACCTCGATTGAGTGCTTTAACACGTTTTGGCCATAGCTTGTACGATATTTCATGCGACCAAGAATTTTCATTAAATCCGGATGTAGATTATGAATACCTATTTCGAATGTTGTTTGTTCACCTGTTTCGCGGATTTGTTCATCCACTTCACGACGTGATTTTTCAACCATTTCTTCAATACGTGCCGGGTGGATACGGCCATCTTGTACTAATTTTTCAAGTGCAAGGCGTGCTGTTTCACGACGAATTGGATCGAAACCAGATAGAATTACTGCTTCAGGTGTATCATCGATGATTAAATCGATTCCTGTAAGTGTCTCCAGTGTTCGAATGTTACGACCTTCTCGACCAATGATGCGACCTTTCATCTCATCGTTTGGTAAGTTTACAACGGACACTGTTGTTTCGGCAACATGGTCAGCTGCAAAGCGTTGTAGTGCAAGCGATAAAATTTCGCGTGCTTTTTTGTCTGACTCTTCTTTCGCGCGTGTTTCAGATTCCTTCGTCATAACCGCGATATCCGTTGTCAGTTCGTCTTCAACTTCCTTCAGGATAATTTCCTTCGCTTCATCACGAGTAAGTGCTGCAATACGCTCAAGCTCTGTTTTTTGACTTGCAACTAATTCTTCCACTTTGCTTTCCATCTGTTCAATCTGCTGTTGTCTGTTGGCTAGAGCATCTTCCTTACGCTCTAGACCTGTCTCTCTTTTGTTCAGAGCCTCATCTTTGCGGTCAAGATTTTCTTCTCTTTGCAATAAACGGTTCTCTTGTTTCTGAAGTTCGTTGCGACGTTCACGAATGTCGTTTTCGGCTTCAGTTCGAAATTTGTGAGTTTCATCTTTTGCTTCAAGTAGTGCTTCTTTTTTCAATGCATCTGCTTCACGCTTCGCTTCATCAACGATTTGCTCGGCAACATGCTTTGCACCAGTCACCTTTGATTCATTCACGTTTTTCATGTAGAAATAGATAACAGCGACACCGACAGCGAATCCTAGCAAAGCAGGGATAATGATCTCCATTTTAAAACCCCCTCCTAAGCCTATATGTCTGATGTTCTTTCAGTCGGCTTAATATGTTTAAATTCAAACATAGTGCCTATTTCATTTCAAAATTTAGAGATTATACATGTTTAATTGTATAGTTCCAATTTAGCTATGTCAAGAATAGCCATAACTTCACGCTTTTTTGAATCTTATTACCTGTATCCAAGAATAGAAGGACTTTTTGGATTTTTGTACGAAATCATAGGGGCTATGTGCGAATTTTTATGTTTATTTGCGAAATCAAAGCGAATATTTGCACTTTTCGGTGTTTACTTGCGAATTCATGGGGATATGTACACTTTTAAATTTATGTACGAAATCACGAGGCATATTTGCGCTTTTCGGAGTTTATTTGCGAATCCCCCATAATCCCCTTCCCTCTTAGCTGCTTCGATTCGATGCTAGTAAATTTCCTCACCAAAAAACATGCCATGCATTTTGCGCATGACATGTCCAGAATAGCTTATTTTTTGTCTTCGAATAATTCTAATTCGTCGATTTCCTCTTCTTCAGCTGCATCGTGTGAGCCGATTGTGTAGCCAATATCGCCACCGATGCCGAAGCTTTGACGGATTTTCTCAGCGACTTCTTCTCGAATTGCTGGATTTTCTTTTAAGAAGGCTTTTACATTTTCACGACCTTGACCGATTCGCTCATTGTTGTAAGAATACCAAGAACCGCTCTTTTGAATAATTTCTAGTTCTGCACCGATGTCAACGATCTCACCTTCTTTTGAAATCCCTTCACCGTACATAATATCCACTTCTGCTGTGCGGAATGGTGGTGCTACTTTATTTTTAACGACTTTAATTTTTGTTTTGTTACCAACGATTTCTGTACCTTGCTTAATCGCTTCACCGCGACGTACTTCTAAACGGATAGATGAATAGAATTTTAATGCACGTCCACCTGTAGTTGTTTCTGGGTTCCCGAACATTACCCCGATTTTTTCACGTACTTGGTTGATAAAGATTGCAAGTGTGTTTGACTTGTTAATAACACCTGATAATTTACGTAATGCTTGAGACATTAAACGAGCTTGCAGACCCATATGTGAGTCACCCATTTCGCCCTCAATCTCTGCTTTTGGTACTAATGCTGCTACAGAGTCAATAACAATAATATCAATCGCACCAGAACGTACTAATGCTTCAGCGATTTCAAGGGCTTGTTCACCTGTATCTGGCTGCGCCAATAATAATTCGTCAATATTGACACCTAGCTTTTGTGCATAAACTGGATCTAATGCGTGTTCCGCATCGATAAATGCTGCAGTACCACCATTTGCTTGAATTTCTGCAATAGCATGTAATGTAACTGTTGTTTTACCAGAAGACTCTGGACCATAGATTTCCACAATACGTCCGCGTGGATAACCGCCAACCCCTAATGCCGCATCAATTGCAATTGAACCTGATGAAGATGTTTCGATTTTACGGTCTGTATTTTCTCCTAGCTTCATAACAGAACCTTTACCGAATTGTTTTTCAATTTGCTTTAGCGCCATATCTAACGCTGCTTTACGATCGCTCAAACCATTTCCTCCTTAAGAAAAAGCTTTATTGTTTTATGTCTCTATTATACTTGCTAATGAGATAACATTCAAGAAAAAAGCGAACATATTTTCGGTTTTTTTTAAAACTCTCTGTTTACCCTATTTTAAACGACAATATTTCCTATTTGCCAGTGTTTTATTACTGAGCTATTTTTTATAGCCAAGCTTGGCCAACTCTCGCATTAAATAACTACATGTAAATTTCACTGCACGTAAGCGATTCGTATTACGCGCACCTGATAATTGTAAGCGATGCGTTACAGGAGGATTGTTACCAATCGCAAGGCCTATCCAAACCGTTCCTGCCGGCTGATCGTAGTGACTTCCTGGGCCAGCTACACCTGTTAAGCCAACCCCAATATCCGTGCCAAACTTTTCCCGTACCTTTAACGCCATTTCAGATGCACACTCACTGCTCACAACACTGTAACGATTAATTAATTGCGCAGAAATGCCTAATTGCATTGTCTTTGCTTGTTCTGAATAAGTTACAACGCCACCTACTAACACTGAAGATACTCCTGAAATCTCAGCAAGCTCGGATTGGAATAACCCAGCCGTTAAACTTTCTGCAGCAGCGATCGTTAATTTATTTTCGAACAACATTTCTACAAGCTTTGATGCAAGCGAATCATCATTGTCACCATAATGATAGTCACCTACAATATCAAGAATTTCACGCTTTTTATCTTCTATTAAAACGTAAGCTTGTTGTTCGTTGTCAGCTTTTGCGGTAATACGCAACGTCACTTCTCCGTCAGAAGCAAGCGGCGCAACAGTCGGATTCGTTTGCACATCTAATATATGCTGTATACGCACCTCAAGCTCAGCTTCTCCAATCCCATAAAAACGAAGCACATGCGAGGTAATGACCCCACCATCATGAAGTAATGCCGCAAGTTTTGGCTTCGCTTCAAACTGAAACATTGGCTCAAGTTCCTTCGGGGGACCCGGCAGTAGCATATAAAGTTGTTTTCCTTCCTTTAACAACATCCCCGGTGCCATGCCATGATGATTTGTTAATACGTCAGAGCCTTCTAACACAAGCGCCTGCTTGCGATTATTATCCGTCATCACACGGTTTTGCTTATTAAAAAATTGTTCAATCGCTTGTAGCGCCATGTCATCCATTACAAGTTCACGATTTAAGTGCTTGGCAATAGTCTCTTTTGTTAGGTCATCTTTCGTCGGCCCTAAGCCACCCGAAAAGATAATTAAATCTGCGCGCTGCTCAGCAATTTGAATCGCTTCAACTAATCGCGCACTATTATCACCAACAACTGTATGATAATACACATTAATACCGAGCTCTGAAAGCTGACTGGAAATATATTTTGCATTGGTATTTGCGATTTGCCCTAATAATAATTCCGAACCAACCGCAATAATCTCTACATTCATTAGATTTCCTCCTTAAATTTAAGAAAACTCGCACTAATTCTAGTACGAGTTGTTAAAACAAAAAAACTAAAGCTTACTTTTTTTATTTTGAATCTAATAATACGCGACGATTTAGATAGAAGTAATCCCATCCAGACCATAATGTGAAGAATAACGCTACATAAAGCATAATGACATCAAACGGAATACCGATTAATGTAAAAATCGTATTGTGTAAAATTAACGCTGAGATTGCAACAATTTGCGCCCATGTTTTAATTTTACCTAATTGGTTGGCTGCAACAACTTCTCCTTGCCCCGCTAAAATTAAGCGCAAGCCTGTTACTGCAAACTCGCGAGAAATAATGATAATTACAATCCATGCAGGTGCTAAGCCAATTTCTACTAGCAAAATAAACGCCGCTGATACTAATAATTTATCGGCTAGTGGATCTAAAAACTTGCCTAAGTTTGTGACTAAATTGTATTTACGCGCATAGTATCCGTCCACCCAGTCTGTAGCAGATGCGATAATAAAGATGAGTGCCCCTACAAAATAGTTAACTTGCATTTCCGCACCAAATAGCGTCATTTTTCCCCAACCAAAGTCAAACATCATTACAATGACAAATACCGGGATTAGCAAAATTCGTGACACTGTAATCTTATTTGGAATATTCATTTGTTAACACCTTTCATCCGAAAGAAAAGAGCCATCCTAATAGATGACTACTCTCCTTGTTGTTCTTCTTTCACTAACTTAATAATAATGTTTTGTGTCGTACGATCTTGTGCGTATTGCACTTCTTCATCATTTACATATACTTTAGCTGCTTTTGCATTTCCTAAACGAATTCGCGCATAACCATTTTCAGTTGAATCGTGCTCAACAACATCACCGGCATTATATGATTTTGCTTCTACCTGCTCTCGACGCTGTTCGTTACGAATTCCTACCCATGTTAAACCTGAAACTTCAATTCGAATTTTTAATGTATCTGTACCTGTTACTTCATATGTTGTATTTTCACCATCTGCAACCCCAGGGCTGATGACTTGAACAACTTCCGGCTCTATTTGCACAGGCTCTTCTGGTTGCACTTCCTCTTCAGAATCTTTTTCATCTTCTTCAGGTGTTTGTGGTTTATTTTGCGAAGAATTTTGATTTTGTTCATATTCGATTGGTTTATTATCATCTTCTACTACATCCGAAACATTGCTTGTTTTTTGCATATAAAGTGTTGTAATGACTACTAAAATAACAATCGCAAATAATGCGACAATCAATTTCGGCATAGCCTCCATCATTTTACTATTCGATGAAGAAGTCATTTTACGTCGCCTTGGACTATGTGTATACGATTGTGCTACTTCTTCTTTTTTCACCATTGGAATATCACTGCGATATTCCGTTAAAATTTGTTCTGCATCTAACCCTACAGCTTCTGCATATTGCTTAATAAATGCACGTACGTAAAAAGAACCCGGCATAATCGAATAGTTACCTTCTTCAATTCCGATTAAATAGCGCTTTTGAATTTTCGTAATTTCTTGCAAATCATCTAAGCTATATCCCTTCGCTAATCTCGCCTCTTTTAAGCGAGCTCCTAGTTCCGTCAAAAAAAACACCTACTTTTAATATATTCAAATAATCATTTTAACAAACATTGTCGTTAAAATCTGCTATTTACTAAAAACTAAATCCCCCGAAACCCCCTAAATCATTCGTATTCGGAAATACATCATTTTTTTGAATGATTTCGTACGTAATTTCTTCGTCTGGGTGATTGCGCAATTCAATAATATAATCGAAATCCTCTAATTTATAAGATGAATGCTGTACAAAAAGGTCCGGATGTTCAATTACTTTAATCATTGGCATCCCCATTATTTCACGTACTAATTGTTGGTGACGTTCATCATTCGATCGACGCGTAACCGCACCATCTAAAATGAAAATATTATTGCCATTAAATTCGTCGCCCATCAGTGAGCTACGAACAGTTTGTTTAATCATTGTTGAAGATATAAACAGCCAGCGTTTATTGGCACATACACTTGCTGCTACGATGGATTCGGTTTTCCCTACGCGAGGCATTCCACGAATCCCTATTAACTTATGACCTTCTTTCTTAAATAATTCAGCCATAAAATCAACTAATATGCCGAGCTCATCTCGAACAAAGCGGAATGTATTTTTTTCATCCGCATCGCGTGGAATATAATGGCCATGGCGAAGTGCTAAATGATCGCGAAGCTTTGGTTGACGAAATCTAGTGACATTAATGTTTTCCATTGTCGAAACGATGGAAATAAAACGCTGTATCGATTCTTCATTGTCCGTCGATAATAGCATGCCACGGCGATCTTCATCTACCCCATTAATGGATACGATATTTACGCGCAGCATCCCCAATAACGACGAAATATCCCCCAATAAGCCTGGTCGATTCACTTGAATTTCATATTCGAAATACCATTCGCCCATTTTTTATCTGTCCCCTCATAATAGAAACGTAATTATTTCTTCTAAGTTCCATCATAGCGGATTTTGTACCTATTGAAAAGTTCGAAAACATTGTTTTTGTTAGTTTTCTAGAAATTTCTAATGAAAAATATGCTATTTCTAAAAATTATAATGGCAAAATGAAATTTTAATGATATGAATGTAAAAATTTGTTCCTTTCTTCACTAAAAAAGATGCCACTCACACATATTTTGTGAGTGACATCCTTCTTTACTATTCGGTTAATTTGTCGGTTTTTGTTGAACGATTTTCATAACACAACTCGCTAACGCTTGCTTTTCATCTTTGTCAGCGACAGCCCATAAATCTGAAAGCACGCGTTCCTGTTCATTTTGCGGATCTACATTTTTTGCTAAGTATTCCCCAATTTGAACTGCTGCTTTTTCGATCATCTTTTTCGGTACGCCACTATCCTTTGCATCCGTTACTTGCTGCCCTAAAAAACTTGTCCATTGCTCCCAGTTTTGCAATATACCCATACGTTTCCCCTCCTCTCGCACACTTAGTATGAACAAGAAGAGGGAATTATATGTACCATCCACCGTTTACTCGAATAATTTGACCCGTAACATAATCGGCTTTACCACTCACATAAAATGCGACCATATTGGCAATATCACGTGCTTCACCAAAAGCCTGCAGTGGAATCTGGCTCTCAAGTTCTTCGCGTTCAGTCGCATCTAATTTTGCATTCATTGTTGTATCAATAATCCCCGGTGCAATTGCATTAACTCGAATGCCATTAAAGGCTACCTCTTGTGCATAGGCCTTCACAAAACTATGTTGTGCCCCTTTTACTGCAGAATACACAACCTCTCCTGCCGCGCCAACATCGCCCCAAATGGACCCAATGACAAGTACATAGCTTACTTTATGAGCTCGTAATTTACTTGCTAAAAGAGCCGTAGTACGCATGGGATTTTGAACATGTACACACCACAGTTTGTTCATATCAGCACTTGATGTATCTTCAAGTAACCCGTAATACGCATGGCCATTTGCAAATATAATTGCTTGCAATGAAAAAATTTGTGCTGCAAGCTGTTCTGCACTTGTTTCAGCACTAAAATCAGCTTGCACCGGAATAAATTCTTGCTGTGGATAACTTTCCGCTAATTGCGCATACAACGCTTGTACCCTTTCTCTACTCGCGTTGTAATGCAAATACAACGACCAGCCGTCTTGTGCGAGACTACGACAAATTGCTTCGCCAATCGCACCAGACGCTCCACAAATTAATGCAAATTTCTTCATTATGCCTTGCGCTGACTAACCGGTAAAATCGTGAATACGGTTTGCTGTTCTTCGCCTTGTACAGTTTTGAATGCTTGCACGATATCTTCTACTGTGAGTGTTTCTAACATTGGCACAACATCAAATAAGTTCATATCGTTAAATTTATAGCGTGTAAATTGGTTGGCGATAAATTCGATTGAATTTAATGCACGTAAGAAGAAGCCGATTTTTTTACGTTTGATTCGCTCTACATCTTCTACTGTAAATACGTTGTCATTTTCTGCTTGCGCTAATTTTTCTTTAATAACTTCTATTAACTTATCTGGTTGCTCTGTATCAGAACCGATTAATGCAAAGCCATAGCCCTGTTCTAATGAGAAATCATAGCCATATGATTCATCGATTAAGCCGTTGTCATAAATGTCTGTGTAGAACTGCGAAGCACGACCAAATAGGCATTCTAATGCAATTTGTACAGATAGCTCATGCTTTAGCATCGCCTCGCCGCTTAAATTCACATCTTTTGCTTTTAATCCTACATATACTTTCGGTTTTTGGACATCCATATGAAGTTCACGTTCTTTTATCGCTACTGTTGATGGTTCTTCATCAAATAGACGCTTTAACGGTGTCGCTTCAGGGAATGTTTTTTCGTTTTGGTTGTTTTCGATAAATGTCATCATTTCTGTTGGGTCTACTGCACCAATGACAAATAGCAGCATGTTCGATGGGTGGTAGAACGTGTTGTAGCATGTATATAAATGCTCGGCTGTAATGCCACCTATCGTTTCAATTGTACCGGCGATATCGATTTTTACAGGATGATTGTGGTACATGTTCTCGATTGCGCCAAAGTATAAACGCCAATCTGGTTGATCATCATACATCGTAATTTCCTGTCCGATAATGCCCTTCTCTTTGTTTACTGTTTCCTCTGTGAAATAAGGCTCCTGCACGAAGTTTAATAAGGTTTCTGTGCTTTTCTTAATATGATCGGTTGCCGAAAATAAATAAGCTGTTCGTGTAAATGACGTAAAGGCATTTGCTTGCGCGCCGACTTCGCTAAATTTTTGGAATACGTCGCCATCTTCTTTTTCGAACATTTTATGCTCTAAAAAGTGCGCAATCCCGTCTGGAACAGTAATCGCTTCTGTTTCACCAATAGGTACGAATGTACGATCAGTCGAACCATACTTTGTCGTAAACGTTACAAATGCTTTTGAAAAGCCTTTTTTCGGCAAAATGTAAACGTCTAAGCCATTGTTTAATTTTTTATAATAAAGGGTTTCTTCTAGTTGTTTAAATTCAATCGTTTGCAAGTGTTACTCCTCCTTACCGCATAAGAAATACGTTGCCTGTAATTTAATTTGCTTTGCCATTTCTTGTACATCTTGTTTTGTCACATTTGACCAGCGCGTAACCCATGTGTCTAATGTAAATGGCTCTGGCAGCTCTTTATATTGGTCAAAAATTTCAATTTGACCGCGTGATGAATCTAATGCTTCTTTTAATTGGTTAATAAGCATTGCTTTTGTTTGCGCTAACTCCAGATCGGTAATTTCTCCATTTTGAATCGAAGTTAACTGCTCTGCGATTACTAAGCGCGCTTTTTCTTCATTTGTAGGCTCAATGCCTGATACAACAAATAGTAAACCATAGTGTGAAGAATACGAGCTTGAGGCATAATACGCTAAGCTTTCCCTTTCACGCACATTCATAAAAATTTTCGAATGGGCATAGCCGCCGAAAATACCGTTAAAGATTTGCATTTTCGCAAAATCTTCATCGCCAAAGCGCACAGGTGTTGAATATCCGATATGCAGCTTACCTTGCTTCATTTCTTGTGTTTCTTTTGTATATTGTTGTACTTGATCATTAAATGCAATTACTTTTGGTAAGTTGACGTTTCCACGATCTGCAAATGGTAACGCCTTTTTAATTTTGGCTGTTATTTCATCTACATCGACATCACCTACTATATAAATGTCGATAACGTCGTTTTTTAGCATTTCTTCATAAGTTTTTGTTAATGAGGCAGGTGTAATTGCTTTTACATCGCCAATCGTACCGTTCGCTGAAAATGAAGCCGGTGAATTAGGACGTAAAATTTCAGTTAAACGCTTTTGTGCATAGCGTGATTTGTCATCAAATATAGATTGAATACGCTGCACAACCATACTTTTTTCGCGTTCTACAATTGCTTCTTTAAATTGGCCATTTTCAAAATTCGGTTTAAAGATTGCTTCATTAATTAACTCAATTGCTTCATTTAATACATTACCGTGCGATAAATACTGGTCATTAACCGTTTCCACATTGAATAAAAGCGTATGCTCCGCGCCACGCTTTGTTGTATCAAAGTATAATACTGTGCCAAATAGATCATCTAAATAGCTACGGTAGCTTGCTGAAGTTGGGAATTTTTCGTTACTATGCTGCAAGACATTTGAAAGTACCGTGCGCTCTGATGCTGTTTTTTCAGAAAGTGGGGCTCTCCACTTAATTGAAAAATTTATAGTTTTAAATTGAGCCGTTTGTCGTATATGAAGCGAAACACCTTTCGCAATTTCAGTCGTTAAAAACAAAAAAACTCCTCCTGACTACCTAATAAAATCATTCTTCTTCTACTATACATGTGTTGTATCGCTTTGTGCAAAATTATTATCCAAAAGTTGTCGAAACCGGCAAGAAATCCATGAAATTCATCTGTTTTTCGTTTTAGTATGGCGATTTGGACAATAAATATTCTCCGTAGTGAAAATTGCTTTTCTAGCGGTTTGGTTGCTGGAGATTGGGATTGCGCGGAGTGGTGTTTTTTGGGTATTCGCACGTATTTTTTTAAATTCGCACGTAAGCCTGGTGATTTCGCACGCATATTCAAAAAAGCGCACATAATTCATGAAAAATCGCACGTATCCACGCTTGACATAAACTCGTGCACATCTCTCACTATTTCGCACATATGAGCATTAACTCCGCAACCAATGCAAAAAACCTCTGTACAATGAAATTGTACAGAGGCTTGAAATTCATTTTATCGCTTACCTTTAATGTAAGGTATACCTGACGCTTTTGGTGCTACTGCTTTACCGATGAAGCCTGCTAATGCAAGAATCGTTAATATATACGGTAAAATTTGTAGAATTACTGGTGGGATGTCCTGGATGAGTGGAATATTTCCACCTGCGATACTTAGTGTTTGCGCTAAACCGAAGAATAGTGCGGCACCTAATGTACCAAGTGGATGCCATTTACCAAAGATCATCGCTGCGATGGCAATGAACCCTTGCCCCGCAATTGTTGAAGCTGAGAAGTCGCCTGATACAGTCATTGCTAATGACGCACCACCAACTGCCGCTAATGCACCTGAAATCATAACACCGATATAACGCATTTTTGCTACGTTAATCCCCATCGTATCTGCTGCCATTGGATGTTCCCCAACTGCACGAATACGTAAACCAAATGGCGTTTTGTATAAAATGTACCAAGCACCAATTGCTACGATTAACGCGATAATCGTTGTTGCATATACATCATGGAATAGTAGCTTACCAAAGAACGGTATATCTGATAAATATGGCACTTCAAAACGACGAATCGGTGCCTGAATCATATCCGTTTGGCCTTTATCATAAATTAATTTTACTAAGAATACTGTAATCGCAGCGGCTAACAAATTGGACGCTACCCCTGTAACAGTTTGGTCTGCGCGGAATGTTACTGCCGCTATAGCGATGATTAAAGAGAATATGGCACCTGCTACTAAAGCTGCAAGTAATGCGACCCAAATAACCGCTTTACCAAATTGATCGTAAAATTCTAAGTTTACATAAATCCCTGTAAACGCACCAACAACCATTAAACCTTCAACACCGAGACCAATTACCCCAGCACGCTCAGAAAATAATGCTCCTATACCTGTAAAAATAAGTGGTGTTGCATAAAGTAGAGCAGAAGGGACAACAAAGTATAACACCTCTAAAAAGCTCATGTTACTTGCCCTCCTTTTTCTTTCCGAATTTCTCTAAACCAACGCGTAAAATATAGCCAGAAGCTACGAATATAATAATTACAGCAATAATAATTGACACGATTTCTTCTGGAATTCCAGCAGCGTTTGGCATATTTAATGCCCCATATTTTAAAGAACCAAATAATGATGCCCCGAAGAATACACCAATTGGGTTATTGGCACCAAGTAACGCTACTGCGATCCCGTCAAAACCAATGCCAGATTGCGCTGCTTTAATCGAAGCGTTTTGGTATGTACCAAGCGCTTCCATCGCACCAGCAAGACCTGCAAAAACACCTGAAATTGTCATTGCTAAAATGATGTTTTTCTTTACATTCATCCCTGCATATTCAGCTGCATTTTTGTTAAAACCTACTGCCTTTAGTTCGTAACCACGTGTTGTTTTTTCAAGTAAGAACCACATAATAAATACCATTAAAATGGCAACAATAATCCCTAAGTGCATACTAGAGTTATCTGTAAACTCACGTAGCCATTGATTACGTAAAGTTGCCGATTCTAAAACAGTTGGTGTTTTAAAGCCACCGTCTGATAATGATCTAATGACTGCATTTGTAACATAAAGTGCTGTATAGTTTAACATGATAGAAGCAATTACTTCATGAACATGAAGCTTGGCCTTTAAATAACCAACAATAAATGCCCAGAAAGCACCCGCTGCTGCCGCTGCAAGTAAAGCCAATGGTAAGTGGATAATACGAGGTAATCCTTCAATTGCATAACCAACATATGCCGCTGCTACCCATCCCATTAATAGCTGACCTTCTACCCCGATATTAAATAGCCCTGTACGGAACGCAAATGCTACCGCAAGTCCTGATAAAATATAAGGTGTAATTTGACGAATTGTATTTCCTATTGAATACGCATCACCAAAAATCCCGTTCCACAGCGCAATGTATCCGTCTACGGCATTATAGCCACTGACAACCATGATGATGCCACCAACTAATAAACCTAAAATAACAGAAATAACAGGAACGAGAATATTGATTGTACGATTAGACATTATTCGTTCCCCTCCTTCGCCTTACGCTTTTCGCCGGCCATTAATAGACCTAGCTCTTGTTCAGTTGTTTCTTTTGGATAGACTGTATCAATAATTGTTCCATCATAAATAACAGCAATTTTGTCGGAAACATTCATAACTTCATCCAACTCAAACGAAATTAGTAATACCGCTTTTCCTTTATCACGTTGTTCGATTAAGCGTGAATGAATAAATTCAATCGCACCAACATCAAGACCACGTGTAGGAAGTGCCGCAATTAATAAATCCGGGTCTCGATCAACCTCACGACCAATAATCGCCTTTTGTTGGTTACCACCAGAAAGTGCACGGGCTGGCGTCATTTCACCTTGGCCCGTACGAACGTCGAACTCTTCAATCACTTGACGTGCTTTTTCGTTAATTTTTTTATAGTTCATTACAAAGCCTTTTGAAATTGGTTCTTTGTAATAAGTTTGCAGTGCAATATTATGACCAATCGGGAAATCCAGTACAAGTCCGTGCTTATGACGGTCTTGTGGGATATGCCCCAAACCTGTTTCAGTAATTTCACGTGGCTTTAAGCCTGTAATTTCTTTACCGTTTAGCGTCACTTTACCGCTCTTAATTTTACGAAGTCCTGTAATTGCTTCGATCAATTCAGATTGACCATTTCCATCAATCCCTGCGATACCCACAATTTCACCACGGCGCACTGATAAATTTAAGCCTTTTACCTTCTCAATATTACGGTAATCCGTTACAACTAAGTTTTCAACTGAAAGTACTTCTTCAGTAGGATGTGCTTCGGTCTTTTCTGTTTTGAACTCCACTTGACGTCCAACCATTAATTCAGCTAGCTGATCTGGATTCGTTTCAGCTGTAACAACTGTACCAATCCCTTCACCTTTACGAATAATCGTAACGCGGTCTGATGCTTCCATAATTTCTTTTAATTTGTGTGTAATAATGATGATTGACTTACCTTCTTTAATAAGAAGCTTTAAAATCGCCATTAATTCTGTAATTTCTTGAGGCGTTAGTGATGCTGTTGGTTCATCGAAAATTAATATTTCTGCACCACGGTACAACGTTTTCAAAATTTCTACACGTTGCTGCATTCCAACAGAAATATCTTCAATTTTTGCGTAAGGGTCTACATCTAAATTGTATTGCTTCGATAAATCAGCAATTTTCTTTGCTGCATCTTTAATATTGATAGAACCTAATTTTGTCGGCTCACTACCTAAAATGATGTTTTCTGTAACCGTGAAGTTTTCCACTAACATGAAGTGTTGGTGAACCATCCCGATTCCTAAATCATTCGCTTTGTTTGGGTCTGTAATTTTTTCTACTTTCCCACGTACTTTTATTTCACCTGCTTCTGGTTGGTAAAGACCGAAAAGCACATTCATTAAAGTCGACTTACCTGCACCGTTTTCTCCTAACAGTGCATGAATTTCGCCTTTTTTTAATTGGAGGGTGATATTGTTATTTGCTACAAAGTTTCCGAATTCTTTTCGGATTCCAAGCATCTCAATCACATGTTCCACTCAATTCACTCCTTTAGGCTATTTAAAATTAAAATTAGTATTAGTTTAAAATTAACACATGAAAGATTTTCCAGGAAAATCTTTCATCTATCAATTTTATAGTATTCGATAAAGATTGAAAATTCCCTTTATATTACACTTCTAAATAGAACGCTTTCATTTATCTATCAATCAAATAAACATCTTTCTAAACCCTACGATTATGTTTATCAGAATTTTTCGAATTGTCCTTTAAATCACAAAATCATCATAGGCGACCTTTGCCACCTATGATGATTTCCTCCAATAATAAACGAACTATTCTTTAGGTTTTTCTTCAGAAACTTTAATTTCGCCAGAAGAAATTTTTTGTTTGTAATCTTCTACATCATCTAAAATTTCTTGTGGAATTGCGCCACGAGAATCTGCTAAGCCAACACCATCTTCAGCTAAACCGTAAACAGTTGTTTTACCACCAGGGAAGTTACCTTCTTTCGCTTTAGTAGAGATATCTACTACTGCGTTGTTAACACCTTTTAACATAGAAGTTAATGTGATGTTTGTTGAACCATCAACTTGTCCTTCAGCGTATTGGTCAGCGTCTACACCGATTACCCATACGTTAGCGTTAGGGTCTTTTGCTTTACGTTCTTTTGCTTCAGAGAATACACCGTTACCAGTACCACCAGCAGCGTGGAAGATAATATCTACGCCTGAAGAGTACATAGAGTTTGCAGCGATTTTACCTTTAGAAGCGTCATCAAATGCTTCTGTGTAGTTTACTTGGATTTCGATGTCAGGGTTTACTGCTTTAGCACCTTGAACGAAACCAGCATGGAAACGGTTGATAACTGGGATATCAACGCCACCTACGAAACCAATTTTACCTGACTTAGACATTTCAGCAGCAACTACACCAGCTAAGAATGCGCCTTCTTGCTCTTTAAATAGAATGCTTGCTACGTTTGGCGCATCTACTTCAGCGTCAATAAGTGCGATTTGAGCATCTGGATTTTCAGTTGCTACTTCAGTGATCGCGTCACCCATCATGAAACCAACACCGAATACTAAATCGAAGTCACGACGTAATAAGTTGTTTAAGTTTGTATTGTAGTCAGCATCTGATTGAGATTGTAAATAATCGAAGCCGCCATCACCTTTAGATAAACCATTGTCAGCGCCAAATTTTTGAACGCCTTCCCAAGCTGATTGGTTGAATGATTTGTCATCAACACCACCAACATCTGTTACCATGGCTACTGAGAAATTATCACCTTCGTTACCAGAGCCTGTGTTTGTGTCTTTTTCTTTAGCTTCGTCGCTACCACATGCAGCTAAGATAGCACCAGTTGCTACTACAGAAGAAATTAATAAACCAAATTTACGCTTTTCCATTAATGAGTCCCCCTCAAAGGTAGTTGATTGATGAAATTAGCAGGAATAATTAAAAAATTTGTTCTACACCCGTTTACGTACTACATGGAAGCTGAATTTATCAGCTCTGAAATAATTTTTCGAATAAAGAACTACACGATCATTTTCATCGTAATGTAGCTGTTTCAAAACAAGTAGAGCGGTTTCTGGACCACATTTCAAAATTGGAGATACTTCGTCATGGAAGCCCACCGGATCAATATAAGTGACTGCATAAGCAACACGAATATTGCCCGTTTGCTCTAAAGCCGAAAAAATCGAAACATTTTGATTGTTTAAAAATTCACTTGGCAAAAGATTCGCTGGCACCCTGTCCACACAGTAAACTACCGGCTCATTATCTGCCGTTCTTACACGTTCAATCGTTATAACATTGTCATCAATGTCAGTTTGGAAACGTTCCACATCATCTTCTGTTGCCTTTTCTTCCTTGGCACTAATAAAAATCGTACCAGGTCGCATGCCGGCATTTTCAATCATAGAAGACACACTCGATAAATGCTCAATCCCAGATGTAAACAACGGTTTTGGATTTACAAATGTGCCCACACCATGACGACGCACGATGATGTTTTCTTCTTCCAATAGTCGAAGTGCTTCACGAAGCGTTGCACGACTTACACCTAGTGTCTTTGATAATTCAAACTCAGAAGGTAATTTTTCGTTTTCACGATAAGTCCCTTTTTCAATATCTGACTTTAAACGATCAATTACTTGCAGGTATAAATGACGATGATCAGCTTTAATGGACACTTAATATCACCACCATAACATAGAGATCAGACATCTGATGTACAACATTCCTACTAATTCGTAAATAATATAACACTTTAAACACAAAAAGAAAACATATTTCTAATAATGTGTCATGTTAAATGAAATATAGAGCGAAATTATTTGAAAAACTACAAAAATAATTCATTTCTGAAAATTATTTTTTTAAATTTTCGCTTAACTATAACGATTTCCTAATACTTGTCTTGGTTTACTTCCTTCAGGTGGTCCGACAACTCCGCGCGCTTCCATTTGATCAACGATTCGTGCAGCACGAGAATAGCCTATACGGAATCGACGCTGCAATAATGACACCGAAGCAGTTTGCATTTCTACTACAAGTTGTACGGCTTCATCATAAAGCTCATCCGTGTCATCTAATTCATTTGCTACTGGTTCATCAGTTGGAATCATTGCCTCTTCGTATTGTGCTTTTTGCTGCTCTATTACACTGTCAATTACCTTTTCCACTTCTTGGTCACTTACAAACGCACCTTGTACACGAACTGGTTTTGATGCACCAGCCGGTAAATACAGCATATCGCCACGCCCTAATAAGCGTTCCGCACCGCCCATATCTAATATTGTACGTGAATCGACTGCTGATGATACCGCAAAGGCAATTCGTGATGGAATATTCGCTTTAATAATACCAGTAATGACGTCAACAGATGGTCGCTGTGTGGCAATAATTAAATGAATCCCTGCAGCACGTGCCATTTGCGCTAATCGTGTAATCGCATCTTCCACCTCATGTGAGGCAACCATCATTAAATCCGCTAACTCATCGACAATCACGACGATGAACGGTAGCTTCGGTTGTTCCTCTCCTGTTTCCATATTATGACGGATAATGTAAGCATTATAACCTTCAATATTTCGTGTACCTGACATCGAGAAGAGATCATAGCGACGTTCCATTTCAGCTACTACCTTTTGTAAAGCTTGTGAAGCTTTTCTAGCATCCGTTACAACAGGCGCTAACAAGTGAGGAATTCCGTTATATACACTTAATTCTACCATTTTCGGGTCAATCATCATTAGGCGAACTTCACTCGGTGTAGCACGCATTAAAAGTGACACAATAATGCCATTAATACATACACTTTTACCACTACCTGTCGAGCCAGCAACTAATAAGTGCGGCATTCTGTTTAGCTCTGCTGAAATCGCTTGCCCTGTTACATCTCGACCTAAACTGACAAACAGTTTCGAATCAGGCTTTACTATTTCATTGGATTCGATTACTTCACGTAATGTTACCATTGCAATTTCACTATTGGGCACTTCAATTCCTACTGCCGATTTCCCTGGAATTGGCGCTTCAATTCGAATATCCTTTGCGGCTAGTGCCAATGCTAAATCATCCTGCAAGCCCACAATTTTGCTAACCTTAACTCCCGTATCTGGCATCACCTCGTATTTCGTAACAGCCGGTCCTAAATGAGCCTGTGTCACTTTGGCCTTTACACCGAAGCTTGCAAAAGTTTGTTCAAGCTTTTTGGCATTCATCTGAATGATGGAATACTCTCCACTTTGATCATGTTGCGGTGGCGCATTTAATAGTTGAATAGACGGTAATTTATATGACTGCTGAGCTTTAGGAGGTTCCTGAACAAGCGGCGTTACATCTACTTCAACTTCTACTTCTTCTAACTTTATTACTTGTGGTGACAGCTTTTCTTCAGTAAAATTCGACACAATTGCGGGCTCATGATTTGCCGCCGTGATTACGATTTCTTCATAATTTTGTTCGAATTGATCTTCCTCGATTTCTTGCTGCGGACGACGCGCACGTTTCTTAGTTTCCTGTGGCTGTTCTACTTTGGCACGACGCTTTGGTAATTTTATTTTTCCTTTTACTGAAGGTGCTTTTTCAACTAAAAAGGGTACAAGTGCTTTTCCTGTAATTAAAATCACGCCTATTACAAACAACACAAAGGCAGCAATTTTTGCACCACCCGCGTCGAATAACACGTGCAAAATACTAAATAATAAGCCACCAATCATACCGCCACCCAACGCATTACTGCGATTGACGATTCCATCTGTGCTAATTAAAATTCGCCACGTTTCCTTTAACACCGAATTCGATAATAAACCATTCGTATTATGCAACTGTTCAAATAACATACTATGACTAAAAATTGTTAAACTCATGCCAACAAATAACACACCATAAATGATACGTGTTTTAAATGCTACGCCACGACGTTTGACCATTAACATACCCGAAATGATAAAACATAATAACGGCACAATAAAATGCAGATTACCAAAGATGAACATCGCAATCGAATGCATCCATCTACCGACTAGTCCAAATTCCAAAAACTCAATTAAGGCCAGTGCGATTAAGACTATACCGATAATTTCATATGCGAGCGGATGAAGCTCTTTTTTACTATTTGCCTTTAATGTGGGCTTGTTTTTTTGTTTTGTTTTTGCTTTCGCTTTTCCTGATTTTGATTTTCGTTCCAATAGTTCATTCACCTACTTCTTTGTTGCTTTCATAGTAACAAAAAAGGCTTTCTCACACTGCTGTAAGAAAACCCTTTTCAATTTTCGCTAATCCTAGTATTCCATAATAATTGGAATAATCATTGGACGACGCTTTGTTTTTTGGAATAGATATTGATTTAATGTGTCACGAATTTCTTGCTTAATGTTTGTCCATTCAAATGTTTCTTTACCTACGTATTTTTCGATAACTTCGCGTGCAATGTCTGAAGCTTCTTCCATTAGCTGCTCTGACTCACGAACGTAAACGAAACCACGTGATAAAATTTCTGGACCTGATGCAATTTTCTTTTGCGCACGGTTAAGTGTCACAACAACAATAAAAATACCATCTTGTGATAATAATTTACGATCACGCAATACGATATTTCCAACATCACCAACGCCGATTCCGTCGATTAAAACGTTACCAGCTTGTACACGACCAGTCATGCGCATTTTGCCACTTTTGTATTCTATAATATCGCCTTTATCTGCGATGAAAATCTGTGATTTTTGTAGCCCTATTTCTTGTGCTAATTTTGAGTGCGCAATTAACATGCGGTATTCACCTTGAATCGGTACAAAATACTTTGGTTTCATGAAGTTTAACATTAATTTTAAATCTTCTGCGCTACCATGCCCCGATACATGTACTTTTTTGTTAGATGTTAAGACATTTGCACCGGCTTTTGCTAATTGGTTCATAGTGTTATACATTTGCACTTCCATCGATGGTGATGGCGTGAAAGTAATTAATACGGTATCTGTATTTTTAATTTTGACATCACGGTGGTGTTTGCGCACGATTTTGTCTAGCGCATCAAGTGGTTCACCTTTGTTACCTGTTGCCATAATAATTATTTCATCGTCTTCGTATTTGCTGATTTCGTTTACTGGAATAATTGTATCTTCATCGACTTCTAAATAGCCTAAATTCACACCAATATCAACAATTTTCTCTAATGATTTTCCAACTACCGCTACTTTACGATAAGACTCGGCTGCTTGTGTGAATATTTGTTGAATGCGAATAAAGTTTGATGCATAAAGTGCTACAATAATACGGCCTGGCGCAGAATGAAATGTTTTTTGTAACTCCTCTGCGATGACTGCTTCACTCGTTGTATAGCCTGGGCGTTCTGCTTCAATCGACTCTGAAAGAAGCATAAATACACCTTCTTCTCCTACCATCGCCATTTTTGCTAAGTCCGGCTTGAATTTGCCTTTAGCAGCTTGGTCAAATTTAAATTCACCTGTGTGAACGATTGCCCCTTCAGACGTATGGAACACAATCCCTAGTGAATCCGGAATACTGTGAGTTGTATGGAAAAACGTTACATACGTTGAATTGAAGTTCATGCGACTATTACTCGTTACCTCGAAGAACTTCACTTGGTAAGGTGCTGGTAATTCTTTCAAATGCTCTTTTGCTAGTGCTATTGATAATTTTGAGCCGTAAACAGGTGCTTTTACTTTTCTTAACACATACGCGATCGAACCAATTGCGTCTTCGTGTCCGTGCGTTAAGAAAATCCCTTTTACACGTTCTTTATTTTCTTCTAGATACGTAATATCTGGAATGACGATATCAATTCCAAGCATTTCGTCCTCTGGGAACATTAACCCACTGTCTACTACGAAAAGCTCTTCGTCGATTTCAATTACATACATTGATTTTCCGATTTCGCCAACGCCGCCAAGCGGGATGACACGGATTAATTCGTTTTTTGTCTTTGTCACTTTGTTTCCTCCTAAAATGTTCCGAACAGCAACCACTTAAAATTCATTATACGGTGGAAATGGTGTTAGTACAAATAAAAAAATGTTATTTATCTATTTATTGAGCTTTATAATTTATGTACTACATTTTCGAACAAAACTGATAATAGAGGCAAAAAACACCAACTCCATTAAGAAGTTGGTGATTTTTCGTGTTAACTGTTTTGTAAGGCACGGAATTTATCGGCTTTTGCTTGATACGTATCCCAAATCACGTCAAATGCTTCTTTTTCTTCTGGAAGCATTTCCATCATCGGCATGCGTACATCTAAAGTATCAAAGCCTAGCTTTGTCATCGCATATTTAATTGGCGATGGATTTGGCTGTGCAAATAGCGCACGGACAAGTGGTAATAACGCTCGGTGAATTTGAGCCGCCTCCTGATGACGACCTTCCTCAAACGCTCGAATCATTTGCTGCATATCTTTTCCGACTACATGTGAGGCCACCGAGATTATACCGCGACCACCAATCGCAAGTAACGGTAAGGTTAAGCCGTCATCACCAGAATATACGTAAAAGTCTGGCTCAACGTTTTCGATAATGTCACCCATTTGGTCTAAGTTACCGCTCGCTTCTTTAATACATGTAATATTTTCAACATCACGGCTTAATGATATTGTCGTGTCAGCTAAAATATTGGCGCCTGTACGACCTGGTACATTATATAGCATGACTGGCAGTTGCGTTTCTTTTGCGATTGTTTCAAAGTGGGCATACATACCGCGTTGGTTAGGCTTATTGTAGTATGGGGTTACAAGCATAATACCATTTGCACCGTTTTCTTCTGCTTTATGTGTCATCATAATCGAATATGCCGTTTCGTTATCCCCTGTTCCCGCAATAACTGGCACACGACCTGCTGCTTTTTCAACTGTGAAACGTACTATTTCAATTTTTTCTTCCGTTGACATTGTCGGGTTTTCTGAAGTTGTACCACATGCGACAATGCAATCTGTTCCATTTTCAATTAAATGATTAATAATACGCTCAAGTTCAGGATAATTAATGGTACCATCTTTTTTAAATGGCGTAATCATCGCTGTACCAATTCGTCCGAAATCCATTCGTAAATCCCCCTCTTATAGTATGTTATCCTCTAACAAAGCTTCTGCTATTTGAATAGAATTTAGTGCAGCACCCTTTAGTAAATTGTCAGATACGATCCATAAGTGGAAGCCTTTTTTGTTATCTAAATCTTGGCGAATACGACCTACAAATGTTGCTTCTTCGTTTTCTGCAAAAATTGGCATCGGATAAAGCTGTTGTGTAATGTCATCTTGCAATGTAATACCTGGTGCAGCTTTTAAGACTTCAAAAATTTCTTGTACTGTTGTTTCTTGCTCTACCTCGATATATACAGATTCTGAGTGACCTGAAACTACGGGTACACGTACACATGTAGCTGCTACTTTCATGCCGGGTGCTTCCATAATTTTCTTCGTTTCGTTAATCATTTTCATTTCCTCATACGTAAAGCCATTATCTGTGAATTTGTCAATTTGCGGAATAACGTTACGTGCGATTGGATAATGCTTTACATCTGATTTAACTGGTAATACGTTTGCTTCTACATTCTTGCCTGCTTCCCACTGTGCGCTTTGCTCGCGTAATTCTTCAATCGCTGCAATACCTGAACCTGAAACGGCTTGGTAAGTAGAGACGATAATTTTTGTTAAACCAAATTTTTCACGAATTGGTTGAAGGGCTGCTACCATTTGGATTGTTGAACAGTTTGGATTAGCAATAATCCCTTTAGGAATTGTTTTTAAAACATGGCGGTTTACTTCTGGTACAACAAGTGGTACTTCTGGGTCCATACGGAAGTGACTAGTGTTATCAATAACGATTGCCCCACGTTTTGCTGCTTCTGGCGCTAATACCTCAGACACTGAGCCTCCAGCAGAGAATAATGCTACATCTACACCTTCAAAGCTTTCTGGTGTTGCTTCTTCGATTTTATACTGTGTTCCATTAAATTCAATTGTTTTACCTGCAGAACGAGCCGAGGCTAAAAATTTGATTGTCTCGATTGGGAAATTACGCTCCACTAACTTCTCCATCATTTTTGATCCTACTGCTCCTGTTGCACCAACTACTGCAACATTTAATTTTTTCGTCATGTCTCATCTCTCCTATAAATAATCGGTATGTATATAATGTTGGATATTGTAACATAAATTATTTGAATTGTGCTACAATATTTGACTATTTAAAATATTGTATAAATATAGGTTGTATTTGTTTTTTATGAGCGAGCGTATATGCGACAGTTTCGAGCATTTTCGTGAAGTCTGATATACAGGACGTAGGTTTTTTTATTGGATCATCTTGACCGAATGGAATAAAGAAAATGTTTTTGGCATTCATTAATTTCATTAAATTCATACCGTTTAATCCAAGTGCATCATTTGTAGAAATACCGAGGACAACAGGTGAACCATTACGAAGTGTAGCCTTAGCAGCCATTAATACTGCACTATCAGTTGAAGCGTTGGCAAATTTACTTAGGGAATTCCCCGTTAACGGAGCAATAACCATACAATCAAGTGGATTTTTCGGTCCGAATGGCTCTGCTTCAGCGATAGAGCTTACCACTTTTTCCCCGGCAAGCGCTTCTATTTTTTCAATCCATTCTTCACCTGTTCCAAAACGTGTTGCGGCATGTAAAACTGAAGGTGTAATAATTGGTACAACCGTTGCTCCCGCATTTCGTAAATCTGTAATTTTCGGTACTACATCTTCATACGTACAATGCGATGCCGTGATACCTAATCCGATTCGTTTTCCTTCAAGCATTGATGTGCTCCTTTCTTAAACGTAAAACCGTCTCACACATTACATTTGCAGCAGCATGCGGAAAAAATTTCCCAGGCAATGCTGGCAGTAATTCATATTGCGATAATTTCAGCTCATCTAAACAACCCGGTGCAGACGCGACATCATATATTGGACAGCTCAATAGTGGCTGATACGTTTCATTCAACCACTTTGTTGGAATGGTATTAATCATCAAATCTGTTTTTGGCATGGTTTGGTTAAGTTCGATTCCTTCATAACCATATGCAATCGCCTCTGCTTGCTGTGCCTTAGAACGAACTGCAATAATGACCTGCGCATGCAAACGATTAAAAAACAACGCAAGCATCTTGCCCACACGACCAAAGCCAGTAATGAGTACTTTTTTGTGCTGTACACTGAACTTTTCTGCATAAAGATGTGCTAACAAACCTTCAGCAGTGAGTGCTGCATTTTTCCAAATAAACGTTTCATCTTGCAAGTAAAAATAGAGCTCTTTATTTTTTAATACCTCATACCATACATCTGTCAATCTCCCTGCAAAAATCTGCGCCTGACTAATTCCCGCAAGTTGATCGACCTTTAACTGAAGTGATTGAATAGGTAGCACAACATGGGTTGGATGGAATTCTAATGCCGTTTTATTTAGCTCCGCGTCCCATGCATCACGATTTTTGTAATACACTGTACGCGAATCATTTGTTAACTGTTTCGCTAAATACTTCATCCGTTCATCGGTCCCAATAACAAGCCAGCGCTCCGTCATCGTTCAATCTGCTTTAACGTTGATGTTGTTTTATGAAATAAGATTCGGTCTTCTCCTATAAGTCGGATTTCCTCCCACGGAATGTACTTCACCATTCCGCCTTTCTTTTTTTGAAACGGCATTTTTACCATTTGCGCAGGCATTTCAAAACCGATGATTTTCCCTGTTTTTGCATCAAATATACATTCTGTCTCCGCTAAAAAGCCATAGCGCACACCATTATTCATTTCGATTAATTCCTTTTCTGCAAGCTCTGACAACAGCATCCTTCTCCTCCTTTATATGAGCTACCAATACTATATGCGCCTTCGCCTATAAGCGTGAAAGTTGAATTTTCAGATTTTTCGTGGACAATTGCCACAAAACTGTATACACTGTATATATACAGTTGGAACATAGGTGGTGATTGGATGATTATAAAGTTGAGTAACAATAGCGACCAGCCCATTTACGAACAAATTACCGATCAATTAAAACAAGCGATTTTATCAGGTGTGCTCATGACGGGTGATGCCCTACCTTCAATTCGTGCGCTTGCTAAGGAATTAAAAATTAGTGTGATGACGACGAAGCGAGCCTATGCCAATTTAGAACGTGATGGCTTTATCGAAACGATTGCCGGCAAAGGTAGCTATGTATCCGAGCGCAATCAAGATTTTTTACGCGAGGAGCTCATTCGTCAAATTGAGGTTCATTTGACAAAAGCAGTGTCTATTGCGAAATTAGCCTCTGTTGACAAAGACTCGATTCACGAGCTACTAGACTTACTATTGGAGGAATCGCCATGAATGTTATTGAAGTGAATAATGTTTGGAAACGGATTAAGAAATTTCAGCTTACTAATATTTCGTTCCACGTTGAAGCGGGAACAATTGCCGGTTTTATCGGACAAAATGGATCAGGAAAATCGACAACTTTGAAATTATTGCTGAACTTATTAAAGCCTGATGAAGGAGAACTCTTTATTTTAGGGAAAAATGTTGCGGATAATGAGGTCGACATTAAAGCTCAGATTGGGGTCGTATTTGATGAACTACATATTCCGCAGCATTTAACAGCGAAAGATATTAACTCGTTATATCGTGAATTGTATCCGAAATGGAATACGGACACTTTTTATGGATTGCTTGAACGCTTTGATGTGCCGAAATATGATGCAATCAAAAAAATGTCAAAGGGAATGAAGGCTAAGCTCGGTATTATCGTGGCGCTTTCTTATGATCCAAAAGTGTTATTGCTCGATGAACCGACAAGCGGACTTGACCCGATTGTTCGCGATGAGGTACTTGAGTTATTACAAACGTTTATGGAGCAGGAGGATCGCGCAATTTTAATTTCTTCACATATTACGAGTGATTTAGAAAAAATTGCTGATTCGATTGTTTTTATTCATGAAGGTAAAATGTTATTTCATGAAAACAAAGATGAATTGCAATATGGCTACGGTATTTGGAAAGGTACTCATGAGGAGGCTAAGGTCATTCCAAAACACGCAATAATCGGTAAACGTGACTATGTGTTTGGCGTGGAGTATTTAGTTCAGCGAGAGTTTGTGAGTCCTGTTATTGAGCTAACAAAGCCCACAATTGATGAATTGATGCTGTTTTTTGTAAGGGGGCGTAAGTGATGACGCTTTTTTTGACGCGCTATTTTTTAAGGGAACTATCGGCGTGGGTATGGTTTACACCTCTTGCGTATAGTTTTATATTATTGCTAGGAGCGGTCATTGGTCTTCACTTCTATATTGTTCTAGTGTTCATTATCGGTTCTTGTGCGGTTGTGTTCTCTAAATATAATGTATTACGAAGCGAATATTCAACGACATTAACAGTCGCTCCTCTTCCATCGAAAACAATTGTTCATGCTGATTTCACTTTTTTAAGCTGGATTACTTTTTGTTATGTAATCTTTGCGTTAGGAGCAATTACCCTTTTTACATTACTCATTGAAAAGGAATTTATATTTCCTACGGTACAACAGCTTGGATTTATAATCAGTTGTTGTTTAGCGATCATTACCCTTAGTATTTGGATACTCACACTTAGATTAAATACTACTTCGCTGAATACTTTGCTCATTATGGTTTTATTTTTACCTATATTTCTTACTTCTAATAATTTGACATTATTTGCAAGCTCTTTTGGTCTTCATTTTTTCTTTTTGATGCTTGTGATTATTAGTTTGAGCTATTTTAGTATGATAACGCTTGGAAAAAGGAGGTGGGGATTTAAATGATGACATTATTACGCTTTCACATTCGTTATTCCAGTAAGTCCATTGTATTTTTTATAGTATTAGCAATTGCTTTAGGTTTCTTAAACTCAAATCAAGTGATTAATATTAACATAGTCTCACTTGTAACATTTTTTACCATTTATATTCCATCGCTTTGCATTGCACATCTTTTAAGTGAACCATTTAGTAAACTAATCCGAACATTTCCAATTACATTCAAACAATTTGTGAAAAGCTCTTATTTGTATATAATAATTTTATATAATGTCATGATTATTCCCGTTTTTATAGTATTAGCCAATCAATATTTCAAAGGAAATATAACCGTATTTGCATTGTGTTACACACTTGGCATTTTTGCATTTAGCATTGTTACTACTGGTGGTGCATTAAAAGCACATTTTAAACACCCTGCTAATAGTAAATCCTTTTCGGGTTCAGATATGTTTTTTTATATTCTATTTGTTTTCATTACCCATACATTACTCTGCTTTTTATTTTCTCTATTCGATTTCATCTTGGTTGGCGCACTTATCACACCGATTATCTGTTTCGTAATTTTCTATAAACAATACAAAGCTTCCGTCAAACTTTATGAACAAGCTGAATTTCTATAAAAAAACAACAGCGCCGATAAAGTGCGCTGTTGTTTTTTATTCTTCGTTTTCTGGGCCAATAATGGCGATTGCTGGTTCTGTTAATAGTATTTCTGTAATGAGCTCATCAATCGTATCCATTGATATGGCATCAATTTTTGCCAATACTTCATCAACCGTACGATGGTGTTGATGAATGAGTTCATTGACCCCGTTGCGATTCATGTAGTCTTCTGTTCCCTCTAAACCTAATACAAAGCTGCCCTTTAGTTGCTCTTTCGCATTTTCAAGCTCTTCTTCCGTCACGCCACCTGTGACTACATCAAATAATGTTTGGTCGATTTGCTGTTTTAAGGCGTCTAAGTTTTGCTTAGAAGCGGATGCATAAATCGTAAACACCCCTACGTCCTCATAGCTAGATTGATAGCTAAATACGGAATATGCTAAACCGCGTTCCTCACGTACATCTTGAAACAAACGCGAGCTCATATTGCCACCAATTATATTATTCATCGCAATAAAGCTATACATTCTTGCATCTTTTATACTAATTGCTGGGAATGAAATTGCGATATGTGCCTGTTCGGTATCGCGTGTCTTTTCAACTTCCCCCGCTGCGAATATTGGGAATGAAGGTTTCGATATGATCATCTGTTCGCTTGCTTCATATTGACCGAAAAGCTGCTCTATTTTTTCAAGTAAGCCCTCTTCAATATTACCTGCAATAGAAATCACGACATTTTGTGGTCCATAATGCTTGGCCATATAGTTGCGAATCATCGCTTCATTAAATGTCGCTAACGTTTCAGATGTTCCTAAAATTGGTCGACCGAGTGCATCGTTTGGATACGTGACTGCCCACAGCTTTTCATGAACATCGTCTGCGGGATCATCTTCACTCATGTAAATTTCTTCAAGCACCACTTGGCGCTCACGCTCGATATCTTCTTTTGTAAACAACGAGTTGAAAAACATATCCGCTAAAATATCCACGGCTATTTCTCCATGATGGTCTAAAACCTTAGCATAATAGCATGTGTTCTCCTTGGATGTGAAGGCATTAATTTCGCCACCAATGCGGTCAAACTCCTCGGCAATTTGACGCGCAGTACGATTTTTTGTGCCTTTAAAAAGCATATGTTCAATGAAATGCGTTATGCCGTTTTCTTTGATTGTTTCATAGCGTGAGCCTGCATTCACCCAAATACCGACTGATAATGAGCGCACATGTGCCATCTGCTCCGCAACGATTCGCACACCATTTTTAGCTGTAATAATTTGTACCATTGTATTTCTCCTTTATTTTAGAAAGATATATTTTAAGGTAATATCCATGAGTTGGAGTTGACCTAATTTTTCATTAAAATGTGGATTTATAGTTAAAAAGTTGGAATTCGCACGTATTTCCCAAAAATCGCACGCATATACTCTAAATTCGCACATACCTTGTGTAATTTCGCACGCAAACCCTAAAAAACCGCACATATTTCCTTACATGAATCCCCTTATATATTTTTATATGTTGCTATCCACCAAAAAAGAGGCTGTACAATTGTGTACAACCTCCCTTTTATATTGCCTAAAAATTACGCTTGTTCTGCGCGCTCTTTTTCTTCTTTGATTACGATTTTGCGTGATAAGTTTACGCGGCCTTGGTTATCAATTTCGATACATTTCACAAGTAATTGATCGCCGATTTTTAATACGTCTTCTACAGCTTTCGTACGTTCTTCTTGAATTTCTGAAATGTGTAGTAAGCCGTCTTTACCAGGGAAGATTTCACAGAATGCGCCGAATTTTTCAATACGTTTAACTGTAGACATATAGTACTCGCCTACTTTTGCTTCACGTACGATTGATTCGATAATTTCTTTCGCGCGGTTAATCATTGCTTCATCAGCTGAAGCGATGTAGATTGTACCGTCTTGTTCTGTATCAATTTTAACGCCTGTTTCATCGATAATTTTGTTAATTTGTTTACCACCAGGTCCGATTACGTCACGGATTTTATCTGGGTTGATTTTGATTGAAATAATTTTTGGTGCATACGTTGATAACGACGTACGTGGTTCAGAAATTGTCGCCATCATATGCTCTAAAATTTGCATACGACCGATTTTTGCTTGTGTTAACGCTTCTTCTAATATGTTGCGAGAAAGACCGTCGATTTTGATGTCCATTTGAAGTGCTGTTACACCTTTTGCTGTACCAGCTACTTTAAAGTCCATATCACCAAGGTGGTCTTCCATACCTTGAATATCTGTTAATACTGTATAGTTGTCGCCTTTTTTTACAAGACCCATCGCGATACCTGCAACTGGTGCTTTAATCGGAACACCTGCAGCCATTAGAGACATAACTGATGCACAGATCGATGCTTGAGAAGTAGAACCGTTTGATTCTAATACTTCCGCTACACAACGAATTGCATATGGGAATTCTTCTTCAGATGGTAAGACAGCTAAAATCGCACGCTCACCTAACGCACCGTGACCAATTTCACGACGGCCTGGAGAACCATAACGACCTGTTTCCCCTACAGAGAATGCTGGGAAGTTGTAATGGTGCATGAAGCGTTTTGTTTCTTCAACGCCTAATCCGTCAATGATTTGTACATCACCTAAAGGACCTAATGTTGTAATCGAAACTGCTTGTGTTTGTCCACGTGTGAACATTGCTGAACCATGTACACGAGGTAAAAGGTCTGTTTCAGATGATAATGGACGGATTTCGTCTTGTTTACGACCATCTGGACGGATTTTATCGTCTGTAATTAAACGACGTACTTCATCTTTCACCATTTTATCTAAGATGGAATGTACGTGTTTCATTGTATTTTCATCAGCTTCTTGTGCTTCATACGATTCAATTACACGTTCTTTTACAGCTGTAATATTTTCTTGACGCTCTTGCTTATCCACTGTTTGAATTGCCGTGTTCATATCTGCTTCACACGCCGCTTTAATCGCTGCTGTTAATTCAGCATCTAATTCGAAAAGTACAACTTCGATTTTCTCTTTACCAACTGCTGCAACGATTTCTTCTTGGAACGCGATTAATTTTTTAATTTCTTCATGACCGTACATGATTGCTTCTAACATAATTTCTTCAGGAACTTCTAAAGCGCCTGCTTCTACCATGTTGATTGCATCTTTGTTACCAGCCACTGTTAAGTGAACTGTTGATTTTTCTGATTGCTCTAACGTTGGGTTCAATATAAATTCGCCATCGATATAACCAACGTGAACACCCGCGATTGGACCATCGAATGGAATATCCGAAACAGCTAATGATAAAGAAGAACCAAACATTGCTGTTACGTCTGCCGGGCAATCTAGGTCGTTAGACATTACCATTAAAATTGATTGAACTTCGTTACGGAAGCCATCTGGGAACATAGGACGAATTGGACGGTCGATTAAACGAGATGTTAATACAGCTGTCTCTGATGGACGGCCTTCACGTTTAATGAAACCTCCTGGAATTTTACCTGCTGCATATAAACGTTCTTCATAGTTAACTTGTAACGGGAAGAAGTCTGTTGCTTTTGCTTGTTTTGACATTGTTGCAGTTGCTAATACCGCTGTTTCGCCATAGCGTACCATAGCAGCACCATTTGCTTGTTTTGCTAACTGACCTACCTCTACAACTAAAGGTCGGCCAGCCCATTCATACGAAAAGACCTTTTTTTCGTTCATTAAATGAACCCCTTTCTTATTGAAACACTCTACGCATCTTTTTATGTACCATAGTTAGTGTATCAAAAAAGCTATATCTATGCTAAATTTTTTCAATAAATTCATCATTAAATTTATAAATATTATATTTGGTGCCTTCAATTAAAAGCATGATCAAAATGTATACGCTAATTTATAATAGTTTATCATTAAATACTATACTTTATAATGAATAAATCGTTGTTTTTCGTTATGGCAATTGCCTTTCGTCTCCCCGAGCTAATCCTCAGTTAACCGCGTTCACTTCAAACAACTATACAATTTATACGTAAGTTACATTACTAATAAAATTTTTCCAAACAATATCTAAACATAATAAAAAGCGGGAAAAATCCCGCTTTTTATTGTTAGATTAACGACGTAATCCAAGTTTGTTGATTAATTCACGGTAACGTGCAACGTCTTTTTCACGTAAGTATTTTAATAAGTGACGACGTTTACCTACCATTTTTAAAAGACCACGTTGAGAGTGGTAGTCTTTTTTGTGAGTAGCTAAGTGTGCGTTTAAAGCGTTGATTTCTGCAGTTAATACAGCGATTTGTACTTCTGGAGAACCAGTGTCGCTTTCGTGAGTACGGTACTCAGCGATGATTTCATTTTTACGTTGTTGTGTAATTGCCATGTTAAATGACCTCCTAAATTAAAATATCCCCGTTAGCACAGCAATCGCTGGAGTTGCGTATAGCCGAGCTAAGGTTCGTACATTTCGTACTAATGAATAGTACCATACAAAGTTGCTACAAATCAACTATTTAACTTGATTCAGCATAACTGTTCAAAGTAGTGAATCGCCTGCTGTTTGTCGTGCTCAATTTGTTCGATTAATGCATCGATGCCACTAAACTTACGCTCGCTACGGATACGTTTGTACCAGCCAACAACAACTTCTTCACCATAAATATTTTTGTCGAAGTTTAAAATATGGACTTCGATTGATAATTGTTTTTCTTCTGGGTTTTTAAACGTTGGTTTATAACCCACGTTACATACGCCGTTATACCATTTGTTTTGCACCAAAATTTTCACTGCATACACGCCCGTTGCTGGAATATAGCAGCCTTCCATTGCTTGTACATTTGCTGTTGGGAAGCCCATCGTACGTCCACGTTTATCACCATGCACAACAATCCCCGGTACTTCAAACGCGCGCCCAAGCAATGTTCGCACTTGCTCCATATCACCATCTTGTAATGCGTTACGAATGCGCGTTGAGCTAATTTTCTCTTCTACATCTTGTTGTTTTTCAACAATTGTCACACCAAACTGGCCATGCGCTAATTGCTTCATCATGTCCATATTGCCTTTGCCGAATGCGCCAAACGAATAATCAAAACCAGCTGTTACGTGCTGCACATTTAAATCTAAAATGAAATACTGCACAAATTGCTCTGGTGTTAGCTTTGCAAAATCTGATGTAAAATTCACGACAAATACTGCATCTATACTCAATTCTTCAAAAGTATCCAGCTTTTGCGCAAGCGGCGTAATATAAAATACCTTTTCGTTACGTCCACCTAAAACAATCGATGGGTGTGGATCGAATGTCATCACCGCACTTTTGATACCAAGCTCTTTTGCAGTTGCTTTTGCTGCGTTAATTACCGCTTGATGCCCCTTATGTACACCATCGAAAAAGCCAACTGCTAATGAATAGGCTTGTTTATTTGACTCTTGTGATAATTGATATGGATATTTTAAATGAATTACGTCCATAACTAATGTGCCTCCTAATCTAGTTCGGGAAACATTTTATCCGGCTTCATTTGCCCTGATTTTGTCGGATGTGCGATATAGACCGCAAATGCTCGTCCCTCTACCCCATAGACCATTTTATCATGCTCTTTTAATAATGCATGCATAGGGAGCACTTGTCCATTGAAAATTTGTTTTTCAATATCAGGCGTAATTTCAATGTACGGATAATTTGAAAGCGCGTATTCTACTGGTAATAAAAATTTTTCCTGCTCACCTGCATCCACCATGTCCGCAATTTCTGCTAGTGTGAAACAGTTGTCCTTTGTAAATGTTCCTGAGGCAGTACGCACCAATTCATGCATATGCGCAGGATAACCAAGCGCCTCACCAATTTGTACAGCTAATGTACGGATGTATGTGCCCTTTGAACATTTAATGCGAATCGAAAACGTCACTTCTTCGCCTTCGAATTTTTCCGCATCCTCTAATAGCTCTAGCTCATAAATCGTAATTTTTCGTGTTGGGCGTTCCACGGTTTGACCCGCACGTGCGTATTCATATAGCTTTTTTCCATTAACTTTTACCGCTGAAAACATTGGTGGTGTTTGCTCGATTTCACCTGTTAATGACGCTAGTGCTGCTAAAATTTCCGCGCGTGTAAATGACTTGAAGTCTGCATTTTGCTCAACGGTTTCGCCTTCTGCATCTTCTGTCGTTGTAGTACGACTGATTGAGACAATTGCTTCATACGTTTTACCTGCATCTGTTAAGTATTCTGCAATACGTGTAGCTTGGCCAATACAAATTGGTAAGACTCCTTCTACGCCAGGGTCAAGTGTACCTGTGTGACCTACCTTTTTTGTTCGTAAAATTTTTCGTAACTTAAATACGCAGTCATGGCTTGTCATACCACGCTCTTTCCATAATGGGAGAATGCCGTTCATTATTTTGCTCCTTTGAAATAGTGTCTAAGCTAAAGTGCCAGCCCCTCGGTCACTTCAGTCCCTCCATGCAAAAGTGATAGAGCGTTTACTTTTACGTCGGGCCATCCAGTGTCGTTCAGGGCTTAACGGCCACTTTAGCGCTTTTCTTGCAAAAAAAGCCTGCAAAGCATGAAATGCCGCGCAGACTTTTTTGTATATTATTTGTCTTCGTGTAAACCACGTAGTAATGCGTCGATTTTGTTGCCGTATTCGATTGCTGTATCGAATTCGAAAGCTAGTTCTGGCGTGCGACGTAAGCGAATGCGAGAACCTACTTCAGATCGAATGAAACCTGATGCTTTTTCTAAAGCTTTTAACGATTCCGCGCGTTCACGCTCATTGCCTAGTGATGTAATATAAACGGTTGCTTGCTGTAAGTCCCCTGTTACCGCAACTTCTGTTACTGTAACAAAACCTACGCGTGGATCTTTAATTTTGCGGGCAATGATTTCAGTAATTTCTTTTTTCATTTGCTCAGCAACACGATTTGAACGTAGAGACATAAAAGTCACCTCTTTACTACTAACTTGCCACTAATGTGGACTTTATAAATATTCTCGGTAAAAATCTAATTGATCCCACTCAGGATTCGACTGCAAAAAGTGAACCGCGTGCATGAGCTCACGTTCAGCCGCCTCTTTTGAAGAAGCGACCGCTACAAGAGCTAAACGCGTACGTTGCCATACATTTTGATGGTCAATTTCTGCAATGGATACATTAAATTTTTGTTTTGTGCGCGTTACCATGCGCTGTAGCACGGCACGCTTTTCTTTCAAAGAGTGGGCAGTCTGAATGATGAATTCAATTTCTGCGTATACAATCATTATTTACGTACGATTTCTTCCATTACGAAGGCTTCGATAATGTCGCCTTCCTTAATGTCGTTGTAGTTTTTGATTGTAATACCACACTCATAACCTTTAGCAACTTCTTTTGCGTCATCTTTGAAGCGTTTTAATGAATCTAACTCGCCTTCAAAAATAACTACGTTTTCGCGGATGATACGTACGCCGGCATCGCGAACGATTTTACCTTCAATAACGTATGAACCTGCAATTGTACCAACTTTTGATACTTTAATTGTTTGACGAACCTCTGCTTGACCAACGATTTTTTCTTCGTATTCAGGGTCTAACATACCTTTCATCGCAGATTCGATTTCTTCGATTACTTTGTAAATAATACGGTGTAAACGGATGTCTACGCCTTCTTCGTCTGCAGCGCGTTTTGCGTTTACATCAGGACGTACGTTGAAACCGATTACGATAGCGTTTGAAGCTGCTGCTAATGAAATATCAGACTCTGTAATCGCACCTGCACCCGTGTGGATGATTTTTACGTTTACGCCTTCTACATCAATCTTCATTAATGAAGATGCCATTGCTTCTACAGTACCTTGTACGTCAGCTTTAACGATTAAGTTTAATTCTTTCACGTCACCTTGGCTCATTTGTTCGAATAGGTTATCTAATGTTACACGTTGTTTTTCTGAACGTTGTGCTTGGATAGCAGTCATTGAACGAGATTCACCAACTTGACGTGCTGTTTTCTCATCTCCGAATACTACGAAACGGTCACCCGCTTGTGGCACTTCGTTTAAACCTGTAATTTCAATTGGCATAGATGGACCAGCTGATTTAATTCGTCGGCCTAGGTCATTTACCATTGCACGTACACGACCGTATGCATGACCTACTACGATTGGGTCACCAACACGTAATGTACCATCTTGAACTAATAATGTAGCAACTGCACCACGGCCCTTATCAAGCTGTGCTTCAATTACAGTACCAATTGCAGTACGAGTTGGGTTTGCTTTTAATTCACCAACTTCAGCAGTTAATAAAATCATTTCTAATAATTCGTCGATTCCTTCACCTTTTAACGCAGAAATTGGTACGAAGATTGTTTCGCCACCCCAAGCTTCTGGTACTAAACCATGCTCTGTTAACTCTTGTTGTACACGGTCTGGATTAGCTGTTGGTTTATCCATTTTGTTAATTGCTACGATAATTGGCACATCAGCTGCTTTCGCGTGGTTAATTGCTTCCACTGTTTGTGGCATTACACCATCATCTGCTGCTACGACGATAATCGCGATATCCGTAATAGAAGCACCGCGCGCGCGCATTGTTGTAAACGCTGCGTGTCCTGGTGTATCTAGGAATGTGATTTTTTTATCGCCTTCTGAAACTTGGTACGCACCAATATGTTGCGTAATCCCACCTGCTTCACCCGCTGTTACTTTCGTTTTACGGATTGAGTCAAGTAACGATGTTTTACCGTGGTCAACGTGTCCCATAATTGTGACAACTGGTGGACGCTCTTCTAAAGCGTTTTCGTCGACTTCTACGATTGAGTCATCAAAGTAAGTATCTAAGTCTGTTTTGTCGATACGGATTTCTTCTTCTACTTCTACACCATAGTCTGCACAAAGTAACTCGATTGCATCCTTATCAAGTTCTTGGTTAATTGTTGCCATTACACCAAGCATGAATAATTTTTTGATAATTTCAGAAGGCTCACGGTGTAACTTTTTAGCAAGCTCTGCTACTGTTAAGCTTTCATAGAACGTAATTTTTTCTGGTAATTCTTTTTGGACCATTGGCTGTGGCGCAGGGCGATGCGTACGACGCTTACCACCGTTAATCCCTGGTTTACGACGTTGTTGATACCCGCCCTTGTTATTATTGTTGTTTTGGTTATTGCCGCCTTTGCGGTTATTGTTATTATTTTGAGTCATATTTCGATTTTGGTTACCTTTTTCATTTCTTAGTTTTTCGCCTTGCTGCGATTTTGTTTGCCCAGAGGCATTGTTTGTTTTATTCGGTTGGTGATTAATTGAAGCAGATTGTTGACGTTCCTGCTTTTTTTCATGCTGCACTTTGTTCTGCCCTTGCTTATGTGCTGGCTTTACATCCTTCGCAGATGATTGTCTGGCAGGAGAATCTTTTGCTGGTTCTACTGCTTGCTGAAAGACAGAATCAAGTCTTGATAGTGTTGCTTCATTGATAACAGCCATATGATTTTTCACAGGTTGATCAAATTTTGCTAACTGCTCAATAACTTCCTTACTTGTTTTGTTTACCTTTTTCGCATATTCATGAACTCTTACTTTGCTCATCTGCTCACCCCCGATTATTTTTCGTTGAGTAGACTAGACATTTTTTTAGCAAATCCGCTATCAGTAATAGCAATCGCTACACGGTGTTCTTTTCCGGTAGCATGTCCAAGATCATATCGATCCCCAAAAACATAATACTCAACGTGATAATACGTACATTTATCTTGAATCTTTTTACTAGTATTTGCTGAAGCATCCGAAGCAAGTAGGACAAGCTTTGCCTTACCATTTCGAACTTCTTTAATTACTAGCTCTTCTCCAGAGATTACTTTACGTGCACGTGCCGCTAAGCCTAATAGCTGTAGCACTGCAGGGTTTGTCATAAAATCGACTCCCTACGGATCAGCGTTAATAGCTCTTCATACACATCATCGGGCACTTTCGCTTCTAATTGGCGATCTAAAATATTTTTCTTACGTGCAATTTCAACAGCCTGCTCTGATTTAGATACATATGCACCTCGACCAGATTTTTTACCTGTTACATCAACGCTTACTTCGCCTTCTTTTGACCTGACGACACGAATCATTGACTTTTTCGGTAACATTTCACCTGTTGCTACACATTTTCTTAAAGGGACTTTTTTATTTACAACCATTTGCTCACCCTCCTTAGCAAAACTATTTCAAGTGCTGCTTACTCTTCGTCGTCACCATATAAATCAAATACAACATCTTCATTGTCTTCACGTGGAACGAATGTGCTTGTTTCAGAAGGATAGATTCCTAATTCACGCGCATCTGTTTCCGACTTGATGTCGATTTTCCAGCCAGTTAATTTCGCAGCAAGACGTGCGTTTTGACCGCGTTTACCGATTGCTAAAGACAATTGATAATCTGGTACTACTACAGTTGTTGACTTTTCTTCTTCATTTACTTGAACGTCTAATACTTTTGATGGGCTAAGGGCATTCGCTACGAATACAACTGGATCTTCTGACCATTCTACGATGTCAATTTTTTCACCGTTTAATTCGTTTACGATTGTTTGAACACGAGCACCTTTAGCGCCTACACATGAACCTACAGGATCTACTTCTTCATTATGTGCATACACTGAAATTTTAGAACGGTCGCCCGCTTCACGTGCAATCGATTTAATTTCTACTGTTCCATCATAAATTTCTGGAACTTCCATTTCGAATAGACGGCGTAATAATCCAGGATGTGTACGAGATACAATTACTTGTGGGCCACGAGTTGTGCGCTCTACTTTTGTGATGTATACACGAAGGCGAGATGTTGGCTTGTAAACTTCACCTTGAATTTGTTCATTTACTGGTAATGCAGCTTCTACTTTACCAATTGATACATAAATATTACGCGCATCTTGACGTTCGATTGTACCTGAAACGATATCATCTTCACGATCAACGTATTCTTCGTAGATTAAGCCGCGCTCTGCTTCGCGCACACGTTGCGTGACTACTTGTTTTGCTGTTTGTGCAGCAATACGACCGAAGTTACGAGGTGTTACTTCTTCTTCTACGATATCGCCGATTTGGTATGCAGGGTTGATGTATTGTGCATCTTCTAACGTAATTTCTAAGCGCTCATCTTCTGCATCCTCTACGACATTTTTGCGAGAATATACAACCATTGAACCTGTATCAAGGTTAAGATCTACACGTACATTTTGCGCTTGGTTAAAGTTACGTTTGTACGCCGTTACTAAAGCCGCCTCGATTGCCTCAATTAATACATCTCTTGAAATACCTTTCTGCTCTTCAAGGGCAGTAAGGGCATCTAGTAATTCACTACTCATTTTGTTTTCACTCCTAAATTTGCTTGTCTGAAAAATCGATTGCAAGACGAGCTTGTGCAATTTTTTCTTTTTCAATTTGTACTGTTAATTTACGTGTTTTTATGCGGATTTCAATTTCTAAAAATTCATCTGTATATGCGCGTAAATAACCATAGAATTCTTTTAAATCCTTCACAGGCTCATACGTTTTCACATAAATATATTTACCGATAGCCTTTTCAAAGTCCTGCTGTTTTTTTAGCGGACGTTCAGCTCCTGGTGAAGAAACCTCTAAATAATAATTTTGCTCGATTGGATCATTTTCATCCAATTTTTCGCTTAAACGTTCACTTACTTGCGCACATTGTAAAATATCAATGCCGCCTGCAGGTGTGTCAACATAAATACGAAGGAACCAGTCGCGTCCTTCTTTCACGAACTCGATATCAACTAATTCTAATTCAAGCTCTTCAACGATCGGTGTCACTAGCTCTTCAATGATCGACGTAACTTTGCTCATCGTATCCTCCTTACGCTCTTGCCTTACTATAAAAAACGAGTTTTCACTGAAAAATTTGCATCAATTACACCTCGGCGTAATTGTATCCAGATTTTTTCGAGTTTAGCACCACAGGACGTGGGTCAGTCAGCCGTTGTCACATGATGTGATGCTTTTTAGGCTAACCTCAATTTAAAAAAACTCAACTAAAAATCTGTGACATCCGCCATAGGCTTATTTTAATTCAGCAGGTGACTAGTCACCTGCTGAATTAAAATAAATAGCCATGTAAACAACAGAAAAGAGCGGGAAAACCCACTCTTTTGCTGGCGAACTATCAACAAATTGTTACAATTAGCATAGCACAAACATATTGCTAATGCAAATATTGGCTATGAAAGACCATTTCTTCATTGACAAGTTTTAGAACAATGATAATTGGTTGGCATCAGGCATACCTTCTAAGCAACCTAGCTCATCCATATACTCAATTAACGTTTTCGAAACTCGACCACGCTGTTGCAAATCTTCTTTCGATAAAAACTCTCCATTTTTTCGTGCTTCTACGATTTGTTTCGCAACGTTCGTTCCAAGGCCTGGAATCGAGTCAAATGGTGGAATTAACGAATTACCTTCAATAATAAATTCACTCGCTTGTGATTTATAAAGATCAATCTTTTTAAAGCTCATGCCGCGCTCACACATTTCAAGTGCAATTTCCATAACGGTTAATAAACTTTTCTCTTTAGGAGCTGCATCTAAGCCCTTCATATTAATTTCATCAATTTTTTTACGTATCATCACAGAACCTTGCGTCATCGAAATTAAATCAAAGTCTGATGCACGCACAGTAAAGTACGCTGCATAATAAAGGATCGGATGATGCACCTTAAACCAGGCAATACGCACCGCCATTAATACATAGGCTGCTGCGTGGGCTTTCGGGAACATGTACTTAATCTTTTTACAGGAATCGATATACCATTCCGGCACTTTTTTTGCACGCATTTCGGCTTCCATCTCATCGGTTAAGCCTTTCCCTTTACGCACAGATTCCATAATTTTAAACGCAAAACTCGGCTCCAAATCCTGATAAATTAAATAAACCATAATATCATCACGACAGCCAATTACCTCTTTTAATACACATGTCCCATCTTTAATGAGGTCCGCTGCGTTTCCAAGCCAAACATCCGTACCATGAGAAAGCCCAGAAATTTGTACAAGTTCACTAAATGTGGTTGGTTTCGTTTCTTCTAACATTTGACGAACGAATTTTGTACCAAACTCTGGAATGCCGAGTGTACCTGTTTTTGCTCCGATTTGCTTTTCAGTTACTCCTAAAGATTCTGTTGAACTAAAAATTTTCATTACGACTGGGTCATCAGTTGGAATTGTTTTCGGATCAATACCTGATAAATCTTGCAACATACGAATTACGGTCGGATCATCGTGCCCGAGAATATCGAGCTTTAAAATATTATCGTGAATCGAATGGAAGTCAAAGTGGGTCGTTTTCCACTCTGAATCCTGCGCATCAGCTGGGAATTGCACTGGTGAGAAATCGTAAATATCCATATAGTCAGGTACTACAATAATTCCCCCTGGGTGCTGCCCTGTCGTTCGTTTTACACCTGTACAACCTTGCACAAGTCGGTCAACTTCTGCGTTCCGATACGTTAAATTATTATCATTTGCATAGCCTTTTACATAACCATACGCCGTTTTTTCAGCAACGGTACCAATCGTTCCTGCACGGAATACATATTCTTCACCGAATAGTACTTTTGTGTAGTTATGCGCTTGTGGCTGGTATTCACCGGAGAAATTGAGATCAATATCAGGTACCTTATCTCCTTTAAATCCAAGGAATGTTTCGAACGGGATATCTTGCCCATCTTTTTTATACTGTGCCCCACATTCTGGACATTCTTTATTCGGTAAGTCATAGCCAGATGCTACCGAACCATCCGCAATAAACTCGGAATGGTTACAGTCTGGACAGACATAATGTGGTGGCAATGGATTTACCTCAGTAATCTCCATGAATGTTGCAACAAGTGAAGAACCAACTGAACCACGCGAACCTACTAAGTAACCGTCCGCCAGTGATTTTTTTACGAGCTTCGCGGAAATCAAGTAAATTACCCCGAATCCGTGACCTAAAATTGATTTTAGCTCTTTATCAATACGTGCCTGCACTATTTCGGGTAAGTTCTCACCATAAATACGGTGCGCCATCTCATATGTTAAGTTCGTTACCTCATCATCGGATCCTTCAATTTTCGGTGTATATAAATCATCTTTAATCGGCTTTACATCACCAATCATGTCGGCTACTAATTGTGTGTTTGTTACAACAACTTCCTTCGCTAAATCTGGTCCTAAAAAGTCGAATTCTTTTAGCATTTCATCCGTTGTACGGAAGTGCACTTGCGGTAGTTTATGACGGTTTAATGGATTTGCCCCGCCCATCGAACCAACTAATATTTGACGGAATTTCGCATCGGTTTCATGCAAATAATGCACATTCCCCGTTGCAACAACCGGTAAATTCAATTTTTTCCCGAGCTTAACAAGTCGGCGAATTATATCTTCTAGTGCCCATTCATCATGCACCGTACCGCCATCAACAAGTGGTGAGTACACAGGCTTTGGCATGATTTCTAAATAATCATAGAAGCGTGCGATACGCTCAGCTTCCTCTGGTGTTTTATTCATAATCGTTTCAAATAGTTCACCGTTAGAACAGCCTGAACCGACAATTAAACCTTGACGTAGCTTTTGCAAATCCGAGCGGCGAATTCGTGGTACACGATAGAACGTTTGTGTATGCGAAATCGTAATGAGCTTAAATAAATTTTTCAACCCATCATTATCTACCGCTAAAATCGTACAGTGACTTGGGCGAGCTTGCTTATAGCCATCTTCGCCACCAACATTATCATTCATTTCATTTAAGTTTTTAATACCTAAATCAGCTGATTGCTTCATTAAGTGTAAAAATAGTTCACCCGTCGCCTCGGTATCATAAATGGCACGGTGGTGTTGTGTTAATTCGATATTATATTTTTTCGTTAATGTTTTTAAGCTGTGCGATTTTTGACCAGGGTTCACTAAACGTGATAATTCGACTGTATCAATCCCTGGATGTCGCAAATCAATTCCGGCCGTTTTATAAGCAACATATAAGAAGCCTAAGTCGAACGCTGCATTGTGAGCTACTAATACCCCATCTCCAATAAAATCACGGAATTCGGAAATAACATCATTTAACTCGGGTGCATTCACTAACATGTCATCGGTAATATGCGTTAACTCAATAATCTTGGCTGTTAGTTTACGATGTGGATTTGAAAAGCGTTCAAACGTATCTATCACTTGACCGTTTTTAATTTTCACTGCGGCAAGCTCGATAATCGTGTCATACACATTTGAGAAACCAGTTGTCTCCACATCAAATACGATGTACGTTTCATCTTCTAGCATACGGTCTTGCGGATCATAGACAATCGGCTTACCGTCATCAACTAAATTCGCCTCTACCCCGTAAATCACTTTAATGCCATTTTTCTTTCCTGCTGAATAAGCTTCTGGAAATGCTTGTACAACCGCGTGATCGGTAATTGCAATCGCGGGATGTCCCCATTTAGCAGCCTGTGCAACAAGCTTATCCACTGGTGTCATCGCGTCCATTTGACTCATTGGTGAATGTAAATGCAGTTCTACACGTTTTTCGCCTTCAGGTGCTAAGTCTTTACGTGGTTCATGCTTTACTTCATTGATATCACGCACCATCATAACTAAATCGCGTGCAAAGGTATCCATTTGAATCGAGCCGCGCGCGCGCACCCACATCCCTTTACTGATTTGATTCATTTTCACAACATCTTCATCGCTATTTGAGAACATTTTTACTGCCAACGAATCCGTATAATCGGACATTTTAAATTCTAGAATCGATCGTCCGCTTCGAAGCTCTTTCACTTCAGCCGAGAAAATAAAGCCTTCAATAACTATCGAGCGTTCTTCTTCTAAGATTGTGCGGATTTCAGCAATCTCCGCATTTTTAATAAGTGACCCAAGCTGGAACACCGCATCGTTTTGTGCAACAGCTCCTGGGTTTTCAGCTTTCTCTTTTTCACGCGCCGCAAAGTCCGCCATCGCCTGTTTTGATAAGCGTTCTTCTTCTTCCCTACGCTGCTCATAGAACGCCTCTTGCTGCGCGACAAATTCTTCAGATTCCTCAATAAGCTTAAAGTCTAACGAAATATGTGGAAAACCGAACGTCTTATAGCAATCCGCAATTTTCTCCGTGTATTTCGCCTTTAATGTCATAAACTCGATTTCTAGCATCGAAGTAACAACAAGCTTATTCCCCGTCCACTTTGGTGTCTGCTTCATTAAATTTTCACGAAGTAAAGGTGACATTTCACCAAGCTGTTCAATTGCTGCCTGCCAATATTCTAAAATATACTGCTCATTTACAACGGGATTATGCGATTCAATCGTTAAGGAAACGTTTGCAATATGTGAGAATTTTTCCGCCATGCGCATACGGAGTAACTGATACACTTGAAACGGTAAAATGTTTTCGATTTGAATTTTAAAATGCCATACGCGTTTCTTTTTATGAACGGTGACACGTTCGAGCGCACCATTTTCAAAAAAGGACATATAGACATCATCAGTCAGTTCAAGCTGTTGTAATAAGAGTAGGAATTTTTGTCTTCCTTCCTGATTTGACAATTGTTTCACCCTTTCTATTTACTGAAAAAGAAAGGAAAGTACACGAATCCTGTACTTTCCCATTCTTTCTATCTAGTGGTTATAATTAGTGTTGACGGAAGTATTCGTTTAAACGATCTACCACTTCTTCTTTTGCCCACTCTGCCGATTCGCCTGTTGCGCGGAATTTCACTTCTACTAAGCCTTCAGAAGCTTTTTTCCCTACTGTAATACGCACTGGTAAGCCGATAAGGTCTGCATCAGCAAATTTAACACCTGCGCGCTCAGTACGGTCATCATAAAGTACATTATAACGGTATGATTTTAAAACACCGTATAATTCGTCAGCTAATTGTACTTGTACTTCGTCTTTTGTATTAACTGGCACTAAGTGTAAATCATACGGTGCTAATTGAGCTGGCCATACAAAACCGTTGTCATCTTGGAACTGTTCAGCAACTGCTGCAAGTAAACGAGAAACACCAATACCGTAACAACCCATGATGAATGGCTGTGCTTTTCCTTGCTCATCTAAGAATGTAGCGTTCATTTTTGCTGAATACGTTGTACCTAATTTGAAAATATGACCTACTTCAATTCCTTCAGCAAACTTGATATTACCTTGTCCGTCTGGAGATGGGTCACCCACTTGGATGAAGCGGATATCTTCATAAGAACCAATTGCAAAATCGCGTTCTGGATTTACGTTTAATAGATGGTAGCCGTCTTCGTTTGCGCCAGCTACACCATTGCGAACAGACTTGATGGCGTTATCAGCAATTACTTTTACATTTACAGGTAATTTCACTGGACCAATTGAGCCTGGAGCACAACCAAGTAATTCTTTGATTGCCGCTTCATCTGCTAATTCTACCGAAGTCGCACCTAAAGCATTTTTTAATTTAATATCGTTAATTTCATGGTCGCCACGTGCTAATACAACTACTAGCTCACCGTCGATATCGAATACTAATGACTTAATCACATTTGAAGCTTCAACATTTAAGAACGTCGATACTTCTTCGATTGTCTTTTGATCTGGTGTTGCAACCTTTTCAATGTCTTTCATTGGCGTTGCTGGTGCAGAGTATTCTACAACGACTTCAGCCATTTCAATATTTGCCGCGTAATCTGAAGTATCTGAGTAAGCAATTGTATCTTCACCGATTTCAGATAAGACCATGAATTCATGTGTCCCTTTACCACCGATTGAACCAGCGTCAGCAATTACCGCGCGGAAGTTTAAGCCAAGACGTGAGAAGATGTTTGAGTATGCACGGTACATATCATCATACGTTGCATCTAATGATTCACGAGTGGCGTGGAATGAATACGCATCTTTCATGATAAATTCACGACCACGTAATAATCCGAAGCGAGGGCGTTTTTCATCACGGAATTTGTTTTGAATTTGGTAAAGTGTGATTGGTAATTTTTTGTATGATTTAATTTCGTCACGTACTAAAGTAGTAATTACCTCTTCGTGAGTTGCGCCTAACGCGAAATCACGGTCATGACGGTCTTTTAAACGCATTAATTCTGGACCATAAGCTTCCCAACGCCCAGATTCTTGCCATAATTCAGCTGCTTGTAATGCTGGCATTAATAGCTCTACTGAATCAATTGCTTCCATTTCTTCACGAACAACTTGTTCAATTTTTGCTAATACTTTGCGTGCTAATGGTAAGTAAGAATATACCCCTGCTGCATTTTGACGAATAAAACCAGCACGAAGCAGTGTGCGGTGTGATTTTACGTCTGCATCAGATGGATTTTCCCTTAAAGTAGGGATAAACGTTTTACTTTGTTTCATAAATAGTGCCACCTTTTTTAGTTTTCACTTCATCATTATAGGACAAATGCTGTCACCAATCAATTTCACCTCGGTGAAGTTACATCCAGATTTTTTCAAGTTTACTCGAAAAATTTCTACTGCTTCTATACTAAACAAATTTAGCTTTGAACGCTAGTATTATTCATACAAAACGCTCAAAGCTGTCATTTTAGAGTCTTATTTAATTAGAAAAAGAAACGTTGGATGTCGTTCCATGTAACTACGACCATTAAAATCATTAATAATACAATTCCGACAAAATGTACCATGCCCTCTTTTTGACGATCCATCGGTTTTCCACGTACAGCTTCAAATGCGAAGAATAATAATCGTCCACCATCAAGTGCTGGCAATGGTAGTAGGTTCATAATCCCTAAGTTGACACTTAGCATTGCTGCCCAATAAAGGACATTGTATAGCCCAAATGTTACGACCGTTTCCGTTGCTTTATAAATCCCAACTGGACCTGATAAATCATCAATTGAAAATTGGCCAGTTACAAGCTTACCAAGCATTTTTCCAATTAGGACAGTCATGTTATACGTTTCTTCTGCGCCGTAAACAACTGCTTTTAACGGATTGCTATCCATTGAACGCATGATGCCGATTTGGCCATATTTCGTGCCATCCGTTTGCTCAACTGCCGTTGGTGTAACTTCAAGCGTTGCAGTAGTGCCATCCTCACGCGCTACATCTAATGTAATGGCTTTCTCGGGATTTGTTTGAATTTGCTGTGAAAGCTCCTCCCAAGTCGAAATCGCGACACCATTAATTTTCGTTACGATATCGCCGTCTTGTAATCCCGCCACACTTGCTGGTTTATCCTCACTAACACTTCCAATAATCGGTTCATCCACAGGAACTCCTTGAATTAAACCAATGACCATAAATATAAAGAACGCTAAAATAAAGTTAAATAACGGACCCGCAAAAATGGCCATTGCACGTGCGCCAACAGATTTTGAATTAAATTGGCGGTCATACGGTGCAATAATTTGCTCTGTACCGTTTTCTACAATCATTGCTGTACGTGACACGTCAAATCGCACAAGCTTGTCTTCTTCATCGTAACCTTCAATCCAAAGTTCACGCTCTAAATCGGCACGCTCGACCTCTAAAAACACGACGTTTTGATACTGTGCTTTTTGATTTAATACGATTTTTTCAACAAGATTATCCTCATTTGTTACTAAAGCTACACGGTATCCCGGCTGTAATTCGACCGTATCCGTATCCTCGCCGGCCATGCGTACGTAACCACCGATTGGTAATAGACGTAGTGTATAAATTGTTTCACCCTTCGTCATACCAAAGATTTTCGGTCCCATTCCGATTGCAAATTCACGCACCATAATGCCCGCACGTTTTGCAAAAATAAAGTGACCTAGCTCATGGAAAAATACAAGTGAGCCAAAGATTAAAATAAAGGCAATAACTGTTTCCATAATACCCCACCTTCAAATGGCGCTATGCCCAGTTCACATAGCTTACTTTCATCTTTACTATTTTACCATGCTTGCAACGGTTTTTCTCGTCTCGCTATCTACATGTAAAATCGTCTGCAAATCTGGCATGATGATATTGTTATGACTATTCATCACACGCTCAATACATTCTTCAATTTGTAAAAACGTAATTTTTTCTTGTAAAAATAGTGCAACAGCAGCTTCATTTGCTGCATTCATTGCCGTTAAAATCGTACCACCCATTCGCCCGGCATCATAGGCAAGTTTTAAAGCGCGGAAACGGTCAAAATCAACCTCTTTAAAATGAAGCTGACCAATTTGCGCTAAATTTAAACGTTGACCATTTTTTAATGGCAAACGATCTGGATAGCTAAGCGCATATTGAATCGGTACACGCATATCCGGCGTACCAAGCTGTGCAATAACACTAGTATCTTCATATTCGACCATTGAGTGAATTATACTTTCACGGTGCAATAAGACATCAATATTGTCATAAGGCATATCGAATAATACATGCGCTTCAATTACTTCAAGTCCTTTATTCATCATCGTCGCTGAATCGATAGTGATTTTAGCACCCATCGACCAGTTTGGGTGATTTAAAGCGTCTTTTACTGTTACATCTTCTAGCTCTGCACGTGTTTTATCACGGAATGAACCACCAGATGCTGTTAAAATTAGTCGTTCAATGCGCTTTTTATTTTCACCGTTCATTGATTGGAATAATGCCGAGTGCTCACTATCCACTGGTATAATTGGCGCGTTGTATTTTTTGGCTTCAGCCATTACTAAATGCCCTGCAGTAACAAGCGTTTCTTTGTTGGCAATGGCAATGGTTTTACCCATGCGAATCGCAGCTAGTGTAGATTCTAACCCTACACTTCCTAACACTGCGTTTACAAGCACCGTTGAATCCGGGTGAGTTGCCACCTCCACTAACCCTTTCCGACCAAATGCAAAGGAAATATGCGGATAATCTTTTTGTAAAGCTAAAGCCGCATCCTCGGTTTGCATCGATACAAGCTCTGGCTGTAGCTTTTCAATAATTTCTCGAGACTTTTCTACATTTTGACCTGCAGAAAAAGCCACAAGCTTGAATTCTTGCGGCTGAGCCAATAATATATCAAATGTCTGCCAACCAATTGAACCTGTTGCACCTAATAAACTAATTTTTTTCACAACGAATACTTCCCCTCTAAAATCCTTATAAGCAACTAAAAGCCGCTTGCATTATAGAAATTTATCTAATCTCACCTCAAAAGAAATGTACAAAATGAAGTAATGGCACAGCAAATAATAAACTATCAAAACGGTCTAAAATCCCACCATGTCCTGGTAAAATATTGCCTGAATCTTTTACGCCGTAATGACGTTTAATTGCTGATTCTACTAAGTCACCCATTTGACCGATAATCGATGCAACCATTGTTACTACAATTAATTGTGTCCAACTTGAAGCAAAAGGATAAATTAACTGCATAATCACAGCAAAAATTACTGCAATAACAATGCCTCCAACAAAACCTTCAATTGTTTTCTTAGGTGAGATTTCTGGCCAAAGTTTATTTTTCCCATACTTACGACCTACAAAGTAAGCACCTGAATCAGTCGTCCATACAACTAATAAAATGAAAATAACAAATTCTAAGCCAACAAAGCGTGTTTCGATAAAGTAATGGAAACCTAAACCTACATAAAATGTTCCTAGTAAAATAAAGCCCACTTCATCGAAAGTCATTTTATTTTTTACAAGGACAATATAAATTAATAATAGCGTCGAAATCGCATAAATAATCATCAGGTTTGATTCATAGTTAAAGAAACTTACAACTTCACTTGACCAGTCATTCGGAATTACAAGCATTACTAATGCGACTACTCCTATTATGCCCGGCACAGAAAAAATTGTAATTCCTCGCATCTTTAACAATTCATTAAATCCAATAACTGCTAAAATGCTAATTAAAATAGCAAACGGTGCCCCTCCATATACGACAAATGGAATGAATAATGCCGCTGCTACTACGCCTGTAATGATGCGCTGTTTCAATTTGTTCCTTCTCCTTTCAGCCCTCCAAAACGACGATTACGGTTTTGATACACTAAAATGGCTTCCTTCAAACTTGCCTCATTAAAATCAGGCCAATGTGTATCTGTAAACCAAAACTCTGTATAAGCAAGCTGCCATAGCATGAAGTTACTAATTCTCACTTCACCACTTGTTCGAATTAATAAGTCTGGTTCTGGTAAATGGGCGGTCATCACATATTGTGAAATATGTTGTTCTGATATTTCGTCAATTGTTAGTGTACCCGCTTCAACATCTTTCATCAGTTGCTGCATCGCCATTACAATTTCCGCTCGTCCACCGTAGTTCATGGCAAAGTTCAATACAAGCCCTGTATTGTTCTTTGTTGCCTTCATAGCATTTTTTAACGCACGTTGGGTATAATCAGGTAACGTTTCCATTACACCAATCATCTCAACTCGAATATTACGCTCCATTAGTTCTGGTAAAAACGAATTTAAAAACTGTTCAGGTAGGCGCATTAAAAATTCTACTTCTGATTTAGGGCGCTTCCAATTTTCTGTAGAAAATGCATAGAGCGTTAACACCTTTATCCCTAAATCACAAGCACAACGGGTAATTTTTCGCACGGTCTGCATCCCTTCATGGTGTCCAGCAACACGAGGAAGTGCACGTTTTTTCGCCCAGCGGCCATTTCCGTCCATGATTATTGCAATATGAGTAGGGATTGCTTCACCCATTACTAAGTCCTCGCCCTCATGACTGAATGACTGCCCCATATTTGAATTTCTTTTGAAAAGTTTTTTAAACATAGTTAATTCCCCCAACTGCAAAAATCAAACAACTTACTCCCCATCATATCAAAAAAGAAGAAGTCTGTCCTTGATCTTTTCATGAACATACCTATTTCACAGCTCTTCGTTTCATGAATTTATTGTTAATAATCAGTAAAAAAACGTCCTAACTAGCAGGACGTTTTCAATCCATTTAAAGTTCATCGTTTCTTAAAAAAATTTTCGCGCTACTTTTCAATAGCGCGATTGAAATTAAACCTTTAAAATTTCTTTTTCTTTTTCTTTCACTAATTCTTCGATTTTTACGATTGAGTTATCTGTTAATTTTTGAATGTCTTCACCGAAACCACGTAATTCGTCTTCCGTAATTTCACCGTTTTTCTCTAACTTTTTCAGGTCATCGTTTGCATCGCGACGTACATTACGTACAGCAACTTTTGCATCTTCTGATTCTTTTTTCACTTGTTTCACAAGATCTTTACGACGCTCTTCTGTTAAAGCTGGGATTGCTAAACGGATTACGTTACCGTCGTTTGTTGGTGTAATTCCAATATCAGAACGCATGATTGCTTTTTCAATTTCACCTAAAATTGATTTATCATACGGTTGGATTACTAATAGACGTGCTTCTGGTACTGATACACCCGCCATTTGGTTAACTGGTGTTGGCGCACCATAATAGTCTACAGTAATGCGGTCTAATAACGAAGCGTTCGCTACACCCGCACGAATTGACGCTAACTCACGTGAGAAAGCAGCAATCGATTTTGTCATTTTTTCTTGTGCTTGATCTAATACTTGCTTAGTCATTATGCATCTCTCCTTACAACTGTTCCAATTTTTTCGCCCATTACGGCACGTTTAATGTTACCTGACTCTGATAAGTTGAAAACGACAAGCTTAATATCATTGTCCATACATAATGTTGAAGCTGTTGAATCCATTACTTGTAATCCTTGTTGAATAACGTCTAAATACGTAAGTGTGTCATACTTCACTGCTGTTGGATCTAATTTTGGATCGGCAGAATATACACCGTCCACATTGTTTTTCGCCATTAAAATTGCATCTGCATTGATTTCTGCTGCACGTAAAGCAGCAGTTGTATCAGTAGAGAAGTATGGGTTACCAGTACCTGCTGCGAAAATCACAACACGTGATTTTTCTAAATGGCGTACTGCCTTACGACGAATATATGGCTCAGCTACTTGTGTCATCACGATTGATGATTGAACACGCGTCGGAACACCAAGATTTTCTAAAGAATCCTGTAATGCTAATGCATTCATTACTGTTCCTAACATTCCCATATAATCTGCATTGGCACGTTCCATACCCATTTCAGCGCCGATTTTACCACGCCAAATGTTTCCGCCACCAACAACTAATGCTACTTCAACACCTAGATCAATAACATCTTTAATTTCTGCTGCGATTGATTTAATCACTTCTGGCGAGAAACCGAAGCCTAATTCTCCAGCTAATGCTTCCCCGCTAAGTTTAATTACTACTCGGTTGTATTTTGACACACTCATAGTAAACCTCCGTTACTCATTTATTTAAACGGAAACACTAAACATCTATCTTCTTATGTAAAGTATTTCACTAATTGACATAATAAATGTTGTTTTTCATTACGGTGAACACTTTCATTTCAAACAACGGTATATTAAAAACAATTTTCTTTAAAAATAGGGAACACGCAAATGGTGCTCCCTACTTGTTCACTTAAATTAAAAGTCATTTAAGTTGTATTAAAATTAGTTACTACCTTTTACTTGGCTCATTACTTCTTCAGCGAAGTTATCTTCTTTTTTCTCGATACCTTCACCAACAGCATAACGAGTGAAGCCAGTTACGTTACCGCCAGTAGACTCTACGAAAGTACGTACTTTTTGGTCAGAGTTTTTAACGAAAGTTTGGTCAAGTAAGCAAACGTCTTCGAAGTATTTACCAAGACGACCTTCAACCATTTTCGCTACGATGTTTTCTGGTTTACCTTCGTTTAACGCTTGCTCCGTTAATACTTTGCGCTCGCGTTCAACTTCTTCTGCAGAAACTTCGTCACGAGATACGTAAGTTGGGTTAATTGCAGCGATATGCATTGCGATATCTTTTGCAGCAGCAGCGTCAGTAGAACCTTCAAGAACTACTAATACACCAATACGGCCGCCCATGTGTAAGTAAGCACCGAAAGCGTCTGCATCTGTTTTAGTTTTGATTTCGAAACGACGTAAAGAGATTTTTTCTCCGATTGTTGCGATAGCTGAAGAAATGTAATCAGAAACTTTCGCACCGTTAATTTCAGTTTCTAAAGCAGCTTCAACGTCAGCTGGTTTAGTTGCTAAAAGGTGAGCAGATAATTCTTCTACTAAAGCGATGAATTTGTCGTTCTTAGATACGAAGTCTGTTTCAGCGTTGATTTCAACTAAGATTGCTTCGTTACCTTGTTCTAAGATGTAAGTAGTACCTTCAGCAGCGATACGGTCAGCTTTTTTGCCAGCAGCAGCTAAGCCTTTTTCGCGTAAGAAGTCAACTGCAGCTTCGAAGTCACCATCAGTTTGTACTAAAGCTTTTTTACAGTCCATCATACCTGCGCCTGTTTTTTCGCGTAATTCTTTTACCATTTGTGCAGTAATGTTTGCCATGTTGAGTTTCCTCCTAAGATCTATTTGAAAATTTTAATTAACTATTCATACTTTAAGCGATAATGTATGAATTTTCAACGGTTCACACAGTATCGCAAAAGTTTTCTCAAAAAAAGGTGATAAGGGTTTGATCCACTTATCACCTTTTCTAAAAATGAATTACTCTGCTGCAGCTTCTTCAGCCACTGGAGCTTCTTCTTCACCTTGTTTAGCTTCTAATAAAGCGTCAGCCATTTTAGCAGTTAATAATTTAACAGCGCGGATAGCATCATCGTTTGCAGGGATTACGTAATCAATTTCATCTGGATCACAGTTAGTGTCAACGATACCAACTAGAGGGATGTTTAATTTGATTGCTTCTGCAACTGCGATACGCTCTTTACGAGGGTCTACTACGAACATTACGTCCGGAATAGCTTTCATATCACGAATACCGCCTAAGAATTTAACTAAGCGCTCGTGCTCTTTTTTAAGTTGGATAACTTCTTTTTTAGGAAGTACAGCGAAAGTGCCATCTTCTTCCATTTTTTCGATATCTTTCATACGTTGAACACGTTTTTGAATTGTACCGAAGTTAGTTAAAGTACCACCTAACCAACGTTGGTTGATGTAGTAGTTACCAGAACGTTCTGCTTCTTCTTTGATCGCTTCTTGTGCTTGTTTTTTCGTACCAACGAATAAAACTTTACCACCGTCTTGACCAACTTGACGCATGAAATCGTAAGCTTCTTCTAATTTTTTAACCGTTTTTTGTAAATCGATAATGTAGATACCGTTACGCTCAACGAAGATATATTTCTTCATTTTTGGGTTCCAACGGCGAGTTTGGTGACCGAAATGTACACCAGCTTCAAGTAATTGTTTCATAGAAATTACTGACATGAGTGTTTCCTCCTAATATGTTTGGTTTTTTTCCTCCGTATTCTTCATCTGCAACAAGCTACCCGTGAGTCACGAGCACCACTTACTACATCAGAATACGTGTGAATTGGTTTAACACCGTTTGTAAATATATCATACCTAGCTTTCAAGTGCAACTACTTTACGCGTGAAACTTTACTAAAAGCTCAATTTCAGTTTTACCACGTTGCATCATTTTCGCGATTTCCTCTATTGATTTGCCCTCTTTATAAAGCACAATTACTTGCTGTTCAAATGATAGTTCTTGCATTACTGGTGGTTCTTTTGTAAACATCTCTGTTTGTACTTGTTCAAGTTCTCGATTATCATCTGTTTGTACTTTTTGCTTGCTATAAGCACTTGCTGCTTTTTGTACGGACATAAATTTTCGAGGTTCAAATTCTTGAGGCTCTTTATGGACAGTAGTATTTATGGGTTCGACTTGTACTTCATGATCAGCTAACTCAGCAAATATTTTTTTTGCATTTACAGAACTTGCTGACGAAGTTTCAACTTGAGTTGTAACCGGTGCTGTTTTAGGTATACTAACTTTTGCTGTTTTTAATTCTTGAATGAGGCGATCATTCTCCTCTTTCATTTCCATTAAATACACACTTATTGCATTATCCATCTCTTCTACTAATTGATTTTGTCGAATTTCTAATTCTTTAAATTTCGATAATTTACTATATTGCAGTACAACCATAAAAATTGTAATTAGTTGAATGACAAATAGGGCAGTTATTAATGCTGTTATCATACTTTCTCCTAACCGCTTAAATCAACAAAGTTCCCCTTAAAAGGATGCTGTGCTTTTTGTTGTAGCTGTTGCTTTTTCTTCTTTACTTGTCGGTCAGGCGATTGCCCTTGTTCATTTTCTCTTTCTTTTTCCCCATCAACGACATCCATTTTTTCTGTTTCATTTACAGTAAATTGCTTGCGTTCTATTTCTTTTTTTAATGCTTCATTTGCATGCATTTGTTGGAGAATATTATTTTGTTGTTGCTGATCTGCCACTTTCCCTGCGTCAAATGTTTTTGGGATTGCAATCTGTAACTCAATGCCTTTTAAGCTCATCGGAAATCCCTCCTACGTATTAACCATTTCAGAAGACAATAATTTACGTAACTTAAACAATGCTTTGGAATGAATTTGAGAAATGCGCGAAGTCGAAAGTTCTAACATTTCGCCAATTTCAGTTAACGTCATTTCTTCCGTGTAAAATAAGCTAATAACCAGCTGCTCTTTTTCATTTAGTTTTTGAATTTTTTCTGCTAGATCACCTAATAGCTCTGTATGTACCATTTGCTGTTCTGGTGTTTTTGTATGATCATCTCGAATGACGAAAGATTTCCCTTCAGCTTCCTCTTGATCTAGCTGTTCATTTATCGATAGAACATTTGAGAAAAAGTGCTCATGAACCGTTTGATAAATCTCCTCAACCGGTAAATTCATATGCTCTGCAAGCTCTTCTGGTGTAGCATGGCGCATTAGTTTTTGCTCAAGCTGCTCAATTTGTGCATCTAGCTTTTTCGCCTTTTCACGCGCAGAACGTGGTAACCAATCTTCTTTACGAAGTCCATCAATAATTGCACCGCGTACCCGAAACGATGCGTATGTATCAAATTTCAAATCACGATTTATATCAAACTTATTTAGCGCATCAAATAATCCCATCATTCCTAGACTTGTTAAATCATCTCGCGAAACGTTTTTTGGTAATCCAACAGCAATCCGTTGTACATGATACGAAACGAGTGGCTTATATTTTTTTATTAGTAAGTCGCCTGCTTCTGGATCTTTGTCTTTTATCCAGCGAAGCCATAGTAATTGCTCTTCTGCATGTCCTTGTTCAGTCACTCGTATCACCTCTCTCATGAAATGTAAGCATAATTATTAACCATTATATCAAAAAGCATACAAATAAACATGTGACCGAAGAATGAGACACAATAATTTCATAGAAAAGAGCTTACCTGGAAAGTATTTTCCAGACAAGCTCTTTGCGCCGAGGAAGGCGAGAATTTATTCTGGCCACCGCAGAAGCACCGCCTTCAGCGGTTTATTATCACATGAAGAGACACTGTAAAAAAGTTTATACTTTTTGCACAGCCCCTTTTAAACAAACTTCTCTTTATTCCGAAGAGTATTTGACAACACTTCCAAACTATTCACTTAACGTGAAACGACTTCCTCACCATGCAACATTGAACGTACAACTTGAGCAATTTCTTCTGTGTTTTCTTCTTCAAACTCTGCTGTTGTACGATTGTTTTGAGGAATAAATTGCTTGTTTCCGTCTTCTTCAACAAAAGCACCATCATTAATTATTTCAGTTTCATTATGTACAACGTCTTCCGGTGTATAAAAGATATACCCCACAAAGTAACGGACAGCAAACATGGCGATGAAGCCAATAAGTGCCGCAACAGCTGCAATACCGATTGTCGGCCATGGCATAGCATACGGATCACGAATTGCCCAAATGAAATAAACAGTGAATGAAAATAAAGCACCCCAGAAATTATAAAAAAGCGATCCAAATATCAAATGTCACTCACTCCTTGATTAACTGTCCGTACATTTAATTTATTGGTGTCAGGGTTAAATTCAATTGTACGGCCACTATTACCGCCCGTATCTTCCGCAACGATTGGAATATTTAACTTTTTCAATTGTGCCTTTACAGCCTCTACATTCCGAGGGCCAATGCGCATCGAATCTTTGTCCGAAGTAAATTGAAACATTTGGGCGCCACCAGCAATTTTCGCCTTGAGTTTAAAGCTCTGAACCCCTTCACGCTTTAGCATATCTACTAAGCCATTGACTCCTGTATCTGCAAATTTTGCTACATTAATTGATTCAGTACGATTTAAACCAGAATCAGGTAACATGACGTGGACCATGCCAGCTATTTTCTTTGATTCATCATAAATGACGACACCAACACACGACCCTAAACCCGACGTACGAATCGTTCTAGGGACTTTTACTACATCCATTTGTGCAATGCCCACTTTTACTACATCGTTCGTGTTTGTTAAAATCATGTAGTCGGCACCCCTAAAGCTTTAAAGATGGATTCAAAGGAATCAGGATCCGGCAATAAGAAAAAGTGACCTTTTACGGCCTCATCGTCAGAAATAACTTCTTCATAAATGGATGTATTAATAACAATTACAGTATCACTTACTTGTGATAATTCAATTAACCCAATACTTATAATTGCACCGAACATATCGATACTTAAGCCAGGTACAGTTGGATATATCTTTAAGCCTGTGAAATCAGATAATGCCGATAAATAAGAACCCGATAAAATATTCCCCATTTCTTGCATCGCTGATAAACCTAATTCAGAGCATGGTGGCTTACTAAAATCAAAAGATTCATCACGAATTAAGCGACGGATAAAGCGATTTGCTTGCTCCACAGGTAACACGAAAAACATACTTCCTTCTGCGTCCCCCTCAATACGGAGAAAAATCCCTACCACAACATTCTCTGATCCACCTGCAAGCTCCATCATTTCATTAAAAGAAACCATTTTGACATCGGGGACGCGCATATCAATTTTCTTTTGCAATAAATCTGATAATGCCGTTGCTGCATGGGCAGCACCTATATTCCCAATTTCTTTTAATACATCTAAATGGAGCAAAGTAATTTTTTCATTGAAGTTCATTTTTTAATCCCTACTTTAATAGATTCTAGGCAAGCCAAAAGTTTGCCTAGAAAATTAATCGTTAATCTAGTGGATTTAACACTTTATCTAAGTGAAGTAAAATTAATAAGCGATTATCTAATTTTGCTACACCTGCGATAAACTCTTCTTCTAAAGAACCTACTACTTCAGGTTGTTGTTCAATCGATTCTGCATGGATATCTAAAACGTCATTTGCTGAGTCAACAACAAAGCCAACATCCATTGTTTCTAGCGTGATGATAATGATACGTGTCGATTCTTCGTTGCTTGAAATCGGTAAATCAAAACGTTCACGTAAATCGATTACAGGCGTTACAACCCCGCGCAAATTAATTACACCTTTTACGTAGCGCATCGTTTTAGGTACACGTGTAATATGCATTAATTTTTCAATCCCTTTTACATGGGAAACAGGAATTGCATATTCTTTATCAGCTAATTGAAACACAATGACTTTCAAATTTTTTTGCTCGATTGCATTTGTCATTATTCACACCTCTTATCCTATTTACTTCATAAGTGCGTTACAGTCTACGATTAACGCTACTTTACCGTTACCTAAAATTGTTGCACCTGAAATTGCAAAAATGTTAGTTAGGTAGTTACCCAATGATTTTAAAACAATTTCTTGCTGACCGATGAATGAATCAACGACTAATCCAGCTAACTTATCGCCTTTACGTACAATAACTACTGAATGGAATCCATCGTCTTTTGGTTCTTGACGTGGTACTTCAAAGATTTCTTCAAGGAATACTAATGGTACAACTTTGCCACGGAAATCAATTACTTTTTGATTATGGGCATTTAGAATATCTGAGTTACGGATAATCGATGTTTCGATAATTGATGATAATGGAATCGCATAAATTTCACGTTCAATTTCAACTAACATTACAGAAATAATCGATAATGTTAACGGTAATTGAATTGAGAATACTGAACCTACATCTTGTGTTGAATCAATCGAGATGTTCCCGCCTAAAGATTCAATCGTTGTTTTTACAACATCTAAGCCTACGCCACGGCCCGATACGTCAGAAATGACATCTGCAGTTGAGAAGCCTGATGCTAAAATCAGTTCGTTAATTTGCTTTTCTGTCATCGATAACGATTGTTCATGCGTGACAACACCTTTTGAAATTGCCTTTTGTAATACGCGATCACGGTTAATACCTGCTCCGTCATCTTCAATTTCGATGAATACATAGTTACCGCTATGATATGCTCGAAGCTCTACTGTACCTTCTTCTGGCTTACCTTTTGCACGGCGTACTTCTGGTGATTCAATACCATGGTCAACTGAGTTACGAATTAAGTGAACTAGTGGATCACCGATTTCGTCGATTACAGTTCTGTCAAGCTCAGTTTCAGCACCGATAATATTTAGATTAATTTTTTTGTTTAAATCACGAGATAACTGACGTACCATTTTTGGGAATCGGTTAAATACGGTCTCTACTGGAACCATTCGCATCGTTAATACAATATTTTGTAAATCACCCATTGTACGGCTCATACGCTCAACGGTTTCGTTTAACTCACTGTGATTTACATCAGTAGCAATCGATAATAAACGCCCACGGTCAATTGCAAGTTCTTCGAATAAGTTCATTAAAATATCAAGGCGCTCGATATTTACACGAATTGTTTTACTTGTTGTATGACCGCCAGAAGATTTATTGCCATTTGTGCTTGTTGCTGCTTTTGCCTCTGCTGGCGCTGTAGTCGGTGCTATTGGTGCAACTTCCGTAGTGGCAGCAACTTCTTGGACTGCCACTGCAATTTCCTCGGTTACAGATGTAGCTGACGTTTTAAATACATCTTGATTAATTTCATTGACCTCTACACGATCAACCTCTGAGACTTTCATCAGCATTTTTTGTAAGTCTTCAGCTGGCTCTTTTGAAATGTACGCTACATGGAACTCACTATCAAATTGCTCTTCTTCTAACTTATCGACAGTTGGTAATGATTTAATAACATCACCGTTTTTCTCTAAAATTTCAAATAACATAAAAACACGAGCCGCTTTTAATAAGCAATCTTCACGTAAAGTAATTGTAATTTCATATGCGTTAAAATCCTGCTCAGAAGATTGTAAAATGACTGTTTTTTCAAAGTCATCATACTTTAATTTTAAATTTGCATTTGATGTTATCCGTGGATCAGCAACAGGAGCAGTAGGCGCTTTTGCTGCTGCAACCGGTTCACCAGATTCGATACTCTTTAATTTTTCAACTGTTTCTTGAACATTACGTTTTCCATTGCCTCCATCAGCAATGTCATAAACCATTTCTTCTAAATGATCTACTGATTCAAAAACAACATCTAAAATTTCAGGTGTTACTTTAATTTTTTCGTTACGGATTGCATCTAACACGTTTTCCATTTTATGTGTTAAATCAGCGAGATCTTCGAAGCCCATCGTAGCAGACATACCTTTTAAAGTATGAGCTGAACGGAAAATTTCCCCAACAATAGCTAAATCTTCCGGGTTTTTTTCTAATTCTAATAAGTGTTCGCTACAAGCTTGTAAATGCTCTTTACTTTCTTCAATAAACATTTCTAAATATTGATTTACTTCCATTTAAAAGGCACCCCTTTTTAAGGCATATATTTCATAATTGTTTGTGCAATATCATCAACATCTGCCACTTCATCAACGAGCTGCGTTTCCACGGCAGCTTTTGGCATTCCATATACAATACATGTATCTGCTGACTCTGCAATTGCAATTACATTTCCTGTTTTCTTTAAAGCAACAAGCCCTTTTGAACCATCATAGCCCATACCTGTCATAATCACAGCTACTTTATCGAAGTCTGAGTATTGACTAACATCTTCAAACATCACATCCACTGAAGGACGATGACCCGAACGAGGCGGCTCATTTTGATCAAGTGCAATCGCAAAAGTTGAACCGACTTTACGTAATTTCAAGTGGTAACCACCTGGTGCAATATAAGCTGTCCCCTTTTGTAATATATCGCCCTGTTCTGCTTCTTTTACATGTATTTGACTTAATTGATCTAACCTAGTTGAAAGTGATTTTGTAAACCCTGCTGGCATATGCTGTACAATCAAAATTGGCGCATCAACATTGGCAGGAATTTTTGTAATAACTTCTTGTAAAGCTCGAGGTCCCCCAGTTGATGTCCCGATTAAAATAATTTTTTTAGAATGTTTATTCCAATCTACTTGATTTGTAGGTTTCTTAAAAACTGGCATCGGCTTTGGTGGTACGATACTCGACGTAACCGTTTCTGTTTTTTCTGGTGTCGATAGTTTATTTGTTGTTAAAGTTGTTGAAAAAGAAATTGGCTTTTTCAATTTTGCTATTGGTACTCTTGCTGCTTCGACAACCTTATGTACGAGCTCGTCTTGGATTTTGTGTAAATCCAATGAAATAGTGCCACTTGGTTTAGCTACAAAATCTACAGCTCCATACTCCATTGCAATTAGCGTATTTTCTGTACCTTTTTGAGTGGTACTCGAAAGCATTACAACAGGCACGGGGCACTGAACCATAATTTCTTTTAGTGCGTCTATACCATTCATTTCTGGCATTTCAACATCCATCGTCACAACATCTGGGTTTAGCTGTTGAATTTTTTTAATTGCGTCTTTCCCATTGCGCGCAGACCCCACAACTTCAATTTGTAAATGGTCAGTAAAAAAATCACTAATTAACTTCCGCATAAATGCCGAATCATCAACTACTAATAACTTTTTTTTCTTTGCGTTGTCCATTTACTCACGACCTTTCGAAAAGATGCTTTTTAATTTTGATATGAACTTATTCGATTTTTTACCAGCATGTACCTCTTCCATTTCATTTTGATAATGTAAAAATTGCTGGACAATTTTTTGCATTGTTCGTGAAATGGGTGCATCTGGATATAATGTTGTAAACAATGATTGCTGACGAACTGCTTGGCGAACTACTGGATCTTCTGGTAATGACCCTAATACGACAACTTCTTTTTTTAAAAAATGCTCCATCACAGTTTTTAAACGTTTTGTCGTATCTTGACCTTCTTCAATATTAAAAGCCCGATTACATAAAATATAAAATGTTTTCGAGTCATCTTTTAAGTGGATGAATTTCATCATCGAATAGGCATCCATAATCGATGTTGGTTCTGCTGTTGAAATGACAATCATTTCGTCAAGTGATGTCAATAATTCCAATGACCATTCAACAATACCTGCGCCCATATCAAACAGCACAAAGTCATAATCTCGTTGAAGCGTCTCTAACGCTGTAAGTAATCGACCGAATACCTCTGGTGACCAATCCATTAACGAAGACATGCCCGAACCACCTGATATATAATTCATACCTTCAGAAGTCGTAACCATAACATCCTCTAAAGCTAAATTTCCATCTAAGTAATCCTTTAAACTATATTTCACGGATTTTCCAACTAAAATATGCACATTGCCCATTCCAATATCCATATCCAATATTACTACTTTTTTACCTGATTTAGCCAACATTGCAGCAAAGTTCGTTGTAAAGTTGCTTTTGCCAACTCCGCCTTTCCCACTAATCACCGCAATTGACCGACCTATCCCTACATCAGTCCCAAGCATTTTTTGGCGAAGTTTTTCAGCTTGATCTTTCATCTAAATTCTCCTTGAAAAAAAGCTCTAGTAGACTATCACTACTTGGCTGTTCGATATCCTCTGGTACTTCTTGACCATTGGTATAGTACGCGAGTCCTTTATTATATTTAATCATTAAATTAAACATAGTGCCAATAGAATTTGTCTCATCTAACTTTGTAAAGATAAATTTCTCAATTATTAAGTCCTTAAATTGTTCAATTATGGACTCTAAGTCTTTTTGCTTAGCTGTCAAGGCTAATACTAAGTATGATTCTGCTTGTTCATTAAAATTTATTAATGCCTTTAAATCATCCACATACTTTGCTTCACGGTAATTGCGTCCGGCTGTGTCGATGAAAATTAAATCTAAATGGGATAGCTTTTTTATTGCTGCAGCGTAATCCTCTGCATTATAAACAACTTCCACTGGTGCCTGGAGTAATGCTGCATACGTCTTTAATTGTTCAATTGCAGCAATTCGATACGTATCGGTTGTGATAAAGCCGATTTTCTTTTTCTTTTCTAATACAGAGCGCGCAGCCATTTTCGCGATTGTAGTTGTTTTTCCAACGCCTGTTGGACCTAAGACATTGATGTATTTTTTTTCATATGACAATCCACTTATCGGCAACGCATAGAGTTCTTTACGTAAAAAGTCTTTGGCGATTGTTTGCATTTCATCCCATGTAATAATGTTACCATTATTATTGTAATGAATAAAAAGCTCATCACAAATTACCGTGATAAGCTCTTCTCCAAGTTCCTGCTGTTTTAAAAAATCGACAAATGGTAAGAGTTCATCTGGATATTGAGATTGTGTCGACATGCGTTGCATAGACTGCATGATAGCTTTTAAATCCGCAATTTCTTTTACCAGATTTTCTGGTAATGATGAGTTGGCCTGAGGAGCTTTCGCTGGCGCGGGCTTCTCAGGTTGAATCATTGGTTGACTTAGTATATATGGCTGTTCTTTATCATTAGTTGTAAACGATGGGATGTCTGGTAAAGATGGAATCATCGGCTTCTTTTCGATACGATCATAGCCCGCTACTACTTCATAGCTTTTGTTTTTCACTAATCCAAAAAACTTCTTAATTACAACAACCTTTGAATTTAAAATAACGGCATCGTCACCTAAATCTGCACGAATTTGCTTCATAGCCTCTGCAATAGATGCCGCATTATATTTTTTCATCTTCATTCAACATTCACCACCCCTACACTTTGAATTTCTACTGCTGCATCAAGCTCGTTATATGAAAGTATCGGAACTTGAGGGAAATAACGTTCTGTTAATTGTCTTAAATACATACGAACACCTGGTGAGCATAGAATAATTGGCGATTGTTCCATATATGAAATACGCTCTACTTCTCTTGCAATTGCTTCTAGTACAAACTGTGATTCTTGAGGATCCATTGCTAAATAATTCCCGTGATCCGTTTGCTGAATACTATCGGATATTAATTTTTCAACATTTCCTGAAACTGTAATCACTTTTAAGGCCGGCTGACCAGCAACATATTGTGCCGTAATTTGACGTGCCAATGACTGACGAACATATTCCGTTAATATATCCGTATCACTCGTTAATTTTGCATAATCAGCAAGCGTTTCGAAAATAATTGGTAAGTTACGGACAGATACATTTTCACGCAATATCTTTGCCAATACTTTTTGTACTTCTCCAATTGAAAGTGGTGTTGGAATTAAATCATCTACCAATATCGCATGTGTTTCGCGTAAGTGATCGACGAGTTGCTTCGTCTCTTGTCGACCTAATAACTCATGGGCATTTGCACGGATAATTTCCGTTAAGTGTGTAGATACGACGCTTGGCGGGTCAACTACTGTATAGCCATACATTTCTGCGTCTTCTTTTACTTCTTCGGTAATCCATTTCGCCGGAAGACCAAATGAAGGTTCAATTGTATCAATACCATCAATCGAATCATCGTCACCAGGGCTCATTGCTAAATAATGGTCTAACAGTAGTTCGCCACGTGCCATTTCATTGCCCTTTATTTTGATGCGGTATTCATTCGGTTGAAGCTGAATATTATCTCGAATTCGCACAATAGGAATGACAATTCCTAGCTCCAGTGCTAACTGACGACGAATCATAACAACTCGGTCCAGTAAATCCCCGCCCTGTGCTGCATCTACTAACGGAATAAGCCCGTAACCAAATTCAAATTCAATTGGGTCAACATTCAATAAATTAATAACATTCTCTGGACTTTTCATCGTATCGCTTGCTACTTCTTCTTCGAACTCCAAAATTTCTTCTGGTGTTTCGACTTTTTTATTATCCATTAAGTACGCACCTACCGCTAAAGCGATTGCGATTGGAATTGTAATCCAGTCTGGAATTGGTGTAAATATACCTAATAAGAAAATCGTCGCACCTGCTACGTATAATAACTTGGATTGGGCAAACAGCTGGTCTGTAATATCTGCACCAAGATTCCCTTTTGAGGCAGCACGTGTTACTACGATACCCGTTGCAGTAGAGATTAATAGTGCTGGAATTTGTGATACAAGACCATCACCGACTGTTAGCATTGAATATTTAGCTGCCGCCTCGCCAAAGCTTAAATCCATTTGCATCATTCCAATAATCATACCGAATAGTAAGTTAATCCCTACCATGATAATCGAAGCAATGGCATCCCCTTTTACGAATTTTGTTGCCCCGTCCATAGCTCCATAAAAGTCTGCTTCGCCAGATACTTTTTCACGGCGTTCACGAGCTTCTTTTTCAGAAATGATACCAGCATTTAAATCGGCATCAATACTCATTTGTTTACCTGGCATCGCATCTAATGTGAAACGTGCAGCTACCTCAGCAACACGCTCCGAACCTTTCGTAATTACGATAAACTGAATAATAACGAGTAATAAGAAGATTACGAGACCGACTAATATATTTCCGCCCGTTACGAAATTACCAAATGTTTCAACTACTTTACCTGCATCTCCTTCTGATAAAATTGCACGTGTAGTCGAAACAGATAACGCTAAACGGAACAGTGTTAATAATAAAATAACGGTTGGGAAAATTGAGAAGTCTAGTGCTTCTTTCATATTCATTGCCGTTAATAATACTAGTAATGCGAGTGTTATATTAACAATAATTAAAAAACTTAATAACCAATGTGGGAGAGGGATGATGAGCATTGCTACAACCATAATAACTGCAGCTAAAACCCCCATGTCGCGTATTTGCATTGTTGTCCCTCCTGAAATTCTACGTTAAATTTTGCGCTTAATACGATATACGTAAGCAAGAACCTCTGCCACCGCTTTGAAAAATTCCTCTGGTACAGCTTGTCCTATTTCCACTTGATCGTACATAGCGCGTGCCAATGGTCGATTCTCAACCATAATGACATCATGTTCTTTTGCAATCATTTTTATTTTTTGCGCTACAAAATCCGTACCTTTCGCAACAACTCTTGGTGCATCCATTTCATTTTCATCATACTTTAACGCAATTGCATAGTGCGTCGGGTTTGTAATAACAACGTCCGCTGAAGGAATTTCTTGCATCATACGGCGCATCGCCATTTCACGTTGACGCTGCTTTATTTTTGATTTAATAAGCGGATCTCCTTCTGAGTTTTTGTACTCATCTTTAATATCTTGCTTAGACATCTTCAATTGCTTTTCATATTCGAAACGTTCGTAAATGTAGTCAAATAACGCGATGGCGACTAACATTAGCGAAGCCGCAATGCCCATAATAGCCGATAAATATGCAACTGTTGCTAAAATTTGTCCGGGACTATGTAACGCTAACGAAAGAACTTCTTCTAAATAAACAATAATAACAATCGTCGTAACCGCGCCAATTAACGTAACCTTTAATAAGGATTTCACTAAGTTGACAATCGCACGAACTGAAATAATTTTTTTAATCCCTTTAATCGGGTCCATCTTTTTTAAATCAAGTTTTAATGTCTCTGTTGAAAATAATAAGCCAAACTGAAAAAAGTTAGCTCCAATACCTGCAATCATAGCAACCAGCATTATTGGTAACGTAATAATCGCCATTTCCTTTAAGGACTCCACATACATATCCATGACAGTATCTTCATTTAATGTTTCAATTAAAAGATTGCGGTTTAGCGCCTGCAATAAAAAGCCTTTTACACCCTCAAACATAAATGGCGCAAAAAATAGCAAAAAGAAAAAGGTAATTAACAATAACACGGCTGCCGTTACATCTTGGCTTTTTAAAACTTGTCCTTTTTTACGTGCATCTTGTCGCTTTTTTGGTGTCGCCTTCTCCGTTTTTTCACCTGCAAAAAACTGAAGATCTAACAATACTAATAGCTTCATATCCACGCTATTCACCACCTAAAATAACCATTAAATCACGTAAAGAAATAATCATATATTCAATTAGTTCTTTCATAACTCCAACTAATACACCCATAGTGACGATTAAGACAAGAAAGCCAACTGCGATTTTAATCGGGAAACCAATAACGAAAATATTCATTTGAGGAACAGTTTTCCCAGTAATCCCTAACGCTAACGTTACTAAAAATAGTGTTGCAACTATTGGAGCTGACATTTGAAACGCTATAGCAAAAACAGCGACAAACATTTTCATAATAAAAAGTACAGTTTCTTCTTCCCCAAAATTAGGGAAAAATTGATCCATTGGCATAAACTGATAACTATAATAAATGCCATCTAAAATTAGATGATGGCCATTTATAGTAAGTAATAATAGAAGTGAGAGAAAGTTTAAAAATTGCCCCATTAAAGGCGATTGTGTACCCGTTTGTGGATCGATAATGTTAGCCATGGCAAATCCCATTTGGAAGTCTATGAAGCCACCAGCAATCTGTATAGCCGACATAACCATTGTGGCAGCTAAGCCTAGCATCAATCCAATCAACGCTTCTTTTAAAACGAGCAATATGTATTCTCCATTAATTTCAAATGGCTCTATGTCGAATGTATAATACATCATCCATGCTAACGCAACCGCTAGAACAATTCGAACTTGTTGAGGAATTGTTCGATATGAAAATAAAGGGACTGATACAAAAAATGCAGAAACCCGAACCACAATTAATAATAAAATCGATATATTAGGCAATACGTCAAGTAGCTCTGTCATCTATTCACCCAATAAATCGCACTAAATTATTTAAAATGCCATAAAAATAATCTGTCATTCTCGAAATCATAAACGGTCCAAAAAAAATGAGCGCTACTAACACAGCGACAATTTTTGGTACGAACGCTAATGTTTGCTCTTGAATCGAAGTTGTTGCCTGAAAAATACTTACGATTAAGCCTGATATTAATGCGACCAACAATAGTGGTCCTGAGACAATTAATACCGTAAACACTGCGTTTTCTGCAATTGCAATGACCATTTCTTGTGTCATTTTGTATCATCCCCTAAAAACTTTGAAGTAAAGATTTCATTACTAAATACCAACCATCAACGAGTACAAATAATAAAATTTTAAATGGTAGTGAAATCATTACTGGAGGCAACATCATCATCCCCATTGACATAAGCGTACTTGCAACGACCATGTCAATAACTAAAAATGGAATGAAAATCATAAAGCCCATTTGAAATGCTGTTTTAATTTCACTTAAGGCAAAGGCTGGTACTAGATATGTTAACGAAATTTCCTCAATCGTTTCTGGATATTCTGCTTCGTTATATGCTAAAAACAGCTCTAAGTCCTTTTGTCTTGTATGTTTTGCCATAAACTCTTTAAAAGGTATTGTCGCTCGCTCATATGCCTCTTCTAATCCGATTTCTTCATCGAATAATGGCTGAAGCGCTTGCTCATTCACCTCAGAAAAAGTTGGTGCCATAATAAAGAATGTTAAAAATAATGCCAAACCAATAATTACTTGGTTTGGGGGCATTTGGTTTGTTGCAAGTGCCGTACGTGTAAAAGAAAGGACAATTACAATACGTGCAAACGACGTCATTAGAATGAGAATACTTGGTGCTAATGAGAGGACTGTCAGTAGGAATAAAAGCGTAACCGATGTCGAAACATTACTCGGATCACTTTCTGAAAAAACAGACAGCAGATCGTTCATCGATTATCACGCTCCTGTTCTTTCCAACGCTCTAATTCATCACTTCGTTGTTGTTTGATTTCATCTAATTTTTCACTAAACATGTCATTAAATTTTGGACTATTCGAAATATCTTTTGGCTGATCTTTTTTTGAGAATTTCTTAAATAATTCCGTAATATATGGTTGTGTTATCACCATTTTTTGACCTTGCTCAATTTGGTACAGTAATTGTTCAACTTCTTCAGCAGATTCAATTTCTTTAATCAATTGGATATCTTCCCCTACACCGACTACATAAATTCGTTTACCGATATGTAATAATTGTACGGATTTTTGCTGTCCTATAGACAAACCACCAATGTTTTTGATTATGGTATTTTGTTGATACGCTAAGTTACGCTTATTTAAAAATTTAATAATTACTAATAATAGCCCAATGACAAATGCAAGAGCTAATACGATTTTTATGTAGTCCCATACCCCTACACTAACAGATGCCGACTCAGTAGATTCTGTTTCGGCATCTGTTGAGTTGTCTTTTGAAATGTTTTCATCTGAACATAATTCAGGGTTTTCATTACAGTCGTCGTATACGTTACTTACCATCGCAAAAGTGCCATTTGAAATTGGTGAGAACAGCACAGTTAACCATACTATTCCAACAACTAGCCAAATTCGAAATGAGTTTTTTGCTTGCATAAGATCAACCTAAAGCTTTTTGAATTGCTTCGATTACACGATCAGCTTGGAATGGTTTTACAATGAAGTCTTTTGCGCCGGCTTGAATCGCATCGATAACCATTGCTTGTTGCCCCATTGCTGAACACATAATTACTACTGCACCTGGGTCTGTACCTTTAATCGCTTTTAATGCTGCGATACCGTCCATTTCAGGCATTGTAATATCCATTGTTACTAAATCAGGACGTAATTCATTGTACTTTTCTACAGCTTGTAATCCGTCTGCTGCTTCCCCTATAACTTCAAAACCATTTTTCGTTAAAATATCCTTAATCATCATGCGCATAAAAGCTGCATCGTCAACAATTAAAATCTTTTTAGACATATTCTGATTCCTCCAATTAGAAAACTATCTTAAATTGTTCAAGCGATCTGCTTGACTTAAAATATCTGTGATTCGAACACCGAAGTTCTCATCAATTACTACAACTTCGCCTTTCGCAATTAAGCGACTGTTCACTAAAATATCAACAGGCTCACCTGCAAGTTTATCAAGCTCAATAATTGAACCACTAGAAAGCTCTAAAATCTCTTTTACTGAGCGTTTTGTACGCCCCAGCTCTACAGTTACTTGTAATGGAATATCTAGTAACATATTCAAATTGCGTGCTTCAGTTTGCGAAATATTCGCTGAATCGAAGCTTGCAAATTGAGCTTGTTGAATATTGGCAGGTGGTGCTTGATACACCGGTTGCTGCTGCATTGGCTGTTGATACATTGGTTGCTGGTACATCGGTTGTTGCATTGGTTGTTCATACATTGGTTGTTGGTAAACCGGTTGTTGCATTGGTTGCTGAACAGGCTGTTGTACTGGCTCTGACTGAGGTACAGATTGTATAGCTGGTGTCGGTGGTGCTGGCGCTATAGTAGCTACTGGTTCATCAGTCTCTCCCATTAATGACTTTACTACTTTTTTACTAAATTTTAAAGGTAATAGTTGCATTAAATTTGAATCGATTAACTCACCAATTCGTAATCGGAATGAAATTTTCACCAATAGATCATCTGGCGGGATATTATCAGCACCTTCATTTTTCGAAATATTCATTAAATCGATTGAAGGTGGCGAAATATCGACCTTTTGGTTAAACATAGTAGACATCGATGTTGCAGCAGAACCCATCATTTGATTCATTGCTTCTTGTACAGCACTTAATTGAATTTCACTTAATTCTGGTTTAGGATTTAACCCATCTCCACCTAGCATTAAGTCTGCAATAATTGCTGCATCCGATTGTTTGATTACCAATAAGTTCATACCCGATAATCCAATTGTGTATTCCACTTGAATGGCAACATACGGATGTGGGAATTCATGTTCCAGACGATTTCGATTTATCATTGCAATACTAGGTGTAGTAATATCAACTTTTTGTCCTAGTAAAGACGAAAGTGCGGTAGCCGAACTACCGAAAGATATATTTCCAACCTCACCTAATGCATCAATTTCTATTGGACTTAAATGATCTTCAACTTTAATTTCTTCTGTTTCTACACTTTGGCTAGCAGCAGGAACATCCTCTAATGTCTCGCCCCTTAATAGAGCCTCAATTTCTTCTTGGGAGAGCATTTCATCACTCATCTTCGTCTCCTCCTTTCAAAGGGTCGATAATTTGAACAGCCATTTTTTTATTTAATTTACCTGGCTGTACGGTGAACTTCGGTAAGTTCCCGACTTTTAATGTTAATGGGTTTTCAATTTTTTGATCTAATTGAATGACATCCCCCATTGCCATCATTAAGAAATCTTCAATCGTAATATCCGTTGTTCCTAATTCAGCAATGACTGGTAAATTTGCTTGTTTCACGCGTGTTTCAAGCATTTTAGTTTGCTCTGGAGACATTTCTTTTGTGTTAGTTTGCATCCAATAACGAACTGATAAGTTAGGCACGATCGGCTCAAGTACTACGTGAGGAATACAAATATTAATCATCCCTGTTGTTTCACCAATAATCGTATTTAACGAAATAACGACAACCGTTTCATTAGGCGATATCATTTGTAAGAATTGAGGATTCACTTCTAATTCTACAAGCATCGGGTCAATTTCTGCGATATTTTCCCAGGCCTCACGTAAATTGTCGAAAGAACGCTCGAATAGATTCGTCATTATTTTTGTTTCAATTTCAGTTAAATTATCCACGTTGCTATGACTCGTACCGGTACCACCCATTATTCGATCTAACATAGAGTAGGCGATATTCGGATTGATTTCCATTAAAATATTGCCATCTAGTGGTGGTACTTCGAATACGTTAATTAAGGTCATATTCGGAATGGAACGAACAAATTCTTCAAAAGGAATTTGGTCAACCGATGCTACTGTTATTTGAACATAGCTTCTTAGCTGTGCTGAAAAGAATGTTGTTAACAGGCGAGCAAAGTTTTCGTGTATTCGGGTCAAACTTCGGATTTGGTCTTTTGAGAAACGAAGCGCGCGTTTAAAGTCATATACTTTTACTTTGCGTGTTTCTTCGTCTTTTTTCATGTCTGCTGCTGACATTTCGCCAGTTGAGATAGCAGATAAAAGCGCATCAATCTCAGACTGTGACATTATATCTCCCGCCATTTGCCCACCTCCATTTCATGATGATTCAAGTTGTAATTGAATCGGTTATTGAAGTACATAAGAAGTAATGTACACTTGTGTTACTTCACCATTTTGCATTAACTCATTTACTTGCGATTTAATGGCATTTTGGAATGTAACTTTACCTTGTTTTCCTTTTAAAGCTTCTTCTTCCATTTCAGAAAGTTCTTGGATAAGGAGATTTTTCACTTGGAAATCACGTTTTAATAACTCTTCACCAGCTTCTTTGTCTGATGCTTGGAGTGTTACTGAAACTCGTACAAAGCTTCCATCCGCTAAATTCGTCGTGATTTCTGGGATGTCCACCTTAGATTCAACAATTTCATCGATTGTTGGACCTTTGGCTTCTCCTTTGTCGAGTTGTGTTAATAACACTACCACGATAACACCGATTAACGTAATCGTCACTAAGATAATGAGCATAATCGTTAATAATTTATTATTCTTCATTTTCTTCACCTCTTAGATGCGGGTTTGATAAAACTTGTATATGTTGATAAAAGGTTTTCACCTTTTGTCGCACCTGTTCTTCAGTTTCTAAAACAATGAATTTACGCCCAGTCGTCAGCGTAATCGTAGTATCAGGAAAAGCTTCGACTGTTTCTATGTATAGAGCGTTTAAAGTAAATGCTTTACCATTTAGCTTTGTTATTTCTATCATTGAAATAGGGCCGGACCTTCTATGAGAGCCGGCCCGACCCCCCTTTACAATGAGTTTTTTATGTTACATTAGGTAATTATCGTTTTAAGTTAACAAGCTCTTGTAAAATCTCGTCTGATGTTGTGATAATACGAGAGTTTGCTTGGAAGCCACGTTGCGCAACGATCATCTCTGTGAACTCTTCAGATAAGTCAACGTTAGACATTTCTAGGAAGTTCGAGTTTACTGAACCAATACCAGCCTGTGTACCTACTTGAACTAATGGATCCCCCGAGTTTGCTGTCACTTGGAAATAGTTAGAGCCTGTTTTTTCAAGACCTGATGCATTCGGGAATTTAGCAAGTATTAATTGACCAGCGAATTGTAACTTCCCGTTCACATCAACATAGTGTACAGAACCATCTTGTCCGATTGACATTGATTGAGCATTTGTAGGGATTTTGATTGCATTTGTTTCAATCGAAATAGCGCCATCTTCATATAAATTATCTACGCCAATTTCTCCTGCCGCAGTAGCTTTATCGTTATCCGATTCACTTGTAGCATCCTCAGCTACTTCACCGTATAATGTTTCGTTAGCATAGCCAACTAAGTATTTACCATCGCCATTAACTAAGAATCCATTACGATCCATATAGAAGTTTCCTGCACGTGTATATTGTGTATTTGTAAAACCTTCACCGTAAAGTGCGTTGTCTGTTAAAGAAGCCATATCCTCAGTATCTGGCATTTCTTCTGCAGCAGAATCCGCTACCATGAAGAATCCATCACCCGAAATAGCTAAGTCTAATGTACGACCAGTAGATTGCATTGAACCTGGACTATGAATCGTATCAATTGCAGCTAATTGTGAACCTAAACCAACTTGAATGGCATTGACACCACCACGCGAAGCAGATGGACCTGAAGCACCTGATTGTGTTTGTGAAATTAAATCTTTAAAAATTGTACGCTCTTTCTTGAAACCGTACGTATTAACGTTGGCAATATTGTTACCAATAACATCTAATTTGGTTTGGAAGTTTTTTAATCCTGAAATACCTGAATACATTGAACGTAACATAAAATGTCGTTCTCCCTTCAATCTTCAATTTTACATTGGATCTTGTCTTTTCTCGTTGCTGTTTCAATCAGTCCACAGCAATAGGCATCCTTACTTCTGAAGGTCCGGCCTATAAAACAATCGTACCGTCAATATTTGTGAATAGTTGCTCTTTTGCTTCATTTCGATCTAACACCGTAATCACGGTCGCATTTTTCGCGCTCACGACTAATGCTGCTTGGTCTAATAACACTAACGGTTTATTAACGCCTTTATCTTTCGCTTCAAATACTTTTTCAGTAATTTGCTGCCATTCCCCTTCTGAAATTGCAATATTTCGTTCATTCAGACGTTCTGTGGCATGCTTACTAATTTTTAATTGTTGATCCGATGCTTGCTTTAGATGATCAATAAACGATTGCTTAGTCGTTGCATTAACCTGTTGTTTTACAGTCGGTTGTATAGGAGGATGATACGGTATATGTTGAATACGAACGCGATTCATCTCTATCACCTCTTATTCAGTTACAGATTTCGTTTCAGAAGAATTTTTATCCTCGTCTGTTTCTTCCTTCGAATCTTCAATTACTGTGAATTGATCTTTTGTTAGACGAGATCCATCATTTAAAATATATTCGATGTCTCCATTCTTTTTATGAACAATGGATTCAATAACCGCATTAATTAGTTCATCAGTCGTTGGAGACTTGTATTGTACGGTTTTCCCTAATAATTCACTTGCTTTCACGATTGGGTTCGCTGGAGTAGGAGGTGCTGTTTCTGTTGTTCCCCCACTTAAAATGGATGAAATATTACCAGGTGAAATTTCTTTTCCATCAGCTAATACAAACACGACACCGCCATCAACAAATTTTAATTCCTTAATGACACCTGTTCCTTCGTTTATAACTGGCTTGCCTTCACTATCCAATTCTTCCGTTATTTCATGCCACTTTACTTCTTTCCCAATAAATGTTGAATAACTCATCATTTGTGATTGTTGTTGTGACATTAATAAATCTTCCATCGCTTTTGTCATATTTTGCATTTGCTCTAAAGATGAGAACTGCGCCATTTGTGCGATAAATTCTTTATCATCCATTGGACTTGTTGGATCTTGATTTTGAAGTTGAGTAATTAAAATTTTTAAAAACGCATCTTTACCAAGTGCACCGTTATCTTGTTTGTCTGTTATTTTGAAGTTGGGATCATTTGTTGGTATATAATAATCTTTTGTAATACCCGTCATCTACTCTACCCCCTCACTTAATAAATCTTTAAAGGAAATTGTTTCTTCTTCACTATCATTGTCTTGCTCTTTATTTTCTTCTTTTTGATGACCGAAGAAGTTATTAAAGAAGCTTTGATCACGTGTATTGCGGTCAGCATCTTGTAAAGATTGCGCAATATCGATACGATCCATTTGAATGTTTTGTGAAACAAATCCTGCTTTTAATTGGTTAATATTATTTTCTAATAACTCTTTACCTAATGGAGTTGTTGCTAATAGACGAGCCGTTAATACGCCATCTTTTTGTACTAATTCAATACGAATTTGCCCTAGATTTTCTGGGAATAATTTCAGGAATAATTTCATATTTCCTTGTTGCCCAGAAACTTGACTACGGTTAATTAAGTTTTGAATTTCTTTAACAAGTGCTTCCGATTGTGCTGGCTTTTCGGCTGGTAATGTAATCGTTACCGTTTTTGTTTGCGTTACTTGCTGCTGCAAGCCTACTGTAGGTTGTTCTGTTTCAGTTTTTACAGTTGTTTGTTGTGTTGTCTGAGCTGATTGTTGTTGCGTTACTTGCTGAACCACTTGCTCAAATGTTGTTTTAGGTGTTTGTTGTGCCTGTACCGATTGCTGTGCTTGATTTGCTAATGCAAGTAGCGCATCTTTTAAGCTTGAAAGCTGTACTTCTTGCTGGTATACCGTATCAACTTTTGCACCGACTAATTCCGCTAGCTTTAAAAATTGAACAACTTTCTCCATCTCATTTGGCTCGATATTTGATTGTTGTGTGCCTTGTAATGCTGCCATAACTTCACTTAAAATTACTGGTGCTTGCTCAATAATTGACCAAATATCTGTAATTTCAAGCTGTGTATCTTGCCCTACTAGCTGCTGGATAATTTCGGTTAATTGCTCTTGTGTTAACCCTAAAATTTCTGTTAAGTTTTCTAACGAAAGCATTTCATCCATGGCAACAGGCATTTTCTCTTCACCCACAAATACGAATAATCCAGCTTCGTCCATTTCAATTCCTAACTGCGCTAATAAATCTTCTAAGGAGTCTGTAGCTAAAGTTGTAGCAATTTCTTCAACATTATTTAATGATTCCGTAGATGTAGTAGATGATGTTTCGGTTGAATTATTTGTTGACATCATCGATTTAAAGACACTACCAAACGTATTAGATTCTGTTGCACCTTTTTCTACGGCATTTTTTTGTGTAGGTTGCTGGACTTTATTTGCAGACATTACTTGTAACATTGCGATATTCATTCTTTCCACCTCCTTTCAAGTTTGACTATTGTTGAGATAGAAGCTCTGTATAACGAGCTGCATCTTCTGGAGACATCTTTGTAAAGATAGCTGAAAGTGTATCTGGCTTCATGTTCGACATAATTCTTAAGCTTTCGGTATCGCTCATTTGTACTAATATTGGTGCTGCTGTTTTCGCAGACATTTTTTCAAATGTAGTTAAAATTTCATTAAATTCTTTCTGAGATTCTTCTTGATTACTTTTTAATTTTTCGATTTCAAATTTCAATCGTTCTTGTTCAGCTAATAACTCTTCTTTTTCTGTTGCTGAAGAATCAATTTGTGATTGAAGTTCTGTAATTTGCAATTCTTTTTCTTGAATTTCAGCTTGTAACTCGACTACTTTTTGTTCGTTTAACGAGCTATTTTCAACAACTGTTTTCTCATCATCACTTGAGCCGATGAATGGAATTTTTTCAATTGCATCATCCGCCATTTTAAATACGTTGTACTCTGTTACTGTTGATAAAATTAATAAGAGCGCAATGATGAACATAAGTGGAATTAAAAATAAATAAAAAAACTTTTTGAAAAAACCTGGAGATTGTTCTTCCATCTCCATCTTTGTTTCTTCCATTTGGAGTTCTAGTTGTTCTTTTGTTTTTTTGGCCACGAAATCACCTGATTTCCTTTTTGTAATACGCTATTGTCGAAAGCTCGTCTAAAAGAGATGCTTCTATACGTAATTGATCTTCTTTAAATTGTTCGAAGTCATTTTCACGCATTTTTTCGTACTTACGTACTTCCAAGTTTTTTTCTAATAACTTTTCCTCGTGCCAATTCATTTTGGCACGTGCTTGCATTACTTTTTGTTGCACATCTTCAATTGTTTTTTCCATACTGTCGATAAATTTCGAGTAATGATTAATTTCGTCGATTGAAGAACCTATTGTTAATCGTTCTTGTTGATAGGCTATTAAATCTTCTTTTTTCTTTAATAAATCATAAAGTTTTGTCGCAATTTCCTCAAACACTCGAACAGATTCTTTAAAAGCAAGCTCTGTTTCTGTTTTTTCTTGTTCTTTTACGACTAAAATTTTTTCAAAGCGATACGTGTATTTGGTCATTACTTCGCACCACCATTCGATAATGTCTTAATTTCTTGAACGGTTTGTTCAATCGAAACCTTATCTTTAAATCCTTGTTTTAAAAATGAAGTAATAAGTGGTTCATAATGAATGGCTTCATCAATATCCTTTGATGTTCCACGTTTATAAGCACCAATATTTATTAAATCCTCAGACTTTGAATATGTATAATACAGCTCGCGTAAACGACTTGCTGCCTTGACATGCTCTGGCTCAGCAATATGATTCATCAAACGACTTACACTTTTCAACACATTTATCGCTGGATATTGACCTTTATTCGCAAGGTTTCTATCTAATACGATATGTCCATCTAGTATCCCTCGCACCGCATCTGCAATTGGTTCATTCATATCATCACCGTCAACTAGTACCGTATAGAATGCGGTAATTGTTCCATGAATGTTAGTACCAGAACGCTCTAGCAATGATGGTAATATCGCAAATACAGATGGGGTATATCCTCGTGTCGCTGGCGGTTCCCCGATGGCTAATCCAACTTCACGCTGCGCCATTGCAACGCGTGTTACAGAGTCCATCATGAGCATGACGTTTTTGCCATGATCTCGGAAATACTCAGCAATTGCGGTTGCAGTAAATGCAGCTTTGATACGCATCAATGCCGGTTGGTCACTTGTTGCCGCTACTACCACTGAACGACTTAACCCCTCAGGACCTAAATCACGTTCGATAAATTCCCGAACCTCACGCCCACGTTCACCAACTAGTGCAATAACGTTTATATCAGCCTTCGTATTACGTGCAATCATTCCGAGCAATGTACTTTTACCTACACCAGAACCTGCGAATATACCTACACGCTGACCACTACCTACTGTAAGCATCCCGTCAATCGCTTTTACACCTACCTCTAATTGCTCATCAATAGGAGGGCGATTTAGAGGGTTTGGTGGTTCTTTTTCTGTTTGAACCGAAGTTAATCCTTTTGGTAAAGATTGCCCATCAAAAGGGTTACCTAAAGCATCTAATACTTTTCCAATTAATTCTGGTCCAACCTTGACTTCAAGCGGTATTCCCGTCCCTTCCACAAGGCAACCAATTGAAATTTCTTTTAGCGAAGAATAAGGCATTAAAATTACAATTTCATCCTTAAATCCAACTACCTCCGCTAAAATAACTTGAGGACCATTTTTCGAAGTTTGTACATGGATTTTACAAACATCGCCGATTGAACTTTCCGGACCTTGAGACTCAATCATCAAACCGACTACTCTCGTCACTCTTCCATACTTTTTAAATGTATTAAGATTAGGAATTTGTTCAATTAATTGAGCCGTTTTCATCCGTATCATTCCTTACTTTCAATTAATTCGTATAATTGTCTACGTAGCTCCTGTAATTGCTCGTCTACAGATACAACAATTCGTCCATGATTTGTTTCGATATAGCTTTCCGTTTCTTGTAAGTCTTCATTAACGAAGATTAAGAACTGTACGTTTGGCGGGAACATTTCAGCTAATTCCGCTTGATTTTCTGTCAGAATTTTGTGATATTTCGGTGAAACATAGACTTTTATTTCTTTCATTTCTCGCGCTTCTTTTAGTGCACGTTCAATAATTGAAAGAAAGGCCTCATCGTCTCGTTCCAATTTGGTATTTAAAATACGTTCGGCTGATGTTAAGGCAAGCTCCAATAATACCGATTCTTGCGATTCAATATAGACAGCTGCATTTACTTGCGCATTACGCATTGTTTCATTTGCTGTAAGAATGGAATGCTGCATATTTGCGTTTGCTTTATGCACGCCGTCTTCATACCCTTGGGCAAAACCTGCATCATATGCTTCTTGTTGAAGGACGATTTTTTCTTCTTCCCACATTTGCTTTAATGCCTCTACTGCTTGCAATTGCTCATTGTGAAAATGATCAAATTGTCGCTTTTGTTGTTCAATTTCTTGTTCAGCTTGTAGCAACATCATTTGACGTTCTTGTTGAATCTCCTCTAACGTTAACTGAGGAGTATCGTCTACAAGCTCTTCTGCTGCTTCTCCATAATGGATGGGCTCAAAGAAACTATGTAGTTTAATTTCTACAATGGGTTTCTCTTCAGTTGATTGAGCATTCGTTGAACGGATGATTCTAGACAATTACGTCATCTCCTCCACCACGCGCAATAATAATTTCTCCTGCATCTTCTAGTCGACGGATAACCGCTACAATGCGAGTCTGAGCTTCCTCTACATCACGTAATCGAACAGGACCCATGATTTCCATTTCTTCGCGGAATGTTTCAGCCATACGTTGTGACATATTGCGGAAAATAATATCTTTTACTTCGTCTGAAGAAACCTTCATCGACAGTAATAGGTCTTCATTTTCACAATCACGAATAACTCGTTGAATTGAACGATTGTCCAGCGTAACAATATCTTCGAATACAAACATACGTTTTTTGATTTCTTCTGCAAGCTCTGGATCTTGAATTTCGAGTGCATCGAGAATCGTTTTTTCTGTTTGACGATCTACACCGTTTAATACTTCGACCACTGCATCTACACCGCCTGTTTCCGTGTAATCCTGCGTAACAGTAGACGACAATTTTCGCTCTAATACAGATTCGATTTCACTAATAACTTCTGGTGATGTTGACTCCATAATGGCGATACGTTTTGCGATATCTGCCTGTACTTCTTGTGGTAATGAAGAAAGAATAACCCCCGCTTGCCCTGGATCTAAATAAGATAGGATAAGAGCAATCGTTTGTGGATGTTCGTTTTGAATAAAATTGAAAATTTGTGACGGATCTGCTTTTCGTGCAAAATCAAATGGGCGCACCTGTAAAGATGATGTTAAACGATTTAAAATTGCTTGTGCTTGTTCAGCACCTAATGCTTTTTCTAGCACTGTTTTCGCATAACCAATACCACCTTGCGTGATATAATCTTGCGCTAATGCAATTTGGTGGAATTCTTCGATGATATCTTCCTTCACCGAAGCTTCCACTTTTTTTACACTTGAAATTTCAAGTGTTAGACGTTCAATTTCTTCTTCACTTAAATGCTTATAAACAGAAGCCGAAACTTCTGGCCCTAGAGAAATTAGCAGTAAAGCAGCCTTTTGCTTTCCTGATAAATCTTTATCTTTCTTGGACAAGAACCGAACCTCCTATTATTCTTCAGCAATCCAACTACGCAATAGCTTCGCAAAGTCATCTGGCTTTTCTTTCGCCATTTTTTCTAGTTGCTTACGGCGTACAGTCGCTTCCGTTTCTTTTTCTTCTGAAATATCTTCAACGTCAATTAATTGCTGTTGTTGTTCTAAAATATCTAGCTCTTCTTCCTCTTGCTTACGTTTACGCGCACGTAATACATAAAGCACTAATAATGCAATTGCTACTAATAAGATACCGCCAATAACCCATACCCACCAAGGAATAAATGATTCAGGTTCAGCATTTTCACCATTATTACCTTGGAATTGTTGTACTGATACAACGATTCGATTAGCAATTTCTTCATCTGTTAAGTCACCAGCAGAATCTTGATCGATTGATGTACGAACAATTGTTGATAAAATTTGTTCAATGTCTGTACGAATACTTGGATCAAACTCTTCTGCTGTGCCTGGGGGTTCAACCATTACTTGAATCCCTAAATCACGGATTTTATATGGGCTTTCTTGAATTTCACGTCGAATACGATTGACATCGTTGTTAATCGTTTCTTCTACACGTTCATAATCACCATCGCCTGTTGTACCTTCTTTGTAATCCACGAAATTATCTGTTGCGTTTTCAGCTTCTGGAGAACCAGCTGCTGCGGTACCACCAGAATATGTCTCTGTAATACGCTGTGCACTTATTTCAATCCCTGACATATTCTCTTCATCCACAGGTTTCACTAAGTTTTCTTCACGATTTTCTTTTTTAAAATCAATATCAGCCGAAACATTTACAACAACTTTGTCTTGACCAATTAATGTGCCTAGCATTTGTTGCACTTGGCGTTGAAGATCACGTTCGATTGTTTTTTTAACGCCCATTTGACCTTCTACAGTATTAATACCACTTCCGCCATTTTCAGCAGATTCTAAATCATAGTAATCACCGTATTGGTTGGAAATCTGAATATTTTCCTTTGTTAAGTTTGGAATACTCATTGCGACTAAATTAAATAGTCCTTTAATTTGATCATCTGTAAATTTATGACCTGGTGATGTTGTTAAAACAATTGCTGCTGTTGACTCACCTTGAGCATCCTTTAGAAATACGCCTTCATCTGGTAATGTAATGATTGTTTTTGCATCTTTTACACCATCAAATTTGCGTAATAGGTTTGTTAAGTCTGTTTCTATTGCCGCTTTTTTAATAACGTTGAATTCGTTATCTGTCATACCAAAACCAGCATTAGATGTGAAGAAAGATGTATCGATTTCTCCTGAGTCAGGATACCCTTGAGAAGCAAGAGATACCTGTAGGTCTTGCACTTGATTTTCAGGAACTAAAATCGTTGTTCCTCCATTTGTTACTTCATACTTAACTCCTTGAGAAGTAAGTACTTCTGTTATGCTTCCCACCTCTGCTTGAGACATTTCTGGGAAAAGTTGCACCATCGTTGTGCGGGTCGAAAAATATGTAATAGCAGCTGCAAGCGCAATAATCGCTACAGCAGCACCAATCATTGCACCTTTTTGGTTTTTAGTTCGACTCTGCCAAAAGGTAGTGGAGTCGCTTTTAATTTTTGTAAATCGTTCATTCATTATGAATCCTCCGGTTATAGTGAATGCCCAACAAGTAATTATTCGTTAAACAAAATAATTATACACTCATACGCATAATTTCTTGATAAGCTTCTACAGCTTTGTTACGAATTTCAATGGTTGTATTTAAAGTAACACTCGCCTTCTGAGCAGCAACCATTACTTCAAATAAATCAACATCTCCACCACTTATTAATTTTTGTGTCATCATATCTGATGTATTTTGGTACTCATTTACACTACTAATGGCTTCTTTTAAAGCGTCAGCAAACTGTTGTTGTGCATTCGCAGATGTTATTTTGTTATTCTGACTCACTTCATTCGTAGATTGTACAGGAGACATAAATGAAACTGCATTTATCGCCATTTAGTTATCACCCTTTCCCAATTTCAAGCGCTTTTGTTAACATGCTTTTGTTTGCATTAAATGCTGTAATATTTGCTTCATATGAACGTGTAGCTGATATTAAATCCACCATTTCTTTTAATAAGTCAACATTCGACATTTGAACATAACCATCTTCATTTGCATCTGGGTGTGTAGGGTCAAAAACTAATTTAAACGGTGTTTCTGTATCTTCTTTAATAGAAGTTACTTTCACGCCGTTCCCTACTCCAGCCTTTACCGTTTTCCCCATTGCCATGTTCAAAAAACTTGAAAATTGACCTTCATTTTCTTTTAATGTAATTGATTTTTTACGGTATGGCTCCCACTCACCATTTACTTGCTTTGCTCTTGTTGTATCAACATTGGCAATATTGGAGGAAATTACATCCATTCTTAAACGTTGTGCAGTTAATGCCGACGCAGTTGTATTCATACTATGAAAAATCGACAAAATTATCTACCTCCCTTTACTACCGTGTTTAATGTTGAAAATTTACTATTTAACCGCTCTATCAATGCATTATAGTAAATTGTATTTTCCGCCAATTTAGCTTGCTCTGCATCCATGTTTACAGCATTCCCATTTGGTCTTGTTCGGAAATTTTCGTTTGAGTATACACCGCTTGTTCCAATTTCAATTGAAAAATCATAATGTCTCGCATCCGTGCGATTTGCAGAAATAGAAGATTCTTTCGCTTCATTAAAAATATCTTGGAAACTTACTTCTTTTGTTTTGTAATTCGGTGTATCAACATTCGCTATATTTTGTGTTATCGCTTTATTTTTTAGCGTAGCATATGAAAGTCCATTTTCTAATTTGCTAATCGTACCACCAAATAAATTCAAATTTTTCACCTCATTTACTTTTGCCAATTCTTTAGTCACGACAACTTAATACTACAATTGTAATTATATTAATTTGGAGTGTCTATTGACTTTTGGCACTTTTTGATAGTCTTAATGAACTATTTTTTCGTTAATATACTTTGATTTAAACATAATATTGTATCGCTTTTCGTAATTTCACCCTTTTTTACCGACAATATTATCGGAAACTTCCATATAACAATAGAATATTACCACAAAACTCCTATTAACAATTACCCATACATGTAAATTACCCATACACAAATATGTATTCGATATGTGCATCTTTAGAATATAATAGCATTATTCATGTAATTATTGGGATTGTTCATTATTTTGTAACAAAACCTTCGACTCATATTTGTAAAGATTAATTTCCTAAAATAATATTTATTTGACTTGATGAAATAAAATCTTTTCAAGCCATGTATTTTATAATTATTTACATATAATGTAACCATTGCATTCCAGTTGATATTATATTCTCATAGGTTAATAAACTAATCCCTGTATCCATAAAAAAAGCGATAAAGTTATTACAACTTTATCGCTTCAATCCTATTATTTCATTTTAATTTCAGCTAAAGCTGTTAAAAATTTACCGTTTAATACTTTGATGTAAGTACCCTTCATGCCTAATGAACGTGACTCAATTACACCAGCAGATTCTAATTTGCGTAATGCGTTTACAATTACAGAACGTGTAATTCCTACGCGGTCAGCAATTTTAGATGCTACTAATAAGCCTTCGTGACCATCAAGCTCTTCAAAAATATGCTCGATCGCTTCTAATTCTGAGTATGATAATGAGTTAATTGCCATTTGTACAATAGCTTTTGAACGTGCTTCCTCTTCAATTTCTTCTGACTTTTCACGTAAAATTTCCATACCTACTACAGTTGCACCGTATTCAGCTAAAATTAAATCATCATCTTCAAATTGATCGCTAATACGAGCTAGCATCAATGTACCTAAACGATCACCACCACCGATAATTGGTACGATTGTTGTTAAACCTTTTTCAAATAAATCTTTATTTTCAACAGGGAATGCTGTATGTTCGTTGTTAATATCCAAGTTTGGAGAAGTCTCCGTAATGTTGAATAAATTCTGCGTATATTCTTCTGGGAATTGGCGTTCTTCAAACATTTTTTTAATGCGATCGTTTTCAATTTGTTGGTGAATTGAAATACCTAATAATTTACCTTTTCGGCTAACGATGAAAACGTTACTTTCGATAATATCACCTAATGTTTGAGCCATTTCTTTAAAGTTAACAGGCTTACCAGCTGAAGCTTGTAACATTGCATTGATTTTTCGTGTCTTTGCTAATAAATTCATTTTTATATTTCCTCCTACGGGCTAATTAATTCACTTAATATTCTAAAGGTTTTTACAATTTAAAGATACTATTTCAACTTACATTATAGGATAAATTGAGACAAATCTTTGTTTTTTACGATATTCGCTAATTTTTGATCGACATAGCTTGGTGTAATTTCGATATGCGCTGGTGCAATTTCAGAAGCCTCGTATGATAATTCTTCTAAAAGGCGTTCTAAAATCGTATGTAAACGACGTGCACCAATATTATCTGTTTCTTGGTTTACTTCTGTTGCGATTTCTGCAATACGCTCAATGGCCGCTTCCGTAAAGTCTATCGTTACACCTTCTGTTTCTAATAATGCTTTATATTGTAAAATTAACGATTGATCTGGTTCTTGTAAAATACGTACAAAATCCGCTTTCGTTAATTTCTCTAATTCAACACGAATCGGGAAACGCCCCTGTAATTCAGGAATTAAATCACTTGGCTTTGACATATGGAAAGCACCTGCTGCGATGAATAGCATAAAATCCGTTTTCACTGGTCCATATTTTGTCGTTACCGTAGAGCCTTCAACAATTGGTAAAATATCACGTTGCACGCCTTCACGCGATACTTCCGCAGAGGATGAACCTTTGCTTGCAATTTTATCGATTTCATCAATAAAAATAATACCCGCCTGTTCTGCACGGTGAATGGCTTCACTAGAAAGTGCATCTGTATCAATTAGCTTATTTGCCTCTTCTTGCGTTAAAATACGACGTGCATCTTTCACTTGCACTTTTCGTTTTTTTGTTTTTTTCGGCATCAAGTTCGATAACATGTCTTGCATACCATTTGCGCCGTCCATATTCATGCCAGGCATTGCATCAAATAGCGTTGGTGCATTTTCCGTCACTTCAATCGTTACCCATTGGTCTTCTAATTTTCCAGCTTGTAAGTCTTGCGCGATTTGAGCTCGACGGGAACGAATTTCAGGTTCCTCTTGCTGTGCCTGTTCTTCTTGTTGCCCCTTTTGTCCAAAGAACATTTCAAATGGATTTTGAGTAAGCGTTTCTTTTATTTTCGAAGGAACTAGCAATTTCACAAGCACTTCATTGGCATTGTGCTCAGCCTGTTCTTGTACCGCCACAGTCATTTCCTCTTTTACAAGTCGACGTGCTGCTTCCACTAAATCACGAACCATCGATTCAACGTCGCGTCCAACATAGCCTACTTCTGTAAATTTTGTCGCTTCGACCTTAATGAACGGTGCATTTGTTAGCTTGGCAATACGGCGCGCAATTTCAGTTTTCCCAACACCTGTAGGCCCAATCATTAAAATATTTTTTGGAATGACTTCACCTTTTAGTTCTTCACTTAATAACGAACGGCGATAGCGATTACGCAACGCAATTGCAACAGCGCGTTTTGCCGTTTCTTGCCCTACAATATGGCGGTTTAAATGCTCCGTAATTTGTTTTGGTGTTAAATTCGTCGTCATTATAATACCTCCAAGATAATATTATGATTCGTAAACACACAAATATCCGCTGCTGTTGTTAAAGCTGCTTGTGCAATTTCCTTTGCAGACAAATGATCTCCAGCATGTGTTTTTAACGCACGTCCAGCTGACAATGCATAATTGCCACCAGAACCAATCGCTAAAATTCCATCATCCGGCTCAATGACTTCACCTGTTCCAGAAACTAATAATAATGTTGTTTTATCCATCACTAACAACATCGCTTCTAATTGGCGTAGCATTTTATCGCCTCTCCATTGCTTTGCCACCTCAACAGCTGCACGTTGTAAGTTACCATTATATTCATTTAATTTCGCCTCAAACATTTCAAATAATGTGAAAGCATCTGCTACAGAACCAGCAAAGCCTGCAAGTACTTTACCATTAAACAGACGTCTGACCTTTTTTGCCGTATGCTTCATCACAACTTGATTGCCTAATGTTACTTGACCGTCGCCTGCCATCGCACATTCACCATTGTGATGAATGGCAAAAATCGTTGTTGCATGAATTTGTCCCATCCTATTTCCTCCTTAACTTATGCCCTCGGATGACTATTCATATACGTCTTTCGAAGAGCTTCCTTCGTTACATGAGTATAAATTTGAGTAGAAGATAAGTTCGCATGCCCGAGTAATTCTTGAACGGTACGCATATCTGCCCCATTATTTAATAAATGAGTTGCGAATGTATGTCGTAACATATGTGGATAAATCTTGGTATGCATGCTCGCATGTTCAATCATCTCGCTTAATATATAACGTACGCCACGTGCAGTAAGTTCGCCACCTCGCAAATTAACAAATACTTTTTGATGCTCATTCGTTTTCATTAATGTGGAACGAACATATAAATAACGCGTCAGTGCATCATGCGCAAATTGCCCAAACGGAATAATACGTTCTTTACGCCCCTTCCCCATTACGCGAATAATGCTATAGTGAAAATCAACATCTGATAGCTCTAAACCTACGCATTCACTAACACGCATCCCCGTTGCATAAAGTAGCTCCAAAAGCGCGATATTTCGAATTTGCTTCGGTTCGTCTCCTTGATTTTTCTCGAATAGCTGGGCTAGTTCTTCCTCATAAAAAAAGCTCGGTAATCGTTCTTCCTTTTTCGGATGATAAAGTGAACGAAACGGAGCATCATCAATATGCTGTTCACGATTTAAAAAACGAAAAAAAGAACGGATAGATGAGATCTTTCTTGAAATTGAAGTTCTCGCTTTTTGTTCATCATACAGTTTCGTAACGTATAGTCTTGCATGAATATAATCAACTTCGGCAATATCGGCAATGCCTTCTGATTGTAAAAATGTAAAGAAATTTTCAAGGTCGGACTGATACTCGCGCACGGTATGTAGAGAAAAGTTTTTTTCTAGTTGTACATAGCGAATAAATTGCTCGAGCGCTTCTTCCATTTGTACATTCATTGTACATGACCCCCTAATTACAGAAGTAATATTGAATCGTGTGATTTAAATCGAATCACATAAAAAACATACATATTGACACTATACTTATCGAGTAAAGATTTCAATCTGTTTTTACTTAAGTTATTCGCATTTCTTGTATCTTTCCAGATATTTAATGATATCTTCTTCGAAAAATATCATTTAGTAATATTTCCTAAGTAGTTAATCCCTTTTTTAGGACTACATGGTTGTGTATAATATGATTTATTTCGCTTAGGGAGACGCAGATTACAAAAAAATCTATATTATGGTGATGAACCACTTTTTCATTGTAATTTTAATAGTACTAATTAAAACATAAAAGCCCTTAAAGTATAACAGTCTTTAAGGGCTTTTCGCAATTAAATTACCTGAGTATTAATAAAATTCTGAATTGATTCTAACGCTCTTGTAGCGTGTTTTTCCGCGCGCTCCGGTTTCGATTTAATACGTTCACCAAGCTCTGGGAAAATACCGAAGTTAACATTCATTGGTTGGAAGTTTTTCGCATCAGTATGTGTAATATAACGTGCCATCGAACCAAGTGCCGTTTCGTGCGGGAAGTATAGAAGCTCTTGACCTAATGCCATACGAGCTGCGTTAATCCCTGCGATTAAACCACTCCCAGCAGATTCTACATAACCTTCAACACCTGTCATTTGACCAGCAAAGAATAGGTTTGGGCGTGCTTTTAATTGATACGTCTGCGCTAACACTTTCGGTGAGTTGATGAAAGTGTTACGATGCATAACACCATAACGAACGATTTCTAAGCTTTCTAAACCTGGAATCATCGAGAATACACGTTTTTGCTCTGGCCATTTTAAATGCGTTTGGAAGCCTACTAAGTTGTAAAGTGTACCTGCTGCATCATCTTGACGTAATTGAACGACCGCATATGGACGTTTGTCAGTTTTCGGATCTTCTAAACCAACTGGCTTCATCGGTCCAAATGTCATCGTTTTTTCACCACGCGCTGCCATAACCTCGATTGGCATACAGCCTTCGAAATACTTCTCTTTTTCGAATTCTTTTAATGGTGCACATTCTGCTTCAATTAACGCTAGGCGGAATGCATCGAATTCTTCCTTGTTCATTGGGCAGTTTAAGTATGCCGCTTCGCCTTTGTCATAACGAGACTTTAAATAAACTTTGTCCATGTCGATTGAATCTTTTTCGATAATTGGTGCTGCTGCATCGTAGAAGTATAAATACTCTTCGCCAGTTAGACCTTGAATTTTTTGCGCTAACGCTTCAGACGTTAATGGGCCTGTTGCAATAACTGTGATACCTTCTGGAATTTCCGTTACCTCTTCATTAATCACTTCGATTAATGGATGGTTTTTCACGTGCTCAGTTACATAGCCTGCAAACTCATGACGGTCGACCGCTAATGCACCACCTGCAGGTACAGAACAATTATCAGCCGCTGACATAATCACCGAATCTAGTTTACGCATTTCTTCTTTAATTACGCCAACTGCATTTGTGAGGCCGTTTGCACGTAATGAGTTCGAGCATACTAGCTCTGCAAATTTATCAGTATGGTGGGCTGGTGTCTGTTTTACTGGGCGCATTTCATAAAGGCGAACATTCACGCCGCGCTTTGCGATTTGCCAAGCTGCCTCAGATCCCGCAAGACCTGCACCAATTACATTTACTACTGGTTGTGTCATTGTTATTACCTCAAATCTTATTGTGATGGTGTTTCTTCATAGTCACATTCACTGTTTGTACATTGAATTTGAACACCTTTTTTCAATTTCTTCTCAACTAATAATGCACTACATTTCGGACATGGTCTACTTATTGGCTTATCCCATGATACGAAGTCACATTCTGGGTAGCGATTGCAACCGTAGAAAATACGTTTTGTTTTTGACTTACGCTCTACGATTTCGCCTTCCTTACATGTTGGGCATTGTACACCAATTGGTTTGACGATTGCTTTTGTATTACGGCAATCTGGGAAGTTTGAACATGCCATAAACTTACCATAGCGCCCTAGTTTAAATACCATTGGCGCGCCACATTTTTCACAATCTTCTCCGGCTGGCTCGTCTTTAATTTCAATTTTTTCCATTGCTTCATCGGCATATTTCACGCGTGGTTCAAAGTCTTTATAAAATTCGTCGATGACATTGACCCATTGTGTAATGCCTTCTTCGATTTCATCTAAGTTTTGCTCCATTTGAGCTGTGAATTCAATGTTAATGATTTCCGGGAAAAATTCTAATGTTGCCTGATGAACAATTTCACCAAGCTCAGTCGGTACAAAGCGTTTTGCATCTAGCTGTACATAGCCTCGTTTTTGAATTGTATCAAGCGTTGGTGCATACGTTGATGGACGGCCTATACCTAGCTCTTCAAGCGTTTTTACTAATCGAGCCTCTGAATAGCGTGGTGGCGGCTGTGTGAAATGCTGCTTCGGTTCGATTTCAAGTGATTTCACTTTATCGCCAACTTCCATTTCCGGTAACAGCTTGTTCGTTTCCTCTGTTTGATCGTCAGTTCCTTCAATATAAAGCTTCATGAACCCTGCAAATTTCACTTGTGAACCATTTGCTCGGAACATCACATCATTGTTTTGCAAGTCTACCGTTACCGTATCTAAAATTGCCGGTGCCATTTGACTGGCAACAAAGCGCTCCCAAATAAGACGGTATAAGCGTAATTGGTCACGACTTAACACCGCTTTTAACTCTTCTGGTGTACGCATCGCACTAGTTGGACGAATCGCTTCGTGGGCATCTTGGGCATTCGCTTTTGCCTTTACTTGCTTTTGCTCTTGGGCTATAAAGTCTTTACCGTATTTGCCTTCAATATAAGAAATAGCCTCTGCTTTGGCTGAATCAGAAATACGTGTTGAATCAGTACGCATATACGTAATTAACCCGACCGCGCCTTCTTTTTTGCTCAGCTCGATCCCTTCGTATAACTGTTGGGCAAGCATCATCGTCTTTTTAGCACGGAAATTTAATTTACGTGCAGCCTCTTGTTGTAAAGAAGAAGTTGTAAAGGCAGGTGCCGCATTTCGTTTACGCTCCTTTTTCACAACATTCATCACTTCAAAGTCAGAACCTTTAACGTTTTTCAGTACTTTCGTTACTTGTTCTTCATTTGTTAACTTCACTTTTTCCTTGCCATCGCCATAATAAAAGGCTTCAAATTCCTTTTTACCTTTCTCAAACGATGCTTCGATTGACCAGTATTCTTCTGGTTCAAAACTTTTAATTTCATTTTCACGATCAATAATTAATCGCAATGAGACCGATTGCACACGACCCGCTGATAAACCTTTTTTTACTTTTTTCCAAAGAATCGGACTAATGTTATAACCAACTAAACGGTCTAAAATACGACGTGCTTGTTGCGCATCAACTAAATCCATATTAATCGGACGTGGATGCTTAAAGCTTTCTAATATCGCTTCTTTAGTAATCTCATTGAATACTACGCGGCAATCTGAATGAATATCAACGTTTAACGCATTCGCTAAATGCCAAGCGATTGCCTCCCCTTCACGGTCGGGGTCGGCTGCGAGATAGATTTTCTTCACTTTTTTGGCTGCTGTTTTTAATTCTTGTAACACAGGGCCTTTCCCGCGAATCGTAATATATTTTGGTTCATAGTTGTTTTCAGTATCAATTCCCATTTGACTGCGTGGTAAATCCCGCACATGCCCGATTGATGCTTTTACTTTATATTTTTTTCCTAAATAGCGTTCAATAGTTTTCGCCTTCGCAGGTGATTCTACAATTACTAAATAATCTGCCATCTGTTTTCCTCCTTATAGAGGTTTGTTATTTTCTTAAATTCATTCTAAATGAATTTGTCAATGTTTTTCAAAGCTTTTCCTGTTGCAAAATGTATAACAGATTGGCGGAGAATGCAACTTTTTTTCAACGAAAATTTGAAAACATTTGCAATTCAGCTAACATTTGATGTCCATCCCACACAGGAATGGCGCCTTCTTTTATTAATTTATTTGTCCCTTTTGACAGTTCACTAAATATATTTCCCGGCACCACAAATACATCCTTCCCCTGCTCAAGGGCTAGCTCTGTCGTGATTAAAGTACCACTTTTTAATTTTGCTTCTGTCACAAGTAATGCTTCACTTAAGCCACTTATTATACGGTTGCGTGCAGGAAAATGCCATTTTTGCACGCCCACATATGGTGGATATTCAGTAATCACAAGCTGATGTTCCGTCATGTAACGATGTAGTTCATCATTTTCTTTTGGATAGCTATGGAATAATCCATGTCCTAATACACCAATCGTGTTGCCACCATATCGTATTGCCGCTTCATGAGCTAGTCGGTCTGCCCCTTTCGCAAGACCACTAACAACAACAAATTTTTGTTGAATAAGTGGGGGTATCAGTAATTTTAACGCATTTTCACTATAGTTCGTTGCAATTCTCGAACCAATTACCGCCATCATACGCGGCTCTTGTAATAACGAAATATTTCCTTTTGCATAAATAACCGCTGGCGGATCAAACACTTCCTTTAATCGTAGTGGATAGAATTTACTTGTATATGGAATCGCATAAATTTGATGTTTTTCGTAATATTGTTGCAATAATGTCGCCTGCATTTTATCGTATAGCTCAATCATTGATGCCGCAGTAGACTGTTTGATATTTAAATGCATCGCTAAAATAGTCGGTGATAAGTTACGTAACTCATCTAAATCACTAATAAGCGTCAACAAATGTTGGATTTTTTGCCAGGGTAGAGGATGAATGTAATGAAGCCTTAATAATTTTTCGTCCATAGAATTTGTCATATTAAACACTCCTTATTTAAATAGAAGAAATTTAAATGACCGCTCTTTTGAATGGGGAAGTTTTGTAAGCAAATTTCGACAAAATAGATATTTTCATAGAAAAAGATGTAGCGAGGCGTTCGCTACATCTTTTATTTTAATGTGTCTTACAAACTTCGTATAGACCTTTTTCTTTAATAACTTTAATTAATGTTTCTCCAATAACAGAAGGCGTTGGCGCAACTTCAATGCCAGCTTCGTTCATTGCTTTGATTTTTTCAGCTGCTGTACCTTTACCACCCGAAATAATCGCACCTGCGTGACCCATACGCTTACCTGGAGGCGCTGTTTGACCACCAATGAAGCCAACTACTGGTTTTGTCATGTTTGTTTGAATCCATTCAGCAGCTTCTTCCTCAGCTGTTCCACCGATTTCACCAATCATAACTACTGCATATGTTTCAGGGTCTTCATTGAATGCTTTTAAGCAGTCGATAAAGTTTGTACCGTTTACTGGGTCTCCCCCGATACCTACCGCTGTTGTTTGACCAATTCCTGCTTGTGACAGTTGGTGTACAGCTTCATAAGTTAATGTACCAGAACGTGATACAACCCCTACGTGACCTTTTGTGTGAATATAGCCTGGCATAATACCAATTTTACATTCATCAGCCGTAATTACACCTGGGCAGTTTGGTCCAACTAAACGTGTTTTCTTCCCTTCCATATAACGTTTTACTTTTACCATATCCAGCACTGGAATATGCTCTGTAATACAAATTGTCATATCTAAACCAGCATCTACTGCTTCTACAATCGCGTCCGCTGCAAAAGGTGCTGGTACATAAATAACCGATACATTGGCACCTGTTGCTTTTACTGCTTCTTCTACTGTGTTGAATACTGGAACACCTTCAATTTCAAGGCCACCCTTACCTGGCGTTACCCCTGCAACGATTTTTGTACCGTATTCAAGCATTTGTTTTGTATGGAATAGGGCTGTTTCCCCTGTAATCCCTTGTACGATTACTTTTGTCTCTTTGTTAATGAACACGCTCATGCCATAACCCCGCCTTCAGCCTCGACTAATTTTACGATTTTTTGTGCACCGTCAGCCATTGAATCTGCTGCAACAATGTTTAAGCCAGATTCATTTAATAATTTTTTACCTAAGTCTACGTTTGTTCCTTCTAAACGAACGACTAATGGCACAGCTAAGCCGACCTCTTTCGCAGCGGTAATAACACCTTTTGCGATGATGTCACATTTCATAATACCACCGAAAATGTTAACGAAAATCCCTTTAACATTTTTGTCTGATAAAATAATTTTAAATGCTTCAGTTACTTTTTCAGCTGTAGCACCGCCCCCAACGTCAAGGAAGTTAGCCGGTGAACCGCCATAATAACTAATCGTATCCATTGTTGCCATCGCAAGACCTGCACCATTAACCATACAGCCAATATTTCCGTCTAATGAAATATAGCTTAAGTCATATTTTGAGGCTTCGATCTCTTTTGAATCTTCTTCATCGAAGTCGCGTAATTCGACGATATCTTTTTGACGATACAATGCATTTGAGTCGAAGTTGAATTTTGCATCTAATGCAACTACTTGATCATCACCTGTTACTACTAACGGGTTAATTTCTACAGTTGATGCATCTTTGTCAATAAACGCTTTGTAAATTCCAAGCATTAGCGCAACTGCTTTGTTCACTAATTTTGAAGGAATATTCATACTAAATGCCATGCGACGCGCTTGGAAGGCATTCAGACCTGTTACTGGGTCAATCACTTCTTTGAAGATTTTTTCAGGGTTTGACTCTGCTACTTCTTCAATATCCATTCCGCCTTCTTCTGAGCCCATCATTACTACTCGAGAAGTGGCACGGTCAAGTACTAAACTTAAGTAATACTCTTTTTTAATATCTGAGCCTTCCTCTATATAAAGACGCTTTACTTCTTTGCCATCTGGACCTGTTTGGTGTGTTACTAAAATTTTCCCTAGTAATTCTTTTGCATAAGAACGCACTTCATCTAAATTCTTTGCGATTTTTACACCGCCAGCTTTACCACGTCCACCTGCATGGATTTGCGCTTTAACAACCGTTACATTTGCACCAAGTTCCTTTGCTACTTTAACCGCTTCTTCAGGTGAAAACGCTACACTCCCTTTTGGAACAGCTACACCGTATTTTCTTAAAATCTCTTTCCCTTGATACTCATGGATATTCATGATACATCCTCCCATCGGACATTTGGAAATTATTCTACTAACATAATCTATTTTATACAATAATTCTGATAATGTCTAGATTTGTCATAGTTTCATTTTTTCCTTTTGTTTATGTCGAAAATTTCTCTTCAATTAATTTTTACAATAGACAAAAAAATAGATAAAGCAAAAAATCATTATACAGCTTTATTTTGTCACAGAATCAAAAAAATATTACTGCAAAAAAACGGCAAACTACTTTAATAGTTTACCGTTTTTGTTGCTAGATGTTAATTTATGCTTTTCATCTAAATGATAGATAAAAGCGAATACTTCGGCTACTGCTTGGTATAACTCTTCAGGAATGGATGTATTTAAATCAAGCTGTCCCAATAATTCTACAAGGTTTGGGTCTTCATATACAGGCACATCATGAAGCGTTGCCTGCTCTAAAATATTTTCAGCAATTTTTCCCTTTCCTTTTGCGACAACTGTTGGACCATTTTTTTTGTGTGGATCATATGATAACGCAATAGCTTCTTTTCGTTTATATTTTTTGTCGCTCATACGCGGATATCCACCCCGCCCTGCTGTTCATCTGGATGATTTGAACTTTTTGTGACATTTTTCGTATGCTGCTCACCAAACGGCTTAACAAATAAACCGGATAATGTATATTCTTTATCTGATAAACCAGCCTTCAATGAACTTTTTAACGACATTGCAAGCGTTTCTAAATTAGGGATATCATTGTACACATTAATGATCACGACACGGTTTTGTACTTGCATGTCTATCACTGTCTGTTGTAATGATTCCATATTCAAATAGAACATAACACGAGCAAAGTTCGCATCAATTTTGCCGTCATCCTTCATCCTGCCATTCCATTGCAATGTTGCGTCCATTTTTTTACCAAAAAACTCTAACGGAACTTGCATGACAAGCTGATGCTGATGACCATTTTCCCCCGAAGATAGTTGCATACCATTTAATCTGGCCATTACTGTTTCTGCTGCGTCACGTAATGCAGGAGGCGTTTGCATATCTTGAATTAACGCTAACAGCTGCGGCTTCATTTGCTGTGCGATAGCTTGGACATCACCTGCTTTGCTTGCAAGGGTCGCCTCATAACTGACACCAAGCCCTTTTAATACCGTTTTAATCGCTTGTTCCATCGCTTTACTATCAGCAGCTGATTGCACTTGTGCCTCTGCCTGTGTCAATATACTTTGCGGTTGAGGGCTATCCTGTGTTGCTTTCACTAAATTTCGCAGTAAAGCATCATTCAACGTGAAATTCGAATCTGGCTTGATTAAACTCAGTAGCTGGTCCTTTGCGGATACCCCCTGCTCATTTTGTGTGAATAAACGGGCTGTTGAATTGTCACTAAAAGCTTTTGTTAATTGCTCCTGCATCTGTTTGACAAATACTTCAATGGCTTGCTTAGACGGTGGAATTTGCTCAAAGCGAGTGATTAGCTGTTGAATTTGTTGTTTTTGATTTGATGTTAGCAGTGATTCATTATTCACCCACGCCTTTACTTGATCTAACATCGGCTTTACTAGCTCTTGGGATGTATTCGCAAGTTGCTGAATCATTGGCCCAGCTTGCGCAGGTAACGTTGTTGAAACATTTTGGGTTGTTGCGGATTGATTTATACTTTGCCAGTTTTGCAGTGTTGCTTGATTTGGCAAGATTCCTGCTTCTTTTAAAGTAGCTAGCGCTTGGATTTTCACAGCAGTTGGCGCAAATTGGTCTAGTAATGTTTGGGTAGCACGTGCTAATAGTACACCGCCCGTTTCATTGTTAAGCGGTTTTGCAATAGCATTAATTTGTTGAAGTAAATTACTTTTTAATACCTCATTGCCCCCTGTTTGATTAGTTAATAGCTGTGCTAAATTTGCTAAATTTGCTGACATGCCTTCTGTTTTCGTACCTTGTGTTAACGCTTGGAACACGGTACTGTTAAACGGCATTTTTAGTTCGACCATACGCTGTAATGCTTGTAGGGCATTATTTTTATCCACACCATTTGGCAAATTTTTCATCCAGTTTTCAGCAGCTATCAATTGGTCCTTTGAAATCGGTAGCTGTGCTTTCATAAAATGCAACAACACTTGTTGCATTTCTGAAGACTTTGGTAAATTCATCGTTTCTAACAATTGATTCATTTGTTGTGCTGGTGTCATCGCTTGTGACATTGGACCAGTTACTACTTTAAGTTCAGTTTGTGGAGTTGTTGCAGTCACTTGAAAAAAGTGAGCGTCCCCTACTTTCAATGGTACCTCAAGCTTCGCCATTAGCTTTTGGTTCCCCACTTGTACTTCAGCCATTTGATCTGGATAGAGCTGTTTAATTGTACCGTGAAATACTTGATCTTGACGTAATGATAGTGGTTGATTGGCGCTTACTTGCTGCTGTGCATTTACTTGTATTGGATTAAAGGATGTAAAATTCATCATAGTCACTCCCTTTGTTCAATCATAGATTTAATCGGTTCAAATGTTTTACGGTGATGTATTGTCGGTCCATATTTTTCTAAAGCGTCTACATGCTGTCTCGTCCCGTAGCCTGCGTGTTGAGCAAAGCCATATTGCGGAAACTCCTGATCAAGTACTTCCATATAGTCATCACGTGCCGTTTTCGCTAAAATCGATGCGGCTGCAATCGCTAAGCTTTGTGAATCCCCTTTAATAATAGATGCTTGCGGAATATTCGTATGTAATGTCATGGCATCCGCTAAAATAAAGCTTGGTGCTACTTCTAATGCTTCGATACTTTTTAGCATGGATTGACGCGTTGCCTCATAAATATTTAATCGGTCAATTTCTTCAGCACTTTGAAAATGCACTGCGTAATAGAGTGCATGCTGTTTAATACGTGCTGCAAAAACATTGCGCTTTTCTTTTGATAGTTGCTTTGAATCGTTTACGCCCAATAATTCCATACAATTGTTTGGTAATATAACTGCTGCCGTTACAACCGGGCCTGCAAGTGGTCCTCTGCCAGCTTCATCTGTCCCAGCAATATACGCATTTTCATATGGTAAATAGCTTGCATCAAAATCAAGTTTAACTTGATGCGCCTGCTTCAATGCCTCTTGCTTCTCCAAACGCTTTTGAAATTGCGCCCACGCCTTTACGACACCCGCGCGCTCATCTTGTTCAATTTCTGTCATCCACTGCTCTACTTGTTTTGCTTCCTTTAATGCTTGTGTAATTTCTTTAATCGTTTTCATATTCAACCCTCAAATCTTTCATTAACTGTTATATCGACATTTCTTTTTATTATAAAAGAAAAAACCCTCCTCATAAAAATGAAAAAGGTTTTCGCTTCATTATTCTTTGTTTTGTATACGACTTTGACGACGAAGTTCTGCTGTTTTTTTACGGCGTTCTTCGTTTTCCTTTTCGATTGCTTCTGCTAATTGTTCTTTTTCGGTTTGCTCATCTACAAAATCGAATGTTACTTTACCTAAGTTTTGGTCACGTATATCACGTACGATTAGTACCGCTACCTGATCGTAATCAATTTCGCCACCTTGACCAAATACGCGGCGTAATTTGCCGATATGATCGAACGTTTCTACCAATTCTTCACTTACGGAAGTCAATTTATAACGTTCTTCCATACGCTCTGGGTAATGTAAGGCTAAAAAATTTAAGCCGTACACCGCTAAATCTTCCATGTTTGTAATCGTATCTTTAATAGCACCAGTTAACGCTAATTTATAGCCAACTTCTTGGTCCTCAAATTTTGGCCATAAAATACCTGGTGTGTCTAATAGCTCGATGTCTTTTGCCACTTTAATCCATTGCTGTGCTTTTGTAACACCTGGTGTATTCCCAGTTTTCGCTAAATTCTTCTTTGCTAGACGGTTAATTAATGTCGATTTCCCTACGTTTGGAATCCCAACAATCATTGCACGAATAGCACGTGGTTTCATCCCTTTTGCTTTCATGCGCTCCCACTTGTCTGCTAAAATCTCCTGAGCAGCCTTTGTAACCGCCTGTAAGCCTTTTCCCTCAAGTGAGTTGATTGCTACAGCCTTAAATCCTTTATTGGCAAAATATTGAATCCAACGGCGTGTTTCAGTTTCATCCGCCATATCTTGTTTATTTAAAATAAGTAAGCGTGGTTTTTGATGAATGACTTCATCGATCATCGGGTTACGTGAAGATAATGGTAAGCGTGCGTCTACTAACTCAAATACGATATCAACTAATTTTAAACTTTCTGATACTTGGCGACGCGCTTTCGCCATATGTCCTGGAAACCATTGTATTGTCATAAAAATTACCTCCTAATGTTCTTCCAATAAAAAAATGAGGAGATAAAATGCCCCCTCATTAGTTGTGTTTAAATTTGTTTGCATAGTTATTTTACAATTTCAATTTCATTAAGTGGCCAAAAAATAATGCTTGTGTTACCAATAATTTCTTTTTGCTCGACAATCCCGATATGACGACTATCCTTACTGAAACGACGGTTATCCCCCATTACAAATACATAGCCTTCAGGAATCACATCGAGTGATGGATCAATATCATTTAGCGAGAAATCACCTGTTAAATTCCCTTCGCTAATTTGTGCTTTATAAGCGTCTAAATATGGCTCGTCGATCGCTTCACCATTAATGTATAGCTGGTCATCTTTATATTCAACATAATCACCAGGAAGTCCGATTACTCGCTTGATGTAATCCTTTTGTTCTGGCGCATGGAACACTACGATATCAAAGCGCTCTGGCTCTCCGATTTTATAGCTAAATTTATTAACAATCATTCGATCTCCATTTTCAAGGGTTGGCATCATTGAATCCCCGTCAACTACAATCGGTGTAAATAAAAAATATCGAATAAATGCTGCGATTGCAAACGCAATTAGTAGAGCTTTCGTCCATTCCCAAAGCTCATTTTTCTCTTTTTCAGTTTTTTCCACGTAGCGATCCCCCTTGCTTATAACACTTATTGTATACGAAATATGTAATACAAGCAAAAATATAGTCTACATTTGTTAAAGAAAGAAAGGAGCTTGTAAGTACAAGCCCCCTTCTAAAAAGTTCTTATCGAATTTCTTTAATACGAGCAGCTTTACCACGTAAGTTACGTAGGTAGTAAAGTTTAGCACGACGTACTTTACCTTTACGAACAACTTCTAATTGAGCGATTTTTGGAGTGTGTACTGGGAAAGTACGCTCTACACCAACGCCGTAAGAAATTTTACGTACTGTGAAAGTTTCGCTAATTCCGCCACCACGACGTTTAATAACTACACCTTCGAATAATTGGATACGCTCACGAGTACCCTCAACGATTTTAACGTGTACCTTAACTGTGTCACCCGGTTTGAATGAAGCTAAGTCTGTACGTAATTGAGATTTTGTGATCTCTGTAATAATGTTTGACATTGTTTTCTCTCCTTAGACAGATGCTCTTGCACGCGCACTTTACGCCACAGCGGAACACCGTAATTCAGTGCATATTTAGCACAGATTGAATCTTAACATAAAAAACATGGCATTTCAAGTAGTTTTGCTTTACATTTGTGATTTAATTTTCGCAAGGATTTCTTGTTGTTTTTCCGTCAATTCTAATGCCTCTAAAAGATCCGGTCGACGCTGCAATGTACGTAAAAATGACTGCTCTTCACGCCACTCATCAATTTTCGCATGATTACCTGATAACAACACATCTGGCACCTTCATTCCGCGAAAATCAGCGGGACGTGTGTAATGTGGATGTTCAAGTAATCCTGTCGAAAACGAATCTTGAATATGTGAATCTGCTTGCCCTAAAACACCCGGTAAAAGACGTACAACCGCATCAATGACTGTCATAGCTGGTAACTCTCCACCTGTTAATACGAAGTCACCAATCGAAATCTCATCAGTTACAAGATGCTCTCGAATACGTTCATCGTAACCTTCATAGTGCCCACATAAGAATACTAAATCATCTTCTTGTGCAAGCTCCTCGGCTTTCTTCTGTGTAAAGCGTTCGCCTTGTGGACACATGAGAATGACTCGTGGTTTTCGACCCGCTGTAATCGCTTCTACAGCATTAAACATCGGTTCTGGCTTCAACACCATGCCAGCGCCACCACCGTATGGATAGTCATCCACTTGCTTATGCTTATTTTCACTAAATTCACGAATATCAGTAACCGCTAATTCAACAGCACCTTTTTCTTGTGCCTTTTTTAAAATGGACGCGCCGAAAACACCTGTAAACATGTCCGGAAATAAACTTAATACATGAATGTTCATTATAATAAGCCTTCCATCACGTGAATCACAATTTTCTTTTCTTCTACATCGATTTCTTTCACGATCTCTTCAATGTACGGAATATAATGCTTTTTGCCACCTTTAGCTTTTACTTCCCATACATCATTGGCACCCGTTTCTAAAATGTCTGTAATAACACCTATGAGCTCGCCTTCTTCTGAATACACTTCGCAATCTTTAATTTCGAAGTAGTAGTATTCGTTTTCTTCTAGTTCGTCTTCTGCTAATTGATCCATCGTTACTTTTAGCATCCCTTCTTTGAAAGGCTCTACTAAATTGATGTTTTCCATTCCTTCAAACGTCACTAAAATAAAGTTCTTATGACGGCGTGATGAGGCAATTGTTACCCAAGTTGGGTGTTTGTCATCTTTTTTAAATGCAGCTAATTTTGAACCAATCGCAAAGCGCTCATCTTCAAAATCAGTTGTTGATAATATACGTAGTTCTCCGCGAATACCATGCGTATTTACAATACGTCCAACGTTAAACCATTCCATGTTTAATCCACCTCTTTTAAAGTCCCGTTGATTTCCATTCCGGTGGACGCTTTCCGTGGGCACGAGGCCAACACGACGTTGGTCACAAAAGCGTTGCCACAGGACGTGGCGGTCTTAGCTTTTGTTCCATGCGTCTCAGGTGTCGGTAGCTCCTGTCGCTTTGCTTTCGTCGCAAATAGACATGTGCTGTTCCCACAGGATGCTTCGCTCTGTAGCGAAAGGCGTTAGCCGTCAGCTACACTCGCCACCTCCATTTCAATCAACTAGCTTATTCATAAAATATTGTTGATTGAATTATCATAACAAATATGAAAAAGAAGGGTTAGCAAAATGCCACCCTCCTTTTACTAATCCAATATATCGACGTATGTCTTCTTCTGGTGGCCGCCCGCTGCTGAGTACACAATCGTACGAATTGCCTTCGCAACACGTCCTTGCTTGCCTATGACTTTCCCTCGATCCTCTGGATGAACAAAAAGCTTATAAACAACTCGATTTGAAGTTTCGTCCGTCTCAATACGTACGTCCTCAGGATAATCGACTAATGGTTTCACAATTGCTTCAATCAGCTGCTGCATAAAGCCACCTCCGAATTAATCATTGAATTATTTGCTGTATTTAGCGTTATGGAATTTTTCCATGATACCTTGTTCTGAGAACAGGTTACGTACAGTGTCAGATGGTTTTGCACCATCAGCTAACCATTTAAGAGCTAACTCTTCATTGATTTCTACTGTAGCTGGTTGAGTAAGTGGGTTGTAAGTACCTACTGTTTCGATTTGACGACCGTCACGTGGTGAACGAGCGTCTGCAACTACGATACGATAGAAAGGAGATTTTTTAGCTCCCATACGTTTTAAGCGAATTTTAACTGCCATTTTAATAGCACCTCCGAATAAGTTTCACACAAGATATTATATTAGCAATGTCTTGGTTGTTTGTAAAGTGTTTTTTCTTAACACCTATATTTTTTATTTAAATAATTGGTCAAACCCTGGCATTTTCATCTTTTTCTTGCCTTTTCCTTGCGTCATACCAGTCATTTGCTTCATCATTTTTTTCATTTCTTCAAACTGTTTCAACAAACGATTGACTTCTTGAATTGTCGTCCCAGAACCAGTTGCAATACGTTTTTTACGGCTTGAAGAGATGATTTCTGGGTTTGTTTTTTCAGCAGGTGTCATTGAATAAATAATTGCTTCAATACGTCCCATTTGCTTTTCATCGACTTTGACATTGTCTAAGCCCTTCATTTTGTTGGCACCTGGAATCATTTTCAATAAATCTTCTAATGGACCCATTTTTTTTACGGCTTGCATTTGCTCGATAAAGTCGTCGAATGTAAAGCTTTGCGTCATGAATTTTTCTTCAAGCTCTTTTGCTTTTTCCATGTCAACGTTTGCTTGTGCTTTTTCGATTAACGATAATACGTCGCCCATCCCTAAAATACGTGACGCCATACGATCAGGGTAGAATGGCTCAAGTGCGTCCATTTTTTCACCCATACCGACGAATTTAATCGGTTTTTCGGTTACAGCACGAATTGAAAGTGCCGCACCACCACGTGTATCACCATCTAATTTTGTTAAGACAACGCCTGTAATGCCTACAGCTTCGTTAAAGCTTTGCGCTACATTTACTGCATCTTGCCCTGTCATTGAGTCCACTACTAAGAATACTTCGTCTGGCTCTTTTAGTGCGCGAATATCCTTTAATTCTTGCATTAATTGCTCATCAATGTGCAAACGACCTGCTGTATCGATTAATACAACATCATGATGCTCTTCTTTGGCGTGTTCAATCGCTTGGCGTGCAATTTCTACCGGAGAAATATCCGTACCTAGTGCAAACACTGGTAAGCTTAATTGTTTCCCTAAAGTTTGTAGCTGTTGAACCGCAGCCGGACGATAAACGTCAGCAGCAACTAATAGTGGTTTTTTATTATATTTTTTGCGTAAAACGTTCGCTAACTTACCTGTTGTCGTCGTTTTACCGGCACCTTGTAAACCGACCATCATAATAACTGTTGGTGGACGGTTACTGAATTTAATTGGGCTTTGTTCGCCGCCCATTAATGTAGTTAACTCATCTTGTACAATTTTAATAACTTGCTGACCAGGTGTTAATGATTTCATTACATCAATGCCGACCGCACGCTCACTAACCTTTTTAACGAATTCCTTAACTACCTTTAAGTTTACGTCCGCTTCGATTAAGGCAAATCGGACTTCACGCATCATTTCTTTAACGTCTTGTTCCGAAACTTTTCCTTTACCTTTAATCTTTTGGATCGTACCTTGGAGTCGCTCTGCTAAACCTTCAAAAGCCAACTCGTTCGCCTCCTAATCCGATTCCTTCAATTGTTCAACTAATGCTAAACGCGCTTCTATAGTAGAAGCATCATCTTGTATAGCCTCTGTTAGCTGCTTTAACACATCTTGACGTTGTTGAAATTTTTCAAAAAGCTTTAGTTTTTCTTCATATTCTTCAAGCATCGCCTCAGTACGACGAATGTTATCATAAACAGCTTGACGCGAAATATTGTAGCTTTCGGCAATTTCACCAAGTGAATTGTCATCTAAATAATAAAGCTCCATATAACTGCGCTGCTTATCTGTTAAAAGTGCTTGATAAAAGTCGAAGAGAAAGTTCATGCGTGTTGTTTTTTCAAGTAGCATCTTAATCTCTCCAATCATATTTTGTCTACCTTATCATAATCGTGATAACGCTCACTGTCAAGGTAATTCCCTTGTCTTTCATTTTGATTGTGACAAAATTTACGAAAAAGAAAAACGAGCAACAAAATCGTTGCCCGTTAAACAATCAATTACACCTCGGCTAACTTTCGTCCAGATTTTTTTCAAGTTCACTCGAAAAAAATCTGGGACATCCGAGGGAGCATTAGGTCAACAAAAAGTTGATCACGAAGGCATTGTCACAGGGCGTGACGTTTTTAACCTTCGTTTCCCTATTCAGCCGTAAAAACCTACTGAAGCAAGTTAATCTTCTATTTCTTTCAACTCTTTTTCTAAACCATCCGCAAATAAACCGTATACGTAACGCTCTGCATCAAACGGTTGTAGATCGTCCATTTTTTCACCAAGTCCCACAAATTTTACTGGAATGTGTAATTTGTTGCGGATGGCTAAAACGATACCACCTTTTGCCGTACCATCTAGTTTCGTTAATACGATACCTGTAACATTTGTTGCCTCTTTGAACATTTGTGCCTGTACTAGCGCGTTTTGACCTGTTGTCGCATCTAATGCTAATAATACTTCATGTGGCGCGTTTGGAATTTCGCGTGAAATGACACGGTGCACCTTTTCAAGCTCGTTCATTAAGTTGACCTTGTTTTGTAAACGTCCTGCTGTATCACAAATTAATACGTCAACGCCACGGTTTTTCGCCGCACGAACTGCATCATACATTACAGCAGCTGGGTCAGAACCTTCTGATTGAGCTATCACTTCAACACCGACACGCTCGCCCCAAACTTGTAATTGGTCAATCGCACCTGCACGGAATGTATCACCCGCGGCAAGCATAACCGACTTCCCTTCTGATTTTAAACGGTGTGCCAATTTACCAATAGTCGTCGTTTTCCCAACACCGTTAACACCTACAAATAAAATAACTGTTAAATCACCGTTTTGCTGCATATTCAAGCCCGTTAAATTTTCCTCGCCAGACTCATAAATTTCAACTAATTTTTCTGAGATAATTGCTTGAATGCCGTTTGTATCTTTAATGTTTTGACGCTGTACTTCATAGCGTAATTTATCCATTAAATCCATAACCGTTTCAAACCCTACGTCTGCTTGTAACAGTAATTCTTCTAATTCTTCAAAGAAATCTTCATCTACTTTACGGTAACGCGCTACTAAATCATTAACCTTTGATGTAAACGAATTACGTGTTTTTTCTAAACCAGCTTTGAATTTTTGCGTAATCGACCATGCAGAAGGTTTCTTCGACTCTTCTTCTACTTGTTCCTCAACGATTTCTTCTACTGTTTCAACTGGCTCATTGCCAAATAAAACTTCTTCGACTGGTTCTATTGCTGTTGATGATGCTTCTACTTCTTCTCTAGCTGCTTGTTCAATCTCTTTTTCAACTTCTTGAACCGGTATCACTGTTTCTTCAATAACTTCTGGCTGAGGCAGTTCGACTACTTGTTGCTCACCAAGTTCGGCTTGCTCAACTTTCTGTTCTTCGTTACTACCTACTAACTTTTCTTTTAGTCGCTTAAAAAAGCTCATTTTTCGACACTCCCTTGCGTTACTAAATCGGGTTCTTCCTCTAGTTTTACTGATACAAGCTTCGAAACACCCGATTCTTGCATTGTAATACCGTATAGAACGTCCGCACCTTCCATCGTACCTTTACGGTGTGTAATGACGATGAATTGCGTCTGACTGCTAAATTTCCGTAAATATTCACTATAGCGCGCAACATTCGATTCATCAAGTGCGGCCTCTACTTCATCAAGTACACAGAACGGTACTGGACGTGTATTCAAAATCGCAAACAATAAAGCAATTGCAGTTAATGCACGTTCACCACCGGATAAAAGGCTTAGACTTTGCAGCTTTTTGCCTGGCGGTTGCGCAATAATTTCAATACCTGTTTCTAATATATTCTCTGGTTCTAACAGTACCAAATCAGCGGTACCACCACCAAATAATTCGCGGAATGAAACAACAAATTGCTGACGAATCTGCTTAAATGTTTCGCTAAAGCGTTCGCTCATTTCTCCATCCATTTCACCAATTGCTTTATGCAATGTATCTTTGGCCGCAACTAAATCTTCACGCTGCTCACTTAAGAAGGAGTAGCGCTCTTGTACTCGGTCAAACTCTTCAATTGACGACAAGTTTACTGGGCCCAATTCTTCAATCGATTGCTTTAATAGCTTCACTTTACGACGCACTTGTTCGACATCTTCAATCTGGATTGCTTCATCTTGCGCAGTAATAATATCCAGCTCATATTGCTCGAGTAATAGCTGTTGCAAGTTTGTTTTTTCAAATTCAATACGACTACGTTTTAATTCTAATGAGCGAATTGCGTCGACATAGCTTTTATGTACCCGTTGTACTTCTTGTAGTTGAATTTCAATTTCTGTAATTTGTTCATGCAATGAATCTCGAGACTTTCGGTTTTTTTGAATCGTTTCCGTTAGTGCGTCTTTTTTCATTGTCCAGTCTGTAATCGTTTGGGCTAATTCTTCAGCAGATGGGCCATTCACACCATCTTCAGATTCAATCCACTCGATTTCCTGGGAAATTTTATCAGATTGGTTTTTCGCTTTTGTTAAGCTTAGCTCGATGTCTGCAATTGCAGCTTGTACTTGCGTTAACTGCTCCTGCGCAACAGCTAGTTCTGAACGTTGCTGCGCTAATTGTTCACGCAACACATCCTTTTGTGTTTCACTTTGTTCTTTTGCCTTCGTTAGCTCATCAACCGTTTGCTGTACTTGCTGTAATTCTTCTTGTAGTTGTGCTAAACGTACGGTCGAAAGCTGCTGCTGTTCGGCTAACGTTTCTTTACGTGTTGTTACTGTCGATTGTTCAGATTCAGTTAACGTAACCGTTGTTTGTAAGCTCTTTACCGTCATATCCAACTCTAATAGCTTTGAACGATGAATTTGCTCTTGCTCACGTAGTGTCTCACCTTGTAACTTCATCTCTTCTAATGTATGACGTAGCTCTGCAATTTCAGACTTCTTCGTTGAAACCTTTTGTTCAGCAGATTGAATCGTCGCTTCCATTTCAGCTAATGTTGTCACTAATTTTTCGAGCTCAGCTTTTCTTGAAAATAGGGAACTTTGTTGCTTTAATGCACCACCAGTTAACGAACCACCTGCATTGACGATATCGCCTTCTAGCGTCACAACGCGGTATTTAAAACCTAAAATACGTGCGATTTGACTCGCTCCCTCTAAATTCGCGGCTACTAGGACGTTACCTAAAAGATTTTCGATAATATTCGTATTTTCAGGTGCATAACTTACTAATTCGTATGCCAATGCAATATATGCGGGATGCGACTGAATATCTTGCAATTGATGAGGTTGGATTTTTCGTGAACGCATAACAGTTTTCGGTAAAAATGTTGCACGACCCGCACGCTTTTGCTTTAACCACCCTATTGCTTTTTGTGCGTGTTGCTCATTGGCCGTCACAATATGCTGTGAAGCTGCTCCTAATGCCGTTTCAAGTGCTTGTGAATATTTCGACTCTACTTGAATTAGTTCCGCTACTGCCCCTTCAATTCCTTGTAACTCACCACGATCACGGGCAAGTAGTATTTCTTTTACACCATGGAAGAAGCCCGAAAAATCGGCCTCTAACTCGGCTAACGTTTCTTTACGTGCTTTTAATTGTTGATGGTGCTGGTATGCTTTATATAACAATGCTTGCTTTTCATCTAAATTAGCTGTTGCTGTTTTTAGCTGCATTTGTAATACATCATAACGACCAAGTTGTTCTTTTACTGCAAGCTCTGATTGTTCAAGTGCACGTGCTGTTGTTTGCTGTTCTACAACTACCTGTGCGAGCTCTTTTTGCACCTCAGACGATCGACCTGTCATTCGCTCTGCAGAAGCCTGCTCTTGTGAAAGTTGCTGATCAATATGCTTCAGTTCGTTTTTAACCGTTGCTTCTTCATTTAATAAGTTAATAAACGTATTTTTCGCCTGTTCAATTTCTTGTTCAATTTCAGAGGCTGTACGTGTCAATGCTTGTTCAACTTGTTTTAATGATGAACGCACTTGTTGTACTACTTTTTGCTTTCCGATAAATTGCTTGCGTTTTTCTTGCTCTTGTCCTACTAGTTCTATAACTGTGTCATTCGCTTGTTTAAGTGACTGTTTTAATTGTTGGATTTGCTTTTCTGCATTCGAACGTTTTTCATTAAATAATGCTTTACGTCCTTCCCAACGCTCTACTTCAGCACTCGCTTCGACAAGCTGCTCTTGTGAGATGTCTAGCACTTCATCAATCGTTTTTAACTCGCTACGCATTTTACGTAAATTCGTCTCAAACTGGGACATTTTTGTTGCTTGCTCTTTTTCCGAAATTGCTAATGTACCATGCTCTACATCAAATGCTTTTAATGTTGCATCATGTGCTAGCATGTCGTGGACCATTAACGCGATGTCAAAGTCCTTCAATTCTGCCGTCATGCGAATATAGTCTTTTGCGCTAGAAGCCTGGATTTTTAACGGTTCTAGGCGAATTTCGATTTCATGTAAAATATCGAGAACACGATTTAAGTTTTCATCAGTTTCGACTAATTTATGCTCGGCTTTTTTCTTACGTAATTTATATTTTAAAACACCTGCCGCCTCTTCAAAAATGCTGCGACGATCATCTGGACGGCTGTTTAAAATTTCATCAACACGCCCTTGTGAAATAATCGAAAACGCTTCTTTTCCAAGACCTGAATCCATAAACAAGTCCGTAATATCCTTCAGGCGACATTGCTGACTGTTCAGCAAATATTCGCTATCACCTGAACGATACACACGTCTTGTGACATTTATTTCTGTATATGGAATAGCGATTTGCTCATCTGTATTGTCCAAAACAAGTGTTACTTCTGCAAAATTTAATGCTTTACGTGATTCACTTCCGGCGAAGATAACATCCTCCATTTTCGCACCACGTAGACTTTTTGCAGATTGCTCACCTAAAACCCAACGAATGGCATCTGTAACATTACTTTTACCACTACCATTTGGGCCAACTACTGCAGTTACTCCAGGAACAAAATCAATGCCAATCCGTTCAGCAAAAGATTTAAATCCTACTACTTCAAGTCGTTTAAGGAACATTTTATTCCCCCTCTGGCTTTGACTGCTTAAGCATAGCCATCGCACTTTGCGCAGCCTGCTGCTCAGCTTCTTTCTTCGATTTACCACGACCAAGGCCTAATTCTTGGTTATTTAACAATACGCGCGAAACAAAGGTTCTGTTATGCGCTGGTCCTTTTTCATCGACAATTTCATAATGTAAAAGGCCATTATTTGTTTGTTGAATGATTTCCTGCAATTGACTTTTAAAATCCATCACATGCGAAAAAGCACCGACTTCTACTTTAGGGAATACGATACGTTCTAAAAACGCGACAACGACTTCTAAACCTTGGTCTAAATAAAGAGCTCCAACAAATGATTCAAATACGTCCGCAAGTAAAGCTGGACGTTCACGACCACCTGTTAGTTCTTCGCCTTTACCTAATAAAACAAATTGACCAAAATTTAGTTCATTGGCAAAAACGACTAACGAAGGCTCGCATACGATTGACGCACGTAATTTCGTTAGTTCACCTTCACTCATATTCGGGAACTTTTCAAATAAATATTTTGAAACTGATAATTCTAATACTGCGTCCCCTAAAAATTCTAAGCGTTCATTGTCCGTAAATTGTTTGCGGCGATGCTCATTCACATAAGATGAATGTGTAAAGGCTTGGTATATTAAGGCCTTATTTGTGAAATGAATATTCATTTCATCTTGTACTAATTGAAATTGTGCTCTTACTTTTTCAGGGAGTACCCCAACTTTTTGGTTACTACCTTTTCTTCTTTGCATCATGGACTTTCTGCCTTCCTTCTAGTTTCTATCGTTTAGTTTACATTGTTATATACTATTGTGCAAAGGGTAGTCGCTAAAAAAACGCGTAAAATCAAGGAATTTAACAAATGAGAATCATACGGCGCATACTTTTACAATAATTTGCTAACTTTTCTTATTTTCAACCACAAAAAAGAGAATGTCTGAGAAGTAATTCTAGAACATTCCCTTTGCGCCGAGGAGGGGGGCTAGCACGAAGCTTGTCATGAATGCTTTGTCACAGGACGTGACAAAGCATTCGATCTTTTCTTCTGACCACCGCGAAAATCAGCCTACAGCGAATTATTAATACTTGAGACGGACACAGCCCAAAAAGTCAATACTTTTTGGGCTGTCTCTTTACGTTTATTTATTAGCTTACTTTGCTTTCGATGTATGAGATAGCATCACCAACTGTAGCGATTTTTTCTGCATCTTCATCAGAAATTTCCATATCGAACTCATCTTCTAGTTCCATTACTAGTTCAACAACGTCTAATGAATCGGCACCTAAATCATCACGGAATGATGCTTCTAATTTAACTTCACTTTCGTCAACGCCTAAGCGGTCAACTACTACTTTTGTTACACGTTCAATTACTGTAGACATAATGTCACCTCCCCTCAAGAATGTGCTAAAAAGCTAAGCCATCACCATACCACCATCTATTTGTAATGTTTGGCCAGTAATGTAATTTGCGCTGTCAGATGCGAAAAACGTTACGGCTTTTGCGATATCCTCTGGCTGTCCAAGCTTCGCTAATGGAATTTGCTTTAGCATCGCTTGCTTTAAATCTTCTGGTAAACCGTCTGTCATCTCTGTTGTAATAAAGCCTGGTGCAATTGCATTGACTAAAATATTTCGCGAAGCAAGCTCTTGAGCAGTCGTTTTTGTTAAACCGATTACTCCTGCCTTTGCTGCAACGTAATTTGCCTGACCAGGGTTTCCTGCAACACCAACAATTGATGAAATATTAATAATACGACCTGCACGCTGCTTCATCATTTGACGTGTTACCGCTTTTGTACAAAGGAACACACCTTTTAAATTGGTGTTGATGACATCATCCCATTCATCATCTTTCATACGCATCAATAGATTATCGCGTGTAATGCCTGCGTTATTAACTAAAATATCAATTGAACCGTAAGTTTCAAGCGCAGTTTGCATTAATTGCTGTACAGATTCACCATTTGCTACATCTGCTTGTACAGCAATTGCCTCACCACCGTTTGCTTGAATTTCTTCTACAACTTGTTTCGCCTTTTCCACGCTACCACTGTAATTTACTACAACGCGTGCACCTTGACTGGCTAATTCTAACGCTATCGCACGACCTATACCCCGTGAGGCTCCCGTTACTATTGCACATTTCCCCATTAAACCCATTGCGTCCACTCCTTTGATGCTTCGACAACTTGTGCAAAGCTTGCTTCATCATAAACACAATATGTTTGCACGTTGCGATCAATTTTCTTTATTAAACCAGATAATACTTTCCCTGGACCACATTCAATAAAGACCGTAACACCTTGCGCAATAAGCGTTTGTACGTTTTGTTCCCATTGTACTGAGCTCGTTACTTGTGCGACCATTTCTTGTTGTATTTGCTCTGGTGTCGTTAACAATTGTGATGTTACATTACTCACAACTGGGATTTTCGGACTTTGAATCGATAATGTAGAAATTGATGTTGCTAAGTTGTCTGCCGCCTTTTGCATTAACGTACTATGGAATGGTCCACTTACAACTAATGGAAGCGCTCGTTTTGCGCCAGCTTCCTTCGCACGTTTACATGCCTCATCGACACCTTGTTTCGTCCCCGAAATCACAATTTGTCCTGGGCAGTTGAAGTTCGCAACTTGCACAACTTCACCAGTAGTTGATACTTGTTCACAAATGGCATTTAGCTGTTCCCCGTCCATTGCTAAAATTGCCGCCATTGCCCCTTGACCTGCTGGTACTGCCTCGTCCATATACACCCCACGTTGGTGAACCGTTTGCACCGCATCTTCAAAAGATAATACTTCTGAAATAACTAATGCACTATATTCCCCCAATGAATGACCTGCCGTAAAATGCGGCTTAATCCCCGCTGCTAATAACTTATTCGCAATCATTACGCCTGTAGTTAAAAGTGCTGGCTGTGCATGATACGTCAGTGTTAAAGTTTCTTGTGGACCATTCAACATATAGTCCGACAATGGTAAATTTAACACTTCGTCTGCACGAACATAATATTGGTTACTATTTTCGTCGCTTGCTACAAGTTCCGCACCCATCCCCACGGATTGCGAACCTTGCCCCGGAAAAATAAACGCAATTTTTGTCATATATATAATTCCCCTTTATGAAAAGCCCTTATTGTGATTTTGGCATTTGCTCAATTTTTTCAGTTATTGTTTCGCAAACTTTATGTTCCACCATAATTGAAGCTTGTCGAATAGCACTATAGATTGCACGTGGATTAGACGAGCCATGCGCTTTAATTACCGGTGCTTTTAAACCAAATAACGCCGCACCACCGTACTCTGTGTAATCCATTTTATCTTTTAATTGTTTTAAATCGTTTTTTACTAACGCCGCTGCGATTTTTGTTTTCGTCGTTGCAAATAATGCCTCTTTTAACATTTTAAAAATCGCGCCTGCTGTTCCTTCAAGTGTCTTCAATGTCATATTACCTGTGAAACCATCTGTCACTACGACATCCGCTACTCCATTTAATAGCTCGCGTGATTCAACATTACCTTCAAAATTGAAATCTGCATCTTTTAATAATGTAAATGCGGATTTCGTTAATTCGTTCCCTTTTTTATCTTCGGTACCGATATTTAGTAATCCCACACGTGGTGATGCAGTACCGCGTACTTGTTTGACATAAATGTCCCCCATAATTGCATATTGCAATAAGTTTTCAGGCTTAGCATCCGCATTTGCGCCTAAATCTAACATTAAGAAACCATCACCATTCATTGTTGGTAATGTTGTTGCTAAAGCTGGTCGCGATACGCCTTCAATACGCCCTACTTTAAACAAGCCACCTGCCATTAATGCACCCGTATTACCTGCTGATAGACACGCATCCGCTTTCCCCTCTGCTACCGCATCAAGCATACGTGTCATGGAAGAGTCCTTTTTACGACGAACCGCACGTGCTGGATCATCATCTGCTTCTACAACTTCTGTACAATGTATTATATTTAAGCGGCTATGCTGCTTTAAATATGGTGCCATCTTTTGCTCGTCACCATACAAATCAATTTCTAAATTTGGAAAATCATCAAGGGCTATTAAGACACCTTCGACAATTGCTTGAGGAGCATTGTCTCCACCCATACCATCTACTGCTAATTTCATATTGCTTCTTCACCTTTCGTGCGGTACATTTCAAATTCGCCTTTAAAAACGACTTCATTATCCACTGTTGAAATAACGTCAATAAATGTACGATTTTTTTCAGTGTTTCGCCCTTTTACAATCGCTTTGGTTACAACACGATCACCTGCTTTAACAGGCTTAACAAAAGCTACATTTGATTTTACTGTTAGAGCAAGCTCATCATCTATTACCGCAACCGCTAATGAATTGGCCTGTGCAAATAAATGATGTCCTCGTGCAATGCCATTGCGTTGGAAAACATGTTCTTCACCGACATCAAAAATCGAGATAGCACGATTATCTAACTCTATATCAATAATTTCACCAATCACTTCATCTAGAGGTAGCGACTTTACTTCATCATATTTTTTCGCAGCAACATTTTTTATACGCTCACGCAATTCCGGGATAGCTAGCTCCATACGATCCAGACGAATCGTTTGAACACTGACACAAAATTCTGTTGCTAATTGTTCATCTGTTATGAAAGGATTGTCGGCTATTTTTTCAGTCAATAATGACTGACGCTCTTTTTTGGAACGCTTCATACGTATTTGTTACCTGCCTTTAATTTTTTATAAGATTAGTATTAGCACTTGGTACTAATATCAATATACATGGTACAAAAAAAGAACGCAACATTTTTTTGTTGCGTTCTGCATAATTCTATTATTGTTCGTAGCTTAATTGCCATAAGACGCCAAACTTGTCCGTTACTTGTCCATAGCATTTACTCCAAAAAGTTTCTTGTAATGGCATTGTTACCAAGCCGCCTTCCGATAACCCTTCAAAAATCGAGCGAATATGATTTTCATCTTCTGACATATAGGCAATCGTAATATTGTCACCTACTGTTACTTGTGGTGAACCCGGGAATGTATCCGAGAACATCATTTTAATGTCACCTTCTAATTCGATTAACGCGTGCATGACTAAATGCTTTGCTTCCTCAGGTACTGGATGCGCCGGATCTTCTGGCATCTCTCCAAATGTTAATACGTTTACATTCTTCGCATTAAATAGCTTTGCATAAAGCGCCACTGCCTCTTTTGTTTCACCTTTAAATACAAAATACGGATGCATTTTTGCCATTCATTATTCCTCATTTCTATTTTAATTTTTTGCCTTTTATTGTACCACAATTTTCTAAATTTCAAACCTTTAATCGATACGATTTCCTTCGAGTACACCAGAAGAAACAAGTTTTTCACGTAACGGTTCATACTCAGCGTCTTGCCAAAACGCTTCATCGTACAGCATTTTTGCCGCATCTTGTCTCGCTGTTTCAAGCGTTCGGTAATCATGCACTAAATCTGCCATTTTAAATTCTGGCACCCCACTTTGACGCTTACCAAAAAAATCGCCCGAGCCGCGCAACTCTAAATCTTTTTCAGCTAATCGGAAGCCGTCATTTGTTTCAGTCATGCTCATCATACGCTCTTTTCCCTCATCGGTTTTCGGATCAGCAATTAATACACAATACGACTGATGTTCTCCACGTCCAACACGTCCACGTAATTGATGAAGCTGCGCTAAACCAAAGCGCTCGGCATCGTAAATCGTCATAAACGTCGCATTCGGAACGTTTACACCAACTTCGACAACGGTTGTAGATACGAGTACATGAATATCACCATCACTAAAAGTTCGCATGACAGCATCCTTTTCATCCGGATGCAATTTGCCATGCATTAACCCTACTTTAAAACGACTCCCAAAGTACATCGCTAAATGTTCATATGCATCGACAGCATTTTGCACATCAAGCTTATCCGATTCTTCAATTAGCGGTGTAATGACATACGCTTGGCGCCCGGCTTCCAGCTCTTGCGACATTCGCATTAACACACTATTAAGTTGTTCTTTTTTCAACCAATGTGTTTCAATTTCTTTTCGTCCAGCTGGTAGCTCATCTATAATCGATACATCCATTTCACCAAATGCCGTAATAGCAAGTGTTCGGGGAATGGGTGTTGCCGTCATGAACAAGACATCTGGATTTTCACCTTTATCTCGTAAAACACGTCGTTGCTCTACGCCAAAACGGTGTTGCTCATCGGTAATAACAAAGCCTAAATTATTAAATTCCACATCTGGCTGTATTAATGCATGCGTCCCGATTAAAATATCGATTTCTCCAGCAGTGAGTTGAGCTAACAGCTCTCGACGCGCCTTTGCTTTTGTCGAACCAGATAATATCGCCACATTAATGCCGATGGGTTCAAACCAAGCATGCAAGTTTTCCGCATGCTGTTCGGCTAAAATTTCAGTCGGAGCCATTAATGCCCCTTGATAGCCAGCTGTTACTGCTGCGTATAAACCAATTGCCGCTACAACCGTTTTACCAGAACCAACGTCACCTTGTAATAAGCGATTCATACGCTGCGGGACCAATAAATCTTTACATATTTCATTTACTACACGTTTTTGGGCACCCGTTAATTCGTATGGTAATGCCTTAATAAATGTTTTTAACTTCTCTAAATCATAGCGAATTGTAATGCCCTTTTCATGTTCTTTATTTGCTTTTCGCAATGCTTGAATGCGCAACTGAAATTCAAGCAACTCCTCGTAAACAAATCGACGTCGTGCTTGTTTTGCTTGATCGGCGTCTGTTGGGAAATGTACCCCCTCAAGCGCATCTTGTAGCGCCAACAATTGATAGCTATCACGAATCGTATACGGCAACGTTTCTGGTAATTCTTCTTTTACAGCATCAAGGGCCTGGCGCATATACTTGCGGAAGCGCTTTTGCTGCAAACCACCTTTTAAACTATATACAGGTTCAAAATCGACTTGCTCGGTTTTCGGTCCAAATGTTACCGAGCTTCCAATGATCGTTTGTCGACCCCGATCCCATTTTCCTGTAATCGTAATAATCATGCCTGTTGAAATTTTTTGGCGTAAATAGTTTTGGTTAAAAAACACTACTTTAATCAAATGTCTTCCCGCTAAAGCTGTAAATTGTAAGCGTGATTTATTTTTCCCTAAAAATAATGCCGTTGGTTCACTTTCTACACGCGCTTCAATAGTAACACGTTCATTATGAGGTGTTTCTGCTAAATCTTTTAATCTAAAATCTTCATGGCGATATGGAAATGTCCAAATTAAATCATGTACGCTATCGATGCCGATTTTTGCTAAATGTTCTGCTGTTTCTTTTCCGATACCTTTTAACTTCGAAACCGGTTCATGAATCATCGATCGACACTTCCTTTACTTTACTTTAATGTTTGTACATAGCATAGCACAAAATGAGTGCATATGTTCTGTTAGAAACCAAAAAAGAATGCATCCACATTTGGACACATTCAATTTCAATTTAATGACTAACTGTTCGTGATTTTAAAATATCTTTTAAATTGCCACCTTCAAAAATAGCATGTGTAATTGCTTTTCCTGTTGGCGTTGCCGCTAAACCACCACGTGCCGTTTCTTTTAAGTTCGGACTCATAGCTTGACCGATTCGATACATCGCGCCAATTACTTCGTCACATGGAATACGGCTCGTTACGCCAGCCAATGCCATATCTGCTGCCACAAGCGAATTTGACGCCCCCATCGCATTACGTTTCACACAAGGTACTTCTACAAGTCCAGCTACTGGATCACAAACAAGTCCGAGCATGTTTTTTAGTGTAATGGCAAATGCTTCTGAACTTTGCTGTGGTGAACCACCCGCCATTTCAACAATTGCCGCTGCTGCCATTGCCGACGCGCTTCCGACCTCTGCCTGACAGCCACCTTCAGCACCAGAAATCGACGCATTGTTTGCTACGATAAAGCCAAATGCACCTGAAGTGAATAAATAGCGAATCATTTGCTCACGCGTTGGGTTTAATTTATTTTTTACTGCAAATAGTGTACCTGGTACAACACCGGCAGAGCCCGCAGTTGGTGTCGCACAAATCGTCCCCATTGCCGCATTGACTTCATTCGTAGCAACCGCTTTACTAACTGCATCTAATAATAAATCCCCGGCTAACGACTTACCCTGTGCTATATACTTTTGCAGTAATACTGCGTCACCACCAGTTAAGCCCGTTACGGATTGTACACCGCGAAGCCCGCGCTCAACCGCTTCTTCCATTACTGTTAAGTTACGATCCATTTGCGCAAAAATTTCATCACGCGAACGACCGCTAATTAACATTTCTTGCTCTATCATTAATTCTGAAATTTGCTTCCCTTCATTTTCAGCAAGGTCTACTAATTCTCGAACACTTCGAAATAATACATCCATACGCTCACCCCTTAGTTATTAATTTTCGAAACTTTTGTTATATGTGGGATGTAAGAAATTTGTTCTATAATGCGATCATCAATATTTTGGTCAACTTCAATAACCATTAATGCCGTTAATCCGCGCTCAATGCGAGACACTTCCATATGACCAATATTGACATCGTGCATCGCTAAACAGTTCGCGACGTTGGCAATACAGCCCGCGCGATCATCATGAACAACTAAAATCGCTGGCATACCACCAGTTAAACGTAGCTTGAATCCGTTTACTTCGCTAATTTCGATTTTACCGCCACCGATTGAAATCCCTTCAACACTCATTTCACCTGCATCATCGCCCATCAATAAACGCGCTGTGTTTGGATGTTCTTTATTTGCCGTTTCAGGAATAAATTCAAATTGTAAGCCTGCTTTTTGCGCTTCTTCAAATGCCGTTTTAATGCGCTCGTCATCTGTATCATAATCTAGCAAGCCGCCAACAATCGCAACATCTGTCCCGTGGCCACGATAAGTCTCTGCAAACGAGCCATACAAATAAATTTTCACCCATTTTGGCTGACGTCCAAATAAATCGCGTGCTACACGTCCAATTCGCGCAGCACCTGCTGTATGCGACGAAGAAGGACCGATCATTACAGGACCGATAATATCAAAAACTGACGTAAATTTCATAAGTGGTCCCTCCCTTTTCTTTGATTCTTTTATTTACTACCATTGTAACCATTTTTGCTACAATTAACAAATTTCTTGTCACGAAACGAAAAGACGACTCTCGCTATTATACGAGAGTCGAATGTTTTAAGAATCAAAATATTGATTTCCTTGAAAACAAAGATCAATTATTCTACAGATAAGATGAATGGATAAAGTGATTGCTTACCTTCCACGATTTCTACTTCTGCATCTGGATAATTTTCTTCGATAAAGCTTTGTAATTCTTCAGCTTGCTCAGCTGCTGCATCTTCACCGTAAATCACCGTTACAATTTCTGCATCTTCATCCATTAAGTTTTCTAATACTGTCTTCGCAGCATCCATCATTTCTTTTGTTGATAAAATGATTTTCCCTTCTGCTAAAGCCATGTAATCGTCTTTACGAATTTCAACGCCGTCGATTGAAGTATCACGTACAGCAAATGTTACTTGACCTGTTTTTACGTGTGCAAAGCCATTTGCCATGTTGTTTTTGTTATTTTCAACTGACTCTTCTGGGTTGAATGCTAAAATTGCCGCCATCCCTTGAGGAATCGTTTTAGTTGGTACAACCGCTGCTTCAATTTCTAATAACTCTGCCGCTTGCTCTGCAGCCATAATTATGTTCTTGTTATTCGGTAAAATTAATACGCGCTCAGCACCAATTTCTTGGACAGCTTTTACGATATCCTCTGTTGAAGGATTCATTGTTTGACCGCCTTCAATGACATAAGAAGCACCGATTGAACGTAATAAATTGGCCACACCTTCACCCATTGCAATGGTAACAACAGCATATGGTACTTTTGTTTGCGCTTTTTTAGCAGGTGCTTTTGGCGCGTCACTCACAATAGCAGAGTGTTGCTCACGCATGTTATCTACTTTGATTTTAATTAAGCTACCGTATTTTTGACCCGCAGCTAGTACAGCACCTGGAGTTTCCGAGTGAATATGTACTTTCGCAATTTCATCATCTGAAATAACTAATAATGAGTCACCCATTGGGTTTAGTTCTTGGCGGAATTGTTCTTCATCGAATGGTGCTTTGTCTTCTTCAAAGCGAACCATAATTTCTGTACAATAGCCGAACTCGATCTCCGATGTATCCATGAAGTCTTGTACACGGTGATGTTCTGCATTAATTAAATCATCTAATGAAGATTCGTTTTTCTCTGGTAATGGCTCGCCCTTCATAGAGGCAAGGAAACCTTCATAAACGAATAGTAAACCTTGACCACCACTATCTACTACGCCAACTTCTTTTAGCACTGGTAAAAGATCCGGTGTACGGTTAAGTGATGCTTTTGCTTCTTTAGTGAATACTTCCATCACGGCGATCATGTCTTGTTCTGTTTCCGCAACATCTACCGCCTTAGCAGCTGCTTCACGCGCTACTGTTAGGATTGTCCCTTCCACTGGCTTCATAACAGCTTTGTACGCTGTATCAACACCCGCTTGGAATGCTTTTGCTAAACCTAATGCGTCGATTGTTGCCTCTTTTTCGATTGCTTTGCCGAAACCACGGAATAATTGCGATAAAATAACGCCTGAGTTTCCGCGTGCCCCCATAAGTAATCCTTTTGATAAGCTTTGCGCTACTTTCCCAATATGCTCGCTTACGTTTGCTTCCGTTTCCTTTGCACCAGATGTCATAGACAAATTCATATTTGTCCCAGTATCCCCGTCTGGTACAGGGAATACATTTAGTGAATCTACATATGCTGCGTTTTGGTATAAGTGGTGTGCGCCCATTTGTACCATTTCAGCAAATTTAATTCCGTCTAAAGACTTCATCCGATTCATTTCCTCCTCTTACACGTTCGCTACACGAACGCCTTGAACAAAAATGTTAACTGACTTAACGCTCATGCCTAATGTTTTATTTACTGTGTATTTTACTTTTGATTGAACTTGATATGCGATTTCTGAAATTTTCGTACCATAGCTTACAATAATATACATATCAATATGTAAGTCTTCACCTTCTTGGCGAATAAGTACACCTTTTGCAAAATTTTCTTTTCGTAAAATATCTGTTAAACCATCTCGAATTTGATGTTTTGAAGCCATGCCCACGATTCCGTAGCATTCGATTGCCGCTCCACCAGCAATTTGTGCAATTACATCGTTGGAAATATCAATATGGCCGAATTCATTATTTAATTCAACTGACATAGTGTATGCCCCCTTGGCTCTAGTTAACTAATCTACATTGTACTATACAAAAGTCGATTATAAAAGAAAACGTTCGTATTCGTCTAGTTTGAACTTGTTTTTCTGACAAAATCCGACGAGTGCAAAGTAACAAAATCTAAGTGAGTTACCTAAATTCCCCTAAAAAATTCAGTATGATTTTGCACAATTGAATTCGTTGCAGATATTTCATATAATAAGTCTCCATTGACGTTTAAGACATGCTATTAACTGCATGTACAGTCACTTCACTCTATTTTTACATCGAAAAAGTTATAAGCCTTTCAGCCAAAAATAGGTGTAAAGGTTTTTTTCTTGAAAGGTTGTGCAAAATGTCTTGCACTCATTCAGGAGGTATGTTAAATTATTATGGTATGTGAAATATCGAACTGAAATATAGATTTCAGATTCAGCTGTAAGGAGGAATTTTACAATGCCAAAACAATGCGTAATTACTGGCCGTAAAGCTCGTACAGGCAACAACCGTTCACACGCTATGAACGCTTCTAAACGTACTTGGGGTGCTAACCTTCAAAAAGTTCGTATCTTAGTTGACGGTAAGCCAAAACGTGTATGGGTTTCTGCTCGTGCTTTAAAATCAGGTAAAATCGAGCGCGTATAATCGCGTACGGAGCGTCAGCTTTTGCTGATGCTCTTTTTATTTTGAGATAATTTAAGCCACTTATTTTATAAGGGAAATTCACTTATAGTGGGCAGAATCAATGTTAATACGTCAATCAAATAATCATCCACAATATATAAATAATGATGTAATTCTCGGTTTTCAAAATCCGGAATAGATGAACTAGACTTCAATACCACTTCAAAAAAGTATCATCATATAAAAATGATGACAATAATCGCTCCTTTAATTCCGTTACATATTGCGCTATCAGCATTCCTATACCTGTCCTAATTTGCCCTTGAAGTATGTGATGTATGCGAATTGTATAATAATAAGTTTCATATTGTTTACAGCTGAACTGATCATGGTAGTTGTCACTAGCAAAAGTCCTTGTTAATTTCACATCAAATTCAATACTATCTAAATACATAGGCTTGTGAAACCGATCAAACACTAGTTCATTTAACAATTGCCATTTAACCAACTTTCCTGTTTCCCACACCCATAAAACATCAATGTATTTTTATAGCTTCCATTATAAATATTAGAAAAACGTTCCCACTCCACAAAAAAAAGCTACCGTCCGCCTATTAGCGAACGATAGCTACCCATCATTTTTCTTTCTTGTCTCGTCGAAACAGCTTTACACAGCCTCTTGCCATCCCACTAACCCATTTTGGTAATTGAAATGTATACACCTTCAAATTACTCCTCCTAGTCTCTACTCTTTATCATTAAACATATGCCGCCAAGAAAAGATATAGACCCTTCAGAAAGTATTTCATTACTTGTAAAGCGCGTTGTTCCTTGTTCAATGACTTCATCCGTCGTTTCGTATTTGACGCCACGTAACGTAACATTTACCAGCGTTTGACCATAGGCAAAAAACGATACATACGAATAATTTCCTTTTCGTAATACATGCTGCCCCGGCATTAAAAATTGAATTTCATTATAAGGATTGACGATTTTAAAAACGATATTTGGATGTTGCTGCTGTAAATGGTAGACAGAACGCAATACAGCCTCATAATGATCTAGACGGCCACCTGTAACACCTGTCAGCCAAATTTCTGTTGGAGCATAACCCAATGCCTTTTCAAGCGCTAAATCTGTATCTGTTTCATCCTTTTCAGCCTGAAATTGTTCAATATACTGTACCGCTTTCGAAATTCGCGCAAATTCCTCGGCAGATACCGAATCAAAATCACCGACAATAGCATTAGGAACAATTGCCTCATCCACTAAATATAAGGCCCCTCGATCGACACCAATCCATATATCAGGCTTTAAAGAAAAGGCGACCTCACTTAAGGGGCCGCCTGCGCAAATAGCTACAATCACTTAATTGCTGAAAGTCCTGCTTGTTTAATTTCTTGTAAAGCTTGTGCGCGATCTTCTTTTCCGTAAATTGCTGAGCCTGCTACGAAAATCGTTGCCCCCGCTTTCGCACAAGGTACGATTGTCTCTGCATTAATACCGCCATCAATTTCAATCTCGATATTTAAGCCGCGCTCTTTAACAATTTTCGATAATGCTTCTACTTTTGGTACAACCGACTCAATGAATTTTTGCCCGCCAAAACCTGGGTTTACCGTCATAAATAACACCATATCCACATCTTCTAACACATGTTGGATTGATTCAATCGGAGTATGTGGGTTTAACACAACACCTGGTTTTACGCCAAATGAGCGAATTAATTGAATCGTGCGATGGAGGTGTCGACACGCTTCCACATGAACAGTAATATAATCCGCGCCCGCTTTTGCGAACTGTTCAATATACTGGTCTGGATTTTCAATCATTAAATGCACGTCCATTGGCAATGTAGAAAGTGGACGAATCGCCTCTAATGCAATTGCTCCAAATGAAATATTCGGTACGAAATGGCCATCCATTACGTCGATATGAATCAGTTCTGCCCCTGCTGCTTCCACTTCTTTTACTTCTTGACCTAACTTTGCAAAATCTGCTGCTAAAATCGATGGTGCAATTTTAATCATGTTTAGTACCTCGGCTTTCGATCCATTATTTCTTGTAAAAATTGTTCATAATGCTCATAGCGATATGCACGGATTTCCCCAACTTCTACCGCTTGCTTGACTGCACACTTCGGCTCCTTCATATGTAAGCAACCCCGGAATTTGCAGTCCTCACTCGCACGTAAAAATTCTGGTAGGCATGCGGTTAACTCTTCTTTTTCGATTGTATCAAAATCAAACGAACTAAAGCCTGGCGTATCCGCAAGTAACCCGCCACACACTTCAATTAGCTCTACATGACGTGTTGTATGCTTACCACGCCCTAAGCTTTTTGAAATAATGCCTGTTTTTAAATCTAAATCCGGTAAAAGTGTATTCAGTAACGTGGACTTTCCTACGCCTGATTGACCTGCTAATACCGAGGTTTTATCTTTTAAAAATGGCTCTAGCTTCTCCATTAACGTCTCATCATCTTTAAATGTTTCGATAATTTCATAGCCAATTTCTTTATAATCGTTAATGTAGTGCTGTAAATTGGCACGCTCATCATTACTTAATAAATCCAGTTTGGTTAAAATGATGATCGGCTGTACACGGAATGACTCCAAGACCACTAAAAAACGGTCCAATAAAATCGTATTAAAATCAGGTTCTTTCGCTGAAAATACAAGCAATGCTTGATCAACATTGGCAATTGGTGGACGAACTAATGAGTTATGACGCTCTAAAATTTTATCAATCGAGCCATCTGATTCTCCATCATACGAATATTCAACAAAATCACCCACGAGTGGAGATTCTCCGCGATTACGGAAAATCCCACGTGCGCGACATTGAATTAATTCGCCTTCTTTTTCAACATAATAATAACCACTTAATGCTTTTCGAATTTGGGCTTGCGCCATCCAATTCCTCCTTACTCTTACTCAACGAGGTCTTCATACTTAATCGTTTTACTTTCAATGACATTATTATCACGTACAACTTGATAAGCTGCGGGTTCCCCTTCGACGATCGTTAATTGAAGTAGATACGTCGTAGATTCTTTAATCGTCATCGTTTTGATTGGTTCAACCATCGTACGTGTTTTATCTTGAACGAAAATTGAGACCGTTTGCTCTGCCCCTTCTTCTAAAGGCTCATACGGAATTTCGATTGTGCCTGTAAAGAGCTTTTCTCTTTTTGCTTTTGGTCCCTTTGAAATGACGACTTCAATCGTACTTCCTACTTCCACTGATTTACCTGCTTTTGGCTTTTGTTCAATTACAAGACCTACTGGCACTGTATTTGAATACCTTTCCTCGACAACTTTGATATTAAAGCCAGATGTACGTGCATATTCTTTACGGTCTGCAGCACTAAAGTTACTTAAGCTAATGACCGTTTGCAATTCTCTTCCTTTACTTACTTCCAGAACAACATCCGTTTCTTCAGCGATAATTTCAGTACCTGGTAACGGCGATTGCTTTACAATTTCACCTTCCAGTTCATCTGAATGAACTTCTTCAAAGTTAAAACTTTTATAGCCATTGCTAACAGGTTCTACTTGCGCTCTTTGTTTACCAACAAAATCAGGCATTTCAGATGACAATTTACCAATACTTACAAATAAATCAATTTCAGTACCCTTTACTTTTTCAAGCCCTGCACGTGGTGTTGACTCAATAATATGGCCTTTCTCAACTTCTTCGTTATTAAGCTCTTCTTGCTCTCCAACAACGAAGCCAGCTTTTTCAATTTCAGCAATGGCTTCATCTAGTGGCATATTCGTAACATCCGGCACTGGGTATTTTTTCGGTGTTAATACAACCGCGGCAGCTATCCCTACTATTACTAACATTGCGATAACCCCTATAAATATCGGCCATTTTTTCTTTTGCTTCTGTTTTACTTCCGGCTTGCTTGGTGGCGGTGGCGTTTTTTCTTTCAACTCCGTTTGCTTCGTCACATCCATAGAAGGCTTTTGCATTGGCGGTTGCTCTATTTTTGGATTTTTAATAATCGGAATGAGCTTCGTTGCATCGTTATCAACAGGTGGTGCAAATTTTGGTTCATTGACACGTTGTAAGGATAAACACGTATCTAATTCTGCTTCCATTTCTTCAGCATTTGCATATCGATGGTTGGCATCTTTTGAAGTTGCCTTTAATACGATATTTTCAACACTTTGTGGAATTGTCGCATCGAATTCACGCACAGAGGGTGTTTCCGATTGTAGATGCTTTAAAGCAATCGAGACTGCAGATTCTCCCGAAAACGGTAATTCACCTGTTAATAATTCGTATAACACAATACCTAGCGCATAAATATCAGACTTCATCGTAGCAAGCCCACCACGTGCTTGCTCCGGTGATAAGTAATGAACCGTGCCAATAACGGAGTTCGTTTGTGTATAGCTTGTTGCATTTAATGATGTTGCAATTCCAAAGTCCGTAATTTTTACGTTTCCAGCTTCGTCCATTAAAATGTTTTGCGGCTTAATATCGCGATGGATAATACCATGTTCATGTGCATGTGTCATCGCTGAAGTCAGTTGCTTCATAATGTGCACACTACGCGCAGATGATAAAGGCGAAAACTCTTGTATGTATTGTTTCAATGTTTTCCCTTTAATGTACTCCATGACGATATAATGCATATCTCCATCTTCACCAACATCATAAATACTTACAATATTTGGATGTGTCAAGCTTGTTGCAGACAATGCCTCACGTTGGAAACGACGATGCAATTCTTCTTCATTTGACAAGTCATATCGCAAAATTTTAATTGCTACATCACGATTTAAAATAATGTCATGTGCTAAATACACATTCGACATACCACCGCCGCCAATTAATTGCAAAATTTTATAACGGCCGCTAATATGTTTTCCTACTAGCATTGACTACACCTCCTGCTTTGTCGTCATTAAAATAAGGGAAATATTATCTTCTCCGCCACGATCATTGGCAAATTGAACAAACTTCCTACCTTTTTCTTGAATCGAAATGTTCATTTCTACTACTTCCACCATTTCTTCAGTTGTTAGCTTGTTGCTTAAACCATCTGAGCAAATGAGTAAATGAGAATCATCTGTTAAAGTAATTTCATAAAAATCAGGTTCAATAGAAACTTCTGTGCCTAATGCTTTTAAAATGAAGTTACGTTTCGGATGGATTTTCGCCTCTTCCTCACTAATTTCTCCATTTTCCAATAAAATATTTACGTATGAATGGTCACTTGTTACTAACTCTACGGATTCATTTGTAAAATGATATACGCGACTATCGCCGACATGACTAATGACACATTGCTGTTGATCAATTAATACGGCAATCATTGTCGTCCCCATCCCTTGGCAATTTTCATGCGTTAAGGAATATTGATAAATTTGCTGATTAATATGTGAAACCGCATCACGCAACCATTCTAATTGCGCTTGTTTCGTAGCTAGTTGTGAACTATCGACTAATTCGAAAAGCTGCTGCATTCCAGTAATCGTCATTTCACTCGCTACATCGCCTGCATTATGTCCACCCATGCCGTCTGCTAAAATCGCAAGCTTAAAACGATCGGGGCGCACAAAAAATGCTGCCCGATCTTCATTGATTGTTCGTTTTAACCCAATATCACTTTCCACTGTAAAGTTCACTATCGTCCACCTACTTTGTTTCTTGTGATCGTTCCTGTGCACGTAACTGGCCACAAGCTGCTGCGATATCCGCACCTTGCTCACGACGAATTGTTACGTTAATCCCTTGATCCTTTAACGTTTTTTCAAATGCAAAGATTTTACTACGTGATGTACGCACATAATCGCGTTCTGGCACGTAGTTGATTGGAATTAAGTTGACGTGACATTTAATATTTTTAATTAATTTTGCTAACTCTAACGCCACTTCTTCTGTATCGTTTTCACCAGACATTAAACCGTATTCAAATGTCACACGGCGACCAGTTTTCTTCGTGTAGTATTTTACTGCTTCCATCAGCTCTTCTAATTTATATGCTTTGGCAATCGGCATTAATTTTTGACGTGCCTCTTGGTTTGGTGCGTGTAATGATACCGCAAAGTTAATTTGCATGCCTTCATCAGCAAATTGATAAATTTTAGGTACAATTCCTGACGTTGATACCGTAATATGACGTGCACCGATATTTAAACCTTTGTCGTCGTTCATAATTTTCAAGAAATTCATCATCGCGTCGTAGTTATCGAATGGCTCACCGATACCCATAATTACGATTGAAGAGACACGTTCATTCGTTTCATCAAGCTGTTGCTGTACTTTGACAACTTGCTCTACGATTTCTCCTGCCATTAAGTGACGTTTTAATCCACCCAATGTAGAGGCACAGAATGTACAACCGATTCGGCAACCTACTTGCGTCGTAACACAAATGGAATTTCCGTATTCATGACGCATTAATACCGTTTCGATTGAATAGCCATCTTGTAGCTGGAATAAAAATTTAATTGTGCCGTCTTTTGATTCCTGTTTAATAATTGTTGAAAGTGTTGTTAACGCGAACTGTGCTTCTAGCTTTTCACGTAAGCCTTTTGATAGGTTTGACATTTCCTCAAACGTTTTGACACGCTTTTCATATAGCCACTCAAAAATTTGGCCAGCTCGGAATGCTTTTTCACCATTCTCTGTTAACCATTCCTTCATTTCATCTAGACGTAATGAGTAGATAGAAGGTTTTAATTGTGGTTTTTCTTTTTTCACACGGCGTACAGGTTGGTCTACTGCTTCTTCGACTAAATCCTGAATTCGTTCATCAAATTGTTTTAACTGTTCTTGCTCCATTAGTTTAATTGGACGCTCCTTTTTTTACGAATGCAGCAACAAAAAATCCGTCGCTGCCAATATCTTGAGGGAATACTTGTAGCATCCCGTCTTGTTGTTTCGCATCTAGTTGTGCTGGTAAATTTTCTAAAGCCACTGCCTGCATAGCAGGATGTGCTTGTAAGAAGGCTTGTACCGTACCTTCGTTTTCGCGACGATCCACTGTACAAGTTGAGTACACTAATCGTCCACCGTCTTTTAAAAGTTGAACGGCATTATCTAAAATCGCTAATTGGATTGTTTGTAAACTTTCTAAATCCTCTTCGCGCTTCGTATATTTAATGTCTGGTTTACGGCGCATAACCCCCAAGCCTGAGCATGGTGCATCGACTAAAATCGCATCATAGCCTTCTTTTTGTAAAAAGTTCGCCGCTTTTCGCCCATCAAGTGGTGCGGTTTCAACAATGTCTAACCCTAAGCGTGCCAGATTTTCTACGATTAAATCTAGTTTCTTCGGATGTAAATCGGTCGCTAAAATCGAGCCTTCGTTGTCCATAATTTCCGCTAAATGCGTTGTTTTCCCACCTGGTGCTGCACACATATCAAGAACTTTCATACCTGGCTGTGGATTTAGCACTGTTGCTGGTAACATCGAGCTTTCATCTTGAATCGTAATTAAACCATTACGAAATGCACCTGTACGTGCCGCTTGACCACTTTCAATATATAAACACTGTGGCATAAATTCGCTACGACGTGCTTTAATGCCTTCACGCTCCAGCGTAGTTATTACTTGGTCTACCGTTGCTTTTGTTGTATTGACACGCACCGTTTGTAATGGTGCAATATTGTTTTCTAGTAGCATTTCACGTGTATGTTCATAGCCATAGCTTTCTACCCAACGATCAACTAACCATTGTGGATGGCTCGTTTCGATGGCTAAACGCTCATTGGCATTTTCGATTAAATCTGTCGAACGTACACCTTCTCGTAAAATCGAACGTAAAATACCGTTGACCATTGACGCAATTCCTTTATGACCACGACGTTTTGCGATTTCTACCGCTTCATTTACTGCGGCGTGTGCTGGAATACGTGTTAAATAATGCATTTGGTATAGTGACATGCGTAGTAACCAACGTACCCAAATATCCACTTTCCCACGAATAAACGGCTCTAAATAATAATCAAGTGTATACTTATGTTGTAACGTACCATACGTTAATTCTGTCAATAATCCACGGTCTTTGGCGTCAATTTTATACTTTTCAATCGTTTGGTGTAATAGTAAATTGCTGTATGCTTGGCTTTTATCGACCGTGAGGAGTATCGTTAATGCTGCATCACGTACATTTCCATCCCAAATGACTTGCTTTTTCTTACTCATTGAAAACGGTCCCCAATCTGTAATTTCGAGCCCGTACCACGTAAATATTCTTCTACTGTCATACGTTTTTTACCTGCTGGCTGTACATCGTATAATGCTAATGTTGTGCCGTCGCCTGTTGCTACTTCGAAATATTCTTTTGCAATTTTCACTACTTCACCCGGTATAGCATTTGCCTGAGTTTCGCCTGGCTTTGCCCACCAAATTTTGAAGTTTGCATCCTCGAATGTTGTATAAGCAACTGGCCATGGATGTAATCCGCGCACTTGATTATATAATGTGCTTGCATCTTTGTTCCAATCAATTAGCTCCTGCTCGCGACTAATATTACTTGCATATGTTACAGATGCCTCATCCTGAACCGTGCGCTCATTTGTACCATCAATAATTGACGGCAATGTGTCCTTTAATAACTCACGGCCAACATCACTTAATTTGTCGAACATACCACCTGTGTGGTCTGTATCTTCAATCACAATGTCGCGTTGTGAAATAATGTCGCCTGCATCTAACTTTTCAGCCATATACATAATGGTTACACCTGTTTTTACTTGACCATCGATAATCGCTTGGTGAATTGGCGCACCACCACGATAAGCTGGTAATAAAGAAGCATGTACATTTATGCAACCTAAGCGTGGTGCATCAAGTAATTCTTTCGGTAAAATTTGACCGAATGCCGCCGTTACTACCAAATCGGGATTTAACGCAAGTATTTGCTGTAATTCCTCCGAGCCTCGTAATTTTTCAGGCTGAATAACTGGTAAACCTAGTGCTAACGCTTCTTCCTTTACTGGAGGTGGAGTTAACACTTTTTTACGTCCTACTGGGCGGTCAGGCTGTGTAACAACAGCTAATACATCATAACCTTCCTCATGCAGCATGCGTAAAATCGGCGCTGAGAACGCTGGAGTTCCCATGAAAACGATTTTTGTCATCAATTATTCCTCCTCAGCGTCAGCGTATAGCTCTTCTAACTCTTCTTCTGTTAATACACGTGTCATTTTAGAATCAAACAATACGCCATCTAAATGATCGATTTCATGTAAAATACAACGCGCTTCGAAATCTTCTGCTTCTAATTCGTAAATACGTCCTTCACGGTCAGCCGCTTCGATTTTCACATAAGTCGGGCGTTTTACCATTCCAAATAAATCAGGGAAGCTTAAACAACCCTCTACATCTTCTTCTTCTCCACGAGTTTCAATGATAACTGGGTTAATCATTTCTAAAATGTCTTCACCTAGCTCAACAATTGCAACGCGTAAGCTAACGTTAATTTGTGGTGCTGCAATACCAACGCCGTCATGCTCAACCATCGTTTCATATAAATCATCTAATAATTCAATGATTTTTTCATCAATTACTTCTACTTCTTTTGTTTGTGCGTTTAATACATCTGCCGGATTTTTAATAACTTCTTTAATTGCCATAACCTCTTACCTCTTTCTATATGCATTAGATCATCTGAGGATCTAAATCAACCGTTAACACAATGCCCTTTTTAATCCATTCCGAACGATACAACTTAATGAGCTGTAATAACGTAGGAATTAAATTAGGTTCTACTTTATATTTTATCAAACATTGATAACGATATCTATTTTGGAGACGAGCGATACTTGCCGTCGTTGGTCCAATGACCGAAACTTGAAACGATAAATTTGAGCGTAAATACTCAGCAACACGGCCCGCATACTCTGCTGCCATCACAACATCCTCATGCGAAACTTGCACAAGTGCTAAAAAATAATATGGTGGATAGCCCGCCATATGACGCACTTGCATTTCTTGCTCATAAAACGGCGTGTACAGTTGTTCTTTTGATAATTCAATAGCATAATGCTCAGGTGTATACGTTTGAATAAATACTTCTCCGGGCTTTTCGTGGCGCCCTGCACGTCCACTTACTTGCGTCATCAGCTGAAATGTCTTTTCTGCTGCACGATAATCCGGTAAATGCAAGCTTGTATCGGCACTTAACACACCAACTAATGTAATATTCGGAAAATCTAGTCCTTTAGCAATCATTTGGGTGCCAAGTAAAATGTCTGCCTCCCCACGTCCAAACGCATCGAGCATTTTTTCATGCGATCCTTTTTGCTTCGTCGTATCTACGTCCATTCGTAGTACTTGTGCCTGTGGAAAAAGCTTAAAAATTTCTTCCTCCACTTTTTGCGTACCTGTTCCAAAATAGCGAATGTTTTCACTTTGACATTCAGGGCATGTTTGTGGGATGTATTCCTCATGTCCACAATAATGACATTTTAGCTTTTCTTGATAGCGATGGTACGTTAGTGAAATATCGCAGTTTGGACATTGCACGCTGGTTCCACAATCTCGGCAAAGTATAAAAGAGGAATAGCCGCGGCGGTTTAAAAACAATACTGTTTGCTCACCGCGCTCAAGTCTTTCTCTTAACGCTTCCGTTAACGGTTCCGAAAACATCGAACGATTGCCCGCTTGTAATTGCTCACGCATATCGACAATATGAACAGTTGGTAATGCTTGTTTCTTCGCACGATTTTGCAGTGTTAATAGTGTATACACACCTTTTTTGGCACGTGCAAATGATTCTAATGCAGGTGTTGCACTCCCTAAAATGACTGGACAATTGTAATAATTCCCGCGCCAAATCGCAACATCTCGAGCATGATAGCGCGGAGAATCTTCTTGTTTATATGTGGATTCGTGCTCTTCATCTAAAATGATAAGCCCTAAATTTTTAAACGGTGCAAAAATCGCAGAACGAGCTCCGACTACAACTTTTACTTTTCCTTGCTGTACTTTGCGCCATTCATCGTATTTTTCACCAACCGACAAGCCACTATGCATTACTGCAACTTCATCACCAAAACGGGACTTAAAGCGCTCGGTCATTTGCGGTGTTAATGAAATTTCAGGCACAAGTACAATCGCTTCTTTACCATCTGCAATTGCACGCTGAATCGCTTGTAAATAAATTTCGGTTTTCCCACTCCCCGTAACCCCATGCAGTAAAAAAGTTTCTTGACGTACATCATCCATTGCTTGTTTAATTTTCGTCAATGCTTCGTGCTGCTCATCTGTTAATTGTAAAAAGTCTGTGTGAACAATCTCTTTCTTATATGGATCGCGATACACTTCTTCTTGAAAATAATTAGCTGCACCCTTTTCAATTACGCCCTTTAAAACTGCAGTCGATACATTTACCGTTTCACAAATCACATTTGGCATTAAAATGGCGCCAGCATAAGGCTTCATCCATTCGATAAGCGCGAGTTGTTTCGCTGAACGCTTGCCGATTTGTTGTTGAACAATTTCTAACTGTTCAATGGCAGCAATTTGCACTTTACGCACTTGCTTTATTTGCCCTTTTTGCTTTACTTCGTTTTCAATCACGACAATTCCGTCATTTACCGCACGTTTTAAAGGCTTTAATAAATCAGCCTTTTCTAGTTGTGTAATATTTACTTTTGTTGTTTTATCAAAATACGGCTGTAATTGTGGCACTAATTGTGTGACCTCACCTTGTAATAGCGCATATTTTTCATAATTAGCGCGTAACGCACCTGGTAGCATCACTTGTAAGGCATCAATTTCATAGCAAATTGTTTGATGCTTTAGCCATTTTGCTAACTCAAGCATTTCAGGGGTTAAAATTGATTCAATGTCCAGCACTTGTGCTACTGCCTTCATTTTTTCAACAGGTACATCCGATTGCTCCGAAATACCGACAACAAAACCGAGCACATTTCGCGGTCCAAATGGTACTTTCACACGACAACCAATATCGATCAATTCTTCCCACTCTGTTGTAATAACGTAATCAAACGGACGATCTACCGGATAGGCCGATACATCGACAATGACTTGCGCAAACTTCATTGCCCATCACTTCGTTGTTCAGTAAAATGCTTCACAACAAGTGCAGTAATTTTTTCAGGCTCCTCTAAGCGCCCTTTTCCAATATAACCACATGCTAAAAACCCTTCAGACGGTTCGATAAAGCGAATGCCATCTTCATGCAGTTGTTGAATATTTCGTAATACTGCTGGATGCTCGTACATATGCACATTCATGGCAGGCGCCACCCAAACAGGTGCAGTTGTCGCAAGCAATGTCGTTGTTACCATATCATCTGCCATCCCGTGTGCCATTTTTGCAATTATATTGGCTGTCGCAGGTGCTACAATAATTAAATCCGCCCAATCGGCTAAATCAATATGTGCAATAACATTAGAGTCTTTTTCATCGAACGTATCAAAAAACACATCATTTTTTGACATCACTTGAAAACTTAGCGGCGTCACGAATTCCCTAGCCGAAGCTGTCATAATCACCTTTACGTTCATTCCAGCCTGCGATAACTTACTAACGAGTGCCACTGCTTTATATACGGCAATGCCGCCTGAAACACACAATAATACATTGTTTTTTTTCATCATCATAACCGCCTTTTCAAAGGATAAGCTCCCTAAGAAAGATTCTAAGGGAGCTCTAACTCAACACATATTTTTACTGTATAATTACACCTCGGCGTAATTGCGTCCAGATTTTTTTCAAGCAGGCTTGAAAAAAATCTGTGACATCCGCCGGGCATGGGCCGACACGATGTTGGTCACTTAGGCGTTGCCGCACGATGCGGCGTCCTTAGCCTGAGTTCCACTATTCAGCCGGTTTTGAACCCCACTTATAGAAGTAGGGGACTTCTGTACCTATCACTTTACTTATGGTACAAACGAAAATTGCTGAAACAAGTTAGATTTCGTCTTCGTAAACTGTTGAAGCGTCTTGCTGAACTTTGCGTAATTTGCCAGAAGCAACTTCTTCTAACGCTTTACCTACTGGTTTATACGAAACGTATTTGTCTAACTGTTCGCCGCCTTCTTCTTGCATTTGACGCGCACGTTTTGATGCTAAGCTCACTAAAGAGTATTTAGAATCGATTTGTTTTTTTAATTTATCTACTGATGGGTATAACATTGTTTTTATTCTCCTCTCAACATTGACAAGTAGCGTTTTTCTACACGTTCACGACGGCAGTGTTCCGCTACTATGATTGCATTTATTTTATCACATGCATTTTGAACTTGGTCATTTTCGACAACATAATCGTAAAGTGACATCATTTCAACTTCTTCACGAGCTGTTGCAATACGTCGTGCGATTACGTCTTCTGTTTCTGTGCCGCGACCAACTAAACGTTGCTCTAGCTCGGTAATGCTTGGTGGTGCTAAAAAAATAAACAACGCATCTGGCGCCTTTTCACGAATTTGAGCTGCTCCTTGCACCTCGATTTCTAAAAATACATCACGGCCAGCATCTAATGTTTCTTGAACATAAGCGAGCGGCGTACCATAGTAGTTTCCTACAAATTCTGCGTGCTCTAGCAAGCCTCCGTGTTTAATTAGCGCCTCAAATTCCTCACGTGTTCTAAAGAAATAGTCTACACCATCTACTTCACCTTCGCGAGGATTACGCGTTGTCATCGAAATCGAATATTCGTAATTTGTGTCAGGCTGAGAAAATAGCTCTTTTCGAACTGTTCCCTTACCAACGCCTGATGGACCAGATAAAACAATTAATAATCCACGGTGTTTATTCATATGTAACTCCTTTTGTTATTCAATATTTTGAACTTGTTCTCGCATTTTTTCTAAAATTGTTTTTGCTTGCACTACTGCCGCAGAACAAATCGTCGACTGATTTTTCGAACCAATGGTGTTTATTTCACGATTCATTTCTTGCATGATGAAGTCTAATTTACGACCAATTGCATTTTGCTCAGTTAATGTCTCTACTAATTGACCAAAATGACTCTCTAGACGATCCAGTTCTTCGGTAATATCAATACGCTCCGCAAAAATCGCCACTTCTGTTAATAAGCGATCTTCCATTACTTGTCCACTTGCAATATCTTGTAAACGATTCACTAAACGTTCACGATACTTATCAACTGCCACTGGTGCATGCGTCCGAATTTGTGCAATTTCTGTTTCAAGCTCAGCTTTATATTGCAGCATAACTTGCTGTAATTGCCCGCCCTCACGCTCACGCATCGTAAGTAAATTGGCAATAGCTTCTGTTAATGCTGTGTGCACTGCTTCTAAAATTTGCGTTTGTTCAAGTTCCATTTTTTCAATCTGTAGCACTTGCTCAAGACTGACGATTTCTTGCATTGTCCATTTTTCTTCCATTGCAACGGACTGTGCAAGCTCCTCTTTTGCTCGTAAAAATGCATTAAGTAGCGGCCAATTTATTTGAATTGTCTGCTCGGCATCCTTTAGTTCTTTTAGAAAAATGATAACATCTATTTTCCCACGAGAAACTGCATCCGACAACATTTTTTTTGCAAGAACTTCTGCTTCCATCCATTCTCTTGGAAACTTTGTGTTCAATTCTAAAAAACGATGATTCACAGCACGAATTTCAACCGTAAGTTGAAATTTTTTCGTTGTTGTGACCCCCCTGCCGAAACCGGTCATACTACGTACCAAGGTTCGTCACATCCTTCTTTGCATATTGAAACAATTATAGCATATGTTCTATCAATTTTCGTTACCGATTTAAATCATCCCTACATTTCGTACCAACCGAGAGGGAAATTTTTATAATTCATTTCTATTTTATCGATCAAAAGAATAGACACTTCATATATCTACAGCATTATCGCTAAAAAATGGTATGATAAATGCACAATGAATTTATGGAAACGAAAGAGGAATAAACAATGGCATTTGACGGATTATTTACCCGTTCGATGAGCAAAGAATTACAAACGCTCACATCTGGACGCATTACTAAAATTTATCAACCAAACGCGCTTGAAGTAGTTTTACAAATACGCGCTGCCGGTGCAAACACAAAACTTTTATTTTCGATTCATCCTTCGTATTCCCGCGTACATACGACACAACAATCAATCGAAAACCCAGCAGACCCACCAATGTTCTGTATGCTACTACGCAAGCATATAGAGGGAGGGTTTATTTCAGACATTACACAGCAAGGCTTCGAACGTGTCATTACATTTGATATCGACAGCAAAAACGAAATTGGTGATTCGATAAAACGTAAACTTGTTATCGAAATTATGGGGCGCCATAGTAATTTACTATTAATTGATGCCGAGAATAATAAAATTATCGATAGCTTAAAGCACTTACCTCCATCCGTAAATAGCTATCGTACTGTGTTACCTGGCCAGACTTACATCGAGCCACCAAAGCAAGATAAAATATCTATGACAAGTTTATCCGATGAGGAACTAAAACAAACATTCGCACAAAATCTAGTAGCAAAAGAACTGATTGAAAAGTTCGCTGGCTTTTCACCATTGCATGCCAATGAGTTATTACATCGTTTAACAATGAAAGAGCCCGTGACAGCTGCGCGCCAATTTATGAATGAAATTATAACAACCGCTTGTCCAACATACGTGGAGCAAGACGGTAAAAGTTATTTCTCGCCAACAAATTTAACACATCTAAATGGTACAGAAACACAGTATGATACACTTGGCGAGCTGTTAGATCGTGTCTTTTTCGCACGTGCAGAGCGTGATCGCGTAAAACAACAAGCGGGCGATTTAGAACGCTGGTTACAAAATGAATTGAACAAACTAAAACTGAAACAAAAAAAACTACAAAAAGATTTAGAACGTGCACAAAATTTAGAGCAATTCCAACTGTACGGAGAACTATTAATGGCTAACCTGTACAATTTTGCAAAAGGCGCGGAATATGTAGACGTAGAAAATTACTACAGTGAAACCGCCGAAAAAATACGTATTCCGATTAGCCCGCGCAAAACTCCTATTGAAAACGCGCAAAGCTATTACACAAAATACAATAAAGCAAAAACAGCGCTTGTTATGATTGAAGAGCAACAGGAAAAAACAACAGATGACATTAACTATTTAGAAATGTTAGCACAGCAAGTACAACAAGCATCCCCTGCCGATATTGAAGAAATTCGTGAAGAACTAGCAGAGCAAGGGCTACTGCGTTTACGCCATGCGAAACGCAAAAAGAAACCGACAAAACCTGAGCCTGAGAAATTCATTTCTTCTACAGGTACACTTATTTCTGTCGGTAAAAATAATAAGCAAAATGATTATTTAACATTCAAAATCGGCAAGCGTAACGAAATTTGGTTACACACAAAAGATATCCCTGGCTCACACGTTGTCATCCATTCAGAACATCCAGATGAGACAACATTAAAAGAAGCGGCGATGTTAAGTGCGTACTTCAGTAAGGCTCGTGAATCGGCCTCTGTACCAGTAGACTATACAGAAATACGACATGTGAAAAAGCCTAGTGGTTCGAAACCTGGCTTTGTCATTTATTTCGAGCAAAAAACACTCTTCGTCACTCCAGATGAAGCCATTGTTATGCAGCTAAAAAAATAAACAATCAATTACGCCTCGGCGTAATTGCGTCCAGATTTTTTTCGAGTTCACTCGAAAAATTCCTATAAAAATCTGTGACATCCGCCAGGGGCTTTAACTTGATTCAATCGGGGGTTAAACCCCTACGGAATGAAAGACATACCTGGTATTTATCCCCTACCAATAGAAGTGGATGACTTCTGTACCTGACGCTTTGCTTATGGTACAATAAGAATTTTCTGAAGCAAGTTAAAAGCGCACTCTAGTAGGTTTTTAGAGTGCGCTTTTATATTATTGCTTCATCGTTTTATTTTTTTGGTAACTCACATGCCAAGACAATGCTTTTTCTAAATCATGTGGTGTATGTGCGTTACCTGTTTTTTCAACTGCACCGTTGTAATAATCCCACAATGCCTCTTTAAAGTCAGGATGTACGCAGTTTTCAATAATCGCTTTTACACGCTCTTTTGGTGCCATTCCGCGTAAATCGGCAATACCTTGCTCTGTTGCAATTACATCAACATCATGCTCCGTATGGTCATGGTGCGCAACCATTGGCACGATTGACGAAATGTCTCCACCTTTCGCATATGATTTCGTTACGAAAATTCCTAAGCGTGCATTACGCGTAAAGTCTCCTGAACCACCTAAACCGTTCATCATATGTGTCCCGTTAACATGTGTTGAGTTCACGTTTCCGTAAATATCTGTCTCAAGCGCTGTATTAATTGCAATAATTCCGATTCGACGGATTACTTCGGGATGGTTGGAAATTTCTTGCGGACGCAATACTAAACGATCCTTGTACTGTCCGATATCGCCATATACTTTATTGCCACATTCTTCGCTTAATGTAATTGACGTACCAGAAGCGATTTTTACTTTGTTCGCATCAAGTAAATTGAATACCGCATCTTGTAAAACTTCCGAATAAATTTCTAGCTCTTCAAATTCAGAATTTAAAAAGCCATTTAATACCGCATTTGCTACTGAACCAACCCCTGATTGTAATGGCAATAAGTTTTTCGGTAAGCGCCCTGCAGTAATTTCATCACGTAAAAACGTTAATAAGTGCTGCGCAATTTGCTCTGTTTCTTCATCAGGCTGCACAATTAATGACGGTGCATCCTTAATCGTTGAATGGACAATGCCTTTAATTTTACTAATATCTACTGGAATTCCAGTTGTACCGATACGATCACTTGCTGTTAGTAATGGAATCGGATCACGGTCGCCCTGTGGTCCTGGTAAATAAATATCATGAATACCTTCTAGATTTGGCTGTTCTGGATTTAATTCAATAATAATTTCCTTCGCCATTTGTACAATAATTGGTGAATTTCCGATTGATGTTGTCGGAATAATCATACCATCTTCTGTAATTGCAGTTGCTTCAATAATTGCAAAGTCAATTGGTCCGATAATCCCTTGGCGAATTAACTCTGCGTTATGTGATAAGTGCATATCTGAATACAAAACTTGTCCTGTATTAATTAGTTTGCGAATTGCTGGGTCCCCTTGATATGGTGCACGTTTACGAATGATACCTGCATCAGCCATTAATTGATCCACTTCAGGACCTAATGATGCGCCTGTGTAAACATCGATTTGGAATTTTTCATTTTTCGCTCGTTCAACTAGCGCTAATGGTACTGTTTTTGCATCCCCTGCGCGTGTAAAGCCACTCATACCAACAACCATACCATCTTGAATCCATGAAGCTGCTGTTTCAGCAGATACGACTTTACCCTCAAGTGCGCTGTGACGAATTCTTGCATTTAAAGTTGCATCCATTTCTTCTCCTCCTCTTTTTTATTCCCTTTGTATTGTCAGCTCCGAAATTAGAGCAACGTCGCTAAAACAAAAATAATTATATGTATCCATCATTTTTGCCGACATATTAAATTTCTACATAAAATAGAAAAATCCTCCACAAAATACTAAATTTTGTATAATAACTTTTCAGGGAAATATTTAATTTTTCAAGTTTATAAAAGAATCACACCCATTAAATTGTTTGATTAAACTGATGTATAAACTTACATATTTCGAGTTGATTTAGCAAAATCTTTTTGTAGCAAAAAAAAGCGACAGGTACAGAAGCCCCCTACTTCTATAAGTGGGGGATAATCCGCTATAACGGAACAAGTTAACAATGTATCGATAGAACTTAACCAAAATGCACAAAACTTTCCAACTTGTACGTAAATTTCAACTTTAATAGGAAGGGGCCTGTCCAGAAATCACTTTCTGAATAAGCCCTTTTACACTAAAAAAACCACCTAGGATAATCCTAAGTGGTTTCATAATTGACCAATTATTTAATTGGCTCTTCAGCTGTTAACTCAACTTCATGCCATTGCGTAAGGTTAGCATACGAAGCGTCATAGTTTTTAACACGCTTGTTGACTGGCATGATTTCTGTACGGAAGTATGTTGGAACTGTTGTAGCTTGTTCGAACATATAATCTTCCCATGCACGGAATGCACCCGCACGTACAGCTGGATCAATTGCCTCTTTAGAGTCGATAGCAACTAATAAGCTTTCTAATTCAGGTGTTACATAACGGCTGTAGTTGAATGCAGATTCCTCGCCATATAATCCAAGTGGAGATGGGTTTGTACCAGTACCCCAAGCAGCCATCCACATATCGATTTCAGCATCGTCAGCTTTTACTTTATCATAGAAGCTGTTGAACTCGATTAAACGACCAGTTGTTAACTGTACATCTAAACCTACATCTTTCCAGTTTTGACGATAGTATTCTACGATTGCTTCGTCAGTATCTGAACCAGACATACCCGCCATACGGATTGCAAATTTTTCACCTTTAGCGTCTTCACGAATACCATCGCCATCAACGTCTTTATAGCCAGCTTCATCTAATAAAGCTTTTGCTTTTTCTGGATCATAGTTGTATCCAGTTAACGTATTGTCATGGAATGTAGAGAATGCTGGTGGAATTAAAGAAGTTGCACGAGAACGTAAGCCTTGGTAGAATTTCTCAGTTACTGATTCAATGTCCATAGCATAAGCGATTGCTTGACGTAATTGCTTATTATTCATTTTTGCATTTTCGTCCGTTACGTTTTTGTTAGTAGCAGAATCCCATTTACCAAGTTTGAATCCTAAGTAAGAGTATGCTAATTCTGGACGAGCTAAAATTGAAATGTTTTCTAAATCTTTAATACCATCATACTGAGTTGTTGCATAAGAAGATACCATATCATATTGACCTGTACGTAATGCTTCACCAATTGAAGTAGAAGGTACTACTTGTAATACGATTTTATCTAATTTCGGAGCGCCTTGCCAGTAGTTTTCATTTGCAACATACTGTACAGACTCACCGTCTACTAATTTATCAAGTTTGAATGGTCCTAAAGTTACAGGGTTTTTACGAACCGCTTCAGAAGAAACTAAATCTTTAACTGGAATATCTTTCAATTGGTGTTTAGGTGCTGCATAGCTCCATAACCCGTCACCACCAGAATAGATTGCTGGAGACACTTTTGTCATCGAGATTTCTACAGTTTTATCATCGATTTTTTTGATACCAGAAATTGTATCTGCAGTACCTGCTTTATATTCAGCAGCACCGATGATGTTTTGGAAGTCGCCGTCATAACGGATACCCGTATAATCAGGGTGACCAATGATTTCATAAGAATAAATGATGTCATCAGCAGTTAATGGCGTACCATCAGACCACTTAACGTCATGTTGGATTGTAATCGTTACTTTGTTGTTATCAGCATCAACGCCTAATTTCGCGATACCTTCATCTGTGATTAAGAAGTCACCATCAGTATCGAAAATTGAGTTCGTCATGAAGTCCATAACATCTGCATCATATGCATTTTCATATAATTCAGCTAACATAATACCCGAGAATGGAGAATCTGTTACTAAAGCGAATTTTAAAGTACCGCCATCGATAACGTCCCCTTCGTTTTCAACATTCATAGGTAATGTTGGCGTCTCTGCAGTAGAAGTACCTTCATCTTTTGGTTTTTCTTCAGTAGTTGATTTAGTGCTGTCTCCTGCTGGTTTTTCAGTTGTTGTTTCTTTGTCGTCACCATTACATGCAGCAAGTGCTAAAGCAGATGCAAATACAGTTGTAAGCATTAAGCCTTTCTTTTTCATCATTCGTTTTTCCTCCCTTTTTTTATCCTAAACGTTGTTTTGCGTCAGCTGCGCGTCGTAACGCTTGACCGACATAATTTATACCAAGCATCATCACTAATATTAAGATCGATGCAGGTAACCATACCCACCATTTACTCGATAATATTATCGGGTTCATGGCATAACTTACTAAAGTTCCTAAACTTGGTGTTGACGGTGGTAAACCAAAACCTAAGAATGAAAGACCCGTTTCAATCCCTACGTTACCAGCAAAGCTAAGTGTAACTTCCACGATTAATAGAGAACTTAAGTTTGGTAATAGCCCTTTAAACATAATCGCGAAATCACTTGTACCCATTGTTTTAGAGGCACTAATATAGTCGCGACGTGCTTCCGAAAGCGCTTTTGAACGCACAAGTCGGGCCGTCCCCATCCATTGAAATGCTGCGATAATCAAGATTAAATCCAAAATTCCATATGATGGAACGATTGTTACAACAACGATGATGATCATTGTTGTTGGTAAAGTGATGAAGAAATCAATAATACGCATAAAGAAATTATCGATAAATCCACCGTAGTAACCCATGATAATACCAAGACCAATACCTACAAAGTTTGCTATAATTGTAATGGCCACTGCAATTAATATAGAGTTTTTTGCACCAATGATTAACTGACCGAACATATCTCGTCCAGCCTCATCAGCCCCCAGAATATAGCCACGAACACCCGGTTCAGTGAAACGCTCTAATAATTGAATTTTCATTACAGCTGCTTGATCGATAACGACCGATAATACTAAAACTGCCACCATTAATAGTACGATGAATATTAATGAGCCTAGTGCTAATTTATCTTTTTTAAACTCTCGCAATATTACTTGAATACCTGTTGGCGGAGAGCTTTGAGATTCTAATTTTGCTACTGTTTGTTCTTTTTTGTTTTCCATGATTAAAATCACCTCTCCTTAGTCATTATTAATTGATTAGTCTATGCGGATACGCGGATCGACAATACTTAAAATAATATCGGATAATAGACTACCTAATAATGCTAAGAAGCCATATAACATAACTAATGCAGTAATTACACTGTAGTCACGCCCTGAAATTGATTCGATAAATAATTTACCCATACCATTGTATGCAAATACGTTCTCGATGAAAATCGATCCACCAAGTAAACCTGTAATTGTGAAACCTAAAAACGCTGCAATTGGAAGTAATGAGTTACGGAAGATGTGTCGTGAATACACTTTTTTCATTGGAATCCCTTTACTACGCGCTGTTTTTACATAATCCATTGTTTTCGCATCGATTATTTCTGTTCGTAAATATTGGATAATACCTGTTGTACCGAGTAATGCATAAGTTCCCGCTGGTAAAATCAAGTGGTAGAACTTATCCCAATAATATGCCCATGTTCCTGGATCGAGTCCTATATTTACTGTTCCACTCGTTGGGAACCACATGAGGCGATAACCAAAGACGTATAAGAAAATTAATGATAATACGAACGTTGGAATCGCATAAGAGATAAAGCTGTATAGTACGATTGTTTTATCTAAGAACGATTCTTGGTAACGTCCTGCTAATACGCCAAGTGGAATGGCTAATGCATATAAGAAAATTACACTAAGCAAAGATAGTAAAAACGTATTCATCGCACGTTCACCGATAATATCGGCAACCGGCTTTTTAAATGTATACGATTGACCAAAGTCCCCTTGGACTGCGTTGGCAATCCAGTTGTAGTACTGTACGTACCACGGATCATAGAAACCTGCTTTAATTCGTAATTCTTCAATTACGTTCGGGTCAGTTTCTGGTGTAATTAAACCTGTAAATGGATCCCCAGGCATTTGCTTCGCTAATATGAAGATTAGGAGGCTTAAAATAAATAGCTGCGGAATCATAATTAACGTACGTCGAACGATTGTTTTCCACATACTAAGCACCCTCCTTTTCGTCTTCAGACATGGCTGCTTTATGCGTATCTGAAACTGTTTTTAAAGGATATACTTTTCCATCCTTGTCATAATATTTATGCTGTTCTTCACGATATGCTGCCTCGACACGTTGGCGCTCTAACTTACGTTCATTACGTGTTTCTGGTTCAATATCAGGAATTGCAGATAATAGACGGTTTGTATAGATGTGTTGTGGATTCGTGTAAATATCTTCACGTTTACCCGTTTCTACAAATCGGCCTTTGTACATAATCGAGATGTGGTCACACATGTGACGAACAACCCCTAAATCGTGTGAGATGAATAAATAACTAATTCCATATTGCTCTTGAATATCCTTCATAAAGTTTAAAACCTGTGCTTGAACGGATAAATCAAGTGCTGAAACTGGCTCATCGGCAATGATCATTTTTGGGTTACATGCTACAGCACGCGCAATCCCTAAACGTTGCTTTTGACCACCAGAGAATTCGTGTGGATATTTTAATAATACGTCCTCTGACATACCGACAATCGCAAGTAATTCATTGATGCGTTTACGTTCTTCTTGCGGCGTCACTTTCATAAAGTTACGAATTGGCTCTGCTAAAATATCTAGTACACGTTTACGAGGATTCATACTAGAATGCGAGTCTTGGAAAATCATTTGGATATCACGGTTATAAGCTGAATCACGTTTACGGCGAGAGTTTGTTACATCTTGCCCTTCATAAACGATGTTACCTGACGTAATTTTTTCTAAACCGATAATCGCTTTACCTGTTGTAGATTTACCAGAACCAGACTCCCCTACTAAACCATAAGTTTTGCCTCGTTCAAAGTCCATTGTTACACCATCAACAGCGTATACATGGTCAACTACTGTATTGAAAAATCCACCTCGAATAGGATAGTGAACTTTTAAATCTTTAACTTGCATGAAACTCATAGATTTACGCTCCCTTCCTCGTCTTCAAAGTGGAACTCTTTCCAGCAAGTGCAGCGTACAAGATGCCCTGGTGCAATTTCGTGAAGCTGTGGGCTTGCTTCGTGTGCTGATGCAGGAATCCACGGAATACGTGGAGAAAAACGACACCCCTCACGATCTAACTTCATTAACGAGGGAACCATGCCTTGAATGACTTCTAATTTTTCATTCTCACTATGTGTTTGTGGAATTGAATTTAATAATGATCTTGTATAAGGGTGCTTCGGATTTCTAAATAATTCCGTAACGGGTGCTTCTTCGATTACTTGACCTGCATACATTACTGCAACACGGTCAGCTACTTCAGCAACTACCCCTAAGTCATGTGTAATTAATATAATGCCTGATTGAATTTCATCTTGAAGCGATTTTAATAAGTCTAAAATTTGTGCTTGAATCGTTACGTCAAGTGCCGTTGTTGGCTCATCGGCAATGATGATCGCTGGCTTACCTGATAAAGCAATCGCAATCATTACACGCTGACGCATACCACCTGATAACTGGTGAGGGAATTGACGAGCAACGCGTTCTACATGTGGAATACCTACTTGATCTAATAACTCTAGCACGCGTTTCTCACGATCTTTTTTGGCTAATTTTGAATGGTAAATTAACCCTTCCTCAATTTGCTCACCAATGCGCATTAATGGGTTTAATGCTGACAATGGATCTTGGAAAATGAAACCGATATCATTTCCACGTAGTTTGTTAAATTGATCTTCTGTTAAATTTACTAAATTTTGATTGTTGTAAAGGATTTCACCTTCAACTTTTGTTGAAATTGAATTATGTAGACCAACAATCGATGTTGCTAGAGTACTTTTCCCGCAACCTGATTCTCCTACAATAGCCAAAATCTCATTTTTACGAAGCGTTAATGAAACATTGTCTACTGCTGGATAGTAAGTATCTTTAATTCTGAAGCTTGTACGTAAATTACGGATTTCTAATAAATCGTTCGTCGTAGACACTAAATAATCGCTCCTTTCTTTAATCACACAACCGGCTCTACTATTCTCAATCTATTTGTTAAACTTTTCTAAAGCTCAAGCTCTAATTTGTGAATAATTTGTAAATTATTACATTACATTTTAAATTATCCATAAATTTTTTTTAATGTCAATTATTAAACTTTCTAACTATTCTAATTTAACATTTTTCTTTTAATAATAGCAAACTATTCTTTAAAGTTTAAATTTTCCGATAATTTAGTTTAAAAAATAGTCTTATATTATTATTTTTGTAAAGATAATAAACAATATGGGCTGTTTTCTTTCAAGAAAGTTTAAAATCCAGTAAAAATATTAAACTTCAATTTTAAAAAAACTGAATAATTTTATAATGGAATTATATAACTATAATAAAAACGTGTAAAGTATATTTTTTAATACTTCACACGTTTTTGAATATTTTTAATATTTATTTATTTCAAGTTACCCTCTTTTAAATCTTTATGCCAGTTTTTTAAGAAAGGAATTTGATTCTCTTGAATGGTACCTGATTCATTTGCCGCTTCAATTAAATAATCAAAGTTTGTTAAAGAAACATATTTCACACCTGCTACATTAAATGCATCTTCTGCTTTTGGTAAATTATATGTATACACACATACAACCCCAAGCACTTCACAACCCACTGCGCGTAGTGCTTCTACCGCCGTAATCGAAGAACCGCCCGTTGAAACGATGTCTTCTACAACAACAACTTTTTGACCTGCTGCATATTTTCCTTCAATTTGGTTACCACGGCCATGTTCTTTTGCCTTTGAGCGCACATATACCATTGGTAATTCTAAAATATCTGAAACCCAAGCAGCATGTGGTATACCAGCTGTTGCTGTACCCGCTACAACTTCACACTCTGCAAAGTTTTCTTGAATTACAGACGCTAAACCACTTGCTAATTGCTTACGAATTTTTGGGTCCGAAATAGTTAATCGTGTATCACAGTAAATTGGTGATTTAATACCTGAAGCCCACGTGAAAAGTTCTGTTGGGTTTAATTCAACAGCTCCTACTTGTAACATTGCGTGTGCGATTTCTTTTTGTAATGACATATTATTTTGCCTCCCATAATTTACAAACTTCCTTGTATGCAGTAACAGGATTTTGTGCACCTGTAATTGCACGACCTACTACAATTAATGATGAACCGTCTTTTTTTGCACCATCAGGAGTTGCAATACGCTTTTGATCATGCGCTTCTCCACCAAGCATACGAATGCCAGGAGTAACACGTAAAAAATCTTCTCCACAAATTTCACGAATAGCGTTTGCTTCATGTACAGAACACACAACCCCATTAAGACCTGCTTGTTTCGATAACTGAGCATATTGTAAAACTGATTCGTTCAGCGATAACGAAATTTTTTGCTCTTGTTGCATTTGTTGTTCTGTTGTTGATGTTAATTGTGTAACGGCAATTAACGCAGCACGTGTTTTGCCTGCATCTGTTCCTGCCTCTAAGCCTTCAAGGGCACCCTCCATCATGGCACGTCCACCTGCAGCATGTACGTTGACTAAGTCTACACCTAAGCGTGCTAAGCCTTTCATCGCAGATTTCACAGTGTTTGGAATATCATGTAATTTTAAATCCAAGAAAATATCATGGCCCTGTTCCTTTACTTTGGCAACAATCGACGGACCTTCCTGCATATATAATTCCATGCCAATTTTAACAAATAACTTCTCATCAAATTGCGCTAAAAAATTTAGTACATCCTTTTCCCCCGGGAAGTCTAAGGCAATAATCGGTTTTGTATTTAACATTAGCGATGGCTCCTTCCGATAATTTCAGAAATATGTTCAACTCCTAACGCATCTAAAGCGCCCGGTAATTGTTCAATAATCGTTGGACAAACGAAATGATCCACAAAGTTTGCTGTACCTACCGCAACTGCTGAGGCACCTGCAGACATGAAATCAATTACGTCTTGTGCGCATGTAACACCGCCCATACCAATAATCGGAATATTGACCGCTTTGTACACGTCGTAAACCATACGAATGGCTACCGGTTTAATCGCCGGACCTGATAAACCACCTGTACCATTTGCGATAACTGGTTTTCCTGTACGTTCATCTAAACGCATTCCAACAAGTGTATTAATCATCGTAATCCCGTCCGCGCCACCTGCTTCTACCGCTTTTGCAATATCGACAATATTCGTTACGTTTGGTGATAATTTTACATAAACAGGCACACTTGAAGCGGCCTTCACTGCTGCCGTTAATTCTTTTGCTGTTGCTGGATCTGTTCCAAATTGAATCCCGCCACATTTTACGTTCGGGCAAGAGATGTTTAATTCTAATGCCTTGACGTTTGGCGCTTTTGAAATACGCTCCGCTACTTCTACATAGTCAGCTACTTCAGTTCCCGCAACGTTTGCGATAATTGGTACATCGTAGCCTTCTAAAAACTTTAACTCTTCGCCCATTACTTTATCGATCCCTGGGTTTTGTAAACCAATTGCGTTTAACATACCTGCTGAAGTTTCCGCGACACGTGGCGTTGGATTGCCTTTACGTGTTTCGACTGTTGTCGCTTTAATCATAATTGCACCAAGCTTTGATAAATCATAAAGCTGCGCGTACTCGCGACCAAAACCGAAGCAACCTGACGCTGGCATAATTGGGTTTTTCAACTCTAATCCTGGTAATTGTAAATTTAAACGGCTCATAATGCCACAACTCCTTTCGGGAATACTGGCCCGTCTGAACACACTTTTACATAGTCTTTTTCAATCTTGTCCGTTGTATCACATACACACGCGAAGCAAGCACCAATACCGCAGCCCATACGTTCTTCAAACGATAAATAGCCTTCTTTTTCAGAGTAGTAACCTTCTAATGCACGTAGCATTGGTAGTGGGCCACATGAATAAAAGATGTCGAACTCCGGCTTCACTTCGTCAAATACCGTAGTGACAAAGCCCTTTGTTCCTTTTGAACCATCAACTGTTGCGTAGTATGTGTCACCTAATGCTGTAAATTCCTCTTCGTAGAAGCATACATCTTCTGATTGGAAGCCTAATACGTGAATTGTTTTCACACCGCGCGCATTCAGCTGTTTTGATAGCTCATGTAATGGGGGTACGCCAATTCCTCCCCCTACTAATAGAGCAGTTTGACCAGGCTGAGCTGCTTCAACTGGGAAGCCGTTACCTAATGGACCTAATACATCGACCATTTGCCCTTCACGGTTTGTTGCTAAAAACTTTGTTCCGCGCCCTTCCGCACGGTAAATCATAGTAAATTCATTTTTTTCTTTATCGACATTGGCAATACTAATTGGACGACGTAATAATGGTTCGAATGTATCTGACACTTTTACATGAACAAACTGGCCAGGAGTCATGTCCTGAACCAGTTGCCCTTGTAGTGTCAATTCGAAAATGTTCGTCGCAATTTGTGCCTGCGCAACTACTATCATTTTCTCTTGACGCATCATATTAGTGTACTACCTCCGCTTTTGGCATTTCTTCTGCTGTAAATGTCATTGATTCAATAACACGTAACATCGCTTCTGCTGTATCTAGTGAAGTTAAGCAAGGTACACCATTTTCTACTGACTCACGGCGGATACGGAATCCGTCACGCGCAGGTTGTTTACCTTTTGTTAACGTATTAACAACTAATTGCGCTTCTCCGTTTTGAATCATGTCTAATAATGTTTTTCCTTTGCCACCGATTTTTTCAACGATGTCTGTTTTAACGCCATTTGCTTCGAATAAATTTGCAGTTCCTTCTGTTGCTACAATTCGGTAGCCCACTGTAGAGAAGCGTTTTGCTAAGCTAACCGCTTCTTCTTTGTCTTTATCTGATACTGTAAACAGGATTGTACCATGTGTTTTAATTTCCATACCTGCAGCTACGAAACCTTTGTATAAAGCTTTTTCGTAAGTTGCATCTTTCCCCATTACTTCACCTGTTGATTTCATTTCAGGTCCTAATGTAATGTCTACACGGCGTAATTTTGCAAATGAGAATACCGGTACTTTTACAAATACGCCCGCTTTTTCAGGTGCTAGGCCAGTTGGGTATCCTTGTTCTACGATTGATTGGCCAAGAATCGCTTTTGTTGCGATATTTGCCATTGGTATGTTCGTAATTTTACTTAAGAACGGTACTGTACGTGAAGAACGTGGGTTAACTTCGATTACATAAATATTCCCCTCGCTCATTACATACTGAATGTTCATTAAGCCGATAATGCCCAGACCTTTTGCTAAACGCGTCGTATAGTCTACAAGTGTTTGCTTTTGCGCATCTGTTAATTTTTGTGGTGGGTATACAGAGATCGAGTCACCTGAGTGAACCCCCGCGCGTTCCACGTGTTCCATAATACCTGGGATTAACACATTTTCGCCATCACAAATTGCATCTACTTCGATTTCTTGCCCTGTTAAGTAACGGTCAACTAATACCGGGTGGTCTGGAGATGCTTCTACCGCGTGCTCCATGTAGTGCACTAATTCATCCATATTGTAGACGATTTCCATCGCACGTCCACCTAATACATAAGAAGGGCGTACTAATACTGGGAAGCCTAATTTTTCAGCAATTGCAACTGCGCCTTGTACTGAAGTAGCTGTGTCCCCTGGTGGTTGTGGAATATCTAATTGCTGTAATGCCGCTTCGAATTTATTACGGTTTTCTGCACGGTCAATGTCTTCTAATGATGTACCTAAAATTTTCACGCCATTTGCTTCTAACTTATCCGCTAAGTTGATCGCTGTTTGACCACCGAATTGAACTACTACACCGATTGGTTGCTCTAAATCGATAATGTGCATAACGTCTTCAATTGTTAATGGCTCAAAGTATAATTTATCTGAAATTGAGAAGTCTGTTGATACTGTTTCTGGATTTGAGTTAATAATGATTGCCTCATAGCCTGCTTCTTGAATCGCCCATACAGAGTGAACTGTTGCGTAGTCGAACTCTACCCCTTGACCGATACGAATTGGACCTGAACCAAGTACAACAACAGATGGTTTGTCTGTTCGGATTGATTCGTTTTCATCTTCATATGTGCCATAGAAGTATGGTGTGTTTGACTCGAATTCCGCTGCACATGTATCGACCATTTTATACACTGGGATAATGCCCGTTTCTTTACGGAATGTGTATACTTCGCTTTCTGTCATATTCCATAATTGTGCTACTTTTTTATCTGCAAAGCCTAGACGTTTTGCTGTGCGTAATACGTCTTTGTCGCCTTTGTTTTCTACTAAAGTTGATTCCATATCGACAATTTTCTTTAATTTTGTTAAGAAGAATAAGTCAATGGCAGACCACTCATGGATTTGTTCTACTGTTACACCACGACGAATTGCTTCACCGATGAAGAATAAACGCTCGTCGCCCGCTTTTTTAATACGTTTTTCAATCCAAGCATCGCTTAATTCATCTGGATTTTTCATTTCAATATGAACATGGCCAGTTTCTAATGAACGAACCGCTTTTAATAAGGCTTCTTCAAATGTACGGCCAAGTGCCATTACTTCACCTGTTGCCTTCATTTGTGTACCTAAGTTACGTTTTGCTGATTCGAATTTATCGAATGGCCAACGTGGGATTTTTGCTACAATATAGTCAAGTGCTGGCTCGAAGCAAGCAAACGTTGAACCTGTTACTGGGTTTTTAATTTCATCTAATGTTAAACCAACTGCAATTTTCGCTGCTAATTTCGCGATTGGGTAACCCGTTGCTTTTGATGCTAATGCTGAAGAACGCGATACACGTGGGTTTACTTCGATTACATAGTATTGGAATGAGTATGGGTCTAACGCTAATTGTACGTTACAGCCACCCTCGATTTTTAGTGCGCGAATAATATCAAGTGAGATATTACGAAGCATTTGGTTTTCGCGGTCAGATAATGTTTGTGTTGGTGCTACTACGATTGAGTCCCCTGTATGGATACCTACTGGGTCGAAGTTTTCCATGTTACAAACAACGATTGCGTTGTCTGCTGCGTCACGCATTACTTCATATTCAATCTCTTTGAAGCCTGCAATTGATTTTTCAAGTAGGCATTGTGTTACTGGTGAATATTTTAGACCTGAAGTAACGATTTCTTGTAAGTCTTGGTCATTGTAACAAATACCGCCACCAGTACCACCAAGTGTGAATGCAGGACGTACGATTACTGGGTAACCGATTTTAGCAACGAATGCTTTTGCTTCGTCCAGGTTGTGAATAATGTCAGACTCAGGAACTGGTGCACCTAACTCATACATTAAGTTACGGAATAAATCACGGTCCTCAGCTTTATGGATCGCATCTAATTTAGTCCCTAAAATTTCGATCCCTAGCTCATCTAAAATACCTGACTCATCAAGTTCGATTGCCATGTTAAGACCTGTTTGACCACCTAAAGTTGAAAGAATCGCATCTGGACGCTCTTTTCGTAAAATACGTGATACGAACTCTAATGAAATTGGTTCGATGTATACTTTATCTGCGATTTCTGTATCTGTCATAATTGTCGCTGGGTTTGAGTTAATTAAAATTACTTTATAGCCTTCCTCTTTTAATGAAAGACACGCTTGCGTTCCTGCATAGTCAAACTCTGCTGCTTGTCCAATTACAATTGGACCTGATCCGATTACTAAAATAGTTTCAATATCTGTACGTTTAGGCATGTTGATTCTCCTTCGCTGCTTCTTTTTCCATCATTTCAATAAACTCGTCGAATAAGTGATTTGAATCTTCAGGGCCAGGTGAAGCTTCAGGGTGGTATTGTACTGTAAACACTGGGTACTTTTTATGACGTACGCCCTCACAAGTACCGTCGTTCAGTGCAACGTGAGTTAATTCTAAATCTGTATCTTTTAATGACTCAATGTCAATTGCATAGCCATGATTTTGAGATGTTAAGTCTGTACGACCTGTACGTAAATCTTTTACTGGGTGGTTTCCGCCACGGTGACCGAATGGTAATTTGAACGATTTTGCACCACATGCTAATGAGAACAGTTGGTGGCCCAAGCAAATACCGAACATTGGCACTTTTCCGATTAAACCTTTGATCGTTTCGATACCTTCTGTTACATCTTCTGGGTTACCAGGACCGTTTGATAGCATAATGCCATCTGGATGCATTGCTAAAATTTGCTCTGCTGTTGTGTTGTAAGGAACAACGATTACATCACAATCACGTTTATTTAGTTCGCGTAAAATCCCGTGCTTCATACCGAAGTCTAATAGCACAACACGTTTACCGCGACCTGGTGATGGATAAGCTGCTTTTGGCGATACTTCACGTACATGATGTGTAATGAATGGTGTATTTTGAAGCTCTGCTACGATTTTTTCTACATCTACGTCTGCATCTGCTTCCGTTAAAATCGCGCGTACTGCACCTTTTGTACGGATGATACGTGTTAATTTACGAGTATCAATTCCCTCGATACCAGGAATATTTTGTGATGTTAAATATTCATCTAATGTCATATCTGAGCGCCAGTTTGATGGTTGATCCGCTAATTCACGAACAACGAAACCACGGATAGCTGGCGCAATTGATTCAAAGTCGTCACGGTTAATCCCGTAGTTACCGATTAATGGGTATGTTAATGTTACGATTTGACCGTAGAAAGAAGGGTCAGATAATGTTTCTTGGTAGCCTGTCATACCTGTCGTGAACACGACTTCACCTTGGCTAGCTTGTTCACTACCGAATGCTGTACCTGTAAATACTGTGCCGTCTTCTAAAATTAATAAACGCTTTTTCATTATTCTGCCTCCTGATATACGATATTGCCTTCGAAAATAGTTACTACTGGCCAACCTTTTGCAACCCATCCGTTAAATGGTGTGTTACGGCCTTTTGATACAAATCCTTCTGCATCAACCATTTGCTCTTTTTCAAGGTCGATTAATACAATGTCCGCTGAAGCTCCAACCGTTAATGTACCATATGGTAAGTCGAAAATTTCGGCTGCCTTTACACTCATCCAATCAACTAATTGCTTTAATGTCCATTTCCCTGTTTCTACAAAGCTCGTGTATAGTAATGGGAATGCTGTTTCAAAGCCTACAATCCCGAATGGTGCACCCACCATACCACAGCACTTTTCTTCTACTGTATGTGGTGCATGGTCTGTTGCGATACAATCAATTGTTCCATCTAATAATGCTGCGTGTAATGAATCTTTATCATCTAATGCTCGTAATGGTGGGTTCATTTTCCAGTTTGCATCATCTGATGGGATGTCCATTTCTTCTAATAGTAAGTGGTGCGGACAAACCTCTGCTGTAACTTTTATACCTGCAGCTTTTGCATCACGCACAGCACGTACTGATTCTTTTGTTGATACGTGACATACGTGGTAACGAGCACCTGCAGCTTCCGCTAATAGTACATCTCGCGCTATTTGAACTGATTCACAGATTGATGGAATACCTGGTAAGCCAAGCTCTTTATTACGCGTACCTTCGTGCATAACGCCGTCATAAATTAATGAGTTATCTTCACAATGTGCAACAACAACTGCGTCTAATTTCGCCGCCTGTTGCATTTGCTCGTACATTGTTGAAGCAAGCTGAATGCCTACACCGTCATCTGAGAATGCTACTGCGCCATTTGCTTTTAGCTCTGCCATATCTGTGCGCACTTCGCCTGAAATGTCTTTTGTTAACGAGCCATATGGTAATACACGAATGACTGCACTGTCTTTAATTAGGCCATTAATTAATTGCATATTTTCGATTGAATCTGGTACTGGCTTTGTGTTTGGCATCGCACAAATCGTTGTGAAGCCACCCTTTGCTGCTGAAGCTGTACCTGTTGCAATCGTTTCTTTATGCTCAAAACCTGGTTCACGTAAATGTGTATGGACATCTACAAAACCTGGTGAAGCGAAGTGACCTTTACCGTCAATTACTTCGGCTCCCGTTGGAATGTCTCCACCGATTGAAACAATTTTTCCGTCTTCCATTATAATAGAAGAAACTACTAATTCACCTTGTTCATTTATTAGTTTTACGTTTTGAAGTACTGTTGTCATTTATTCTCTTCCTTTCAAAATTGTTTCTACGATAGCCATTCGTGTAAACACGCCATTTCGAACTTGTTCAAAAATTCTTGAACGCTCGCATTCGACTAATTCATCCGCAATTTCAACATCACGATTTACTGGTGCAGGGTGCATTATGATTGCCCCATCTTTCATTTGCTTTTCACGCACCGGTGTTAAACCAAATTCTTCATGATAGCTTTCTTTCGAGAAATTTTTACTTACTGAATGACGTTCGTGCTGAATACGTAACAACATGATGACATCGCTATCTGTTAACACTTCATCCCAACTATGTGCTGCTTCAAAATCTCCCGCCCACGTTGGTGGACATAAAAATCGTACATTTGCACCTAAGCACGTTAGTGCAGTCGCATTTGATTTTGCGACACGGCTATGTGAAATATCACCGACAATTGTAATATTTAAACCTTCGAACTTCCCAAACTCTTTGCGAATCGTATAAAGATCTAGTAGACTTTGCGATGGATGCTGACCTGCACCATCTCCTGCGTTAATGACCGCACAGTTAATTCCCTCTAGTAATTCGTTGTAATACTCATCTTCCTTATCACGAATAATCACTGCGTCAATCCCAATCATTTCTAATGTTTTGACTGTGTCATACATCGTTTCACCTTTTGTCGTACTTGAAAAGCCTGCATCGAATGGAATTACTGTACAGCCAATGCGTCGCTCAGCCATTTCAAAGCTTGTTTTTGTACGAGTACTTGGTTCAAAGAAAAGATTTGCTACATTGTAAGAGTGTTTTAAATTAGGCTCCATTCCGTTTTCGAAGTCTTGTGCTCGATCTAAAATCGCTATGATTTCCTCATTCGATAAATGTTCCATCGATAATAAATTTTTCATGCTCGCGCCTCCGATTTTGAAAATACACTTTAGCAAAATGTGTATTTTAATGAAAAGTTGTTACATTCATATCCACTAAAAAAACCTCGCTAATTCACAGAGCGAGGTTTAAAGGGTGTGACAAGCTAAGCGTGATCGTTTTTCACTATCCGCCTAAGTTGCCTTACCCTTTATTGCCTCTCTGGACAATGTTAAAAGGTACTGCTTATAAAGTTAGTCAAAATCTTCTACCGTCTTATCACGGCCAGGTAAGATTAAGTTTAATAATACTCCGATAATAGCTGCTAATGCCATCCCAGATACAACGAGTGAACCGAATTCAACTTTCGCGCCACCGATACCGATTACTAAAATTACCGATGCAATTACCATGTTACGGTTGTTCCCGAAATCTACATTGTTATCTACAAACATCCGTAAACCACTTGATGCGATAATACCGAACAATAGAATAGAGATACCACCTAAAACGGATACAGGTATTGTTGAAATGATCGCCATTGCTTTACCGAAGAAAGAAATAATAATCGCGGCAACTGCAGCTCCAAAGATTACATATACCGAATAGACACGTGTAATGGCTAGTACACCAATGTTTTCACCGTAAGTTGTTTTTGGTGGACCACCGATTAACGCACTAACTAATGTTCCTAAACCATCTCCTAATAGCGAGCGGTCTAAACCTGGATCTTTCACATAGTTACGGTTTACTACTTTCCCTAATACTAATTGGTGACCGATATGTTCAGAAATCGTTACAATTACAACTGGAACCATTGCCAGTAAAATCGTACCTGTAATCGTGAAATCATAGTCAACACCAGGAATTAAGAACTTCGGTAATGCAAACCAGCTTGCTTCTTTAACTGGGGCAAAGTTAACAATCCCAATTGCTAACGAATATAGATAACCGACAACTAAACCTAATAATATTGGCATTGCGCTTAAAATATTTTTAAAGTATACGTTGAAAATGATTGCTGTGAATAAAGTTACTAACGCAGCTGAAAAATGTAATCCGTTATATTCGCCATTTACGTTCATCGCCATATCTACTGCTGTACCTGCTAAACCTAAACCTATAACGATAATTACGGGTGCTACAACAATTGGTGGTAATAAAGCCATTAACCATTTGTAACCGGTCATTCGGATTAGTAGTGCAACAATCGCATAAACAACCCCGACCGCCATTGCCCCAATCATTGCATTACCTGGGTTGATGGCCATACCCGAAGCATCTAAGCCTGCCACAGTAATAATTGGTGAAATGAAAGCAAATGAAGATCCTAAATAGGCAGGAACTTTAAATTGTGTTATTAATAAGAAAATAATTGTTGCGATACCGCTAGTTAATAATGCGATTGAAGGTTCTAACCCAACTAATGTTGGTACTAAAATGGTTGAACCGAACATAGCAAATAAATGTTGCAAACTAAGTGTAACAAGTTGTACGGCACTTGGTTTGTCATTAATATCTAATACTGCTTTAGAAGACATTCCGTTTCCTCTTTTCTTTCTATGCTCTTTTTAATCTTCTTTTACAATCTTTACAATATCTTGTCCATCTACTTCTTCTAAGTTGACGACAATGCGTTCATGACCAGCTGTCGGAACGTTTTTTCCAACATAATCTGCTCGAATTGGCAACTCACGGTGACCTCGATCGACTAATACGGCTAACTGAATTTGGGAAGGTCTCCCTAAATCCATCACTGCATCGAGTGCAGCACGTACTGTTCTTCCTGTATAAAGTACGTCGTCAACTAAAACAATCTTTTGGTTACTTACTTGATATTCAATATCTACTTGCTGTACTAGCGCTTGATCATTGACTTGCTTTGTTGATAAGTCATCGCGATATAACGTAATGTCTAACTCACCTGTTCGAATCGCTTTACCTTCAATCGTTTCAATTCGATCGGCTAATCGTTTCGCTAAATAGGCTCCACGAGTTTTAATCCCGACTAAAATTACTTCATCAATGCCTTTGTTTCGTTCAATAATTTCGTGCGCAATTCGTGTAACAGCACGATTCATTGAGGGTCCATCTAGTAATACCGAAGTTTGTTGCATGGTTGTTCTCCTTCCATAAATTTATCATGTTCACTTGGGTACAAATTTCCAAATAAAAAACCCTCTAGATCATCTAGAGGGTTGAAAAAGTCATGTTGAAAAATCGCATACGTAAATTTTTGCGCACAAAAATCCGTAAAGCCTTTCACATTTTCCCTTTTCAGTCTCTCTGGACTGCCTTTAAAGGTGAACATTATGTAATTTTATAAGGTGACTACTTGCTTGCTCTCGTCAAGCTCTTCGTTCACTGTTGTCAGTATATGCTTCTTTTTAGCTTAAGTCAACAGTCAAGTTAAAGGTCGGACAACAAAAACAAAAAGTTTAAATTGTCTGATATCGAAAAAACACCGAAACTTTACTCTGAGGTAAAATTTCGATGTTTATATTATTTACGCAACTCCGTTAATAGCTCTTGGAAGTCAGCTGGTAATGGTGCGCTAAATTCTAGATACTCTTTTGTAACAGGGTGCACAAATCCTAGTACACCTGCGTGTAGTACTTGCCCCCCAAAATCAATCGTTTTCTTTGGTCCGTATTTTGGGTCTCCTGCTAACGGGTAGCCAATGTAGTTCATGTGTACACGGATTTGGTGAGTACGGCCCGTTTCTAATCGGCATTCTACTAATGAAAATTCCCCAAAACGCTCCATTACTTGGAAATGTGTTACCGCATGTTTGCCGTTATCTACAATCGCTTGCTTTTGACGATCTTTTTGGTCACGTCCAATTGGTGCATCAATTGTGCCCTTTTCATGTGCGATATGCCCATGAACTAGCGCTGTATATTTACGTGTAACGGACTTTTCGACTAACTGGTTCACCAGCCCCTCATGCGCAACATCATTTTTAGCTACCATTAATAAACCCGATGTGTCTTTATCAATACGGTGTACAATACCTGGGCGTGCGACACCATTAATTCCTGATAAGTCTTTACAATGATACATTAAACCATTTACTAGCGTGCCTGTTGCATGACCTGGTGCAGGGTGTACAACCATGCCACGAGGTTTGTTTACAACTAATACATCCGCATCTTCATACACGATTTCTAAATTTAAATCTTCTGGAACGATTTCTAAATCTTCCACTTCAGGAACTTCTACTTCTACAACGTCCCCTAGCTTTACTTTGTATTTTGCTTTGACGTTTACGCCGTTTACTAAAATGCGCTCTTCATCTAACCAGTTCGAAATTTGCGAACGTGACCATGAAGCTTCCATAGAAGAAAGGGCTTTGTCAATACGTTCCCCAGCAAAATCCTCCATTGTTAACGTGACTACTGCCATTATTTCACCTTTTTCTTATTCATTTTTTCCTCAAAAATAATCGTAATAAAGAGCATGATTACAGCAATTGTTAGTACTGCATCTGCAACATTAAAGATTGGGAAGTGATAGTTAATGCCCGGAATGAGCACATCAACAAAGTCTACAACTTCGCCACGGAATAAACGGTCTAAAAAGTTACCGACAGCCCCGCCTAAAAGAAACATTAAGCTCACATGGTACATTGGTTTTCCTTTTGCTTCTGTATGATTAAAGTAAATAATTGCGATAATTACAGCAACTGTCACAATTGTAAATAGCCACATTTGTCCTTCTAGCATACCCCAAGCCGCACCACGATTACGATGCGATAAAATGCCTAGCCATGGGTCCCATATACTAATACGTTCCCCAAGCTCCATATTTTTAACGATTAGCCACTTTGTCCATTGATCCAAAATGACTGCAAACACTGCTAATCCGTAATATTTATACACAGCCAATCCTCCGTTTACGATATATCTTTCCTATTTTAACATAATTACACGATGAAACGATAATATTAGCATGAGAAATTTGTGATCACTACAGTCGATTATTTTTTAGTGCTTCCACTAATTTTTTTACTTGAATGATATAGGAAATCATGTCATTTGCGTTATATGACTTTGTTTCAGAAAAACCATAAAGCTGTTCGATATGCTGCATAGAATTTTGAGACGAATACACAATTTTCTCTAATACATCTTGTAATGTCATCACTTGATTTAATGTTTGTTCTGTCGTTTGCTGAATCTCTTGCATACTTTTCGCTAATTGCTGTTCAGACTGTTCGATTCTCACAAAATATTGCTGTGTTTCTGCAGACATTTGTTGCGTAAAATCTACTGTTTTTTGCTCTTGCTGTACGCTAGCTGCAACACGCTCCATATGTCGTACAATTTCTGTCACTTTTCCATTAATCTGTTCGAGAGCTTGTTTACTTTGTTCCGCTAATTTACGTACCTCTGCTGCCACCACTGCAAAGCCTTTACCATGCTCTCCCGCACGCGCCGCTTCAATGGAGGCATTCAAAGCTAACAAATTCGTTTGGTCCGCAATTGCACCAATTAATTGAGCGAAATCTTGAATTTCCTTCGTATCCTGTTGTAAATCACCAATGGATACACCGACAATCGTAAAAATTTGGCGTACCTTTTCCATTTGGCTATATAGCGCATCCATCTGGTTACGCCCCTCTTGAATCAATTGATTATTATGCTCAACTTGAGATTCAACTGAAGCTGTAATTTGTTGTATTTCTTCTGTTTCTTGTACAATTGTATGCGCACTCTCATATGTAAAATCAAGCATTTTCTGATCCTGTTGTAGCGACTCTGAAATTACTGTAATACGTTCCAAAAATAAACTATCATCTTCGGTATTTTTTGCATTTGCTTTTTTTAATAAGTGCAGTAGTTCCTCTACACCTTCAATAATTTGTGTACGTTCTGCCTGTGTTAGCTTCTCAATTTCCTCATTCACTTGCTCAACGACTTGTCCTTTTTCAAACCATCTTTTCAACATATTATTCACTCCGCTCGTAATTTTCCAAAGCCAATTAACAGCATTGTTTGGTTAAGCTGTGATTTATTTAATTGCTCTCCATAACTTGAAAATCCGCATAAATTCGGCAATTTCTTTAAGCGGGCATTCATCTTTTCCATTAGATGCTCTTGTTGAAATTGCTGCTTTCGTAAAATACAGTTACATGCTAATACACCATTTAATTGCGTAAAATGATTTGTAAAATTGTCGATTGTTTTTTCCATTTCTACAATCGCATCACGCGGTTGCAATATTTCTAGTGTTGCCCCCTCATATACTTGGCAATAAAATTCAATTGCACCTGATTCCCTTAACATAAATGGCGATGCATTATAAAAATCATTGTTTAACTTTCTGCCTAATGGATGCAGCGCCCAATTCTTATCTAACGCAGTTACCGACACTCCTAACGCTTGTGCATATACTTCGGCTGCTGGTCTACCATTCATTTCATAAACAATTCGTTTTTCTGGGTCAGCCTTTGTAATTTTTACTTTCTTACCCATACTTTCAAAGTTATTTTCTTTAATAATATAAAAATCAACAGATGGCTTTATAAAAATGACTGCTCCTCCTGTTGTAGTAAATTCACCATTTACACTAACATAGGTCGCTTCAAATTTTGCATCATCACCTGCCGTCCCACCAAAAATCGGAAAACCATCTTGTTCAAAAATTGAATTCACAACGGACAGCATTTTTTCCTCACCAGCCTGTAAGCCCACAGGAAAAACAAACGCTAGTCCTTCATTTTCAATATTTTTCGAATGTAGCGGAATACCTAGCTGTTTTGCAGTGGTAACAAGCTTTTGACGCTCAAAAATCGGATACTTTGCAATGTCTGTCATTAATGTCGCTTGAAATTCACCTATCTGTGATGCGTAACTTTGTACACTTAGACTAAATTCGTCAAATCCTGTTGGTCCTATTTCACCAGTTGTCGTAACACCTACAATTTGGCTTTTCGGAAATTTGTTCGTAAAACATGATACCAACTCATCAAATGAATAGGCTGTACTCGCAAAAAATAACAACAATGCAGGATCTTTATGTATTGTTAGCGCAAGCTCATCTACTGCCTGCTTTGCTTGCTTCGATTTAGTTATAGCAGAACAAATTAAATCCATATTATTACTCCCTTTTAGTCAACTTATACTATTAATTAAATCTCATTGTTTAACTTCAGAATATTATAGCATAAACTAATACTCTATAAAATTTCCAATATCCTATACAAAAAGACCTACCCAACAATTTGTTAAGTAAGTCGAGAAAATTTCAAACAAATAAAAAGCGCATAACTGCCATTGTTACAACACCTGCCACTACCGTTTTCGATAAACTTTTCGTTAAAAGTGCAACAACTAAAGTGGGAATAAACGCCCCCACATTTAACCAATCAATTGTTACATAAGATTGCTGCTTATGAAAAAATCCATCAATGACAAGAGAAGATAAAATACAAACCGGTATGTACGCTAGCCAGCGCAGTACAATGTCTGGCATTTTCATATTTTTTACTATCACAAAAGGTAAAATACGTGGAATCCATGTTACCAATGCACAGCCCGCTATTAATGATACCATCGCAATTGTTGTCGTCATTTTTCAGTTACCACTCCAATCGTTGCCACAACTATCGTTGAAAGTAGCACCGCTAAATGCCCCGGCATGAAATACAGCATCCCGTACATGCTGACGACCATGACCGCAATTAACTTTAGATAATGCATTATTTTTTCCTTTGGAATGCTCTGCAGCGTTAACACAAGCAATGCAACAAACATCGCAACAAGTGCATAGTCTAAGCCCCACTTTTCTGGATCTGGCAGCCATTGCCCAATAATCCCACCAACTGTACAAGCTACAATCCATGTTGTATATGCAGTCACATTGAGGCCATCCATCCATTTCCCACCTAGACGTCCTTCTTTCCCCGCCGTTACAACAGATACTCCAAAAGTTTCGTCTGTTAGCAGTGTCCCAAAACCGATATTACGCAGCATCGAATATTTCGTAAAATACGGTGCAATCGTTAAAGACATTAATAAATGCCTTAAGTTCACAATAAAAATCGTCACGATAACAGCCGATAGAGGAGCTCCAGCTAAATATAGTCCACAAAAAATAAACTGCGCTGAACCTGCATAAACAAGTACTGAAAGTAAAAACACTTCGAAAACAGAAATTCCAGATGCAATACCGACAACACCGAACGCAACGCCAATACTAATATAGCCGAGCAATGTTGGAATACAATCTTTCACACCTTGTAAAAAGGTATCTGGTGTATACGCTTTTTGTTCTGTATGCTCCACTACAACGCCCCCTTTAAAAAACTTTCTTTTCTGAAAATATAAAAGGTTTGAAAGAACGCCGTTACCAAAAGGCAACAGCGTTCCAATTTTTTATACGTAATAATTTTCTACGACATCGGCACAACGTTTACATAATGTAGCATGCTTTTCATCAGAACCAACCGTTTCTGAAATTGTCCAGCAGCGTTCACATTTTTCTCCGTCTGCTTTTTCAACAACTAAAGCTGTTTTTTCTAAAGTTAGCGCTTCAGCAGGAGCTGATTCTTTACCACCTGCAATAACAAATTGTGACACAATTGAAAGTTGAGCAAAGTCGATGGTTGCATCATTTAATATTTCTACTGTTTCAGCATCTGCATAAACAGAGATTTTTGCTTCTAATGATTTACCGATTGTTTTGGCATTACGAGCTTCTTCTAACGCTTTTAGCACTTCATTACGCACAGCAATCACTTTTGACCATTTTGCACGTAATTGTTCGAAGTTTGCTTGTTCATCAACCTCTGGGAAATCTGTTAATTGAACAGAAGCTTCTTTACCTTCGAACTCCATGTAGCCCCATAATTCTTCTGTTGTATGAGGAATAATTGGTGTTAATAATTTCACTAACGCCATTAATGTATCATGCATTACCGTTTGCATTGCGCGACGTGCTTTATTGTCCGTTCCTTCAATGTACACAACATCTTTTGCAATATCTAAGTAGAATGAAGAAAGTTCAATCGCTACAAAGTTATTCACAGTTGTATACACTGTTGAGAAGTCGTAACGGTCATATGCTGCAAGAATCGTTTTCACTACATCTTGTAAGCGCATATACATATATTGGTCCATTTCACGTAAGTCTTCGTAAGCAACGCGGTCTGTTGCATCATTGAAGTCTGTTACGTTTCCGTGTAAGAAACGTAATGTGTTACGTACTTTACGGTATGTCTCTGAAACTTGTTTTAACATATCCATTGAGATACGAACGTCACCTGTATAGTCTACTGATGCTACCCACATACGTAGGATATCTGCACCATATTGTTCCATTACTTTTAATGGATCGATCGTATTCCCTAATGATTTCGACATTTTACGGCCTTCACCATCAAGTACGAAACCATGTGTTAATAAGCCTTTGTAAGGTGCATAGCCATTAATTGCAACAGATGTAATTAATGAAGAGTTGAACCAGCCACGGTGTTGGTCAGAACCTTCTAAATAAAGGTCAGCTGGATATTTCATGCCGCGCTCCACAAGTACACCTTGGTGTGATGAACCTGAGTCGAACCAAACATCCATGATGTCGTTTTCTTTTGTAAATTTACCATTCGGGCTACCTTCATGTGTAAAACCTTCTGGTAATAATTCTTTTGCCTCTTTTTGGAACCAAATGTTTGATCCGTGCTCACGGAATAATTTCGAAACGTGCGCGATTGTATCTGGTGTGATGATTGGGTCGCCATTTTCGGCATAGAAAATCGGAATTGGCACACCCCATGCACGTTGACGAGAGATTACCCAGTCGCCACGGTCACGAATCATATTGTAAAGACGTGTTTCACCCCATGCAGGTGTGAATTCTGTCGCTTTTACCGCTTCTAATAATTCGCCACGGAACATTTCTACTGATGCAAACCATTGTGGTGTTGCACGGTAAATAACTGGTTTTTTTGTACGCCAGTCATGTGGATATGAATGGCTGAACTTTGAAACGTTTAGTAATGCCCCTTCTTCTTTTATCTTTTCGATTACGATAGGGTTTGCTTTTTCATAGAATAAGCCCTCAAAGCCTGGTGCTTCATCTGTATAGCAACCGCCGTTATCTACAGGTGATAAAACTTCTAAGCCGTACTGTTTACCAACGTTATAGTCGTCTTCACCGTGACCTGGTGCTGTGTGTACACAGCCAGTACCAGCATCTGAAGTTACGTGCTCTCCAACCATCACTAATGAATCACGTTTGTAAATTGGGTGCTCTGCTACGATTAAATCAAGTTCTTGCCCTTTTACTTCTTGAACGATTTGTACATCTTCCCAACCAAATGTTACTGATAATTTTTCAAGTAACTCTTTTGCTACGATGTATTTTGCACCCGCAACTTCAGCCACAACATACGTAAATTCAGGGTTTACTGAGATCCCTAAGTTCGCTGGAATTGTCCAAGGTGTTGTTGTCCAGATAACGAATTTTGCATCTTGAGGTACGACACCTTTTGCATCTTTAATGCCGAATGCTACGTAGATTGAATAAGATTCAACATCTTTGTATTCGATTTCTGCTTCTGCTAATGCTGACTCAGAAGATGGTGACCAATATACCGGTTTTAAGCCTTTATAAATATAGCCTTTTTCTGCCATTTTACCAAATACTTCAATTTGGCGCGCTTCGAATTCAGGCTTTAATGTGATGTATGGATTTTCCCAGTCTCCGCGTACACCTAAGCGACGGAATTGACCTTTTTGATTTTCAATTTGCTCGTACGCATACTTTTCACAAAGCTCACGGAACTCAGCAATTGACATTTCTTTACGCTTAACGCCTTTATTCGTTAATGCTTGCTCGATTGGCAAACCGTGTGTATCCCAACCTGGCACATAGTTCACATGGAAACCCGACATTGTTTTTTGGCGGTTAATCATATCTTTAATTACTTTATTTAATGCATGCCCTACGTGGATATCACCGTTTGCATAAGGAGGTCCATCATGTAATATAAATTCTGGGCTACCTTCTGTGCGCGCCATTACTAATTTGTTAATATCCATTTCATCCCATTGTGCTTGAATTTGCGGTTCTTTAGTCGGTAAGCCTCCGCGCATAGGGAAATCTGTTTTTGGCATTAATAACGTCTCTTTGTACTCTACCATGTAAAAGTCCTCCTAAATTTATTGAAGTTGTATGCTCGAACTAGGGTGAGATGCTTTTCAAAATAAAAAAGCCCCTTCATCCCAGTAAAAGGGACGAGGAGCATTAGTCTCGTGGTACCACCCTAATTTCGCGAAATATTCGCCTCATTAGACACTGTAACGTCGTGTGACACGAAATAGCTTACTTAATCAATTACGCCTCGGCGTAATAGCGTCCAGATTTTTTTGAGTTTACTAAAAAAACTTTCTTTAAAAATCTGTGACATCTGCCAGGGGCTTATTAACTTCATTCAGCTATTTAGCTCAGGAGTGATTTTCGATTTAGCTTGTTTTGTTCGAGCTTTCACCATCCTCGAATCGCTAAGCGGCCATGCCAAATGTACTGTCTCCATCAAAGCTTTATGCGTTTTATATATCATTTCATTATTCTTCAGTATAGAAATCGCACCGCGAAATGTCAAGTACGATTACTTAATAGGATGGAGTACTATCTGTTGACGCAGCTTCATCTTCATCGGAACGGTGCTGGTCTTGAATATCTGTTAAATCCACATCATATTCTAATAAATGATCCCAATCGCCTGTATTTAATAAATCCAATTGTGCTTCTACTAACATTTTGAAGCGGTTGCGGAACACTTTCGATTGCTTTTTTAATTCGTCAATTTCAATTGTTACTTTTCTGGCTTTTGTTAATGCATCGTTAATAATGCGATCAGCATTTTTTTCTGCCTCTTTAACTATTAATTTTGCTTCTTTTTGAGAGTTGCGACGTACCTCATCAGCAGCCTCTTGCGCGACAACGATTGATTTTTGCAATGTATCTTCCAATGAATTATAATGATTCATTTTTTCGATCATTGTTTGTACTTGATCTTCAAGCTCTTTCTTCTCACGTAAAATAATTTCATAGTCTTTGATTACTTGATCTAAAAATTCGTTTACCTCGTCTTCTGCATAGCCACGGAAGCCACGTGTAAATTCTTTATTATGTATATCAAGAGGTGATAATGGCATATCGTTCTACTCTCCTTTACATGTACATTGTTACAACACATTATAAACGTTTCTTAATCGAATAACATCATGTTTTCTTAAAAAGTCCTCGAAACTTATGCTTTTTGCTCTAAACGTCCTACTTGTAAGCGTATTTTATCTTTTTTTGTTCGTCCTTCTGTCATAATGACCTTCATGCGACCGAATCCTCTAGCAGATACAATATCGCCCTCTTGTAGCTCAAATGCCACTACTTCACGCACAGTCCAGTTTACTTTTACTTTGCCTGCAGTTATCAAATTTTGTGATTTTTGGCGTGAAATATTAGCTACAGTTGCTAAGACAACATCTAAACGCATGGAAGACACCGTATAAGAATTTTCAATCCATCGTTCCTCATTTTGAATAAGTGAGGTTATTAAATCGACTTGTTCAACATGTACCTTCACTTTACCAATACTCGATAGATTAGCACGTACATAATCAGAAATTTCAGAGGCTAAAGCAAATTGCACTGTATTTTCTTCTAAGCGAATATCCCCAAATTTACTACGGTCTAATCCAATTGACAATAATGCTCCGAGTACATCTGGATGACGTAATTGTACAAATTTTGCCGGATAGTTTATCGCGTAGACACCAATTTGAAAATCGTCTTCCGTTGGCTCAAAATAGGATGGTGCAATGAGCATACGCTTGCGTTCTGCTTCTTCAAAGGCACCTGCCGTAAAAATAAGTAGGTCGGCATTTTGACCAATTATCGATTCGACAATAAAGCGCTGCCTTGGGTCTAAAAAATCCGTTAGTTTTGGAGCATAACGGTCCTCTACCTCACGTTGCCAACCGACAACCTGTTCGATAAATGGCTGCTCATCTTTACGAAAATGCTGTATTAAATGCTGCATATTAAGCCTACTTTCTATTATATTCAGTGTCGTTGCATTCCATTTAATTTCCAAATTTAATTATTGACAAAGAAAACCCCAACATGTTTGACGTGAAGGGGTTTTACGTGTCTTATAGTAAGAAGATTAAAACGTTATATACACCGCGTTCGATGAAATATAGTACGAATAATCCAACGATTGGTGAAATGTCAATCATGCCAATTGGCGGGATAAACTTACGGAAAAAGCCTAAATATGGTTCACATACTTTTTCTAGGAAACGTCCAACTGCTGACTCTTGTAGCGCTGGCACCCAAGACATTAATATGTAACCAATCAGCATATAACGGTAAATTATAAATATTGTTTTTACAACTCCAAAAATGATCATTTAATTACCTCTCTATTACTAAATTACTCGAATGTTAAATTCGAAATTTCTCCGGATACTTCTACGTTTTCTGGTGTGCATAAGAAAATGTCATTACCGATACGTTGAATATCTCCACCTAAAGCGTATACTGTTCCGCTTAAAAAGTCGATAATTCGCTTTCCTTGATCGCGGTCAATGCGCTGTAAATTCACAACTGTCGCACGCCTTTGCTTTAAATGCTCAGCTATATCTTGCGCCTCTGCATAAACACGTGGCTCTATTAATACTAGTTTCGAATTTTTAGATGATGCTGCAGCTTGAAGGCTTACAACATTATTACTATTTTGAATGTTAGGTTGCATAATTACTTCATTACGCTGTTGAGTTACTTTTCGTTCTTTTTTCATACGGTTTTGAATCACCTGTGTTTGTTGTTTTTGAACTGCCTCTTGATAATATGCATCTTGTGGTGTAGCTTTAGGAACTTGCTTTGATGGCGTTGCTTGCGCTTGATCCGGAGCTTGATCTTCTTCGATGTCTTCTAAATAAAAGAATTTATCAAAAATATTTTTTATGCTCATATTACATCCTCCTTAGCCAACAAGAGCCGTTCCTATTCTGACAAATGTTGCGCCTTCCTCGACTGCAATTTCATAGTCATTTGACATCCCCATCGAAAGCTCTGTACAAGGTACGTTCGGAATGTTTAACTCGGACACTTGTTGTTGCAATTGTTTTAATAGTTTAAACACATTTCGAATGACGGTTTCTTCTTCAGTAAAAGGAGCCATTGTCATTAAGCCAACTACTTCAATCTTCGAAAATTGCTCTAATTGTTTTACAAATTCTATTGTTTGCTCATTCGTTAAGCCATGCTTTGAATCTTCACCCGAAACATTTACCTGTACAAAACATTTCACTTTTTTTGAAGCTCTTTTTTCAATTTCCTGTGCTAAACTTAAACGATCCAATGAATGCAAGTAATCAATTTGGTCGATTACTTGCTTTACTTTTCTAGTTTGTAATGAACCTATATAATGCCAAAAAACATTTGCATCAATTGCTTGTAATTTAGTTGAGAGACCTTCTGGACGGTTTTCCCCTATATGAGTTAAGCCGGCAGCAATAGCCTCTTTCGTGCGCGCTACATCTACCTCTTTTGTCACAGCGATAATATTTACCTGCTGCTGTACTTTTCCACGTTGCTTTGCCTGTTCTATATGTTGTTGAATAACTTCTAAATTATTTTCGATTTTTGCCACTTTTTTCCCAACTTTACTACAGTTTCTTTCATTGTAACAAGCGTAGTGGCAATTTACAATGAATAGGCTGACCTATTCATCATGGGTTTTCACTAATATAACATCTTTTCCTACTGTGAGAATATGACTAAAGGCTATCTTCTTAACTGTCTCTTCCCCTTGAAATAAGTGGTAAAACTTTTTTGGTGCAGAAATAATTAGTGCTACTATTTCTCCACGCGCCTCGTCAATTTCTGCATCTACAATATACCCGATAAATTTCCCACTAACAGAATCAATAATCTCCTTTTCCTGTACAGAAGAAAACCTCATGTTCCCATCCTTTCTATGAACTAAAAGGGACAGCCCTTATCACGGACAGTCCCTCTTTCAAAAACTTTAACGAAAATCCCGCTGTAATAATTCAACCGCGCTTTTTTCTAATCTAGAAATTTGTGCTTGTGATATCCCTAAGCTTTGAGCAATTTCAGTTTGTGTTTCACCGAGGAAAAATCGTTTTTCAATAATCATCTTTTGACGACTATTCAAACGCTTCATGCTCTCCTGTAGCGAAATCGTACCTACCCATTGTTCTTCCGTTACTTTATCTTTAATTTGATCCATCATATAGATAGCATCGCCGCCATCCGAATAAATCGGTTCTTGCAGTGACATCGGATCTTGAATCGCATCAAGTGCAAATAGCACATCCTCTTTTTTCATCTCGATTTCCTGTGCTAGCTGCTCAATTGTCGGTTCACGTAAATGCTCAGCAATATAACGTTCCTTTGCTTGCATCGCCTTATAAGCAATATCTCGTAGTGAACGTGATACACGTAAAGCATGATGGTCACGTAAATGGCGGCGAATTTCCCCCATAATCATTGGCACTGCGTACGTTGAAAAACGTACATTATGTTTTAAATCAAAGTTATCAATCGCCTTCAATAAGCCTATACAACCCACCTGGAACAAATCATCTGCCTGTTCCCCTCGATACGCATAACGACCTACAATACTTAACACAAGCCGTAAATTACAAAAGACAAGCTCGTCACGTACATACAGCTCTCCTTGTTGTAATCGAATAAATAATTGCTTCATTTCCTCAGGTTTTAAAACTGGTAAGGTTGAAGTATCAACACCACATAATTCTACTTTCGTCCGCATAGCATTTCACCTTTCGAACTTCATGATTAACATCAGTTTGTCCGGAATTAGTTACACTATGCACGCCAAAATTAGCCAGTATTACGCAATTGGTTCATTTAAATATTCACGTAAATCTAAAATAATTTTCTTTTCTAAACGCGAAATATATGACTGAGAAATACCTAAGTGATCCGCCACTTCCTTTTGTGTCATTTCTTCTTTACCATTTAAACCAAAGCGACACTCCATAATATATTTTTCACGTGGTGTTAATTGATTGATCGCCATAAACATATGCTGGCGTTCAATTTTTCGTTCAACATCCATTGTAATTATATGTTCTTCTGTCCCTAAAATGTCGGACAGTAATAATTCATTGCCATCTGCATCAGCATTGAGCGGTTCGTCAAAAGACACTTCCCCCTTCATGCGGCTTGTCTTACGTAAATGCATTAATATTTCATTTTCAATGCAGCGAGATGCGTAAGTCGCTAACTTAATATTTTTGTCTAAATTAAAAGTTTCAATTGCTTTAATTAGCCCGATCGAACCAATGCTTATTAAATCCTCGATTGGTGTCGTTGTATTATCAAAACGTCTTGCAATATAAACAACTAAACGTAAATTACGTTCTATCAGCATATCTCTCGCGTGTAAGTCCCCATTCATAAAAGCTTCAACGACAACAACTTCTTCTTCTCGTGTTAATGGAATTGGCAATGAATCATGTCCTCCTATATAGTATGTCCCTTTTTTCGTAAAATAGCTAAATAGTTTAACAATCCATGATTTTAGTTTTTGTAACAATATCGAGCCTCCCTTATGAATTGGTTAGAACAGAAACATGTGCAATCAGATGTGCACTTTGTGGAAACTTTGTCGCACTTTTCGTAAAAACAACATAATGATTCACATAAGTGTGTTCGTGAATTGTAAGCGTCATGCGAAACGCTGGAACAAATGTAGTCGTTTTTTGTACAGTTGAAATGGCCACCATTCGAATGTATTTTTGATGCTGTGTTGCAAACATTGACAACTCATATGGCCGCGCCTCATCCCACGCAAGTAACCCATTTCTTAACTCAGGTGTCATTGATGATTGCACCGCATCAAATGCGATAAAATGAACAGGTGCTAGGCTAATTGGTTCTACGCATTCGTTGCCGGTATCGATGTAGGCAACGAGCTCCCATTGTTCATGAAGAAACTGTGCGGTACATGGTGTAATAAATCGTTGCTGCACAATTTGTTGTAGCTTTTTCATCCAACCAAGTTTAAATGCTAGTAAACTACTACATACTATGCCAACACACAGCAAAATATATACAAAAAATGCATCTGAACTTAATAAGGGTTGCAACGCTGTTAATAAGCCGCCTACTAATAGCGTCGCTACAACAAGCCAGCGACCATACAGTAAAAGTGCTGTGAAGCGAAAAGAATACGCAATACCAATAAGCACAATAAAGCAAAGGAAGATGCTAAGTATATGACCATAAAATACGATCGCAATGAGCGCACTACTAAATGCACTTACTACTAATCTCCATATTGGAATCGTTGAAGAAGTCATTGCTTCTATGAATTTTAAAAGCGCCACATTTATAAGAAAATTAAATAACAGTATCCACTCTGCATACATGCTTTGTCCTCCTGCTAATAAGACTAGCAAATGTAGGGTTGCGCTTTTTGTCAAACAAGCTCACCTATTTTAAGAAATCGTTTGACAATTTATTTAATCTTCTGAATCTTTTCGACAGTTATAGCAATCAAAAAATAGACAACAAAAAAACTAGCGCACCGCTTTTAAGCGTTGCACTAGTTTAAAAGAAAAACTTATCGATTACGACGATTACGTAAGAATGTTGGAATGTCTAAAGCATCTTCTTGTTGATAGTTCGTTTGTTGTTGCTGACGTGGAACCTCTTGTTGTACTGATTCTTGAGCACGAGTAGATGGCTGCGGTTGGGGTGTTTGGTGCGTCGCAGCTTGCTGGCGTGCACCTAACGACGGACGAACCGGCTGTGGTTTTGGCGCAGTAAAATCATCAGAGAACCCTGTCGCAATAACCGTTACAATAATTTCGTCATTTAAGTTGTCATTAATTACCGAACCGAAAATCATATTCACTTCTTCATCAGAAGCTAATTGAACGATATCTGCTGCCTCTTGTACTTCGTAAAGACTTAAGTTTACGCCACCAGTAATGTTCATAATAACCCCTTTAGCACCATCAATTGATGTTTCTAAAAGTGGAGATGAAATAGCTTTTTTCGCTGCTTCTATAGCGCGATTTTCACCTGAAGCAATACCGATTCCCATTAACGCTGAACCTTTATCAGACATAATCGTTTTTACATCGGCAAAGTCAAGGTTGATTAAACCAGGTGTTGCGATTAAATCTGAAATACCTTGTACACCTTGACGTAAAACGTTATCCGCTTCACGGAACGCTTCTAACATCGGTGTAGATTTATCAACGATTTGTAATAACTTATCATTAGGAATAACAATCAGTGTATCTACGGCTTCCTTCATTGTAGAAATGCCGCCCATCGCTTGAGTTTGACGTTTACGACCTTCAAATGTAAATGGGCGTGTTACAACCCCTACAGTTAATGCGCCTAATTCACGTGCAATAGAAGCGATTACAGGCGCTGCACCAGTTCCAGTACCGCCACCCATACCAGCAGTGACGAATACCATATCGGCACCTCTTAGTACTTCTTCTAATTGTTCACGGCTTTCTTCTGCTGCTTTTTTACCTACTTCAGGGTTTGCACCAGCGCCAAGACCACGCGTTAATTTGCCACCAATTTGTAATTTATATTCAGCTTTTGATAAGTTCAAAGCTTGTGAATCTGTGTTTACAGCGATAAAATCTACACCTTGAACACCATGTTCAATCATACGGTTAACAGCGTTATTACCGCCACCACCAACGCCGATTACTTTAATTACGGCTAGTTGGTCCATACCCGTTTCAAATTCTAACATACAGTTCTCCTCCTAATTGTTCACGTCATACTTTTCGTCTTAATCGAAAAATTTATTTAATATGTTTTTTGCGCGATCAATAACACTTACTTTATTAGCATTAGCGCTATCTACTCTCTCCGATACATTAGCAGCTTGCTTTTTAGAAGGAGCTGGTTGAGTAGGATACGGTATCGCATTTACTGGCTCGCTATGTCCATAAAATTCGTCATCTGCATACGCATGACGAATTAAACCAACCGAAGTTGTGAATGCCGGTTCACGAACACCGATATAATCCGGCGTATAAATTCGTACGCGCGTTAGCATCATTTGACGTGCGAGCTGAGCAATACCTTCTAACTGTGCTACCCCACCTGAAATTACAATACCACCAGGTAAATCTTGAATGCCCATGCGAGCAAGTTCGTCTAAAACAAGTTCAAATAATTCTTCTAAACGAACACCGATGATTTCAGAAATATAGCGTTGACTATATTGATCTGTTGAATCTGTTCCGACAACTGGTACTTCGAATAGTTGTTCATCAGAAGCATCATCATAAAAGGCATGTCCATATTGTTTTTTGATTTTTTCAGCTTGCTCTGTTGGTGTCTTTAAAACGATTGATAAATCTTTTGTAATATGATCTCCACCAACTGGAATTACTGCTGTATTCGTTAACAATCCATCTTGGAATACCGCAATTGTAGTAGAACCACCACCTAAATCGATGTATGCCGTCCCCTGATTCTTTTCGTCTTCCGTTAAAGCAAACGTTCCTGCCGCTAACGGTTGCAAATAAATTTCACGAATTTGGAGGCCAGCACGTTCTACACAACGCAACACATTATGTACTAGCGTTTTAGATGTAGTAATCATTGCTGCATCCATTTCTAAACGAATTCCTATCATACCGCGTGGATCTTTAATCTCATCTAAATTGTCTACGATAAATTGTTTAGGAATTAAGTTTACTAGCTCTCGTTCAGGTGGAATAGACATTACCTGTGCAGAGTCTATTACACGTGCCAAATCATCATCTGTGATTTCACGGTTTTCACTATTAACTGCTACCACACCTTTTACAGATTGTAAAAGCGTTTGGTTTGCAGGTACTCCGAGAATTACTTCATCTATTTTAATACCCGTCATACGCTCAGCCTGGTCTACCGCTTTTTTAATTGATTGTACGGTTGCATCAATATCAACAATGGCCCCTTTACGAACTCCTGTTGATTTAACATGCCCTACACCAATTACGTGCAATTGATCATCGCTCATTTCCCCGATCAATACTTTAATAGAAGACGAACCAATATCGAGCGAAACATAAATTTCTTGATGATTCAAAATTCTGCACCTCCTTCGAATTACTCCCTATAGTTCATTCTATTGTAAAATCATGTGATTGTCTAAGTAAATCAATAAATTGTAATGATATTTTAACGTGATTGTTACTAGTTTTCACCTTTTTTTATTCGTCTATTTTCTAACTTTGTTAATAAGATACGTCGAATTACAGCAATATTTTGGAAAAGACGTACACCAAACGCGAAAATTGCCGCTAAATACAAGTCTACTCCAATATGAACACCTAAAAAAGCAAGTCCTGCTGCTAAAAGTATATTAAAGAAAAAGCCCGAAATAAAAACTTTATCATCGTAAACCTGTTGTAATTGAGCACGAATTCCTCCAACCATCGTATCAAGTGCTGCTAGTACAGCAATTGACAAATAGTTTTCATAAACAGATGGAATTTGAATATTTGTAAAAATTCCTAATACCACGCCAAAAATCAACCCTAAAAGTGGTAACCACATATTCGCATCCCCTTTTACTTCTCTAATAAATAGTTGCTCTTTTTGACATCAACCGTTGAATTAATGCGTATATTTTCAGAAGGTTCATGGACATTTAAAACGAGATTATCAATATAAAATTGCTCTGGAAATGATGAAGCTAATAAATGGTTTTTTAGTTTTTCAGCTTGATCATATGATTGTGTAATAATGTTAATTTCGACATTAAGATCATCGAGTGGCTCACTATTCACCATTGTTTTTCCATTGATATCACGGATAGCACTATTATATGTTAGCCGTTTCCCTCCAATTTCGATCGCCTGAGCGTTATATCGATATAATTCATTGATTAGTCGGATCAACAATTCTGGTGAAATGGGCTTTATTTCATATCCAAATTGTAGCAATTCGGCAGCCGGTTCAATTGAAAGCGTAACACCGGGACCCTTTATCGGTAAAATCCCTGCCTGCGCCTTCAAGTTATCCACTGTTTGCTGTAAAAGTAGCTCTGGATTATCGAACTCGGCATCCTCATATTTATTAACTGTTTCCGTCACTTCCGCAATCGTAGTTAGTAAATCTAAATGTCGCTCTTTTTCTTCCGATAATTGCTGGCGAATTTCCCATATATCTACTGTATTTCGTTCGGTTGGGTTTTGAACAGTATTGTATTGTACCGCTAACATAAAACCAATGATGAACGAGATAATCGTTATATTACGGTACATTTTTTTCGTCATCATGACCCCTCCGAATGATTTTTCACTACTTTAATCTTCATTGATTGTTGCCATTTCAACTAAACTGCTGCGCTCAATTGTCACGACAACTTGTTCATTTAATAGTTGATCAAACACACCACCCGTTAACTCTAACGAAGAAATTAATGCATCCTGATTGCCAACTGCTTCAATGACAAAGGGTGCTGGGTATTGCTGACCATCAATCGTAATTACAGGGCCATTACAGCTAATATAAGAATTGGTCTTCAAGCGTTGGCCGTTTATCGAAATTGCCTCTGCTCCCGCAATTTTTAGCTCATTTAATACTTTGAAAATGTGACTTTCATGGACAATATACTCATTCGGATTCGTCGATTGTGGATTATAATCGCCATCTTGTAGTGTAATTTTGATGCCTTTACCAACAGCCGCTGATAAGCCTAGTAATAATCTAAGCTGTTCGGCATCTTGTATATTTTGTTCATAATCTGCTTCATTGGAAGAGTACTTTTTCTCATATGTGCGTATTTTTTCTTCAAGTTCGGCAAGCTCATTTACAAGCTCTTTACTACGTTCTTTTTGGCTTATTAATTCTTCCATATACTGATTTTCTTTCTCGTATTGTGAGGAGGCTGAGCTCAAGGTACGCTTATCCTTAGATAAATTATACGAAAACCCAATAATAAATCCGGTAATGATACATACAATAAATAACATCAAATATTTACGTGAAAACAAAGATGACTTATTCTTCCCCTGTTTGTTGCTCTTGTTGTTCATCATTTTGATTTTCTTCTTGCCCCCCTTCCTCAGACTCCGCTTTAACATCACCAATTAGTGAATACTCATCTGAAAAAGGACGATAATACGAACCCACTTCAATATCAATTATCCCTTTTTCAAACCCTTCTTGTTGCTCAATTTGTGCAATGATTGAAGGATAATAATTTAACTTTTCCCCCAATGTATTGGCATCAGCTCGTACTTCATAGCCATCATTCATAAATAATGTAATGGCATATGGGTCGGCTTCTGTTGAATTGGAATTTATTTGAGAAATGAGTGACAGTACTTCTGGCTTTAACTTAACTAGTTGCGTTAAAAGCTTTTTACGAAGTGCTTCATCTTCAAAATCCAAAAAAATCGGCGCGTCAATTGGTGTGATTTCATTAACCTCATTAAATATCACACCATTTTCAAGCATCGGATAAAACTCGCCATCTTTTGAAATGTATGCTACCTTGTGCCATTCATCAATTGTAATTTCTACATCATTTAAAAATTTTCGTTTTACATGAACAGATTTAATCCATTCATTTTCAGCAATAGTTTGTTCCACTTCAGACGTTTTGAATCCCCATAATGAGTCATCTATTTGCAACGTAGACTGTTGCAAATAGAATGCCTCTTCTCGAAGTTCTGCACCTTTAATGTCAATTTTTTTTATATTGCTATAAGGTAATTGAAAATAAAGCAGTACTAAAATGATTAGGAGGAAAACTGTGATTAAAGCAACAAACTTAAAATTGGTTCTTCTTTTTCTTCTTTTTTTCATGGCGGGTACACGTTCTGTAATATCAATCACTTTTTCCATCATTTTTCCTCCTTTCTTCACTTGAAAAATTTAAAATGAGCGCCACAGTCAACCACACAACAACTAACGACGTACCTCCATAGCTGATAAATGGTAGCGTTACGCCTGTTACTGGTAATAAATTAATCACTACCCCCACATTTAGACATGCTTGCACTGCAATAATTGTTGTTAATGCGCATATTACATAAAAATGAAATGCCTCATTACAACGAAGCGCTAAACGGTAGCCTGTTATTAAAAAGCACGCAAAAATAAGCAGCAATCCTAATCCGCCAACAAGCCCTATTTCTTCTAAAATAATGGCAAAAATAAAGTCATTTTGCGGTTCAGGCAAATATAAATACTTTTGTCTACTTTTTAATAACCCATGTCCAAATAACCCTGCAGGTCCGATTGCAAAAAGTGATTGTACCGCCTGAAATCCACTTCCTAAAGGATCGGCCCATGGATTGATAAAAGCTTCAATCCGCTTTAAACGATACGGTGCCGCAGCAATTAACACCGCAAGTCCTGCCATTCCAATTACTATTAATGCAACATATAAACGAATCGGATATTTCGCAATAAAAAGCAATATAAACGCCACAACAACTAATATAAACACGGCCCCAAAATCCGGCTGCAGCATAATTAGAAATACCGGCATAAAAATAACGGCAAAATGTCGGATTTGAACTACACGTTCATATGTTTTTCGCTTAGATAATATCGCACTTAAATACGTAAGAGTTGTCACTTTAGCAAGTTCAGCTGGCTGAACAGTTAATGCCCCTACGCCAATCCAGCTTTGTGAGCCATTTCGTACGATACCTATCCCAGGTATTAATACAGCAACTAATAATACAAGGGATACAATATAAAAAACGGCCCACAATTTCGGATTTTGAAATGCTGGAATATTCATGACCGTTATGCAGCAAACGAGTGCTACTCCAAAATAGATTGCCTGTTTGATATAAAACGGGGTTTGTCCAAAATAATGTACCTCACCCCAATATGTTCCGGCTGAATAAATAAAAACAATACCAATAATCGATAACAAAAAGGCACTGACGAAAAAATATCCCTTTAAGTGCTGTGACAGTGTCGCTATCCTTTCTTTAAGAAAGTTTCATTACACGTTCGATAAATAAGTCGCCTCGAATTTCGAAGCTTTCATGCTGATCCCAGCTTGCACATGCAGGAGATAGTAAAATAATATCGCCGTCTGCTGACATTTTTGCAGCATAGCCAACAGCATCTTCTACATCAATTGCACGGACAATATTTTCAACGCCACAAGACTTCGCAAATTCGATAAAGCGTAACGCCGTTTCACCAAATGCAACTACACCTTTAACACCTTTCATTTCTTCACGTAGCTCTTCAAATGAATGACCACGATCTAAACCGCCTGCTAATAACACAATCGGCGCTGTAAATGCTGTTAATGCACTTTTCGTAGCCAATACATTTGTCGCTTTTGAATCGTTGTACATTTTACGGCCTTGCCATTCACGAACAAATTGTGTACGATGACGCACACCTACAAATGTTGCAAGAACGTTTTCAATTGCTTCGATTGGACAGTTTGATAATTTAGCCGCAGCTACTGCACATAAAATATTTTCTAAGTTATGATTGCCGGGTAAAACGATATTAACACGGTTTAAAATGGCTTCACCTTGCCAGTAGATGGTTTCAGCGTCTGCACTAATGCCCGTTTCTGAACGACCTTTCGTAGTAAATGGTACAAGTTGTGCCTTTGATTTTTTAGCATAATCAACGACAATTTGTTGGTCTGCATTATAGATAAAATAGTCTTCAGCTGTTTGATTTTTTGTTACGCAGAACTTTGCTTCGGCGTATTCTTCAAATGTTCCGTGATAATCTAAATGTGCTTCATAAAGGTTAGTTAAAATTGCAATGCGTGGACGGAAATCACGTGTTCCCATTAGTTGAAACGACGATAATTCCGTTACGATAACATTATCTGCTTTTGCTTCTGCAGCAACGCCACATGCAACCGTTCCAATATTCCCTGCGATTAACGGCTTTAAATTGCCTTGTTGTAGCATTTCAAAAATAATAGTCGTCGTGGTTGTTTTACCATTTGAACCTGTAATACCGATAAACGGCGCTTCACTTACTAAATATGCAAGCTCTACTTCCGTAAGTACCGGTAGCCCTCGCCCAACTGCATCTGCCACGATTGGGTTTGTATAAGGAATCCCTGGGTTTTTTACTACAAATTCGAAGCCCTCATCTAATAAGTCTTCTGGATGACGACCGCAAATAACGGTAATTCCCTTTGATAATAGCTCTTGCGCTTCAGGATTAGCATCAAATGGTTTAGCATCGTTTACTGTTACAAACGCTCCTAGCTCATGTAAAAGCTCTGCAGCTGCGACACCACTTTTAGCTAATCCTAATACTAAAACTTTTTTAGACTGTAATCCTTCATACTGAATCATAATAACGCCTCCGCTAATACTGCAATAAGTGCTACGATACAACCTGTTGACCAAAATACGATTACGACTTTCCATTCAGACCATCCTGACAATTCAAAATGGTGATGAATTGGACTCATTTTGAAAATACGCTTTTTACGTAACTTGAAGCTACCTACTTGTAAAATAACGGATAATGTTTCAACAACGAATACTATGCCGACCAATAGTAGCAATAGCTCTTGCTTCACAAGGACAGAAATCATCGCTAGTGCACCACCAAGAGCTAACGAACCAGTATCACCCATGAAAACTTTCGCAGGATTTGCATTGAAAATTAAGAAACCTAATAATGCACCTGTAACGGCAAATGCAAATAATGCGATATCTGCTTGCTCATTAAATAATGCAATCACACCAAATGCTGCAAACGCAATAGAGGCTGTACCTGAAACAAGACCGTCTAGCCCGTCTGTTAAATTCACTGCGTTAGAGAACCCAACAAGCCAGAAAATTAAAAATGCTACGTATAGTACACCTAAATCAATTGAGATATCCGTATATGGAATTCCGACTGTTGTATCAAATGAACCTAAACGTAATAATAAGAATGCTGCCACTGCAAGAACAATTTGTCCGATGAGCTTCTGTAATGACGTTAATCCTAAATTACGTTTAAAAATTACTTTTAAACCATCATCTAAAAAGCCAATGACACCAAATCCAACTAAAACAAGTAATAGTACAACGGTTTGTGTTGTAAATAAATCAAAAATCATCGCCACAACGATTGTCGAAACAATGATTGCTAATATGAAAATTAAGCCACCCATTGTCGGTGTGCCTGCTTTTTTCAAATGTGATTGAGGGCCTTCCTCACGGATGCTTTGGCCAAACTTCAATCGACGCAAAATCGGAATACCGATTGGCGCTAAAATGACCGTTACTAAAAACGAAGAAACGAGTATGGTCAATGTTGTTGATAGTGTCATAAAAAATCTCCTTTAAAACTTCTGTTTGAAATACGTTGGCGTCGTATGTTTCAATATTTTTTTACTATATCGTTACAAAAACGTCATTCACTATAATAGTTCTTTTAGTTGGATTTTTAAAGGTTGAATTGCAATTTAATCACCTAAATATAAATGGACTGTGTCATTCTGCAAAATTCGACTGTTTTCGCTAGGAATTTGCTGAATGACGCTCTTACCTTCACCGTGCCACACAATTTTATAAGGATGTAATTTATCAACGACTTCATCTTTTTTAAGTCCAACAAAATTTGGGATACGTTCTGTTAGTTCATCACCCCAAACATAACGTCGCTCGATTTGCTCCGTTTGTTTTTCGATTTGTAGAATCGGTGCCGCATCTTCTATAATCTGACCAACGATTGGCGCAGCAATAACACTACCAAATTGTAAGGCGCTTTTCGGATGATCTATCGCTACATAAACAAGAATTTTAGGGTCATTTGCAGGTGCAAACCCGATAAATGACACGATATAATCGCCTTCTTTATAGCGTCCATTTTCTACCTTTTGTGCTGTACCTGTCTTCCCTGCAATCCGTAGACCATCACGGTATGCCTGACGCCCAGAACCATTTGCTACAACCAATTCTAAAGCATGACGCACTTGCTCAGATGTTTCCTCACTGATTACCTGTGCTTTTGCAATTGGCTGTTGCTCCTTAATGACTTCTTTTGTTTGACTATCCACAATTTTTGATACCGCATACGGCTGATATAATGTACCACCATTAATGACTGCCGCTACTGCTTGCATTTGTTGAATCGGAGTAACTGATATTCCTTGCCCAAAGGACGTTGTAGCCTGCTCTACAGGACCAAAGCCTTCTCTTGAAAATAGAATCCCCGAAGACTCACCAGCAATATTCGAGCCTGTTTTTTTCCCAAAGCCGAATCGGTGTATATAATCGAGTAATCTGTCAGGACCAAGACGTTGTCCGAGCTCTACAAAGCCTGGATTACATGAATTTTGTACAACTTCAGAAAAGGTTTGATGTTTATGTCCAGATCGATTCCAGCAGCGTAATTTTGCCCCTTCGACCATCGTATACCCCTGATCATAAAACTCATCATGTTCCATATCGACCACACCTTCTTCAATCGCTGCGCTTAATGTAATGATTTTAAAGGTTGAGCCTGGCTCATACGACATAAACACTGGTAAGTTACGGTTATAAATGCTTGAATCGACTTCAGAAAAATTTGTCGGGTCATACGTTGGGAACGATGATAGTGCTAAAATTTCACCACTATTTGGATCCATAGCAATTGCAAGAGCTTGGTCAGCGTCGTATTGTAGCATTGCTTGAGATAATGCTCTTTCAACAATTTTCTGAATTTCGATATCCATCGTTAATTGTAATGTAGCACCATCTTTACCGTCTTTCCATTCATCATCAACATGATCAAGTGGAGTTCCCTTTGCGTCAGTATATAATCGAATAGCCGCGCTAGAGCTTGTTAATATATCATTATACTCATATTCAATCCCTGCTAAGCCTTGGTTGTCGACGCCAGTGAACCCTAAAAACCGCGACAATAAATTTCCATTAGGATACGCTCTTACATAATCAATCCCACTATAAAGTCCTGGTATTTGCATTTGCTGCAATGTAATTGCTTCATCATAGGTAATGTTTTTTGCTTCGGGTGCAAGTTTAACAAGGTTTATCCGCTGCTGAAGCTTTTTTAAAACTTGTGTTCGATCTTTGTTCAACACTTCGCTAATGGCATCCGCAACTTGTTCCTTGTTTTCATTTTGCGCAGGCATAAAATACAAAGTTGGTGCTAAAGCATTCGTAACGATTACTTCGCCATTACGGTCAACTATTTCACCGCGCTCTGCATTAAAAGGTATTTCTCGGTCCCAGTTTTCCTTTGCCAATGTTGACAATTCGTCATATTGAACAATTTGAACATACAATAATTTAACAAAAATCGCCACGCCGTATAATACAAATGCGATGGCGATCCATGTTAATCGATTTTTAGAACTTTTTTGTACCCATTTCATTAAAACACCTCACTAACAACAGCGTATGTCTTAAGGAATGGTTGTATTCTAAGCGTTTTATTCTTCTGGTAGTTGTTGTTCTTCCCCTTCAACAATCTCGTCTTCTAACTCCATATCCTCTGCAGGCGGAGTTAAATACTGTTCTTCGGGTGTTTTTAATTTAACGACAATTGGTGCACCATCAGAAATTATCGTACCTTGTGACACACTTTGACTTTCGACAAAGCCCTCACCAAATATTTCGATTGGTAAATTAGATAAAGATTTATATACGAGTAAATTACGTAATGACCACTTTTCAAAAGATGGTACAGTTATCGCGCCAGCTGTCTTTAAAAAGACTATGCCACCTTGCGTTAACACTTTCCCTTGTGCCGGAAATTGCTCAGTAATTTCGCCACTTTCTCCAATTAGCACTGGATGCAGACCATCTGCTTCTAGTTCGGTAATAATTGAATCTGAATGTTCACCAACATAATTGGCTAATTCCTTCTTTTTTACCTCTGCTGTATCAGTTGGATTAATGTTCATATATTTTAAACTGTTTTGCACAACGGAATTAAATACTTGTGACACTGGGTCAGAACCAGCCTCTGTTGCACCTAATTTCGGTTTCGCAACTGCAATATAAACAATTAATTGCGGGTCGTCCGCTGGTGCCATACCTAAAAACGAATACAAGAATTCATTTTTACCCCAGTCGTAACCACGCCCATTTGCTTTTGGCATTTGGGCCGTACCTGTTTTCCCTGCCACTTCATAACCTTCAATTTGGAAGCGTTTTGCGTTCCCAGCTTCACCGTAAATAGTAGAAGCTAGTAATTCACGCATTTTTTTCGCAGTTTCTGCTTTAATTGGTTGCCCCTTCTCTACAGGCTCCGAATTCATAACGACTTCACCCGTATTTGGATTCACAATCTTATCGATGACGTATGGCTGCATCATTTTACCGTCATTTGCGATAGCTGATAATGCCTGAATTAGCTGAATTGGCGTCACCGTAGAACCTTGACCAAATGTCGTTGTATACTTATCAATTGGATAGCGTGAGTTGATAATCCCACTTGCCTCATTCGGTAGATCAATCCCTGTCTTTTGACCGAAACCAAAATCATCTAAATACTTTTCTAATGTGTCCCAGCCCATTACATCAAGTAAATTGGTCATTGCGGTATTAGATGAACGCTGGAAACCTTCTAAATAAGAAATCGTTCCCCAACCATACCTGTTATGGTCTCGAATTACATCTTTATAAACTGTATATTGACCTGATTTATATTTTGCGTTTGGAAACCAATTATCCGAATCCATTGCTGCTGCTACGGTAAAGGTTTTGAATGTTGAACCTGGCTCAATTGTGTTTTCTACAACATCATTTAACCAGTTGCCATCTAGCCCTTCACGCGTATCTGGATTAAATGTCGGGCGTTGTGACATGGCCAAAATTTCGCCCGTTTTTGGGTCTGCAACAACGCCAATCATGGACTGAGGGGTATATTTTGTATTCACTCGGCTCATTGCATCTTCTAAAAAGTTTTGGATCGTTTTATCAAGCGTTAAATAAATGTCATTACCATGCTGCGCCTCTTGCACGATATTATTACTATTCGGCAACAGATAGTTTCGCGCATCACGTTGATAAGTCAATTTGCCATCGGTACCTGTCAGTTGCTTATCGTAGATGGATTCAAGCCCCATTTTTCCTACTACTTCCGATTTTCCTTCTTCATCGGTTTCTCGCAACGCAAAACCAATTAAATGCGAGGCAAATACGCCATTTGGATAGTAGCGCTTTTTATCGCTAAAGAAAATAATCCCTGGTAAATTCAGTGCTTCAATTTGCTTTTTCACATCGTGGCTAATTCCTCGACCTGCAAGCCCGAATTCTACTTGATATAATTGTTTACTCGGATTTAAACGCTCATAAATTTTATCCTCATCCATTGGGATATACTTTGCTAATTCACTCGCCGTTTTGGCAGTATCGACAACATGTCTAGGATTTTTTTCATTTTCCGTTGCCTCTTCTGAAATAACCGCTACTAGACGATAGCTCAATGTATCCTCTGCAATAACATTTGCGTTTCGATCTAATATTTTCCCACGATCCGCAGACAAGGCATAACCCGATTCATATTTTGATAGCGCCTCTGTTTCTAGTTCGTGTCCTTTTACAACTCCTGTAGCCTGAATGGATACAAAACGCCAATATAACAGTAAAAAGAGCCCTCCAAATAATAAAAACATTAGAAAGGCCCCATACTGGTAACGAAATTTTCTCTTTTTCATTCCCCCGGCACTACCTTCACATTTTTTTCATTTAGTGTTAAACCGAGTTCTTTCGCTTTTTCCCAAATACGCTCATGAGTTGATAGCTCACTAACTCGTACTTTTAAATCAACATTATTATTATTAACTTCTATTATTTCTCGTTCAATCGATTGGATTTCCATACTTACAGCTTGAATTTCACCTTGTATATGTAATATGGAAATTGCGAAAGATGCTACGACCACTGCAAAGATAATGAATAAAAACTTTTCACCTGCCGTAAAAAACTTCACTTGTGGCTTTTTCTTTACGGCTTGCTGCATTTGCCTTTGTTCTTGTTCAAGTATTTCAGGCTGTTGTTGAATATATGTTTGGCGGACTCTTACGGCCATTACTTACCCACGCCCTTTATCGTTAATTTTTTCAGCGACACGTAATTTTGCTGAACGCGAACGATTATTCGCAGCTAACTCCTCATCTGATGGTAAAATCGGCTTTCTCGTTACTAATTTAAGTACCGGTTTCATATGGTCTGGAATTACCGGTAATCCAGGTGGTAAATCTGGAAGTGATGAAGCCTCTTTAAAGAGCGTTTTTGTTAATCGGTCTTCTAAAGAATGGAATGTAATCACACTAATGCGACCGCCGATCTTTAATAAGTCGATTGCATCTACTAACGAATCTTCAGCTGCGCCTAGCTCATCATTTACAGCGATTCGGATTGCTTGGAAAATTCGTTTTGCGGGATGTCCACCTTTACGACGCGCAGGAGCTGGAATACCATCTTTAATGAGCTCTACTAGCTGCCCCGTTGTTTCTACTGGTGCAATTTCGCGGGCTTGTTCAATTTTACGTGCAACTTGTTTTGAAAATTTTTCTTCCCCATAACGGAAAAAAATACGTACCAAATCCTCATAAGACCAATCGTTTACAACATGATAAGCTGTTAATTCTGCAGTTTGATCCATTCGCATATCAAGTGGTGCATCGTGATGATAACTAAAGCCACGCTCTGGTGTATCTAGCTGTGGAGATGAAACACCTAAATCATATAAAATTCCATCTACTTGATGAATATTCAAGTTGTATAGTTCTTCTTTTAAGTAACGAAAATTTGAATGTACGAATGTCACACGATCTAAATAATCCGCTAATCTTACTTTTGCATTTTCAATTGCAATTGTATCTTGGTCAAAACAAATCAAACGACCTTTTTTTGACAATTGCTTTACTAGATATTCACTATGACCTGCACCACCTAAAGTACAGTCTACATAAATACCATCCGGGTTGATGTTCAATCCATCAACAGTTTCTTTCAATAATACGGTTGTATGATCGAACATTATTAAAGCACCTCTTAAACTTAAACTTAAAAATCAAATCCAATTAAATTTTCTGCAATATCATTAAATGACTCCGATGATTCATCCAAATATGAATCCCAAGCGTCTTTTGCCCAAATCTCTATTTTACTTGATACTCCTAATATGATGCACTCTTTTTCAAGATTAGCATGGTTTATTAGGGTAGAAGGAATGTTAATTCGACCTTGCTTGTCGAGTTCTACCTCGCTTGCCCCAGAAAAGAAAAAGCGGGCAAATGCACGGGCATCTTTTTTCGTCATCGGTAAATCTTTTAATTTTTGTTCGAGTTTTCGCCATTCATCCATAGGGTATCCAAGAATACAATGATCCAATCCGCGTGTCAGTACAAATGTTTCGCCAAGTAATTCACGAAATTTTGCTGGTACAATCATACGGCCTTTTGCATCGATTGAATGTTGATATTCACCCATGAACATGCTACTCACCCCACTTTACTAAATAATGTACCACATGCCCCCACTTTCCACCACTTATTTCATGTAATCCACTACCAATAAAAAGAAATCACGAAAATGCACTCATTCCAGTACATTAGTTCGGTGTCAAAAGATATAAAAAAAGAGTTACCCCTCTATGAGATAACTCTTACCCTTTATAGATATACAATTTTATGATGATCTGAAATACTCATCTGTAATGATAGTAACTCATCAATTAATGCCTCCCCATATTCATTTAGGTATACATATGGGCTATATACACGTTCTTGATACCCCTTATTTGGGTACAATTGCGCCTGCAGTGTATTATATTGGCGAATTGCTACACCATGCTGTTCAATATTTTGCTGTTCAATTTTTGCTTGCAAGTATTGGAACTGACGTAGATGATAATTCATATTTTTTTCAAGTAAGTCGTTCAATTGATAGCGCTGTTGAAATTGTTGTTGGAATTGCTCGTACTGCACTTGTAATTGCTGTTGCATCGATTCGATAAACTGTCGAGATTCATCGTCACGAATCGTTTCAATAAAGTCAGCTAATTTCGTGTCAATTTTACTATCTAACACATCTGCGACAGTCATATTTTTTTGCTTTAACAATGCCTGCACTTGGCGTGTAACAAACGTAATATTGATACGTGGCGCAAAAATCGGCATTTGCAAATCTAATGTATGGAATGCAGGTTTCAATGTGGCCCAGTACGCTAACTCCCCCGGTCCACCAACAAAGGCTAACACCGGAATGGTCATTTCCTGCATCAATGGACGTGTCACAACATTATTACTTAACGCTTGTGGTGTTTCGTTTGCAAGCTGCAATAACTCTTGTTTTGTAAAGTTCACATGCGCTAATACATTTCTAAAGTGGGTATCCTTACGCTCTAATAAAAAGCGCTCGCCATCTTTTACATAAAATAAGTTTGCATTGTTTTCCGTCGCTTCAATTGGTTTATTGTATCCTACTTCAGCTAGTTTTTGCTCTTGTGCGACAACCCCATATGCGATATCCTCATTTTTTTCGATTAACGCTCCAAAATACGCTTTTTCATAGTCACGGAACGGTGCATAAGTAGCATCCAGCATAAGTAATCCATGGTTTTTAAATAAGTCATTCATCAAGCGACTAAAGAAATCCGTAAACGTTGTACTTTTTTGAGCATGCGCTAACACACTTGCTAATAAGCTCTCTGTATATTCCGTCTCACCGAAATCTTTAAATGTTGTTTTAATGAATTGTGTTAATGCTTCTTGATTTAAAACGGTTGTTGAGGCCATTGTTTTATATTTTGAGCGCTCACTATAGCCACGCTTTTTTGTTTGTGCATCCACGATTGTATACGTATGATTTATTTCTTCGATATCGTGGTCTTCACCCGCAATCCAGAACATAGGCACTACATTTATATTTAGCTGTACACGTTTTTCTTTCGCTAATAATATAACCGAAATCGCTTTATGTACAGAATATAAAGGGCCTGTAAGTAGCCCTGTTTGTTGACCACCAACAACAACAAGCGCTCCTTGCTCTAGCTGCTGTAAATGCGATTCAGTTTGTTGTGAAATACCAAACGGCGCCATATATCCACGAATAATTTGTGCTAGTTCTGCCGTACGATAATTTCGTTGTTGTAAATAATCCGCACGCGCGATAAATGCTTCATCATTATATACATGATCAAAAAATGCATGAATTTCAGCATCATTTGACCAATAGTCTACTAATAGTTTATTGCTGACTGGGGGTTGGATTTGTTCCAGTTCCATGAAAATTCTCCTCTACTTCACTCTACGCGGTTCTAATAGTCCTTCACTTTTCAACTTGCTGTTCTATTGTATCTAGTATTTCGGCATAACAAAAGAATATACTCTTATTCAATCATCATAAAAATCATTACGGAATGAGTAATACCAACAAGCCAAACTGTGAAATAAGCCAAACTTAGCAGTAAAAAATCTACACGCCAAATCTTCTTTAATAACGGCCTTACTTCGATTTCTTTTTTTGTTCGCCAATCCATATATGTAAAGATTATTGCAACAACAAGCAAAACGACAAGCATCGGAATCCAAATCGACAGCTCCCATAGGCTACGAATAGCAATTGGGACTGAAAATAACAAAATCAATGTCGTCACATCCGCTGCTAATCCTATCGCTTTACGCTTATTAAATTTCAGTTTCCGGCAAACTATTAGCATAATCAAAAAAGCGATTATCGGAAAAACAATAATGGTCGCTAACATGAACTGAAGAAATAAGATCACATTTTCTCACCGCTCTCTTCAAAGGCTTTGACAAGTAAGTATACCGTTTGTAACATCGGCATCGTTTGATTTTGCAGGGCTGCCTTTTTCAAAATCGGCGCTACGATTGTATCAATTTCAGTTTTTCTACCTGCCAAGCGATCTCCCAACATAGATGAGGTATTTGCAGCTGTCTTTTCACATAGCGCTACAACTTGCCCAAATTGAATGATTTTTTCATATTGTGGAAATACCGTCATTACTTCATTATATAAATTTTTTAGCAATTGAAAAGGATTGTTTTCGGTTATTAATTGTCCATTTTTTAATTGCAAAATAGCAGTTAACGGGTTAATAAAGCAATTTAACAATGCCTTTTCTAAAAGCATTAATTCTGCATCTTGCTCAAAATCGATTGGAAAATTCATTTTGGAAAACTTTTTAAAAAAAGTAAATGATGTCAAATCTCCACGTGCTACTGCAACTTTCATCACACCTATTCCTTTATGTGCAACATGGAATTCCTCGATTTTTTGTGCACCAAATTGAATAGAGCTAAACGCGATTTGTTGTTGCGGTAACTGTAATGCCTCTTCAAAATGAGCCAATCCATTTTGGACAAATAATATCGGGATATTCACTGGAATATCCGCTAACATTGGATAAACAGCTTGTAATTGTCCATATTTAACAGCCACAATAATTAAATCAGCTTTACTTGAAGGGCGAGACGCTATTGACACATGTAAATCGCTTGTTATGTTGCCATCAATATTTGTGCGTGCGATGCTTTGCTCTTTTTGGTATTGTTGGCGCTTCACTAAAGTCACATCTGTTTGCTGCTCTATTAAATAACTTGCAATTAATAATCCTACTGAACCTGCTCCAATAATTTCGATACGCATTTATTATACCTCATATTTATTTCGAATTAAAAAGGTCTGCCTTCAAGACAGACCTTCAGCTAACATTATTATACTGGATACACAGGATGTTTTCGATATGGTAACACCATTTGCTTGGAATTATAGTAACCAAAGCGCTGAATTAATACGTTGCGTAGATCGTTTGGAGCGACGATATCATCAATGACCATTTCTGATGCTAGTTTGTATAAATCGATTTCTTCTTTGTACTCTTCGATTTTTCGCTTCACAAACTGCATGCGCTCTTTAGGGTCTTCAATCACTTCAATTTTTTTTGAATACACTGCATTCACAGCCGCCTCAGGACCCATTACAGCAATTTGAGCAGTTGGTAATGCAATGACCACATCCGGATCAAATGCTGGACCACACATCGCATATAGCCCGGCTCCATATGCTTTACGCACAATGACCGAAATTTTCACCACGGTAGCCGAACTCATCGCGGAAATAAATTTAGCTCCATGACGAATAATACCCGCTTTTTCTACTTTTGTGCCAATCATAAAACCCGGCACGTCAGCTAAAAATAATAGCGGAATTGAAAACGCATCACATAGCGTAATGAACTTGGCTGCCTTGTCTGCCGAATCGACAAACAACACGCCACCTTTTACTTTAGGCTGGTTTGCAATAATTCCTACAACTTGACCATCAATGCGCGCTAGTCCTGTAATTAACTCAGATGCAAATAGCTTCTTAATTTCGAAAAAACTAGCCTCATCAATTATCTGATCAATCGCTTCATACATATCAAATGGTGCATTTTGATTTTCTGGGACAATTTCTTCTAATGTGCGTCCCGCAATCGGTGCTTTCGGTTGTTCTAACGGCGGAAATTCAGAGAAGTTAGCCGGAAAATATCCAATGTATCGACGGGCTTCATGGATTGCCTGCTCCTCTGTTTCTACAAGTACATCCCCACAGCCACTTACCGTACAATGCATACGTGCACCGCCCATTTCTTCAAGCGACACCTTTTCCCCAATCACTTTTTCCGCCATTCGAGGAGAGCCCAAATACATCGACGCATTGCCTTCCACCATGATTACGATATCACAAAAGGCGGGGATATACGCACCACCAGCAGCAGACGGACCAAATAAAATACAAATTTGCGGAATCGCCCCACTCATTCGAACTTGGTTATGAAAAATGCGCCCCGCTCCCCGACGTCCAGGAAACATCTCTAATTGATCTGTAATACGCGCACCTGCAGAGTCTACTAAATACAGCATTGGTACTTGTAATTTTTCGGCCGTTTCTTGTATACGAATGATTTTTTCAACAGTACGTGACCCCCATGAACCCGCTTTAATCGTTGAATCATTAGCCATGACACACACTGTTTGCCCATCGATTTGTCCAATAGCTGTCACGACACCATCTGCTGGTAAATCATCTGCTTCACAGTTTGCAAAACGTGCATCCTCTTCATATATGCCATTATCAAATAACAGCTCCAAACGATCACGTACAAATAATTTATTAGTTTCTTTTAGCTTTTCATGATATTTTTGAGCGCCACCCGAATAAATTGTTTCGATTTTTTTCTGTAAGTGCTCGTTATAGTTTGCTTGCATGTCTATTCCCCCGTCACTTAGGCTAATTCTACTAATACATCATTTTCTTCTACAAAATCCCCTTCAGCAACGTTCACTTTTTCAATTGTGCCATCATTTTCAGCCTCATGTGCAATTTCCATTTTCATTGATTCTAAAATAATTAATGTTTGCCCCTTCGTAACGCTATCTCCCTCTTTTACACTCACCTCATAAACGGTACCTGCCATTTGTGCTTTTACTTGTGTCATAAAAATTGCCCCCTTAGAAAGATATTTACGTAATATTACGCAGTATTGCTACATCTATTGTAAGCTAGCTGTAAATTTAATTACAATTATTTTCTCGTATAATATCATTATTTCTACTTTTAGGCCTTTTCTTTTATATGGACGAAGCCTTGTTGCAGCCATTTTTGCATTTTATCATAGTCTGATTGTAGCTCTGAATATTTCATTTCTAATTCATTGTACGCCTCTGTCAATTCTTCAAAACTCGTTAATGCCAATTTCAAATGACTCCGCATGAGTTGCTTCGGTCGTTTCCTTACACTATTTAGCACTTGTCCATATTGCGTACGCAGTGTTTTATTCCACCTAAACCCACACGCCTGCTTCGTACGATTTAACGCTTGGGCAGCTTGCTCAAATGCCTCTAGTTGTGTGCGACCATTTTGTACACTATGAATGACAATTTCCGCTAGCTTTTCATCATCCGCAACCGTCCATTGATCTTTACGTCTTTTTTGTTCCACTCCATGCACCACCTCATATTTTTTACTACTATATGCCCGTGACATCGAAATAGACTTTAAAATAAAAAAAGTTACGACAAAAATAGTTTCGTCGCAACCGTATACTCATTATTTTTTCTTATTCAAGAAATTTTGCACTGCTTCATGGTGTGCATCAGATTCCCAAAGTTTCGCGCACAAACGAACTTCCTCCATCACACGCTCATACATATTACGTTCACGCCATTTACGAAGTTCGATTTCTTTATATGCTTGATGCACAGATGGATGAATTTTTGCCATATGCTCAATAAAATCAGCTAGTGCTTGTTCTTTTGTCCCTTCAATATAAACACGCATTGCCCAACCAATTTCGTGCAATGTTTGTGAATTATATGGTTTTGCATCTACTAGCATTTTTAATGCACGGTCATGACGTATTCCACGCTCAAATAAATACGTACCGCCACCCCAGCCAGATGTAATCGCAAGAGAACCTTGAATAAAGCCCGCCTTCGCATGCGAGGCCATTAAACGGAAATCACAAGCTGTCGCAATCTCACAGCCACCACCGACAGCCGTTCCATTAATTAATGCAATTGTCGGCACAGGTAATGTTGCTACTTCATATAAAATGTCTGCCATTTTACTCAACATACCAAACGCCTGATCCTCCGTTTCTAAATTATGAAACTCTAATAAGTCTCCACCCGAGCAAAATGATTTTTCTCCTGCTCCAGTAATGACTAAAAAGCGCACGTCGTCATGTTCTTTTATGTATGTAATCACTTCTTTTAAGCCATCCATTACTGCATAGTTAATCGCATTACGCTTTTCCTCACGATTAATTGTAAAGGTTAAAATCCCATTGTCATTTTGAATTAAGTAATCCATTTTCCATCCCCCGTATCGCCTTCAAATTATTTGCCTTAATATAAAATAATGAAATTTTCTAACAATATTAATAGTACGCGAGCAAAAATGATTTTACAATAATTTGTGTAAAAGAGAGGGAAATAGAAAAAAGACTAGTTAAGAGCCATGGCCTCTTAACTAGTCTTGCATGAGCAAAATACTGAATTATTTTGCTACTACTTCTTTACCTTTGTATTGTCCGCAAGCTTTGCACACGCGGTGTGATAATTTAGCTTCACCACAGTTTGGGCAAGCTACCATACCAGGTACAGATAATTTGAAATGCGTACGACGCTTTCTTTTTGCAGTTTTAGAAGTTCTTCTAAATGGTACAGCCATTATTGGCACCTCCTTACAGATAGTTATTCATCTGTTTGATCAAAATACTTAGCTAAATCAGCCAGTCTTGGATCCAGTTTTGGTTCGTCAACCTCTTTAGCTTTTTCTACATCTTCATCCGTTGAATAGGACCAGTCTTTACCGCCTTGCACTTGTCCTTCGGTATTCTCTTTGAATACTTGCATTGGTACTTCAAGAAGAATCAATTCTTCAAGTACTGGCTTCATGTCAATCACTTCTCCATCAACATAATGGATATCACCATCAACATCCCCGCGGTTTTCTGGATCAATCCAGCTGAAAACTTCAACTGTCTCGATTTCCACAGGATATTCAACATCTTCCCACGTGCGGGCACATGGAAGCGTCAATGTAGCGCTAATCGTTAATTGACAAGTCATTTGCGATGCACCAAAAGTACATAGCCCTTTTACATGAACGGGTGAAACGTTGCGAATATCTAAATTACGAACTTTTACGCTATTCAACTCGACATTAGCATCAAGTGGCATACCGTCTTTTCGAAACTTCGATAATTGATGAATTGACCATTTCATTCGTTTATCACCTCGAGACAACACTGTTGATTATATAGTGTACAAAAAAAGATGTCAAGATAATTTCTTGTCACTCTTTAAAAACGTGCTTATAATCAAGTTATATTCTATCATATTGAAACAAAACATTCACCAAAATATCATTTACCCAATAAAAAAATATTTTATCGTAAGGAGGAAATTTATGCAAGCTGTTGGTATTGTCGTAGAATATAATCCTTTTCACAACGGTCACTTACATCATGTAACCGAAGCAAAACGCACAACAAATTCCGATGTTGCAGTAGCGGTGATGAGCGGGCAATTTTTACAGCGGGGAGAACCTGCACTTGTTGATAAATGGCATCGTACAAAAATGGCATTACAGAGCGGTGTTGACATCGTCATTGAGCTTCCATACATTTTTAGTACCGCGCAAGCCACGTTATTTGCATCAGGCTCAATTCAACTGCTAGAGGCCATGCATTGCAAACATCTTGCTTTCGGAAGTGAACAAGGAACAATCACTCCTTTCATTAATACGTATGAGGTCATTGAAAGCAATCGTGACCTGTATAACAGCATTATTAAAGAACATGTCCAACAAGGTAAAAGCTATCCACAAGCCTTGTTTATTGCCTACGAACAGCTTACTCAGCATTATCCAGATGCATACATTGATTTAGCTCAGCCAAACAATATTTTAGGCTATCACTATGTAGAAGCAATTAAGCAGCTCCATTGCATAATGCAACCTGCTACGATTCAGCGCATTGCTGCAGGCTATTATGATGCAATTGATACTTCAAGCCAAATCGCTAGTGCTACGGGTATTCGACAAGCATTATTTGGCGGACAAAACTTAACTGAAGTGTCACAATTTTTACCTCATGTAAGTATAGAGCAACTTCAAATTTGGCAGCACACCCATGGGCAATTTGCTAGCTGGGAAAGCTTTTGGCCACTTTTAAAATATGCGATTATTCGCCATACACCACAGCAATTAAAGCAATATGCCGATGTTGCAGAAGGTCTTGAAAATTCACTCATTAAACATGCAGCTACAAGCGACAGCTACGCTGAATTTATGAATAGCTTAAAGTCAAAGCGTTATACATGGACACGTCTACAACGTATGTTGACACATATTTTTACAGGGGTTACAAAAGAGCAATTACATCAAACGAAAACACCAAGTTATATCCGAATTTTAGGAATGACAAAGCAAGGGCAAGCCTATATTTCAAGCATAAAAAAATCTCTTACGTTACCACTTATTAGTCGTGTAGCTGCTGTTAGTGATCCCGTTTTAGCAATTGATTTACACGCGACACAAATGTACCAACAAGGTGTCGCACAATTTTCGAATATAAAAATAGACGAAGATTATAAATCTCCGCCTATCCGTTTTTAATTTTTGGGTTGTAATTTTTCCAAATAGTCCAGTGCATCATCAATCGTTTTCACCGGCACTATTTTCATGTTGGCCTTAATTTTTTCGCCTGTTTTCTTCGCAGTTTCATAATTAGATTCGATGTTTGGGTCATACTCAAGCATCGCTTCTGTTATTTCATCATCAGGCGCAAAGAAAATATCGACTCCTTTTTTATCTGCAGATACAATCTTTTTCTCAATCCCACCAATGCGACCTACTGTACCATCTTCAAACATTTCACCAGTACCTGCCACGTTATAGCCCTTTGTAATATCTTCGTCAATCAACTGATTTAACAGCTCTAAGGTAAACATTAGGCCAGCTGAAGGACCACCAATATCTTCCGTTTTCACGTTCACTTTCGGGTCGGTTTTGATCGATTTACTTTCTGAATAGGTTACACCTATCCCATAACGGCCATCCGAACCTGGAATTTCTTTAATATCTAAAGTTACATCAATCAGTTTTTCATTACGCTTCACCACAAGACGAATTTGGTCACCATTTGTTTTTGGGGTAATAATTTCACGGAACGTTTCTAAACTATCAATGCGCTTACCATCTGCTTCAACAATTTCATCGCCCGGCTTTAAATACCCATCTGCCGCACCTTTTGCTAACACATTGAGTACGTAGAGCCCTTTATACGTCACTTGATAGTCTAATCCTGCGTGTTTAAACGCAACATACGTTGCACTAAACTGTGAATCCGTCATGTATTTTAATTGGCGCACATTATATTCCTCGTCATCTTCTTCCTCTTGACGTACATCCTTAATTTTTACAATGTCATAAAAGTCCATAACACTCGCCATTGCATACGTGAGAATGGTTGCACGTCCCATTGCAACGGTTGTCATGTAAAGTGCACCCTCATCGTCCACATCACCATTTTGAACGGATAGGAAATCGCTCACATCATACGTACCACCAGGTTTTGTAATATAATAATCCAAGCGATAAAATGATATCACTATTAAAAAAATAAAAAAGATTCCTAATGAAATTTTCGCTTTATTGTTCATTTTTTCGAACGCCTCCAAAATCAGTGAAAGACTAATTTAAATTACCTGTGCATACAATTAGTGTAGCATTTGAACGAATGAATGACAAAACTTTGTAAAGGATGACGAACTATTTGGAAGATCCTTTTATGCTTAGTACTAATTTTTTTGATGTTACAATTTCCTGATGTTACGCATGAAGGAGTAGATTTAGGGTTTACACTTTTTATGGAGGCGCTTTTCCCATATTTATTGCCGTATTTAATTTTAACGAGCTGGCTCATTCGCATCACCACTACTTCCTCTAAAGCTTCCTATTTCACCTTTTTACAAACCTACTTTATTAGCGCGATTGGTGGATTTCCTACAGGTGCTGCAACGATTACACAGCTCACAAAACAACAAGTATTTACAAAACGTCAAGCGGCTTTAATGCTTGGGATTTGTCATAGCCCTAGTCCGTTATTTCTATTTGGTTTTGTTGGACAGGACTTACTGCAATCTACTACGTTTAGCTGGCAATATTTACTGTTAATACATAGCTTTTCACTCTGCTTGTTACTAGTTGTTTTACGCCTTGTGGCAAAGGAAGGGGTTCAAGAAGTAGCCCATTTCAAAGAAACAACGCCTTTTTCAAATAGCATACGTGATAGTGCACCGACAATTCTTACAGTGGCAATAACGTTAATTTTTTTCACCACAATTTATCACGTTGTCATTCATAGTATTGAATCCTTCACTACCCTTCCTACAGTATTCAAAGTATTTACAGCTGGCATACTTGAAATGACAAATGGACTAGCTATGCTACAACAACATTTGTACGGGGATTGGCTTATATTTTTTATAGTTGTACTTCTTACTACCCAAAGCTTTAGCATCCATCTACAAGTAGTAGTTATCGCGCGTACAGCACAAATTCCAATGCGTCCTTATTTTATATTACGTGCGATTTACATCCTATGTATCCCACTGCTCTTTTTCTTATTCTTCATGTAAAAAAGCTTTTGTGTACTAAGGGGAATTCCTCTGACACAAAAGCTTTTTATTAGTTATGAAATTTTTGTTTTAACGCTTGTTCAACGCATGCGGGTACAAGCTCGCTAACATTGCCGCCATATTTGGCGACTTCCTTTACGATGCTTGAACTTAAAAACGAATATTGATTTTTTGTCATGATGAAAAATGTTTCGATATTTTCATCTAAAACACGGTTCATCGAGGTAATTTGCATTTCATATTCAAAGTCTGAAACAGCACGTAACCCACGTACAATCGCCTTTGCATTTTTTTCACGAGCATAATCAATTAAGAGACCCGAAGATGTTTCAATATGGATATTCGGTAAATCTTTCGTTACCTCTTTGATTAACTCTGTACGTTCTTCTATCGAAAATAGTGGCTGTTTTGAAGAGTTGTTTAATACTGCGACAAAGACTACATCAAACACATCTGCTGCACGTCGAATAATATCCAGATGCCCTTTTGTAACCGGGTCAAAACTTCCTGGTACTACAGCTATTTTTTCCGTCATTCGATTGCTCCCTCTTCCTCTTGGTAACGATAAATCGAAATAATTGTACTTCCATATGTTTCTTGTCTAACAAGACGGTACACACCATAATTTTCTGGCAGCGTTACTTCTGTCGAATGCTCACACATAATAATCGCCTGCTCAGATAATTTCCCGCTTTCTACAAGCGTCTCAACTAAATCATAATACTCTTTTTTGTGATATGGTGGATCGACAAATAAATAGTCAATAACAATATCACGCTTTATTAATGCCTTTACCGCACGTGTTGCATCAACTCGGAATAATTCCGAAGAGTCCTCATAACGACATTTTTTAATATTTTCTTGCAACACTTGGAATGCGCGACTATCTTTTTCTATAAATAAAGCATGCGCTGCCCCACGGCTTAATGTTTCAATTCCTAGCCCACCACTTCCAGCAAATAAATCAACTACCGTACCACCGTCAAAAAACGGCCCAATTATATTAAATATTGATTCCTTTACTTTATCGGTTGTTGGTCGAGTTGTACTACCCGTAACGGCCTTTAATGGCATTCCTTTTCGATCACCTGCAACTACGCGCATGTTTTCACCAATCTTTCTAAAATCGTCTATTGTTGCTCACCAGGTGCTGTAATCGTAATACGATTTTCCGATTTTGTTAACTCGACTAAAAATAGACGTTGTAACCACGCTTCTTCAATGAAATACTGCCCCGCAACTTTTTTAATCGGCATTGATACCGTATTATAACGACGCTGGTTGAATACATAGAAGCCTGGGTCATGTGGGAATCGGAACGCACGTGTTTCACTCGTTACATAATACCCGTTTTCACCCGTTTTCACATCATATCCTAACTCATTTAATAAAGAATCCGCGGAATATAATATTTCCCCATCTTTTAATACCACTTGAATGGCTTCTTGCTTATGCAAGTTGACATAAATTTCACGTGGGTCATTAAATAAAAATGGATAAGAGCCTTCTGTTGTCGCACTCATCGTTATGTATTTAGTTGACGCACCTAGCACTTCTGACAATTGCTCGTCCAAAACTTTCGTATTCATTTTTCGACCTTCTAACGCTTGTAAACGCGCTAACCAATCATCTAATTGCTCATCGGTCATTTGATTTGTAATCGTAGCTGCAACTTCTTTTGTTTTATCACTACCGAATACAGTTCCCGTTAAATAAGAGGCAACTAATTCTTTCACCCAATTCGGACTGTCGCCGAATTCATACATTGCTTCTAATTGTGAAATTACGACTGTATGCTGTAATTTCTCTACTGTAAGATTCGGTAAAAATAACATTCGATATCCTTCTAAACTATCCATATTTGTTCCATTTATAACCGCAAAATAATCATCACTTAAAAAGTTTACCGTTTTTAGTTTTTCATAAAAAGCCGGTTTCATTTCTGTTTTCGAATAAATGGATAACACATCGGATTGATGGTGTAAATCAATGTCACCATCCTGCCAGAATAAATCTTTTACTGCACCGCGCCCACTAAACATTGTGTAATTTACTAATGTTAGTTTTTGCTCACCAATTAACGGTAAACCCGTCACCCACTCCCCTTGAATTTCAGGTTGAGTAGAAATATGTACCGTCGAAAACTGGACATTGCCTTTTTTTAATGTTGCGAACACATCTTTCATCAGTTTGCTAGACTGCAACCCTTTTTCTAACGGAATAACATAAGAAATCGATTGTGCACGTGTTTCACCTGGTTTAAATGTTAAAGAATCTTCACTTAAACGCGCACAGCTATTTTCATTTTCTATAAAACAATTCGGATTAATCGCTTTTTTCGGCCACTCGATACTAATTTCTTCTGTAGGTAAGTTTTTGAAATGCTGGCGAATGTCTAAACTTTCGCCATGATAAACAATTTCAATTTCTTGCGAGTATTGATAGCCCTTTTCGATTGAGTCTACTTCATCCGAATAAACTTGGAACTGCATAAAAAGTACAGTTCCAATTAAAATTGCTAAAAAGGAAAAAATACTTACTGCAATTTTCATGTGCTCTCCCCTCCTGCATCATGATATTATTGTAAAGAAAGGATGTGTCATAATGATTCAACAATTTATCGAACTTGGTCAAGGTTATGGTGACATTTACGAGCTTTGCGAGCTAGTTAAAACAAATGAAAACCGTTTCCATAACGCGTTCATTTTCACTGCTAATCATAACGGCCAACAAGTTGCTTCCCTTGCTGTAGCATTTAAACCAGCCGGCGAAAGCAAATTCATGCCAATATATATTTGCCGCGAAGGAATTCCATTTAACGAAGATAAACCTTCGAAGCGCATCGAAATTTTTAAACAAGTGATCCAAGACGCGGGTCAGCTAGAAAATATTTTCGAAATTAAGCACTCCTCTATTTTTTCGGAAACAAATCAATATTATCAATACTTAATAGGTATTTTACGACTAAACCATTACATACCACCAATGCATTAAATCATTATGTCTGGGTGTATATGTGTCTGGGATTTGTTTTGCGCTCGTGCATAGAACTACTTACCGAATTCATGATATCCGCCGGAAGATTAACTTCTTTCAGCGGATGTTTAAACACTAGCTAAAAGAAGTTAAAGTCCAACTTTATAATCGTATTCTTTTGCCTTATCTGGCTTTGCATTTTCAAATTCCGTTTTGAGAAATGGTCGATATGACTCTACAACGTCTTTCACAAATGGAAGGCGTTGTATTTTTGTCATTAAGGCTTCCATTTCATCACGGTTACAATAAATCACTACATATTTCTGTTTCCGTGAAATAAAATTAACATGTCCATATTTCCTCAGCGATTTCGCATGCTTTAATTGATGAACGTAAACAATCAAACCTTGTCTTTCATTCAAATAAATCCCTCTTTTCTCATATAAACCACCACGTATATTGTCAAAAATAAACAGTAACCCCTGCTCATTTGAACAAAATTTTTACTACATTATCCATTAAAAGAATACCAAATGTGCAAATTGATAGCAACAGAGTTTAGACAGTAGACGTCGTTATCCGTTATAATAGGAACGAGTAGAGTGATAATATGCACTCCATGCGTTCAAGCACTTTTCACACTCTATTTTTCATAACCTTAATAATAGAAATGTACGGTTAGAGGAGGACGAATTTAATGGGTAAGAAAACAAAAGTTGCTTTAGCAATTGCTGCGGCGAGTGCTGCGGCATGGGCAGGATCCAAAGCTATTTCGAAGCCGCAAAAACGCGAATCTAAAGAAGCATTACAATTTGAACGCCCAATTATTATCGCACAGTATGGGGGCTCCGCTTTAGCTCCTGAACACTCATCACTTGCATTCGAACAAGCGAGCAATCATGGTGTAGATGGATTTGCTGTAAGCGTACGTCTAACAAAAGACGAAGAAATTATCGCATTCCATGACGCGACTGTTGATCGTACAGCAAACGGTGCAGGTTACATTAAAGATTTAACATTAGAAGAACTGAAGCAACTTAATATCGGCTATCATTTTGAAGCAATTGACGGCACACGCCCATATGAAGACGAAGCTGTTGCAGTTGTTACATTGCGTGAACTATTCGAAATATATCCAAATAAACTATTTATCGTGTCTATTCAGGACAGCCCTGACACATATGAAGGTAGTTTAATGCCTTCAAAACTATGGCGCTTAATCGAAGAATTAGATATTCAGTATCAAATTATCGTAACAAGCCCATATAGCGAACAAATCGACCGGTTCAATTTATACGCACAAAACCGCATCGCATTAGGTGCAGGTGAAAGCGATGTAAAAAAAGCAATGACAGCATTTACAAGTCAATTCGGTCATTTATATCATCCAAAAGTCGATTTATTCGTTGTACCGCTAAAAGCAGGTGTTTTCAACTATGACTCGACGCGCTTTGTAAAGTTTTTAGCAGACTTAAATGTCCCAACATTATATAGTGATATTGACGATTTAATGACGATGAATCGCTTAATTCGTCAAGGCGCGATGGGTATCATTACAAACCGCCCTGATATTGCTGCTTTAATAAATGAAACCATTGAAGCTTAAATAAAAAAACCAACATTCCTAAACGAATGTTGGTTTTTTTGTAGTACATTAAGCCGAACAAGAACAGCCGCCACCTGTACCGCAGCCAGAGCCACATGATGAACCACTTGCAAAGAACGGATTGCTCGCAGGAATTTTAACCGCTTCTGAAACGGAACGACCGATTATAAAACTAATTTCATCTAATAAGTCTTGATAATCATTTTCCGCTAATTTAAGTGAAGCTACTTGCTCGTTTAAATCGAGCGCACGCTTTTCCATTCGAATTTTTTTCATAATTGTATTGTAATCAGGATGATATTTTCCGAAGCGTTGGACATCCTCATAATGATCTTTTAAACGTTGAAAGGCCTTAATTTGAGCACTTAATGCTTCATCCTCATACACAGCATGGTATGCTTCTCGATATCGCTGTGCTTGTGTGGAAGAAAGAATCATCGTGCTTAATTCATCGACCTCATCTAAAATCATTATCCAATCTGAAGTCATGAGCATTGTTAATTCCTCCAATCTCATATAATCATAACAGAATCGCTTCGAAAATCAATTATCGTTTCTTGCTTTTTGTGCATCATGTAAAAATTGCGAAACACATAGATGATCTGAAAATTCGCTTTGTATCTTACCAATCTGTTGTGTCTTTTCATGCCCCTTGCCTAATATTACAACCGTGTCGCCTACTTTTGCTTCATTTAATGCAGCGAAAATAGCCTGCTTCCGATCAAGAATTTCATGAAATACTTGTGTAGACGAAAAGCCCTGTTGTATTTGTTCATTAATCGTTGTTGGATCTTCATCACGGGCATTATCCGTTGTCAGCATAATGACATCCGCATAAATCGAAGCAATCATACCCATTTTTGGCCGCTTTGCTTGATCACGATTGCCACCACAACTAAATACAACAATAACTCGTTGTTTTGCTTGTCTTTTTACAGCTAGTAGTAGTTGTTTCATCGCATCTGGTGTATGTGCATAATCAATAATAATGTCTAATCCATTGTCATTTTTAATGCGTTCAAATCTTCCTTCTGGTAAAGTTAGTTCCTCACTAAAGTGACATAATTGCTCAAGTGGGTATTCTAATTGAGTTAACACACTCATTGCCGCTAGAACATTCGCACATTGATAGTCTCCAACAAACGGTATGTGCACTACATGCTTTTCGTCTTTATATTGCACTAAGCATGTTGTATAGGAAGTCCCTTCAAACAAAACTTGATAAAAATAATCTACATGCTGTCCCTTACCAAAAAAGCTTCTTTTCCCTTTTTTCGAAAAGCCAATGGAACGACAAATAACATCGTCACTATTCACAATAATTTGTTTCGCCATTGTCGCCAATATTTGCTTGGCTAATTTGTAATTTTCTAAACTACCATGGTCTTCAATATGATCTTCCGTCACATTTAAAAACACGCCGATATCAATATCAGAGAAATCTAGCCGGTGCTTATGCAAACCGATTGAGGAAGCTTCTAATACTACATAGCGAATGCCGGTTTTCACAGCTTCATGAAACAACGCATGCAATTGTTTTGGTTGCAAGGTAGTTAATGATTGATAATGCTCAAAAGATCGCTTGCCATTGACAAATACACCATTTGTACCAATAACCATGACATTTTGTTTCAATCGCTGCAATAACTGCCCAATTAAATGAGTCACAGTTGTTTTCCCATTTGTACCTGTCACAGCAATAATCGTCAACGCTTCTGCAGGAAAATGATGAATTTTCGCTGAACTATACGCTAAAAAGCTTAATGTATTTGGCACCCAAATTAGCGGAACTGTAAGCTTAGCCGAATTATAATAGTGTTCATCATCTACAACAATCGCTACCGCACCATTTAATATTGCTTGTGGAATATACGTTATCCCATTAGATTCCTTACCTTTTCTTGCAACAAAAATAGATCCGGCTGTTACTTCACTCGCATGATCCTCAATACGCATTACTTCACATCGCACAGAGCCCTTAACAGTACACGGCCAATCATTTAATAGCTCTGCTAATTGCACGTTCACACTCCTTACTTTACTGTATGAAGCAAATAAAAAAACGCTACTAGTATGCAGCGTTTTTATTCGTTACTTCATATAAAGTTGTGTAAAATTATTTACATACGCACCCGAACCGATTAGCGTATAATCTTCGTTTAATACAAGTGCACGATGCTCTTTTGAATTTATCCAACCATGTAATACTTCAATCGGATCTTTATAATTTGCAGCTACATTTTCACCTAACTGCTCATAACTAATTTCAAGTGCAACTAATTCTCCACCGACATCAAATTTTTCTGATTCAGTTGTTTGTGTTTCCATCAATGTTAAAAACATTTGCTCACTATTATCACTTGCTAACGATGTTAACACATTCGAATACGCTAATTTCGGTAATTCAAATTTTTCACGAAACGCATTCGTTAACGCTGTCAAAATTCGTCCATTCGCTAAATTAATTTCGATTTGTGCAAAGCTCGATGGTGTGTTTGCCTCTACTAACTCTCCAAAAAACTGCATTTCATAAGATTTATGTAAAACTAGCGTCGCACCATCTAAGAAACGCACACCATATAATGTATTCGTTTCGTTATCTATGTAAAGCTGTATATAAACATCATCATATTTCACTAAAATCCGATTTTTCATATCTTCTTCATTCATCGCAAACAAATAAACGTTGTCGTCACTTTCAAATGTCACTTCTTGCTCAAAAATCGTCATTCGATAAATATCATCAATTGATTCATTAATTGTATATGGTGTTGTATTAAAACTCATATCGTTTGTATAGATTTGAGTGACAATATTATTCATTACGCCTACCATGAATAGACCTGCCTTATTCTCGTATACCCACCATTCATAACCAAATTCAGTAGGGTCTACACGCACAGGCTTACCGTAATTATCCAAAATTTCACTAGCCGATTTTCCGATATAAATGGAAATACCTGTTGTAGGTCTTGGCAGTTCATTGATACTTTGCTGCGTTGACTCTAGATCTATCACAGGCTTTGTAATAGTTGTTGGCCCTTCTAGTACCTCTGTTTTAGAAGGCTCTACATTTGTATAATATACGACAATACAGATACATGTCGCTACGATCAATATTTGAAATAAAGCCTTCATAAAGCCCTCCGCTCCTCTATTTTTTTCGAGTATTATTATACCAATTTTGGACACGATGACACAATGTTGTCATTGAAACATTTACCATTTTGTTCTATTATTAAATTTGACCGTATAGTTATGTACGCTAGGTAAAAGGAGGATAACGAAATGTATATTGATAATACACAACTGGAAAATGTTAAAGTTGACCAAGAAGTTTTAACAACAGTAATGGGTAAATTTGGTTTAGAGTGCCACGGTGCATGGGATTATGACCGTATGACATTTGACCGTAAATACGACGTTAAGGAAGGTCGTTTCTACTTACGTGTTTTCTGTGATGCTGTATCTGGTGATGTAGGTGCACACAGTGCAACATTAAACATCAACAAGCCTGCAATCGGCAAATACTACTATCCACACGGTGTTGAATACACAGACGAAGTTTTCCCTTCACATTTATTAAAAGAATGTGAAAAAGTATTAATTGACGTTCGTAAAGAATTATCTGCATACGGTATTTAATACATGCTAAAAAGCTGGTTGCTCGTACCCAGCTTTTTTATTTTGTAATAAACAAAAGCTTCCCACACTTGTGCATGAGAAGCTTATCATTAGAAACCTAAAATGGCTTTAAATACGGATGTTGTTTCTCCGCCTTCATAAATTACATAAAGTAAAAAGTATACTACAACCCCTGTAATTGCTACGAAGAACCAAATAATACTTGTAATAGGACCAACACGACGGTGTAATTTTAAGTTATTTTTATAGCCAGAAAGAAGGCTCGTAATTCCAAATACAGCACCAACAGTTGCTAATGTAATATGGAAAATCAAAAAGAATGTATAGTAGCCTTTTAATTCATCTGGCCCACCAAAAGCCGTGTTTCCGATAAACACTGTACGTGTTACGTAAATAGTGAAGAAAATTAGCGCTGAAACACCAGCAGCGAACATCACTTTTTTATGTGCTTCAACTTTTCTTTGTGCAATTAATACCCAACCAATTGCTACTAAAACAGCACTGATTACGATAAATGCAGTGCTGATTGTAGGTAAAATAGGTACGCCCATTGATAAAATCCCCAATCTTAATGTTTCATTTGTTTTATTCACATGATCAATCATGCCTATTTAGTTTATCATTTTATTAGTAGTGAGTTCTATTTTGAAACTCCTTTAATGCATTTTTTGTAATTTCCTCTTGGTTTGTACGTTCAGTATTCCACCATTTACGGAAAATACGGAATAAAATAACACCAAAAATGATTTCTTGAATAATTTTCATCAGTACGCCACCTACTTGCTGGTCACTTACTAAATCCATATTCGAAAATAACTCTGGGCCTGATAATGTAAGCTCTGATAATGTCGCTGAAGGTACACACAGCTCCATCGCCTTAATCCACATCTCACTATTGCTATATGTACCATACATCGGGCTTGATGCGAAAATAATTAACGCACATGCCGGAGTAATCAATACTGCATTCGATGCAATATACGCCAATTTACTCATATTTTTCATCTCATGTTGACCTTCAATGTTATTCAATAATGGCCAATACATAAAAATCGAAGCAATAAGTAAAATACTCGTATAAACCATATGTAATACTTCATTTAACTTAATTGTGTCGAAAACTGAAGGTAAATGATATACCGAAAACAATCCCGTAAATAACACAATCGCAACTAAAGGCTTCGTAAAGATTTTAAAAATTGTACGCATAATTGGCGCTTCCACAACAATTTTCCAAATCCATCCTGGAATACCTTTAATAAAGAAAATCGGTACTAACAACAATAAAAATGCCATTTGTGTCATATGCAATGTAAACATAATATGACCTAATAAATCAATCGGCGAGCCTTTAATAATATAGTACGAAATGACAAAGAGAATAAAATTGGTCGCTTCACTTTTCTTTAATGGTTCGCCTGCTTTAAATTTGTGCTGCCACTTTACAGTTACTAAAAAATATAACACTGTCACGAGTATAAGCGTCCCTAATAAATAAGGACTCCATAACGCTTGAAAACCAAAAATACTTATCGGCATTTGACCATGCTCCTTTAAACATCAGTAAGTTCATTATAGAATGGGAAATTTATAACTTCAATGGAATAACTATGACAATTGCTTGAAATCAAACATGTATTTTGTGTATATGTTAACATCAGCAAATTCACTAACAGAAAATGGATTAAGTACAGTGTGACTTATTTTTGGCGGGCTATGGCATGACAGCATTATGGCCACGTGGTACGTGTCCATACTACTGTCTTTAATGCCACATGCAAGGCCCGCCATAGTAAAGTGTTGCGTGTTAATTTAGTGAAGAGAGTCCAATGCTGCCGCTTGCGCATTCGCGAGGCGGCGGGAATTAATAAAATATGTCACAGTTTACAGTAAGTTATCTTGGATTAATAGTTATTTCTGTAAATAAAAATGAGCTATTTTGATAGTCTCAAATATAAAATCGTTTTTAAACGAAAGTAGACTTTTTATCAATTACAATGTCCGATTCTGCACACCTCATTCAAAAACTTTGTAATAAAAACAAACTTTAGTTTTATAGTAGAGTGCCGCGAAGTGAAGGGTCGGACTCCTTGGGGATTAAGCGTGCGCGGAAAAAAACAAAGTTGCTCCTGCGGTTACTCGTCGCAAAGCGTTTGTCAACGCTTTGGAGCCACGCCCCCAGGAAAGCATGCCCCGTAGCGTAGCAGAACGAATCATATTATCTGCATGTATTCTATTTCAAATATTGTATTGAAAAATTCTCATTGTGAGTATATGTTAAGGAATCATCACAAAAGCAAAACGCCCCTAGCAAATGCTAAGGACGTGTTTGTTTTGCTTAAATGCCCCACCAAATGATTGTCGTAAACGCAACAAAGAACGTGAACGCGATGAAAGCAGCACTCCAAATAAAGAATTCGATCACGCCAACCATATGTGTTGAACGGTCTTCTAAGTGCATGAAAGCATAAAGTTGTAATACTACTTGGATTCCAGCTAATAACAAAACCACTGGAATGATGAATGTTGGCGCGAAGCCAGATAGTACAGCAGCAAACGCGATAAATGTTAAGAAAATCATGATCGCAAAGTTTACTACTTGTTTACGCATATGAGCTTTAGACTGAGCTTTGTCATATTCGTATTGAGCTTGAGTACGTACTTCTACATGAGTTCCGTGAGCCATTATCCCAACACTCCCATCAGATATACTACTGTAAAGATGAATACCCAAACAACGTCGATGAAGTGCCAGTATAAAGAAGCGGCAAAGAACTTCGGTGCGTTGTAAAGGTTAAGACCGCGACCACTGTTACGGGTAATTAAGCCCGTAATCCAAATTAAACCAATGATAACGTGAAGTCCGTGCATCCCTACAAGCGTAAAGAACGCAGAAGAGAATGCCGATTGTGTATAACCAAATCCAATGTGTACATAGTGCTGGAATTCATAAATTTCTAAACCTAAGAATCCTAACCCTAATAATACAGTAATACCCATCCACGTACGAACACCGTTAAAATTATAGTTCTTCATATGGTACATTGCGTACACAGAAGTTAATGAGGATGTTAATAATAACATTGTCATAATGAATGCTAATGGTAATTCATAAAGGTCTTTTGCAGCAAACTCCATCCCTGCAGGACCATGATCTTTTAATGCGATGTATGTAGCAAATACACTCGCGAATAACACTGTATCTGACGCTAGGAAAATCCAAAGACCAACTAACTTGTTTTTCCCTTCTTGTGTTGCTTGTTCAGGGTGTTTTGGCCAAGTTTGTGGAGTAAATTTTTGATTAATATCCATTACTTGTTACCCCCTTTTTTGCCTGTTGCACGGTAGTGAGCTAAATCAGATTCGATTGCTTCAATTTCAGCAACCGTTACGTGGAAGCCAAGATCGTCTTTGAATGAACGAGCAATCATACATCCAATTGTTAAGCCTAAACCACCGATTATTAATGCTAATGATACAGCTGGTGAAGCATGTGTTGCACCTGCTTGCGCTTGGTCACCCCATGGGCTATACAACGCACCAAATGCAGCGATGAATGCACCGATTGACATCATTAAAGGTAAGATTGAATTGTTTGGCATATGAATTTCGCCTAGTGGCTCAGCATAAACCATCCCTTCTTTGTTACCTTCTTCTTTTTCAATCCAATATGGATCGTAGCCACGGACAAGTGGCGTTTGTTTAAAGTTATAGAATGGTAGTGGCGTTTCGATTGCCCACTCAAGTGAACGACCATCGCCCCAGTAATCACGTTTGTTAACTGGTTCTGATTTAATCGATAATAATACGTCGATTACTAATAATACTACCCCAATACCCATCATAATAGCACCAATTGTTGAGATAAAGTTGAACAGATCCCAACCTTGGCCACCCATATACGTGAATACACGACGTGGCATACCCATTAATCCTAAGAAGTGCTGAATGAAGAATGTTAAGTGGAAACCTATGAAGAATACCCAGAAAGTAAGAGCTCCAAGTTTCGGATTTAACGCACGGTTAAACATAATCGGCCAGTAGAAGTGAGCTGAACCGAATAACCCAGTTACGATACCACCTACGATTACGTAGTGGAAGTGAGCTACGATGAAATATGAGTCGTGTAATTGGTAGTCAAGTGGAGCAGTTGCCTGCATTACCCCTGTAACACCACCCGCAACGAATGACGGGATGAAACCAAGTGCATAAAGCATTGGTACTGTAACTTTAATTGAACCGCCCCAGATTGTAAGAATCCAGTTGAATACTTTCATCCCCGTAGGAACAGCAATCGCCATTGTTGCAACAGCGAAGATTGCGTTCGCAGTAGCACCTAAACCAACTGTGAACATGTGGTGAGCCCATACCATGAACCCTAAGAAACCGATTAAGATTGTTGCGAATACCATTGAAGAGTACCCGAATAAACGTTTACGAGCGAATACTGGAATAATCTCAGAGAATAAACCAAACGCTGGTAATACTAAGATATATACTTCAGGGTGCCCGAAGATCCAGAATAAGTGCTCCCAAATAATTGTGTTACCACCCATTGTATGATCGAAGAAGTTTGCTCCGAACATACGGTCAACTAACATTAAGAATAATCCACCAGTAAGTGGAGGGAACGCGAATAAAATTAATGAACTTGATACTAATGTAGTCCAAGTGAATAGTGGCATACGCATGAACGTCATACCAGGTGCACGCATCGTAATAATTGTTACGATAAAGTTAATACCAGAGATTAACGTACCCGCACCAGAAATTTGTAAACCAAGGATATAGAAATCAATACCATGGCCTGGTGAATATAAAGATAATGATGCATATGATGTCCACCCTGCATCAGGTGCTCCACCTAGGAAAAATGAAAGGTGAAGGAAAACTGCACCAAGGAAGAATAACCAGAACCCTAGTGAGTTTAAAAACGGGAATGCTACGTCACGCGCACCAATTTGAAGTGGCACTATGGCGTTCATAAAGGCAAAGATAATCGGCGTCGCTGCTAAGAATAGCATCGTTGTACCGTGCATCGTTAATAATTCGTTAAATAGGCCTGCAGAAATGAAATCACTTTCTGGGAACATTAATTGAATACGCATAAGTAACGCTTCAAAACCTGCAATTGCGAAGAACAAAGTACCGGCAGCTAAATACATAATCGCGATTTTTTTATGATCGACCGTTGTTAAATAGTCCCATACATGTGCTCCAAAGCCCTTTTTTTGTGTAACAGAGCTCACAACTTTAACCTCCTTCAAAGTATCTCTCTTGTTTTATAATTATTTCTCAACAGTTAATTTCATTAAGTATTCAGAAATTGCTTTTGCTTCTTCTGGAGAAACATTATATTTACCAGTCATTGTGTTGCCTGGTTTGTACTTCTCTGGATCGATAATCCAATTTGTTGTTTCTTCAACACTATGCTCCATAAAACCAGCTAAGCGGTTACGGTCACCGAATGTTGTTAAGTTTGGACCTACACCACTACCAGCTACTGCTGATACTGCGTGACATCCTATACAAGAGTTAGCAAACGCTGCTTCACCAACATCTGCTGAATCCGCGCTAGCAGTTTGACCTTCTGTTGCTTTCATTGCTGCAACCCAAGCATCGAATGCTGCTGGCTCAAGTGCTTTAACTTTGAAGTCCATTAATGCGTGAGAAGGACCACATAACTCTGCACATTTCCCGTAGAATACGCCTTCTCCATCATTTAATCCAACTGACTCTTTGTCGAATTGTAGGTAGAATTTGTTAATTCCATCAACGTTAGTATCCATCTTACCGCCCACTGATGGGATCCAGAATGAGTGTTTAACGTCTGAAGCGATTAGGTTGAAGTATACTTTTTCACCAGTCGGAACTACTAACTCTTGCGCAGTAATAATACCTAAATCTGGATACTCAAACTCCCACCAATATAATTTTGCCGTTACATTTACTGTAAGAGCCGTTTTACTGCCAGCTTCATCTACTTCATCCATTGCAGCAACATCTGCAAATTTATAAGTAGAGTTTAATGTTGGTACAGCTAAGATTAGTAATAAAATAATCGGAATAACTGTCCAGATTACTTCTAATGTGTGGCTTCCTTCTACTTGCTTAGGCATATGATTTTCGCCTAATTTAGATCGACGGAATTTAAAGAATGCAACTAAATAGATTGTAGATACTACTACTACGACTAATGCCATAATTACAATAGATAATAATAAAATGTTTAATTGCTCTTTACCTACCGCACCTGCTGGGCGAAGTGTCGAAAGATAATCTTCACCACATGCTGAAAGGAAAACGGTCATTACTGTTAATAGCGAGAATAAACGCCATTTTTTAAGCCCTTTCATCATAGCTTAATAAACCCCTCTTTCTTTGTTGTATTTTCATGTGTAACCAGGACTACGGTTATGCCTATGTGAATCCTTAGGTAAGTAATACACGCTTATGCGCCAAGCATATTAAATGTATTTCTTAAGCAGTAAATACCGCTAACGTAAAAATTCAAATAAGTAAGCCACTAACTTCAAAACGATCAGCATTTTATAAATAATTTTCGCAACAAAGCTTCATGCGTCTGTAAAATTACAATTGATAGTGGACATACAATAAAATAATCAGTGCTAGAAGTTTGATTCCCTATCAAATTAGTAAACTTACAATATTACTAATAAAAATTAATCGTATTCGCCAATCAAGTTGCTAGTCCCCACATGTATGGCAGCAAACGATGCCATTGCTTACAAAATTTCATAAACAGTTTTGAAATTTCAAATAATAATAGTTTGTACTCTGATCATCTCAATATGTTTCAAGTCATAAAGTTAATGTGAAACAAATACATAAAGATGAATTTCCTACTTCATGGTCGTTTCAATTAAAATTAAATTTCCAATTTTAATCATCGTACAACCTAAACGCACATGAAATTACTCGTTATGTAATAAACCTTGCTTGTTATTACAAAGGGTGGACGCCCTATTATTACTTTTCCTTTCAAATTTGTAAGCATATTCCGCTACCATAACTATATCTAAATTTGTATCGGATTTCTAGACGTTTTGCGAAATTTCAAAAAGCAACATTTCTGAAATTTTGAAGCGCTTAGAAATCTTAAACAACATATATATAGTAATGCATTTTCTGCCAATATTTGTGAAGGATAGGAGACGAATTTATGAACAATTTGTGAAAAAATGGTTGCCGTTCCAAGCGAAACCTTGATATAAGTTGTATTTTTACCATTTTTTCGCTATCATTTTAAATTAGAGACGCTTTCATAAGCGATGTTGAATATTAAAGTAGGTGGACTCAACTTCATGCAACAAAAATACAGTAAATTTTTAAAATGGTTTGGTGTTTTATCAACGCTTGGCATGTTGCTCATTCTGCAAGGTGGAGCGCTCGTTACAAAAACTGATAGTGGTTTAGGCTGCGGTCGAAACTGGCCAGATTGTAACGGCTCATTAATTCCTAAAGAAATTACAACGGAAGTTTTAATAGAATTTTCACATCGGGTAGTTACAGGTTCAGTTTCCATTTTCATTCTAATTTTGGTCGTTTGGACTTGGCGTTCACTTGGACATATTCGAGAAGTAAAATTTTTAGGATTTTTAGCACTATTCTTCTTAATTCTTCAAGCGTTAATTGGGGCTGCACAAGTGCTTTGGGGACAAGGAGATTTCATTTTAGCATTACACTTTGGTATTTCGTTAATTTCATTCGCAGCTGTTCTGTTACTTACGTTTATCGTCTTTGAGGCAGATTCCAAATTCGATACCGAACGGATTTTCATGAGTAAAAAATTAAAAATACATACAATCTGTGTTACTTTATATTCTTATATCGTTGTTTACACTGGCGCACTTGTTCGTCATACAGATTCAAGTTTAGTTTGTCCAGATTGGCCATTCTGCCGTAACGAGGAACCATTTGCAATTCCTTTTAATATGTATGAATGGATTCAAATGGGGCATCGATTTGCCGCATTACTATTTGTCATTTGGATATTATATATTACAGTTTATGTAGTACGTAATTATAAAAATCAACGCGTTATTTACTGGGGCTGGGTTATCGCAATGTCACTTGTCGTTGGGCAAGTGTTAGCAGGGATGCTCGTTGTATTATTCAAGCTACATTTACTTGTTTCATTATTGCACTCATTATTAATTACATTATTATTCGGTTTATTATGTTACTTTATATTGCTTGTTTCACGTGCTAAATAAAAAAGCCTAATTCCCTCAATAGTAGGGAATTAGGTTTTTTTATTTTTATTGTAATTCTATTAATAAATCGCCTGTTGAAATAGCATCGCCTGCTGTCGTATAAACTTCTTTGACAATACCGTCTTTTGGTGCCTGGACAGTTGTTTCCATTTTCATCGATTCTGTAATTAATAAATGGTCGCCGCGTTTAACGCTACTTCCCTTGTTTACTACAACTTTTAGCACTGTACCCGGCATTGTTGCACCAATTTGATTTGGGTTTGATGGATCTGCCTTTAATGCGATACTGCCATCTACTTCAACCGTTAAATCTTGAATAACGAGCTCGCGGGATTGACCGTTCATCTCAAAGTAAATAACACGTGTACCATCATGCTGCGGTTCACCAATTGACACCAGCTTAATAATCAGTGTTTTTCCTTTTTCGATTTCTACTTCTATTTCTTCACCCAACTTTAAGCCATATAAAAACGTTGGTGTATCAAGCACCGAAATATCACCAAACTGGTCAGAAGCTTGTAAATATTGTTCAAATACTTTTGGATATAATGCATACGCTAGAAGATCTTTTTTCGTAGGTGTACGACCCATCTTTTCTTCTAACTGTACCGATAACTTTTCAAAATCAACCGGTGCTAATAACTCTCCTGGGCGTACTGTGATCGCTTCACGTTCTTTTAATACAACCGCTTGAAGCTCTTTTGGGAAGCCTCCATGTGGTTGCCCTAAAAAACCTTGGAAAAACTCAATAACTGACTCTGGGAAGTCGATTGCTTGCCCACGTTCAATGACATTGTCGTCTGTTAAATCATTTTGCACCATGAACAATGCCATATCTCCTACAACTTTTGATGAAGGTGTTACTTTTACGATATCACCAAACATCATGTTGACACGTGAATACATTGTTTTCACTTCATCCCAACGGTCCCCTAATCCCACTGCTTTTGCTTGCTGCTGTAAGTTACTGTACTGACCACCTGGCATTTCATGCACATATATTTCTGAATGTGGTGCATTCATGCCGCTTTCAAAGTCTACATAATATTTACGCACATCTTCCCAATAGTACGATAATTTTTCTAAGCTTTCGATGTCTGCACGTACATTGCGTTCTGAGCCTTTCATTGCATAATGCAATGAATTCGCACTCGGCTGTGATGTTAAGCCAGCCATCGAACCTAATGCGGTATCGATAATATCTACGCCAGCTTCAATTGCTTTTGCATATAAATAAATCCCATTGCCGCTCGTATCATGTGTATGCAAATGAATCGGTAAGCTTGTCGCGTCTTTTAGCTCGGAAATTAAGCGATATGCTGCTTGTGGTTTTAATAAGCCAGCCATATCTTTAATCGCTAAAATATGCGCCCCTGTAGCCTCTAATTCACGAGCCATATCTTTATAATATTGCACAGTATATTTTGCACGGCTGTCATCTAAAATATCACCTGTATAACAAATCGCTGCTTCAGCAATTTTACCGGTATTGCGCACTTCGTCAATTGCTACTTCCATTCCCTTAATCCAGTTCAACGAGTCGAAAATACGGAATACATCAACGCCTGATGTAGCCGATTGCTGGATAAATTCACGGATTAAATTATCTGGGTAATTTGTGTAGCCGACTGCATTTGCACCACGTAACAGCATTTGGAATAACACATTCGGTACTTGCTCGCGTAATTTTTCAAGTCGAGCCCATGGATCTTCTTTCAAGAAGCGGTATGCTACGTCAAATGTCGCACCGCCCCACATTTCTAGAGAGAAATAGTTATGCATTAAACGCGCTGTTTCATCTGCAATTTGGAACATATCCTGCGAACGAACACGCGTAGCAAGCAGTGATTGATGTGCATCACGGAATGTTGTATCCGTTAATAGTACATCCTTCTGCTCTTTTACCCACTTGACTAATCCATCTGCACCTTGGGTATCTAAAATTTGTTTTGTTCCACTTAGTGGAGCTGTTAACAAATCGATTTTCGGCTTATCTGGCTGTACAAAAATTGGCTTTGTACGTTTTTCTACTCCTGGGAAGCCGTTTAATGTGACATTCCCAATATAATTTAATAGCTTTGTTCCACGGTCTTTTCGTTCTGGGAACTCAAACAATTCAGGTGTCGAATCAATAAAGCTCGTATCAAATGCACCTGTTAAAAACTTTTCATGTAGCACAACATTACCTAAAAACGGAATATTCGTTTTCACACCGCGAATACGAAACTCACGTAAATTGCGATCCATTTTTGCAGCGGCTTCAGCAAATGTCATGCCCCAAGTTGAAATTTTCACGAGTAACGAGTCATAATACGGAGTTACCACTGCCCCTTGGAAACCATTTCCTGCATCTAAGCGTACGCCAAAGCCTCCGCTTGAACGATATACCATTAATTTGCCTGTGTCTGGCATGAAATCATTTGCAGGATCTTCTGTTGTAACACGTGATTGAATTGCATAACCAAATAACGGAATTTTATCTTGTGCTGGAATACCCACTTCTTCAGAATGGATATTTGCCCCTTGTGCTACTTTAATTTGTGCATGAACAATATCGATTCCTGTAATCATTTCTGTAATTGTGTGCTCAACTTGAATACGCGGATTTACCTCAATGAAATAAAAATCATCTCCTGCTACTAAAAATTCTACCGTACCAGCATTAATATAACCTACATTTTTCATTAACTTAACGGCTGCATCACAAATACGATTTCGTAAATCATCTGAAATTGAATTAGACGGAGCGATTTCAACTACTTTTTGATGACGGCGTTGAATCGAGCAATCACGCTCATATAAATGCACAATATTGTCATGCGTATCGCCAATAATTTGGACTTCGATATGTTTTGGCTTAATAATGGCCTTTTCTACATACACTTCATCCGAGCCAAATGCCGCTTTTGCTTCAGACTTTGCACGGTCATAAGCCTCTTGAACATCCTCAGCTGAATGGACAAGACGCATGCCTCGACCACCGCCACCTAGTGCCGCTTTAATCATAATTGGATAGCTATGTGTGGCACCAAAAGATTGCACTTCTTCTAAGCTTGCTACTGGACCATCTGTACCTGGAATCACAGGAATTCCCGCTACAATCGCTTGTTCACGCGCTTTTACTTTATCTCCAAACATATCTAAATGACGTGAAGTCGGACCGATAAATTGAATGCCTTCTTCTTCACAGCGACGTGCAAAATGTACGTTTTCTGCTAAAAATCCGTAACCTGGATGTATCGCATCGACGTTTGCCCCTTTCGCAATTTTTATGATACCCTCGATATCTAAATATGCATCAATCGGCTTTTTACCAGCCCCAATAATGTACGCCTCATCTGCTTTATAACGGTGATACGAACCGCTATCCTCACGAGAATAAATTGCTACTGTATTAATGTGCAATTCGTTACATGCTCGTAAAATACGAATGGCAATTTCCCCTCGGTTTGCTACTAATATCTTTTTAATTGCTCTCATTTCTCCTCAACCCCTCATTACTTTCTTTTTTCTAGTTTGTAATGTGTAGAAACATTGATTAATATCCCCATTGCTACAGATAGCAATAATATAGAAGTACCGCCATAACTAATAAAAGGAAGCGTTACTCCGGTTAACGGGATAAGTCCCGATAAACCACCTAAGTTAATAAAGGTTTGTATACCAATCCAAGTTGAAATGCCCGCTGCGAGCATACGTGCTAACGGGTCTTTTGTTTTCATTGCAACGTATAAACCGCGCATTACAATAAAACCTAAACCAAAAATAACAATGGAAACACCAACAATGCCAAGTTCTTCTGCAATGATCGCCATAATAAAATCGGTTTGTGGCTCTGGTACGTAGCCGAGCTTCTGAATCGATTGCCCTAACCCACGACCTTCAAGACCACCTGCTCCGATTGCATAATAACCATTTATTACATGATACCCTGTGTCGAGTGGATCACTAAATGGATCTAAATATGACGTAATACGACCGCGGCGGCTTGAGTTAAACACGGTGTCCCATTTGAAAATTAAAATGCCAATCGCACCAATAACACCTAATGCGCTTAATAAACCAAAAATCTTTTGCAATGTTTTCCCCTTAACCCCACTCGCTATTACGACTGACATTGCAATACAAACAATGATGCCTAGTGCCCCTAAATCGGTTTCAAAACCTACTACAAGTACAATAAATAGCCATATCCCTAATGGAGGGGTGACATCTTCAAAGGACAAGAGCTGCATGGAACCTTTATGAATACTTTTACGATAAAAAGTACCCGAAAAATAGATAATAATAAATAGTTTTGCAAATTCGGAAGGTTGGAAGTTCATGACACCAAAATCAATCCAACTTCTCGCACCATTTACTTCATTACCTACTAATATTAACGCTACTTCAAGGAAAATCATTATTGCAAATAATATTCCTAATATCTTTTTATCTGCAAATCTTTTATACGGAAAAACAACCGCAACTAAAAACAAACAAAACGCCATACAGATATTTAATAATTGGCGCTTGTAATAATGATCTGGATCTTTCTCAAAATGGACTATAGATACCCATATACTTGCACTATAAATCATAACAAGTCCAAAGAGCATGAGTAAAATATATACAAATAGTAGCCCATAATCAAAATTACGGAAATAATTTTTAAAATAATGCTTCATGTTATCAAAACCTCATTTTGAACAACAACGCTAAAGCGGCCGACATAAAAGTAAACGCTCTACCTCTTTTGCATGATACACTTTTGAAACAAAGAGTTGGCACGGTTACTTAGTCATAAGACAGCTTTATGTTCAAATTTTCTTTATGTAAAATTTATACTTTCTTAATTCTTTGAAAAAAAAACTCAAAGCGCGTAAAAGCGTTTGAGTTTTCTTTTATTTGTCTGTATACGCATCATGTAATAAAGAAAGCTTTTTTTCTAAAGAGTCTAGAATTTGCTTTCCTTGTTCACGTTCAATTAAACCGAGCTTCGTTGCAAACTCGATTTCACGCGACAATCCAAACATTTGTGTATCTAATACTTCTTCATATAATGGACAAGATGGCATTGTCAAATTATCCATTTGAACGTGAATTAATTGAGCAATTTTTGCTGCATCTACAGTTAGTTGCTCTAATGCTCTTTCCTGAAAGGAAGCTTGTGCTTTCGTATCCATGAGGACGCCCCCATCTATGATATTTCTTCGATTCTATCTTAATAAAGTGTATCTTTTTACTTCAAAAATTGCAAGCTTCTTTGTATGATTTAGCACCAATTCAATTATATTTCTTTCTATGTCAGAAAACGTTATAATAATGTAGGAAAATAGTTAAGGGGGACTTACAAATGGTCGAAACAATCATTCCAGTTAAAGGTGCGGTCAAATTTCAATTAACACTTGATCCAACTGTATGGATTTTCGATGATCGTAAGCTTGATCTGAATACATATTTCGTAACAGAAAAAGCTGAAGAAGATAACGAAAAATACTTACGCGATATGGGTGCACACTGGTCACGTGAAATTATGGAAGGTGCGGTATTTCCACCAACATTAAAAACGGAACGAAAATTTGACCGAAAAGGTATGTTGACTGGTACATTCGGTATGGAAATTAAACCATTCTTTAACAACGCTGAAATCCAAACAGATGCAAAAGAAGTTGTTTTCGAATGTGAAAACAATGAAGAGCATACGTTTTCAATCGAAGAAGCTCAAAACTTCATTTTCAAATTTAGCCAAGATGGCAAACCTTTACTAGAGGATGGTCCTGTGCATGTATTATTTGCGGACGGTTCAAATGTAAATAATCCAATTAAATTTGTTCGCGCGATTCGTATTCAATAGGAGGTATCACTATGCGTGTAAAATGTGTCATTTGCGATACAATACATGAATTACCCAATGATTTACCTTTAGCAAAAAAATTACGAAATCGTCCGATTCATACGTTTATGTGTGACGAATGCAACGTCCGAGTTACTAATAACACACACAAGCGAATTGAAACAGGAAAATTCCAATTTTTTAGAACATCATCCAAATTTGATGAAGATTTTTAAAAGGCGATGAGCCCTCAATTGTTGAGAGCTCACCGCCTTTTTATTTTAATCAATTATGCAAAAAGCATATTAATAATTAAACGTCTGCTTATGGAATTTAAAATCAATGAAGCTTTCTGCATTGATTTTGCTAAGTTGGAAGAACTGCCCTACTTCGGTTTTTATCCCTTCAAATATACTCTCTTCGTCAACGACATACACTTCGATTAATACTGGAATATCGCCAAATTGTGCTTTTAAGGTATTGGCGGCTTGCTGTGCTGTTTCTTCTGATAAATCTTCTTCTACCAAAATATGCACTGTTGCATTTTCTACGTTTGCTTCATCTAATGTAATGTCTTGTTGTAAACCGTCTTGGAATACATTTGACATCACTAGGCTTTCTACACCAACAATTGGCTGTAACAATTCATTTACTTTTGAGTTAACGTTTTCGGCATAATATTCACCCTTATATTCGCCGTCATTTACGTCAAAATCATAAACGATTTTTGATTTTTCTGATTGTACCGTTACTTCAAATTCTTTCTTAAACGCACCAGCTGTTGACTTTGTTACAGCAAATTGATCGTTGTAAATTTCACTTAATTCTGCTGCAGCATTATCTTCATTTTTCGCTGATAATACAGCAGGCACGAATATAATACATGAAATAATGACTAGCGCTAAAAAAACACTTATGAATACTTGTTTTTTTGTAAAATTCATAATCCTCTACTCCATTTTATTTATTTTCCAATAACAAATTATACTGCTACATTGTAAGCATACGCAAACAAACACCCTTACATCAAAAAAGAGGCAGAAAAACAAAATTTGTTTTTCCACCCCTTAAAAATTACGCTTGCTTTGCTTCCCCACGTTTTTCGCGCCATAAGCGTGATTTATAAACGATTAAAATTAAAGCCGAAATAATTAACCCTTCGATCATCGGTAAATATAATGCTAAAAACGTTAGAACAATACATCCTACAAATAGAAATGTATAAATTAGTATATTTTTCCCGATAGATAATTTTTTTGCAAAACCTAGTTTGTAGACAAGAGCCGATAAAAGGAATACGAGAACGAATGTTACATAGCCTGCTATTTCGAAGCTTGGTAAATTTCCGTATAAATATCTTGTAATTCCTGACATACGATTAAATGCATAATCATTTTCAATTGTAGATACAGTTGCTAGTAATACTAAATTTAAATAGCTAGATAACACAGCCATCATATTCAACATCATTCAACCTTTCCCTATTAACGCCAATTGTTATGCTTCTAATTCAGCGTTCTTTTTCTTTTTGGCAACGCGCTCACGTTCACCTTTATCAAGGATCTGTTTACGTAAACGAATTGATTCTGGTGTTACTTCTAAGTACTCGTCATCTGATAAGTACTCTAACGCTTCTTCTAATGAAAGAATACGTGGCTTTTTAATAACATTCGTTTGGTCTTTGTTCGCCGAACGGATATTTGTTTTTTGTTTTTGTTTTGTAATGTTTACAGTAATGTCCGCATCACGTGTGTTTTCACCAACGATCATACCTTCGTAAACTTCTGTACCTGGTTCAACGAATAAAGTACCACGATCTTCAACGCCCATCATACCATAAGTCGTTGCTTTACCGTTTTCCATAGATACTAATACACCTTGGTGACGGCCGCCAACTTTACCTGCTACTACTGGTGCATAGTGGTCGAATGTATGGTTCATCATACCGAAACCTTTTGTTAGAGACATAAATTCAGTTGTATAACCGATTAAACCACGTGCTGGTACGTTGAAAATTAAACGTACTTGACCAGAACCGTTGTTGATCATGTCTAACATTTCACCTTTACGAGTACCGATAGATTCAATGATTGAACCTACGTTTTCTTCAGGAATGTCGATTTGTACGCGCTCGATTGGCTCAGATTTCACACCATCGATTGCTTTAATAATTACTTGTGGTTTTGATACTTGTAATTCAAAACCTTCACGACGCATGTTTTCAATTAAGATCGATAAGTGAAGCTCACCACGACCTGAAACTGTCCAAGCATCTGGAGAAGCTGTATCTTCAACGCGTAAAGATACATCTGTTTGTAATTGTGAACGTAAACGCTCTTCAATTTTAGAAGATGTTACCCATTTCCCTTCGCGACCTGCGAATGGTGAGTTGTTTACTAAGAATGTCATTTGTAATGTTGGCTCATCGATACGTAATGGTGTTAATGCTTCTTGGTGGTCAACTGGACAAACTGTTTCACCAACGTTGATGTCTTCCATACCTGAAACGGCGATTAAGTCACCAGCTTTAGCTGTTTGTACTTCTTCACGTTTTAAACCAAAGAAACCAAAGATTTTCGTTACACGGAAGTTTTTCACTGTACCGTCTAATTTCATTAATGAAACTTGTTGGCCTACTGAAATTTCACCACGGAATACACGCCCGATACCAATACGACCTACGAAGTCATTATAGTCAAGTAATGATACTTGGAATTGTAATGGCTCGTCTGAGTTATCCACTGGTGCTGGGATTGTTTCGATAATTTTCTCGAATAAACATGTTAATGTCTCTTCTTGTGATGCTGGGTCTGGATCTAATGATGCCGTACCATTTACACCTGAAGCATATACTACTGGGAAGTCTAATTGGTCATCATCTGCACCTAACTCGATGAATAATTCTAATACTTCGTCTACTACTTCTAATGGACGAGCAGAAGGTTTGTCAATTTTGTTAACTACAACGATTGGCGTAATTTTTTGTTCTAACGCTTTCTTTAATACGAAACGTGTTTGTGGCATACAACCCTCATACGCATCGACAACTAAACAAACGCCATCTACCATTTTTAAGATACGTTCTACTTCTCCACCGAAGTCTGCGTGTCCAGGCGTATCAAGGATGTTGATACGTGTACCGTTATAGTTTACTGCTGTATTTTTAGCTAAAATCGTAATTCCGCGCTCACGTTCGATGTCGCCTGAGTCCATTGCACGTTCTTCAACGCGCTCATTTGTACGGAAAGTACCTGATTGTTTTAATAATTCATCTACTAACGTTGTTTTACCATGGTCAACGTGAGCAATAATTGCGATATTACGTATATCTTGACGTAAATTTGTCATTATTCCACTCCATATTCTTTTTTCAATTGTTTAACTGTGATATTATAGCACAAGAAAGATTAAATGTCTTTTTAGAAAAATTCATGTTCATTTTTGTCACATAAATAATTGAACTTTGGAGGTATAGATGATGAATAAAGCAAAATTCGTTATGTTTATTTATGCGCTAGCTGCTATCTTATCGATGGTTAGCATTGGTTTTGCATTTTCACTTATTTTCATGACAGGCGATAAATACGAAACAATCGGTTGGATTACTGTTGTACTTGGTGGTGTTCTGATGTGCGCAATTTTCGGCATGGCGTTCATACAAAAACGCAAATTCCGCGACAAAGGCTTGTTATAATCGTTTTTTCGCTATTATGTACAAAGGGGCTGTCCTTGAATCACTTCTCGGACAACCCCTTTTCTATTTTTTTTCTTCAATATATTTTTCTAAAATTAATTGATGAATTGCTGGGTTAGCAATTAAAAATGTGTCTGCCGTTAAAAAGTCAAAAACCTTCCCATTAAAGTTCGTTGCGACGGCTCCTACCTCTTTGGCAATGACAACACCACCACCAATATCCCAAGGTGCCAAACGCATCGAAATATACGCATCTAGCTTACCACTTATTACAAACGCAATCTCCATCGCGGCAGAGCCATATGAACGTGTTCCGCGAACAGTACGCACAAGTTCAATGATTTTTTCATGGTTAATCCGCTTATTTGGCGTTACCCAATTGGCATTGATGCCGATTACTGCCTCTTCAATTTTAAGTGGTTGCAATTTCCGTAGTGGTGAATCATTATACCAAGCCCCAACCCCTGCAATCGCATTAAATAAATCCTCACGCATCACATCAAATATGTACCCTAATTTTCCAACCCCATCAACGTAAATACCAATAGAAATCATAAAGTGGCGATGCTGCTTTACGAAGTTCATCGTGCCATCAATCGGATCAATAATCCATACAACCCCTTCTAAGCTCTCCACCTTTTCGCCCATACCTTCTTCACCTAAAATACGGTGTGTCGGATTAAACTCTTTAATTTTCTCGATAAAGAATAATTCTGTTTCACGGTCAATATTCGTCACTAAATCGTTGGCATTTGATTTTGTTTCGATTTCGATATCATAAGAAAAGGCATCACGTATTCTTTGGCCTGCTTTAAAAATTATTTCTTTTGCAAATTCATCCACTTGTTTGATATCCATATTAGCATCCACCTTCCAACTACGAAACGTATTGTTTTTACCTTGAGAAAAACGCATTTCGCTCAAAATGACGTAATTAAAGTTTTTTCCTATGTCGTTTTCATAAATAAATTCAAAGTTACCTGTCCACTAAAAAATCCTGTCCTTTAAATAGTTTTATTATAACAAAAAATCACTTGCAATCTTATATCTGCAAGTGATTTTTTATTTTGGATACATTTTTTTTCTAAGCATATACATGTAGACCTTTTAGTTCCTCTTGGATTTCAGTTAAACGTTTTTTTGATTTGTCGATTTCAGATTGGTCATTATCATTCATGGCTGTAAATAATGTCGCTAATTCATAATCCATTTCAAGCATTAAAATTTCTTCATATTGCTTTTCAATGTCTACTTTGCGTATAATTTTAATCATCTGTTTCATAATAATCACTTCCTCGTCTTTAGTATAAAACTTTTCCCACTAAGCGAATTCGCCCGTTTCGGATAACACCTCCAGTCATTTAAGACTACTGTTGTTACGCGAAGTAAATTCGTATGATAAAAAGTTTCTATTAACTGATTTTTTCCCAAAAAACTAAAAAATTAAACATTTATTAGAAAGGAATATAAAAAATATGAGTATTGTTAATTGGTCTAACGAAGACTTTCAAGTATTCCAAATTGAAGGTTTAGACGAGCGCATGGAAGCATTAACTTCTATCATTCGCCCTAAATTTCACGAGCTTGGCGAAACTTTTTCTAGTTATTTCAGCGCACAAACAGGCGATGAATTTTTCGCCCACGTTGCAAAGCATGCGCGTCGTACAGTTAACCCGCCAAAAGATTCTTGGGTAGCATTTGCCCCGTATAGACGCGGTTACAAATCATTACCTCACTTTCAAATTGGACTTTGGGGCACACATTTATTTATCGTTGTTGCTGTAATTTATGAAGCACCACATAAACAAGAGTTGGCTGAACGCCTACTTCTAAACATCAATTCTGTGAAAAATTTAAGCGATGATTATGTCATTTCAGGCGATCATATGCAACCAGCTGCTATCTCGCTGAAAGAAGCACGTGATACGCAATTAGAAAAAATGATTGTTCGCCTACGTGATATAAAGAAGGGTGAATTTTTAGTAGGTCGTCATATTCCTGCCGAAGATGCAGTAAATATGTCAGCAAAAAGCTTTTTACATTTAGTTGAGCAAACTTTCGATGAGTTAATGCCCATCTATAACATCATTATTTGCAAGAACTAAACCATTTATTATTACTATGCACAAAAGGTTGGCAAACATTCCTGTCAATTTGAAAAATGTTAAAAAAGGGGGTGTCCGAGAAGTGATTCTGGGACACCCCCTTTGCGCCGAGGATGGTAGAAATTTTATTTCGACCACCGCAGAAGCACCGCCTGCAGCGGATAATTAATACACGAACGAAGCACTGCGCGAGAAGTATTTACTTTTCGCGCAGCCTCTTTCACATTATTTCATTTTTACAATTTGGCCATCCGCTAATTCTTTTGCGAACTTCACGACACGATATGCTACATAATTACTTGCTTCTTCAAAATCACGGCATATTGTTTTTTCTTCAGCCTGTGATGGTACGATTTCTTTAAATCGTTTGTAACGGGTCATGACTAATTCACGCTTTACGCCTTTTTCGTAAGCCATTTCGACTACTTCAAAAAATTTTACAACATCGACCATTTCCTGTGTTGTCCAATCTGTATTAAGTGGATATGAATATTCCATTTGTTGTTACCTACCTTTACGTAATTACTGTCCCCATTTTATACGGAATGCTTCCGCTTGTACAACCATACGCTGAATTAACTGTTCAACGCTCGGAATATCATGAATCATACCTGTTACTTGTCCTGCCCAACCAAAACCTTGTGCTTCATTACCCTCATATATAAATTTTTTATTCGCTTCACCACTAATATAAGACTTTAATGCTTCATATGTTGGTGTTTGTTGTTCAATCGCTAATATATGATCTGTAAAATCATTTCGAATCACACGAGCTGGTGCACCAATTGAACGTTTTATAACAATCGTATTTGTTTCATCACTTTCCATTAATGCTTGTTTATAACGTTGCGATGCATGGACACATTCTTTCGTAGCGATAAAGCGCGTACCCATTTCTATTCCCTCTGCTCCTAGGGCGTGCGCAGCCATCCAACCACGGCCATCTCCAATACCACCCGAAGCAATGACTGGGATAGATACACTATCCACAACTTGCGGTACTAATACCATCGTACCAACGTCATCTCGCCCCAAATGCCCTCCACCTTCTTGTCCTACAACCATAACTGCATCAGCGCCTAATTGTTCAGCCTTTTGCGCTTGTCGCTTCGCCGCAACAAGCACAAGCTTTTTACAACGTGAAGTTTTTAAAATATCAAAAATTGCCGACGGATTGCCTCCTGTTATCGTTACTACTGGAACATCCATTTCTGCAGCAACTTCGACCATTTTTTCGTAGCCAGTCCCATGCATTCCAATAGCAAAGTTCACACCAAAGGGCTTGTCTGTAAGCCCGCGAACCTTTCCTATTTCTTCCTTTAATGCTTTCGGATCCGGTAAACTCATTGCCGTTATTTGCCCTAGGCCGCCAGCATTTGAAACTGCCGCAGCAAGTTCAGAATACGCTAAATAGGCCAATCCCCCTTGAATAATTGGATAATCAATTTGCAATAAATCTGTCACACGCGTTTGCCATTTCATATACATTCCCCCAGTTAATAAATAAATTACTTAAAATTATTCTAAATTTTTATAGTCAGCAACACTAGAAGGTGCTATAATTCATTTGTTTTTAAAAATTACATTATTGTGAGGTGGTACCTGCGTTGTCACAATTAGAGACTCCATTGTTTGATGCCCTTTTAAAGCATCGCAACAGACATCCTATTCAGTTCCATATTCCAGGTCATAAAAAAGGCCAAGGTATGGATCCAGCTTACCGAGAATTCGTAGGCGACAACGTTTTATCAATTGATCTAATTAATATTGCTCCACTAGACGATTTACATGCTCCAAAAGGCGTTATTCAACAAGCGCAAGAACTTGCCGCCGAAGCCTTTGGTGCTGACCATACATTCTTTTCCGTACAAGGTACTAGTGGTGCCATTATGACGATGATTCTGACCGTCGTCGGTCCAGGCGATAAAATAATAGTACCGCGGAATGTACATAAATCGATAATGTCAGCTATTGTTTTTGCGGGCGCTATTCCGATTTTTATTCATCCAGAGGTAGATACAGAACTTGGCATCTCTCACGGTATTTCTCCTGAATCCGTAGAACGTGCCTTAACCACCTATCCAGATGCAAAAGCCGTTCTAGTCATTAATCCAACTTACTTCGGCTTTGTCGCTGATTTAAAACGAATTGTTGAAATTGTACATGGACACAACATCCCTGTTATTGTTGACGAGGCACATGGTGTTCATATTAAATTCCATGATGAATTACCACTATCAGCAATGCAAGCTGGTGCAGATATGGCTGCAACTAGCATTCACAAACTCGGTGGCTCTATGACCGGCAGCTCTGTTTTAAATGTTAAAGAAGGGCTTGTTTCAGTAAAACGTGCACAATCTGTATTCTCAATGCTAACAACGACTTCTACTTCCTACCCATTACTCGCTTCCCTTGACACAGCACGTCGTCAACTTGCAGTAAATGGCTATGATTTACTAGATGAGGCGATTCGTTTAGCCAAGGATGCCCGAAAACGTATTAACTCAATCCCACACATACATTGTGTAGGTCGTGAAAAATTAGGTACATCGGCAACATTTGATATGGACCCTTTAAAACTTTTAATAAGCGTAAAGGATTTAGGGATTACCGGACATGTAGCTGAAGAATGGTTACGTCAAAACGCCAATTTAGAAGTAGAATTGTCGGATCTTTATAATATCTTATGTTTAATAACAATTGGCGATACGAAAAAGGAAATTAACTTGCTTGTTAATGCGCTTTCTCGTATGTCACAAGCGTTTGATTCAGAAGCTACCATTACTGAAACAAATGTCAAAATCCCTGAAATTCCAGCACTTGCTATGACACCACGTGATGCCTTCTATGCACAAACCGAAAGCATTCCATTAGCTCAGGCAGATGGTTATATTTGCGCTGAATTTATCATGGTTTATCCTCCGGGTATCCCGTTATTCATTCCCGGGGAAATAATTACGCAGAGTACTATCGACTTCATTCAAATGAATATTGAAGCAGGACTTCCCGTGCAAGGCCCTGAAGATAGCACATTACAAAATATCCGCGTTATTAAAGAACGAAAAGCGATTTATTAGAGCAAAAGCACTAAAATATTTGTACAGCTCCAACAAACATTTGGGCCTGACTCAAAAGTAAACGCTCCACCACTTTTGAAGGAAAGACCACATGTCTAAGGAGTTAGCGCTTTAGCTTAGACATAAAGCGAATCTTTGCAAAAGTTATCCGCAATATGTATTATAATAATTAATTTTCAAAATAAAGGGGACTTCCTAGAAGTAATTCTGGGATGTCCCCTTTTTTCTTAAAATAAGTACATTGCGAGTATCGGAATAAAAAATGCCCCGGTAACAGCACTTAAGCCCATCGATAACGACCCAATGGATAAATCCTCATCGCTATATTCTTTTAATCTTGTTAGGCCAACACCATGCGAGGTACTTCCCATCGCTACACCACGACTAATCGCAGTATCTATTTTACATACTTTAAATACAGTTGTCCCTAGCATAGCTCCAGTAAAACCAGCTACCATTACTAATACGGCAGTTAGCGGTGCAATTCCTCCAATTTCTTCACTCACCTGCATAGCTACAGGTGTTGTTAGTGATTTCGGAAAAGAAGTTAATAAAAATGTATGACTCGCACCAAATAATATCAGTAGCATAGCAACACTAATGAGCCCTGCTATCATTGCCACAACAATACTGATAATAATTGAATACTTGTACTTAAAAATCAATTCGCGTTGATTATATAAAGGAAACGCAAGCGCAACAACCGCGGGTCCAAGCATTTTTGAAATCCATTGACCGCCTTCCATATACGTTTCATATGGAATATTAAATACTAAAAGCACAATAGCCGTAAGAAGCGTTGCCGTTAAAATCGGGAGCAAAAATGGATGCCCTACTTTTAAATATAGCTTATTCAGTAGCACAAAGATCAATACTGTACTACTTATGATGAACAGGATTAGTAGTAACTGTTGCAACGGACTTGTCCTCCTTTTTTTGCAGCTCTTTCTTTTCAATAAACTGACTTACTTTTCCCGTAATTGCTAATGAAACTAGCGTACTAATAATTACCGCTAAAATTAGCAGTCCACCTGAAACCGTTAGTAATTCGGGATATTTTATTACCGCAACTGTCGAAGGTATAAAAAATAATGTTAAATAAGCAAGTAAAATACTAGCTCCCTTTTGTATGTATTTCACATTTAATACCTTAAAGAATAGCGCCAACCATAATAGCACTAAGCCGATAATACTACCTGGAATAATGATTCCAGTAAAATCGACAATCGCTTGACCAAATAAGTAAAATACAGTGATAATACCAATTTGAGCAATCGTACGCACAATATTCAAAACTATCTCCCCCCTTATACAGTCCCATTTTACGCCCATTCAAATTATGTGTCTATTTCATTTTTAGATAATAACTAACGAAATTCTTGATTTATCGACTTTATTTCATGTTTTAGTTCTTCATCAATACATGGGTTGGTTGGATTTATTTAAATCGTTCCTGCATGACTGTAGTGGGCAATTACATAGTTCTCTTGGAATAGTAGAACGGAGCTTATTAATCAATTACGCCTCGGCGTAATTGGGTCCAGATTTTTTTCAAGCTCGCTTGAAAAACACCCCTAAAAAATCTGTGACATCCGCTGGGGCTTAACTTGATTCAGCCGGGGGTTGCCCCCAATAAATAGAATTACATATTTTTCATTCAATCCTCACTTATGTAAGTAGGGGATGAATGCTGAATCAAATTAAAAACAACCATTGTGAAATACAATAGTTCCAAATTAATTTGGTAACCATTCACTTTTAGTAACGAACCAACTACTGAACAATAATTTGGACAAAAAAGACTACGTAGTACAAAATTCATACTACGCAGTCTGGAATATTACTTATTATTTAGAAACGATGTGGATTGGATTGCCTAATAATACTTCAGCAGCTTCCATCGTAATTTCACCTAAAGTTGGGTGAGCATGGATAGTTAATGCGATATCTTCTGCAGTCATACCCGCTTCAATAGCCGTAGCCATTTCTGCGATCATGTCAGACGCACCAACACCAACGATTTGAGCACCAATTAATAAGCCATCTTCTTTACGAGCCACTAATTTAACGAAACCGTCAGTAGCGTTAAGCGCTAATGCACGACCGTTTGCAGCGAATGGGAATTTGGCAGCTTTCACTTCAAGACCTTCTTCTTTCGCTTGCTCTTCAGAGTAACCTACAGTAGCCATTTCTGGATCTGTGAAGCATACTGCTGGAATAGCTAAGTAATCAACTACTGAATGTTCACCAGCGATTGCTTCTGCAGCAACTTTACCTTCATAAGAAGCTTTGTGCGCAAGTTGTGGACCAGCAACGATGTCACCGATTGCATAGATGTTCGGTACAGAAGTACGACCTTGTTTATCAACTTTTAATAATCCACGGTCAGCGAATTCGATACCGATTTCTTGTAAACCAAGTTCGTCAGTGTTTGGACGACGACCTACAGTTACTAATACGTAATCTGCTTCAACCGTCTTTTCTTCGCCACCTGCTTCGTAAGTAACGATAACGCCATTTTCGTTTTCCTCAACGCCTTTAGCAGATGCGTTTACTACTACTTCAACGCCCTTCTTTTTAAGGCTTTTTTTCACGATTTGTGTCATTTGTTTTTCGAAACCAGCTAAGATGTCTTTACCGCCTTCGATAATCGTTACTTGAGAACCTAAGTTAGCATAAGCTGAACCTAGCTCAGTACCGATGTAACCGCCACCGATTACAACTAATTTACCTGGTACTTCAGGGAATGATAAAGCACCTGTAGAAGATACTACACGTTTAGTGAATTTGAATGTTGGGATTTCGATTGGACGAGATCCAGTTGCTAAAATAGCGTTTTTGAATGTATAAGTTTGTGCTTTATCGCCATCAATTACACGTACAGTGTTACCATCAACAAAGTATGCTTCACCTTTTAAGATGTCTACTTTATTTCCTTTTAATAAGCCTTCAACGCCGCCTACTAATTTTTTAACAACGCCGTCTTTGAATGCTTGTGCTTTTGACCAGTCTAATTTAACTTCTGATGCAACAACACCCATGTCGTCAGAGTGTTGAGCGTGCTCAAAACGGTGACCTACAGAAATTAAAGCTTTAGATGGGATACAGCCAACGTTTAAGCAAACGCCACCTAATGCTCCACGCTCTACGATTGTAACTTTTTGACCTGTTTGTGCTGCGCGAATTGCTGCAACATAACCACCAGGGCCTGAACCTACTACAAGAGTATCAAGTTCGATTGGGAAATCTCCTACTACCATTTTTTACGCCTCCATTAATAAAAGTTGCGGCTCACTTAATAAACGTTTTAAATGATTTAAAGCGTTTTGTGCAGTCGCTCCATCGATCATGCGATGATCAAAGCTCAATGATAATGCTAACACATGTGCGGCTACAATTTCACCATTTTTTATTACTGGTTTTTCTGAAATACGCCCAATTCCTAAAATTGCTACTTCAGGGTGATTTATTACAGGCGTAAACCATTGTCCGCCTGCTGAACCGATGTTTGTAATCGACATTGACGCACCTTTCATTTCGTGCGGTGCTAGCTTACCATCACGCGCCTTTACAGCAAGCTCATTAATTTCCGCTGATAAGCCAAATACCGATTTGCGATCAGCATGTTTAATTACCGGAACCAATAAACCTCTTTCTGTATCAGCAGCGATACCAATATTATAATAATGTTTTTGAATAATTTCTTGTGTAGCGTCATCTAACGAACGGTTGAATTCAGGGAATTTACGTAATGTCGAGATTAAAGCCTTCACAACATACGGTAAATACGTTAATTTAACACCTTGCTCTGCTGCGATATCTTTGAATTGTTTACGGTGTGAAACTAATTCTGTTACATCCACCTCATCCATTAACGTCACATGTGGTGCTGTATGTTTAGAATGTACCATCGCTTTAGCGATCGCCTTACGGATACCGCTCATTTTTTCACGTGTTTCTGGGAATTCCCCTTCAAGAGCAACCGGTACAGCTGGTGTTGGTGCTGGTGTAGCTTCAACTGATGTTTCTTGTTGTGTTGCTTGTTCTACTTGTATTTGAGCACCACCATTTAAGAAGCTCTCGATATCCTCTTTCACAATACGTCCATTTTTACCTGAACCTGTTACTTGTGAGATATCTACACCTTTTTCGCGTGCGTATTTACGAATAGATGGCATTGCGATAATACGTTTATTTGAAGATACATCCTCTACTTGTTTAGGAGCTGGCGTTTCTTCTTTTGGTGCTTGCGCTTTGTCCGATACCTCTTCTTTTTTCACATCTTGACCAGCCTCGGCAGTTGCTTGTACTTGTGCTTCTGTTTTCGCTGCTTCGTTTGCGTCATGGTGATCGTCACCTTTAAGTTTTAAGTCTTCGTATCCAGGTGCGTCAAATCGAATTAATGCATCACCTACAACTGCAACTGTACCTTCTTCTACAAAAATTTCTTCAACTGTACCATCTACTGGCGAAGGAATTTCAACGACTGCTTTGTCATTTTGTACTTCTGCTAAAATATCATCTTCTTTAACTTGATCGCCAGGTTTCACAAACCACTTAACGATTTCGCCTTCATGAATACCTTCTCCAATATCTGGTAAACGGAACGTAAATGCCATTTCTCTCACCCTCAATTCTTAGAATGTTAAAACTTTTTTCGCAGTTTCCATTATATCTTTATACGTTGGTAACCATACACCCTCTGCTTGAGGGAATGGGTAAATTGTATCCGGCGCTGCTACACGTAATACAGGTGCTTCTAACGAAAGAATTGCACGTTCTGTAATTTCCGCTACAACATTCGCTGCAATCCCAGCTTGCTTTTGTGCTTCTTGAACAACGATTGCACGACCTGTTTTTTCAACAGAAGCAATAATTGTTTCAATATCAAGTGGCTGAATTGTACGTAAATCTACTACCTCTACAGAATAGCCTTCTTTCTCAAGCTCTTCTGCCGCTTTTAAAGACTCATGAACCATTAAGCCATATGCAAAAATGGATAAGTCTTTACCTTCACGTTTTACGTCTGCTTTACCAATTTCGATTGTGTACGCTTCTTCAGGTACTTCTTCACGGAATGAACGGTAAAGTTTTAAGTGCTCTAAGAAAATAACTGGGTCATTATCACGAATTGAAGCGATCAGTAAACCTTTTGCGTCATACGGAGTTGATGGAATCACCACTTTTAAGCCTGGTGATTGCGCCATTAACCCTTCTAATGAGTCTGAGTGCATTTCCGGTGTATGCACGCCACCACCAAATGGAGAACGGATTGTTACCGGTGCATTATACGTGCCACCAGAACGATATTTCATACGCGCTAATTGACCACTAATTGAATCCATTACTTCGAAAACGAAGCCGAAAAATTGAATTTCAGGCACTGGACGGTAGCCTGTTAATGCTAAGCCGATTGCTAAACCACCAATACCAGATTCGGCAAGGGGTGTATCAAATACACGATCTACGCCGAATTCTTTTTGAAGACCTTCAGTTGCACGGAATACCCCTCCGTTTACCCCAACGTCTTCACCGAATACTAATACGTTCTCGTCGTTTTTTAATTCGCAACGTAATGCATCTGTAATTGCTTGAATCATCGTCATTTGTGCCATGGCTTATTTCGACTCCTTCTCTTTGTAAATTGCATATTGTTCTTTTAAGTTATATGGCATCTCTTCTGCGTACATATTGTCCATTAACTCAGTTACTTTTTGTTTTGGTGCTTGGTCCGCTAATTTGATTGCTTCTTTAATCTCTTCTTTTGCACGTTCGATTACAGACTCTTCTTTTTGTTCATCCCATAACCCTTTTGCTTCTAAGAATTTACGGAAACGAATTAATGGGTCTTTTGCTGCCCAATCATTGTCTGTGTCTGTTGTACGGTAACGAGTTGGGTCATCTCCTGCCATTGTATGTGGGCCATAACGATAGCACATTGTTTCGATTAATGTTGGGCCTTCGCCACGAACAGCTCGGTCACGCGCATCTTTTGTTGCTGCATAAACTGCTAATGGGTCCATACCGTCTACAAGAACCGATGGAATACCTGCCGCAATCCCTTTTTGCGCGATAGTTTTTGCAGCAGTTTGTAATTCACGTGGTGTCGAAATCGCAAATTGGTTATTTTGTACGATGAAGATTGCTGGTGATTTAAATGCACCCGCAAAGTTAATCCCTTCATAGAAATCCCCTTGTGAAGAACCACCGTCACCTGTATACGTAATTGCTACAGATTTCGTACCGCGCTTTTGTAAACCTAATGCGACACCTGCAGTTTGAATATATTGTGCACCGATAATAATTTGTGGTGCTAAAATGTTAACTCCTTCAGGCACTTGGTTACCGATAAAGTGACCACGGCTGAATAAGAATGCTTTCCATAATGGTAATCCGTGCATAACGATTTGCGGAACATCACGATAACCTGGTAAAATCCAGTCCTCTTTTTCAAGCGCGTAATGTGACGCTAATTGAGACGCTTCTTGACCTGCTGTTGGGGCATAGAAACCTAAACGACCTTGGCGGTTTAATGAAATCGAGCGTTGGTCTAAAATACGTACATAAACCATACGTGTCATTAATTCCACTAATTGCTCGTCCGTTAATTCCGGCATTGCTGCTTCGTTTACTACTTCTCCGTTTTCATTTAAGATTTGGAACATTTCAAACTTGCTTTCAATCTCATGTAATGTGCCAGTTGGATCAAATTGATTCATCATTTTTTCTGCCATTGTTTACATCCCCTTTGAACTGTATTAAAAAAAAATTAAATTCGAATAGTACAATATTGTTCTAATCAGAGTATAATGAATAAAATACCATCGGTCAATCATTGTTTAGCATCTAAATAAAAGAAATTTCATTCACCACTAAAATTATAACAGTAGCGTTATCTGTATTATAAATTTATTATTTCTGTACTATAATAGAATACCTGTTTTATTCTTTTATTGTTTACAATACAATTTACTAACCAGTGTAAATCATTCCCCATTTAAGCCAAATTCAATCTATCAGATGAAATATTTCACCTTCCAAATGTTTTTTCTACTTCACTTTTTCTAAGTCGTGTATACTTAAAGGTAATTAAGTTAGAACTGAAAGGAAGTTTCACATGCTATTAATGGAACATATTATTCGTGAGGGTCATCCTACATTGCGCACACGCGCTGAGGAGGTAACCTTCCCATTAACAAAAGAAGATCGCCAATTAGCTGAGGAAATGCTGCAATATCTAATAAATAGTCAAAATCCTGAAATGGCTGAAAAATATAATTTACGCGGCGGAATTGGTTTAGCTGCTAACCAAGTAAATAGCCTTAAGCGTATGTTTGCTTTGCATTTAGATGATGACAAAGGTGAGCTTTTAAGCTTTGTTGCTGTTAACCCTAAAATCGTTAGCCACTCTGTAGAACAAACGTATATTACAAGCGGTGAAGGCTGTCTTTCTGTAGATCGCGCTGTGCCAGGCTATGTACCTCGCTACGCACGCATTACTGCAAAATTTATGACTGTTGATGGCGAAGAAAAGAAAATTCGCTTAACTGGTTTACCTGCAATCGCATTTCAACATGAATTAGATCACTTAAATGGTGTGATGTTCTTTGATCGAATTAACGAAAAAGATCCATTCGGTGAAATTGAAAATAGCACACCTTTTGGTCGCGAATAAGAAAAGCGCTAAAGCGCCCTTCCAGCCCCGAGTGGGCAAAACACCACATCCATGTGGCATGCCCTCAATGACTCACGTCGTGTGAGCCGCAAGTTTTGGAGAGCCCTCCTGCAAAAGTAAACGCACCATCACTTTTGCAGGAGGGTTCTAATAGTGCGAGGGGTTGGCGCTTTAGTCTAGACACTTTGAAAAAATTTATACTTTCTTATATTTTAAGAAAAGCGCTGCGAATTTACTCGCAGCGCTTTTCCTGTTGTTAAAATAATTTTAATTCTTTCATTATTTTGTATAGACCATCTTGATCAACATGGTCCGCTACAATCGCTGCAACTTTTTTGGCTTCATCATGACCATTCTCCATCGCTACACCTAGCCCCACGTCTCGCAACATCTCCACGTCATTCAAACCATCCCCAAAAGCAATGACGTCTTCCATTTCAAAATTGATATGTTCAATTAATTTAGTAATACCAAGCGCCTTCGAACCACCACTCGGAAGCATATCGCAGGAATATGGATGCCAGCGAACGAACTGTATATCTTGGAATTGTTGCTCATACAGTACTTGCTCATGCTCTTTTGCAAAGACAAGCGTTTGATAAACAGGTGTATGCAAATAATAATTTTCATCAATCGTTGGATAAGGATAATGGAGTGTCGCTAAACTTTCTTCAATTTCACTATAACCACTTTTAGACGCAATCATTTCTTTTTCGTTTAAAAAAACGAACGGATGGTCATGCTGCTCACCGAATTGCAAAATCTCCATTAACGTTTCATTCGCAATTTGATTGGTATAAATTACTTCCCCTTTGTAAACGACGTATTGACCGTTGAACGTAACATATGTATCAATTTGAAGTTCCTCTAAAATTCCAGCAATCATAAATGGTGCTCGGCCAGTTGCAATTGCGATTTCATGACCATTTTCACGAGCTTTAAAAATTGCCTCCTTCGCTGATTGGGGGAGCTGTTTTTTCGAATTATACAAAGTACCATCCACATCAAAAAATAAAAATTTTTTCATTGTTATCTTCCTTTATAATAGTGACCCTTTACAAAAAACAGAATTTTCCGTATAATATAGACAAGGAGTGATGACCTATGTTACGACGTCTCAAAAAGAAATGGCTTAAACAATTAAACGGCATCCTCGGAAAAAAATTAATTGCCTAACTTCCTTCAATTTCAATTGGCACGTCTATATTAGGACGTGTCATTTTTTTATGTTATCGACATGTTTATCCATCATTTTTAAAGGGCTTTTCTTTATTTTAAAGGAGTCCCATGATAATATAAAGGAAATGCGTGTTTCTTTATAAATTTCAACGCAATAATAATGTTCGTTATTAAAGGAGAGTAACTATGATTTACAAAGTTTATTATCAAGAAGGTATTTCAGAAATTCCAGTTCGCGAAAACACTAAAGTTGTATATGTAGAAGGGGCATCTGAACGTGAAGTACGCTATTACTTAAAAGACCGCAACTACAATATCGAGCTAGTTCAACTATTAGAAGGTAACTATTTAGAGTATGAGCAAAACAGCTCTAACTTCCAAGTGGAGAACGCTTAATTCTTATGAAATTCGTTAAGAATGATCAAGCAGCTGTATTCGCACTCGGCGGACTGGGCGAAATCGGCAAAAACACATACGCAGTACAGTTTCAAGATGAAATTATATTAATTGACGCAGGTATTAAATTCCCTGAGGACGACCTACTTGGAATCGACTATGTTATTCCGGACTATACGTATTTAGTTCGAAACGTAGACAAAATTAAGGGCTTATTTATAACACATGGTCACGAAGATCATATCGGCGGGATCCCTTACCTGTTACGTCAGGTAAACGTTCCAGTTTATGGTGGTAAGTTAGCTTTAGGCTTATTACGCAACAAATTAGAAGAGCATGGTTTATTACGTTCAACAAAATTAATCGAATTTAAAGAAAACGATGTTATTAAGTTCCGTAAAACTTCTGTGAGCTTCTTCCGTACGACGCATAGTATTCCAGATGCATACGGTATCGTTGTCAAAACACCTCCTGGTAACATCGTGCATACCGGGGACTTCAAATTTGACTTCACACCTGTGGGCGAACCCGCCAACTTAACCAAAATGGCTGAAATTGGTCGTGATGGTGTGCTTTGCTTACTATCTGATAGTACAAATGCTGAAAAAACAGATTTCACGATGTCTGAGCGCACTGTAGGGAAAAGCATCGATGAAATTTTCCGCAAAGTCGATGGACGTATTATCTTTGCGACATTTGCATCAAACATTCACCGTCTACAGCAAGCAACGGATGCCGCTTTAAAATACGGTCGTAAAATTGCCGTATTCGGTCGTTCAATGGACAACGCTATTACTATCGGTCGTGAATTAGGTTATATTACAGCACCGAAAGAAACATTTGTAGACGTACAAAGCTTAAACCGCTTACCTGCAAATGAAGTGATGATTTTATGTACAGGTTCTCAAGGTGAACCGATGGCCGCATTATCACGCATTGCGAACGGTACGCACCGTCAAATTCAAATTCAACCTGGTGATACAGTAGTGTTCTCATCTTCTCCAGTACCTGGTAATACGATGAGCGTAAACAAAATTATCAACTTATTATTCCGCGCTGGTGCAGAAGTTATTCACGGCGCACTCAATAACATCCATACTTCTGGTCACGGTTCTCAGCAAGAGCAAAAACTAATGTTACGCTTAATGAAACCAAAGTTCTTTATGCCAATTCACGGTGAATATCGCATGTTAAAAATCCACACGGAACTTGCGGAAGCCTGTGATATTCCTTTAGAAAACTCATTTGTCATGGAAAACGGTGATGTACTTGCATTAAGTGCTAACGAAGCTCATGTTGCTGGTCGTATTCCTTCAGGTGATGTGTACATTGATGGTAATGGTATTGGTGATATTGGCAACATTGTACTACGCGATCGTCGTATTCTTTCTGAAGAAGGCTTAGTAATTGTCGTTGTAAGTGTTGATATGGCTAACAATAAAATTGTTTCAGGTCCAGACATTATCTCTCGCGGATTCGTGTACATGCGTGAATCAGGTACAATGATTAATGAAGCTCAAAAAATGTTAAATCAACATTTAAACAGCACAATCCAAGAAAAAGATAAACAATGGAATGATTTGAAAAATGAAATTACAGACGTTTTAGGACCGTATTTATACGAAAAAACAAAACGTCGCCCAATGATCTTACCGATTATTATGGAAGTATAAATAAGAATAGGTATTCGCGCCCGTTAAGCTCCGAAAGACGAATGCCTAGACAAAAACAAGGGTGCCCCGAATTCAATTCGGAGCACCCTTGTTTTTTTAGCCTAAATTTCCTTTTTCACAAAACGATTAATGTCGACATCTGCACCAATAATGAGTAGGACATCGCCGAGTTGAATACGTTCAGTTGCTGGTGGGGAAATCATAATTTCCTCCTCGCGCGTAATGCCGACAATGTTGACACCATATTTTGCACGAATGTCTAATTCAATTAATGAATGACCTGCAATATTTTCACTCGCGCGAATTTCCATAATCGAATGCTCTCCTGATAATTCTAAGTAATCGAGTACGCTATTTGAAATCATATTGTTTGCAATACGAATCCCCATATCGCGCTCAGGATGCACGACAAAGTCTGCGCCAATTTTACGCAACACCTTTTCATGATAATCATTTTGCGCTTTTACCGTAATTTGTTGTACACCAAGTTCCTTTAAAATGAGCGTCGATAAAATGCTCGATTGAATATCTTCTCCTATTGCCACAATGACATGTTCATAGTTCCACAAGCCCAGTGATTTCACAGTTTCTTCCTCAGTTGTATCAGCAACGACTGCCTGTGTAGCAATACGCGCAAATTCATCGACACGCTCCCTATCGGTATCAATCGCCATGACGTTAGCGCCCTGCTTCACAAGCTCGCGAACAATACTACCTCCGAAACGACCTAATCCAATTACTACGAATTCTTTTTTCATATTGTCTCCTCCGAACAAATCATTGCCAACATTTTACCGCAATTAACGAATTGTTTCCATTAAAGAATTCGTTCAATTTTTTGTTGTAATGATTTCGTCGCTAGAAAACCAACTTTGAAAAATCGTAAGCGTTGCAATTCATCAAATAAGTAATAGGAAGGTACGATTTGATTTTTAAACGTATCACTGATTGTTAATTCATTATCTACGTAAATCGGAATAGTTAATTGTAATCGTTGGACTGTATCATTTAATTGTTCTATTGAATAATCACTTTTTTCTCGAGGCATATGAACTGCATAAACCGATAATCGATTTTGATAAAGTGTTTGAATGTCATTTAGTTTTTCAATCGATTGTTTACATTGTGGGCAGCTCATTGACCAAAAATAAATAAAGGTTGGCAACGTACTTTCCTTTTGTACCTGCTGCTTATTTAAAATAACAGAAGCACCTTTTAATGATGGCATAGCTGTATAAAGTTTCATTTATCTCCTCCTTAAAATAGCATATGTATGTATTTCCAAATACGTACAGTATCGGGCATTACCGAAAATGACGAAAATAATCTTAAGTATCAACTAAATTCCTTTCAAAATGTAACATAAATAGACTTGAAATACTTGCTAGAATCTGTATAATTGTTATTGCTTTCGTAAACTTAAAGTTTTGTAAAAGTAAACTTCCGTACTTAAGGTTTAAAAATAGTAAACTCTTGCGGGGGATTTTTTACTGTAAGGAAAGCGCGTTCGCGCCCTTTTAGCTCCGAGTGGGCAAAACGCCACGTCCATGTGGCATGCCCCCAATGACTCACATCGTGTGAGCCTCAGTCATTGGAGGGCCCGACTAGAAAGTAAACACTTCACCACTTTCGACAGCGGGACCGAAATGACCAAGGAGCTGGCGCGAATGCCTAGACCTGTTATAACGGAAAAATTTATACTTTCTAATATGTCAAAAAGGAGCGTGCCCAAATGCAAATTGGTACGAAGATCAAAGCATTACGCCTAAAAAAGGGTCTTACCCAAGAAGAGCTTGGGGAACGTACAGACTTAACTAAAGGCTATATATCTCAATTGGAGCGCGATTTAAATTCCCCTTCAATCGAAACATTATTCAACTTATTAGAAGTGCTAGGCTGTTCACCACGTGACTTCTTTGATGACGAGCAAGAAAACGAAAAAATTGTCTTTACAAAGGATGACCAAACGAGCTTTATTGACCACGATAAAAAATACGAAATCGAGTGGCTAATCCCTACATCCAATGAAAAAGAAATGGAACCTGTTTTTATCACGTTACAAAAGGATGCGGTGTTCAAAGCGTTTGAGCCTTCATTGGCGGAAACCTTCATTTATGTATTAAATGGCCGAATTCGTGTTGTACTTGGCAGCGATGAATATATCGCCAGTGAAGGAAATGCCGTTTACTATGGGGCATCTTCTAATCACCAAATTTTTAATGCGCACAATGGTATTACCAAATTACTGTTAGTCGCAACACAATCTTATTTATAACTTAGGAGGCTACATACATGGATAACACGATTATTCGTTTTGAAAATGTTACAAAATCATACAATGACGGTACGGTTGTATTAAAAAATATTAATTTTGAGTTAGAACGTGGAAAGTTTTACACATTACTTGGGCCATCTGGTTGTGGGAAAACAACTATTTTACGTATTATTGCGGGCTTTACTGACGCGACAACAGGCGATGTATTCTTCAATGGTAAGCGTATTAACGATGTACCTGCCAACGAGCGCCACGTAAACACAGTATTCCAAGATTACGCCTTATTCCCGCACTTAAATGTTTTTGAAAACGTAGCATTCGGCTTACGCATTAAAAAAGTAAAAGAAGTAGAAGTGAAAGAACGCGTACAGAAAGCACTAAAATTTGTTAACTTAGCAGGCTATGGCAACCGTGAAATTTCGGAAATGTCAGGTGGTCAGCGTCAACGTGTGGCAATTGCACGTGCGATCGTGAATGACCCAGATGTCATTTTATTAGATGAGCCGTTATCAGCATTAGACTTAAAATTGCGTACAGAAATGCAGTATGAATTGCGCGAACTACAACAGCGTCTTGGTAAAACATTCATCTTCGTAACACACGACCAAGAAGAAGCGTTAGCAATGAGTGACGAAATTTTCGTTCTTTCTCATGGCGAAATCAAACAATCAGGTACACCTGTAGACATTTACGACGAACCAATTAACCGTTTCGTAGCGGATTTCATTGGTGAATCAAACATCGTTGACGGCATTATGATTGAAGACTACAAAGTAAAATTCGCTGGTAAGGAATTCGAATGTGTCGACGGCGGTATGAAGCCAAACGAAAAAATTGATGTCGTAATCCGTCCGGAAGACTTAGAAATGACAACACCTGACAAAGGTAAATTAGTTGTAACCGTTGATACACAGCTATTCCGTGGGGTTCACTACGAGCTATCAACGTATGACAAAGACGGCAATGAATGGTTAGTACACTCGCTAAAAAAAGCAGAGGTTGGCGAAGAAATCGGCTTAGATTTTGATCCTGAAGCAATTCACGTAATGCGCTTAAACGAAACAGAAGAAGATTTCGACAAACGTTTAGAAGCATATGGGGATGAAGAACATGAATAACAAAACCGCAAAAGGACCGTTAATCCCTTATTTATTTTGGATACTTTTATTCGTTATCGCGCCGATTGCGTTAGTCGTTTACTATTCTGTACTTGATTTAAATGGGGACTTCACATTTGCCAACTATGCGAAGTTCTTCACACCGGTTTATTTAAAAATGACGCTAAGTAGTTTCTGGTATGCGTTTTTAATTACGTTATTTACATTATTATTAGCCTACCCTACTGCTTACTTATTAACAAAAACAAAGCACAAGCAATTATGGTTAATGTTAATCATTATTCCGTCTTGGATTAACTTATTATTAAAGACGTATGCATTTATCGGGATCTTCGGTTTATATGGTCCAATCAATGCAATGATAGAAGTATTTGGTTTTGATCCACAGCAAATTTTATTTACAGATTTCAGTTTTATTTTCGTATCGGTTTATATTTTCATCCCGTTTATGATTATTCCGATTTTCAACTCATTAGATAAAATGAATCCATCACTTGTATACGCAGCACGCGACCTTGGGGCAAATGCTTGGACAACATTCCGCCGCGTGATTTTCCCATTAACAATTGATGGCGTAAAATCAGGAATTCAAGTAACATTCATTCCTGCGTTATCTCTATTCATGATTACACGCTTAATCGCGGGTAACAAAGTGATTACACTAGGTACAGCAATCGAGCAGCAATTCTTAGTTTCTCAAAACTGGGGCATGGGTTCGACAATCGCGGTATTCTTAATTTTATTTATGGTTTTAACTATGTTATTCACACGAGACAAATCTAAAGGAGGCCGCGCATAATGAAAAAATTATCAGCTATGTCTAAAGCGTATTTAGCGTTTGTATTCGTCGTACTTTATGCGCCAATTCTTTACTTAATTTTTTATTCCTTCAACAGTGGCGGCAACATGAACAACTTTGAATCATTCACTTGGGAGCATTACCAAGCGGTGTTCGAGGATTCACGCCTTATCATTATTTTACTGAACACAGTCATTGTAGCGCTTTTATCTGGCTTAATTGCAACCGTTATTGGAACACTTGGTGCGATCGGTATTGTATCAATTAAAGATAAAAAAATACGCAATACATTACTTTCATTAAATAACGTCTTAATCGTTTCACCGGACGTTGTCATCGGTGCGAGTTTCTTAATTTTATTCACGATGATTGGTGTCAAGCTTGGCTTTGCTTCAGTGTTAGTATCACACGTTGCATTCAGTGTACCAATTGTTGTATTAATGGTTTTACCTAAGCTTTTAGAAATGAATAAGTCTTTAATCGACGCTGCTCGTGACTTGGGTGCTACAAAGCGTGACGTCTTAACACGTGTTGTTTTACCGTATATTTCACCTGGTATTTTCGCTGGTTTCTTCATGGCATTAACGTATTCGCTAGATGATTTCGCGGTAACATTCTTTGTAACGGGTAACGGTTTCTCTACATTATCAGTCGAAATTTACTCAATGGCTCGTGCTGGTATTTCGTTAACAGTAAACGCCATTTCAGGTTTAGTATTTGCGGTAACGGTATTAATCGTTATTGGTTACTATTTCATTAATAAACGTTCAAAATCAGTAGCAACGGAGGGACAACGATGAGAGATTTAGTTCAAGCAACCGTTGGAATTATCATTGTCTGTGCCCTACTGTTTGTCGCAGTTGACCAAATGCAATCAGCAGGCAGCAAAGGCAGCAAGGATTCATTAACAGTTTACAACTGGGGTGAATATATCGATCCAGAATTAATCGATAAGTTTGAAGAAGAAACAGGCATTAAAGTCACATACGAAACATTCGACTCAAACGAAGCGATGTTGACAAAAATTCAGCAAGGTGGTTCAGCTTATGATATCGCCGTACCTTCTGAATATACAATCGAATCGATGAAAGAAGAAGATTTATTAATTCCAATCGATCATGACCTAGTTCCAAATATAAAGAATATTAATGCGGACTTTTTAGATTTAGCATTCGATAAAGGCAATAAATACTCCATCCCTTATTTCTGGGGTACAGTAGGTATTGTTTATAATCCTAGCTTAATTGATGATCATTTAACATTCGAATCATGGGAAGATCTATGGGACCCATCATTAAAAGATAAAGTGTTTTTAGTAGATGGTTCACGTGAAGTTATCGGTATGGGCTTAAACTCAATCGGTGAGTCATTAAATGCAAAAGATGACGCACTTTTACGTAAAGCGACAGATAAACTCATTACATTATCACCAAACATTAAAGCCATAATTGGTGACGAAATTACACCTTTAATGATAAATAACGAAGCAACCGTTGCATTAACTTGGTCAGGTCAAGCAGCTGATATGATGTGGGAAAATGAAGAGTTAAATTTTGCAGTTCCACAAGAAGGTTCAAACTTATGGTTTGATAACATGGTTATTCCAAAAACATCTAAAAACGTGGAAGGTGCCCATAAATTCATTAACTTTATGTTAGACCCTGAAAACGCAGCACAAAATGCTGACTACGTTGGTTACTCAACACCAAATGAGGCAGCTTGGGAACTAATGGATGAGGAAGTCATTTCAGACGAGCGCTTCTACCCATCAAATGAACAACGTGAAACATTAGAAGTTTACGAAAACCTTGGCCTTGAATGGTTAGGTAAGTATAACGAGTATTTCTTAGATTTTAAGATGAGCATTAAATGAATGAAGATGCCGAGCAGCTAAATTGTTGCCCGGCATTTTTCGTTATAGCTAATATTGAGCATATTTACTAACAAAAAATGGATCAAGTGCAATCTACTTATTTTCAGCGGGCTACGGCAAAGTTAAAACCAATCGCAGTCTGGATTGGTTTTAACTTCTGCGACGAAAGCATAGCGACAGGAGCATGACTGCTTCTGCGGGGAGTAAAATCTCGATTTTACTCTCCTCGGCGCAAAGAGAAATTCTAAAAAATGTTTTAGAATTTCCCTTTACTACTGTCTTTAATGCCGCATGCAAGGCCCGCTAAACTAAAATGTTACTCTTTTCCATATAGTTAAAAGCGCAAAATGCTGCCGCTTGCGCTAGCGCGAGGCGGCGGTGATGAATAAAATATTACGCTGTGCACAATATTGAATCTTTGATTAAAAGATAGCTATGGCAAAAAAATTAGCTACTTTGATTGCGCCATAAAAAAACATCCCTAGACTTTATTTCAATAACTAAGCTTAATTCAGCACACTTTATTAAACCCTTTGTAGTATAAATGAATTTTAACTTTATAGATGAGTGCCGCGAAGTGAAGGGGGCGACTTCTAGGGGATCAAGCGTGTGCGGAAAATCCACTCATTTGTGCCACCGTAAGAGGCACAAATGAGTTAGTTGAAGCCACGCCCCCAGAAAAGCGTCCCCCGTAACGTAGCAGAACAGATTTTATTAGATAAACGCACTTGATTCCAAATATTGTATTAAAAAATACTCGTTATGAGTTAAAGTTTATGTATAATTCGTTTATCTAAACAATCGTTATCTTCATCCCAAATCATATGAATTTCAAATGTACCTGGTTCAAAAAAATAATCAAAACGCACGCGAATATCTTCTTGCATTGGGTAATTTTTGACCTCGCTAATTTTCACCCACTCCAGTGTTCCTTCATCACTATGTGTTAACAATTGTCCTGAAAAATCATCTGTTAAATAGTTATAAATAATAAAATGATCTTTTTTAACCTCATTCGTATAATGCGAAATACCTTTAAACGTTAAGCTATGTACATCTAGTCCTGTTTCTTCCTTCACTTCGCGTATAGCGCCTTCCGCAAAGCCTTCTGGGAAATCTACTTTTCCACCCGGTGGAATATACCCTTTAAAATTATCATGCTGACGATTTAATAACAGAACTGCATCCTCTTTTTGTACCATTATTACTGTCCAAAATTTATAATTCATATTTTCAAACCTTCTTTTCATAGCGTTTATTTACTCATTTAAACAAAATTATTCTGTAAATTCAACCTACCATTTTCAGTCTTATGCATGAAGATTTTTATCGTGAAAGCCATTACAATGTGGTATGCTATTGGCAATTATTCATTTCTACTTACGAAATATTTTAGTGAAGGGCTGAATTGTATGGAACAACAATCAAATAAAATAGCACTTTATTTACTGATGTTTAATATGTTTATTACTATGGGTGGTATCGGGATTATCGTACCTGTTATGCCAGCATATTTACAACTATTTGGCGTTGGTGGACAAGTACTTGGCTTTCTAATCGCTGGCTTTGCGCTTGCACAGTTTTTACTTTCCCCTGTTTCAGGTGATTTATCAGATCGACATGGGCGTAAAATGTTTATCGTTGCAGGGCTTGTGGTATACGGCTTCGCACAAATTTTATTTGGGCTAGCATCAGAAGTATGGGTATTATTTTTAGCACGCTTTTTAAGTGGAGCTGGGGCAGCGTTCATTATGCCACCAATTATGGCATTCGTCGCCGACATTACAACGTATGAAGAACGTGGTAAAGGTATGGGCATGATTGGTGCGGCAATGTCTCTTGGCTTTATGATTGGGCCAGGTATTGGCGGATTTTTAGCAAATGTCAATTTATCATTTCCGTTTTACTTAGCAGGTGCGGTGGCGCTGATTGCCTCTGTACTATCTGCAATTTACTTACCGAATGTAAAATCTACGAAAACGATTTCTGCGCCAAGGGAAAAATTATTAAAACAGCTTGCTCGCTCAGTAAAAACATCGTATTTCATATTTTTAATCGTCGTTTTTACATTTAGCTTTGGGATTTCAAACTTCCAAGCAACATTATCGCTTTATTTAGATCATAAATTTGGCTATACACCAACTGATATCGCAATCATTTTAACTGTTGGTGGCTTTGCAGGGGTTGTACTGCAAATGTATGTTGTGAACAAATTATTTAAACGCTTCGGTGAGATGAAAGTGATATTAGTAAATCTTCTGCTTGCAGCGGTGACAATGTTACTAACAATCTATATTAGCGGCTTCTTCGTTATTTTAGTCGTAGCTACTTTGTTCACTATCGCAACAACATTCATTCGTCCTGCTGTAAATACACTAATTTCGAAACTAGCAGGTGAAGAACAAGGTTTTGCGGCAGGTATGAACAATGCTTATATGAGCTTAGGGAATATGTTTGGCCCAGCACTTGCAGGAATTTTATTTGATTGGAATCCAGATTCACCATACATTTTAGGAACGGTCGTATTAGTCAGCTGCTTTATCCTCGCATTTGCCTGGACATCAAAAAGAGCTGCACATTTATTAAAAGCATATTAAAAACAGTACGCAATTCGCCTTATTAACGAATTGCGTACTGTTTTATTTGGTTTCACGTAATTTTTTCGAGGCAATCACTAGACTGACAATTCCAATAAACACATAAACAATACAGTAAATTGCGATCGGTGGCCAATCTAAATGTGTCATTTCTTTAATTGCAATGGCAATTTCTGGTGAAATCAAACTTAGCACAACGGCAATCGGATTAATACTAATCCAAAAATACGACGCATAATACGAAGTTCCATCAACGAAGTTAATAATGCCTACCAGGAAAAAGATAAACGTAAAAACCGCTAAAAAAATCATAACCCCATAGGTAGAAATCATTGATACAATTGTCTTTTTCGTTATCGTTGAAAATAATATACCAACACTCCCTACTGTAAATACTGTTAATAAAAACAGTAGGAATACTTTCGCTAACATCCATGGTGATACCCCACCAAATAAAAACAAAATGCTATACATCGGTAACGTCGCAATTAACATAACAACTAAATAAGCAAGCGACGCAGTGAGTTTACCGACAATAATTTGTGAGGATGTCTGAGTAGTCGTTAATAAAATATTGAGCGTTTGCTTTTCACGCTCTGTACTTATAGAACCCGCTGTTAATGCCGGTGCAATGAATAGCAGTAAACAAATCTGTAATACAGTTAAACTGCAAAATAAGATAAAGCTGCTTTCTGGCTGCACATAACCATTCGAAAACACACCCGACATAATAATGAAGTACGCAATAATAAATAATGTCAGCGCAATTAAGTAAAAGGCGAGACTCGAAAAGCTTTTTGCATTTCGAAATCTCAGCTTTAGTTCTTTTAGTAGCACTGGATTAGATATTTTGAGATTCACGCTGCGCCACCTCCTTAGTAATAACCATAAAGACATCCTCTAAATTTTTCTTTTGTACTTCAAGCGCACTCACACGAATACCAGCCTCAATCGCTTGTTTTAGTACCGCAGCTTGCGCGTATTCATCGCCAGTAAATACAAATGAAATGGCATCTCCTTGTTGAGTAGCATTTGCTACTTGTGGTAAGTTAGCAAAAAAGGCGAGCGCACTTCCCTCATCCTCAACAACTGAAACCGTCACCCACTTTTCACCTTGTAACTGTGCTTCAATTTCAGCAATATTGCCACTCGCAATAAGCCTTCCTGCATGTAACACGCCAATCTCGTCACAAATTTCCGCTAGTTCTGGCAAAATATGCGATGAAATACAAATCGTTTTCCCTAGACGCTTCAAGTCCTTTAAAATATCTCGCATCTCCACACGTGCTCTTGGATCCAGACCTGACGCTGGCTCATCTAAAATTAAGATATCTGGATTGTGTATTAAAGTACGCGCTAAGCACAAACGCTGCTTCATCCCGCGTGACAAATCATCAACATATTCAAATCGCTTCTCGGTCAAGCGCACGAGTGACAGGAGCTCCGTAATTTTTTTTGCCCTTACTGCTTCGGATAATTGATAGGCAGAGCCATAAAAGTCTAAATACTCCTCTACTTTTAACTGGTCATATACCCCGAAAAAGTCTGGCATATAGCCAATCATGGCACGAACGGCATGCGCTTCATAGGTCACACTTTTACCATTTACTAAAATATCGCCTGAAGATACTGGAATGAGCGTTGCTAAAATTGAAAATGCTGTAGATTTACCAGCACCATTCGCTCCAACAAAGCCGTAAATAGTCCCACTTTCAATCGTAAGCGATACATCTGCTAGCGCTTTCGTTGTTCCATATTTTTTACTAACATGCTGAAATTCAATCATTGCTTCATCGCCCCTTTCAGCTCAATCATTGGTAGCTTCACATTATCACTATACACAGCGTCTGAAACATGCCATTTAAATTGAATCATGTCATTTTCTATATAATCATCCACATTGTCAGTTGAATATTCACTAGGTAACGATTCATATTGATTCGTTTTTACATTATAAATTTGCGAGCTAATCGCACCACCATATAGCTCATAGCGTAAACTTTCCCAAGAAAAATTATGCACCATGATAGATTGTGGCAATTGATACGTAACCTTATAATCTGCTGGATCTAAATAATAGGAATCTTGACCACTAATCAGCTGATCTTTAACCCCACCATATAAATCTGTGGAATATTTCATTAACATTAAGTCTCCGTTTATCGTGACATCATCTGAGAAGTTTACTGATGCCGTAAATGGCTGCACCACTAATACAGTAGACTGCATTTTCGCCTTCCCAGCAAATTGTGCCCCAATATCCGCTGTATTGGAATAGCCGATGATTACAGGGGATTGATCATCCATCACAAGTGTATTTGCTAAGCCTAATAACCGTCCTTTTCTAACTTCATCAATTGTTTCTGGTGTCGGTCTGTCATAATAGGTTTGATCAACCGGTAACGTGTTTGGTACAAGCAATGATGATACCAATTTTTCATTAACATGCTTTGATTCACCTTGTTTGATATCGCCTATATTAATAAATTGCAGCCCAGTCCAAATTTGTACTTCCTTTAAATCAATCGTTAAGTCATTGCGAACTGTCCCTGTCACCATGCCGTTTTCATTTACTAGCTGAACATCAAGCTTTCCTATATCAATTGCGCCACTGCCAATAAACGATTCGACATCCCAATAAGGCACATTTTTTAATGTTAATGTTTTATGATCCTGCTGCTGTTTTACATAGCCCCATCGACCATTTTGAAAATCGCGTAGTCCAAATGATTGCCCGCCATAGCTTGCTACTTTCATATCATTTGTTAAACTAAACTGATAATCGCCCCCACGGTTAGATAATAGGCTTTGTGCAAAATATTGCTCTGATGCATTGTCACTAATTTTCACTACCGCCATTTGCTGAATTTGAGGTTGGACGATGCGGTCTTTAGCACCGACTAAAAAGAGTGCCACTGACACAACGAGCGCAAAAGCTGGAATAATCCACCATGCATATTCGCGTTTATCTTTACGTTTTAAGAAAAAATAAAGCACTGGCCCAAGTAGAAAAATATATAACCCAAACACGACAACAATTTTCCATAGTGAAAACTCAAATGAAGCAAATAATGCATTCACTGGCACAACATTACTCGATAAATCACTTTCTGGCGTAGATGTATTAAAGTTCACATCAAAATCTAATAATTTCGCCATTAAATATGCCGCATTATCGTTTTGAGACACTGTAGCATCTGTTAGTGAAAAAGCTGTTTGAATAAGTGCACCTGAGCCAATTTGTTTTCTAGCGGCAAGTACCGTTTCATCTATTTTGAAACTATGTGCTCCTTGTATTGGCTGTACATCATGAACCGTTAATACTTTATTGAATCTTTCTTGCCCTGTGAATTGTTGAAGTTGTTCGGCATTAATTGTTTTCGTTGCCGATGAAGCTGTTAACGCTTTATACGGTTCTAAAGCAGTACTAGAAACATCGCCATCTATTACAAGCTGTCCCCCGTTTTGAATCCAGCCTAAAATAGCCTTTTGCTGTACTTCTGTTAATGTATCCAATTCTTGCGTTAAGAAGATCATGTTAAAAAGTGCTAAATCCTCTAATTGTTGAACACTTTCAAGTGATGTTATTTCATATTCAGATATATCAACAACTCTACTTTGCTGAATTGCACGGAGTTGTTGTAATGCACTAGCTAATTGCTTATCACCGAATACTCCAATCATAAATGCATCATACGAAGTCAACTCTGGTTTGTTATGTGTGACACGATAATCTTTTGATTCGTCCCCTTTTTCAATCGAATCATCATATAAATAAACAAACTTCCCTGTTGAATTATCGATTATTTCATAAGGTAAATAATTTAAATACACTTTTTTCCTTACGACCTCGTTCGGCGCTAACTGTAGTGGAATGACTTCGCCCCTTTGTAATAAATAATTATTTGCATATGTCGTGACAAGCTCCCCATCAAATGTACGCTCATCATTTTGGATCGTAAACGTTACAGCAATCGGTGTATCTTGCTTGCCCTTTCCTTCAAAACCATAGTCAACGTCAATGTTCATCTCAGCAGATCCATACATCAACGGTGCGAACATTGTCACTAAGAAAATTAGAAGCATGACATATTTCTTCATTTTATTCCACCTCTCTTTGCTTATTTGTACGAATCACAACTAACAAAGTTGCGAATTATCAGATTTTTTAATTGCTATATTAAAAATACCCATTCAACAGAGTTCGTTAAATGGGTATAATACAGTATCTTTTACAGTGTACGTATAAACGCTTCGACAAATTTTTGATTAAATGGAATTAATGCTTCGTCTGGCGCTATTTTTGCATGATGTAAACCAAATTCACAATTTGCTCCTGCCCAAAACATCGCTCCCGGAATATCTTTTATAAAATATCCAAAGTCTTCACCAGTCATAGCTGCTGGGCATTCATAACTCACCGCTCCATCAAAATCACTTGCAAAACATAAAAGCGCTTGTGCACAACGTTCATCATTATTTACCTCATAGTACATCGAGCCATAGTAAATCATTACACTACACTCAAATGCTGCCTCAATACCAGTACAAATTGCTTCTATACGGCGCTTCACCTCTGCCATTGCTTCAACATTTAACGTACGAATGGTCCCTTCTAAGCGCGCATTTTCAGCAATAACATTTTGCACGGTACCTGAAGTCATTTTGCCAATCGTAATGACCGCGCTATCCATCGGGTTAACATTACGGCTAATGATCGTTTGCAGTTGTACAATTAAGTTCGCTGCCGCCACCGTCATATCACGTGTTTTATGTGGAAATGCTGCATGCCCACCAACACCTTTTAAATCGATAAAAAGCTCGGAGGTATTCGCAAAAAGTAAACCTGGCTTTGTCGCAACTGTACCAACTGGATATTCTGGTGCAATATGCAGGGCATAAATTTCATCAGCAACAAGCTGTGGCTGTTCTAGTCGTAGCCATTCAAGCATTGGCTCAGCACCACCTGGACCTTCTTCAGCTGGTTGGAAATAGATCACTACATTTTGTGTCGGACGATTTTTCGCAAATGATTCAACTAAGCCAAGTGCAATTGCCATATGACAATCATGTCCACAAGCATGCATAAACCCTGTATGTTGCGATTGAAAATCTAAAGCTGTTTCTTCAAAAACAGGCAATGCATCCATATCTGTTCGCCAGCCAATTTGCTTCGTCGGGTTTGTTCCTTCAATCGCTACGACAATCCCTGTTCTCCACGTCACAACTTGCATATGCTCTTGTGGTAACTGTGCAATAAAATTTAATAAATACGCCTGCGTTTTAAATTCTTTAAAGCCAACTTCAGGGATTTGATGTAAATCACGCCGAATTTCAATCAGATTTGTCATTGCTACACCTTCTTATAAGTTGCGTAATGAATCAATAATTTCAGTTTTTGATTTCGTTTTTTCATCTAACTTTTTAATTTCACGAGCTGGTACACCTGCTACAACCGTGTATGGCTCTACATCTTTAATAACAATGGCACCCGCTGCAACGACAGCCCCTTTGCCGATTCGTACACCTTCTAATACAACTGCATTAGCCCCGATGACAACATCATCTTCAACGACTACAGGTAACGCACTTGGAGGTTCTACTACACCTGCTAGCACTGTTCCTGCTCCAATATGGCAGTTTTCACCAACTGTAGCACGCCCACCTAATACGGCACCCATATCGATCATTGTTTTTGCACCAATTTCAGCCCCGATGTTAATAATCGCGCCCATCATAATAACAGCCTGCTCACCTATTGTTACTTGGTCACGAATAATCGCACCTGGCTCAATACGTGCATTAATATGTTTTGTGTCTAATAACGGTACACCTGAATTACGGCGATCGCTTTCAACAACATAATCTTCAATTTGTGTTTCATGTTCCTTTAAAGCTGCCTCAATTTGAGACCACTCACCGAAAACAACGGCATTATTGCCATCACCAAATACTTTTGCATCTGGACCATATGATAAATAAGCGACACCCGCACCTTTTACATAAACTTTAACCGGTGTAACTTTTTTTGCCTGTGAAATAAAATCAATAATTTGCTGTGCATTTAATTTCTCCATTGAGACACCTCTTTAATATGTGAGTTTTCTTAACACGGAATATTGTACTAAATTTTCAGTTAAAATAAAACTGTTTTTTAAGCTTATCCTCTGGAATAATCATATAAACAGCGGGCATGGTCTTGTACTACATTGACAAATGCCTCCACTTGGCGTAATTCAAACGTCGATTCATAGCCAATTAACCACGTATCACGTGTCAAGCCATGATCATTTTCTGAGTTGGTTAACGGAATTTTGTGCACCTTTTCCTCACCATTTAATGTGATGGACGGTAAAATCGCATAACCAATGCCATTTAGCGCCATTTGTTTACATGTTTCGATTTGGTCTACAATAATTTGATGCTTAGGATTGTAGTTAAAATGACGTTGCCACCATTGTTGTATTTCCTGATAATAATTCGAATCACTTTTAAATTGAATAAACGGGCGATCCGATGTAATAATATCTTCCATATCTTGAATTTCCTTATCAACTAAGTACATCATATCGCGGAATAAATGGATTTTTTTCCCCTTCCATTCAGCTTGCCCACGGACAATACCGATATGTGCTTCTCCATCATAAAGCGCTTTCACAATTTCTGAGCTCCAACCAGTCATAAGCGAAATTTTTGTATCTGGATATTTTGTTACGAAATCCTTCAAAACTTTTGGTAGCCAGTTTTGACCTACAATCGAAGCACAGGCAATTTTTAACGTACCATGTACTTTCGACTGTAACGCTTGAATGGATTCAAATATTTCTTCCCGCTTCACTATCATTTCATTCGAATATTGGATGACTAATTCACCAGCTGGCGTCGCCGTTAATCCCTTTTGTGAGCGAATAAATAATTGTGCACCCCATTCTTTTTCGATGGATTGTAGGCGCTGTGACAAAGCCGGCTGTGTTAAAAATAATCGCTCGGCAGCCTTACGCATATTCTTTTCCTCTGCTAGCACCTTGATAATTTCCGCTTCTGTCGCCGTCATACAACTCTTCCTTTCTTACATCAATTACGACTCGGGCCAACACGATGTTGGTCACTCAGGCGTTGCCGCACGACTCGGCGTTCTTAGCCTGAGTTCCCCTGTTCAGCCGAGGGTTATACCCAACTAAATAAAGGACATACTTGGCATACATCTTCCACTTATAGTAGTGGAGGACTTCTGCTGAAGCAAGTTAAAAAGTCGACAAAATCCTAGATGGACTTTGCCGACGAAATGTTACTTACTAATTTTGTTGATACATATACTTTTTCAATTGCTTTAAAATAATTCTGCGCGTCATAATACCGACAAACGTACCTTCTTCATCGATTACACATAAGAAGGCATGGTTAATGACTAAATCAAGTGCACGACGGAATGTATCCGTAATTTTTAAATATGCTACATCATGATTCATAACATCATCTACTCGAATTTCAGCTAGTTTTTCATATTCAATTCGTTCTAATCCTAAAATGGATTCCGTTATCATTTTTGTGCTAAGTAGTCCCTTTAAACGATACTTTACGTCTAAAACTGGGATCGAAGAATAACCTGTTTTCGTTAATACGAGCAGTGCGTGTTCTGCGTTATTCCCACTTTGAACATGCGCTACCTTTTCAGAAGAAATAATAAAATCTTTAATCGGCATGTCTAGTAACGCTCGGTTGTTCGTTGAAATCATTACATTCTACTCCTTTGACTCCGTAAATACGGGCAAATCAACACTTAAAAACTCGAAAATTTTAAGCTTAAGTAAACAATAGCCTTTTTCGCATATTATTTACCTTACCTCTATCATACCATAACAGGTAAATCCTTGACTAAGAAACATGCCCATTTACGCAAAAGAAAAAGCATAACAAGACGAGCAATTTCGTCCTATTATGCATGAATATTTAGTAACCACGTGCCCAATAATAAAAAATAATAATACCTGTAAATGCTAAAAATATCGCGTATGATAACACAATTGGATTAAGTAAAAACGGATGCTCTATAATTTTGTCGGGCACTTCTGAATCCCGCTCTTCACCACTATGCTCAATTTTATGTCCCACTTTTACGGTTAAATAATAGCCAATTAAACAAAGTACTATACAAACAAAAATCGTTGGATAAAGCCACATACCCACTACTAGCGCCCCCTTTTGCGATAATGGTAGTATGTGGTTTTTTAACAGAAAGTATGCAAACAACATTGAGTAAATTCACTAACTAAAATGGATTAAATGCATATTAGATAAATGCACTTCATTCCATTTTTGTATTGAAACATGCTAATTGTGAGTACAACTTAAAATGGATGTTGATTTAACCATTGACCGCCATCTAATGAAATGCATTCACCATTTAAATAGCCTGCCTTATCTGACAGCATAAACGCTGCTAAATCAGCAATTTCTTCTGGTGTACCAAGGCGTTTTAATGGTACTGAATTAATCGTGCGCTTTGCCTGCTCCTCTGATTCCCACAGCTTTTCCGCGCCTCCTGTACGTTCGATTGGTCCAGGTGCAATAGCATTAGAACGAATTCCGTACTGACTGCCCCATTCAACTGCTAATGTACGCGTAAGGGATAGCACACCAGCCTTTGCAGCAGCTGAATGAATAACACCAGCACCTGCACCCCATGCATATGTGGCAACCATATTTAAAATCGATCCCTTAATCCCCTTTTCAATCCAGTAACGACCTACTGCTGAAGAACAATAGAACGTACCATTTAACACGATATCAATGACCGCCTTCCAGCCATTTGGTGACAGCTTTTCTGCATGCACTAAAAAGTTACCAGCTGCATTATTTACTAAACTATCAATACGCCCAAATTTTTCAACGGTAAAGTCGACCATAGCTTGTACATGTTCTGGCTCACGTACGTCCATTTGGAATGTTTCAATATTTGAGCCAAATTCCAGAATTTCCGTTTTAGCATTTGCTAAACGCTCCGAATCGCGCCCTGTAATTACAACACTAGCTCCCTCTTGCACAAATTGTTTCGCCATGCCCAGCCCCATCCCACTAGAGCCACCTGTAATAATAATCGTCTTACCTTGTAACATCTATTCATCCCCTTTTCAAATAAAATGAACAATCATTCATAAATTCATTTTACTATATAAGTAAGGGGAATTGTAGAAAAATTTGAAATTTTCTATTTTAAACGTTATTATCGTTAGCACACCAAAAGAAAAAGCCACGACCAAATTGAGTCCGTAGCTTCATCAATTACTTATTCTTCCACAATCGTCCCAAGTGATTCGATTAGGAACACTTCTTGGCTATTAATGCGAACATTGCTATTGTGGTTTTCTTTATAGTGATATTTCCCATTAGAATCCTGAATACGCGCTTTTTGATTATCTTCAAGTTGAGACATCATAATGCGCTGAATGCGTTTTTTAATTTCCGCTGAATAAATCGGGAATAAAATTTCAACACGCTTAATCATATTACGTGTCATCATATCAGCTGAAGATAAATACAAGCTGTCTTCACCATTGTGATGGAACCAAAAAATACGTGAGTGCTCTAGGAAGCGACCTACGATACTCGTTACCGTAATATTTTCTGAAATGCCTGGAATGCCAGGACGGATACAGCAAATACCACGAATAATTAGCTCAATTTTCACACCAGCAATTGACGCTTCATATAATTTCATCATTAAATCTTTATCCGTTAATGAATTCATTTTTGCACGAATAAAACCGTTGCCATGTTTTTTATGTAACGCTATTTCTTTATTAATTAATTCAATAAATTCATCACGAATATCATATGGTGATACGCGAATATGATGGAATTCTGGCTTTTCCGTATAGCCGCTTAAATAGTTAAAGAAGTTTGTTGCGTCTATGCCAAATTCCTTATTTGACGTAATAATCCCCATATCTGTATATATTTTCGCCGTGGCGTCATTGTAATTTCCTGTACCTAGGTGAACAAAGCGCTCGATTTTACCTTGGCGACGACGCACAACTAATGTAATTTTTGAGTGCGTTTTTAAATTATTCATTCCATAAATAACAAGGCACCCTGCTTGTTCTAATTGCTTCGCCCAATGCACATTATTTTCTTCATCAAAACGTGCCTTTAACTCAACAAGCACCGTTACTTGCTTACCATTTTCAGCAGCTTGCTTTAACGCTTGAATAATCGGAGAATTCCCACTTACACGATACAGAGTTTGCTTAATCGCAAGCACGCTCGAATCCTTGGCTGCTTCTGCAATAAAATCAACAATCGGCGCAAATGACTCATATGGATGGTGGAAGAATAAATCTTGTATTAATGATTTTTCAAAAATATTTTCATCCGATTGCAAATCCTGTGGTGGTTGAGGGATGAAGCTTTCATATTCCAAATGCTCACGACCAGCTGAAATGACCTTCACAAAACTAAACATTGTCGTTAGATCTAGAGGTCCATCGATTTTAAATACGTCGGATTCTTCAATTTCAAATTCATCTAGTAAGTATTCTAAGACGTCGTCACTCATTTCTTTGTCACGTACTTCTAAACGTGAACCAACGCCCCATTTACGTTTCTTTAACTCTTTTTCGATTTCTACAAGTAAGTCTTGTGCACCTTCTTCATGAATCGTTAAATCTGCATTACGCGTTAAACGGAACGCTTGAGATGACTTCACTTTATATCCATAGAACAAACGGTCAATATTGCTTGAGATGACATCTTCTAATAATACAAATACCGTTTCATTACCTTGGGTAGGTACTTTAATAAAGCGTTCTAATACAGATGGGACCTGCACAATTGCGACTTTATCTAACATTTCTGTATCTGTATTATTATTTTCTAGCAACACAAGTAAGTTTAACGTGCGGCCAAGTAATGTTGGGAATGGACGATACGCATCAACCGCTACTGGCGTTAATACCGGGAAAATCGTTTCGTCAAATAATTCATGAAGGAAATTTTTTTGTGCAGCCGTTAACAATTTTAAATCACGTACAAAAACATTTTCTTTTGGTAATAAATCATACACTAAATGACGGTATACTTCGGTTTGACGACGTACTAATGCTTGTGTACGCTCTGCGATTTTTGTTAATTGTTCTTTTGGAGTTAAGCCTGACTTATTTTCAGGTTTGTGGAAGCCTGCGCGAATTTGGTCTTGTAAACCAGCTACACGCACCATGAAAAACTCATCTAAATTTGAGCTGAAAATCGCCAAAAATTTTAAGCGTTCTAGTAAAGGATTATTTGTATCTTCCGCTTCTTCTAGTACACGTTCGTTAAACGCTAACCAGCTTAGCTCACGGTTATTGTAATACTCTGGTTTCGCAATTTCTTCTAACATCAGGTAATAGGACTTTGTATTTTCTGATGTATCTTCTGATTCAAACATCGGATCCATCTCCATATTCGTTGTCATCAACAATTCCACCCTTCAACATTGAACACAATTGTAATATTTTTTTTGAACACTCGCTCGATATGCTTTTTCTGTTTCTCTACTTGTGCCATTTCCGCAATTGCTCGCTCTGACGTCATCACTTCGATTAAAAGGTCATTTCCTTTATTTTTAATGACAAGTTGCTTCACCACATTGCGCTTTGTCATATTAAGTGCATAAACAAACTTTAATATTGCACCAAAATCACGTAACTTTTTTAATTCCTCTTTTGACATCCAACTTTCAAAAGGTTGTGCAAAGCGTTCAAAATAATCGCGATTTTTATATGATGCAAGTAGCGCTAACTTGACACGGTCTACATGCGAAAGACCTGACAATGACTGATTAGATATTAAATAAAATGTATGTTGACTAGATGAATCAAGCTCGATATATTCACCAATTGCATACACCTTTGCGCCTTTTATTAATAGTTCTAAGTCTGCATCGTTATAATGAAATAATTGTAAATTACAGCACCCTCGATAAAATTGCCCTGTTAGCTCAGCAAGTGTATGAACCTCTTCTTCTGTACGTCCATAGGCTTGTGCTAATTGGCGTGCGCTTTCCTCAAATACATTGTATTTATTGTACGCCTTTGAATTTCCCTGCAATACTCGCCCAATAATTACCCCTTCACGTAATCCCTTTTTACTTACTTGGAATGTATTTGTTCCTACGACGGACAATAATGCAAGGAACACTTCTAAAGCTAGCACGATCGTATCTGCACGGTCTGAAGAGAGCCCATCTAATTGCTTTAGCTGCTCAAATGAAAACCGAGATAAATAATCTTGCAACGCGTCTAAATCATCTCGTTTCATAGAATATTCATGAACACCTGATAATGGATAATTGGTTTTTTGCTGATGTACCTGTGCAATATTACGAGCACTACCACCAATTCCAATAACCGGGAAGGCTACGTCCTTGATCCATGGCAACGAACTAAATTGTTCGGTCACGTAAGCACGTAGCTTAATTCGTTCGTCATTATTAATAATGGTGCCCTTTATAAACATTTGTTTTAATGACACGGTACCAAAGGGAAAACTAATGGTTTTTTGTAGCTTTTTATTGATAAATAAAGTAATTTCCGTCGAACCACCACCAATATCGATCGTTACAGCAGACGGTGTATCCATTGAATGTGCGACAGCAACGAATCCATAATAGGCTTCCTCTTCTTCTGATAAAATGTCAATTTTAATCCCTGTTTCTTCTTGCATACGACGAATGATTTCTCCGTTATTAACAGCTTGACGTACAGCTGCTGTTGCTGCTGCCTTTACATCTGTCACTTCATAATCAGCTAAAATTAACCGAAACGAATTTAATGTATCTGCTAGCAGTTGGATACCTTCTTCAGACATCTCTCCATTAGGTAATAGATAAGTGCGAAGGCGAGCTACCGTTTTAATATTGCCAAACTCACGTAATCCCTCATTTTTATTATATGAATATAATACAAGTCGAATGGTGTTCGAACCGATATCAATAATGGCCGTTTTTAAATTTTTCATAGGTGCCTTCACTTCTTTCTAAAAGTCATTTCATCGCTATATAAATATACAAATTATTCCGATTAATAATAACTTATAAAAATAGCCGGAACTACTTTTACAAGTATCCGGCTTTTGTTTCTATTTTATATCATATTTAGGTATTGCTTCAATTCAATAAGTGACAAATTTACAAAATTAACTTATCCATGCGTAAAATAAGTTCTGCAATTTCTGGTTTTGAGATTTGGTCTTCTGCCCCTACCTGATCACCTTTGTGACGTAAATCATCTGTAATTAAACTTGAGAAGATAATTACCGGTAATTTTTGTAGATCAGGATGTGATTTAATTTTCTTCGTTAAATGATGCCCATCCATCTGCGGCATTTCAATATCGGTTACGACCATTTGGACATGCTTTTCGATTTCCTTATCTGCTTTCGCAAGTGCCTCTAAATAATCATAAGCATCGCGGCCGTTTTCGAAGAACTCTGTATTCACATAACCTGCTTCATTCATAGTATCGAATAATAGTTTACGCAATAATGGCGAGTCTTCCGCGATAATGACTTTCTTTTCTGTACGCTCACGTTTACCAAGTTTTTTTACGGATTCTACGCTAATACTCGATTCAGGGTTAATGTCTACCATGATTTTTTCGAAGTCTAGTAATAAAATCATTTCTTCGTTGTATTTAATAACACCAATTACTTGTGAAGAACCACCTTGGTACATATCAGATGGCTTTTCGATTTGGTCCCAAGAAATACGGTGAATTTGCGTTACATTGTCTACATGGAATACAACTCGTTGTTTGTTAAATTCTGCAACAATGTACTTTTGCTGCGGATTACGATTTTCTGTTGGAATGCCCAATACTTTTAGCATATCTACAACTGGCAGTACTTCTCCACGTAATTGAATGATGCCTTCTACGTGAGGGTGCACATGTGGAATAAATGTCACGGGAATTGGTTGAATAATCTCTTTTACTTTAATTACATTAATACCAAATTTATTATTTGCTACTTCAAATTCAACAATTTCAAGTTCATTTGTTCCACTTTCTAGTAAAATCCCTTTTTGATTTTCCATTGCATGTATCTCCTTCCAATTTCCCAGGTATGTATAACTCTATTGTATCATAGGGAATTTGATTCTCCTATAAACGAATCCACTTAATAAGGTAGATTTTATGTTGTAAAATGTATTATTCATAACACTTAATTAGTGCTTGTGTACCATTTTCACCATAACCATCTTCAAGTAATTTATCATACATAGTTTTTGCTAAAATAAGACCTGGTAATTGAATATTCATACGTTCTGCCTCATCTAAAGCGATTTTCATATCTTTAATCATATGCTTAATGTAAAAACCTGGATCGAAGTCTGCTTTCAGCATGCGTGGTGCTAGATTTGAAAGTGACCAAGAACCTGCAGCACCTGCTGTAATTGAACGTAATACTTCATCCATCGTTAGACCAGCATTTAACCCATAGATCATTGACTCACAAACACCAATCATACCTGATGCAATGGCAATCTGGTTGCACATTTTCGTATGATGTCCTGCACCAGCTGCACCTTGATAAATAATATTTTGTCCAAAAACTTCAAAAATCGGTTTCATCTGTTCAAAAACAGCCTCATCTCCACCTACCATTAATGATAATGTTCCATTTTGCGCGCCAATATCTCCACCTGAAACAGGAGCATCTAAACTATGTACACCGATTTCTTTTGCTTGTTCGTATAATTTTTTCGCTAACGTTGGTTCACTCGTTGTCATATCAACAACAATTGTCCCTTGTTTTGCAGAAGAAAAAACCCCTTTGTCACCGCAATAAACTTCTTCTACATCTTTCGGATAGCCAACCATTGTAAATACTATTTGCTGTTCTTCTGTAGCCTTTGCTGGAGTCTCTGCCCATTTTGCACCAAGCTCAACTAGAGCATCCGCCTTAGTTTTTGTACGTGTATAAACCGTTACCTCATGTCCTGCATGAAGTAAATGCTTTACAATGCTAGCTCCCATAACACCTGTTCCGATAAAGCCAATTTTTTTCATATCCAATACAAAAATCCCCTTTTTGATATTTTCTTTCATTTTATCAAAATTCAAATAAACCGCAATGAGCGTTATGTTGTATGTAATCAATTGCGCCGGTTTGAACCCCACTGAATTAAGTTGAATACATTTTTCTATATAAAAACAAAAAAAGAGAGCAGTAGCTTTGAATCGCTTCTACTCTAAAGGGGGAAATGAGAATGTTGCTGTGTTCAATAATAATATGCCCTAATAAAACAACATTAAAACGCCATTCTCTAAAATTATTTATAACGCTACTTTTGTCCTGGAATGCCCAATTTTCTATGATAAATTTGATTGAATTTGTTCATTAAATGATCAACTTGCTTGCTTAAACAAAGCGTTTGCTTACTTTGTAACCCATTTTCAATACCAGATTGAATCATGAGTTGTCTTTTAATTTCAATTTGATGTAATAACGATTCATCAAACCTGACTTCGTCCAATTTTATCCCTCCTTACGACCAATTGTTACCATTATTATACTTTCTTTACATAACAGATACAAAATAATCGTAAAACAAAATTCGACAGTTTTTATGATCTAGGAATTTGTGAATAGGTAAAAACAACGTCTCCTCCTTGTTTTGCTTCACCACGAAAATGTTTAAATTGTTCATCCTTTACAATTTGTTCACGAAATTGTAAAAATTCCTCTTTTTTTATGACAACTGATTTCACTTCACCATTGCGTAATTGGTCTAACATGTCTTTATAGTCTGCCATCTTAAATTACCTCTAGTCTTATTATTTTTTCCAATATAACAGAACTACTATATGAAGAAAAGAGATTGAAAATCGATTAAAATAATATAAATATTTAAAAAAGATAAACTTTATAGTATAATAGCATGCAAACTGTTAATTATTAGTCGATGAAGGGGCTGACTGCGTGTGAAAATTGCTGAAGTTGGAAATATTATCGAGTTCAAAGATGGATTAAGAGGTATTGTTGAAAAGGTCAATGAAAATTCGGTTATTGTGAATATTACAATCATGGATAATTTTCACGAATTAGAAATGGAAGAAAAAACAGTTGTTAATCATAAACGCTATAAGATTTTAGCAAATCACGAATAAATCAATTACGTCTCGGCCTAATTGCTTCCCACTTTTTTCGAGTAGACTTGAAAAAAATCTGTGATATCCACCGGGGCATTTCGGTCAACAGGAAATTGATCACGAAGATGTTGTCACAGGACGTGACGCTTTTAACCTTCGTTCCCCAATTCAGCCAGGGTTTAAACCTCCACTGAATTAAGGGCATACTTGGCATTCATCCCCCGTTTATAAAAGTAGGGACTTTCGCTGAAACAAATTAATACAAAATACCCTTTTTAACATTCAAAAGATGCTAAAAAGGGTATTTTTTGATACGATACGTAAAAGGGGGTACACAATGAATGAAAATGGATAAACAAACGATTACTCTCCTTCTGTCATTGATTTTTATTTATAGTATGATGTTTTTCACTTTTCATGAAAAATCAATCTTTTGGTATCTATATGCTTTCACTTTACTAGTGGGGATAGCGATTGCTTTAGTCACAGGTAAATTCGAAGACCGTATTCCAACTTGGCAATATTTAATTTATGGAATTGGTTATGGGACAATTACGTACGGTTTTGTTAAATTAGGTTATACCCTGCTACCTTATATCGATTCTAATGTAACAACTGAAATCCCAAAATTTTTAAATGATTACGGTCCACAAAATATATTCCATTACGTCATGCTTATTTTTATTATCGCAGTTGGTGAGGAAATGTTTTGGCGTGGCTATGTGCAGCAACAACTAAAACGCTATACATCACCTGCTTATGCTGTTTTTATTACTGCAATGTTGTTTTCATTATCGCTAGCAATTAGCGGATTTATCCCGGGGGCAATGGCTGCCATTGTCGCAGGTCTTTTATGGGGTGCTCTTTATGAATGGAAAAAAAGCTTACCACTCATTATCGTTGCACATATCGTCTTTGTTTTATTATTATTTTTAGTTTTACCGTTATTTTGATACAATAAAATCAGAAACTTACTTTCACAGTTTCCATCTATTAAAGTAAGAGGAGGCACATTATGAAAAAACCATTCGCAACATTGAGTGCATTGCTATTACTATCAACTACATTAGCTGCTTGTAATACTGATACAAGCGAGCCTGACACGAATACGGCTGAAAACGAAAAACCTCAAACAGAGCAAACTCAAACAGAAACAAGTACCGAAGAAACAACAACAACTCAGACAACTACAGAACCCGCTAAAGGTGCTGGAGAAACGAACGAACCAGCACAAGCAAAGCCTCAACAAACTGATGAACAAGCAACATTAACTTATAGTTCAAACGGGCAAACGTTTAAAGAGGCGGTTATTACTTCAAAAAGTGCAGAAATGAATTATTCTATTGAACACTTTGAAAACTACACATTAGAGGCAGAGGAACCTGGCATCGATCATTTACTCTACAATGCTGATGACAATTTCTCAATGCAAATTGAAGTTACTGCAAAAGGTGAGGTAACTTTTGAAGATGTAAAGTCTTCTGTAACTGAATCAATGGATGCGATTTCATCAGATGTGAAAGAATATGATTTAAGCGGTATTTTAGAACATCATACTGACATTATTCAAATTGTCGGTTACGAAACTACGTTTGAAAACACTGATAAAGTTATTAAATTTGCATTTGAACGAGACAATATGTTTGTAACACTGACAATTTATGATACGGTAGCAGCAGATTTACAAGACGCATTTTTACAAATGGGCTTAACAATTCAATAATTTATATTCTATCATCCAAAAATTAAAAAACGCCTACCCAATTCATGATGAGTTGGAGAGGCGTTTTTTTAATAAGATAAATCTTTAATCGATATACCTAATTTTTTTACTAACTCAATAGTCGTTTGCTTTTCTTCTGATGATAGGGCACTTAAAAGCTCATGTAATTTTTGCTCGTGCTCCGGAAACAGCTTGTCCATAAATTCAGAACCTTGTTCAGTAATTTCTGCAAAGGTTACACGACGATCCTCTGGACAAGAAACACGTGCTAAAAATTGGCGCTTTTCTAATTTATCTACTACATACGTAATCGAACCGCTTGCTAATAAAATTTTGTTGCCAATTTGTTGTAATGGTTGGCGACCTTTATGATATAAAAGCTCTAAAACTGCAAATTCGGTTGGATTCAAACCGTTTTGTTGGATAAACTGATTCGTCGCTTCATTAATCGCTTTCGTTGCTCTTGATAATACGATAAATAATTTTAACGATTGTTTTACTTCATTTGAAGCCATAAAAACCATCCTCTATTTTTGAGTAATAAGGCTATTATAGCGATTAATCGAAAGTTTTGTCAAAATACGCATTTTTTCAAATAAAATTTGAAGTGAACTAGGAGTGTTTCACTTAATGAATAGTCATTACAGATATATGTTTGCTGATTTTTGCATGGAAGGATAAGACGAAAACGAAATGGACGGATTCCCTTCATTCTCTAATAAGTTTATATCAATTTTAAACCTTGAACCTACACCTTCACTACTTTCCACAAAAATAGTACCATTGTGCTCTTCTACAACTGTTTGAACTAACACAAGCCCTAAGCCTGTCCCAGTAGATTTTGTCGAAAAAAATGATTGAAATGCGTTTGCTAATTGCTCTTTCGACATTCCTTTTCCTGTATCTTCTACAATTAACCGAAGTGTCGATGCATTTGTATATAGCAAACGAACAATTATTGAACCATTCGTTTCAACTGCTTCAATTGCATTTTTCAGTAAGTTAATAAGCATTTGCTTTAATCGATTGTAATTCCCTTTTATTAAGAAAGAAGCATTGTCATCATATTCAAAAATAATATTTACATTTGCTTCTAAGGCCTTCAATTGAAGTAATGTAATTGCTTGCTCTATTACCCCTTTGAAATCAAGTAAATGAAAATCATATTTTTTCGGCTTAGAAATCGATAGTAATTCTAATAGCATATCATCAATTCGCTGAAGCTCGGTTTCGACAATTTGAAAATAAGGATTTACCTGCTCTTCTATACTGCTCTTAATCATCTGAATAAAGCCTTGAATAGTGGTCATTGGATTCCGAATTTCATGGATAATAGTCGCTACACTTTGCCCAACTGTTGCTAATGACTTTTGATGGTTAATTGTTTCTAATAATATCATTTTTTCTGTTTGATCCGTAATAGTAGTTACCAACATATCAAGTGTTTCATCGATTTTGCTTGAAATATTTAAATAGCACACTTGATCATCGTTACTAATACGCTTAACTAAAATCGTCGCAAGCTCATTGTTCGATATCATACGATAATATTGAATAATCGCTTTTGGATCAACATAACAATTTTCAAATAATAAATCATAACTTCTTTTTTCAAGTTGTCCATTATCAAAGCCTAATAGCTGTAGTGCGATTGGATTAGTCATAATAATTTTACCATTTTTAGAAGTAAGCACTACCCCATTGAGTAGGCCATTTATCAAATGGTAATTATGTTGCGTTTCATTTAATGGTTTGTGCACTATGTTAAATTGTAATATACAAAGAACTAATTGTCGTTCAGGAATGTAATAGCCTAAAAAACTTATTAGCACATTTTGTTGAAAGTCATTATACAAATCTAAAGTATAGCTAGCCGTGGCGTCTCGAGTCACTCTTGTAATGAACTTATTCCATTCAGCATTATTATTTTCTGTTAACTCAAAAAAATTTGTCTGAATGTTTAACTGTTCAAACGTGTCGACAACTTTACCATTCATATACTTTATTTTTCCAGTACAATCAAAAATAACCATATGTTCATTTGCCTGTTGAAATAGATTTTCTACAACGTGACTCAATTCGCCTTCCACTAATATCCGAGCCTCCTAATTCTTATTTTAAAATTTTCAGAAAATTATACATACTCAACATTATTCCATACTATTACTTGGAATAAAATGGGCATAATATCCTATATTGTTTGCTGTGTCTCACACTGCTACAATAGTATGTATGTAGAGGAGAATTAAACTATGAACATTGTTTTAAGTACATTAAATGCAAAATATATTCACACGAATTTAGCTATTCGTTATTTAAAAGCAGCCATTCAACCAGAATTTGTATGTGAACTAGCTGAATACACTATTAAAGATCCCGCGTTTAACATCGTTTCTGACCTATTTCAAAAGAAACCTGATATAGTCGGTTTCAGTTGCTATATTTGGAACATTAACGAAACAATTGCCGTTATTCGCATGTTAAAAACAGTTTTACCGAATGTCAAAATCGTACTAGGTGGTCCTGAAGTTTCTTACGACGTACATGACTGGTTACGCAAGCATGATGAAATTGACTACATTATTATGGGCGAGGGCGAAGTTTCATTTAAAGAAATGCTGCGCCACTTCAATGGTGAAATTGAACTTGAAAAAGTACCCGGAATTTGCTACTTACATGATGGAAAACTAAAAATACACGCACAACCGCCAAAAGTTGATTTACGTGAAATTGCGACACCATTCCGCTTTGAAGAAGATTTACCGCATTTAGGAAAGCGTATCCAATATATTGAAACAAGTCGCGGCTGTCCGTTTAGCTGCCAGTTCTGCCTTTCTTCTATTGAAGTCGGTGTACGCTACTTTAATCGTGAGAAAATTAAAGAGGACATTCGTTATTTAATGGACAATGGTGCCAAAACAATAAAATTCGTTGACCGTACATTTAATATTAGCCGTAGCTATGCGATGGAAATGTTCCAATTTTTAATCGATGAACACAAGCCCGGCGTTGTATTCCAATTCGAAATCACGGCCGATATTATGCGTCCTGAAGTTATTCAATTTTTAAATGACAATGCACCTCGTGGTTTATTCCGCTTTGAAATCGGTGTCCAATCAACAAATGATTTAACAAATGACTTAGTAAAGCGCCGTCAAAACTTTGAAAAGCTTACACGTACAGTCACAATGGTAAAAGAAGGCGGTAAAATCGATCAGCACTTAGACTTAATTGCAGGCTTACCAGAAGAAGACTACAATTCATTCCGCAAAACGTTCAATGATGTATTCGCAATGCGTCCAGAAGAACTACAGCTTGGTTTCTTAAAACTGTTACGTGGTACAGGCTTACGTTTAGAGGCCGAAAAATATGGCTATACATACGTTGACATCTCACCGTATGAAATTTTCTCAAACAACGTGCTAACATTTGATGATATCGTAAGGATTAAACATGCAGAGGATGTACTTGAAAAATATTGGAATGCGCACCGTATGGATCATACAATCGAATATTTAGTAACTCAGGTATTCGAAACACCGTTCGACTTCTTCCAAAACTTCGGTACGTATTGGGAAACAAAAGGTTGGAGCCGAATCGGTCATCAGCTAGAAGACTTATTCCGTCGTTTACTTGAATTTTTACAAACTGTAGAAAATGCAAATATCGACATTATCACAAGCTTAATGAAATACGACTTCTTAAGTGGACAACATTTCCAACCACGTAAATTATGGTGGAATGACCGACTTTCCGAAAATGAAATGCGTGATATTTATGCACGTATTAAAGAAAAGCCTGCAATTGTTGGAGATGAATTTGCAGCGATGAATATTAGCGAACGTGAACTATTTAAGCATTCGTTAGTTATTCCATTCCACATAGACTTCCAAAACTATGATGAAACAGGCACTGTAACAAAGCAAACCGGCTACTTGTTCACATACTTCCGCAACAGCGAAGCACCTTATTTCTATTCTTTTAACTAACATAAAGAAGCTACGATTCGCTCAATAATTGAGTAATCGTAGCTTTTTTTCATCCAATAATAATTCGCTCTTTCGGATAGTGATACTTTTTCCTTTTTGATGTACCACCTAGGGAATACAGAAACGAAATTAAGCCAACACGACCGATGAACATTAGTGTCATAATGACAACTTTCCCTATCGTCGATAAATCCTGTGTAATGCCTAAAGACATTCCACATGTTCCGAACGCCGACGTAATTTCAAATAAAATTTGATTCATGGATGCATGCTGCTCAGTAATGAGTAAAATCATCATCGCCACCATGACCATGAAAATTGCAAAAATTAATACAGCAAACGAACGAAAAACATCTATTAAATGAATTTCACGTTTAAAAATTTGAATATCAGAGTGACCGCGCGAATAGGCAATGACAAATAAAATGATAATCGCAAATGTCGTCGTTCGAATTCCTCCACCAACTGAACTTGGTGAAGCCCCGATAAACATCAACCCACTCAAAAAGAGCTGTGTCGCCTCATTAAATGTCGTGATATCAAACGTCGTCAATCCTGCAGAACGTGTCGAAACGGAATGAAACATGGCCGTAAAAATCGCCTCATGCCATTGCATTCCTTTAAAGGAATAAAAGCTTTCTAGTATTAATATTATGACCGTTCCTCCAACAAACAGTATACCGTATGTTGCCGTTGTGATTTTCGTAAATAAACTAAAGCGGAATGTCGGATCTTTTTTCAATAAATACGTTTTTACTTCTACTAGCACCGGAAAGCCAATTGCCCCTAAAAAAATTAAGATCATACAAACAAATTGCACGAAATAATCCGAATGAAATGGCACCAAACTCATGCCCGTAATATCAAAACCACCATTAGTAGTCGCTGAAATCGAGGCAAATATCCCGTTGATGGCAGCCTCTTCCCACGTATCAAAATAACGTTTAAAATGAACCATTAAAATGATTGCTCCGATTGATTCAATTAAAAACAGTAATTTTGTAATTTGCTTAATCAGCGCCACAACACCTGACAAATTGTACTGATTGTGGTCAATCATAATTAACTGACGTTCACGCATGCCAATTTTCTTGCCGAATAATAGCCATAAAAAAGTACCTATTGACATAATACCAATGGCACCAAACTGTAAAATGATTAAAATCATTGCTAAACCAAAGCTACTATATGTTTCTGCAACTGTTACCGTTGTCAACCCCGTTACACTTACTGCACTTACCGCCATAAATAGGCTATCTAAATGTGAGACTTGTACACCTTCTAAATGCACACCAGGAATTCGCAACAACAAATACGAAATTAATATGGCGAAAAAATAATAAGTGAGTAAAAGTCGAAACGGTGTAATACTTCTTTTTTCAAATTGTTTTAAAGGCAAAATAGTCGCCTCCATCATTCATTTTTTCTAGTATAATGAATTACGCTGAAAATGAAAAGGAGATACTTCGATTATTGAAGTACCCCCATTATTCAGCTGATTATTATACTTTTTATTTTTTATTTTTCATTACACCTGCAACATAGCCACCGATTGCTATACCAAGTAAGACAACCCAGAATATAACTTGCCATGTTGTTGAGTGTGGGAAGTGTGGATCAATAATTGCAAGGTTTTCGTGAGCTAACGCTAATACCGCTAATTTTACCCCTACCCAACCAACGATTAAGAAGGCTGCAGTTTCTAATGTTGGGTAATCGTTTAATAATTTAACGAACATTTGTGCCGCAAATCGCATAATAACAAGACCAATGAATCCACCTAAGAACATAACTGTGAATGGTCCCGCGTTAATTCCACCGATATCAATATCACTAATATGTGGTAATGTCATTGCAATGGCAACTGCAGCTAACATTGAGTCAATCGCAAAGGCGATATCTGCTAACTCTACCTTTAAAACAGTCATCCAGAAGCCAGAACCTTTTTTCTCAACAGCATCCTTGTGCTCTTCTTCTTTTTTGTAATGATTATCATATAAATGCTTTATCGAAATAAACAGTAAATATGCTGCACCAATCGCTTGAATTTCCCAATATTTTGCTAGGAATGTGATTAAGAATAGTGCAATGAAACGGAATATAAACGCCCCAAATAATCCATAAAATAATGCTTTTTTCTGCTGCTCTTTCGGTAAATGTTTTACCATTACCGCCATAACTACTGCGTTATCTGCCGCTAATAATCCTTCAAGGAATACTAATACAAGTAAGACCCATGCATATTCCAATAAAATAGTTTCCATGAACAGTTCTCCTCCTTAATAAAGATGTGTACCCATTTTAAATGGGCTTCATATTGTAAGTTGAAAAAACACCCAAAAGGCCAAAAAAGAAAAGACCTCTGCCTATTAGTATAGGCAAAGGTCTTGCTAAGCAAACTGATGCTATCACACCCGATGGTTCCTAACCATGTAATGACGAATGTGAAATAAGTTCATTTTTATAATCTTACGCGCTTTAATTCGACATGTAAGAAAAAATCCCTTATAGCTACTCCCCTTTGACAAATGTCAAATGGATATTCAACTAATATATTTATTATACGATAAAGCGAAAAAAAATCAATTAAATCTTTTGTAAGATATCAAATTTTTACATGATAGGTCGTTAAATGCTTGTTATTTTCATAAAAATCCACTAAGTTTGGTAACACTTCGAGTAAATTAACCCACTCCATATTCGCATGTTCCAATAATCGCTCACAGTCCTTTGTGTCAAAGCATGCCGCATGGTCTAAATAATCAATCATTTGCGGCGGTACATGCCAGGCAGTTCGAATACTTGATTGCTCTAACATTACTTTAGCAATGCCTAGCGGTAATGTACTAAAAGTTTTGCGCTTTGTCATTAATTGTACGAGCCTTTGATAGACATCTATTACTTTATATAGATTTATATCTGTTAAATGTACCGTCTCACCTTCAGCTTGGTCATTTAAACAAAGCGCGATACTCGCATTGACTACATAATCTAATGCGACAACTTGAAAATCGGTATTTTTACTACCGACTTGAGGAAACAACATTTGGTTTTTCAAATAACCAATCATATTCATCAAAAAATAGATGCCATCAAAGCGCTGAGTTCTCCCTGTTTGAGAATGCCCATAAATCATCGTTGGCCGAATAATCGTTACCGGTAGCTCTAATTTTAAATCATCTACTAGTAGCTCTGCCTCAAATTTTGATTCCTCTAGAAAGTTATGAAATGCAGATGGGCGAATTAACTCCATTTCCAAAATTTCACCTTGTCGTTTCCCTGCAATAAATGCCGTACTAAAATACATATAGCGTTTTAAATTCGGCAATTTGCCAGTAAAGTCATTGACGTTTGCAGTTCCATGAACATTTACTTTCCATGCTTTTTCACGCTTAATCATCAAATTATGCTCACCGGCTAAATGCCAGATTATCGAGATTTTTGGTGCAATTAGCTGAACATCTGCATCAGCCAAATCGAGATTCGGTAATGTAATATCGCCTTCAAACAGTATGATTTGGCACTGTTCAAATTGCTGCTCTATTTCTTGCGCAACAACTTTTGCGCATGCTAATTCATCGGATTGTACAATGGCAATGACTTCAGACGTTACCTTTTGTTTAAATAGCTCGTAAATTAAATGGGTTGCAACAAATCCCGGAAAGCCTGTAACAAAGTGACTACCCACTGATTTTTCCCCCTTTGCTAGCAACATGATTAGTCTCTTTCTATTAAACGATAAATAATTGGTACGATAAATAATGTCAAAAATGTTGAACTAATTAATCCTCCGATAACAACGATCGCCATTGGTTGATTCATTTCCGTTCCTTCCCCAATTCCTAATGCAAGGGGTACTAGCCCTAAAATCGTTGTTAAAGCGGTCATTAAAATAGGTCGCATCCGGTCTTGTGCCCCTGTCACTATAGCTTCTTGAACATCGAATCCTTGCTGACGCTTTTGGTTAATATAATCAACAAGCACAATCCCGTTATTCACAACAATACCAACTAAAATTAAAATGCCAATAATAGCGGTTACCCCAAGTAATGTATTCGTAAACCACAATGATATAGCAACACCTATTACCATTAATGGGACACTAAATATCATAACAAATGGCAATTTAAACGATTCAAACTGTGCACCCATCACTAAATAAATGAGTATGACGGCTAAAATTATTGCCAAAATCATATCGTGCTTTGCGCTATCAAATAATTCACGATCTCCACCGAATATTATTTTTGTAGTATTAGGGATGTTCGCTTGCTCGATTGCCTTATCTACTTTAGTTGAAATACCGCTAAGTGACTCCGTTGTTTTATATTTCACGAATATCGCCACTGCAGATGCTTGATCTGACCGACGAATAGCCGTTTGCATTTGCATAATTTCGATATGGGCAAGCTCCTGTAATTCCACAAATACTCCAGCATTTGTCCTTAATTTCATCGTCTTTAAAGCTTCGATATTTTCACGATAGGCTTTTCCAAACCCTGTATACACGCCAAGTACCTCACCATCTTCAGCAATGATTTGTGTCGTAAATGCACCACGCATCATTGTATTAACGATTTGAGCAATTTGCGCTGGTAATACACCGTACTTCAAAGCTTCATCACGTTTTATTTCAATTTGGATTTCCTCTTTTGTCTCATCTAAATCCGTTGTTACTTCCGTAATCGAATCAACTTGAGAGAGCTGTTGCTGAATCTTTGTTACCGACTCATTTAAACGCGCCTCATCACTGTCTGTCGCACGGAATGATAACGTATTTGGCGTAGAACCTGTTGACGAGGATAATGAAAACGCCACTTCCGCTCGCTCACCTATTTGACTTTTCACTTGCTGTTCTAATTGCTCAACAATATCAAAAACAGATCGCGAACGGACCGATAAATCAACTAATTTTATCGAAATTTCCGCCTCATTTGGATTACTTGTGCCGCGTGAAAGTGATTGCTGATTTCCACCAATTAAACTGACTACAACATCTACTTCATCGTATTCTTTGGCTATCGTTTCTAATTCGGATACAACTTCTTCTGTTTTTTCGATTGATACACCATTTGGTAATTTCACCGATAATGTGACAAAGCCTTCATCGGTTGCAGGTAAAAATTCTGTACCTGTTTTGTAAAGTGAAAATCCTGAAACTGCGAGTAATAGAACCGTTACCGATAGTACAACAGCTTTTTTTTCCAATGCCCAATACAGTGCCTTTTTATAATTTCGATATAACCACGAAGTTTGTCGCTTTTCGGTTAGCTTCGTAGATTTTGTCGTTAAAAATTTGCTAGCAAACATAGGAACAACCGTTAATGAGACTATAAGCGACGCAATTAAACTAAATGAAATCGTTAATGCAAACTCCGTAAAAATTTTTCCGATTAAGCCACTAATAAACATAACAGGAACAAATACAGCTATTGTCGTTATGGTTGAGGCTGTAATGGCTAACGCGACTTCCTTTGTTCCATTAATAGCAGCTGCAGTTGGTGAAGTGCCTTGTTCCAAATGCCGCTCAATATTTTCAATTACTACAATCGCATTGTCAACGAGCATTCCGATTCCAAGTGCCAGTGCACCAAGTGTCATTATGTTTAGCGAAAAGTCGGCAAAATACATGAGCACAAACGTCACAATAACGGAATACGGGATAGCAATACCGATAATAAGCGGGCTTTTAAATCCTCGTAAAAAAACAAATAATACGAGCATTGCAAATAGCCCACCGAAAATTAATGAAGAACTAATATTGCTAATGGCAATTCGGACATAATCACCTTGGTCAAATAAAATCGTTGCCTCGACCCCTTCATATTGCGGCTCATCTAACAAACGATTCAGTTCAGCTTGAAATTTTTCGGATACACTGGCTGTATTTGCACCCGATTCCTGTAGCACCGAAATAAGCACAGCTGGCTGATCATTCGCTCGAGTAATCGTCGTTGCTTGCGGTTCTTGACGCTTCACTGTTGCGACATCACTTACCTTTAATACTTCTCCAGTTAGTGGATTAACCGATATTGTTAAATCCGCAATTTGATCAGCAGAAGTAAACAAACTAATGACACGCGTCGTTAATAATTGTCCTTCTTGCGTGTTCAACTCCGCACCAGGCAATGAAATATTACTTGCCTGCACCATTTGCATGACATCCGTTTGGGTTAGGTTTTGCTGTTCTAGTTTCGCCGGATCTAATTCAATTTGAATTTCTTCAATAATTTTTCCAGATACAGTTACACTTGCTACCCCGTCAGTTCGTTTCAATTCTTGTTCTAATGACTCAGCAATTTGACGGACATCGATATCCTTATTTTTCGCAGCTAATGCAAGCTGAATGACCGGAAATTGAGATGGATCAAATTTTAAAAATCTTGGCTGCCCTGCATCATCTGGTAGCGGTACTAAATCAATGCGCTGTAAAATTTCTGTCTGCACCTTGTCCATATCCGTTGACCAGTTAAACTCTAGAACAATTAAATTGGAGTTTTCCATAGAAGTTGATTGAACTTTTTTAATTCCTGGCAATGTCGCGAGTGATTGCTCTAAAGGCTTTGTCACCTTTTCATTTACTTCTATAGGGCTTGCGCCAGGATAGCTTGTTACAACTACCCCTATTGGTGGATTTAAATCTGGAATGAGCGTAATCGGGATTTTAAATAACGACACGGCTCCTAGTAATAATACAAATAGCATGGTGACTATTGTAAATACAGGTCGATTTATCGAGAATTTGCTTATATTCATAGATGTGAAACCCTTTCATTTTGTGCGTATTTTATTTAACATTCGAGTATTCTATAAAATTTCCCTTTATAACAAAACAAAAATCACAAGTCTCATGGTAAAATGTTACAAATTACAAAACAAGATTTAGGAGGCGATTTTATGTGTTTAATCGCATTTGCTTATCAAACACACCCTGATTTTCCAATAATCATTATTGCCAACCGTGATGAATTTTATGAGCGCCCTACTGAAGCGGTTCACTTTTGGGACGATTCACCAAATATTTTGGCAGGAAGGGATTTGCGAATGAATGGTAGTTGGCTTGGCGTGTCGAAAACTGGCCGCTTTGCTGCAATTACAAATTATCGTGACCCAAATCGACCTGAAACTGGTCATTTATCGCGTGGCGCAATTGTAAAGTCTTTTTTAAATACTGAACAAACAAGCGCAGATTTTGTTGAGGAATTACGGGGCAATAAGGATTTATACGTTGGGTTTAATGTACTGCTATATGATGGCGAACAAATGCAGCATTACAATAACGTGTTGGACGAGCACACAGTTGTTCTTCCTGGTGTACATAGCGTCAGTAATGCAACACTCAACTCACCATGGCCAAAAGTAACTTTCGCAGCAAAGGTACTGCAACAAGCGGTTGATGACGAAACAATCGAAACAAATCAACTCATTTCATTACTCGCAAATGATGCAACAGCTCCAGACGATTCATTGCCCGATACAGGCGTTGGCATCTACCTAGAACGCGCTCTATCCGCAGCATTCGTCAAGTTAGCAAATTACGGCACAAGATGTTCTACAGCCATTACTATCAACAAAAACGGCCACATCCATCTACAAGAACGTACATACGAACAAGGCGAATTTGCGTTTGATAAGTTGTTTGAAATAAATAATGTACCTTATTAGGTGACTAGCTAACTCATCCCAATCTAAGAACAAAAAAAGCCGGTAACACTTTGACCAAGTGTTGCCGGCTTTTTCTTATAATAAGCTATATAATTGAATGTTTTCGTTTTTCTCTGAGAACCAACGCATTGCGAATTCATTTTCGAATAAGAATACTTTGTTGTCAAAACGGTCACGCACTAACATCGAACGTTGAGAGTGCATTGAATCCTTTACGTCTTCCTCATTTTCAATCCAGCGTGCAATTTTGCTACCAATTGGTTCCATTGTTACTTCAACATTATACTCATTATTCATACGGTGTTGAAATACCTCAAATTGAAGTTGACCAACCGCACCTAGAATGACTTCTTCTGTGTGTAATGTTTTGAAGTATTGGATCGCGCCTTCTTGTACTAGTTGGAGCACACCCTTTTGGAATTGCTTCCCTTTCATTACGTTTTTCGCCGAAACGCGCATGAAAATTTCCGGTGTGAACTGCGGTAATTTTTCGAAGTTGAACGTTTTCTTTCCGCCCACAACGGTATCACCAATTTGGTACGTACCTGTATCATAAAGACCAATAATATCACCTGCAACAGCCTCATCAACTGTTTCACGGTCATCCGCTAAAAACTGTGTCGATTGCGTAACTTTGAATGATTTACTTGTACGCGCTAAGGTCATATTCATTCCGCGCTCAAATTTACCAGAAACGATACGCACAAATGCAATACGGTCACGGTGAGCAGGGTTCATGTTTGCTTGAATTTTAAAAATGAAGCCTGAGAACTCTGAATGCTCTACTGGATCGATAAATTGCTCATCCTCTGTAATACGAGGCTGTGGCACTGGTGCGAACTTTAAATACGTGTCAAGGAATGTTTGTACCCCGAAGTTTGTTAATGCCGAACCAAAGAATACTGGCGTTAATTCCCCACGACGAATTTTTTCCTCAGAATATTGGTTACCCGCTTCGTTTAATAGTTCGATATCGTCTATTGCTTGCGTATAATATGAAGTTACTTTCATTGGATGCTCTACGGCTAAAGCGCCTTCTTCATTTAACGGTAAATAACGATCTGCTTCTTCTGTACGGAATTGTTCAATACGGTTGTTGTAACGGTCATAAATCCCTAGGAATTCTTTCCCCATACCGATTGGCCAGTTCATTGGAAAAGCTGAAATGCCAAGTACTTCTTCTAATTCTTCAATTAGCTCAAGCGGCTCTTTCCCTTGACGGTCTAATTTGTTGATGAATGTGAAAATTGGAATACCGCGCATTTTACATACTTTAAATAGCTTTAACGTTTGTGCCTCGATTCCTTTTGCAGCATCAACTACCATGACAGCAGAGTCTACTGCCATCAGTGTACGATACGTATCTTCTGAGAAATCTTGGTGACCAGGTGTATCTAAAATGTTGACACGACAACCAGAGTAATCAAATTGCATAACAGAAGAAGTTACAGAGATACCACGTTGCTTTTCAATTTCCATCCAGTCAGACGTTGCAAATTTTCCTGATTTCTTCCCTTTTACTGTACCAGCGTCACGGATGGCACCACCGAATAATAATAATTTTTCTGTAATCGTCGTTTTACCAGCATCCGGGTGGGAAATGATAGCAAACGTACGACGAGATAATATATCTTGTTCTAAAGTCATTGTTTTCGTCTCCTTTTTTCATACTTTCTTATTTTAAAAGACATTGTACACTCGTTACAACCTTTTTTACTTGTCAATCACGAATTTACGAAGACGGTGCAACACCTTGTACATAACGAAGCCCAAAACAATCGCAATTGCATTTAGTAAAACATCATCCACATCGATACTACGACCAATAAAATATTGTGTACATTCAATAAATAACGGAATCGCAAACGCAATAATATGCATTTTCCGCCAGCTACGTAATTTTTTCCAAAGCAGTGGCATAAAAAAGCCAAATGGAATGAATAGCACAATATTGCCAACTAAGTTATAAAAGGCAATTTGTGCAATCGGACCATCTAATTGATCATAATAAAGACGAATCGTTGTTAAGGGGGTGAAATTACTGCGAATAAATGCATTCGACGTATCAAAAATAACCCGCCCTTCATCTATATAGAAATTCGGAATAATTGTTTGTGAAAAAATACTGACACAATATAGGAAAAAGAGCATCATTACAATTTCACGCGACCAATTTTTATTTTGCTTTCGCATATATAACATTCTTATCACCATATAAAACGGCAGGCTAATGAGACAATAGCCTACCATATCCAATAAAAACGAACGAATCATATTGCCTCTTCACCTCCAAAAAAAATCCATCGTTTACGCTTTCACGCCTAAAACGATGGAGTAATAATATATTCGATCAATTACGCCTCGGCGGTCCAGATTTTTTTCGAGCTCGGGGCCACAGGACGTGGGTCAGTCAGCCGTTGTCACACGATGTGACGTCTTTAGGCTGACTTCCTCTTTAAAACTCCCCTAAAAAACTGTGACATCCGCCAGGGCATTAGGTCAACACGAAGTTGATCACGAAGGCGTTGTTACAGGACGTGACGCTTTTAGCCTTCGATCCCCTATTCAGCCAGGTTTGAACCCCTGCTGAATCCAGTTAAACAAATTTTAATTTTCCAGCTTCAATCGCAATTTGTGCATCACTATGCGGATATTTTGTATTTTCAATAATTTGATAGTCTTCGTGCCCCTTACCAGCAAAGATAATAATATCTCCAGGTTCCGCTATACTGATTGCATGTTTGACTGCCTCAGCACGGTCACCAATACAAGTAAAGTTGTCATGCTGCATTCCTTTTGCTAAATCACCAGTAATGCTATCGAACTCTTCATAACGAGGGTCGTCTGTTGTTAAAATAACATAATCAGCTACCGATGCTTTTTCCGCCATCGTTGGACGCTTCGTTTTATCACGGCCTCCGCCTGTACCTACTAAGAAAATTAATTTATTTTCTCGCTTTTTGTATGGTAATGCAGCATTGATTGCTTTTTCAATTGCGTCTGGTGTATGTGCGTAATCAATAAAAATTTGAATTGGTAATTCTGTATCTACTTTTTCCATACGCCCTTTTACAGGTGGCAACTTTTCAATTTGCTCAATAATCGCCTCAATCGGGAATTGACGTGCATAAAAGACAGCCATTGCTGCTAATACATTGTACACATTAAATTCACCTAATAAATGCATCGCAATCGGGAATGTTCCCTCTGGCGTAATCATATCAAAGTACGTCATACCATTTTCATAGCGACAGTTTTCTGCCTTGAAGATTGCATCATTATTAATACCGTATGTCCAAATTGGGAACGGTGTCATCTCTGCGTAGCGCGCTGACCAAGCATCATCTGCATTTAATACCACATGCTTATTTTTTTCTAAGTCTTGCCCTAATTGCGAGAACAATAAGCCTTTTGCATTCCCGTAGTTTTCCATTGTTCCGTGGAAATCGAGATGGTCATGCGTTAGGTTAGTAAATACTGCTACATCATAATCCACACCTGCTAAACGACCTAGCTGTAAACCATGTGAAGATACTTCCATTACCATTGCGCGGCAGCCTTCCATTTTTGCACGGAAAATCATTTGCTGAGTATTTAAAGCGTCGCTCGTTGTATTTGCTGACTCATAAAGCACACCGTTTAAATTAAAACCAATTGTTCCCGATAGAGCCGATTTTTCACCAAGACCGACAAAAATATTATGAATAATACCCGCTACACTTGTCTTCCCATTCGTACCCGTTACCCCAATCATCGTTAAATCTTTTGATGGGTAATCAAAAAATTTCGCCGCTAATATGCCAAGCGTACGATCGGTGCTATTCACAATCACTTGCGCTACTTCACCCTCTAATTGTAATAGACGTTCCGTTACGATTACAGTTGCACCAGCGTCAACAGCTTTTTGAGCAAAGTCGTGTCCATCTACTGTAAAGCCCTTAATACAAATGAATAAGCTACTCGGCTGTACACTACGTGAATCAATTGCGACATCTTTAATTACTCTCGGTAATTGCCCGACTATTCTTTTTTGCATCAGTGTGCTTAAAAGTTCTTCTGCGTACATTATTTGTTCCCCCACAATTACAATCTATTTGCGTATGAAAAATTCCATTTACGATTATTTTGTTATTAGTAATAAACATCATACTGCTGTTCCAACGAAAATTCTATGTTTTTAAACATCTCTCTAGCAAAAATAACTATGAAATAAATTTTCTCATTTCTAACCATCTCTATCATATCAAAATTCGTCATTTATCGACATAGTGAATTCGTGTATGATAGAAGTTAAACAGTTTACTAGTTGAGGTGTACCATGCAGCAACAAGAAATATTAAATAAACGAAATTTTCTTACACTTATCACCTATTTATTTTCTAATTTTGTCGTAATTTTGGTAATAGTTTCCCAGCAATTTCATCATCATTACAGCTATTTACTTTTTTGTGGATTTAGCACTGCTTTACTTGTCACGCTTTATTTATTTAAAATAAATCCGAAAATTTTTCAGATGTTTTTACTTGCGAATTGGCATATTTTACTTTTCCTTTATAATTTTCAAAGTGATAGCCCGATTACAATTTACAGTTTCGTGTATTTAATAGGTGTTTTAACTATTTATCGTTCTTTTTTAATTAACTTCACCAACATTATTTTAATTTTAGTTGAGATTATTATACTTTTTAAATTTAATGTTTACTCAATTAAAATTTTCCAAATAGAAGAGAACTACTTACTTTTCTTCTTTTTATTAATAGTTTGCATTGTTAGTAGTTTGCAAAGTTATTACATTATAAAGACTTGGGCAAGGTTGGAAAAACGAGTCGACGCACGTGAGTATCATTTAAATTCTAAGCAGGCCTATTTAAATTTATTTTTTGAACAGGCTGAGGATTCAATTGCTGTATTCGATTTAGAAGATCGCGTCATTACTGTCAACCCAGCGTTTGAAAAATTATATGGTTGGTCCAAAACAGAGGCTATTGGCCGTTCACTGCCTCTTATTCCACCTAAAAATTTGGAGGGTGCGAGAAGTCGCGCGAAAGAGCTTCGAAAGGGCAGTCACTATTATCTTTTTGAAACGACAGATATGCGAAAAGATGGGACTATTTTTGATGTGCAAATTTCCTTATCGCCTATTTATAATTCCCATGGCGAAATTATTGCTTCCTCCATTATTTCTCGGGATATTTCCCACGTTAAGGAAAACGAAAATCTTATTTTACAATCTGAAAAATTAAAGGTTGTGGGGGAAATCGCAGCCGGCGTAGCACATGAAATTCGCAATCCTATGACCGTAATTTCAGGTTTTGTGCAAATGATGAATGAAGATTCGAATTCGCCATATTATGAACATACAAAGCTTATTCAAAAAGAAACGGAGCGTATTGAATTAATTTTGTCTGAATTCCTTGTATTATCACGCCCGCAGGTAAATCAATTCGTTAACATTCACTTAGCTAAAATTTTTGATGACATTATTCAATTTTTCCAATTTGAATTTCAGCAGAAATCCATCGATATCATTCTTCAAAATAATTATCCTGATGTCATCATTTTAGGGAATGCAAATGAAATTAAGCAAATATTTATTAACCTATTTAAAAACGCAATGGAAGCTATTAAAGACGGAGGAACAATTACTTTAGAAGTGTTCCCCAGCAAGGATAATAACGAAATCTTTATTCGTTTAAAAGATACAGGTTGTGGGATCCCTTCTTATGTATTGGAGCGTATTTTTGAACCGTTTTATACGACGAAAACAAAAGGTACTGGGCTAGGTATGATGGTGATTAACAAAATTATTCAAGACCATCACGGTACGATAAAAATTAAAAGTCAAGAAGAGGTCGGGACAGAAATATTGCTATCTTTCCCTGTTGTTCAATCATAAAATTTTTCCATAGTCGCTTCTTTTGAAAAAGGGGCTGCTCGAAAAGTATATACTTTTCGGGCAGCCCCTCGTTCATGTGTTAATTTACCGCTTGAGGGCGGTGGTCAGAAGGAAAGAGCGAATGCTAAAAGCGTCAAGTCCTGTGACAACGCATTCATGACTATCTTCGTGCTAGCCTCCATCCTCGGCGCAAGGATTTGTCCCAGAAATACTTCTCGGACAAATCCTTTTTATTATTTCATAATCGTGCGAACGAGCTTTACTTTTTGCTTGTATGGGGGATAAAGTAAGCTATTTGCTAATTTGTTTGAACGATGCATAATCGATTTTGGATGTGTAAAGTTATCAAAACTTGCTTTCCCGTGATAAGCCTTCACGCCCGATGGACCTACCCCACCAAATGGTAAATGACCATTGCCTACATGGGTAATGACATCATTAACACAGCCTCCACCGAATGGAAGCTCTTGTAAGAAATAGTTAATTGCCTTGTCATTTTCCGAGAATAGATAGGCACTTAGCGGTTTTGGAAGCTGACGAATTTCATGAATTGCTTTTGGTAAATGTTCAAACATTAAAATTGGTAAAATTGGTCCAAATAGCTCATCTTCCATTGACGGGCTATCCCACTTAATATTTTCTAATATAGTCGGTTCCATATATAAATCTTCACGGTCCGTACGCCCACCAAATGTTACTGTAGAACGCTCTTCATTGAGCAAATTTTCCAAACGTTCAAATTGTCGTGTATTTATAATACGACCATAATCTGGACTTTGCTGTGGATCATCTCCATAAAATTCACGAATAGTCTTTTTCAAAAGCTTTACAAACTTTTTTGCAACCGCTTCATGCACGAGTACATAATCAGGTGCCACACAAGTTTGGCCTGTATTATTAAATTTCCCCCAAACGATACGCTGTGCTGCAACTTCTAAATTTGCTGTTTGGTCAATAATTACAGGACTTTTCCCACCTAATTCAAGTGCAATTGGTGTTAAACGTTCCGCCGCTGCTTTTGCAATGATTTTCCCTACCGCTACACTACCTGTAAAGAAAATATAATCAAATGGTGCATGAATAAGTGCTGTCACTTCTTCTCTTTCTCCCTCCACTACTCTTACATAGTTTGCAGGGAAAGTTTCTTCAATAATTTTTTTCACAATAACTGCAGTATGCACCGCTGCTTCTGAGGGTTTAACAATTGCTGTATTCCCTCCAATTATTGCGCCAATTAATGGTTCCATAATTAATTGGAAAGGATAGTTAAAGGGCCCAATAATACATACCACCCCATAAGGTTCACGTACAATATAACTCTTTGCTGGTTGGAAGTGAAGGGGCGTTTTTATCGGCTCTGGTACCATCCAAGCCGATAGATTTTTTATAAAATTTGAAATACTATCATAAACAATGCCGATTTCAGTAGAGTACGCCTCAAATTCACTTTTTCCTAAATCCAATGCGAGCGCCTCGATCACTTGTGATTCGTATTTTTTAATGGTTTTCTTTAAATTAAGTAGCTGTTGCTTACGAAATTCAACATCCTTTGTTGAACCTGTAAAATAAAAGCTACGTTGATCATCAATCATTCGTTCCACATCTTGTGCTGTAAAATTCATTTTTTTCACCCTTTCTGTAAAATCTATGCATAAATTATAACGCTTCTCACATATTAACTATAGTATTAACTACTACAGTTTCAAGAAAAATTCCGCACAACAAAGGAGGAACTTTCACAATCCAGCGAATTAACTAAAAAATAAATTTACAAATTTTATGTACTGTGAAATTTATTACTATCTACTAATCCTAATCAAACATACTATGCATTGCATAACTATCGTACAAAGGGGGATATAACAATGATGATAACTGAAACTTGGTGGGGCGAAATTTTTTCTGGCCCATTATCCATTGGTTTAAACGAACAAAAAATCCAACAATTAGAGGACGAATCATTTTTATACTTCAACGAATATGCAGCAACGCTTCCAACTGAAGAATCAAATACTTAACTTTTTTAAGGACTGTCACAATTGGCAGTCCTTTTAGTATTTTTTTGTGGCATAATTAATTATGTGCTTTTTGATAAAGTGCCCGTTTAGCTCCGAGTAAGGCAGAACGTAATGTCCATATGGCAAGCTTCCAATGATTCACATCGTGTGAACCTCAAGCTTTGGAGGGCCCGACTAAAAAGTTCGCGCTTTAATCTAGCCACGTTGCAAAAGGAGGCATCCTTCATTTGAACAAATTTTTAAAAATAATGCTCGTTGTACTAATTATTTTTGTTGGCGCTGTGTCGGTACAATTTATTATAAAAAGTAACGAAGCAAGAGATCAAAAAAGAATTGAAGAAACACAGGCGGCCATCTCACCAGAGCAATTAAAAATCGAAACAATGAACGCCATTTCTCAAATTATTTTGCATCAATTTGTTGAAAATATTATGTTAAATATGGAAATTGACATCATTGACGATACACAAAATATTGATATTTCCTTACAAGCATCTGAATTTATCGATGAAAAGACATTATTAAAAGATAGCTACAACCTATTAAAAGAGATTCAATATGTGAACAGTATTAATGACGTCACTTTAAAATGGTTTATGAATGTGAAAAGTAAAAATACAGAAGCTCTGACATTAACAATCGACTCAAAAACAGTTCGCTCTATTGACGAAATTTCTTATCAAGACTTACCAACATCAGCAATAACATACATCAAGCTTGAACAAGTCAAATAAAGTGAAACTTTGCTCTGTGGGGTTTCCTCATCCCCTACAGAGCATTACCCTTCACTAATCGGGCTTTTAGGGACAAAAGCTGTAGGGATTCGCCAGTCAACGATTCCCTACAGCTTTTTAAAATACTTGATGCAACATTTCATGTAAATTGCAATGTGGATTGTCGCGGCTCTCAGTGTTGCGTTGCTGCATCATCGCCGAATAATTCCGAATTTTTGCGTTTCATTCATAAACACTTTAAAAGACATACGCCAATAACTCGCATGCCTTGTAACTTTTAATTTGAATTGACTTCCATAGCTACTGAAATTTTTATGTCCTTCCCTACTAATACACCACCCGTTTCAAGTGAGGCATTCCATGTTAAACCGAACTCTTCTCGATTAATTTTCGTTTTCCCTTCAAAGCCGTACACTTCAACACCCCAAGGATTTGTACCTTTACCGTTGTATCTCACTTTAAATGTTACAGGCTTTGTCACGTCTTTAATCGTTAAGTCACCAGTAAGGTTATAATCATCATCTGATTTTGTAATATGAGTCGATTGAAATTTAATCAAAGGGAAATTCTCTACATCAAAGAAATCCCCCGATTTTAAGTGATTATCACGTTCTACATTTTTTGTATTAATCATTGCGGCATCAATGTCAATAGAAATTGATGCGTCTGTTAAATCTTCTAAACTCTCTGCTACTACATTGGCGCTAAAAGAATCAAATGTGCCTTTAACCTTTGTAACCATCATATGCTTCACTTGAAAGTCAATACTAGAATGCGATAAATCCACTGTCCATTGTGCCATGACGAAATTCCTCCTCGAAATTGCAATTGTCTATCAGCTATTCTTAACAGTTCATAATATATGCTTACTCCAAGGAAAAATATTCAAAACAAAAAATATGCTAAAGGATTGTTGCCTTCAGCACATTTTTTTACTTTAATGAATCGTCCATTTCAAAAAAATATATCTTTTCGCATTACTTTATCGCAAGAATAAATCTAGCCGCTTCAACTTCATCTACATTACAGAACATTTCCTCTGCTACTCTTTTTCCATAATCACGTTGTCCTGGCATATGGTAAATTTTATTTCCTTTAGTATTGATATTTCCTTTAATTTCACAACTACCATTACGTTAAGAAAATTTAATGTGAAAAAGCCGGATTCCAATGGCTATGGAATCCGGCTTTCATTACGGCTTTTAATATAACTCGTTATTCAACTATCGCGTGTTCATTAGCTTAAGGTACTTCCGCGATATGAGCAAACGAGGTCATTATTTACTTTTATTTAAAGGAACGACCAATTCTAATTCCTTTATTTCTTCTCTAAAACCTTCACTATTTTGTCGACTTGGCTTAAGTGTAAATGATTTTGGTATTGTATCCATTGGAGGTAAAGTCAGTACCATATGATGACCATAGTTCCCAAAAACCATGCCTGCTTGTAGTTTCAGTTTATCATATACCTGACCATTATCATCAACTACAGAGAAATCAAACCATGGCCAAGTATCGTTTTTATCCATTTCAGCAGGGTAATCAATCGTTAGGTCTATTCTGGTTGATAGAGGTGAAAAGGTTACTTTGTCCGCTGTTACCTTATAAACATCATCAACCGTTTTAGTTGTAACCTTTGGATAAAACTCAAACACATCGCCTTCTATTTTTTCAAGTGGGAAAGCCACCTTCAATTTGCCCTCATAGCCAAATAAGTTTTCTCCATGGACCTCAATCTCAATGTTATCGCCAAATTCATTATATTTTGAGAAGGTAAATTGATGATGTTCAATTATTGTTTTCGAGTTTATGTCGTCCTGACCTGTTGAACCAATTATTGGTTTAATTTCTTGTTGTCCATTAATTGTTATATAGCTAAAGCCGGCCTTTTCTTCTTCCATCGAAAGTTCTTTTTGACCTGTGTAAACTACTGTTACGATTAACCGGTTGCCATCATAAGCTGCTTCTTTTACAGTCATTGTTAAGCCGTTTTTACTATCTTGTTTATCAATTACTGTCGTAAGTTGATCGTGTTCTATTTTCTCTGAGGCAATGTCTCTAAAGTCCTTATAAATTGGACCAATTAGAGGAATATTTGATAATGCTTCCGCCATGCCTGTTGAAACAAATCCAGAACCAAGCAAAGATAGACATAACCCACACGCTACCAAGATTGACCGTTTTGTGGTTCTTCCGGCTTTTCTTTTTTTCTTGGCTTGAAAGATAGCCGCCTTCTCCCTAGCCATTAGCTTTTCAACAGGTACATTTATGTTGTCGATGGATCGATTGAATTTGTCTTTATTCATAAAGATAGCCCTCCTTTAAAATGGGTCTTAACTCTTTTTTCGCGCGATTTAAGTGTGATTTCACGGTTCCTTCCGGGTAATTCATAATGGTGGCAATTTCCTTAATGGACAAATCGTGATAATACCTCAACAAAATAATGGTCTTAACAGTAGGATTTAAGAATTTAAATGCTTCTGATAAATCCATCGAATGCATGATAAAATCAACATTTTCAGAAGAGATTAATTCAGTAAAGATTTCCTCATTATCTGTAGTAAACTGGCGAGACTCTTTCCGAATAAAATCAATCGATTTAAAAACTAGAATTTTTGTAATCCAACTCGAAAAATGTTCAGGCTTTTTTAATGTCTTTATTGAAATATAGGCTGTATAAATTGTTTCTTGATAGACATCAAGAGTATCTTGTTCATTTCTAACATATGCATAGGCTGTTCGATACAGCTTTTGTCGAACAGAATCAATCAGTTGTTCAAATGCTTCATCATCACCCTTTCTTGCTTTTTTCACTAATTTTGCTATATCCATTTTGGTTCTCCTCTCCGTTACACAATAAAGTCGAATGAGGAAGTAAATTGGTTGCAAAATAATTAAATATATTAAAATTGTTATCCATTATCTTTTTCCATTTCCTTTAGCCTACGATAAAATGCCGCCTGACTGATTCCTGTAATTGCACATATCTCCTTTACAGTTTTATTGGTAGTTTTACGTAATTCAATGGCATGATTCATACCTTGATGCTTATCTGTATATTTTTTAACTCTTCCTCGATATTTCCCCTTTTGCTTGGCCAATTTAATTCCTGATTGTTGCTTCTCTTTAATCATTTCTCGATTTAGTTCACTAAAGGCAGCCATTACCAAAGTGCGTTGTAGACATTAAAAAATCTCCTGGAAGGCAAGTATTGAAATACAATTCTTGTCTTCCGGGAGATATAAGCACAAACTATGTTACACCCTGTTTAAATGGGCATCAATAGAAAATAAATCTTCACATTTAAATAAGTTAATCACAATATTAGTAATATAAATCACTCATAAATAGCCCAATTTCTTGAGGTCCTTGTAAACTATCCAAGAAAACTTTTTTCTTCCCTCTCTGTTTAAATGATCTGGATCGATAAAAAAATCTCTGTTGTCTTCAAATCTCTGATCGCTCATATAATTTAAAAAAGGGACATCTAATTCAAGAGCGTTTAAATACTGAAAAACAAGTCTATTCATTACTTCTTCATTGAAATATTCTTGATAAGACTGATGAACTGGCTCCATCGTTAATATTACTTGGTAGCCTTTCTCGCTACAATAATCTACAATTTCTCTTAACTGCTTCACATTTCGTTCAATGTTATCGTTTTCAACCGCTTCTCTATATTGTTCTTCTACTTTCGCATACTTTCTTTCCGAATAGTTTTTACCGTTATTTGCCCAAGGTTGATGAGAATCCCATTTAAAACTTTTCAATTTACCCGAAAGCGCAGAATTAAAACTTCCACTATCTGTCCCAGGTAAGTACAAGTAACTGTAATAATCAATTAAATTAAACGGTTCAATTTCGGTGCGATCCAAAACTTCATAATAATTTCCTACGTGATTGGTCTCAGAATTTGCGAAAGTAATTTGAGATATGGAAACGATGACTACACCATCAGGTTTAAGATACTTGCCATACTCTCTCAACAATTTATAGTCGTACTGAATCGTCTGAGCTGGAAGTGCTAAGTCCAGATGGGACAAACCAGTAGGCTTAAAATAATAACCATACATTGAATGAGATGCGCCTAGATTAATGATATCAACTGGATATGGGTGTTCCTTAAACGCCAGTATTGCATGGTTTATGTTGTAATCATGAGAATTCTTTACAAAGTTATTTACTGGAATAAACAGTAGTAAAACAACAGTAATGATAATTGTTAACTTAATGAATAAACGTCCCATAGCAAATCCTTTCAATACATTGCTTCTTTTACTAAAATTACTAAATGGCTCACGAATAAAACGTAACCAAAATTACCTATATAATTTGCATTTAGATTAAAATCCACCATAAACAAACCCCTCACCCGAGACACCGAATATAAGGACTGAAACAATGATAAAAATATAAAATGCAAATCTAGCGAATATCGAGCGTTGCGATAGCCATTCCCATGTTGAAACATTTTTTCTTTCGATATACTGAAATATTTGTACAATAATAAAGAAAAAAATGAAAATCACTAAATCTAGTAGCGAAAATATTTCAAATGCTTTAACAATTCCCGATGGTCTCCAGGAGTTAATTGTTAAGAAAAGCTGTGCATTTTCAAATGCATGTGTAACGGAATCCGATCGAAAAAAAACTCTAGAAAAGCAAACTAGCAGGAAAGTTATAGCAATTTTCATCCATTTATGCAGCACTGGACTTCTATCCAAATGAATAAATGAAGCCATTTTTTCACGAAAATGTTTTGTATAATCTCCAAACACGCGATAAAACCCATGAATTAGACCCCATAAAACAAAAGTCCAAGCGGCTCCGTGCCAAATGCCGCTTACTAAAAAAGTAATCACAATTGCTAAATAAATTTCAATTCTCTTCTTTTTCCCCTTACATAACGGGACAAAGATATAGTCCCTGAGCCATGTAGAGAGCGTTATATGCCATCTACTCCAAAAATCCGATATCGAAACAGCAAAATGCGGTTGCTTAAAGTTTTCTGTCAAATTTATCCCCAGCATTCTTGCACAACCGATGGCAATGTCACTGCATGCTGAAAAATCAGCGAACAATTGTATCGAGAACAGAATAGTAGCTAGTACGATTTGTGAACCAGTCGGGTTAGGACTATCGAAAACACTTGATACAATTGGAGCTAGTCGATCTGCAATTAATGTCTTCTTAAAAAAACCCCATGCGATTCGCTTCATCCCATAGGTTAAATTTTCATAATTAAAATTCTGTTCAACTTTAAATTGCGGAAGTAATTTCTTAGCACGTTCAATCGGCCCAGCAACCAACTGTGGAAAAAATGCAAAAAATATGGAAAAATAACCGTAATGTCTTTCTGCCTTTTGCTTTCCATAGTAGATATCCACAAGATAACTTACTGCCTGAAATGTATAAAAAGAAATGGCTAATGGCAGGACAATTTCTTGGTATGGTACGGTATAATTCCAATCCATGTATTTTGCAATCGCTCGAAGTGATTCATTTACAAAATTAAAATATTTAAACCAACCGAGAAAAAATAATAATACGGAAATACCAACTAGCATGACTTTTTTCTTCTGTTTTTTTGTCTGCTGTTTTTCAATTATAATTCCAGTAAAATAAGTAAAAGCTGTGCTTGCAAGTAGTAAAGGTATAAATTGAATACTCAAGATAGCGTAAAAAACGTAACTTGCTACTAATAAAAGAATCCATCTCAATCGATGTGGGATTAAATAATAAGTAAAAACGATTATTGCGAGAAATAGAAGAAACTCAATAGATATAAAACTCATCCAATCACCTGATAAAAATAAACTTAAGATTTTTCAAAAAACGAGGCAAAAAATAACCCTAAAGTTGTCCAAGTTCCGTGAAACCCTGAAATGTGTCGACGAAACGCTTAAGAACTAATAAACCATGTACTAATGTAGGTTTCACGTTATTTCAATGTTTCACCTCGAAGGTGCACACTCAGTTTCAGATCTCAGTATTTAAGGTTTTGTCATGTGTATCACATTTCCTGTTACGGGTTCAGGTGATTATAAATTATCCATATTTAGGTAACTCAGAATAGAGGATTTTTCCAAAATGATTACGTGGGATTTCCTCAATTCTCATAATTTCAAAGCCCTTTAAGTTTAATTTTTCCTTAATTATTTTTTTAATTTGAACACGATCTTCTTTTAATGTGTAAATATACATTTGGTCATCCGTCCCAGCGCATATACAATCATGACCATGCTCATTTAAAAGTCCTTCAACTTCATCTAGGCTGATACGGTTTCCATAGACTTTAATCATTCTTTTGATTCGGCCAGATATAAAATAATACCCATCCTGATCAAAGTAAGCCAAATCACCTGTTTGCAAAATACCGTTGTTCTCATCTTTTTTCGAAAGATCGAATAACGACTCAGCATACCCCAAAGAAACATTTGCTCCTTTGTATATCAATTCGCCAATAACATTAGGCGCTGTAATTTTGTTGCCATTATCATCTTGCAGAATCAGTTCTCCATCTGGAATGGCAATACCAATACTTCCGACTTTATCGAGATTTTTTTCACATGGTAAATAGGTCATCCGCGCCGTTGCTTCAGTTTGACCGTACATGGTAAAAAATTGAATTCCTTTCTGATTACATACTTTAGCAAACTTGGACGATAGAGTTGAGCTTAATTTTCCACCTGCTTGAGTTAGTTTTTTTAAACTTGGAAGATTAAACTCTTCAAACTTCAGCCTATTAAGCATCTCATATATGAAAGGAACTCCTCCAAAAGTTGTTACTCGTTGCTCTCTACATAAGTCCCAAAACTCTTTTTTCATGATAGATGCATCCGTTACAATTATCGTCGCCCCACATATGAAATGACTATTGATGATAGAAAGACCATAGGAGTAATTCATTGGAAGTGTTGTTATCGGTTTATCGTCTGCATTGATGTCAAGGTACTTCGCTATGGATTCAGCATTTTTGAAAATATTTTCATAACTTAAGCGAACAAATTTTGGGCTCCCAGTACTTCCAGAGGTTGTTAAAAGGAGTGCAAGATGTTCATCAAGATCATGTTGGAAAAATGTCGAACACTTATATAATGTGTAATCTCCAAACACAAATGAACTATCCATTACTTTTAATAGGTCTTGATTTTCATTACTTGCCCAAATGTATGTAGGCTTATAAAGGTTAATGAGTCTACGCAACCGATCAATATGGATGGATGCATCCAAAAGTACAGGTACAACACCACCTCTAATAAAGCCCACGTAGCCAAATAAAGACTCTTTATTATTTGAACATAAACAAAAAACGAGCGTTCTTTCACCTACATTACCACAGATAGCGTCAGCAATTTCTATCATTTCATAGTAAGAATATTCTCGTTCAGCATATACAGCGGTGCGGTTCCCAAACTCCTCAAATTTTTTGAAACTATTCATTAATAAAGTCTACTCCCAAGCGTTTCAATAGCTCCATTCCTGACAAGTAAGAATCAAACTCTGTAATCAATTCAGAATCTAATGAGACATCAAAAACATCCTCAATCTCAGAAATGAGTGTCATGTGTCCAATTGAATCCCATTCTCTTGTTACTCCAAGTGCTAAATCTTCACATACCTCATCTTCCTCTAAGTCCAGCACATTGATAAATGCATTTCTATATTTTTCGATATTTCTCATCATTTACACCCTTTCAATAATTAGTTTCTCCTGCAGCTGTGTGAAAATCTTGTTAGCTCAAACAGTTTCTATATCTGACAAATTTTCTAGGGTTCAGCAACCACATCTTGAAGATGATGCACCTGAAAATTACGGTAACCTAATCCATATTAGATCTGTCTGAAGTTATACTTTTTTGTCGAGGATAATGCACACTTTAGCCCGATTTTATTAAGTACTTAAAAAGCACTCTAGCTCGAAGAAAAATATTTAGAATATCGTTGGAAGAATTAATGGACAAAAAGCGCAACCATTATGGATTGCCCAATTCAATCATTCTGTTATTTTTCACCGAGACAGCACTTATTAGCACATTTTCATTATCTCCCCTTGATAACGAGAATCATTTGCAGATTTGATTCTAGCATAACGCTTTTCAGTAGGTCAATAACTAAAATAAGGGCTTTATTGCCTGATTCACAGTTATAAACGTAGATATACGAAAAAAAGCTACAATACCCCGTAAAAGTAAGCACCTGTTACCTCAAACTAGCTAAAATCCCAGTCGACATTACGGTACTGACGGCGAAATCGCCGCAGCTCTCCGATATATGAACCAACGCTACTCTATTCCTGACAAAGTTGTCGAGGCGCCATGAATGTTCAAGTAGAAATTAATAAATTTCCAAAATAAGATCGATTGCGCTAATTCAACCTCAAGGAGACTGCGTGATTTCGAAGTCCTTGATTTAAAATTTATCTTTCTGAACTTTTACCAATAAATCCTCATCGCCCATTTAATAGGTGATGAGGATTTATAAATGAATGTTTGCTCTTCTCAATTTTAATGGAGGTTTTTAGACAGCCCTCAAACTAGGAGAAGACGATCTTTTTCTCTTCCTTTAAAATATCGCATGGATTTCCCATTTGTTCGATTCTTCCGTTTTTTAATTTCACGATAAAATCAGCGATAACGTGGGCATCGTCTTCATCATGCGTAACAAAAATAGATGTAATATTTGCACGTTTTAAAATGTCACGTAATTCTTTTCTAATTTTTACTTGAAGCTCGGTATCTAAGTTACTAAAAGGCTCGTCTAATAATAGTAAACGAGGGTTAGGTGCAAGTGCTCTTGCAATCGCAATACGCTGCTGTTGCCCGCCACTCAACTGATGAGGGTACCTATCTTCATAGTCCTCCATTTCCACCAGCTCTAACACTTCCTTTAATCTTTTACGTCGATCTTCTTTTGCTAAATGTGCAATACCGAATAATATATTCTTACCGACAGTCATATGTGGAAATAATGCATAATCCTGAAACACCATCCCAATATCACGTTTTTCTGGTTGAATAAATGTTTTACTGTCAAATATCACTTCATCATTTATATAAAAAGAGCCTTTACTTGCATATTCTAACCCTGCTAATATGCGCAATATCGTACTTTTACCACTTCCACTTCGTCCTAAAATTGAAATGACATCGCCCTTTTCAATTGATATCGTAAATGATTGGATCGTTTCTTCCTTTGCTGAAGGATATGAAAAGCATAAATTTTCAATAGATAAGTACATGTTAGCTTTACTCCTTTTCCAGTAGCTTATTAAAAATAAAAATTGCAATGGCACTAATCACAATAATGAATAACGATGCTTGGGAGGCTTCCATGATTTTTTCATCACTTGCATATTGAAAGGCCTTAGTAGCAAGAGTATCAAAATTAAATGGTCGTAAAATGAGTGTTAATGGAATTTCCTTCATAATATCTATAAACACCAAAATGAAGCCGCTTATAATCGCACCTTTCATCATTGGAACATCTACCTTAAAAAAGGTTTTTGTAATGCCCGCCCCTAAAAGCCTTGAAGCATCTCGGAAATTCGTACCAATTTTCTCGTAGCCAGCCTCAATAGAGTTAAAGCCAATTGCAAAGAAACGTACTATATAGGCAGCAATCAGCATCACAATGCTGACACTAAGTACAAGTGTGGAATCGAGTCCTAACTTTATATAAAGAGGTGACAGCCACTCGTCTAGTTGAATAAAGGCAGTGACAACAGCTACCGCTATAACAGCCCCAGGAATTGAATAGCCTAAAACAGATAGTCGAGTCAATACTTTTGTAATACGCCCTTGGAACAGCCGATTAAAGTTACCGATAATTAGTGCAAATATAATAATAATGGTTGCACTAACCCCTGCAACAATGATCGAATTTTTCACATAAATATAAAAGTCTTGGAATGGGATATGACCAAATGTTAAAATAAACCAATCTATTAGCTGAATAACTGGGATTAAAAAGCTCAGACTGAAAATAATTGTACAATATAGTGTTGCGAATACTGCCTTACCACCGCGTAAATTCACAAGTTTTAACGGTCTGATTTTAGTAGTAGCATAGCCAAACTGCTTTCGCCCACGTAGCACCTTCTCGATAATTAAGATCAAAATAACAAATCCCATAAGTGAGGCAGCTAGCTTTAATGAGGTATCAATATCACCTAACCCAAACCAAGTTTGGAAAATAGCCGTACTAAATGTTTGGATACCGAAATATTTTACTACCCCATAGTCATTTAATACCTCTAAAATAACTAAGCTCACCCCACCAACAATTGCCGCTCGGGATATCGGGACTACTACTTGTAAGAAAATTTTGAAGGGTCCTTTTCCAAGCATCCTTGCACTTTCGATTAAAGTTGCAGACTGCTGTGATAAAAATACACGCACAATTGTATAAACGTAAGGAAACAAAAACATCGTATAAATAAAAATTGCACCTGGCATGTTCATAATATCGAAGTAAGCGGCATTAACTTCGACATGTAGCTTGTTTCGTAATGTTGTTTGAACAACACCTGTATAATTCAATATGCCGTGATACGTATAGGCTGCTATAAATGGTGGAATAGACAAGGGTAAAATAAGTGCCCATTTATAAAAGCTACGCAAAGGAAAATCATACTGAGCGATGAGCCACGCAAGACTTGTACCTAATATAATCGTTAAAATACCTGTGAAAAATACTAGAATAAATGATGCACGTATAAAGTCAGCTAAAATATATTCTTTAATATGTGCCCAATTTTCATTTTCAGGCGTAAAGAGCCCCTCTATAATTGTAATATTGGGACCAACAAGAAATAAGATGATACCTATTGCCGAAAATGACCAGATATTCATTTTGCTAAAGAACTTACGCATATTAATTGTCACCTCGATATATAGCAAGAAAGCCCTTGCTGCAACACGCAACAAGGGTTTAATCTTACTTGTTATTTCCAGCCTACCTCATTGAAGATCATAACAGCTTTTGAGTTGTTATCCCCTAAAGAAGAAAGTGGAATATCTTGCTCTTTGAATTTGCCCCATGACTTAAGTAGCTCTGAGGATGTTGCTTCTGGATTTACTGGGTATTCATAGTTTGTCTCTGCAAAAACAGTCTGTGCTTCAGGAGCAGTTAAATATTCTAATAATTTTATTGCATTATCTTTATTTTTTGAAGTTTTAATTACACCAGCACCACTAATATTTACGTGTGTTCCCGTTGTGTCTTGGTTAGGGAAAAATACACCTAAACTCTCTGCGACCTTCACTTCTTCAGGGTCAGTAGAGTTTAACATTTGTCCGTAATAATATGTGTTCATAATGGCAACGTCACCAATACCAGCAGCAATCGCTTTTGCTTGGTCTCGATCCCCACCCTCTGGATTACGAGCGAAATTTGTTACAAGACCACTTGCCCACTCTTTCGCCTTTTCTTCGCCATTAATTTCGATAAATGAAGCAAGTAATGATTGGTTGTAGACATTTTCAGAACTACGAACAAGTACACGGTTCTTCCATTGTGCTTCTGTTAAAGCTTCGTAAGTTGAAAGTTCTTCTGGTTTTACCTTGTCTTTATTGTAAACGATAACACGAGCTCGCTTTGTTAAACCGTACCACATTTGATCTGTATCTTGGAAATTTTTCGGCACTTGCTTATCTAATGTGTCACTCGAAACAGTTTGTAAAAGTCCGTCTTCTTTGGCACGGAATAGGCGGGCTGCATCAGACGTTAAAAATAAATCTGCCTTTGATGCATTACCTTCACGCTTAATACGCTCTAGTAGTTCATCTGGTTCACCTTTAATGACATTTACTTTAATACCAGTTTCTTTTTCAAATTCTTTATATAATGTATCATCAACATCGTAATGACGGCTTGTATATAAATTTACTTCCTTTGACTCTTCCTGAGAGCTATTCTTTTTTCCTTCTGAATTCTTTTGAGTTGTAGAACTACTATCACTACATGCTGCTAATAAAAATAGAGCACTTAATACTACAAATACAAATAATTTTTTCACGATATATTTCTCCTATACAAATAAATTATTGAAAATGATTATCATAAGCAATTATAAGGCTATGAGAAGGAAAGTCAATATATTAATTTTTTTTTACAATTTCGGCATTCCTCCCTCTATTTTGTTCACAATCGAAATAAGTATGCTAAGAGGTAGCCGAGAGTTGATTACTTCTACCTCCTATTTATTTTAGTATGGTGAAAAATCTAACAAACCTAATGTTATGTAATCCAAACTATCAAATATTGGTTATTTTTAAACAATTCCCAAAATTATTGAGTTCTCCATTTCTCATTATATTAATTCTAATCTTTTATAAAAAAAAACGAACAAGAACATGCGCCCTTGTTCGTTTGAATATTTTAATATAAATAAAATATAAATCTATTGCTTAGCTGGAATAAACCCAGCCGCTTCAGCTTCTACTTCAGTACAGAACATTTCTTCTGCTATTGCATTTTCATAATCTCGTTGACCAGGCATATGGTAGATTTTATTACCTTTTGAATTAATATTGCCTTTAATCGCACAACTATTATCATCAGTTGTTGTACTAGGGGCATCATTATTTTCTTTTGTAACAGCATAATAAGTATCTTTGTCGTAGCCACGCTTTGTTACATAGTTTTCAACTGACCAAATACCTGTTGCTGATTTTTGAGCAGTTTTTTGAATGGAATTGAACCAATTTACATGCTTTGTATTCGGATTATAAATATATGCTACACGTGCTAACCCATTCTTCAATAGTTGTTCTTGCACACTTATGCCATCCTTCGTGTATATGTAAGCAAGTAAGCGTTTATATTTATCACGATACGATACATCAAACTCTAAATAAACTGTATCCTGACCTGCTAAAAGTTCCATAGTAAACGCTTTCGCCTCTGGTCCAAATGGCTGCTCTCCCAATGTTTCATGATTTGTTTCTGGCGTGTCTACAAGGAGAAAACGAACCTTTTCAGAACTACCATTATATTTTATTCTGATAGTATCACCATCAATTACCTCTTGTAATTCGAATTCCTCAAATTCACTTACATCATACTTGTCCGCTGTTTCTATTGTTGATGTTACAATTCCTTGGATATCTTGTGTTTCAATATTATTTGTGCCAGTTTCTTCTGTGCATGCAGTTAATAGCAATGTCAAAAATATTAATGTAAAATAAAACTTTTTCAAACGTATATCCTACCTTCTTACTTGTTTTTTTCGAAAACATAAAAATCCCCAGTTCTTTTATCAACTGAAGATTTTGATTTTTACTCTTATTTAAATATTAAATACAACACAAATGCTAGAATAATTGTTCCGCTCGTAATTAATGTTTTAATATCTTTGTCACTCAATGTTAGTACCTCTTTTCTAACTTCTTCATTGCTTAATTTCTATTATCATTAAATTTGCCAAATAGTACAATGAATTTGATTTATTCGTTAAATCACACTCAAAAAAATCTTCAGTTGCTAGAACCGAAGATCTCAATTTGCGTAAAATTTATTTTAACTCATAACAAGTTTCTTTCAATACAAAATTTGAAACCAAGTGCATTTATTTATTAAAATCGTTCTGCTACGTTACGGGGGACGCTTTCCTGGGGGCGTGGCTCCAACTAACTTTATGTGCCTCTTACGGCGGCACATAAAGTGGATTTTCCGCGCACGCTATATCCCCTAGGAGTCGCCCCCTTCACTTCGCGGCACTCTACTATAAGTTATAAATCGTTTTTTATTACAGAGATTTCAAAAAAGTTTGTTCAATCAAGCACTGTTATTGAGATAAAGTAAAAGTTAGTCTAACGATGGTTTTATTTTGACACAATAAAATTAGCTACTTTTATTGCCGAAGCTAATTTTTAATCAAAGATACAATATTGTAAACAGCGTAATATTTTATTTATCACCTCCGCCTCGCGTTAGCGCAAGCGGCAGCATTTTGCTCTCTTAACAATATAGGATAAAGTAACATTTTTGTTTGGCGGGCCTTGCATGCGGCATTAAAGACAGTAGTATGGACACGTACCACGTGGCCATAATGCTGTCATGCCGTAGCCCGCCGAAAATAAGTAACACTGCTCTTTATCCATTTTTGTTAATAAATTTGCTTATTGTTAGTTTTAAATCTCTTTGTTCGATTTTGGCTTCGGTCCTAGCTCTTGTGGAGGAATTGCTGCAAATGTTTCGCCCTCTTCCTCTAAATCACGCATACGGTGCGCTAATCGTGAAGCCGCACATGCTGCAATACTACCAACTAAGTCATCTAAGAACGTATTAACTGATTCGCCCGCTTTTGTATCAAGCTTTTCAATAATGCCGATTTTTTGTTTATCTAAATGACCAAATGTTGTTACCGCAATACTTCCGTAAGTAAATACCGAACCTAACGCTAACGTTTCATCTACCCCAAATAAGCCTTCATCAGACTCTATAATTTTTTGTAATGTTGGGGATAATAACTTTTTCTCTGCTAACTCATCTAATTCAATTCCGACTAAAACGGCATGCTGAACTTCGCGCTTATTTAATACTCGCTCAACAGATTGAACACAGTGCTCGATTGTTAGTCCTTCATTATAAGGCGATTGCATTGTATAAACGATATCTGCAATATCTTCAATTGTCACATGACGGCGTAATAATGCATCATGTGTTGCTTTTGTCACTTCATCCGAATGAACACGTACTCTTTTATTATGCATAAATACTTCCTCACTTCAAAATAATTTTAGCGTACTCTTACCTAGCTCTCTCTATATTACAACTTTATTTTTCTTTATGATACAATTTTGGGGACAAACGTAAGACAGGAGTGACTGCTTTGGATAAGGGCACGGTAGAAAATATTGCTTTTTTTAGTAATGCATTAAATGAGGAAATAGAATTATTAATCTATATTCCAGCTAACTATTCCCCACTATATGAATATAACATTTTAATCGCATCGGATGGTAAAGATTACTTCCAGCTAGGTGGAATCCCGCGCCTTGCCGATCAATTGATTGACGACTATATTGTCGAAAATATGATCATCGTTGGTGTACCATACAAAGACTATCAAGACCGTAAACGTAAGTACATGCCGACTGGTGATCAATTCGAAGCGTATATGCGCTTTTTAGCTCACGAATTAGTCCCATATTTAGATGCAGAGTTTTCTACATCTCATATGGGTGGTAGCCGCGCACTTATTGGTGACTCTATGGCAGCAACCATTTCACTTATGACGGCGATACATTATCCCAATATTTTCGGAAAAGCAATTTTACAATCACCTTTTGTAGACGAACATGTCCTTAATGCCGTTCGAAATGCAAAAAACTTAGACATTCTTTCGGTTTACCATATTATCGGCCTACGTGAAAATGAGGTTATTTTAAAGGACAAATCGGTTAAAGACTTTTTAACACCAAATCGAGAGCTACACCAATTGTTTTTAACGCTTGGTGTTGATACGTTTTACGAAGAATTCGACGGTAATCATACTTGGACATATTGGAAGCCAGATTTAAAACGTGCACTAACCAAAATTTTCGGATAATAGCAGAGTAGGAAATGTTTATTAACATAATTTTCTGTTATAATCAGATAAAGTCTGATTAATTTTTTAGGGGGTAATGAATTTGAAATACGGTATTGTTGCTTTTCCATCCAAAAAAATACAAGATTTAGCAAACACTTATAGAAAACGCTATGACCCACACTACGCATTAATTACGCCACATATTACATTAAAGGATGCGTTCGATGCAGATGAATCTCAAATTGGTGAAATTTCCAAAAGTTTAGAAGAAATTTCAGCCCGATTTGCACCATTACAAATTCATGCTTCCCGAATTAGCTCTTTTTATCCTACGACGAATGCGATTTTTTTCCGCGTAGAGCCTACACCGCAATTAGAAAGCGTGCATACGTCATTAAAAGAAAATATCAACCTAGGTGCACCTAAGCATGTATTTGCACCACACATTACAATTGCCCAAAAATTGAATGCTTCAGAGCACGATGACATTTTCGGTCAATTGCGTATGGTTGGCGTAGATGAAACAGACGTAATCGACCGCATTCATTTACTGTACCAACTTGAAGATGGCTCCTGGACAACCTACGAAACATACAAATTGACTGGAGCTGAATAACACGTGTTTGATGTAAAATTAGTAACAATTGACGAAGACCGCGAACGTGCCTTTGCGTTACGTAAAGAGGTATTCGTAAAAGAACAAGGCGTACCTCTTACATTAGAACTGGATGAACACGACGCGACAGCTATTCATTTCATCGTTAATGATGGTAATGATACTATTGCGACAGCACGTTTACGTGAAATCGAACCAAAAATCGGCAAAGTAGAACGTGTTTGTGTTCTAAGCTCTTACCGCGGTAAGCGTCTTGGCGTTTTAATTATGGAAACAGTAGAGCAATATGCTTCGAGCATTGATTTTCAAAAACTAAAACTTAATGCGCAGAGCTATGCCGTGCCATTTTATGAAAAGCTAGGCTATGTTGTTACTTCGCCAGAATTCATGGACGCTGACATTCCACATCGCGCAATGGAAAAAGAAATGTAACGTACAAGAAACCCCCGCCAAACATGTACTTGACGGGGGTTTTAGTATGCATAAATTACTTCATCATTTTCTCAATTTTTGTAAAGTCTAATGATTTACCGTCCTGTAAAATGGATTTCACGATTTTATCCTCTAGCTCTTGGGTAATTGGCTTATTAGCAAGGCGACTTACTTTTTTAACAATTTTACGCACTTGCTTTTCATCTGAAAAATTCGCATGTGTCAACGCATTAGCCAGCGCCATTATTTCATCAAAATTTACGCCGGTTTTACGCTCCACCTGTTTTGAAAAGCGTTCCATCATTTCTTGCCTCCTTTAATAATAAAATACAGTACCTACAATAATTAACAAAATAAAGAGCACAACAATTAATACGAATGTACTGCTATTGTTACATTTATCATATGCAGGAGACTCGTAATTACAGCCTTGTTGCCAGCCGCCATATCCAGACATTCAAAATACCCCCTTTCTAATTCTTAGTGTATGCACACTACGAAAAGAAAGAGGGTAAAACGTCTAGTCGACTTTGCCTTTTGACTTAAAAATTACCGCCGCGATAAAGCCAAATAATATTGCCGCACTAATACCAGAACTCGTCACTTCAAACATCCCAGTCAACACACCAATCCAACCATGCTTTTCAGCTTCCGCCATCGCACCATGAGTCAGCGAGTTACCAAAAGATGTGATCGGAATCGTCGCACCAGCACCAGCAAAATCAATGAGCGCTTCATACAGACCAAACCCGTCTAAAACAGCACCCAAAACAACTAGTATTGATAAAGTATGACCAGGAGTTAATTTTCCAATATCGATTAATAATTGCCCAATAACACAAATGAGCCCACCTACAACAAATGCCATTAAAAATGAAAAGCCCATACGCTTCACCCCATTCCGACTTCAATTGCATGAGCTGTACACGGAATCGTTTCACCTTGCTGAAACGATAATGGAGAAAGTAGTGCACCTGTCGCAACAAGCAATACTTTTTGATAGCGCCCTGTTTTAAACTGTTCAATCATATAGCTGCTATATACAGCAGCTGAACAGCCAGCACCACTAGCACCTGCCAAAAATGCAGAATCTTCTCCATAAAATTCTGCACCTGCATCACGAAATCTTGCTAAATCTTCTTTTTTCACACCACTTTGGGCAAACATGGCTATTAATATTTTTAAGCCGATTTTCCCTAAATCGCCCGTCATTATGACATCATAGTCTTGAATCGTTTGCCCTCGCTTTTGCAAATGCGCTTGAATGGTATCAAACGCTGCCGGGGCCATTGCTCCCCCCATATGAAATGGGTCAGTTGCTCCATAATCAATCACTTTTCCAACTGTTGCTGCTTCAAGAACGGGCATTTTTTTCTGGTGCTTCCCTACTAATACAAAACCTGCTGCCGTCACGGTCCACTGTGCTGTTGCAGGCTTCTGCCCCCCATAATCAACTGGATAACGAAACTGCCGTTCAACTGAGTTATGCTGACTGGATGCCCCTGCAATCGCAAAGTCACTTGCACCAAGTTCAGTTAATAAACCCGCTATGATAATAGAAGAAACAGACGTTGCACAAGCTGAAAACATTCCGATAAACGAGATGGCCAATTCACGCGCAGCAAAATTGGTCGGCGTCATTTGATTTATTAAATCGCCCCCTAATAAATAATCGATATCTAAATTATTTAAGTTCGATTTTTTTAAAATGAGCTGACAAGCTTCTGATATAAGCCTCGCGCCACCTTTTTCATTCGTTTTTTTATCGACACGTTCATCCGTTAACACCTTATCAAAATAAGTAGAAAAAACACTTCGCTTTTCTAATGGGCCAACAACGGCGGCTGAGGCAAGTAAAGCCGGTTTAGATTGAAAAACAATTACCATGAAGCAACACCTACCGATACAAGAATCAGCTTAATCAGCGCAACAAAAAATGCTGAAACGACCCCAAATAATATAACCGAACCCGCTAACTTAAACATATTGCCACCAACACCAAGTACGAACCCTTCGGATCTATATTCAATCGCCGCTGAAATAACAGCATTACCAAAGCCTGTTACCGGCACTGCACTCCCTGCTCCGGCAAATTGCCCAAGTTTTCGGTAGTAACCCAAACCGGTTAAGAGCATAGCGATAAAAATCATTGTCGCAACAGTTGGATTTCCTACTGTTTTTTCTGTGAAGTCAAAAAAAATCATATAAAAATATGATATGGCCTGTCCTATTGAACAAATGATCCCACCAACGCCAAATGCCTTTAAGACATTAACAAAAACAGGAGTTTGTGGCGTTAGCTGCTCTTTGAGTGTATTGTATTGCTGCTCATTCACGTTACGTTTCCTCCTTAGATAGCTTTTTCAAATGTTGCAGCTTTTGTTGAACCTTTTGTTGGCTTTTTTCCTCTAATAATTTCGATGTTTCCCAGTACAATTTGAAATCTGTTGATACAAGCACTGTTTGTTGTTCAAATTGCTGCTCAATTTTTTGTTGCCACTTCTTTTCAATTTTTTGCTTATTCCATTTACTAAATGGCTTTAACTGCATTGCAACAAATAGTTCATTTTCAACCAATAAAATATTGACTCGCTCAATTGTATCCTCTTGCTTGAACAGTTGCGCGACCTCATTTTGTAGCTGCGTATCATTTGTATTTGTATACGTTTCTACTTGATCACGTTCATTGCAGCCTGCTAAAAGCAGTAGTAAGAGCGCACTTAGCCAAGTTTTTTTCATAACAGCCCACCTTGCATCAAAAGTTGCTCCAATTCTAGCCATTTCAATTGGATTTTATTCAGTTAGTTTGGGAACTTTATTTATGTGTTACATTCGCCCGACTCATCAATCTAGGTATTCATATTGTAGTATGAGCTTAGATTTCAGAGGAGGTGAATTTATGGGATGTGGAAGATCAGAAAGTAATTCTTCAAGTCGACCAATAGCATCATCAAAAGGCTGTGTTTGTGAAGTTGTACGTGCAATTTTAGAAATTCAAAATGCTGCTGCGCAAGACGAATGTTCATCATGTACGACGAACTGTTTCTTAGAGCCACTTGGAGGCATCGTTAGTCCATCAAGAAATTCTGTTGATACACGTGTCTTCACACTACTTAACAAGGATGGTTCACCATTCTTTGCAACATTTAGTACTTCACACGATGACTCAGCATGTGTATCAATTTATTTCCGTGTTGAAGATGTTTTTGACGGGTGCTGCGCTACATTACGTGTATTAATCCCTAAAAATGACAATGATTGTACAGTAGATTTATTGAATAATGAGGGTACAGCTATTTCGTTCCGAGAAGTATGTAGTGTAACTCAATTTGAGGCATCAGACAGTTGTGTAACGGTTGACCTTGATTGCTTCTGTGCGGTGCAATGTATTGATGATGTGGACCTTGGAATTTGTAATTAAAACTGCCGAACCCATGCTATAGCTTATTAGCATGGGATACATAAGAAAAACGCAACATAGTGCGAAGTGATGTCTTTACTTCAGTGGTTCCCCATAGGAAAATTATACTTTCCTAACAACTAAAAAAAGGAGCCATGCTAGCTGGCTCCCCTTACAATGCGTGCTGTATCGTGACGATATTATTCGCATTTATCCATCGCTCTTTATGAAAACAATTAAGTAGTACATCTACACCTTGTAACTTTTGAATCGATGCATAAATACGCTCACCGTCATTCATTATAAATAGTAACATGCGTGGTTCCCTCATTGGTTTAGAGAAAAAATTTAATTGTTTTTCTAGTAAAGCATTTTTTGTTTCTAATACCTGTGTTGGCACAAAAATCGATGTACTTTCCTCTTGCTGTATAGTTTCTATAGTTTCTATATTTGCTATAAAGCTCGGACTCGTAATATAAAGTAGCGGTTGCCCTTCCACGTTACACATCCTTTTTCATACAATATGCATACATTTGAAGAGATGCTACATAATTTGGCTGATAAATGTCGATGCTAAACCTAAGTAAATAACGATACTCGTTACGTCATTTAATGTTGTAATAAATGGTCCCGATGCAACAGCTGGGTCGACGCCTAGCTTGTGCATTAAAATTGGAATAAACGAACCCGCTAATGTTGCCACTATAATCGAACAACAAATCGCTGCTCCGACTAAAAGCCCAATCATAAATGTCCCTTTCCAAACAAAAATAATTCCTACAACAAGAGCACCGCTGACAAGCCCCATAATCAAACCCGTACTCAATTCACGCAGTACAAGTCTGAATTTGTCTTTCCCACCAATATCGCCTGTCGCAATACCACGAATTGCTACGGCAAGCGCCTGTGTCCCACTGTTTCCTGATGTCCCTGAAATAAGCGGAATAAATGTCGCAAGTAGAGCTACTTTATCTAATGTCGCCTCAAAAATCCCCATCAACCCAGATGTAATCATCCCTAAAAATAATAGAATAATAAGCCATGGAAGACGTTTTCCTGCCGCTTTAATCGGCCCTGCGTCATTGTCGTCCATATCAGAAATCCCGGCTAATTTTGAGTAGTCATCTTCCGCTTCTTCATCAATAACGTCAATAATATCATCGACTGTAATAATCCCTAGTAATTCACGTTCATCATTAATAACCGGAATCGCTAAAAAGTCGTAATCCTTCATTAAATTTGCAACATTTTCTTGATCATCCGTTACTTTTACTGAAACGATGCGATCACTCATAATATCATGAATAAGCAGATCACCTTCAGCTACAATCAGTTCACGAAGCGATAACACTCCAAGCAACTGATGTGCATCATTGACAACGAAAATATAGTAAATCGTTTCGGCTGTTTGCGCTTCTTGCCGCAATACGCGCATCGCTTCACGCACGGTTGCACGTTCTAGCACCGATACGTATTCCTTCGTCATAATGGCCCCGGCAGTATATTCTTCATACGCTAAAAGCTCATTAATTTCTTCGACAGTTTCGTCGTCCATCATTTCTAAATAATTTTCACGTTGTTCCGTATCTAACTCATTTAAAATGTCTACTGCATCATCGGCATACATAAAACTAAGCATAGCCGCACCATACGATGTATCCATTTCATTTAAATAATTTTCATATTCATCATCATCGAGTTCAATGGATTGGAAAATCATCGCCATTTCTTTAGGAGACAAGAATCGATAGATTACCTGTCGTATGTCAGGGCCCACCTCTTCATAAAACTGTGCCTGATCATATGAGTGTAGCTCTAAAAAATGCTCACGGAATGCTTCTATATTTTCTTCTTCCAGTAGCATTCGCAATAATGATTCATCGTAATGAACCTCATTATCTTTTTCCTCTATCATGCTTGTCCCCTCCTTCCATTTACTAATGACGCACTATTTTAGTACAAAATTTAAAGTATAGTCAAGCACTTACGCACTTTAATTTCATTTTAATGGATTCATATGAAGTTTGCTTGCTTTGGTTGTAAATTTTTTTAGCAATTAATTTATTACAAGCATTTTTCAATACAAAATTTGGAACATAGTGTAATTATCTAATATAATTCGTTCTGCTACGTTACGGGGGACGCTTTTCTGGGGGCGTGGCTTCAACTAACTCATTTGTGCCTCTTACGGTGGCACAAATGAGTGGATTTTCCGCACACGCTTAATCCCCTAGAAGTCGCCCCCTTCACTTCGCGGCACTCTACTATAAAGATAAAATTTGGTTATATTACTAAGGGTTTAATAAAGTATGCTGAAATAAGCCTGGTTATTGAAATAAAGCAAAAGTTAGTCTAAGGATGGTTTTATTATGACACAATCAAAGTAGCTAATTTGATTGGCGTAGCTAACTTTTAATCAAAGATACAATATTGTAAACAGCGACATATTTTATTCATCCCTGAAACCCCTGCTCCTGTCGCTATGCTTTCGTCGCAAAAGAACAATCAAATCAAGAGGCATTTGATTGTTCTTTGCCTCGCGAAGCGCAAGCGGCAGCATTTTGCGCTCTTAATTATATAGAAAAAATAACATTTTAGTTTGGCGGGCCTTGCATGCGGCATTAAAGACAGTAGTAAAGGGAAATTCTAAAACATTTTTTAGAATTTCTCTTTGCGCCGAGGAGAGTAAAATCGAGATTTTACTCCCCACAGAAGCAGTCATGCTCCTGTCGCTACGCTTTCGTCGCAGAAGTTAAAACCAATCCAGACTGCGATTGGTTTTAGCTTTGCCGTAGCCCGCCAAAAATAAGTAACACTGTACTTAATCCATTTTTTAAAAATAAATTTGCTCAATGTGATGATTAAGTAGAATTATGCAAAGTCTATCGCTATATAGTTAAATCCATTCATTTTCTTCTATAAAAAAAGATGCCACTTTCACATTGGCATCTTCTAGTTTAATATCTCGATAAAATCTTTTGGTAGTTCACATTTATATTGTATGAACTGTTTAGATAAAGGGTGCATAAATGAGACGTAGCAACAATGAAGTGCTTGGCGGTTCAATTGTGTGTGGCTCCCCCCGTATAGTTCGTCTCCTACTAAGGGGTGTCCGATTGAACTCATATGAACTCGGATTTGATGCGTGCGTCCTGTATGGAGTTTTAAGCGAATCTGCGTAGTTTTCGCATTTCGCGCTAGTACCATCACATCTGTATGCGCATATTGTCCGTCTTCACGTACTTCACGCTCAATAATGCTCGTATCTTTACGACCAATTGGTACAATAATTGATTGTTTATCTTCAGCTACAATACCTTCTACAACTGCCTCGTATTCGCGATGCACAAGGCCTTTCTTTTGCTGTTCACTCATTAAATGGTGAATATGACGATGCTTGGCGATTACCATGAGGCCAGATGTATCACGATCTAAGCGCGTTACAATATGCACTGTTGAAGCCAGCTGTTGTTGTTGAAAATAACCACAGACAATATTGGCTACGCTACCGTCTGGATGCTCTCGTGAAGGTATCGAGCTCATAAAAGCAGGTTTATTGATAACTAGCAGCGCATCATCTTCATAAACAATATCAAGCACACCCTGTTGTGGGACTAAGCCATCACTCACCTGTTCAAGCGGGAAAATAATCGTTACTTCATCATCAACTGCAAGTGGGTGTCGCACATTTTGTTCCTCACCATTGACATAAAGTGCGCCACCGTCAAATTTTATTGCGGTTAACGCACGTTTTGAAATTCCCCAGTTGCTGATTGCTTCACGCAACAACTGACCTGGGATTTGATTTTTAAATTGTAATTGAAATCGTTTTTCCATAATCCCCTTTCTACTCATTTGAAATAAATGAATCATGTACACGTTCCCAAAATGGGAATGGTCGGAAGCGTGCAAAACGTACTTTTTCATTTGCAACGTTAAATGTAATTGACTTTACATCTGTCTCCGTCATGCTAACATGGTCGACCGTCATATTAAACTGCTGCTCATTGACTGGTTTTAATACACAGTTGTGATGTGCAGGTAATACAAGGGACGCACCTACTGTACGGAAAACACGATTGTTGATTGAGGCCATTTCAGTAATTTGAAATGCTTGTAATGTCGGATGAATAATCGCCCCACCTAATGCTTTGTTATAGGCGGTACTTCCTGATGGCGTTGAAACGCATAATCCGTCACCTCGGAAACGTTCAAAATGCTCGCCGTTTAGTTCAACATCCATTACAAGCGTAACATCAGGTGATTTAATCGTCGCCTCGTTTAGTGCTAAAAATGTGCTCGACTCTGATTGATGTCGATGTACTTGTACCTCTAATAGCGGGTACTCTACCACATTAAATTCTTTTTTTGCAATCGATAATACAAGCTTTTCAAGTTCGGATGGCTTCCAATCGGCATAAAATCCTAAATGCCCTGTATGAATACCAACAAATGCCGTCTTATCAAGTCGATTAGCATATCGGTGAAACGCATGTAAAAGTGTTCCGTCACCGCCTATAGATAGAACAATTTCCGGCTCTTCCTCATTTAGTTGCAAACCAAAATCGATTAAATATGATTTTGCGAGCTCCATCAATTCGTTTGATTGGCTGTCTCTGCGTGATTGAATAGCAAATTTCATGAACTTTCACGCTCCTCTTTGTCGTTTGACTTATGGATAGCTGGATTCGTTGCTTCTTTTATTTCGCTAAAGTATGCCTGTGCCTCTTGAATTTCACTGCGAATGGATGACATTTCCTCATCTAAACGGAACGCTGCTTCTGCTGCACTTTGTAAGCGGTTTTTAATTTCTTCTGGGAAAACACCTTTATATTTATAGTTCAACGAATGTTCAATCGATGCCCAGAAATTCATTGATAATGTGCGAATTTGAATTTCAGCAACTACGACAATGCACCCTTGAATCGTTTCAACTGGATATTCAACAATCATATGGTGTGAGCGATATCCACTCGGTTTACTATAAGTGATATAATCTTTTTCCTCGATTATTTTCATATCGTTACGTTGGCGAATAAGCTCGGACACGGTTGCAATATCATCAACAAATTGACACATAATGCGTAAGCCCGCGATGTCTTGTAGTTCATTGCCTAAATTCGCAGTTGGTTCAAATGGGATGCCTTTCGCAAGCGATTTATCATAAATACTAGCAAGTGGCTTAACACGACCTGTCACAAATTCGATTGGCGAGTTTGCACTCATTATGCCAAATTGTGAACGCATCCCTTTCAACTTAATTTTCAACTCGTCCACCGCTTGTTTATATGGACTTATAAATATTTCCCATTGCCCCATTTACAAAACCTCCCAACTGAAAATAGTAGCTCTCGTTCCCTACTATTTCACAACACAACACTGCATTCATTATACTTAATTTTGCGCAAAAAAATCAGCAAAAGCCTCTTCAACTGCTTTTACAAATGTTTCCCCGTAATTGCCATTGCCCTCAATATTATAAAGCAGTGATTTTAGTTCATTTGAAAAGTCATTTAACTCAAATGCACCGTCATCTACTGTTAAAAAAGCTTTTTGTTCCGATAAAATCATATGCACTAATTGCGGCCAAATTGATTGATCAAAGCGCAAATAACTATATGCATCATTCTCGTCGATTAAATAAAGAAATGCCCCATTATCTGAATCTGCCAATACTTGCCCGGCTGGCTGAAATTGGCTAAGTTGTTTTTTTTCATTTAAAATAAAATAGATTTCATTATGTACTACGTCAAATTGATCAATTAAATATACGTTTCGCAAGTGATTAGAACTCCTTTATGAAAAACTGTTATTTTCTATTTTATCATATGACAATCAATTGGTGCAGAGTGGTTTTGAGGAAAAGGTGTTATGTATCTTTGATTAAAATCTAACTCTGTAACTAACATTGAGCAAATTTACTAACAAAAATTGATTGAATTCAGTGTTACTTATTTTTGCGGGCTCCGGCAAAGCTAAAACCAATCGCAGTCTGGATTGGTTTTAACTTCTGCGACGAAAGCGCAGCGACAGGAGCACATTTCTTAGGGCGGACTCCTTGGGGATAAAGTATGCCCCGTAGCGTAGCAGAACGAAACATATTATCTGCATGCACTTTATTCGAAATATTGTATTAAAAATTACTCATTGTGAGTAAAGCTTTACGAATAGTAAAAGAACCGTATCAAAATATGAAATTAAAGGAGCCAACTTATGTCTCAACATATCGAAATTGAATTTAAAAACATGTTAACAAAGGCTCAGTACGAGCAAATGCTTGCAGATTTTAACATACAACCAGAACAAATTATTCGTCAGGCAAACCATTATATTGATACACCAACGCAGCATTTAAAAAACATTAAAAGTGCGTTACGTATTCGTGAGTTTGGCAACCATATCGAATGCACATTAAAAGAAAAAGCTTCCGAGCATCAGCATTTAGAAACGACCGATATGCTTACACGTGAACAAGCCGATCGAATGCTTGCAGGTAACGGCATCGAAGCACCACATGTAATGGGCAGACTTGTACTTTTTGACATTCCATTGAACGACTTACAACACTACGGAACTTTGACAACAGACCGTGTAGAGCTCCCATACGAAGGAGGTTTACTCGTTTTTGACCATTCTTTTTATTTGCACTGTGATGATTATGAGGTAGAATATGAAACAAATGATGAAACTTATGGAAAAACAGTGTTTCTTCAATTTTTACAACGATACAATATCGAGCCGCAAACTGCACCGAAAAAAATCGTGCGCTTTATGACGGCATTAAATAATCAGAAAAGCTAGGTGCCTTCATGGATATTTCATCAATGAAAACATTATTAGAGTTACAGGCGTTGCAAAATTTAAACACAACAGATAGTTCAAATTCAAGCACATTGTCATCATCAAACACTACATTATTCTCTGAATTACTGAGTAATTTATTGAATGGCCAAGGACTTGGCACATCAAGTTCATTAGATGGGCTTGGTGATGTAAGTTCCTTGCAGCAAGTATTAAATTCTTTACAAGGCGATTCAACAACATCGGCTAGTACAAATAATTACATTTCTTCGTTTTTATTAAATAACGATGCAGGCGGGAGTTCATTGCAAAACCTAATCAATCAGGCAAATGAACAAACAACAGGCACTTCGATTGAACAATATGTAAAAGACTATACGGGCAAATCATCTTACGAAAACCTACTTGCTGGAGCAGAAAAATATAGCTCAGAAATTGCAAAAGCTGCGGAAACTTATAATTTACCCGAAAAGTTAATTGCTGCTGTCATGAAACAAGAATCTAACTTCAATGCCTCGGCAGTTAGCTCTTCTGGGGCATCTGGTTTAATGCAGTTAATGCCTTCAACAGCTCGTTATTTAGGGGTAACAAATAGTTCCGACCCAGAACAAAATATTATGGGTGGTGCAAAATATTTACGCCAAATGTTAGACCAATTTGATAACAATATTGAAACAGCATTAGCCGCTTATAATGCAGGGCCTGGAAACGTGAAAAAATACGATGGAATCCCACCATTTAACGAGACACAAAACTACGTAAAGAAAGTTTTGAACTACTTAAATGCGTAATTAAAATGCCCTTCTTAATATTTTGCAGGGCACTTTATTTGTTAAAACCGGTTTACGTTGCTAGAATAATTGTATCGCCCTAATGAAATTTCATTACATAAATGGGGGTACCATTTACAATAGGGACGAAGTTAAGACACAAAGGAGTACAACAAATGAATCGAAAATATACGGTTCCTTATGAGGATATTGGCGCTGAAAAGCTTTCTGAATTAATGAATGCGTTCTACTCTCGAGTGGCGAAGCACCCTTTACTAATTCCTATTTTCCCTGAAGATTTATCAGAAACGATTCGTAAACAAATTCAATTCCAAACGCAGTATCTTGGCGGTCCTAACCTCTACACAGAAGAACACGGACACCCTATGATGCGTGCGCGACATATGCATTTTAAAATAACACCTGATCGTGCGCAAGCCTGGCTAGAGTGTATGGCAGAAGCAATGGACGAGGTTGGTTTAGACGGAAAATTCCGTGAAGTATATTTTAAACGCCTTGTTATGACTGCTCACCATATGGTAAATGCCCCGAATGATGAGGAGGGATTTGAGTGAATAATGTCCAAGTTTTACAGCAACCAATAACACCTTCTACATGTAATAAGCCAATTGAACTTTATATTTTCATTGACCCATTAGATGACCGTTCTCTTGCGATGCAGTTAACACTGCGCAAACTACAGGTCGAATATGGTCACTACTTTACATGTCGTTATGTCCTTAGTACGGAGCTATCATCACTGAACTCTATGACAAACCGTATGAAAGGCTGTGTTACCGGAGCAGAACTGGATATTACCCATCCAGCACTTCCTTCTATTGCAATTAAAGCAGCTGAGCTCCAAGGGAAACGTGCCGGGTTCCGCTATTTGAATAAAGTACAAGAAGTGACAGCGCTAAAAACACGCAATATTAATTCTCATGCAACTTTAATCGAAATTGCACAGCACGTTGATTTAGACATGAATGAGTTTATGGCTGATTTCGGCTCAAAAGAAGCGGCGCGTGCCTTCCAATGTGATTTATACTTAACACGCGAAATGGAAGTAGAAGAAATCCCAAGTATCGTCTTTTTCAACGAATGCATCGAGGATGAAGGTTTAAAAGTTTGTGGTTCTTATAACTACGAAGTATACGAACACATTTTAGCTGAACTACTTGGTGAGGAGTTAATTCGCCAACAAGCACCAGCATTAGATGAATTATTCACTCGCTTTACAACATTGACAACTGCTGAAGTAGCTGAAATTTATTCAATTAATGAGCAAGCAGCAGAACGCGAACTAAAAAAACGTATGCTACAGCAAAAAGTCGAGCGCCTAATGACCGACGACATCACGCTTTGGCGCGCAAAATAATCTAGCACTTATAACATCATATTCTTTACCAACCTGTTTTTCGTAGGTTGGTTTTTTTATATTGTTTTGTAGTTTATGAGATATTTAAATGAAAAACGCTTTTTACGTTTAAGCTATCGTTTGGAGGAAACACTTTTGCTGGCAAAAAAACTTATACTTTTCTCGTAACAAAAAACAAAAGAGGCGCACCTATCCTCGACAGATAGGACGCCTCTTTTTCACAAAGGGGATGGGAGAAATGTTCACGTTCAAACAAAGGGGTGTATGTTTGTTATGTGATTTATTTCACGTCTATTACTCTATCATGGAATAATTATCGTTGCAACGAAACAAGCTTTATTTCACAAATTCGTCAAATAGAAAGCGTTTCCATCGAAATGTAAGCGTTTTATTAAGGTTATAACATTCATAACTTCGAAAACACTTATAACTCTTGATATAGAACGTTTCTTAAAGTAGTCCAATTTCTACCCTAACGTGTCCATATCAAATAAACATTATTAAAAGTTGCAAAATTTTAATTAAAAATAATAAAAAACGCACCTAAAACAGATGCGTTTTCACAAACAATTAATTATTTAATAATAATTTTTCAAGCTCAGTTAATTTTTCTTCGAATACTTGGCAAGCTAGTGCGATTGGCTCTGGAGATTCCATATCAACACCCGCCGCTTTTAATACTTCGATTGGGAAATTCGAGCAGCCTGCTTTTAAGAAGTTGTTAATATAACGTTCTACAGCTGGTTGGCCCTCTTCTAAAATTTGTTTTGATAATGCCGTTGCAGCAGATTGACCAGTTGCATATTGGTATACGTAATAGTTGTAATAGAAGTGCGGGATACGTGCCCATTCAAGGCCAATTTCCTCGTCTACTGTCATGGCATCACCAAAGTATTTTTTATTTAAATCGTAGTACATTGCCGTTAATTTATCCGCTGTAATTGCTTCACCTTTTGCATCAATTTCGTGAATCATATGCTCAAATTCAGCAAACATTGTTTGACGGAATACTGTACCACGGAAGCCGTCTAACCACTGATTTAATAAATAGATTTTTTGCTTTTCATCATCTAATGTATTCATTAAGTGATCAAATAATAATTCTTCGTTACAAGTTGAAGCCACTTCTGCAACGAAAATAGAGTAATCCGCATATTGGTAAGGCTGATTTGCACGTGAATAATAGCTATGCATTGAGTGACCAAATTCATGTGCTAATGTGTATAAGTTGTTCACATTATCTTGCCAGTTCATTAATACATATGGGTTTGTACCAAATGTACCCGATGAATAAGCACCGCTACGTTTTCCTTTGTTTTCTAACACATCTACCCAACGGCTATCTAGACCTTGCTGAACGGCATTTTGATACTCTTGCCCAAGTGGTGCAAAGCTTTCTACCATTGTTTTCTTCGCTTCATCATACGTTACTTCCATTTTCACTTCTTTAACAAGTGGTGTGAATAGGTCATACATGTGTAGCTCGTCAACACCTAACACTTGTTTACGTAGCGCTACGTAACGATGAAGTGCTGGTAAGTAGTCGTGAATTGTCGAAATTAGTTGATCGTATACTTTTTCAGGAATAAAGTTGTTGCTTAGAGCCGCATGACGAGCTGATTCGTAATTGCGAATTTTTGCATTAGCATTTTGCGCTTTTACATTACCTGAAATTGTTGCAGCAAATGTGTTTTTGAATTGGCCATAAGTAGAATAAACTGCTTTAAATGCTGCTTCACGGACGTTACGGTTATCACTTTCAAGCATTAGAATGTAGTTACCGTGCGTAATTTGCACATCTTCGCCGTCTTCCCCAGTAATTGTTGGGAATTCTAAATCGGCATTGTTTAGTGCGCTGAACGTTTTGCTCGCTGTAGAAGCCACTTCAGACAATTGTGCTAATAGTTCTTCTTTGTCCGCTGATAGTACATGCGGACGACCTAGATTAATTTCCTTTAAGCTTTGTTTGTATAACTCCAGTGGCTCGTAGCTTGCTACATAGCTGTTAAGCGTTTCTTCATCTAGGGCTAAAATTTCTGGTGTAATGAATGACCATGCTGCTCCTGTTTTTGCAAATACTGAACGCACGCGACCATCTAAATCTTGATACGTTGAGTTTGTTGTATCTTGATCATGCTTTAAATGAGAATAGACATATAATTTTTGCAAACGCTCATATAATGCGTCGCTAAATTGCAATGTATTGTATAAGCTTTCCGCGCTATCAGCAACTTTCCCTTTATAGTTTGTTGCTTGTTCAGATAGCTTTTCTACCTCTTTTAGTTCTGCTTCCCATGCTGCATCTGATTCAAAAATTGATGTTAAGTCCCACGTTAATTGCTCCGGTACTTCTGAACGCGTTAAAATTTGTTTTGCCATTAATAATTACCTCCCACTATTACGAAATTCGAAATTATAAGTCTATTTAAACAATTTCGTTATCCAATTGCAACCAATTCGTCGTAAAGTACTTCAATTAAGTGTCTTTTTTCTAAATGATCATCAACAGATTGGACATTTAATCGTTTTAACAAACTTAAATAGTACGTCACTTCTATCTTTCGCTCTATCGTCAAAGCAAAACTCGCCCACTCAAAAAAATAAGGAACCGCATTTGCGTTCATCGTTTGTGGCGTAAGTTCATGACATTTCAAAAAATAAAATAACTGTACTTGCCATTCTACGCAAAATTCTTCGAAAGCATTCGTATTTCGGACAGGAATTCCAATAAAAATCGGTAAACGATTTCCCGTTAAACGTAGCTCATATATCGCACGTAAAAATTGGTCGTTCACACCGCGCTTACTCAACAAAATTCTTGGAAGCATATAGTCATCTCGAAAATTTAGTATTTGCGAAAATAATTGGTCAAATTTTTCTAGGGAAATTTTAGAAGGAATCAGAAATGGAAACTGCTGTTGCTTGAGTGGGATACGGTGAACTTGCCCTATATATTGCGTCTTTGTTAAATGCGTTATGTTACTTATGTAGTAAAACAATTCCCGCTTCACATCATAGGTCATTAAATAACGCTGCCCGTTGTTTTGCATAAGATATTGGCTCATCGTATGATTGATTTTGATTTTTTGAATACCAAGCCCCTTTAACTTTTCATAAGGTGTATGGACAATCCAAATAGGCGTAATATTTACTTCCAAATAGCCTTTCGTTCGCGCTGTAAATAGCTCGATTGCTAGTTGGCTGCATTGAAATTCAATCGCAAACAAGCGGTTATGATGTTCGATTAAAATGTCAGGTCTTTGCTGAATTTGTGGAAGAAATGGCTCTAAAATTGGGGATAGCTGAAGTTTTTCAAATAGTTCATATAGATGTTGCTTACCAAGTAAATGAGCCTCTGATTCACGCTCGGAAAACAAATTGTCACATTCACTATTATGAAAATGGGCAAAGTGTGGAATTCGAATTTGGCCAATTTTTAATTGCAGTGGCTCGTTACATTGTGGGCAAAAAAATTGTTGTTGCTTCTTCAGCAACTGCAATTCATCTCTTGAAAATTGTCGATGTAAAACAAATAGCTGCTTATTTTCATTGTGCGCAACCAGCATAGAATCACCCCTTTTCCCAATCGTAACGGGTATTGACCACAGTTTCAACTTACAACAAGTAACTAATGGAAAACTGTCGATTTCATGTATTGTAATTCATATTCAGTAAATTTACTTCAAAAAAAGATTAAGTACAGTGTTACTTATTTTTGGCGGGCTACGGCAGAAATAAAACCAATCGCAGTCTGGATTGGTTTTATCTTTTGCGACGAAAACGCAGTGACAGGAGCATGACTGCGTTAGAGCCATGTCGTACATGTCTCTACCACTGTCACTAATGCCGCATGCAAGGCCCGCCAAACTAAAATGTTGCGTGTTAATTTAGTTAAAAGATTCCAATGCTACCGCTTGCGCTTTCGCGAGGCGGCAGGGATGAAAAAAATATGACACTGTTTACAATATTGTATCTTTGATTAGAAGTTATCTCTGTAAATAAAATTAGCAATTTTAGTATCTCAAAAATAAAATCACCTTTAGACGAAAGTAGACTTTATTTCAATTACAAAGTTCAATTCAGCACACTTCATTCAAACACTTTGTAATAAAAAAACAACTCTAGTTTTAGAGTAGAGTGCCGCGAAGTGAAGGGGCGGACTCCTTGGGGATTAAGCGTGCGCGGAAAATCCACTATATGCTTGCCGCCGTAGTGGCAAGCATATAGTTAGTTGTAGCCACGCCCCCAGGAACAGTGGAACAAATGCTAAGAGCGCCACATCGTGTGGCAACGCATTCATGACCAACATCGTGTTGGCCTCCCGTAGCGTAGCAGAACGAATTATTTTATTTGCGTGTACTTTATTCCAAATTTTGTGTAAAAATTGTTCATTGTAAGTTTTTTAAAATATTCATTGCGAGTAGTAAAAAAATTGCTAAAGCGCCCGACTAATTCATACTGATAACGAGGAGCCTAACTCATACGGAAAAGCATCACCATTTTCGAAGGAGGGACCTAATCGTGCAAGTTATTGCTATTAAATCATGGCACCAAAAAGACCACCTACATAAATCGTAGGTGGCCCTGTATATTAAAAGTAACTAATAATCGTTTCAAAACAGTCTTCTGGAATGATTTTCTCCGCATATTCTTCTAAACGGTGAATTGTCATTTTAGAAACTGATAAATATTCGCTGCATAATGCGATAACATTTCGTGCATCTGCCTGCTCTAAATGTTGTAAATCAACAAATAAATAGTAATAACTTTCCCATTTGTACAATGCTGATGGAACGCCAAGTTGCACTGCACGTTCGGCAAGTGGAACTAATTCATCAATATCTTTAAAGCGGAAGCGTGCGTTTTCAAGTGACTCTTCTTCCCTATTCCCTTTGCCACCAATTGAATTGAAAATCGAGTCTTCCATCTCATTTAACTGATCTGCTATATGAAGGTCGTCTTCAAACGAACCAACCATCGATGAAGTCTCAGAATCATTGTTCAATGCTGCACGTGTTACTACAACTTCCAAACCACTTTCTGATGCATTTATATGGATCCAAATCGGTCCATCTAAATCGAAGTAATCTTCCGTATTCACTTCGCCAATGACATCCCAGAATAACTCTTCCCCTTTTGCACGATTGTACCAAATTTCTTCGCGCGTATATCCGCGGTCCTCAATATCACTATACGTAATAAATAATTTTAGCGTATTTTCATTAATGCGTTCGATGTCCATTAGACCTCAACTCCCTTCACAGTCATTGTATAGAACGTCATGCCTTCTTACAATATTATACAACATGGCTATCTATTGCATCAGAACTTCGATACTTTTCATACACTAAAGTATCTATAAATCTATTGTATGATGGATTGCCTTAAAATGAAAAGGAAAAACGTTATCCACACTAAATAATTTGAATACTTGCAATTGTATTGCACTTACTTCTGTAAATCAAGTGACAACTTACCTTACAATATTATACGCAATAGTTAGCAAAGCATTTGGACTTTTTCGGACAAAAAAAGATGTTACAATCGCTAATTTGCAACCGTAACATCGTGTATTGCGTTTATTTAGTTAACCATACGTTGTGCTTCTTGTAATTGATAAGCTCTTACTTTTCGAGGTAAGAATCGACGAATTTCATCTTCGTTATAACCAACTTGTAGTCGTTTTTCATCTAAAATGATAGGACGACGTAAAAGTCCTGGATATTCTTGAATTAACTCGTATAAACGTTGTAATGGTAATGTTTCAACATCAACGTTTAATTTTTGGAAAATTTTCGAACGTGTTGAGATGATTTCATCGGTGCCATCTTCTGTCATTCGTAAAATTTCTTTAATTTCGCTAATTGTTAAAGGCTCTGAGAAGATATTTCGCTCAGTATATGGAATTTCGTGTTCCTCTAACCATGCTTTCGCTTTGCGACATGAAGTACAACTTGGTGAAGTAAATAATGTTACTAACATTGTCTCACTTCCTCTCTAATTGATTCAATTCAATTGCTATAAGTGTCTTCTTTCAAAAGAAGCAAATTGTAGAAAAATACTTAGTTTAGAATTAATTTAATTTAAAATTACGTTCTTATTATACATGAAATACGCATGTTTGAATACACCTTGTCAACAAAAAAGTGAGGCTTTACGTAAATTTTTATGACGATTTTCTCTCTAAAGAACGTATATTTCATTATTTTTAGGAACAATGATTTTTTACCCAAAAATAGTGAGTATCAAACCTCAGTCAAGCGGATAATATTTCTCATTTATAAGCATTAATTGAGAAAATAGTTTGACAATTCAAGCCTTGTTCTTGTGATTTCTATACGTAATCCTACTATTTCCAATTCCCTAGCTTCTTATACAAAAATTTTTATGTGAAATGATTGCCTTTTTTTCGCGCGGTGCGTTATAATCACTTTCAAGATTATAAAAAAACGTTGACGAAGAGTAGTACATTTAAATCGAATGTTTAGAGAGTCTGTGGTTGGTGAGAACAGACCATTCGTTAAATGGAATGGACTTCTGAGTTAGCTTTACGAACGGACACTAATATGTGGTTCCAGTAGTTTTGCTCGTTGACTTCACGTTACGAAGAAGAGTGGCCAATATTGGCAAGCTGGGTGGTACCGCGGATTTAAACATCATTCGTCCCTTCTATTTTTTTATAGAGGACGCATGATGTTTTTTATTTTTATTTAGCTAAGCTAAATAAAAAAGCCACTGGCAAATGTTACAGATTTTCAAAGGACATTTCGAGTACTCCCGAAAAAATCTGAACACAATTACGCCAAGGCGAAATTGAATTATATTTCATTTAGCGGAGGGACTTACCAATGACAACCATTTTTTCAGGCGTACAGCCAACAGGTACGATTACGTTAGGGAACTATATCGGCGCGATTAAACAATTCCCACAACTACAAGAACAGGGCGATGCAATTTACTGCATCGTGGACCAACACGCGATTACCGTGCCACAAGATCGTTTAGAACTACGAAAAAGCATTCGTTCATTAGCAGCTATGTACATTGCATGTGGTATTGATCCGAAAAAATCAACTTTATTCATCCAATCAGAAGTACCAGCACATGCACAGGCAGGATGGTTATTACAATGTGTTGCGACAATCGGTGAATTAGAGCGTATGACGCAATTTAAAGACAAATCAAATGGTAAAGAAACCGTTTTAGCCGCTTTATTAACATACCCTCCACTTATGGCAGCTGACATTCTTTTATACAATACTGACATTGTGCCTGTAGGTGAAGACCAAAAGCAACATATCGAATTAACACGTGATTTGGCAGAGCGATTTAACAAGCGCTTCAATGACATTTTAACGGTGCCAGACATTCAATTACCAAAAGAAGGCGCTCGTATTAAATCATTACAAGAGCCAACGAAAAAAATGTCAAAATCAGATCCAAACACAAAAGCAACTATCCGTTTATTAGATACAACAAAAGAAATTGAAAAGAAAATTAAATCAGCGGTGACTGATTCTGAAGGCATTGTAAAATATGACGTTGAAAACAAGCCAGGTGTATCTAACCTATTAATAATTGAATCGGCATTATCAGGTGTATCGATTGCGGATCTTGAAAAGAAATATGAGGGCAAGGGATATGGCGATTTCAAAGCAGGTGTCGCTCAAGCTGTTATCGAGCATTTAACACCAATTCAAGAGCGCTACTTCGCTTTAATCGACTCTCCAGAATTAGACGACATATTAGACGAAGGAGCAGTAAAAGCAAACGCCATCGCTTCTAAAACACTTAAGAAAATGGAGAACGCGATGGGCCTTGGACGTAAACGACGCTAAACATGCCAATGAGTGCAGCGAGGGCTAAATATAGCTCTACTCCGTTGACAATGTATGATAGTACCGCATGCCAAGAATAACCTAGCGTACGGTAATTGAGATACAAAATGATATTGCTTAGCGACATTACACATAAGCCGTAACAGACTAAAAAAAGTACAAATCGAGTCAACGCACCATCCTTTGTACACAATATGAAAGGGGGTGTCCTGAAATTCATGTCAGGACACCCCCTTTGTACATCCAGTAAGACACTGGCTATTAATACGTTGTCACACAATGTGACCATTTTTCTTATTCTGACTACCGCAAAAGCACTACTTTAAGCGGATGATTAATATATAAGAAGAAACTGACCAAATAGTAATCACTTTTTGGTCAGCTCCATTTTTATTCGCTATATTTTTTAAATAATAAGCATGCGTTGTGACCACCAAAACCAAGTGAATTACTAAGCGCATATTCAATATTCGCTTTACGCGCTACATTTGGTACATAGTCTAAATCACAATCTGGATCAGGCTCTACTAAGTTCATTGTAGGTGGTAAAATACCTTCTTTTAATGCAAGCGCTGAAAAGATTGCTTCAATTCCACCCGCTGCACCTAATAAATGCCCTGTCATACTTTTTGTTGAGCTCATCGCTAATTTGTAAGCATGGTCACCAAATACTGTTTTGACAGCTTGCGTTTCGAATAAATCATTGTATGGTGTACTTGTGCCATGTGCATTGATGTAACCTACTTGTTCTGGTGCTACATTTGCATCATTTAACGCCATCTGCATCGCACGTGCAGCCCCTTCACCATTTGGAGCAGGTGCTGTAATATGGTGCGCATCACCTGTTGCCCCGTAACCAACGATTTCTGCGTAAATTTTTGCACCGCGCTGTTTCGCATGTTCGTATTCCTCTAAAATCAAAATCCCCGCGCCTTCACCAATAACAAAGCCATCACGATTTTTATCAAATGGACGAGAAGCACTGTTTACATCTGGGTTTAATGATAACGCTGTATTAGCGCTAAATCCTGCAACAGCCATTGTAACAATCGGCGCCTCTGCACCGCCTGTAATCATCACATCTGCATCGCCGCGCTCAATAACCTTAAATGCATCACCAATTGAGTTCGTCCCCGAGGCACAAGCCGTTACCGAGCAAGAGTTCACTCCTTTTGCGCCTAAATAAATCGACACTTGACCCGAAGCCATATCAGGAATCATCATCGGTACAAAGAATGGGCTCACACGACGTACCCCACGCTCTTGGAATGTTAAAAATTGCTGTTCATGCGTCTCCATTCCGCCAATACCCGAGCCAATCCATACACCAACACGTGGCGCCATTTCTTCCGTAATTGTTAAGTTAGCATCCTTTGCAGCCATCATTGATGCAGCAAGAGCATAATGCGTAAAACGATCCATTTTGCGTGCTTCTTTTTTCTCAATATAATCTTCTATATTAAAGTCCTTTACTTCTGCCGCTACGGATACTGTAAACTTACTTGTATCAACACGTGTCAGTGGACCAATCCCTGATTTTCCTGCTTTGACATTTTCCCAAGATGTTTCAGCGCTGTTTCCAACAGGTGTTACTGCCCCAATTCCAGTTACAACTACTCTACGTTTTTCCATTGTAAGACACCCTTTTCTCTTGTTTAAATTGAATTTATTTACCCCATCTTAGTGCAATCGCGCCCCAAGTGAGCCCTCCTCCAAAGCCAACTAATACAACTAGATCATCGTCTTTAATCTTGCCTTCTTCTAAATCATCGACGATTGAAATTCCAATTGATGCAGCTGAGGTATTTCCATACTTTTGAATCGTTTTCGACATTTTTTCTTCTGGTAAGCCAAGACGTTCACGTGCAGACTCCATAATGCGAATATTCGCTTGATGCGGCACTAAATAATCGACGTCATCCTTCGATAAACCTGCTTTTTCAAGTACACTAATTGCAGATTCGCCCATTTGACGGACTGCAAATTTAAACACTTCACGACCATTCATGTTGATTTGTGATTCTTGATCTAAAAACAAGTGTTTACCACCCGTTCCATCTGCACCAAGTTCAAACGCTAAAATACCGCGTCCTTCCGAAACTTTACCAATAACCGCTGCACTTGCACCATCCCCGAACAATACCGCAGTATTTCGATCATCCCAATCAACAATTTTCGATAATTTTTCAACACCTACTACTAATACATAATCGTAGCTATTGCTCTCGATAAATTGTTTGGCAATCGTCGTCGCATAAATAAAGCCCGAACACGCTGCTGAAATATCTAAGGCCGCGCAACCCGAAATTCCTAAACGCTCTTGAACTTGGCACGCTACGCTTGGAAAATTTTGATCTTGTGTAACTGTCGCCACAATGATCATGCCAATTTGATTTGCCTGTATATTTGCATTTTCAAGCGCTTTTTGAGCAGCTTTAACTGCCATATCTGATGTTTCTTCAGTCTCCGCGATATATCGATTTTCAATACCTGTACGTGTACGAATCCATTCATCTGATGTATCTAATATCTTTTCAAAATCTGCATTACTTACACTTTTCGGTGGAATATATTTACTAATCCCAATAATCCCTGCGTTCATTCAAACGCCCCCTTTATAAAAAATCCCTTGTTAATCATCACTAATTATTAGTAGTTGGTGCTAATTATAGATGATAATAAACAGAAACTCAACTGTTGATTTTTTTATGGTGTAGCAGAAAATGTTATCTGGCCATGAAAATGCTTTTTAATTCTGCCTTTTGCAAAGTCATTAGGACTAAACTTTCAACGATATTTCTTGTATTATGACCGTAGTGTAATATATTTTGACAAGTTCTTTAAATGTTGTATTCCCTCTTTTATTTTTATATTGGCTTATGGTATGATATTGAAGATGTAATTTCATAAAAACGTTTTAAATAAGTTCAATGAGGTGAATTTAATGCAATATATCGTTACATTCTTTTGGTCATTCTTATTAGTTTCAATGTTAAACTACGTAGTAAGCTCAGTTTTAAACGTAGATTTTAACTTTATGAATGGCGTTATTATTTCTTTAGTATTCAGTGTATTAGTATTTATTATCGCTGCAGTAATTCCAAACGAATCTACTCCAGACGCAGAAGCAGAACACCACTAATTGTAATAAGGGGCTGTCCAGTAAACATTACTGGGCAGCCCCTTGTTAGTTTTTATAGGTTTTTTGACTGTGTACCATTGTGATTTAAATTCACAAATAAAGGCATTAATTCATCTTTTTAACTCGAATGTTTTATATGTATGTTTGAGACACGGGTTAATAATAATATTAAGTTAAGAATAACTCATTAGAAGAACTTTATTAATCCTATAGGGCTCATTGTAGACTAATGCTAGTATTTTTTTCATCCAGTTAACATATTCCTTTATTTGGTATAAAATTATATATTACCAATATATAATTAGTGTAAGGGAGTGGTATAAATGGAGGGAATAGATACAAGTAAAGAAGCAATAAATATTGATTTGGCATTGATTAAATCTTGTTTGAGGCTGATTAATCAAACTGTGATGTTAAGCAAACAAAGAGGAGAAACCTTTACCGTTTCAGAAAATGAAGAGTTACATATGTTAATTTCCAAAATCGATAAAGAGTTGAGCAAAATTAAGTCGAACATACACTATGATTCAAATAATACTATGGTCCGCTAAAATCAACACTCAAATTCACGAAACACTATAACTTTATATTCAATAACTACTTATTGAAATATTGTCAGAAATACGCGAATTTTCAATGTTAAGTATAGAGAGGTTACCAAACTGTTTGGTGACTCTTTTTCTTCAACTAACGCAACAGGTTAGTCAAACAAGAAGGAGAGCCACCTGAATTTATATATTGTATATAATTTGGAGCATTATAGGAGGTAAATAAATGATTTTTGAAATTACAAATCAAGTTCGTGTTACAGATTTTAAAGAAGGACGGAAGTGGTATGAAACACTACTAAACAAAGAACCTGATTTCATACCACACGATGGGTTTGTTGAATGGGAAATAATCCCTGGTTTCTGGTTGCAAGTTGCTGAAGGAACACCATCAGAAGCTAGTGGACCTTTACGTTTAGGGGTTACTGATATAATTGCTGAAAGAGATAGACTTGTTAAAGAGTTAGGAATTGAAGAATTTGAGATTTACTCTCGTGACGAAGTTTCTGCAAAATGGGGATCTTTCACTGATTCATGGGGAAATCGACTGGGTCTCTTTGAATATTTGGATAAGAAAGAAGAAAACGATCGTATTAAATCAATTTTTAGAGTGTAGTTTTTTTGATTGCTGTTCTAACGGAGGCTTTAGTGCAACAAGGATTTATAAAGTTTACATAAATAATCCTAATAACGTCTCCGAATGAAATTTAGGGAGCAATACAAAAGCCTGATTTTTCAGCATTTAATGGCTTTTACAATTTCTTTTCATTTACAGTATTTTATACATTTCATTAAAAATGCGATTATACGAAGCCACTGTCTTTGTTTTATATTTAATTAATTTTAGTAAAGTAATTTAATCTATAGAGAACATTTTATATTCCATTGTTATTTCATCTTCATCTATTTCTCCTGTGTACTGGAATCCTAAATCCCTATATAAATTATATGCAATGATGTCTTCTTCTTTATAACAAAGTTTTATTGATTCATATTTTTTATTTTCTTTAATTAATGAAATCCATTGTTTCATAGCTACCTTTCCATAACCACAGCCCTGATATTGTTCATCAATCATAATTTGATCTAATATACAGAATGTTTTTCCATTATCAATATGATCTCTTTGCATTAGTAAACCAATCGGTGTATTAGAAGCATAAATTGCGAATACATTACTATTATATTCCCGATATACATAAGCTCTTGCTAAAATTAACTCATTAGAAGCAACCCATTGTGCCTGTTCTTTTTTCACTTTAAGAGCATTGAAAGTACGCCAGTTTTCTGGAGTAATCGGTTTTAAGTGTAATTTCATATAAATTCCTCAATTCACTATTATAGATAAGTTAAATATACAATTTTAATTATCTTTATGAAAGAATATAAAAGTAAATATTTCCAATTCAAAGTTAGGAAGCAATACAAAAGCCATTAAACGTTGATTTTTCATGTTTAATGGCTTTTACAATTTTTTATTCATTTACAGAATTTTATACATTTCATTTAAAGTGCCTTGATACTAATGGCTAATGCCACTTCCCATACCATACAACCTTCTCTAAAATCGCATAAAATTTTGAATAAATACTTTCAACTAAATAGAATTTGCTGCAATGCCCACTAAAAACTACACTACTCTATCCTTTTCTAATTACTAACGAATCGTTCTCTAGTGTAAGTTCTAACGTACCACCCGCGACAACATCGCCCTTTAACAATTCACGTGCAACTACAGTTTCTAAATGGCGCTGCACAAAGCGTTTTAATGGGCGTGCACCGAATTGTGGGTCAATACCGTGTTTGACAATCCAGTCGACTACCGCATCCTCTACTTTTAGCGTAATTTCTTGCTCAGCCACACGCACTTGTAATTGGTGGACATATTTCCAAGCAATCGCGTCGAAGTGTTCATTTGATAACGCATGGAACATAATAATATCGTCCATACGGTTTAGTAACTCTGGCTTGAAGTGCTGACGTAACGCCATTTGCACAAGCTCTTCTGATTGTTCGGTTTGCTCTAATAAATATTGAGAACCAATATTAGACGTTAAAATAATTACCGTATTCGTGAAATTCACCATACGTCCTTGACTATCAGTAATGCGTCCATCATCTAACACTTGCAGTAAAATATTCGCTACATCTGGGTGCGCTTTTTCGATTTCGTCTAAAAGCACAACGGAATACGGATTACGACGTACAGCCTCAGTTAACTGCCCGCCCTCTTCATAACCGATATATCCTGGAGGTGCACCGACTAAGCGAGATACTGAATGTTTTTCCATGTATTCACTCATATCAATACGAATGAAATGCTCCTCAGAATCAAATAGTTGCTCGGCTAATGCTTTTGCTAATTCAGTTTTACCAACACCAGTTGGCCCTAAAAATAAGAAACTACCAATTGGTTTGTTCGGATCTTTAATACCTGAACGTGCGCGCCACACCGCTTCTGTCACATACGTTACTGCCGTCTCTTGACCAATGACACGCTCATGCAATGTGTCTTTTAAGCGCAATAATTTTTCGCGCTCCCCTTCCACTAATTTCGTAACCGGAATGCCTGTCCAACGCGAAATAATTTTTGCAATTTCCTCTTCTGTTACTTCTTCACGTAGCATACGATTATCTTCAGTTTCTTTTAACTGTGCCTCTAGCTGTGCAACCTCTTGTTCAAGCTTTGGAATTTCACTATATTGCAGCTCAGAAGCACGTGCAAAGTTACTGCCAGAAAGATAGAGGTCATCGCGCTCGACTTCAAATTTTTTCAACTCATCTTTTTTGTCACGCACCATTTGTAAGCCATTTTTCTCTAACTCCCATTGCTCTTTCATTGCATTCATCGTTGCTTCAAGCTGATTAATTTCACTTGATAATACTTCTAGACGTTTTTTACTTGCTTCGTCCTTTTCTTTTTTCAGCGCTTGCTGTTCAATTTTTAATTGCGTTAAACGACGCATTGATTGGTCTAGCTCCTGTGGCATGGAATCAATCTCAATGCGAATCATTGCACATGCTTCATCGACTAAATCAATGGCTTTGTCTGGTAAGAAACGGTCCGTAATATAACGGTCTGCCAATTGTGCCGCTGCAATAATGGCACGATCGTGAATACGAACACCGCGGTGATGCTCCTCAAAGCGATCTTTAATACCACGTAAAATCGACACCGTATCTTCAATTGATGGTTCACGCACTAATACTTGTTGGAAACGACGCTCTAACGCAGGGTCCTTTTCAATATACATACGGTACTCATCTAGTGTTGTTGCGCCGATACAGTGCAGCTCCCCACGTGCAAGCATTGGTTTCAGCATATTCCCAGCATCCATTGCACCATCTGTTTTTCCCGCACCAACAATTGTATGAATTTCATCGATGAATAAAATAATGCGTCCTTCTGAATCCTTTACTTGCTTTAACACTGCTTTTAAACGTTCCTCAAATTGCCCTCGGTACGAAGCTCCTGCAATTAACGCACTCATATCTAATTCATAGAGTTCTGCATCTTTTAATCCTTCTGGAACATCGCGACGCACTATACGCTGTGCTAATCCTTCAACGATTGCTGTTTTACCAACACCCGGCTCCCCAATTAATACCGGATTATTTTTCGTTTTACGCGATAAAATACGAATTACATTAAGAATTTCTTCATCACGGCCAATAACTGGATCCATTTTGCCGTTTTTAACTTGTTCAATTAAATTGCGCCCAAATTGTTCTAATGGCGGACGATTATCTTGTGTTTGATTAAATTGCATAAACTGCACCCCTTTAATAATTTGACCTTTATTGACTAATTTAAGTATAGGTCAAAGTTAGTCAAAGTTCAACAAAATACACTCAATGTTCAACAACATTTTTCTATTTATGTGGTACGATAAATTAGGTATTATTTGTAAACTGCAAATTCCTGAAAGGTGTGAGTACAATCGAAACGGCAATTATTTTGCCCATTACCATTACTACTTTCTTTCAAACTAAAGGCATATTATTAAAAGTAGAAAAGGGCATGCACATTTTTCAAGAAGGAAGCCTAGCCGATCAACTTTATCTTATAAAAAAAGGGACTGTGCAAATTAGCAAAGAAACTGAAAGCGGGAAAGAATTAGCAATTCGTATTTGTGGGGAGCATAATTTAATTGGCGAAACGACGGTTTTTTGTTGTAGCACCTTTCATACAACAACAGCAAAGGCCATCATGAATACCGAACTTTATGCTATTTCACGCAACTTATTTGAAAACTATTTACATCATGAACCCACTATAATGACCGACTATTTAAAATGGCTACAAATTGAGCATATAAAAGATCAAAGTCGTTTACGCGATTTAGTGCTTCATGGCAAAAAAGGGGCGCTTTATTCTACACTCATACGTCTAGCGAATACGTATGGTGAGTTTCAATCGCCTAATGAAGTGACAATCCGACTCGCTTTGACAAATACCGAACTCGCCAATTTATGTGCGACAAGCCGCGAAATGATAAATCGTATGCTTAGTGAATTACGTAAACAGCATGTGCTATCCACCGAAAAAAGTTACATTACAATTCATAATTTATCGTTTTTAAAACGCGAAATTGAATGTGAGAACTGCCCGCTTGCCGTTTGTCGCATTGATTAAAAAAAGACCCCGATTTCTTCTATAGTAAAATAGAAAAAATCGGGGTCTTGTACATTAGCGAATTCCTAATGCCATTTTTGCGTAGCGCGACATATTGTCCTTAGACCATGCTGGCTGCCATACAATGTCAACCTTTACTTCCTTTACTTCAGGAAGCTCGTTTAACGCTGTGTTTACTTGATCCACAATAACAGGACCTAATGGGCAACCCATTGACGTAAGAGTCATTGTAACGATTGCTAAACCTTCGTCCGTTAAATCAACATCATATACTAAACCTAAGTTTACAATATCAATACCTAACTCAGGGTCAATTACATTTTCTAATGTACCTAACATGCTGTCTTTCATATCTTGATCAATCGCCATTTTGTATTTCCCCTTTCGAAATGGTGTTAACGTTAATCTTATCAGAACTTACGATTTATGCCAAACGTTGGGCAATAAATTGGGTCACTTGTAATACACCATCCCGTGAAACAGCGTGACCAGCCTTCTCTTCTGATAAATAAGTGATAGATGTCAGTAGCTTATCTGTTAGCCCATCATAAAAATCACGGCTCATTTGATAAGGTACTACCGTATCACGCATGCCATGCCAGAAAATAATTGGTTTCCCACTCCACATTGCTACATGGTCTTCCAGATTAAATTGACTTAGTAGTGTCAATAAGTCTGACTGTTCTTGTTCTGACATCGGGAAATCGATTTCACGCTGCTTCATGTCTTCTACTTGATGCAGTGCCAAATTTGTAAAGCTTGTTGTTCCCATACAAATACCCGCCGTTTGAATCCAAGGATATACAGCTAAGCAACCCGACGTCACAATACCTCCCATTGAAGTCCCTGCTATGCCGATTTTACCGTTCGTTACATAATTTTTTACCTTTAATTGCTCATAAATAGTATGTACATCTTTCACAGATGTTAAAACAATCTTCCAAAAATGCGCATTCATCATTACTTCTGATGATGTTTCTGAACGCTCACCATGTAAAAGAGCATCTGGTAAAATTACACGAACTCCTTGCTGCACAAGCTGATAGGCATAGTGCAAGTTATGCTCTTTCGCACTTAAAAAACCATGTAAAAAAATTACGATGGGCGATTGTTCATTCGTTTCTTCATTATATACATGTAATAACGGAATACCGCTCCAAAGCTCACGTTTTACGATCATCACTTTCACCTCATTACTTACTTTATCAAAACTTTACCTTTGTTTCAAAACTTTGACGAACACTAATTTTATCGTTACAATTAACCCACGCAAAAGGAGGCTTTACCTTTATGAAAGAACATTTAATCGTTTTGGACTTAGATGGCACACTTTTAACTGACGAAAAAGTCATTTCCAACTTAACAAAAGATACACTCTTAAAAGCAAAACAAGCTGGTCACCAAGTAATGATCGCAACAGGACGTCCATACCGCGCAAGCCAGCTTTACTATAATGAACTCGGTTTAACAACACCTATCGTAAACTTTAACGGTGCATTAATCCACCATCCCAAAAATCCAATGTGGAAAACCATTCATACTACAGTCGACTTGCATGTAGTTCATGATGTAGTAGAGTCGATACACAAATACGAGTATGAAAATTTAATTGCAGAAGTGATGGACGACGTGTACATTCACCGCGAAGATGATGGCATGTTAGAAATGTTCCATATGGGTAGCCCAAACATTTTACTTGGTAATTTAACGCAAACATTATTACAAAATCCTACGAGTTTACTAGTCCATGCCGATGATGCGAATACCCCGATTATTCGCAAACACTTACAAGATGTCCATGCTGAATTAATCGAGCATCGTCGTTGGGGCGCACCATTCCCAATTATCGAAATCGTACGAAAAGGCTTAAGCAAAGCTGTGGGGATTGACCATATCGCGAAAGAAATGGGAATTCCCCGCGATCGCATTATCGCATTTGGCGATGAGGACAATGATTTAGAGATGATCGAATATGCAGGTGTTGGTGTGGCAATGAATAACGGTATTTCTGAGCTGAAAAACATTGCTAATGAAATTACATTATCCAATAATGAGGACGGTATCGCGAAATTTCTACAAGAACGTTTAAAGCTTTAACGCTTAAAGGAGGCCAGCACGATGCTGGTCATGAATGCGTTGTCACACGATGTGACGGTTTTAGCATTCGTTCCTATTTCGACCACCGCAGAAGCACCGCCTGCAGCGGATAATTAATACACGAACGAAGCACTGCGCGAAAAGTATTTACTTTTCGCGCAGCTCCTTTTTTATCCGTTATTCACTTGCTCTGTTCGACGTTTTTTCCCGCGCTTCATCACTACGATCATGAAAGTTGTATAAATAACGACTACTAAACCAAGTGCAATAATGTAAGACATATTAATACCGCGTGCATCGATTATTTGATAAACCTCAACCATTTCACGATCTAAAATGATTGTATAGTTACCATCTTTATTGGCACGAATTATTTCACTATCGAACATTCCGCGAATTTCTTTTCCTTCCCCAATTTCAGCGACAGGAAGATTAACGCGCTTTGTCTTACTACTATTATTAATGACTACAATCCAATCTTCTGTATCAGATTTACGCTCAAATGCCATAAAGCCATTATCATTTTCAATCCATTTAAATTCCCCTGAACGTAATGTATCCGAATCATTCAGTAAAGTCTGTAAATTCCCAATGTAATCGACTAATTCTGAGTCAGTTTTAAAATTGTAGTATTGATGTGCTTCTGCACCTGCTGTACCATTCATCGCAATTTCAGAACCGTATGTAACAACTGGAACACCTGGTAATAACAATGTGCTCGCAATCGACATTTTACTTCGCGTCGGTTGATACATCTCCTCTTCTGTTGAAGACAATGTAAAACGATCCGACCAAATTGTATCTGTCATTGATAGCACAGGTGTACCAGAAGTAGCTTCATTGATATGTGTTTCCAATACGTCAGTGTCTAAATCAACATTTTTAAAAGCATTCGTAAACAGATTCGCTGTATCCTCATAAAACTTTGCATCAAAGTTCGCATCACTTTCACTATTTGTGATGACATAAACATTGCTATTACCAGCCTTTAACGCATCAATCATTCGATTTAAAAATGCCGTATCCGCCGACTCAATATTCGTTAGGCGCACACCATTAATACCAAACTTTGATACGAATTGGGACGCGCTTTCTATTAGATTGTCTTGTACTGCTGTATTCGTTAAATCCCATTGAATTTTACCGTCATTCGCACTTGTTACAAACCCAGCTTCTGAAGCCCATTCATGATTCGGGCTTACATTTGAAAGCGGGAAATCGACCATTATTTTAATATCTCGATTTTGATATGTATGTAGCATATTTTGAAATTCTTCTTCTGTACCGAAATGTGATTCTAACGCCGAATAACTCGTCACCATCGAGCCATCATATTTTTCTGTCTCGAATACTGAACCAATTGATAAAATTGTATAGCCCATATTGGCAATATAATCTACTTTTTTTACAAGTCCATCAAAATCCCCACCTGCAAACATTTCTGGGTCTTTTGTATTTACTTGTTCATCATCATTTTTACCTGTACCATTAAAGAAACGGTCTACTAATAAATCGTATATACTTTCATCTGCTATTGTACTTGCTTTGTTTTCAGCATTTGCGATACTTGCAAATGCAAAAGTCGTCGAAAGCAGCACACCCGCAGTTAATACACTCAACCACTTTTTCAGTTTCAACTTTTTCCTCTCCTTCACATACAGTCCATCGTCATTTTACCAAAAAAAGCATATGACAAGCTATGGAAACAGTAGTTATTAATAGTAAATTGAACAAATAAGTGACAAAAATGTGTATTCTAGAACAAAAGCGCTAAAGTGCCCGTTCAGTCCCGAGAGACATTGGAGGGCCCGACGCAAAAGTAAACGCTCCGCCACTTTTGCAGGAGGGATCGAAATGGCCGAGGGGCTGGCGCTTTAGCCTAGACGGAAGATGACTTTTTGCAAAAGTTATACACTATGCGATAATTTATAGTTTCCTTAACAAAGAAGAAAAAACCACTCTAGCTTATTCGCTAAAGTGGTTTCATTTTAAAATTAGAAATTCATACCGATACCCATGCTTAACCCTAGGTATAATGTTACTAATAATGCAACGGCAAATAAAATCCAGAATAAATTAACTGATTTGCCTTTACCTTTACGTACTAAAACCATTTCCATGAAGCCGATTACTAAAATACCGAATAGCACCTTCATATCATAGTTCATGCCGCTTTCAGGAATTTTGTCGCGCCATTCTAAGAATAATGCGCCACCAGAAATAATGATTAAAATGTACATAACGCGTAGTGCCATATGCACACCTGTTAACTTTTTGCTAGCTAATGCTGCGATGAAGAATAAAACTAATGCAATTACCCAAGTTGTGATGTGTAAATGCGGTGTGCTTGATAAAAAACTCATGATTTTCCACCTCTTCTATTTTTCCCTACATGTTTTATCCTACCATGAGAGCTCAAATGGATTCAATGAATTCGACTAACTTAACTAGCATTATAAGAAAATTTTACAATGCTAAGCGAAGCGATTTGCTAGCGTTCCAATTCCTTCAATCGAAATTTTCACTTCATCGCCTGCTTTTAAAAATTGTGGTGGATTCATGCCCTTACCCACTCCAGCTGGCGTACCAGTTAAAATCACATCGCCTGGCTCAAGCGTTACGTATTTTGATACGATTGCAATTATATCTGACACCGTAAACATCATATCTTTCGTTGAACCATTTTGACGTACTTCTCCATTTACTTTCGTTACGATTGAAAGTGCATGTGGATCAGGAATTTCGTCTTTTGTCACTAAGTACGGCCCCATCGGACAGCTGCCATCTAAGCTCTTTCCTAAGAAGAACTGTTTATGTTTTTGTTGAAGGTCACGCGCTGTAAGATCATTTGCAATTGTATAACCAAACACATAGTCAATTGCCATTCCCTTAGCAATATTTTTTCCACGCTTCCCGATAACAATCGCCAACTCACCTTCATAATCAAGTGAATCGGTTAAGTCTGCATGTACCGGTAATGTTGACTCATCAGCTGCTATAGCTGTTGGAGATTTCGTAAAAATCATAATATCTTCTGGGGCTTTGTCGGCCCCCATTTCAACTGCGTGATCGTTGTAATTCTTTCCTACACATAAAATATTTTTTGGTGTACGAGGAATTGGTGATAACCATTCAATATCTGAATACGCTAATTTAAATTGCGCACTGTCTTCATGTTTTTGTGCGGCATCTACTAACTTACGAACTTGCTCGACAAATTCATAGCCTAACGCTATACCATCAATAATTGTTATAGGGAAGGCTTTTAAAACGTTTAGTTGTTTTTGAATTTCAACAACATCCCAAACTGCCTCTTCTTTTTTCACTTTTGGTCCAAACTTTATTTGGTCTTTAACTTTAAATGATAACAATTTCATAACGTAGAGCGCTCCTTAATGTTTTTTTACATCATACATCAAATCTTTCGAAATTACCTTACTTTTCCGAAATCTTATTACCATAGGTTAATCGTTTCATTGTTGCTTCGAGTGGACCTTGCTTAAACTTTGTAAAATATAGCTCTGCGATTAGTAACTGGCTGACATAAATCGCGAGCGCAATAAAGATCCCCATTTGTACATTAACCTCACCATACAAGCTAAAGCCCCAATTATAAAATAGTGCTGTACATACGATGGACTGCATAATATAAAGTGTCATCGACATACGACCAGCTTTAGCGACCGGTGTTAAAATTTTTGCAATGACTGGTAGCTGCGTTATTAACGTCACAACCGCAATATAGCCTAATGCTAAAATCGGACCACCAATATACACTTGTAAATATTCATTACCAAATGTTTGCGCACCTACAATCGGCAAGCTTTTGACATAAATGCCTACGCCGATTCCAACGAGTGCTAGTACAAACCATAACACTAGTTTTTCTTTCGCACGTTCAATCAATCGCCATTTCGCAAGTGCTGCACCGATTAACATATAGGGTAAAATCGTAAACAGCGACGAAATCCACATAAATCCACTCATTTGAATCGACAAATCAACTAAGCGCTGTGAAAATGCATCTGCCCAATTCCCCACACCATATGCCGCAATGGCGCTTTGAATTGCTTCGATATCAACAGACATGCTATCTGTTGTCATAGTAAACATACCACTAACCTTGTACAAACTTAAGATAAACGCATGATACAATCCATTCACGATAATGGCAATTATTAAAAGCCATTTTGCTGGCAGACGCATCAATGCAATCAAAAAGACACCACAAAATGCATACGTTGCCAAAATATCGCCCCACCAAATGAAAATGGCATGTAGCATCCCCACTGCAAATAAAATAACCATACGCTTAGGAGCAAAACGATAAAAGCTAGCCCCCGTTTGTTTTGCCTTTAAAAACTGCATTGCTAAACCATACCCGAACAGCATTGAAAATAACGGATAAAAACTACTTTGCACATAAATATCTAAAAGTTGCTGTAAAATTATATCCTGTGCCTCACTAAACCAATTACTTAAATCTGCTATATGAGGCATCGGTAAATAAAATCCAAACATATTCACTAATAAAATACCAAGCAAACTAAAACCTCGAAGTATATCAAGCGTTGCAATACGCTCATTTGAACCTACTGGGCGAAACTCCACAACTCGTCCTCCTAATCCATTTTTAGCTGTTGACCAATACTATACAAATATAAATATTTCTCGCTAATATCAATTCGTTTAATCGATTGGACAGCCTGTTGATAATAGTTTAATTGAATTTGGTAGGATTTGGTCATTTTTTGTTTAACTTTCTCAAAATCGTCTAAAATCGATGGTGTGATAAAATCCGTTTTATAATCTAGAAGCACCCACTGACCGTTAGCGTCCTCAAATAAGCAGTCAATTACCCCTTGGATAATTTGGGCATCCCCGTCCTTATCTTTTAGGCTGAGTGTGAACGGCATTTCACGTAATATTTGCGAGGCTTTTGTAAAGCGCTGTCCAATTTCTGCTTGGAAAAATGCGAGCACTTTATCAGCCTGTACTGCCTCGGCTTCTATTTGCTGTAATAATTGACGCTCGACTAATGATTGAATAAATTGTTCTACTTGTACAAGCGTTGTAAAACCTTGTTGAGGGGCATGCTGCATGACTGCGTGTACCGCGGTTCCGATCTCTGTTGCTGAAAGTTTACGTTCGTTCTTTTTTCCTTTCAGCATAAAGCTCGGAACATTCGCCTTTACGTAACGCTTTGCATCGGTATTGTACAGCTGTTCGTCTTCCATTTGCTGCAAGCTTTCTAAACGCTTTAGCTCAGACACAGATGTTTTCGATTTTTTTATTACTGCCTGTTTATATGGATAGACGGCTGAAAAACGCTTCGTTAGCAATGAGACTAAATCCTCGTTCACCACTTGTTTTGTATGGTCCTCACTTACTTCTGTCAACTCATTCGTTGCTAAATAATCACTATTTGGCACCACTGTAATCGTCCATTTTTCTGTTTTTGTCGCATTATCCGAGCGATAATTGGCAAATAGGAAATCGTCATGACGTGCAACAGCTGGGCCAACCCAACTTAAATAATTATTCGCTTTTGAACGTACATACTTCGGCAGTACCTTTTCTTGTAAGTCCTGATAAAACTGCCATTCTTCCTTTTGCTTTTCCCAATCTTTAATTGAGCCAACTAATATTAATCGCTCTTTTGCACGCGTCATCGCAACATATAATATACGCATTTCTTCGGCCTTTAATTTTGCAAGCTTCTTTTCTTTTACGTATAAATGTGGAAGTGATGTTGAAATAATATTCAAATCTGGGTTTACTGATTTAATCGCTAAGCCAAACTCCTGATCAAAAATATAACGGCTTCCTAAATCTTTCGTATTAAAATTTTTACTCATACCCGCCACAAATACGACTGGATATTCTAACCCCTTTGATTTGTGTATCGTTATCAGAGTTACGACATCATCGGCTTCACTAATTGATTTTGCAATGCCTAAATCATCCCCGCGCGCGTGCATACGGTCGATAAATCGTAAGAAACGGAATAAACCGCGGAACGATGACTTTTCATAGCTTAATGCGCGGTCATGCAGTGCACGTAAATTGGCCTGACGCTGCTTGCCATTCGCCATTGCGCCAACCATTTCAATGTAATTCGTATCTAAATACACTTGCCACACTAAATCAGCTAACGCCCCGTGACGCGAGAAATTTCGCCACTTTTCATGTAAACTAAAGAATTTATCTAACTTTTGTTCCGTAGCGTTTGAAATCGCGTTACTTCCCTTTTCACGGTATTGCTTTAACGCGTCATAAAATGGCACTTTTTCATTGACTAAGCGAATCGCTGCGAGTTCATTTTCCGTTAGCCCAATAAATGGCGCGCGTAGCACCGATGCGAGTGGGATATCTTGATATGGGTTGTCGATCACTTTTAGTGTGTTGATCATAATCATTACTTCAAGCGATTCGAAATAGCCCCCGTCCGTTTCAGCATATAACGGTAAGCCCGCCATTTTAAATTCCTCAGCAAATGTTGTATACCAAGAACGCGAGCGCATTAATACAACTATGTCTCGGTAATTTACAGGACGCATCGATTTCGTTTTTGGATTGTAAACTTGTCCACCTTTTTCAACCAATCCACGGATACGTTCAATAATATAGCGTGCTTCCTGTTGCGCTGCGCTAATGCTTTCCTCTTCTGTATCATCTTCTGCCCCTGGTACGATTTGTGTTTTCGAATCGCCCTCTAATAATACAAGCTCAATCGGCACTTGCTGCGCATCATAGCTCGCACCAAATTTGAGCTTTGCTTGCTCGTCATATTCGATTTCGCCGACTTCCTCATCCATAATTTGCTCAAATACATAATTCGTCCCTTCAAGCACTTCAGAACGACTCCGGAAGTTAGCATTTAAATCAATTTTCATACCATTGTGCGTGGGATCGACATCAAAACGCTTATATTTATCAAGAAATAGACGTGGTTCTGCCAGTCGAAACGCGTATATGGACTGCTTCACATCACCGACCATGAACATATTGCCACTTGCTTCATCGCCACTTTTCACAAGCTGTAAAATCGTTTCTTGTAAAAAATTCACATCTTGATACTCATCAACAAGCACTTCTTTAAAGCGATGTTTAAAGCCAATCGCTACTTCAGATGGGGTTGGTGGTGTTGTATCACTATTTGGTGCTGTTAAAATTTCAAGTGCGTAATGCTCCAAATCAGAAAAATCAAGTAACCCACGCTCTTGCTTAGCTTTTTTAAACGCCTCGCTATATTCAATTGTGAGCTTCACTAATGTTTCCAAAATGGGCTTTGTTGCTGCCATTTCCTGTACATACAGCTTCGGGTGGCGCGCGAAAAATGTCTCTTTTAAACCCGTAATCATTGCCTTCGCTTGATCACGATGCTCCTTGGCTACTGTATACTTTGCTCGGTCTTCTTCCGTATCCTTTTTGGTTGCCGCTTTTATACGACCAAATTCTATCGCCGGCATTAATGCATATGCCTGTTCCCATGTTCCTTGTATTAGCGCTTCATAAACAGCCTTTACCGCCGTATATTCTGCCCCGAATAACGGCACATTTTTTTCAAGTGCGGGCTCCACCGATACAATTTGCAAGCCCTTTTCTAATCGACTTGCTGCTTCCTGTAAGCTTGCAATGATAAATGGGCGAATTTCCTGTGCAACAGCTAATGTATCAATCGGTGCGTCTGGATCAATGTCATATTTCGTTGGCAATTCTCGTAACCACTCATATGGCTTTGGCTGTACGCGCGACACCTTATACATTTCCTGTAGTAAAAACTCAATGGCTTGGTCGCTACGATCTGACGCAAAGCTATCGACTAATGCGTAGAGCTCATCCTTCGAAAACAATGCATCCATATCGCCTCGATACGCCTTTTCTAGCACGTCCATTAACACATCATCCTGTAAAAGTGATGCTTCCTCCGTACTTGCCAATCGGAAACCTGGATCTAAATCGATCGTGTACGCAAACTCCCGACAAATGGATAAGCAAAATGAGTGCAGTGTTGAAATTTGCGCTTTATTTAATAAGCTTAATTGGCGGCGTAAAAAGGCATTACTCGGGTCCTTTGACAATGCTTTTTCTAACGCTTCCGCCATACGATTGCGCATTTCAGCGGCTGACGCATTTGTAAAGGTTACAACGAGTAATTCATCAACATCAATACGCTCTTTTTCTGGTGCTAAAATCTTTTGAATTAAACGTTCAATTAACACCGCCGTTTTTCCTGAGCCTGCCGCGGCGGATACTAATACATCATGCCCTGCTGCGTAAATAGCCTTCCACTGCACATCGGTCCATTGCACATCAATTGGCTTCGTTGGAATCGTCATGTTCACACACCGCCTTTTTAATATTGTCAAATACGTCTTCCTCTTTTTGCTTCTTCAATTCATTGAAGCTATTGCCTGTTTCTGTTTCGTCAAATTGACAAACCGATTTATAATTACAAAACGTACATGCCTTTTGACTACCTAAGCTGTACGGTTTTATTTCGGTATTGCCTTTGTATATCTCATTGCCAGCTTGACGGAATTTATGGTGCACAAATTGCTGAAGGTCTTTCATTTCGTCTGGTTCAATGACTTTCGATGAACGACTATCAAATTCTAAATCATTACCACTTTTAAACTTTGCTGGGACAATGATAGAAGCTTTACTCGGCTCAAGCGATGTATCCATTAAATTTGCCACTTCTGTATCCTTTAGCATATAACCACTTAGTTTGAACTTTTCTTGACGCAAGTTCTCTACTTGATCAAGCTGCTCATAATCCTCTGTAGGAATTAGTGGGTTATGCACATGTAAATAGAACATACCAGCCGCTTGTACAATAATGTTTTCAAGCTCCGATAAATTCTTAATGAACTTCCCTTCCTGCGCAATGACTGGGAAGTTTTGCATCGCTACATCTAAATACGTTAACAACTGTAGTGAAATGCCGTTATATACTTCAGTGAAATCTAATTTACGCCCACTTGATTTATAGTCAATGACACGTAAATACAGATTTTGCGCATCTTTATAAGCATCTATTCGGTCAATTTGGCCGCGTACGTACATTTTTCGGTTATGGTCTAGCTCAATTTCCAATGCATCAAGTGGATTACGGTCATCTTGTTCTGTATTTTTATCATCACGCTTACCAAAAGGCTTTTCATGCGCAATCGCCTTGAATTTGGATAGTTCACTTTGATTTACTAAAGCATAGATCGTACGAGCCACTATTTTTACTAGCTTAGTTTTAATATACTCAAAGCGATGGCTACTTTTTAAAATGTTGTATGAAAAATAATCTACTAGCTTCGAAATCGTATCATCGGCTTTTTTATAACAAGCAACATACGTATCAAGTACAATCGTTTGCTCTTTTTCCGACAAAATCGTACGAATCGCTTCATGGAATAGATCGCCCATCGCAAATGATTCTAGCTTAAATTCCGTGCGTTCCTGTAACTTCAAGCCATATGAAGCAAAATGCGAATAAGGACAGCTATAAAATTTTTCGATACGTGAAACACTCGCTAAAAAGTTTTCGCCATATAGCTTGGTTGCGGTTTCTTCAGTCAGGCTTTGCGCTTCATTTGTTTCATAAAGTGGCTTTGTTACAATATGGAGCACATGTTGCCAATTGCCTTCCCTCTCATAAAACGCTTTTAACGCTTGCCACTGTTCAGGTATTTCCCGACGCTCAAATTGTGCCTGCTTTAGCTGTGTCATTAAAAATCCAATTGCCGGTGACGGATGCTGCAAATAATCAAGCATATTCTCTGCATTTTGCTCATCAAGCGGGTCTGCCACCACTTGACGCTGTCGTAATGTGCGGATTGGTTCCGTTTTTTCATCCGATTTCACTTCGAACATTTTATGGAGACGATTTATATAAATTGATGGAAGCTTCCCCTTACTTTCCTCATCAGCGCTCGCATATGTAACAAACAAATAATCTGTTGGTGAAGCGATTGCACGGTAAAATAGAAAGCTTTCCTGTAACAGTCGACTTTTAATACCAGGGGCTAGCTCGACATCCGCCTTTTCAAACACTTCACGCTCTGCATCCGATAAAAGTCCACCGGCATCCATACGCATTGGATAGACCCCATCATTGACACCAATAATGAAAATCGCCTTTTTATTATCAAAGCGGGCAAATTCTAATGTCGAAACCGTTACTTCATCTAATGTCGGTGGCACACTAGAAAACTGTAGGGATTCAAAACCTTCATCTAAAATTTGTGCTGCATCTTCTAAGGTCATTTCCTTGTCGCCAAACATTAAATCAAATTGTTCTAAAATATGCACCCAGCCGTTCCATGCTTGCTCATGCTCTAATGATTTTTGCAGTGCATGTGCTTTTTCCTCTTGCTCCTGCATTTTAACAAGCTTTTTATACACATCGAGCGCTTCCATAAACTCGTACAAAGCAACGACAATATTACGACCAGTTACGTTGCCTTTTAACTTTCGCTGCAAGTTTTTTACCGGCTCAACAATTAAATTACGCACCGATTTTAATAGTGTTTCGTGTTCCTGCTCATCTTTTGTTTGCACTGCATTTACTTTTTCCAATGATTTAAAACGGCGGTAATGCCAAACCTTTTCATCGAACCAACGATCATGCACAATCCCTTTGGCTATGACAAAATTCTCTAAAATATCAGCACGGTCGCGCATCGCTGCTAAATTTGCATTGTACGGAAAATAGAGGTCAGTTTTCACACTTCGAAATACCGGCTCATATTTCCAATTCGACGTAATAATCTCTAAAACGGAACGACTAAATTCAATGAGTGGATGGTACAACATCGCGCGCTTTTCGTTTGAGAAATAAGGAATCTCATATTGCGCGAATGTTGTACCAATTATTGGATCATAGACATCCGCTTGTCGATACATAATCCCAATATCCTTATAACGAAGCCCCTGCTCAACAATGAGCTTTTTTATTTCCTGGGCAATACCTTGTACCTCTGCGCGTGGATTTACTCCCTCGATAATTTGCGCATTCCCTAACGATTCGACAGATGTCACAAACGGTTCATTAAAGTTTCGTTCAATTTGCTGTAAATCACGGTTATTGCTGCGATAATTTATTTCTAAATGCACGCGTGGCTCTTCTTCTATAACAATGCCGCGCTCAAATTGCAATTTGGCCAATTCGTGCTTTAATTTATCATAGGTCATTGCAGCACGATAAAACGTTGAACCATCTAATTTATCTCCCTGTGGATCATCCATTGGTAGCACTAACGTTACACGCTTCGCATAAATGAGTAATTCTTTTAAAATTGCAAACTCTTGGCCATTATATGACACGAAGCCATCTAGATAAACATGCGTTTCGCGTAGACTTTCCATTTTCGGCATACGCTCTAGTAATAAAGGAAAATCACCGTCACCATCGACATATTCTGCACCAATCCGCAGTTGTAATTGCTGTAAAATAATTTCGATATCATGCATTTTATGGAGCAGTACTTCACTCGCTCCATTTAAATGCAATGCTTCAATTAGCGGTTGAATTGAGGCCACACCGATGTTGTACTGACTAAATTCCTTTAATATTTGTTCTACTTCTTTTGTAAAGCCTCGTTTTCCTGCAACCTGTTTAAATAGTAAAAACTCTTCTTGATGCTCTTCTAAAATCCGACGCAATAGCATGCGGTAGCCGGTGTTATCTATACGTTCGCGAGCAATACCGCCCTCATTTTGTAACACAAACCACGCAAGTCGTTTAAATGTCATTACTTGCGCGCGCATCATACCTTCAATATCGTAATTATTCGTCAGCTCATACTCTGTCGAAAACGTCATTTGGTCTGGTACTAAAATAAAAATCGGGTAGCCAAGTACATTTGTCTTTAGGTCCTCGACAATTTCCTTATGAATTAATGTAGATTTCCCTGTACCCGCTCGACCAGATATTACACGCAATGTCATCGCCTACACCTCACTTTTTTATACTCTCATTATAATATAAGAATACACGTTCGTGCATCTAATACTGCGCCCATGGAAAAAACGCTGCTATTTTTTAAATTAGCAGCGCTTACACTTGTTATTTACGGGACTTAATATTGCGTAAATCACGTTCAACCCGTTTAGTTAAATACCGTTCAATCCATTTACCGAGTGCCCAAATCACGGCAATAATCAAACAGGATACAACAATTTTCATAGGTGAACTCAAAATGGCACGTAGGTCACTACCTAAATAACTAATTAAAAAAATCATGACTGGCTTTGAAATGAGTAACGTTAAAAAATAGTATTTCTTTTTTAAATGTGATAATCCCGCTACCGTATTGACAACAACAATAGGGGTAAACGGTAAACATAACAGCACAAAAAGCGGTGTAAAGCCGCGTACATCGACCCAGTGAATCAGCTGTTTTACTTGCTTTTGCCCTTTAAGTTTTTGTAATAGTCGATGATTACCAAAATAACGAATCATTAAAAAAAATAAATATGAACCCACCACAGTTGCAAGCCACGATAACATAAAGCCCCAAAACAATCCGTATGCACCAGCATTGGCAACAACAATGACAAACAGCGGAAGAAACGGTAAAAATGCTTCAACAGACGTTAAAAAAACACTAAACCAAGGCCCAAGCAATTTATATTTTTCAATCAATAATTCGACATTATCAATACTAATCCAATCAAACACAAAACCCAACTCCTGCTATGAACGGCAAACTTTTAATACGCTTTCAAATAATTCAAACAACTAGTGATACATTTATAGTAACATACTTCACAATACTCAACAGTGATAAACATAATAAATTAGAAAAACACATTTTACATAATAAAGAGGCTACCCGAAAAGTATATACTTTCCGGGCAGCCCCTCGTTCATGTATTAATTAACCGCTTGAGGGCGGTGCTTCTGCGGTGGTCAGAATAAATTCTCACCATCCTCGGCGCAAGGATTTGTCCCAGAAATACTTCTCGGACAAATCCTAGTTGTTTATTTTACAATTAGCAATCCTATAGTATGATTATCTTCACGGTGAACGACGTGCTGCGTTAAACGTAGCTCGCCTGAATGATCGAGCACTTCTAAACGACAATGTGCTGCATTAATTTGTAATGCTTTATACAACTCATCTTCAGTCAACACATGCTGCCCATTCACTCGTTTAATAATTTCACCAGCAACTAAGCCCATTTTTTGCGCTGGCGAATTCGGTAATACGCCTGCAATCATAACCCCTTTATCGCTACGAATCACCGCATAGCTATTGCGATCCTCTAAATGACTATAGTAAATACCAATTACCGTACGTGAAATGGCACCCAATACTAATGCAGCTGCACCAAGCACCGGCATGAAGTAAGCAAGAAAGCCTACGATCAATACCAATTCACCCGTCAAAATAATGCTTTCTCCCATTTTCGGATACACATAAATCGGTAGCTTTTGACGGACCATTTGCTGGAATCCAATCACAAATGGAAACACAATAATTGAAAATTGCTCTGCACCAATCGTAAACTGTGGCCAATATGGTGCAATACTTTGAATGCCGTCACCCGGAATAATCGTCACAAGTGGCAATAACCAAAGCTGCTTACTATAATAACCAATACCATTTAGACCGCGCTTTGTCGTTTCAACAATCGGCGATGCAAACTTTGCCCCGTTACGACGAATTAAAATTCCTTCTGCCATTAACAATAGCCCCGCAAGCACTGGGACTGTTATCACTAAGCCATCGACAACATTACGCGCCGCTAAATCAACGCCCCAAATAGAATAAGACCAATTTTGCCAATCCATCCACACAATCACACAAAATGCGAGCGTCATCAGTATAATTGGCGAAAGTAAATGATACATAAATACAATTAAGCCAATAAAGCTAATTAAAAATACCGCTACTAATAATTCTAGTGAGATCGTCAACCCAATTACGACACTAAATAATGAAATAATCAACGATAAAACAAAGCCCATCAATAACATATTTTTAAGCTCCGACCAACCGTCTAAAATTCTAATATGAAAAAAGCGACGCTCTCGTTTTACACGACGATAGCCTAAAAAAACTGCTGAAATGAGTGCTAGATAAAATAGTGGATTAATAAAAAAGCGACCAATACCTTTTAAAATTTCTATAATAATTGTTTCGTCCATGCTCTCACCTACCGTACGACTAATTGTATCAAATCCTGTTCATATTGCGTAGTCCTATTTGTATTTCTACAACATTGAGTAAATTTACTAACAAAAAATGGATTAAGTACAGTGTTACTTATTTTTGGCGGGCTACGGCATGCCAGCAATATGGCCACGTGGTACGTGTCCATACTACTGTCTTTAATGCCGCATGCAAGGCCCGCCAAATTAAAATGTACTTTTTCCTATATAGTTAAGAGCGCAAAATGTTGCCGCTTGCGCTATCGCGAGGCGGCGGTGATGAATAAAATAGTACACTAATACAATAGGGTATCTTAAATTAAATGTTAGCTCTGTAAAAAAATTGCTCTTTTTTATTTTCACAAAAATAAATCCATTTTTAGACGAAAGTAGACTTTATTTCAATTACAAAGTTCAATTCAGCACACTTCATTCAAACACTTTGTAATAAAAACCAACTCTAGTTTTATAGTAGAGTGCCGCGAAGCGAAGGGGCTGACTCCTTGGGGATTAAGCGTGCGCGTAAAATCCACTATATGCTTGCCGCCGTAGTGGCAAGCATATAGTTAGTTGGAGCCACGCCCCCAGGAAAGCATGCCCCGTAGCGTAGCAGAACGGATTTTATTAGATAAACGCACTTGATTCCAAATTTTGTATTGAAAAGTACTCATTGTGAGTTTCTATTCATTTCACATACACGATTTCCTTTTTACTCCAATTGATGCATGATATAGCTCACACCCATTTGCAATTGCATATCATTCACTGGGTCTTGTTTAAATTTTTGAAGCTGCATAGTGAGCTCTCGGAAAAATACCTCATCTAAATGCCTACCATCTTGTAAATCATATTTCTTACGGAACTTTTCAACTTCATTTGCCATATCCATATCATAAAAACCATCTGTACGTGCAATATTGTATCCTAATTCACTTAGCACTCGTTGAGTATATGCCACTTCTTCACCATATTCCCCCACTTCAAAACGGCCTTTGAGCACTTTCATTTCCATTTTATATAGCGGGTGCTGCTTCACTTCAAGATCTGGTTCAATCCCTACTTGATGTATCCAACGCTTAGAAGGTGTCAGCCATTTATTTGTTGAGAGCTTGACTTCTCCACCATTTTGTAGTTCCCAAGTTTGTTGTACAGTTCCTTTTCCGAAGCTTGTCACACCAATTAGCGTTGCACGTTTCCAATCTTGCAATGCGCCAGCAAACACTTCACTCGCTGAAGCACTGCCTTCATTTTGTAAAATCGTAATTGGCATTGACTTTAACTGCTTTGCATATGGCTCAAATGCTTCATTTGCTTTTGTTTTCAGCGGCTCTGTTGCTCCATCATGATTTTGCATATAAGCAAAAATAGATTCTTTTTGATCAAACATACTCATCATTTGTGCAACGCTATGTAAATAGCCACCTGGGTTATCGCGCACATCAATGATTAAGCCTTCAATATCCTTAGTGAACAATATGTCCAATGCATTTTTCCATTCTTCAGCCGTTTTTTCAGCAAATAGTGAAACAATCACATACCCAATTTTTACGCCTTCAACATCAAGTAATTGTGTTTGGACAGTTGTATTTTTAAGCTTCTCACGCTTTACTGATAGCTTCAAATGACTATCTAACTCTGGTCGAAACAGTACGAGCTCTAGTTTTTCCCCTTCTTTCCCTTGCATTAGTTTCATCACTTCACTGAATGTCTTTCCTTCTAGCCTAGTTTCATTCACTTGAACAAGCTCATCTAGCGGACGAATTCCTGCTTTTTCTGCCGGTGAAGCTTTCACTGGTGCTACAACAATGAATTTCCCGTTCACTTCTGATAACTCCACCCCGATACCAACCCGTTCACTTGCCAATGTTTGCTTATGAAACGCAGCTTCTTGTTCCGTATAGTACGTACTATATGGATCATTTATTGCATCCGCCATTCCCCGCAGCGCACCTTCGACTAATTTTTCTGACGTAATGTCATACACCGTTTCAGTTGTAATTAGGTCATGTAACTCATTTACCACCGCAAAATCCGCCTGTACCTTTTTTTGGTCCTTTGTTTGCAACTCGTTATAACCATATCCAATGCCGACAATAATGAGCATAGCTACCAACAATAAAAAAATTCGACTTTTTCGCACGAACTTCCCTCCACTCCATAAAAACTTATGAAGCAAAGAATCATTTCATACTACTTAAGTCGAATCAAATTTTTATTGATAGTTAAACTATTTCTGTTTTTTAGGAATACTATTTTCGAAAATTAATTTAACTAACATTGAGTAAATTTACTAACAAGAAATGGATTAAGTGCATTCCACTTATTTTGGCGGGCTACGCCATGACAGCGAATTTTATTAGATAAAGGCACTTGCCTTCAACTTTTAAATTGAAAAATGCTCGTTATAGAATTAATTTAACTGTGTCACATTATCACGCAATGTTTCTAAATCAAGCGGACCAATAATTTGCTTTTGGATGCGTCCTTCTGTATCAATCATAAACGTCGTTGGAATCGTAATAATTTTATATTGTGAGGTAACTGACCCGTCTGGCTCTAACACAATTGGAAAGGTAATGTTGTAGCTTTTTAAAAACTGTTCAACACGTTCAACCTTTTCTCTATCATAGGTTACATTCACGCCAACAATTTCGACATTGTCCTCTTCTTTATATTTTTCGTAATATTCCTGCATATGCGGCATCTCAGCCTTACACGGTGGACACCATGTTGTCCAGAAATTTAAAACAACACGCTTCCCCTTTAAATCTGATAATGTAAGTGGCTTTCCATCCAAATTATACAATGTAAAATCTGGTGCAATGTTTCCTTTTTCTAAGCCAATTGTTTCATCTAACGGGACTTCTTTCCCCATCACTTGCTCACTAATTTTCTTGTCTTCATCTAGCTCTTTTTTTATATAAGTACCAATCATCGTTATAACTAGCACTAAAACGATGAGGATGCCGATATTCTTTTTCATGTTTTACACCCCGTCCTCAGTTTCTAGTAGTACCATATCATAACTTTTAACAAAATATTCAAAAGAAAAAGGCAAAACTCCAAAAATTCGAAGTTTTGCCTTTTGTTTATTCTTATAAAGAAATATAACGTAACGGGTTAACAGCGTTTGATCGTTTTCCGTTCCACTCACCTACGTGAATTTCGAAGTGCACGTGTGGCCCAGTTGAGTTACCTGTGTTCCCCATTTTCGCAATTTGATCCCCTTTTGATACAACATCACCCACACTCGATGTAAAGCCACTTAAGTGTCCATAAACCGATGTAAAAGGTTTTCCATCTAATGAGTGTGTCACCATCACTACTTTACCATAGCCGCTCATTGTACCGACATAGGATACTACCCCATCCGCTGCTGCGACTACTGGTGTGCCGATTGAGTTCGCGATATCAACACCTAAGTGATATTTACTACCGATTGGACCAATATCACGCCCTCCAAAGCCTGAAGTATAGCGGCCAGCAGCTGGTCTTGTCCATGTACCTGCTGACACTGTTGGTAAATTCCCTGACGATGATGCATTATTTTCCTGTTTCTTTTTCGCTGCTGCCTCTAATGCCTTTTTACGTGCAATTTCAGCTTGGCGTCGTTGCTCTGCCATAATTTCGCTTTCTAATTCTTTACTTAGCTCAATGTTTTCTTCAAGATGTGTTTCGATTGATTCTTTTTGTTCATGTAAACGCGCTTCCTCTTTTTCTAGCTCGTCTACTAATTTATTTTTCTCTTTCTTTTGCTCTTCAAGATTTGCTCTTAATTTTTCTAGCTGCGCTTTATTCGCTTCTAAATCTGCCTTTTTTACAAGTAGATCAGCCTTTTGAATTTCTAGCTTTTCTTGGTCTTCTTTTTGCTCACGCATAATTTGGCGGTCGGCATCCATTAATGTACTTACCGCTGAGAAACGGTCGATAAAATCTACGAAGCTATTTGCTCCTAGTAATACGTCAATATAGCTAACTGTACCACCTGTTTGAATCGCACGTGCACGCTCACGTAATAGCGCATCACGTTGATCTATTTTTTCTTGTAGCTCTGCGATACTTTGTTCTAACGCAGCAATTTCTTGATTCGCGATTTCAATATCAAGCTTTACTACCGCAATCTCTTGATTAGTTTGATCGATCTTTGTACCAATTTGCTCCAATTGGGTTATGATTTGCTGTTGTTTATTTTGATTGGATTTTAATTCACTTGCTTTTTGCTGTAACGAATTATTTAATGCTTTTTTCTGAGCCTCAAGCTCGCTACGTTCTTTTTTCAAATCACTTAAACTAGCTGCATAGGCTGCTGGCATTTGAATGAATAATACGCATGCGAATAATACAGCCAGTAGTTTAAATGAACGTGTATTTTGCTTCTTCAAAAATTAAATTCCCCCTAAACGCCTAATTATTTTTTTACGATTGTCTTAGATGCGTTTTTTGAGCTTGTGCAGTATTTGTGATATTCCCTAGTAGAATATCTGCTTTCATGTTGCATGTATCTCACACTTGTAGAAGTAAGGTCTTCTGTACCTGTCGCTTTGCCTCTGGTACAAAAAGAATTTGCTAAAGTAAGTTAAATCTTTAAAAACTTGCGTACCGACATAAAGCTGCCCCATATACCGATGAAAATACCTATTAATAAAATCAGGCCATTCACTTGGAACAGTAATGGCATTGTGTCTAAAATTTGGAATAACTCGCCTTTTAAGCGTGGTGCTAATAATTCATGAATTTTATAGTAAGCAAAGGATACGACAGTAATTGGAATAATCGAGCCGATAATGCCTAGCCACATACCTTCTAATACAAATGGAATGCGCACAAATGAATTTGTCGCCCCTACTAATTTCATAATTTCAATTTCATCTTTACGTGCAATGATCGTAATACGAATTGTATTCGAAATTAAGAACATCGCTGTAAATAATAACCCTAAAATTAAAACAAGCCCAACATTACGAGCAATCGCTAAAACGTTAAATAGCTTTTCAACTTTTCCTTCTCCATATACAACTTCCTGTGTATTGTCGAAGCTATCAATTTGCTTCGCCACTTCTGCTGTTTTTAATGGGTCAACCGCCTTAACATATAACACGTTGTAAAGTGGGTTATTTTGTTCGAATAGGCTTAATTCATCACCAAAATCTTTTATTAATTTATTTAATTCTTCTTCTTTTGAAGAATATGTAACTTCCTCAACATCTGGCATTCCTTGAATCTTATCTATGAGCTGATTTTCTACTATATCTATTTGTGTTTCATCTGAAATGATATCAATCATCACTCGAATTTCAACATCGTTTTCTAAGTCTGATGCTACTTTATTTAAGTTCATCATAATGACTGAAAAAACACCGACTAATAGTAATGTTACCGTTACAGCACTGACTGATGCAATTGTCATCCAGCTATTACGTCCTAATGATTTAAAGCTTTCTCTAAAATGGCGTACGAGCGTTCTAGCTTTCATAGCCATAGTCACCCCCGTACTCATCGCGTACAATCATACCGCCTTCAATTGCAATAACACGCTTACGAATTGTGTTTACGATTTCACGGTTATGTGTTGCCATTACAATCGTCGTACCTTGACGATTAATTTCTTCAAAAATATTCATAATTTCCCATGACGTTTCAGGGTCTAGGTTCCCTGTTGGCTCGTCCGCAATCATTACTTTCGGACGATTCACAATCGAACGGGCAATCGCCACACGTTGCTGCTCTCCACCAGATAATTCGCTTGGGAACATGCGTACTTTATGTTTCAAACCAACAAGTTCTAATACTTCCATTACACGTTTGCGAATTACTTTCGGCTGTTCTTCAATTACTTCCATCGCAAAGGCCACGTTTTCATACACCGTTAGACGTGGCAGCAATTTAAAGTCTTGGAATACAACTCCTAACTGACGTCGTAAAAAAGGAACACGGCTATTTTTCAAAGTACGCAAGTTTATGTTGTCAATCATTACATCACCTGACGTAGGCTTTTCTTCTCGGTACATCAACTTAATAAAGGTCGATTTTCCGGCACCACTTGGGCCTACTACATACACGAACTCACCTGTTTTTATATCAATTGTAATCCCGTTTACTGCGACAACGCCATTAGGATACTTTTTCACTACATTATTCATTTGAATCATTAACGAAACCACCTAAGTTCTATGTCTTTATGAAATAAATTTTCCTATTCATTATAGCACTTTCAAGCTATAAATTTATTACATTTTCTTTTCAATATTAAAATGCTCCTTTTTTTGCTAGTTTCTGACTGAAATTTGCTAGATTAGCAAATCAAATTCCTAATATTTTTTGCATTATATCTGAGATACTTCATACTCCTCGTAATTACTTTGTTATAGTTAGAAATTTTATTAATATAACGAATATTCAGCCTTTTAAACCATTTTAAGCACATTAAAAAGCCCACATACAAGTTTACTTTCTTGTAAGTGGGCTGAACATAGCATTTTATTGTAATGTGTAACGAACTAGCACTGTACCCGTACGTGATTCACCTGTTAACTTCAATAATTTTGCGCCTTCTAGCTCTTTTGTAAAGCGCACGGATTTTAACAGGAATTGCTCCTCTTCCTCATACAGCTTCACATCGTTTAAGCCGACATCTGCTTTCCCTAAGTTTGAGAAAATTTGTCCTTCTAGCGCCACTGTTTTTGGTACATAGATTTCGACCGAACCAGCCAACGCACGCGCTTTTACTTTATGAGCTTCTGCACTTGAAGTAGTTACGACAACATGACCGTTCATCGATTCAGCATCGACTTCTTTTAAATCGCCATCGACATAAATTCGGCCATTTGCAGTTTCAATTTCTAAGTCGGTACCCTTTACAGTACGTGCTTCTACAGCTCCATTGCTCGTTTGCAGCTCGGCATGGTCAAATTGTGTATGGTTTACTCGAATTGCCCCATTATAAGTACGTGCTTTTATTAATTTCGCATCTAAGTTTTCTACTGAAATACCGCCATTCATTAAGCGGGCAATAAATACGTCATAATGTTTTTTTGGAATAGCGATTTGCACTTTCAACTGGGTAAATTTATTTTCTGACTTCATATATATTTTATCATCCGTCTTTGTAACTAATGTTTCGGTAATGTGTGCAATTGTTTCTTCTTCAGTACCTTTAAGTGTTGTTTTACCATTCACCTGAACAGTTATTAATTCATCCGTCGCTTGCACTACATCAATTTTCCCATTGGCTATATCAAGCTCAATACTTCTCACATCCAAAGCTGGATAAGCATAAGTTTTTGAAAACTCTACTTTTTCACCAAAAGGCGTTTCAATATCTAAGTCTTTTAATTTTGATAATGCCGCACCAACTAACCCTGTCATACGCGTGCTTAATTGAGATAAATCCTTTTTTATATCGCCCATGAAGTCATCCATTTTTTTATTGAATTCTTTATCATTAAATGATTTGCCAAAAATATCTTCAAATCCTGTCGTTTTTCGTTGTTCTTTCGCTTCATCAACCGGCTCTGCTTTAAAAACAGGCTCGTTCTCTTTTGACTCAGTTGGAAGCACGACCGGTTGAACTGGTGGCGGAGTTGATTCGTTTTTGCCTGATAACTTTTCTAATAAAACAATGGCCTCTTCAGCTGTAATTGTACCGTTTTCTACTAATTGTAAAATGCGTTTTCGTTGTTCTTGCATAAAAAAATTCCTCCCTCTCATCGTATCTATTTTATTATACGAGGAGGGAGGACAAAAAGTTTCATTGACACTCTTGCAATTTATTTACTTTTCGCCATTTCAATTTTGTCAGCCATACGTTCACGATCGCGCTCTAAAATTGGCTTTAAATAATAACCTGTATAGCTTTCTTTTACTTCCGCAATCTGTTCAGGCGTGCCAGTCGCTAAAATTGTACCGCCGCCATCGCCACCTTCTGGACCTAAATCGATAATATGATCGACCGTTTTAATCACGTCTAAATTATGTTCAATAACCAGCACCGTTTCACCGTTTTCTACTAAACGATGTAACACCTTTAATAGGCGCGCAATATCATCGACATGAAGACCTGTTGTTGGTTCATCTAAAATGTAGAATGACTTTCCGTTTGAACGTCGATGCAATTCAGATGCTAATTTTACACGCTGTGCCTCACCACCAGAAAATGTTGTTGCTGGTTGACCAAGCTTCACATAGCCAAGCCCTACATCAACAATTGTTTGCAGTTTACGCTGTATTTTTGGTAAGTTACCGAAAAACTCTAGAGCATCTTCCACTGTCATTTCTAAAATGTCAGCAATATTTTTCTCTTTGTATTTCACTTCTAACGTCTCACGGTTGTAGCGTTTACCGTGACAGACTTCACAAGGTACATACACATCTGGCAAGAAGTGCATTTCTATTTTAATAATACCATCGCCGCGACAAGCTTCACAGCGGCCACCCTTCACATTAAACGAAAAACGACCTTTTTTATAGCCGCGCACCTTTGCCTCATTCGTCATCGCAAATACATCGCGTACATCATCAAATACACCAATATACGTTGCAGGATTTGAACGCGGCGTGCGACCAATTGGTGATTGGTCTACATCAATTACTTTTTCAAGCTGCTCTAGCCCTTCAATTGATTTGTGTGCACCAGGCTTTACTTTGGCACGATTTAATTTCGATGCAAGTGCCTTATATAAAATTTCATTTACTAAAGTAGATTTCCCCGAACCTGATACTCCTGTTACCGCAATAAATTGCCCAAGTGGAATTTCTACATTAACATTTTTTAAGTTATTTTCCGAAGCCCCTTTAATCGTAATTTTACGACCATCTGATTCTCGGCGCTCCTGAGGTAGTGGAATGAACTTTCTCCCACTTAAATATTGCCCTGTAATGGAGTCTTTATTTTTCATCACTTGCTTTGGCGTACCCTGCGCAATAATTTGCCCACCATGGACACCAGCACCAGGCCCAATATCAATTAAATGGTCTGCTGCCATCATTGTATCTTCATCATGCTCTACGATAATTAGCGTATTTCCTAAATCACGCATACTTTCAAGTGTGGCAATCAATCGGTCATTATCACGCTGATGCAGACCAATCGACGGTTCATCTAAAATATAAAGAACACCTGTTAAACGCGAGCCAATTTGCGTTGCCAAACGAATTCGCTGCGCTTCCCCACCTGACAATGTACCTGCAGAACGCGCCAACGTTAAATAGTTCAAACCAACATCAAGTAAAAATCTCAAACGCTCAATTACTTCTCTAATAATTAAATTGGCAATTTGCTTTTCTTTTTCTGATAATTCCACTGAACTAAAGAAATCATACATTTCTATGATTGAACGACGCGTTGCCTCTGAAATGTTTTGCCCTTTAATTTTCACAGCCAATGTTTCCGGTTTTAGACGATGCCCTTTACAAGACCTGCATGGCTGCTCCGTCATAAACTTTTGCATCGAATCACGTACATAGTCAGACGAAGAATCCTTGAAGCGGCGCTCGATATTTGGAATTACCCCCTCGAATTCGATGTCCTTCTTATGCATACTGCCGTAATCATTTGTATATTCAAAATGGACTTTTTCCTTGCCTGAGCCGTATAAAATTTTATCCATTTTCTCCTTTGGAATATCCTTTACTGGCACGTCCATTGGGATATCGTAATGACGACATACCGATGCTAGTAGCTGCGGATAATACATTGATGATACAGATTCCCACGGAGCAATCGCATTGTCAAGAAGTGATAAATTCCAATCGGGCACAACTAATTCAATATCCGCTTTTACCGTGCTCCCTAATCCATCACATGACGGACATGCACCAAACGGACTATTAAATGAGAACATACGTGGCTCAAGCTCGCCAATTGAGAAGCCACAGTGCGGGCAAGCATGGTGCTCACTAAAAAGTAACTCCTCATGCTCCATAACATCCACTAACACACGACCTTCTGCGATTTTTAGGGCAGCTTCAATAGAATCGCTTAAACGAGATTCAATGCCCTCTTTCATCACAACACGGTCAATAACGACTTCAATTGTATGCTTTTTATTTTTATCAAGCTCGATATGATCGTCTAAATCACGTAGCTCACCATTTAATCGAATACGCACATAGCCTTGCTTTTTCAAGTCTTCTAATAACTTGACATGAGTTCCCTTTTTTCCTTCAATGACTGGCGCTAACAATTGAATTTTTGTGCGCTCTGGATATTCCAATAAACGATCCACCATTTGCTCGACCGTTTGCGACGTAATTTCAATGCCGTGCGTTGGACAATACGCCTTACCAATACGCGCAAATAATAAACGTAAGTAATCGTAAATTTCTGTAACTGTACCAACAGTTGAACGCGGGTTACGGCTTGTTGTTTTTTGGTCAATCGAAATTGCTGGTGACAGCCCTTCAATCGTATCAACATCGGGTTTATCCATTTGCCCTAAAAATTGGCGTGCATACGCAGAAAGTGACTCGACATAACGACGCTGCCCTTCTGCATAAATCGTATCAAATGCTAATGAAGATTTCCCCGAACCTGAAAGACCTGTCACAACAACGATTTTATCTCGCGGAATTGTGACATCAATATTTTTTAAGTTATGTGCGCGTGCGCCTTGTACAACGATTTCTGTATTTTTCACGTAAGTCACCCTTCTGCCTTCAATTCAAAAATCATATCTCGTAATTCTGCTGCACGTTCAAAGTCTAATGCTTTTGCAGCTTCTTTCATTTCTACTTGCAATGTTTCAACTAGCTTTTGCAGCTCTTTTTTCGTTAGCTTTTTGCCACCTGTTACTTTTGTAATATACTTTTCTTCCTGCTCAGCAGCTTGTGTTGCACGAATGATGTCTGGTATTTTTTTGATAATTGTCTGTGGTACAATTCCATGCTGTTCATTGTACGCCATTTGAATTTCACGACGACGTTTCGTTTCGGAAATCGCCTTCGTCATTGAATCTGTCATATTATTGGCATACATAATAACATGACCGTTCGCATTACGCGCAGCACGTCCAATGGTTTGAATAAGTGAACGCTCCGAACGTAAGAACCCTTCCTTATCAGCATCTAAAATTGCGACAAGGGACACTTCCGGAATGTCTAACCCTTCTCGAAGTAAGTTAATACCAACCAACACATCATGTATTCCTTTACGCAGCTCACGAATAATCTCAATACGCTCTAGTGTTTTAATCTCTGAGTGTAAATATTCAACCTTTAAGCCCATTTCCTTCAAGTAATTTGTTAAATCCTCAGACATTTTTTTCGTTAATGTTGTAATTAATACACGCTCATTACGACGAATCCTTTCATGAATTTCATCGATTAGATCGTCAATTTGCCCTTCAATCGGACGCACATCAATATTTGGATCAAGTAAGCCGGTCGGACGAATAATTTGCTGTACCATTTCTGGTGTATGCTCTAATTCAAAAGGTCCTGGTGTTGCCGAAACATAAATCGCCTGACCGACCTTCGACTGAAATTCATCAAACATTAATGGACGGTTATCTAGCGCGGATGGCAGACGGAAACCATGCTCTACTAATACATTTTTTCGCGCCTGGTCACCATTATACATACCGCGCACTTGAGGCAATGTTACGTGACTTTCATCGACAACAAGCAAGAAATCCTCTGGGAAATAATCAAGCAATGTATACGGTGTTGCTCCCGCTTCCCGTAATGTTAAATGACGTGAATAGTTTTCGATTCCTGAGCAAAAACCCATTTCCTTCATCATTTCTAAATCGTAATTTGTACGTTGCTCTAAGCGCTGCGCCTCTAGTAAACGATCCTCCGAGCGCAACAGATCAAGTCGCACTTGTAACTCTTTTTCAATATTTTCAATTGCGATTTTCATCTTTTCTTCACGCGTTACGAAGTGGGATGCAGGGAAAATGGCCACATGCTGACGCTCGCCTAGAATTTCACCTGTTAGTGCATCTACTTCACGAATACGGTCTACTTCATCTCCGAAAAATTCAACTCGAATGCAGTGTTCATCCTTAGACGCTGGGAATATTTCAACAACGTCTCCTCGCACACGAAATGTTCCGCGCGTAAATTTGATATCGTTGCGTTCATATTGAATATCTACTAATTTTCGCAGTAATTGATTGCGTTCAATTTCCATTCCTGTTCGAATTGATACAACCATCTCACGGTATTCTTCAGGATTCCCTAAGCCATAAATACACGATACCGAAGCAATAATAATAACATCCTTACGCTCAAATAATGCTGACGTAGCCGAGTGACGAAGCTTATCAATTTCATCATTAATACTCGAATCCTTTTCGATATACGTATCGGTTTGTGGTACATATGCTTCCGGTTGGAAATAATCATAATAACTCACAAAATATTCAACTGCATTGTCTGGAAAAAAATCTTTAAATTCACTATATAATTGACCTGCCAGTGTTTTATTATGCGCCATTACTAGCGTTGGTTTGTTGACTTCCTTAATTACGTTTGAAATCGTAAACGTTTTCCCTGTCCCTGTAGCACCAAGTAACGTTTGATGACGTTTGCCTTCGTTTATGCCATGTACAAGTTCTTTGATCGCTTCGGGCTGATCTCCAGCAGGCTTGTACGCTGATTGAATTGTAAAAGTTTCTGTCATAGTTGCTGTCCTTTCTGTCGTTTTGTTCATAACTACATTTTACCATACGCATTTTCAATTGACGATTATTTTACGAACATATATTCGAAATTTTCCCCAAGAATATAGTGCATGCCTTCTAATATTCTCGCCGAATATCTCTAAGAGTAGACTAATTTTCCACACACAAAAAGCTACCTAACTATTTAGGTAGCTTTCTCTGTTTAAGAAATCGGTGCTTCCATTAGCATTTTTAGTTCGGAAGCATAGGTATAAAAATCTCGCTGGTTCTTCTGATCTAATGAATTATCGATTAGCGTTTTTAATTGTTCGATACGATATATACGTTGTATTCGACTAATAAATAAATCTAAATAAATTTCACCTAACAACTTTTCTGCTTGATTTTCTGTTGGCTGATGGCCTACTGCTTTTAAAAAGTCTGTATATGAATAATATTTATCCATCGATATCACCTCGATCTCTTTTTTCCATTATAAGATAAACCATATTTAATTTGCAATATATTCTGAATAATTATCTTCTTACAGAATTTTCTAAAAATTGTGTTGATTTTTGACTTTTTATGCATTAATTTAGATATATAGTGAAAATTTAAGTATTTTTTCATAAGAAAGGAGTCTACAATGAATCGAAATAGCGAACAAATATCTAAGTACTATATTACTAATTCGACCTATTGCTTAATTTCACAACCAAATTCCGACAAAGTTTTCACAGTAATATTAGACAAGCACGGAAAAACTACAATGTCATTCCCACCTTTGAGAGTAATTCGACATACTTGTACGTTAAACGGCTCAACATTTGAAGCAACTACACAGCAAGCGAGAGAATTTTTGGGGCATAATCGACATAAAGTACCGATTATGGTTGCCTATAACTTTGGGGATCCTTGTGTTGTATTCCCTTTGTTTTCTCCTCATTCAAAACAAAATATTTGGGTGACGGTCAATGCCATTATTAATATTGAAGAAATGAACGAATCAACATTGGTGACATTTGTCGATGGTACAGAGCAAATTTTCCCTGTGCACTTAAAATCATTTAATCAGCAATACGTAAGAGCTGTTCTTTACTATAAAAACCTTATATTACAACGCAAAGCTTTAATATGACCTTAAGACTTTCCAATATATTCAGCAAGAAGTAACTCACTTTGATTACGAAGGCGAATATTCGAATATCTTCTACACTCCATGACCCCACCAAAATAAAATTGATACTCGGTAAACAAATCATCCGTTTTTCCTCTAACTAAGCGCATCTGATGAAGTGTAAAATAGTCCTTCGTTTCTTTTAAATCTTGCTCAATTTTTATTCGTGTAGCATCAATTAATTGTAAATATGGCGTTTTAAACTTGAACGGACTTTGCTCAATAATTCGTTGATCTTTTTCAAGAATGATTAACAATAACGGCAAATAAATGCCTGATTCATAATACGGAATCGTTCCAGAAGGGATTTGTAGCATAAAATGCCTCCTTATTTTAAGAACGTTTGTTCGTATTTATTATCACATATCCTCATCTATTTGACAAGTCCCAACTACATCTAATTAAATTTTCACTATAAAGAAGGGAATGCCCCTGAATCGCTTCTAGGACATTCCCAATCATAAATCAGTATGAAATTTTTGAACGTAAATACGCTGTTATGAATAAATCTAAATCGCCATCCATTACCGCACCAACATTGCCTGTTTCTGCGCTTGTGCGGTGATCTTTAACCATTGAATATGGGTGGAATACATACGAACGAATTTGTGAACCCCAGCCAATTTCTTTTTGCTCACCACGGATTTCATCTAATTGTGCTTGTTGCTTTTCAATTTCTAATTGATACAGTTTCGATTTCAACATCTTCATCGCAGCTTCACGGTTTTTAATTTGTGAACGCTCTGCCTGACATTGTACAACAACCCCTGTAGGCGCATGCGTAATTCGAACAGCAGAGTCCGTCGTGTTAATGTGCTGACCACCCGCACCTGTTGCACGATACGTATCAATTTTTAAATCTTCTGCACGAACCTCGATTTCAATTTCATCATTAAATTCTGGCATCACATCACATGAAACGAATGATGTATGGCGACGACCTGATGAATCAAACGGCGAAATACGTACTAAACGGTGAACACCTTTTTCTGCCTTTAAATAACCGTAAGCATTATGACCAGAGATTTTTAAAGTAACCGATTTGATCCCTGCTTCATCGCCCGGTAAATAGTCCAATGTTTCGACTTTAAAGCCACGCTTATCTGCCCAACGTTGGTACATTCGCAAAAGCATCGAACCCCAGTCTTGAGACTCAGTACCACCTGCACCTGGATGAAGCTCTAAAATGGCATTGTTTTTATCATATGGCTCAGATAATAACATTTGTAATTCGAACGCTTCAACTTTTTCTCGGTACTCTGCTAGCTCATTTCCAAGCTCTTCTTGTAATTCTTCGTCCGGCTCTTCGCGTAACAATTCTAATGTCATTTCTAGATTTTCTTGTGTTGAGATTAAATCGTTGTATTCGTTAACGACCGATTTAATGCCATTTGATTCGTTAATAATTGTCTGAGCGCCTTGCTGGTCGTTCCAAAAATTTGGCTCTAACATTAACTCATCTAATTCTTGGATACGTGCCTCTTTGTTTTCTAAGTCAAAGAGACCCCCTGAAGTCCGCTAGTTTTGTAGCTGTATTTTCGAGCGCATTCCGCACGTCTGCTAATTCCATCATTTATTTTCCTCCGTTGTATAGTGTTTTAGAGTGTGGCTTTTTTTAGCCGTTAGCCTACGCTACAGGGAGTACCCTTTCCCCGGGCGTGGCCTGAGCCTGTAGTCTCAGGCGCCACGCTTTTCCCGGTGGAGTCTGCCTCCCTTTCACTACGTCTAACTACTATTTTAAAAAAATCACACATCTTTAAACTACGATTAAATTTTATTACAACCTAAAAAACAAACTAGGTCATTGAGTTTGGTTTCAATGACCTTGTTTTCTTTACTTACTTTATTGTCCTACGCCGTGGCATGATTTGTATTTTTTGCCGCTACCGCATGGGCATGGGTCGTTGCGTCCGATGTTTTCGGCTTTACGTGTTGGTAATTTTTTTGGCTTTGCAGCACCCTCTTCTTTTGGGTTCACTGCTTGACCTTTTGCTACCTCTTCACGTTGTAAGTTGCTACGAATTTCTGCTTTTAACGCATATTTCGCCACGTCTTCACGCACTGCTGCTACCATATCCTCGAACATTGCGAAGCCTTCTTGTTGGTATTCACGTAAAGGATCGTTTTGACCGTATGCTCGCAGATGAATCCCTTGACGTAATTGATCCATCGCGTCGATATGGTCAATCCATTTCGTATCAATTGAACGAAGTAAAATAACTTTTTCGAACTCACGCATACGCTCAGCTGTCATTGCTTCTTCTTTTTCATTGTAGCGCGCTGTTACTTTTTCAGAAATAAACGCCATCATCTCTTCAGGTGATTTTGTTTCTAAATCTGCTTTTGTCAGATCGCCTTCATCTAAAAGGTTGGCTGCGATGTAATCTTCTAGTGCATCAAGTGTCCAAGTATCCTTTTCACCTTGCGTATGAACAGCTACTGCATTTTCAATGGCTTGTGCAATCATCGACTCTACTAACTCACGCATATTTTCAGAATCCAGTACATCTTCACGCTCTTTGTAGATTACTTCACGTTGCTGACGTAATACATCATCATATTGTAATAATCGTTTACGCGCATCAAAGTTATTACCTTCTACACGTTTTTGCGCAGATTCTACCGCCTTTGAAACCATGCCTGATTGAATTGGTTGAGAATCATCCATACCAAGTCGTGTCATCATTGATTTCATTTTGTCCGAACCGAAACGACGCATCAATTCATCTTCTAAAGAAAGATAGAATTGCGTTACCCCTGGGTTCCCTTGACGACCAGAACGACCGCGTAGCTGATTATCGATACGACGTGACTCGTGACGCTCTGTACCAATTACTGCTAAACCACCAACTTCAAGTACGCCTTCACCCGGTTTAATATCCGTACCACGACCGGCCATGTTAGTTGCGATTGTTACCGCACCTTTTTGACCCGCGTTTAAAATAATTTCCGCTTCTTTTTCGTGGTTTTTCGCGTTTAATACGTTATGTGGAATTTTAAATTTCGTTAAGTATTTTGAAATAATCTCAGACGTTTCAATCGCAACAGTACCAACTAAAACTGGTTGGCCAGCTCGGTGACGCTCAGCAATGTCTTCAGCAACTGCTCTGAATTTACCATCCATTGTTGCATAAATTAAATCCGCACGGTCATCACGCGCGATAGGCTTGTTCGTTGGAATTGCGACAACTTGCATATTGTAAATATTACGGAATTCCTCTTCTTCTGTTTTCGCTGTACCTGTCATACCAGACAGTTTTTCGTACATACGGAAGTAGTTTTGGAATGTAACGGTTGCCATTGTCATTGACTCGTTTTGAATATCTAAGCTTTCTTTCGCTTCAATTGCTTGGTGTAAGCCGTCTGAATAACGACGCCCTTTCATTAAGCGACCTGTGAAGCCGTCAACGATAACGATTTCGCCGTCCTGCACAACATAATCAACATCTAAATGCATTGATGCATGTGCTTTTAAGCTTTGGTTAATCGCATGGTTTAAACGAACATGTGCTAAATCGAATAAGTTATCAATACCAAACGAACGCTCGGCTTTTTCGATACCTGCTTCTGTTAACGTTACACCTTTTGTCGATTCCTCGTAGTTGTAGTCTTCATCTTGCTTTAGCATACGCACAAAGGCATTTGATTGTACATAAAGCTGTGCTGTTTTACCAGCTTGTCCAGAAATAATTAACGGTGTACGTGCTTCGTCGATTAAAATCGAGTCTACCTCATCGATTACCGCATAGTGTAATTTACGTTGTACACGGTCTTCTTTATATAGCACCATGTTGTCACGTAAATAGTCGAACCCTAGCTCGTTATTCGTTGAATACGTAATATCCGCAGCATAGGCTTCTCGTTTTTCTTCTTTTGATAAGCTGTTTAAGTTTAAGCCGACTGTTAAGCCTAACCATTCATACAGCTCACCCATTTCACGCGCGTCACGGCTTGCTAAATATTCGTTGACTGTTACAACATGTACACCCTTCCCAGTAATGGCGTTTAAGTAAACAGACATTGTCGCTGTTAACGTTTTACCTTCACCGGTTTTCATCTCTGCGATGTTACCTTCGTTTAACGCTGCAGCACCCATAATTTGTACGCGGAATGGGAACATCCCTAATACACGGCGAGATGCTTCACGAATCGTTGCGAAGGTTTCTGGTAATAATTGCTCTACTGTTTCACCGTTTTGGAAACGACTTTTATATTCTTCTGTTTTTGCTTTTAATGCTTCGTCAGATAGGCTTTCAAACTGTCCTGCTAATGCCTCCACCTTATCTGCCGTCTTTTCTAAACGCTTTACTTCTTTTTTATTGAAATCAAATAATTTATTTAATAAATTTGCCATCGAATTGGTCACTTCCCAATAAATAGTCTCAAACTGCATTTTACCATTAGTTATAGGTAAGGCGCAAATCAGCACCATATCTCTGTATAGTTAGGATGTTCATTCTGTGTAAAAAGAATAGCGACAGTCACCATTTAAAAAACGAACTCCCCATTACAGGCAGTTCGTTTGGAATGTTAGTTTGTTTCAATTAAGCCGTATTTGCCGTCTTTTCGTTTGTAAACGATGCTTGTGCCGTCTGACTCTGCGTCTGTGTAGATGTAGAAGTCGTGACCTAGCATGTTCATTTGTAAAATTGCTTCTTCTTGATCCATTGGCTTTAAGTCGAATTGTTTTGTACGAACAATTGTGTACTCTTCTTCAGACGACTCTGTTGTTGCTCCTGCTTGCGTTACCGCTGCAAAATATAGCCCAGCGCCTTCACGATCACGGAATTTGCGATTTACTTTTGTTTTATGTTTACGAATTTGGCGCTCTAATTTATCAACGATTAAGTCAACTGCTGCATACATGTCATTGTGACGTTCCTCAGCACGAAGCGTTAAATTCTTCATCGGAATTGTTACTTCTACCTTAGTTTGTTTGTCGTTGTACACCTTTAAATTAACATTAGCGTTCGCGTTTAGGTCGTCATTAAAATAACGTTCTACCTTTTCAATTTTTGATTCAACATAATCGCGAATCGCTGGAGTTACCTCAATGTTCTCACCACGAATGTTAAAGTTTAGCATGTGAACTCCTCCTTCATTACGGCTATAATTACTAATTCTACACAGTTGGTAAAATCCCTTCTAGATTTTAAAAATGTTTTTCAAATTTCGACATTTCGTTACATCTTGATGGAAGGTTTAATCTTTACCGATGACCTACTTCTTTTTTACGGCGAAGTTTTAATTCGCTTATTATTAATTCTTCAACTTGGGGTTGTCCTACAAAAATTAACCCATATTGAATTTTGCTACCGAAATCTTTTTTCCATACGATTTCTCCAATGGCTTTAATTAAAATTTCGTCTAAAATAAATTGAACTTCAAGCTGCAACAGCTCACTACTATTTTCACCAATATCATGAAAAGAAAACATTTTCATTCCATGTGGGCTAATATCTAATATTTCACAGCTATATTTTGTCAATTTTTGGTCTTCTGGTTTACCGTCAACTAAGATGATATATTTTGCTGGAATTGGCTCTCCAAAACTAAAACGAAATCCCTCTGTCCGTTTAAAAGTCATTTTAATCCTCCTAGCGATTACATTAATTCTTTACATACCCACATTATACCTTTAACATTACATAAATTGTATAATATTCACCTTTTTAATTTAAGTAGCATTCCTCAGAAATCTGTTTCAAAAGTTGAAAATAAAATGAGTATCTCATTTTGCGAGATACTCATTTTATTAAGCCCACTGCTGTAATGCAGACTTTAATTGTTCAATTTTTTGTTCACTTTCTAACAAGCTCTCTGTTTTCACCCCAATATAAAATTTACACTTCGGCTCTGTTCCTGAAGGTCGTACGCAAATCCACGAATCATCCTCTAATATAAATTTTATTACATCGGCTTGAGGTAGACCGTTAATCGACTCCGTTAAATAATCCTCCATTTTCCTAACGGCTATATCCGCAAATCGTTTTGGTGGTTGTTTACGAAATGCCTCCATAATTGAAGTAATTTTTTGCTGTCCTTCCATTCCTTCAAATGTCAGTGAGATTAATGCTTCTTGATAAAACCCGTGCTCCTCATATAGCGCCGTTAGCACGTCCACTAGTGTTTTGCCAGTTGCAGCATAATACGCAGCCATTTCCGCAGTTAGTAACGCAATTTGCACTGCATCTTTATCGCGTACAACATCGCTCACTAAATAGCCATAGCTTTCTTCGTAGCCAAAAATAAATTTGTGCTCTTTTGTTAGCTCCCATTCTGCTATTTTTTCCGCGATATATTTAAAACCCGTTAACGTGTTCACAGTTGCCACACCGTATTTCTGTGCCACAGCCGCACCAAGTTCCGAAGTCACGATTGTTTTAATCATCGCCGCATTTGGCTCAGCTGGCTGAGCTGACAAAATATAATCGAGAAGTAGCGCGCCTAATTGATTACCCGTTAATAGCTTATAAGCACCGTCAACGAGCACTGCCACACCTAGACGATCGGCATCAGGATCTGTTGCTAGCAATAATTGTGCGCTTACTTCCTTACCAAGCTTCATTGCTAGTTTAAACGCCTCGGCTTCCTCTGGATTTGGATAAATAACGGTTGGAAAATCCCCATCTTGAACTGCCTGTTGTTGTAACAGATGCACATTCGTAAAACCAAAATTTTGTAATCCTCGAATCGTCGGCTCAAGCCCTGCCCCATGTATAGGTGTATAGACAATTCCCATATCTTTTTTACCATTTTTGTTAAGTTGAATCTTTGAAAGCGCCTGTAAATACGCATCATCCAATTTTTCTAGTATTTCTACACACAAATCTGAGCTTTGTAGTTGAGACCTTGACAAATTCGGAATATCAAAAATCGAATCTACCGCTTGCATATGCGCGACAATGTCATTTGCAAATTGTGGTGTAAGCTGTGCGCCGTCCTCGCCATACACTTTAAAACCGTTATATTGTTTCGGATTATGACTGGCTGTAATAACAACACCTGCATAAGCAGCCAAGTATCGTACGGCAAAGCTTAATTCCGGAGTCGGCCTACTTTCTTTGAATACATAGCTTTGAATACCATGCGCGGCCAAAACGCCAGCTGTTTCGTATCCAAAGTCTTGTGAAAAATGGCGTGTATCGTAAGCAATGACCACTCCGCGCATTTTCGCTACTTCACCCTGTTGTTCAATTTGGCGAGCCAATCCTTCTGCCACAAGACGAATTGTATGTGTGTTCATACGATTTGTGCCTGGGCCTAGTTTGCCACGTAGACCGCCCGTGCCGAATTGTAGCTGTTGGTGGAAGCTGTCTTGGATTTCTTGAACGTTAGTAGAGATTGCTTCTAAATCTTCTGTATAAAGGGATTGTTTTACCCATTGTTCGTAAAGTAATTGTTCGTTCATCTATATGCTCCTCAAATTGAATTGTTCATATATATGCAAAAGCCCTTAGTAAAAGAATAACATCTTTTGCTAAAGGCAATGTCTTTATTTCTCTAAATAAGTTTCATGCATCTCGGCGCAGTGTATTGTAGTTCTCTCTTTTTGTACAAGAGCTTCATAAGAAAAATGTTGCTGGCAATAAACTTTACTTTGCATACTCTGCGCTTCCTGAAAACGATTAGCAAATTTTGAACATGTAGTAGGAACTATAAATTCAAAACCTTCAATCCCATACACAATCGTATCCTTTGCCGAATCTGCAGCATAGTTAATAATATGATGTAATAATAAATAAGCACATGTATCATTGCGCATCGATTCAGTTGGCAACCACACATGGATTGTTGGATATAGTTGCAATAAAATTGGATGCATCGATGTTGAACCAATCAAATAATATGCAGCATCCTTTGCCCCTCTTAAGCTTGATCCGATTTTACGTAATTGCTTATCGAGTAATTGCTTTGGCGTTAATTTAGATTTTACAATGCCCGTACGTTTTACAATTAATGTGTAAATACTTCCGAAGTCGTCATATCGCGGAATTAATGCAATAGCTCCTTCAATATTTTCATCTTTAAACATAAATTTTAGCCCCCTTCTAGAAATTTACAATAAAAAGGAGTATACTAAAACTAGTCGGTATACTCCGACGTCCAAAACCTTAAGTGAAATTCTTTGCCGGATGCTCACTTAAGGTTTTTTATTTTGGTTCTTTCACATACTACTCACCTCCCTTACTGAACAACCATTTAACAATGGCCGAAGTAGTCCGTTTATTTTGGTTTATATAATAATATTGGTCTTTTCCTTTAAAATTGCCTTCAAATTGTAGCCACAGATCTTGATCCCTGCGCCAATCAATTGAATGCAGCGCTTTCATTCGTTTTCGAAGAATCAATTCTCGTTTTTTAATCGGCACATCATTTAATTCGAAATTTACATAGTGCACAATAGCATAAATCATCGAAAAGCTTGCGAGCATGGTTTGATGATAATCGCCAACCGTTTCAGCTGGATGGAGAGCAAATAGCTCATCAAACCAAATACAAAGCAAGTCAAAAACCTCATCAAACTCACGCTGCCCGTAGTTATCTAAATTCACATTTCGAATAGATGTCGTCCCCGTTATAAACAAAATAACGATGGTTCGTAATTGCGCAAGCGATAAAAACTTTTGATTATTTGGTCGAATAACAGACGCCCGCTCCACTTCAATCCCTGCAAGATTCAGCCCTTTATGCGATGCCATTAATTTATTCGTTGCTACATTTATCGCATCACGGGAATCATGAGAAATTCGTTTGGATAATGCCACCTTTTTCCCCTTTGAATTCATATCAATATATAATTGATTGATTTCCTCTTCAGATAAACCCTCAAATATTTGTACAGCAATTTTCATTTCCTTCAAACGATATTTAAGAAAGAAACCTTTTCGCTGATTTTTCTCATCATCATCTGAAATTAATTTTAAAATCATATGATCAAAATCAGTCAGTGCCTTAATTCGACTAGAGCCATCAATGACTGTTAATTGCATTGGTTTTTCTGTCTGAATCGTTTCCCCTGCCTCCAGACAAGCAACAATCGGAGGAAAATAAATAGATTCCTTCATAAAATTATCCACGACATACTTGCGAATTTTATTAACATGAGTTGGATTTGTATTACGTAATTTCAAATTATTCAGCTGAGCCATATGTAAAAATTCTTCAATTGAATAGAATAGAAACGTTTGTTTTTTATTGAAAACGGAATGAATAAACATTAAGATTCCCCCCTCTCCTTATGTAATATTTCGAGAAAGGTAAGCATTAAGCGCTTAATTGCTGTTGTTGTGGAATGATTTTTTAGCTGCTTTTTTGATGAATCATATAAAAATCGAAAGAGTGGATCATCATGTTGAAACGTACAATGTTTTTTTAAATGATGAATATGTTGAATGGCTTCTAGATGTGTAATACGCAATTCACGTACTAAATAAAAGGTTAAATAGGCAAGCGTAATTTGAATTCCTGATAATCCAATTACATATTTTTTGCGGTCATACATCTCTTTAGGAAATGCTTTGAAAAGCTCTGCAAAAAAGCTTTCAGCAATCTTAGGTACATCTTTTGGATTGCAATTCCGGTAATAGGGCTGTCCATTTTTCTGCGTAATAATCCCTTCAAAAAGGGCAATAAAGCAACGTTTCATAATCGTTAAATTGGTCACTGCGTGCGTATTTTCAGTTAATCGCGTAGAGGCCATTTCAATCACCATATGTTGTTGTAGCTTGTTGGCAACACGCGTTGTCAATCGGCTATACTCATCACGCTGATCATATTGCATAAGCTGATCGCTTTGAATTTCCTTACGTTCGTTATTAATATCCGTAAAGGCCAATTTTTCCTGTTCGATTGTTAAGTCTAAAAACACATGCATCGCAACCGGATAATTTAAAAGCACCTCTACAAATTCACGAAGCTTTTGTGCGTCATTTTGCTTATTAATCTCTTCTGCGATATCTGCCTCCGATTGTAGCTGACTAATCGCTGAAAGCATTGAGGTTATTCTGTGCATCCCGTCCAGAATATACAAATAATTTCCAGGTTCAATGTGTAATATATCGCCCTCAGCCCGCAATTTTCCACGTCCCGAGAAGATTAGCGGCGAGAAATAAAAAGGGACATTTTTTTCCAAACTAAGAATGATAAAATCACGAATTTCCGCTCGCCTTTTTGGATCAATCACACGCTGGACTTCTGGATCAATTTTGAATAAGGACTGCAACATGGAAAGTGGCATTTGAACAGCTGCGACAGAATGGCCAAACTGGTTAAATACAACTCCCCGAATAGTCGTTTGCATATCTGTTACATTCATCCTGCAATACCTCCTAATATCTTACATTATATTAGTTCTCATTGTATTCGTCTACATTTATTTTACAGATTATTCAGAAAATTATTGCGTAAATTACACTTTTTTCTACGCTATTGACAAATACCAAAAAACATGAAATCAAACTAGCACAAGAAAATCTATATTCAAGTAAAATAAAAAATCCGAACTATCTTGAATCTCATTAAGAGAACTTCAAAGAATAGTTCGGTTTTATTTAATCCGCAAAAATCATTACATTTCTGCATTTTTTAAATTTTATACTTGCTCTACATTAGCATATTGCTGTTGACGCGTGATTTTGATAACTTCCTTCCAAGTATCGCGGAATTCAGTTACTAGCCCTTCGACTTCTTCAATAATAGAAGTGTCATTTTGGATATTTGCTTCAACAAGGCGACGATTCATATATTCGTATAATGGTAGCATTTGTTTTGAAATTTCGATATCCATATTAAGCGTTGACATTAATTCTGCAATAATGGCTTGTGACTTTTGAAGATTAAGGTTTTTAGCTTGTACATCTTTCACTTCAATTGCTCTTTTCGCCATCGTTAAAAACTTAAGGCATCCATTATACAACATTAATGTTAACTCACCTGGTGAGGCTGTTGTAACGCTGTTTTGTTTGTATGCGTTATAAGCATTGGTTTGTGCAGACACAAATTACACTCCCTCTGAAGCTATTTATTAGTTCTTTTTGTCGTAATAACGACCATCCATCACTTGAACATTCGCATATGGATTCATATACTGCTTTTCATTTTTTTTTGCATTTTGTAGGTCTTTTAAATCATTCTGAATGGTCTTCATCACTTTGTCAAGACGCTCACGAATCCCTTTGTCGAGTTGTGCTAACATTGCATGGGATTTATTTTCTAAATCAACATGAAATCCTGCATTTTGCATTTTCTCGATCATTATACCGCGTTCATCCAACATTTGGTGAATTTTCTCAATGTATTCATCTCTCTGCTCATCTGTCGGTAGATTTGTCAAATGCTGATAGAGCTTCGCTGATACTTGTAAAAGTTGTTGTTCCATTTTTATGCCACCTACTAATTATTGACCTTGCATGAACATAGAAGACTGTGAATTTGCCTTGTTAATAGCCTGCTCCATTGCTGAGAACTGTTTCCAGTAGCGTGCTTCGATGTTTTTTAACTTGTCCTGCCAAGTAGAAATACGCTTATCTGTATCCAAAATGCTTTTACCAATTGCATACTGTCCATCCGTCATTGTTGAACGGCCTGCTTTTTTCTCGATTGAGATTTCGAAGTTTTTCATAGATTCACGCAACTTATCTATGTAACCACGAGAATCGACTGTTTTTGTCATAACATTACCAGTCACTGGATCTGTTACTTGAATTGTATCTTCTTTTTTACCATCACTATTTTTGAAAAGTTTTTCTACCGCATCAGGATTTTCTTCAATTGCTTTACGTAATTTATCTTCATCAATTTCTAATGTGCCGCCTTCATTATAGTTTTTAGATGATGTAATCCCGATACTGTACAATGTGTTAAACTTCGAATCTTCAATAGCAGGGTTTGATTGATATACTAATGAACGCATATCTGATAAGCCTGAACTAATTAATGCATCGTTACGCAATAAACCACTCTTTGCTTTTTCTTCCCAAAGTTTTATTTCATTTTCTTTCATATCTTTCTTTTGCTCATCTGTCAAAGGGGCATAGTCGCGATACTTTGTTTCACTTGTTTGATTCTTTAAATCTTTCACTAAACCATTATATGTGTTCACAAAATCCTTAATCTTTGTCATCATTTCGTCAACGTTTGTTGTTGAAGTTAATGTCACAGCAGACGATTTGGTTTCTTCAGCGGGAGGAGTTTCATTCTTAATGTCATTTAATGTTTTTTCTGCTTCTTCATAAGTGGTATATGCACTTACTACTTCATTCATATCTTTATTTAAGTCCTGTAACTTTGCATTATCAGCACTAAAAATTTCCTGTGTCGTTTGTACAGCTTTCAAATCCGTTAACTGACTTGCAGTATACGTCTTTAATAATGCTTTTTCATCGTCTGATAGCGAAGAACCATCAATAGTTGCATCATCTATTGTACTATTATCTTTTAAGAATTTTTGTGCATCTGCAGATAAGCCATCTAATGCTTGACCAGCTGTAACTTTATTAATATCTGCATCTACTGCTGCGGTAACCGCTGCATCTGCTGTTGCTTTTTCAGCAGTTTTCGTTTGGACATCCTTTAGCTTCGAAACATCATCCGATGATAAGGCCACTAACCTATCTATTTCATTTGTATCAAATGTATCATCGAACATTTCACTAGTAAATTTACCACCAGCTGGCATATTACTTAATAAATTTTTAGCTTCCTCTGATAATCCACTAAAAACATTACCTGCTGTATCTGAACCGTTACCGATACTTTCACTACTCGCTGTTTGTAATGCTGTTTCAGCCTCAATTTGAGCAGCCTTTTTTTCATCAATCGCATTAATTTTAGCGATGTCACTACCAGAAATATTGAGCTCTAATAAGGCTGTTTTATCTGCATCCGATAAAGTCGTACCATCAAAATGTTCATCTGTTAATTTTTCATTAGCCCCAAGCGAAACATTTTTCAAAAAGTTTTTGGCATCAGTAGTCAAATTATCAAATATAGCACCTGCTGTTGTTCCACTAATTTTTTTATTATAAGCATTTAAATAGTTTTCTTTTGATGTATTTAATTTTTCGGCATAATCTGTTGCAAGTTCCGCGAATTTTGCTGTAAATTCTGTATTAATTTCATCCAAAGTCTTGCCCGTAGTATCTATACCATACTTAGTTTTTAAATCTTCAAATTTTTTCGTGATAGCTGTTTCTGCAATATCTTTAGAAATTTGAGCAGCTTTTACACGATTTGAATGTCCAGACATCTCATTAAAAGTCGAATTCAATGTAACATTATAACCATTAATATTAAAGCTATTAGAAGAACGCTCAGTTGCAATACCATTTACTTCAAACTTAGCATTTGTCCCTTCTTTAATATCTGCTTCTTTCAACCCTAATTTAGTAAATACATTTGCTCCGTCCGTATCAAGCTTAATGGATGTTCCTTCAGCTGCCTTACCTGTATTTTTGGCTGTAATAGATAATCGTCCATTTTCAAAAATAGCACTTACTCCAGATCCACTTGAATTAATTTTGCTCATTAAATCATCTACAGTCATATCGCTTGTAAGATCTATTTTAACCGGATCAATTAAATTCCCCTGCTTATCTACCGATTGAATTGAAATTGAAGCTGGGACACTTCCATCTAAGGCATCGCTAAGTTTCGTATCACTCTTAAAGTTTGTTTGCTCACCAATACCTCGTGCTGCTGTCGCAAGCTGAGATACTGATTCGATTGTAAGCGTTCCCGATGCTTTACCAGTAGCCACAGCAGATACTAATGATGAATTCGAACTTGATGCTGTTTTAGAATTGAATGTTTTTAAGACTAAATTATCCGCAATATACGTATCAAACGTTTTTAATTTTGTGTTAACCCCACGATATGCATCACGTTGCCACTCATACCTTGTTTTATTTTGTAAAAGCTTGTTTAACGGCGCCTTTTCAGCTTGCATTAATTTTTCGACTAAAGCATCAATATCCATTCCTGACGCTAAACCACCAACTCGCATTACCATACTATTTTCCTCCTCGTTTTAAATCTCTTTATATTTTTTCATCAACAATCATGCCGAGCATTTTTTGCATTTCATAAAAAGCATCTAATAATCTTTTTGGTGGGATTTCCTTCACTACTTCTTCAGTTTCACGATCCACTACTGTAACATAATAACGTTCTAAACCTTCATGAAACATAAACTTTGAAGCGCTGTTATTTACATCAAGCATTTCATTCATTTTATCGACCGCTTCTTGTACTTTTGCTTTTGTTTCTTCGCTATTGTCAATCGATAAATTTTGCACACGTTCAACGGTTGTAGCCTGTTGTTTCATTGTAGTTTGGTTTCCTTGCTGAACTACATTTTCTCCAATTGATTGAGGCATAGCTGCTGGTCTATTCATTGCAGCCGTCTCCAAATTGGCGTTTCCTGAAATACGCATGTTTTTCATCCTCCCTGAATTCTATACAAGCGTTACTAAATGTAATATCGGTTGTAAATAAAAAAATTCCAGTATTTCTTCTGTATGTTAATAGAAGAAATACTGGCGTTCTTATGTACATATAGTCTCTCATTAGGAATAAATTTGTATCCTATTTTGTCATTAAAGTATTATCCATAAAGCAAAAAAAGTAAGATTCAAAAAAAATTACACAAACTCCCTTACAGAAAACAGATTTATAGTTTATATATCGATTTAGTATTGAACCAAGGTAAAAATGGGAATTTTATTACCTATGCAAAAAAAGCACAACTCAAATTTGATCACCTTTCTCCGAATACTACTAACATAATGTTAAACCAAATAAATTTTAGAAAAAATGTTAGGTGTCAAAATTCATAGTAATATTTAAAAAAGCATCCTTTCACCGAAGAATGCTTTTTCTATTATACCAGCTAAAACCCCTTCGTTCCCCTCACTTTATAATTAAAGACACGTTAATTCTGCACTTTTTTAAAAATCCATTCAGAGGAGCTTGCAAAAAGTGGCGCAAATTTATGTTCAAAAAATTGTGATAAAGTGTCAATATCTTTTCTTTCTATCAACTCATTTAAATAGTGAAGATGTTCAATTACTTCTGATGTACGACTATTAATTATATAATTATTTTCTTGAATATGTTGCTCCACTGTCACTATCCAATTTATACCTTCACTAAGATCCGCAATTAGTCGAAAAGCTTGTTCTAATTCATATCTTTTTAATAAATTTGCTATCTTTTGACTGGCACTTTGAATCTTTACTACATATTCGTAATAGGATTGTTGCGTTTCTATTAGCAATTGCTGCATAGCGGTAACTCCTTATGTAATATATTATTGATTTACTTTATCTGACATCATTTTTTTAATTTCTTCTAATTCTTTCTTTATGTCCATTAACTCTTGACCTTCTATTACTGTTCCATAATCAAGGTTTTCCAATTCATTCATTGATTTCGGTTGCGGAAATAGAGAAATAAAACGCGATAATGAAATAACCGTCATAAACACGCCCATCAATGCCTGGCTTTGTAAAACAACTAAAGCAATAGATGACCACTTACCTTTATCAATATCCAAGCTATACGTAACCATATGCGTGAAACTATGATAAATTGCATCCCCTGGTGTTATCCCCTGAATAAATTGAAATGTTAAATACGTTCCAGCAAACCAAAATACAATTTCAAAAAAATTATGAATCAATGCGATTGTCATGCGACGATAACTATTTAAAGAATAAACTTCCCCTTTATAAGGATGAACAAGCATTACATTTAATTGATAAATTAAAATTTCAAAAATACGGCTGCTCCCATAAATGACGAACAGATATTTCACAATATTATTTATATTGTCATTATCACTAATAAAAATAAAACCAAAAGCAATAAACATATTTAATAATATCCAAAAATCAATAAAGTTACGATTTACTTCATCTGACTTATTATTGAAAATACAATTCCTTAATATATAGAAAAAACTTATTTTCTCTAGGAGCTTTAGCCCCGCTACCCATCCTTTGACCAATAACGACTCATTCATTTCTTTTTTTATTTCACCCATTTGTTTTTATGTACGCAAATAAAAATGCTAATGACTCCATATTAGATTCTTTAATTTTTTGACGCAACGTCTTATAGCTTTTATTATTGTGTGCTACAGCTTTCGTGTAACTTTGAATAACTAAAACTGCGTCATCAACAGTCACTTTTCCATTATGCGCTGCCATTCCGATCAGTAAAGCTTTTATTAGTTGATAATTCACTGCAATATCTCCAAATGCTTGTAGCGGTGTTTGACTGTTGTATGGAAAAACATTCGTAAAAACATAATGTACAACATAGTTTTCTAAAATATATGAATGTGTTTCATTAAACTGTTGGTATATTTTTTGCGATGCCATATATTTTTGCAACGTTGTTTCTGTTACTACTTTGTCTTCAAGTGGACCCGTTTGTAACCCTACAATAAATTGATTAACAACTTCAACATATCGTACATTAAAAGATAATTCTTCTACGGTAGTACGCAATAATTCTTTATGTAATTGTATTTGTACAAGTTCATTACCTTTCACTTCCTCTATCGCTTGTACATATTGTGAATGTGCTAAACGTTGATTCATTAAAGAAATTACATTTTCTACACTTTGTTCAGTTAAAGGCTCTTTCGATAATAAGTCTGAGAATATACCGAGTAAAAGTATGCGTGTATCAAGTGATAGACCGCGTTCCTGTAACAATGTAATCGCAAATATACGCACTTTCCACATTAGTTCTTCAGGTATTCCACTTAAAGTCGCTTTACTTTGAATGAGTTCATTTGCTTGTGGGTATGCTTCTTCAAAACTTAGCCCTTCTTGTTGTAATAAAAGTGTACGAACCACCTCGGGGCAAGAAAAAGTTAAAGATTTCTCAATCACATTCCCTATTTTACGATATATACGCGGATAGATAGAACAAGTATTACATAGTGCACTTTCTCCGAGTTCTTTATGAATTTGACACCACTTATTTTCGTCTAAAAAGTGACATTCATTCTTATCATTCATTTTCATGCTACCGTAATTTACATCACTTGTTGCTTTAGAATTTATTTTATAAGCCTTTTTTGCTAACGGTTTAATAACCGGGTTACTTGACGTTGATACTTTCATAAAGCCGACACGATCAATATCAACGCGCCATGTATTGCAGCAATGGTCTTCACAAGCCGCCCCAATACAGCGAAATTGCTCCGTCCCTTTTGGAACTAACATAATTTTCTCCATACGATTCTCCTTTCTTATCGAAAAAAAGCTTGAAGGCAATGACCTTCAAGCTTTCGATTTTAGGGATTAACCTAATAATTGTAAAACACCTTGTGGTTGTTGGTTAGCTTGCGCAAGCATTGATTGAGCAGCTTGAGTAAGGATGTTGTTTTTAGTGAATGCCATCATTTCAGCAGCCATGTCAGTATCACGGATACGTGATTCTGCAGCTGTTAAGTTTTCAGAAGCAGCACCTAAGTTGTTAATTGTGTGCTCTAAACGGTTTTGAACAGCACCTAATGAAGAACGTTGATCAGACACTTTTTTGATTGCATTGTCGATTGTAGTAATTGTACCAGCCGCATCTTCTCGTGAGCCAATGCTAGCGCCACCGATCTTAAATGTAGCACCATCTGCTAAATCTGTTGTTAAACCTAAATCTGCTGCTAGTATATCTGTTTTTGTGCCATCTGCATGGTTAATTGTTGCTTTGTTAGTAGCAGTATCAAATGAACCTACTTCTTTACCATCTTTTAATACTAGTTTACCAGCAATTTTATAATCACCTGCTGCTACTTTGCTAGTATTCGTACCAGCCTCCATTGTAACAGTAGCTTTACCATCTTTAACTACAATTTTATTACCTTTAGTATTTAATGCACTTGCATCGCCCATTGTAACAGCAGACTGTCCTGTTACAGTTAAATCCGTAGCATCAACAGTACCAACTACATTTCCGTCTTTATCTTTAAGATCATTACCATCAACTGTGTAAGTACCATCAGCTAGCCCTGTAACAGCAACATCTGTTGCAACTACACTTGTTTTAGATAAGCCTAAAGTTGCCGAATCCATAGAACCAATATTTAAGTTCATTGTTTGACCTTCATTTGCACCGATTTGGAAAGTTCCTTTGAAACCACCGTTAAGTAATTTTTGAGTATTGAACTCAGTTGTTTCAGCAATACGATCGATTTCTTCAGTTAATTGTGAAATCTCTTTTTGTAAAGCTTCACGGTCGCCTTCGTTTACGTTCGTGTCATTTCCAGATTGTACTGCTAATTCACGCATACGTTGTAGGATTGAGTGTGTTTCGTTAAGAGCTCCCTCAGCTGTTTGGATTAAAGAGATAGAGTCTTGAGAGTTTTTAGTAGCCATGTCAAGACCACGGATTTGTCCGCGCATTTTTTCTGAGATTGCTAAACCAGCAGCATCATCGCCAGCACGGTTAATTTTGAAACCTGAAGATAATTTCTCAAGGTTTTTTGCAGATTGTGCGTTGTTGAAGCCAAGGTTACGGTGTGTGTTTAAAGCTGAAATGTTATGTTGAATTCTCATTTGGAATTCCTCCTTGAATGTTTTTTCTCCCTACATCCTTGTTGGGAGTGTAGCTCGGGGAGTGTTCCCCTACCTTACACTATATATATCGTTAGTTTCTCGGAAATGTTTATACTCTTTTAAATTATTTTTTAAGATTTTTTTATAATGAAAAGCAGGACTTCTCTAAATAGCTTTAAACAAGGAAAAATTAGGGTGATTTACAAATTCAAGAAAATAACTGTTCCTTCAATTACATTTTAGAAATGCAAATCAAGATAATAGTTCTACAAGATTCCTTCAGAAATGAACTGAGAATTCATTCGTCTTTACTCTAAAAACGCTAATTTTTTGCCCTTTTATTCTCAGAATGAAGCATATAATAATAACTCAATACTCTCATTCTTTACATAAAAAATTAATTCGAAGAGCACTTTGTTTCACTAATAAATTTTATTAAATAAAAATCTGTATTTACCTCACTCGTCGAATTCCATATACGACATATTTTTAAATAAGTGCCATTCCTAACCTTTTGTCCTATTTTGACACATATTTATATTTAAGTTGTATATTAATTTTAACAACCAGCCTTTTTCATCTTTAAAATTCCCCATCAAAAAACTCCCTACTGTTTAATTTAGTAGAGAGTGAAACACTAATCCTTCTTTAATTGTTTGATGAATTCTGGAATTGCTCCGCTAAGTGCTTTCTTATTTTGCTCTTGAATTGCTTCAAAAATTTCTGAGCGATGTACTTTGACAGACTTTGGCGCGACGATGCCCAGTTTCACTTGATCGCCATCAATTGAAAGAACTTTCACTTCAATTTGATCACCAATCATAATCGACTCTGTTTTTTTTCTTGATAAGACTAGCATTATTTCGCACTTCCTAATGATTGCTGAATTTGGAAGCGTAATGGATAGGATTTGCTATCTTGCAAAATAATTTGCTTCCCAAGCTTTTTCGTTGTATTAATCACAATTGGCGCTAATAAATTCATTGTCGAATCAGTAAATATTTCTTGTAATGTAACAATTGAATATGTAAGAACTTCTTCTTCTTTTTCGATTTGTAAATCTTCCTTCTCCTCATCACTCAAATCAAATGCATAATCGGACTTAAATGCAAATGGGAAAGCGATTACGAAACCAATTGTCGACTCATCTATTGATTGAAATAATGCTAAAGGTAAATCGGCATCTAAAGGTAAGATAATAAATTTTTGATAGTCTAGAAACCCTGGTAAACCTTGTTCGAAAGTAATTATTTCAGATTCTTTTATTTCTACTTCACCTAAAAATTTCGTTTGAATAAGCAAGTCGCTCTCTCCTTTTAACCGATGACATCAATTTGTACTTCTGGTCTTTGCACTATTGTACCAGTTACTTTTCCAGGTGTATATTGGTGAATTGGCTTGTTCACTTTTACGTCAATTTTCGGTTCATTGCGCTCGATGTTTATGTCGGTTGTACCCGGTGTAATATTAACTTTAACCGCATTATAAGACGGGATAAACTTAATATTGTATGGACCGGCGCGCTTTGGTCCATGATTTTGTTTGGCAATACCTTGAATGGTAGCTCGCCCTTGATCTTTTCCGGCACTGCGCATCATTTGATTGCCCTCACCGACACGTCTCGAAATCCCTTTTAGCATTTCTTGTCGGCCTATTTGCGCATATTCTTTTATGAGTTCCCCTGTAGGCTTCATTCCTAAATCACGCCATAGCTGGTCTTGATTGATGTCTAACTTCGGATTGGTCGTGTTGATTTCCAATGTTGCAGCGGGCTGGGATATTTTCAAATCGGCTTGTGGCTGCTGAATTCGTTGCTGTGGCTTGGTAGTCGTATAGTCCATCCGAATATCGGTTGTTGAAATTTCTATTTGCGGGAATCGCATCTTTGTCCCTCCCTTTTAATAAAAGCGCTTGGAAATGATCCAAACGCTTTGTGAGTTATGAATTTTAACGGATGAAATCTACTAAAGTCTGTTGAATAATCTTCGCGCCTACTGATAATGATGCTTGGTGGATTGATTCAGTTGTTATCATTTCGGTAATCGTTTTAGCATAATCCGTATCTTCGTTTTGAGACATTTGTTTCGTTACGTTTACTTCTTGAAGTGATAAGCGATTTTCCATAAGTTCAATACGGTTTTGGCGTGCACCGACGTCGGCACGTAATGTTAGTGTTTTTTCAGTTATTGCATCTAAACCAGGAATCTTACTCGTGCCATCTGTAATCTCTGCACCCAATGCATCCCCAATTTTGTCTCCAGTCATCGTCGGGTCATTTAATATTTTTTCCACATGAGTCATGAAATCATCAACTTCTTTAAAATAATCACTACCTGATGTATTAATCTGCATTTTAATGCCGTCAAACACATTAATTTCAATTTTTTCGCCTAGACCCTTCGCTGTTAATGTAGCGTCAGGATTTGGTGCACCGTCTTTATATAAAGGTTGGTTTGTATGTGTTCCTGTGAAAATATAATTCTCGCCAACCTTTGAATTTGCGATATCTTGAATTTGATTTTTAATTTGCGAAATTTCTGCATTAATTTTTTGACGGTCTTCAGATGTATTCGTGTCATTAGCCGCTTGAACGATTAATTCTTTTACACGCTTAAGCGACTCGCCTACTTGTCCAAGCGACTCGTCTGTTGAGTCTAGCCAAGTATGTGCCTCACGAATATTACGTTGGAACTGTGCATTTTTATCTAACTCTACTCGGTATCCCATTCCTTTTACGGCAATTACTGGGTCATCGGATGGACGGTTAACTAACTTACCTGATTGTAATTGTTCTTGATATTTTGACATTTTTCCGTAGCTAACATTTAAGTTACGGAGCATATTGCTTGATAACATGGATTGTGTAACGCGCATTGTTATTCCCCTTTCAAAGTGAAAAATAGAAATGGCCTCAACACGATTTAATCTTTGCTGTCTATACTATGGATGTATGTGTTTACCACTTCGAAAAATTTTTATCGAATAAAATCAACCGATAACTTTAAACTCGTTTGTGCCTGTTGCTTCGCTTTCGGCACAAATCACATTTGCATCGAAAGTGTAACGGCAGATGCAGAACTTTAGTAGATTTCATCTAACGGATGAAATCTACTAAAGATTGCTGAATAATTTTTGCTCCTACTGATAAGGAAGCTTGGTGAATGGATTCTGTCGTGACCATTTCTGTAATGGTTTTTGCATAATCCGTATCCTCATTTTCAGATAGCTGCTTTGTCACATTAACTTCTTGCAATGATAGACGGTTCTCCATCATTTCAGCGCGATTTTGGCGTGCACCGACAACCGCACGTTGCTCTAAAACTTTATTCGTTTGCAATTGAATGTCGGTTAGTAACGCACCGATTTCTTCGCCCGTAGATGCTGGGTTTTCTAAAGTTTTTGATACTTTCGAAATCATCTCATCAATGCCTTTAAACAGCTCTTGGCCAGGTAAGTTGATATCCATTGATATCCCATCAAATACATTAACTTGAATCGATTTGTCGATACCTGTTCCATTGGCCATCGTTCCATCCGCATTAAAAAGTGGTGAGTTTGTATGCGTTCCTGTAAAGATATAGTTTTCTCCAACTTTCGAATTGGCGATATCACGCATTTGAAGTTGAATTTGTTTTATTTCTGCATTAATTTTCTCACGCTCTTCTGGTGTGTTCGTATCATTTGCTGCATTGGTAACGAGCTCTTGAACTCGATGTAAAGCGGAACCTACTTGGTCAAGTGCTTCGTCGGTTGCATCATTCCAAGAGTGTACTTCATTTAAATTACGCTGGAATTGCTCCACTTTATCTAAGTCAACGCGGTAGCCCATTCCTTTCACCGCAATTACGGGATCATCAGATGGACGATTTACTTTTTTCCCTGAAGTTAATTGTTCTTGGTATTTCGACATTTTTCCGTAACTTACATTCAGGTTACGAAGCATATTACTAGATAGCATTGATTGTGTAACGCGCATTTAAATTTTCCTACTCTCTCGTTGTTAAATCTAAGTTGATGTTTTTGTTATAGTCCTACTCGCCCCATGCCGTTAATAATTTTATCTAATGTTTCGTCGATTACTGTAATCATACGTGCATTGGCATTATACGCTTGCTGGAATGTAATCATACTCGTCATTTCTTCATCAAGTGAAACTGAGTTATGTGAATCACGGTTTTTGGCGATTTGTAATTGGAGCGTTCCTGAGTTAAATTCTAGCTTAGCCGCTTGCTCCCCTTTAACACCTAAATCCCCTACTAATGATTTATAATATGTTTGGAATGTACCGCCCTGTAAATTACCTTGTACTGCCGCTTGAAGCTTTGATAACGCTAAAATATTTTTATTGTTACCTTCTTCTCCATTCGTATCAGATGCAGCGATTTGCTTTGGATCTGTAATCACAACCTTAATATCTTTTGCTGTTGTACCAGAGAAGAAATCGCCTTTTGAACCATCTAATCCAACACCGTTATTGTGTACTTTATTAAATTCTTCAACAAATGTCTTTGCTAATAAATCTAGCTTTTCAAGCATTTCTGGGTAAGTCCCCTTGCCACCACTATGACCAAATGAATCAATTAAAGCGGCTAATTTCCCTTTACTTTTCTCTAAATCCGCATAATTCACATTGACCGCTGTTGTCGGTGTTGGTGGGTGACCAATGCCCGAAATTGCAAAGCCTTGGAATTCGTTATAGCCGTCTGTTGTTGCGTCATCAACATCGCCATTAATCTCTTTTCCTTTTGAGTCCATTGCATTTAAATGGGCATAATCTCTCCCTTGTACAAGGACAATTTCTTGACCATTTTCAGGCTTAAACTTAATCGTCATGCTTCCTTCTGCGATGTCCAGAGCATTACCACCTGATTTTTCGAATGAAATGGAAACCGGAATTAATTCGTTTAATTTATCTAATAAAACGTCTCGTTCATCATAAAGGTCATTCGGCATATATCCATTTGGCTCAACTGCTTGAATTTGTTTATTCAAATCGGCAATTTGCTTTAATATTGAGTTAACGTTTTTGGTATTAACGTTAATTTCATTTCCCAGATTTCCTTGAATCAGCTTTAATTGCTTATCAATATAGTTAAATGATTCTGCTAAACCTTGCCCTTTCGAAAGCATTACTTGGCGAGCTGCTGTGTCCTTTGGGTTATCAATAACATCTTCCATTGACTTCCAAAACTCAGTGTACGCTTGGTTCAGACCGAATTCAGATGGCTCTGACATAATATCTTCCATTTGAGAAATTGCCTTTGTAGTCGATTGCCAGTAACCTAATTTGTTTGATTCTTGGCGGAATTGGCGGTCTACGAATTCATCACGCATACGTTGTACAGAATGAGCTTGGACCCCTGTACCGATATGTCCCGCGGTTGTTGGTGAATTTAGTCCTGCCCCTGGGAATCCTGGTGTTGTTTCAAAATTTACGCGTTGGCGTGTATAGCCTAAAGTGTTGGCGTTTGAAATGTTATGGCCTGTTGTATATAGGGCGGATTGCTGTGTGAAAAGCCCACGTTTACTTGCTTCAAGTCCCATGAAAGTTGAGCGCATGAGTATAGCCTCCTTCTTATCTTTCGTTCATCGTTATTATTTATTTCGACAATTTATGTAATGCTTTGAATAAAATTTCATATATAAAGCAAATTTCATGCAAAATAATGAAAAATAAAGTCGCAACTTTGTGATTCTTAGGAGTAATTGAACCTTATTTCCCCACAAAAATATCGCATGCCCTCCCTGCTACATGCGCAGGAAAGAACATGCGATTAGGCTTTAAATTCATTAAATGTGCGGCGTGCAATTTCGGATTGACCGCGCACTTCTGCACCAGAATAGTTGAACTGTTCTGTACGTGGCTGTGGACGCATCGCATCTAGTGTAATATTGATAATTTGCAACGAGTTCAGCACCATTTTTTGATTCAAATCATTTTGAGCTTTTAATTTACCTAGTAGCTCTACTAAACGTTCACGTACAGCTACTAACGCTTCTGTCGGCTCACTTGCTTGAGCAACTTCGATCACCTCGGCAACAGATGGTGTATCAGTGAGAGCAATTCCTTTTGCTCGTAGGTAATCCGTTACCATCACTTGACGCTGTTGCTCAATAGTATCAATAGCCGCTACATGTGCTTGTTCATTTTTAATGAGTTGATCAAGCTTTTCCATATCACCTTGCTTAATATATTCTGTTTTTGCTAGCGCTAGTTCAAGTAGGCTCTTGTGCATTTTTTCAAGCTTTTCTAACGTCGCAACAATTGTGGCAATTGACATGTAATTTTATGCCCCCTTACGTTAAAAATTTGACAATTAGCGGCGGTAGTATTTTAGCATGTCTGCTGCGACTTGCTTTGCATCTACTTTGTACTCGCCTGAATCGATATCGGCTTTTAGTTGTTTAATGCGCTCTGCACGTTCATTTGCATACGTGTTCGTCGCTTGCATTACTTTTGCTTTTGATGAAATTTCGATATGATCTGCGAATGATTTTTGCACGTTCTCTGTTTTTCCTGTGCGTGCTTGCTTTTTATATGAATTAATCGCCTGTAAACCAATTGGATTGATTTTCATGTGGTTGGCCTCCCCTCAAATGCTCTTTCTACTATATATTTCGACTGTAGCATAAAATTGTTTATGCCTTCTAAAAAATTTCCGAATTTATGCGACAAAAGTTTTCAAAGCAGCTTTTGTTAATAAGCTTCTATTCCCATTTTACTAAAAAGAAAAACGAAGTCCCATAAATAAGACTCCGCTTTAGCACTTTTTTATCGTTTATCTGAGTGATAAGTACCGCGATCTCGGCGCACTACATCTTCACGGAATTCTTTTGCCGCTTCAAATGTACGTAAATCTGCCTTTAATTCCCCTTGGCATTTATCGCATAACTTACCCTTTGTCGTTAAATGCCCGCAGTTATCACATGGATAGCCTAAGCTTGGGAAAGTCGCTGGATGTAATCTGCCTTTACGCACCCACTTGTATAGCAAATCACGTTCTACACCTGTTGCTTCTACAATGCGATCAATATTGGCTGCGCGATTTTCACGCTTCCGTAAAAAACGATAGACGACTTGATACATATCCTCTTCTTTTTGAGCACATTTATGACATACTTCACGTAAGCCTGTGTAATTAAAGAATTCTTGGCACATCGGACAATTTCTTAACTCTGCCATTCCAACCCCACCTTAATATAAAGTCGAACCTTTTTACTTATCATTATACATAATATTACTTCATTTTCATTGACAACTTTTCAAACTTTTTTGATATGAGTAATCCCACAAATTTCAACTGTGGATTAATGCAAATCCGGTTACTGTATTTGCGCCTGCTTCTAGCAATGCATTTTTTGCATGCTGTAATGTAGTGCCTGTAGTATAAATATCGTCAATTAATAAAATATCTTTATGTTTTATTAGACTTGGATTATTTACACTAAACAACTGAGCTGTTTCTAACCGTTGTGCTCTGGTTTTCTTTGACTGCTGTTCGTCAGTTTGTTTAGTGAGGTGATGCTGAAATGGGATATGAGCTGCTTTTAATAGTTCATCTACTTGTGCAAAGGTGCGGATTTTTAAACTTTCTTCATGCATCGGAATTGGAATGATGAGGCGTCTTTCACTTTTCAAATGTTCGTGGAGTGCTGTGTTAAATACATGCGCAAGTACAACGTCATGGAGAAATTTATAGCGGTGTACATAATCTTTCATGGCGTCATTATAATGAAATAATGCGGTGATGTTTGGATCTGTTTGCTGTTCGACTTTTTCGAAACGTTGCTCGCAGCGATGACATATTGTTTTTGGCAGTGATTTTTTTAATAGCTCTTGCCAGCCAACATTCCCTTGTAATTCACGTTCACATAATAAGCAGTGCGTAATTGGTTTATTCATAACAATTCATCTCCAGTATTTTTTTGCACGCACGATCCATCTCCAACGTGATGCCATGATGAAAAAAGACAATTTGACCATTTGGAAACTGAGGATTGCGTCCAACACGCCCACTAATTTGAATGAGTGCACTTGCAGTAAAAATAGGACTTTCACTACCTACTACCGCTACCTGTACATTTTTGATTGTAATGCCACGTTCTAAAATCGTAGTTGTTAGTAAGCCTTTACGCTGTTCGTTACGCAACTGGAGTACCTTCTCTTTTCGCATTGGGTCTTCCGAATGGACACTTTCGATTGTCGGTTCAATGGCCTGAAACAGCGATACTGCTCGTTCCATTAAATCGATTGTTGGAAAGAAAATAAGAAATGGCTCGTTGTTTTCGAGACGCTTGTTTACCCAATGAAGAAGTTTTTGCGGGATTCGATTTTTCTTGAATGCTTTTTCGTAGTTCCAAAGAGGCTGATATTGTGGGACAGGCAATAAAAATCCGTGGAAGCGGCGCGCGATAAATGAGTATCCCCAGTCTTCTTTTTGTCGTTGGTTGAGTAATTTAGTTGATGGCGTGGCTGTCACAAAAGCAATTGGTGCATCTAGCTTTTTAGCTTTTAACACTGCACTTTGCAATGCCTGGTCATACGTATACGGGAAGGCATCTGCTTCGTCAACAATCATCACATCAAATGCCTGTTCAAAACGGTACAGCTGATGCGTTGTTGCTAGAACAAGCTGCGCAAATTGGCTATTTGGCTCAGCTCCCCCATATAGCGCGTGAATCGTAATATTTTGAAAAACTTGTAGAAAACGAGGGTATAATTCGAGCACAACATCTGTCCGTGGCGTCGCAACACAAACTCTTTTGTTTTGTTCGAGCGCTTTGTGGATTGCCGCAAATAGAATTTCGGTTTTCCCCGCACCACAGACCGCATGGATAAGATGATTACGTTTTCGCTGAAGGCTTTCATTTAACGCATGTGCTGCTTTTTGTTGCTGTGATGTTAGCGTTCCAGTCCATGTAAAATGTGGAGATGCTTGTTTAACGAAGTAGCTTGGCCCAGCCCACGTAATGAGGTCTTCACAGCTACACATGCGTCCCATCGTAATACAATGCCGGCAATAATGACAAATTTGCTGGCACTTTGCACAGTGGAAGGAAATAAATTTATGGTGAGTTTCATTTAAACAGCGGTTGCACCTTAACTTTGGGGTTGTAGTGACGGCTGGGCTTTTTGCGAAGTAATTTTGGGTAATATAAGTATTGATTATCGCTTGGGGGAACGGTGTATTATGACGTGACCATATACGACCAGTGAAGAAATTTTCGATTCTTGGTTCAGGAATGACGCCGTAGTAGGTAATAAAGCGAGGAGATATCTCCTTTTTGAGGTGGATTGAATGAATTTTTTTATGCTTCAAGTGAATCCTCCTTTTGAGTGGTTTGGGGGGTTGGATGGCAGGGGATATGTGCGATTTTCGGATGAATACGTGCGGATTATAGGTGTTTATGTGCGGTTTTTTGAATTTGCGTGCGATTTCCGACTGTTTATGTGCGATTTTCTCAATTTGCGTGCGATTTCCGACTGTTTATGTGCGATTTTCTCAATTTGCGTGCGGTTTACCATCCCTTAATCCCCATAAAGCAAATCCTCTGGAATGACATAATAGCGACTTTTCCCTTGTCCAACTGCTTCCACATTTAATTTAGAAAGCAATCGAATAGCTGCATATCTGCTTTTAATACCTAAGAAGTTTCGAAACGCGTGATTCGTAATATGAGGACCAATTAAAATACGATAATGCTGTAACGCATCGATGATCCCATCTGTAGATTTCGTTTTACAATGCTCGCAATGCCAAAAACCACGGTAAAAAAGCATCGGACCAATCACATTACAATGATGACAAAATACACCTGTCTTCAAACGACTTGCTTCAATTTGACGGCGAGCTGGAAGACGCTGGTGAATACTTTTAAAAAGCTCACTAATTTGACGGGGGACGACAGTGGTGCTCGGATAGTGCTCATATAAGGATTCGAGAAATTTAGGTAGGCTGCTCAAGTGGATAATAGGCATCGATTCGAAACCATTATCGAGTTTTGCACGATAGTTTGCGATAACAACTATATGCAGCACGGGTAACTTGAGTGCAGATTGCTGCAAAAACTGCTCAATAAACAATTGATGGCGATACACTTGATCGAATGGATTGGCGAAATTTTCTTCGATACCATTATCGGTAACACGATAAAACTCTTGAACAGCAGGTTTATAGAATAGGCTACCCGAGATTTGTTTGACCTCAAAAATGATTATAAAATGCGGGGTAATGAGTAGCGCATCGATTTGATGTGTAAAGCCACGTAGATTGATACATTCAAAATTGTATAAAATCTCATAATCCGATTTAAAAAAATAGTCTGCGAGTGTCGTTTTTAACTTCATTTCACCTGCTAGTCCAGCTTGTAAACGATAAAATTCTTCTTGAAATAGCAATGCTTCCTCATCATCCTCGTGAATTCTACGAACAAGTGCGTCCATAAATACGTAGTGCTCGGATTTTTGCATGTACATCACCTCTACATATAGCATAAAATAAAAATTTTTAAAGTGAAATCCTTTGCGCGGAAATTTCTTTTTACCTATTAAAAAGGGGCGAAATGTGCATTATTGCCTTTGATGTATGCCAATGCTCGGGTGGACTTTCGGGGGATATGCTCGGGTTTTGAAATTTATGCTCGAAATCCCTGAGTTTATGCGCGGGTTTCAGAATTTATGCTCGGAAATTGAAGTATTATGCTCGAATTTCGTAATATACGCTCGAGTCCACAGTCTCCTCCTAATTCTCACAATAAAAACGCAAGCACTACGTAACTAAAACCAAAAAACAGCCGCTACAAAATTTTCGTAGTGACTGTTGTGCTAGTGCTATATTTTTTTGATCCAGCCAATTGCCATCGCGCCTTCACCTAAGTGCGTACCGATAACTGGGCCGAAGTAGCTTAATGTAAACTCTACAGTTGGATATTTTTCAGCTAAGCTACTCATCAATTCAACCGCTTCTTCTTCGCAGTTTCCATGAATAACCGTAGCTCGCAGTGCACCGTGCTTTTCAACTGCTACAGCAAGTTGATCTTCTACACGGCGTAAGGCTTTTTTACGCGTACGAATTTTTTCAAATGGAACGATGACTTTGTTTTGGAAGGTTAATACCGGTTTTACTTGTAGTAGCCCACCAATTAATGCCGCCGCTGCGGATAAACGACCTCCACGCTGTAAATGCTGCAAGTCATCTACAATAATATATTCCTCGCGTGTTGGACGTAAAAGTTCTAAATGCGCAATAATTTCTTCACCCGAAGCGCCCTCCGCTGCTTTTCTCGCCGCTTCTATTACAAAAAAGCCTTGTAAATAAGCCGCAACTTCCGAGTCAAATGCATAAACATTTACATCTTCTACCATATCACTTGCTTGTACCGCACCTTGGAAAGTACCACTAATGCCACTTGATAAATGGATTGTTACAATTTCATCATACTCTTTTGCTAATGTTTCATAAAGCTCTACAAATTTACCAATCGGTGGCTGTGTTGTTTTAGGGAATTCCTTAGCTCCACGTACACGATCATAAAATTCAGAAGCTGTGATATCGATTTCTTCATCATAAATTGTTCCTTCTATATTAACGCTTAAAGGAATCATATAAACATTAAGACGCTGACGTTCTTCAAGCGTCAAATAGGCTGTACTATCTGTAACAATTGCTGTTTTCATCGCTTCCCCACTCTCCTATGTCAACTATATTACCGTATCTGTATGTAAATGTGAATGAAAAAATGACATTTGTCATATCGAGCAAAGCTTAATTCCATGGGGAAATTATCGCAAAAAAACATCCCACCGATAACTCGATTAGGATGTTTTAGAAATTGCTCATCAATCATTCATTTCCAATATAATAAATACTCGAAACTTTCCAGCTATCTTCTTTTACAAATACCGTTACTTGTCGACCTGTACCCGATAGTTCTGCTCCAGTTTCAAGTTCTTTAGTATTTGTCGTTAAATTCGAAAATACTTGTGCATCTTCTTTGCTATATTTCACAATTGTTATATCTTCAGCAGTACGATTGACGTCATATTGCTGAAATACGTCCGCAACCGCCTTTACATCCTCATCATAATTAAAGCCCTGTGCATTTTTGGAAATAATATTTTTATAACTTTCTAAATCTTTGTCATTAAAGGCTTTGATGTATTCGTTAAACGCATAAATTATCTTTTCTTTTTCATCTGCTGGAATATTTGCGGCTTCTTGAATCGAATCTCCCATAACCTCAAAGCCTACCGTTCCATCTTCAATCTTTTTTTGTAATTGTTCTGGTGATGCGTCTTGTTCATCGCCGCAAGCCGTCAACAGGAACATTGCCATGACAGCCATTAACCATTTTTTCATATATTTACAAACCTCCCGCACAACATTTTAGCACACTAATATTAAAAATTCGATATCTCGGATTGTCAAAACATACTTACCACACAATAAGACGCCAGAAGTTCACAGATGTTTCATACATGTAAAATAGAGACGATTTCTAGTGAATTATACGTACGTAATAGCGTGGCAAAATAAAACTTATTTATGTAGCACATTTTTTGAAAAGAAAAAAGGACTGTTCTAAAAGTGATTACTTTTAGGTCAGTCCTCCACATGTGTTAATTATCCACTAAGCGGTACTTCTGCGGTGGTCAGTTTAAATTCTCATCATCCTCGGCGCAAAGGGCTTGTCCAGAAATCATTTTCCGGACAAGCCCTTTATTCGTGAGTAATTCAATTATCGAACTTCTACCCACCCGTTTTTGATGGCAGTTACTACTGCTTGAGTACGGTCGTTTACGTTCATTTTTTGTAAAATGCTTGAAACATGGTTTTTTACTGTTTTTTCTGAGATGTATAATGTTTCGCCGATTGTACGGTTTGATTGACCATCTGTTAATAACTGTAGCACTTCGCATTCACGCTTCGTTAATAAGTGGAATGGGCGGCGAATTTCTGTTTGGTGGAAATTCCCTTTGTTTTCATGCTCAGATAGACGACGGAATTCTGCTACTAGGTTTTTCGTTACTTTCGGATGTAGGTAAGAGCCACCGTTTGATACAACTTTGATCGCTTCTACGATTTCGTCTGCATCCATTTCTTTTAGCATATAACCTAGTGCACCTGATTTTAATGCAATTGTAACGTAAGATTCGTCATCGTGAATTGATAACACCATTACTTTTGCATCTGGATATTCCGCGATTAAGTCTGCTGTTGCTTCTACACCGTTTTTCCCCGGCATGTTAATGTCCATTAACACAACATCTGGCTGGTTTCTTTCGTATAGACTCACTACATCTGTACCGTCATCGCCCTCAGCGACAACTTCAAACGTATCTTCAAAATCTAAAATACGTTTAACGCCTTCACGGAATAATTGGTGGTCATCAATAATAATAATTTTTGTCATGGTAATACCCCCTAAGTCTACTTATATTGTTTCTTCCTCTTCGATAGGTAAAGGAATTTTTATTAAAACAGTCGTGCCTTTACCTACAACGCTGTTAATATTCATGTTACCTCTTAGTAAATCAATTCTTTCTTTCATGCCTATAATACCAAATGAGCCTTCTCGAACGTTTTCCGTATCAAAGCCTTTACCATTATCTTTTACTACAACATTTATTTCGTCACGTAGCCACTCGATTTTTACATGTATTAATGTAGATTTGCCATGTTTTATTGCATTATTGACACATTCTTGCACTAAACGGAAAATCGCTACCTCATAATCCGACGAAATGCGGCGTTCATTATTGTAGGACATAAATTGTATATCAACGCCTGGGTTATATTCCATAACGGTTGATAAATATTTTTTTAATGTTGGAGTTATGCCTAAATCATCAAGTGCCATTGGGCGTAAATCGTAAATTATTCGACGGACTTCTGACAGAGCGTTGCGGACGTTTATTTTTAAATCTTGAATTTCTTGTAGTGCTTTGTCGGCGCCCTTTTCACGGAAAATCCGATCAATTAAATTAGATCGCATTAATACGTTAGCCATCATTTGAGCTGGCCCATCGTGGATTTCACGCGACAATCGTTTACGCTCTTCTTCCTGAGCTTTTATAATACGAATACCAAAGTCTTGCTTGATTTTAGCTTGCTCGAGTGCAGCACCCACATTTTTTAAATCAGTTGTCAAAAAGCTAATAACGACATTTACCTGATTGACAATGTGATCTGCTCTTTCAATCGTATCATAAAGTGCACGTAGTCGTCTTTCTAAATCATCTCGTTTGTCACGTAATTGTTTCTCTTTTTCCTTGCATAACGACACTTTAAGTTGTAAATTATTTGTATTTTCATAAGCTACACGAATCTGTTCTTCCGAATGATCGTTAAAGCTTTTACTAACAATAACTAATCGATGCTTTGATAATTGCAGTAGTTTCTCTGAACTATCGGTTTCATCAATCATAATTTTAATCTCTTGACGAACTATTTCGAGCTCTTGTTGCATTTCTTCAAAGCTTCTTCGGCTCTGTTCGCTTATAATAAATATATCGTCCTTAGAATTTGTAATAGTTTCTAACATTCGATTAAAAATCATATCAAGCGAGGCTATATCTATCTGATCATCTTGAAACATACTATCCCCACCTTACTCGACCAAAATAATAACTACTGCTATCTATTTGTTCCACTACTATTATAGCATTATTAAATCATTTTTTAAGATATATTGTAACTACAAAAAAAGTAATTTAATGTAATTATAAGGAGAATTTTTAATGAGAAATAACTATTTTACTGTCAAAGGTTATGGCGAATCTGAAATTATAATTTCAAAATCTAGGTTTCTAACATACGTTGAACGTGTCGAAACCGAACAAGAAGCCCTACTGTTCATCGAAAAAATAAAAAAAATGCATGCTAGCGCTACGCACAATTGCTCCTGCTATTTAATCGGCGAGCATGACCAAATTCAAAAAGCAAACGATGATGGGGAACCGAGTGGAACAGCTGGCGTCCCTATGTTAGAAGTTTTAAAAAAGCAAGGACTAAAAGACACAGTTGTAGTCGTTACCCGTTATTTCGGGGGGATTAAACTCGGCGGCGGTGGTTTAATTCGTGCTTATGGCAATGCCACAACAGAAGGTATTGCGGCAGCACAAGTTGTCGAGCGCAAATTACACTATGTCATGAAAATTGCAATTGACTATGTTTGGCTAGGTAAATTGGAAAATGAAATTCGTAATTCCGACTACACACTTCGCGATATCGGCTACGCAGACAATGTAGAAATTTTTGTGCACGTGTTAAAAGAAGATGAAGCAACATTTATGGAGTGGATTACTGAATTAACAAATGGACAGGCTGTTATCACTAACGAGGAATCACTATTTATCGAATTTTTAAAATAATTGGTCTTTATGTCATTCTTTTTTGTCGAAAACTTTACTGCATAAGTGGATAGTAGTATAATAAATAAGATTTGAAACTATTAATTTTTATAGTAACACCCTTTACCCTTACTATTATTTATGCTCAAAATACCCTATGTATACAGCAACCTATTCGTAATTTAAGAGGAGAATCTTTATGAGAAACAGGCAAAACAAAAAGAGCGGCTCTTCGAAATTCAAGTTATTTTTAAAAGTAGCTATTCTCGTTGCGTTTTCGCTAACAATTTGTGCCACAGCATATGGCGTTTATTTAACAAAGCAAGCGAAACACGCAGCTGATGGTGCCTACGAGGAACTTGAAAATCGTAAACAATCAGAAGTAAAAGCCGAGCCAAAGCAAGACAATGTCTCTATTTTAATTTTAGGTGTCGATGATAGCGAAAAGCGCGACCAAGGTGCAGAAAACTCTCGTTCAGACGCCCTATTATTAGCAACATTAAACAACAAAACAAAAACTGTAAAACTATTAAGTATTCCACGTGATTCTTATGTTTATATACCACATGTTGGCTATCGAGATAAAATCACTCATGCCCATGCTTTTGGTGGAACACTTGCTTCAATCGAAACGGTGGAAGAACTATTTGATATTCCAATCGACTACTATGTACGCATGAACTTCAATGCATTTATCGATATTGTCGATGCTTTAGGTGGTATCGAAGTCGAAGTACCATACGATATGCTTGAAATGGATGAGTTCGACAAAAAGACAGTCGACTTAGAAGCAGGCCTTCAAACATTAGATGGCCGCGAAGCATTAGCATTGGCACGTACTCGTAAGCAAGATAGTGACATCGAGCGTGGAAAACGCCAACAAGAAATTATTAAAGCCATTGCTAAAAAATCAGCATCTTTCACATCTATCTCAAAATACGATGATATCCTATCTGCTGTTGGTTCAAATATGAAAACAGACATGACCTTCGATGAAATGCGTTCGTTCTTCAGCTATTTAACAGCTGGTATGCCACGTATCGACACATTAACATTAAAAGGCTATGATGATATGTCTACAGGCACTTACTATTACAAGTTAGACGATGAAAACGTAGAAGAAATCAGCCAAATCCTACAAAGCCATTTAGGTTTAAACCCTGAATCAACAAACTATTCAGGTACCGGCACACAATCTGACTCCGCTTATACAGAAGACGATTCAGATTCACTAACACAATAAACTATAATTTTTAACCCCGAAGCTTATTTAGTAATATGAGCTTCGGGGTTTTTTGTAAAGTTTATTAGTGGACGCGGTGGAGCCGCAAATACCCTCGATATTTCGCTAATAAACCGATAAACATCGCAAATATCGAAGACATGAAGACACCAAACGCGTAAAACAACAAAAAAACAAGCAACTAGCGCAAACTAGTTACTTGTTTCGATCTTTTCATTTATTAAATATCTTCACTAAATTCAACAGTGGTTTATAGTTTTTACCAGCAAGTCCAATAACTTCTACGAATAACTCAATTGCTACTAGAATGACCGTGATTAATAAAATCGCACCCCATACTTTTGCCATTGAGAATATAACCGCTGCAACACCAAACATAGCCGCCATTGCATAGATAATCAACACTGTTTGACGATGGGAGAATCCTAAATCTAGTAAACGGTGATGTAAATGAGATTTATCAGGATCTGACCATTTTTTCCCGCTACGTAAACGACGCACAATTGCAAAGAATGTATCAGAAATTGGAACACCTAGCATAATAACTGGGATAACGAACGAAATGACCGCTACGTTTTTAAATCCTAGAAGTGCTAGTACCGAAATCATAAAACCTAAAAACAGTGCTCCCGTATCCCCCATGAAAATCTTCGCAGGGTGGAAGTTAAAGAATAAGAAACCAATTGTGGCAGCAGCTAAAATGGCTGCCATTGCAATAACAATACCATTTCCTAATAACATCGCCATGATAGCCAATGTCATAAGCGCAATTGTTGAAACACCAGCAGCAAGACCATCAAGACCATCAATTAAGTTGATCGCATTTGTAATCCCTACAATCCATACGATTGTAAGTGGGATGCCTAGCCAACCAAAGTCAAGCTCTCCACCAAATGGTAAGTTAATATTAACAATTTGAATACCGCCCACAAATACTACGATACACGCAGCAGCAAACTGCCCTACTAACTTTACTTTTGCTGAAAGTTCGCGCATATCATCAACAATACCTGTAATCACAATGATTGTAGCGGCGATTAAGATCGCATATAAATAGTCACTTTCAAAGTTCGTGACAAATTTTAAAAACAAAATTCCTATCATAAATGCAAGGTAAATCGCTAATCCACCTAGACGTGGCATAATGCGTGCATGTACTTTTCGATAGTTTGGGGCATCTACAGCGCCAAGGCGAAACGCTAAACGCTTCACAAGCGGAGTAAGTAAAATAGCAGCAACAAAGGCCACGATTAAAGACACATAAATCATGTCTCTCCTCCTTAATATTTGTAGTCTCAACTACTACAACGATTTCGTGTAAGTTGAAGTTTCATAAGAAATATACATTTTTATTCAAGCTAATTATATCACGGACAAATTATAAAATATAGCTTTATTTACTATGCAATCGTTTCAAAAAAATCCAAATAATACCCAACAAATGGAGATTACCCTATGAATCACCTATTGTCTAGTAGTCATTATGCTCAAAATTTGATAAAATAGTGGAGTGTCTACTATATTGAAGTAGCCAATTTTAAAGGAGAGTAAAAATATGTTCTCAATTTTTAAACGCAATCCGGAGCAAACAAGTGCCCGAGAGCTAAAAAAATACTACAAAACTGTAGACCAAATTAACAAGCTTGAAGCAACTTACAGTCCAATGACGGACGACGAGCTCCGCAATATGACATTTACATTCAAAGAACGTTTAGAGAACGGCGAAGCGCTAGTTAACATCATCCCTGATGCCTTCGCTGTCGTGCGTGAAGCATCTAAACGTGTTTTAAACATGCGCCATTTTGATGTGCAATTAATTGGTGGTCTTGTATTAACAGAAGGAAATATTGCTGAAATGCCTACAGGTGAAGGTAAAACTTTAGTTGCCTCACTCCCTTCTTACGTTCGTGCATTAGAAGGCAAAGGAGTCCACGTAATCACAGTAAACGATTACTTAGCAAAGCGTGACTACGAATTAATCGGTCAAATTCACCGCTTCCTTGGCTTAACAGTTGGTCTGAACGTACCAATGATGGAGCCTGCCGATAAAAAACTAGCGTACAATGCAGATATCACATATGGTGTTGGTACGGAATTTGGCTTCGACTATTTACGTGATAATATGGCGCATACAATTGGCGACAAAGTTCAGCGTCCATACCATTTCGCTATTATCGATGAGGTGGATTCGGTATTAATCGATGAAGCGAAAACACCATTAATTATTGCTGGTAAAATGGGGGCAAATGAAGAATTACACCGCATTGCTGCCATGTTAGCGAAACGTTTTAATGTCGATGAAGACTATGACTTCGACGATGAAACGAAGGCAACTTCATTAACAGATCAAGGAATTGAAAAAGTTGAAGCCGCGTTTGGTGTTGATAACTTATACGATCTTGAGCACCAAACACTGTACCACTATGTAATCCAAGCCGTTCGTGCGCATGTCATGTTTGAGCGCGATGTTGATTACATCGTGCGTGAAGATAAAATCGAACTTGTCGATATGTTTACAGGCCGCATTATGGAAGGACGTTCACTTTCAGATGGCTTACACCAGGCGATTGAAGCGAAAGAAGGCGTGACAATCACTGAAGAAAACAAAGCACAAGCTCAAGTAACGATTCAAAACTACTTCCGTATGTACCCGAAATTATCAGGGATGACTGGTACTGCGAAAACGCAAGAAAAGGAGATTCTAGAAGTTTACGGCATGCACGTGATTCAAATCCCAACGAACCGTCCGCGCAAACGCATGGACCAAACCGATATCGTATTCGAGACGATCGAGCAAAAATACGAATATGTGGCACAGGAAGTATTACGTCGCCATGAACAAGGTCAACCGGTTTTAGTCGGAACTACTTCTATTTTACAATCCGAAAAAGTAGCGAGCTATTTAAAAAAATATGGTCTCCAATTCCAACTTCTAAATGCCAAAACAGTGGAGCAAGAAGTTGAATTAATATCTGAAGCCGGTCAAAAGAAACGTATTACTGTTGCGACAAACATGGCCGGTCGTGGTACAGATATCGTATTAGGTGAGGGTGTTGAGACAATTGGCGGTCTTTTCGTTATCGGTACAGAAAAACACGAATCCCGCCGTGTCGACAATCAATTACGCGGTCGTTCTGGTCGTCAAGGTGACCCTGGCGAAAGTCAATTTATCCTGTCGATTGAAGACGATATGTTCAAACGCTTTGCAAAAGACGATGTCGAAAAGTTCCGCAAAAAAATGACAACAAACGAAATCGGTTGCGTTCAAAACAAAGATGTTATTGAGCTCCTTGACCGTACACAGCGTATCGTTGAAGGCGCACACTACTCGATGCGTGAATACAATTTAAAGCTCGACGACGTGATTAATGATCAACGTCGTGTTATTTATGGTTTACGTGATAAAGTGCTAAAAAACGAAGGCATCTTAGAACATTTAATAACAATGATGTACGAAACAGTTGATTTTGCCGTTCGCGAAAATGCTCCAGAGGATAAAGATGTTATTGAATGGGACTTCGATAAAATCGAGCGCACGGTCAATTCATTGTTTATTACATCAGTTTCAGTAAACCGCGATGAAACAAAAGTAACGAAAATTTTAGATTCTCTAGATTCATCCGTTAAAGAACTAAAGACCGTTATCGAGAGCTTCGAGCAAAATGAGCAAATGATGGCCATTATTCCTAAAGTAATGCTTAGCTTCATCGACCATATGTGGGTTCGTCACTTAGAGCAGATGGCGCATTTAAAAGAAGGTATCGGCTTACGTCATTACCAACAAGAAGACCCGATGCGCATTTACCAACGTGAAGGCTTAGAACTATTCGGAAAAAACTATCAAGAGCTACGTCGCAAAATTGTTGAAGATCTTGTAACATTTATGAAAAACATTACGATGAACGTGGAGGAATAAAAAATGGGTTTATTCGATTTATTTAAAAAAGGCGATAAAGTCGGTCAAGACAGTGCAATTGATTCATCATCAGTCGTAAAATCAACAGCAAAAACAGCAAAAAAGGACGCAAATCGTGATGTTGTAACGAAATTATCATTCCATCCAGAGTGGAATGTGCCACAAGAACAAAAATACGTGTTCAACTTCTTAGCAAACGATTTAGCACCATTAAAACCAAATCAACTTTCTCTTTCGGCAATTAACATTGAGCCTGTATCAGCAAATGGCTCTTGGAATGTTAAAGCATTCTTCCGTTCTTCATTACCAGAAGCGATCGAGCTTGGTGATATCGAGCTATTAGTTTTAGACAAAGATGACAACCGTATAGCGTCTCACTACTTTGATTTCAAAAAGCTTGGTGTCATTCCAGCTGAAAGTGCGCGCCCTTGGATTTTCAACTTCCCTAAATCAACAATTACGAGTGAGGAAATTCCTGAAGAAGGCTGGAAAATTTCATTTAACTTACTTTCATTACGCGGTCATCAATTAGATTTAGATGACACTTGGAAAAAGCAGCTACCAGAAAAAGAGCAAGAAAAATTAGCTGAAATCGTCAAAACGTTACCGAAGCTAGGTAAAACAGAAGTTAACTTTACAGGTTTACAAACAAAATTAAATGATGACAATAGTTTACATGCTTCAATCTTCATCCGCAACGGTCATGATAAAGCGATTAACTTAGAGCAATTGCCGCTTGAAATCGTGGATGCTCGCGGAGTCGTTGTAGCAAAGGGTTCGTTCAATTTAGATCCTGTATTATCCGTTCAACCAAATACTACAAAACCTTGGACGTTCATCTTCCCAGCACAGCTTGTTACAGCTGAAGGAGCAGACCTATCTCGCTGGACAGCACGCGTACCTCAATAGTTATTTTGACAGCACTCCAATATTTGGAGTGCTGTTTTTTTGTAGTCTATATCCATAAAAAAATACCTGTAGTGAAGATACTCTTTTGATCGAGTATCTTCACTACAGGTATCATGCTAGCCATCAAATAGCCACTTTATGTCTTTTGCTATTAACACAGGTTATTATTAGCAAGTAATAGATTTAGTGTAATAGATTTTTCCAAATGACTTACAGACCTTCTTTTGATAAAAAAATTATGTAAAATCTCACAACAAAAAATCCCTCGCTCCTTTTAATTAAAAGGATGAGAGATTTGGATATATAATCTGTAAGAAAAATTTATTATTCTGTGTCAGTTTCTGGTGTGTTATCTACGTCAGAATCATCTTCTAAAGCAGCGATTTGACTATTTGTTTGGAAATTTGCGATGCGTTTAGCGCCTACATATTTGTTAGCCCAATAATATTTATCATTAATGCTCGTTTTAATAACACCCTTACTAGTTGAAGCGTGGGCAAACTTGCCTGAGCCAATGTAAATTCCTACATGTGATACGCGATTACCAGAAGTGTTGAAGAATACTAAATCACCTGGTTGTAAGTCGCTTTTCTTCACTGTTGTACCTTGGGCATACATATCTGAAGATGTACGATCTAGTGAAGTAATACCTAACTCTTTAAACACTTGGCGAACATAACCTGAGCAGTCAAAGCCATTTGAAGTTGTTCCACCATATGAATAACGAACACCCATATATTTTGAAGTTATTTTATCTAATTCCTCTATAGAATATGATGCAGCAGAAGCTTCGTTTTCATGCACTGGTGAGAAGAAGATGACGAATGCCGCTGCCAAAGTTAGTACCGTATTACGTATTATTTTAATGTAGTTCATCGTGTTCCTCCAACCATTTCAATAAATTTTCTGAAAACTTGATTGATATTAGGTTAACACGAGATTCCACTTTATAACATTACAGTTATGTAACATTATAGTTACACTTATCCTCAACTGTAATTATTAAACAACAACTAAAAACCCTGATATACCAACATTTTCACGCTCTATCAATTAATTTATAATCTAATAAATTACAATTTAACCCTACTGCAAAGTATCTCTTGTAACATTTGTAACATAAGTCGTAAGTACTAACGTAAAAAAACACATAACTCGTGCCAAAATAGCGCGAGTTGATGTCTTTTCTAAAAAAGATTACATTGAAAAACTTCTCTTTTCCTTTCTATCAAAAAAATCGACTATGTCTTAATACTCAAAACATAGTCGACCTACTTTTGCTTGTCCCACTAAAAGATTATGGCACAAACTCGTTTATCTCGCATTAAGGGACAGTAAGACGCCCACTTCAAACTGGCAATTGTCATGAGACAGTTAATATGGCTATCCACTGCCCCTAAAAGCCCAATTGGTGAAAGCTAATGCTCGTTTATGGATGAGGAAAACCCCCACCGAGCAAAGTTTCACATTATTTTACGGTAGATAAACGTTTATACGCTACAAAACGCTCATTCCAGTATTTTTCATTGACATTACTAATGGTAATTCCCTTTGTACCTGCATGAATAAATTGGTCACCACCAATATAGATTCCCATATGTGAAATGGTTGGAATATAAGTATTTTTGAAAAATACGATATCCCCCGGTAATGGTTGTTGTACCTTTTGTGTATCTTGTTCAAAATATTGTAGGCTTGATTTGCGCTCTAGCTTAAGCCCAGCATTGTTATATACATAGCTTATAAAGCCGCTGCAATCAAAACCTTCTATTGTATTACCACCGTATTTATATGGTATATCAATAGCTAACTTGGCAATTTCAAGCGCTTTTGTATACAACTCTGTATTGGCCTTTGATATAGAAAGTGATGCTGTTTTTTCACTATTTAGTTGTTTTTCAATTGCTTCATCAGCTGTTTCTTTAAAATTAATCTCCGCCTCGACTTCATTTGCTGTCGGTGCTTCATCAATTATATCCGTATCTTTATTAATCTTAAGCTTCTGCCCTACTTTAATAGCATCGGATTTTAAATTGTTCCATAGTATAATGTTTTCAACAGTTGTGCTATATTTCTTTGCAATTTTTGATAGTGTATCCCCTTTTATCACCTTGTGAGAAAGGGACTTTTGCACATTTTGCTTGATTTCTTCAGATGCAGTATTAGTAGTTCCGCCATTGTTTGAACTTCCTAATTTAGTAACAACTAGGGATTGTGCTATGTATATTTGATCCCCTGATAATTGATTCCATTGTTTCAACTGCTGAATTGTCGTGTTGTGAGCTTTCGCAATTTTTGATAGTGTATCCCCTTTTTGTACGATATAAGGTGATGCTTCTACTAATGAAGCCGAACATAATACACCTGAAATTACCGCTCCAGCTAGCGCTATCTTTATAGCTTTCTTCATATTGAAAACTCCTCCTTCTCTGTGAAACTTATACTCTCGTATTCATTTTACTTAATTTACTATCATGTTCACAACATGCCATTAGATAGATTATTTACTATTAATATTCTAATAAAAATATAAATTTCCCCATACCATTTTTCTAGCATAATTAAGTTGAATTCTATCGAAATTACACAAATTCTGACGATTTCGTTATTTTTACATTTTTTTCATTTCCTATTCCGACTTTTTTATGATAGAATTACGTCTTGTTGCAAGGTTTAAATTTTTAGAAAGTTTAGTATTTTCAATTTTGAAGGAGTTTTTTCTTAACATGGATAACAAGAGTTTTTTCCGCGAAAATATCGCGGTAGGTTTCATGTTATTTGCACTGTTTCTTGGTGCAGGTAATATCATATTTCCACCACTGCTAGGTCAAATGGCAGGGGAAAATATTACGATATCAATGATTGGATTTATAATTACTGGGGTAGGTTTACCTCTTTTAGGTATTATTGCCGTTGCAAAAAACGGTGGTGATTTAGAAGTTTTAGCAGGTCGTGTTAATCCTTATTTCGGAATTATCTTCACTTCGATTGTTTATTTATCAGTTGGGCCATTCTTTGCGATTCCCCGTACAGGTGCCGTTTCATTTTCAATTGGTATTGCACCATTTTTATCTGAAGGAATGAAAGATAGTTGGATTCCACTATTTATTACAACTATATTATTTTTTGGACTTACATTCTACTTAGCGTTTAACCCTACAAAAATCGTTGACCGTGTAGGGAAAATATTAACACCAGCATTATTGATCATTATCTGCTTATTAGCAATTAAATCCGTCATTACGCCTATGGGTGAAATTGGCCAAGCACAGGGCACCTATATTGATAACGCATTTGGGGAATCATTCATTCAAGGCTATTTAACTATGGACGTACTAGCCTCGTTAGTATTTGGGATTGTTATTGTTCAATCATTAGTTGCACGTGGTGTAACAGAAAAAGCAGCACAAATTAAAATTACCGTTTTCGCAGGTATTATTGCCGCTGCAGGCTTAGTGTTTGTTTATGTATCTTTAGGTTATATTGGGGTAACAAGTACTTCGGCAATTGGCTTCCACGATAATGGCGGTACAATTATTTCATTGGCAGCGCAACAGCTTTTCGGGCAAGCAGGTAATATTATCTTGTCAGCAGTTATTATTTTAGCTTGTTTAACAACTTCGGTTGGTTTACTGTCGGCCAATGCGACATTCTTCCATAAGATTTTCCCGAAGATTTCGTATAAAGTGTACTTAGTCATTTTTGTGATATTTTCATTCGCCATTTCTAACTTCGGTTTAGCGGATTTAATTCAAATTTCTTTGCCAGTGCTAGTAGCAATTTACCCAATTGCAATTGTGTTAATGGTATTTGCATTATTCGGTAACTTATTCAATCATGCACCTAGCGTGTATGGCGTTGCATTAATTTTCACAGGTGTCGTTGCCCTATATGATGGCATTAAGGAAGCTGGTTTTGAAATTGAGGCTTATGACAATTTCTTATCCATCTTCCCATTCTACGAGCAAGGAATTGCATGGGTTGTTCCGGCATTAATCGGTGGCGTAATTGGTTATATTATGTATATTGTAAAGCATAAATAAAATTAGCAGATAAAAGGCATAGCGGAAATTTCGCTATGCTTTTTTTACTCCATCCTCTAGAATCCTTTCTATTTATACATTTTCGAAGTTGTCATGCAGCTGGTGCAAAATTTTAACACTATCCTCCAAACATTTCCCTATTCGAATTGGACTTAACTGGGTAATTTCTATAAAATAAGTATATATAATAGTAGAAACACGGAATTTTTCCTTAAATAACATTATAAGGTGGGCAAAATTATGCTTAAAAAACAGCTAACAGCATTATTGCTATTTGTACTATGCATCTCAATCCCAGTTACAGCATTTGGTGCTTCTATCGATGAAGTACGCGATATCGTAAAAGACAACTACGTAGGGGATATTGATGGCAATCTTGACCAAGCAACAAGCATCCATGAAATGATGGATATGCTTGACCCATATTCGACTTATTTTACAGTTGAAGAATTTGAAAGTTTTATAAGTGGTGTTGAACTAACGTCCGTTGGAATTGGCGTTGTTATTGAAAAAGTGGATAATGGGATTAACATTACACAGGTAATTGATGGTGGTAGTGCAAAAAATGCAGGATTAAAAGTTGGCGATATTATTACGACAATCGATAGTACCCCTACAGCTGCATTAACGATCGAGCAAGCTTCTGCGCGCATTAAAGGAGCTGCAAATACAAGTGTTTCCCTAACAATTTTACGTGAGGATGGCACAATTTTAACGAAAGATCTTGTGCGTAAAGCTTTTTCATTACCAAACGTAGCAGCTGAAATGCTTTACGGAAATGTAGGGTATATTTCATTAAATTCATTTTCAAATGACACAGCTAGTTTAGTAGCAAAATCGATTCGTGATTTGAAAAACAAAGGGGCTAAAGCTTTTATTTTCGACTTACAAAATAATGGTGGTGGCTACGTATCAGCGGCCGAACAATTAATAGGTATGTTCCCTAACGCAACCTATGCCTACAAGCTACAAGAGGCATCCGTCACTTCTAACGTTCGAGCATTAAAGCAAACAACACAATTCCCTAAAAATACAAAAGTACTGATAAACGCCCATAGTGCAAGTGCTTCTGAAATGACAGCAGCTGCCCTATTAGATCAAAATGCGGCAAAGCTATACGGCCAAACAACTTATGGAAAAGGGGCAATGCAAGGATTCTTTGAACTTGAAGATGGCAGTTTCTTAAAGCTAACAATCGGGCATTTTTTCGGTCCAAAAGGTACAGTCATTAACCACACTGGTGTGAAGCCACACGTCACAACAACTGGTAATGCCATCTATAAAGCGCATTTCGATACAATTGCTAGTGGCTTAGTAAACTATAAAGAAATGAAAGCCTTAAAAAATGTTCCTTTAAACAAATCGTTTACCGTGAAATTCTCGAAATTACTTACTACAAAGATCGATCCAGCTGCCGTTGAATTAGTGGCCCTTGGTGGCGGTTCAATAGAATCAACAGTTAACGTATCCAACGAGCAATTAGTAGTGACGCCAAAAAAACCGTTAGATGCAGGCAAAGAATACATGCTGATCATTCATCCAAAAGTGAAAACAGACAGCGGCCAAAGCTTAAAAACAGGTATTTATTTACACGTAACAACAACGAAATAATGAAAAAGAGTTTGTCAAAAGTTTTTCAACTTTTAACAAACTCTTTTTATTTCATATGTAATTATTGATGTACAAGCTTATGTTCGTTTACAAAATAAATCTTACTAATTTCTTCAGCAAGCTTTTTAGGATTCGATTTATTTGTTAACAGATTCGTTAATGTTAAACGCTCCATCGATCCAACTATGCTTTGTGCAAGTATATTGGAATTCACGCTCTTTACAATTGTATAATCTTTAAGGTCTTCATTAATCATATTTTCTAGTTTTGAAACAAGTATTTGCTTCACTATCGCTGATTGATCACCTTCATAAAAACCTATCTTTGTTAAACTTGGATTTTCAATAAAATAGTCAAAGATACATTTTAGGTTCTGTTCAATTACCATAGAATCCTCTTTTTCGGTGCTAACAGCTTCACCAGAGTTAGAAAAAATCTCAACCAAATCATTTCGAAATTTTTCATTGAGGTCATTGAACAATGACTCTTTACTTTGGAAATATAAATAAAACGTTGGCTGTGTTAAACTAGCCGCTTTTACGATATCACTAATTTTTGTTTGATGATATCCATGTGTAGAAAAAAGCTCAATTGCCTTTTCTAATAATAATTTTTTACTTTTTTCTCCGCTTGAATTTACTCGACGTCCTCTAGCCATACTTCTCCACCTTATCTCTTTTTCAGATGTTTAGTACTGATAATTTCCAATAATTTCACATTTATTATATAATAATTATCTTTCAAAATAAAGGATTCCGGCATAAAAATAACATTTTATCTCATTTCTAGTAGTATTTTTATATTATTAGCTAATAATAATTATTTTGCTATATTGACAAATTCTTATCGTATATATTCGAAAGAGTCCTATAGTCTATTTGTTGCTATTATATGGATTCATTATTTGTTAAAATTATAGTATCGAAAGGAGTGTTGATTTGTGATAAAAAAAATATTTAGCTTCGGTATAACATTATTACTCATTATGTCGTTTTCAATTCTATCACCTTCATTTGCTAATGCTAATGATATTGACAACCATCCCATGGTACATGAATTGACATATTGGTCTAATTTAAATGTTATTCGACCTGACGCTAATGGAAATTACAATCCGAATCGTGCTGTAACTCGTGGCGAATTCGCTTCATATATTACACGCGCACTTAATTTACCAGAATCGTCCACACATACATTTAAAGATTTAAAGGCCGGTCAAACATTAACAAATGAAATTCAAGCAGCTGCTGGGGCAGGTATTTTAAGCGGCTACCCTGATGGAACTTTCCGCCCGAATGACAAAATTACACGCGAACAAATGTCGGCACTATTATTACGTACATTAACGTACGGAAAGGTCCCACTAAATGGGGCACCTCTTACGTTTAAAGACAATGATAAAATCCGAAATGAATTTAAACCGGCTGTTGCCACAAACGTTTACTACAATATTATTCGTGGTTCACAAACGGCTAAAGGGATTTACTTCGAGCCTAAGGGGTCCGCTACAATTGCTCAAGCTGCAGCGTTTTTATATCGTATGCAAACAGTAATTGACCAGTATAGTGAAAATAGTGAAGAACCACCTGTAACACCACCTGTGGATGCATCAAATTACTATATCGGTAAAATTAACAATGGTGTTGTGACAAAAAACCCAACAAGCTATTATTCCTACGAACAAGCAGTTGAAGCTCAAAAGGCAGCTAACTTAAATTTAATCTTTAAAGGCGAAAAAATCATTAACATGCCAGCTGGTATCGCATCAGCAGCTGATACAACAGCCAATACGGTTACAATTTATTCAGACCCAAACTTTAAAACTGTACTAACTGGTGCTGTTGAAGGAAGCGAGTTTAAATATTACGCTAGTACCGATAAATACGCCATTGTCCGCTTAGCCGATACAAAGGGCTATGCTAAAATGGACGAGATTACATTAACGCCATCTAGCTTAGTAAATGATAAATCTTCGTATTACTCTGTAGTAGATGGGATCCTACATCACAACACCTATAACCATATTACAAAAAAATATTATGGTGCCTATACGATTGGACCTGCACCAAGCTTTATGAAACCAAACGTGCACTATTATAGCCAAGACGGTGTCAATTTCTATAGCGACTTTTTATTAACGGCAAAAGTCGGAACATACTACCCGTATTTCCAATTTGCCTCAATTCGTCAACATACAAATTACACTGCAGAAGAGCTGGATAACATTATTATGACGCTATTAACTGAGCGCCAAGTTCTAGCAGGCTATGAAAATGTACTAACCGATTCACGACTAATCGGTCTAGGTACCTTATTAAAAGAAGTTGAAGCAACATATAATATTAATGCACTGTTCATCCTAGCAGCTGCTATCCATGAAAGTAACTATGGGATAAGTGAAAATGCATTGAAAAAGAATAATATTTTCGGTATTAAAGTGTATGATTCTAACACTGCACTAGGTACAACATTTGCTTCACGCGACGATAGTGTACGTGCCTTTATCAATCAATATACAAATCTAAACTATGTGCCACAGTCTGGTGGTTATGCAAAAGGCGCAGCTCCCGGAAATAAGACTTCCGGTATGAACGTGCACTATGCATCAGATCCTTTCTGGGGTAGTAAAATCGCAGGCCATATGTACCGTATCGACAATCGTTTCGGTAAAAAAGATAGCCAAACTTCTCAACTAGGTTTTGTTGTGAATAATGGTGACTTAGTTAATACACGTGCCGAGGCTACAACTGACTCTGAAAAAGTATTTACGTATAAAGCAAAAAATGTTGGTGAAACGAAGACTTTCGGATATCCTGTAGTAATCGTTGAAGAAACACAAGCTGCTGATGGTTATGTATGGTACAAAATTATTTCAGATGCCAACCCACCAAGCCGTTACGTATGGGTACGCTCAGACTTAGTAACAAAATTCCAAGCAAATTAATACTACCAACCATAAAACGCCCGACAGGAAATCCGTCGGGCGTTTTATAAATCTCAAAAAACAAAAATTTAATTCGATGGGCCCTACATGTCACCATGCAGTAGACCTCCAAAATAAGTAATACTGCACTTAATCCAGAAGTGAATCTGTTCAATGTGAGTATTATAGATTTTATTACTTAATCGTCATACACTCTATACATAAACAAAAAAACATACTAGCAATTAGCTAGTATGTCCCTTTTACTTTATTACTTTCATCTAGCTATGTAGCTAAGCAATCATAATAAAACTTATGTTGGTTATTTATTTTGAGCGCGCTCGATAAATGCAGCTAAGTCTACTAGTTTTACATTGTTACTCACACCGAATGTGCCATCACCTAAACCATTTGTAATGCCATTTGAAGCTAAAATCGAGATATCATTTGAAGCCCAGTGTGAAGCAGGTACGTCTGTAAAGCTTAATTGTTGTTCTTGTAACTCTAATTTATATGCAGCAACTAAGACTTTTGCCATTTGAGCTCGTGTAAATGGTGAACCAGGATTAAATTTACCGTTTTCATCACCAGTGAAAACACCTAACTCATATAACGCCTTCGCTGCACCTGCAAATTTTGAAGACGATTTTACATCTGGGAATACAGAAGTTGTATCTGATGTATCAAGACCTAATGCTTCAGCTAATTGTAATGCTACTTCACCACGTGAAGCATATACAGTAAAATCAATTGCTGCGTCTTTTACTTCCTCTTTTTTCGCTTCACCAGCTGCTACAGTTGTATTTTCACCAAAAGTTGTTACACGCTTGGCACCAACATAGCGCTTGCTCCAGTATGATGTGTTAATGTCAGCCTCTGTAACGCCTGTACTTACACCAGCATGGATAAATTTAGTTCCACCTAATGAAATACCTACATGTGAAACGCCACCAGATGTATCAAAGAATACTAAATCCCCTGCTTGTAAGTTTGCCTTCGAAACTGAAGTACCTTGTTTATATTGCATCGCAGCTGTACGGTTTAATGTATAACCTAATTGTTTAAATACTAGTTTTGTATAACCTGAACAATCTAGCCCTTGAGCTGTTGTCCCTCCGTATACATATGGTACACCGATATATTTAGAAGCTGTTGCTGTTAATTCTGAAATTGATGCTGCCTCTGCAGAATTGTTTGTTGTAGTAGCCGTTCCAGCAAAAATCATAAATGCTGCGAAAATCGGCAGTAAAATTTTTTTCTTCATGTTAAATGTTACTCCCTCCGAAAAATAAGGTTTATTTAACCTAGAAATAGAGTAACACATAATTTTACGCTATAATTTTTCACTTCTGTAACAGTTCATCAGATTTCCCTCGATAACACAACGAACTAAATTCACAACACAAAGCAGAAATTTATTGATTAAACTAGAGAATTTTTAACACACTATTATCCAGTGTAATATTTTTGTAATATAGCAATCTAATATTTGGTAATTACTTAGCAGAAAAATGTTGGACTATGTAATATTTACCATTTTTTGCTTTCTCGACTCCGATGCCCATATACTCATATTGACTATTTAATATATTTGCACGATGCTTTGGTGAGGCCATCCATGCATCAAAAGTTGCTTGTGCTGTCGTAAAATTCCGTGCAATATTTTCCCCAAAACTAATATATTCATAGTCAAATAACGTCGCTAAATCCCATGGGTTCCCATAGAATGGTGAACAATGCTCAAAATAATTGCGCTTCATCATATCCTTTGCTTTTATAATTGAAATTTGCGTTAAATCCGAATCGATTGTGAGCTTCGACAAATTATTTTTTACACGAATTTCATTTACGAGAGATAAAATTTTCGTTTCCCAATTTTTATAATGATTAACCGTTGTAATATAATCCTTTTGTAAAAAATCATAGATTATTTCTTTCTTTTCAAGTTGTCCTTTAAATGCCATGCCGCGCTTTGTAAGTAATGCGATTTGTGCACGTGTTACATATTGATTTGGTTCAAATCTACTGGCAGTTATCCCCTGAACGATTGACACATCAGCTAATGATTCAATATAATCTTTTGCCCAAAAATTGTTAGACAAATCTTTGAATGCCGATTTGTTTTGATTGTCCACTTCGATCCCATATGCAAGTGCAATCATTTTCGATATTTCTGAACGCTTTAATTGTGCATTTGGATAAAAAAAGTAACCATCTTGTAACACGCCTAATTCAGTTAATTTACTTATTTGTTTATAATATGGATGCGTTTCTGGAACATCTTGAAAGCTTGGCTTAAAGTCCGTCGTTAAATCAATGCCCATTGTTCGTGCAATGATAACAGCCGCTTCTCCACGAGTCGTTGTTTGATTTGGCTTGAATGTGCCATCTTCATAGCCCTGCATATACCCTTTTGCGACTAAATCATATATAGTAGTAGCCGCCCAATGCTTTGCAGGTACATCACTAAAAGAGGATGTAGCTGCTAAACTCTGTGTTTGCACACTCCCCCAAAATAATACCGCAAATGAGCTAGCTAATAATATTTTTTTCACTTAACCACTCCTTTTCAAAAAACTATCTTATACAATTATTTAATAAAAAGAAAGAAAGAACGTCTCTTCATCAATAGAAGGACGCTCTTTCAATAATATCAAATTTTTACATATATTCAACGAAAAAGCTATAGCTCAAACTCTAAAATCGCAGCTTGTAAAATATTGTAGTTACTTACTAATGACTGTTGTTCCTTCGTTAGTTTTTCAAATGCTTTTTTTGCAGATTTCACTTTTGATTCTGCACTTTTTGCAGTAAGATCTAAAGCTGCAATTTGTTTTATAACCTTTTGCGCCTCTTGAATATCCTTTTCAGCCTGCTTTAGCACATCGTAATTGACTACCTGCTTACGTACGCTTGAAGGAAGTGCTTTATATGCCGCGGCTGCTTTTGCTACATCGTCCATATAAGAGCTTGATGTACTTGTTAACGAACCGATTAAATTAATCACTACTTTGGTTTCATCAATATTTAACTGTGCTTCTTGTAGCTTATAGTAATTGGTTACTCTTTTCTTTTCGTCTTCTGAAAGCTTATTGTATGCAGTTATTGCAGCCTCTAAGTTTCCTTCGTAATATTTGTCACTTGGCTTTAGTTTTTCAATCAGCTCATAGGCATGAATAACATTTGCTAAGTTCGAATATTTATCCATATTCGTAATATAGCTATATTGTTTCGCATCCAATTTTTGTAGAGATGTGCTTACTTTTGAAAATTGTTTCGCCAAATTATTACGTGGGTTTGATAGGCCTTCAATTTCGTCAATGACTTTTTCTACAGGCTTAATATACTTCTCTAGGCTTTGTAAATCCTTTATTAAAGTGACCGCCTTTTTATTTGAAGAGCTCAGCTTTTTGTAAGCCTCACTTGCTTCCTTCACCTTTCCAATAAATTGCAATGGCTCAACGGATGATAAATTACGAATTTGTTCATCAACCGCTGCTCCTCCTGCAACATTTAACTCATGATCCGTTAATACTTTGTAATTGGATACTTTCGCTTTTAGCTCCGGAGTTAATGCTTCATACATATTACGGGCTGTTTGCGTGTCAGAAACAAAGGTTTTACTTGAGCTTTTAATCGAGTTAATGGCATTAATTACCGTATAAAGCTCCTTTAGCTCACCTGTAAGTAAGCCGGCATTTTCTAAAAGGTTACGGTCTACTATCGATAATTTTTCATACGCTTTTTGAGCAGAATTATATTTTGAAATAAAACTTTTGGCATTCGATGGGTCTAAATTTAATATATCGCTATCTAATTTTAATATTGGTTTTACTGCTCGCTCTCTTGCAAATAATTCCTTCGCATTAACTACAATCGCTTGCTTGGAACGGTCTAACTTATCGTATGCCTCTCGAGCTGCTCTTAATTTTGCTAGGTAATTCTCGGCAGTTGGGACAGCTTGGTTAATAAGCTCAATTACCTTTTCGGCCTGTCCAATGCTTTCTTCTGCTTCAACGAGCTTTGCAATATTGTGCACAATCGCCTTTTCTTCATCGCTAAGCGCCTCGTATTGTTCACGTAACGCTTTGACATCCATTTCAAATGTTTTACTTGTTGTTCGTAGCTTATCGATACTTGAAATAAGTGTTGCTGCCTTAAGGACATCAGCTAGCTTGTTATAATTATAGACATTCGCCTTTTGCGCCGTCGTCAATCTCTGATAAGCCGCTTCAGCCGATGTAACTTTTGAAGAAAATTGCTTGTCCGAACTAACTGGAAGCTGCTCGATTAAATTAAATACCTTTAACGAAGCGTTGTAATCTTTCTCAAACGCTTTTAATTCGTTAGCTTTGGCAATTAGACTTTTTATAGTAGAATCTAGTTTTTTATATTCTTCTGAAAGCTGTTTTAGTGCTGTCATAAAGCTTTCCCCTGATTTTGAAGCAAGCTCTGCAATTTGCTGATCAATACGATCTGCCGTTGCTATGCTCATTCCGAATTGATCAAGCTTTGGTCCGTACACCTTTAACAGCTGCTTCTTGGCAATCAGCACTTTATCATTGGACGGGGTTGCATCTGGATTTTCTGTATTGCTTTCAGAATCAAGCGTTACCCCTGCCGTTAATGTTGTAAATGTGCTTTTCGCTTTTTCATAATCTTGGCGGAAACTTTTGTTCGTGACACGTAACGCATCAATGTCTTGCATTAATTTCGCGATTGCTAAATAGCCCTCTAATACGGCATAGTTTGTTACGGATTCTTTTAATGCGGCAGTCGCCAATTTATCGTAAGCAGCCTTTGCTGTTGTTACCTTATTGGCAAAATCCTTCGCAGTTGGTTCGATTGCTTCAATTTGCGTCACGACAGATAAGGCAGTTTTATAGGCATTTTCTAGGGTTGTTAATTGACTTGCATTGGATACGAACTTTTTAGATTCTGCAGACAATGCATTATATTTTTCACGTGCAGCAGCTAATTTGACCAAGTCCATATTTGTTTCTAAGCCTTTTATTAAGTCCTCTACCTCTTTAATACCAACTAACTCTTGCTCCAAGTTTTTAATATATTCATCTAAAAAGGTTTGTAGATGGGGTAAATTTAATTTATCCGTTCCAGATAAGTGATTGGCATTGGCGGTCATTTTCCCCTCAAATGTAGCTAATTTCACCTTTGCTGCATTCAGCGTTTCTGCTACACGCGCTGAGTCTGCATTTAGTTCTAAAATAGATGCTGAAATGTCTACAAAATCGTTTAACGCATATAAACGCGCCTTATTTGTAACAAGCTCTTTTGAATCTATCCCAGCAGGAATGGATGCTAGCTTAATATTATTTAGCTTCACTAAAAGGGCAGCAATTTTTGTATTAAATTGCTTTACTGTGTTAGCCTTCGCTGATAAATTCGTAGTTCCCCATGTGGCAAATGCCGTTGTCGAAATGGCGTCAATTTCTTTAATTAAATTTGATGCCGCTGCAATGGTCTGTTCCCACGAAGTTAATAACGCTTGATTTTCTACTGATAAATATTTGCGCTGAAGTGGTGATAATCCCTTAGAATCTGTAACAATATTAGCAATTAGCGTCAGTGCTTCTGTAGTAGTAGGAATTTTAGCAATCTCATTTTCTAATTTGACTACTTGCTGAACAGAACCTTTTAATTCCTCTAACTTCGCATAATTCATGATAAATTTTTGATAATCCGCACTACCTAAGTCATTATAGCTCGTCTCTATACTTACAATCGCTTCTAATAGCTTTGCTGTCGTATCTGTTTTTTTGACTAAATCATCAATATTTTTCGCAATTGAATACGTAGCAATAATATTATCATATTGTTTTTTTGCCTCTTCAGTGAGTGCTGCTTTTTCTTGCGTAGTCAATCGATTGTAAGCAGACTTCACTTTATTCACTGCTGTATATAAAGCTGATATGCTTCCGGGTGGTGTCGACGCTAAAAATGTAGCCTGTGCTTGTAGAAAATTCTCGACATTTACACTAGCTGGTGTAGTTTCTTCCGCTGCTACTGGTGCTGCCTGCGCGACAACTGCAGGTGTAATAAGCAAACCTGCCATCAAACCGATCTTCATATTTTTTTTCATGCTGACACCTTCCTCTATTTTAATTATGTCTCGGCTAACTTTCGTCCAGATTTTTTTCGAGCCGCTCGAAAAACTCTTCTAAAAATCTGTGACATCCGCCCGAGGGGTAACAGCGGAGGGTTGAACCCCCACTGAATGTAGGACATACTTTGGCTTTCACCCCAACTTATAAGTAAAGGATTCCTGCTGAAGCAAGTAAAATGGTTTCGAATTTCATACTTCTCTCTATTTTATCGGTAAGATCATATAGGTGTTTAGTTACAAAATTGTAAATTCTAAATATAGGAAAATAATATCTAGATAATATTTAAACTTATAAAGATCATTTCTCAATACGAAATTTGGAATCAAGTGCATGTATCTAATAAAGTCCGTTCTGCTACGCTACGAGGGACGCTTTTCTGGGGGCGTGGCTTCAAAGCGTTGACAAACGCTTTGCGACGAGTAACCGCTAATGGATATTCACTTTTATTGTTTCAAAATCCGAACATTTTAACTGTTAGTTATCATAAAAAGGCGAGGGGCTGTCCAAAAAGTGTTCTTTTTGGACAGCCCCTTCAATTTAAAATACATTATCTTATGAATTATCTCGCATAGTATTCAACGATGCCTTGATAAATCGAATCTGCAAAAATTTCGACGTATTTATCGTCTATTAACTTTGCATGATCCTGATCATTTTTAATAAAGCCTAATTCCACTAATACAGCAGGAATTGTTAAGCCTTTAATAACTTTAAAATCAGCACGTTTTACCCCACGATCTTTCATGTTTGCATTTTTTACAATTTGATTCTTGATATTTGTCGCCAATACTTGATCTTCTTTTTCATTCACGTTTGAAGAAACGCTATAGTAGGTTTCAGTTCCACTTGCTGATTTATTGTCAGCACTATTAACATGAATACTAATAAACATTTCACCATATTTATCTTTAGCGAATTTAATACGGTCATCCAATGATGGATACGTATCATCTATACGTGTCATTTGCACAATTGCCCCATCTGCAGTTAGCTTTTCTTTCACTAAAGTCGTTACTTTTAATACAATTGATTTTTCTGTTGTTTTTGATATCTCGTTTATTGCCCCTACATCTTTACCACCATGGCCTGGATCGAGTACAATAATACGATCTTTTACTGGGCTATCCTCGGTATTTTTTAATCGTATAAAGCGTTTTTCAATAAAGCCTATTATCCCATTATACGATACTTCAACCCATTCTCCGTTAATCGACTGAACATCCACTTCAGTTCCACGACTGATCTTCCCTAACGATTTGGAAGCTGCATCGTTCTTTTCACGAATAACTAAATCATTGATCGTAGCTAACCCTACTGTACTAGGCTGCTCATTAGGTTGTTCTTCATTATTTTCTTCAGCATCAGGTGTTTCTGTTTCTTGTGGATTAGAATTATCTTCGGCTTGTTCTACCTCTTGCTCTAGCTCTATTTCTTGTTCCTGCTCTAATTCTTGCTCTAGCTGCTCAGCCGTTTTCGTAAATTCTTTCGCCACGAAAGCCATTTTTCCGTTATAAGCGACCTTCAACCAATAACCTTGGTCTTCATAAACTGAAAATTCTTTCCCTGTATTCGCTTTCCCTACAATATTCGATTGATTGGTACTTGTAGCAGAAGAACGAATATTTAACCCGTCCACCGAAACAAAAACTTTACCAATCGCTTTTGTAGGATCTGGATTCGTATTAGATACATCCTGTACCGGTAATTTTAATCGGTATGTATCTGATGCTGCACGCGCAACAAACGATGAAAATTGCGCTCTCGTTACCGGTTCATTGGCACTGTACTTTGTGGAATTATGTGTTCCATTAGTAATCCCGTTGTAGTAAATTGCGGAAATATATTTATAGTATGGGTCACTTTTGGCAACATCCGCAAATGGTATTGTTAAATTGGCTGTTTGGTCTACATTTAAATTGAATGCTAATGAAAGCACTTTACTCATTTCAGTACGAGTTAGTGGAATTTTTGGTTCAAATTTGCCTGGAGAATACTCACTGAAATAACCAAGCTGCACTGCTTGTTCAACGTAGCCTGATAATGCTGCATTAGTTTTTACATCAATATCTGTGAACGAAGATTTTTCAACGACTAATGGTGTTTTTCCTGTTGCCACTATGACCATTTTCGCCGCTTGTCCACGTGTCACTTGTTCAGTTGGCTTAAAAACACGCTTCCCATTTTCAAAGGAGCCTTCTAACACCCCTAATTTTACGAGGTACATAATTTCCCCATATGCTGGATTCGTTGAAGATACATCTGTAAATGAAATTGTTGCTGCTTGTGTTTTTGAACTGTGAATTGTAAAAAAGGAAATCATAAAAATGATAAACAGCAAGCTGATTTTTTTTACGCGCACGGCTGTAGTCCTCCTTCAGCTAATAATTAACTATTATTTTAACAAACAATTAACTATAATTCACTAGTTTTGGATACTTTATACTTTTATACTATAAAATTTATTAAATTAATTTTTTTAACAAATAAAAAACTATGCAATCTGAATTAAGTTTCAGATTGCACAGCTAGCTTTTTCTATTATTCTATACTAATAATTTTAAATTCAACTGATGCTGCATTGATTGAGCGCACTGCACTTAATCTATTCTTTATTAGAAATAACTATTATTTCATGCTATTCTACTTATTTTTGCAAAATTTTTGATAGGAATGTAGCAAATTCGGCACGCGTGATACTGTTATTTGGTTTAAAGGTATTATCCGGGTAGCCGCCTGTTAATTGGTTTGAATATACGGTTGCAATCGCATCATATGCCCAGTGAGAACTTGGCACATCCTTAAATGGCAATTTCGCAGTGCCTGATAAATTGTAGGCACGCTTTAAGATTGTCGCCATTTCGGCACGCGTTAGCTTACCGTCTGGACTGAATTTACTTGCTTCACGACCTGTTATTATGCCTTTTTCTGATACAGCTGCAATCGCGCCGTATGCAAAGTGACTCGCCTTGACATCATCAAATTCAACCTTATTGGTAGATGAAATCCCTAGTGCGCGTGCAATAATTGTTGCTGCCTCTGCACGAGAAATTGTACTTTCAGGCTTGAATGTTCCGTTTGGATAGCCCTTTACCAATTCTTTTGTATTTAAATATTCAATGGTTGAACTTGCCCAATGTGATAATTTCAAATCTGTATATAATGGCTCTTTGTAATCGTCCTTATAAACCGCCTGTAATTGATCGAAATAAAGCACGCCTTTATTTTGATTTGCTGCATCAGGCTCTGTCACATAAATGCGGTCGAATTTTATCGGTAATGCTAATGTTTGTGGAACTTCAGCCGTAACGTACTTCCAGCCTGACCAATCTAGCTTGCCTTGTTGTGTGAAATCAAGAGTATGCTTTTGTCCATTGCCATCAATAATCGAACCGCGCAACCAATGCTTCGCCGCATCTCCGTATACCCAAACACCGATTTGTTTCGGCAAACCTTCCATAGTAATTGGTGATTGTGCTACAGCATATGCCGCTTTCGTGCCTGATTCTGCCGTTGTGAAATCATAGTTAAGCTTTAATGATGACTGACCTTCGCGGAACGGTTCAGCTTTTGAAGCATTCACAATGGTAGCCGTAGCTTTTGCTGTCGTAACAGCCCAATTCGAAGTAACGTCAAATGAATCCACCACTTCAACTGCTTCCGGGGCTTTTGTCACTTTTATAGGAAACTCGGAACGTACGCCATTATAAGTAGCGACAATTTTGCCAGCGCCTACTTTTGTTGCCGTAAAGCTTGTCCCATTTAATGTACCGATACCCCCTTCTACAGACCACTTCACCTGATCCTTTTGAATGACAGCCGGATTTAAAAATTCATCATAGGCTAATGACACATCTGCTGTTGCAGTTGTTTCTATCGGCATTGAGCTTGGAATGCCTGTAATTGAAAAGGCTTTTACTGTTCCAGCAGGTGCGTTATTAATTACTTGAAGCGTAGCAGAAACTCGGCGCTCGCTCCCTTCAGAAGGTCGATTCACAAGCGAAGGCGCCTCTTGACCTGGTGTACGCGCAACCATTGTCGTAGAACCGCCACCATCTAGGTTAATCGCGTATTTTGCCCCTTTTGAAATTAAATAAGAGGCTAAGTCTGTTAAAGACGTACCATTACTATAGCCGCTTTGACGCCCATCAACTGTTACTAAAAACACCTTTGTACCTGTAGCATCTACCGCCACTGCTGTACGGTCGCTACGTGTTTTGACAAATGACGAATCGGTCGGCATCGAAATATTCACTTTCCCATCTTTCACCAATAATGGACCCGCAGCTAAAATGAATTTGGCATTTTTCCATTTATCATCAATATTCAAATCGACTTGAATTGGTGCACCTACTTCAAGTGATGCCTTCAATTGCTCGGCAGTTGCTTTATCTTGGATTGAGATTACAAAACCATCCGTTGGTACAGCGGAGTTACCGGATTGACCGTATTCCGTCACACTTGCGACTGTACCTGAAATTGAATCGCCAAAGCTTAATGATTTCGTGCTTTTTGAAGCACCCGTCACGACAATTTCTAGACCCCAGTTATTGGTGCTTGTTGAAGCCTTATCAGCCGTATATAGCACTGTTGTCCCTGTGACACGCTCCGTATTAATGCGGTCTATCGTAAATTGTTGACCTGCAACCGTAAAGGATAAATCCGTTGTATAATAATCGGCAATTGCTTGACCCGAAGCCGTTACACCAAATGCAACCGGCTGCTGAGTTGGGCTGTTTGCGTTTTCACCTAAAATACCATAATTGACAATAACATTATTATTCACTAATAAATTTGCTGGTAAACCATTTCCTAGGAAATATGACGCGTTAGTTGCGCCTACTACTCTATGTCCTTCATAATTATGTATTTTCGAAATAGCAGAAGTTGTTTTTAAGGAATTGATTGGATCGGGCATACCTACTTCTAATGAGGTGTAGCGATTGTTCAAATCGATATTTAAAAAGTTGACAACCTCTTTTGTTTCTGCTGATTGATATTGTTCTTGTATGTACTCTACACCCGGTGAAACGGTTGTTTTTTTATCCGTCACTTTTTCGTCAAATGCCGCTTCGCTATCTGCTACAAAAAACGTAGCCTGCGCAGCGACTACTGCCACAGCAGCGGTCACAATTTTTTTGTTCACAAGTCTCTCTCCATTTCTATTACATTCTGTCTTTCAAAAGGATAACATACTATTATAGTCAACGGTGGAAATTCAATTAATTGAAACATACGTCATTGAAAATTAATATAAAAGGAGGTGTCCGAGAAAAGATTCTGGGACACCTCCTTTGCGCCGAGGATGGAGGCCAGCACGATGCTGGTTATGAATGCGTTGTCACATGATATGACGGTTTTAGCATTCGTTCTTATTTCGACCACCGCAAAAGCACTACGCGAGAAATATTTACTTCTCGCGCAGACCCCTTTGCACTGACCAAAAAGTTATGACTTTTTGGTCAGCCCCGTACTATTTATCTCGTTTCTACATAAATTGCGACTGGCAAATTACTGCCGCCTGCGTGAATGATTTCTAGGTTGATGACATCATTCATTTTTTTCGAACGGTGTACAGGTAATTGTACATATTCTTGACCTGGTTTTAAAGTTGGGATTAAATACGTTCTCCCATTCATTTTCACCGCACCACTATAAAAGCCGCCGCGTCCTGTTATTTTAACAACAACATATTTTAGCTTACCCGTGTTATTGACAACTGGAATATCGACTTTATAAGTCATACCAAAATGCCCTGGGTTGCCAACTGTGCCATTCATTTTATCTAATGAGTTTTCAGCTGTTAAGAAATGGTCTGTTTTTCCGTTTGAAATGTTATAACCAACTTGCTCACTATCAACTGTATACGATGGTAAAGTTACCTTTAATGCCGAGCTTGGCCATACTCCACGCGGATGTGCTGCATATTCATTAATTCGTACAGCAGGCGTTTGAATTGCTTCTAGCTTCGGCTCACTATCTAAGCTAATGACTGTTCGAATTGTATAATTCACCTCAGCTCCTGTTACCGAACGGATATCAAAATCATGTGTAAATCCTAGTAAATAATTTTTACCAATATCATATGATTGAATGATTTTCGTTTCACCTGGCGCAATGGTCATCTTACTTTCCTTTGCATCGCGTAACGTATTCGTTAATACCGCATCTGATAAAGGTAAGCCTACATCGAATGTACTCCAGCTATTGCTTGTTGTTTGTGACACACCTTTAGAATTCATCACTTGAATTTCAGAAGATGAAGTATTTTGAATAGTAATCCCGATTTTAGCGCGATCACCTAGTTTGTTAATATGCCAACCATAGACACGGTGCTCTTTTGTCGAAGTAACACCTTGCACATGATTTTCAGCTAATGTTTCATTGGCACTCATAATAATTGTCGGAGTTAATTCCTCAGGGTTGTCACTGACAAATAACTCACGCTTACCATCTAATGCTGCATTTTCGACTAATTGTGGTACATTTAATGAACCATATGATTTTTCTAAAAAGTCACTTGTCATTATGTAGTCATACAAAGAAATATAGATAGTTCTATCTTCTTGTACATAGCGTAATGAGCCACCATTTTTAAATGAATCCACAATAAATTTCACGGGTACATACATTTCGCCATATTGAATAAATGGCTTCTCGTTCCCCGAATACAGCTCTCCATTGATATAAATTTTATTGCTGTTCTCTGTGAAATTAAATGTTATACCTGAAATTGTTAGATCCAAGCTCGTTTCATTCACCCACTGGTTAAAACTATCCTGTAAATAATCACTGAAATAATTCACTGGGATATACATGCGCCCATCTTTTGTAATTGGCGGCAGTTCCATTTCAACACGCTGATTGTTCATATATAAAATATACTTTTCTTCAGGTATGATCGGCGCTGGCTCTTCTGGCTCTTCTTCACCTGGGCTTTGGCCATCATTCGTATCTTCGTTTAAAATAATTTCTACTACTTTGTTTTCTTGATTCCAATATACTTGTCCGTCTGAATTTTCACTGACAAATCGCATTGGAATATAGGTACGATCTTTGTAAATCATTGGGGCAACAAGTAATTGCGCATTATCGCCGTTCACTTTTGCCGTTTTTGAGTTAATTGTCAATTCAACAATTTGACCATTACGTTCACTTGTCGCTATTTTATCTATTTGATTCCAGCTTACTTCTGCGCCAATTGCTTCATAAAAATCACGCATCGGTAAAAGAATTGTCCCACTATTATTTAAAATAGGATCATTAAACGAAATAATTTCTCCATTAATGATTACTGTGACCTTTTGTTCGACTAAGTTTTTATTCGTTTCTGCGGCATAGCTTGGACTTACAAAGAACAAACTCATTGCCAGTACTGCCGTAAACAGTACCGCAAGATATTTTTTCATCTTTACACTCCTCACACTTTTCAAGTCTTTCACTATGATAACATACACTTTTGCTTAGATGGGAGCAAAAGCGAATAATGATACTTTTAGAATAGAAATTAATTGGAAATTATTAAGATAGAAGTGACAGTTGTTTGGATTTAATCTAGCTAGATCGACCAAAAGAGGTTAGGTCATAAACCCCTTTGAATTAAAAATTTTGTGCTGCAACCTATAGTTCATTAGTAAACCTAGCATATATGAAAAAACCTGCCGAAGATTTCTCTCCGACAGGTTTTTCAACTTCAATTTAAGTTACAATAAATTAGTTTAATGTTACATCTAATGTAGAAGCAATGTTATCATTATCATCTTCAATATCAAATGTACCATTTGCTTTTAATACTACTTTTTTAGTAGAAGCAATATCAGATGATAAGTCTAATCCTGTAACTGTTACACGAACACCAGTTGTACCATTTTGAGCTGTTGCTACTGTTGCAGTAGATTTAACACCATCAATGTATAGATCAAAATCAGTACCAGTTGCAACTGTCACATTTTCATCAAATGTTAAGTCAATTACTGAGTTTGCACCAAAAGTAATAGACTTTGATTTAACTTTAGCAGCAACGTTTTCTTTAATTACTACAGATGCAGTTGTTGAGTCAATTGCTTTAATTGAAGAGTTAAATCCTTTTACATTTTGTACAGTTACTTGATAATTTCCTGTAAGTTTTACAGTATCGGCAGTTAAGTAAACTTTAACAGAACCAGAAGCCGCTGTATTTGAAGCTAATTTAACTTCTTTTACAGTAGCACCTTCAACTGTATAGTTCGCTTTGTCTGTTGCTGAAGCTGGGTCTACAGTTTTATCAAAGTTCACAGTAACGTAACGGCCATCAGCATCTACACCTTCAGCACCAATTGTAGCTACTAATTTTGTAGTAGTTGCATCTGAAGAGTTGTTTACAAACTTAACAGTTGTTTTTTCTAAGTCATTAGAGAATGCATCTTTAAAGTAACCTTTTGCAAATTCAACTGAATATTCTACACCCGTTTTTAGTGCAGGTGAAACGTTTGTTAAATTAATTTTAAATGAAGTTCCATCTGTTCCGTTTGGAGTTACGTCAGCTGCAATATTACCTGCTGCTAAAGTAGCAGTTTGTTCAACACCAAACTCATCTTTAAATTTAAATGCTAAAGCAGTATTACCAACTTTAGATACTTTTTCAGAGAAGTTTACTACTAAGTAGTTAACTCCAGCAATTTTTTGTACAGAAGTAGAAGTAACTGTTGGAGCAGTTTTATCAGTATTGAATGTTACTAATTTAGAAGTTGCTTCTAAAGTATTACCTGATAGGTCTGTAGCTGCACCAGCTAGTAAGTCTAAATAAGCTGCTGTTGTTTGAGCTGACGCTAAAGTAACAACAAATTTAGTTTTTGTAGTATCTCCTGCTTTTGGAGCGATACTAGAAATTACTGTGTTAGCTTGAGAACCGTTAAATTTAAATTTATCAAAGTTACCTGCAGTAACAGTTGTATCTAGAGTTACCGCTTCATCAAATGTTACTTCAACTGAAGTAGCAGATGTAGCTACTGTAGAAACAACTTTTGGAGCAGTAACATCTGAATTTGATACCGTTACTGTTTGTGTAGTTGGAACAGAAATGTTACCTGCAAAATCAGTTAATGAAGGAATTGTAACAGTTACTTCTTTACCAGCGTTTACAGCATTATTGTTATTCACTAAAGTAACTTGTAATGTTTTACCATTGTTAGTTAATGTAGTTGCACCACTAATTACTGAAGTTCCATCTGCTAAAGTAGCAGTAACGTTACCAGTAGAAGTTACTGGTTCAGTTAAATTAATATTGAAAACATACTTACTTTCGTTTTTAACACCTTCAATTGCAGCACGAGTTGTGTCTTTAATGCTGAATTTTGCTTTTACTTCTGGTAAAGCTTTTTTGCCATCAGCAGTTAAAACTACATCTTTAGCAATCTTTAATACATAGTTACCCTCTAAGTTAGAAGCTACGTAAACATTTAAAGTTTTGCCATCTTCAGATAACTCCGCTTTTTTACCAGTTAAAGTAACTGGAGTAGCAGTTGCAGTATCCTCAACTAACGTGAAATCAGCATCTACATCACCATTAGTATCAATAACAGTTTCTTTCTTTACAGCTTTAGTGAATTTAACTTGGATTGTTGAACCGTTAATCGCAGTAACTGATTCTACATTTAAATCTTTTGCAGCTTCTTCAGCTTTAGCGATTGCAGCTTTAGTAGTTTCTACAGCTTTTTTAGCAGAAGCAATTGCTTCATTAACTTTAGCTGCTTGCTCTTCAGATACTACTTCTTTAGCAGCTTCTAATGCAGTTTCTACAGTAACAATTGCAGTTTCAGCAGTTGTAACTCCAGCTTTAGCAGCTTCAATTTCTTCTACTTTAACTTCAGTTTTTAATGCTTTTACAGCTTCATCTAAAGCTTTAGTTGCTTCTTCAACAGCAGCTAATAATTCAGCTGAGTTATCTGTTCCAGCGTCAATCGCACGAGTTAACATTACAGCAAACTCTTGACGAGAGATTGAATCAGTTGCAGCTAATTTGTCGCCTTTACCGTTGATAACGCCGTTAGCTACAGCAGTTGAAAGGTAACCTTCAGACCATTTACCAGATACAGATTTTGCGTCAGCAAATTTTGAAAGGTCTGCTTCACCTTCTAAACCGTAAGCTTCTACGATCATTTTCGCAGCTTGTTCACGAGTTAATTTACCGTTTGGAGCAAACTCAGTTGCAGTCATACCGTTTACGATACCAGCGTTAACTACAGCAACAACGTACTCTTGGAACCATTGGCCATCTTTAACGTCAGCGAAGTTTTCAGTACCTTCAGTATCTAAACCTAATGCAACTGTGAACATTTTTGCAGCTTGTGCACGAGTTACAGTACCAGCTGGGTTAAATGAACCATCTGGGTTACCAGTGATTACTTCTTTTGCAGCTAAAGCTTCTACAGCTTCTTTAGCCCAAGATGCGATTTGATCTGCATCTGTGAATTCAGCAGCTGAAGCTACTGGTACGATTGCTGATGCTACTAATGCAGCAGTTGCAGCTGTCGCAAAGAATTTACGACCTGTATTTTGTTTTGACATTAAATTTCCTCCTAAGACGTATCATTGTTCCAACACATTTTTGAAACAAAACTATAAATTTCACCATTATTACTCTTTTTTCACTATGTATTCCAAAAGAAAATGGCTGACGCTTTCGCTAATGAATTATTTTTAACAGATTTCTCTATTAATAATTCTATTTGATTATAACATACATTTGGTAAAGTACTAACTTTTCTTATTACATTTTTATTAATTTTCCATTACAAATGTTAGAAAATAGTTAACAATGATGTCATTTTAATACAATATATGGTTCTATGAGGTATTAATTACTAATAATTGCATTTATCCCAATCAATTGATTATCTATTAAAAATCCGCTATTTATTATCCATCAATAAGATGTTTAGCTATTTCCGATGATATTTCTTGTTTAAGAAAATTAAAAAACACGAAAAGATTCAATAAAGAATTCTTCACGTGTTTTCATTTAATATGAGCTTGTCATTATTTTGTAATATCCATCGCTAATGGTTCATTGAGGATGACATGAGATTCCAATTTTAATCAGGAATGGATTTTTCAGAGTATTCGCATGCAAATGCTCTAAAATCGCACATAAACCCCAGAAATCCGCACGTATCTTGCGTGTATTCGCACAGATCTGCACAAAATTCGCACGTATATTTCGAAAAGCGCACATACCGTAGCTCACCGAAGCAGTATAGTACCTTATCAGGAATATCACCCCCTTGTTACGGTGATATTCCTACTAATTACATGTTGTTTCTTCTTATTTAAGAATACGTTTACGATAAAAATAATACGACGATGCAAAAGTACTCACTACTAACATAGCTCCCCCTAATAATAGCCACCAACTAATCGGTGGTCCATCTTCCGCTTCAAGTTGCGCTCGTGCATCCTCCTCTGTTTCCGTTACTTCCATTTCCTGTTTTTCCTCTGGTTGCCCTGCTTTTTGCTCTGCAGATAGTTTCTGAATAGCATCCAAAGAATTTTCATACACGCCGAATTGATTTACATTTAAATAATCAAGCGAGTCCACAGTATCGATATAGACGAATTTCACATCTGATTTAAATGGCAGTCTTTTTAAAAGTACATACCCCTGTCCAACTTTGTTGCCTGCAATAATCATGCTTTCATTTGTTGGCGAAACCTTCATCTCTAGCGGCATTTCATAATCCGTGTAATTCAGTGCAATATAGCCGTTTTCTAACGTTTTTATCGCTAATAGCTGACGATATATGTATGTCTCCACTTGAGTTTCCTCTATTATGTTTGCTACATAATTTTCATTGGTCATTAAGTAGCCCGTATCATTAGCCAACTGGTTAAAATCATCTGGCTTCATTTTCTCACCATAAAAATCGTAAATCATTTGATCGATAGAAGCTCGTTCATATGTAATAGCTGTTTCGTTGTTCGTTATGAGTAACTGCGTTGAATCGAAGCCGGTCATACCGTTTGCTATTCCGCGCTGTACCGCTTTAAAATACGTCAACATATTTCGCTCAATATTACTTTTGTAAGGGATTTCTAAATAAACAGATTGGTCAAGCAGTAGCTGTAGTTTTTCAAGCTCCGTTTGTTCAAAATCGAATTGCTTTTCAGGCATAACCGTCTCCGCTAAATCCAATAATTCCTTTTTTATACGATTGGTATCAAATTGGAAACGCTCATTCAATGCAGATGATTTATAGTGATCATCGTAAATTACTTTGATTACTTTTGATTTTTCATAGGTCGAAAATAATTCACGGTAGTCCTGCTCCATTAATGTCGTTGTTTGACCATCCTTTGACAACGCATAATTCTCTAAGTAAATCGATTCTTCATAATCATTTTTTAGCTCTGCCCCGTAATAATCCTTTGAGGCAACTTGCTCATAGGTGAACGTTTGCTCATCCAAAGAGCCATCCCCTGCACTCAATACAAAATACGACTTTACATAACTATTTGCAGTAATTTCGTAGCTTTCTTTGCCTGCACTCACTTCAAAGTAATCGGTTTTGGCTTGGCTGTTTAATTGCTTAAGCATATACTTTTTTTCATCATTCATTTGAGCATGATGATATACGTAATAGTTATCGCCGTTTTTTAAAATGGTTAAGCCGCTTTTACTGTTCTTTTGATAAATCAGTTGTTCACCGCTATATATGTATTCTTCATACTGACCTTTTGATGGATCTGCATCACGTACGATATAAAGGTCCTCGATACCATCCTGTGTAAAATCAGCAACTAAGGCGTATATAATATGGTCAAATTTTGAAAGTTGCTGATAATAGCCTGCATAAATAGACAATAAATCTGCAGTAAACGGTGCAATGGTTTCACTTGGCACCCAGCCTAGCCTACCTTTGTAATCTAACTTCACCCAATTGTCCTGTTGGCGAACAAAATTCACTCGCGCACCCTTAGATAGTTTCGCGACAACCATCCCTTTTTCATCTGCACTTGCTGTCAGTGACACGCCATTTGTCGTTGTCACTATATATTGCTGCCCTTCCTCCTGCGCCATAACAAATGGATTTGGCAATAGCGCAGTAAAAAGTAGCACACTCAACATGATTTTAAAAAATTTCATAGGCTTCCTCATCTCACATCATTGTTGTCGTTTTTATCTTACCAAATGATTGGTAGAGAAAGTGGGGCATGTTCGAATATACACGATTATTTCACTAGTAAGCCGACTGCAATATCGCGTCCTGGTGGTGTGATGTATTTCCCGTTTGCATAAAGACCGCTTGATGCACCACCGTCGGAATTCATCGCATCCACTGCGCCTAATTGTTTCATCGCTGAAGCAAGTTGTTGCACAGTTGCACCACTTGTTGTTACAAAAATAAGCTGACGATTTGGTAAAATACCGATCGCACTTCTCGCACCAGGTGAACTCAAAATTTTGTGACTTGAAAAGCCTTCTGCAATCGGATCAACCGTTACCGAGCCATTTGTTATTAAACGCGGTCCTACTTGAATCGCTTCTTGTACATTTCCCTCTGCAAATAGTTTCATAAATTGCTCGCCTGGTAAAATGCTGACATTGCCGTCCTTTAACACATAAAATACCGAGAATTTTGGATCAAATACCTTTACACGCTCACCGTTCATTACTAAACCGTTGTACACTGTACGGTAGCTAGAATTCGAATAGGCATCAAAATAATTACCGTTAATCGCAACTTGTGCATTATGCTTTTTTGCAATGGTAGCTAACGAACCAACTGAACCTAATTTGTCGTTCGCTAGCTCCACATGCAATGATGTATTTGGCGCTAATAAATTCACAGACACCACATTCATCGCTAGTTTTTTCCCACCAGCATTGACTGTTTTCTTTGTCACCGTTACTTTTGGCTTGCTCATAACTTGCTCTGGATAGACTGAAACCTTATATGTAGTTGCTCCAACCTGATAAGAAACTTCTTTTTTCGCTTGATCCCAATTCATCGGTGCATCAAATAAAAATGCGACTTCACGCACAGGAACATACACCGTGCTTTGAAGCATCTTCGGCTGTGTATCCATTTGGCGAATGACTTGTCCCGCACTTTTAATCGCCTTACTTCCCAGCGTTAGCTTGTATTTATTGTCGATTGTCACAACCTTACTGGCATTGTCCCAATCGACAGCCACTGAAAATGTTTCTGCAATCATACGCAGCGGTACAAGTGTGCGATTTGAGCCATCCTCTACAACACCGTAGGAATTGGCATATGTATTTGGTGTGTGTAGGTTAAAGCTGATGAGTAACACGAATAATGCAGTAATAATTATTTTCTTCATTTTTTTAGCTCCTTCAAATTTCCAAAATAGCATATACGCTTTATATCGGTTCGTACAAAGAATTTAAAACTGCAAGAGGCAAAATTAATACGGACTCTAACGATACATCGCTAGAAAATGAACTTTTTTTACGCTACGTAATTTTATAATATTCGCAAATGAAAGTTTGGAAATATAGGAGTACTGTACTTCAATACTGTTCGGCATTTGAATGACTTTAAAGAAAAAAAACAAAAGCACTGCAGAAATTTTCATTCCACAATGCTTTTGGTAAAGTTACTAAAGACTTATTCATTTAGCGACTTTTTAAGTTTGGTGTTGCCTAATATTTCGAGTTAAATAAGACCACTCACTTTGTATTGTAATTTTCTTACAATTCAGACCAGTTCCTGAAGGGCGTACCGTTACCAAGGAGCCATCTTCTAAATTTATTTCAATTTAACCCCTTCAGCCTTTAACACACTAAATAACGTCAGCCAAATAATTTTCAAATCAAAACCAATACCCTTATTTTCTACATAATGAAGATCATAACGAACCTTTTCTTCATCGGAAATAAAGTCACGTCCCATTACCTGCGCATACCCTGTTAATCCCGGTCTCACAGCGTTTACATTTACCTCATCGCGCATTGCGATTAACTCATACTGATTATAAAGTGCAGGGCGAGGTCCTACCACCGACATATCACCTTTTAAAATATTAAAAAGTTGGGGCAACTCATCTAAGCTCGTTTTGCGAATAAATTTCCCTACTTTCGTAATATACACACTAGGATCCCCTAAAGCTTCTGTCGATACATTCGGTGTTTCTGTATACATAGAACGAAACTTATAAATTTCAAATAATTCGCCATTTAAACCGACTCGCTTTTGTTTGAATAGAATAGATCCTTTCGAATCTAGCTTAATCCAAGTTGCTACTAGTAACATCGGAATTGCAAAAATAATGATTGCAACCAAAGAAAGGAAAAAATCTAACAGACGCTTCATTTGACATCCTCCTTCCACTGCCGTTCTGTAAGTTCAATTGCCTCAGCTAGATTGAATTTTTGATACGAATTCCCATTATACTGTGAAATATTTTGCGCATATGTCAAATTCCCAAAGACTTTATTCATTAACGAGACATTCGAAAGTGTTTTAGTTATTAGAGCTCTACCCATCTTACTCAAAAAAATACGGTGATTATTGTGCTTAGAAATCATTAACACCATTTGCGACGTATTCATAAAAGCCCCATCTTGCGGATGGAAAATGCCAGCATCTTTACTCAAAATCAATTGATTAATAAATTCACATAAATGATCAATAAATAACATACTACGTTCATTTTCAATAGAAGGGAAGATTGGCGTTTTCTTTGCCAATTTCCGAAGCAAGGCATAATTCCCCGGACAATTCGGTCCATAAATCATCGGTGGTCGAACAATAGATACCGTAAAATACTCATCTTGTAATGCTTGTAATGCTTGTTCGGCAGCCAATTTAGACTCTCCATAAAAAGTTATTGGCTTTAACGAGCTATGTCCATTAATTTCGCCTCGTTGTTGTCCATACACAGCCATCGTACTTAAGAAAATAAAATGCTTTACACCTTGACTCTTAGCATTTTCAGCAATTTCAATCGTTAAATCTGTATTCACCTTAAAATAATCAGCTTTTTGATAATGGCTTTCCTTCTTATGAACTAACGCGGCTGTGTGGATACATACGTCAAAATGATTAAATTCAATATCCTTTATTCCTTGACGCACACTTACTGCTACCGTATCCGTAATTAGCGGATTATTCTTGCATGCTTTTACTAATTTTTGGGCTACATAACCATTTTTTCCGATTATCAATACCTTCATAAATTACTCCCCATTACTACCTATTTCAGTGGTTAAGAATGTACTCCTGCTAACACTTACAAACTATCAATCTTCGGTCATGCTATGTAAAATATTTTGATACCAATTCCATGAATCATAACACATAGCCTGCAAATCATACTGAGCATCCCATCCAAGCAGCATGCTCGCTTTGGAAATATCAGCAATACTTGCAACAATATCCCCTTCTCGGCGTGCAACAATGTCAAATGGAACCTTTACGCTATTTACATCCTCAAATGTACGAATTAAATCAAAAACAGAGTAACCAATCCCCGTACCAAGATTAAACGCCTCACAGCCTTCAAATGCTTTTATATAATTTAGCGCCTTTACATGTCCCTTTGCTAAATCCATCACATGAATAAAATCCCTGATACAGCTACCGTCCTCGGTTTCATAATCGCCACCAAACACTTGTAATGCCGAAGTTTCTCCGCTAGCTGCTTTTAAAATATGAGGCATCAAGTTATTTGGCACACCAAAGGGCATTTCTCCTAACAAGCCACTTTTATGCGCGCCAATTGGATTAAAATAACGCATTAACGCAAAACTCCAGCCAGCTTGTGCTGCGACGATATCCTGTAAAATTTCTTCTAGCATTAATTTTGTACGGCCGTATGGATTCGGTGCATGAAGGGATAAATCTTCCTTTAGTGGCGGTGTATGCAAGTCTCCATAAACCGTTGCAGAAGAACTAAAGACCAATTTCTTCACATCAAATTCTTTCATCACATCGAGCAAGTTGAGCGTACTCATTAAATTGTTTTGATAATACATCAGTGGATTACGAACAGATTCACCTACCGATTTAAAGCCTGCAAAATGAATGACAGCGGTAATCGCGTTTTCCTTAAAAACCGTTCGCAACTTATCTAAATCCAATAAATCTAATTGAATAAATGGAATTTTCTTATGAACAATTGTTTCGATTCGCTCTAATACATCAATAACAGATTTTGATAAATTATCAATGATTAAACAATCTTCCCCTTGTTCAATTAATTCTACTACTGTATGGCTACCTATAAATCCTAGGCCACCTGTGACTAGAATCGTCATGCTTTCACCTACTTTAGCAATTTCTTATAAATCGTTATATATTCCTGTAAAACCATGTCCAACACAAACGGCTCTACTAATTGTTTCGCTCGCTGTCCCATTTGCTCTCTTAGATGCGCTGATTGTGCTAACTTTGCAAAGGCTGCTATAAGGGATTGGTCGTCCCCATGTTCTATGACATAGCCATTTTCATTTGTTTGAACTAAATCACGTAGCCCCCTCGTATTTGTTACAACACAAGGAATACTTGCCTCCATCGCCTCCATTATACTTTTCGGTAGCCCCTCGCGATGAGATAGCAATGTGACGATATCTGAAATTTGAAGCAGCTTTGGAACATCTCGTCTATACCCTAAAAAATGAATGCCTACTAATTGCTCTTTTGCTACATATGTCTGTAATTCATGTTCCATTTCGCCATTACCAATTAATAATAGCTCTAAGTTTGGATTGTCCTGCTTCAACTGTTGCCAATTCCGAAGTAAAAACTGATGATTTTTATTGGAATTCATCTCTGCAACACATGAAATAACAACGGCATCATTTGGTAAACAAAGCTGGGCCTTCATTTCAGCTTTTTCTGATGATGTTAATACTTCCGTTGTAAACTCTACGCCAACACCATGCACGTATGAAATTTTCTCCACTGGCAATAATTTTTGAGCATTTTTATAATCTTCATCATTCATCGTAATTAAATGATCTGTCCATTTTGCGGCCAACTTTTCGGCTGTATAATAGATTAGCCAATTTTGTTTCGGCGCTCCCTTATAAAAATGAAAGCCGTGCGCTGTATAAACGATTTTTCCATGCTTGACATTTCGAAAAGCCGCTCTTGATAATAACGCAGCTATCGGTGTATGTACATGCACTAAGTCAAAGCGTTCACTATGGAACAACTTTTTGAGCGCTTGGTACGCTGTCATATTTTGCGCACTAAGCGGACTTCTTGAAAAAGGTATGTCTACGCATTTTATATTCAATTTCTGTAAATTCTCTTTATCTTCATTTCCAATACCTGCCGCGGCCCATACTTCATATCCTTGCGATTGGAAATACTGCATATAGGGGATATGGAATACTGTAAGGTGACGGTATACGGAGGCTACAAATAGTATTTTCATATCCTTCTCTTTTCTAACTAAATTTTGTATTTTTTACTAAAAAATAGTCTCCTAATTATTCGAACATAATTTTTCAATAATTTATTCGACTTAGACGCCCATGAACCATTAAAATGATGTACCGTATATGTATTGTCTGTAATATGATACTCATTCGTCATGCCATTTTTAGCACAAAAGTAATCAAATGGGTAAATAGCAATCCCTTCAGCTAATTCAGAATACGTATTGCCCTCTTTCCATCCATAATGCTCTTTTGTGATTTTCGTAATAATGACAGTGTTTGTCGTTAAATCAAGTTCACCATTTTCTAAAATGAACTTTCTTCCATTATAGTAATGTAGCAATTTCTCGATCCATGGATGGTATGCCTCTGCTCCCATTGTGCCCGTTATACAATAGTCGCCTCGTTCAACACCTGTGAACGCCCTATTAGTTAATAGATCATTGAAAGATTTTGTCACTTCTACATCCGTATCCATATATATGCCACCGTGATGATATAACGCGTATAACCTGACATAATCTGAAACGAATGCATATTTTTTTTGTTCATAAGCCTCTCTTACAAAGTCATTTTGACTCAGATCAAAACTCGTTTCATTCCATTCGATGATTTCATATTCAGGAAGGTGCTGCTTCCAGCTTTGTATATAGCCTTTAGATTTTTCATCTAATTCATTGCCTCCAAACCAACAATAGTGGATCTTTTTAGGAATCATATAGAATTGCCTCCTTTCTGAGCTTAATCTCTATTCTTCAACCGCTTCACTTTATTAATAATCCATCGTTTTTCGTTTTTTGACAAATAAGTAAAATAAATAACTACACAATAGAGCACGGAGTAAATCACAATATACGTAAATAATGAGGCCCAGTCATCTACTAAAAATATTCCTTTTAAAACAAACCCTAATAGAGCAACTACACTAATACTCCCTATCAGTTTGCCTATCTCTCGCCAATAAGCAAGCATATCTAGCTGTAATTTTTGGTGATAATAAATATTCAAAACGAGCACATTTCCGATAAACACAAATATAGCAGTAATTATTGCTGTGCCTAAGCTACCATAAATCTTTATTATCGGAATAGAAATCAAGACATTTAATAACGAACAAATGATTAATGTATACGCTCGGAATATGTATTTCCCTTTTGCTTGCATAATGACTAATCCTAAATTTTGGATTAAATCTAATGAGAAAGTGGACATTAAGATCAGAACAATGACATATGTCAGCTCAAAAGTTTTTCCCACCCATAGCTCAATGAATATTTCCCCAATGATGATAAAACCAGACAAGAAGAGCCCCATTACAAATGTTTGAAACTTACTCACTTTAATAAATAAAGCATTTAACTGATTGACGTAATTTTCGGCACTCACAATATGTGTCACTCGGGGTAAAAATACGCTATTAATCGCAATAGATAATGACATAAATATATTGACGAATTGAATGGCCAAAGCAAAAACAGCGACAGTTTCAGGGTTCTTTAAAATTCCTAATAAGATTTGATCGGTTTGCCAGTAAATTTTATCTGCAATGGCCACAACAAAAATCACAATAGAATAGCCTAGAATTTCCTTCTTCAAGTCTTTTTGCACTCGCTCAAAAGACATATTAATTTTCAATGATTTTTTATAGTAGAAATAACTGACCATTAAAACGGCACTATTCACCACTGTTAAAATCACCGTTAACACGATGAGATTCGTTGAATAAAACAAATAAAAGACAGAAATGATCGGTGTCAAAGAAACGCGCAATACATTCGCTAGCTTTAAAAAGATAAACTTTTCATAAGCTTGTAAAACAGCTGAAAATGTATTTAATATAAAACCTACTGCGAAATTCACTGTCAAGATGAGAATCATCCACTGTAATGTTTCAATTTGTTCGTTTGTAAAATCGCTTGATATAACGTTTTGCAAATTCATTGCAATGGAAATCCCGATTACTAAAGTAGCTAGCCCGATATATGAAAAAAGCTTAAAAAAGTAGCCTACTAATCTTGCTTCTTTATCTTTTGTTCCGATTGCTTGGTTTTGTGCGATATATCTTACGATGGCGTTCCCAATACCTAAATCGAGCAATGATAAATAGCCCGCAATTGCTAATGCCAATGAATAAATTCCGTAATCCGCTTGTCCTAATGTCCGAATTAGGAATGGCGTATACAGCAAACCAATAACAAATGTCGCAGCAACTGAGACATAATTTAAAACAATTCCTATTTTTAATTGATTCATTGTTAAGTTCCTTATTATTTATTTGATGCCTAGTGTATACGATTTTATAATTCAAATAAGGATGAATGACTTCATTCATCCTACTAATTGTGCAGTTATTTTTCGGGATGACCCTTGTCTTTTCATCTACATTTACATCTAAAGTGACCGAATCGCTTTAAACAGCTTGATACTTCTAAGGCCATTATTAAATCGAAACTTTTTAATATATTTCATAAGCGCTGTCTTATGTTCGCTATAATTTTCAACCGTTTTATTCAAATGCAATCGATAGACAATTGCAGCGGGTAATCGATAACATTCTAGTGCACTTAGCAAAGCTAACTTCCTTGATTCATCGTTGCAATGCTTCGAAATATATTGAACTGCTAATGTGATCCATTCAATATCCTTATAAATTTTATCAATTGAATTCGAACTTAGTGAATTCTCAACGCCGATGTTATAGGTAGTCAACTCTTTTAAAACACAGCTCGGATTATGCGCATTTGTTAAAACTTCTATAAAAAATAGCATGTCTTCTCCAAAAGTTAGTGCCTCGTTAAAACAGATTTGATTATCGTTCAATAACGTTTTCTTAATCAACCAAGAATCAGTATTGGCATCTATTTTCCCTAGAATAAAATCTTTTAGAATATCTCGGCTATTTATTTTCATTTTTGATTGAATTAATTTACCACTACTTAAAAAATGCTTATGATGTTTTGTTAAAATAACATCGCTGCCCTTTTCATTCACTTGGACCATTGTTTCTTGCAAAAAATCACGATGATAAGAATCATCTGCATCTAAAAATGAAATATAGTCCCCTTTTGATACAGTCATTCCAAAATTACGTGTTGCCGAAACCCCTTTGTTCGTTTGAGAATAGCAGTTAATTTTAGTTGGATATTGCTCTTTATAAAATTGGATGATTTCATCAGTATTATCAGTTGAACCATCATTGATTAAAATTATTTCGAAATCCTGATAGCTTTGATCCAAAACCGATTGAATCGTAGTTTTTAATCGATTCCCTTTATTATAAATGGGGATAATTACCGAAATTTTAGGCATCTAAAAAACTCCTTACTGCACTAAACCCGCTTACTGTTTAACTTCCTTCTATATATTCCTTCTGAATAATATTTCACAAAAATAATGAGTAATGGTAACCAACCAACGATTCTTAGCCTAGAACCCGTCCCAAAATTGTCGTTTGAAATACTAATTAATAAGAACCATACAACCGCCTGGATGAATAAAAATAATTCGATTTTAGAAAAGACTTTTATCTTTTTTACTAAATAAATACTAATAAAGAAAAATAAAATCCCCTCTGTTACCATCAATAGCAATGTCGAGCCACCCGTAATTTGCCAAGGAAACGGTCCTATAAAATTACTCAAAACACTATAAAGATAATTAGCATAAAATAACAGGATATTCGAATGATCCAGGGAAATCCCCATCTGACTTCCACCTATTTCCAAACTCGACTGCCTATATTGCAGTACATCCGAAAATGAAAGCCCTACTACTGGGAATTTAAAGTTGCGAAACAATAGATAAAACACCGATATTCCTATAAATAATAATCCACCAATTTTAAAGAAGCTCACTTTTTTCTTACTAATCAATTTAATAAATAAGTAAACTATAGAACCGATTACAAAACTTAATAATGCATACTTTCTATAGCCACCAAGCATGATTAATACAAACACTAAAAGAACGAAATATATGACTCTTGGCCATTTGCCTTTACTAATAAATAGATTAATAAATAAGTATGTGGCCCATAAGAAAAACGCATAAATCCATGAATCTCGATAAATGGAAAGCGTAGAATTTAATAATAAACTTGGATAAAGCGTTAATAATAGAACGAGCAATGTAGCAGCCAAATGGAAAGTTTGTTCCTTACTTATCTTCTTTAAAATCAATAGTGAAAAAATGAGGATTAATAGATTCGATATTAAGTTAAACAGCCGTAAAATCATGACACTCTCCGTGTTAAAAACAGCTAAAATTATGCCAAGTACCCACACATGCATAGACGTATAAATATAAGGCTCACCATTTGCAAAATGCATTGCTTGTTCATAGTAAAATTGCCCATCATCCCCACCGCCAAATAGCGGCAGTGACAATCCGTTATAGCCACTGTTTACACTGATAAAATATAAACTGGTTGACAAAAGGAAATATATTAAACTATAGACCACTATATAAATAAATATTTGTATTTTCATTTTTTATCCCCTACTATAACCAGAACAGTAAAATCCATCGTTTCAACATGTATGCCAAATACATGTTATTTGGTACTATAAACTCATTTCGACTAGTTTATTATTAGCAACCCCTAATAGTGTTGCTTTCAGCTCTTCTTCAGACATGTATTTTATACACTCAAGCAATTCGTAAAGACTACTCGTTTCAAGTACATTGGCTCGTCCAATATGAATCCCAGGGAATATATGCTCTTCTTGAATTTCTTCTTCATTTAGTAGCTCCTCGAACATTTTTTCTCCCGGACGTAAACCGGTAAATTTAATTTTGATTTCATCTTCCATAAAGCCAGATAACTGAATCAGGTTACGCGCTAAATCTACAATTTTTACAGGCTCCCCCATATCAAGAACAAAGATTTCACCATTACCACCAAGAGTACCGGCCTGTAAGACAAGACGTGATGCTTCTGGAATGGTCATAAAATAACGTGTCATATCTGGATGCGTGACAGTTACTGGACCACCTGCAGCAATTTGCTTTTTAAATAGTGGAATAACAGAACCCCTAGAGCCAAGAACATTACCAAATCGTACTGCTGCAAATTTGGTGCTACTTGTTTTCGCTAAGTTTTGGACAACCATTTCGGCAACGCGTTTTGTTGCGCCCATCACATTCGGTGGGTTGACTGCCTTATCTGTTGAAATCATCACAAAATTGCCGACACCGTATTCATGTGCTGCTTCGGCAACATTTTTCGTACCAAAAATATTATTTTTCATCGCCTCACGTGGATTGTATTCCATTAATGGTACATGTTTATGTGCTGCTGCATGATATATAACATCTGGTTGATAATGCTTCACGATTTCAAAAATACGTTCTCTATCCTGAATATCCGCAATAACAGGGATCAGCTCGATATCCCCACCAATTTTCTCGAATAATTCCATATGAATGGTATAAATCGAGTTTTCTCCATGACCTAGCAAAATTAATTTTCTCGGTTGGAACTTCATTACTTGGCGGCAAATTTCCGAACCAATGGAGCCTCCCGCACCGGTTACCAATATAACTTTATCCGTTAATTTTTCGGAGATTGCAATCATATCCAGCTTTACTTCATCACGACCAAGTAAATCATTAATATCAACTTCACGCATATCATTAACCGTTACTTTACCTGTCATAACATCTTCAATTTTCGGCATAATCTTCACCGTTGCATCGGTTTTCGAGCACTCTTGATAGATGCTCTGAACACCTTTCTTGCCAAGTGAAGGAACCGCAATAATAATTTCATCGATTCCTTTCGCTTTGACAATACGCTTAATATCTTTTGTAGAACCCCAAACAGGTAGTCCCATGACTTTCAAATGCGTTTTATTGACATCATCATCGACAAAGCCTACCGCATAAGACTCTTGATTTTGTGCGCTTTGCAAATTTTTAGCGAGCATTGTTCCAGCTTGTCCAGCACCTACAATCAAAATTTGTTTACTGTTTGGCGCGTGTTTAAACGATTCTCTATCATTTAATAAGCGTAATATAAAACGTGAACCACCAATCATAATAATATGTAGCATCCACGTAACAGTCATGACACGAAAATAAATATCGGAATTAATGATCTGTTGTAAAATACTCGCCGCAACAACAGAAATAGTTACCGCGTATACAATGATTAGCAATTCTCGAACAGTTGCAACACTCCACATTCGTGTGTAAAGTTGGAATATATAAGCTGCAATATGATGACTCACTAACAATGTAAGCGCACTTAATACAATTACTTTATCGTAATAGACACTAAGTGTTGGATGAAGCAGCCAATAGCTAATGAAAATAGCAGAAAGTACAATACAAGAGTCTACTATGAAAAATATAAAATAACGCAGCTTATAACCCACTTCTAGCAACCTCTTTCAAATACATTTATTTTACAATCGCTGATTTTCTCCAATATTCGCGGAAAAATACGACCCCTATACCAATCATTACGCCTAAAACAAGGGCAACCAATAAATTGATTGCTTTGTTTGGTGCAGAAGGATCTTTAGGTAATGTAGGCTCTACAATCACGCGGATAAATGGATCTGGCTTAAAGCTGTCCAAACCGGTTTTTACGGATTGATAATTGGCTAACACTTGACGGTATTGTTCTGATTTTATATCGATTTCACTCTTTAATTGTGATAATTCATTTTGCATTGCACCATTAATCGAAGCCAATGCCGCTGTTTGATTTTCATTTAAATTTAATACATATTGTTCCGTTGAAATCGTTTGTAAAATTAATACTTCTGGTAAATTATTAGAAATAATGAGTCGATTGTACTTTTCCATTAGTACCGCTACTTCTTCTGCTAAATTTTTAGATTCAGCTAAATACGTTTTCTCTAAATTCTCTAACGTCGTTTGTACGGATTCATTCATTTGTTTTTTTGTTTCTTCCGTTAATAGCTGTAGATGCTTTTGTGCCTCTGCAGGATTTTTTGACAGATAGCTTAGATTAATTAAATTCGATTGAACATCTGACGAAACAACTAAGTTTTTTACGTCAAATTGTCCAAAATTATTTTGTTCGAATAATGCATCCATTACTGCTTCATTTTGAATACGCTGTGTATAAATAACGGGTGTAAATTCCGCGCTCACATATGAATTAATAATCCCTGCATCTTGAGCATCTGCAATTACTTGAATAACTGCTTTCGACTCATATTTTTCAGGAATTACAAACCAAGATAGAATACCAGCGAATAATAGGGCGATTATGGTAATAAGTGAAATAAGCCATTTCCCTCTTAAAATAATATTAATTATTTCTCTTAATTCAATCGTTTCCTCCATTAATTCATTGGCTCCCTTTTAGAATTTGAAATCATCGAAATCATCATGCCAAATAATACGAAGGCAACGGTTGTAATACCTGGTAAAGAGTCATTAAACATCGCTTGAATGAAATAAGCTGTTACACCTACCCCTAATACAATCGCCGCTAAATTCCCTTTTTTATTAAATAATTGTTGAAGCAATTTTAATACTTGGAAGATTACTAGTACGATGATCGCAATAAATCCTAATATACCCATTCCATATAAAATACCGACATACACATTATGCGGTTTATCCGTTACAATTTCTTCCCAATTTAGCGCGCCTCGGCTTTCTAGTTGGAAATGCGGGAAATTATACATTAAGGTATCACTACCGTAACCAACTAGTGGTCGATCCTGTACTAATTCCCAAGTTTCTTTCCAAATATAACCGCGACCGGAGCCAAATGCCATTCCTCGTTCCGGTAAAACTGGTAGCTCTAATGCTTTCTCCGCGGCATATGCTTTATTTGTCCAATTTAGCGGCGTTTTTGAGTTGTCTACTGCGACTGGCTCTTCATCTAAGTAAGGGTTGTTCCCTACAAAGAAACCAAACGATTCTCCCCAAACGCGGTCATCCTTTTCGGCAAGGATATGGAAAATAGGCGCTGAAATCCCGATAAAAATAGCGAGCATAATAGCGGCTTTCTTTTTATGCTGCACTTTAAAAATTAATACAAGTAATACAGGTAAAAGCATTAATACTGCTAAAAATCCACTTGTAGAAATCGACATAAACATAACAGCAATAGCAGCAGCTGCTGTAATCGCACCGACTATACTATGTACCCATGATTTTTCAATAATAGCCCAAGCAACATACATGACCGTCATCATCGCAAACATCCCGCTCATATAGTTCCATTGATTTAATGTTCCGACTAACGTTGAGCCTGCCGTAAGATTTGCACCTTCTGGAAGCACAATTGAAACGAGCTTTTGCATCCATCCATACTGAAGTAAATCTTTTCCGTAAAAGTTCATTGAAGTTATAAATAAGTTAATGAAAACAAATGGTATCATTGTGTACATGACATATTTAGTAACATTTTTCGGATATTCGATATTCATCGCGATGAACATTAGCGCTAAATAACATAACCAGCTAATCGCACCATCCGAATGATTGTATAAACCATTTAATGCAACTGTAATATTTGGTGAAAATAACGTAGATAGGATGATTGCAAATGCGAATAATCCAATTACATAGTTAAAAGGCGTTTTTCGAATTTGACCATCCATAAAAAAGATTTTGACGAATAGCATTGCGCCCGTAATAACCGTAATAGCAATTACAAACAATGCTTTGTAATGTGTAAATAAATCCCCCTTCATGCCAGAGGAGAGTTCACTAATATTGGAAATGAGTGGGCTTACTACTTGCTCAACACTAGCAAGTACGATTAGTGGCATTACCCCAATTAGAAGTAGCAATAGGCGGAAAATCCATTTGTCTACATTCGCACGGGATTGGGCGTTTTCTTTGTCGTCGCCAACCTTGCTTGTTTTATTCAGTTCTTCGTAAAATGAAGTCATTATTCTATATACCTTCCTTATTGTATAGTGTCTATCTGTGCAAGTAATTCAGCTACACGATTTTGATATTCTGGGAAATCCTCTGGAGCCCATGCTGACTCTTGGCAGCGCATTAATACCGTTTTCGCATCTTCTTTTCGCTCAGCTAGCACCAAGACTTCCCCAAACTGAAGCATGAACATCGCATCTTCTACTTTATGCGGATTAATATCTAATGTTTTTTGTAGTAAAATAGCAGCTTGCTTGTTGTCCCCTACATTTGCTGCTACTAAACCCCCTAAATAATTCACTGCCTCAGATTTAGGCTGTGCTTTTAAAAGTTCTTTCATATGAACCGAGGCTTCTTCATAATTTTTCTCACTATAAAGCTGAGCGACTTGCTGGTAAAGTGCATCTTCCTTTGTAAATTGCGCATCTTGCCCATTCGCAAGTACATTCGCTGCTATAAGCCCTGCTACAATAAATAGTAAAGCTCCTAACAATATGTATCTTCTAGTAGATTCTTTTAAATTCATTTCATTCCATTCCTTTAATATAAAGTTAATAAATTGACCTTACTTATTATACACTATTTTGCTAGAGTTTCATAAAATGGATTGTTATTTTATCCAATATTATCTATTCGATTATATTGCTTGCTTGGATATTTCTACAAAGAAATCAACAAAACCTGTTGCGTGATATTTTCCCTAATTGTTTGCGAATATTATTAATGTAACCATTAACGGTGTTTGCAAATAAGAAAAAGCCCTACACAGCTATAGCAATGAAGGACCTCTCATTTCGATTTTCTTATAGTGCATGGGGGCTTCCCTAACCGCACATATCCCCGCATATAATCGGTATTAAATGGTTATTCGCACGTATTTTTCAAAATTCGCACGCAAATGCTCGAAAATCGCACATAAATTTGAAATACCGCACGCATTTTGCATAAATTCACACATAAACACCGAAAAATCGCACGAATCCTCACAGTAGCACAGGGCACAAGACACACAGTTCACCCATTAAGTATAACGATAAAACCCTTGTCCTGTTTTTCGTCCATAATGCCCTGCGCGTACTAGCTTTTTCAGTGATTGTGGAATGCGATATTTCGAATCACCAGTTTCATTTAGCAATGTCTCTTGAACGTAAAGTAACGTATCTAAGCCGATCATATCCGCAAGCTTTAATGGACCAATGGGCTGATTTGTTCCTAAAACCATCCCTTTATCGATATCTTCTGCAGTGGCAATACCCTCATCTAAAACAAAAATCGCCTCACTAATCATCGGTATGAGTATACGATTGACAACGAATAATGGTGCATCTGCCACCGTAATACTTTCTTTCCCCATGTGCGTTACTAACTGTTGGATACATGCGACCGTTTCATCCGAAGTTGCCTCCCCTCGAATCACTTCAATGAGCTTCATAACCGGTACTGGATTGAAGAAATGCATACCGCACACACGATCAGGGCGTTTTGTTGCAGCTCCTATTTCAGTGATTGAGTAACTAGAAGTATTAGAGGCAAAAATGGTCTTTTGCTCACAAATTTCATCTAACTCTTTGAAAATTGCCTTTTTCATTTCCATATTTTCAACAATGGCTTCTACAATCAAATCCGCATCTGCTAATTCACCCTTACTCGTAGTAAACTGAATCCGTTGGAGAATTTCATGTCCGCCCTGCGTACTTTCTTGCTTTTTTAATACTCTTTCTATATTCATGGCAATGACTTCACGCGCGCTTACTAGTGCCTCCTCATTAAGGTCACTCAGTATGACATCATATCCGGCCATAGAAAATGTTTGGGCAATGCCATTTCCCATAATTCCTGAACCGACAACACCTATCTTCAACTTCTCTCACCCGCCTTCATAAAAGCTGGTAAGTCCGTTGCTTTCAGTGGAAATTGGGTGGACACTAAAAACATTGGAGAAACAATGACTGGTAGTTTAAGCATGTTCAATTACCACCGCAATTCCTTGCCCGCCACCGATACATAAACTCGCGACTGCATATTTTTCGTTACGACGTTTTAGTTCATAGGCTGCTGACAATAAAACGCGTGCGCCACTTGCACCTACAGGATGTCCGAGCGCAATCGCACCACCATGGATATTTGTTTTGGAACGATTTAATCCAAGTTCTTTTTCAACCGCTAAAAATTGCGCGGCAAACGCTTCATTTACTTCAAATACATCAATATCATCAATTGTAAGGTTCGCACGTTCTAATGCTTGCTTGATAGCAGGCACCGGACCGATGCCCATAATTGTTGGGTCCACTCCAACGACTCCCCAAGAAACAATGCGCGCTAAAGGTTTTAACCCGTGATTTTGTACGGCATCTTCACCCGCTATAACAATGGATGCCGCGCCATCATTAATTCCCGAAGCATTACCAGCTGTCACAGTTCCATCTGGTTTAAATGCAGGCCGAAGTTTTGCCATTCCTTCTGTATTTACTTGTGGTTTAATATGTTCATCTTTATCTATAATGATGGTACCTTTGCGTGTTTTTACTTCGACTGGGACAATTTCTTCCGCAAATATTCCGTCTTGCTGTGCTTGTGCGGCGCGTTGATTCGATTCAATGGCAAACGCATCCTGTTCTTCACGTGGAATCTCGTACTGTTCAGCTAATTTTTCCGCCGTTAGCCCCATACCGCTTCCTGTATATTGATCAGTTAACGTGGATTGCAGCATGTCTTGAAATTTCAGTGCACCCATTTTCACCCCACCGAACCGTTGTTCAAAGTTCGCATATGGGGATTGCGACATATTTTCTGCCCCACCCGCTAACACAATTTGTGCTTCACCAAGTAAAATATGCTGGGCTCCTGATACAATGGCTTGCATCCCTGAACCACATAATCGATTGAGCGTCAAGGCGGGAACATCTTGAGGAACACCTGCATGAAGTCCAATATGACGCGCTAGGTACGATGCACTTTCACTACTATGAATTACATTTCCGTAAATAACATGATCTACTTGATTCGGTTGTATATCGGCACGCTTCATCGCTTCAATCGCTGTCGCCGCACCAAGTTCGGTTGCCCCAACACTTGCAAATGACCCTCCAAACGCTGTAAATGCTGTTCTTGCTCCGTCTATTATATATACATTTTTCATAATCCAACTTCGCCTCCTTCTTCGGACTTCCGTACAAATCGTAAAAGTACTTCTAATAACATGAAAAGAAAACCAATTGGTACAAAGAAATATACCGGCTTGCTCGTCGTACTTGACTCATACACTCATATTCTCTTTAGGTCCCAATGTATGTTTCAATACTTTACCTGAAGCGTTTCGAGGTAATTCATTCAGGAATTCTACTTCCATTGGCACTTTATATTTCGCGAGCTGTGTTGAGCAATAGTCCATTACTTGGGCTGCCGTCAATGATTTTCCTTCCTTCAAAACCGCATATGCTTTCGGCACTTCCCCGTACACTGGATGCGGCACACCGACTACTGCGGCTTCTAATAATTCAGGGATTTGATATAACACCTCTTCAACTTCAACAGGATAAACATTTTCTCCGCCTCGAATAAGCATGTCTTTTTTGCGGTCGACAATATACAGAAGCCCATCCTCGTCGAATCGCCCTAAATCGCCTGAATAAAGCCAACCATCTTTAATGGCGCGCGCTGTTTCTTGATCATCTTTTAAATAGCCTTTCATGACTTGTGCGCCTTTAACAACGATTTCTCCCACTTGCCCAATAGGTAATGAATTTCCATTTTCATCGACTACTCGTACTTCCGTTTGTGGAAGTGGTTCACCAACTGAGCCGATTTTGTTAAGTGCATGATGGTCTTTTAGAGAAGAAGCAGCAGGTGCATTTTCCGTTTGACCATATAAGTTTTGTACTTTAATATTTGGGAATGTTTCTTTTAATTTCTTCAATATTTCATAAGGCATTGGCGCAGCTCCGTAACCAAACAAGCGCAATGTTGGAAGTTCAATTTCCTTTATATGTGGCAAATTCAACAGGATTGTGTACATAGCTGGAACACCGAAAAACATGGTCGGCTGTGCATTTTGTAAAAGAGCTAATGTTTTGTCAGTAGAAAATGCCTCTTCAATAATAATTGTGCCCCCTTTATACGTGACTGGGACAACGAATACATGGGCTGCCGCACAATGGAATAATGGCGTGGACACTAGCATCCGATCATTTTCCGTAATATCCATTACTTCTGACCAAACTTCCCCAGCCGCAATGATATTTCGATGCGTCAACATAACTCCTTTTGGTTTTCCTGTTGTTCCAGATGTGTACATAATAACGGACGTATCATGTTCTCCTAATGGCACAGGTGAAAAGTGGAGTGATTCGTCTTCAAGAATTTTTCCAAGCTGATCCTCCCCACCGATTGCTAGCTTTTCATGGAATACATGCTGTGTTTCATTAATGACATTTTCAATTCGTACATCATAAATAAGAGACTTTGCTTCTGAATGATTGAAAATATATTCCACCTCAGGTACAGCAAGCTTTGTATTAACGGGCATTACAGTAAATCCACCTAATTGTAAACCGAAATAACATACTAAAAATACATCAGTGTTTAATGAATAAAGCGCAATAATATCTTCCTTTTCATACCCTTTTGTTTGAAAATAAGCTGCGATTCGTTTCGCCTTTTCATAAAACTCATGATACGTCCACTCACGTCCGTTATAAGATGTAAACACTTTGTCCGGTTGATTTTTCGCATAATTCCCGAATAATTCAGGTAGTAACATGTCAATCTCCCCTTTATTTCAGTAGTTTAATAATGTACTCTGCAAAATGCTGTTTTAGCTCTTCCTTTGCCAATCTCCCAGTCGCTCTATACCATTGTTGAATCCAGTTCATTGCACCAAGTATGATCATTCGGACAATAATCGGCTCTTCCACATGAAATTCCCCTGTAGAGACACCTTTTTCAATCACTTGGTCAAACAAACTAGCGTAATGCTTTCGTAATTTCAGCACAGGTTCGATTTGTTCAGGGTTAAACATTTGTTTCGGTTCGATAATCATGTTGAATGTTTCTTTTTCCTCCACCGCATAGTTGATATGTGTAGCGACCATTTTCCGAAGAATTTCTTCCGCGGTTCCCTCACCTTGTAACTCCTCCTCAAGCTCTTGCGTTGCTTGCGCGAGCACAAGTTTATGACATTGGTACATTAAATCGCCTTTATTTTTAAAGTAATAATATAATGAACCTTTTGTCATCAACATCTCTGCAGCAATCTCTTCCATTGTTGCACCGTCATACCCTCTCCGATTTACAATCGTAATGGCGGATAATAAGATTTGTTCTTTCTTCTTTAGGATTTTTTTCTCAGAGAGTTTCATATAGACCTCCTACGACAGTATTTTTTTGGCGATAATGCCTTTCATAATTTCGGTTGTCCCCGCATAGATGGACGTCACGGAAATGTCGCGATATCTTCGAGCAATTTCGTATTCCTCCATATAGCCATAGCCTCCGTGAAGTTGAAGGCATTCGGCTGCGACTCGTTTCGCCATTTCACTAATCCACCACTTTGCCATCGATACTTCTTTGACAATATCTTCGCCGTGCATATGTTTTTCAGTCAGTGTATTCACATAGTTTCTTCCCATGTCGATCTCTGTGGCCATTTCTGCTAGCTTAAACTGTGTATTTTGGAAATCGGCAATCCTGCTACCAAAAGCTTTCCGTTCTTTCACATAATTGATTGTCAGTTGCAGCATGACCTCTGCTTCTATTTGAACTTGAAGTGCTACGACAAGACGCTCTTGCTGCAGCTTTTCCATTAAGTAATAAAAGCCTTTTCCTTCTTCACCAAGCAGGTTTTCGGCAGGTACTTTTACATCTTCAAAGATAAGCTCTGCAGTATCACCCGAATGCATGCCGATTTTATTTAGCTTTTTTCCCCGTTTGAACCCAGGTGCGCCATTTTCTACGATGAGTAAACTAATCCCTCGATACGCGGGTTGTGCATGGGGATCTGTTTTACAAACAACAATGACGTAATCTGCATGGATGCCATTTGTAATAAATGTTTTCTCTCCGTTTAAAATATAGTAATCTCCGTCTTTGCGCGCATTCGTTTTAATGCCAGCTAAGTCGGAACCAGCACCTGGCTCTGTCATAGCGATTGCAGAAATATATTCACCTGTAACGCTCTTTGGCAGCCATTTTTGTTTTTGTTGCGCTGTACCATACGCCTCAATGTAAGGGCTTACAATATCTGAATGCAAACAGATGCCACTGGCTAAACCAACCCCAACTTTTTCTAATTCTTCCGTTAAAATCATAGAGTAAGAAAAATCAAGCCCTAAGCCACCATATTGTTCGTCCACCCATGGAAGTAAAAAACCATTTTCACCCAGCTTTAACCAAAATTCTCGTGGAATATTGCGTTCTTCTTCCCATTTTTCGTAATACGGATACGCTTCTTTTTGGAGCATTTTCCGAAGTGCCTCACGAAACATGTCATGTTCATTTGTTAAAAAAGTAGCTTTCACGTCTAATTATTCCCCCTTAATGCACGTATTCTACTTTCTGTATTTTCTGATTATTTTAATTTTATCTAACTATTTTCGGTAATGCAACATTTTTTTAAACTGCGTTCAATTTTTGATTTATGTTCAAATTTTAAATTTCATGCACCGGATACAAAAAAATAATACTAACTCATAACGAGCATTTTTCAATACAAAATTTGAAACCACGTGCATTTATAGTTTTCATATAGACTATTTTGTTCAGCCTTGAACACCGCTTCTTCCGCTGTAACGAATGGATTTTGTGGAGGAATTGATGGCAGAATGGGTGGTGGCAAACTTGTTCACTATTTGCATCACCTACTAAATCTAAATCAAATGGGGGAAGTTCATTCTTTACTTCATATTTAAAAATACCCTACACAGCCAGAGCTACATAGAGTTCTCCTCAATAATTTCTTTTGCGATTACCATTACGTGCCACATTCAAATGTTCAACTAAAAATCGTCTAATTTCCTAATACTTATTTTTACTAAATAGGCAATGTAATAATGAATTATGCTTCGTTGCTTTACATCCTGTATTTTATTAAGTAAATGTAGGATTTCATCTACCTCGATTTTTACTTCTTCTACAATTTCACAAGGCTTTACTGGTTGTAATGGAAAATTACAGTAATAATCCCATTGTATTTTTTTCTCTGTAATACGCACCACCTGTAGCAGCTACGGCTCATTCTTCATCGACAACCCAAGCACCACAAACTTCTCTCTGTCTCTGTCCCCGATGAAATCTCGAATGATGTTAGCTGCATCCTCTGGCGATCGAACGCGTCTTCCCTCGAACATCTATGAACCCTTTCTTATCCAGCACCACATCAACTAGCTGAATCCGCTTTGCAGGTACATTCTTTTGTTTTTCTTCCATATGAATTCCTCCTTCAAAATGAAAAATAGCCCTTTACTCCATATTGGAATGAAAGGCATTAATACATTGCTTCATAATTATTTTAACCATTTGAAAGTCGAGTTGTTACGGCTCTCGACAGGAGCTAAGGCAAGGAGCGCAAAAGAAAAGCCCCATGCAAGATTACTCTCGCAAAGGACTTCCCTCAACTAACAACATTCACTATATTTTCATAAACTACAGGTAATTATCAAAGTTATTTGTGAACCTGGTACACGATATCTATTGTTGGTAGTTACTCATTATTCTTAGTATCGTTTAAATTTTTCCAATTTCTCATCTTTACCAGAGAATGTAACTAATGTATCATCTTCATCAATATCAATCACTTCACCCGTGATTTCAGCATCTTCATATTCATCCCAAATATCTTCAACGATATAAGTTATGAATTTTTTAACTGTTGAATCCGATAGTGCATTCCACTCTTTATAATAACTATTTTTACCTAAATCAATTTCGATTTCGACATCAATATCATCCTTATCTCCTTTGAGTGTAATATCAAATGCCAAATCACTCCAATCATCGTAGTCTTTATTCAATTGATTTTGTAAATCTTTTAGGGAAGTACTAGATTTCTTTTCCAATTCAGCAATTCTAGCATCTTTTGCTTTAATTGCATTTTCTAATTCTAAAATTTTTGCATCTTTGGATTTACTTGAGTTTTCTAACTCTGTAATTTTAGTATCTTTGGATTTAATTGAACTTTCAAAATCAGTAATTTTAGCTTCCTGAGTTTTAATAAATTTTTCTAAATTATAAATTTCATTCTTTGATTCATTTGGGTCCACTGTATCCGTAATAAAAATAGATTTAGTTGGTCCATCCCAACGAACATTTTTGTTAAGTACATTCGACAAGGAACGCACAGGTAAATAAGTAGTTCCATCGATAACGATTGGACCAACATTACCAGACACTTGAACATTATTATTTAGAATCTTAATTTGTGGGCTAGTCTCAACTTTTTTCGATACTACAGCAGCTTCAGATACAGCCGTTTGTGAAAATATTAAAAGACTAGCAACAATCGTTGAAGCAATACCTTTTCTGACTTTTCCAAACATCTTTTTATCCAAATTTCATCACTCCTATTATAGTTTCTAAATTATATTATACACTAAATATGGAAATTATGGTATATCATAACTCACAGAACACTATAAATTCCAACATTATCAAAATCTTGTTGAACCATTCATTGTATTTATCTTGATAATCCAATGTTTCACCATCATTTAACAGTATTCCTTGTTCATCGATTTTTACTTCAAAAAAAACATTACGAAAACCACTTCGTTACCATCAGGATATTTGTACATCATTCTTTTCCCCATATAAACAGAAAGAAAATCAAATTCTTTAATACTTATTCCTGCCCCTTCTCTTACCTCACGAATCATTGTTTCTTCAATTGGCTCTCCTGGTTCCATTGCTCCACCAGGTAAACCCCAATCTCCATAATCCGACCTCTTCTGTAATAAAATTCTGATTATGCTCCTGTATCAACTTAATGATTGTATGCAAATTATTTTCTATGTACAATGATGTTTGCCGTATCTTCTGGCGATCGTACACGTCTTACTGAGAACATCTGACTCCCCTTTCTCTCCAACACTACATCTACTAGCTGATTTTTTTTTGCGGGTACTTCACTTTGCTTCTCTTCTATTCTTTTCTCTTCAATTAAATGAGTTTGCACTAACACTTAACGTGCTTCACAAAGACCGACAAAAAGTCCAGTATTTTGAAGAATGGTTAGGGACATATAGTATTAACTTTTCAATACAACAAACGTTACCTTATTTTGAAAAGGAAAAAGAAATATCTCACTATCTATGGTTCAATCCACAGGTTTCCATTGCAGATATGTTTAGATACTTAAAGAACCTGTCTATTAATATAGATAAAATGCAAATAAAAGAGCCTCGTCTTAACTGGTATATCCAAGAAGCAATTTAGTGAAGACAGAGCAAATTTAAAACTACAGTTAGATTAATATCCAATAAAAAAACCCTTCGTTCCCAACATTGGAATAAAAGGCTTTTTTAGATATTCCTCATTTAAATCTCTACTGGTGAAGCTTTAATTGTTGTGAGGTTGATACATGCTATAAGTGTTCCGCCATTTATGAATGTTACAGAACTCAACATGAGCGAGGCTGAAGGACAAAAAGAAAAGTCCTTGCACAAGATTTCTCTCATACAAGGACTTTCTATATCATTCTGATAATCTATTGATTTGTCAAAATTATAATGCGTTTAGTACACGATAATTAACTTTCGAAGTTAATTATTTAACAGTTACAGTAGTAGCAGGTGCAGTACCAGCAGTTTTGTTAGTTAAAGTAACTGTATCAAGAGCTGTTTGAGTAATAACGTAACGAGAATCAGCTGATAACGCAATTGCTAATTTAGTAGCAACTTGATTAGCTGTATCATTTGCAGCAACTTGGAATGTAACTGTTTTACTAGATGCACCATCAGTTACTGTAGCAGTTACAGTACCTGCATTTGTTGCACCAGTTGTAATTTTAACATCAACTGTTTCTGCAGTTAATTCACCAGCTTTTGTATCAACTGAAGCAGCTACACCTGTAACTACATTATGTGAACCACCAGCAATTGCAATGTTCATTGTTGAATCATCACCAGCTGCTGTGTTAGCAGTTAAGATAACTTCATCTGCAGTACCTGTAACAGTGAAGAATCCTGTAACTGTTGAGTTAGCTTTTAATGCTTTTACTACAGAAGCAGCTACTGTATCTGCATCTTGACCAACTTCAACACGTACATTAATGTCTAATGGAGCTCCGCCATTAAAGCCAGCAGCTTTAACAGTAACAATTGCATCTCCAGTATTAACTGCAGCGTTCGCATCAATAGTTAATGTCTCAACTTGTTTAACAGCTGTTCCAGGAGTTGGAGTAGAAGTAGCAGCTACTAATGTAGGAGCTACTGCAGTACCTAAAGAAGTTGTATATTTTGCAAAGTCTGAAGCGTCTACACCTAAGTCAACTAGAGCTGGCATTGTTAATGTACCAAGACCTAAACCAGTTGCACCAGTAACAGCTAATGTAACTTTATTATCTTTGCTATTTGAATCAGCAACAACAGTTGTTCCTACAGTACCACCTGTTAATGTTACAGCTCCAAGATAAGCAGCAGTTAATACAGCTTCATCAACATCTTTACTGAATGTTAATTTAATTTGATCAGCGATATTATTTCCATCTGTATCAACAGCTTCAGCAGATGTAACAGTTACAGGAACATCAGCTGGATCAGCTGCATTTAATACATCAAATGTTAATTTGCCATCAGCATCTTTTGTAATAGATACTCGTGCATTTGCCTTAACGATTAATTTTTCAAATTCAGATTTGTTGATTTTTGATCCATTTTGCTTATATTCCTTAGCATCAGCATAGCTGTATACATTTGTACCAATAGTTAATGTATCATCTTCTGTGTTAGTAGCTGTAATTACGCCAGTTGTTTCACCTGTTGCGTATTGAGTGAATTTCATAGTTGCTACTTTAGTAGGTAGAACATTTCTTGAACCTAAAATATCAATGCTTACTGTTGTAGCTGATTTAGAAGTGAATTCTACTACAGCGCGGCCATTTACATCAGATGTAGTTTCGTAAGTATAAGTTCTACCTACATTTTGAACATCTTTACCTGTAACTTCTAATTCACCAAATGTGTTAGATAATTCGAATGTTACATCATAAGTTTTACCAGTTCCATATGCGAATCCGTTTTGATCCACTGATTGATAAACAGCGTATGCTTTTTTACCAGCTTGTAATGATGTTACTTCTGTACCAAACTCACCATTAAGTACTTTAATAACTGCTTCTTCTACATCAGCTGCTGTGAAGTAAGTAGTTTCTGCTTTAACTTGAACATCTTTTTTATCAAGTTTAACATCAGTAGTACTGCCTTCAGTATTTAAGAATACAGTTGGTGTTGCATAAGAGTCTTTACCTTTACCGATTACGCGGAATGAAGCTTTTCCATCTTTCTCCACTGTAATTGGAGCTGAAAGAACTTTATCTTCTTCAACGTTGTATACAACATCACCGATAATAACTTGGATATCACCTTTGATATCTTCGAATACTAAATGAGCTTTAGATCCTTTAGAAGCTAATTCGCCATCTTTAGTTCTAACTGTTACTTCGTATTCACGACCACCTAAACCGAAATCATTTTTCTCGTCAATTTCAGTTCCTGCAGTTTTTAATGCTGAAGCTTGAGCAGCATCTTCAGTTCCTAATGCTTTTACATCAAGAGCTAGCTTATCGTTTTGCTCGAATTTAACTTTATCAGCTTTAGCTTGAAGAAGAGTGCGGCTGTACTCTACATCTAGTTTTTTAAGATTTGCTTGAGCTGTATCTAGTTTTTTAAGGTCTAAATCACCAATTGATGCAGCTTCATAAACGATTGGAGTTACAGAAGCATCATTACCAGTGATGATTAATGAACCTTCACCTTTTTTGTCTAATTCAACCACTACATATTGTGCAGCTCCAGTTGATAATTCATAAGGAGTAAGTTTTTTAGAACTGCTATATGGTTTATAGTTATCGTCTTCATCGATATAACCAACAGCGCTAGTTACTTGAACGTCAGCGATTTTGTTAGATTTGATGTCTAAGTTTTCTTCAAATGCTACTAATACAACTGAGTTTTTGTCTCCAGTGATTTGGTAGCTCTTTTTACCACCGTTAGCTACTGTTGTACCTGCTTTATCTTCTTTAATTGTTAATTGAGGAGAAGAAGCCCAGTATACTTTTGCGTTATCTTTAACGCTTGATTTGTTTGTAGCGTAAGCTACTACATCATCAATTCCATTATAGTAACGAGTGTAAGAGTATGTTGCTACACCTTTATCGTTAGTATGCGCTACAACTTCAATTTTATCGTTAGTTTTTTCACCGTTAACGATGTTGAAAGTTACAGGGATACCTGCTTTAGATTGGCCATCAGCAACTGTTACTTCAGCAGTTAAAGTCACTTCTTTACCAATAATACCTTGTTGAGAAGCAACAACTGTTTTAACAGCAGTTGGAACTACAGCAGATACACCTTTGAATTTGCCAACAGCTTCACCGTTAACAGTTACTGTGTATTCTACGTCAGCAGTTTGAGCTGAAGTTGTTAATACTACAGTTTTAGAATCCGTTTGTTTAAGTACTTTGTTAGAAATTGTTAAACCTTCGATAGCGAAGTTTAATTCATTTAATTCAGTCACTGCTTCTGGGAATGTTACTTCTACAGTAGTAGAGTTAATTGCTTTAACTGAACCTGATACTTCTTCAGTACCTTCAGCAGCTTCTGTACGGTGGTACATTACAGCGAAGTCTTGACGAGAGATAGCAGCGTTTGGTTTTAAGTTGCCGTTGTCGCCTTTCATAACGCCGTTAGCTACTGCGATTGATAAAGCTTCTTCAGCCCATGATTTTACGCTAGCGCTGTCTTTGAATTCTGAAAGATCAGCAGAACCTTCTAAACCGAAAGCATCAACAAGGATGATTGCCGCTTCAGAACGAGTTAAGTTAGCAGATGGATTGAATTTACCAGCGCCTTGACCTTGGAAAATTCCGTTAGATACTGCAGCATCGATTGCTTCATAGTACCAAGCAGATTTTTTCACGTCTGTGAAGCTAGTAGAACCAGAACCTTCTAATTCTAAAGCTCCAACTAAAATTGTAGCTGCTTCTGCACGAGTGATTGGGTTTTTAGGGTTGAAGTTCCCTTTTTGGTCACCTTTAATAACTCCACGATCGTTTAAATCTTGTACCGCTTCTTGAGCGTATGATGAAATTGAATTGAAGTCATTAATTTGAGCAGCAGAAGCTACTGGTACGATTGCAGATGCTACTAATGCAGCAGTTGCAGTTGTCGCAAATAACTTACGACCTTTGTTTGATTTTGCCATTTTATTTTTTTCCTCCTAAATTTTCCGTTTATCCATCCAGAAATAGTACGCATTGCGTTTTAGCTACCTCTAACGGCTGAATAAGGGATTTTTTTAGTAAATGAGCATAAATTGGTACAAGAGTATCAATTTGGCACATTTAATTACTTCAATAATATACCATCTATTATTTTAGAAAACAAGGATATATTTCGACTCTTAAATAATTCCACATTACCAAAAAGTTAAAAATAATAATATATCCTACTAACCCTAATTATGGCATATCCAAAACCTAGTATACCTTATGTTGGAAAAGTTTGCATTATGTTAATGCATAATTTTAGGTGAATTGTGGCTTTTTTAAACCATTTCATAACATAAAACACCAAAATACGGCAAAAAATTAATAAAATTGTAAATTTAAAATTTTATTATTCTGATTCTTTCGTATAACCAAATACTAACTTTTTAGGTTAATTACTTTAAAATAGCATCATAAATACGCTACCAATTTGTTATTTTTAGTAATATAAGTGTCAATCTTGTAATGCAATTGTAATGTAAATTCTTCCTGTACATCCGCTAATTTTCATTATTTTTTTATATATACCTGCTCATAAGAACCTTCCCTTCGATTCCTCGTCAAATGATTAACTGCACCTAGCCATTTCCCCCTGTGACATATTTTTTCCATGTAGAATTTGTGGTATGATAAGGGGCAGTTAATTGTATTTATATAAGAAAGGTTGTCAAAAAAATATGAGACATGTACAGATTATGGGCGTTCCCTTTCTACATATCGATCAGCAAGGCTTTGTGAAATTACTTGCCCAGCGAGCTGAGCACAAGGAAAAGACCTTTGTCATTACGGCGAATCCGGAAATTGTCATGCGCGCCAATGAAGATGACACACTTAACCAGTATATTAATGAAGCAACGTATATATGCGCAGATGGAATTGGTGTTGTGAAAGCGGCTTCGATTTTAGGCGAGGATTTACCGGGGCGTGTGACAGGCTACGATACAATGGTAGAGCTTTTAAAAATTGGACAAGAAAAGCATTACAAAATTTATTTACTTGGAGCGCAAAAGGAAACGATCGAAAAAACAGCGGCAAATATTCAGCGTGATTATCCGAATGTTGAGGTTGTTGGCTATCATGATGGGTTCTTTGATTGGAATAACAATACGATTGCCGAAGAAGCGGCGGCCCTACAGCCTGATTTCATCTTTGTAGCACTAGGTGTGCCGCGCCAAGAAAAATGGATCTCTGAAAATATGGATAAATTTTCACATGGTGTCTTTATGGGGATTGGCGGTTCATTTGATGTAATCGCTGGTACAGTTAAACGTGCACCGATAGTTTGGCAAAAGCTCAATTTAGAATGGCTATACCGCCTCCTAAAACAGCCTAGCCGTTGGAAGCGTGCGCTTGTGCTTCCACAATTCGCTTTGAAAGTATTTGCACTAAAATTTAAAGGACAAGGTAAAAAGCAATGAGCCAATCCACATTAGTGAAAAGCACGCTCATTTTAACGATTGCTACATTGCTTTCCAAAATATTAGGCAGTATTTTCCGTGTTCCGCTGCAAAATATCGCGGGCGATGAGGTACTCGGTATTTTCAGCCTTGTGTATCCAGTATATATGGTGGCACTGTATCTATCAGTAGCTGGTATTCCACTCGCAATCTCGAAGCTCATTGCCGAAGCAAATACGCGAGGTGAAGCTGGGCAGGTCAAAAAGATTTATCTTACAGCAAGTATATTAGCCATTTGCTTTGGGGTTTTTAGCTTTACGATTATCTTTAGCTTCTCTCACGTTTTAGCAGATTGGCTTGGGGGGCCATCAACACGCTTTGCCCTTATTGTTGTAGCATTGACATTATTAGTGGCACCTTATATGGCGGTCTATCGAGGATTTTTCCAAGGCTATGATGATATGCGCCCTACTGCAATTTCGCAAGTTTTAGAACAGCTTATCCGTGCTGTTCTCATTATCGTGGCTGCGTATGTTCTTGTAAAAATGGAGCTATCCACTGAAATCATTGCCGGTGGTGTAATGATCGGCTCTGTACTTGGGGCACTTGCTTCATTAATCTATCTGCGTCTAAGATATCAGCGGTCTAATGTAAAAGTAACTTCAGATGAAAAATATCAATCAAGCGACTTCTCAACATGGAGTGGCACGATTTTAAAAATTTCGATTCCGATTGCGATAGGTTCGGTAACAATGGCATTGTTTAACTTTGTTGATTCGTTTACTGCTACATATTCATTAAAACAAATCGGTATTACCACACAGCAAGAAATTAACTACTTATACGGACTATATGGTCGTGGTGCTACGTTAGTTCAAATTACTACGGTATTTGCGTCGTCAATTATTTTACCGCTTGTGCCACTCATTACAAAAAAGCTCGCGCAAAATGATGTAGCTGGTACACGTTCTGTAATCGAGCAAACTTACCGAATGACGCATTTAATTACATGGCCTGCTGCGATGGGCTTACTGGCATTAACGTTACCATTAAACTTAGCACTCTATACAAATATTGAAGGTAGCTCGATGCTTGCTATTATTAATGCGAGTGCGGTATTTACCTCATTAACACTTGTAAGTACGGGGATTTTACAAGGCATGAACAAAGCAAAGCTTGCCGCCTATATAATCTTGGTAGGTGTTGCGTTAAAAATCGTACTTAACATCGTGCTTATTCAGCAATATGGCTTAGAAGGTGCCGCGTGGTCAACTTTAATAGTGTATGCTGTTGTATTTATTGTGAACACACTGTTTATTTTACGTAAAATTCCATTCTCGGCTTTCAATGCCACAATATTAAAAATCATTATTTCTTCTATTATAATGGCAGTCATCGTTGGGCTCCCTACTTTGTGGTTCGACGTAGCAAACTTTGGGCGTATGCTTGCGCTTGGCTATGTGTTCGTCGCGATTGCGATTGGCGGCGTTGTGTACTTTGCGCTACTTTGGGTGCTTCGTGCCATTCATCCAGAAGATTTGAAACGAATCCCTGTCCTTGGGAAAAAACTACAACTTAAAGAAAGAAACGGGGGCAATCGTACTACTATGAAGAATAAACGTACATGGCTATGGGCAGCCATTCTTATTTTATTGCTGGCTGGCTCCATTGGCTTTATAAATCGCTGGAATGCCGAGCAAAACAGTCATAATTATGAAGTAATTATTCCATATGAGGAAATTTTAACGCTATCGATGGAAAGTGAGCTATCTGTAGACGATATTTTATCAGAGTTGAAGGATGCTGGTTTAACAACAGTTAGCTTAAGTCCACTGAGCTTAAAAGATTTACAAAATCAAAATGTACTGACTATTTTTGAAGAAAATGAGTTAGCTTCTATGTTACGCTTCACACCTTATCGTGATGAAGTAGATGTGAAAAAGACAGGCTTCTATATTTCTATTCCTGAAAACGAACATTACCAAAAGCTGATTACGAACACAATCGACGTTGAAAGTACAAAAATTGGCGATGAATCATTCTACTTCTTAGCAAGCTCAGATGAGTTTTATGATTTAGATACACCGATTGGCTATGATGAACAAGCACTACAAACGATTGAACAGCATAATTTACTACATGTTTTCCGCGCAACAAATGCCGAAACGGATGAAGTAAACGGCAAAATTGTATCGCAATTAGTAGAGATGAAAAATGAGTCTACATCTGGTTTACTTGGTATGGGTGAAGAAACAATCGGATTTGGACAAACATCTCAACCGAAATTTGTAGACAGATTAGAAGAAGCGGGCTATTTCTTCTACTTAATCGAAGGTGGCCCACTAAAAGGTGAGCAAGCGATTGCTCGTCAAACAGATTACGACATTGTGCGACTGCACAGTATCGATATTAATCGTCAGCCAACTCTAACAAACCAAGTAATGGTTGAGCGTACCGTGCGTGCGATTAAAGAGCGTAATATTAAATCGATTTTCTACCATTTGAAAACAAAGGGCGATGTTGAAGAAAATCTAGAATTAGCAACGGATTACTTAACAGATATTCAATCAGCCGTGCCTTCATCATTCACTTTAGGCAAGCCGACTACATTAGATAAAGTAACGATTCCATCTTGGTCTACGGCATTCATTTTACTGGCAGGTGTATTATTTACGTACATGATGTTTAGTATTATTAAATGCCATCCGCTACGTTTAGTCGCTACAGTGGGGATGATTTTACTGGCAGTGGCGTATTTCTTATTAGATCGCTTACTATTTATTCAAGTCTTTGCGTTAATTATCGCTGTATTAACACCTATTTATGCAGTAATGTCTACGGCAAAAGGTTCGCGTAAAATCGGTAACATCCTCGTACAATATGTAAAAGCTATTGCGATTAGTGCGATAGGTATTGCGATCGTTGTTGGTTTACTAAACGGCAATCCTTTCTTAACAGGTATTGAAGCGTTCCGTGGCGTTAAGCTCGTTTATGTCATTCCGATTGCAGGTGTTATTGTTCTTGTCATTATGCAAATGTACAATATTTTCGAAAATGGCTCCAAGCATGCGCTTACTCGTACAGTAAAGCTTGTGAACATGGAAGTTCGCTACTGGCATCTTCTATTATTCGTTGTAATTGCGGCAGTGGGTGTGTTTTACATTACGCGTACTGGTAACTCTGGTACAGCAAGTGCGCTTGAGCTGGCTCTTCGTCAATGGCTAGAAAATACACTGTATGTTCGTCCACGTACGAAGGAATTTTTAATTGGCTTCCCATTCTTTGTATTAGCGCTTTATGTAATGGGTATTAACCGTAAGCTTGGTAGCATTTTATTAGTTCCTGGTGTAATTGGTTTCTTATCGATTATGAATACTTTTACACACTTACACATTCCGTTAGATGTTTCGTTATTACGTACGTTTTATAGTGTTGTGTTTGGCTTTGTTATTGGGTTAGTATTTATCGGGATTTATATTGTTTTAGCTAAATTAGTGAAAAAAGCAATCGCGAGGTGGTCATAATGCATATCGTTCTTTCTGGCTATTTCGGCTTTGATAATGTAGGCGATGAAGCGATTTTGTTATCCATCATCACTTCCCTACGCAAGTTAGAGCCTGCTGTTGAATTAACGGTGCTATCGAATAACCCAGAGCACACAGCTACTACTTACGGTGTCCAAGCGGTGAATCGTTGGAAACTAAAAGAAATTTCTGCTGTATTAAAGCGTGCTGATGGCTTAATTAGTGGTGGGGGTAGTTTACTACAGGACCAAACAGGCATGAAAACCATTCCTTACTACTGCGCAATTATGCAGATCGCAAAGTTTCATAAAAAGCCTGTCTTCGTCTATGCACAAGGGATGGGCCCAATCAATCATGCATTTAGCAAGTGGATGACGAAATTTACACTAAACAAGGTCAACCAAATTACCCTGCGTGATGAAGCATCTCGTCAGTTATTAATCGATATCGGTGTAAACAAGCCCATGTCGATTGTACCTGATCCTGTTATTGGATTGAATGCTACTGAGTTCAAAAGCAGCTGGTTAGACTATCAAACATTCGAAGGTGGCTATATTGCGGTAAGTGTACGTGATTGGCCATCTGACGTGGACTTCAAACAAAAAATTGTCGATAGCTTATCATTACTCGCACAAGCGGGTCAGCGAATTGTCTTTATTCCGATGCATGATGAACATGATGAAAAAGCTTCATTTCAACTTTCACAAATGATGGCTGAACAAAGCTTAGTCGCACCGGGTAACTTATCCATCGAAGAAAAAATTGCGGTTATTGGCAACGCGGATTTATTAATCGGGATGCGCCTGCATTCTTTAATTTTTGCCGCGATTCAAACAACACCATTTATTGCAATTTCATATGACCCAAAAATCGATGCCTTTGCCGATATCGCAAACCAACCAACGATCGGACATGTTGAAAAAGATGATTGGACTGGTAAAGACTTGTTCAAACAAGCACAACACATGCTAGCAGAACGCGAATCAATCGAAGCTTCGTTACGCGCGCAAATTGTCGTATTACATGAACAAGCACAACATACCGCGCAATTAGCGATGGATTTATTTACAGGTAAATAATTTCTTTTGTCCCATGAGCTTTTCATTTTTGAGGAAAAGCTTCATGGGACTTTTTTGTGTAATCAGAAAAGTGCTAAAGCGCCCTTCCAGCCCATAGGGGGCAAAACACCACATCCATGTGGCATGCCCCCAATGACTCACATCGTGTGAGTCTCAGACATTGGATAGCCCGACGCAAAAGTAAGCGATCTACCACTTATGCAGGAGGGATCTAATGGTGCGAGGGGCTGGCGCTTTAGCCTAGACACTTTAAAAAAACCCACTGGCGTATAATTTATACGTCAGTGGGCGCTAATTAAGCTTATTGACAATCATGATGCGGCGAAGCCTCCAGTCAATTTTGCCTTCTTTGCCATTAAGGTATGAAACAATGCTTCGTTACGCGCTTCAAGTGCATTGTCGATTAAGCGAGATAAGTTTTCCTCTTCTAATACGCGCACAATCCCTTCTACTTCCTCATCAAATTTATATAGCACCTCAGCTTGTGATGGCTTCACATGTGTCGATACGTTTTCGATAATCGGCATTAAATGATCGTGTACGTTGGATACTAATAGTAGTTGATAAAGCGGAAGTCGCACGAAACGGTTCCCACGCTGGAAGACAAATACTTCTGATAAATTTTCAACTTGCAACGTATTTAAATCCACAATCATTTCTTTGCCTTCAATTGGAATGAAATGAAAAATCTCATCGTCCTTTGTAATTGAAAAGTATTGATAGGCAAATACTAAGCGTAGTTTTGAACCATTTAATTTTGTATAAAATGGTTTCATAAATTGAACTTGAATCATATGAATTCCTCCTTGGATGTCGTTTTGTTCCCATTCGTTTTTATCACAACCAAAAGACCTTATTTCAAGGTTTTTATTCAATAAATTTAACAATACGGAATTAAATATTTTTGAAAATTCGATAAATTTTTTATTTGCATTTAGTATCCCCATACTTTCAACGTTTCAAACTTCCAATTAATGTACATGGTAAAAATGTACATTCCATCCCTATAAATTGTGATGGAGCCATTTTTCATTATTAAGTGAATGCAAATTGAGTTGCGAGCGTTTGTACATTTACATTTTTGTCGGAAAAGCAGGTATTTACTGGGTATTCGCAAGTATATTTTAAAATTAGCTCATTTCCATTATGATTTCGCAAAAAAATTCCGAAATTCGCAAATATCCCTTGTGAATCCGCACATACCGGCACAAAATTCGCACGTATTCTCGCAAAGCCGACATGTCGTAGCCCTTAAAAGCTTTACAAATGCCTGACTAGTGAAGGCTATTGCTCTGAAGGGAATGAGGAAAACCCCAATCGAGCAAAGTTTCACTTTGTTGGAATTCATATTATAATGAAAGGAACGACTTTTTTAGATAGGAGGACGTCTATTGTGAGTTCCAGTTTTTCTGATGTTGCTCATTCACATAAAGATTTTATTGAAAAAACATTACAGCGCTTCGAAGAGCAGCTCCATCCCTCTGCAAATGAGGATGCAGAACTTGTCACGCGTGCGATGTTTTCCGTGCGTAATCAAGCGATCAAGCTACGTAATTACTCAGCGTTTACACAAATTTTGGTGTGCCAAATCCAAGATGTTCGCACAACCGACGTAACCATATCTTTTACACAGAAGCAAATTAGCTGTACATGCCCTCAAAAAAAGCTATGTCGACATCAGCTAGCAGTTATTTTTAAGCTTTCACAATATTTCATTTCGTTGCAAGATTGGCTAACAAGTTGGCGCGCGAAAAAAACAGTGCAGTTGAGTACCCTCGCCTCTGAGCGAAGTCCTGAAAGCTGGCAGCGTATGGCCGATGAAGTGCTGAACTATACCTTTAAAGAGCAGCGACCTATCGATAGCTTTTTAATTTCTTCGCTTCTTGAAAATGCCCGTTTAAAATTACAACGCCAGCGACCATTTGAACAAGAGTGGCAGCATTTATTTGATTTGTATATGGAAATTGCGTTAATGAAGCGCCTATTACAGCATGCTGTGAAAACGGGTATGTCAATGGACAATAATTACTTCAACTATTACTTAGAAAATGCGTTCATTCGTATGGAACGTGCAATTGATATCATTAGTAGAACCACGAAATTATTCGCAGCCGAACCATTTTTTGATGCACTACAGCTAATAACACGCGATATTTTACTGCTCGAAAAAGGGGCTACGCATTTTCGTCTTGCACTATACTTACAATTTTGGACGAAGCTATTCACAGAGAAAAAGCGCTTAACAGCGGAGCTTTCCGTTTTAGAAAAAACAAACGCTCCAATCGATATCGATTTAAACGTAGTGAAAGCGCTGTTCTATATTTTATTACGCACGATGACGCCGCTAGAACGAATAATACAAGAGATGTCATTAGAAAATGTAGAAAGCTTTATTGATGTTGCGCAGCAAAGTCTTGAAAAAGGCTATCTTGCTGAAGCGACACTGATTTTGAAAAAAGCGCTTCCTTTTTTACAAACCTTTATTCAAGAACAGTTAATACCTATTCGTCGTCAAAAATACACACGTAAACTTGATGTACTGTATGAGCAAATTGACTTAACAGAAGCCGAGGAACTTACACTGTATGCAGCATTCGGTAAATTTGGAATCGAGGCGTTTTCTGATTATTTACTACGTCATGCGCGTTATAATGAATGGGTCGCATTGCATCAGCTCTACCCTACTTCCATTGCTTATCTAGAGCAAAGTGGCTTAAAGGAAGTCGTTGCCCATGCCCCAGAAGCCGCATTACCGCTTTATCATTTTTATGCGATGGATGAAATTAACCAAAAATCTCGTCAAAATTATAAACAGGCTGTCCGTATTTGGCGATCAATGAAATCTGCGGCTAAAAAAGCAGGAAAGCTCGACTATTTTGAAAACTATATAGATGCCGTGCAACAGCAGTTTAAGCGTCTACGTGCACTACAAGAAGAAATCATAAAAAGCAATTTAATTGCTTCATAATATGTATGTTGTCATTAGGAGGTGAACTTGCGTAACGCAAGCTAGCTATGCAAACTTTACTCAATACAAAACTGCCATTTTTACAAACAATGCGCATCAAGCTTGCCACAGTACGTCCGGGACTTTTTCGTATGACTGCGTACAATAAGGACGATTTAATTTTGCCAACCACAAGCTGGGTACCGACATTGTTTTTTAAATTTGAGCAAAATTTATATGGGTTAAACACGTCTTTAGAAGAACGTGACTTACTTATAGATGCAGCGGATTTACTTGATGTATTATCCCCTCGCTACCGTCATCCATTTATAGATTTTTCGGCGCTAAATAGCGAAACCACTCAGCTGTTTAGTGACCTACAAACGATACTCCCTTTATGGTCCGATCCAAAGCTATGGCAGCATGCAACACTTACGGAAGATGGCTTTCACTTTGAGCAGGAATTATTGCAGCACGCAATGGAACAAAAGCTCGCAAATGCAGGGCTGTCAAAAGAAGATTCTCTTACGCTAATTCCATACTTTTTAAACGGAGGTTGGCCACTGCAAGGAACACATACTTTTGATGGCGTAAAAATGGCGCTACGTTTAAGTGAGCCAGAGGAAAATGAAGAAAACTGGCTATTAGAAACCGTTTTAATAAGTCCTTCTTCCGCTAAGCATTGGACACCTGCTGCTACAAAACGACAACTACCAATCAATGATGCCTTACCGAAAAAATGGGAACCTATTGCATCACAGATTGAAAATACGCAGCAGCAAGTGTTAGAGTTATTGCAAATCGATTTGGAACCTTCTCAATTTATTCGTTTAACACTAGCAGATGCAGCTGTACGCGAATTTTTACGCCATGATTTAGCGAAGCTTCAGGCAATTGGGTTTGAAGTTATTTTGCCTGCATGGTTAAAAGAATTAAAGCAGTCAAAACTTCGGGTTCGCGTAAGCGCAGGTAACCAATCTACGCGTAGTGTCGCTGGACTTGATGATATTTTAACATTTAAGTGGCAATTCTCGATGAATGGTGAAGAAGTTTCTGCCGAGCAATTCAAACGTTTAGTTGACGAAAAACGTGAATTCGTACGTATCGGTAATGAATGGTTCCGCATCGATGAGCAGTGGCTTACTGAAATGAAAGAACTAATGGAGCAAGCGGAAGAAGAAAATTGGACCGTAAAGGATTTATTATTCCGTGAGCTACCAGAAACGTTAACCGCACCACTTGATGAAGAAGATGATGATGCAGAGCGCGATGATCCGCTATTTGCCTTTGAAATGCAGCAATCACTCGCCGCATATATCGAACAGCTTCAACATAAAAAGGGCTTACCTCCAATCGTAGTGCCATCTAAGCTACACGCCGAGCTACGTCCATATCAGCAAGAGGGATTTGAATGGTTAACGTTTATGCGTGAGCAAAAGTTCGGCGCTTGTCTTGCTGACGATATGGGTCTAGGAAAAACCATTCAGTTAATTACGTATATTTTACACACGGTTCAAACTTTGCAAGTACAGGAGCCTACATTAATCGTCTGTCCGACTTCTGTTGTTGGGAACTGGCAGAAGGAATTAACGCGATTCGCACCAGACTTAGAAGTGTATACGCATTACGGTCCTCGCCGTTTGAAAGGTGACGGTTTAACAAGCTATGTACTAACGCAGCGTCCGCATGTAATTTTATCGACTTATGGTACAGTGACTCAAGACGCAGATGATTTAAAGCTCCTTCATTGGTCGACGATTGCGCTTGATGAAGCTCAAAATATCAAAAATATGCAAACGATGCAATCCCGTGCCATTCGTAAACTGAGTGGGACACATCATATTGCATTAACCGGCACTCCTGTTGAAAATCGCCTCTCTGAATTATGGGCTATTTTTGACTTTATCCATAAGGGTTATTTAGGTAGCTTCAGTAAGTTTTCGGAACAATATATTATCCCGATTGAACGCGACGAATCGGAATCACATAAACGTATATTACGTACAAAAATTAGTCCGTTTTTACTACGTCGCTCTAAACGAGATCCAGAGCTTCAATTAAATTTACCTGACAAACAAGAATCTCATGAGTTCTGTGCATTAACAACAGAGCAAGCCGCGCTATATGAAGGCTATATTCAAGATACGCTTGCAAGTTTAGAACAATTAGCGGGCTTTGAGAAAAAAGGTCGCATCTTAAAAATGCTCGGAAAGCTTAAACAATTATGTAATCACCCTGCCCTTTATTTAAAAGAACCTTTTGATGAAGCACAAACGATGATGAATCGTTCGGTGAAGCTTAAACGCATAATTGAAATGACGAAGGAAATAATTGATAGTGGTGAACAATGCTTAATTTTTACGCAATATATCGGTATGGGAAATTTAATCCAACATTGTCTACAAGAGCTTTACAATGTCGATGCACCGTTTTTAACAGGTAGTACCTCAAAAGCTCAACGTGACCATTTAGTAGAGGCCTTTCAAGCGAGGGAATTCCCAGTATTTTTACTGTCACTGAAGGCTGGTGGTACGGGGCTTAACTTAACAGCGGCTACACATGTACTACATGCCGATCGTTGGTGGAATCCGGCCGTTGAAAACCAAGCAACAGACCGTGCCTATCGTATCGGCCAAACACAATTTGTACAAGTGCATAAATTTGTGACAATTGGAACAGTTGAGGAAAAAATCGATAAAATGATCACGATGAAGTCTGCGCTGTCAGAGGAATTGATTCAATCCAGTAAATGGCTTACTGAGCTCGATGATCAGGAGCTCATGAATTTACTTACCCTCGATACAGCAACATTTAAATAAAATGTTGAGTCTACTTTACGCCTTGAAGTAGACTCTATTTTTTGCTTACTTCACAACTTGTTTTCATTGAGATTGGAATAGATTTTTACTGTGCGGTCATACAGTAGACTTGTCCATTGTAATGTTAAGCTAACTAGGACAAACTATAACGATTTTACTAGCTCACTTTCTTGCTCAGGTAATACAAAATCTTTTGGAATTGATGGTGCCTCTGTGGTATTTGTAACTGGCTTCATTGCATAAAAGCGAATTTCCTCGGCTACAACATCTGTTGTAAACACTTTTTGGTTTTCTCGATTAATATAGGAACCTGTTTGTAAACGACCTTTAATGCCAATCAGTGAGCCTTTTCCACAATACTTAATAAGCCGTTCTGCTAGCTTTCCCCATGCAATACATTGCACAAAATCGGCCTCATTCACCCCTTCACTATTTTTATATTGGCGATTTATCGCTACGGTGAAAGTTGTTTGTATACGCCCTTCTGATAATTGACGCAGGCTCAAATCCTTCGTCGTGCGTCCGACAATTCCAACATGATTCATGCATTCTCCTCCTTTCGTATTAAAGTAACTACATAATAAATAATTACCTAATTTTTTTCAAAATCTGAAAAATTAATTTTAAGCCCTTTTTACAAGTCAAATTGTTTTTTTTGATGCGTTAAAATTATTGGTTTTTGAACAAAATAAGACGTAATCATGGTTTGAAAGTATTATTATTGTAGCCGATCTTGACAGTTTCGCAATTTGATTATGTTATACTTTATGTATCAATAAATTCGAAGGGGGTTAATTTTTGAAAACTTTTAAAATGCTTTCGTTTGAATTACAACTAGATGGCAAACTCAAAAAAATCCCACTAACAGATGGCATAATTATCAGCCAAGAAAATAGCCACCAACTTTGGGTAATTGAAGCATTTACAACTTCAGAATATAAAGAACTGTTTGACGAGCTCATTTTATCCGGTACAATGCTCGATGCACGCGTTATTATTTCATTTCCAGACAACGAGCCCGCGCCGTTTTCAATTATCGCACATTCCTTAACACCTATTGATCAAAATATTTCGGTACTATTTAAAGGACGGTTGAAAGCACAGCGCAAAAAATACGCTGAGTTATTATTGTCACAATTGCTTGAGCAGGGCTTACGCAACGATGAGCTACTTGTTGCATTTGAACAAGGCATGCGTGAACGCCCATCACTTCAAGAACGGAATGAACGTTTAGAGAATACACAGGTTATTAAATAAAGCTAATGAAAAAGGAAATCCGTATTAAATACGGACTTCCTTTTTTCATTAGTGATTATCCACTTTGTCTTTATCTACGCGATCTTTATTATCCTCGATGATATCCTCTTGATTAACAGACGGAGCCCCTGGTGCAGTTATCCCATTTTCACCATTTGGGTTACTTGAACCGTTTGGATACGTTCCATTCTTATCAATCGTACTTTCGTTTACTTCCCCGTTTCTTGGTCGATTCGGATCAACAGTATCGATTGTATCATCAATGGCATCCCGTGTATCGTCCATCGTATCATCTACTCCACGTTTTACATCCTCTACGGGAGTTGTTGTATCACGCTCAGCTGTGTTCCAGTTACAGCCAGCAAGTAGAAAAAGCGAAAATACACTTACCATTACTGCTGAAGTACGCATAAAAAAATCCCTCCTTTCGCTTAGAAACTCAATTCATAATCACCTCAAGTGATCATAAATATAGTGCCCGGGAAAAGAAGGATCTATCCAACATATAAATGGGATTATTTTAATTTATCTTTTAACAGTTGCTCCACGTAAGCAGCCTCAGCCTTACAATCAAATTTATAGTCCGTGCCTAACTGTTTTTGTAACTTCGCAATTTCTTTCTTTTGCTTATCAGTTGGCGCTTCATTTAAAATTTTTGCAATAACCTCGTCCATTTTCTTGGCGATTTCTTCGTGGAATTCAGGGCTTAATAATACCTCTGTTGGTATTTTATCGATCCAAGCCGCATTTTCCTTGAAGTAACTTTGCCAACTTACCATGTAGTCTTCCATTGAAAATTTTTCTTCATCCCAACCAATATTTGCTAAATAAGCTTCAAACGACGTCGAGATTGATCGTGTAATACTAATTTTTACGCCTGAAGACAATTGTTTATACATCTCTTTTAAAACCTCCTACGTTTAAAGCCGAATTTTGCTTGTTATCATTCTCTATATTTATATTTTGACAATTGCATACGGTTATTAATCAGTAGAGCTCCGTTTTTTTTTAACTCCTGTCAAAAGGTAAAAATTTCACTTCAACCTATATATTCTATAATCTTTGCGGTATAATTGCAAATTGCTTTATTACGGCTGTTCTGGTCCAATTGCAAATAAGATTTCACATTCACAAGCTAGCTCACCATCTACAGTAGCAATTGCTTTCCCTTTGCCCATTTGCCCACGTAATTTTATAAACTCTACTTCAAGTTTTAGCTGATCGCCCGGTACAACTTGACGTTTAAAGCGGCAATTATCAATGCCTGTCAAAAATACAAGACGCCCTTTATAGGCTGGCGTGTTAAGTAATGCTACGCCTCCAACTTGCGCTAATGCTTCCACAATTAACACACCTGGCATAACTGGATAACCTGGAAAATGCCCATTGAAAAATTGTTCATTAATTGACACATTTTTCAAACCGATTGCACGCTTACCTTCTTCAATCTCTAAAATACGATCAACTAATAGAAACGGATAACGATGTGGTAAAATATTTTGAATTTGCTCTGCATTTAACATATAACTTCCCCCTTTGATTTGTTTGATAGGTAATCGTTATGTAAAAAATTCGTATAAACTATGTGTAACAGGCTGTAGAAAAAGTTTCCTACAGCCATGCTCACTTACTCTTTATGTCACAATTAGCTAGCTTAAAAGGGTAGCACAACATCATGTTTATGACAACTTCTTTACTGTTTTCCACTCATAATATCGAGTAAATGTTGCCAAGTGCTCCATTTTAATGTGTCAGCGGAATCACCATCACCAATGACGCTGTAGCCAATTGTAAGACCAATTCCAGCAGCGGCAACAAAAAGTACTGCTACTAAAATTATGCGTAACCAAATGGGAATGAGACGAAGCTGAACCCAGCGGACTGGTTGATCGTTCGTTGGCTCCGGCTGTGGTGTCTCTTGTTTTCTTCTGAAGCCACGTCTCGTCTTTTTTATTGTCGGCTGTGCTGCTTGTTGTTCAAACTCATCTGTCATAACTATTCTCCCTTACAATATCCTTTAGCGAATACCGTTTATTAAGCCCAGCATTTGATCAGCAATCGTTACCGCACGTGTGTTGAACTGGTAAGAACGCTGTGCCTGAATTAAATTTGTCATTTCTTTCGATAAATCAACGTTTGACATTTCAAGTGCCCCTTTTTGAATGCCAACTTGACGGTTTGCCCCCTGTAAATCTGTTAAAATCTCGGCTTCTGTGTAACCAAGTTCGTCAAGATTTTCTGGCAAGCCAATGTATGTACCACCTTGTAGGTTTTCCATAATTTGCGGCTTTTGCAGTGTTGAAACAGCTAATTGGAAACGTTGTGGTTGACCATTTGCATAATTCACTACTAATGTTCCATCTGAATCCATCGTAAACTGTGTTGCGTTGTCTGGGAACGTAATTGCTTGACCATTCACATCTGCCACTTGATAGCCATCACTATTTACAAGTGTTACAATACCTGGTTGCGCTGGCGATACGTAAAAGCTCCCGTTACGTGTATATGCTGTACGCGTTTCGCCCGCATCATTTGTCATCAGTACGTTGAAGTATTGATTTTTCGTTGTTAAAGCAAAATCTAAGTCACGGTCTGTTACTTGGATTGAGCCTTGCGATTGATTTGATTGAATTTGACCAATTTGTGCTCCAACTCCATAGCGAATGCCTACTGGTGTTTGTCGTACAGTTTTGTCGTATTCATCATTATTAAACTGTTGATATAGTAGCTCTGTAAAATTCGCTTGTTGTGCTTTATAACCGTGTGTATTACTATTTGCGATATTTGTACTAATGGTATCTAATTGATTCTGGATTTGAGACAACGTATTTGTCGCTGTAATCATTGTACGTAGCATTTGAATACTACCTCCTTATTATACGAAATTTCGCCCATGAATGAAAATAATTCACTGTGCTAAACGAAGTTACACACGTCCGATTTCGTTTACGGCTTTATCCATACTTTTATCGTATGCCTGTAATACTTTTTGGTTGGCTTCAAATGCGCGATAAGCCGTTAAAAGGTCCGTCATTGCTTTTGAAGCATCAACATTAGAACCTTCTAAGTATTGTTGTTGCATTGAAAATTGTACGCCATCTTGTCCGTAAGCTGAAGGTAAGTCTGCACCATCTAACGTATTGTAAAGACCATTGCCACGCTTTACTAAAACGTCTGGGTTTGCCGAAAATGCTACGCCTAATACGCCCACCTGTACGTTGTTTTCATCGAAAATTGCCCCTGTTGAATCAATACGAATGTTATCGTTCGCAAATTGCATACGGTTGCCGTTTGCATCAAGTACGAATAACCCCATTGGATTCACTAAGTTCCCCGCGCCGTCTAAAGTAAAATTCCCGTTACGCGTATAGCTTTCTGTGCCGTTTTCGTTTTCTAATCGGAAGAAAATTTGCCCGGAGTTGCCTGAAGCTACATCTGTTGGAACTTGACTATTAATAAGCGCTACGTCTGTCGTCAAGCCCGTAGAATAAATCTGTCCCTGTGCTTGGTCTGGCATTGTTTCTTGTAAGTATACACCCGCATTTAATGCGCCAACTGTATCTAGTCTTTTTAATGCAAAGCCATTTTCTGTAGGAATATTTGTTGAACCTACTGCCGACATCAACATATCTGGAAATGAGCGAATTGTCGTTTGATCTGATTTGAAACCAGGTGTATTCGCATTCGCCATATTATTTGTTAAAATTTCTGTTTTACGTTGTTGAGCAACCATTCCTGTCGCTACTGTATAAAACCCTTTAAACATTCGCTTCACCTCGAATTTACGTCATATTTACCTTGCTACTGCAGATTCTTTTTGTACCATCAGTAAAGTGACAGATACAGAACTCCCCTACTTCTATAAGTGGGCTTTGAATATCAAGTAGGACCTTACTTCAGTGGGGGCAATCCCCAGCTGAATAGGAAAACGAAGGCTAAAAACATCACATTCTGTGACAGCAGCTGACTGACCCACGCCCTGTGGCACTATACTAGAAAGAACCTGGACACAATTACGCCGAGGCGTAATTGATTATATATCGGTAAAAGTCACTTAAATGTTAGGAACATAGGTGGGGATAGTTATTTATTACTAACTGCTCGGTCAATATTATCTAACATAATGCCTGTTCCAACAGCTACACAGTTCATCGGATTTTCAGCAATGAATACTGGTACTTTTAATTCTTCGATTAGCAATAGGTCGATGCCATGTAATAATGCACCACCACCTGTTAAAATAACGCCGCGGTCAATAATATCTGCTGATAATTCTGGCGGTGTTTTTTCAAGTACGTCCTTCGCCGCTTGTACAATCATACTTACTGATTCACGCAATGCTTGCTCAATTTCTACTGAGTGAATTTCGATGGTGCGTGGTAAACCCGTTACCATATCACGACCACGGATTTCCATCGCTTCTTTGCGGCTATCAGGGAATACTGTACCGATTGTTGTTTTAATATTCTCTGCTGTACGTTCACCGATTAATAGCTTGTATTCTTTCTTTATGTATTGCAAGATGTCATTGTCGAATACGTCGCCTGCGATTTTAATTGATTCGCTCGTTACGATATCGCCCATTGATAATACTGCTACGTCTGTTGTACCACCACCGATATCAACGACCATATTACCGCTTGGTTGGAAAATATCCATACCAGCTCCAATTGCTGCAACTTTCGGTTCTTCTTCTAAATAAACCTTTTTGCCACCTGATTTTTCAGCTGCTTCACGAATCGCTTTTTGCTCGACAGATGTAATATTTGTCGGACAACAAATTAAAATACGAGGCTTTGATAAGAATCCTTTTAAATCCAACTTATTGATAAAATGCTTTAACATGGCTTCCGTTACATCAAAGTCGGCAATTACTCCATCCTTTAACGGACGAATTGCAACGATATTCCCAGGTGTACGCCCTACCATTTGACGTGCTTCTTCACCAACAGCAAGTACTTTACCACTCTTTTTGTCAATCGCCACTACTGAAGGTTCATTTAAGACAATGCCCTTCCCTTTCAAGTGAATTAACACGTTTGCAGTACCTAAATCTATCCCAATATCTTTAGAAAACATGTTTATTTAATCTCCTTCCACCGATTTCAACATGTGTACGTTTCATTTTTCTCTTTATCTAGATTATTTTATCATATACAATACGTAAATTACATCTAAAATTATGGTAGGGAATTTCCTTTACTTTGGGATTTATAGGGATTTTTTGTGTACCATTGAAATACAAAAATGCCTAGTGAGGTTAAAACTCGCTAGACATTGCTTGGGATTGTATTGGCTTTGTTAACCATTTTTTGCGTGTTGCTTCTCCGCCTCGTAAATGTCGAATCGATTTATTGTACGCTAGCATGTCTTGGACTTGTTTAGCAAGCGGCTCATTTACTTGTACAAGCCTTTCTGTTAAATCCTTATGCACCGTACTTTTCGAAAATCCTGTTTTACTGGCAAGAGCACGCACCGTTCCACCTGTCTCCACAAACAGCTCACCTAATCGAACGCAACGCTGCCGAATATGCTCGTGCACGTTCTCTTCCTCTCTATAAAATGTATGAAGAGTGTTTAGTTCTTATTGGTTCACCTTATGTGTCAACGTTTAGGTTTATTCGAATTAGTTTGCGAATTTAGAACGATAAATATTTGCGTGGGTTGATTAGCACACCATCTTCTACCAATTCAAAGTATAAATGAACGCCTGCTTGAGGGTTCCATTCATTTTCTTGCGATTTGGCAATGGCTTCCCCTTGTGTAACTTTGTCGCCTTCTTTTACTAAAATATCAGAGACTGAGCTGTAACGTGTTTCCATACCATTTGGATGTTTCAGCGTAATTTGATTGCCTTTGAAAACGTCCATTTTGACTTGTGTGACCTCGCCGCTCATTGCCGCTACAACTTCAAATGGCTCGCTATTAATGGCAATAGAGACGCCTGTAGAAGTCGTAAACACTTGATTAAAAACTAATAATCCTTTTTCTCGTGTCGCTTCGTCAGCAGTTACATCATAAAATTCTTGTACGATGCTTACTTCATTGAATAATTCCTCTTTAAACGGATATTTTAACATTTCTAACTTCGTTGCAGTTGGCAAAATAGATTGTTGATTCGTTTCTGGCTGTCCTTCAAGTGCAACCTGATCTTGCTTACTGTTGTACAGAACATTGTAACTTAAGATAACACCAACAATCATTACTGCAATGCTACTATAAATGACCGGCCAAAACCACGGTCTCTCCATAAATGGTTTCCGAGAAGGCTTTCGTTTATCTTCTCCCATATTCATCACCTCAAGAGAGAGTGTGGACAGGAAGTTCTCAAGTTAAACATTATTTTTGACAATAATTAAAAGTTTGTAATGTTGTATTCGGATAGTAATGCGCCAAAATTTCCTGTGCTGTGGTTCCACCTTGTGCCAGCGTATTTGCCCCCTCCTGACTCATGCCGACACCATGCCCATATCCAAGAGTTGTTAGTGTGATCCCCTTTGTAGTGGACTGCCAAGTAAAGTGGGTTGCACGTAAATTTAATAATTCTCGCATTTCACGCCCTGACCACGTTTTATTTGCAATTGTAATAGATTGCACGCGTCCTGAGCTATTAATGCTAACTTTCGTATTTTTGTACTGTGCCATTGTGAAATTTTGTTTGAGCAGCTTGTTTAATTCACTGTATGTGTAAGTAGTTTCCGTTTCTTCAAGCGGCTCTGGTGATGAGACAGACTGTAAATAGGGAACTATGCTATTGCTATAATTTTGGGCGGACTCAGTTTGTTCGAAGGAAGAAGCATGGAACATTGCTGTAATTAACTGATCGTTATAAGTAAGCACTTGTTGTTTAGTTTGCTCGACAGCCTGTTGCACCTTTTGTTCGTTTTGTGCAAACGCGGCCTTCCATCTTTCTTCGCGCAAATCTTTATCATTAAAAACTTGATGTGCGGTAGTTGCTAAAATCGGAGTTTGTCCATTATTGGTTTGCTTTAATACATACGTCCTTGAGGCGATTGCTTGTGCTTTTAGTGCTTCTTCATGAAAGCTCGCTGGCATTTCTCCAGCTAGTACCCCTACTAAATATTCTTCTAACGGGATCGAAGTATTATTGATTTTGATGAATATTGGACATTCATCTTTCGGTGTTTCTATAGTAGAAATCGATTGTTTTGTCTCACCTTTTTGCATAAAAACTGGCGTAAGGAATAAGCTAATTACTAACAACGTGAGAATGATTTTTTTCATGTGACAATGTATGATTTTTGCCAGTAGATATACCTGAAAACTCAAAAAATTCTATAGAAAAATATTTCCTACTATATGTCTAAGCAATATAAAAAGCATCTAGTTGCTCGAAATTCTATTCGAGCAACTAGATGCTTAAAAATACTTAAACGGTTATACCGTTACCACTGTTTCTACTACAACTTCTTCTATATCTACGCGCTCAATATTTGCACCTAAAGCCGCTAATTTTTTGTGGAAGTCCACGTAGCCACGGTCTAAGTGATGTAATTCTGTAACGCGTGTTACACCTTCAGAAACTAATCCTGTTAAAATTAGTGCTGCTGCTGCTCGTAAATCTGTTGCTGAAACTTCTGCACCTTGTAGGTTTTTATCACCTTCAATAAATACAGAACGGCCCTCAATCTTAGCGTCCGCGTTCATGCGGCGGAATTCTTCTACGTGCATGAAACGATTTTCAAATACAGTTTCAGTGATGATACTTGTGCCTTTAGCCGTTAACATTAATGCCATCATTTGTGATTGCATATCTGTTGGGAAGCCTGGGTGTGGCATAGTTTTAATATCCACTGCTTTTAACGGATCGTTTGCACGTACGCGTAGACCTTCACCTTCTTCGATTACTTCAACACCCATTTCGCGCATTTTTGCAATCAATGCCGTCATATGCTCTGGTACAGCGTTTTCGATAAATACATCACCACGAGTAATTGCTGCAGCCACCATAAACGTCCCTGCTTCGATACGGTCTGGAATAATATAATGCTCGCAACCTTTTAATTCTTTCACACCTTCAATACGTATCGTATCAGTACCTGCACCGATGACACGACCGCCCATTGCATTAATGAAGTTTGCTAAATCAACAATTTCAGGCTCTTTAGCTGCATTTTCAATGACTGTTATGCCTTTTGCTAATGCTGCAGCTGTCATAATATTCTCAGTCGCCCCAACACTTGGGAAGTCTAAATAAATCTCTGCGCCTTTTAATTCTTCTATTACTTTTGCTTCTACATAACCATGACCAAATGATATTTTAGCACCCATTGCTTCGAAGCCTTTTAAATGAAGTTCTATTGGACGTGAACCAATTGCACATCCACCAGGTAATGCTACACGTGCATAACCATTACGAGCTAATAATGACCCCATTACTAAAATTGAGGCACGCATTTTGCTAACAAACTCGAATTGTGCTTCACTAGAAAGCTTCATAGACGTATCAATGATCAGTTCATTATGTTCAACTTTATATTCTACTTTTGCATTTAAGCTTTTCAATACTTCGCTGATTGTACTTACATCTGCTAAGTTTGGTACATCTTTTATAATATTTTTATCTTTAGAAGCTAATAGAGATGCAGCTAAAATCGGTAATACAGCATTTTTTGCACCTTCGACACGTACGTTACCTTTTAGCGTTTTACCCCCAGTAACAATAATTCTTTCCACAATTCGTCCCTCCGAATTCGATTCTCATATAATTAATAAATGAATGGATAAGTTCAATTAATTTTTTCATTTGACTGTTATTTTACACACTAGAACATACTACATAAATAATGGTGCATATTCAAGCACCCAAATCACTATTTTAAGCTAATTTTATCAAAATAGCTATAAATATATAATACGCAGGACAAGTAATTATTGTGAATAGACAAATATTCATTAGAAATACAAATCACACGCAGAATAACGCGATATGAAGTCTTATGCAGTCCTAACCAATCAAGAAAGAAGTACCAGACCTAAATAACTACTCGCACGTTATAATCTTATAAACGTACTGTATTTCCTAGGAAATTTTTATTCCTTGTAGTGAAAAACAAGTGATTATTTCCCCCTACAAGAAATAAAATGACACATTAAATTTCCTGTTTTATTGGTAAATATAGGGGATCATTTTAGACCAACTCAAAAAATTTAAAAAGAAATCTGCCACAGTTGATCCTATAACAATACTCATAAATATATAAAATAGTTGAATTTGAAATGTTTTCCCTTTTTTAAACAGCTGCTCAATACGAAGTCCTTGTAAAGCATACAAAGCCATACCAATAAAAATAATATTTGCAATAATATTCATTAGTGCTTGTTGACCAGTTTGTACGATTAAATCCATTTCACACTTTCACTCCTTCTATTCATTAAGTCTTTAAATCAATGAATTTGCTATTTAAAGATTATAAATCCTTAGAGTTTTCCAACGTCAAAAATAATATTTAAAAAAGCGGGCAGATTGCTCTGCCCACTTTTTATCAAAATTAGATATTACCCTCTTGAACGTTGATACGATTCAACGCACGTTTTAACGCTAGTTCAGCACGTTGGAAATCGACGTCATCTTGTTTCTTTTGAAGGCGACCTTCAGCACGAGATAATGCTTCTTTAGCACGTGCAACATCGATTGAAGAAGCAACTTCAGCAGAAGGAGCTAAAATCGAAATTTTCTCAGGACGTACTTCAATGAAACCGCCGCTAATTGCTGCAAGTTCAAAAGTGCCATCTGCTTTTTTCAGCTTCACTGCACCAATTGTTAGTGGAGCAACCATAGGAATATGGCCAGCAAGGACACCAATTTCACCTGAAGTTGTTTTAGCGATAACCATCGTTACCTCTGAATCGTATACTGGGCCGTCGGGAGTGACAATATTGACTGTAACTGTCTTCATATTTTTTCCTCCTCGTCAGCTAATTAAACTTGTACGCCCATTTCTTTCGCTTTCGCTACTACTTCATCAATAGAACCAACTAGACGGAAAGCATCTTCTGGTAAGTGATCCCATTTGCCATCAAGGATTTCCTTGAATGAACGAACAGTATCTTTTACAGGTACATAAGAACCTTTTTGACCAGTGAATTGCTCCGCTACGTGGAAGTTTTGAGATAAGAAGAACTGGATACGACGAGCACGCTCTACAGTTTGTTTATCTTCATCAGATAACTCATCCATACCTAAGATGGCGATGATATCTTGTAACTCACGGTAACGTTGGATTGTACGTTGAACTTTAGTTGCGATAGCGTAGTGTTCTGGACCTACGATTTCTGGTGATAATGCACGAGAAGTCGAAGCTAATGGGTCAACCGCAGGGTAGATACCCATTTCAGATAATTTACGCTCAAGGTTAGTTGTTGCATCTAAGTGGGCGAAAGTTGTAGCCGGAGCCGGGTCAGTATAGTCATCGGCTGGTACGTAAATCGCTTGGATAGAAGTTACAGAACCTTTAGTTGTAGATGTGATACGCTCTTGTAATTTACCCATTTCAGTAGCAAGTGTTGGTTGGTAACCTACCGCAGAAGGCATACGACCTAATAGGGCAGAAACCTCAGAACCTGCTTGAGTGAAACGGAAGATGTTGTCGATGAATAAAAGTACGTCTGCACCTTGCTCATCACGGAAGTATTCTGCCATTGTTAAACCAGATAATGCTACGCGCATACGTGCACCAGGTGGCTCGTTCATTTGACCGAATACCATCGCAGTTTGTTTGATTACGCCTGAGTCAGTCATTTCGAAGAATAAGTCGTTACCCTCACGAGTACGCTCACCTACACCTGCGAATACTGAGATACCAGCGTGCTCTTGTGCGATGTTGTTGATTAATTCTTGGATTAATACTGTTTTACCTACACCGGCACCACCGAATAGACCGATTTTACCACCTTTAATGTATGGTGCTAATAAGTCTACTACTTTGATACCTGTTTCAAGGATTTCAACAGTAGTTGATAATTCATCAAATGTTGGAGCTTCGCGGTGAATTGAATCACGGCGAACTTCAGCAGGAATCTCTTCGCCTAAGTCGATAACTTCACCAAGTACGTTAAATACGCGACCTAATGTAGCTTCACCAACTGGTACTGAGATTGGTGCTCCTGAGTTTGTTACTTCTGCTCCACGTTGTAAACCGTCAGTAGATGACATGGCAATCGTACGAACAGAATCGTCACCTAAATGAAGCGCTACTTCTAATGCAAGAGTAGTTGGCTCTTCGTTAGGACGTTCGATTGTAACTGTTAATGCGTTATAAATTGCTGGTAATTCACCATTAGCAAACTTTACGTCTACTACTGGACCCATTACCTGAAGAACGTGTCCTTTGTTCATTACTGTGTACCCTCCTATCGTATTCTTATACGACATTGGTGAGTGCGCCTATTCTAAGGCAGCAGCTCCACCAACGATTTCTGTAATTTCTTGTGTAATCGCCGCTTGACGTGCACGGTTGTATTGTAGAGAAAGGTCTGCAATAAGGTCGTTTGCATTGTCTGTAGCGTTTTTCATTGCTGTCATACGCGCTGAATGTTCACTCGCTTTTCCGTCTAATAAAGCGCCGTAAATTAAGCTTTCTGCATATTGAGGTAATAATACTTCAAGAATTGCTTCGCCTGATGGCTCGAATTCATATGCAGCGTTACTTGATGAAGGTGCAATATCAGTTAAAGGAAGAACTTTTTTCACAGTCACTTCGTTAGCGATTGCTGATACGAAGTGATTGTAGTACATATAAAGTTCATCATACGTACCATCAGTGAACATACCAACAGCATTACGTGCGATTTCTTTAATATCAGCAAATGATGGTTGGTCTGGTAGAGCAACTACATCTGCGATAACGTTGTGTCCACGCTTTACAAAGTAATCACGAACAACACGACCTACTGCTAATACTACGTACTCGTCTTTAGACTTGTGACGTGAGTTAATTGTATTTTGAACTTCACGTAAAATGCTTGAGTTGTAAGCACCTGCTAAACCACGGTCAGAACCGATAACTAAGTAAGCTGTTTTCTTAACAGGACGTATAGTTAACATTGGATGTCCGATGTCTTTTGTACCTGATGCGATTGCACCTACTACGTCTTGAATCTTTTCCATGTAAGGAACGTAAGCTTTAGCGTTTTGCTCTGCACGACGTAACTTTGAAGAAGAAACCATCTGCATCGCTTTTGTGATTTGTTTCGTTGACTTTGTAGAGTTAATACGACCTTTAATTTCGCGTAAGTTTACCACTGGTATTTCACCACCTTTTGATTTTTATCAAGTTCTTAAAAGAGCTGTTCAGTTTTTTACGTGCATACGAATACACACGTAAAAAAACTGTTCAAATCTTACTCAGATTTAGCGAAAGTTTTTTTGAATGCGTTAATAGCTTCGATGTACTCAGCATCTGGAGCAAGTTCTTTAGTTGTACGAACGTGATCTAAAACGTTTGTGTGGTTTGAATCTAACCAGCTTAAGAATTCATTTTCAAAACGAACGATGTCTTGTACTGGAATATCATCTAAGTGACCTTTAGTTAATGCATAAAGAATCGCTACTTGTTTTTCAACTTTAAGTGGTTTGTTTAAGTCTTGTTTTAAAACTTCAACTGTACGTTTACCACGCTCTAATTTAGCAAGTGTGATTGCGTCTAAGTCAGAACCGAATTGAGCGAATGACTCTAATTCACGGAATGCTGCTAAGTCAAGACGTAATGTACCAGCTACTTTTTTCATCGCTTTGATTTGAGCAGAACCACCTACACGTGATACTGATAAACCAGCGTTGATCGCTGGACGTACACCAGAGTTGAATAAGTCAGATTGTAAGAAGATCTGACCATCTGTAATAGAAATTACGTTTGTTGGGATATATGCAGAGATATCGCCCGCTTGCGTTTCTACGAATGGAAGCGCCGTAATAGAACCGTTTTTGTAAGTTTCGTTTAACTTCGCTGCACGCTCTAATAAACGTGAGTGTAAGTAGAATACGTCACCAGGGTAAGCTTCACGACCTGGAGGACGACGTAATAATAATGAAAGTTCACGGTAAGCTGATGCTTGTTTAGATAAATCATCATACACGATTAATACGTGTTTACCATCTAACATGAACTCTTCAGCCATTGATACCCCAGCAAAAGGTGCTAAGAATAATAATGGCGCTGGTTGTGAAGCAGATGCAGTTACAACGATTGTGTAATCTAATGCACCGTGCTTACGTAAAGTTTCAACAGTACCACGTACAGTTGATTCTTTTTGGCCAATTGCAACGTAGATACAAATCATATCTTCGCCATGTTGGTTTAAGATTGTATCGATCGCTACAGAAGTTTTACCAACTTGACGGTCACCGATGATTAACTCACGTTGACCACGACCGATTGGTACTAAAGCGTCAATCGCTTTGATACCTGTTTGTAATGGTTCGTGTACTGATTTACGAGCCATTACACCGAAAGCTGGGCTTTCGATTGGACGAGATTTTGTTGTGTTGATTGGACCTAATCCATCCACTGGTTGACCAAGTGGGTTTACAACACGACCAATTAGTGCTTCACCAACTGGTACTTCCATAATACGACCTGTACGACGAACTTCATCGCCTTCTTTGATGCCTAGGTAGTCCCCTAAAATTACGATACCAACGTTACCTTCTTCTAGGTTTTGTGCCATACCCATAACACCGTTTGAGAACTCTAAAAGTTCTCCAGCCATGGCGTTGTCGAGGCCATGAGCACGAGCGATACCGTCACCAACAGTGATAACTGTACCTACTTCGCTTACTTTTAATTCCGATTGATAACCTTCAATCTGCTGTTTAATCAGACTGCTGATTTCTTCAGCTTTGATGCCCATGTATGTTCACCTCTCACATTTCTTAAGATTTAACCAACTAAAACTTTTTTTAAGTCCTCTAGCTTAGATGCTACAGTGCTGTCGAAAATATAGTTGCCAATTTGAACGCGTACGCCACCGATTAGTGACGCATCGATAATGTTTGTAATATTAAGTGTTTCTTTACCTACTAATTTACCGAAAGCAACAGAAATTTCTGCACGCTCTTGTTCAGTTAATTCACGAGTAGAGAATACTTTTGCATCTGCAGCGCCTTGAGCAGCTGCTGCTAATGCTTGAAACTGTTCAGCTACAGCTGATAATTCGTTTAAACGTTTCTTTTCAATTAAAAATTGAACCATGTTTACAACGATTGACTGAGCACCAGTTAAGATTTGAGCAATAAGCTCTTTTTTGCGGTCAGCTGAGATTTTTGGAGCAGTAAGTAATGCCATAAACTCATCGTTTGAAGCTAATACTTCTTTGATCTCTTTTAAATCTGCACCCACTTCAGAAAGTAAGTTTTGCTGAGACGCTAATTTAAAAATTGCTTGAGCATAGCGATTTGCTACAGTCGATTGACTCATTTCGCTTCGCCTGCCTTCGCAATCGTTTCTTTAATTAATGCGCTGTTGTCTGCTTCAGAAATTTCTTTTCCAAGAACTTTAGATGCAGCAAGAACTGATAATGAAACCACTTCTTCGCGTACCGCAGCGATTGCTTTTTCTTTCTCTGCTTCGATATCACGAACTGCAGATTCTTTTAGACGGTTAGCTTCAGCGCGTGCAGCTGACACGATTTCTTCGCGAGTTGCTTCGCCTTGCTTTTTAGCGCCTTCTACGATAGATTGCGCTTCTGTGCGAGCTTCTTTAAGAAGGCTCTTTTGTTCTTCTAATAGTGCTTGCGTTTCTTTCTTAGCTTTTTCAGCTGCATCAATGCCGCTTGCTACTAACTCTTCACGCTCGCGCATGATACCCATTAAAGGACCCCAAGCGAACTTTTTAAGAAGTGCCATTAAACCTAAGAAGATAACTAATGTAGCGAAAACGTCACCTAAATTGATGTGGTTAGCGCCTGCACCAAGTACAAGATAGTCTAAAAACACGATTGTTTCACTCCCTTCAAGAGCTTAAATAGAAATCTATATTTGTAAAACTTTTACTTTCATGTTAAAAAACAATAAATAAGGTTATACCTTATTTATACAAAAGTAATGGCGAAGGGCCTTCGAAAAGTCTTCTTCGCCACTGTAAAATAATCTTTTTATAAAGACTACTTGTTCATTACGATGAATGCTACTACTACTGCGATGATCGGTAATGCTTCTACTAATGCAACCCCGATGAACATAACTGTTTGAAGTGCGCCACGTGCTTCTGGTTGACGAGCAATACCTTCTACTGTTTTTGAAACGATTAAACCGTTACCAATACCTGCACCTAGTGCTGCTAAACCGATTGCGATTGCTGCTGCTAATAAACCTACTGAACCTACCATTTGTAAATATCCTCCTTGGATTATGTGATTTTTTTGTGGTTCAAATTACCGCACTACATTGAATGCGAGAATTTATAATTAATGGTCTGAACTCACTTTGTGAGACATGTATACCATTGTTAACATAGTGAAAATGAAAGCTTGGATAAACCCGATGAAGATCGAGAATCCTTGCCATGCCATCATTGGAACAACTGCACCAACGAAGCCAAATACTGTGCCTGATGCGGCTAAACTTGCGATAAGACCGATTAAAATCTCACCCGCATAAATGTTACCGTAAAGACGTAAACCGAGTGTTAGCGTATTGGCGAACTCCTCGATAATTTTTAACGGGAACATGAATGACATTGGTTGGAAGAACGTTTTAGCATAACCACCTGTACCTTGCATTTTCACACCATAGTACTGCGTTAAAACTAAAATCATCGCTGCTAATGTCATCGTAACAACTGGATCGGCTGTTGGTGATTTCCACCATAAGTCATGTCCAACTGTGATACCACCAAATGGTAAACCAATTAAGTTCGAAACGGCAATGAACATAATTAGTGTAATACCTAGAATGTGGAAGCGACCACCTGTTTTCCAGTCCATGTTACTCTTAATAATACCCTTCACGAAATCCATAATCCATTCCATGACGTTTTGCATACCAGTTGGTTTTAAAGCAAGTCTACGTGTTGAGATAAACGCGATTAAAAACACAATAGTAGCAGATATTAAAAGCATCATTACTGTCGATTTATTGAACGTAAGCATCATAAAGCCTAAATCCAAGTTAAACTCTGGAGCTGTATGATTCATTTCTGCATTCACCTCTCTTTCAAATGCACATTAATGGCTTTTATTCTGGTGTACAATTCTTTCTATTACTAAAAAGATGTACGGAATCATGAGCCCAATGACCGTGCTTATTAAGTGGAAATATTGTGGCAACGATATTGCGATTGCGACTGCGGCAACACCTGAAAAAAAGCGATATGCCGTGCCTATAGATGGTGCTTTTGTCCCTTCACTCATGGAACGGTCAAATTTTTCCATACGTCGAACTAATATCCAAAAGTTATACGTACCAAAGAAAGCACCTAGGGCTATACCAGCAAATATCGAATCATACGGCGAAAATCCCCAGCCTAACGCACAAATAGCAAGCAAAAAAAAGAACGCCTTTTTCTGCATTGCGAACATGTGATGCAAATTTAGCATTGGCAATTAATCTCCTGAAACATTTTTTCGAGTAAAGAAAGCGTTCTTCGACCATTAAGTGAATTTAAATTGTAGTGAATGCACTACAAAATCAGAGGCCGTTACAAGTACTAAATAATTTTGACTATGGAAGCATTATCCAACGTCACTAATCATTCCATACTTCTAAATGACTCGTAATCTTGTGGACGTTTAATCCAGACGCATAAAACGTTGCAAATTGACAAGTTTAGTTTCAAATGTCAATCTAGTAGAAACTTGATATAACAAGTGTTTCAACGTCTTGAGACTAGAGGAAACTCTTATCATTCTTACCCTTTGTAAGCATACAATAGGGGGTTTTTGATGTCAATTGCTATTGGTGAAAAACTTCACACAGTTGAAGTCCTCGTCAAATTGTTGACAAATTTGTGTAAAGTTATGCATAATCTCAATCTACATTTCTTCACTAACAACATAATTCGCTATTTCACGCTTTTTTTCTGTTTTCCATTTATTTCTATATAAAAAAAGATTTTTTTCGTGTATTTATATTGATTTTAACTATTGACAAATCTATTTTTTTATTTATTATATAAATTCCCATAAAAAAACGCTTACTCATCAAACCCTATTATTTTTGAGTGAAGTTTAACAACTTCTACACTCATGTAAAAGTTGTTAAACCTTTGGAAAGTATCACGAATTTTTAAAGGAAGATTTCAATTAAATTTAAAAAGATTGTTCATTCTATAACTTAGCGTGTTTAATTAGTGCTTCTACAATTCGTTGAGATGCAAATCCATCACCATACGGATTTGAGGCATGTGCCATTTTGTCATAGGCTGCTTGATTCGTTAGTAATTCCTTTGCCATTGTGTATATCACTTCTTCATCAGTCCCTGCAAGCTTTAATGTACCTGCTGCAATACCTTCTGGGCGCTCTGTTGTGTCGCGTAATACAAGTACTGGCTTACCTAGAGATGGCGCTTCTTCTTGTACCCCACCCGAATCCGTTAAAATCATAAATGAACGTGCCGCGAAATTATGGAAGTCAAACACTTCTAATGGCTCGATTAAATGTACACGTGGATTGTCCCCTAAAATTTCGTTTGCTACTTCACGCACAGCTGGGTTCATATGCACTGGATACACTATTTGTACATCCTCATGCTCAGCTAGTAAGCGCATGATTGCACGGAACATATTGCGCATTGGCTCCCCTAAGTTTTCACGACGGTGCGCAGTTAAAAGAACCATGCGGTCCGTACCCATTTTTTCTAGCACTGGGTGTGTATAGTTTTCGCTTACTGTCGTTTTTAATGCATCAATTGCCGTATTGCCTGTTACAAAAATTGCTTCAGCAGGCTTATTTTCTTTTATTAGGTTTTCGCGTGATTGCTCAGTTGGCGAGAAGTGTAGATCTGCCATAACTCCTGTTAATTGACGGTTCATTTCTTCTGGATATGGAGAGTATTTTTGACCCGTACGTAAACCTGCTTCTACGTGACCAATTGCAATTTGGTTATAGAATGCTGCTAAGCTTCCTATAAAGGTTGTCGCGGTATCACCATGTACAAGTACGATATCCGGTTTCGCCTCTTTCATAACACGATCTAAGCCAATTAATGCGTTTGTAGCCACGTCCACTAACGTTTGGCGATCTTTCATAATATTTAAGTCATAGTCTGGTGTAATTTTGAATGTTTCAAGCACTTGGTCAAGCATTTGACGGTGCTGTGCAGTTACGGTAACGATTGATTCGATTTGTTCTGGATGTTTTTGAAGTTCTAATACAAGCGGCGCCATTTTAATTGCCTCAGGGCGCGTACCAAAAATTGTCATTACTTTATATTTGTTAGTCATGATAGAGCTCCTTTTATTAATTTAAATAATATTGGCTTCTTCTATAAAAAACGCCCGTAAACGACTTCACGGGCGTTGTTGTATATTATTTTGTGCCGAACAAACGGTCACCTGCGTCACCTAAGCCAGGTACGATATAACCGTGATCATTTAATTTTTCATCTAGAGCTGCGATGTAAATATCTACATCTGGGTGATTTTTTTGAATTTCTTCTACACCTTCTGGAGCAGCGATTAAGCACATGAACTTAATACTTTTCGCACCACGTTTTTTCAGTGAGTTAATAGCCTCTACTGCTGAACCACCTGTTGCTAACATTGGGTCAACAATGATGAAATCACGCTCTTCCACATCTGCTGGAAGTTTTGCATAATATTCTACTGGTTTTAACGTTTCTGGATCACGGTAAAGACCAATGTGACCTACTTTTGCGGCAGGGATTAATTTTAATACACCGTCTACCATCCCGATACCAGCGCGTAAAATTGGCACGATAGCAATTTTCTTACCTGATAAGACTTTTGCTTTCGCTTTTGTAACTGGTGTTTCCACTTCAATTTCTTCTAATGGTAATTCACGTGTAATTTCGAATGCCATTAATGTTGCTACTTCATCAACTAACTCACGGAATTCTTTTGTACCTGTTTCTTTATCTCGAATATAAGTTAACTTATGTTGAATTAACGGGTGGTCAAATACGTATACTTTGCTCACGTTAACATCTCCTAACTGTTGTTTATCTAAGTTAGTATAACAGAAAAGGATATTATCGAAAACTATTCACCGGATGTTTTTTATACGTTCACAAAGATTATCAAATTCACTTTCGTTTTTGACGTTCGTCATCAATTAACTTCGAGGCTTCTTCCATCGATAATGGTTTTGAATAATAGTACCCTTGAATTTCATCACAGTGAATAGCTTTTAATATATCACGTTGCTCCTTTGTTTCAACACCTTCAGCAATAACGACCATATCAAGTGTATGTGCGATATCAATAATTGCCTTCACGATTGTCTGTGTTGCCAGTTCTTCAATTTTCATAACAAAACTACGATCAATTTTTAATTCGTTGAATGAAAATTTTTGTAGATAACTGAGAGATGAGTAGCCAATTCCGAAATCATCTATACTTGTCACAATCCCAATTGTTTGTAATTTATTTATAATTTTGTTGGCTCGTTCAAAATCAAACAGCCCCATATTTTCTGTCACTTCTACAATTAAATATTTTGGGTCAGCATAATAGTGATTAAGCAAATGTTTTAAATTTGGAATGAACTGTGGATGATAGAAATGATCTGGCGAAATGTTCACCGCAATTGGCACAATCCGCTTACCATCATATTGACGTTGTTGCTGCCATGCGAGCACCTTTTCAATAATTTGCAACTCTAAATCTCTAATCAGCCCTGTATTTTCGGCAATTGCAATAAACTCTACCGGCGAAATAAATCCTAGCGAAGGCGAAAACCAACGTGCTAATGCCTCCATGCTGGCGATTTTTTCATTATAAACTGCATATTTCGGCTGAAAATATGCGGTAATTTCCTTACTTCGAATCGCATTTTTTAAATGATTACTCAGTTGTATTTCACGACCCAGAATATCATCATGGCGTGCGGTATAAAATTCCGTATGTGCGCCATGAATTTGACGTGCCTTCGTCAATGCATATTCCGCAAAGCGAACCGAATCATGCGTTGATGTGTAGTCATCTAATGGCGCAATCCCAACTTTTAGTGTGATATGTATTTGTTGATTGAATATCGTAAACGACTCCATTTCATCTCCACTTATTACTGATTGGCGATTGAAGAGTGTTTGAAAATCGACCGGTGTATACATGATGAGTGAAGAGCTTGTGAAACGTGCAATTTCACTATCTTTACTAATTGAAGCCTGTTTCAAATGTTTTCCTAATTGTCTTAGTAATTCATCTCCAGCAGGTCGGCCATATAGTTCCACTACTTTTGAAAACTCACCTGGCTCGATAATTTTGATGACCCCTACCTTTTGCTGTTGTTTATGTAAATTGAGTTGCTTAATAAATTGTTGATAACTAGGCAAATTCGTTGTACTATCAATCGTTTGTAGTATTTGAATTTGCTGTTCATACATCGAAATTTTATCGAGCAGTTGGACAACTTGTATTAGCCTCTCCTGAAACAAATCATCTTCTTTATCAAATATTTCTCGTTCATTATGATAGATGACAAAATAGCCGATTGCTTCATTTTCTATTGTGCAGACTGGTACAACAAAGCTATTACTATAGCCATTTTGTTCTGCATATTGTTTTGTTGACTGATGCAATGCTAACTGCACTAATGCTTTACCTCGCATCTGACTGTGGTAATGCTGCTCTTCGCTTGAAATCGGCGGAATTTCAACTCCCTTAAAACTATTTGAGGGAATAAGTAAGATTGAATGTTTTTTTGTATATGTAAATGTAATCATCACACGATACAAGCGCTCTAATTCTGTACAAATTTTTTGAATCTTATTTTCGAAACTTGTTTCTTGAATGATAATATCATTCGCGGTGTGTGTAAGTACTACTGATGCGTTCGGTTCGACCTCTACCATTATTAACATATAGTATTGTTTTTCTAATAAAATAGGTACACTGTGAAGTTGAACTAAACAAGTAGAACCATCTTGCCGACTATAGTGAACTTTTATCGGTTCACCAGTTGCATTGATAATAGAGCTTACAAATCGCTGTTGTTCTTCGGGTTGAAAGATAAGAAACTCCAAAAGATTAGATAATTGTTGGAAGTTTCCTTGCGAACAAACGAGATTACTATCTATAATTTGGAAAGTATCATCAATAATAATGCGGTTTGTTTGTATATGGTCGCCAATTTTTTTTAATCTTTCAAAATAGCTTACACTTATTTTTTCCATAGTACCTCCATCAAATTTCAATTTCCCTCGCTCGCTCTGTATTATTATTCTATAAATAGTAATAACATACTTTACATTCTATATCCATTTCAATATAAATCAATCAAATAATTTAGAAAAATAGGTCATTATGTACGGAATCTTTATATTAATCACTCTTATTTTAAAAAAAGGCCTATTTACCCCATAATTAGGAGATAAAAAGGCCTTTTTTATATTATTTTTTATTATGCATATAATGGGTGTTTCGCAGTTAATGCATCTACACGCTTACGTGCTTCTTCTTTCACAGCTGCGTCTTCTGGGTTTTTAAGTACTAATGCAATAATTTTACCTACTTCGATTGCATCTTCTTCATTGAAACCTCGAGAAGTGATTGCTGCTGTACCAACTCGAACACCTGATGTTACGAATGGCTTTTCAGTATCGTAAGGAATTGTGTTTTTGTTTGTTGTAATCGCCACTTCATCAAGGATGTGCTCTGCAACTTTACCAGTTAAGCCTAAAGATTTTACGTTTAATAATAATAAGTGGTTGTCTGTACCACCCGATACGATTTCAACGCCTTCTTCTTGTAAGCTCTTTGCTAGTGCTGCTGCGTTTACTTTAATTTGTTTTGCATAGTCTTTAAATTCAGGTTGTAATGCTTCACCAAATGCTACTGCTTTTGCAGCGATTACGTGCATTAATGGGCCACCTTGAATACCTGGGAATACTGATTTATTTAATTCTTTTTCCCATTTTTCATCATTTGTTAAAATCATACCGCCACGTGGACCACGTAATGTTTTATGTGTAGTTGTTGTTACAAAATCAGCGTATGGTACTGGGTTCATATGCTCACCAGCAGCTACTAAACCTGCAATGTGCGCCATATCTACCATGAAGTATGCACCTACTTCATCCGCGATTTCACGGAATTTTGCGAAGTCAATTGCACGTGGATAAGCGGAAGCACCAGCAACAATTAATTTTGGTTTTGATTCTAAAGCTTTTTGACGAACATCTTCATAGTCGATTACGTTTGTATCTGCTGTTACACCGTACTCAACAAAGTTATATAAAATACCAGAGAAGTTTACTGGAGAACCATGTGTTAAGTGACCACCATGTGATAGGTTCATACCAAGCACCGTGTCACCTGGTTGTAAAATTGTATGATAAACTGCCATGTTCGCTTGTGCGCCTGAGTGAGGTTGTACGTTTACATAAGCTGCACCGAATAATTCTTTTGCACGATCACGCGCGATATTTTCCACTACGTCTACATGCTCACAGCCACCATAGTAACGTTTACCTGGGTAACCTTCAGCGTATTTGTTTGTAAGGTAAGAACCTTGTGCTTCCATTACTGCTTCTGATACGAAGTTTTCTGATGCGATTAATTCGATGTTTGTATTTTGACGTTTTTTCTCTAATAAAATCGCGTCTAAGATTGCCTTGTCTTGTCCTGCTAATTTTTCAAATGCCATTTGTCTAAATCCTCCTAAATTTTGTTCCGAATTAACTTCGGAGTTTCCAATTCAAAATGATAGTTATGTAACGTAATAACGTTACTTATATTGCGCACGTTCGCCGCCAATTAGCTTTGGACGTGTTGTAGCTAACGTAATGACTGCCTCTCCTACAAACTTTACTGATGTACGAATGGGTACTGCCACATGCTTTAAATGCATGCCTATTAATGTTTGTCCAATATCAATACCCGCATGAGCTTGAATGGATTCTACAACAACAGGTTCGTTCATTTGTGTATGAGCGTAAGCTGACATCGAGCCACCTGCTGTTCGTACAGGGACGACTGAAACAGGCTCTAAATGGTACTTTTTAGCGGCTGCTGCTTCTAATGTTAACGCACGATTAATATGCTCGCAGCCTTGAAAAACTAAATACATCTTATGCTTGTGTGCGAAGTTTGAAAACTCCTCATACAGCATTTGCGCAACATCGAGTGCACCGGCTGTTCCAATTTTTTCGCCAAGTATTTCGGACGTCGAACAGCCGACAACAAATAACTGATCCTCGGTAAACTTCACTTGCTGCTCGAATTCATGTAAGGCTCCGGCCAACTGTTTTTGAACATCGCGTAAGTTTTTCATGTGGTCACCTATTGTTGTTGTTCTTCGATTTCAGAAATTTTTTCAACGCGGCGGATATGACGTCCACCTTCGAATTCTGCGTTTAACCAAGTTGTTACAATTTCTCGTGCTAGACCCGCACCAATAACACGCTCACCCATCGCTAAAATATTTGAGTCGTTATGGTTACGTGTCGCTTTAGCTGAAAAAGTATCATGTACTAATGCACAACGGATACCTTTAAATTTATTAGCAGCGATTGAAATTCCAATCCCTGTTCCGCAAATTAAAATACCTTTGTCAAATTCACCTGATGCAACACGCTCTGCAACAGGGCGCGCGTAATCTGGATAGTCAACTGAGTCGCTCGATTGTGGACCAAAGTCTTCGTAGCTAATCGCTAATTCGTCTAATAGTGCCATAATTTCTTTACGTAAATTATTGCCGCCATGATCTGAAGAAATGGCAATTTTCATAGAGGGTTTCCTCCCTAATATTTATTTACTTTTATTTTCATCAACAGTGTACCATTTATTACATCAGAATGACACGTATTTTCCATAATGATTTTCAATTTTCGGTATAAAACACGAATAATTGTGCGTCTGTGTGAATAATCGTTAGTTTTTAACGTGTATTTGATTGTACAAATACGAGTAATATACGGAAAAAACACCGAAACTTTAATTTAATTAAAATTCCGGTGTAAGATTAATTGTTATCAAATTGCTGAATCATCTTGTATAGCTCAGCAGATTGTTTTTGTAAATCATTCGCTAATGCTTCTACTTGCTGAATAGCAAAGGATTGTTCGTTTGATGCGGCGTTCACTTCCTGTGCACTCGCTGACGTTTCTTGAGCAATCGCTGCTACTTCTTGTGATTGACGTGAAGTATATTCAATATTTTGCATTTGTTGACTAACTAATTGTGATATTTGAACAACATCATCTGCCATTTCATGAACTGCTTTGGACATACCTTCTACAGCAACTGTCGTTTCTGATACTCTTGAAGATTCATTTACGGCAAATGAAACTTGCTTATTCATTTGTGCTACTACTACGTTTACATTTTGTTGCATTGTTTGTACTAATGTCGTAATCCCCTTCACCGCATTGGCACTTTCATCCGCTAAACCACGCACTTCTTCAGCTACTACCGCAAAGCCTTTTCCATGTTCACCAGCACGTGCAGCTTCTATTGAGGCATTGAGTGCAAGTAAGTTCGTTTGCCCTGCAATATCCCCCACTAGACCGATAATGTGCTCAATTTGCTCTGCATTTTTTTCAAGTTCACGAATATTTATTAACGCATCCTCGTTATCGGAGGCGATTTTCTGAATACTTAATACTACACCGTGAATCGCTTCTGTTGTCGAAGATAGATTGGATAAGATTTCTTTGGAACGATTTGCCGAGCCAATTGCCTTGTGATTCACTTCCGTTGCTAATTCACGGACTTCTTCAATTGCTTCTACTGTTTCTTGAATGGCCATGGCTGAAGATTCCGCACCCAGCGAAATTTGCCCGATATTACTTGAAATCGATTCTGCATTTTTCGCTACGGAGCTACTTTGCTTAGATAAATCCTCAATCGTAGCATCTGTTGACTTGTAGTTATCTTCAATCCCACTTACCATTTTGCGTAAGTTAACGACCATCGCTTGAAATGCTTCCCCAACGCTTCGAATTTCATCATTCGTTCGTGGCATTTCTACATCTTTACCAATTTTGCCTTCCGCTACTTGATTTGCACTATTTTCTAATCGCTGTAACGGGCGCACAATGATTAAACTAAATACTGCTGCTAGTAAGCACGACCAAAAAATCCCTAGCGCATATGTAATGATTTGAAAGATTAGTGGATTGGTTTGTACAAAAAACATAGGATGAATAAACTTGATAAATAGAAAGCTCGTTGTATAAGTGATTAATGCTAAAATCCCTACAAACAGTACAAGCTTACTACGTAATGTAAACATTTTTTTGTTCGTTTCCATATTATTGATGTTCCCCCAAACGTATTTTTGTCTCTAACTTTTCAATTGCTTCATTTAATTGTTCGAATGTTTGTTCATAGACGGTTATATTGCCACCATAAGGATCTTGAATATCACGAACATCTTGCGCTACATACTCGTTTAATGTAAATGTTTTATGTTCAATATTATTTACTAAATGTAAGACTAGCTCTTTATGGGCCGCGGTCATCGTCAAAATTAAATCTGCCCACTGAGCATCTTGTTCATTAAATAGCGCTGATGAATGGCTATGTTTAATATTTTGTTGATTTAAAACGTGTTGTGCATTAATCGACATTATGCTTCCAGACTGAGCATAAATCCCAGCTGAACGCACTTCTACATTTGGAATATGTTTATTCATTAAAATAGCTGCTGCCATTGGACTACGACAAGTATTTCCTGTACAAATAAAATATATGTTCATCTACAATCATTCCTTATATTAATAGTAAAACACTCATAATAATTAATAATAATCCTGCCAATTTTTTTAACAAGCCATTTTTTAAAATTGTATTTTTTTGCGCAATAATAAGTGCCATATAAGACAAAATCAGAGTCGAAATCCCGGCACTTAAAATAAAAGTGTATTTGTCTAAATTTAGCATACCAAAAGATAGGCTTACTGAAAAGGTATCAAAACTCGCAAATATTGCGATTATAGGTAAAGTTTTTGCTGGAAAATTTTCATTTTCCCTTGATAGCAGTAATTGTAATCCAATAAAAAATAATAACAACAGCGAAATACTATTTGACCATTGCACTAATAAATCCGCAAGCCACTGACCACAATAAAAACCAATTAATGGGAAAACCATATGTAAGCAGGCTGTCCAACTCGCAAGCAGCCATTTATATTTTACATTATTCGCTACTAAATACAGTGCCACTACATCAAATGACATTAATATGCCTGCTATAATTTCCTGCATAAAGGCCTTCTTTCATTTATTTTTTGTTAATCACAAAAATACATTCCTCTTATACGGTATGCGTTACCCTATTCAAATACGCCAATGCTAACTGAAGTCTAATTTTTTAGGTGTATAAACCTAAGTGCTTAAGTTATCCACAATACGAATTTCAATCTTTTCTTTAACGCAAAAAAATCCACATTCTACACATCATCCGTGTAAAATATGGATTTCATTATTGTTGATACCAATTGCCGCCCGCTGCTTTTTCGAGGCGGTTCATAATAGCTGTACCGACACCTTTTCGCTCAGTTACAGTTGCTAATATAATTGTTGCATCCGTTTTATCGCATGCACGTAACGCATCGTATAGTTTACCGCTCATTTGCTCTAGCTCATGTTCATCCCCAAATGAGAAAAAATAATCGGCATTTACATCGTCAAATTTTTGTGGGGCAAGCAAGGCTACCTTATGCTGTTGTTGCTGTAACTTTTCTACCGCACACTCGATTTGATTCTTGTCTTGATCAATTAAATAGACCGGTGCATCCGGGGCATAATGCGTATATTTCATGCCTGGTGCTTTTGGTGTTGATTCAATTTTTTGTTGCTCAAAGTTCGGCTCTAATACTGAACCAATCACTTGCTCAAGCATTTCCTTTGTCACACCGCCTGGACGTAAAATAACAGGTTGATCTAATGTCACATCAAGCACCGTTGATTCCACACCGATTCCAGTCATTCCACCATCTAAAATACAAGGAATAATACCTTGTAAATCCTCAAATACATGAATTGCCTTCGTTGGACTTGGTTTCCCACTACGATTTGCACTTGGTGCAGCTAATGGTTTTTTTAATACTTTTAACAAATTTAGTGCAACAGGATGATCCGGCATTCGAAGTCCTACTGTTTGCATACCAGGCGTCACACTAGCTGCCAATACATTTGGCTTCACATTCATCACTAATGTTAGCGGCCCTGGCCAAAACGCTTCCATACATTTCTTTGCTACTTCAGGGATATCCACAGCATAGTCTTCCACTTCTTCAATTGTTCCAATATGGACAATCAGTGGATTATCAGACGGTCGACCTTTCGCAGTAAATATTTTCTTTACCGCTTGCTCATCCGTTGCTACTGCCCCTAAACCGTAAACCGTTTCAGTAGGAAAAGCTACAACTTCCCCATTATTTAATAAATCTACCGCTTGTGTATAATTTTCTGAATTATCCACAAATTCATCCACAGTTAATAATAACGTCTCCATTTATTCTGCTTCTTTCTCTAAATTTTTCTGTACTATATCCACAAATCGTTAATAATTCACAGGTGACTGTGGGTAATTTTCTGAAATTTGTGGATTATTTTTATTTTTCTTTTTGTTCCACCATTCGTTCAAATAAAATTGCGGACGTTCACTTACTTCTTGTTTTTTCGGTACACAAAGCGTTGGAAATACTGAACAAAACCAATTTTCTCCGCGCCCTTGTCCAATAATAAAGTTCACAGAATAATAATGATTTTGTGGATAAAACTCACCAAATTGCCATTTCGGTGGCATTAAGTTATCCCCAAATTCATAGCGGAATTTTAATTGTGGGTAATTTTTTTGAATTTCTTGAACAATCCGTTCCATTCCTTGATTATCCACAGTCCACTCGTCTGAACTTTCAATGAAATATTGAATATTATCCACAACTTGCTGCTTTATAAGCTGATCAGCCTTTGATGAACTATTTGCAATCACACGTATCTTCAATTGTTCATTTAACTGCTGACGTTCAGCCTGTACATCCGCTACAACAGTTGGAATCATTATTAATGCACTATATAAAACAAATGTCATTGCGAGCAACTTCCAGCTAGCAATCCACCATTTTGATTTTTTTATAATCTCGTAATCATTTAACATGTTCTCTCCCCCTTGCAACTCATTGTTTGCAAGAATAGAAGATTTTATTCAGTAATTTCACAAAATACCATACGATCTTTGCCATTAATGTCTTTTACAACAGAAACTTGTGCTTGTGGGAAATGCTCACGGAAGAAATTTGCTACCGTATCCCCTTGTGTATAACCGATTTCTAAGCCAATCAAACCTGGTGTATTCATAAGTGGTGGCAATTGTTCTGCCAATTTACGATATAAAATAAGTCCATCCTCTTCAGCAAATAATGCGCTATGCGGCTCATACTCGACAACAACATCGGACATTGAAGCCATATCATCAAACGCGATATACGGGGGATTCGATAAAACAATATCCCATTTTTGATGGGCTATTGGTGCTGTTAAATCTCCTTCAATAAATGTAAGTTCTGCCTGTAAATTATCCGCATTCTTCTGCGCTGTTTTTAGTGCGGCTGTTGAAAGATCGGTTGCCGTAATAGCTAAATTGGGACATTCCTTTTTCATCGTAATCGCAATAGCACCGCTACCCGTTCCAATATCAGCAAGCGTTAAATCATTATTGTTAAATAATTGATTGATGCGCTCTATTGTTCCCACAATTAATTCCTCTGTTTCAGGACGTGGAATTAATACCGAGTCATCTACTTCAAATATACGACCATAAAATTCTTCAACACCTGTAATGTATTGTACTGGGCGTCCTTTTACATGGGCCTCGATATAAGCAGTAAATTGTTGCATCTGTTCTGCTGAAATTTCATCATGCGTTTTCATCATTAGGCCAGAATAATTTGTTTGCAATACATGCTGCAATAATAATCTTGCGGCATTTCCTTCGCGACCATTGTCCTCTAAAAAAGAAGAAGCCCAATTAAGGGCCTCAAAAATTGTTTTATGCATTTTCGTTTAAGTTCGCTAAGCGTGTTGCTTGCTCATCTAAAATGAGTGCATCAATAATTTCATCCAGCTTCCCTTCAACGATTTGGTCTAATTTTTGAATCGTTAAACCAATACGGTGATCTGTTACACGGTTTTGTGGATAGTTGTAAGTACGGATACGCTCAGAACGGTCGCCTGTTCCAACTGCCGACTTACGTGTAGAATCGATTTCTGCTTGCGCCTCAGCACGGTGTTTATCCGCTACACGTGCCACTAAAATTTTCATCGCTTTTTCACGGTTTTTAATTTGTGAACGCTCATCTTGCATCGACACGACAACCCCTGTTGGTAAGTGAGTCATACGTACGGCAGACATCGTTGTATTTACCGATTGACCACCTGCACCAGATGATGCGAATGTGTCTACACGGATATCTTTTTCATGAATTTCTACTTCTTCAACATGTACTTCTGGTAAACACGCTACTGTTGCTGTAGACGTGTGAATACGGCCTTGTGACTCTGTCGCTGGGACACGTTGTACACGATGTGCGCCGTTTTCATACTTGAATTTTGAATAAGCACCTTGACCATTAATCATGAAGATCACTTCTTTGTATCCACCAGCAGGGTTTGGCGTGGCTTCCATAATGTCGATTTTCCAGCCTTGCGTTTCTGCATAGCGTGTATACATACGGAATAAGTCGCCCGCAAAAATATTTGCTTCGTCCCCACCTGCTGCGCCACGAACCTCCATAATTACGTTTTTAGAGTCGTTCGGGTCTTTTGGAATTAATAAAATACGTAGACGATCCTCTAAATCAGGAATTTGTTTGTTTAAATCATTAAACTCTTCCTTCATCATGTCTAGCATATCTGCATTTTTTTCCATTTCCATCAGCTCACGTGTATCAGCTAATTGCTCTTTTACGGATTTGTATTCGCGGTATACGTCTACCATCTCTTGAATATCCGACTGTTCTTTAGAATACTCGCGTAATTTATTCGAATCACTAACGATATCCGGATCACTTAGTAATTCATTTAATCTTTCGTAACGGTCTTCAACCGCTTGTAAACGATCAAACATCTATTTTCACCTCTAGAGATAATTTTTAGGTTTTGTTTTTATAAAAGTTACTTGCTGCCCTTGGAGTCGCACCTCTCCGCTTCAAGCAACAGTAAATTTCATCATAAAACAAAACATTAATATATATTGTCAATCGATTCAAACCATAGAATCATTGTAAAATGTACCTATATTAGTATAAAGAAATTCAGCGCTTGTTGCTACCTATATGCTGAAACTTTCTTGAATTTCTATACCGTTTATAATGGTGGGTTTGTATGACATTGGCGACATACTGGGTAGTAGCTATCATTACCCCCAATTTGAATTTGATCACCTGTGCGCACCGGCTTTTTATTTTCATCGACACGTAAATTCATCGTCGCTTTTTTGTGACAGAACCAGCAAATGGTTTTCATTTCCTCAATTTTGTCAGCATAAATCATCATATAGCGGCTTCCTTCAAAAAGTTCGTTTTGGAAATCATTTTTTAAGCCAAAGCCCATTACAGGAATATTTAATTCATCGACGATTTGCGTTAATTGTAGTACATGCTCTTTTGATAAAAACTGGACTTCATCGACTAATACACAATACAATTTTTCATTATGCTGTTTTACGATTTCATATAGATTCGTATCTTCAAATACCGCTATTGCAGGGCGACGCAATCCGATACGACTTGAAACAGTCCCAACCTCATCACGTGTATCAATACCTGAGGTAAAAATTAATACTGCTTTTTGTTGTTCTTCATAATTGTGCGCGACTTTTAAAATTTCAATCGATTTCCCGCTATTCATCGCACCGTGTTTGTAAAATAATTGTGCCATCTTTAATACCCCATTTCATACTTTCCTGAAAAGTCCCTCTAAAAAGAGGATGTCCAAGAAGTAATTCCGGGACATCCTCTTTTTAGAAAATGTTCTCTCACTCGACCTATTTTAATTTCTAATTATTTTTAATGACTGCTGAAGCTTGCCTTTATTAGTAAACACTATTTTTACGTTTAACCAAGCACATTGTTTCATTAAATCAGCAGTTAATTATTATCATTCATTGTTTTATCGAATCTAGATATAGCTACTTCCCACTCTAAATGATTAGCACCTACTATCATCTATATAATATTACATTTTTTCTATTGATTATACCATGTTGAAAGAACATTAAAAAACCCATCTCCACAAATGTGAAAATGGGTCACGATATTACTTGATACCGTATTTTTTGTTGAATTTATCAACACGACCGTCAGCAGAAGCGAACTTTTGACGACCTGTGTAGAATGGGTGACATTCGTTACAGAACTCGACAACGATCTTTTCTTTTACTGAACCAGTTTCAAATGAGTTACCGCAAGAGCAAGTTACTGTTGCAGTTTTGTAATCTGGGTGGATACCTTGTTTCATATTCGTTTTCTCCTCTCGCCCTGAACCATCTGGAACAGAGTATTTTCGTACTGCACCTTACATAGCCCGAATATATCACTGCTAAGCAATGTTTGAGGTCAGCTATATATGTGCACGTTACATACCTAAAAAATTATAACAAGATTATTTTTATGTTGCAACTATTTAATTTATAGTTTCAATCCTTTATAGCAACCCTTTACCATTCGTTGCTTTTTTCATATCCGCATCAAGCTTCGCGAAAAACTCTTCGTTTGTTTTTGTTGGACGTAATTTGCGTAAAAACTTCTCTGCAAAATCTGAAGAATCGCTGAATGTTTTACGAATTGCCCATAATTTATCAAGCTGATCTTTCGGGATAAGCAACTCTTCCTTACGCGTACCTGAGCGGCGAATATCAAGTGCAGGGAAAATACGACGTTCTGCTAAATTACGATCTAAGTGTAACTCTAAATTACCAGTACCTTTAAATTCTTCGTAAATTACTTCGTCCATACGGCTTCCTGTATCAACAAGTGCTGTCGCTAAAATTGTTAAGCTTCCGCCATCTTCAATATTACGTGCTGAACCAAAGAAGCGTTTAGGGCGGTGGAACGCAGCTGGGTCAATACCACCTGACAACGTACGGCCACTTGGTGGAATGACTAAATTGTACGCTCGAGCAAGACGTGTAATGGAATCCATTAAGATGATAACATCACGCTTATGCTCTACTAAACGACGCGCACGCTCTAATACCATTTCTGCTACCTTTACGTGATTTTCAGGGACTTGGTCAAATGTTGATGATACGACATCAGCTTTTACCGAACGCTCAATGTCTGTTACCTCTTCTGGACGTTCATCGATTAGTAACACGATTAACTCTGCCTCAGGGTAATTTGTTGTAATTGAATTAGCAATTTCTTTTAATAATGATGTTTTACCTGCTTTTGGAGGCGCTACGATTAAGCCACGTTGCCCGAAACCAACTGGCGCTACTAAATCCATAATACGCGTCGAAAGATTAGCAGACGTTGTTTCTAATATGATATGACGATCCGGATAAAGTGGCGTTAATGCAGGGAAATGAACACGTTCTTTTGCAATTTCAGGGTCTTCCCCATTGACTGCATCGACTTGTAATAACCCATAGTAGCGCTCGTTTTCTTTCGGCGGACGTACTTTCCCCGAAACTTTATCTCCGTTACGTAAGTCAAAACGGCGAATTTGTGAAGCCGAAATATAAATATCTTCCTTTGATGGGGAATAATTGATTGGACGTAAGAAGCCAAAGCCATCTGTTGGAATAATTTCAAGTACGCCTTCCATGAAAAAGAAGCCTTCTTGTTCAGAACGAGATTTTAAAATAGCAAAAATCAGTTCCTTTTTGTTTAGTTTACTCGCATTTGTTAACTTGTATTGCTTCGCTAAAGCATATAATTCTTTTAACGTCATGCTTTCTAATTGAGCAATTGTTAATGCTGTCATAAATTTTCTCCAGTCTTTTTAAAATTTCTGTCTGTGGGTAATAACACTTGAATGTGTGCAAACTTAAGGGTTTAGTAGAAGAAGTATATTTACTTTTATTTGAAAGATGCCCGGTAAAAAATCACCGGGCATTAAGTATATAATAGCGTAAATGATGTGGAAATAGTATTTTTTTCTTTAAAGCGAATGTTTGGGCACCCGCTTAAATAAAGATAAAAATCATTTATACTTTTGAACGTTATTTTTGACCATATTTTGGTTTTTTAGCAATACTGTGACGCCCTTCGATAAAGCGAACTGTCCCTGATTTTGCACGCATTACTACTGAATGTGTTAACGCATAAGAACCTTTGTATTGAACACCACGTAAAAGCTCTGAGTCTGTTACTGCTGTAGCTGCGAAAATAGCATCATCGCCTTTTACTAAGTCATCCATCATTAACACTTTGTCCACGTCGATGCCCATTTTTTTGCATCGCTCTAATTGCTCTTCGTCTTCCGGTACTAATTTCGCTTGGAAATCGCCACCTAAACATTTTAATGCAACTGCTGAGATAACGCCCTCTGGAGCACCACCCATACCGAACATAATGTCAATACCCGTTTCGTCGAATGCTGTATTAATTGCAGCACCTACATCCCCATCTTGGATAAATTTAATACGCGCGCCTGCTTCACGAATTTCATCAACGATATGCTGATGACGTGGGCGATCCAGTAATGTTGCCACTACGTCTGCGATGTCTTTGTTTTTCGCTTTTGCCACTTGTAATAAGTTATATGTTACAGACGCGTTAATATCTACTTTACCTGCTGCTTCTGGGCCTACAGCAATTTTATCCATGTACATATCTGGTGCATTTAAAAGATTGCCACGGTCTGCAATTGCAAGAACTGTCATTGCACCGTTCGTACCTTTTGCTACGATATTTGTTCCTTCTAATGGATCAACTGCAATATCAACTTCCGGTCCGCCGTTACGAAGTCCTAATTCTTCACCGATGTAAAGCATTGGCGCTTCATCCATTTCACCTTCACCAATTACAACTGTCGCATGCATTGGGATTGTATCAAACATGACACGCATTGCTGTTGTCGCTGCGTCGTCTGCTTCATTTTTTAGTCCGCGCCCCATCCATTTTGCTGATGCAATTGCTGCTGCTTCTGTTACACGAACTACTTCCATTGATAAACTACGTTCCATTTTATATTTGCCTCCTGATTGTTCGGTTAAAACCGAAACTGTCTTACGCCATTTTACGCCTTATTATTTGTATTTACCATGATTGATTCTTTGCGAATATCTGCGCCAAGTGCACAAAGCTTTTGGATTAGCTCGCTATAACCACGTTCTATATGATAAATGTCGTGAATTTCTGTTTCACCCTTCGCAATTAATCCCGCTAAAACAAGTGCGGCACCCGCTCGAAGGTCAGTTGCAGTTACTGCAGATCCCTCTAAAGCAGACGGACCTTGGATAATTGCTGTACTACCTTCCACACGCGCTTTTGCATTCATGCGGCGCAATTCATCGATATGTTTAAAGCGAGCAGAATAAATTGTGTCCGTCACTTTTGATGTACCTTCCGATAGGGTCATTAACACCGCTAACGGCTGCTGTACATCTGTCGGGAAACCTGGATAAACCTGTGTTTTAACATCGACTGCGCGGAATTTCTCGTGCTTTGGGATGTAAATACTTTCTTCGTTTTCTTCAATTTTAACGCCCATTTCACGTAGCTTTGCGGTTACTGCCTCTAAGTGCAGGGGAATGACATTATCGATTAGTACACCATCCCCCATTGCAGCAGCCATAATCATAAAAGTTGCTGCTTCGATACGGTCAGGAATAATCGTATGATTCGTGCCATTAAGCTCTTCGACACCTTCAATACGAATGACACTTGTACCTGCACCTTTAATATTGGCACCCATATTTGTTAACAGCGTTGCTACATCGATAATTTCCGGTTCTTTTGCAGCGTTTTCGATAATTGTTTTCCCTTTTGCACGCACTGCTGCTAACATAATGTTAATTGTCGCTCCTACACTTGCAACGTCTAAATAAATTTTCGCACCGATTAGCTCATCCGCACGCAAATAAATTGCACCGTGCTCGTTTGTTACTTTTGCACCCAATGCTTCAAAGCCTTTAATATGCTGGTCGATTGGTCGAGGACCTAAAAAACAGCCGCCTGGTAAACCGATAACTGCCTTTTTAAAACGTCCTAGCATCGCACCCATCATATAATATGATGCGCGCAACTTCTTAACGTTTCCGTTTGGTAAAGGCATTGCAACCATTTTTGTAGGGTCAATCGTCATTGTGCCATTTTCAAATGACACTTCTCCGCCAATTTCTTCTAATAGTGCTTTTAACGTCCATGCATCTGAAATTTCAGGAATTCCGTCAATCGTAACGGAAGAACCTGCCAAAATTGATGCAGGAATCAAAGCGACCGCACTATTTTTAGCGCCACTTACTGTTACTTTACCTTGTAGACGATTTCCGCCCTTAATTTTATAAACATCCATTTTGAGTTCTCCCTTACTTTACAATTGAGCAATTACAAGAAGCTTTTAAAGGTTAGTCTTATTATTTCCCTTCTCGCTTTGCCCAATCCGCTAAAAATCCTTCAATTCCTTTGTCTGTTAATGGATGTTTGAACAATTGTTGTAATACTTTAAATGGTGTTGTTGCAATATGCGCACCTGCTAAAGCTGCTGCTTGAATATGTTGTGGGTGACGAATCGATGCAGCGATGATTTCTGTTTCAATACCGTGAATCGCAAACATTTCTGCAATTGTTGAAATTAATTCTGAACCATCTTGACCAATATCGTCTAAACGACCGATAAATGGTGATACATACGTTGCACCTGCACGAGCAGCCATTAATGCTTGGTTTGCAGAAAAAATTAATGTTACGTTTGTTTTAATCCCTTTATTTGCGAAGTGACGGCAAGCTTGTAAACCAGCTGGCGTCATTGGTAATTTCACTGTGATATTTGGGTGAATAGCTGCTAGCTCTTCCCCTTCACGAATCATGCCTTCAGCGTCTAGAGAAATAACTTCACCCGAAACTGAACCATTTACTAATTCCGCGATTTCACGTAAACGATCGTGGAAATTAACGCCGGATTCTTTTGCTACTAATGATGGGTTTGTCGTTACGCCTGATAAAATTCCCCAGTTATATGCTTCTTTGATCTCATCAAAGTTTGCTGTATCGATAAAAAATTTCATAAATTATTTTCCTCCAAAATTAAATTTAAATGCAAAGAATTCTTTTATAATTAACAAAATGCATCCCGCCCAATTGTGAACGAGATGCTTTAGTAGAAAACAAATGTTCACAAAGAAGGGACTGTTCGAAAAGTCATTTCAGTACATCCCTTTTTCGTTGGATCCATCATAAATTACGCTTTTTGAGAGCTGCCGAATTCGCGCATTTTACCGATTACAGTTGTTTTAATCGCTTCACGAGCTGGGCCTAAGAATTTACGTGGATCGTAAGTTTTCTTGTCGTTATCTAAAAATTCACGGATAGCTTTTGTAGCCGCGATTTGATTTTCAGTGTTTACGTTAATTTTGGCTGTACCTAAAGAAATTGAACGTTGGATATCTTTTGTTGGGATACCAGTACCGCCATGTAATACTAAAGGTAAGTCAGTTAATGTAGAGATTTCTTCCATTTCAGCGAAACCTAAGTTTGGTTCACCTTTGTATGGACCATGCACAGAGCCAAGTGCAGGAGCTAAGCAGTCGATTGCTGTTGCTTCTACTAACGCTTTACATTCTTGTGGATTCGCGTACATAATACCACCGATTACGCCGTCTTCCTCGCCACCAACTGTACCTAATTCTGCTTCAACTGATACATTTTTAGCATGTGCATATTCTACAACTTCTTTTGTAATCGCTACGTTCTCTTCGAATGAGTGGTGAGAAGCATCAATCATTACTGAAGTGAATCCAGCATCGATTGCTTCTTTACATTTATCAAAGCTTGATCCGTGGTCTAAATGAATTGCAACTGGAACTGTAATTTTGTAAGACTCGATTAAACCTTCAACGATTTTCACAACTGTGATGAAACCGCCCATGTATTTACCCGCACCTTCAGAAACACCTAAAATAACTGGTGATTTTTCTTCTTCTGCCGCTTGTAAAATTGCTTGTGTCCACTCTAAGTTGTTGATGTTAAATTGACCAACAGCATAACCTTCTGCCTTTGCCTTAATTAACATGTCTTTCATCGAAACTAATGCCATTATTAAAATCCTCCTCGAAGATAGTTAGTTAGTTTACTACAAGTAAAAAAATAGATTACTTTTTGAAGTACTGCGTTTTTTGCCAGAAATCATAAAATTTTAAAGTTGAAAAGACAAAAAACATTCAGATTAATCATAACAAAAACAGACAGTATGCGCTACTGCCTGCTAACTTGTTTTTCACTATATTTTTTCTGTAACAGCTAGTATCTTCCCCACTTCATCGCGCATCTCAAAAATATTAAATGGCTTTGCAAAATATTTTGTGACACCAAGTTCCGTCGCGCTATCAATCATATGCTGCTCAATATAAGCTGTCATCATGATTACCGGTAAATTTGGCTGCATCATTTTTAAACGTGCTAAAATTTCTAAGCCATCCATACCCGGTATTTTCATATCTAATAATACACAATTCAGTGTGACTGTTTCCGCTATTTTTAATGCATCTAAACCATTTGCTGCTAAATGTGTGTTGTAGCCTTCCTTTTTAAATACTTCATTCAGTAACAATCGAATACCTGATTGATCATCTACTATTAAAATTTCCTTCAAAGCCATCCCCCTTACAAAACTCGACATGTAAGTAATGTACTTCTATTATTATCAATAAATTCCTTCTTTAGCAAGCTAATATTTGACCATTTTGCTTTTTCGTACCTTCAATTTTATAATAGTTTTGAGGTGGAATCATGTCAAAAATTTTAACAACACAATTAACAGGTCTTCTACAGCGTATCGGACAATCAGAAGAAGAAGCGATTGAAGAAACAGCACGTTTACTTGCTCAAGCTGCAATTGGTCAAGGAACGGTCTACTTTGCAACATTTGGTGAAATGGATGCCATTTCGATGCAGGCAGAACTGGGTGTACAGCCGTTCACAAAATTTGCACGTTATAACGATTCAGTAAAATTAATCCCTGCAGACCGTGTCATTATTTTCACACGTCAGGCAAATGATGCACAAGTAATACAATTAGCACAAAAATTACATGCTGATTTTATTCCATTTGCTGCAGTGGCAAGCGAAGTAGCGTCAGAAGACAATGAATTAAGCAATTTAGCGTACACATACATTTCATTAAAAATGCGTGGGGGAATTTTACCGCACCCTACAAAACTTAGCGAGCGCATTGTTTTCCCACATATTATGGCCGCTTTATATATTTATGAAGCAATCAAAATGGAATTTGATGAAATGGTAGATGATGATGATGAAGAGGACGAATCAGAAATAACTTCACCATTTGCATAAGTAAAGGACTGTCCAAAAAGTAAATACTTTTTGGACAGTGTTTGTCTCATGTATTAATAATCCACTGTAGGCGATGGTCTGAATAAGAACGAATGCTAAAATCGTCACATCATGTGACAACGCATTCATGACCAGCATCGTGCTGGCCTCCATCCTCAGCGCAAAGGGAATGTCCCAGAATTACTTCTCGGACATTCCCTTTGTATTTTACATTATTTACGATTATTAAAAGCCGCGCCTACGAACTCACGGAATAGTGATTGTGGACGTTGAGGGCGTGAAATTAATTCTGGGTGGAATTGTCCAGCTACGAAGAATTTTTTCTCTGGTAATTCAATGATTTCAACTAATTTGCCATCTGGAGAAAGACCTGAGAATACCATTCCCGCTGCTTCCATCGCTTCACGGAATTCGTTGTTAAACTCGTAACGGTGACGGTGGCGTTCGTAAACTAACTCTTCGCCGTTGTAAGCCGCACGAGCAACTGAACCTTCTTTTAATTTACATGGATATAAACCAAGACGTAATGTACCACCAATATCTGTATTCTCTGATTGATCTGGTAAGAAGTCAATAATTGGGTACTTCGTATCTTTGTTTAATTCTGTAGAGTGTGCGCCTTCTAAGCCCATTACGTTACGTGCGAATTCTACAGTCGCCATTTGCATACCTAAGCAAATACCGAAGAATGGTACATCGTTTTCACGTGCAAAGCGAATTGCTTCGATTTTACCTTCAACACCACGATCACCGAAGCCACCAGGTACTAAAATACCATCAGCTTGGCCAAGTAATTCATCAACATTTTCGGCTGTTACATGCTCCGCGTTGACCCACTCAATCTCAATATCTGAATTGTAAACATAACCTGCGTGTTTAAGTGCTTCAACAACAGAAATGTAGGCATCTTGTAGCTCTACATATTTACCAACTAATGCAATACGTGTTTTGTGCTCTAGGTTTTTCACTAGATGTACAAGCTCTTTCCAATCTTCCATATCTGCTTTTGGAGCATTAATACCGAAGTGATCAAGAACGATTTGGTCAAAGCCTTGCGCGTGTAAGTTTAATGGTACTTCATATAGGTGTTCAGCATCACGAGATTCGATAATGTCTGATGAGCGAACATCACAGAATAGCGCAATTTTTTCTTTCATATCTTGTGGTACAGGTTGTTCTGTACGTAAAACGATGATGTTTGGTTGAATCCCTAATGAACGTAGCTCTTTTACAGAGTGTTGCGTTGGTTTTGTTTTCATTTCACCAGCAGCTGCGATATACGGCATTAACGTACAGTGAATGTACATTACGTTTTCATGACCTAAGTCACGACGCATTTGACGAATGGCTTCTAAGAATGAAAGTGATTCGAAGTCACCTACCGTACCACCGATTTCTGTAATTACTACATCAGCAGAAGTTTCGCGACCCGCACGTTGCACACGGTCTTTAATTTCATTTGTTACATGAGGAATTACTTGAACGGTACCACCGTTATAATCGCCACGACGTTCTTTATTCAATACAGATTGGTATACTTTACCAGACGTTACTGTTGAGTGTTTACCAAGATTGATGTCGATGAAACGCTCATAGTGACCTAAGTCTAAGTCAGCCTCTGCGCCATCATCTGTTACGAAAACCTCACCGTGTTGATATGGGCTCATTGTGCCTGGGTCGATGTTTAAATAAGGGTCAAACTTTTGGATCGTTACTTCTAGTCCACGGTTTTTTAATAAGCGACCTAAAGATGCTGCTACAATCCCTTTACCAAGTGATGAAACTACACCACCTGTTACGAAAATATACTTTGTCATTGCTAATTCCTCCTCGTTGCTAAACAAATTAGAAAAACATCCGTTGCTCCCTGTGCAAATGAATGTTTTTCTAATAAAGTGTTTTATAGAAAAGCGCATTTCGTACCAAACGGCATGAACTGTTGTCTTTTCTTATGTGGATTTTTTTGAAAACTTATACTTCCATATCCACTAAAAAATAAAAAAACGCTCCTCCTGCATCTTGCTTGCAGGGGGAGCGTATTACTTATACGGTCATTCTCCTCTTTAAAGGAGCCCAAGTAAAAGATTATACGGAAGTGAATTAGAAGTCAAGTACTTTACATTAAAAATCCAAAGTGCTTATTTTAATTCGTCGTCAAACTCCTCGTCTTCGTCTTCGTCTTCTTCAACGTCTTCGTCGTCTTCAACAATGAAGCTATCATCTTCTTCATCGATTAATTCTTCATCGATATCAGAATCTAAGTCTTCGATATCTTCTTCAACGAAATCGATTTCTTCTTCTGAATCATCTGCATCATCTTCACTGTCTACGAACTCATCGTAGTCTTCCTCGAATAATACATCTTCTTCATCAAGCTCAACTAAATCTTCGTCTTCATCGTCAGCCACTTTTGATTTCTTTTTACGTGTTTTAATTGTTGGTGCTGTTTCTTCTTCAATTGTTTCAACTTTGTACCATTCACGTAAGCCCCAACCATTTTCGTGGTTTAATAAAAAGCGCCCTTCTACATTTAAGTCTGTGTAGAATTGTACTAAGCGTGATTTTAAGTCCTCTTCTGATATACCATTAAATTTTTGGATTTCTTTTAATAAATCATTTAAAGGCATTGCTTGTTTTTTATCTTCTAAAATTCCGTATGCTAAGTCGATTAACGACTCTTCTGCTAATTGCTCGTCTGTCATTCCACGAAAGTTCAAATCGTGCACGTCCTTTCCTTTGTTACATGTCTATTGATAAGCATAATACCCATTATATACAAACATGCTACTACTATGCTAGTTTCATTTCTTGTTTTTTAAATTTGTTGCTTTCTTATAGGCAACGTAAAACAAAATTAATGATAACAGAAGCAGTGGTATTGCAGCTAGTTGTTTGTTATATAAAAAGAAGGTCGCCACAAGGCAAGCTAAAATTAAAATGTAATGTATATATTGTCGCAACGTGCCGCACCTTCTTTCAAAAATAGTTGTTCATGCTATTTAGTATAACGAAATTTAAACCAAACGTGGAATTTCAAGTCGCAGTTTTTATATTTTTTTCAAAATCACAAATTAAAAAGAAATTTTATTTATTGAAGTAGCTAATTTCATCTACATATTTCGGCGATATTGTCCGCCTACTTCGTATAAAGCATTTGTAATTTGTCCTAGACTTGCAACCTTTACTGTTTCCATTAGCTGTTCAAATATATTGCCATTTGTTTTTGCCACTTGCTTTAATTGTTCAATGGCCGCTTCACTCGTTGCCTCATGTTGAGCTTTAAAATTTTGTAAATTAGTAATCTGTAAATCTTTCTCTTCTATAGATGCACGCGCGATTTCCATGTTGTTAATCGCTTCATCAGATGGTGGATTTGGATTCAAATACGTATTTACGCCGATAATCGGTAGTTCACCTGAATGCTTTAAATGCTCATAGTACATTGATTCTTCTTGAATTTTACCGCGTTGATATTGCGTTTCCATAGCACCTAAGACACCGCCCCGATCATTAATGCGGTCGAACTCCTCCAATACCGCTTGCTCCACTAATTGCGTTAACTCCTCAATAATGAATGCCCCTTGTAATGGATTTTCATTTTTCGATAAGCCATGCTCTTTTGTAATAATCATTTGAATGGCCATCGCGCGGCGTACCGATTCCTCTGTTGGTGTTGTAATCGCTTCGTCATATGCATTTGTATGCAGTGAATTACAGTTGTCTTGCAATGCCATTAATGCCTGTAATGTTGTGCGAATATCATTGAAATCAATTTCCTGTGCGTGCAAGCTTCGACCTGATGTTTGAATATGATACTTCAGCTTTTGCGAGCGTTCATTCGCACCGTACTTATCACGCATGACAACTGCCCATATACGACGGGCAACTCGACCAATAACGGTATACTCCGGGTCTAGACCGTTTGAGAAGAAAAAGCTTAAATTCGGTGCAAAGTCATCGATATTCATACCACGACTCAAGTAATATTCCACGTACGTAAAGCCATTTGCCAATGTAAACGCTAATTGTGAAATCGGATTTGCACCTGCTTCTGCAATATGGTAGCCCGAAATTGATACAGAATAATAATTGCGTACTTTATGGTCGATGAAATATTGCTGAATATCGCCCATCATACGTAATGCAAATTCTGTCGAGAAAATACAAGTATTTTGACCTTGATCTTCTTTTAAAATATCTGCTTGCACCGTACCGCGCACAACTTGTAGTGTTTGTTCACGTGTTTCAGTAAATTCCTCAACAGTTAATGTACGTCCCAGTGCTTGTTCACGCTTTTGCACTTGCTGATCAATCGCGGTATTCATAAACATCGCTAAAATAATCGGTGCTGGACCATTAATCGTCATCGACACAGACGTAGAGGGTGCACATAAATCAAAGCCGGCATACAGCTTTTTCATATCATCTAATGTACAGATGCTTACACCCGACTCGCCAACCTTACCGTAAATATCAGGTCGTATATGCGGGTCTTCACCGTATAATGTTACCGAGTCAAATGCCGTTGAAAGACGCTTCGCATCATCATCCTTCGATAAATAGTGGAAGCGTTTATTCGTACGCTCTGGTGTACCTTCCCCTGCGAATTGACGTTTTGGATCTTCCCCTTCACGTTTAAATGGGAATACGCCTGCTGTATATGGGAATTCGCCAGGTACGTTTTCTTTATATACCCAGCGTAAAATATCACCGTAATCTTTAAAGCTAGGTAATGCCACTTTCGGAATTTTTAAGCCCGATAATGATTCGGTACGTAAAATCGTTTTAATTTCTTTATCGCGCACTTTTGTAATAAGCTCATCACCCATGTAGGCCTCTTTTAATGCATGCCAATTGTTTAAAATACGCTTCGTTTCAGCGGTTAATTCATTTTGGACACCTTCGATTAACACATTCAATGACTCGATTAATGCTGTTTCAGATGGAGCTAATTGCGCTTTTGTTCCTTCTAATTGATACCATTTTGTCGCTAATTGAGCTTGTTGTTCAGCATGCTTATGGTAGTTGCGAATCGCTTCTGAAATTTCACGTAAATAATAGCGACGGTCTGTTGGAATGACAATGTTTTGCTTTTGTGTTTTTACAAATTGCTCGTACGATGTATGCCAATTGAAGCCAAATTTTTCATTAATTTTACCGACAAGTGCAGCGAATAATGAATTCGTTCCTAAATCATTAAATTGTGACGCAATCGTTCCGAACACTGGCATTGTATCAATTGATTCATCCCATAATTCACGTGAACGTTGGTATTGCTTTTGCACTTGTCTTAGTGCATCTTCAGAACCTTTCCGTTCAAATTTGTTAATCGCTATTAAATCGGCATAATCAATCATATCGATTTTTTCAAGCTGCGTTGGCGCACCGAATTCACTCGTCATTACATACATCGAAAGATCAGTGTACTTCGTAATTTCTGCGTCACCTTGGCCAATACCACTAGTTTCAACAACGACTAGGTCAAATCCTGCTACACGCACAACATCCAGCACATCGCCAATCGAGCTTGATAATTCCGAACGTGAGCCACGTGTTGCTAAACTACGCATATACACACGATTATTGAATATTGCGTTCATACGAATTCGGTCACCAAGTAAGGCCCCACCTGTTTTTTGCTTCGTAGGATCGACTGACAAAATAGCGATTTTCTTGTCAGGAAATTCCTGTAAAAAGCGACGAATCAATTCATCCGTTAATGAAGATTTCCCAGCGCCACCTGTTCCAGTAATGCCGATAATTGGCGTATTTTTTGATTTTTTACGAGCTAGTTCTAACATCGATTCAATCTCTACATCATGACCATTTTCAGCAGCTGTTATTAAATTTGCCAAAATTTCTGGCGTATCTGTTGATAATTCTTCTAGTAACTCACTGTAATTTCCTTTTAATGTTGAAAAGTCAGCACCTTCTATATTTTTATTGATCATGCCCTGTAACCCTAATTGACGGCCATCTTCTGGAGAAAAAATACCCGCAATCCCATATGCATGTAGCTCATTAATTTCACGCGGTAAAATAACACCACCACCACCGCCAAAAATTTTAATATGTGGTGCACCTTTTTCACGCAGTAGGTCATACATATATTTAAAGTATTCCATATGCCCGCCTTGATAAGAAGAGATGGCCACCCCTTGCGCATCTTCTTGAATCGCCGCATTTACTACTTCTTCAACAGAACGATTATGCCCCAAATGAATTACTTCCACGCCACTTCCTTGTAAAATTCGACGCATAATATTAATGGATGCATCATGACCATCAAAAAGGCTTGATGCAGTAACAAAACGAACGTGGTTTTTTGGTTTATATACTTCGATTTTCCCCATGTCTCTCTACCCCTTTGTTATATCAAAATAATAAAAACCCACCATATAAAGCACGTATTCATTACTAGCGCTCTACATGGCAGATTTCTTGGTATTATTCAAACTTCATAATGCCTTGTAAAAACATTGTTGTTTGTAATTTTATATATTGTTCAATGGTATAACGCTTTTGCAATGCCCATTTACGAAACGCCCAACTTTGGCCTTGAATCACAATTTGATTAGCAGCCAAATAAATTGCTTCGTCGCTCAAAGTTAAACTTTCAGCCTCGACACAGCCCTTTAACATGCGTTCAAAAATAGCGACCATTTCAAGCTCCTTATCCAAAATGTAATGCATTGCCTCTTTTTGCAATGACTTCGTTTCTTGATACATAATCGTAAATTCTTCAGGCATTTTATCGATCAATAAATAATATTGACGAATCGCTTCCTCCAATGCTGTAATCGTGCCATTATCAGCTGGAAATTGCGATAAGCATTTTGTTACTTCGTTGAAAATATTGTCACATACTAAAAACAGCACATCTTCTTTTGTACGGATATATTCGTACAGCGTACCGATGCTAAATCCTGCTGCTTTTGCGAGCTCTCGTGTCGTCGCGCGGTGAAAGCCTTTTTCTTTAAAGAGCTTTACACCGGCATCAACAATTTGTTGGCGTCTTTCGATAATTTTGTTTCCATCTTTTATTGACGATTCTACATGCAGCTTATCTATGTTTGTCATACATTATTTCGTAATCATACGAGAAATTACAAGTCGTTGAATCTCTTGTGTGCCTTCGTAAATTTGCGTAATTTTTGCATCACGCATATAGCGCTCGACTGGGTAGTCCTTTGTATAGCCGTAACCACCAAATACTTGTACAGCTTCTGTCGTTACCTTCATCGCTGTATCCCCAGCTAATAATTTTGCCATTGCTGATGCTTTTCCGTATGATAAATCATTTGATTCTAACCATGCTGCTTGATACGTCAATAAGCGAGATGCTTCGATTTCTGTTGCCATATCCGCTAATTTAAATGATACGCCTTGATTTGCAGTAATTGGCTTACCAAATTGTACACGCTCTTTGGCATAATCCACTGCTGCATCTAGTGCACCTTGTGCGATCCCAACTGCTTGTGCTGCAATCCCGTTACGGCCACCGTCTAATGTTTTCATCGCGATAACAAAGCCTTGACCTTCTTCGCCCAGTAGGTTTTCTTTTGGTACGCGGCAGTTGTCAAAAATAATTTCTGTCGTCGGTGATGAACGGATTCCAAGCTTTTTCTCCTTTTTCCCAACAGAGAAGCCAGGGAAATCTGCCTCTACGATGAATGCCGAAGTCCCATTTTTTGAATTCGGATCTGTTACAGCAAATACAACGTAAATATCTGCAACGCCACCATTTGTGATGAAGATTTTTGAGCCATTCAATACGTAATCATCGCCATCTTTTACTGCGTATGTTTTCATACCACCCGCATCAGACCCTGAACCGGCCTCTGTTAAACCGTATGCTCCGATTTTTTTACCTTCTGCCATTGGACGTAGGTATTTTTGCTTTTGTTCTTCGTTACCGAATTTGAAAATCGGCCAACCTGCTAGTGAAGTATGCGCAGATAATGTTACTCCAGTTGATGCACAAACACGTGATAATTCTTCTACTGCGATACAGTATGCTAAATAGTCAAAGCCTGCGCCGCCGTACTCTTCTGGCCATGGAATCCCTGTTAAACCAAGCTCCGCCATTTTATCGAAAATCCCACGATCAAATTCCTCGTGCTCATCACGGTGTTCTGCGGTTGGTGCTACTTCGTTCATTGCAAAGTCGCGAATCATTTCGCGTAATTGTTGATGCTCTTCTGATAATTGAAAGTTCATTTCCCCATAACCCCTTTATTGTTTATTTATCATTTACGCCTCGGCGTAATTGCGTCCAGATTTTTTTCGAGCTCGCTCGAAAAACTCCTCTTAAAAATCTGTGACATCCGCCGGGGCTTAACTTGATTCAGCCTGGGTTTGAACCCCCACTGAATCGAATTGTATATTTGGCATTCATCTCCCACTTATAGAAGTAGGGGACTTCAGCTGAATCAAGTTTAAGCGTTAGCCAAGTAAATGCTTACTAATGACAATGCGCTGGATTTCGCTTGTTCCTTCGTAAATTTGCGTTACTTTAGCATCGCGGAAATAGCGCTCTACTGGGTAATCTTCGGTGTAGCCATAGCCACCAAAAATTTGAACGGCTTCGATTGCTGAGTCCATTGCCGCTTGTGAGGCAAATAACTTCGCCATTGCTGCTTCCTTACCACACGGTAATCCTTCACTGCGTAAATGAGCTGCGCGGTAAACGAGTAGCTTGGCGGCTTCCACTGCCGTTGCCATATCGGCTAACTTAAAACCGACTGCCTGTTGCTGTGCGATTGGCTTACCAAATTGCACACGCTCTTTGGCATAATCTGTTGCCGCTTCAAGCGCTGCTTCTGCTATACCTAAGCTTTGTGCGGCAATCCCAATGCGACCAGCATCTAAATTCGCCATCGCAATTTTAAAACCTTCCCCTTCATTACCAAGTAGATTTCCAACTGGAATACGCATATTTTCAAATGTTAATTGCACTGTTCTAGAACCGTGAAGCCCCATCTTTTTCTCGTCTTTTCCGATAATAAATCCTGGTGTTCCTTTTTCTACAATAAATGCTGAAATTCCACGTGTCCCTGCTTCAGAATTCGTTGAAGCAAACACTATGTAAACGTCTGCCTCACCACCATTTGTAATAAACACCTTCGAGCCATCTAATACATAGTCATCGCCGTCACGGACAGCACGTGTCTTTAAAGAACCTGCATCACTACCCGCTCCTGGCTCGGTTAAGCAAAATGCACCAATAAATTCACCACTTGCAAGCTTTGGGACGTATTTTTGCTTTTGTATATCATTTCCGAAATACAAAATTGGGTTTGTTCCAACTGATGTATGTACTGATAAAATGACGCCCATTACTGCACTAACCTTCGATAACTCATTAATCGCAATGATATACGACGTAAAATCCATTTCTGCCCCGCCGTATTCTGTAGGTGCTGTAATCCCCATTAAGCCAAGCTCGCCCATTTTTTTTAGCAAATGGCGCGGAAACTCGCCCGCCTCCATTTGTTCAACAAACGGTGCAATTTCTGTTTGTGCAAAATCACGGACCATATTACGCATCATCAACTGTTCATCTGTAAATTGTAAGTTCATGCATGTGCACCTCAGCTTTCGTACACGTAGAAGCCACGACCAGATTTTTTACCTAACCAGCCAGCCGCCACATATTTACGTAGAAGTGGACAAGGGCGGTATTTACTATCGCCAAGCCCTTCATGTAAAATTTCCATGATGGATAGACATGTATCTAAACCAATAAAGTCAGCTAATGTTAATGGGCCCATCGGATGATTCATGCCCATTTTCATGACATCATCAATTGCTTCCTTCGTCGCAACCCCTTCATAAAGCGCATAAATTGCTTCATTAATCATCGGTAATAAAATTCGATTCGAAATAAAGCCTGGGAAATCATTTACTTCAACACCTGTTTTCCCTAAATGCTTCGTCATCTCTGCAACAGCTTCATAAACTTCATCCGCTGTTGCTAAACCACGAATAACTTCAACAAGCTTCATCACTGGAACCGGGTTCATAAAGTGCATACCGATTACTTTTTCAGGACGACTTGTCACCGCTGCAATTTCCGTAATTGGTAAACTTGATGTATTCGTCGCTAATATCGTATGTGCTGGCGCAATGGCATCTAGCTGCTTGAAAATCGATTGTTTAATTTCCATATTTTCAACGGCTGCTTCGATGACAATATCCGCATCCCTTGCATCATCAATTGATGTTGATTTTGTAATGCGTGCGAGTATTTGCGCTTTTTCGTCTTCTGATTTTCGCCCTTTTTCCACATCACGCGCCAAATTTTTCGTAATTGTCGCTAAACCACGCTCAAAAAATTCGTCTTTCACATCGTTTAAAATGACTGTAAAACCAGCCTGAGCACAAACTTGAGCAATCCCTGAACCCATTTGGCCCGCGCCAATAACCATTACTTTTTCAATGTTCATTTCTACATCCCCTTAATTTGATACTTCGATTAATACCGCATCTCCTTGACCGCCACCTGAACAAATCGCGGCAATCCCTAATCCCCCACCGCGACGCTTTAACTCATAGGCAAGCGTTAAAATAATACGCGCGCCACTTGCACCAATTGGATGACCAAGTGCCACCGCGCCACCATTGACGTTGACTTTTTCTGCATCTAACCCTGCAATTTGATTACTAACAAGTGCTACTGCCGCAAAGGCCTCGTTAATTTCAATTAAATCGATTTCCTCAAGCGACTTCCCTGTTTTCTGTAATAGCTCATTAATAACTAGCCCTGGTGTTTGCGGGAAATCCTCTGGTGCAACACCTACTTCAGCATGGCCTAAAATCGTTGCGAGTATTGGACGATTTTCTTGCTTTGCTTTCTCTTCATTCATTAGTACTAACGCACATGCTCCGTCATTGACCCCTGGTGCATTCCCTGCCGTAATCGTACCGTCTTGACTAAAGGCTGATTTTAACTTTGCAAGCGTTTCCATTGTTGTGCCTACTCGTGGTGCTTCATCTTGTGCGACTACGATTGGATCTCCTTTACGCTGCGGAATTTCGACTGCCACAATTTCCTCAGCAAATTTTCCTGTTTCAATTGCTTCCAAAGCCTTATTATGACTACGTACTGCCCATCCATCTTGGGCATCACGAGAGATTGTGAATTTGTCAGCAATTTCGTTGCCGTAAATCCCCATATGCACTTGATTCGGATGAAATGCACAAGACAAGCCATCATAAATCATGCCATCTACTAAACTCGCATCACCCATGCGTAAACCAAAGCGGCCTTTCGGCATATAGTACGGTGCATTTGACATCGATTCCATGCCCCCTGCTACAATCGTCTCTTCGTCCCCTAAACGAATGAGCTGATCGGCTAACGTCACACTACGCATGCCTGATGCACATACTTTGTTAATGGTTTCTGTTTTCACAGCCCATGCAATACCTGCTTTTGTCGCTGCTTGACGAGACGGAATTTGCCCTTGTCCCGCTTGTAAAACGTTTCCGATAATTACTTCTCCAACCTCTTCAGCCGCTACATTTGCCTTTGATAAAGCGGCTTTTATGGCAATACCACCTAAATCACTTGCAGTTAATGTGCTTAATGCACCACCAAATTTACCAAATGGCGTTCTTGCCCCATCTAAAATGACTGTTCTCGACAATCCACACACCCCTTTGTTTGAATAATCGAACTATTTTTATGAAAATCCCCTTTGTTTGACATCCGACTGAACGCTCGCTCAATTTGATGTTTTAAAAAAAATGAGAGTAACAAGGACTCTCATTTTTTAATTAATTTCATTGTATTAAATCCTTAATTATTTCGCAACAATATTATTAGAATATACTGAAATTAATAATTTGTGCTCACTAATTCTTATTTTCTTCGTTTAACGATACGTTTTCTGTTTCACCAGCTTGTTGGCATTCTTCTACAGTAGCTACTTCTTCTGAAACCACTTCCAACTCACTTAGTTGATCTGTTGCAGTTTCCTTAATAGACACTTCTGGTTGTTCTACCGTTTCTATAGTCGATGCAACTTCTACTTCTTCAACTTTATCCACTGGTGCTGCTTGTGGTGTACCGAATACCGCGCGCTCTAATAGCTCTGCAATATCGTACGTGCCTACTGTATCCTCTACTTCCTTCGCCTTCGTACCATCTGAAAGCATCGTTAAGCAGTACGGACAGCCTGAAGAAATAACCGAAGCTTGTGTCGCGATTGCTTGCTCAGTACGTGCAACATTAATACGGTTACCCACATGTTCTTCCATCCACATTAAACCACCACCTGCGCCACAGCACATTCCTTCTTCACGGTTACGTGCCATTTCAACAAGCTTCACACCTGGAATACCTTTTAAAATTTCACGAGGCGGATCATAAACATCGTTGTAACGACCTAAGTAACATGAATCATGGAACACAATTGTTTCGTCAACACGGTGATTCATTGTTAAACGACCAGCTTGCACTAAATCGTATAGTAATTCCGTATGGTGCAGGACTTCACCTTTCCAGCCGAAATCCTGGTATTCATTTTTAAAAATATTGTATGCATGCGGATCAATTGTTACGATTTTTGTGACATTATTTTTCTCGAACTCTGCAATATTTTCCCCAGCAATTTCTTGGAATAAGAATTCATTCCCTAAGCGGCGTGGTGTATCTCCCGAGTTCTTTTCCTTGTTACCTAAAATCGCAAACTTCACACCTGCTTGGTTCATTAAACGTGCAAATGCCAACGCAATTTTTTGTGAACGGTTGTCGAATGAACCCATTGAACCAACCCAGAATAAATATTCCATTTCTTCGCCTGACTTTTTTAGTTCTTTTACTGTAGGAATAGTAACGGTTTCATCAAGCTCACGCCAATTTTCTTTTTCTTTACGGTTTAAACCCCAAGGATTGCCTTGACGCTCGATATTTGTCATTGCGCGCTGTGCATCTGGGTTTACTTTCCCTTCTGTCATCGTTAAATAACGACGTAAATCGATAATTTTATCGACATGCTCATTCATTACTGGACATTGATCTTCACAGTTACGGCATGTTGTACAAGCCCAAATTTCTTCTTCTGTAATCACATCACCAATTAATGATGGGCTATAGATGTTTTCAATAACCGCACCTTCAGCTCCAGCAGCCATTGCTAACTGATTCCCCTGTGTGTTGTTAAAGAATTGGAACGGTACCCAAGGCTTTTGCTTTGTTTCCACCGCACCAGTGAATGTTAAATGATCGCGTAATTTAACGATTAAGTCCATTGGTGACAGCATTTTCCCTGTCCCTGTAGCTGGACACATATTTGTACAACGACCACATTCTACGCAAGAATATAAATCCAACATTTGCTTTTGCGTGAAATCTTGAACTTTCCCTACGCCAAGTGGTGGCATACTTTCTTCATCTTCTGCTTCCTCTAATGCCGCGAAGTCAATCGGGCGTAATGTTCCGATTCTATCTTGACGGTTGAAGTAAACATTTAAAATCGACGTAATTAAGTGGAAGTGCTTGCCTTGTGGAAGGTATACAAGGAATGACAGTAATGCTAGTAAGTGCGCCCACCACATGATGAAGAAACCTACTGCTGCAATTGTTGGACTCATCCACTGGAATACCCATGCTATGGCCGAAGCAACTGGCTCAGAACCTGATAAGCCATGGTCTTGCCAAATTAAATAAAAGCCATTCCCGAACAATGTCGCAAACATTAACACCGATAAGAATAAATATACTAAACCGTTTTTAAACCCTTGTTTCAAACGAACTAATTTTTCTAAATAACGACGGTAAAATGCGACAGCTACCGCAATTAAAATTGTTAAAACAACAATTTCCTGCGTAAATGTAAACATAGGATATAAGCCGCCTAATGGAATGTGTGAACCTGGCGCTAACCCCTTCCAAATTAAATCAATCGCACCAAGCTGTACCATTAGGAATCCATAGAAAAATAGTACGTGTACAAGACCCATCTTTTTATCTTTCAATAATTTCGATTGACCAAATACTTTTTCGACGATGTCATTAATACGCTGCGACATTTTAATATTGAATTCTTCTCTACGACCTAATTGAACATAGGCGTATCGTGTTTTTAACAAATATGCGAATAAACCAAGCGCATATGCCAACACAACGATGAATGCAATCCAGTTAATAATTAAAAATGTATTCATACTTTTCCCCCTAGAAACCTGAATGCTAAACTGATTAGTTACTTTCCCCCAACTAATAAGCTATTTTTCCATATTAATCTATAAATCTATTGTAATTATGAATGAGCATTCAGTCAACAAAATTTGTTATTAATTCTGAAAATTAAATGAATCCATAAAAAATGCTAGCTCGACAATTTTCATTGTTTAAGCTAGCATTTTTGTGTTATTTAAATACGTCGGCACTACGAATATATTCGACGTCCTGAATCCCTAAGCGGTGATTAACAACTCGTGCAGCTGCAAATAAATAATCCGATAAACGGTTTAAATATTTTTGTACAACCGGTGAAACATCTTTAATTTCCTTCGTTAATGACACCGTTTGACGTTCAGCTCGACGTGCTATAGTACGGGCGATATGAAGCGTTGCTGCTGCTGGTGCACCACCTGGCAAAATAAAACGTTTTAATGGTGGCGCCTCATCTGAAAGTACATCAATTCGCTCTTCTAAAATAGTAATAGGTTGTTCTGTCAGCTTGTAATGGCGCTCTTTCATGACATTTGCTAAGTCGCCTCCACCGTCGAATAGCTCGTGCTGAATGGCTGTTAAATCTTTAATGACATCTTTAAACTTGTCTGGACCTAACTCTGAAATTGCTTTTCCGATAAATGAATTTAATTCATCAATCGTGCCATATGCCTCGACACGTAAATGGTCTTTGTCAACACGGCCTCCGATAATACTAGTTTTCCCCGTGTCACCTTGCTTTGTATATAATTTCATAGCCTTCACCTTTCCTTCTTTCACGAATTTTGTAATTCCTTATATTTTTTTATCGCCGCTACCGTTGTTTCGAAAACACCGCGCCCAATTAATTTACCGACTTCTGTGATGGGCCCTGCGTATTGAATCTCTTGACCGTGCTGTGTTGCCGCAATGAGTAAACTATCTGTTGCGGTACTCGTTGCAATCGTTCCAGTAACAGAATCTTTAATTTGCTGATCTGCGAGCGCTTTTGTTTTTGCTTCTGTCGCGGTAATCATCGCTTGAATAAACGCTTCATCTGTCAATTTGCCGTTTATAAATACCCATGTATTAATTGTTCCAGCATGCGGCTTCTCTTCACGTAAATACGTTTTCGTTACATCTACACTATTACCAACACCAGCTGTTACCATAATGATAATTTCTAATTCCCGCTGTGTAAATGACTGAATTTCAACACATTTTGTTTCAACAGCCGTCAGCATAACAACTGTACTCGTTGGTGCAAAATGATTTGCTACTAAAAAGTTAACCGTCTCATCTTTTACATGATAAATATCATAATTTGGTGCAACGGTGCGATTTAAAAACGTATCATACCAACCAATTCCTGCATTAAGGACTGCAGACGAAATTACCTTTAGTGGCGAACTGACTTTTAATTGAATGTACTCTTTTGTAATCGAAAAATCAGATACTTGAATTTGTACTTCTTTACGCTGTAATTCATTTGTAGGTAGCATTGTAATTTGTGGCTTTGGTACTTCGGGATGTGGGTACGTTGCGATACGAGCTTTATACACATCCGCAATTTGCTCTTCCAGAATAACTTCATGTGGTAAACCAAATGCTCGCACTTCGCCGCCTTCTAAAAGTAATAATTCATCACAATATAACGAAGCTAAATTGATATCATGGAAAATCGACACAACCGTTAATCCATGCTGTTCAACTTGTAAACGAATCATATCTAATATTTGTTTTTGATGCGCGATATCTAAATGGTTCGTCGGTTCATCAAGCAGTAGTAGCTCGGAATTTTGTGCAAGTGCCTGCGCAATAAACACTCGCTGCTGTTCACCGCCAGACAAAAATTCCAAATAATGATCTTTGTAACCTGTAACACCGGTGCTTTCCATAGCCTGCAGTACTATGTATTCATCCTCATCCGACCAACTTGAAAAAAAACCAGTTTGATGCGGGTAACGACCTAATGAAACCGCATCATATACAAGATTTGAAAATGTACTCGCGTTTAACTGTGGTAGTACCGCCATTTTTTTTGCCAATTGCTTAACGTCATAGCTTTTAATCGGTTGGTTTTCAATCAATACTTCACCAGAAGTTGGACTAATAATGCCACTAATCATTTTTAACAATGTCGATTTCCCACTACCATTCGGACCAAGTATCCCTAAAATTCGACCTTTTTTCACGTGAAACGTCACGTTTTTCACAATGCTCTTGCCACTATAGCCACCGCTTAAGTCATTTACCTTTAACATTATGCGACACCCTTTCTACGTTGCTTGAAGAAAATATACGCAAATACTGGGGCACCTATAAATGACGTGATGACACCAATCGGCAATTCGACAGGCGCGATAATCGTACGCGACACTAAATCACAAATTACAAGTAAACTCGCGCCATTTAAAAACGACAGGCTGAGCAAATGGCGATGATCAGCACCGATTAAAATACGAATCATATGCGGGACAACTAACCCAACAAAACCAATCGTTCCTGATGCTGCAACCGCAGCACCCGTCAAAATCGAGCCACCTGCCAAAATCATGTATTTACTACGCTTAACATTGACCCCTAAATATTGTGCGCGCTCCTCCCCATAAATCATCGCATTTAACTCACGACGATTCAGCCAAATAATCAACACGCCAATTATCATAAACGGAACAACCATTCTCACATACGGCCAACCACGCATTGACACACTGCCAAGCAACCAGCCAATAATTTCACGAAGCTGCTCACCTGTTAATGCCACCATTAATGAAATACAAGCACCTAAAAAAGAACTAAAAATAATCCCTGTTAAAATAAGTGTTTCCATTTTCATAGTACGGTCTACTAAACGGGCAAATAGGAGCACGATAACCATTGTAATAGCCGCGCCTAGCATACTAAAAATCGGTAGCGTAAACGCGCCTAGCACAGGTAGGGATATGCCTAAAAAAATTGTCATTACTGCACCAACTGAAGCACCTGAAGAAACACCAAGTGTATAAGGATCAGCTAACGGATTTTTAAGTAATCCTTGGAAAGCAGCACCTGCAATTGCAAGTGATGCCCCAATAAGTGCTGCTAAAATAACACGTGGCATTCGGATTTTCCATAGTATGCTGTACGCAACCGGGTCTGTCGTTTTATCCCACAGAGTGGATAGCGGAATATCGACCGAACCAAATGAAATACCGATCCACATACTCCCTAATAGCAATCCAATCGATGAAAAATAGGCGATTGAATATTTACTTCTCATTAAATACCTCTGGGTAAATTGCTTCTGCTATTGATTCAATGCCCTCAACTAAACGTGGACCTTGGCGACTTGTTGTATCGGCATCAACTAATTTTACCTCGCCATTTTTCACCGCAGTCATCTCTGCATAAGCATCATTTGTTGTAATTTCCTCGATATCATTTTCATAAGTCACCAAGATGGTATCTGGATTACTGCTGACAAATTGCTCAGCACTATACATTGGCCAACCTAGTTCTGGTACAGCATTTTCAACATTTAGTACTTCTAACATTTCATTAATAAATGTATCCTGTCCTACCGCATAAAGATTTGGGTCTGTCCCTACAACGATGAACACAGACTTCTCTTCTAAGTCGGCCACCTTCACTTCGATTTCTTCAATGCCTTCTTTCATTGAAGCAATAATATCTTTTGCTTCTTGTACTTTATTTGTAATACGACCAATTTGTTCAATCGTCGAGTAAGTTTCTTCAAATGTTTTTGCATCTTTCACAACAAATACGGGAATCCCAACTGCTTCTAGCTGTGCAATCGCTTCCTCGTTAAAACTATACATACCTGATTCGTGTGCTAATACTAAATCTGGTTCTAAAGCAATGATTTGCTCTAAGTTAAATTCCGTACCGCCAACTTTTTCTTTTGTTAACGCTTCTTCTGGGTATGTGTCATTGTCAGAAACACCAATAATTTGATCATTTAAACCTAGACCAAATAATATTTCGGTATTTGATGGAACTAATGAAATAATACGTTCTGGTGCTTTTTCGATTGTAATCTCTTTGCCTAGTGCATCCATTTGTGTGATTGGAAATTGTGCTGTTTCAGTAACTTCCGCGCTATCATTTATTGACTGTTTGTCTGTTTCTTTCTCGCCGCATGCTGCTAATGATAATGATAATAATGCAACTGAAGAAAGTACTTGCCATTTTTTCATTGTAAAACTGCCTCCTTAGATTTAGAAAAACACATTATGATGTGCTCGTTGATTCATAAGCTCTTTAGCGCTCGTTATTTGACATAAAGAAAAGCCTCCCACTCTTATGAGAAGGAAGCCTTGTGTTTGCAAATAAAATTCAACGTAAAAAGAGAACTTATCCGCCACATCCTATCCTCGTAGGTTTACTTTGGGCATTATAAAGGCAGGTCTCCTGGCTTATGCTATAGCGTTTGTGAGCGCCTTCCCGTGTGAACAGTGGCAACGTGCTCTAAACTCGCATTTACAGTGGCGGGACCGCATCGGATTTCAACCGATTTCCCTTTTACTTCTTACTTGTTAAAAATAAGAACCTTTACAATCCTTATGAAATTCTTACATTTCATTATAGCGGAAAAAATCACTTTTGTATGCAACCCCATATAAATTTTCAGATAATTCATCAACAACTAAATATGGTACGTGTAATCATCTGGAAGGACACGGCGTAAAAATTGCTTCGTACGTTCCTCTTTTGGCTGGACAAAAATTTCATGTGGTGAGCCTTCTTCAATAACATTGCCGCCATCCATGAAAATGACGCGATTTGCTACATCTTTCGCAAAGGACATTTCATGCGTTACTACAAGCATTGTTGTTCCTTCTTTGGCGATATCCTTCATGACACTAAGTACCTCTCCTACTAGCTCAGGATCTAGTGCCGATGTTGGTTCATCAAATAAAATAATATCTGGATTTAACGCAACCGCTCGTGCAATACCAACACGTTGCTGCTGCCCACCCGATAATTGACTTGGATAGGCATCATATTTTGCCGATAGCCCTACTTTAGCGAGTGCTTTTTTTGAAATATCATAAGCAGCATCTTTTTTCATACCACGACCAACAATTAGCCCTTCTGCCACGTTTTCAAGCGCCGTTTTATTGTTAAATAAATTATAGTTTTGGAATACAAATGCGGTTTTTTTGCGGATTTCTAAAATTTCCTTTTTCGAAGCTTTATGTAAATCCACTTCGATTTCATCAAAATTTGCGCTTCCTTCATCGGCACGTTCTAAAAAGTTAATACAGCGTAACAATGTCGTTTTCCCTGAACCACTCGGACCTAAAATAACGACAACGTCCCCCTTATCAATTGTTAAATTAACACCTTTTAATATTTCATTATCACCAAATGTTTTATGCACATTTTTAATTTCTAGCATCGCTTTCCCTCCTTATACCGTGGCCACTTTGTAACGGCTTAATCGTTTTTCAGACCATTTAAATAAATATTCGACCGTCATACAAACAATTAAATAGACTATGAAAATATCAATATAAGCCTCTAAATAGTTGTAACCCAAATTTGCCTCTACCTTTGCCTTTAACGTAATTTCTTGCAATGAAATCGCATAACCGAGCGACGTAGCTTTTATTAAATTTATCGTCGCTGTACAAAGATTCGGCATTGCTGCAACAAGTGCCTGCGGAATAATAATACGGCGATATGCTTGTGTAGCCGTTAAGCCAACCGATTGTGCCGCCTCAAGCTGCCCTTTTGGAACCGTTTGTAATGCCGAACGAAATACTTCTATTAAAATAGCTGCTGTATTGAACGAGAAAATAATAAACGCATACCAAAGTGGATTCACTTCATAAATCGGATAATCAATATTATATTTCTCAAATAGACCCTTCAGTAAAAGTGGAATCGTTGCATACAGCACGAAAATTTGAATAATTACTGGTGTCCCACGCACAAATGATATATATATTTTCGCGAAGAAATTAATGACTGGCACTTCATATACACGTGCTAGTGCTAACAAAAAACCGAGTGGAACCGCAATAAAAAGTGAAACAACCGTTACGAGTAACGCTACCGGCACGCCGCTTAACGCAACAAAAAAAGTATCAAATAAAAATTGCCAGTTCATAATGTCCATATGCGTACCTCCTACGTCGCTTTAATTGGTTGTTTTCCTTTACTAAACGCTTTTTCTAAGAGTGCGAAGATCTTTTCAATTGAGATCGATAACACCCAATATATCACCGCTAAAGCGATATAGATTTCTAGTGTATGTGTACCATAGTTATTCGCAATAATTAAATTTGCCTTGCCCACAATATCAATAAAACCAATTGTATAAGCAAGTGCACCTTCCTGAAGTACCGAAATTAAGCCATTCCCAAAATTAGGAAATGCAACGACCAAAGCTTGCGGGAAAATAATGCGACGATATGCTTGAAGAGGCGTTAAACCAACACTTACTGCCGCTTCAAATTGTCCTCGATCAATTGCTAAATACGATGAACGAATGACTTCTGACATCATCGCTGCAAACTGTAAGCTAAACGTCACAACAACAAATACACCAGTCGGAACATTTTGCAAGTAAATGCCGAATAGCCCTTCTGAAAACGATGGGATTCCGTAATACACTAGAAATAATAAAACGATGGATGGCGTACAACGAATAATCGTCGTATAGCCATTCGCGAGCCTACGTAGCCATTTATGATTACTTAACTTCGCCGCTGCAAGCATTAAGCCAAATAATGTTCCGCATATTACTGAAAGGGCTGCGATATATAATGTAATCCATAAGTACGGTAATAAATTCGGCAATGCCGACCAAATGTATGACACATCAAAATACTTTTCCATGTGCTCCCCACCTTCGTATGTTTGTGATAAAAAAGAGGCTGTCTAAAAAGTCAAAACTTTTTAGACAGATGCTTCCTCATGTATTAATTATCCGCTTGAGGCGGTGCTTCTGCGGTGGTCAGAAGTAGGAACGAATGCTAAAATCGTCACATCGTGTGACAACGCATTCATGACCAGCATCGTGCCGGCCTCCATCCTCGGCGCAAAGGGTCTACCCCAGAATTACTTCTCGGGCAGACCCCTTGCAGTTTAGCGTTTTACTGAATCTAATACTTCGAATAAGTCTTTGCCATAAAATTCTTTACTTAATTCTTTTAAAGCGTCCGTCTTTTTAATTTCTGCAATTGCTTTGTCATAGGCATCTGCAAATTCTTGCTGTTTTTTGTTGAATAGAGGCCATGTTTTAATAACGGCAAATTCGTTATAAACGACTTCATCTTTTAAGTTGTAGTATGGACCACCCTCTGTTAATACTTGACCTGTGAATGCACCTTCGATTTGAACGCCACCATCTACACGACCTTCATTTACCCATTGCACAACATCCACTGTAAATTCTTCACCCGCTTGTAATTTTACTGGATTGTCTGGGTTTGCTTCGTTGTATTCTGCAATTATAGTATACTGTGCGTTATTCGCCGCGATTGGTGCTAGCGTATAGCCTGCTGAAGCGAAATCACTTAAATTTTTTATATGTTCATTTTCTTTTTTCAACACTAAGCCAGCACTACTTAACCCTAAAAATTCTTTCGGGAAAATATATTTTTGTGTGCGTTCTTCTGTCCAGAAAGCATTTTTGACACCTGCGTGATATTTGCCCTGCTCCACGCCGATTAATAAATCATCACTTGTTGTACCAACATATTCAAATTCGTATTCTGGTAATGCTTCATCCACTAGCTTCATTACTTCGACATCATAGCCTGTTGGATTACCGTTTTCGTCTAAATACGTCATTGGTTTACTTGCTTGGTCATAAGCGACTTTGACAACTGTTACGCCATCTTTACTTTCTGTTGATGATGAAGCTGAACCCGATTCTGAATTATTACCGCATGCAGCTAATAATGCTGAAGCAGCAATACTAATTGTTGCTAATTTCACAATTTGCTTGAATTTCATACAGTTACCTCTTTCTGTTTTAATTGATTTTGAATGGCTGTTTCCGCTAAGCGCTTAATGGTAATGTCGTCCATTGGCGGATTATGAAGACCTGCACGTACATCGCGATAATAACGCTGTAATGGATTGGAACGCTGTAGGCTTTTTGCACCGACTAAGCGCATAGCCTTGTCAACAACTTCAATTGCAGTATTTGTCACCACATGCTTCGCGATATTTACTTCATTAATAATGGCTAATTTTTTTGCCGGGTCCTTATATAACCCCGCTACACCATAAAGCGTAAAGCGGGCTTTGGTTAACGCTATATCCATTTCGCCAATTAGTGTTTGCACATTCGGAAGCTCGGCGATTGTTCCTTGAATGCTGTTCGGTGAATGCTCTGTAGCAAACTTTACGGCATAATCGCGCGCTGCCTGAGCAATACCTAAATACGTTGCTGGAATTAATAATAACCAGCCATTTAGCTTAAAACCTGTAGAATAACTCGGAATTTCAACTAACGAAGATTGCTCCATCACTACATTTTGAAGTACGAGATCATCGCTACCTGTGCCTCGCATTGATGCAACATCCCAGGTATTTTCCACTGATACGCCTTCAGCTGTTTTAGGTACTAAGAAAAAGCCCAAATGATTATCATCTTCTACCCAAGCTGAAACTAAGAAATAATCTAAATCAGGCGCACCGCTCGTATAATTTTTTCGACCATTTAATACATATCCATCGCCTTTACGCTTTGCAGATGTTGCTGGTTTTCCGCCACGAACTGGACTGCCCATTGCAAATTCACTTACAGCACGGTTTATTGTTGCTCCATTTTTAACTTGCTCGCCAAACCATTTTAGTTTGTTTTCATCCCAATAACGATTTTCAAAAATTTCACCGACATTTTGAATCGTCCAAGAAGCTGCTAAACCAGTGCTTCCACAATAACTTGATAATGTTTCATGTAACAGAATTGTATCGTAAAGCGAAAAGCCTTCTCCGCCAAATTCTTTCGGTAATGTAATTTTTGTATAGCCAACTTCACGTAGCTTTTTAAAATTGTCAAATGGAAAAACTGCAGCTTCATCGATTTGTTGTGCCTGTTGTTTAAAGCTTTGTTCCAGTGACTCCAGTTTTGTTAACCATTCGCGTTGGTTATCTGATTTTATAAATAATTGCTTACTCATAATGCACCACCTAATTCCAAGTTCATTACTCAGTTTTATTATTAGTCTTAATGATACTTTCTGAATTTTCGGAAGTCAATAGTTATTTCCAAGTTTTTTTATAGGTATTATTAACTTTTAAATTTTGAAGATTTTTGATAATGGAATGAACGGATTGTCTCTCGCTTTAACATAAGAAAAAAACATTTCACTCCAAATAGGGTGAAATGTTTTTGCATTTTTTGTGGATTTCTTTGAAAAATGTATACTATCTTAACCAAAAAAAATCCCCGCGCTATTTGCGTAAAGCAAATAGTACAGGGATTTGAGTTAATCATTACATTTTTTCAGGAGCAGATACACCGATTAATTTCAGTGCATTTGCAAGAGTTGTTTTTACCGCTGTAATTAAAGCAAGACGCGCTTCAGTTAACGCTTTGTTGTCTTGGTTTAATACTTTTTCTGCATTGTAGAAACTGTGGAATGCTGCCGCTAGTTCTTGAATGTAGTTAGCGATACGGTGCGGAGTGCGGTGTTTCGCTGCATCAGCCACGATTTGTGGGAATGCGCCTACTTTCTTCAATACATCTTCCTCTTTTTCAGCAGTTAGTAGCTCTAAGTTTTCTATAGAAGGCGCGTAACTTTGCTCTGCCGCCGAACGTAAAATGGAAGAAATACGTGCGTGTGCATATTGTGCATAATACACTGGGTTTTCGTTTGATTGAGAAACCGCTAAATCTAAATCGAAGTCCATATGTGAGTCGCCTGCTGTTTTTACAAAGAAGTAACGTACTGCATCTAAGCCTACTTCTTCAACTAGTTCACGCATTGTTACTGCGTTACCAGTACGTTTCGACATTTTGAATTTTTCGCCGTTTTTATATAGTTGAACCATTTGGATAATATCCACTTCTAATGTGCCGCGGTCATAGCCTAATGCTTCAATTGCAGCTTTCATACGTGGGATATACCCATGGTGGTCAGCGCCCCAAATGTTCACTAATTTATTGAAACCACGTTGTAATTTATCTTCGTGGTACGCAATATCCGGTGTTAAGTATGTGAATGAACCGTCGTTTTTAATTAATACACGATCTTTGTCGTCACCAAATGTTGTTGAGCGGAACCAAGTCGCACCCTCTTCATCAAATACGTGACCGTTTGCTTTTAATTTATCTAATGCTACGTTGATTTTGCCGTTTTCATATAAAGAAGTTTCTGAATACCAAACATCAAATTCTACGCGGAAGTTTTTAAGATCGTTTTGTAATTTTGCTAGCTCTAATTTTAAGCCATGCTCACGGAAGAATTTAAAGCGCTCTTCGTCTGTTTTTTCTAAAATTGCTGCACCGAATTCTTCAGCTAATTTGCCTGCGATTCCGATAATGTCTGGACCGTGGTAGCCGTCTTCTGGCATTTGTGCGTCCATACCTAAAGCTTGCTTGTAACGTGCTTCTAGTGAGTACGCTAAGTTGTTAATTTGGTTACCTGCATCGTTAATGTAGTACTCGCGAGAAACGTCGTAGCCTGCGAAATCCATTACGTTACATAACGAATCCCCTACAGATGCACCGCGCGCGTGACCTAAGTGTAAGTCACCAGTTGGGTTCGCTGATACGAACTCTACTTGTACCTTTTCACCGTTACCAGCTGTTGAGCGACCGTAGTTTTCGCCTTGCTCATATGCAGCTTTGACAACGCCTGCTAAAAAGTCTTTGCGCACTGTAATGTTCATGAAACCTGGGCCTGCGATGTCGATTTTCTCGATATCTGTGCCAGCTGTTTCTAAGTTTTCTAAAATGGCTTCAGCGATCGCACGAGGTGGCTTTTTCGCTAACTTTGTTAACTGCATTGCTACGTTTGTTGCGTAGTCGCCGTTCGCTTTGTCTTTTGGTGTTTCTAAGTGAATGTTCACTTCTGTGCCAGCTTCTACTAAGCCCGCTTTTTCGATTGCTGCAGCTAATGCGGCTTTAATGGATTGCTGTAATTGTTCTACTGCGTTCATTACTGTACCTCCGTAAATTGAATATCTAATGTGTAACGGCCAACTGAATTGCCGCCTATAATAAGATCATATTGCGTATTAAAGCGCCCTGATACTTTTTCATTTTTTTGTACGTCAATCGCTAATTGATGTGTATCGGTAACGATTGGTAAAGAGCCAAATGGACTTTCATAATGGCCATTTTCACGCATGCCAGGATTTAATGGTAAGCGCATATTGACACCACCACTTCGATTAATAAATCCACGTTTGTCGTTTAATTTAATCGTTGTTTGTATTGGTAATTCTTCCTGAACTTCCTCATAGCGCAAATAATGACTTTCGCCCTTCTCAATACAGCTACCCTCTAGCCACATTTCGTATTGTTCAAGCTCGCCCTCGGTTGGAATGATCGAGGAAACTAGCTTAATTTTGACTGTTTTCCCATTCTCGTTCGCCACAGCAGTCAGCTCCTATGCATGTATTTCTATAACCTTTTTATTATAGGATAGATTGCTCGCTTTAAGCAAGACGGAAACATAATCTTTGCACATACTTGCACAACATCATGCAAAGGAAAATCAAGTTCTTCCTATTTTTATGTGAGTAACTTAATATAGTAGGTATTACTATATATTATGAGGAAATGATATGTTTCTAGAATTTATTATTTATTTTTCAATTTTATTTTGCTTTACTACCATAATCCATTGGTCATTTATTCTATCCGAAGATGTGCCGTTTATTAAAAAATATAATTCGATGCTGATCGGTCTTTTATTTGGTGTTGCTGCGTTTACTTTAACAATAATTACTGCACCTTTTGTAGATGGTATTTTAATTCACAATTACAATATTCTTGTTCTTTTTAGTGGATTACTCGGGGGACCGGTTTCGATGCTTATTTCAGGTATGATCATTTTGATTAGCCGCTATGACCTATGCTTTACATCTACAATCTCGTTTATTATGATGTTGAACTTGTTTATCATAACAATCGCGCTGTATTACGCTGCCCGAAAATATCCCATAACGTATCGTAACATTACATATTATTTTCTAGCCGTTACATTTGAACATATTTTACTATTGCTCATCTATTGGCGTTTTTCGTTAGAAATTATCCACTACCTAATGTTGCTTTTAATTTTTACTTCAATTATCTTTTATTTACTGCGTGTAATTTTATTGCAGCTTGATCATCGTAATAAACAAATCAAGCAAATATATGTACTGAAGCAAATGGATTTATTAACACAGCTTCCAAATCATGTGGCGACAGAGCAAAAACTAAAATGCCTCATGCAAACAAAAATTCCATTCGAATTGCTTCATTTGGATTTGCGAAAATTTAGTACCGTTAACCATCAATATGGCTATGAATTAGGTGATGAGTTTTTTGCCAAAATAGCGAACATCATTCAACGTCAGTTACCAGAAGAAAGTTTTATCGGGCGAATCGATAGTGACGAATTTTATATCGCGTTACTAAACACTACGCCCGCAGAAGCAATTATGCAGGCGTATCAGATCAATGAGGCCATAAAAAATAGTGCTTTTAAGCAAGATTTAACGCTTCAAATCACATCGGCTATTGGCATTTGCTCTTCAAGCAATTATGTACAATTACCTCAGTTATTAAACGCTACCTATCGTGCCTTAAGATTTGCTAAAAATCAAACTACGACTTGGATTTGTCACGATAATCAATTAAAAAATAGGCAAAATAAAACGCATGACGAATAGTAATAATCGTCATGCGTTTTATTATTTCACCCAGCCTAAAATCATTTCTCGAATTAATTTTGCTGCTGTGTTTACAGTAATATCCGAGTGGTCATATACGGGTGCGATTTCTACTAAGTCAAACCCTACGACATTTACTTCAGCGCGTGCAATTTCATGAATGGACGCTAAAAGCTCTTTCGGTGTAATTCCTCCCGCATCCACAGTACCTGTACCTGGTGCGTGTGCTGGGTCTAATACGTCGATATCAATCGTTACGTAAACAGGACGACCCTTTAATGTAGGTAGCACTTCTTTTAATGGCTCGAACACTTCAAACAATGAAATATGCATACCATTTTCCTTTGCCCATTGTAACTCTTCTTTTAATCCTGAACGAATCCCGAATGAATACACATTGTTCGGTCCAATTGTATCGGCAATTTTACGAATTGGTGTCGCGTGTGAATACTCTTCACCCTCGTAATCCGTACGTAAATCCGTATGCGCATCAAAATGGATGATCGCTAAGTCTGGATACTTTTCGTAAACGGCTTCCATTACCGGTAACGATACTAAATGCTCGCCACCCATACCAACTGGCACTTTGTCATCTGCTAATACTTTTCGGACAAACGTTTTAATTTCTGCTAATGATTTTTCTGCATTTCCGAATGGTAAAGGAATATCACCCGCATCGAAAAATGGTACATCTGCTAATTCACGATTTAAATAGAAGCTATATTCTTCTAATCCAATCGATACTTCACGAATGCGCGCTGGGCCAAAACGTTGACCTGGACGATAGCTAACTGTCCAGTCCATCGGCATTCCGTATAGAACAGCCTTACATTCTTCGTAATTTTGATTGCTTTTAATAAACATATTTCCAGCATAAGTTTCGTCAAATCTCATGTATACTCACCAAACCTTCTCTAAATTGAAGCTGTCGTTTACATTTTTTATATTTATAAAGTTTGCATATGTTTCCTTGTATTTGCTCATACTAAATTTATCATATGAAACTTTCGTTCGCTATTTTCGTATAATTAAGTGCAACCGACATCATTCGACACTTTTTGTAGAGTGCTACGAAAAAGTATAGTTGTTTTCACTAAAAGTGCAATAGAATTTATGTGTTTTTTTATAATTCATTGAAATTTGATTGATGCACTAAATTTAAGAACAAATGAGGTGGAAAGAGTTGAAAAGACAGCAATATCAAAAACAAAGAACCCGTAGAAGATTTGGCAAACGAATCGGTCTTGTTGCCATCGCCTTTATATGCTTTGCCGCTGTCACCTTTCTTTCATTACGAATATATGCACAAGTTGCTGGAGCTCCACCGCTTACGGTGCCAAAAGCATCGATCTTTTTAGATAGTGACAACAATCAAATCGGGGATTATTTCACCGAAGAGCGTCGTTACTGGACAGAATATAAGGATATTTCTCCTTATTTAATAGATGCCACAATCGCTGTAGAAGATAAAGACTTTTTCCTTCATAGTGGCTTCGACTATTCACGAATTGCTGGTGCTGTTTTAGCAGATATTAAAGCTGGTGGCAAAGCTCAGGGGGCTAGTACATTGACACAGCAATACGCGCGTAACCTATATTTATCACATGAAAAAACATGGAATCGAAAAATTAACGAAGCGCTTTATGCCTATCGTTTAGAGCTATTTTATTCAAAAGAAGAAATTTTAGAGGGTTACTTAAATACAGTCTATTACGGGCATGGCATGTATGGGGCTGAAGCAGCAAGCCGTTACTTTTTCGGCAAATCCGCAAAAGACTTAACTTTATCTGAAGCGTCTATGCTAGCAGGTGTTCCGAAGGGTCCTACGTATTATTCGCCGCTTAATAATCTAGAGAAAGCGACAAATCGTCAGCATACCATTTTACATTTAATGGGTGAGCAAGGAAAAATCACTTCCGAGGAACAATCGCATGCATTGGAAGAACAAGTTGTATTGAAAAGCGAGGAATGGATTGCAACAAAATCGATTGCACCATACTTTTTAGATGTCGTATGGGAAGAGGCAAGTGATATATTAGCAGCTAAAAACTTAAATATTAGTGAAGGTGGCTGGACCATTCAAACGACATTAAACCAAGCACACCAACGCGCTGCCGAAAAATCAATCGAAAAAAATATGCCAAACAATGAGCTACAAGTTGGCTTTGTTAGTATGGATGCCGACACTGGATTCGTAACAGCCCTTGTCGGCGGACGTGATTATAGTTCAAGCTCGTTTAACCGCGTAGCACTTGGCAACCGTCAGCCTGGTTCGGCAATCAAACCGATTTTGTATGCTGCAGCTCTTGAAAAAGGCTATAATCCGATGACATTTTTAGATGTGAGTCAAACGACTTTTACGTATGATAATGGACGTGCTACCTACACACCGCAAAACGTTAATAAAAAATATGCCGAGCACGAATTATCAATGGCTCAAGCACTAGCGATTTCAGATAATGTCTATGCTGTAAAAACGCTAGAGGATATTGGCTATCGTTCATTCCGCGATATGCAAAAACGTTTTGGCTTAGCTTATTCAGACAAGGATAATCCAGCGGTTGCACTTGGAACTAAGGAAAATTCGCTTTACGACTTAACAAATGCCTATAACATTATTGCCGCTGGTGGTGAAAATCGCCAAGCAACAACCGTTCTTTCGATTACCGATGCAAAAGGGAATGTTGTTTATAAATATGAGGCGCCTGAAAAAAAACAAGTTATTACTAAAGAAGATGCTTCTGTCCTAACACATATGATGACAGGCATTTTTGATCCTATTTTCAGTGATTACTCACCTGCAACAGGACTTTCATTACGTTCTCGTATGACACATACGTATGCGGCAAAATCAGGTACTACTAATTCAGATCAATGGATGATTGGCTTTACACCAAGCTTGACTGCCGGTGTATGGAACGGTTATGACCAAGGTAAAACATTATCGGTACAAGCAGATATGGCTGCCTCAAAACAAGTATGGATTGATTTCATGGAATCGGCATTAGACGGCAAAGCAAATGAAGCATTTAATATTCCAAATGGCGTTGAGCCTGTAAACGTTGATATTGAAAGCGGAAAGTTAGCGAGCAAAGCATGTAAAAATCAGCGTGTTGTTTATTTAAAAGCAATAGATGTTCCAACTGAATCCTGTTCGTCATTTGATTTCTTTGATTCAAATTTATGGGACGACTTTTTAGAATCTCCAATGGAAGCCCTTAAAGGTTTTTGGTAATATAAAATTTTAAAACAGTTATTATCCAATAATAAAAATAAAAAAGCTCTTTCGTCTCCGGTTCTAGTCCGTAAAACGAAAGAGCTTTTCTATTGTGGTCAACGAACGGATGAGAACCATGGGGCATTCGGCTTGGGAAATTACAAATGCCGCATAACCCTCATCACTATTCATTTTCCACGTGTCCTAGCCTACTACTTTGCAAGCTTTAAATTCAGTTTACTTTCTTTTAGAAGCAGTTTCAACCACGGATTTCCGTTATGCCGAAATGTCACATATTGTTCACCGAATCGATTCATTTTCCTAAAAAAGTAATTGACTACACACCGGTTATTTTCAACTCATAGTAATCAATCGAAATCATTCCAAGTTTTTGTGTAATTGTTCATCACTATTATGCCACATTGCTTCATCATGGTTTTTTAGGAAGTCTGCTAATATTTTTTTCGATGCATCATCCATATGCTCGATAATAATTTTTCGCTTCATTGATTTATCCATTCTGTTGACGTGATCTGCTAATATTTTGTACCCGCGACGTTTTTCACGGTTTACAACCATCTCACAAGCCGTTACTCCAGCAAAATAAGCTCCTGATTCTTTATGGTCAATTGTTACCCATACAAGCCAGTAATCTTTACCGCCTTCTGAGTCTTCACGGTTCATCGTAAATTTAATCCCACGCTCTACATCACTTTTGGCGTGCATTGCGCCGACATCAACAATCGCTGTTCCTTCTGCCACATCAATAATAACTGGCGACACATTTTCTAATGAAAGAGAGCCAATTCCAAAGCCCTTGTGTCCATCAGTCGGATCATTTTTTATAATTGTAAAACCCATTTTTGGTTTTGACTTTTCTTCATTTGTCATTGTAAATACCCCCAAATACGATATTATTATTACTATACACCATATTTTACGTAGGAGGCGACTTTATGCCAATCGTTACAATTAAAATGATTGAAGGCCGCACTGATGAACAAAAGCGCGCGCTAGTAGAAGAAGTTACACAAGCTGTTTCAAAAACAGTCAACGCACCAGTAGAGAATGTATCCATTATTATTGAAGAAATGTCAAAAAGCCATTACGCAACAGCTGGCGTACGTTACAGCGATAAGTAATCTAATTTATCACGTCTGTTGATTAATTTTTTAACACTAACTCCAAATTTAACCTTCCCGTGATATACTAACTAAAATTAATTTGAAAACTGAATTGTTCATCTTAACCAAATATTTAGTTAGAATTATTACGAAAAAAAATACATTGAAAAGGGCCTCCTTTTCAATGTATTTTCATTTGGAATGTTAATTTAACTTTCATTTATCGGCTTCTTAAACGTAAAGTAATTTCTTTATTTCATCCCGTAATAATTCTGGCACCGTTTCATCAGTAAACAATTCCTCCGGGTAATACACTTTATGATCTACCTTAATGTGCCCAGCAATGGCTTCTACGATTTGGCTACGCTCCGATAATTCACATTGCTGTCCATCTTGCATTAATAAGAAAATAGGCTTTTTTGTTCCTTCAATTCCTGGACGATAAAAATCATATGGTAAATCCGATGTGGAATCATGCACTAAATAATATTCCGGGTCAAATCCTGCCTCCGAAAATAAACGGCGTAACTCCGAATACACCTCTGGATGCTCAAACGGATTTAAACTTGTATATTGAAAAAGTTTTCGATTCACAAAACGACGACTCAAATCACTTAGGATTGCATCATCTTCATTCATCCAAAATTGGAAGTAGGCAAGCATAATGCTTTCATCGAGTGTAATGTAATCCTCTAAAGAAACGTTATTTTCAAAAAATGATTCAAACGGCTTTGGTTGTACTTTGAATTGATAGCCTTCTCGCCACAATGCCTTTACTCGTTTCAAAATATTATTCAAAATGACTTCCGCGCTACGAGATACTGGATGGAAATAGATTTGTAAATACATTTGATAGCGGCTCATGATGTAATGTTCTACTGCATGCATGCCACTGTCTTTAATGACAACACCATTTTTTCGGGGACGCATCACGCGCATAATACGCTCCATATCAAAATGCCCGTAACTCACGCCAGTATAATAAGCGTCACGCTGCAAATAATCCATTCGATCCGCATCAATTTGGCTTGAAATTAAGCTAACAACTAACTCGTTCGGATACGTTTTTTCGATTACCTGCGCGACCTTTTCAGGAAAATCTGATGCAACACGGCTCAATACCGCATTTACTTCGGTATCTCCTAATAAAATTTGTCGTGTAAAATATTCATGGTCGGTTTCAAATACATTTTCAAATGCATGTGAAAATGGCCCATGCCCTAAATCGTGAAGTAGCGCCGCGCATAACACCAGTAAACGCTCAGACTCATCCCATTCTGGACGTCCCTTAAATACATCATCCACAATGCGACGCACAATTTCATATACTCCTAGTGAATGGTTAAAGCGGCTATGTTCGGCACCATGGAATACTAGATAGGTTGTACCAAGCTGCTTAATACGACGCAAGCGTTGGAATTCTCGCGTTTTCACTAAATCCCAGATGACTTGGTCACGCACATGCACATAGCGATGCACCGGGTCTTTAAATACTTTTTCTTCCTGCATTTTCATTTGCCCATACGTAGTCATAAAACCGACCTCCTTTTTAAAAAATCAATTGCGCCTCGGCGTAATTGCGTCCAGATTTTTTCAAGTTCACTTGAAAAACTCCTCTAAAAAATCTGTGACATCCGCCGGGGCTTAACTTGATTCATCCCCCACTTATAGAAGTAGGGGATGAATCAGGTTAAAACCTCTTTCCTTCATTATAATGAAACTCATAGTAAAAAAGAATTGTTAACATACAAAAATCACTAGCCATATTGCATGACTAGTGATTTTATATCGTTACTTTTTTAGCTTGTCTAACACCTTAACCATTAACTCCTCTTCAGTTAATGCGGCTACTGGACGGTTATTTACAAAAGTAAACGTTTTTTTGCGGCCGGGACCACAATATGAATGACAGCCAATTTCAATCGTTGCATCTGGATCAATTTCTTTTAATTTGGGAATTAACGTCTTTAAATTAACGGCCTGACATTCATCGCAAACGTGAAATAAGTTTGCCATAGTGTCAACACCTCTTTCTCATCTAGTTTAACCTATGTGCTATTGTAGCTTATGTCGCGTACTTCATTCAAGCAATATCCTAGTATTTCCGTCAAAGGTCTGATAGCTGCAACGCTCACGATAATTCTAGCAACAATTTACCATACAGTGAATAAATCTTTCCTGCGTTGGACATGATAGATTTACAACAACTTAAGGGGGATGTTTATGACAAAATCAAGACAAGATGCATGGATTGAAGAAAATGACGCATTGCTAGCAGAAGCCGTAATTCGTCATGTAAAGGAAGGTAGTACTCAGTTAAACGCATTTGAAGAAGCGGGTGATCTATTAAATCGTACCGCAGCGGCATGTGGTTTTCGTTGGAATGCAGTAGTTCGTCGTATTTACGAGGAAGATTTATCTCAGGCAAAAAAAGAGCGCAAAGAACGTATGCGCCTAATGAATCAAGCAACTAAACGTCGCACAACACCACTCTATTTACTCCCATCAAATGAAGAGCAACCGATGTCGATTCCATTATCTGCTCTATCACTTGATATCGTGATTGCCTATTTAGTACGTTTGCAACACAATAATTCTAGTGAACATGATGTTTTAAAATGGCGTAAACTAACAACATTATTAACAGAACAAAAGCAACAACTCGAACAGCAATTACACGCATTGCAAAAAGAAAATAAAGCCATTAAAGAAGATTACGAGCAATTCGTTTCGATTATGAACCGCGCAAGACGCCTCGTAGCATTCGAAGACGAGGATGGACTTGCAACACCAACCTTTAAAATGGAGAAAAACGGAAATTTAGTTTCACAAACATCTATCACAGAAGTTGGCGACGTGCACCCATAGTGCACGTCGTCCTTTTTATTTCGTTAACATTGATTCATTGCGCTTTAAAACACGCTGCAAATAAAATGTATATAATTCTATCTCATTTTCTTGTAAAGATTGCTCTTCAAACATACCCTTCCATTCAAAAAGTAACTGGCGAATACGCTCATTGACCTCTTGAACGGTGACCATTTCACCCGTTAACTCCTGTAGTGAAGCCATCACATGCGGTGTAATCATAGGATATTGGAATTTCGTTTCTTCCTCCTGTAAACCAGCAGCATAAAATTCACGAATCAGCTCCGCGCGCTTGCTACCACTACCTTCTACACATAAATAAATTTGCACCGCAATGCCATTTTTCATTCGGCGCTGCGAAATACCCGCAAACTTTTTCCCATTTATACTCAAATCATAGGAACCGGGGCAATACGAGCCAACAATTTCATAGACTTCGATTTTGTCGGCGACCTGCGGAAATAACGTCCGAATAAAATTGACCATCACATCAAACGCAGCATTAATACTGAGCGGTGTTTGTTCACCAAGCACAATTGAAATATTTAACACACCTGCATCTAACACAACAGCTAACCCGCCTGAGTTACGAACAATCGGCTCATATCCATTTGTTCGCAATTGCGCCATCCCTTGTTCAATATGTGGTAACCGGTGATCTTGGATTCCTAAAACTACCGAATCATGGTGCACCCATGTACGAATTGTTGGGTTCGTCATTTCTTGGCCAACTAAATGGCATAATGTATCGTCCATCGCAAATGACTCTAATGGCGAACGCTTATTGGCACTGATCGATTGATCGACAAAACGCCATGTTGTTTGTTGCAAAAGTTCGTTCATAAAATTACTCCTAGTTTCACATTATTCTCACTTTAGCATACCGCAATTTAAAGTCATGTCAAATTGGTGAAATTATTGATTTTAAGTCGTGTAAATGATTTTTTTAGCGTGTTTTGTGCTACACTAACTGTGAATCATTTTCAATTACAAGGAGTGTTTACATATGAATGAAGCAGCAATTACGTTAGATGGCTGGTATGCACTACATGATTTCCGCTCAATCGATTGGGCATCTTGGAAATTAGTTTCTGCAGAAGAACGCGAAGCCGCAACGAAAGAGTTCATCGCATTTTTAGAGGACTTAAATAAAGATACAGGCTCGAACGCTTTCTACTCAATTATTGGGCAAAAAGCAGATTTCATGATTATGACATTACGTGAAACACCAGAAGAATTAGGTGATATTGAAACACGCTTTGCAAAATTAGCCATCGCGGATTTCACGATTCCAACGTATTCTTACGTGTCAATCGTAGAGTTATCAAACTACCTAGCAGGTAAATCAGACGAAGATCCATACCAAAACCCACATGTACGTGCGCGCCTGTATCCTGAATTACCAAAATCAAAATACGTTTGCTTCTACCCAATGGACAAAAAACGTGACGGCAATGACAACTGGTATATGCTTTCAATGGATGAGCGCCGCCAGTTAATGCACGCACACGGACTTATTGGCCGTAGCTATGCAGGTAAAATCAAGCAAATTATCACAGGTTCAGTTGGTTTAGACGATCACGAATGGGGCGTAACATTATTCTCTGATGATATGCTGCAATTCAAAAAAATCGTATATGAAATGCGCTTTGATGAAGTGTCAGCTCGCTATGGTGAGTTCGGTGAGTTCCTAGTAGGAAACTTATTAGACAATGAAAAATTAGAGAAATTATTAGCCATTTAATTGTAAAATGGGGCTATTTGAAACCTTTCAAATAGCCTTTTTTGTTCATACTTTAACTTCATATCCTTCCCTTCTCACTTATTATCCGTTTGTAAATCAAAATAAACGTTAGGCACGACAGCCAGATACTTACTAATCTAGTTGAGCTGGGGTGTCATACCGGGAATAAATTAAAAAAGATGAGTTCGAAAATCAACTCATCCATTCAAGTGCGGTCGTCCTTTAATTTTAAAATAATGATGATGGTATTAATGTATAAACCCGTTACTATTAGTAATACGAGTAAATACCAATTCAGTGGTTCTCCGAAAAATGCTGCGATTGCAAACGACAAAATCGCACTAATAATCATTCCAATCCAAATGTCGATTTTCATCACATTCACTCCCCGAGTTTTATGTACACGAGGCAACATCTCTTTCATTTCCCTGAATCTTTACCCACTTATTCGAAGATATTACATATTTCTAATTTTATTATTAGTCTATTCATTTTTTTCCAAAGCATACACCCTATTTTTACTTTGCTATGTATCTTTCACATACCGTGTTGCATATACTAAACCGATAACAAGGGACCTCCCTTAGTATGACACCATTTTCGAAAGGACGGATACCAATTTGACTTATTATTGGACATCACCAATGCCTCAAATGAATCCTTCAGGTATACCTATGCAAAATACTGTACCGGGCGCTGCTTTTCCACGTGAAGAGTCTTATATCGAAAATATTTTACGACTTAACAAAGGAAAACCGGGCACCTTCTATTTTTCATTTGATAATGCTGTTGCTGGTACTAATACGCGTACAGTAAGAGGTGTTGTAGAAGCAGCTGGGCGTGATCATGTCATTTTGCGTGAGCTCAAATCAAATCACCGCTTTTTATTCCCGATGATTTATTTTGACTATGCTGAGTTTGATGAGGAGCTAAATTACTTCACGCAATCTCCGTAAAGAAATTTCAGTATCTTAAATTAGAAGAAGGGATTGTTCTGAAATTACTTTCGGACAATCCCTTCTTCTTAATCAATTACGCCTCGGCGTAATTGCGTCCAGATTTTTTCGTGCTTGCTCGAAAAACTCCTCTGAAAAATCTGTGACATCCGCCGGGGCTGTAACTTGATTCAGCCATGGATTGCCTCTCTAAATGAAGGACATACATAGTATTCATCTCCCTCACATAGAAGTGTGAAATCTTCAGCTGAAGCAAGTCAAATTTTAAATTGCTGAATTTCTTGTTGTAAGTCTTGAGCATTTCCACTTAATGTGACAGCTACAGCACTTACCTGTTGCATCGTTGCTGCTTGTTCCTCCACCGCAGCAGCAATTACTTCCAAATTACTACTTGATTCATTGGAGCCAATTGCAATTTCATTTATCGATGCACTTACTTGCTCCGCACTTGCTGAAAGTTGTTCAGAAGTAGCGGAGATTTCTTCGATTTGTGTGGACATTTTCGTAACTGCTCCTACAATCGAAGTAAATGAATTCCCAGCCTCTGTAATAATTTCAACACCATCTTGTACAGATAATAACGATTCAGTTACCGCGCGCTCTACATTTTCCGTGTCAGACTTAATTTCAAGCGTTAAATTAACAATAGAAGTTGCAGATGTTTTCGATTGCTCTGCTAATTTACGCACTTCATCTGCTACAACTGCAAACCCTTTCCCATGTTCGCCCGCACGAGCCGCCTCAATCGCCGCGTTTAATGCCAATAAATTCGTTTGATCTGTAATGCCTGTAATGACTTTTGAAATATTATTAATTTCTTCCGTTTGCTTAGCAAGCTTTTGTACTAAATTATTGACAGTGTTTGTTGAAGCACTAATGATATCCATTTGTGTTTTTGCATGATGAATAATTGCTCCACCATTTTGTGCTGTTTTCGATGCATCAATCGAGCTACCATGTAATAATTGCGTTGCTTCTGCGATACGTTGTACACCAGAAGCGGTTTCTTCCATAGCTCGCGCACTTTCATTTGAGGCTTGTGCTGAAACATGCGCTGATTCTGATGTATTACTTACACGCGTTGTTATGTCTTCTGTCGTGGCAGTAATTTCCTCTGTACTTGCTGAAAGTTCTTGAGCAGCGCCACTTAATTGCTCTGCATTAATTTGAATATTATTAATTAAGCCGGATAAATTTGTCTTCATTAAATTAAATGCATGTCCAAGTTGTCCAATTTCATCTTTTGATTTTACAACGATATCATGTTGCGACAAATCACCAGATGCAATAATATTGGCTTTCTTTACAACATTTTTAAGTGGGCTTGTTATTGTTCTGCGAATATAAATAATGAATATGAAGACAATAGCAATACTTACTACTAATGCTAGAATGGCTATGGATTTCGTTAACAAAATCGCACCAGCTGTTTGTTTATTAATTTCAACCAATTGTTGTTCTTGAAATTCCACTATTTGGTCCGCAACAGCTAATATCCCATTATTCGCCGCTTTTAATTTTGTGTTAATAAAACCATTAGCTAATCGATTATCTCCACGTTCAATTGCGTCCAACATATCTAGAGAACCATTGTTAAAATCATTATTAAATTTGTGAAGCTGCGCAATATGCTCTTTCATTGTATCGCTGTTTGCTAATTTTTCTAAACTCTGTATTTCTTCTGTTAACAACCCTTTATAATATTCGAAATTTTCATATGATTCTTCCGTACCATCTAGTACAACTGCACGTGCATATAGCCCCTGCATCGATATAATGAAACGAATTTCATCAACTAAACGAATTTGCACGACACGATAATCTAAAGCTTCTTCGGACTTTGCTTCGATATTATTCAAGCTCATAAAGGTGATTCCTATTGTGATTGCAAACAATGCAATCATTGAATAAAAGGCAATATTTAACTTAGCACCAACCCTCATATAATTATCCCCCTATTTTTTAAAAATTTTTACTAAAAATGTATAATTTATAATACTACATCCCCATTATTTTCGCTCGTTAAAAAGCTCCATGTCGCTGCACCTAAAACTTGTGCCGCAATTAACATAGCCCTTTCATCAAAATCAAATTTTGCATGATGATGCGGATAAACTGTCTCCCATGCAGGATTTTTGGCACCAGTAAAGAAAAATGTCCCTGGAACATGTTGCATATAATAACCAAAGTCCTCGCCAATCATAAATGGTGGACAAACAGTCACTTGCTCTACTGTAGGTATTTGCCCAGCAATATTCTGAATGTATTGCGTCTCTTGTACATGATTTATAACCGGTGGATAGCCGTCAAAGTAATCGAACTCATAGCTAGCATGCATACCTAAACAAGTTGCCTTTAAAAGCGTTTCAATTTCTTGTTTGATTTGCTGACGTACGACTTCATCAAACGCGCGTACAGTACCTTGAATTTTTACGGTATCCGCAATGACATTGAATGGATTTATTGCTTCGAAATGCCCTACTGTCACAACCGCTGAGTGAAGTGGTGCAATTCGGCGTGATATAAGTGTTTGTAATTGCGTTACAAAATGTGCGCCTACGACTATTGCATCTACAGAGTGCTGAGGTTCTGCACCATGCCCCCCTTTACCTTGAATGATAATTTCAAAGCGATCCGCTGCTGCCATAATTGCCCCATCACGTACTAAAATCTCCCCCAATGGAGTTGGTGCCCATAAATGTGTACCAAAGATTACGTCTACGCCTTCTAGGCAGCCATCTTCAATCATTGCCTTTGCCCCACCTGGTGCGACTTCCTCGGCATGCTGGTGAATGAAGACAACACTCCCTACTAGATGCTCGTGCATTTCTGTTAATGCTTTTGCTAATACGAGTAACGTTGCCGTATGCCCATCATGACCACATGCATGCATTACGCCATCATTTTTTGATTTATATGGAACTTCATTTAATTCTTGAATTGCCAAGCCATCAAAATCAGCCCGTAACGCAACGGTTTTACCTGGTCTCGCTCCACGTAATGTCGCAACTACCCCACGCCCACCTACATGTTCACGAACTTCTAAACCAAGCTCACGATAAAATTTCGCAATATAGGTGGGTGTCTGTACTTCTTCATGGGAGATTTCTGGATATTCGTGTAAATAGCGTCGAATGATAACCATCTCTTCGAAGTGCTCTTGTAGTTTCGTTATTAATTGATTCATTGTCTTCGCTCCTTCACTAAGTTACTTTTTAACTATACAATAAATTCCGATAATTTAGAAAAAAGTTTTAATTTAATTATTAATATACTAAAAAAAGCATATACTTCCAATCCTAGAAGTACATGCTTAATTTTTTTATGCTCTTTTTAATGTGGCCATAATGACCATGACCCAGCCAACTAAAAATAAAACGCCGCCAATTGGGGTAATTGCGCCTAATACTTTAATACCTGTCAAAGCAAGTACCATTAAGCTACCTGAAAAAATAAGGATACCGAAATTAAAGCAAATCATTGCGATCTTTAATTGCTTTACTTCACCAATAATAGAACGAGCCATTAAAATACCGACTAGGATTAAAGCAGTTGCATGGAACATTTGATATTGTACCGCAGTATCCCAAATACCTGTGCCGTAATCATCTAAAATATCTTTTAAACCATGGGCTGCAAATGCACCAAGTGCTACCGCTAAAAAGCCATGAATCGCACCAGAAATAATTGAACCTTTCATTATCTTTACCTCTTTTTTTAGTTTGTTAAAAATCAAATAGCGAATCTCCGTTGGCGTCGTCTTCTTGCAACTTTTGCGACGGGATTGCGACAGGCTGTGTGAAGGCTGGAACAGGCATCGCGTTTGGTGTGACGCTTACGGACTGTTGCTTTTCAGTCCTGTTTTCTGCAAGCACAACATCACAAATTGCTTTAATAGCCGCAAATTTTTCTCGTACTTGTTGCTCTGAAGTTGCTTGGCGCGCCTCAATAGTCAACTTTTCAATTTGCATTAAAATGGTTTGTTGTGTAATCATCGACTCGTGTCCCCCTGCCTTATTTTTTGCACAAATTTTAAACAATCCATGCCACTCGACTGCCGTACAACTAATGATGGCAGCTGTTTTGTTTTAAAGCCGTATGCCGTGCAACCACGTGGATTTGTTTGATCCCACGTCACACGGAAATGCTGGCATTTAAAGCAATCAATTTTCATCAGCTAGCCCTCTCTTTCTTTCCTTACTTTACCATGCTTCAGTCAAAAAGTTTAGCCTGTTTACTTTGAATGCACCATTCAATTGGCTGTTCACCAAGCGCTACTAATGCTTCATTCGTTTTCGAATACGGCTTACTACCAAAAAAACCGCGATGTGCACTTAGTGGACTCGGATGTGGTGCTTCCAAAATAATATGCTGATTTGAAATCCGTTCGATAATTGCACGCTTACTTTGCGCCGGTTTGCCCCATAATAAAAACACAATTGGCTGTTTTCGCTCTGCCAATTTTTCAATGATTCTATCCGTAAATTGTTCCCAACCTTGTCCTTTATGTGAATTGGCCTCACCTTGACGCACTGTTAACACTGTATTTAATAGAAGCACCCCTTGCTTTGCCCAAGTAGATAGCGCTCCGTGATCAGGCAACGGGCAACCCAAATCATCTTGTAATTCCTTCATCATATTTTTTAATGATGGTGGTAGCTTTTGACCTTGTTCCACTGAAAAACTTAAACCGTGTGCTTGATTAGGTCCATGATATGGGTCTTGTCCTAAGAGCACCACTTTTACATCTTTATAATCGGTATAATGCAACGCGTTTAATATTTGTTCTTTCTTTGGATAAACCGTTGCCGTTTTATACTGCTCCGTTAAAAATTGCATTAAATTTTGATAGTATGTCTCTTGTTGTTGTGGGGCTAAAATTTCCCGCCACTCATTAGTTAATTGTTCGATCATTATTTCCACCTCACTTCAAACAGTAGTGAAAATACGCTATAAATTCAAGTCAATTTGCCTGACCTTGTAGTTTTTATTGATTCTGACTATTTTTACAAAGTCAGATACAAGCTATACTATACGTAATTATTTTTCGAATATTCATTATAAGGAGATTGGTTTTATGTTGAAAAAAACGTTAACAATTGCAGGTTCAGATACATCAGGTGGCGCAGGGATGCAGGCAGATTTAAAGGCCTTTCAAGAGCATGGCACATACGGAATGGTCGCACTAACTGTAGTCGTAACAATGGATCCAAAAACTTGGAGCCATAACGTGACACCACTACCAACTGCATTATTACAAAATCAAATCGACACAGCATTATCTACTGGTGTTGATGCCATTAAAACAGGAATGCTTTCTACAGAAGAGATTATTCAAATTGCGTCAAAAGCAATCCAAGATTCAGGAACAGACAAAGTGGTTATCGATCCAGTAATGGTTTGTAAAGGGGACGACGAAGTTTTAAATCCTGGCAATACAACAGCGATGATTAACTATCTATTACCTCACGCAACCGTAGTTACACCAAACTTATTTGAAGCAGGTCAATTGGCTGGTACAGGTACACCAAAAACGATTGAAGACATGCAAATCGCTGCAGGAAAAATTCATGCCTTAGGTGCGAAAAATGTTGTCATTAAAGGCGGTAAAGCATTAGCACATGACAAAGCCGTTGATTTATTCTTTGATGGCACTGACTTTAAACTACTGGAAACTGAAAAAGTCACTTCTACTTACAATCACGGTGCAGGTTGTACATTTGCAGCGAGCGTATGTGCAAACTTAGCGAATGGTCTTTCTGTTGAGGAATCAGTAATCGAAGCAAAAGAATTCGTTTCAGCTGCAATTAAACACGGCTGGGCATTAAATGAGTATGTTGGCCCAGTTATGCACGGAGCAAAACCTCGTTTCGGAGCACCACAAGTAACGGTAACAACCATTCCACATTATACGAAAGCTTAATGACATCCCCACTATGAAAACACATTTCACGTCTAATGGCGTGAAATGTGTTTTTTTATTTTAACTTATTTGAAAAATTTTATTATTTCTTTATCTCTAAGAAATAGCCTCTTTTGCGACTTTTTCTTTTCATCGAGCGTGAAATTTTACTATACTAGAATTAACTAGATTCGAAAGGAGAATTAGGATGAAGGAAGTAAATCAAACAGAGCTCCAAGAATTACTTAATTCTTTTGCGAACAAAGACGTTTATATTCATCTAGAAACAACAAACGGCTCGTATGCAGCTCATTATGACGAAAAATTTTTTAATGCGGGGGCATTTATTCGCAACATCAAATTAAATTACGAATTAGGGAAAGTTGTTGGCGACGCTCCCCACCGCGTTGGCTTAAAATTGCCGCATGGCTGGGTATATGCACAAGGTATTACACATTACGAACTAGACGATCAAGGTCGCTTACTTATGGCGGGCTTAGACTATACAGGGAAGCTAGCGGTTGCACTAGAAATTAGCGAATCGCCATTTGCTTATTAAGGAGGACTTATTCATGACATTACAACAAGAACGTCACGTATTAGTCGTTTACCCCCACCCAGATGATGAAGCTTTTTCTGTTGCGGGCGTTATTCGTATGCACCGTAATATGAGCGTGCCCGTTACATACGCTTGTTTAACTTTAGGTGAAATGGGTCGTAACTTAGGAAATCCACCAATCGCGACGCGTGAATCATTACCAGAAATTCGACGTAAAGAGCTGATTGCTGCTTGTGCTGCGATGGGCATTGAAGATTTACGTATGATGGGTCTGCGCGACAAAACGGTTGAATTTGAAGAAGATGAAAAAATGGTTCAGCTTGTCACTAATTTAATCGACGAACTAAACCCATCATTAATTTACACATTTTTACCAGGCTTTGCTGTGCATCCTGACCATGAGGCGACAGCAAAAGCGGTTATTGAAGCAGTTCGTCGTATGGCACCTGAAAAGCGTCCACGCATTTTAGCCTGTGCATTTGCAAATGATACCATTGAGAAAAACGGTGAACCAGATGTAATTGTGGACATTCGTTCTGTAAAAAACGACAAGATAAAGGCACTACAAGCCCATGCTTCTCAAACGGCTTGGATGATGCAAGAAACGGCTAAGCGCGTTGATGATGGCGAGGTCATGTCAGATAGCTGGCTAAATGTTGAAAGATTTTATACTTTTACGTTTAATGATTAAATTTACAAAGATGCATGCGTCATTTCGCGAAGCATCTTTTTTTTGCCCAAATTCAGAATACCGTATTTTTATTCACTCTCTTTCAAATTAAAATCCTTAACTTAATCAGTATTTATTTGCTCATTTGAGATATTTCGCTTGAATTTATTCAATTTCTTACTCATTAAAATTTTTCTGAAATATTAATCTTATTACAAAACGGTAGACAAGGACTGTTTCTACATTTTATAGTGTATAAATATTCAATATTACATTTTAATGAGGTTATTATAGATGAAAACTAAATTTTCGTTTTACACGTGGTTTTTATTTTTAGCCATGTCTGCACTTGGTGTGTTTATTTTCATTACACCTATTAGTACAGATGCTGGCATGAAAGTTCCAATCGCGTTACTTGCTAACTGGTTAGCTGGTTATGTCGAGCCTTATATTCATTGGTTCGCATTTATTGTCTTTACTATTGCAGCGTTAGGTTCGATTGCAATGCACTTTATTCCACAACGTGGACCTCGTAATATTTGGGATTCATTATTCCGTGTTCACTGGTTCTGGACAATTATGCGCGTATTGGCCGTTGTATTTGCGGGCGCATTTTTATTCCAGGTAGGTCCTGAAAGTCTAACAAGTGATGTTACATCAGGGATTTTAATTGACCCTGCTAGTGGTCTTGTTACATTCATGTTCATATTGTTCTTATTTGCGGGTCTGTTACTTCCATTATTAACGGACTTCGGTTTACTTGAATTTTTTGGTTCAATGATGGTTAAAATAATGCGCCCGATTTTCAAAATTCCTGGACGCTCCGCGATTGACTGTTTAGCGTCATGGGTTGGAGACGGAACAATCGGCGTATTATTAACAAGCAAGCAATACGAGGAAAAGAACTACACAGGACGTGAAGCGGCAACGATTGCCACAACGTTCTCAGTTGTTTCGATTACATTCTGCTTAGTTGTTGTTGAGACAATTGGGATTGAAGCGTACTTCCTTGAATTTTATGCATCCGTAATTTTCTGTGGTTTAATTTTAGCAGTCATTATGCCACGTATTTATCCGTTAAAGAACAAGGCGGATACGTTAATCGATGGTTCTGAAGCTTCTATCAACCGTGAAGATGTACAAGAAGGCTATAACGTCGTTTCTTACGGTTTACACAATGCACTTTCGAAGGCCGATTCAAACCGGAACTTAGGTAAAATGGTGAAAAATGGCTTTATTAACGTATTAGAAATGTGGTTTGCTGTAACGCCAATTATCATGGCATTTGGTACAATCGCGTTAGTATTAGCTGAATTCACAAGCTTCTTCCGTATTTTAGGGATGCCATTCGAACCAATTTTAGCCCTATTACAAATTCCAGAAGCTGGTGAAGCGGCACAAACGATGATCGTCGGTTTTGCGGATATGCTATTACCTTCAGTTTTAGGTGCTGGTATTGAATCTGAGATGACACGATTCTTCATTGCAACGGTTTCGGTAACACAATTAATTTACATGTCTGAAGTTGGTGGCCTTATTTTAGGTACGAAGCTTCCATTAAAATTATGGGATTTATTTGTGATTTTCTTAATCCGAACAGTTATCTCAATTCCAATCATCGCAGCGATTACGCATTTATTATTCTAAACAGAGCTCGCATTTTGTATTTTGCAAAATGCGGGTTTTTTATTATTGCCAAAAGAATATATTCTAAATTAATTCCTCCTCTACATTAAACCGCTTTCATTACGGTGTTTTAATAAATTTTCTTAATTTACTGAATTTTTACAACATTCATTAGTGGTTTTATGATAAAATAATGTAATCTTTACACAGACGATGGAGGTTACATGGAGATGGAAGTTGCTCAACCTAAAACCATTGCGGTGGAAAACGTATTAATCGCACACCATTTTTTAAAAGATGTTGTCGTGCATACACCACTGCAATTGAATGAATATTTATCGGAAAAGTATGGCGCAAAAATTTATTTTAAACGTGAAGATTTACAGCATGTCCGTTCATTTAAATTGCGCGGTGCTTACTATAAAATAAAAAAAATCGAAAAGGAAGCTCGTGCATCAGGTGTGGCTTGCGCTAGTGCTGGCAATCATGCACAAGGTGTTGCCTACGCTTGTGCGAAGCTTGAAATTCAAGCAACAATTTTCATGCCAAAAACAACACCAAAGCAAAAAATCGATCAGGTTCGTATGTTTGGGCGTAACTTTGTTGAAATCATCCTAGCTGGAGATACATTTGATGATTCTGCTGCAAGTGCACTTGCTTATTGCGAAGAGGAAAATCGTATTTTCATTCACCCTTTTGACGATTACGACGTTATGGCAGGTCAAGGTACGGTTGCGGTGGAAATTATGAATGATATCGAAGAACCTATTGACTATATCTTCGGTAGCATTGGTGGCGGCGGCTTAATGTCTGGTGTTTCCGCTTATGTGAAAAATTTATCGCCACATAGTCAAGTCATTGGTGTAGAACCTGCTGGCGCGGCAAGTATGAAATCGGCTTTTGAAAATGAAGGTCCTATTACACTTGACTGGATTGACAAATTTGTTGATGGTGCTGCGGTAAAATGCGTTGGCAATGATACGTACCAAGTATGTCGTACCTATTTAGACGATATCGTATCAGTACCTGAAGGCAAAGTATGTACAACCATTTTAGATTTATATAATAAACATGCAATTATTGCAGAGCCTGCTGGAGCGTTATCTGTGGCGGCGCTTGACTTTTATGCTGATAAAATTCGAGGCAAATCGGTTGTCATTATTATTTCTGGAGGCAATAATGACATTGGACGTATGCAGGAAATTAAAGAGCGCTCTTTAATTTATGAAGGTTTACTACATTACTATATCGTGAACTTCCCACAGCGTTCAGGTGCACTTCGTCAGTTTTTAACAGAGGTACTTGGACCAAATGATGATATTACTACATTTGAATATACGAAGAAAAATAACAAAGAAAGTGGCCCTGCACTCGTTGGTATCGAAATTGGGCACCCAGATGATCATGCTGGTTTAGTAGAACGTATGCGTGAAAACGGCTTTGATTATAAAGAGGTCAATAAAGACAGTACATTATTCGCACTACTTGTTTAAAATCTAGGCCCGTTACTTTAATAGTAGCGGGTATTTTTTTGCTTAAATAAAAAATCTTTAGCCGTCATATCGTCAGCTAAAGATCTTAAAATTATCCTAATAATGCGCGGTCAGAGTTCATTTTTTCTCCGCGGATACTCTCGAACTCTGCCATTAAATCTGGAATTGTTAAATGTGGCTTACGGTCTTCCCCTACTTTTAAAATGATTTGACCTTTGTCCATCATAATTAAACGATTCCCTAAATCCAGTGCTTGCTGCATGTTATGCGTTACCATCAGTGTAGTAAGCTTACTTTCTTCAACAAGCTCTTTTGTTAAGTTTGTAATTAGCTCGGCACGTGATGGGTCAAGCGCCGCTGTATGCTCATCTAACAGTAAGATCGATGGCTTTGTAAAGGTTGCCATTAGTAGACTTAATGCTTGGCGTTCCCCACCTGACAGCAATCCGACTTTTGCAGATAAACGATTTTCTAAATTTAAGTGTAGCTTTTCTAATGACGCTTTGAAAAACTCACGGCGCTTCTTATCAACACCGAAACGTAAACCGCGCTTTGCATTACGTGAATATGCAATTGCTAAGTTTTCTTCAATCGTCATCGTTGGGGCTGTACCGGCCATCGGATCTTGGAATACGCGTCCAATATGCACAGCACGCTTATATTCTGGTAAACGCGTTAAATCATTCCCGTCAATAAAAACCGAACCAAAATCCGGTGTAAGTGCACCCGAAATCATGTTCATCATCGTTGATTTACCTGCACCGTTACTACCGATTATTGTTACGAAATCACCAGGTGCTAAATGTAAATTAATATTGTCTAAGGCAATTTTTTCGTCAGGTGTACCTTCGTTAAATACTTTGTTAATGCCATCTAATTTAAGCAAGGCCCTTCCCTCCCTGCTCTACTTCTATTTTTGCTTTTTGCGCTGCCATACGTTCTTCTAAACGACGTGCTTTACGTTTCTTTTCTTTATATTTGCTAACGATTTGAGGAATAACTAACGCCAAAATGACGATAAATGCCGTAATCAGCTTCATATCCCCAGAATCTAACCACTTTACACGCAATGCTAACGCGTAAATCATACGGTAAATGACTGCACCAGCAATAACTGCAAACGTTACACGTACAATTGATTTTGTACCAAAAATCGCTTCCCCAATAATAACCGAAGCTAAGCCGACAACAATCATCCCAATCCCTAAACCAACGTCTGCAAATTTTGTATATTGCGCAATTAACGCCCCTGATAATGCCACCATACCATTTGATAGCCCTAAGCCTAAAATGATTAATGAATCGGTATTAGCAGAAAAGCTTCGAATCATACGCTTGTTATCTCCTGTAGCACGAATCGCAAGACCTACCTCTGTTTTTAAGAACCAATCCACAATTAATTTAATGATGACTGTCACAAGGACCATTAATATTAAAATCCCCCATGTAGATGGAATTGTTTTTGCCCCCATTGATTTCACCATGCTTGATAAGGCACCATCAATGCCAAGCCCCGACCAAAAGCTGCTGAACATTGAGAAGATTGTATCTGAATTTAACAGTGGAATATTTGGACGGGTTACACCTGAATCTGAACTTAATCCCATAATACGTAGGTTGATAGAATATAACGCAATCATCATTAAAATCCCTGATAATAATGGATTAATTTTTCCTTTCGTGTGTAAAATCCCTGTCATACATCCAGCAATAAATCCAGCAATTGTTGCCACTAATGTTGCAAGTATCGGATTGTAGCCCAGTACGATCATCATCGCGGCTGTTCCTGCACCCGTTACAAAGCTTCCATCAACGGTTAAATCCGGAAAATCTAACACGCGGAATGTTAAATACACACCCAGTGCCATAATTGCATAGATGATTCCTTGCTCGACTGAACCAAACAAAGCTATAAACATCTCGAATCATCTCCTAATATTTTCTTTAAATAAGTATTCGCGCTAGGACCCACATGATATGGGTCAGCCAGCCTTCGTCGCAATAAGCAACAACGGCTGACTTCCTCTTCAGGACACAAGCGCGAATGAAAAATTATTGTACTTCTGCTCCCCACTCAGGTTTTACGTCTAAACCTAAGCTTTCAGCAACTGCTTTATTAATTACTAGTTTTAAGTTTGCAGGGTAAGCCGCTGGAATTTCAGCAGGTGATTTACCTTCTAATAAAATTTGCGCCGCCATTTGACCTGCTTCATAACCGATATCGTAGTAGTCGAAGCCATATGCTGCTAAACCACCGCGCTCAACAGAATCTAACTCACCAACGATTAATGGTAATGTGTTTGCGTTTGCTACATCTATTACAGATTCTAATGCAGAAACAACTGTGTTATCCGTAACTACGTAGAATGCGTCTACTTTACCGATTAATGATTCAGCTGCTTGCTTCACTTCTGAAGAAGCTGATACTGCTGCATCCACAATTGTTACGCCTTCTTTTTCAGCAATTTCTTTTACTGCTGCAATTTGTGCTACTGAGTTTTGCTCACCAGCGTTATAAATCATACCAACATTTTTCGCACCTAATTCTTTTAAGAATGCCACTGATTTTGGCATTGTTTCTGGATGTAAATCGATTGTACCTGTAACATTTGCACCTGGTTCCTCCATAGAAGCGATTAACTCTGCCCCTACTGCATCTGTTACCGAAGTAAAGATAATCGGAATGTCAGCTGTGGCACTTTTTGCAGCCTGTGCTGATGGTGTTGAGTTAGCAAAAATTAAATCTACGTTTTCACTTACAAGTTGTTGTGCAATCGTCATGTTTGCACTATTATCATTGTTTGCTGATTCATCTACATACTCTGCTTTAATACCAGCATCTTCAATTGCCTTTTTAAACCCTTCTTTTGCAGCATCTAAAGATGGATGCTCTACGATTTGAGTTGTACCGATTTTAAATGTTTTTGTTTCTTCTGTTCCCCCAGCACCACTATTTGCTGTGTCGTTTGAAGCGTTATCTTTTTCTTCTCCTCCACACGCCGCTAATACAAATAGAAGCCCGAATAATACGAATGATAGCTTCAGTAAATTGCGTTTCATTTTGAATAGTCCCCCTATTTTTTCTCTGTCGATTTAAAGCGTTACACTTCATTTGGATAAAGCATGAATTAAAAATATATTACCCTTTCGTTTTCAGATAGTCAATAACATTTAGAATGTTCTGAATTCAATACTTAGAATTTAGTAGTGAATTTGCTAAATAATCCAGCGTACTTTCAAAATTATTCTGTTATTTGTCAATCCCATGAACAAAAAACGAATGACGGATTTTACGTTCATTCGCCGCCCATGTTATTCAATGCGTTATGCATGAATACTTTCATTTCTTTACTTAAGCTGCTTAATCCATCGATGATTTCACTAAACTCTTGAAATAATTGCGCTATCTAATTGTAAAAAAATTTCTACTATTTATATTTTAAGCTGCTTTATTTACATTCACATGCAATATTGCTATGATTGCAGTTGCTTCGCGTGGTTCGTAACCATCCCACGTAAAAAAACTAGGAGGAATTGAATATGAAAGTCAAATTTTTAGCAACGACTGGTATTATTGCGGCGCTTTATATTGCTGTTACAATGCTTGTTGCACCATTCGGATTTACGGAGGTACAATTTCGTGTTTCTGAAATGTTTAACCATTTAGTAGCATTTAACCCACGCTTTGCAGGTGGTATTATATTAGGCGTATTCATTTCGAATATGTTCTCACCGCTTGGCTGGTATGACTTAGTGTTTGGGGTAATCCATTCTATTGTCACAATCAGTATCTTTATTTTAATCTGCAAATTTGTGAAAAACATTGTCGCACGTCTGATTATTAACTCATTGTTATTTACCTTTACGATGTTCATCATTGCGTTTGAGTTAAACTTAGCATTAGAGTTGCCATTTTTATGGACTTGGCTAACAGTTGCTGTAGGTGAATTTGTCGTATTAATTGTCGGCGCGCCTATTATGTACACATTAAATAAACGTCTTGATTTTAAAAAGTTAATTTAACATGATTGATTATGCCTCTGCGTAATTTTGTGACAACTGTTTCGTTTTGCCAGCTAGTTTTTGCTAGCTGGTTTTTTAATTCCGCAACAAAATTTTATTGTTTGACTTTAAAATTTTCGGTGTTAGAATAAGTTTATTCTATTTTGAAATCCACGGTAGCAGGTTGTGAGAGCATGACCACCGTTTTAGTTAAGTTGAGTTGAGTTGAGTAAATTGTCGAGTAAGAAGAGTAATATTGATACTTTCGCTAAGAGAGCGCATGGTTGGTGGAAATGCGTCGAAAGTACAATATGAATGGGCCTTATGAAAGCTGCTGGCATGAGTCAGCGGACGGTTCCCTGCCGTTATCAGGTAGAGTGGAAGTAATTTTTCTTTACTTCAATCGAGGTGGCAACGCGGTCTTATATCGTCCTCAGCAAAAGTGATTCTTTTGCTGGGGACTTTTTTTATTTCATTTAGAAGGAGTGTATACAGATGTCCATTAAACAGCGTTTTCGCACGTCAATGAAAAAAGTAAACGGTGATTTGTTAACACCGATTTCGATTTTTCAACGTTTGCAAGGTGAACGAAAATTTTTATTAGAGAGTTCAATGAAATATGAGGGTCACGGGCGCTACTCGTTTATTGGCGTCAATCCTCGAAAAACATATCGCGGCGAGCAGGAACAATTAAGCGATTTATCACATTTAACAAATAAACAATATACGTATGAAGGCGAACTTATTGCCTTATTAAAACAAGTGATGCCCCGTGTTTCGTCACATACGGAATATCCGTTCACAGGTGGGGGTATTGGTTATATTGAAGCTGTGCCCGACCGATTACCTAAACTACAGTTTCATGTCTATGATACGCTCGTAATTTTCGACCATTTAACAGATGAAATTGCCGTGTTCCAAACAAATATTGAAGCTGAGCAAGTGGAGCCAAATATCGATGCTATTATCGACAAGTTATTTACCAATCCAATAGCGGAGGAAACGTCGTACACCCTTCATACCATTGAATCTCAAGTAGATGGCCAATACACTGCACAATTTTCAGGCGATGCTTTTGCACTTTACCGTAAATTACGTATCGAGCACGCCGCACCTTATATGTACTACATGGAATTCGATGATTGCACGGTTGTTGGTACATCCGATCATAACTATTTGCAAGTACGTGATGGAACACTTTCTGCAACAAATGAAGCGCCATCAATCGAGCGTTTTTGCCAAAGCTCGAATTATACAACAAACAATGTACAAAACGGTGAACTCAATCCAACATTCCATGCGATTGATGTCGTAAAGGCATTGAAGCCAGCACAGGGGTTAATTGGTTATATTGGCTTTAACGGTCAAGTGGATTTCACAACACCTGAAAATATGATTACCATTACTGGCGATATCGCACAAATTAGAACAGATTCAACTACAGGCGTACCATTTGCGACGCTTTTGAAAGGATGATTTCACAATGTCGTTAATTCCATATATTGAACAAATTTCGCGTCAGGAGCATTTAGTTTTTGAGGAAATGCTGCAGGCCGCGCAAATGATATTTAATGAACAAACACCAAAGGAGCAAATTGCCTCGTTTTTATTGGCCATGAATGACAAAGGCGTAACCGCACATGAAGTGGCTGGATTAGCACATGTGATGAAATCTCATGCCGTTGCAGTTGATACACCCGAAGGCATTTATATCGATAACTGCGGTACAGGCGGTGATGGTTTGCAAAGCTTCAATATTAGTACAACATCTGCATTCGTCTTAGCCGGTGGTGGCATTTTAGTCGCAAAGCACGGTAATCGTAAAATCTCAAGTGCCTCTGGTAGCACTGATGTATTAGAGGCGCTTGGCATCACACTCCTACCCAATACTGCGCAAACAACTGAACTTTTAAAATTACATGGAATTGCCTTCTTACACGCACCAAATATGCACCCAAAATTAAAGCGTATTGGTGAAGTTCGCCAAGCACTTGGAAAGCCAACGATTTTCAACTTAGTTGGCCCTTTAACAAATCCAGTGCCATTAAAAACGCAATTTGTCGGTATTAATCGTCCAAACTTTACTACCGATTATGCGGAAGTGCTGCACATGCTCGGACGTGAACGCGCGATTGTTGTATCTGGCTCACAAGGCATGGATGAAGCATCACTTGATGGCGAAAATACATTTGTCTTGCTCGATCAAGGCGATATTATTCCCTTTAAATTACGTGCAGAAGATGTTGGCTTAACACCGCAGCCACTTTCGGCCATTCGTGGAGGTACGCCAGCTGAAAACGCTGAAATTATGCGCGACCTTTTAAAAGGAAAGCAAAGCGTTTATTTCGATACGGTTATACTAAATGCCGGCATTGGCTTTTTCGCATATGGCTTAGCCGACACAATGAAAGAAGGCATCGACATGGCAAAGGACAGCATCTTATCAGGTCGTGCACTTGAAAAACTTGAAAATGTCGTTGCTTATAGTAAGCAAATCGTTCAGGAGGAATCAGCAAAATGACGATTTTAGATAAAATTATTGAGCAAAAAAAATCAGAATTACCTGGGTTACTTGCACAAGCACCAAGCTTTCCAGCAGTTACTAAAGTACGCCCTTCTCTCTACGAAACATTAATGACGAGCAACACCCTACAAGTCATTTCCGAAATGAAGCGCGCCTCTCCTTCTAAAGGAGATATCGCCACACATATTGATCCAGTTGAACAAGCAACAAATTATGAGACTGCAGGAGCTGCATGTATTTCGGTCTTAACGGAGCAGGCCTTTTTTAAAGGTAGCTTCAATGATTTAAACGCAGTTGCACAAGCGGTTACAATCCCTGTTTTATGTAAGGACTTCTTCATCCATGAAGTGCAAATCGATTATGCAAAAGCGGCAGGCGCTTCGGTCATTTTACTTATCGTTGCGGCGTTAACTGACGAACAGCTACAAGCGCTTTACACGTATGCAGTGAACCTAGATTTAGAAGTACTTGTTGAAGTGCATGATATAGAAGAATTACAACGTGCCGTGAACATCGGGGCAAAAATAATCGGTGTAAACAATCGAAATTTGAAGACATTTGACGTTTCTTTGACGAAAACACGCGAAATCGCACAGCACCTTTCTTCGTCAAAAATTGCCTTTATTAGCGAAAGCGGTATTTGGAATCGTGACGATGCTGAGTATGTTGCAAATGCTGGCGCTAAAGGTGTGTTAGTTGGCGAATCGCTCATGCGTAGCGGTGATGTACAAGCGGCTTTGCAAGCACTACAAATCGAACTTTCAACAAAGGTTGGTGAGTAAAACATGACTAAAGTAAAAATTTGCGGTTTAAAAGAAGTGGAACACATAAAAGCAGCAGTTGAAGCTGGTGCAGATTTTATCGGATTAATGTTTGCACCGAGTAAACGCCGCATTACGGTAAAACAAGCAGTAGAGCTTACTGCGCATATCCCGTCAAATGTTAAAAAAGTCGGAGTGTTTGTAAACGAAGATTCCGAAACAATTAAGCAAATCGCCGCGCAAGTTGGACTGGACTTTATTCAATATCATGGAGATGAATCGGCTGAACAAATTGTTGCGATTGGACTTCCAGCCATTAAAGCATTCTCGATTCGTACAAAAGAGGATGTAACACGTGCAGCTACTTATAGTATTGATTACTACCTATTTGATGCACCTGGTACAGATTTTCGCGGTGGCAGTGGAAAATCATTCGATTGGACGCTACTAGATGATGTGAATATTCCATTAGACAAAGTCATTTTAGCCGGTGGTTTAACAGAAGAAAACGTCGGCATTGCAACGATGTTAGTTGAACCATTTGCAGTCGATGTATCGAGCGGTGTTGAAATTGATGGACGTAAAGACTCCAAAAAAATAAAAAGCTTTGTGGAGCGTGCGAAAGGAGAATTTATTTTATGACAGAAGTAAAAGGACGCTTCGGACAATTCGGTGGTCAATTTGTTCCTGAAACATTAATGACCCCACTGGCCGAGCTTGAAGCAGCCTATGAACAGGCAAAAAATGACCCAAAATTTCAAGAAGAACTAGCTTATTATTTAAAACAATATGTAGGTCGCGAAACACCACTATACTATGCGGAACGTTTAACTAAGAAAATGGGTGGCGCGAAAATATACTTAAAACGCGAAGACTTAAACCATACGGGCGCTCATAAAATTAATAACGCAATCGGTCAAGCACTACTTGCTAAGCGCATGGGTAAAAAGAAAATAGTTGCAGAAACGGGTGCCGGTCAGCATGGTGTCGCCACAGCAACTGCCTGTGCACTACTCGATATGGAATGTATCGTTTATATGGGCGCAGAAGATGTTCGCCGCCAGCAGCTAAACGTATTCCGTATGGAGCTCCTTGGCACAAAAGTGGTAGCGGTTGAAAAAGGGTCGGCCACATTAAAAGACGCAGTAAATGAAGCCTTACGTCACTGGGTTACGCATATTGACGATACGCATTATATTTTAGGCTCAGCACTTGGCCCCCACCCATTCCCGACGATTGTTCGTGATTTCCAACGTGTCATTGGTGATGAAACACGTGCACAAATTTTACAGCAAGAAGGTCGCTTGCCGGATACAGTCATCGCTTGTATTGGTGGTGGTAGTAATGCAATCGGTATGTTTTATCCGTTTGTTAACGACAAAGATGTGGCACTATATGGTGTTGAAGCGGCTGGTGCTGGTGTTCATACCGATAAGCACGCTGCAGCCATTCATGTAGGAAAAACAGGTGTCCTTCATGGCGCTTTCATGTATTTACTACAGGATGATAATGGCTTCGTACAAGAGGCACATTCGATTTCAGCGGGACTTGATTACCCTGGTGTTGGTCCTGAGCACTGCTATTTATATGAATCAGGTCGCGCGAAGTACCCTTCTGTTACCGATAGCCAAGCATTAGAAGGAGTAAAGCTACTTTGTGAAACAGAAGGTATTTTACCAGCTTTAGAAAGTGCACATGCTGTCTACTATGCTACTGAATATGCAAAAACTCGCCCGCAAGATGAGCTCATTGTCGTGTGTCTATCAGGTCGTGGCGATAAGGACGTACACACATTAATTGAAAAGCTTGGGGGTGACAACGCATGACATTACAAGCACATCTTGAAAAAGTATTAGCTAAAGGCGATAAAGCGTTCGTCCCATACATTATGGCGGGCGATGGCGGACTTGCTACATTAAAGCCAACGATTTTAAAGTTACAACAACTCGGTGTATCCGCTATTGAGGTTGGTATTCCTTTTTCAGATCCTGTTGCAGATGGCCCAACAATCGAAACAGCCGGTGAACGTGCGCTTAGTCACGGTGTCACATTAAAAAAAGTCATCGCACAGCTAACAAGCTTCTATGATGACATTACGGTACCACTTGTCATGATGACGTACTTAAATCCGATTTTAGCGTATGGTATTGATGCTTTCGCGCTGGATGCACGACTAGCTGGCATTAAAGGCTTAATCGTTCCAGATATGCCGTATGAGGAAAGTGATGTCATTCACCCTGCTTTAAAGCAGCAAAATATCGCGCTCGTTCAGCTTGTGTCATTAACGAGCCCACCTGAACGTGTGAAAAAATTAGCAGAAGCAAGTGAGGGTTTTATTTATGCAGTTACAGTAAACGGTATTACAGGTGAACGCGCAAGCTTCGCGTCTCAGTTAGCCGAGCACTTTGCCGAGTTAAAACAGGTAAGTTCGATTCCTGTGTTAGCCGGCTTTGGTATTTCGACACCTGAACATGTGGAAAACTTTTGTAAAATTGCAGATGGTGTCATTGTCGGCAGTAAAATCGTGACTGCACTTTTAGAAGATGATTGGTCAACAATCGAGCAATTAGTACAAGCAACGAAAAAAATCGAAGCACTTTAACTTGTTTCAGCTAGGGGACACCCCCTAGCTGAATAGATGAACTTAGACTAAGAACGCCGCGTCGTGCGGCAAAGCCTAAGTGACCAACATCGTGTTGACCTAATGCCTCCGGTGGATGTCACAGATTTTTTAGATAAATTTTTTCAAGCGCACTTGAAAAAATCTGGACGCAATTACGCCAAGGCGTAATTGATACTATTTTCCAATTCCTTCATATGGTATCGTAAAATTATCGAATGGAGGCATCTACATGAATATTAAAGATTTCTTCGCAGGTTTACTATTTATCGGTGTTGCAGGTTATTTTACGTATGAGCTTGTGACGGATATGTCATTGTTATTTACGGACTCGACAACAATTTGGCAATATTGCGTAGCGTTCTTCCGCGTCACACTCATTATTTTCCTGTTCAATTTAGGATTAACATTTATTAAAAAGTTTTTTGTTGGCAATACAAAACAAAAGAGCTAACACACAAAAAGAGGGTTGTTACACGTTTTTACACGGTAACACCCTCTTTCTATTATTCTTCGTTAGTGCCTAATTTTTCACTAAATGCTTCTTTTAAATCTTCGTCTTTCACTTTAACGTTCATTTCTTTTAACAGCTTAGCTTCTATTGTTGACCATTCCGTATTAGCTACTTTTTGGTTTTTAACTGCTGCAATGATCTCGTCTCTTTGATATTCTAAAGAAATCAACATTTAATATTTTTGCGATGTTTTCACATAGCGTTTTATCATCATCTGCAACTAAAATGCGCAAATTAAAACACCTTCTTATTTTAGAGTTCAACTTGACATCATTTTTACATATCTATCAAGCATTACACAATAAGAAGGTGTTATTTTTTAGTTCAGAGCTATTTAAAATGACAACTGCGGATAAATCTCATGTACGCTTTCACGTAGCTTGGCCTTTAAAAAATTACCAACAGATGTTTTTGGGATTTCCTTTAAAAAGACTATATCATCTGGTAGCCACCATTTCGCAAATTGCCTTGCTAAAAAGTCCATTAGTTCCTCTTTTGTTACTTCTGCATCCTCTTTTAATACGACACAGGCAAGTGGGCGCTCCTGCCATTTTGCGTGCGGAATCGCGATTACCGCTGCTTCGAAAACGGCATCATGTGACATTAAGGCATTTTCTAAATCAACTGATGAAATCCACTCTCCACCTGATTTAATGAGATCTTTCGTGCGGTCCGTAATTTTAAAGAAGACCTCTTTTGAACGCACCGCGATATCTCCTGTGTATAGCGAACCGTCCTTAAACGCTTCAGCAGTACGTTCATCTTTATAATATTCCGCTGCAATCCAAGGATCACGTAAGCGGAGCTCTCCCATCGTTTCTCCGCCCCATGGTACTTCACCGTGCTCATTAACAATGCTCGATTCAATACCTGGTACCGTTAACCCCTGCATGGCGCGCGTTTCAATTTTTCCATCTAAAGTCCAGCCATCCATATCCGACAAATCGCGTGACAGCGAAACAATCGGTGTCGTCTCGGTCATACCGTATACCACAATATAGTTATATAGAGTTTTTTGCTCGATAATGTTAGTTCATAATAAGCGATTTAGGTTACATTTGCTTCACACCGTGAAGATAAGTAAAATTATGGTATCTTTAAGATTTTATAAACGATGGGAGATGTTAATTGTGGATTCAACATACGTTCTTTACAATATTGTTCCCTTAGGGTTCTTAATTTTGCTGGTATCTATTTTTATTGATGTATTTCTTGATTACTTTAGAAAAGTAGAAAAAAGTAATAAGAAACGATTTATTTTATATAGCTTTATCTTTTACTTGATAAGCTTAATTCAAATTATATTTGGTGGATTCACGCTCCCTCAAAATCCTGCAGATACTAGTAGCAGGTTTATTTCAACAAATGATTGGTTTGGAATATTTGATACGATGCACTTTAATATTTCCATTTGGAGTTATTCTGCTATATTTTATAATGTAATTTTATTTGTACCGTTAGGGATTGCTTTATTACTCCTTTTCAATTTAAAAAGTAACAAGAAAGCAATTGCTATTGTTATTTTAAGTTGTTTAGTAATCGACTTTGCTCGTCTTTTATTTGGATGGGCTGGTTTAACATCGAGAGGCTATGGTAATGTGGATATGATCTATTTGTTACTTAATATTCTTGGTGGGGTATTAGGAATATTTTTAGTAAACTGCGCAGTAAATCTAATTCGCTCATATCAATTAAAGTTACAAGTAAAGTAAAATGATAAATAGCAACCAAACTAAATTTACCGTATTAAATTTACACTTCTAAATCTAAAAACATTCCCAAAGGAAAGTTGGAGGCACAATAAAACACTCTAAACATTGATATAACAACATTTAGAGTGTTTTTCTGTATTCGTTACACATACAGGATTATCTCCCGTATGCTTGCTTTATCATTAAATTATATTTTGATCTAAACGTACTTTTAGCTTTTCTAACATATCTATTGTCATTTTTTCTAAGTTATAGCTTGCTTTAAAGCCCCACTCTTCCATCGCTGCTGATGAATCGATTGCGTTTGGCCAGCTGTCAGCAATTGCCTGTCTCACTGTGTCTACCTCATAGTCCATCGTAAATGTTGGAATATGCTTTTTAATTTCTGCTGCGATTTGTGATGGCTCGAAGCTCATCGCTGAAATATTAAAGGCATTGCGATGTACGAGTTTCGCTGGGTCTGCCTCCATTAAATCAACAATCGCCTGCAGCGCATCTGGCATATACATCATATCCATGTAAGTACCTTCTGCGATATACGATGTGTAACGACCTTCTGCAATGGCTTTGTAGTAAATGTCTACCGCATAATCTGTCGTTCCACCCCCAGGAGGCGTCACATACGAAATTAACCCTGGAAAACGAACACCGCGCGTATCTAAACCGAAACGTGTGTAATAATAGTCACATAATAATTCACCAGCAACTTTATTTACCCCATACATTGTTGTTGGGCGTTGCAGTGTATCTTGTGGCGTATTGTCTTTTGGTGTTGAAGGACCGAATGCGCCGATTGAACTTGGTGTGAAAAATTGCATGTCTAATTCACGTGCTACTTCAAGTGCATTCATTAAGCCGCCCATATTTAAATTCCATGCGAATACCGGATTTTTTTCCGCTGTTGCAGATAGTAATGCAGCCATGTGAATCATCGTGTCCGCACCGAAGTCATGTGCGAGTGTATGCATGCGCTTCCCATCTGTTACGTCCAACACTTCAAACGGTCCCTCATGTTGATCAATTTTTCGAATATCTGTTGCTAATACATTGTCAATGCCATACGTATGGCGTAATTTCTCTACTAATTCTGAACCAATTTGACCTAATGCACCGGTCACCATAATTTTTTTCACACTTGATGCCTCCCTATCCTCGAAAAAAGTATTCCAATAAAATATTTAATAACACAAATGTCCTCTGTAAAAAAACATTCAATTAAAGACAAAACCTAATTTGAAAAGCTTTTTCTCGGATTTATTATAGGGTGTTCTTTTATAAAATACAATATTTCATAAAAATTCTTTTTCAGTAATACAATTGTCCGTCTCAAATATTCGAATTGTGTTATCTTTCTTACGGCGGGACAAAAATCCCTCAAAATATCCCAATTTAACGACTAATGACAAAAGCATTCATGCATGCAAGCGCATCTTTTAAATTGTGGCATGGGATTCATAAAATTGGCGTGTTCACAACCAACTATAAACTGTCCTCTGTCTTCATTCATTTTATTCAACACCCTTATTTTTGCCTTCGACTATTATAGAGCGCTGCATTGTATTGCCAGTCTTTGTGCATAAAATTCAAATAACAACGAATGTATGGTGACAGAGACACACTCATTAACAAGCGCGATGGAGCCTTAATCCAGCGTCATACCTATTCATTTGGTGTTTGAAACAAATGTAATCGTATTACAAAAAAGTGCACCTTATATAGATAGGCGCACTTTCAACAATTATTATTTAACTACCTTCTCATAAAGATTCGGGCGGCGATCATCGTAAACAGGAATACGTCCGCGCACCTCGTCTACCGTTGAAAAATCAACATCAACAATGGCTAGCTCCTCATCTTCCGCACCAGTCCATAGTACTTCACCCCATGGTCCGATAATCATCGACTGTCCGTTGAAATTCTCGACTTTACGTGCAATACGATTGACTGCAATGACATAGCATTGATTTTCAATGGCACGCGCTTGCAGTAAAATTTTCCAATGGTCAATACGTGGCGTTGGCCATTGTGCCGGAATGAATAACACCTTTGCGCCGTCTAATGCATGTGCACGCAGCCATTCTGGGAAACGAATGTCATAGCAAATCGCGCCTCCTGCTTCTAAACCATCGAGTGCAAAACGATTCATCGTATCACCTGATTGCAAATACAAATGCTCATCCATTAAACGGAATAAATGCACTTTGCTATATTCGCCGACTAAATCACCGGCACGATTATACGTGTACATCGTATTATAAAACTCGCCATCACGCTTCACCGCAACTGAACCACCGACAATATGTACTGCTAAATCTTTTGCAAGCGTACTTAAAAACGCTTTCGAACGCTCTCCGTTTTCATCCGCTAGCTCATCTAATTTCTCAAGTGCGTAGCCTGTGTTCCACATTTCGGGTAACACAATGATTTCCGCGCCCCCTGCAGCTGCCTCTCGAATCAATTTTTCGGCACGCTCGTAGTTTTCGTCGACTTTGCCAAAACCTACATTTAATTGAATACAACCGATTTTCATATGTAAACACCGTCCTCTACAAAATTCACTACACTTTAAATTATCATAATTTTCACTTTACTTAAACCTAGAAAAGTACTAAGATTATTTTTAATCTTTGAAAAACATAAATTGTACGAGTTAATATATTTACTTATATACCATACATTGAAAAGCCAATACGCTCTAATCTACTAAAAAAGGGATGAACAAAACCATGGAATTTTCGAAAAAACTTCAACAGCTACCTCCGCAATTTTTTGCGGCGCTTGTTGGAAAAGTCAACGAGGCACTTGCACAGGGGCGTGATGTGATTAATTTAGGGCAAGGCAACCCTGACCAGCCAACACCTGATCATATTATTGAAACCTTACAAGTGGCGGCAATGAATTCACAAACTCATAAATATTCACCGTTTCGTGGCATTGCTGAGCTACGTCAAGCAGCTGCGGACTTTTATAAACGTGAATACAATGTCGACATTGACCCAAACACCGAAGTTGCGATACTTGGTGGTACAAAAGTTGGGCTAGTTGAACTGCCCCTTGCTGTTTTAAATCCCGGTGATTACATGTTGCTTCCTGACCCAGGCTATCCTGATTATTTATCAGGCGTTGCGCTTGCGGATGTAAAGTTTAATACATTACCATTGACTGCACAAAACGACTTTTTACCGGATTATAACTCCCTATCTGACGAAGTGAAAGAGCGCGCGAAATTAATGTACTTAAACTACCCAAACAATCCAACTGGTGGTGTTGCAACGGCTGAATTTTTTGAGGAAACGGTTCGGTTCGCAAAAGAAAACCAAATCGCCGTTGCCCATGACTTTGCCTACGGAGCAATTGGTTTTGACGGCAAACGTCCACCGAGCTTTTTACAAGCACCCGGCGCAAAGGATATCGGTATTGAATTGTATACCCTGTCCAAATCTTTCAACATGGCGGGTTGGCGTATCGGCTTTGCGGTTGGCAATGCTAAAATGATTGAAGCCATTAACATCATTCAGGACCATTTGTTTTGCAGTCAGTTCCCAGCTATTCAGCATGCGGCTGCTACAGCATTAAACGAAGAACAAACTTGCGTTGAAAATTTGCGTGCACTCTATGAAAGTCGCCGCAATACGCTTGTAGAAGAAGCACAGAAAATTGGCTGGACTATTACCGCTCCAAAGGGCTCGTTTTTTGCGTGGTTGCCTGTCGCTGACGGTTACACAAGCGAGCAATTTGCCGACCTATTACTTGAAAAGGCAGATATCGCAGTCGCTGCTGGCAATGGTTTCGGTGAATACGGGGAAGGCTATATCCGCGTAGGGTTGCTCGTTGATGAAAATCGTCTACGTGAAGCAATGAAACGTGTCGCAAAATTAGAGCTATTTACTGTAAAAGTACAATAATAACAGGCTCCGCGCTACTAAAATTGTAGTACGGAGCCTTTTTGTATATGTCTAGACGGTGTGAATGCGCTTTTCTTATTGAATTACACCTAATTCACGACCAACTTTTGCGTAAATGGCTAATGCATCATCTAACATTTCTTTTGTATGTGCTGCTGTTGGCATATTACGCACGCGACCTGTTCCTTTTGGTACCGTTGGGAATACAATCGACTTTGCGTACACACCTTCTTCAATTAATCGTTTGGAGAATTGCTGTGTTAATTTTTCATCGCCAATAATACAAGGTGTGATTGGTGTTTCTGAATCCCCGATATTAAAGCCAAGCTCGATTAAGCCTTTCTTTAAATAATCACCGTTGTCCCAAAGTTTGTCATGCAGCTCTGTTGATTCCATAATGATTTCCACAGCGCGTGTAATGGCTGCAACGTCCCCTGGTGGTAATGCTGTCGAGAATAAAAACGGACGAGAACGAACCTTTAACCAATCGATTAAATTTTTCTTCCCTGCTACATAGCCACCGACAACACCGATTGCTTTTGATAATGTGCCGATTTGGAAATCGATTTCGTTTTGTAACCCGAAGTGCTTCACTGTACCCGCACCTTTACCTGTTACACCTGAACCGTGTGCATCGTCTACATACGTAATCAAATCAAATTCTTTTGCGATTTCTACGATTTCAGGTAGCTTCGCGATGTCGCCATCCATTGAGAACACGCCGTCAGTAATAACCATGACTTTATTGTAAAGGCCTGATTCTGTCGCTTGTTTTGCTTTCGCACGTAAATCATCCATGTCTGCGTGTGCAAATGGAATGATTTTCGCTTTGGATAAACGGCAGCCGTCGATAATGGAAGCATGGTTCAAAGCATCTGAAAGGATGGCATCGTTTTTATCCATAACAGCAGAAATCGCTGCCATATTACAGTTGAAGCCAGATTGATAGCTAATCGCCGCTTCTGTCCCTTTGAATTTTGCTAATGTTTGTTCTAATTTCACATGTAAATCTAATGTACCGTTAATTGTACGAACCGCACCCGCACCGACACCATATGTTTCGATTGTGTTTTGTGCTATTTTCTTTAATTCATCATTTGTCGCTAAACCTAAATAGTTATTTGATGATAGATTAATTAATTGTTTGCCTGCTACTTGAATGATCGGGCCATTCGCACCTTCAACAGGATCAATTTCGTTGTATAAACCTTGAGTGCGTAGGTCTTGTAAATTTTCATCTAAAAAGGTATTTAATACGTTTGACATGCTCGTTCATCCTTTCAATTTCAACATCAGTTATAGTGTAGCATAAGTTGCCAATATTTTACGTGAGTGGCTCACCAATAATTTTTTCAAGCTTGTTTTTAAAGCAAAATAACGCGGGTTGAATAATATAGCCCGTTCCAAGCGCTAAAATAATCGTACCAAGGCCAACCGGTCCACCAAGTAGCCAGCCAATGCTTGCCGCAATCACTTCCATCACCATACGCCCTGTTTTTACCGAATAGCCCTTGCTCGCGATAATCATCATCACCGTATCCCGTGGGCCCTCTCCAAGACTTGCCGCAATATAAAGTGCACAGCCAATACTCATGACAAAAAAGCCTGCTACAAAATAGCTAATTTCAAAAACAAATAGAGACGCCTCTGGTAATAGCCAGTTAAATAAATCAATAAATGAACCGATTAATAGCATATTTAAAAAAGTAGCTAATCTCGGAACACGTTTAAGATACATCGACGTTACGCAAATAATGAATAATCCTGTTAAAATCGACCACGTGCCGATCGTCAAACCAAATTGGTTAAACATTCCGATATGGAATACATCCCATGGACTGGTGCCAATGACATTGCCTTTAATCGTCAGTGTAATGCCGAGTGCCATCACCATCAGTCCGACAAAAAAGCTACCCCACTGCCACCAAAATTTTTTCGACATATAAATCCTTCTTTCTATTATGTTACAAGCTGGGCAAATTGCGCATTCGATGCTTTCGCCAAATCTGTCGGTGCGAGTTTCATTTGCATGCCAATCTTTCCTGCGCTGACAATTATGTAATCAAGCGTTTCGGCTGCTTGCTCGATATACGTTGGGAACAGCTTTTTCATACCAATTGGCGAACAACCACCTCGTACATAGCCCGTTAAACCAAGTAGCTCTTTTACCGCAATCAATTCTACCTTTTTCTCGCCAACCACTTTTGCTGCGGCCTTTAAATTGAGCTCGGCTTCAACCGGAATAACGAACACAAAATAATGCCCCTTTCCCGCAGTGGCAATCAAAGTTTTGTAAACATGTTCAACCGGTTGACCAATTTTTGCTGCGACTGTTACACCATCTACCGCATGACCATCTTCTGACGTATATTCAAAAATTTCATGTACAATTTTTCGCTGTTCAATCAATCGAATCGCATTTGTCTTCACATGTTTTTTCGCCAAAACTATCACTCCTGTGTTTTCGTTAAAAATTAGTATAGCACCTTTGATTGAAATTGGAATCATTCCATTTAAGTGGAGGCTAAAATAAAACCCGCCCTAGCACGAATTGGCTAAAGCGAGTTTTCATTTATGCAACTTGTGAGAAGGTCGGTTCTGTTACAGAACGGTAGCCGTTTTTCACCATTGCAATATGGGAACTATATTTTTGTGCTGCGTTGTTAAATGTACGTTGGAATAACAGCTTTTCTAAACCCTTTCCAAAAATCGTTTGTTCTTCGGGATTACGGTTAAAATCCTTTTGGAATTTTTCCGGCATTTCAAATGTGAAGTCTTCATCTGCAAATGGTGCCGATTCTTCTTGTTCTTCCATTACTTCACCGTATTTATCGGCGCGTACTTGCTGAATTTGCGCTGAAGCACTTGCCGCTACACGTAAATCTTGCGAGGACGGCTCTGCTGGTGCCAATGCGGCTTGACGTACCCTTTCAAGTAGCGCAATGGTTTCATCCGACTCTCCATTAGTTGCCGGTACTTGAATCGCTACTTCGCCGCCATTAATATAGCGCTGATCGTCTGGTCCTGTTGTATGCGTATACGAAATTGCGCCCGTCACACCTGCCCCTGCCGATTTGTGAGCATCTTCATGCGCAATGACTTCTTGCTCGGTTTGCTTTAACTGTGAAAGTTCCTCTTTTTCTTTTGGACGCGCTAGCTCTTCGTCCTTTGACTCCACTAAAATCTGCTGCGAATCTTTACGGGCAGCTGCATCTGCCTCGTGTAATTCCTTCTCTGTTTTACCAGAAAGTAAATTTTCAAGCGCTTGGAGCATTGGGTTTTTGCTTGCATTTGCATATTTGGCATGCTTTTTATAAGCATCGCCAACCTCTTTGCGCTGGACTGAGCGTTTTCTTTCCTCTAAATCAGAATTATAACCATGTAATAAACTAGCAATTCTCATCTTTATTCACCTCTTTTTAAAAAGTTTATATAGGGTATTATCGCATGGTAAAATAAAACATTCACTAATTATACATATTTTGAATCTTTTGGACTAATATTGGTATGTTACTAGTTAACACACTTGAAGTACAATTTCCCGCAATTTGTTACCTTTTATTTGTAAAATAGATTCTTGGTAATATTGTTTACTATTCAAAAATCCTCTGAAATATAACTATTTTTTATAAGTAAAAAATAGTTATATACTGAATTTTACTTTTCACTAAAAAAACGCCTAAAGGAATCACATCCTCCAGGCGCGTTTTGTTATTTATCGACCTTAAAGCCTTTTAACAAATCTTCAAATGCATTGTTAATTGGCCCTGCTTCTATTTCCTGTTGCTTCATAAATTTTTGTACGCTACGTTTATCCACTTTTCCGTTGCCCTCTTTTTTTCGACGCGCTTCAACGGCAGATAATTTTTCACGCTAGCCGCATTTACATACGAAAATTTGGCCATCACCTTGCCCGTGTAGCTCTAGCTTCTTCTTACATCAGTCGCTAATGCTTCTAACATTAAATTCTTCATCTGAAATTCACTTATCAAGACAACACTTTTTACACATTTTACCACAATCAGATAACTGAAAATGAATATAATTTTTTCCTATGCTATATTAAACACATGGAAATACGAAAGGATGTTATACATGGCTAAAAGTGTAGTATTAGCAGAAAAACCTTCAGTAGCACGCGATATTGCGAATGTGCTGAAGTGTCATAAAAAAGGGAACGGATTTTTAGAGGGCGATAAATATATCGTGACTTGGGCATTAGGACATTTAGTAACATTGGCCGATCCAGAAAGTTACGATGATAAATATAAAAAATGGAACTTAGAAGACTTACCAATGTTACCAGAGCGTCTAAAATTAACAACGATTAAACAAACAAGTAAGCAATATAATGCGGTAAAATCACAGCTAACACGTAACGATGTAAACGAAATTATTATTGCTACAGATGCTGGGCGTGAAGGTGAGCTTGTTGCACGTTGGATTATTGACCGCGCGAAGGTAAACAAGCCGATTAAGCGCTTATGGATTTCATCAGTAACAGATAAAGCTATTAAGGAAGGGTTTGCAAATTTAAAACCGGGTAAAGCTTACGAAAACCTTTATTTTTCAGCTATAGCACGCTCTGAGGCCGATTGGTACATCGGACTAAACGCGACTAGAGCATTAACGACAAAACATAATGCACAGCTAAATTGTGGTCGAGTTCAAACGCCAGTGGTAGCAATGGTTGCAGCACGTGAAGACGAAATTAAAAACTTCAAAGCGCAAACATATTACGGCATTGAAGCACAAACAAAGGATTTAAAATTAACGTGGCAAGATGCTAATGGCAATTCACGCAGCTTCGCAAAAGACAAAATTGATGCGATTGTAAACAAGTTAGATAAGCAAGATGCGAAAGTAATCGAGATTGAACGTAAACCAAAAAAGACATTCTCGCCAGGTTTATATGACCTAACAGAATTACAACGTGATGCGAATAAAATGTTTGGCTACTCCGCAAAAGAGACGTTAAACATTATGCAAAAGCTGTATGAATCACACAAAGTATTAACGTACCCTCGTACAGATTCTCGTTATTTATCATCAGATATCGTTAGCACCCTTCCAGAGCGCTTAAAAGCATGCGCTGTTGGTGAATATCGAGCACTTGCTAACAAAGTATTGGCGAAACCTATTAAAACATCTAAAGCGTTTGTTGACGATTCTAAGGTGTCTGATCACCATGCGATTATTCCAACAGAGGAATACGTGAATTTCTCGGCGTTTTCAGATAAAGAACGCAAAATTTATGACTTAGTTGTAAAACGATTCTTAGCGGTATTATTCCCAGCACATGAATATGAGCAATTAACCGTACAAACTCAAATTGGTTCTGAAAAATTCATCGCTCGTGGGAAAACAGTGATTACAGCTGGTTGGAAGGAAGTTTACTCAAATGGCTTTGATGATGAAGAATCAACAGATGATGTGAAAGAGCAGCTACTTCCACGTCTTGAAAAAGGTCAAGTATTGAAAGTAACACTACTTGCGCAAACATCAGGCCAAACAAAGCCACCCGCACGCTTCACAGAGGCAACATTGCTTTCGGCTATGGAAAACCCTACGAAGTACATGAACACGCAAAATAAGCAGCTTGCAGACACACTAAAAACGACTGGTGGATTAGGTACTGTAGCAACACGTGCTGATATCATTGATAAACTATTTAACTCATTCTTAATTGAAAAGCGTGGTAAGGACATCCATATCACTTCTAAAGGACGTCAATTACTTGATTTAGTACCAAATGAATTAAAATCACCTGAAACAACAGGACAGTGGGAGCAAAAGCTTGAGCTAATCGCTAAAGGTAAATTGAAAAAAGAAACATTTATCAACGAAATGAAGCAACATACAAAGGAAATTGTAGCAGACATTAAAAATAGCGATAAAAAATTCAAGCACGACAATATTTCAACGAAGTCTTGTCCTGATTGCGGGAAGCCAATGCTTGAGGTAAACGGCAAAAAAGGCAAAATGCTTGTATGCCAAGATCGTGAATGTGGTCACCGTAAAAACGTATCTCGTGTGACGAATGCACGCTGCCCTCAATGTAAAAAGAAATTAGAATTACACGGACAAGGTGACGGTCAAATTTTCGTATGTAAATGCGGACACCGTGAAAAACTATCTGCGTTTGAAGCGCGTCGTAAAAAAGAAGGCGGCGGTAAAGTCGATAAGCGTAGTGTGCAGAAGTATATGAAGCAGCAGGAAAAAGAGGCAGAGCCGATTAATAATGCTTTTGCGGATTTATTAAAAGGGTTAAAAATAGAAGATTAACATAAAGTTTCAAACAACGCTTAATATACTAAATCGGTATATCAAGCGTTGTTTTTAATTATCTACATTCGTTTTTTTCCAGTAGTTATATTCAAAGTAATGATCCCCAGTTCCAAAAGTTATATACTTTAATTTCTCCATATCGGTTGCAAACTCTTCGTGTCCATTTACATCACTTAATTTAAATAAAAGTAATGGTAAACATTAAGCCTATAATAATAATGAACATTGCTCTTTTCATGAAGAAAAAAATATTACTATTTTGTTATTATTAATGAATCAATGAATTTATTAACTTGTTTGCTCATTTCTTTGTAACGAGTCCAATGGAGATAATGATGTCCTTCTAATGTTTCAATTTTACTTGAAGGAGAATTACTTAATTGCGTTTCATAAAAAGTCACATTGTTTTTACCATCCTCTGTTACCTTATCTTTTTTCGTAGCGAATAATAAAACTGGCATGTTAGAAGGGAATGTCATATCAACTGTTTTGTTAATATTATTTTTAATTTCATTGGCTTCATTAACAACGTTTTTATTCCCCCCCTTCCAAGCGGAGATAGCCTTGGTCATTTTTAAGTTTTCTTCAGAATATGTACCATCATCAGCAATAGGTAAAAAGCCTTCAGGATTTATAAATAACGCTAGTCTTGCTATTCCTGTTGGTGCTACGTATCTTAAAAATTTAGGTAGCGTAGGGGCAGGTTCATTAAAATAATCAATAGCTTGTGGAAAAAGAGCATCAATCCCAATAACTGCATCAATCTCAGCAGGATACTTATTGGCATAATACAAACTATAAATTCCTGATACGGAATGGGGCATTAAAATATATGGACCTTCTATATTGGCTTTCTTTAGAGCCATTCTAATTTCTTCTACGATGTTTTCTACAGTTCGTTCTTTTGTCGTTATATCACTCCATCCATAACCAAAAGTTTCTACCACGACAACTTTATTGGTTTTGGCCATTTCGTTTATTAAGGGTTCAAAATCCAATACAGGTGCGGTTGTACCTAGTCCGCTTAATAAAACAATGGTGTTCACCCCATCTCCTTTTGTATAAACGTGCATATTTTGATTATCGACTTCTACTATTTGACCAATTGGTGGATATTGTGTTTGCTCATATACCTTCAAGACGTGGTGAAAAACAATCCATACAAGGAATAACGCTACTATTGTTAATAAAATATTTCTTACAATAATCCAAGTTCTAAATTTTCTTTTTACTTTCATTACTAATATAAACCCTCCCTATTTAATCTATAATTTCATAATAATAGAAGTAAAGTAGTGGTTCCATTGATTAACTATAATCCTTCTTACAAGTTTGAAAGATTGTTCATTTATTCAACAATCTGGCCCTTTTCATGAAGAAAAGGTACAATTCTTGCTGCAGAATTGCACCCCGTTTGTTTAATAAAAAAAGCTACCAAAAAGGCAGCTCATTGTAATTTCTGAATTTTTAATTGAAATCTTTTTTGTACAGTCTGAAAGCACTTATTGCACCTACAAGGAATACAATCGCTTGGAATAATAATAAGAACTGGCGGAAATTTTGGATATCATTGTCAACTAATGAAATAAACATACCAGTCATAATCAATTGGGTAGAAAACATACTAGAAATAATTTTCAAATATATGGAATTTGTTCTTTCGTCTGGTTTACCAAACTTCTTTCCCACAAAAAATAGAACCAGCAAAGAACCAATATAAATAAATGTCATAATTCCTACAAAAATATTAAAATTTACTACGCTTTCAAGCATCCATCTGTCTAAAACATCAATCATTGTTATCTTCCTCTCCTACATATGAAAATATTTCATTAATATCTACTTCAAAAAAATTGGCAATTCTATAGGCTAACACTAAAGATGGTGAGTAATTATTCTTTTCCATAACAAAAATAGTTTGTTTGGAGACTCCAACTGCATCTGCCAGATCCTTTTGAGACATCCGCTTTAACACTCTAAACTCATATACCTTGTTTACGATTGAATCACCAAAGCTCTCTTTCACAAGACCGCCTCCCTATATTTAACATAATAAAACATAAATAGAAAAAAGTAAAGTTTAATTATACAATTTATAATAAATATTTTATAAAGGTGCGATATATATTTATATTTTATAACTAATACTTACTTTTCTATTAAAAAAAGGAGCATTAAACTTTTGTTTAATGCTCCTTCTTAGCTATTTAAATTGCACCATAAAATACACCCAAAGCGTCGTTTGTTAACCATTCATAAAAGAAAGATGTTCAGTAAAATGGCCCTTTAATGAAAAAGGGAGCAGATCCTTGTTACAGAATCGCCCCTGTTAGTTGAATTACAAAACTTCCAATTTGAGTCAATAATCAATAGAATTGGCTATATCTAACAAGGTTTTGGGAGTAACTTTATCTGATACTCGTTTATCAACACCTAGCATCCTCTATATTAGAAACCATTCTTTCTAAATATTTTTTTTCTAAATACCTAGCTATTCATTTATTTTTACTTCTTTCTTTATTGTTCTTTTTCGTATTGCATATACGACTACCAACAAAAGAGGTAAAAAAAGTCCGATTGATAATGTTAAAGAATTACCCGTTGTATCGTCAAAATGTTTTTGGTAGATGATATTAGGATAAATCACGAGAGAAAGGACAACGGCAATCATGCCTAGCGGTAAGGTTAAAGGACGGTAATCTTTCAAATTCAGAATTTGTGCCATCCCTAAAACGGAAGCGTAAAAATAAAGGGTCGTCTTAAAATAGAGAGTGATCACCCAAAGTGATGCCATTAATCCCTCAATACGCTGTATAAAATTCCCGATACTTATCTTTTTGGTCAATTCATAGCTTGGATAAATCTCTTCTGCAGTTTTATTAAAACCTAATACGGTAACACATAAAAATGTAATAACGATGATGACGATGCCGCCTATTAAGTTTCCAATTAAAAAAATTTTTTTCCCTTGTTTCATTTTATTAACAAAAGAAGGGAAAATCATTAAGAGAACAATGGCATCTACTGAAGATACTATGACATAAAAAATGGATGATTGAAGGATCTTTTTTGTCCCCATCTCATATACAGGCTGTATGTTTTCAAACTTCATTTCAGGTGAAATACACACCACTAAAATGAAAAAAAAGACGAAGAACACGACAATTAATATTTCTGCAGTACGAGCGAAGGTTTCCAATCCAAGACGGACTCCCATTACCACAATCCCTATCATAAGAAGATTAAGGAATATCATTGGCGTATTTGGCATCATATGGATGTTTAAAAATATCCCAAAATAATACAAAAGTTCTGAAGCAAAAAGAAGAGATATGAATACAAAAAAAGTAGCAAAGGCTTTACCTATCCATCTTCCAAATAGTTTTTCTATGATTTGGACATAAGTGAGGTGAGGGAACCAAAGTGCTATAGTGATGAATAGCCAGATGACTAATAAGCCGATTCCCGTACCAATTATAGCTGCAATCCAGGCATCTTGCTTTGCGTCGGTTGCTAATGCTGATGGTACAGTTAAGATGCTCGAACCAATCGTAAATAAAATAACTAAAACCAGAAATTGGTACGGATTTATTTTAACGTCTTGCATCATTTCAAATCATACCTTCCCCTCTACACTATTCTTTTATTTCAACAAAAGAGAAATAAAATCATTAAGCGGTTTAAAAATAAAAGTGAGTAAATCAAATGGATTTGGAATAGGCCTTTCAAATCCAAAAAGTGTAATACTTAGTCCTACCCCAATTGCAAGAAGAATTGAAAATACAAGCAACTCTTTTTTATATTTTTTTTCCAACAGAGGCGGAACTTCAATCCACAGAATAACTGCCGCACATAGAAGTATTCCTATAGTTTTTATCATAATTATTTAACCTCTATCTTTTCTAAGAAAGAATTACCTACTGTACCCGTATGCACAAGTTCTACGTCTACTTTAACATTCGCTGTCAGCTCAGGGAATTTCTCATTCCACTGCTCTTTCATCTTTTTCCATTCTTTCGGATTAGATCGATGAATGGCTTCACCAAATCCAAATATGTCTGACTTATATTGTTTTTGTACCGTTTCAATGGCCTGGTTAATGATCTCTTCCATCTCTTTTTCAGTAATCTTCTCTAGCTCAACAATTGTTTTTTGGTCATTAAGATTAATTTGGCACTCTACTTCCCCAACATTTCCTTTTACTTTAATATTGACATCTACTTCGGGCTCACCATTGTTTATTTTTCCTTTCATTTTAGAATCCATTTGAATAATCTCTATAGTGGCTTTCCCCTCTTCAGGACAAGATATAGTAGTTACAGAACTTTGGACTTCGTTGACGATGTCATTATAGCCTCTGCCTTCTCGTTCAGTTAACCAGCCCACTAATTTATCTTTCTTAAACACCGCTAATTCATCATATTTAATTCGTGCAGAAGGAGTAATCGATTCCACATTCTGTTTGCTTGATCCCTTTTCTTGATCCCCTGTTACTAGTATCCCTGTCAATACAGCTTCCCTTCCGCTACTTGTCATAGAGGCTATCAACTCATCTAACTTAATGCCGTTTGTTGCAGCCCAAGAAGCTTCTGACGTTTGAAGGGTGTTAAACATTTTATTGGCGGGTATACTTTCAATCGGTGTACTAACATTCAGTACTTCCTCTGCGGTCATATCCTTTGCAATTGCAACAAAGAAATCAGATCGAAGTTCCCGATCTCTTGACAGTAAATCTAAGGATTTCGCTATCCCTTCTTCAGCTAAATCCTCACCTAGCACAAGCATTCGAAGATGTCCTGGATATATTTTTCGTGGCGATGACTTTGTAATTTTTCGAAAGGCTTCATATACCGTTTTTCCGTTCTCCTGAAACAGGGTGACTGGTGAACGCCCAGTACCTGTTTTCATGGTTATTTCCGAAGGTACTACCACTTGAACAGTTACTTGGTATTCATCTTCTACTTTATCTATTCCTATTGCCAACGTAATACCAAGTTCATTTAATTCCCTCTTGTCCCAACACCCCATAAGAATGGGGCTAAGAATCAGGAGAACTAACATGCACTTTTTCATCGTTTAACCCCCTTCGTTTTTTGGTGGTGCTGGTTTTGCAGAGGCTGACTCTTGTTGCCTAACGATATTTTGTTGATTGATTAGACGAGGTCTAGTAAACATTTTCCATATAGGAAGGCGAATAAACGTATCCTTTTGATCGGAAAGATTAAATGGAGCTAGTGAAGACATATAAGGCACACCAAAAGAACGCAAACTACATAAATGCAGAAGTAGGGCGATTAAACCAATCGTTATTCCTAATAAACCAAAAGAAGCAGCTATTGCCATAAACCCAAAACGTAGCATCCTTCCCGAGATAGCTATGTTGTAAGTTGGCGAAACGAAACTAGAAATGGCGGTTATTGAAACCACGATTACCATCGCAGCAGAGATGATGCCTGCTTCAACCGCTGCTGTTCCAATTACAAATGCCCCTACAACAGAAATGGCTGAACCGATGCTTCGTGGCATTCTTAAGCCTGCTTCACGCAAGATTTCAAAGGTGACTTCCATTATGATTGCTTCAACAAATGCCGGAAATGGGGCACCTTCACGTTGGGCTGCCAGACTTATAAGGAGTCCAGTGGGTAGCATGGCATGATTAAAAGTTGTGATGGCAATAAATAATGCAGGTGCAAGTATTGTAATCGCAAACGAAAAAAAACGAAGGAGTCGTATAAGACTCGAAATATCCGCGCGTTGATAGTAATCCTCTGAAGATTGAAAAAATTGAATAAATAATGCTGGAACAATTAGGACAAATGGCGTTCCATCAACCAAAATGGCTATGCGTCCTTCCAATAATGCTGCAGCTACTGCATCCGGACGTTCCGTATTGAATATAGTTGGAAAAGGTGAATAAGGTGCATCCTGAATTAATTCTTCGATATTTCCACTTTCAAGAATTCCATCAATATCTATTTTATCCAAACGTAAACGAACTTCTTTCACTATTTTGTCATTTGCAATTCCGTTGATATACATCATGGCGACATTCGTTTTCGTGCGTTTTCCAATAACTTTTGATTCCATCCAGAGATTGGGATCTTTCAGTCTTCTACGAACTAAGGCGGTATTTACACGTAAATTTTCGGAGAATCCTTCGCGGGGTCCTCTTACCACCACCTGGGCTGTTGCTTCCGTTACTCCACGCTCAACCCAATGCCTATTGGAAATGATTAAACCTTGGGCATATCCATCGATCAAAATAATCGTATCCCCCGATAAAAGTCCAGTAAAAAGCACTTCAAAATTAGTCAGTTCATTAATTTCTCCTACTGTCATGGCAGAATCTTTTAATACACCAATCAGATTTTGATCAGGAGATAGCTCTTTCTGTAATTCGGTCCCATTGATATCTAGCATAAGCGTTTCTAAAATGAAATTCTGTAATGAGGCTGTATCGGTTAATCCATCTGTATAGATAATACCGACTTTAATAGCCTCTTCTTTTCCAATTCGAATTTCTCGAATGATAATATCCGAGCTTTTCCCAAGTGAATCTTTTATTATTTGTATATTTTCTTGAAGATTTGTTTTTAATTCGTTTGCTGAACTTGTCTCCATCATTTGACTAGCTGAAATAGAATTGGAATCCATTTTTGAATTACTTTTCTTTCTGAAAAAGCCCATAGACTACCTCGCATTTACTTTTTATTTTTTTGCGTACTATTTTTAATTTTATTTATTACTTTCCTAGTAAGGAATATATTTGTTTATCCTAAACTTCTCTATTAAGAATGTTGAAAAGAGATGGATTCTCATTTTCTTGAGCATGAGGAAACTTCTTTCAACTGAAAAGTCTTAAAACACATATTTTTTTCTAACTAAAAAAATCATACTACTATTATACTAACTCCAACCAAACCACCGCTTCACAATGTGTGGAGTATACTTCGATGTCCATAAAACTGAAAGCTATAAGTCATTTATGGTCAAAAAACCGAACTTCTAAACTAAACGAGCACCTACTTCGGGACCAATGAACTGTTGAGCGCATTCATAAAGTACCGTTCACTGGGCTAAAAAAATGCGCCATTAGCGGACAAACTGCTAATGGCGCATTTTAATTATAGTTTGAAATGATTTACTTCGAGCTGTAATTGTTCGGCTAATTCCGATAATGCCTGTGCATTTGCGGAAATTTCTTCGGTTGATGCAAGCTGTTCTTCAGTTGCTGCGCTTGTGTCGCTTGCGGTGTTGGCCGTTTGAGTTGCAAGTAGTTGCACACGCATTGCACTATCTGAGACTGCTCCTGTCATCGCTTGAATGGCTTCCACTGCCGTCGATACAGACTCGACGCTGTGCACGACATCTTCAATGCCTGTTTCGATCTTTAGGAACACTTGTAACGATTCTGTTGTTTTTTCCATCCCTGCATCCACCTTCGTGCCACCAGCAACAATTGTTCGCGTTGCCTCACTTGATGTTTGCTGAATTTGCTGCACCATGCGCTCGATTTCAGTGGCAGAGTTTTTCGATTGCTCTGCAAGTTTTCGAACTTCATCGGCTACAACTGCAAAGCCTTTACCATGTTCTCCTGCACGTGCCGCTTCAATTGCCGCATTTAATGCTAGAAGATTGGTTTGATCTGCAATATCAGTAATAAGCCCGGTAATTTGTTGAATGCTGGTTGAGTGTTGTTCCATTTCATGCATCATAGTTGTTGTGTTGGCAAAGGTTTCATGGATGATTTCCATTTGCGTGACGACATTTTGAATCGATGTTGCACCTCGGTCGATTAACGTTTTCACTTCATTCGTTGCGTGAAGCATTTGTTCATTATCCCCTGAAATTTGGTCAACGCTTATACGTAGTTCCTCCATCGAATCAATCGATGCATTCATATAGCTTGATTGCTCCGAACTTGTTGCTAATTGTTTTTCCGCTGAAGTTGCGACCATTTGAGAGGAAGCTAAACTTTCCTGCGAGCTCGCTGATAACTCATCCGCATTCGAAGCCACTTGCTTAGAAGAATCCCTTACATTGGACACAATATTTCGCAAATCTTCTAGCATTTTGTTAAAGCTCTTCCCCATTAATCCGATTTCATCTTTGTTCTTAATATGTAGTGGTTGAATCATTAAGTTACCTTGTGCGATTTCCTCAAGTGCCGTAGTAACCTTGTTTACCGGTTTTGAGATATGACGGCTCATATACGTCGAAACAGCTAACGCAAGTGCAGTGGCAACAACCGTTAAAGCCAGCATCGTAATAAAGGCCATACGCTGAAATCGCTCTATTTCTGCACGCGTATTTTCTATATTTTGTTGTTGTACTTCCACAAGTTCACTAATAATATTCAAAACCTCTGAATTAATACTCATGGAAGTAAGCTGCGCTTTAGAGATACTTTGACCTTTTTCTTTCAATTCCATCAATGTATTATTGGCTTCAACTAACAAGCTTTGTTTTTCTTGTAGCTGCTTTAGCAATTGTTCAGAAGCTTTGTCATCATTTAATTCGAGCAACCCTGCTACAGCCTTCTCTTGTTTTTCGATTTCACTCGCAATACTTGATTTTGCTGTTGCTTTATTTAATACAACGTATTCCGTTAATTTTGTTGATAAATCCTTTTGAGCAATTTCTATATCCTTTGCATAAATTATACGTTGCATTTCACGGTCTAAAATATCTTCATACTTACTATTTACAGTACTTAATGCCACTGATCCAATACCGTTAACAAGAAGAATAAGTACAATTGAAATTGAAAAGGATAGCCATAATTTTTTTGAAATTGAATATTTCATCTCGTACCACTCCTTTTTTCAGAATTTTTACTGTCTATGCAAAATTATATACATGTCTTAGGTAAAAAGTCAGCAGATTTTTTGAATTATTCTTAATTCTTAGTACACCTTAAAAATCAAAATATAGTATATTTATTGTATATGAATAACTTCAGCAGTATTTTTTGAGCTTACTTAGCTAAACTGTGTATAAGTTATTGATTATTTTTTAATCTTTTATTTAGAAAAGAACATGGTTCAAAAATATTCAAATTGCTCGTTTAATTCAATTACTTCCTTCATTTATACGAAAAATCAAAAATTTTCTCGCTAATTCATTAAAATATTGTAGACAGTTGGATAAAGTTGTTATACAATAAGAATAATTAAATTGCTTAGCTGGTAACGATTAATTCACATATTAAAAAAGTGAACGTCTACGCTCCCTTTTTTAATGTGTGAATTTTTTTTATACATTTAGCAATTTAACAATTTATTTTTTGGAGGTTTTCTCTCATGCAACAAGGTACAGTAAAATGGTTTAACTCAGAAAAAGGTTTCGGTTTCATCGAAGTTGAAGGCGGCAATGACGTATTCGTACACTTCTCAGCTATCCAAGGTGAAGGATTCAAAACTTTAGACGAAGGTCAAAAAGTTGAGTTCGAAGTTGAAGAAGGTAACCGCGGACCACAAGCTACTAACGTTACAAAACTTTAATTTTAACGAATTAAGTTCATATAGTTAGTTGCAAGAAGCACACTCTTTGTGAGTGTGCTTCTTTTATTATGTAAAATAGCTATTTTCATTTCTAGATGAAACAGCAAGCCCCCATAAAAAAAGAGGCTGGGACAAAACGAAATTTTAACAGGTCTGCTAAAATCTCACCTTTTGTCCCAACCTCATGTTCATACAATTACACCGAGGCGTAACTGCATTCAGATTTTTTTCAAGTCGGCTCTAATAACGCATCCAAAAATCTGTGTCATCCGCCTAGGCTTTAACTTGCTTCCGCTGAATCAAGTTAAGTCTATTCATCTTTTGTTCGTTTTTTAAATAAAAGAACTGCTATGACAATTGCGACCACTGTCCAAATAGTAATCAGTAGTAATGGTTGGACAATCTCCCCCACTGAAGCGCCCTGCTGCGAATGTTCTGCTAAAATTACCAACTGCGCACTTGGTAGCCATTGTGCAATTTTATACATAACGTTCGTTTCAGTTAAATTCAAGGCCATTGGACCAAACGAAAACACGAGTATGATGGGTAAAACCGCTAATGATGCTTCCATTACAGACTTTGTAAATAAGCCACAAATTGTTCCGACAGCTAAATAAAATACCGTTGAAATCGCTAAAACCAAAACAATAGGGACTACTTGACTCGGAGCGTACCCAACAATATACGCACTTACCGCTAAAATGACCCCAGTCAAGATAAAGACAAGCAAGCTTTTTCCTAATAAAATATCCGCTATTGATGCAGGAGACATCATGAGACTACGTAATGTATTGCGTTCTTTTTCTTCCGCAATTAAACACGATTGTACATATGCTGTTACCATCGAAAATGTCATATTGAGTGGTAAAAAGTAACTTTGTATCGATTCTGCACCTGTTTGGCGGTACATAAGGGCTAAAATAAGTGGTAAAAAGATTACCATTGAAATTGCGTAATTTCGAGAAAATTCTTTATAATCCTTCATGAAAATAGCTTGAATACGTTTTAATGATACGTTCATAGTAAATCACTCCCTGTTAATTTTACGAAAATATCCCCTAATGATGGCTCATTTGAATGCATACGTGCGATTTGATCATTTTTCATCCAGTTCATTACGCTTACGGCATCTTCCTCACCATTCACAACAACATGTCGCTCCCCTGTATCTAATTCAATCGTAAATGAATGGTCACTGTACTTTTTCTTTAAGGCAGCGGGTGTATCCAATTCGCGAATTTCCCCTTTGTGTAAGAAGGCAACGCGGTCACAAAGTAGCTCTGCTTCTGCCATATTGTGCGTTGTCAAAAAGATCGTCGTGCCTAATTCATTTAATTTTCGTAAACCTCTATAAATATGTTGCGCATTCACAGGATCTAGCGCGGATGTCGGCTCATCTAAAAACAATAGCTGCGGTTTATGCATAATTGTTCGCGCTAAAATGACACGCTGCAGCATCCCTTTTGAAAGCTGGCTGACCTTTTTCTTACGCTGATTTTGCAAATTAACAAATTGTAATGCTTCTTCAACAGCGTTATTCGAAATACCGTATAAATTACTGTATAATAATAAATTTTCTTCGACCGTTAAGCGTTGATAAAGTCCGCTATTATCCGTAAGTAAGCCTATTTTCGCTTTTTGCTGTGGCTTATGCATGTCACTCGCAGGCTGCCCGAAAACAAAAGCATGGCCACTTGACTGCGTTAATTGCGCTGTCAGTATTTTAATGGTTGTTGTCTTGCCTGAACCGCTTGGACCTAAGAAGCCAAAAATCTCTCCTTTTTTAATGGAAAATGAAACATCCTTTAATGCTTCCTCGCTTCCAAATTTCATTCGCATGTTTTGCACATCAATAATCGTTGTCATATTAGTGCCTCCTTTAATTCGGTTGTTACCATCAATTTAAAGGACTCTGTCAGCTCATGCATTATTTTGTACGTGAGTTGTAGCTTTTTGTTGCTGTTTAGTGTTATTTGACGGTGAATGGTACAGGAGATTTCCCAGGAAATACGTTAAATTCCGACAAGCTCCTTTAGCTCTGATAGTTTATTTCGAGATAGCGGTACTTCTGATTTAGAAGTTCCTTGTAAAACCAAGCTATAACTGTTGCGTGTCCATGAAATGATTTCACGTACCTTTTGTAAATTGACGATATAAGAACGGTGGCATCTAAAAAAGCCAAAATGCATGAGTCGTTTTTCTAATTCATTTAACGTCCACGCACATGAATAACCTTCTCCAGCAACATATATGTAAACTTCCCCTTCCACACTTTCTATGTAATCAATCTCAGGGGGATTAAATAAAATAATCTTGTCGTTTGTTTTCGTAGGAATTTTTTCAATCTTTAATTTGGTTGTTTCGATTGGGGCTGAGTCAGTCTGTTCATCTTTTACATCTAACGTATGTAATCCATCTGTATCGAGTCTAAAAATTTCGCCACCTACCATAATTAAATGCTCTAAGTTATTCGAAAGTATTAAAATATTTTTATGTACTCGCTTGAACTGCATCATTAAATGTAAAAGCAACTTCCGTTCATTTAATTGTAAATTTTGAAATGGCTCAATGAATACAAAGAGCTTTTTATCCTCTAAATAAGGTTGGATAAAACTTAACACTTGGCGTTCATTCGTTGAAAGTTCACTAACGCGTGTTTTTCGCTGCTGTTCAAAACCAAATTCTTTAATTAACTGATCCGTGTTCTGCTTCCCATTATATAAATCGTTATAAAAGCGAAATGTCTCCGCAACGGTTAGCTTTTCATAATGCCCTAGCTGTTGCGTGTGGATATAAATTTCCCTCTTCTTTTGTAATTGATCTTTTAATAAGTTTAGCTTTGTCACATCCGTGTAAATGTTCGTGATAGCTTGTTGAAAATCCAATAGAAACGGAGGTAAAAGTGATTCTCCTAATTCGATTACTTCGTCAATTTTTAATTGCATAACAATACACTCCTTAAATCTCGAAAATTCAGTCACTATTAGTATACTATTTATTTCCATATGTTTAAATTTTGTACAAAATTTAAAGCCATTGTCCTGTTGATTTCAAGACAATGGCTTTTCGTATGCATGCTTTATAAAATTTGACCTAAGCGCTTAATGCCCTCTTCTATCATTTCGGGTGTAGCGTTTGTATAATTCAGGCGCATTGTGTTGACGTCTGACTTGGATGTGTAAAATGGATTCCCCGGTACAAAGGCTACTTTTTGTTCCATTGCCTCGTGGAATTTTTCTAGTGCGTTGGCGCCGTTGTTCATCGTTACCCAGATGAACATGCCGCCCTCTGGTTTTGTGTACGAGACATGTGCTGGGAAGTATTTTTCCATTGCGGCTAACATCGCATTTGCCTGTTCTTTATAGAGTGCGATAATTTTTTCGACATGCTCTTCGTAGGCATTGTTTGTTAAGTAGTCATGTAAAATATATTGTGCAAAAATGTTCGTATGCAAATCAGACGCTTGTTTGGCTGTTTCGATATGATTTAGTAGCTCATGATTTTTCGTTAAAATATAACCTAAACGCATACCTGGTGTTACCGTTTTTGAAAACGAACCGAGAACGACGCTATTTGTCATTTTCCCTGCTGCGATGTACGGTAAATGCTCTCCAGTAAAACGTAATTCACCGTATGGATCGTCCTCGATGAAAATAACATCTTCATCCTTAATGGCTTCATAAACCGCTTCACGACGCTCTTTCGTATACGTTAGCCCCGTTGGATTTTGGAAGTTCGGTACCGTATACACCATTTTTACATTTGGCTGTTTTAATGCGGTCTTTAATTCGGCAACATTAATGCCCTCGTTTTCTAACGTCACGCCATAAAATTGTGGCTCGCGTAATGTGAACGCCTGGATTGCCCCTAGATAGCCAGGCTCTTCAATAACAACGCCGTCTCCCTTGTTTAAAAGTACTTTTGAAATCAGTTCTAACGCTTGCTGTGAACCTGTTGTAATTAATACATCATCGGCTGTGTAATTTAAGCCGGGTTGTTTTTTATTGTATTTTTCTGCAATATACTGACGCAGCGGTAAATAACCTTGTGTCGTTGAATATTGGAACAGCTTTGCACCACTCTCATCAATTGCGTGATTTACTGACGCTTTAAGCGCATCGATTGGAAATGAAATCGGATTCGGTAAACCCCCTGCAAATGAAATGACATCCGCAGAATCCGTTACTTTTAAAATGTTGCGGATGAATGAGGATGGTGTGTTTAAAATACTATCAGAATATTGCATGTTGAGTTCTCTTCCCTTTATTTTAAATTTTCAAAATTTTATCACTTTTTAGTTTGCGTTACAATAGGCATGTCACTTTTTAGCATATACTTACCGACTGTTAGTAGAATTATGACATGAATGCGTTAGGGTTTACAGAGGTTTTTGAGAAAATGTTTACTTAATCTTCATAACAAGTATTTTCCAATACAAAATTTAGAATCAAGTGCATTTATCTAATAAAATTCGTTCTGCTACGCTACGCCGGACGCTTTCCTGAGGGCGTGGCTTCAAAGCTTTGCGACGAGTAATCGCAGGAGCAACCTGATTTTACGCGCACGCTTGATCCTCTAGGAGTCGCCCCCAAGAAATGTGCTCCTGTCGCTACGCTTTCGTCGCAAAGTAAGGCTCAAATCATATGGCATTTGAGCCTTACTTCACTTCGCGGCACTCTACTCTAAATTGAAATTTTGTTTCTATTACAAAATTTTTGAATAAAGTGTACTGTATAATGCCTTCTTTTCGAAATAATGGATAGGCTACTGTATGAAAGACAATAAGCGAAACAGCGGTTGTTCGAATTAGAAAAAAGCACCATTCCCTTCTTAAATAGAAATGATGCTTTAATTGGTTTAGAAGAAAATCAATAGCAGTATACCTACTAGGAAGCAGTAGTATGTGAAATAATGTAGTTTTCCGTTTTTCATAATGCCCATGAACCAACGCATGGCAAAGTAGGTCATGAATAATGTCGCAAAGAATGTGACTGCATACGGAAGAGCCAAGTCCATTTTGTTTGGCTCATCCATAAAATCGCTAATTCCTAGTACAACTCCGCCTAAGCTTACTGGGATGTATAGCATAAACGAAAAGCGTAATGCGGTTTCTTGTTTCATGCCGACTGCAATCGACGAGATAATTGTTGCACCTGAACGGCTAATCCCTGGTGTTAAAGCGACCGCTTGCCCAAGACCTACGATAAAAGCATCTTTTGCCGTTAAATCACCATCGCGTTTTGTACCGCGCATATTCCGAATTAACCATAGGGCAATTCCGGTCACAAATAGCATCATCGCAATCAATGTCATACTCACATTATCCGCAATATAATCGCTCAACAAAATCCCTAACACACCAGCTGGAATCGAGCCGATAATGATATATAAAGCGAAGTTGAAATCTGCTCGATAGCGCTTTTTACGTGTTTTAATAAATAACAAAAAGCCTGTCATTAATCGTATAATATCTTCACGGTAAATAAACATAATCGCAATTAGTGACGCGGTGTTTGTTAAAATTGCGAACGTAAAGCCTTGCTCACCCATTCCTAAAATCTCACTGGCAATCATGACATGGCCGCTTGATGAAACTGGAATTGGCTCCGTAAAACCTTGCACTAAGCCGATGATCAAATGCTTTAACATTAAAATCAAATCGAAGTTTTCCATCTGCATCTCCTAAAAAATAGTTATCTTTTGTTAGACGCTTTATTCCCCAATATGTTCACTTCTTTACGAAAATACTGCTCACCAATATGTGCAAGCGCTTTTGGTAATGTTCCTTCCGTTAGTAAAAATAATTTACGTGTCGCACGAGAAGCAATTGTGTACAGCAAATACGCGTCCATATCTTCAGCATAAGCTTGCGCATTTGCATCCGCTAACACAACCGTCGTAAACTCAAAGCCCTTCGCCATATAACCGGGCATAATGAGCAGTCCTTTCATATAGACCTTTTGCTTTTCGGTAATCAATTGTAGCTCTGGAATGAACGGCTTCAAATCTGTGTATAGCTGCTCACACGCGGCTTTATTTTTGCACAAGATAACAAAGCTGTCGTTCGTTTCATACTGCGTTTCTGCTAAGTCTTTTATTTTTCCTAGCAAATCATTTGTTTGAATGATTTGTGGCTTGTCTCCTGAGACTCCTAGCGAAAGCGTTGTTGTATTATTTAAAATTGCACTCATGAAATCGGTAATTTCATTTGTAGAACGGTACGATTTGTTGAGCTCGATTACTTTAAAATGCTTGGCTAATGTTTCTGCTAGTGAATCCTTCATTTGTGGGTGCACGAGCTGATTTTTGTCGCCCAATAATGTGTAATGCGCTTTGGGATGCATCGCTTTAATGGCTAGTAGCTGTAAATACGAATAATCCTGAATTTCATCGATAACAATATGCTTAATGGTATTGTCGGCGTACATGCCTTTGATAACCGCTTGTAAGTACATCATCGGTGCTAAATCTTCATAATAGATTGTGCGCTTTTTTAATGTTTCTGCTGTCGATTGTGAAACGGATTGTGTCCATAAATCATCCTTTTGATAAGCCAGTGATTGCACATACATTTTGTTCAGATTCACAAAGCCGAGCTGCTGGATAGTCATTTCAAGTTTGCCGTATTTCTTTTGTAATCGCTCATTTACTTGCTGTTCGATTTCTTTATCTGTACCGATGTACGTTGTGACCGCTTGTAATTCCTTCATAAATGCTTTACGATCTTTCGCTTTACACTGCGCGATTTTTTCGAGTAACAGTGTACGAATTTTCTTTAGGCGAAAATCAATATCTAATCCGCCAAAGCGCGTGTAAAATAACTCTGATATTTTTTTCGCAGAGGCAAAGAGCTCCTCCCCAATTTTTAAGTTATAAAACGGCATCCCTGCTTTTTTTACACTTTCAATATAATGGAGCAGCTGCTTTACATAGCCATGTGAACCTTTATAGGCATAGCTTGCTAGCGCATCTGGGCTTGCTGTGTAGAGGCGTTCGATATTTTCGTAATTTGTTTCGATTTTATAGTGCGATAGCTTTACATCTTTCGCTAAATGAAAGTACGTCGTATGTTGTACATTTTCTTCACCTAGCTCAGGTAATACATTGGAAATATAGTCGTTGAATAGGTCTGACGGTGAAATGAGCAAAATACTGCGTGCATTCATCGACTGGCGATATTCATATAGTAGAAAAGCAATTCGTTGCATCGCTACCGAGGTTTTACCACTACCTGGTGGGCCAAGTACAATTAAATTATCCTTATTGGATGAACGTATAACAAGATTTTGGTCACTTTGAATTGTTGCGACAATGGACTTCATCTTTTCTTTTGCCGTATCCGTTAATAGCCCCTGTAACACTTCGTCACCTACATAAATATCGGCATCAAACAGCTGCAATAGCTCATCATACTTTATTTTATATTGACGGCGCCCCTCGATTAGAACATCAATGTACTCGCCATTCGGAATTTGATAGCGTGACATACCGACCTTATTTTCATAAAACAAGCTCGAAATCGGTGCACGCCAGTCAAAAATTAAGACGTCATCGGTTTGTTGCTCACGGAATGTTGAAAGTCCGATATATAAATGTTCATTCTCGCCCTGTTCATTTTCAATTGAAATACGCCCAAAATAAGGGCTTTTATATAAAATTTGCGCCTTTGCTAGCTGATCACTTTGCTGCAAATATTCGCGCTCTCGTAACTGCATCGTTTGTAGCATCTGCGAAAATTGAATGGCGTTTTCACCCGACACATCATTAAACTCCTCCGAAGCTTGTGTGCGTTCCTCAACAATTTCGCCTTTTTGTTTTTGTAATTGCGTTTCTAAATCCGCAATATGTTTTTTTAACAGTGTGCTAATTTCATTTAAATGTGTTTGTTCTTGCTGCCAAATCGTTTGTTCCATCTTCGGTCGCCTCCAAATGCTTGGAAAGTAAAAACTTTCATTTCGCACTTTTACGTAAAAATACATGCTACAACAAAATGACATTTCATTCAATCGTTGTATGCCAACTTTTCTTTTTTCCATTTTTCTAACATTTTCAAACTTCAAACTATATTCAATGCCGACACAATTTATTCGAAATTTTAGCTTTTTTAACTAGAGCAGATTTTTAATTGCTGGCATTTTTATTTGCCTATTTTTGATGATTTATTGATTTTGGACTGTTCTTACACTTTTCATGCTTTTTCTTTTAGATTTATTCATTTCTCGTTTTTCATTCTATAATCTTAAAATTAATATTTATTATACAGTTCAAAAATTACTATAAATTTATACATTTACACTTTATTTTTTGTTAAAGACGAGTAATTTACTTTGCTTTATTGGAGCTATATTAAGGTAAAAACAGCATTTTGTAACAATATCGCTATAATTTCTTAATATTACTATTTCTTTTTTTAAGCTATGATGAACCTGTAAGCCATAATTCGAAAGGAGCATTACATTTTGAAAAAAGTCATATTTTTTGAAGTACAAAGTGGAAGCGATAAAGGGCCAGATGGATATCGTCCAGATACGATGCCCATGGTAGAAGCATTAAAACAGCGTGAGCAGGATGCAGAAGTTATTTTCTTTGAGTTAGAAAAGCGCGATGAAATTTTCAACTACGTTAAAGACAATGCGGTAGCTTACGTATCACGTATCAATCCTGGGAACTTAGCGCATGAAGCCGAGTATTTCGAAATGCTACGTGAATTATGTGCAGCAGGTGTTGTTGGGATGCCACACCCTGATGCGATGATCGGTTACGGTGCGAAGGATGCACTTGTGAAGCTACGTCATACATCATTAGTTCCTGAAGATACGTACGCCTACTATACAATTGAAGAATTTAAAGCAACATTCCCGAAATCACTTGCTAACGGTGAGCGCGTGTTAAAGCAAAATCGTGGGTCAACGGGTGAAGGTATTTGGCGCGTGCAGTTAGTAGACGAGTTAGAGGATGGCGATTTAGTCGTGCCATTAAACGCGAAGATTAAATGTACGGAAGCAAAGGACAATCATGTAGAATATCATGAGCTCGATGCCTTCATGTCATTTTGTGAGCAATACATCGTTGGCGCAAACGGCATGCTTGTTGATATGCCATTCCTACCACGCATTAAAGAAGGAGAAATTCGTCTATTCATGCTGCGTAACAAGCCGATTAATGTGGTACACAAAAAGCCCGCTGATGATGCAGATGCATTTAGCGCGACATTATTCTCAGGCGCACAATACCGTTATGATAGTCCGGATGATTGGATAACGCTTGTACACGGCTTTTTAGGTCAGCTTGATGAAGTCACGTCCCTATTAGGAGGCTATGATTTACCACTGATTTGGACAGCCGATTTCATATTAGATACAGACGAAAATGGTCAAGATACATACATCTTAGGCGAAATGAACTGTTCATGCGTGGGCTTCACATCTGAGCTAGAACTTGCGCATAATGTGGCAGAGGAGATTTTGGCTTGTATTAACGAGACGGTACTGGTTTAAGCGGACTTGAGAAACGCTTCGTAGTAAGTTTCTGGTGGGCTAGTGTATGATCGTATGGAGTAGTTTTTAGCGTTAGATAAGGTGAACCGTACCATAAGTAGGTGCGGTTTTAAAAAAGACCATTTAGGACGTTGAATTAGCAACGTCTTAGGTGGTTTTAATTTATTGAGTAAGAAAATATAAATTTCCGCAGAAGGTAACATTGAAAATGCTATTATTTACGTTTATGGCAAAGCGCTTTTGTTTATGATTTTAATCGATAGCCCCAAAAAATTTCATGGAAACAAAAAAGGCAACATCTCACAAGGAGATGCTGCGGTAGAATTCTTTGTTCCTGAAGAACTCTAATGGGTTTGGCACCCAATAACGCTAATTTGTTCAATCCAAAATTACCATTATTCGATGTCAATAATTGTTGTTTACTACTTATATAATATAGCATAGCAACCTGTGATATATTAATTAATTATGTATTCTGTGTTTACGTTACGCAGAATACATAAAACTGAGGACACATTCGATTTATATTTAAGCGTTGTATAAAAATCGCACTTAAGCCTATTACGGTGAACCTTATCATAGGTAAATGAGGTTTTTGCAAAATAAGTTACAGCACCCTCTAATCTGATGGAGTGGTGCTGTTTTGTTATACCTAGATGAACATTTGTTGCATGTATAGTTGTTTTTACTTTATTTAATATTCACCTTTAATTACAAAATATGAGCCCCGTATTGTTCCAGCTAATTTAGACTTCTGCCTAGCAAACTTAAACTTGCCTTCTAACTCCTTAGGTACCTCCATCCCCTCAGAAAGCTTAAAACCAACAGCACGCTTCTTAGGATCATCCACCGTATACATGACGTTGACCGATAGACCATCCTCATAAAAGACGTAAGTAAATTGGATATTTTCTACTTGAAAACGTGAAGTTTCTAAAGGTTTGGCCGCAAACTCAATATCACGATCTTCTTTCAAAATTCGGTTCACATAATCAAGGGACTCGAAGGACTCGCTAGCTGGTACAACCGTAAATTCATGCTTGTATTTGTTCATAAAGTAACGGGCTTCATTAGCACGTAAACCAGCTAGAGCTTCTGCTACAGGAGAAGACTCTAAGCCAATTGTAGACATATTTTTAAAATCAACGATATAGGCCATTTCCAACCTTCCTTTTTCTCTTTATTTCCTAACTACAGGAATCAACATTTCACCATAAAAGACACCGTTTCGCTGCTCCATCACAACCGCTGCATTAGGTCCACCAACATAGGCAATATCATTTGCTTCTTGTAAGGCTTGACCAAAAGCAATGCCTGTAACTTTATTACACAACTCATCGATTGTATTCCCATCGCCTTTAACAACTAAGTATTCTCCCTTAGGAAATTGGATAACTCTAGTTTCTCCTAGTTCTGGTTCTGGTGCTACTGCCTCTGTCATGACGCCAGCATAATGCATCATCTTGTTATTCACGGCTTCGTTCACGATAAAAACGTAGTCGTTTGTGGCTATCGCTTTTAAAGAATCTAGTCTTCCATCTTGGCTGACGGCCTGCCAAAAGTCTGCTTTTTCCTTGTTTATACCAGCAAAGTCGGTGTAATGGCTCGTTAGCTCAGTTCCAATACCAAATACGGTAAAGCTATCTTTTTCTTCTAGGTTATAATTTGCCATTTTCAAAATCCTCCTAGTTTTTATTATCAAACGATTTGTCTTTTCACTTGATGAGTTTATAATAGCCTTAAATCATGTCAAAAAATGATACTGTTTTGGAGGCAACAATGAAAAAAGTTGAACGAATTAATATTATCATGCGGTATATCAACAATCGCGCCCATTTTACAATTTCTGAAATCATGCGGGAATTCAACATTTCTCGTTCGACAGCTATCAGAGACATCAGAGAAATTGAGGCCATGGGAATGCCACTTGTCGCTGAAGTTGGAAGGGACGGCGGGTATTTTGTTATGAACAACTCTGTCCTACCCACTGTTCGCTTTACCGATAATGAGATTAAAGCTCTTTTTATTGCCTTTATGGCCACAAGAAATAAACAACTCCCTTATCTAAAGAGTCGTCAGTCTTTAGCTGAAAAATTACTATTTCTCATCTCAGAAAACCAGCAAGATGACCTTATTCTTTTAAATCAAATCTTGCTTTTTGAAGGGACCAACCCGAATAATCCCGATTTACTTGATCTGTCAGACCTACCCCATCCTATGTTAGAAAAACTCATCCAAATCCTTCTTTTGGATAGCTATTTATCGATTACTATCAAAGAAGAGAAGGTAATAAAGCCTTATTCAATTTATCTCTTGCACCTTTATCATGAAAAAGGCCTTTGGCTGATAGAAGGTTTCGACTTAAACGATGAAAAGAGGAAGATTTTCCCTGTCGACAATCTCACCAATGTCGAACCAAACCTTACGAAAAATAGACTAAGTAAGAAAAAGATTTTAGAAAAACTAAGTAAGCAGGAAGAAGTAATTAACCTTGTCCTTGAACTAGGTCCAAATGCGATTGCCCAGTTCAAAAAATATCATCCTTTAAAAGTTTCTATTTCCTATACGAATCCGTACCAAGCCACAGCCATTCTAAAGACTTTTATCGATGTTAATAATCCCGAAGAATTAAATGAAATAACAAATTGGCTACTTTTCCTAGGTAGGGATATCAAGGTCAGGGAAATGCCAGAAGAAGTTTTAGAAGGTTTACAAGAGAGATTATGCTTATACTGCCCATAAGCAGTACTGGTTAAAACCCAAATGATTTGAGCTTGGCCAGTTACCTATTGCTTTTATTTTTAAGTGCGGTTTTTAATACGGCGCGGTCAATTAATATTGACCGCGCCATATTTCATTTATTTATAAAATAAATCAGCGCCAAAAAACGTTTCAACATCATTTGAGTCGGTAACTGGCTGAATCCAGCAAACTCCAAATTCTATAGGAAAAGCTGTTTTTACTTCCAGCCCATTTTTCAGCAATTGGCCATCAGTAGATGTAAAATCCGCAGTAATACCAATTGTTAATTTTACATCATCTTTATAAAATGAAAGGGCTTCTAGATTTTCTCCTGTCTCTGGATAGCTATTGAGCAATTCATTTTCAATAATACATTGAATAGTAGCAGGTGATTCTACAATAGGAACTGTAATTGAAAAGCGACCGTTTACATTTGGGCAATGAGTGGTTTTAGGAAGTGGTATAAAGGTGTAAGGTATTTTTTGTTGCCCGTTCAATATCATAATAGGTCCAAGAGGTGTATTTAACATAATCATCCTCCGTAATTAGCACTCTACTGCCTTTCCTTTATTATAAACGTAGACGAAAAAAACCGCACTTATACTTATGTCGAAGAACCGTATCATAAGTAAGTTCGGTTACCAAGTAGTTGCCTTCCAAATAAAAAGCCATTCCGCTAAAAGTGTTGTGGAATGGCCTTTTTATTCTAATTTTCGTTCTTTGTCGTAAAATCAGGTACGAACCAATAGATGAGCAATCCGGCAATTGTTGCGTAGGCGATACCATGGGCATATCCAACTCCGATGATAAAGATAATTGCGACGATGACTAAATTTTTCATATTAGCCAGACTAACTTTTTCTTCAATGATATGACGGATCCCCATTCCTGCGATCATACCAAACAACAAGATACATATGCCACCCATCACTGCAACTGGAATGGATTGGATAGCAGCTCCAACTTTACCGAACAAACCAAGAAGAATCGCAAGAACAGCAGCACCCTGAATGATCCTACTTGAAAACTGGCGTGTGATGGCTAGAACCCCGAGATTTTCCGCGTAAGTAGTTTGTGCAGGTCCACCGATGAAGCCGGAGATTAATGTTGCAAGGCCATTCCCCCATAGGATGCTTGAAAATCCAGGATCCTTTGTCACTTCTTTTCCTGTAATCTCATTTAGTACAAACATATGTCCAAGGTCTTCGATGATGGTAACCAAGGCAATCGGTGCCATACCAAGGATCACAACCCATGTAAATTCCGGCATGACGAAATGTGGAAGAGCAAAGGCTGGTGCGCTGGCGATGGTATCAAAATCAACAAATCCACGCATCGCAGCATAAGCATACCCTATTGCAAGACCAATTAAGAGTGGGAAGAGGCGGATCATCTTAGTTCCCGCAAGCGTAGCAATGATCGCCGCAAGAAGGCTGACGATAGCGACATCCCATTGGGTAGAAGCCATGCTGGTCACCGCAGTGGTTGCCAGCGAAAGACCGATTATACTTACAACCGGTCCGACGACAACTGCAGGAATTACTTTTCGGACTTTTTCAAAACCGACAACTGAAATGATAATAGATACAATGGCATAAACAATGGAAACGCTGATAAGACCTGCAACTGCTTGACCTGGCGAATTTAACTCCCCCACATACAATGCTAGCGGAGCAATAAAAGCGAAGGATGAACCTAGATACGTAGGAACCTTTCCACGTGTAATAAGATGGAAAATCAGGGTTCCTAAACCGCTGGCAATAAGTGCACTTCCTGGATCAAGACCGGTTAATACTGGAACCAAAACTGTTGCACCAAACATTGCTAACAAATGCTGTAAAGATAATGGTATCGCGCGAAAAAAATTTTTCAAACGTGTCCCCCCTTTACTATTGTCTTGCTATATGATATTTCTCCTATTTAATTTTTAGAATAAAAGTTAAAGAATAATACTGATTGATATTTCGTGTTTTATGTAGATGTGATTATTACAAGGAGAGTAAACGTAATCGTTTCATATGCTTTTTTCTTATATAATGGCAGTAATGATAATGGGCACGATTAAGCGGTATTTGGCTAAGATCAATAAAGACTAATTGCTAATAAAAAACTGCGTATAAATTAGTTACGGAGAATCAAATCATAAATAAGTACTGATTTTAAAAAATTCTCCAATAGGGTAAATTACCGCTATTTGAATTAAAATATTATAAAAAGGAGGTAGCTTTATGCACTCAATTAACAAAATAGGCAACAGTTTTTGGTATATCACTCCAATATCGGTAACAGACCGCCCCATTCTAGGAATGGTGGTCGGCAATAATAAGACATTAATGATTGATGCAGGCAACTCAGAAGCCCATGCTAATTATTTTCAGAAGGAACTTTTAAAAAGAGGAGTTCCCAATCCTGATATGGTTGTTCTTACTCATTGGCATTGGGATCATATCTTTGGCCTTTCTGCATTATCTAATACAGTTTCCATCTCTTCCAAAGAAACAAAAGAAGAAATGGAGAAATTAATCCCATTTTCATGGTCAGACGAGGCAATAGATGAGCGAGTGAAAGAGGGAACGGAAATTGAATTTTGCGCCAAAGCCATTAAGGAGGAATTCAAGGATCACCGAGATATCAAGATTGTCTTGCCGGATGTAACTTTTGAAAAACAAATGGAAATCGACCTTGGCGGGGTAACCTGTATTGTTAAATATGTTGGTGGTGACCATGCTGCCGATTCAGCAATCGTGTATATTAAAGAAGAAAAGATTCTCTTCCTTGCTGATTGCATTTACCCTAATCTTTATGCTGTAAAAGAAAATTATACAATCAAGGAAACGCTGCGGCTATTAGATGAGTTAGAGCAATTTGATGCAGATACATATATACCTTCGCATCAAAAGCCAATTTCAAAAGAGGAATTCAATCAAGAAGTAGCCCAGCTTAGAACGATTGCAAAATATACAGATATTTGTGGTGGGGATGGACAGAAAATAATGAAGGAATATGAAAAACACGTAAAAAGGAAATTGACAGAAGACGAAAAAGAAACGATTTCTTTCTTTGTAAATGGTTATTAAATCAAAAGGCAGTGGTGCGCACCACTGCCTTTTTTAAGTAAGGATGATAAGGATTCTAAAGCGATTAGATTGCAGTTATTAAAGGTTGTTTGCCTTTTCTCGGACGTTGTTTTCCATTTCAACCGTAAAATACCCCATGGTTACGCAGCACGTTTTATAGAATCAAACTAACGATGATACTTGAAAGTACGCTTACAAGTGTGGCACCATATAACAGTTTCAAGCCAAAACGAGCGACAGAATTCCCTTGCTTTTCATTCAGACTTTTGACAGCCCCGACAATAATACCAATAGATGAAAAGTTGGCGAAGGAAACAAGGAATACAGAAAGAATGCCCATTGTTCGTTCACTAAAGTGATAATTGCCACCGGATAAATCCAACATCGCCACAAATTCATTAGTTAGCAGTTTAGTCGCCATAATGGATCCGGCACTTGCCGCTTCAGAGAAAGGAATCCCCATGATGAAGGCAACTGGAGCAAAGATATAACCTAATATCGTCTGGAAAGAAATATTAAACAATAGCTCAAACACATGATTGAATCCCGCCATCAACGCAATGAACCCAATCAACATGGCCCCAACAATAACGGCAACCTTGAAACCATCAAGGATATACTCGCCGAGCATTTCAAAAAAGGATTGTTTTTCATGCGCCTCAATCTCTAATAAATCCTCATTTGGGTCAACCTCATAAGGATTAATTATAGTAGCTATGATAAAACCGCCAAATAAATTTAATACTAAAGCTGTGACAACGTATTTTGGTTCCAGCATCGTCATATAAGCCCCAACAATGGACATTGATACAGTAGACATCGCCGACGCACATAGCGTATACATACGCTGGTTTGAAATCAGACCGAGTTGCTTCTTTAATGTGATGAAAACCTCTGATTGTCCGACTATTAATGAAGCAACGGCATTATATGATTCAAGTTTACCCATCCCATTTACTTTACTTAATAATAAGCCAATTCCTTTCATAAGGAATGGTAGGATTTTTAGATGCTGAAGAATCCCAATTAATGCAGAAATAAATACAATTGGCAGTAATACAGTTAAAAAGAATGGAGCCTCTCCCTCATTCGCTATGCCACCAAACACGAAGGAAACCCCTTCGCTTGCATATTCGAGCAGCTTGTTAAAAACAGTAGCAATTCCTTTGATGATGATTAAACCAAATTCTGTATTTAACAATAACAATGATAAAAGAATTTGAATGATAATCATTGTGATAATTGGTTTGAATTTTATCTCTTTTCGATTGGAACTTGCCAGCCAAGCTAAAAACAAAACCACAAGAATGCCTAAAATAGAAATAACGTATTGCATATGTAACCTCCTGATGAATTAAAACATAATGTGCGGGGTTCAATTATTTGTGATTGTAATAAATATTTTGTCCATATTTACTAAAAAAGAACCGTACATAGTTTTTTTAAATAAACTTTGTTGAAAATGGTGTCATAGAGATGTTAATAGAAAGTTATTAAAAAAGCAAAAAAAATGATTAATGACTAATTTTAGATAGGTCTGAGGGAATAAATAGAGAATTAGAAAAACCCCGAATAGGTACACTTTTTATAAAGTTTCCACTATTCCCAATATTCGGGGTTCGGTTCATTGAGCACTCTTACACCTTTTTCATTAAAAGTGGAGAACAAATCTTCTGCTATTTTCTGAATGTTTCGGATTTATTTAATATAAATGCTATACTATTAAAGTCTATTTATTCTAGACAGTAACTATTAGGGGGCGTTCATTATGAAAAATATTATTAAAACAATGAATCATTATAGAGGGAGAACGTCTAATTAAAGCAGAATCAGTGCAATCTCTTTAGCCATAGAGCCTAAATAAATCGGGGGTAAAAGTATGTCAATAGATTTAAGTGCGTTAAATTATCTTGCTATTCTTATAGGTGGAATCTTGTATATGTTTTATGGGGCAATCTATTATTCCATATTAGTAGGTAAGGAAAATCAAAGCAAAGGTGCATTAAAATATGTGTTTTCAGTAATCGTTGCCTTTATTAGTTCCATCTTTATTGCAATACTCGTTCAAGTGACTAGTTCAAATAGTTTGTTAGAAGGTGCTGCAGTAGGAGGTATTATTGGCATTCTTATTTCAATTGTTTATTTGAAAAATACATTATTTGGACTCGTAAATAAGAGAAATTGTTTAATTGCGATTGGTGACCATTTGATCATTTTTACCTTACTAGGAGCACTCCACGGTCTTTTTGTCTAATCGTATCACTTTTATAGATTGAATCGAGTAAAAAGAAGGATTTCTCATACATATGGGGATCCATTTTTTATCCCTCATTTAGAGGTGTTACAGTGAGCCGTATCATAAGTAAATGCGGTTTTTTCAGAGGAAAAAATAAAGTGCCAGTCCTGTGAGGGCTGGCACGGTTTTAGTTTAAAGGACATTTCTTAGAAAGTGACAATGAATTTTTTTTATAATTCTATATTCTAGTCGCCACGTTTCTCTAGATTTTTAGCAGTTTTACTTTGGTCAACATCCTTTTGGTTTTTAAAGGTACCCATTAGAAAATCATAGGCTGGGTTCGTAACACCATACCAGTAGTTTTCATTTTTGAAATGATGCCATAAATGAACCTTTTTCATCCAACGCCCCCATGGAGATATCGGCTGAAGGGGGCGATGGGCGATATAATGCTTCCACTCATAAAATAATAAAAAGAATATGACCCCTGCAATAAATGCGTTTGTTATGACAAAGCTAGATGAAACAAAGTAAAAAATAATTCCTACAACAGCAATGTTTGGCACACTATACCATAATGGTAAAAATAATAAATGTAATTCATTCGGATTTGCATGGTGGTCATAATGTAAACGTTTAAGCATTTTTAACAGAAATGCATTCTTTGGTGGCTTCAGATGAAAAACAAATCTGTGTATCAAATACTCCGCTAAGGAATACATAATCATTCCCAAAATAAAGGCACCCAAAATTATGATTGAGTTGAAATTTAGAACCATATATCCAAAACTAATGAGGAACAGACAGCTCATGATTAATATATCAGGATAAGAAAAATATTCTTTAAAATATTTCAATTTCATTTACCATACCTCCAGCATTCTTTATTTTTTTCTATCTTTCCAGAGAGCCAAGCTTTTCTCCATTGTTGTCTTAGATAACCTTTCCGCTTCCATTGCATCTCCCTTTAATGCAGCTTTTAATAAGTCGTGATAGTAATTGAAGGACAACTCTCGATGTTCCTTTACAGAAAAATAGATTTTCGCCATATCTAAATAAATGGAATCGAAGCTATTTAAGATGAGTAGATAGATTGGATTGACGGCAAGGGCAGCACATCTTTTTTGCAAATCCCAATCAAATGCTGCATAGCTTTCTAAACGATCTTCAAGCTGCTCTAGATTGGCAAGAAGCGCAACGACCTTAGGCTGATTAAACGTAACCGCATCCCGAATATAAGTGGGCGTCAAAGAACTTCTTAATTCTAATAAATACATTATAAATTCATCTGTTATCGGTTGGTGATTCTCAATAATATTCACAAGTGTCGTAATATTCCCATCGCGCCAGTAATCATTCACAACCGCAGGCATTCCTGTTCTCCCCTCTATCCATCCTCCCCTTTCTAAACGTTGAAGTGCCTCCCGAATCGTTGGACGGCCAACACCAAATTCCTTTGCAAGCTCCCTTTCAGGCGGCAACGTACTTCCTACAGAGTAAATACCATCCAATATTGCTTTAATTAATGTGCTCTCAATTTTATCTGAAGACCGTTCTTTTTCTTTCAAATCCTCTTCCCCTTTATTTTTTGGTAATACAATTTAGAGACAGTGGTAATACCAAAAATTATATATCGAGTTTGAATTTTCTGTCAATAGAAGCATCGATTTTTTTTAGTACGATCAAACAAGTACAACATATGCGGTTTATGAAAAAAAGGCTTTACCTACAAGAATAAATCCATAGGTAAAGCCTTTTTTAGATTAAATTTAAGAAGTTCCCATCACTTTCCCCCCTTGAGGTTGGGTGTTATTTGGATTTGGTTCTAAAGTAATCCCAATATCATTGAAGATTTGATCTTTCGGGAGCCGGTACGTAATGAAGCCGTTACCGTTTTCATCGGGCTTTAAAATACCAGCATTATGCCGATCCCCGTCTTTTAACAGCCATACTTGATATACTTCATCTCTTTTAGTTCCTGGCATATTGTTTAACTCAATAATTAGATCGTTATGATTGTCGTTTTCAAGAAGATAGGCCATTCCGTTTGCAGATGAAGCTATATTCTGTCCCTTTAAAGTAAAGGTTTTGACGATTTGAGAAGGAGTATGAACTTCGCTTTCTATTGCTGTAATAAAATCGTTTAATTGAACGTTTTTCCAATACAATCCAAAAACACCTAATATTAAAATGATGGTTGTTACTGCAGATAAGGGTGAGAATTGATTTCGCAATTGTAACTTCAAACGTTGAACAATGGTTTGTTTTTTATCGATTGCTGCGGGTGCTTTTAAAGGTACATCGTCAAAGATAAAATTCATGACCTCTGTTTTAAGTGTTTCTGGGACTTCCGCTCCTTCCATATCATATGAAAGCATCTGCCATGTTTCTTGCAAGGAGTTTAATTCATTTTGGCATGGTATACACGTTTTAAGATGCTGTTCATAATGTTTTCTTTCTTGTTTAGAAAGTTCGTCTATCATATATAAAGTCAGGTTTTCGCATTTATTTTCCACGCCTAACACCTCCAGTTCCTTCACTCATATATTCCCTCAGTTTCTTTAAGGTTTGATGTAGCCGGCTTTTAATTGTACCAATGGGTTTTTTTTCAAGCTCAGCAATTTCACTTAAAGAATAGCCTTCCCAGTATAATAGATTGATAAGGCGTTGCTGTGATTCGGATAGATGGCATTTAGCTTCATGAATTTGCTGTTTTGAAATATTTTTTGAAACTTGTTGGAAGATGCCTTCTGACTGAAGATCCTCCATTTGTCCCCATTGATGGAACTCTAACTGGATAGTTCCATTATGTTTTTGTTCTTTACGAATTAAATCAATGGAAATATTTCTAGTAATCGTGATAAGCCAATTCGGAAATGCCCCTTTTGCTTGGCTATAAGTTCTATTTGTTGTCCAAAGTCGGAGAAAAACTTGTTGAACAATTTCTTTTGTTTTCTCTGTGTCGCCCTTTGTCATTTTCATAGAGAAACTGTAAACGAGCTTTATATAGCGATCATACAGTTCTTCCAGAGCTGGACGATGTTTTTGGACAATTAATTCAATTAATTCCTCGTCCGTTTTAGTCTTCACTCTCTGATTCTCTCCCTTTGTAAGAATATTTAGTTTTATTATAAACCATATACTGTATATAAAAATATAATGGAGAGAAAAAAGAACTGCCAATTTCAGCAGTTCCTTCATGTTATCCTTATTTAAATACTGTTTCGCTGTTTACAATAAACCAAACACCCTTGACGCCTTGACCTTTAACATCCCCGGATGCAGTGTCATTGGCAAAATAGTAAAGCGGATAGCCTTTATAGGTTGTTTGCTTTTCTCCAGTGTCTTCGCGAGTAATCGTGCCGAAGTCCTCCTTGTTGAATCCTTCAGGAACCTCTACATTTTCCGCAAAGAAAGATGGCCAGTTTTTCAGGCAATCGCCACTGCAGTTTGTTTTATTAGGCTCATCCTTAGTAAAGTAGTATAGAGCCATTCCATTAGCATCAGCCAAGTATTGACCTACTGTTTCATTCTCCATCATCTTAAGTGCGGATTTCGCTTCGTCTTTATTGTTTTCGACTTTTGCTGTCTCATTTGCTTGTTCCTTTGTATTCTGATCCTCGTTGTTTGTTCCAGCGCTACACCCCGCAAGAAGTAGGAACGCTAAAAGTAAAGTAGTGAAAAAATAACCATTCTTTTTCAAGTTAATTCCCTCCTATTATTTCTATTCGATAAAGGAAACGAAGGAAAATTAAAAACGGTTCGAAAGAAAAAATAATTTTTTTGAAAATTTTTAAACCTTAACGGTGAAACGTATCATAAGTAAGTGCGGTTTTTGAATTACATGAAACAGTCTACGAATTAAAGTAGGCTGTTCTTTATTTATTGACATGGAGTTAACTCCATCTTTTAAAGTGAATATATTAAAAGAATGGAGTGATGTAAATGGCTAGTGTGACGAATATATTGATTGGATTATATGCATTTTTAATAGCAATAGCAGGCATCAAACAATGGAAAGAAGTAGGATATCATGTACGAGCCTTATTATTCGTTATTGTATCAACAGGAATAATTTTAATCTTATTTATACCAAATAAAGACTTGCTGTTTATATTACTAATTCTCTCATTTGTTTTGCTACATATATTGACGATTGTTCAAGGGATAGTAACAAATGGCCGCATTAAGTACAGCCATCATATCAGTCGTTTTATTTTTCATAGTATAATTATTCTAATGGTTTATAAATTTATAAAATAGTAGGTGGTAGTGGTGAAAATTGGAGAATTTGCAGAGCGTACCGGTATTAGTAAAGATACTATTCGATACTATGAAAAGATAGGTTTATTACATCCAGAAATTATAAACAAACATCGTGAATTTAACAATAATGACGTCATTCTAATTGAAACCATCATTAAACTTAAACAAACTGGATTTTCACTATTGGAAATTAAAATGCTTTTTGATTGGTCGAAAAATACGGATCACAATAAAAAATTAACACAAGAAGAAATTCAAAACGTCCTTCAAATAAAAGAGATATTTCAAAATAAATATGCACAAATGGTACAAAGGGAAAATAACATTAAACAAATAAAACATGTATTACTAAAAGCAGATTATAAAATTGAGCAACTATTAGAAAGAAATAAGGATTAGAATTTTTAACTTTTATTAAAGTTTGTAGAAAAAACCGCATTTAAACTTATCACGGTGAAACGTATCATAAGTAAGTGCGGTTTTATTAAAAGAACCACCAGAACGTTGATATGACAACGATTCAGGTGGTTTTGTTATTTTTAGACCTTTTATTTAGGGGCTGTTTAAAGGTTAGATGCATTCTTATTGATATCGTTTGGTTAATTTATCTTTATGGCTTAACATTATTTCAGTTAAATCAATTTCGTACTTATCAGCTAAAATGAATAAATTATCAAGAACATCGCCTAGTTCTTCTTTTAAATTCTCAATTTGGTTTTCTCTTGGTAGAGTTTCTTCATCCGGACGATCACGCCCAATTTCAATTGTTCGAATGGCTTTTGAAACTTCACCAACCTCTTCCGTTAAAAAATTTACACGAATAAAGGCATTTAAGTCATACCAGCCACGTTTTTTATAAAATTCTGTTATCCACTTTTGGTATTCAAAAATATTCAATGAAAATCACTCCTTATACTTCTATAATGATAGCATAAAGGAGGAATAGAATTTGAATATTTCAGTTTATTGTGGTGCAAGTCTAGGTAACAATGATTTATACGAAGAGGCAGCAAAATCACTTGGAAAATGGATTGCCGAAAATGGTCATACTTTAGTATACGGCGGAGGAAAGGCTGGTCTAATGGGCGTGATTGCAGATGAAGTTTTATTACATAATGGTAAAGTAATCGGCATTATTCCAACATTTTTAGTTGACCGAGAGCTAAGTCATCCTAATTTAACTCGTTTAGAAGTTGTTCACTCCATGTCTGAACGTAAAAACAAGATGATTGAATTAGGGAACTGCTATATTGCACTGCCTGGGGGACCTGGAACTTTAGAAGAAATCTCTGAGGTAATTTCATGGGCAAGAATAGGACAACACCAAAATCCATGTATTTTATTCAATGTAGGTGGCTACTATGATAAATTAAAAGATTTTTATGATGATATGGTAACAAACGGTTTTTTAACTGAAGCAGATAAAAAAGCGATGCTGTTCTCCAACTCTTTCACCGAAATCGAACAATATATTGCAAATTATATACCACCAATGGTACGAACATATTAATTTTTAGAGAACAGCCTCTATTAAGATAAAATAGCTGGGTTGTTTGTTCTAATTGGTGCAATTGACATAGCGATAAGTTGTTCTTAAAAAATCGCATATAAACTAGTTTCGGAGAACCGTACCATAAGTAAGTGAGGTCTTTAATAGATTTTATTTTACTTATTGTCATAATTTCACTGTTTATCTTTCTAATAGAACAAAACTCCTATAAGCTCAAAGACAAATATCAAAAACATCATTTTCCGTTGAGGAAAATGGTGTTTTTTTAGTATAATGAAAAATGATTTTCATTCCGAGGGTGCTTTCAGAGGGCACGGTCTTTCTAATGTGTGTTCCTATAGTGAATAGGAGATTTTATTAAATAAAGGAAGTGAATTTATGGATTGGTTTGACAGTATTTTAGGTGAAATAAATACAATTTTATATTCGTATGTATTAATTGTATTGTTAGTTGGAACGGGTGTGTTTTTTACCGTTAAAACAAAGTTTATTCAATTTAAATTAATCCCAGAAATGTTTAAACTTATTACGGAAGCAGCGCCAAAAGATAAGTCAGGGAAAAAGGGTATATCTTCTTTCCAGGCCTTTACAATATCCGCCGCCTCACGTATTGGAACTGGTAATATTGCTGGGGTTGCGACGGCAATTGCTCTTGGAGGTCCTGGTGCTGTATTTTGGATGTGGATGATTGCGCTAATTGGGAGTGCGTCTGCACTGATTGAAAGTACATTAGCACAAGTATATAAAGTTAAAGATCACCGTACTGGATTGTTTCGTGGTGGTCCTGCCTATTATATGGAAAAGGGCTTAAATAAAAGGTGGATGGGCATTCTTTTTGCCGTTGTTATTACAGTTACTTACGGTTTTATTTTTAATGCAGTACAAGCCAATACGATTTCAATAGCCTTTGAAGAGAGCTTTGGTGCTAATCGTGTTGTTGTAGGTTTAATAATGGCTGCTTTTACAGGAATCATTGTTTTTGGTGGGTTAAAGCGAATTGTAAGCTTCACTCAAATAGTTGTTCCGGTTATGGCAATTTTATATATTATCATTGCACTTTTTGTTGTAATCATCAATATTTCAGAACTTCCGAATGTGTTTGCCCTGATTATTAAATCTGCCTTTGGATTGGAAGAAGCCTTTGCGGGAATGTTAGGGGCAGCAATTATGAATGGGATTAAACGTGGTCTATTCTCCAACGAAGCAGGGATGGGTTCTGCACCTAATGCAGCAGCAACAGCAGCTGTTTCACACCCAGTAAAGCAAGGCTTGATTCAAGCACTTGGTGTATTTATTGATACTTTATTAGTTTGTACTGCAACTGCTGCAATCGTATTATTGGGTGATGCATATCTTCAATCTGACGCTACTTCCGTAAATTTAACTCAAATTTCCTTAGTTGAAAACCTAGGTGATTGGGCAGGGAGCTTTTTAGCAATAATTGTATTTATGTTTGCCTTTAGCACAGTTATTGGTAACTACTACTATGGTGAATCGAATATTGGATTTATTAAAGATTCAAAAAAAGGCTTATTTGTATTCCGTATATTTGTCGTACTCTTTGTCATGTTTGGTTCGGTTGCAAAAGTACAAGTTGTATGGGATTTAGCGGATCTATTTATGGGCATTATGGCAATCATAAACTTAATCGCGATTCTGTTACTTTGGAAAGTAGCAAAACCAGTAATTAATGATTATTTAAACCAACGTAAACAAGGCAAAGATCCAGTGTTTTATACGAAAAACGTACCTAACATTGGAGAAGTTGAATGTTGGAGAGAAGATGAAGAAATAGAAGAAAAACGTTAATTTTTATTATTTAAAAGGAGTGACCAACTTTTTGGACACTCCCCTATTGGAATGGCTGAAAAAAGGGACCAAATCTGTTTTATTAAAAGTCAAGTTATTTTCTACTGTTAAAGATTTAACAACATGACAAATAGAATGTTACACATTATAATAGCTTTTTGCAGAATAGTTGAAGGACTAATTCTGCTTTTATTTTTATATAGATGTAGCTTTTTAATAAAGTTCGATTAAAAGTAAGTTGCAAACGCTGATTTTATACAGAAAGAAACCAACTGTTTTGAAACAAAATTTGATCAAAACAGTTGGTTCTTTATTTATCTAGTTTGGTTTTTATAAAAAAGTTTGATTATTTCGGGATGCGAATATTCAATTAAAGCCCCCGTTAGCTTAATAACTCCTCACTATTTTTTACAAGTTTAAACAATGCGTAGATTTGGGATATCTATTTTCTTTTAAAAATCCAAAAGAAGTATAAAACTTATCAGCTTGCTCTGTATCTGTATGAAGCACTAAAACTTTATAATAGTTTTTTGCATCGCAAATTATCTTTTTCAACAAGAGTCTCCCTAGACCATTTCTTCGATAATCCCTAGTAACGTAAAACCTTCTCAAACGTCCAATTTTTTGTTGATTTGAAAATGGGTCTATATTAAGCCTACCAATAGCAATTAGTACACCTTCTTTGTTAAACACACCATATAAAGATTCACCAGGCTTATTAAAGTTATTAGTGCCTTTTTTATAATCATTAACTAATCTTTCAAGAAAACGAAAACCCTCTTCTTTGCTTTCCTTCACTAATTGATTTAAATCAACATAAAACAGATTTTTTATTTGTTTTACTTTAAATTCTTCCATATCTTCCTCCGGAAAATTTGATTTGATTATAAGTTTTTCTGTTAAACCAATTTAAAGTCCTTCTTCCACTAAACTGCCCCTTTAGTTAAATAAAGAAAAAAAGAGCTGCCTATGCAACTCAATGATCTTCAAGTAAAGCCCACGTTTGTAAAGTTCTTTATTATTTTTATTCAAAATCGGCTTACCACTTATACAGATTTGCTTCTTCAAACGCTTGAATCAAACGGTCTATAAAATATCGGTAAAATTGAGAATTTTTTAATTTTTCCGACTTAACCCAACCTAACACTATGGGTTGTTGTTCATAATTTTTAATCTCAAGTGTAACAATGTCACCATTAGAAACGGCTGGCGCATTAAAAAATGAAAAATCGTATCCAACTGTTATGGCTATATCATCTTCTAAAGCATTTAGAATGGCTGACACATTGTTGGTTGTAAACAATATTTGTACGGGTCCAACTGTTTTACTAAAATGTTCAAGAAACTCACGATTGTATACTTCATTATATACTACATAGGGATAATCCAGCATTTCTTGAGGAGTAATACTTTTCCTAGTTGCCAATGGAGAGTTCTTTCCAACCCCAACAACTATTTCCCCTTCCAAAAATGGTTCAAAATTTATCCCTTTTTCTTTTACAAATGAGTCTTTTTCTATTGCAATTAAACCTAGATCTACTTTATTTTCATTTATGCTATTCATTATTTCATTAGATCCCGACTCAGATATTTCAAACTTAACTTTAGGGTAATCCTTTATCAAGCTAGATATCATTTTTACTAAAGAGTCCATCGCAATAGGTATCGTTACTATTCTTATTTCTCCTTCCTGATTATTTGACTGATTTTGAGCTTCTACTCTTATTTCTTCAATATTTTTGATGATTTCAAATGCTTTCTGGATTATTATTTGCCCCTCTAAAGTGGGTATAGTTCCCGACCGTGAGCGTGTAAATAACTTTACACCTAATTCCTTTTCCAATTTAGAAATAGATTGACTGATAGCAGATTGAGTAATATGAAGATTTTTAGAGGCAATTGCGAGAGACTTTGTTTTTGTCACTTCAACGATATTTTCCAGTTGTTCGATATTCATTTTCTATACACCCTTCCATTAGCAATACTTAAGTATAATTAATATATATTAATTATACTTAATTATGATTAATTGATAAAATGGAAATTATAAATGCAAAGAAAAAACAAATGGAGGGTATATAAATATGGAAAGATTATCTGGGAAAGTTGCAATTATTACTGGTGGAGCAGGTGGCATCGGGAAAGTAACAGCAGAACAATTCCTAAAAGAAGGCGCTAAAGTTGTATTAGTGGACTTATTTGAAGAATCACTTGCAAAATCTAAAGAAGAACTAGCTCCTTTTGGTGAAGTACTAACAGTTCAAGCCGATGTTTCAAAAGAGTCCGATGTAGAAAATTACGTAAAAGTAGCGGTTGAACATTTTGAGAAAATTGATATTTTCTTTAATAATGCTGGTATTGAAGGTAAAGTAGCTCCTCTTATTGAACAGAAAATGGAAGACTTTGATAAAGTGATGAATGTTAATGTTCGTGGTGCTTTTTTAGGATTGAAATATGTTCTACCAATTATGACAAAGCAAGGTTCTGGTAGTGTTATCAATACTTCTTCTGTGGCAGGACTAAATGGCGGCCCTAATTTATCGCCTTACAGTATCTCGAAGCATGCGGTAGTAGGACTAACAAAAGCAGCAGCACTTGAATCTGCTAGTGCAAATGTGCGCGTAAATTCAATTCACCCTTCACCTGTAAACACAAGAATGATTCAATCATTAGAAGAAGGTTTTGCACCAGGAAATGCAGAGGCTGCTAAAACAGCACTTTCTAACAGTATTCCAATAGGGCGTTATGGCGAGCCAAGCGATATTGCTAATTTAGTAGTATTCCTTGCCTCCGATGACAGTGCTTTTATTACAGGAGCTCAGTACCGAATTGACGGTGGTATGGGAGCAAAATAAATTCAATTTTTATGTCAATATGACGGTAACCACAGTCATTCACTGTTTGTAAACAAAAGGGGTTCGGATCGCATTTCGAATCCCTTTTAGCCTTTCTAATCTCCTTCAATCAAATTAAATTATCATAACCTTTGAATTTCCTCAAAAAATAACGAAAAGATGTAACCAGCACACCGTCAAATAGCCTAATTGAACCATTTATTATTTAGCCATTTCACGCCTTATTCTCAGCCCTAAGACTGCTGTGAAAAAGGTTCTTGATGTAAAGTTAAACGAATTAAATGGAACAAAGTAACATAAGTTATTGAACTAACCTTCTTCGTTAGTTCAATTAAGAAAAAAGAGCTGCATATGCAACTCAATGAACTTCAAGTAAAGCCCCCGTTAGTGTAAGTGTGAGTCTTCACAAATTCTTGCATAATCGCAATGAAAAGTGGATTTACTCATTTATTCATTACCTCATATTGTTTCGTAAAAATAATTTTTTATGAATTACATTTCTGATTTTGCCTATACTATCCTTGTTTTGAATATGGCAAAAAAACAGAAAAGGAAGTGCAAGTATGGGTATGTTTAGCGGTAATCCAAAAGACGAACCATTACATTATGGTGAGGTATTCAGTATCTGGACAAATCTTGCTGCAAACTATGGCATGATTGCTGGGTATCAAACATTTTATAATCATGCTGGTGATAAAGACTTGAAAAAAATCATAGAAGAATTTGTTCAAGGTATAAAAGAGGAAGTTAAACCTTTAGAAGAGATTCTAAAAACCAATGGCATTGCATTACCTCCTGCACCGCCTGAACGTGCAGATGCAAGACTAGAAGATATCCCTCCTGGTGCAAAGTTTAATGATCCTGAAATTAGTGCCGCATTATCATTAGACGCTGCTGCTTGTTTAGTTGCTTGTAGTCAAGCAATGGGTATGTCAATTAGAGAAGACATTGGCTTAATGTATGGTCAATTCCATACAGCTAAAGCACTGCTTGGTGCCAAACTATTACGCCTTAATAAAGATAAAGGTTGGCTTGTACCTCCACCATTACATGTAAATCATCCAGAAAAATAATTAGAACCACCAAATAATTAGTTCCCCAGTATAAAACTGGGGATTTTTAAATTTGACAGAGTAATTAGGAAATATCTCTACTGCACTTTTTCTTTCAAATATTCATTCAATATAGTAATGGAATTTAAAATTCCACTTTGGTATATCTGTTTATAGTAACCTGCTTATTCAACTAAACTCCTTCGTTAGTTCAATAAAGAAAAAAGAACTGCATATGCAACTCAATGACCTTCAAGTAAAGCCCCCGTTAGTCGAAGAAGCACCTTCTCTTTTATTACACATTATGGTCGTACTGTGTATTAGATTTCATCTAACATAGATTGAATCTTATGATAGTCCTTATTCATAAGATTGTTATTTCCCAGTGTCAATAATGTTAATAACTGTGTTTAAGTTTAAGGGGTCACTTCAATGTAAAATGTCCGTTTTTAAGAACTATTATAGAAATAACAAAAAACAGAGAAAACCTATCAAGTAGATTTTCTCTGTTTTCATTATTTATCCATTTGAATCTGTTTCACTAGATAGTAGTTGAATTCTTAATTTAGACATTTCTTTGTCCAGTAACGAGGAAGCATTGGATAGCTCAATTAATTGTTTTTGAGCTTCTTCCGGTATCGATTCACCTTGATATTTATAGTTGAGTTTATGTTCTGTTGATGCCCAAAAATCCATAGCGGATGTTCGGATTTGGATTTCCGCGGGAACCCATATCACTTCATTAGATAAGATGACTTGCGTTTCTACAACAAGATGAAGGCTTTTGTAGCCACTCTTTTTAGGTTCTTTAATATAGTCTTTTACTCTAATCATGCGAATATCTTCACGCTGCTCGATATGTTCCTTCAGCAAATATACATCATCAATAAAGCTAGTGACAATTCGTACTCCAACAATATCTCGTATTTCTTGTTTAATAGATTCTTGAGTCAGCGGTATTTCTTTATTTTCAATTTTCTCAACCAATGACATAATAGTTTTCATGCGTGTTTTCATATGCTCAATGGGAGAGTATCCGTGTTTCGATTTCCATTCAAGATCAATAATATTGAAATCACTCTTCAACTCATTTAACGCCATCTCATATGGGATGAAAAAGCCTTTCCAGTTTTTTAAAACCTTTTGAACTAAATCAATCTTATTTGTCTCTTGATACATATTAAACACCCCTTGATTAAAATCACACTTTATTATTCTGTCATCATATCACAGGTGGTTTGAATCGGATATATAAGAGTGACTAGCCAGGGGATGAAATGGAAGTGTAATCGTGTTGTAGAAACAAGCTAAATTGAAGAACGTTTGAGCTCCCCCAAACTGCGAGAAATCCATTATCTTAAATTTTCACGTCCCTGGGAACAATCAATTATGACTATTCCAATACCGGAATTATGGCGTTCGTCCAGATTTAATTAAATCATTGAGAAATGAAAATCTACAAACAAAAGTGTACGTCACATATCGCACGGAATGGTACTTGTATCTTGCACACCGCATTGCAGAGCATCCACCAAATCTGTATACGTTTGTATCTGATATGATTGAGTCAAAAAACTTACAGACCTCCCTTTATTAATAAAAAGGAGTATGAATATTTTAAAGGCAGAATGCTTTGCGCTGCCTTTTTTTGTTTCGCAGTTTGTGTCAAATGCGACATGAAAACTTCCATTGTCTTATTCAACTAACCTGCCCCGTTAGTTGAACAAGGTACAATTTAGCATCTCAATTATTTTACACGTTCATTTCGCAAATATTTCTAATTATAATTTGAATCACAAATAAAAGCTGAACTAATTAAAAAATAGTTCAGCTTAAAAATAACTCGTTATAATGTTGCACATTTCATAAAGAATACTAATGTAACAAGTGTATTACTTTAACTCTTGACTTTTAATAAAAAAAACTGGTTCCTTTTTTTATTTAAGATTCAAATCACCTTTTTGTACATATATAGCAATCCTAAGGATAGGCTGGTAGTAGATATGTTAGTTTAATATTGTTACCTTTAATTGTTTTACTCCAAAATTGATTGCATCCTGTTGAGAAGGAACAAAGACATCGATTCGATTTCCTTTAATGGCTCCGCCTGTATCCCCTGCGATCGCTTCACCATAGCCTTCTACATAAACTTTACTACCAAGTGGAATAACAGCTGGGTCAACTGAGATGACCTTTGCATTCGGGTTTGTTTTAAGGTTAATTCCAGTAGCGGTAATACCTGAACATCCCTCACATGAAGCCGTATAGGCTGTTGCTTCAACTGTAATTTCCTTTGAAGCTGTATTACTTGTTGATGGAGCAGTTGCTTCAGTTGTATTATCCTTCGAAGTTGTATTACTTGTTGATGGCGCAGTTGCTTCAGTTGTACTATCCTTCGAAATTGTATTACTTGTTGATGGAGCAGTTGCTTCAGTTGTATTATCCTTCGAAGTTGTATTACTTGTTGATGGAGCAGTTGCTTCAGATGTACTATCCTTCGAAGCTGTATTACTTGTTGGTGGAGCAGTTTTTTCAGGCTTACTATCCTTTGAAGCTGTATTATTTGTTGATGGAGCGGTTGCTTCAGTTGTAGTTTCCTTTGATTCATCTGCTACAGGCATTATTGGCTTTTCAGTTACAACCGTATTACTAGTTTTCAAACCTTCAAAGATGATTAGATTTAAACCTGGATGAATGACATCCGTATGTAATTGATTCCATTCTTTTATTTGCGAAACTGTTACTTGATGATCTAGGGCTATTTCCCATAATGTATCACCTTGCTTAACGGTATATTGTTTTTGCTGTGCAATGGTTAGGACATCCCCGGGGTGAATAAGGTCGGTAGTAAGATGATTCAACGTTTGAATATTTTTTACAGATGTATTATTTGCACGTGATAGATCCCAAAGTGTATCTCCTTTTTGTACGGTAATCGTTGCAGCTTGAACATTAGCACCTAAAGTTACCGAAAGCATTGCAACTGGTACAATTGATATAATTTTTTTAAGCATTTATTTATCCTCCATGTTCGTTCTTGGTTGTTAATTTAAAATAATCGTATCATAGATTTTTCTGAGAAAAAGAACAAGGAGGTGTTAATTTGTTTACGTCTATGGCATTTATATTGCAATAATATTGCTAATATTAAACGATAATATCTCGTAAGAAATTTATTACAAAACAAGCAGAAGAATATAGATTGGTTAAGGGTTAAATGTAATAATGTATTACATAAAATAAATTTGATAAATGAGGGATAATCATGTCAGTTGTAAACCTGTTAGCTTCTCAACTAAGTCGAAATGATGAAGTGCCAAATATTGAGCTGGCACATAAATTAGCCAATGAAGAAAATTATGAGGGCATCGAAGAAATAATTGAAAACCTAACTTGCAAAGATAAAAAGATTCAATACGATTGTATTAAAGTAGCGTACGAAATTGGGCAAGTTAAACCAGAACTCATAAGTAAGTACGCCCTGACTTTTATAGAGTTGCTAAAAAGCCGTAATAATCGTTTGGTCTGGGGCGGAATGACGGCATTAGCTACGATTGCCGAGGGTGCATCAGAAACCATTATGGCTCATCTTGACATATTAAAAAGTGCAATGAAAGTTGGTTCAGTTATTACAATTGATAAAGGTGTCCTAACTCTTGCGAGGCTAGCAGCTGTCAGTAAGGAAAAGAATGATGTGATTTTTCCAATATTACTCCATCACCTTGAGAATTGCAGACCAAAGGAAATTCCTCAGCACTCGGAAAGTACGCTTTTAGCCGTAACAGATGAAAATAAAGAGGAATTATTGAATGTGTTACGAAAAAGAGAAAAATACCTAACAGCACCACAATTAAAAAGAGTCCAAAAGATTTATAAAACATTAGAGGCTTAATAAAAGTACATTTTGAGGTGATCGTATGAAAGAATTTAAAAAATGCCAAAGCTGTGCCATGCCTTTAAAAAAAATTGAAGATCGTGGTACAGAGAAAAATTTAAATAAAAGTAGTATGTACTGTAAGCATTGTTATCAAGAAGGTGAATTCACGCAAAAGGACATTTCGGTAGATGAAATGAAACGATTTGTAAAAGATATGTGCATCGAAATGGGTTTTCCGAAGTTTTTGGCAGGAATGTTTGTAAAAAATCTTCACAAATTAGAGAGGTGGAAATGAGCATTACTATTAAAGCAATATTTAATGCAAACCGCATTTAGACAAATCACGGAGAACCGTATCATAAATAAAGGATGTTTTAGTCCGAACTAGTGGGTTGAAACCGTTAATGGTGTAAAAGTCTTGAATAGCAAGAATGGATATTATAATCAAGCAAAGTTTGGACAGCTTAAGTACGGGTTGTTGGACAAAAAAATGTTAAAGTAATTCAATAAAAAATTATAAGAAGTATCAACGATTAAACGTTCTTGATACTTCTTTTTTTCAATTTTTTATAAAAAAGAGATTACTGTAATATCATTAACTATGGTATAGAAAGGTTTTTGTTCTTCTGGAGATACCATAAGAATATAGGAAGCATACCTAACGTTGGTTGATTCCCTTTTATGCTGATTTCTTTTGTTTTTGGTCAAAATGATAACTAAGGAAAGTTAGTAGACTTGCACAGACTGCAACTACTCCCCCAACCCATGTTACATTCATTAAATTCCCTTGATGGTATACAATTCCGCCTAATGCAGAACCAAAAGCGATACCTACATTGCTTGCCACTGGCATAAGTGATGCAGCAAGTCCCGTTGCTTTGGGCTGATAAATTCCTGCGAGGTCTATTAAATAAAGCTGAGTAGATGTTGTTAAGAGAATGGCCATTAACGACATCAAGCCAATGTTAACAAGTCCTAAAATAAAATGATTTGTTGTCCAAAATAAAGTTGTTAGCACAATTGCCTGAACGAGAAAAACAAATCTAAGGCGACCGATTGCATTGTGGCTAGCAATCTTGCCGGCGAGAATGTTACTGAAAATCGAGATAAATCCGTAACCAAACAAGATTAAACTAATCGAGTTTTCTGGTGCGCCCATTCCGTTCAAGATAGGAACTAGGTACGTAAAGACAGTATAAGTTGCTCCGAATCCGAGAGCGGGAATGAAAAAAGCCATCAAAATTCTTGGGTTGGCCAATAAAGAAAACTGATCCAGTATCGAACTACGAACTTGGCTAAGTTTATTTGGCAAGAATGAAAAAGATGCCAAAAACGCCAAACTACCTAGTAAAGTAGTTAAAATGAAAGTGGCATTCCAGCCGTACCTTTCAGCGATGACAATACCAAGAGGCACTCCAACGACATTTGCAAGTGTGAATCCACCAAAAACGAATGATATTGCAATTCCGCGTTTTTCAATCGGCATCGTTTCACTTGCAACAATCATTGCTAGGGAGATTAATACGCCTGTTACAATTGCCGTCAAAATCCGAAGTGTAAGGAACATGATATAGCTCGTGGAAATTACGCACAAAGCATTCAGGGCAATGAAAGTTCCTATCAAAAACAACATCCAGTTACGCTTTGGAAAATGACTTGTTGCTGACATCACTAATGGTGTGGCAATGGCAAACGTGATTGCAAACGCAGAAACGAGTGTACCTGCTTTTGCATTTGTTATCTGAAAGCTTGAAGAAATATCAGTTAAGATTCCCACAATAACAAATTCGCTTGTTCCTAGAACAAATGTTAATAAAGTAAGTGTTAAGATGAGCAACCAATGTTGCTTCGATAATTCTGTAGAGTGCATAAATACCTCTTTTCTTAGATGAATGTAAATGTGTCATATAGTAGATGCACAACCTTAATATCATACCATAAAATATTTTTGCAAGAAAAAGCCTTTATAACGCCAGTCACTCATGTTAAGAGGATTGCCACCCTTTTTGTCAATTTTCACAAATTCTTTCTTTTGTTAATAATTTATAGAACTAACTAATTCCAATTCTTCATTAATTTTAACCGTAACCCCATGTTGTAATGTAACCTCGACAGGAAATGCTGTTGATTTTTTATTTGAGAAAAACCATGTACGCCCCTCATTTACAAATAGTAGATATGTCGCATCTTCACGTTCTCCCATAAAAGATAAGCCGTCTGCTGAGATTTCTTCGCCATCACGTTCAAAAATGGATACTTCATGTAATGATGTTACGGCATTTAATTTATCGGTTACAACAATACTCATCTCAGACACTTTTTGTAGGGAAGAAGCAGTAAACGGCTCATCACTTTGTTTTGCATCTGAAAAGCGACAAATGAATTCAACAATGTTACCGGCAGGATCCTCAAAATAAATAGATTTAGCATCAATGAAAGCAAAGTATACTTCATCATCCCCTTGCTCTTGAGATAATTCTAATTTTCCCTTTGTCCATGCCTTCGCTTCTTCAAATTGATTTGAAGGAACATCAAATGCAAAATGATAGAATGGTTTTTCTTCCGAGAGGGCTTTAATAAATGTAACCGTGGATTTACCTACCGTTATTGTAAAACGGTCATGTTCTTCTGAAATTAAAGGGAAATTGAGTGTTATTACATAAAATTGTTTTGTTGCTTCATAGTTAGAAGCATACATTGTAACGTGGTCTATATTCATAATATCTACCTCTTCTCTTTTGATACGTTAAAATTACCATTTTTTTAAGATAAAACCGCCGTTCAAAAGTCTGAATTTCCAGTACAAAAAGTGTTGTTTTACGTATAATTTATTAACGGACCAAAGGCGCTTCCTATTTTAAGGAAGCGCCTTTGGTCATTTATTTTACTCTAATTAGAAGTCAAAGTTATCAGGATCAGGTCCCACTCGGTGGTCTTGATTTAGTTGGTCAATTCTTTCCATGTCCTCTTTGGAAAGCTCGAAATCAAATATATCTGAGTTTTCAACGATACGATGTTCCTTCGTGGACTTTGGAATAGTTACCACACCATTTTGTAAATCCCATCTTAAGATAATTTGTGCAATCGACTTATTATATTGATTCGCAATTTCCAAGAGAACCGAGTTATCCAATAGCTGACCTTGCATTAACGGTGACCAAGCTTCCAACTGGATTCCTTGTTTTTGACAATAAGACTGTAAGCTTTTTTGCGTTAAGTGTGGATGATATTCTACTTGGTTCACCATTGGCTTAATTTCTGCATCCTTCATTAATTCTTCAAGATGATGAATTTGGAAGTTGCTCACTCCAATTGCTTTTACTTTCCCTTGTTTATAAAGTGTTTCTAATGCACGCCATGCCTCTTTGTATTTCCCTTCTACTGGCCAGTGAATCAAATATAAATCTAAGTAATCAAATCCAAGTTTTTTTAGACTTGTTTCATAAGCATCGATGGTAGATTCGTAACCTAAGTCAGCATTCCATACTTTTGAAGTGATAAAAAGTTCTTCTCTAGAAATTCCTGTTTCCTTTAAGCCCGCATGGATGGCTTGTCCAACACTTTCTTCATTATCATAAATGGCAGCAGTATCAATGCTTCGGTAACCATGTTTAATTGCAAATTTAACGGCATTTACTAATTCAGGTCCATTCTCTACTTTAAATACCCCAATACCAAACCAAGGCATTTTGACTCCATTATTTAATGTTGTTGTCGCTTGTAAATTGTTTAACATAATCTATTCCTCCGTAATGTTTTTTTGAGCACAATGTATTTTAAGAGTGCTCATGCTCTTCACTATTCAATTTAGCCACTTTTTGATCTTTTTTTTCAAGATTCCGGCTCCAGCCAGTCAAGAAAACGGCTGCTAAAACCATTAATGAACCGATCCAAGTGGTATGAATCAATCCGATTGAATCTGTAATAACACCTCCCATATAGGATCCAAAAGCAATGCCTATGTTAAAAGCAGCTATATTGATCGCAGAAGCTACATCAACTGCAGTCGGAACAAACCGTTCTGCTAACATGACTACATATACTTGTAATCCCGGAACATTCATAAAAGCAAGTAGGCCCATAAAGAAAACGGTAATCAAGCCAACAAGTTTAAATGGTGCTGTAAACATGAAGATTAAAAGAACTACTGCTTGAAAGATAAACATATAAAATAATGCTTTAAGCGGATTTTGATTGGATAACTTTCCTCCTATCATATTTCCGATAGCAATAGCTAGCCCATATAGCAGAAGAATGATAGCTACTGTTCCTTCCTTAAATCCGGTTATATCCTGTAGTATTGGGGATAAATAAGTAAAGACTATAAATGTTCCTCCATATCCTAAGGCAGTAATGATAAATAAAAGTAATAAACGACCATTTGTTACTAATTTCAATTGATCGCGTAGTGCAGTGCGTGTCCCTCGTTTTAAGTTAGATGGAACGAGAAGACTGTTTGCAATTAGAGCAATAATCCCAACTACAACAATAAGAATAAACGCCGATCTCCAGCCGAAATTTTGTCCAATGAATGTCCCTAATGGAACACCTGTAACAGTCGCTACCGTAAGCCCTGAGAACATGATGGATATGGCACTTGCTCGTCGATTTTCAGGTACTAAATCTGCCGCAATTGTTGAACCAATCGACATAAAAACCCCATGTGAAAAGGCAGAAATTACGCGAGCAATTAGTAATACACCAATACTTGTAGCACTTGCCGCTATACTATTACCAACAATAAAAATGATCATTATAGAAAGTAATAAGGTTTTGCGTGACATCCTGGCAGTGAGTGATGTTAAGATAGGTGCCCCGAAGGTTACTCCTAAAGCATATAGTGAAACAGTGAGTCCAGCTGTTGTAATAGGTACTTTTAAATCTTCGGCTATTAACGGTAATAACCCTACGCTAATAAATTCTGTAGTTCCTATGGCGAATGCACTTATGGCCAAGGCAAGAAGCGCAAATGTGCTTCTTTTTTTTTCGATAGACATATGTTCCCTCCCGAATATTGTAAAATTGTATGAATGAACCTTCTTAAAGGTCATGATATAAGTGAACTACCCATTTCAGCGGGCAAATGTTATTATCGAATATATTGTAATGAATGGGAAGTACGCACTTTAAAGTGATATAGGAACCTTAAAGTAACATAGATACTTTTTAGTGCCTATATATTTAGGAGGACTTAGTTATGAAGAAAAAGAAATACAATATAACAGTTGAAGCTACCTTGGAAGTGATTGGAGGGAAGTGGAAATGCGTGATTTTATGCCACCTGACACACGGCAAAAAACGAACAAGTGAATTGAAGCGTTTGATGCCGAATATCACGCAAAAGATGCTCACTCAACAATTACGTGAATTAGAGGAAGATGGAATCATTAATAGAATCGTATATAATCAAGTTCCTCCGAAAGTGGAGTATGAGCTTAGTGAATATGGATCGAGCCTAAGTGGTATTTTAAATTTATTATGCGATTGGGGAGAAAAACACATTACGAAAGTATATGGTGATAAATTTACGGTTTTAGAAGAGAATGTTTTAAATGAACATTTGAAGTAATCTTATGTTTGAGAAACTTTATATTGATTCGAATGGTGAGAGGTTTGTTACGCGGAACCATTTAATAAGTAAGTATCATTTATTCACATAACAAAACCAGTCCCGAAATTTACGCAATCGTAGTTTCGGGGCTGGTTTAATTTTGGTGATTATTGAATGTCCACAGCTTGTTTTGATAATGTTTTTGTCATTTCACAGTATTGCACGAACACGCGCGCTAGTTCGCGTAGACGGTTGTGTACATCTTCACTAGTAATATTATTGTCTTTATCGAAATGATCCGCGTGCGTGTACACGTAGTTTGGTGTGACTAGGCAGCGGAAGTAATCTAAAATTGGGCGTAATTGATTTTCTAATACTAAATGATGCTGGTACGTCCCACCATTACCAACGATTGCAGCTGGCTTGTAACGCATTGCTTTTGGTGGAATCATGTCAAAGGCATTTTTTAGTACACCAGGAATCGATGCTTGGAAAATGGGTGACGCAAAAATGTAAGCGTCTGCCTCTTCAAATTTTTGAATCATCTTTTTCATATCATCATTTAGCGGGCTGCCGTCTAAAATTTGATGCTGAAGCTTTGAGAAATATAAAATTTCAAGCTCTAACTCAGGGTTTAAAGCTGTGATATATTGTTGAACCTGTTCTAAAAGAACACCGGTTTTGCGACCAAAAATCGTCCCATCGACAAGTAAAATCTTCATTTTTGTTCCTCCATGTAACTCATTGTATCCTTATTGTATCAGAATAATGATTTAATATAATAGGGAGTTGCTTATGAATGTTCAATTTCAGTCTTTTGTCGTAACTCATTTTTGCGCAATTCCATGCAGACTTTTTTAAAAATTTGCTTTTAAAACATCTCTAAAAAACAGTGACTTCTGTACCTGTTTCTTTGCTTATAGTACAAAAAGAATTTGCTGAAGCAAGTTAAAATTAGTCACGTTTATCCGCTTCTTTTATTTTGCTTCGATCAAACACAACCTCTTTGTCAATCGGTGGCAACTCCTCATCCTTTAGCTTACCCCAATTGAATGTAATCTCTTTTTCTGCTAGTTCCGTCCCTACTTTCTCTACAGGCGGCATCTCCATCGATAATAGTTCATCAGATTTATAAATCGTTACCTTTTGCTTTTCTCCTTGTAGTGCAATCATTTTCATCGCACGTGCAATTTGCTCGGCTGGAATTGAGCGCACCTGTTTCAACGGTCCAACTAACAGCGGATTCACCATTTTTAAAGCAATTGCACCGATAGATTCTCCAAAACGAAATTCCCCACGCTCGCCTATTATGAGTGATGGCCGCACAATGGATAATTGCGGGAAGTCCATCGTAATGAGCGCATTTTCTAACTTACCCTTTACACGACTATAATACGCAAATGCCTTTTCATTTGCACCCATTGCCGAAATGACGATAAAATGCCCGATCCCTCGATTTTTTGCCAACGCCGCAATTGTCAGTGGGTATTCGAAATCCACCTTTTCAAACTGTTCCTTTGAACCCGCTTTTTTCATCGTTGTTCCTAAGCAGCAATATACTTCGTGAGCAAACTCAATATCACTCTCTGCAATTTGATCAAATTCACGCAATGTTACGACTAATTTCGGATGAAAATAATCAAGTGGTCTTCTCGAAATAACATTGACAGAAACGTACTCGTCACTATTGCACAATAATTTAACTAAAGCTGAGCCGACTAAACCTGTCGCACCAACTACTAAAGCTGAACGCATCTCCTTCATTTCTATCCCTCATTTTTCGTAGTGTATAAAATGTATATATTCATAATTTCGGATATTCCGCCATATTTTATAGAGATAGTGGAAAGGATGGGATGAAATTGCCTAAGAAAAAAATTATTTGGATTATCGAGCATTGTGATACGAAAGGCATGTATCCATTTGAGCGCGCCGTTACCCTCGCAAATTTCCTACGCGATGAAAGTGTTTTTTTATTTGTAAAAACGGAAAACCAAGCGCTCATTGATAAGCTAGCTAAGACGGGTTTAACGATTGTATTATTCGATCGTTTCATAGAATTGAAAAAGAAAATTCGTGAGCTTGAGCCAGATTTAATCGTCCATGACGGCAAGGATACACAGCTTGAACAAGTTGAAATGATTCGACCATATTGCTCGACAATTGTCCATTTCGATGATTTTGGAGTGGGTGCACAGCTTGTCGACTGCCATATTATTGCACTATTTGGTGAGCCGCACGAGGATTCGATTCCCCAAGAGCTTGCTGGTAGCTATGCATTTGCTGTGCCACCAAATTTACAACAAACAGCCCAGGAAATTTATGATGCAGCAGATTGCAACATTAAAGGTGAACTTCCTCACATCGTTATTGCTTATGAAGACGGTGATGCCAATAATTTAACGTACCGCACATTACGCCACTTAACGCAGCTACATATCCCACTCAAAATTTCAATCGCCATTGATGATGATTACAAGCACGATATTGATAGCCTTAAAATGATGGCATTAAGCCGTCGCAATATAGAACTCGTGCAACGTCCAGATGCCCTACTCCACTTAATGCCGAAAGCCGATTTAATTATTTGTAATGCCAATTATACACCTTACAAAGTGGCTGCTGCCGGAATTCCTTGCATTACAACTGCCCAGCACGAGCAGGAATTAAACTATACATTTGCCCGCGAAATGAACGGATTCATTCACATTGGCTTAGGTCGGAAAATGAAGCAGTCCATTTTACAAAACGCAGTCATGGAGCTATTACTTCACGAATCCCGTCGTGAACGTGCTGTACGCAAACAGCGGGCTTTGGAAATTTTAACGAACAATGATATTTTAAAAAATTTACTACTCGATTTAGCATATTCTCGTCATAATCTTGCGCACATGTAGTGAAAAATTTAGACGCATTATGTTACAATAAAAAAAGATGAATTTTCGTTAGTTAAAGGAGCAAATATCAATGCTAACAAAGGACCAATTACAGCAGCAAATTGCCGAATTGAAAATGGATTACATCAATCTTCAAGGCGATATGGAAAAATTAGAATCACTTGGCCATGCAGATTCAGTGAAACAGGCATTAACACGTCTAGAGAATATGGAAGCAAGGCTCGCAGAACTAAATAAACAGCTCGCAGCACTTTAATGCCTGCGAGTTTTTTGATGGATAAAATTAAACAGTTGATTGATAGTGTAGGGGCGACTCCTGCGTGACGCCTGAGACTACAGGTTCAGGCCACGCCTGCGGAAAGCGTCCACGAAACTCAAATCAAAGTAATTTCAGAGTTAAATTATAAAAAAACATTCGGAGGATTAGTATATGGCAATATTAACAGTTGAAAACTTAGGTCATTCATTCGGTGACCGTACATTATTTAAAGATGTTTCATTCCGTTTAGTTGAAGGCGATCACATCGGTTTAGTTGGTGCTAACGGAGTTGGAAAATCAACATTAATGAGCATCATCACAGGACAAGCAATTCATGACGAAGGTAAAGTGGAATGGCTACCGGGTACGCACTATGGTTACTTAGACCAGCACACTGTATTAACAGCAGGCCGTTCAATGCGTGATGCATTACGTGACGCGTTTTTACCTCTTTATAAAAAAGAAGAGCGTTTAAATGAAATCTCTACAGAACTTGCTGAGCCCGATGCAGATTACGACAAGCTATTAGAAGAAATGGCCGAAATTCAAGATGCACTAGACGCTGGCGATTTCTATAACTTAGATATGAAAATTGATGAGGTTGCACGCGGTTTAGGCTTAGATGCAATTGGTTTAGAACGTGACGTAGCGGCTCTTTCAGGTGGGCAACGTACAAAAGTTTTACTTGCCAAGCTTTTATTAGAAAAACCAAAAGTTTTATTACTAGACGAGCCTACGAACTATCTGGACGAAGAGCACGTAACTTGGTTAAAAAACTATTTAAAGAACTATCCATATGCATTCCTATTAATTTCACATGACACGGAATTCATGAATGATGTTGTTGATGTCATCTTACATTTAGAATTCACAAAAATGACGCGTTACACGGCAACTTATGAAAAATTCACCGAGCTTGCGGAAATTAACAAGCGTCAACATATCGATGCTTATGAAAAACAACAGGAATTTATTAAACAGCAAGAGGATTTCATTGCTCGTAACAAGGCTCGTTATTCGACAAGCGGCCGTGCAAAATCACGTGCGAAGCAATTAGACCGTATGGAGCGTATTGACCGCCCTGAAACAGCTGTAAAACCGGAATTCAGTTTTAAAGAAGCACGTACACCTGGTCGCTATGTTGTAGAAGCAGAAAACTTAGTCATCGGATATGACAAAGAAAAACCATTATTGCCGCCACTTACTTTCCAAATCGAGCGCGGTGAAAAAATTGCCCTTGTTGGGATGAACGGTGTTGGTAAATCAACCTTACTAAAAACGATGCTTGGCAAAGTGCAGCCGTTAGACGGGAAAGTTATTTTAGGTGATTACTTAGAGCCATCGTACTTCGAACAAGAAGTAAAAGCGGACAAAATTACACCAATCGATGATGTGTGGAATGCGTTCCCTTCTATGGAGCAAGCCCAAGTTCGTGCCGCATTAGCACGTGCTGGTCTTAAAACAGACCATATTACACGTCCACTAAACTCACTGTCTGGTGGTGAGCAAGCGAAAGTTCGTCTATGTAAATTAATGATGGATCAAACAAACTGGTTAATTTTTGACGAACCAACAAACCACTTAGACGTGGACGCTAAAGAAGAATTAAAACGCGCTATGAAGGAATTCAAAGGCACAATCGTTCTCGTATCACACGAGCCTGAATTCTACGAAGGTCTAGCAACAAAAATCTGGAACGTACAAGATTGGTTCACTTCACGCGAAACGAAAGAATTAAACGAATTTAAATAAAATGAAACAAAACGCTATTTTCTGTAACAGGAAAATAGCGTTTTTTCATTTTTCAATAAGGTCGACTCTGCTACGTTATTTGCGATGAGCGCAATGCCGAAAATTTGGTTGCAACCTTGCTCACTACACAGCGTTGCGGCGGAATCTTTTTTTGAAGTTACCCCTCTTTTATCGCCAACTTTACAAAACTGTAATGTTAAAATTGAAACTTTTTATTGGCACAGACGTATATTTTATTAAAAGAGTGGGTAAACAATAATGGAAAAGTAAACCAACAAAAAAATGTTGCAATATAAATAGCTTAGTAGTAAGATATAAATATAAACACATAACTTACCACTAAGCTATCACCTAAATATTTAATTATGGGAAGCGAGGAAATTCATTATGCCAGTTACAATTTATACACAATCAAGCTGTTCTTCATCACGAAAAGCATTAAAATGGTTAAACGAAAACCATATCGCTTACACTGAAAAACGTACAACATCTCAGCCTTTAACATTAGCCGAGTTCAAACATATTTTAAGCATGACAGAAGATGGTACAGACGAAATTATCGCAACAAACTCAAACGATTTTAAAAACTTAGACATTGATATCGATCAATTGTCAATTCAAGAACTATACAATTTAATTCAGCAGCATCCACGTATGTTGCGTAGCCCTATTTTACTTGATAAAAAACGCATTCAAATCGGCTATAACGAAATGGACATCCGTCGCTTCATTCCACGTAAGGTGCGTGCATTTGAACTGAATGCCCTTCAAAAGCTAGCTGTAGAATAGCGAAAACTTTTTGGAGTTGACCACTAATGAATGAGCAAAAACGAGAGCAAATATCAGCTCTTTTCGAAACTTTGACCTCATTGGAACGTAAAATCGCAAACCAATGGAACAGCCATGACCTATTAGGCTTTTCAAAGTCGCATATTTTAATTTTAGCTTTTCTTCATACAGAGGGGCCAAAACGACCTTCTGCAATTGCTGAAAAGTTAAAGGTGACAACGGGTGGCGTTACCGTATTAACATCGAAGCTTCTTAAAGCGGGCTTAATCGAAAAAACGCAAAATGAAACTGACCGCCGCGCCTCTCAAATTCATATTACCGGGGCTGGCATCGAAATGCTTGCTCAATCGAAAAAACAAGTCGATGTGGTGTTTGAAAGCTTGTTTGGAATGTTAGACGAGGACGAGCTTAAAACACTCACACAAATCTTTGCAAAATGCGCGAAATTATAAAAGTACGCTAGCTACTAGGCTGGCGTACTTTTTTATGTCGTAATAGGGAATAAATAGAACAAATACGCTACAAGCAGCTATTAGAAGTAAGAGGGACTCATAACAAGTAGTGCATATATCTAATATAGTCCGTTCTGCTACGTTACGGGGGACGCTTTTCTGGGGGCGTGGCTACAACTAACTCATTTGTGCCTCTAACGGTGGCACAAATGAGTGGATTTTCCGCACACGCTTGATCCCCTAGAAGTCGCCCCCTTCCCTTCGCGCCACTCTACCATAAAACCTAAAGTTGATTCTTATTACAAAGGTTTTATAATGAAGTGTACAAAAATTTCCTTTGTTATTGGAATGATGTCAACTTCCGTCCAAAAATGATATTATTTTGACGCAATTAAAGCAGCTCATTTTATTGCTTTAGCTTAACTTTTAATCAAAAATACAAAATTGTAAACATCGTAACATTTTATCCATCACCGCCGCCTCGCCATAGCGCAAGCGGCAGCATTTTACGCTCTTAACTATATAGGGAAAAGTAACATTTTAATTTGGCGGGCCTTGCATGCGGCATTAAAGACAGTAGTATGGACACGTACCACGTGGCCATAATGCTGTCATGCCGTTGCCCGCCGAAAATAAGTAGATTGCACTTGATTCATTTTTGTTAGTATATTCGCTCATTGTTAGTAGAAAAATTAATCTTTTTTATTTAACCCTCTCTCCTCCATTAACAATTTATTCAAACCAATGATTATAGCCGTTAATTCTACAAATATGCTCATGTTCCTTTAACAATATAAAAAGAAGGCGCTCTTAGTATATAAAAGCGCCTTCTTTTCATTGAATTATTGAACCTTTTTACTGTTGTTTTCGTCCTAAGAATTAAGCTGGTAAAATCGCATCGGCTACATGATTGTCTGCCAATAAAATTTCTTTTAAACGAGCCTTTGCGCGGAATAAACGAGATTTTACTGTGCCGATGGAAACTTTCATCAGCTCTGAAATTTCTGCTAATGAAAATTGATCTACATAGAAATACCATAATGTTTTTTGATAAATGCCTTCTAATTGGTTCATTTTTTCTTGGACAATTTTTGTGATTTCTGTTTTTTCTACAAGTTCCTCTGTTGAAGCCTCATTATTGGGAACCAAATCTAAAATCGGTACGTCTAATTGTTCAGGTTGGCTCATCATGTATTTGCTACGACGCACATTTTTGCGGTAACGGTCGCGGAATGTATTCATTGTAATTGTTGTAAGCCAAGCTTTTACATGGTCAACTCCAGCTACTGATTCTTCGTAGCGCACAACCTTTACCCAAACTTCTTGCATTAAGTCTTCCGCTTCGGTTTGATTGCGTGTTAATTTTAAGCATAGGTGGTAAATGTAGCGGTTGTATTCATCATAAATTGTTGATAATAATTCGTTCATTTGTAAACCCTCCGATAGATTTTATTTATATAAAAGTCAATGTATGTTTAAATGCATGTAGTTACTTTCTAACTTTATTTTGCCAAAATTTATACTTACACTCTATCGGATTGGCTTTCAATTAACTTACAATGATGTAAGGTACGTCGTAATTATTTGCATTTATCAATTTCGCCTTGGCGTAATTACGTCTGGATTCGGCTTTACGCTCGGGCAAAGAACCCCTTTCCAAATCTGTGACATCCGGGGAGGCTTTAACTTCTTTCAGCGAATATTTGAATACCCACTGAAATTGTGAACACTTGGCATTCATCTCACCCCCTACAGAGGTGAGAGACTTCTGCTGAAAGAAATCAAATGATTTATGGTCTGTTGCTACATCTACCCTTGCCCTCTCCTACAACGTTTTCATGATATTCGCAATAAGTTCTGCTACCTTTTTGAAATCCCGTTCAAATTTCGGCTGAATCATACTAATTTGTGCGCTATGTCGCTCTTTTAAATAGCCGCTATCCCCATGTAACAAAAAGCCATTTAACACACAGGTTTCCATAATTTTTGGCATTTCTGCATGCTGCAACGTCGCTATAATCGGGTTCACTGCCTGAATCGGTAACGCGGCTTTTCTTACAAGCTCCAACCGGTTTTGTAAGTTTTCAAAGCGTTCTGGATATGCCTTTAGCGCGGTGTTGACGGACTGAACTAAGAAATGTGGCAGCGTAAATGGAATTGTTTTTTCCATATAATAAGGTAAATTCATATACAGTGGCGCGACGCTTACTTGTGGCGCTTCCTTACAAAAGACGAAAGCAACCCCCGCAATTGTCCCAAGCGCTTTGCCACTACTCGCCGTTGCATAATGTAAATGCGCCATCGAAAACGGTGTAGCCCCAAACGAACTCACACAATCCGCGCATAAAGCGATATCATAACGCGCTGCTAATTGCTTCAGGTCCTCTAATGGATTCATTGTACTATTGGACGTTTCACTATGAACGAAGACAATATAACGATACGTATCTATTTGCAGTTGCTGCTCGATCCGTTCGATTGAAAATGACTGCCCCCAACCAAAATCTAACCAATCAAACGATAAATCCCATTGCTGCGCCTGATGAATCAACCGATTGCCAAACTCGCCGTTCGTTAAAAATAAGCCGCGTCCATCGTTAAAATCACTTTTTAGCTGTCCTAACATCGCGTCATTCGCTAATGTGCCACTGCCCACCATCGGAATGACAAACTGTGCACTCGTTAGCTGACACAATGTTTCTTTCATCTGTGCAAGTTCCTGCTCAAATTGAAGCGAGCGATGCGATAAAACCGATTGCTCAATCGACAATTCCATTGCGACAGGGCCAGGGTAAAATACAGCATTATTTTCACGTAAGCGCTCACGAAATACTGCGCTATCTTTACGTGTCAGCACCATTGGTAAAAAACGTGCTTCTTCTGTCCCTACTGCTGGCGCAAACTGTTTAAAGCCCATCTCGCTATACAGCTTTTCCTCACGTACCGTACCTGAAATGACGCATGCCGTATAGCCCTTGTCATAATAGTAGCGATAAATGGCCGTAGCTAGCTTAGAAAATACACGCCCATTACGATGTGCTTTTTTCACCGCTAATAATCGGATTTCACATAAATAGTTACAATCCTCTGGTGCTAAATGCTTTTCAACGATGCCAATTTTTTGATCGATTGAAAAGGGGCGCTTATCGCGAAACGCAGCCATGCCAACGATTTCTACTCCTTTATAGACGACGATATATGTATTTTCAGCATGAAATTTATCGACTAATCGCTTTTGATTATTTGATGTATGCTGCGGAATTTCTTCAACAAAAGTCTCATAGTTTAAGGCCGCAATCGCTTCGAATTCTTTTTCTGTTGTAGCAATTTTACTCCAATACATTTGGTTTCACTCTCTCTATTATGCTTTTTCGTTGCTTCCAAATAACGAGCAGTAAGGCAATACAAAATAGGCTTCCCGCGGGTTGTTGTACGACAAGTGGCAATCCATAAGCAACAAACCCTACAACCATGCTAATTGTTGCACTTTTTGTAAGAATGACGCTTAATCCAAATCCTCCTAAAAATACGAGAAAAGACAGTGGTGCAAACATTACCATTGCCCCGATGATTGTTGCAACGCCCTTGCCCCCCTTCCCCTTATTCCAAAATGGATAAAGGTGACCGAGAATAACGGCAATAACTGCAAGTGCAATCGTTATTTCAGAATAGTCCAGCAGCCGCCCCACTAAGACGACTAGGAGCCCTTTCAAGCCATCTCCAATCGCAACAATGACAAAGGCACCTTTTCCAAGTGTTCGTCCTGCATTACGTGCGCCTAAATTGCCACTATTGGCTTGTTGCAAATCAATGCCCTTTACTTTACCCACTAGAACCGCAAATAAAATGGTGCCGACCAAATAACTTAGAAAAATATACAGCATTGCCTGCATCTCCTTTATTGCTTATTATCAATTACGCCTCGGCGTAATTGCGTCCAGATTTTTTCGAGCGCGCTCGAAAAACTCCCCTTAAAAATCTGTGACATCCGCCGGGGCATAACTTGATTCAGCTAGAGTTTGAACTTCCACTGAATCGAGTTGCACATTTAGGCATTTATCCCCCTCTTATAGAAATTGGGACTTCCGCTGAAACAAGTTAAATCTGTTCATTCTATCGTAGCGTATTTTTTTGACGATAGAAACGTAAAATTTTCCAAATGAAATCTACATAAGTAAAGACATAAAGTCGCGCTATTTGGTTTCGATTTGTGTTTTTCTAAATTTCCTACACTTCTTTTTTTATATGCTTCGCTTTTCCTTCATAGTAGAAAGCCCTCTCTCATTTTGATGATGCGTCACGAAACTGGAAAATAAATGAATCGATAGTAACTTGTTATCTAGCATTTTCGAGCGCATAATGCATTCATTCAAAATATTCAATACATGAAACAGAAATTCAGGAAAAGGTGTGGTGTGTAATGTGGAAACAAATTTTTATCGGAAAGCCTTTAAAATTGAACAGTGAAAAACAGCAAGCGGTATCGAAAAAAGAAGCGCTTGCTCTCCTGTCCTCGGATGCATTATCTTCGGTTGCCTATGGACCAGAACAAATCATGATCGTACTTTGGGCGGCAACTGCCTTGAATTCGCTCTATACATTACCCGTTGCTGGGCTCATATTGGCTTTGCTGTTTTTACTTGTTATTGCTTATCGTTCGGTCATTACCCAGTTTCCAGAGGGTGGAGGCGCCTATAAAGTCACACAAAAATATATGAATAACTATGTAGCACTTTGTACAGCCGGGCTTCTTTTAGTCGATTATATTTTAACGATTGCCGTAAGCGTATCTGCTGGTGTGGATGCCTTAACTAGTGCCTTTCCAAGTTTACATGCGTCTCGAATTTTAATTAGTGTGCTTTTTATCGGTGGGATACTATTACTTAATTTACGTGGTGTAACGGAAACCGCACGTGTATTGATGTTTCCTGTGTACGGCTTTATTGTGGCGATGCTTCTCGTTTTCATCATGGCACTTTTTAAATGGAATGATGCGGTGATCGTTTCCCCGACTACAGTGGAAGCTTTTTCATGGATGTTGCTCATTAAAGCTTTTGCGGTTGGCTGTTCCGCGCTTACAGGTGTAGAAGCGATTAGTAATGCGGTTCCCAATTTCAAGAAGCCAACTGCCGTCAATGCACAAAAAACGATGTTAGTATTAGCGGGTATCTTAACGTTGCTCTTTAGTGGTGTCCTGATTTTCGCCACGCATTTTCAAATTACACCATCGATGAATGAGACGGTTTTATCACAGCTTGCGTCTCAAATTGTTGGACGAAATGGCTTTTATTTTTTCATTCAGGCTGTAACGATTAGTATTTTATTACTTGCAGCGAACACTTCCTTTGCAGCGTTTCCGCAACTATTAGCGAATCTCGCGAAGGACGGTTATGCACCGCGTATCTTTTTAAATCGTGGAGATCGTCTTAGGCTACTCTAATAGTATGATTGCTCTTAGTATCGCAGCTATTCTGTGTATTGTGGTGTTTCAAGGTAATACCGAGCAACTGATTCCTTTATATGCAGTCGGTGTATTTGTACCATTTACGTGTGCATTACTGGGGCTCGTCATTTGCTATTGGAAAACGGCTCAGATGATTGTTCCTCTACTGGCGATGCTCTTAACTTCTACGGTTGTGATCGCCCTTATTATGTCAAAATGGATGGTCGTTTGGCCTGTTGTTATTTTTGTTCCAATCATTGTCTATGGCTGTTTGCGTATTCGCCACCACTATGATGAAGTGGCACAATCTTTAACGAATGAAACGGTTTTCCCTAATTATAATGGGCAAATCATGATTATTCCGATTAGCGGTATTTATCAAACAACGAAAAAAGCACTTGCTATATTAGAATTACAGCATTGCTCGAATATGTATGCACTTTATATTGGGCACTCCAAGGAGGATGTGGCACATATGAAGGAGGAATGGGCTAAGTTTGCACCAAATATTCGTCTCATCACCTTTGTCTCAAGTAATCAGTATTTGTTAAAGCCGCTCATGCGTACGATTTTGAAAATAAAAGCTAGAGCAGACAAACAAAATTATCATGTAATGGTTGCTGTACCGCAGCTCGTGACACAAAAAAAACGGCATGCCGCATTGCATAACCATCATGCCTTTGCATTGAAGCAAGCACTTTTAGCACAGCCTGGAATTTCTATTATGAATGTACCGTATTCTGTGCAGCCAAATCATGATAAAGGCTAAAGCGTATGCTATACTTATTTCTATAATCGAAATAATAGGAGGCCCATTTATGAATCATTTACAAACATTAGATGCTTACTTTACAGAACATCGTGCGCGCCATTTAGCCGAATTAAACGAATTTTTACGCATTCCAAGTATTTCTGCCCTATCCGAGCACAAAGCAGATATGGCGACTGCTGCGAACTGGTTAGCAGATCACTTAAAATCATTAAATATCGAAAACGTTGCAGTTGAACAAACAGCTGGCCACCCTGTTGTATATGGTGAATGGTTACACGCAGAAGGAAAACCAACGATTCTATTCTATGGTCACTATGATGTACAGCCAGTTGATCCATTACATTTATGGGAAACACCGCCGTTTGAGCCAGCAATTCGTGACAACAAGCTGTATGCACGTGGGTCTTCTGATGACAAGGGCCAAGTGTTCATGCACTTAAAAATGATTGAAGCGCTGTTTGCTACGGAAGGAACATTGCCTGTAAACGTTAAATTTATTTATGAAGGCGAAGAAGAAATCGGTAGTCCGTCACTACCTCAATATACGGAAGACAATAAAGAAAAATTAGCTGCTGACTTAATCGTTATTTCGGATACTGGTCTTTACGCAAAAGGAAAACCAGCAGTGTGCTACGGCTTACGTGGCTTAACAGGTGTACAAATTGATGTGCGCGGTGCGAAAGGTGATTTACATTCAGGCCTTTACGGTGGCGGCGTACAAAACGCTATTCACGCATTAACTGACATTTTAGCGTCATTCCGCGATGAGCATGGCACAATCCAAGTTGATGGCTTCTATGACAATGTGTTGCCATTATCAGAAGAAGAGCGCCAAGCATACCGCGACCTAAATTTTGACGAAAATGCATTAAAAGAAGAAGTGGGCGTTAAAGAATTATTCGGTGAAGCCGGTTACTCTTATTTAGAACAAACGTGGGCTCGTCCAACGCTAGAAATTAACGGCGTGTTCGGTGGCTTCTCAGGTGAAGGGATTAAAACGGTGTTACCAGCTGAAGCAGGCGCAAAAATTACGTGCCGCTTAGTACCAAATCAAGATCCAAATGAAATCGTAGCGCTACTTAAAGCACATATTGAAAAGCACAAGCCTGCTGGTGTTGAGGTTGTGATTTCTGAGTTTGATAAAGGGAAACCTTACATCACACCATTCGATCACCCATTAATTCAAGCAGCGGGTCGTTCATACGAAAAAGTATACAATGTGCCAACTGCTTATACGCGCGGCGGTGGCTCGATTCCAATCGTAGCTGCATTTGATGAAATTTTAAACTTACCAGTTGTGCTAATGGGCTTCGGACTTTCAAGCGAAAACTTCCACGCACCAAACGAGCACTTCCATTTAGAAAACTTCGACCAAGGCTTACGCGTACTTGGTGATTATATGCATGAAGTAGCGAGTATTAAGCTATAGAAAGCATCGTTACTAGGATTAAAGAGAAACACCGCTACGCTTGATATTATCAAGATCTAATTTTAAAAAAGATAGATAAATTAAAGGGATCTACATATTAGTCATATCTAATATGTAGATCCCTTTCTTCTTGTACTAAAGCACCCGTTAATGAAACAAGATTTTTGAAAGCTATAATTTTATTAACAAATACATTGAAAATTAAACACTTTTAATATTTTTATTACTCTCTAATTGTACTTGAATACCTAACCTATCAATCTGTATCCAATACTCTGAAATTTTTTCATTTTCTATTTTATATACCGCACTTGCGATTTGTATTATTGGAAGCCCTGTAGGTTGGTATCCATCAATTTCTCCTACGTGCGTACCTTTTTGTTTCCATCGTACATATACTTTATTTCCGCCTACTAATAATTCTTGAATTTCTAAAGAAAAATTACCATATGCTTCAATCATTTCTCTTACGTGTTCAGTATAATCCTTAGGTGTCCTCACCACTGTTTGTTCTACTTCAGATACAATTTGATGTGCCAATACTTGTTCTGCCATTAATTGATTGGAGTATTCAGGATCATTTCCTGAACGTACTTTTTCAAAAAATTCTCTAACAATTTGTTCTGGTGTCATTAAAAAACCCCCTTATGGATAAGAGGATATATGCTCATATATTGAACATATTATCCTCTAATTAGTATAGTCTATTTAAAAGAAAATGTAGCGGTGTTTTCGTTATTTAATATCGTTGGCGTAATGATTCAATCTCCTCTAATGAAGCATCTGTCAATTGTTGAATTGCTTCATTGCCACCAACAACAAAAAACTCCAACAGCCCACATGCATGTTGGAGTTTTCTTTTCCGTACTTGACCATATAAAAATAGGGGGTTTTATATGTTGTCGAAGTCGTATACGAAATATGAGTAAAATTAAGCATATCATTTTGAGTGCGAAACTTATTTTCAAGCAATTGGCTTCGCTTGATACATTTATCATAGCATTTGCCTGCCCACTTCAAAATATCACTTATTTGATTGTCATAGTATGATCACATCTTCTGTTCACAAAATATTAACTTCTTTTGATGTAACGTCTTTCCTATCCATAAAAAAACCGTAGCCGCTATTGAATTCATAGCTACTACGGTATCTCTAATTAGAGCGCATTTAAAATCATGCCGACTGATGCATAGATGAACACAGTTCCGAAAACTGCCATCATATGGAATAACGAGTAAGCAAACATTTTGTTGGCCCATTTTTTCTGTTCTTTTTTCTTTGACGCGGTAATACTCATCCACAGCCAAATGATCCCTAAAATAAACGATACAATCGTTAAGCCTAAGCTGAGCGGTAAAAATAATAAGCTAGATAAACTTAGTAACACTAAGTACACATTCGATTGAATATATGTGCGGTGTTCCCCTTTTACTACCGGTAGCATCGGGATGTTTGCTGCGGCATAGTCTTCTTTTTTACGGATGGCAATAGCGTAAAAGTGCGGCATTTGCCAAATGACCATAATTAAAAATAATGCCCATGCAGCCGGGTGCCAAATGTCTGGTGCAACAGCAGCCCAACCAATTAGCGGTGGCATTGCTCCCGAAATACTGCCGACTTCTGTGTTCCAAATTGTACGGCGTTTTGTCCACATTGTGTATGGAACGACGTAGAAAAATACACCTAAAAAACCAAGTAAGGCAGCAAGTGGTGATGCTAAGTAAAGCATTACACAACCTACAATTAGTAAAAGTGTCGCCACGATTAGCACTTGTTTGGATGATAGCTCACCTGTTACCGTCGGACGCATTTTCGTACGCGGCATAATTTGGTCGATGTCTCGGTCATAGACGTTGTTATATGCACCTGCTGCGGCAATAACAGCTGCAGAGCCAAGTGTCGCAAAAATAATTGCTGGAATCTGTTCAATAAAGTCTAGTTTATATGTGTATAGTGCGAGCATCAGTGCAGCAATCATCGGAATCAAGTTTGATTTGATAATGCCGGTTTTCACAGCTTGCGCCCACAACTGTCGATTTGATTGCGTTTGCATGTTTCCTAATCCTACTCCCTCAATTAATCACTTTCTCTAGTATAACCTAAACCACTCGCAAAGGGTTAGCTTCCAAGCTCCTTTTCAAATAATTTCACGCTCACCCCTGTAAAATCACAGACACAATTACGTATTTTTTTTACTGTAAACCCATTTTATAAGCGGCAGGATACAAAGGAAAATGAATAATAAACGAAACAGCTGAAACACCGTCACAACTGAAATATCCGCCTGTACAGCAGCGGCAAGTAAGCCCATTTGGTCGAGACCTCCTGGCGCTGTACTTAAAAAGCTCGTCGCAAAGCTTAAATCTAAATAATTGGCAATGAGAAGACTTGTTCCATAAGTGAGTGCAATCATCGTCACCGTACTAGCAATGCCCCCAATTAACACCTTTACAGGTAAGCGCAACGTTTCAGGCTTTAATAAGAGCCCAATATATGCCCCGATTAATAGTTGTGCAACATGCAAGACATCGCTCGGCATTGGAGCTGCTTCAATCGAAAACAATTTCAAAACTATGATAACTAAAATTGGCGTTAAAAAATGTGCAACCGGCAATTTAATTTTCTTTCCAAGCGGAACAAGTGCAGCTGCTACTAAAATCAGCTGCACGATTTGCCAAGCATCAACCGAAACTGGAATCGCTCCCCCACTCATGACATGCCCCGATACTAAAAACGGAATGAGGAGCACAACCCCTAACACACGGATAATGTGAAAATACGTTACCGCCGTTAAATTCACATCGCCCTCTTCTTCTGCAAAAAGCACCAACTGTGATAATCCCCCTGGTACATTGGCAGCGACTGATGTTTTAAACATAAGCCCGGTCGTTTTGGAAATGACCCACGCAATTCCTAAACAAAAGCCAAACAAAATCAAATTGACAATGACCATAAAAAATAACAGCGACTTAAATTTTTTTAATGTTTACATTTAATATTCATTTGATTAATCGAGAATTTTTATCAAGAATTTTTATACAATTAATCGAATTAATATTTACTAATCCAATTTGTTATATAATACATTTTTATATCAAAATAATATATTTATATCCAATTTTTCCAATATCATTATTCGAAATCTATCTGTATAAGTACAATAACGAACTTTTCTTGATGAATACTCTATTCATTTCCCACAGAAAAAGATACTATTCTGAATAATAAAATAATTTTTTTGTTTGCTTATTTGAATATGCAGATGCATAATCGAGGCATAAAGTTACCAAACTTTAAATCTAGCATTTAGGGGCGATATAACATGATTTATGCAAATCCTAATACTACTGGTGCAGTAGTTAATTTCAAAGAAAAATATGAGAACTTTATCGGTGGTGAATGGGTAGCTCCTGTTAAAGGTCAATACTTAGACGTAAAATCTCCAGTGACAGGTAAAGTATTCACATCTGTTGCTCGTTCAACTGAAGAAGATATCGAGTTAGCTTTAGATGCTGCACATGCTGCAAAAGACGCTTGGGCTCATACATCTGTTGCTTACCGTGCCAACATTTTAAACAAAATTGCTGACCGTATCGAAGCAAACTTAGAAATGATTGCTGTTGCTGAAACTTGGGACAATGGTAAAGCAGTTCGCGAAACATTAAATGCTGATATTCCATTAGTTGTAGATCACTTCCGCTACTTCGCTGGTGCTATTCGTGCACAACAAGGTGGTATTTCTGAAATCGACAACGATACAGTAGCATACCACTTCCACGAGCCAATCGGGGTTGTAGGTCAAATTATTCCTTGGAACTTCCCGTTACTTATGGCTGCTTGGAAAATCGCTCCTGCATTAGCTGCTGGTAACGTAATCGTAATGAAGCCTGCTGAGCAAACGCCTGCTTCAATGATGGTATTAATCGAATTAATCCAAGACTTATTACCAAAAGGTGTATTCAACGTAGTCAACGGTCTTGGGGTTGAAACAGGTAAACCACTTGCAACAAACCCTCGTATCAACAAAGTTGCCTTCACTGGTTCAACTGGCGTTGGTCGTTTAATTATGCAATATGCTACAGAGAACATCATCCCTGTAACATTAGAGCTTGGTGGTAAATCACCGAACATCTTCTTCCCAGACGTAATGGATAAAGATGATGAGTTCTTAGATAAAGCAATCGAAGGTTTAGTATTATTCGCACTAAACTCAGGTGAAATTTGTACTTGTCCATCACGTGCATTAGTACACGAAGACATTTATGAAGAATTTATGAAACGTGCATTAGAACGCATTAAAGCAATCAAAATCGGTAACCCATTAGATACTGAAACAATGATGGGTGCACAAGCTTCACAACAACAATTAGAAAAAATCATGTCTTACATGACAATTGGTCAAGAAGAAGGCGCTGAGCTACTTATCGGCGGTCACCAAAACGTTCTTGAAGGCGAATTAGAAGGCGGTTACTATGTAGCGCCTACAGTATTCAAAGGTACAAACAACATGCGTATCTTCCAAGAAGAAATCTTTGGTCCAGTACTTTCTGTAACAACGTTCAAAACGTTTGAAGAAGCAATGGAAATTGCTAACGACACAGACTTCGGCCTAGGTGCTGGTGTATGGTCTCGTAACATGGATACAGCTTACCGCGCAGTTCGTGGTATCCAAGCTGGTCGCGTTTGGACAAACACGTACCACCAATACCCTGCTCACGCTGCATTCGGCGGTTACAAACAATCAGGTATTGGTCGCGAAAACCACTTAATGATGTTAGAGCACTACCAACAAACGAAATGTATGTTAGTAAGCTATAACCAATCACCAATGGGCTTCTTCTAAGTCGATAAAGCTCATACCGGGATGTGCTAATTTAGCGCATCCCTTTTTTCATGCGAAAAGGAGGTTTAACTTAATGGAAAAATTAATCGCAACAGACAAGGCTATTGAAGTAATCGAACTGTTAAAGAAAAAGCACGGCAATTTGTTGTTTCAGCAATCTTCGGGCTGCTGTGATGGCACGGTGCCGATGTGCTTTCACGCGGATGGCCATTATATTAGCAGTCAAAATGTACGTGTTGGTGAAATTGCAGGTGTGCCTTATTATATTGATAAAACACAGGATACGTATTTAAAACATATGCAAATTATTGTCGATGTCATGGAAGGTATGGGTGCTTCTTTTTCACTTGAAAGCGCTGAAGGCTATGCGTTTATGATGCACTCAAAAGTAATGAAATAATTAAATGATCACTCATATTTATGCCCATTGATATTTTTGAAAACACGATTAAACCAAGATATAGCAAAGTACTATGATGACGACGTTAGTGTCATATGAAAAAAGCCGATTCACACTAGAAGCCCTAGTATGAATCGACTTTTCTTATTAAAACTCATAATGAGCATTTTTCAATACAAAATTTGGATTCAAGTGTATTTATATAATACAGTCCGTTCTGCTACGTTACGGGGGACGCTTTTCTGGGGGCGTGGCTTCAACTAACTATATATATAGTGGATTTTCCGCGCACGCTTAATCCCCTAGAAGTCGCCCCCTTCACTTCGCGGCACTCTACTATAAAACTAAAGTTGGTTTTTATTACAAAACTTTTGAATGAAGTGTACAGAATTGAACTTTGTAATTGAAATAAAGTCCACTTTCGTCTAAAATGATTTTATTTTTGAGACACTCAAAATAGCTCATTTTTCTACAGAGCTAACTTGTAACCATAGATACAATTTGTATACAGCGTACTATTTTATTCTTCACCGCCGCCTCGCGATAGCGTAAGTGGCAACATTGGACTCTTTTACCTTTATAAAAAACGTAACATTTTAATTTGGCGGGCCTTGCATGCGGCATTAAAGACAGTAGTATGGACACGTAACACGTGGCCATAATGCGGTCATGCCGTAGCCCGCCGAAAATTAGTAACACTGTACTTAATCCATTTTTTGTTAGTGAATTTGCTCAATGTTAGTTAAGTTTAATAACTATAATATCCCGAGATTTATTAGTTTTACAGCTACTTCGATACAATCAAGTATGGTTCTAAATTATGCCACTGCTCTTCTTTTTACTAAACAGCACCCCTACAATAATCAGTGCACATAAACTACTTGCACATGCTAAAAAAGCCCCTGCTTGTACATAATTAGCTTTATCTAAAATAAGTCCAAAAAGCGGTGGGATAATAAAGACCCCTACCGACGCAAATGTCACGCTAAAGCCACTTGCCGAACCACTTAATGTTTTTGGGACACTTTCAACAGCTAAGTTCATCCAAACACCATTAAACCCCGAAAGCGAAAAGCCAATCGTGGCAATAACAAGGAGCAATAGCAGATGATCTTGCACGATATGTAACCCATATAAAGCGAACGGTAGCCAAAGCGCAATTATCAACAGCGCTAACCAGCGATTGCTACGTAGAAATTTGTCGCTAATGACACCCCATAAAACGCGACCAAGTGCACCAAAAATTTCGGAGCAAGCAAGCGCCAAACCTGCTAAATAAATGGCCCATACTTTCACCTCTACTAAATACAATAGAAGATACGTATTAAAGGTAATTTGCATCCCCATTAAAATGAGCGCAATTAACGTAGTAAATAAAAGCGGCGTTGAGCTCATTATTTTTTTTAACTGTGTAACTAATGAAACTTCCGTAGCACTATATGAAAGAAACGTTTCCTTATGCGGCTTTAATAACCAATATACGAACACACCCATTACTAATAATAAAAGGGATGCCATTGCAATGGTTGGCTGCCAGCCTATGTGCTGTGCAAAGCCGATTAACACAATACTCGACAAAGCCGAGCCAAGCGTAATCGACATTTGCTTCACACCCATCGGCAGCGCAATTTTATGAATCGGATAAAGCTGTACAAGCATTTTATTCGTTACAGGATGCATGCCACCATATCCAAGCCCCGCTAACATAATAAAAAGAAGCGCTAAAAAATAACTTTCATCAATTGTAGAGAGCAACAAAAATCCGCCCCCTACAATTGACATTAATATTAGCATCAGCCGGTGGGTCGCCATATAATCTGCTATAAACCCAATTGGTAATGTGGCTAAAAATTGCCCCACGAATAACGCCGTTGGTAAAAAGCCAATTTGAAAATTGGTCAGCGCTAGGCTTTCTCCAATATACGCTGCAAATGGATTTAGGCTTCTTCCAACAAACGCAGTTAATAGCTGAGCAATAACGATGAGAAAAACGAGCCATCTTAACTGCTTCATATTAGAATCCTAGCATTCTAGGAATGACCAATACTAAATCTGGAATATAGGTAATAATAAATAATACGACAACCGATACGATAATGAACGGGAAAACCGCCTTTACTAGTCGTTCAAACTTAATATCTGCCATCGATGATACGATGAATAGCCCTGTACCTACTGGTGGTGTTAATAAACCTAGCGTTAAGTTAATACAAATAATCACCCCGAAATGTACCGGATCGATTTGAAGCGCGTGTACTAGAGGCATTAATACTGGTACTAAAATAACAAGCGCTGCAATACCATCGATTAACATACCAACAATTAATAACAAAACGTTAACTAATAGTAAGAACACCCATGGACTTTCTGTGAAGCTTAAAATTAAGTCGGCCATTAATTGTGGAATTTGCTCAAACGCTATCATCCAACCAAAAATGTTGGCCATAATGATTAAATAGGTCACCGTCGCTGTATTTGTCACAGTGTTAACCAGCATTTTCGGAAACTTTTTAAGATCGAGCTCACGGTAAACAAATAACCCGATGATAATTGCTAAAAAGCATGCAACTGCCGCTGACTCAGTTGCAGTAAAAACGCCACGTAAAATTCCGACAACGACTACTAATGGAATTAATAATGCAGGTAACGTTTTTACTGTCCCTTGCAAAATCTCCTTAAAAGAATGGCGTTTACTTTTTGGGAAATTATTTTTGTAGCCCAAATATGCAATCATTCCCATAAAGGCAAGTCCATATAAAATCCCCGGTAAAATCCCAGCCATGAACATCGCACCAATCGATGTGCTCGACAACGTTCCATAAATAATGAAAATCATACTTGGTGGAATTATTGGGGCAATAATTGATGAAGCAAGCGTAATTGCCCCTGCAAACTCACGCTTATAGCCCTCTTTTTCCATTTGCGGCACCATCACTTTACTCATCATCGCTGCTTGTGCGTTGGCAGATCCTAAAATAGACGCTAAAAACATATTCGCTACGACGGTTACATACGCCAAACCGCCACGAAAATGACCTAAAATTAGCTTTGCAAAGTTCACAAGACGTGTCGTAATACCGCCCTCATTCATAATTTCACCCATTAACATGAATAGCGGAATCGCTAATAAACCAAAATTTTCGAGCCCTGAAAACATGCGTAAAGGCGTAGAATCTAGTAGTATCGCTTGCCCATTAATTAAAAAGTAAACAACTGTCGTAATCCCCAATACTAAAGAAATTGGAATACCTAAAATTAATAAAATGACAAATACAGCGATTGTAATAAATGTCATACTAATTCATCTCCAATCTCTTTTTCTTGTAGTTTTTCTTCATTTTTTAATAGACGAATTAGACGTGCAACAATGTGAATTATCGCAAATAATATACCCGTTGGCACAGCGCTATATGGAATCCACATCGGCATGCCAAGAGACGTAGATTTTTGGAGCATCGTTGAAGGCAGCATAAGCCATTTCACGGAATATACTAAAATAATGATTAGAAAAGCTAACATAATTACATCTTGGACAATTTTTAACATTCGTTGCTTATTCTCTGATAAAGCATCAAGTAAAAAAGTAACTGCGGCTTGCGTACCATACTTCAAGCCCCAGCTACCTCCTATGAATGAAAACCAAATGAATAAGTAAATCGAAACTTCCGTTGCCCAAGGGAGTGGATCAGATAATACATAGCGAAAAAATACAGCTGTTACCATGATAATCGTTAAAATCGCCATTAAAACGCCCATAATAACTTCCTCTACACTTGTAATAACATTGCTGAGCTTTGTCATCCTACACCCTCCAAATCACTGTTCGATTACTTCATTTGATTAACGGTTCGCTTCAATGAATTGCTTAATTAAATCTGACTGACCACCGTACTCACTGTCGAATGCTTCAATTTGCTTTTCGAACACGCTTGCATCTAGGTCATATACTTCCATGCCTTGACTTTCTAACTCTTTGCGGAATTCTTCTTCTTGACCAGCACGTGTTGTTACAGCGAATTCACTTGCTACTTTCCAAGCTTGTGTTACGGCATCCTGTGCATCTTGTGAAAGGGCATTGAATTTTTTCTCATTTGTTAAAATTGTTGAAGGCCATACCATGTGGTTTGTTACAGCTACATATTTTGCGATTTCCGCATATTTATTTGTAATTGTTGCGTCTAAGTCCATGTCCATTCCATCAATAACGCCCGTTTGTAACGCCGAATATACTTCTGTTAATGATAAAGATTCTGGCGCCGCGCCTGCATTACGGTAGAATGACTGTAGTGCTGGACTTGGTGTTACACGTAATTTTAAGCCATTTAAATCATCTGTCGAATTGATTTTTACATCCTTCGTAACCATCGTACGTTGCCCTGCAAATAAATACGTTAAGCCTTTAAGACCTGTGCCTTCCACTTTCTTTAGTACTTGCTGCCCTAAATCGGATTGTGCTACTTTATTTGCTTCCTCTAATGAATCGAATAAATAAGGCGCAAACCATGCTGCCATTTCTGGTGTACGAGATGTTAAATAGGCCGCTGTAATCATCGCCATATCTACTGAACCCGCTTCTACTTGCTGTACCATGTCCGCCTCAGAGCCTAATTGACTCGCTGGGTAAATTTCAACGGACATTTTACCGCCAGTAATCGATTCCAGTTCTTCTTTGAATTTTTCAGAAGCCTTGTGCCACATGTGATCAGTAGGTGTAATATGCGCTAACTTAAACGTTACTTCTGGATAATCACCTGATCCTGCTGAAGTGCTCGTAGTGACTGTTTTTTCATCATTATTACATGCCGCTAAAACTAGAAGTAACATAAGCATTGCTGCAAAACTTAAAAACTTTTTCATGAAATTGAATCCCCTCTATTCCTTGTTTTTTCGATACTCAGTCATCGTTTCACCTGCGATGCCCCAATGATCTAATGGAATTTCTTGAATAATGATGCGAATGCTTTCTTTCGGAGCGTCAGCAACTCTCGCTAGCATCTCCGTCATTTCATAAATAATCTGTCGTTTTTGTTCCGCACTGCGACCTTCTAATAATTGAATTTGTACAATTGGCATAGAATTCTCACCATTACTTCACATTTATTGTTAGGCTACCTAACACACCATAATCCGCTGTCACTGTATCGCCTGCTTTTACAGCTACTGCGTCCGTCATGGCACCTGCTAATACAAGCTGGCCTGGTTGAATGCCGCGCCCTTCTTTGCTTAGCAAATTGAGCAGCTCAATCACAGAATGAATCGGATGATCTAAAATTGCTGCACCAACACCTTCATACTTTCGCTCACCATTGTGATACACATCTACTTTAATTTGTGCCCAGTCCGTTGTTGTCGGTGCATATGGCTGACTTCCCATTAAGAATTTTGTGGAAGAAGCATTGTCTGCTATAACATCCATTAACGAAAAGGCAAAGTTTTCGTAGCGACTATCAATTACTTCTAGTGCTAAATAAACGTATTCAACTGCTGACCATACTTCATACGCCGTTAAATTTTCACCGGCAATCGCACTTTTGAATGTAAAAGCGACTTCCGGCTCGATACGCGGATGAATGTGATCTGCTGCTGTAATTTCGTTATGATTCATTAACATATTATTTGTTAAGCGACCGTAAATTGTTGACTCCACACCTACTTGAAGTTGCTTCGCTTTACTCGTTAAACCCATCTTCCATCCGATAAATGCATTGCTTGCTGAAATCGATTTTTCGATGCTAAGACGTTGAATTTCGTATGCCTCTTCAAGCGTTAAAGTTGGGTTACTATTCGTAATTTTTTCGATTGCTGTTTTTTCTGATTGTGCTGTTGCTACGCGCTCTACAAATTCATAAATTGTACTCACGATACTCTCACCCTTTTTTCTGCCATTTGTTGTGCTACTTCAATAATCATATCTTCTTGTCCACCAACTACTTTACGCTTACCAAGCTCAACTAAAATATCGCGTGCATCGACACCGAATTTTTCTGACGCAAGGACGGCGTGACGTAAAAAGCTTGAATAGACACCGGCATAGCCCATAATGAAGCTACCGCTCGTAATATCTTGCGGCGCTGGTAAAAGATTCGTGCGCACATCATCTGCCAAGTCGAGCATTTTGTAAAGGTCGATACCCGTTTCATATCCTAAGCGTTCTAATACACCAACCAATACTTCTGTTTGTGTATTTCCGGCTCCTGCACCTAAGCAGCACACACTCCCATCAATACGGTTGGCGCCTGCCTCAATAGCTGCAAGAGTGTTCGCAACCGCCAATGATAAATTATTGTGTGCATGGAAGCCGATATCTACCGACAAATGCGCCTTTAATAAACTAATGCGAGCGGTTACATCACTTGGTAGCATTGCACCTGCAGAATCCGTCACGTAAACAACATCTGCCCCGTAAGATTCCATTAGCTTCGCCTGCTCCAAAACAACTTCTGGTGGAGCACTGTGCGCCATCATTAAGAAGCCGACTGTCTCCATTCCCATCGTTTTTGCTGTTTCAATATGCTGCTTTGAAACATCTGCTTCTGTAACATGTGTTGCTACACGTACCATGCGAGCGCCGGCATCATATGCCTTTTTTAAATCTTCAATCGTACCAATACCTGGTAACAACAAAACCGCAATCGTTGAATTACCGGCTACTTTCACCGCTTCTTTTACAAGCTCGATATCATATTCCTTTGAAAAACCATACTGTAAAGATGACCCACCTAAACCGTCTCCGTGCGTCACTTCGATATAAGGCACACCCGCAGCGCTTAGTTGCTTCGTTACATTGCGCACTTGTTCTTTTGTAAACTGATGACCGACTACATGGCTTCCATCGCGTAAAGCTACTTCTGTTACTAACAACTTTTTCATGAAATTTGCACCCCTTTTTGCTGGAGCTGCTGTGCAATCAATTCAGCGACTTTCAAGCTTGCAGCCGTCATAATATCTAGGTTGCCGGCATACACCGGTAAATAATCGCCAAGCCCTTCTACTTCCAAAAACACTTTTACTTCGCGTCCATCGATTAATGGCTCGATTTTTAAGCGGTAGCCTGGCACATATGCATTGACTGCCTGTACCATTTCCTCAATTGCTTGCTTAATTTGCGCAGGGTCTTTTGCTTCTTCCTCCAATAAACATGAAACGGTATCACGCATAAGCATCGGTGGCTCTGCTGGATTCAAAATAATAATGGCTTTTCCTTGCTTGGCACCGCCTACTTGCTCAATCGCACGCGCCGTAGTTTCTGTAAATTCATCAATGTTCGCACGCGTTCCTGGACCAGCGCTTTTAGAAGCGATCGTTGCAACAATTTCGGCATAGGCGACACTTTGCACGCGAGAAATCGCATAGACAATCGGAATCGTTGCTTGCCCACCGCATGTAATCATATTGACAACAGGCTGCTCGATATGATTTTGCAAATTAACAGCCGGTACAACAAAAGGACCGATTGCTGCAGGTGTCAAATCAATGACACGCTTTCCTAGTGGCACCAATGCATCCACATGTGCTTGATGCGCTTTTGCTGATGTCGCATCAAATAAAATATCTGCTAGCTCAGGTTGCTGTAAAAAACCTTCGATACCGTTTGAAATTGTGTGGATACCCGCATCCTGTGCAAGTTTTAATCCATCTGATGCTGGATCAATTCCGATTAACACGGACATTTCTAATTCGTCAGAGCGCATTACTTTTTTCATAAGATCGGTACCGATGTTGCCCGACCCGATAATTCCAACCTTCACCTTTTTCATAGAACCTCCTATTTTCGACAGCTTAATTGAATTTTTCCGAGCGTTTCACCAAAGTCCGCTACAAATTCGTCCCCTGGGCTTGCATCCAGTGCGGCAGATAGAGCGCCTGATAAAATGACTTCGCCTTTTTTCACCCCAATATTAAAATCAGCTAACCGGTTAATCAGCCATACAACACAAGCTGCCGGGTTTCCTAATACATCTGTCCCTTTGCCGCTATTAATTAGCTCTCCATTTTTATAAAAATTCATTTCCACTCCCGGTAAATCAATCGCATCAATCGGCTTCTTGACATCACCTAACACATATTTAGCTGACGATGCATTGTCCGCAATCGTATCAAGCAGTTTGATTTTCCAATCTTTAATCCGGCTATCCACAACTTCAAGACTCGCAACAACATAATCCGTTGCGGCAAGTACTTGATCTAATGTGACATTCGGGCCGATTAAGTCTTCTTTCAGGACAAACGCAATTTCTGCCTCTACACGTGGCTTAATGCACTCACTGCAGTCGAGCACATTGTTTGTAATCGCCATTGATTCTAGTAAATGCCCATAGTCTGGTTCATCTACATTTAGCAGCTGCTGCATCGCGAGTGATGTTAAACCAATTTTTTTGCCCGTAATGCGATCGCCTGCATTTACTTTACGGTGTACTTGCTCGAGCTGAATCCAGTAAGCATCCTTCATACTTAAGCTTTCGATTTGCTCCGTCAACGGCGCGATGCCTTGACGCGTCTTTTCTGCTTGCGAAATTCTACTAGACCATTCAATTAAATTTACACTCATCGTGCGTCACCCACTTTTATAATTTGATTGTTACGTTCGATTGTTCACAATAAAACTCGAAGCTATGTGCGCCGCCTTCACGCCCGATGCCACTTTGCTTCATGCCGCCAAATGGTGTACGTAAATCGCGTAAATACCATGTATTCACCCAAACGATGCCCGATTCGATTTGCCCTGCTACACGATGCGCACGACGTAAATCATTTGTCCAAATTGTCGCCCCTAAGCCATACGTTGTATCATTCGCATAGCCAATCACCTCTTCCTCTGAATCAAATGGCAACACCGTAACGACAGGACCAAAAATTTCTTCTCTCACACAGCGTGAATTTTCATCTAGACCTATAATAATTGTTGGCTCAATAAAGTAGCCTTTTTCCATATGTGCTGGACGTTTACCACCCGTTAAAATCGTTCCGCCTTCTTCTTTCGCAATATCGATATAGCCCATTACTTTTTCGTAATGTTCCTTCCCTACAACGGAGCCGATATTCGTATTGGCATCGAATGGATCACCAACAACAAGCTCCTTTGTGCGCGCTACAAACTTTTCTAAAAATGCATCCATGATCGAACGCTCAACGTAAATTCGTGACGCACATAAGCAAACTTGCCCTTGATTGCGGAAGCTTGAATGCAGGGTTGTTTCTACTACTTCATCGATATCTGAATCCGCAAAAATAATGGCAGGGTTTTTGCCGCCTAGCTCAAATGATACTTTCTTTAATGTTGGCGCTGCCGCTTTCATAATGGTCGTTCCTGTACGCGTTTCACCAGTAAATGTAATCGCATCAACAAGTGGGTGCTCTGATAAAAACGCCCCTGCTGAATCTTTACCGAAACCGTGGACAACATTGACAACGCCATCTGGTACGCCCGCTTCCTTACAAATTTCTGCTAGCTTCGTTGCTGTCATCGGTGTTAACTCCGCCGGTTTCATAACAGCTGTACTGCCCGCCGCTAAACACGGTGCAAGCTTCCATGTTAATAATAAAAGTGGCAAGTTCCATGGGTTAATCATGGCCACAACCCCTACTGGACGCGTTACTGTGTAATGGAGCGCGATATTATCCTGGTTATACGCCTCATTACCTAATGACGTAACATAATCCGCAAAAAAGTGGAAGTTATGCGCCGCTCGTTTAATGTCCATTTCCATTGCTAATGCATAAGGCTTGCCTGTATCAAGTGCCTCAAGCATTGCGAACTCCTCAACATTTTCTAAAATTAAATCACCAATTTTGCGAATGATTTGCGAACGTTGCTTCACTGTGTATGTAGACCATTCGCCTTTTGCTGCTGCTTTTGCTGCTTTCACCGCAAGATCAACCTCATATTGTGTTGCCTCTGACACCCATCCGATTACTTCTTCTGTTGCTGGATTTATATTTAAAAACTTTCGATCTTCAGTAGCCTCTACATATTGACCGTTAATGAAATTGCGACAATCGATTCCTTTTATCTGTACTTGTTGCATATCTTCCTACACCTTTGTGCAGGGTTCACCTCACTTTACGTCGTTGTATAAAGAGAAAGTTTGCTAAGTTGGGGTTTCCTCATCCACCACCGAGCATTAGCCTTCACCAATCGGATAAAATAAGGCAGCCTCAAAGAAGATGAAGCGATTACTCCCTTAAAGCTGCCGTACGTACTGTTATTCTTCTATCTCAACAATCATTTCGATTTCGATTGCTGTATTATTTGGTAACTGCGCCATTCCTACCGCTGAACGTGCATGCTTTCCTTTTTCGCCGAACACTTCAACGAGTAGATCCGATGCACCATTCATAACCTTTGGCTGCTGCGTGAAATCAGGAGTAGAATTGACCATTCCCAAAATTTTTACAATGCGCTTGACCTTCGATAGATCACCTAGCTCATGCTTTAACACCGAAAGTAAATTGATCATCGATTGGCGTGATGCCGCATAGCCATCCTCTACTGTTAAATCAGCACCTAGCTGACCGTGATATTGGTCAACCCCCTGCCCCGATGTGAAAATTAAATTTCCCGTGCGCACACAGCCTACATAATTTCCAACTGCCGATCGTGGCGTGCCCAGCGTAATGCCGAGCTTCTCTAATTGCGATTCTGGCGTTTGTGTTTCGTTCATCATTATTTACTCACACCACTCTTTGCTAAATTTAAAAACTGGCGCGCATTTTCACCAAGCACAGCCTTCTTCACTTCATCTGAAAGTTGTAGCGACTCATCTACGACTTTGCCTGGATTAATCTCGCGTAGTAAAAATGGATAATCCGAACCCATAATAATTTTGTCATGGCCAAAGCGCTCTAATAAAAAGGCAAAATTGTCTTTGTCATATACGAGCGAATCGAAGTAAAACTTTTTCGCATAATAGCTTGGTGGATGCTCTGTCAGACGTAAATGTGGCCATACTTCCCATCCTTGATCTAAGCGCGGTAAAATATAGGCAAATGAACCCCCACCATGCGCAAAGCATACTTTGAGATTCGGATACTTTTCCATCACACCACTCCAAATTAAGCTAGCAGCAGCAAGAGCTGTCTCACTCGGCATACCAACTGTGTACATAAAGTTGTGGCGTGGTGTGCGCTCTTTCGCCATCGTTTCCCATGGGTGGATAAAGAGTGGCATTTCTAGCTCCTCTGCCGCTTGGAAAAACGGTAGCAAATAGTCTGCATCTAAGTTTTCGCCATTTACATTTGTACCAATTTCAATACCCACTAAACCAAGCTCCTTGCAACGACGCATTTCTGCAATCGCTACCTCTGCATCTTGCATGGGCACTGTGCCTAACCCAACAAAATACGCCGGATATTCCTTTACTGTCTCGGCGATAAAATCATTTTGGAATTGTGCCATTTCAAGCGCTTGCTCTACCGGTGCCCAATATGAAAATGTTACGGGAACAGGCGAAATCACTTGCATATCAACGCCTTCTTTTTTCATATCCTCAATGCGCTTTTTCGGGTCCCACACTTGGTCTGTTACTTCGCGAAACAAATTGCCACTTACCATAATATCCGCGCCACAAGAGCATTTTTGCTCCAGTACCGGCCATTTATCATTGCCAAATTTCTCCGCAAAATTCGGTAAATTTAACGGATAAATGTGCGTGTGGAAGTCGATTCTCATACTTGCCATTCCTCAACTTTTTCGGACATTACATGATTGCATTTATCACATGTACGCAATTCTTCTGAGCTGTTGAAATGTGCAATACCCTCTGCAATTTGTTGTCCGATATTTGTTACTTGTAACGTTACGCGGTGAACTTCGTGATCGCATTTTTCACATAACCATACTAAATCTTCTAGTTCGCCTTCTTTGCGTTTATATTCAATAACAATGCCGTATGTGTCAGCTACGCGGTGCGGAGAATGCGGTACGTTGCCTGGTAAAACAAACATTTCGCCTTCTTTTACTTCGATTACTTCACGTTTGTTTTCGTCGTTAATAATTTCAACATAGCAAGAGCCTTTTACTTGGTAGAAAATTTCATCTGAAGGGCTCACGTGGAATTCACGACGCGCGTTTGGACCGCCAACTAACATCACTAAAAACTGAGAATCATTCCAAAGCACTGTATTATTTACTGGTGGCTTTAATAAATCCTTATTTTCCTCGATGATTTTCCAAATGTTTTGAGAGCGTGCTTGCATTGTGCTTACTTCAGTAGAATTGTTCATTGTAAAACCTCCTAATTTTTATATGCTATGCGCCCGACTTACTTCGCTTCATGGAGGAAAAGAATAAGCCAATTACATAAGCAATTTTAAATTGTTATATAGCCAATCTCGCGCGATATAGTCTGCGCAGAGCGAATAACCTCTTTTAAAATAAGTTGATAATTATGTTCCTGAATGTAATCGATATCGCATACGAAGTTGAACGCCGCAATCACTTGCCCACTATAGCTTTTAATGGGTGCAGCGATTCCGAATGTACCGGTCTCGTTTTCACCATTGCTCACAGCAAAGCCCTGTTTATGAATCACCTGTAGCTCCTTCTTCAAAACGCCTATATCCGAAATCGTATTTTTCGTAAACTTTTGCATCCCACGTTGCTCAACCGCCTTCACAAAAGAGGGATTATAGGCAAGCAACACTTTTCCTATGCTGGTCGCATGAGCTGGGAAGCGCGTTACGCCGATATAGGTGGGCAGTACATCTGAATGAGGCGAAACATTTTTAAAGATGAAGCGCACTTGACCGTTATCAAACATTCCCACATGCACGCTGCCTTTAAAACGATTCACTAGACTTGCCGCAATTGGTGCGACTTTTTCATTCATTTCTTGCTGGTACATTACTTTGTTGCTCCACTCTAAAATGCGCCAGCCAAGGCGGTATTTACGGTTTTTGTCCTGCATTAAAATATTTTCCTCGCACATCGTCTTTAAAAAATGATGTACAGAGCTAACAGGAAGATCTAGCATTTCTGCAATTTGTTTGTTGGACAAAGCTAATTCACTTTCAAAAAATAAATCAATAATTTGTGCCATTTTACTTACAGAAGCGATCATTCCCATTACCCCCTGATTAGTTTGTTTGTGGCTCTTTTACCGTATCTTCCTTCGCTAAAATTGCATTTGCTAAATCAAGTGCATGATCCTTTTTGTACTTGTTGTAGAAAATTGCGCGCTTACGAACTGGATCCCCCGTGTAGTAACGCTCATACTGTAACGCACGCATACCGAATGCCTCGCCACATAAATCCCAAGCTAACTTAAAGATTTTCATGCGTGCCTCTGCATCGATACCGGCACGACCACCGTAATGACGATCGATAGTTGGACGTAGCTCCTCACTTAAGAAGTCCGCCTCTGTTGGCATCATAAGTAAGCCTCCTGCGCCAATCGCCTGCATTACTTCAATGGTGCGTGGATACATATCCGGCATCATGCCGCGAATTGTTTCTAATACGACTGGGTTCAAACGTGCCTCTCCCTGCTCTGTAATCGTATATTCACGCTCTGCTGTGCGCAGGAGCGAACGAATAACCTCTGTATTTTGGATTAACTCACCTAAATCCCGTTGCACGTGTAAATATTGGTCTGCTCCAATTGAATCTGCTACTTTACAAGCAACCTCTACCGCAAATTTCAGCTTAATATAGCCGCGTACACCTGATTGATGCGCTGGCTGCTCTGCTATACCTGTCATAGGATACAGCAGGTTTGCTGCCTCTACGTTGTTGTATAGGAATACTTTATCCCAAGGAACAAGTACATCCTCGAAAACTAGCAGCGCGTCCATCTCTTCATAGCGCGATGCAAGTGGATGATCAAATGTCGACCGTGTACCATCTTGCACTGGCTCTCGACAAATAATTTTTAACCCTTTTACATCAATCGGTACGGCAAACGCTAGCGCATATCGCTCATCGCCAGGTGCAAAACCTGGGAACGAATAAATAATCACTTCATCCGTTAATGCTGCTAACGTAGCTAACATTTTTGCTCCGCGTACAATAATCCCTTCAGCACGCTCCTCTACAACGCCAAGATGCGTAAACTGATCGGCCTGCTCATGCGAATTTTTACTACGGTCATTTTGTGGATTAACAATCGCATGCGTTAAGAAAATATCGTTATCACGTAAATGCTTGTAATAGTTTTCAATATTCGTCGCCCAGTCTTCATTGTATTTACGTAAAAACCAAGAATTTTGCGCTAATGATGTAACGACTGTATTTAAGAAATCTGGCGTACGTCCCATTAATCCGAATGTTTGGCGTGCAACAACTTCAAACGCCTTACTACGCTTCATAATATCCTCATAATTGTGTGGCATTAAAAACGATGTCGCCATCCGCTCGCCCGTTTCTTCGCACACAACTGTTAAATCTTCCTGATACGCTGGCTCATGCTGCATATCATATAACTTCGCAATCTCTAATGCAGGCTGATTAAAATATGGCTCATCCAAAATGCTTTCAACGATTTTCCCGTTTAACCAAACTTCCGGCTTACGCGACTTCAATGCTTCGAGATACTGTGCTCCAGTACGAATTCCCATCATCTACACCCCTTTAAATTTATTGCACTTCTTGGCTTTTATACATCTCCGTTGAACCCATCTTGCCTTCAAAAAATGTTAATGAATCGCCGCTTCTACGATCAAATTCTGTAATTTCTCCAACAAACAGCACATGATCCCCTGCATCATATTGCTTCCAATGCTTGCATTTAAAGTAGCCTGACGCACCTGCTATACTTGGCGAATCTCCCTCTTTATTCCAGGAAATATCCAATTCCTCTTGAGGTCGTCCCGCAAACTGCCAGGCAATCGCCTCTTGATCATCTGCTAGCACATTAATAGTGAAAGGTTTATTTTGTAACTGCTCATATGAATTTGCTTTTTTATCAATCGAAATAAGGGCAAGCGGTGGCTCTAACGACACCGATGTAAAGGAATTCACCGTAATGCCATTAATCCCCACATCATCAAACCAAGTCACAACGGTTACACCTGTGGGAAACTTTCCAAAAGCCTGTCTTAATAACTTAAAGTCCATTGTAAAAATCCCCTTTCAAATTATTAATATGATAATATCAAAAGGGAATAAAGCGCTTACACAGTAAAATTTCACAATATGAAATTTTCAAAATTTTTTGTTATTAATATATTTATTTCTATTTGATTCAATATATTCATAATTAATTAAAATCTATCAATACTATCTCACTCCCTACCTTCATCTATAAGTCACCTCGTATTTCCCGATAGTTTAAAAATAGTTCCATGAGCTGGAGCTTTAACTTCGACACTATTAAAATGGTAAAATTAAAACTATCTTATCTATGAAAAAAGCAAGATCATTAAAAATATTATGCTTCACTGGCACATCGCTAAACACTTGTGCAGCCTGCATATCCATTGCAAGTCATGACGGTGCTGTTGTGTATCTATTTCTTTTTTCCTCTACCACCTCAACTGAATATTGCTCTGTTGCCATTCTCCTCACGCAATCCGCATTGTTCCTTTCTCAAGATCGATTAGCATCCATACTGACGGGAAAACCTTGTACATTCACAATATTTTTGTTTGTGGTACTCAAAATAATTAGAGTATTAAAGATTTTTAAAAGATATATATTGTCGTATCAAAAGCGATACGACCATGGATTATTTAAAAAAATAAAATAAATTTTCATCGAGCGTCCCTTTTTTTGATCCCTCTTGTTATTTAGTAAGTAAGAACGATTACAAGGAGGCGCAAAAAATGAACTTATTAACAAACGAAAAACCACTCATTGTCTTACCAAATGTCGCTACTGTTATTGGTGTGGATGAAGCCATTTTGCTACAGCAGCTTCACTACCGTCTACAGCAGCAAACCGTCTTGCAAAATGGAGAGGCTTGGTATTGCCAATCACACGCGAATTGGAGAAAGCAGCTGCCATTTTGGAATGAACCAAAAATTAAGCGCATCATCCTACAGCTTGAACAATTAGAGCTTGTGCACTCAACAGATAGGTTCAACCAATTTTATGTAGATCGTACGAAGTGGTACAAAATCGATTACGACAAATTACAAAGCATGCTTGCTGACTACAAGGAGCAGCACAGCATTGACGACGATGCATTCGCACAAATGACAACAATTTCAAAAGATAATCAAAACGCGCCAAAGCGCAACAAAAAGACAGCTCAAAACGAAAAGCTGACCGAAAAAATTGACTCGGTACTGACATATTTAAACGACAAGGCTTCTAAAAGATTTAGTCTAAAATCGCAGGCAAATCGCAATTTTATTAGCGCTCGCTTGAAGGAGGGTTACAGTGTTGAGGATTGCTGCTTAGTCATTGATGAGCAAGTGATGAGCTGGCTAGATGATCACGAAATGGAGAAATATTTGCGACCAATGACGCTATTTCGACCATCTAACTTTGAAAGTTATTTAAATAACGCCCTGTCGAAGAAGGACACACAAACGCGTATGCTAAAAGCTGTTGTTCTCGATTTTAATGCCGGGGAGGACTGGTGATGAAAAGAGAATTTTTGGAGCAGAGTATTTTAGCAACGATGCTAGAAGAAAATTATTTAATTTTAGATAGTGGGCTTACACCAGAAATGTTTTATGGCCAACACCATCGCATGCTGTTTGCAATGATGCGCGAACTTGCACTTGAAAACCATCCCGTGGATTTCATGACACTCAGTGCGCGCTTTGAGCAGATCACGCAAATAGGACTTCCCTATGTAACAGAGCTCATTCATTTTTCAAATCCTGAAAAATTCGATGCTTATGTGCAGCTACAGCGCGAAATTTGGTGCGAAAAGCAAAAAGGACAAATTTTGTTTCAAGCAACAGAAGGCGATTGGGCAATACCGCAAATTATTCATGCGCTCGATCAAACACAACTTCAAGGGGAAATCATCGATACAACAATTGCCAATAGGTTAATCGATATGGAGAACCGTCCATTTGAAGAAACGACAACACCGGGTCTTATCGTTCCACATATTCAAGCGCTCGCCCAATTAATTGATGGCTTCCGACCAGGTGAGGTAACGATTTTAGCCGCACGACCATCAATGGGTAAAACCGATGTGATGAATAATCTAGCTCTTTATGCTGGGTGGAATGGTCATTTGCCTATCATCTTTTCACTCGAAATGAGCACACGTACGCTGCTCGACCGTATGATTGCAACAGCCGGTAACTATTCTCGACTGAAGCTACGCAATCCCAAGCGGTATTTTTCAGAGGAGCAAGCTAAAAACTGGCTGAACGTACTCAATCGTGTACTTAAAACAAAAATTCATATTGATGACCGAAGCCATTTGTCCATTGCCCAAATCCGCGCACAAGCAAGACGGATTATTCGTCAGCACCCAGCGCTTTCGCCAATTATTTTCATCGATTATTTGCAAATTATTCAATCCGAAAACGACCAGGATTTTTCAAACATTGCAACAACAAAAATAAGCCGTAGCCTAAAACAAATGGCCAAAGAATTCAATTGCCCGGTCATTTGCCTATCACAGCTTAATCGCAACGTGGAATCTCGTGGCAAAAAACGACCAATGATGAGCGATTTACGCGACTCGGGCTCGATTGAACAAGATGCCGATTTAATTGTTTTTCTCTACCGCGACTCGTATTACAATAACGATTTACAAGACAGCGGCGATTTACTTGAACTCATCGTTGCCAAAAATCGCAACGGTCCGACCGGTACTGCCTACGCCTTTTACAATCGCAATACTGGCCATGTCGTATCACGGGAATAATGCCATGAAAACAACAAATGTCTATCAGCTGCTTTTGGATATGGTCAAGTACGAACAAAACTTCGGCGCCTATTGGATTTACCTCGCACTCAAAAAGGGCTACCTGCAAAAGCACGACCGACCCGAACGCATATACGATGTGCCCTTCACCGAAGAGGAAATCAAAGAACTCCAGCACATGAACGCACAAGATGTACTCGGTATCAATCGCATCAAGCTTTACGCAACCGAGGTGAAGGACAAGGAGTACGCATTTTACTTCGCCGAAAACCCTGTCGATGCCCAACGCTTGCATGAGCAGCAGTTCAAGGCATATGCGGTGAAATGGCATAGTGTGTATAGGCAATTCCAGCACGAATCTGTACGCCTGCCACATACTGAGGAATGGATTTATGTATTTGAATTGAAGGAACGGTTCAAGGTATTTCCTGCTTTTGTTGGGGTGATTCGGGTGGATGAGTAGTTTAAGACGTTGGGGAAATAGGAAACCCCCGAGCCTGAGTGGGTTCGGGGGGTGTGAAGAAAGAAAACATAATAAAATACTATCTCTACACATTTAATTTTGTTTGCGTTGAAGTAATGGTTTCCTTCTGATTAATTTCAATAATTTTATTACCCATTTTTTCTATTAAATCAACAACAAGTGCGTTCCCCATACAGAAATAACGCATACGATTAGGCATACCTGCTGTCCAGTTTGTCGGGAAACCATTTAAACGCTCACATTCAATCGGTGTTAAAAATCGTTTTCGCCCATTGACTTCAATAATATGCGTACTTCGATTGACTGATGCTTCACTTGTTAACATCGTCCGACCCGGTCCATTAATATCGTCCGTTGGGGACATACCACCTTCTGAGAAAATATATTTGAAACCGTCTGCTGACGTACGCTCAATCTTTTTCGGACCACGTAAATATGCAAACTTTGTTGCTTGCTCTTCCGTTAAATAAAAGCTTTCATCTACATCTGATTCTTCTTGCAAAATATTTTTTAACGGCGTGAAGCTCTCATCTAAAATTTCCGTATGTGCAGTAAATACCTTACCTTCAATCATGACACCTGCCGTATGGAACTCATGTGCAAATGTATCTGAAATTTCAACAATATCCTTTGGCAGTTTTACTGTATTAATACGGTTTTTATATGGCTGTTTTTTTACAGGGAATGTTTGTGCAAAGAAACCCTCCTGAAACACGATTTTATCAGCTGTAAGCTTTAATTGTTTTTGTGCAAAGTCTAAATGATTTTTATAAGCAAAAATAAAGATACGACGACGCTTTTGCACAAATCCTACTTCCGCCGCATTCACTATACGCCATTCCACAATATAGCCTAAATCACGGAAAGTCGCTAACATCACTGCAAAATCACGACCGCGTTGCTTTGATGGTGACTTTAATAACCGATCAACATTTTCAAGCAAAATATATTTAGGGTGGGATTGCTCTACAAAACGCTTAATTTCCCAAAAAAGTACACCCTTCTTCCCCTCTAGACCTTGTTCATTATTTAAGCTACGCGCAACCGAATAATCTTGGCAAGGAAATCCACCTACTAAAAGGTCAATATTAAAATCATTAATTACAGTTTCAGGAACTGCAGCAATATCCTCATTACTATAATCATCCATACCTGTTTTAAAATTTTCTTTATAGCATTCAAATGCATGCTGCACTTTGCGAGAAGGCTCCCATTGGTTTGCCCAAACTGTTTTAAAAACATTTGCGTCCGCTCGTTCTAAACCTAATCGAAACCCGCCCACTCCTGCAAACAACTCGACTACGTTCAAAGTGTTTTTCATAGCGAACATCCTTTCTAATCTTTTCTATTATAATGAATGCAAACATGCTACGTCAAGATCAAATACTTAACAGTAATTCCATATTTGGAAATATTTAAATTAAATTCCTCCGAACTCAAGTTCCTTAATTTCTTGTAAGTTTGTATAATTTTGTATAATGTTATAAAGAATGGAGGTAGAACATGTTTGTTTATAATAAAGATTTATCAGAAGATGAAATCCTTACATATGCAAAAAATCTTGAAGGTATGCGATTAAAAGATATTGCAGACTCAGCCGAATTAAATAAATGGCTTTCTAAAAGTGCAAATAAAGGGGCAATTGGAAATGCAATTCAGGCTTGTTACTTTAATATCCCCGCGAATTCCATTAGAGAAGCAGATTTTAACTACCACAATTTAGAGTTAAAAGTAACTCCCATTAAACAAAACAAAAATAAAACATTATCTTCAAAAGAACGTCTTTCACTTACAATGATTGATTATATGAATGATTACAAACTTACTTTTTATGAAAGCAGTGTCTGGCACAAATGTGGCGAAATGCTATTAGTTTTTTATTTATATGAAGAAAACGTTTCTCCTGAGAATTTTATTATTTTAAAAGTAGAAAAGTTTATAATACCATCTGAAGATTTACCGCAAATTGAAGAAGATTATAATAAAATAACAAATAAAATAAAACTAGGAGAAGCTCATCTATTATCTGAAAGCCAAACTACATATTTAGCTGCCTCTACAAAGGGTGCAGGCAAAGGAAAAGATGGTAGAAAGCAACCTTTTTCAACTGAATTAGCAAATAGTCGTGGTTACTCATTTAAACCTAAATACATTGCAGAATATTTTAATTTAATTTATCATCCAAACAAAATAGAATCTTTAAAACTCGAGGAACAACAAACTTTAGATGGTTATATTAATAAAACTTTAGGAGCTTTTACAAATTTATCAACCGAAATAATCGAAAAAAACTTGAACTACTATCCTTATAAAAAAATTGATCAAGATAAATCGTATTTACCTAGACTTGTATCTAAAATGTTTGGCATCGATGGAACAGATTTAGATAAAGTGCAACAATTCCAAAAAGGAAATATTAAATTTAAAACCATTCGTATAAGACAAAAAAATTCCGACAATCAAGATATGTCCTTTCCAAATATCAATTTCCAGGAAATACAAGAGGTTAATTTTGAAGATTCAACTTGGTATGAATGGTTTGGTGAATTAAAGTATTTATTTGTCATTTTTGAGGACGTAGACAAATGTACCGTACTGCGTAAGCATTTATTATGGCATGCACCAGCTGACATGCTTGAAGCATTAGAAACACTTTATAACAAAATTAAATCTATGCTTATAAATAACGAAATTAAAATTGATATTAAAATAGGTCAGAATGGTAGAGAAACTTGGCATAACAACCTTCCTGGCAAAGGATTTGTTCCATACTTTCAAATTCGTTCAAAAGGAAATAAAGGCTCCTTATTCACCACACTTCCAGATGGTAGAAAGTTTAAAAAACAATGTTTATTTTTAAATAAAGAATATTTACATTCACTTATTAAATATCAAAAACGCCCAGATTAACTGGGCGTTTTTTCAATTTCTTTTATACTTCGATCTGGAACAAAATTATGAATATATGAACTTTCTCTTAAATAATCTATATATTCGTATACCTTTTCAATCTCATATCCCTCTAATTCTAGTGTCCTAGCAATTAGACTATACTCATTTGAAAGATTCGTTTTGAAAATCGCACTATCATCCGTATTAATTGTAATAGCTACATGTTTTTCATTTAGAACATCATCTAATCTGAATGTATTGATTCTAAAAAATGGAAAATCGATGTACTTGTTAACAAATGATATTTTTCGATTGGAACTCGGATTGGCTTCTACTACAATTCCTCTTTGTATAAGTTTTTCTTTTACTATTTTCTGGGCTAGTTTAACCATTTCAATCCAAATAGTATCGACTACAAATTCTTTTGGTTCTCCACTACATTTCAATAAATCTATATCAAATAAATAAAAATAATTCAGTTCTCTTGCACGTGGATTTAAAAAAGCTTCATTATACCAATCCATATTATTATTTCTATCAAAACAATGAAAACTTTTCAAATGTTCATTAATTTCTTCAAGTGACTTTACTACATCCAGTTTTGAATAAATTTCAATATTATCACTACGTAGTGCCTGGTAATGCCGTACCCGTACTCCTTGCCAAAACAGTTGCAATACCGATTGCCGAATGGGCTGTGCACTATTTACGAGAGCGCGAGCAACAACATACACAGCAGTTAATGCTGTTTTAGCGGACTAGATTTTTCTAGTTCGTTTTTTTTAATTTGTTTAAAAAAAGATCGAACATTTGAAACAAAATTCGATTATTTAAAATAAAGATTGATAAAAATTCTGTGATGATATGCAGGATTTTTTTATTCCACAATCGGGCCATTTATATGAATAACACTTCACAATAAATTGGATATTAATGCTAAAATATAGATAAGATTTTGAAAAGTGCACTTAAACTAACGGATAAATTTAGTTGAACAAGTAATTACAAAAATTTGTTAAGAAATTTTTTGGGGGAATGACATGATTACGGAAAAACGGATAGGTAGGTGGATCGAAAGGTACGAAGAAAATGGTTATTTGAATGGCTCCATTTTAATAGCTTCTAACGAAAACATTCTTTTAAATAAAGGTTTTGGTATGGCAAATTGGGAGCATGCTATACCCAATAAACCTACTACTAAATTTCGCATCGGCTCACTTACTAAGTCCTTTACATCTATTGCTATATTTCAATTACATGAAAAAAGAAAATTATGTATAGATGATTGTATAGGGAAGCATCTTCCTAATTATCCACAGGGTGAAAAAATTACAATCTATCATTGTTTAACAAACACTTCAGGGATTCCAAATTACGCAAGTTTTCCTGATTTTTGGTCTAAAACAATGAGACTCCCGATGACTTTACATCAACTGATTGATTCATTTAAACATCTTGAATTGAACTTCGAGCCTGGTGAAAAATTTGAATATTCGAACTCAGGATACGCATTACTAACAGCGATTATTGAACAAGTTTCAGGAATGTCCTATGCAGAGTACATACAAGAAAACATATGTCGCCCTTTGGGTATGAATAATACAGGCTGTGATGACGGAGTTAAGATAGTTGCAAATTTAGCTTCTGGTTATTCATTATGGGAAAATCCAATTCACTCAGTATACTCAGATTTATCATTTCCTTTAGGAGCCTATGGTCTATATTCTACAACAGAGGACTTATTCCTTTTGGATCAGGCATTAAAATCATCTCAGCTTCTTAGCAAAGAACTAATAGAAAAAATGTTTACGCCAAATCTCAGTTCATACGCTTCTGGTTGGGTAGTGTCAGATATGTTGGGTAGAAAATGTATGCACCATTTTGGAGATATTAGTGGGTTTTGTAGTAATTTTTTAAGATTTGTTGATGAACAAGTTACGATAATCTTTCTAAGCAATATGAATGTCACGCCTATAACACATTTAACGCAAGAAATGGCCAAGCTAATTTTTGATGAACATGTAACATTACCTCTTTCTTCTCAATCAATCAAATTTACTAACACGGAACATATTACGGGGAAGTATTTTATTGAAAATGATGAGAGCAAAATTTTAGACATCTCTATTAAAAATGGTGAACTATATTTAACAGTTCCTAAAATGTATGGGGTATTATATAAATTTAAACTTGTGCCAGTTAGTCACAGTGCATCAAAAACAACTTTTTTAACCGAAATGATTAATGAGCAAGTCATATTCCATTATTCATTGTCAGGTGAAATAGTAGATGTAGAGTATAAAGATTTTATAGAAAAAAACTATAAGCTTATAAAGACTTAGTTTCTAAATGTTATTCAACAAACTGGTACGTTAGTTAAACAAGACATAGTATTTAAAATCCTCAACAATCGTCTATTTTGAATCCCTATTTGATACAGACAACCATTTAATCTAAACTAAAACTAGTTAACCGACACTCCAACAACAAAAGTGCTTCTACTAATGGAAATTCCATCGTAGAAGCGCTTATGTATACGTTCAGATTCTGGCATGTAAACATCACTTTTTAGTATCTTCAATTCCGTCTATGATATAAGACGAAAAATACCATTTATATTCAGCAATGCCTTTTTAGATTTCCTTAGTTTCTTCTCTTAGCCACACGCGTTCCTCTTCATTTAAATGAGGGGCTAGCTTTGTGTATACCTCTTGATGATAGTTGTTTAACCATTGCTTTTCGCCATCTGTTAACATACCTTTATCAATACCCGCTAAATCAATTGGGCAATACGTGATGGCTTCGAAGTTCATAAATTGACCGAACTCTGTTTTTTCGACTTCAGCTACTAGCATCATATTTTCAATTCGAATGCCGTGCTTTCCTTCAAGATAGATTCCTGGTTCATTCGTAATAATCATGCCCTTTTCTAAGGTCACATTGTTCGAATCATTTCTTATGCTTTGTGGTCCTTCATGAACATTCAAGAAGAAGCCTACCCCATGGCCTGTCCCACATTTATAGTCAATACCGTACTGCCAAATCGGCTGTCTTGCCAAAACATCTAAATTTGAGCCAGTTGCTCCGTGTAAAAATTTCACCGCGCTTAAGGCAATGAATCCTTTTAACACCAAAGTGTAATCTCTTTTTTGTTCATCGGTAAGCTTTCCTAAAACAAGCGTTCTTGTAATATCTGTTGTTCCATCATAATACTGACCACCTGAATCAATTAAAAACAGTCCCTCAGCCTTAAGCGTATGTTGGGTTTCTTTATTGGCTTTATAATGCATCATCGCAGCATGTTCTTTATAGCCTGCTATTGTATCGAAGCTAGGTCCAACAAATCCTTCCTGCTCACTTCTGAAATTTTCTAATTTTTCTTCTGCAGCAATCTCTGTAATTTCTTCTTTCGCTACAGAGTCCTTTAGCCATTTTATAAACTTCACCATGGCTAAACCATCTTTAATTTCACACGCTTTTAAATTTTTTATTTCCACATCATTTTTAATAGCCTTTAAATCAGTCGTGATGTTAGGACTTACAATTTTCTTTGCCTCACTGTTAATGGCATTGTATAGTCGAATATTCGTTCTAGTAGAATCTAACATAACAGCATCATCGCCTGAAAGACTTTCTAAAAATGGTTGTATTTCATCATTTGCTTTTAACTCGATCCCTTCAGCCTCTAGTTCTACTTTAACTGAAGCTGGAACTTTGCAAGAATCAATAAATAAATAACATGTATGTTCTGCTACGATGACATTCGCTATAACAACTGGACTGTTCGGCACATCTTTTCCTCTTATATTCAACAGCCATGCAATGTCATCAAGGGAAGTTAAAATATAATAATTGGCTCCCTTATTTTTCATTTCTTGTCTTACTTCATTTAATTTTTCTACGCGTGATTTGCCCGCATAGTTTACGTCATGCGTGAATAATGGTTCTTTCGGAATCTCCGGTCTGTCTTCCCACAGTTCACCAATTAAATCTTGATCTATTTTTAATGTGATTTTCTTGGCCTTTAGATCGGCTTCCATTCTTTTAACCATAGTAGTTGAAAAAACATTTCCATCAAAGCCTACAATATTCCCTTCATTCAGAACATTTGCAAGCCACTCTGAATAAAAAGGCACCCCAGGATCCATCATTCTAAATAATTTGATTCCTGAGCCCTCAAGCTGCTTTTCTGCTTGAATATAGTATCTACCATCTGTCCATAGCCCAGCATCCTCTAATGTAATCACTACCGTACCTGCAGATCCTGTAAACCCTGATAGCCATTGTCTACCCTTCCAATGCTCCGCTACATATTCACTCTGATGTGCATCAAAACTAGGAATGATATAAGCATCCATTTGATTTTCTTTCATTAGCTGTCTTAACTTTTCGACTCTATCTCTACTATTCATTACGAATTCCCCCATTATCCTTAAGTCTAATTTGTTTATGTTCACGGTCGTACAACCAGATAGCTAGCACGATACTAATGATTCCTGCTGTAAGCTTTGATATGATAAATGCGCCTATCATGTCTGGTGCTACTCCAGACACAAACCCAAGTTGGCCACCAAATACAAATGCGCCACTCACCCCAAATGCAGTAGCTACTACTTTTCCTTTAGGATTCATTTCCTTGAAAGTTCCAAATATTAATAAATTACTAGCTAAACTTCCTAAAATGCCTGCTACTGATACTGAATTAATCCCAAATCTTTGCCCTATTTTCTCAAAACTATTTTTAAAAATTCGATTAATAAATGCTAGCATCGGATATGCGCCACCTAAAACAATTGCAATCTTGGCCACTATCACTGTAGATTCAGCTAGTGGTGCTAATCCTGATACAAGCCTTACACCAAATATCACATCTATGCCTTGTAAAAGTAACCCAATAATACTCAGACATACGATAAGCTTCCCAAATACATTAAAAACTTTTATAAAAACATGTGGAACTTTTAATAATCCTACCCCTAAAATAATGGCAAAAACAAAGATAGGTATCAGATTTAACACTAATAGATTGATATCGATTTTTTGCCATAAGCCCGCTGCTAGACATCCTATTGGGATAGTAATAATTCCAACTAGCACACCCTTAGAAAAATAGCCTTCATCCTCTTTTGAAAGCATCCCTAACGCGACTGGTATTGAAAAACTAATTGTGGCTCCTAACGTAGAGGCAATGATAATTCCTGAAAATGCACCCATTTCCTCTGTCGATGCTAGCTGACTAGCCATCTGATAGCCGCCCATGTCTACAGCTAAAAATGCTGCTGGAACGATAGAGGGATCTAAACCAAAAACGCGACAGATTGGAATAATCACAGCAGATAAAAAGTCGGTAAAAATAGGTACTAAAGAAATTATCCCGATCATGCCTAGCCCTAAAGCTCCCATGGTCTTTATACCTTCCTCAAATTTCCCACCCAGCTTCAAATGACTTCCGGTAATATAATCAATCGCACCAATGACAAAAAAAGAACCAATTACAAATAATATGAATTTATCCATTGTTAGTATCACTTTCTATAATGTCCTTGCTAAATCAGCCTCTGTTATACATATAATTAGGCGTATTAATCGCGATTAGCTTTACGTTTTTATTCGTATAATTAGCCCAATTGTGGGAAATAGTTGAGTCCATATGAACACTATCACCTGGATATACTTCATGCCTTATACCATTGAGGTAAACGGTTAAGATTCCCTCTAAAACATAAACGAACTCTTCCCCCTCATGCGTATAGGATACGATTTCTTCATCCTTCTTTTGAGGAAGAATTTCAATAAGCCTTGGAACAAGCTGTTTATTTTCCATATTTGAACTTAAACTATACTTAATAAAGCCGCCTTCTACGGAATCCATTATTTCTTGTTCATAACTTCTTAAAACCAACTCTTTCTTTTTGAGTGGATAATCAAAAAAGTGTGTTAAATGTACCTCCAAAATAGCAGCTAGTTTTTCAAGTGAGTCAACTGCTATGGTAGTAAGCCCTCTTTCTAATTGAGATAGAAATCCAACAGATAATTCGCTTTTTTCACTTAACTCTTTCAACGTAATTCCTTTTTCAGTTCTCAATTTCTTTATTTCCATTCCTATATTCATCACTTCACTCCCCTAAATTTCATTACTGTGAATAATATAGTATATCCCAAACCGAAATACAATATGTTATGAAATAAATTCATACATATGAATTTATCGATTAACATTATCCTATATTCTCTCAAGAAAGGCCGACAATAAAAAAAACGCTTGATCTAGTAGATCAATACGCCTAAATTGTTAACTAATAATATACGAAAAAGAGTTATCTTATTGTGCCATATTCAATTAAAGTACCAATAGCTTTAAGAATAGTTTTACTGCTCCAACAACTCAATCATCTCTGTATATCCTCTATCTTTAGCATAGTCCAATGCCGTCAGACCATTGTCATCACGAAGCTCTTTGTTTGCATTGTAAGCTAGCAACTCCTGTACAATTTGCTGATATACTTTTGAACCATCTGTTAATGCGACTGCTTCAATTAAAGCTGTATAGCCAAAGTTATTTTGATGATCTATATCCATTTTTCCATCCGCTAAAAGTAACTTTACATTAGCTAAATGGCCCTTTTCAGCAGCTGGGATTAATGCATTGCCCCCATATCGATTGTACACCTGGTGATTGGGTGTTGCATTTTCAAGTATATAAGCTAAAATTTCTGTTTTTCCTTGTGCACCTGCATATAAATAAGGGCTATCTTGAATCCTGTCTTGTTGGTTAACATCTGCCCCTGCATTAATTAGCGCTTTTGCAATTTCAATATAATTTTCATGTGTAGCAATTAACAACGGTGTTTCATCATTTTTATTCGTTTCATTAATTGGATAAGATGCATCTTTTAAAATGTCCTGTACTTTTTCAAGATTGTTCGCTTCAACCGCTTGAAGCAATTCACCTGATTGATGTGCCATTACCCTTTCCCCCTCATCATTACAGCCTGCTATTATGAATAAAAAGCTAATAATAAATCCTTTAAGTAATCTCAAATTTAAACCACCCTTTACAGGAAAGTTTCAATAATTATAACGATAACCGCTGCCCCAAAAATTCGAAGCATTGTTAATCCCTATCTCCTGAGCGAGAGATAACGCTACTATTGGCGAAAACGCTCTCCCTCATCCTCTAAAAATCTCCCGCTTATGCCACTTAAAATATTTCTTATTCTCCTCCACACGGTTTACGCGCATTTTTTCATGAATGCCGTACTTACTATAGTCCGCTTTCGCCAGCTCCGGTGAAATGTGAATTTTCCCAGTGCCATCAAAGGCAATATAGCCTCGGTCGTATAGTGTATCATGGTTGCTGCACAGTAAAATGCCGTTGTACGGATCAAGTCGTTCTTCATCGGTCGAATCTTTCCACGGTTTGGAGTGGCTTGCTTTTAACAGCTCTGGTAATTCGATGCCGCATAACGCGCAATGATGGTCTCATAAGGGAGTCAGCTGCTTTTTGAATTTCTGCTGACCCCTGCGAATTTTCAACTTGGCCTCTGCCTCGGTTTCAAATAAAATCGGTGCTAATGTATTGCGTTCTTTTTGTGCAATTAACCCCATCGCAAATTCTAGCTGTTCTTCATTTTCCTCATAAATATTCGCATCACTTATAAGCTCTAACAATTTAATCGCGAGCATTTCATTACAAGGATATAAGAAGCCTTGGTTGCCATCGCCATTTTGTTGGAATGGGGAGTATTTCACTGGTAAGAGCTGCTGGATTTGCTCAAAGTTTGCTTTAATTGAAATTGAACTATTTAATGGTTCATATGCAGAAGTGAATAGATTGCCAATTTGTTTAGATTCATCGAACGGATTCTCACCTTTACGGCAATCTTCTTGCGCAATACTAATCGCGACAATTTCGCCTTTTACGCAATGGAAAATGGCATCACCTTGTTTTACCTCGTTCATGCGCTCCCAAGAATGCGGTGTCTGCCCGCTATTATCGTAAATGGAGCACCAAACAACGTTCGCGTCCTTTGCCTGTTCATATGTTTTTCCTTGCATTACTATATAAAAATTCATATCCGTACACCCTTTTTTTCATCGTTTCATTTAGTTTACCACTATTATTCCCTCAAAAATAAAGATGTCATTATAGAAAAACACCTTTCGCGCCAAACAATGCCGCATCTGTATGAATCCCCAAAATCCCTAAACCAAAAAAATTCAGCCAACTCGTCTTAATCGACGTCATTTGCCTGAATTTTTAATAGTTCCTGATATTCTATTTTCTCACCTTCATCGGTTCCTTACGCATGTGGTACATGAACGAATTGTATGGATTTTCTCGTTTTTGCTGTACTCGCTATTCGTTTTTCCGTTTGTTAAGCTCTATTCAGCCGCTAACTCACTTTCTGTTACCCACTTGTGATTTGTCACTTTTTCTCCTGTCGATGAAGTGTAGTCCACCATATAGACCGTTGTTTTTTCGGCGGAGTCAATAACTGCCGTTGCACCGTCCATCCCTTCCATATGATCCGCGCGTAATGTTACCTCTGTGCCTGGTTCAAGAGAGGCTGCACCTGGATTTTCAAGCTCTTCGTGAATGACCCATTTATGATTTTTTACAAGTTCTCCAGTAGTTGTAGACGTATACGTAACTGCATAAACCGTTGTATTATAAGCTCCCACCACAGTAGCTTTGACCCCGTCCATTCCTTCCATATGATCTGCATGCATCATCGCTGTAGTGCCCACAGGGAAAGTTGGGTTCGTAGCTTCTGCTAAGCCTTCAGGTAGTTCCCCATCACTTGAATGATTCATCGTTGAATGGTCCATATTTGCATGTTCTTTGTCTGTATTATCTGTACCTTGCTCTTTCTTTTCTTCGGCACATGCGGCTAATGTAAATGTTAAAGCAATGGTCAAGAATCCCAGCGTTAGTTTCTTCTTCATAATTGTCCTCCTCGTAATTTTTTAATGCCTTTTTTTATTGTAACCATGAATTTTGCAAATACTGTGCAGACATCATTATTATTAGGTCAGGGATCCATTTAGAAGAAATAACAAGGTAATGAATTTTTGTTCATCCAATTCGCTACAAGGTTACGGTGCTATCTACACCCATTTATAACCAATCCCCCACACGGTTTTAATGATTTGCTCGCTTGGAAAACCAGCCGTCCTTAATTTTTCGCGTAGATTTCTTATATGTGAATCGACCGTGCGCTGATCGATGAACGCATCGAACTCCCACGCAATCGTCATGAGTTCCTCACGTGTAAATGTTTTTTGTGGACGGGATAAAAGCGCTTCAATGATTAGAAATTCCTTCAATGTTAGCCGAATCGTGCACGCCTCATAATGGAGCGAAAACGTTTCTTTATTCAATTCAAAGCTCCCATGTACAACTATATTTTGTGGTGTGTGTTCATGATTACTCCGTCTTAGCAAAGCATTCACTCTTGCTATTAGTTCCTGCTCATCGAAGGGCTTTGTTATATAATCATCAGCCCCTGTATTTAACCCCTTCACCAAGTCTAGCTTTTCAGACCTCGCTGTCAGCATCATGATGGGCACATTTGAAAACATCCGTATTTTTTTACAAAGTTCCCAACCATCCATTATTGGCATCATCACATCAAGAATGACAAGGTCAATACTTTCCTTTTGTAAAGTGTGAATCGCATCCTGTCCATTTCTATTTTTGATACATCTAAATCCAGCTGGCATGAGGAACAGTTCGATTAAATCGAGCATTCGCTGTTCATCATCTACTAATAAAATCGTTTTCGTCATTCCGCCACCTCGCCTTTTAGGGTGATTGTGAAGGTACTTCCTTTTCCTAAAGTACTTTTCACATCGATTGTACCTCCATGTGCCTCGACTAATTCTTTTACAACGGCAAGTCCAATTCCTGATCCACCGAGTGAGCGAGAGCGTGACTTTTCTACACGATATAATTTTTCAAAAATATAGTCGATTTCATCAGGAGGAATTCCGATGCCTTGATCAGTAATTGAAATAATCGTTTTATTTTGCTCTGTTGAAACAGACAATGTGACCTGTGTATACGAAGGTGAATATTTCTTCGCATTGTCTAGTAAATTTAAAAAAATTTGCTCTAATCGCAAAGGGTCTGCGTAGATTTGAACATCCTTATTACAAATGAATGTTAATTCTAAATCCTTTAATGTAAACGAAGGACGGACAAGGTTTATTAACTGTTGAAAGTATGCCTTTGCCTCAAAATTTTCTTTTGAAATGGTAAATGAGTTTTCATCCATTTTCGCTAAATCTACTAAATTTTTTACGAGCTCCTTCATACGCTCAGACTCTTCAACTAAAATACGTAAATAACGATTTCTTTCATCTTCTTGGATTTCAGGTCTCATCGCGACTTTTGTATAACCAATTAAATAGGTTAACGGGGTGCTTAATTCATGTGCGATGGCAGCAAGAAATTCATTTCTTTCTTTTTTTAGTCGCTCTAAATCACGGGCTAACGTTTGGATCGCCTGTGATAACTCACCAAGCTCATCCTGTTTCACTTTTGGTAGCTCTACTTGAAAGTCTCCAGCGTTTATCTTTTCTGTAGCTTCTTTCATCCGAATTAATGGTCGCGTTAAAATTTGGGATAACACGAGGTAGGCAATAAGTAAAACAAATACGCTTGTGACACCGGCAATACCAAAATGAAAATTTAGTTGATTTACTAATTGTTCGATTGGGCGTGTGCTTTGAAGCATTACAACATAACCCTTTTCGTCATTCGTATGTATATGAAAGGGATGCACACTAATGATATAAGGGGCATTCTTCCAATCTGAAACAAGTAAGGTATCCTTTTTTAAAAATGTTGTTGGTAAGACAGGCATGTAATTGCTTAATTTTTGGGCATCGTTTTCTGAGCTTTTTATGACCTCACCATCACGATCGGTAATGATCACTTGTCGATTACTATCCATTTCCATCAAAACAATATGATGCATCGTGGATTCGGAATAATTTTCAACAAGAACATCGCGATGATTAGAGCCATTTGCTAAAAGTCGTTCATATTCTTCATTTACCTTTGATGTAATCATACTGTGATGGAGATAATACATTAACAATAATTGCATGACGAACACCGTTAGAAAAAAATAGACGGCTAATTTTGTTGAAATTCGCTTCATCGGAGATCATCCCCCCTCTTTAACCTCTAGTATAGAGTAAAATTATGAAAAAATTATGCAGCTATCCATCTAAAAATGTCCGCTCTGTGCGTTATGTACGAAAACTAGATATTCTCCTCCCTATTCCTTCGCCCCTCGAAAAAATGCTATAATCCATATTAAGAATCATTTTCACTAATAATGACACCCCGTTAACATTGCTTAACAGAAAGGACAACCTATGCTAAAAAGATTTTTTACATACTATAAGCCACACAAACGCTTATTTATAATCGATTTTTCAAGTGCGGTATTTGTCGCCATTTTAGAGCTACTATTCCCAGTTGCGGTACAGCGATTTATCGATGACCTGCTGCCAACAAATGATTGGGGTATGATTACCAAAATCAGTGCATTACTACTCTTCACGTACCTTTTGAGCACGGTCATGAACTATATCGTCAACTATTTAGGGCATAAGCTTGGCGTCAATATCGAAACCGATATGCGTCAGCAGCTGTTCAATCATGTGCAGCGTCAGCCTTATACGTTTTTCGATAATATGAAAACGGGCCATTTAATGAGCCGTATTACGAATGATTTATTTGATATCGGCGAATTTGCGCACCATGGTCCTGAGGATTTCTTTATTGCGATTATGACCTTTATCGGAGCATTTTCAATTATGTATAACATTAACGCAACAATGGCGACGCTTATTTTAGTGTTCGTTCCATTTTTAATTGCTGTTATGTATTTAAGTAATCAGCGCATGAAAAAGGGCTGGACGGTGATGTATAGTGAAATTGCCAACGTCAACGGCCGCGTGGAGGACAGCTTTTCAGGGATTCGCGTTGTCAAATCCTTTACGAATGAGGATTTTGAGAAGAAGCGTTTCAAGGAACAAAATGCTTTATTCCGCAAAGCAAAAATCTATGCTTACAAGGTCATGGCGGGTACACACTCAAGCATTTACATTTTAACGCGCCTCTTAACATTAGTTGTGTTAGTTGTCGGGGCTTGGCTCTCTTATACGAAGCAGCTAACGTACGGTGAATTTGCGAGCTTTATTCTCTTTACGAATGTGCTCATAAAACCAATCGACAAAATTAGTGCGCTGCTTGAAATGTATCCTAAAGGTATGGCGGGCTTTAAACGCTTCTGCGATTTAATCGATCTGGAGCCAACCATTGTAGACCGTCCAAATGCCATTGAAGTGAACCATTTACATGGAAATATCGCCTTCAACGATGTTAGCTTCAACTACGCAGATAGTAAACAAGTATTAAACAATCTTTCATTCCATGTTGAAGCCGGCAAAACGATTGCCTTTGTGGGTCCATCGGGTTCAGGGAAAACAACGATCAGCTCACTTATTCCGCGCTTCTATGATGTAACAGACGGCTCGATTACAATCGACGGGCATGATATCCGCGATTTAACGCAAAGCTCTCTACGTAAGCAAATTGGGACAGTGCAGCAAGATGTGTTCCTCTTTACCGGCACCATTCGAGAAAATATTGAGTACGGGAAACTTGGCGCTAACTTTAACGAAATTAAAGCCGCAGCCGAGCAAGCGAACTTACTCGAATTCATCGAAAACTTACCAGATGGCTTCGAAACCCAAATCGGTGAACGTGGGCTGAAATTATCAGGTGGACAAAAGCAACGTCTCGCAATTGCACGTATGTTCTTAAAAAATCCACCAATCTTAATTTTAGATGAAGCAACCTCTGCTTTAGATACAGCGACCGAGCGCATCATCCAGCAATCTCTAAATGATTTAGCCAAAAATCGTACAACGCTTATTATCGCGCACCGTTTAGCGACGATTCGCGATGCTGATTATATTTTCGTTGTCACACCAAATGGCATCGAAGAGCAAGGCACATACGAGGAGCTTGTTGCAAAAGACGGCATTTTCGCCGGGCTGCATCACGCTTAATCACATGCCTCACGTTAGAAATTCCATCTAGCGTGAGGCATTTTTTGGGCTCATTCCGGAAACATGAGGGAGTCAGAATTGGTTACGTGCGATTTTCTGAATTTACGTGCGATATCATGGCAATTGCGTGCGAAATCCTAAAAAACCTATTTTAATTCAGTGTTTGGATCATCTATTTTACGTAAAATGATGTCACTCCCAACATATAGTAATGAACCATGTTTATACAAAAATATTCTGTAAATTATTTTCATATTCATTATAATGAAAGAAAATTCAACGGGATGGTGAGCTCAAATGGCAATACCAATTATCGATTTACATTGTGATGCCCTACTTCGTTTATTCCAACGAAACGATAGCTTTACGAATGCACCAGCATTAGACGTTAATTACGAAAAATTACAAGCTGGTAATGTGATGGCACAAGCATTTGCCATCTATGTGAACCCGGATTTATCACCACTGGGGAAAATTCAGTCTGCTTATCAACAAGCAGAATATTTTCAGCAGCTCATTGAGGCGCATCCGAAAATGGTGCACATGAAGCAATGGCACGATTTCCATACATTGCAGCCCGGGCAAATCGGGGCATTTTTAACAATTGAGGGTGTTGATTTCTTTGGTGGGAACATCAAATTTTGGCATGAATTCTACAAATTTGGTGTACTTGCAATTGGTTTAACGTGGAATTTTGCAAACGAAGCAGCGGATGGTTTATATAGTAAATTGGGACGCGGTGTAACGGATTTTGGCCGTGAAATTATTCAACTCAATAATACACATAAAATTTTCACCGATGTGACGCACTTACATGAACAAAGCTTTTGGCATGTGCTCGAGCATGCGGATTATGTCATTGCCTCCCATTCAAATGCTACATCTGTATGCAACCATGAACGCAATTTAACCGACGAGCAAATCCGCGCAATGATTACGAAAAACGCGCCGATGCATGTTGTCTACTTCCCTGAATTTGTGAATGGCACAGAGCAAGCGGATATGAGTGAGTTAATCAAGCATATCGACCATATTAGCTCCCTTGGCGGTAAGCATTTAATTGGGCTTGGCTCTGACTTTGATGGCATCTCTAGCAAAATTCCAGGGTTGGAACATGCCGGCATGCATCAAAATTTAGTAAATGAGTTACTGAAATATTATCGTGAGGATGATGTACGCGGGTTTTGTTATGAAAATTTTTTAAACCATTTGCCGAAATAAGCTGGACCTTTTTCGCTTCATGGAACGTTCATGCTATACTAGGAAAACATACGAGCATGAAGGAGCAAAGAACATGAACGGAAAAAATCGCAGCGATGTTTACGCTGGTTTAGAGGTAGATATCGTGTTAAAGAAAGACCAACGCACTGGCAACACAACGCGTGGCACAGTAAAAGACCTCCTAACAAACAGCAGCTTTCACCCACATGGCATTAAAGTACGCTTAACAGACGGGCAAGTTGGGCGTGTATGCCAGACGTATCCGAAATAATAGTTTAACGAAGGTCCTAAACTAGGCCTTCGTTTTTTTAAACAAAAAAACACCCGCAAGTTCTCTTTACGGGTGTGTTCATCATTATAAAACTTTCTCTAAAAACGCTTTTGCTCGCTCTGTTTTTGGCGCTGAGAAGAATTCTTTCGGAGATGCTTCTTCCACTAAATAGCCGCCATCTAAAAACAGAACGCGGTCTGCTACTTCACGAGCAAAGCCCATTTCATGCGTTACAATTAGCATCGTCATTCCCTCTTTAGCAAGAGATTTCATAACCTCTAAAACCTCTTTAACCATTTCTGGGTCAAGTGCACTCGTTGGCTCATCGAATAGAATCGCTGTTGGGTTCATCGCTAGTGCTCGCGCAATGGCCACACGCTGCTTTTGGCCACCCGATAAACGGTTCGGATACTCGTTACGCTTGTCGTAAAGCCCAACCTTTGTTAACAGCTCTTCAGCTGATTTCACAGCTTGGTCCTTTGCCACGCCTTTTACGTTAATGGGTGCGTATGTTAAGTTTTCTAAAACCGTTTTGTGTGGGAAGAGGTGGAAGTGCTGAAACACCATGCCTAAATCCTCGCGCACCTTCATAACATTTTTGTCTGTTACTTCTACACCCGCAATTGTAATTACGCCTTCAGTTGGTTCTTCCAAGCGGTTAATGCAGCGTAAAAACGTTGATTTCCCTGAACCTGAAGGACCGATGATGGCAATTACTTCTTTTTCACTGATTTCAGTTGAAATGCCCTTTAATACTTCATTTTTGCCATATGATTTTTTCAGATTATCAATTTTAATCACTGCGTTTCATCCTCTTTTCTAGCGTTCTGCCAAGGAATGATAATATCAATGTCATTACATAGTAGATTAAGCCCGCAATTAGTAACGGCTCTAAGTACGTAAACGTCGAACCACCTACAACGTATGCACGGCGCATAATGTCCATTGCCCCGATTACCGTAACGATGGCTGATTCCTTATTTAACGTAATAAATTCATTCATTAACGATGGTAAAATATTTTTCATTGCTTGCGGCAAAATGATGTCTTTCATCATTTTTGAATATGGAATCCCAAGTGCTTTCGCAGCTTCCATTTGTCCTTTATCGACGGCGTTAATACCGGCACGGATAATTTCAGAAATATAGGCCCCTGAGTTTAAGCCAAATGCGATAATCGCTGCTGGAATTGGATCAATTTTAATATCTAATACTTGCGGAACCGCATAGTAAATTAACATCAATTGAAGAACTAACGGCGTTCCTCGGAAAATCGAAGTATAAAAGCTCGCAAACCAACGAAGTGGCGCCACATTGCCGATTTTACATAATGCCAATAAAACACCTAAAACTAACCCCAAAATCGTCGCACCGATAACGATTTGTAATGTAATACCTATCCCCTCAAAAATATACGGGATAGAGGGTACGACTGCATCAAAATTGAACATCGTAGCCCTCCTTTCTTTAATTGAATTTGTTTTAGCAGAGAAATCCTTATCGGTTTTTCTCTCTAAAAAAACGTGAGAAACGTCATTCAACGTTAACAGCTGAATGACGTTAATTTTTCTTCCAGACCAAGCTAAAGTTCGTGCCTCTTGGTTGTTACTTGCTATTATTCAACAACAAACCATTTTTTCTTTAATTTTTCAATTGTACCGTCAGCAGTTAATTCTTCGATTGCTTTATCGAACTCTGCTTTTAATTCGCTACCTTCTTGTAATACGATTGATTTATAATCTGGCTCTTCTACCTCGATTGGGAATGCTGCTAAATCATCATTTTTCGATAAGTAGTTTTCAGAAACGATATTTTCAATTACTGCAGCATCAAAACGACCTGTTTTTAATTCTTGGATTAACTCAGGAATTAAATTACGGCTTTCTACTTTAAAGCCATGTTCTTCCCCTAATACTTTCGCTAAATCTTCTTGGATAGAAGAAACTTGCGCACCTACCACACCACCTGCTACATCAGCAGGAGTTGTGTAGCCTTTTTCTTTATCAAAAATTAAATATTGTTCTGTTTCATAGTAAGGAATTGTGAAGTCTACTACTTTGTCACGCTCTTCTGTTGGTGTCATACCTGAGATGACTACGTCGAATTTTTTCGCTTGTAATGCTGTAATAAGTGAGTTGAAGTCCATGTTTTGCACTTCAATTTCATAGCCTAATTTGTCACCAATTGTTTTGATTAAATCAATATCGAAACCGATAATTTCATCGCTTGTTGCAGTGTCTACGTATTCGAATGGTGCGTAGTCTGCTGATGTACCTACGATTAACGTTTTCTTGCTATCTGTTGAACCTTCACCTGCACTACCTGATGTTTCTTTGTCGTCTTTTGAAGTACCACATGCTGCTAATACTGCAATGACAAGTGTTGTTAAAATTGCTAATAGCCACTTTTTGTTCATGTTATTTCTCTCCTTTTATTAGTTGTTCTTGTAAATATCGTTCGATGGCTTTGTCTAACATTTGTAAGCCGTCGTCAATTTGTTGTTTTGTTACTGTAAGTGGTGGGATCATACGAATAACTTCGCCTTCATTACCACATAGATAGAACAGAACGCCTTCTTCAAGTGCGTAATCTAATACTTTCCCTACTGCTTCACCAGAAACCTCACCTGTAGTTGGATCTGATAGTTCAATTCCAATCATTAAACCAGCTGAACGCACGTCGCTAATAATTGAATATTTTTCTTTCATTTTTAACAACTGTTCGCGGGCATATGCACCGACTACGCGAGAATTTTCTACTAAGTTTTCTTCGTGGAAAATTTCTAATGTTGTACGTGCTACAGAACAGGCGATTGGGTTGCCACCGAATGTTGTACCATGTGAACCAATCGGCCATTTTTGCATTAATTGTTTTGAGGCAACTGTAGCTGAAAGTGGTAAGCCTGATGCAATGCCTTTAGCAATGGCCATAATGTCCGGCGTTACATCGAAGTACTGTGCAGCGAACCATTCACCTGTACGACCGAAGCCTGTTTGCACTTCATCAAAAATTAATAAGATGCCATGTTGGTCACAAATTTCACGGATTTTTTTCACCCAAGCTTTTGGTGGGATGATATAGCCACCTTCACCTAAAATAGGTTCTAAAATCACCGCTGCTACTTCTTCAGGTGTTACTTGGTGCTTGAATAGCTTTTTGAAATCTTTTTCAAGTTTTTCTACAACATAGCTTTCTGCATCCACACCCGCTGGAGCCGCTTTTACATCTGCATACGGAATTTGGTACGAAAGATGCGATGGCTGTAAAAATTTACGATATTTCGCTTTTGAAGTTGTCACACCAAGCGCACCCATCGAACGACCATGGAAACAACCTGTAAATGAAATCACATATGGACGCTCCGTTACGAATTTCGCTAATTTTAATGAGCCTTCAATTGCCTCCGTACCACTGTTCGCAAAGAAGAAGCAATCTAAATCACCCGGTAACACTTCGCCAAGCTCTTCCGATAATTTTAAAATGGATTCGTACATAATCACCCCTGATGGACCATGCACTAATTCATCTGCTGCGTCTTTAATTGCTTGCACAACTTTTGGATGACGGTGACCTGTGTTTGTCACAGCAATACCTGATGTAAAATCTAAATATTTCTTGCCATCCGCTCCCCAGTAATAACAACCTTCTTCTTTAACTACCGGAAGATTTGGATGATCCTTTGCCATACTAGGCGCTAAATAATCGCCCATTTCTTTATATAAATCTAACCAATTTGCCATTTGATAGGACCTCACAATATAATTTGCAACTTTTTGATAACTAATTTAATGATTATCAAATAAGCGATAATTCATTTTAACCCTTAGTGTATAAATATTCAATATCAAAACATTAAATTCGAATTTTCAGAATTTTATATGCATTATTTTATACATATAATATGAATATATCATTAATAAAAGTAGTAAACGTTGTGATTTTATGTAGTTTTGAAATATAAAGAAAATTCAAAACTACCAACAAAATGAATAATGACGAATAAAAATTCAACTCTTCCATATCAACCAACGCATCTAGTGAAGTACCCCATTAGTAGCAGTTAGTAATCTTAACTTCAAACTGCGCTTCCGTCTTTTCCCTTACTTCCTCAAGCGTCACACCATCCTGCAATTCAACAAGCCGCATGACACCATCCTCAAAATCAAACACCGCTAAATCAGTAATCAGTCGATGAACAACCCCCAGCCCAGTTAGTGGGAGCGTACATTCACGCTTCACTTTGGATTCCCCATACTTATTTGCATGCTCCATAATGACAATGACCTTTTTCGCACCAACGACTAAGTCCATCGCACCGCCCATCCCCTTTACGACTTTACCGGGAATCATCCAATTGGCTAAATCACCCTTTTGCGAAACTTCCATCCCACCTAAAATTGCGACATCAATATGACCACCGCGAATCATTGCAAAGCTTTCGGCGCTATCAAAAAATGCAGCTCCTTTTTTTACAGTTACCGTTTCTTTTCCCGCATTAATTAAATCCGCGTCGATTTCCTGTTCTGTTGGGTACGGGCCAATCCCTAATAATCCATTTTCAGATTGCAGCATCACATCATAATGGGCTGGAATTTCATTCGCAATTAACGTTGGCATGCCAATGCCTAAATTGACATACATCCCATGTTGAATTTCTTGAACAGCACGTTGAATAATTTTTTTTCGAGCGTCCATTAGCTCTCCTCCCTTATCGTGCGACGTTCAATGCGTTTCTCAAAGGATGGGCTATGCACAAGATGTTGTACATAAATACCCGGTAAATGAATTTCATCCGGTTCAAGCTCGCCGATTTCCACAAGCTCCTCCACTTCAACAATCGTCACTCGCCCCGCAGTTGCTACAAGCGGATTGAAATTACGTGATGTTTTACGAAACACTAAATTCCCTGCTCTATCCGCCTTCCATGCTTTCACTAATGCAAAATCTCCTGTAATCGCTCGTTCTAATAAATACGTTTTACCATCAAATTGCTTCGTTTCTTTTCCTTGTGCGATGGGCGTTCCAACCCCCGTAGCCGTATAAAATGCTGGAATCCCAGCCCCACCAGCACGAATACGCTCTGCCAAAGTGCCTTGGGGTGTAAGCTCTACCTCTAATTCTCCACTTAAAAACTGTTGCTCGAACCTTTTATTTTCTCCTACATACGAAGCAATCATTTTTGAGATTTGTTTCTGTTCAAGTAGCACACCTAATCCAAAATCATCCACACCGCAGTTATTACTCACAACAGTTAAATCCTTTATACCCTTGTCTTTTAGTGCTTGAATTAGATTTTCAGGAATGCCGCAAAGCCCAAATCCGCCAACTAACAGCACTGCACCATCCTCTATTTGCTGAACAGCCTCCTGCACTGAACCAATGACTTTATCCATAACAATTCACCTCTTTAATGAGACAATATTCTACAAATTGTATGATTTTACCTTCTTTAGACATTTAAAACCGAGCACATGATTATTCCAATGGCTCGGTTTCACACTTTATCTCGCATTAACGGACAGTAAGATGCCCACCTAGCAAAGATTCACGTTATGCTATTTATGTGGCCCTTGATACACGCCTAATTCTCGTGTTTTTGGATCGCGAACGAGGCGTTGATTGTCTCGTAATGGCACTTCGGCATTTGAAGACGCTAATACTTCATCTGCAGGACCAAAATCGCCTGCTACGCCCTTCGAAGGCAAAAAGTACAATTGTGGCTTTGGCTCATACGGAACGACGCGCTCTTTTTTTACATCATGCAAAATGATATTCGATGAATTCGAGCGATTTGTAATCCATTTCGTCAGCGTATGCCCCGTCCACTCCTCTTCATGGAATGGATCTGTTCCCGAGACAAGCACCATTCCCCCACTGCGAATAACAGCCTCGTACTCAATGCGATCATTATGCGATAAATTCATGCGACGTAATACATTTTCGATTGGCGTTTCTTTCGTCAATAATGTTTTTATAAAGCTACAGATTCCATGTGTCGTTACCAACTCAATTTGACTATCCCTCGATAACGAATGAAACTCATTTACATTTTTCGTGACAATATAAATTTTATTGCGGTCTACCATTTCTCGTGGTTTACGTAATTCCTGGAGTTTATTGAGCAATTCTTGTTTTGTATAGACGACATCAACCGTTTGTTTTGGTTCATTTCGAAACATATACATCCCTCCAAAAGTTTTGTATTACACTTTTCCCACTACAAAAAAGATACCAACTTTTCTTCTATCCCTTCTCACTAAAAATAAAAAAATGGAATTCGTAGCATTTTACGAATTCCATTTTGATTTTATGCGCCGAATTCTGTAACGAAATCAGCTAATTCTTTACGTGGTTTTGCTGGTGTTGCTTCATCGAAATAACCGAATTGGAACATCGCAATGACACGTTCATTTTCTTTTGCTTGTAATGCTTCGCGGAATTTTGGGTTATCTAAGAAGCCTGGCGTTTTCCAGCATGTACCGATTCCTTGTTCCCAAGCTAGTAACTGTGCGTTTTGTAAGTAACAAGAGACCGCTGCATAATCTTCTAGACGCTCTTTTTGACGCATATCTTCTGTTACTAATACAAAAGCATATGCCCCCGCAAGCGTGAATTTTTGCATTTGCGTAGCAAGCGTCTCCTCTGAAAGCTCTTGCCATTTTGGAATCGCTAAATCGCGTAATAACTCATGTACTTGAGCTAATTTTTCATCAGTTGCTACAACAACGCGCCAAGGTTGACGGTTGCCGTGATTTGGTGCCCATTTTGCATCATCTAAAATTTGTAGAACCGCTTGTTTTTCAACAAGTTGTCCATTAAATTTTTTAATTGAACGGCGCTCTAAAATAGCTTGTTTTACTGATACTGTCATCGACAAATCCTCCTTCGTATACTAGCTCTATCTTATCATCATTTTTCATTATTATATAGAGAGTTTATAAGGGAAACGTATCGCTAATGTGAAAGAAATAATACTCGATTAATGGGGTATAGGCCGAAGAGTCTTCATATGAATATTCTCGATTTTTGCTATTCATCGTGTGTGCATTAACGTACGGAATCCCATTTTCAATCCGCGTAACAATCGTACTATGGTCAATCCGTCCATCCCCTGCAAAATCATAAAAAATAAGATCGCCTATCTCAAGCTCATCAATCGAATAAACACGAGTTGCTATAAGCCCTTTTTTCGACGTTTCTAAATACCATCGCAGTGCGTGTGCTACCGACCAGCTATAGCTCCAGCGCTCAGGATTACCAATCATCCACCAGCCCTGCGCACGATCCGAAAAGCCGCGCATCGGTGCTCCCCCTGCATAGAGGCATTGCGATATGAAGTTTGTACAATCCACCTCAAACGTTGGAAATCTTGGATTGTATTTATCCCACCAAAAATTTGCATAATCGACCGCAGCTTGGCGATTATAATAAAGCATTTGCATTTGGCCTCATTTCTTTTTTTACAACGTATGACAAACTTTTTTCGAATATGTACGTTATATGAAAGAAGTGTGAAAATGCCCTGTTTTCTTAAATGTTTGATACAATCAGTTTAAGGACACTTTCCGGGCTCGTTCGAAACATTGTGCCCAGGTTCAACGGTATTTTCTTTGTATAGGGGGAGTTTATATGAGGCAGCACGCAGAAAGAGAAATAGTACTTCCAACAGCTCTTTGCGATAAAAAAGGGAATTTAAATCCAGAGGCAATTGGATTTGCACGACAGCCAATTATTGATTGCAACTTATCTGGCCATTTTATGCGTAAGAAAAAGTGGAATTATTGGTGTGTTTATGGCGAGGAAATCTTATTTTCCGCAACGATTAGCCATTTAGATTACGCTGCGGTTTGCTTCGTCTATTTCCTTGAATACGAAACACAGCGCTATTTCGAAAAAACAATCGTGATACCACTTGGCACAAAAGTAAAAATGCCAACACAAGTATTAGAAACCGTCAGCTACAAAACTAGTGAAATGACTATCCAGCTAACTTACTACAACGGCGTAACACATTTAACGGTCATTTCACCGAATTTTGATGGCGAGCACTTGCATGCCGAATTAACGATTGAGCATCCACAAGATGATGAATCCTTAAACGTCGTCATCCCGTGGAATCGCCAAACATTTCAATTTACGGCAAAGCATCATACATTGCCAACGTCTGGCATCGTGAAAATTGGTGGACGCCGCTTTACCTTTTCTCCTGAAGAAAGCTTCGCAGTACTCGATTACGGACGTGGTATTTGGCCACGTGAGGCAACTTGGAATTGGGGAATGGCATCACAACTTGTTCGCGGTCAACGCATCGGCTTAAACTTTGGCGGGCAATGGACGGACGGCACCGGCATGACGGAAAACGCCATTTTTATTGATGGAATTATGACTAAAATTCACGAAGATGTTCGCTTCGAATATGACCGCTCGAACTTTATGAATCCGTGGACAATTCGTTCAAAATTTAGTGACCAAATTAATTTAACATTCACACCCTTTTTCGAACGCGTCGCAAATACTAACGCGAGAGTCATTTTGTCATCCGTGCATCAAATGGTCGGCTATTATGACGGCATCATTCGACTTGAAGACGGCACAACACTACAAATCCAGCAAATGCTTGGTTGTATCGAGGAGCATGTCGCAAAATGGTGAACCCCTATCCTACAAATTTAGCCAGCAGACAGCCACATTTCGTGCCAAATCGCGTGGAATGATGTTTTGTTATTAATAAAAAGCCTACTACAACTCGATTCGAGCATGTAGCAGGCTTTTCGTTTATTTACCGATAATAATCCAACTAGCTTTCCACTTACTTAACCAACTCGTCAGTACCCAACAAATGCCGGTAATCGCAATTGCGGTAAACAACTGCCAACCATGGAATACGAGCGGTGTTGAACTTGGTAACCAATCGCGGAAATATAGTAAGAAAAATGGGTGAATCAAATAAATACCAAACGACAATTGAGCTAATCGATTTAAGAAATGCTGTAATGGCGCATAGTCCAGTGCCATCACCACTTTCCCTAACCATAACGTAAACAAGCTACCTGCTAGCCCTAAAAGTACCCATAGTCCATCAAAAATATACGAACGATACGGGGTAGACGGTAAATAGTTATCCAATGTACCCGCACGTGTCCAAATATCCACCACAATCAAACTCACAGCTGCACTTGCAAACAGTGTCACAATAAACGCAGTCATTTTTTTTCGGTTCGTTTGCCACCATTGATCGAGTTGCGCATAATTGGCCCCCATCGCAGCACCTACTAAAAAGAACGGTAAATACGACATAAAGTACGAACCACGTGCTTCCACTTGTACATAATTTTTGTTCACATAAAACCAAGTAAACTGCAAAGCTAGCGAAACAATTAGCACAACTGAAACACGAACCTTCACTTTCTTAAAGAAATACAATATGAACGGGAAAATTAAATAAAACTGTAAAAGTACAAATAAGAAATACAAATGCGTATAGGCTTTTCCCCATAATAACGCTTCACCTAAATCCGTCAAAAATGCTGGTACAGATGTAAAACTACTATATTTTACTGTACTTACAACAAAATAAAAAGTCGAAATGACGATATAAGGAACAATTATATATTTCAAACGCTTCTTGTAAAATTGCAGGATGGTTTCCTTTGTAAACGGCCTTTTGTTATAGCTATATAGCAGCACCAAGCCACTTAAAAAGAAAAATACGGGCACCCCAATCTTCCCTATTGTATTGAATGCCGAGTATATATAAAACGTACTTGATTCAGGAGTAACCCCCCCTAAACCTGTCGAACTAAAATGCACAAACAATACGGCAAACATCGCAAATGCACGCGCGTATTGAACTTCGTCTAACTGCTTATTCATTAGTAACCCCCAAAAATTGAATGCTAATTTTGTTACACACCTTTTTTAATAAAGCGCCTATTATATAAATCTAGCTTACCTTAATACTAGATAGTTTACAAAAGTAAAATGAAATGTAAATAAAATCAATTGAAACTAACATTGAGTAAGTTCACTAACAAAAATTGGATTTAATACAGTGTAATTTATTTTTGGCGGGCTACGGCACGACAGCATTGTGGCCACGTGGTACGTGCCCATACTACTGTCTTTAATGCCGCATGCAAGGCCCGCCAAACAAAAATGTTACTTTTTCCAGTAAAGTTAAGTGCGTAAAATGTAGCCGCTTGCGCTTTCGCGAGGCGGCGGTGATGAAATAAATATTACGCTGTATACTTTATTGTATCTTTGAATAAAAGTTAGCTACAGCAATAAAATTAGCTTCTTTTATTGCGTCAAAGAAAAATATCCTTAGACTTTTCTTCAATAACAGCATTGAATTAACAAACTTTATTAAAAAACAATGTAATAAAAACCAACTTTAGTTTGATGTTAGAGTGGCGCGAAGTGAAGGGGGCGACTTCTAGGGGATCAAGCGTGTGCGGAAAATCCACTCATTTGTGCCACCGTAAGAGGCACAAATGAGTTAGTTGAAGCCACGCCCCCAGAAACAGTGGAACAAATGCTAAAAACGCCACATTGTGTGGCAACGCATTCGTGACCAACATCATGTTGGCCTCCCGTAACGTAGCAGAACGGACTTTATTAGATACATGCACTTGGTTCCAAATTTTGTATTGTAAAATGCTCGTTATGAGTTAATAATTCCCCTAATTCTTTTTACCTCTAAAATAACTTTTCATACAAACCAACATTGAAATCCCAATTCATTTTTAGAGCACTACTTGAATATCTATCCATATTTTTGATACGATAATAATCTGACTTTATAAGGTGATTGGGGGAACGACAAACGATGGAACAACATTTGCAGCTAAAGGATTTCAAGCAGGAGCAAAAGCGACTTAATGACACTGTTGCGTATATGGACCGCATTTTACATAGCTCCAAAAGCGATATTGAAAATGCACAGGCTAACATTAAAACAGCGATGTCAAACGTGGAATATCTCGACTCGAGTGATAGTTTCTTAAATATTCTAATGAACACGCGTTTTTTCGAACTAGCACGCGATCAAAAGGAAGGCTTAGAGGCGATTCGTCAAAAACCCTATTTCGCGCGCATCCATTTTCAGCGTGAAGGTGAGCCAGAGGAATTCCTTTATATTGGAAAAACATCTCTATTTCATAACGAAACACATGAGCCGATTATCGTCGATTGGCGTTCTCCTGTCGCAAACGTGTATTATGATGGTCGACTTGGTGATATAACGTATGATGTACGCGGCGACGAACAGGCTGGGCATCTATTCGCCAAACGCCAATATAAAATTGAGCAAGCCGAGCTTCTCGATTACCGAGACGTCGATTTAACAACAAACGATGAATTGTTACAAGAAGCGCTCGAAGGAAAGGCAGATGTTCGTTTAACCGAAATCGTGTCGACCATTCAAAAAGAGCAAAACGAGATTATTCGTGCGCACCTCCGCCAACCGATTCTCGTACAAGGGGCGGCTGGTTCAGGAAAAACAACCATTGCTCTTCACCGAATTTCGTATTTTTTATATACAATGGGCGAACATTTTAATGCCGAACAACTCATGATTCTAGCACCGAATAATTTATTTATCGAATACATTGGGGATGTACTACCAGAGCTTGGCGTGGATAAAATATGCCAAACCACCTATGCCGATTATGTACAAAATGCCTTACATTTGAAATTAAAGCTCACGAATCCAAATGAACAGCTCGAAAAAATCGTCGAGAACATCACTACCAATTTCGATGATTTGCATATTTCTAAAATGAAGGGTAGCCCCTTTTACGAACTGATGATGCAGCGCTATTTACAGCGGTATGAAGAACAATTGGCCACACTTTTTGATGATGTCTTTATCGAAAAATATCGTATTATGAAAGGCGAGCATTTGAAAAAGTTGTTTTTAGTCGAATTTCAATATATGCCGATCGAAAAACGCCTTGAACGAATCAAAAAGATCATCCAAACCGAAGTAAAGCGGAAAACAACCGCAGTATTAACAAAATTAAACTCGCGTTATGAGGAAGCAATCGGTCGAGCACTAAACGGCATGCGCGACGCAGAAAAACGCCGACTTACCGTAACCAAAATGATCGACGAACGCGATGTACGCATCCCAAAAATTAAGCAAGAAGCCAAAACAACGGCAAGTCGTTATATGAAAAAATTCACAAAGGCAAAAGTGAAAACACTATACCGCGATATCGTGACGAACCGTGAATTACTATATGAAATTGCACCTGAATGGGACCAAAATGAAACAGAAAGCTTTCTACAAGCACATAAAAAGGAAAGCTGGGCATTAGAAGATTTAGCCTCGCTCTATTATTTACAGGCAAAGGTAAAAGGTATAGAGGATCCATGGAAAATGCGTGTCGTATTCATTGATGAGGTACAGGACTACAGCTACTTCCAGCTTGCAGCATTAAAGGCAGGGCTTGAAACAGATATGTTTACAATGGTTGGCGATTTAGCACAAGGAATCCATAGCTACCGTTCATTAACCGATTGGCAGCCCGTGCTCGATTTATTCCCACGCGCAACCTATGCTACACTGCAAAAAAGTTACCGAACAACGATTGAAATTATGCAAGTAGCCAATGAAATCCTACTACAAATGGAGGAAAACTTACCACTTGTTGAGCCTGTTGTTCGTCACGGTAAGCCCCCTGAGTTTATCGCGCAACAAGCGTTACAAGTCCAGACAATCAACCAAATCGTCGAGCAAATTAAAGCGAACAACCACCATTCCATTGCACTCATTTGCAAAACGACCAAAGAAGCAAAATCGATCGTGAAACAGCTTGAAAAAGCCGATTTTCCTGCGCAAATATTAGACGAAAATTCGGCCATTGATCAGCAAAAGCTACTCGTTGTGCCAAGCCATTTAGCAAAGGGGCTCGAGTTTGATGCCGTCATTATCACGTCATTTGATGTACCCTATTACGACAATCCAATTGACCGCAAGCTCCTATATGTCGCTCTAACCCGCGCGATGCACGAGCTCTATTTAATTGGCCCTTCAAAAGAAGCCTTTTTGATGTAATGTCTATAAAAAACACAACTCGCGTGAAATTTGCGCGAGTTGTGTTTTTCTAACATTGATTCCCCGAAAAATTCGTTATGTTTTATTCGCACGCAGCTCCGTTTAAACACGTATTACATATCTAAACAAATATAATAGTCTAGCTGCATCGATTTCATGAAGCCCGCTTTTTCATACACGCGTAGTGCACCAGCGTTATCAATTTCTACATCTAATAAAATCGTTTTTTCACCGTTGCGAATCGCATAATCTTTGACAATGTTTAAGATTTGCGTACCGATTCCTTGCCCTTGCTTATTTGGTGCGACAGCAAACGCTGTGACCCACTCGACTTCACCCTCTTTACGCGTCGTCACTGTCCCAACTACCTCATCGGCAAATTCCGCTGTCCACATCACAAGTCCTTCTGTTGTGGTATTGAAATCAATGAGCTCTAACGATTCCTCACGCATATCTCCAAAAGCCTCGCTAAAAATGGCAACAAGCGCCTCTGTATCCTTTTGCATAAACGGACGAAGCGTTACTGCTCCCGGTTGCTGCAATACTTCTGCTCTTGCTTCTAAAGTCGCCTCAGAAAAACTATATAAGTAGCCTAGCTTACTTAAAAACTCTTTGCCAAAATGAGAACCTTCTATTGTTAAAGCTAGTTCGCCCTCACTTTCACGTGCAGCCATCCCATCCTTTAACACATTAAAAATCGCACTCCCTACACCCAGTTGGCGATACATTGGCGCCACTAAAATGGACCACTCGTACGTATTTAAGCCCATTAAATCAATAGCCGTTCCCGCACCAATAAGCTCGTTTTTGTCATCATCATAAACAAGCACATAAAAACCACGTGATTCATAGCTACATGCAATTGGTAAATTCATCACCTGATTGTAAACGTGCCCGTCACACCCTGCGACTTCACATAAATGGTGCAGTTCTTCAAACGTTTCTTCATCTAGTGGAAGCGACACTGTAATTGCCGATAAATTCATTCTTTCTACTCCAATTCCTACTATTTCATAATGCTCTTATTTTAGTAAAGCTACCGTTGTAACGCAACTCCAGAAAACTTTTACTACGATTTATTTCATATTTTTAGAATATAGCAATCGTATACTCCTAATTTTCGAAAAAATTAGCCATTTGATTGTTACAATCGAAAGCATTTAAGACATTTTACTTGTTTTTCAAAAATAAAATCAAAACAGCTTTACTACTATTTACATCACGAAATATAATAAAATTATTACCTAAAGAACTAATCCCACTTTATAATTGACTTCTAGTTACTAATGAAAAATCAATTCAATACTATCACTAATTTTACGTTAATAAAAAGACAGGTAGAATAATACTACAAGACCTCCCAAATAACGTTTTTATTTAATGACTAATGGGCATTTTTTATTTATAATTATAGTATTATTTTACGAATTAAGGAGAAATGATATATGACAAAAGAGCAACTCTATTCAACAGAAATTGACACATTTCTAGTTACTCCTTTTCCTACCTTCATTCTATTACCTAATGGAACAATCGCCAAAGGTAATCTGGAGCATTTTGACTATTCAACAGTAGATTTAGAGAAACTAAAAAAGAAATCTGTTGAAGACACGCTTTTTTCAGAAATCCAGAATGATGTGATTGAATCTATTCTATCAAGCACCGTACCACTTTGCTTACAAGATATTGAGATAACAACCAAACACCAAACAATTCAATTTGTCACGCTATACACAAAGCCAATAACATTTGATAGTCAAGAGGCCATTTATGTATTATGCGTACCCACTGACGAAATTGGCTCAGTAAACGCCGAACAACAGCATTTAATAGACTTAAAAAATGGCATTCACAATTCATTTATGACAATAACACTCGATCAAGATGGCTTTATCATAGAAACAAACCAACAATTTTTAAAAACAAGTCATTGGACACCAAAGCGCGTCATTGGGAAAACGTTTTGGCAGCTATTCCCGTCATCTGAGGAATCTGAAAAAGTAACACAAATCATTTGGAATACATTACAAGACGGACAAATTTGGCAAGGTGATGTCCAGAAAATCACGAAAGATGAGCAGCTTTATTGGGTTTACCTAACAGCCATTCCACTATTCGGACCGACACCCGACGAAAATCAATTTATCTTTATTGAACGCGATATAACTAAGGACAAGACGGTACAATTCCAGCTCGAAAAAATTGCCTATATCGATACAGAAACAGGCATGATTAACGTTCACCGTTTAGCACAAGTTATTACCGAAATGATTGACGAAGGTCGCCATTTTTCATTCGTGTATTTAAGCATCGACAAATTCTACACAATTAAAGACTTACACAATGATTTAGAGGGTACATCTCTAGTTGTTGAATTTACAAAGCGTATGAAATTGTATTTCCAAGACAGCACAATGGCTCGTATTAACGAAAATGAATTCGTAGTCATTACGCCATTACCTGAATGGTTTACACAAGGTTTCTTAACCTACTTACAGCAAAATCCAATTTATAATGACAATGTCGCGGTACCATTATCATTAAGTGGTGGTATTACACGCTACCCCGAAGACCAAACAACATTTTCACAATTAATGAAAGCCTCACTTGCTACGATTGCGTCTGTACGTGAAGCAGGTGGCGATAGCATTCTTTCATTATCAAAATCATCACACGCAGCGTTAAACCGAAAATCGATCGTTGAAAAGCGTTTACTACAGGCACTAGATCAAAAAAATCTACATGTTCTTTATCAGCCACAGGTAGATGTAAAATCCGGGAAAATTATTGCAGTTGAGGCACTTGTACGTTGGGATGATGAAGAAATCGGGGTTGTATCACCAGACGAGTTAATTCCGATCGCCGAAGAAACAGGACTAATCAACAATATCGGTTCACTCATGCTTGAACGCGCATGTGAACAAGCAGTCGCATGGAAAAATGCGGGCCACGAATTGAAAGTAAGCATCAACTCCTCTGTTCGTGAATTCCGCGACAAAAACATGGCTAAATCAATTTTAGAAACGCTTGAACGCACAGGCTGCCCTGCAAACTTACTACAAATTGAAATTACTGAAAAATTTGCACTTGAAGCGGAAGCCGAAAAAGGCATCATTAAGCAAATGCGTACACTCGAAAACGAAGGAATCGTATTCGCACTAGACGATTTTGGCACAGGCTACGGTTCATTCCGCTACATGCAGCTATTGCCAATTTCTATCGTAAAAATTGACCAAACGTTTACCCGCGCACTAAAATCCGAAAAAACACAGCAACTCGTAAATGGTATGGTTCAGCTCGGCAAGTCAATGAACTTAACCGTTGTCGCAGAAGGTGTCGAAACAGAAGACCAACAGCAGCTTCTAACAAACTTCGGCTGTGACATTGTACAAGGCTACTACATTAGCAAACCCGTAAAAAGCAGCGAAGTTTCGGATTTGATTTAATGAACAAAAGCGCTAATGCGCCGGTCAGCCCCGAGTGAGCAAAACACCACATCCATGTGGTATCCCCTCAATGACTCACATCGTTTGAGTCTCAGACATTGGAGGACCCGACGCAAAAGTAAACGCTCCACCACTTTTGCAGGAGAGTTCAAAATGACCGAGGAGCTGGCGCTTTACCCTGGACGTAAAATAAGTTGTTTATCGTTATCCAAATGACGATAATCTATCGTTTCTTTAACAGAGAAAAAGCTCAAAAAGCCTAGATTCCCTAGCTTTTTGAGCTTCTTTTTTTCGCTTTGAAGAATGAATCAATTGATGTTTTACCTTCACGCATTGAACGTAAAATAATTTGCATTATCACTTCCGCAAATACTAACCCCATGGCAATCGCCCCTGAAATCATAAACGCGCGCATACCATTTTGTAGACCCGTCATATAGTCAAGCTCCATAATATTACGCATTGTATTGTACGCAACGCTTCCTGGCACAAGTGGAATAATGCCCGACACACTAAAGACAATCATTGGCATTCGGAACTTCCGCGCCGCAAAATGCGCAACTAATGATACTATAAACGCCCCAATGAACGACGCACGGACTTCATCTATACCGTAGTTAAACAATAAATAGTAAATTCCCCAACCAATCGCTCCAACTAATCCACAAGCTGGAATAGCCTTTGTCGGGGCATTAAAAATGACACCAAAACAAGCTGTCGCAAAAAAGCTAATAATCATTTGAAACCATAGACTATCGATCATAGAAAAACCCCTTTATTTAGAAGGATAGAACAAACGCAATCCCTGAACCAATCGCAAAAGCCGTTAAAAACGCCTCTGCACCTTTCGCCATTCCTGCTGTAAAATGCCCTGCCATTAAATCACGGACCGCATTGGTAATCAGTAGCCCTGGTACAAGTGGCATGACTGAGCCGATAATAATTTTATCCACCTGCGTACCTAGACCAAAATGTACAGCCATCGATGCGACAATACCTACAGCCAATGCTGCCATAAATTCTGAGAAAAACTTAACACGCGTGATTTGGTGAATGACGGTTACAATATATAGCCCTAACCCACCTGCCACAAACGCCGCTGGAATATCTGTTACTACCCCTTTAAACATTAAGAGGAAACAGCTACTTGCAATACTCGCTGTTAATACTTGAATAATAATCGGTAAAAAATAATTCGTCGTTTCTATCTTCTTTAACTCGTAATAAGCCTGTTCTAATGTTATGATTTGAGATGTAAGTTTACGGGAAACATTGTTAACAAGTACAATTCTGTGTAAATCTGTAATCCTTGTTGAAATCGATGTAATTCTTGTAGGTTGCGTTTTTCCAAGTGAGAAAATAATCCCTGTTGGCGTTACATAGCTTTGTGCGTCCATCATATTTTGAGATCGTGCCATTCTTAACATCGTATCTTCAACACGATACGTTTCTGCGCCACTTTCCATCATGATGCGACCTGCTAATAAAAAGCATTCAATCGCCATTTCATTATGTTCAGCATTCATAGAAGATGGACCTCCTTTTCACTTCTTAGCTCATATTACTTGAAGCTTCATCAAAATCATAGTCTTTTTTGGGGCATTTTATGCTCACATAACGATGCTTTTTGTAACATATTTATACTTTAAATCCAACTTTAATTTAACTAATCATTACTCTATAAATTCGAAAGGACTCCGATGCAACATGAAAACCCCTTACCGTAAACGCCGTGGTATTTGGATTGATTTACTACTTGTCTCCATGATCACCTTGCTCGGCTCAGCTATAATTTATTTAACTGTTTTAAATGATCAACCTATTTTTCAAGCGGAAGATGGTCTTTCCTCCGATACTACCTCATCCACTATTTCCGAAGAACAATCCAGCTTTCCGGGTGTGCGCATTGTCACAGACAGTTCAAATGACGCAAAAATGCCCTTTGCTATTCAATACCCATTAACCGAATACGAAACGTTCAATGATACCATTTTAACTTATATAAACGACGCAAAAGATTACTATATTAGTATGATGCGCCTACAACAAAACGTTCACGAATTAACAGGTGAGCTGAATATTAGTTTACAAACATTTGCACATCAACATTATTATTCATTTGTCCTTACAAACAAAACAATTTTAAGTAATACCGAACACGAAACAACCATCATGACCTTTTTAATCGACAATAAAACAGGCGAAACTTTTAATATGCAGACATTGCTAAATCAAGATGAAGCTAGCTTAAAAACCTTCGCCAATCATGTACAATCACAAATAACAAAAAATCCAGAATTCAAGGATGCCCTTAACAAAGACAAACTTGTAGCTGCTACACAGCCAAAATGGGATTTATTTGATCGCTTTGCATTAAAAGAAAACGCCCTTGTTCTCTATTTCGATGAAGGTGAAATTGCTAATGCTACAGCTGGTTTACCTACTGTAGAAATTCCTTTATCATCGATTAATCCATTACTTGCATCAGACTTCCAAATCACTATGGAAACAGAGGACACTACTGCACCAAAGCAAAATACGGATGCAGCACACAAACGAATTGCTTTAACCTTTGATGATGGGCCACATCCTGAGGTAACGAAGCAAATTTTGGATCTGTTACAAAAATATAATGCCAAAGCTACGTTTTTCATGCTCGGTAGCCGTGTCCAGTATTATCCAGACCTAGCACGTGAAGTTCGTGATGCCGGGCACGAAATTGGTAATCATACATGGTCACATCCTGTACTTACTAAGATGCCAGCCGCGGCCATTAAAAAGGAATATGAATCCACCGAGCAAGCCATCAAAGCAGCAATCGGTCAGCCTTCAGCCTTTTTCCGTCCGCCATATGGTGCGACTAACGATTCCGTCCGAGCACTCATCCAACGTAAATCGGTCAACTGGACGATTGATACGCTTGACTGGAAGCACCGTGACCCAACAAAGCTACTACCGATGATTCAAAAAACACTACATAATAATGCCATTGTTTTAATGCACGATATCCACCAATCTACAGCAGATGGACTTGAGCCCGTGCTGCAATATTTACAAAGTGAAGGCTACGAATTTGTAACCGTTTCTGAAGTACTGAACTATTCTTAAAATGAAAGGGCAACTTTCCAAGTGGTGAAAGTTGCCCTCTAGTCATTATGATGTGTGAAATGCTTGTACGATAATCCCCTGCGCATCAAGTTGTGTGCGTATTAATTTTGATTAGCCAATTGAAAAATGAGGTACCCAAGAATTCGTTCTCGGATACCTCATTTTACATCATACCTCTTGGCGCAATGCCTGCATCACTTCAATTTTTGTCGCTTTTCGTGCAGGGCGCACACCTGAAATAATAGCTACCCCGATACTAATAGCAGCCGCAATGACAACAAGCTGCCAAGGTATGGCAGAAAACTGAATGCCATCAAAGCTTTCCTCACCCGTTGCTGCCTTCAATACTACTGGTAGCAATGCATTTGACGCAAAACTCACCGTGTAAGAAATAGCGACTGCAATGACTGTTCCAATTACACCAATAAATGTGCTTTCCATTAAAAATAATCGTTGAATCAGCTTCGGACTTGCGCCCATTGCTTTTAATACTCCAATTTCACGTGTACGCTCGGTTACAGCCATTGTCATCGTATTGAAAATTCCAATCGATGCAATTAATACAGCAATTGTCCCGACAAAAATAAGCCCCGCTTTTAATACTAAGAAAAATACATTTAGCTCCTCTAATTGCTCCGTTACTGAAAAGACACCAAAGCCTTTGTCACGTAATTCCTCTAATATCGGCTTCACATATTCTAAACTTTTCGCATAAATTTCAAAACGATCGAAGAAGAGCTCCTCTTGTTGATCTGGGAACGATTGAACCAACATCTCTTCTAAAGTTGGTGCCAACGCATCGGATACGTAAATTTTATTGTCAATCGCCCATTCATAAGTAGGCTTTGCAAGTACACCGACAATCTTAAAGGTTTGACGCTCTGTTTGTTTCGACATATCCTCATAAGAACGGAAGGCCACTTCGATTTCCTTACCTAGAAGTGACTCTTTATAGCCTTCTTCAGAACCGTTATAATAATCGCCATTTGCCTGTGCTTCCAGTGACTTTTCGTCTATTACTTTACGATCATCGTCATTTAACAGCGTTTGTGCGAAATGATAGCCTACTAAAATTTCATTCGCATTTTTTGGATACGTACCCGCTGATAAATCATCTGCTACTTGTTGTAAATCGTTAAAATTCGTTAGATGTAAACTTCCTAATGTATCACGATCTTCAAAATAGCTTTGCGCTTCTGCATTTACATCTGTTGTTTTTAACACGGTTTGTACATGTTCTACTGCTTGAATTTCTGCAATTTCTTCCTCGGTAAACTGCGATTGGTTGCTTTGCACTTCAATTTTCGTCACACTATCATTCGATAAAATATCCTTTTCAATCGAAGCCTGTAAACCAAAGCCTACAGATGCAAGTACGATTAAAAACGCACAGCCCATCGTTGCAGCTAACACAGTCATAAAAACACGCAACTTATTTTTCTTAATATGCTGCATAACAAAATCAAGTTGGTCACTAAATCGCATGAGTGACACCTTCTTTCACTAACGCTCCGTCATGCATACGATAGCGTTGGTCGGCAATGTTCGCCACTTCCTCATCATGCGTAATAATGACAAATGTTAAATTCAATTCACGATTAAGCTGTTGTATCAAAGCTAAAATTTCTTGCTCCGTCTCTGAATCCAAGCTTCCTGTTGGCTCATCAGCAAGCAAAATCGGCGCTTTCGTTACTAATGCACGCGCAATACTGACACGTTGTTGTTGACCACCAGATAATTCATTTGGAAAATGGTCACTCACTTCTCCTAACCCAACACGCGCCATAATCTCCTCAACACGACTTTTGCGAATTGCCGGACTTAAGCCTTGTAATTTTAGTGGTAGTTCAATATTTTCAAACGCCGTTAAACTTGGCATGAGTTGAAAATTTTGAAAAATAAAGCCGAAATTTTTCAAACGAAACGCCGCGCTTTGTGCCTCTGTAAACGCAGCAACTTCCTGACCATTGACACAAATCGAACCATATTCAGGTTTCATAAACCCTGCCAAAATTTGCAGCAACGTCGATTTCCCCGAACCACTTTTCCCTACTACTGCTATAATATCTCCTGTTGGAATATCAAATGAAACATTGCGTAATACAGGAACGCGCTTCTCCTTGCCTTTTTTACCAATTAAAAACGTATGTTGGACATTCTTCACTTCAATCATTGCTCTACACTCCTTTATAGTTACAGTGTAAAGACTAAATCTTAATATTTTTGCATGACAAAAATGAAGAAATTCTTAAGAAATGCAGGCAACAAGTCCAATAAATTGAAAAAAGCTATGTTAGAGCGTTTTGCCCTAACACAGCTTTTTAGTTTCTAATCATATTGACAAATTTCTTTTTAAAAACAGATTAAGTACAATGTTACTTAATATTGGCGGGCTACGGCATGACCGCATGCAAGGCCCGCCAAATTAAAATGTTACTTTTCCCATATAGTAAGAGCGCAAAATGCTGCCGCTTGCGCTATCGCGAGGCGGCAGTGATGAATAAAATATTACGCTGTCTACAATATTGTATCTTTGATTAAAAGTTAGCTCTTCATATAAATTTAGCTACTTTTATTGCGTCAAAATAATATCGTTTTTGGACGGAAGTGTACTTCATTCCAATAACAAAGTAAATTTCTGTACACTTCATTAAAAACTTTGTAATAAAAATCAACTTTAGGTTTTATAATAGAGTGCCGCGAAGTGAAGGGGGCGACTTCTAGGGGAACAAGCGTGCGCGGAAAATCCACTCATTTGTGCCACCGTAAGAGGCACAAATGAGTTAGTTGAAGCCACGCCCCCAGAAAAGCGTCCCCCGTAGCGTAGCAGAACGCATTTTATTAGATAAATGCACTTGATTCCAAGTTTTATATTAGGAAATGTTCGTTATGTGTCACTAGTTAAAATCCAATCGTTTGTTGCTTTTTAAAAGTTTTACCGTTATAGCTTGTAACTTTCGAGCGAGATACAGCGTACAACTCATCCTCTACATAAAGTAAACGCTGTACGGCATTGTATGCATCTTCATATTGCTCACCTGGTCGCGCTTGCTCCAATAAGTTTGCCACTAAATCAATACCGGAAGCTGTTACTTTATAAATTTGTGCACCAGTTCCCTCATATTTCAGGCGGTCTTGTTCATCCGTCTCTGAATAAACTGTCACTGGGAAGCCGTAAAAATTATTACGTGGGTCTCTAAATAATGCTTTATGGTCGTATTGCACTGGCGAATACGTCCCGCGTCCTCCGATGACCACAGCCTGCTTTTCTTTCGGATTTTTCAAGTCAGATACATCAAACAAGCTTAATTTCATGCCTTTTGTTAACACGATCGGCTCTTTTGAACCTTCCTCCATACGTACCTCAGTGTCATATCCGATACCAAGTAAATGGTTTTCATCAATTGGGTGTAAATAGTTACTGAAACCAGGAATTTTTAGCTCACCTAACACTTTAGGCGCCTTTGGATTTTTTGTATCGATCACGAATAGTGGGTCCGTTTCTTTAAACGTTACTAAATACGCCTTATCACCGATGAAGCGTGCCGAATAAATACGTTCCCCTGGTGCTAAATCATGAACTGCGCCTACTTGCTTTAAATTTCCATCTAAAATGAATAGATGATTTTTTGAGTTTGCTTCAGCCCCCCAAGCATTGCCTTCTGTCGTTGCAATGCGGATATAACCGTTATGCTCATCCATTGAAAACTGATTTAAAACCGAACCTTTTACTTTCCCTTCTGTTGCCATGCTTATGTTTGTTTTATCAATCGCAATTTTATAAATTGTCGTTTCATTTTCACTCTGTACAGGTACAATAGATGATTCTGTAGTATCTATCATCGTATCAACTACTGGCCAGAATCGATAATTCATCGACGCAATGTAAATCGCACTTTCAGACATGTACATTTGTCCGCTATTCCCTAAAAAGCTTGCTGTTTTCCATTCATTCGATTTGACATTGCTTACATCTATTGCCGAAACGATTAAATAGCTCGGTTGATTGCTCTCCGGTAAAAGCTTTATTTGGTCAACCGGTATTAGCTTTTCTTTGCCACCATCATACGTTGCTGGGCGTAATTCTACATCTGGGTTTTCTGTCAGCATCCAATAGTTTGGCGTTTTACTTGAAACTACATATAAATAGTTACCTAATTTACGAATATTCGTAATGTCCCCATCTTGCCCAACCTCGCGTACTAGCACTGGGTTCGCCGCATCTTTCACATCATAAAATGCCACTTTTGATATTGATTTCGAATCAAAATAATCCTCTCGCTGTGTTTGCACATAGGTTGTATAGCCTACAATTAATAACTCGTTATGCAGCATTAAATGTGTTGGATAAATATCTTTACCAACTGTTAAACGCTTCACCATTTTTAATGATTTCGCATCCACAATCATAATTTTGTTATCAACGATTGTGTAAATATTTTTACCATCTGTAATCGAAATATCGCCCTCTTCAATACCTTCCACTTGGTTGTTTGTTGATGAGTAGTTCTGACCGCCGCTTGCTTTGTCACTTGACTTATTCTCGGTTGCGACACCAAATGATTCTTGGGCCATTTCCTCTTCGCGCCCTTGATACATCGCATTTTCTGCTGCGATATATGCTTTAAAATAAGCCTTTAAATCTGCTTCTGTTTTCAATGCACTCACCTTTTGAATCACATCTAGCGGAATGCTCTGTTCACTAATTAACTTTGTTGCTTTTGCATAAGCATTTTTCTTAATAACCACTTTGTATTGTCCAGCTTTTAAATTTTCTACCGTCAACATTTTTGCCGTGTCATCAAGCTTTAATTTCGCCTGTACTACTTTTCCAGCAGCGTCTGTTACCGTTACTGTCCCGTTTGTTACACTGTCCTTGGTCAGTGCTGTTTCAAGCTGTACTGTATACGATTCACCTTCAAAGATAACGCCATTTGCATATGCCGTATCCTTTGTAAAATAAAACAATGAAGACAACCCAACAATCGCCAATAAAGTTAATGCAATCCCTAAAATCTTGCCCTTTTTCATTGTTAACCCTCCCTATTTTATAACTGGTTGTATTCAATTAGACTCGCCAACAATAAATAAGTTACAGAATATTTATTATTTTCCATATAATATTTTTTCAAAACGAAAAACGAGAGAAATTTATTATTTCACCTCGTTTTTTGCAAAATAATTATTCAAATGGCCAATTCGGTAGCATACAGCGCAACTTTTTATCTTCGCGCTTCCCTAGTACATAATCCGCCTGCATAATCGTATGGATTTCACGTGTTCCTTCATAAATAACCGGTGCTTTCGAGTTACGCAAATAACGTGCGACCGGATAATCATCGGAATAACCATATGCCCCGTGAATTTGCATAGCATCGTCTGCAGCTTTGTTAGCAAAGTCACATGCCTGCCATTTTGCAAGCGATGTTTCGCGCGTGTTTCGCACACCTGTATTTTTTAGTTCTCCAACACGATATACAAGTAAGCGGCTCATTTCATAGCCTGCTTCCATTTTTGCAAGCATTTGCCCTACAAGTTGGTGCTCACCAATGGGCTTGCCGAATGTTTCGCGTTCCTTGCAATATTTCACACTTGCCTCAAGACAAGCCTGCATTAAGCCAACCGCGCCGGCAGCTACCGTAAATCGTCCGTTATCCAGTGCTGACATTGCAATTTTGAAGCCTTCCCCTTCTTCACCGAGTAAATTTTCTGCAGGAATTTTTACGTCTTCGAAAAATAATTCTCCCGTATTTCCCGCACGAATCCCATACTTCCCTTTAATAGCCTTCGAGCTAAAACCTGCCCACTCACGTTCAACGATAAAAGCCGAAATGCCGTGATGTAGCTTTTCTTTATCAGTATAAGCAAAGACGATAAAATGATCGGCCACATCACAAAGTGAAATCCATGTTTTTTGACCATTTAAAATGTAGTAATCGCCTTCACGCTTCGCATAAGAGCTCATCGCCGCTACGTCCGAACCCGCTCCAGGCTCCGTTAAACCAAATGCACCGATTTTTTCACCTTTTGCCTGTGGGGTTAAATATTTTTGCTTTTGTGCTTCAGTCCCCCATTGCATGAGCGTCATACTATTTAACCCGATATGCACGGAAACAGCTGTACGAAACGCCGTATCGCCTCGCTCCAGCTCTTCACATACAATTGCTAGCGAGTTGTAATCCATCCCTGCACCGCCGTACTTTTCAGGCACACATACTCCCATAAACCCTAGTTCCGCTAAACGCTTCCAAATGGCTTGATCAAAGCCGCCTTGTGCATCCCACCTTGCAATATGCGGAATGATTTCGGCATCAACAAATTGACGGACAGTTTTTCGTAAAAGCGTTTGTTCTGCTGTATATTCGAAGTTCATACGATCACTCCTACCATTTCACAATCATTGATGAACGGTGTGATGTTTCCTTAATATCGACACCACGCTTAGCCATCTCCTGAATGAACTCACTGCCTGGTACAACTGTTTCTGGCGCAAATACACCACGCTCGGTAATTGTCCCCTTACCGATCATTTGGGCAACAACTGAAATCGTATTTGCCGTTGCTCGCGCCATTGCTGTCACGTTATTCTCTAAATCTTTGCGCACAACCATCTCATATTCATACGTAATTTGCTCTTCTGATTTCTCACCAGAAATAATCGCACGTAATAAAACCGCGTCTACCTGCTCACCTATGTCTAATTTTTTCTTTATCGCTTCACGTGTCACTTCACGAACACTGACCTCACGTCCACCCGCTTCAACAACATTGGTTTTATCTAAAAATCCTAATTCAGCAAGCAGCTGGAACTTTTCAGCATGCCCTTTATAGCGAATCGTTTTATATTCTAATGTTTTTACATTCGGGAATGTTTTGTATAAAGTTGAAATTCCACCTGATGTATAGAAGGCTTCTAAAACACCGAATTCATCAAAATAAATCGGCTCAATGCCTGTCAATGATTGCACCTCTGACAGCACGCCTTTTTGAATCATTTTTGAAGGCTCCGTGTAGTGATCAAATACACCATCTAATGAAAAAACGCGTGTATAATGTAGTGGAGGCTTCGGCGCTGTCGGAATGCCCCCTACATATAACTTAATTGAATCCACTTTATCTATTTTTGTCGCTCCGTAACCCGCTAAAATATTGATCATGCCTGGCGCTACTCCTAAATCTGGAACAATCGTAATCCCTTTAGCCGCCGCTTCGTCATTTAACTGCAAAATAGCCTCCGTAACACCACCAATATGTCCACCTAAATCAACCGCATGCACCCCTACATCGATTGCTGCACGTGCCACTCGCTCATTGAATGCATAGAAAAGGGCATTGACTACAATATTGCCGCGCGCCATCACAACACGCAGGTCCTTATCACAATCTGCATCCAACTGTATGACTTCTACTTTATTTGAGCCAAGTGTATCCACGAACTCCTGTGCTTTTTCGATAGATACATCCGCTAAAAACACTTTTTCGACATCTTCACTGTTCACTAAATCGCGTGCAACTTCTTTCCCCATCAAACCTGCACCTAACACTACTACCTTCATATAAACATCCCCCTTGTTTGTATAATAAGTAAATGTAATCTATGACACCCGCTATCGCGGAGTTCATTCATTGTTATCGATTTGTGCGCGTTGTAATTTACCACTGTAATCTACGTAGATACTTTTCCATTCTGTGTAAACATCGAGTGCTGCCTGACCTGAGTCACGATGGCCATTCCCCGTACCCTTTGTGCCACCAAATGGCAAGTGAATTTCAGCGCCGGTCGTTCCAGCATTGACATAGACAATCCCCGTATCAAGTAGCTGCTGTGCCTTAAAAATTGTGTTGACATTTTGCGAGAAGATCGAGCTAGATAAACCAAACTTCACCCCGTTGTTCACGTCAATCGCTTCTTCTAAACTCCCCACTTCAATAATGCTAATTACCGGACCAAAAATTTCTTCCTGCGCTAATATACTCGTAGCCTCTACATTCGTAAAAATTGTCGGTGCAAAATAATAGCCATTTGCGAGGTCACCCTCACTTAAAATGTCTCCACCTGTAAGTAGTGTAGCTCCTTGTTGCTTACCAATTTGAACATAATGATTAATTTTTTCTAGCGCCGCTTTATTGATGACTGGCCCTACCTTTGTTGCTGGATTTAAGCCATCACCGACAAGTAAGTTTTTTGTTAACGCTACCAAACGCTGTTCAAGCTCCTGTTTTACATCTTTATGCACAATCACACGGCTACATGCTGTACAACGCTGACCCGCTGTACCGAAAGCACTCCATAAAATGCCTTCCAGTGCCAAATCTAAATCCGCATCATCCATCACAATGACTGCATTTTTGCCACCCATTTCAAGCGACACTTTCTTTAAATGCTTGCCTCCAAGCTCTGCCACCTTACTTCCTGTGGCAGTAGAGCCCGTAAAGGATATAATGCGAATATCTGGATGCTCAATCATCGCCGTTCCAACAGTAGGTCCTGAGCCAAATACAATATTTAACACACCCGCTGGCAACCCGACTTCCTCACAAATTTTTGCTAGCTCGTATGCCATAAATGGGGTTTCGTTTGACGGCTTCCACACAACCGTATTGCCCGCAACAAGTGCAGGAAATGCCTTCCACGTTGCGATGGCAATTGGAAAATTCCACGGTGTAATGAGCCCTGCTACCCCAATTGGTGCACGTACGCTCATCGCAAATTTATTTGGCAACTCAGAAGGCACCGTTTCACCAAATAAACGCCTACCTTCCGCTGCCATATAAAGCGCCATATCAATCCCTTCTTGTACCTCACCGCGCGCTTCTTCGATCAATTTCCCCATTTCTTTTGTGAGCATTTGCGCTAAATGCTCTTTGTTTTCCTTTAATTTAAATGCGATTTCATATAAATAATCTGCACGCTTTGGGGCTGGAATAAGTGCCCACTCTTTTTGTGCAGCCTTTGCTTTTTGTACGGCTAAATCTACTTGCTCTTTAGTTGAAAGCGGGACCGTTCCTAACTGTTCCCCATTCGCTGGGTTGATGACTGGCATTGCTTGTAATGTTGTATTTTGTATCCACTGACCACCAATAAAATTTAACAGTTCCATTTCTCCACCTCACAAATTCATATTTCTCTTTTATTATTCGACATTTTCTCTCTTATTCCTTTTTTCTCTTAAAAACAATTTTCATATATTGTGATATTAAGTTACAATATGGATTAAATTCATAAAAAATTAGTTAGTAGAATATATTTTTTTGAAACCTCTTGTAAAATGAAACGTAACATTATAAAGATAGTTTATTTAAAGGAGACAATAAACATGAAAAACCACGAAATTGATTTTGTATTACACGGAGATGACATGCAGTTCGTTGAGGTTGAATTAGATCCACAGGAAACGGTAATTGCTGAAGCCGGTAGCTTAATGATGATGGATGACCGTATCCGCATGGAAACTGTTTTTGGTGACGCTTCTAGCAATCAAGGCTCAGGTATTATGGGAAAATTACTTGGTGCGGGTAAACGTTTAATTACAGGCGAAAGCTTGTTTATGACGACATTTACAAATGAAGGGAACGGTAAACGTAAAGTTTATTTTGCCGCGCCTTATCCAGGTAAAATCATTCCAATGGATTTAAGTAAATTAGATGGAAAAATCATCTGTCAAAAGGATGCCTTTTTAGCTGCGGCAAAGGGTGTTTCTGTCGGAATAGAGCTACAGAAAAAATTAGGCACAGGATTCTTTGGTGGTGAGGGCTTCATCATGCAAAAGCTTGAAGGCGATGGTATGGCTTTTGTACACGCAGGCGGTGCCATTTATGAACGTCAATTACAACCGGGTGAAACATTACGTATCGATACAGGTTGCTTAGTCGCAATGACGCAAGACGTTCGCTATGAAATCGAAATGGTAAGCGGCGTTAAAACAGCGCTATTTGGCGGTGAAGGTTTATTCTTCGCTACATTATCTGGCCCTGGTACAGTTTGGGTACAATCATTGCCATTTAGCCGTTTAGCAAGTCGTGTGTTCGCTGCTGCTCCATTAACACAAGGCGGTGGTGGCCAAAACTCAGGTGAAGGCGGTATCGGCGGACTATTTGATCTGTTCAACAAATAATATAATACAAAAAAGCACGGAACTATTACAAATTGTAGTAGTTACCGTGCTTTTACTTTATCCAAACTAAAATGTTTGAATGGTTTCCTCTAACTTACTCGCTGCGTGTTCAAGGGATTTTGTTGATTCGCCAATTGTTTCAACGATATGCTTCAATTCGCGTACTTGCTTGCCGACATGTTCAAAATCATTAATTGTTAAATCCACAGCAGTAGAAATTTTGTCGAATGCAACTAATGAGTGCTCATTTTGTGAAATGCCGTTTTGTACAAGCTCTTGAATGTGATGAATCGCTACGATTACTTCATTTGTAACATTACCCGAAACGGCAATTAACCCGGCAATTTGTTCTACAGATGTTTTCGTTTGATCAGCTAGCTTCCGAACTTCATCGGCAACGACCGCAAAGCCTTTACCATGCTCGCCTGCACGTGCTGCTTCAATAGCCGAATTCAATGCTAGTAAGTTCGTTTGACCAGCAATCCCTTTCACAATTTCAATTACCGCATAAATTTCTGTCGAAGAATTATTCAACGCTTCCACCATGCGCGACATTTCGACGGTTTTTTCATTAATTTCTTTGGACTGCTTCGTGATTAATAACATCTGTTCATAACCTTCTTTAGAAGCAATTTTTGTATCGGTTGCCGCCTCGATACTGTTATGTACATAATGATCGACTGTTTTCGTATTATCAATCATCGTAAATACGGTGTCGTTCGTATCGCGTGATTGAAGCTCTAAATCTCGTGAAATATCCCCGACAATCGATTTCACTTCTTGTTTAATTTGCTCTTGTCGCTGCTGTTGAATCGCGGCTGAAACAAGCTCATATTCTTCCAATACAAGCTGTTGCTCAAAATTACATGCTCGTCCAATTGCATCAATCATTTTTTGCTTTTGTTCAGAATTCAATTCAAGAGAATAGACAATTCGGCGTAAACTAGCCTCTAGCTTTTGAAAAGAAGCTAAATACCACTTTGTCGAAAGCCCAATTCGCACATGCATGAGCGAAACTTTCCGTCTATTTTCTAAATAATGGTCATCAATTCTGCCTTCCAGCATTTCAACAATATGGTGACGCAGCGTTTGGCGCAAACGTTCGGACGTACTATTTTGACTAATAATTTCTCTAAATTGAGGAACTACTTCTATCGTTGAATAAAACGCCTGTACCACTTCTAAAATTCGTACTTCTACAAAAGGTTTAATTGTTCTCAATAATTTTAAATCTTCCATATTTAATCCAATAATTTGCATTTGAGCAAGTCGATCTGGATCAGTAATAAAGATGCCCACATTCTGAAAGTCTACTTCTTCATACTTTGTAACAGTAGATTTTTTCTTAAAAGAAAACACTATTTCACCCCTCTTTTTTCACATTTCTCATCATTTTATACCTTAATATAGGCTATATATCCATTTTTTACAATAAAACCTTGGTAATTGGACATAAAAAAGACGTCAAATCTTTACAAAAATTTGACGTAACTTAAAAATTATACAAATAGAACAAAAATCAGTACTAAAGCTAATACAATTCGGTAAATAGCAAATGGCATTAGCTTTACTTTTGAAATAAGTTTTAAGAAAAACTTAATCGAAAGAAGCGCAAAGATAAACGCACTAATGAAGCCCACTACATAAAATGACAAATGATCGATATTGATTTGATCCCAGTTTTTAATAAGTGATAGGCCACTTGCCCCTGCCATAATTGGTACAGCCATAATAAATGTAAAGTCAGCCGCTGTTTTATGATCTAATCCTAGTAAAACACCACCTGATATCGTTGAGCCCGAACGAGAAAAACCTGGCCACAATGACAAACATTGAATTAAGCCAATTTTTAAAGCTTTACTATACGAAATTTCATCCAACGATGTAATGGCTGGCTTTTTTGGCCCAAACTTGTCGGCAATAATCATAAAAATTGCTCCGATAATCAAACCGATAATGACCGTATTAATACTAAATAAATTTTCATCGATAAAATCTTCAAACAGGACACCAAACACACCTGCAGGAATAATCCCCACTAACACATGCCCTAAATTAAAACGCTGCGATTGTTGCCCTTCCATTTTATACAAACCTACTATACTTAAAATACGTTTCCACATCACGACAACAACTGCTAAAATCGAACCGAGCTGAATAACAATTTTAAATGTATTCGCAGAGCCCGAACCTAAAAATTCCTTCGTTTGTAACCACATATCATCGACAATAATCATATGTCCTGTTGACGAAACCGGGGCAAATTCTGTCATCCCCTCTACAAATCCTAATATTAACGCCTTTAATAACTCATACCACTCCATCAAGAAGTCTCCTTTTCCCCATAAATTACTTACTAAATGTAATATCAATTACCCACAATTCAGATTGACTGCCAATACGCGTTGGTGGTCCCCAAAAACCAAAGCCACTTGACACAAGTGCATGCATATCTACCTTTTGACGATAGCCATAATCGAGCTCAAATACCCTTTGTGTAATATAATGATTTGGCCACATTTGCCCTTTATGTGTATGACCTGATACGTGGAGGTCTACCCCTGCATTTGCTGGTTCATCTAAATCATTTGGCGTATGATTCATCATAAGCCATGGTAACTCTTTTTCGTCCGGTTGCAAAGCACTGATTGGCAGACGCTTTTTATTTGTTACATCTTCTCGCCCTGTTAAATACAAACGGTTTGCAATCAAAATAGTTTCATCTACTAAAATTTGCACATGCGCATCCTGCATTGCCTGTCTAAATGCTGGAATTTCTTTGCCATAATATTCATGATTGCCAAGCACTCCATAAACACCGTATGTGGACTGCAAATTTTTCATGACGTCCCCCATACCTGTATTAATAAATCGCTGCGGACTATCATCAACAATATCCCCTGCTAGCAGCACTAAATCAGGCTTTTGCTCATTAGATAAATCAATAAATTTTTCTAAATGCCTCTTACCTGATAACAAGCCCAAATGAAAATCCGACGCCATCACTACGCGCATGTCTTCACCCGGTTTATCCATTTCTATTGTCGCATGACGCACAACCGGTGTATACGCAAAATATGTACCAATAATCAGCAAAACAAGAAGAAGTCCAAAAGCACCCGTACCAACAACTTTTACCGAAAGAGGTGTAAATAAGACTACTAGATTTGCCATAATACATAGCATCAAGCCATATTCTAAAAAGAACATCCAGTAGCTACCAAGTACACTAAACGGTGTTAACACTTTATGCATTTTCCCAATTATAAAGCCAAAAGCAATTAAAAATAAGAAACCCCAATATAAATATGGCCAGCGGTATACCTCAATCGATAAAAGCCATGCGCGCAAATTCCAGCCAAGGTAAACCGTGATACCACTATAAATCAGTATGGCAATGATACCAAATAATATCCGCATAATGTTTGCCTCCATCATTGTTGTCATTTTTAGTTATTTGCTATTTTACTATAGATGAAGAAAAAACTGCATTAAAAAAGCTACAATAAGGTTTCCCCTACTGTAGCTCATGTATTATTTATCCGCGTGTACAAACACTGTCACTTTAAATAAATCGCCATCTACAGAAATATCTAATTGACCACCATGTAAGTCAACAATGGATTGGGCAATGGCTAGTCCTAATCCCGATCCTTCCGTATGACGCGATGTATCGGCACGCTTAAAGCGCTCGACTAATTCACCTGCATCTTCATTCAGCTCGTATTTCGCCACATTTTTCACGGTTAACTCGGCATTGCCATTGTTCACTTTTAAATTAACATATACACGCGTACCTTCTAATGAATACTTACGGGCATTGACGATTAAATTATCAATGACACGCCACCATTTTTGACCATCTACATAGGCATAAATCGGTTGTTCACTAATGGCAACACGTAAATCTAAATTCGATGTTGCAAACTCCTCTTCATGCTCGCCTACAGCCTGCTGCAATAGTTGTACAAGATCAATACGTTGTTTCGAAATTTCGATATTGCCACTTGCCATTTTCGACACTTCAAACAAATCTTCAATCAATGTTTTTAATCGACCCGATTTCGCATCTAATATTTCGATATACTTTTGACGTTCTTCCGCTGTAATATCTGGATTTTTAAGTAAATCGGTATACGTAATGATTGATGTTAACGGTGTCCGTAAATCATGGCTGACATTTGTAATTAGCTCCGTTTTTAAGCGCTCACTTTTTGCCTGTTCATTTAAGCTTGTGCGAACCCCTTCACGTAAACCATTTAAATTTTCTGCATGTTTTGCTAACGGTGACTTTCCTTTTACCATTAAATTATCCGTTAAGCGACCATGCGCCATATCATCTGTATGTTTCATAATTCGGTTTAGGTAGCCAATACGATGTAAGAAAATATACAGCGCCGGAATGAAAAATACAACAAACAGGAACATATAGAAGAGGAATACCTCAAACGTACCGCTCATTACAAACACAGCAAAGCCAAAGCCCCCAAGGAAAATAACCATTAATAAAATAAGGGATTGTATGCCCATCGAACGATTTTCAAACAGCTCGATACATACTTTCACTAGCTTAGATAAAAACATATTTTCCCACAGCTTCTCTACACTTTTAATGCTTTTAAAACGTACCCATATCCAAATTATTAAGTAAACACTTAATACAAACATCCCGTAGGTAGCCGCAATTTGAAGAATATTTTCAAAAACATTAATATAACGTTGACCCTGGAAGTAATTTGCAATGGAATATCCGATATCCGTCATGCTACTAATAAACAATAACGTCATGTATACAACCACTGCTACAAGGACTGAAGCCATATCAATTGGCAAACGATTCAATATGTTACGTAGACCATTCTCTTTGCCCAACAAAGCTTCTGGACGGGTATTAAATACCTTTACTAGCAGTATAAAGCTCACGATTCCCGCAATAATTATGCTATAGTATATATATTTTGTAATTGTAAATGCTCGTAAATCATTCCCAAAGTGCGTTTTAGACAGCATTGATTTTGGGATCGTTACAGTTCCTGAAATGGTCGAAAAATCTTTTTCAATTGTATACGTTTTATCTAAAAAGCCGATTTGCTCATATTCGTATAAATTAATCGATTCCTCATGTGTACCTAAATCATTATTCGAAATTGTTTTTTTAAAGACAGAAGCTGCTTTTACATCATTCTTTTTAAACGTTAAATCGTACTTGTCATCATGTAGCTCATAAGCAAATTGCTTATTTTCTGCAAAAAACGCTTGTTGATTTCGTTTATTGTCAGCTAAAATTTCATTCACAACTTGTTCTTTCAATGCTTTAATTTTTTCGGATACATAAGCATCATCTTCAAAGTTTTTTTGAATATCTGCAATTTTTGCGTCACGCTCTGATTTTAATGCCTGTAATACATCCTCATCTTGCGCGTTATTAATATCCTCTGCATATTGGTCTTTAATATTTTGAATTTGCTGTGCCAATGATCCATAATACGTACGATAATGTACGATATCATCCTTCGTTACCGTTAAAACCTCCGCAAAATCTTCTTTTGTTAACGGATTTATTTCATAGCGAGCCACATTGTAAGCAAATTGCTCGGCTTCTGAATCAAAAGAATTGGATTCAAAGTAGTCTTTTCCAAAATAATTATTTCCTTGTTCTAATATTACTAAAATCGCAAACACCACAATAAACATAAAAAAAAGCTGGAGATGGGATTTTTTGTTGTTCATTTCCATTCCTCCTTATAAAAAGTATAGAAACTGCTTCACTAATGGTACGAAGCGTTCAGTTAAATAATCAATTAAATACGAGCCGAGATAATACACGCCAATAATCGCCGCAATTCCGCCAATCCAAGACAATCCCTTATTTTTCAATTTTATAACCTAAGCCCCACACGACTTTTAAATAGCGTGGATTTTTCGGATTGGCTTCGATTTTTTCGCGGATTTTTCGGATATGTACGGCCACAATATTTTCGGCATTATACGCTGGCTCATTCCACACAAGCTCATAAATTTCACCGATTGAAAAAACACGTCCTGCATTTTTTAATAGCAGCTCGGTAATTTTATATTCCGTCGGTGTTAGCTTCACTGGCTCTCCGTCTACTTTCACCTCACGTGCCGCTACATCAAGCTCAAGCCCTTCGACACCTTGTGTTTCACCGAATGTCCCTAAATCGACATAGCGACGAAGCTGAGATTTCACACGCGCCATAAGTTCTAATGGATGGAATGGTTTTGTAATATAATCATCTGCCCCAACCGATAGACCGTGAATTTTGTCCGTCTGCTCGACCTTTGCACTCAACATAATAATCGGAATATTACGCTCTGCTCGAATTTTAAAGGTCGCCGTAATCCCGTCCATTTTTGGCATCATAATATCTAAAATAATTAAATGGACTTCGTTTTTTTCCAATAGCTCGATTGCCTCTAGCCCATCTGCTGCCTTTAATACATGATAACCTTCATTTTTCAAATAAATTTCAATACCATCACGAATATCTTTATCATCATCCGTTACAAGCACCGTTAGTTGACTCATCAAGCTCACCTCTCCACTTTTTCTTATACTATTATAATATGGTACAGTTCTTAACAACTGACTATGGAAATTCTGAAGAAATTCTTAAGATTTTATATTTATTCTAAACACATTCCATCTAAAGAACGCATCCAGATGCAGATTGTTTAAAATGCGATTATAATGAATAATAACATCAATTAAAAGGAGGCGACCATCACATGTTTAAATCAATTGAAGCAACAGCAAAGGATATCGGTATGCCTGAGTATCAAATTTTGAAATATATTTACGAAGGGCGTATTAAAGCTGTTCATGATGGTGAAAACTTTTTAATTAATAGTGCTCAGTTTGACACATACCACGAACAATTAGAACGCATTAAAGAAGAGATTGAGATTTGGCGCAATACACCGATTCCTGAAGATATGGATGTAAAAGACGAGGACTAATAGACATATGAAAAAAGCGAACTCGCCATTGAGTTCGCTTTTCTAAATCAATTATACCACGGTCTTAACTCGCTTTTTCTGAAGTAAGTTAAATCGTCACAGTAAATCCCGCACGCTTACCGATGATTTCCGCGTAGTCCTCTACCATCACACTCGCTGTTGGATACATACCTGCACCTGGACCAGTGATTGATAATGTCCCAATATAATTTGTCTCCATCGCTACGGCGTTAAACACGTCGTCCACCGGGTAAAGCGGATGATTTTTATCCACTAATAGCGGCGCAACTTTTGCATGGATTGTGCCATCTTCTAACTTTTCCACTTCAGCAACATGGCGATAGCGTAAACCTTTTGCTGTTGCCTCTGCTACTTGCTCTGATGAGATTGTATCAATCCCGATAACTTCAACATCTGCCCAATTTGGTTGCTCGCCGAATGCTAAGCTCGATAAAATCATCAGCTTTTTGAATGCATCTTGACCTGAAACATCGTTAAATGGATCAGCCTCTGCATAACCTAAGCGTTGTGCTTCTTTTAGCGCGTTTTCAAAGCCCCAGCCCTCTGCACGCATTTTCGTTAAAATGTAGTTTGTCGTACCATTTAAAATTCCTTGTACGCGACTCACATCGTTTACAAGTAGAATATTTTTCATTGTTTTAATAATCGGGACTCCGCCAGCTACTGATGCTTCGAATCCTACGAACACACCATTTGCTTTTGCTAAAGCCTCTAATTCTTCTCCGCGCTTTGCAAACATTACTTTGTTGGCTGTAATGACATGGCATTTTGCTTCCACAGCACGTTTTAAATAACCGTATGCTGGCTCTTCATTGACAATCGCCTCAAACACAACTTGTAGGCCCTTTTCTGCTAAAACCTCGTCCATTGATTCTGTCATTAAATGCTTTGTGCCTGGTACGCGTTCACGACTAGCGTCTGTTACTAAAATTTTCGCTACCTCTAGCTCAACACCTAACTTTTCGCGGAGCTCCTGCCTCTTTTCATTTAATATATGATAAATCCCTTGACCTACTGTGCCAAATCCTAAGATGGCTGCCTTGATTGTTGCCATTGCCTTTCTCCTCCAAATTCAAAAAACACACTATATTAACGAATAATTCAAATAATTTTTCTTAAAGAAATTCTATCCTATATAATACATGAAAACAAGAAAAATCTCTCCTAGAAAGACATTTGTTTTCTGTAAAAAGTCATTAATCATTCAAATCTTATTTCATACTAGTAATAAAAAAACACTGGTAAGGGGGACCTACCAATGTCTTAGGGATATTTTAAACTGCAACGTTTACTAAATTGTAAGTACGTAAACGATAAGCAGATAAAATTTTACGCATAACGATCTCCTCTTTAATTGAAAAATTAGGCAATGCATATGGGCGTTGCACTAATTGGAACTCGCCATATTTTAAAAACCATTCTTTCGCTGGCGCTAAAATATGTGCTGTACCATGTTCTATATATTCATCTGCTACTTCTTTTACAGTATAGCCGGATTTTTGAAAATCGTGAGTTGTTTCTGAAAAAGCAGGATGCCCAAAAACGCTTTGCCACATCGAATCTACATCCGCCAAAATTTGTTGGATTGAACAAGCATTAACGAATTCCTTTACTTCATTTAATTCATAGATTATGTAAGCAGCAACGTTTTGTGCACTAAATACTTTTCCCATATTAAACAACTCCTTTTCTTTTAATTTCCAAATTAACAATTATATTTATCCCTATTGTATTACTTGGTTTTAGAGTTGTCAATAAAACTTATTAAGTTAGTAGGGATTAGTTTTCGGAAAATTCGCTTGTTTTTCGAATGGGAAATAACAAGCGAGTTTCTACTATATAATATGGCGAAGTAAATGGGCTATCGATTATTATGCGTTTACAGCTACTGCTACCTTTGCTAATGCTTGCTCTAAATCTGCGATAATATCTTCTGCTGCTTCTAGACCGATCGATAAGCGAATGAGCTCTTCTGATACACCAGCGATTTTTAATTCTTCAGCAGATAGCTGTTGGTGTGTTGTACTTGCTGGGTGAATAATTAATGAACGTGCATCCCCTACGTTTGCTACGTGTGAGAATAATTCTACGTTATCAATCACTTGACGCCCTGCTTCACGTCCACCTTTAATGCCGAATGTGATGATTGAACCGAAGCCATTTTTTAAATATTTCTTCGCTAAATCATGTGTAGCAAAATCTTCGAAGCCATTGTAATTTACATATTCCACAAATGGGTGGTTTTTTAAATACTCGGCTACTTTTTGCGTGTTTTCGTTATGACGGACAACACGCAAATGAAGCGTTTCTAGTCCTTGTAAGAAGTTGAATGCCGCGTCTGCTGATAAGGTTGGACCAAAATCGCGTAGTAATTGTACACGAAGCTTTGTCGCAAATGCAGCCGCTGCTGTGTCAATTCCGTAACGAATTCCGTGATAAGATGTATCAGGCTCTGTATAACCTGGGTGTTTCCCTTGCGTCCAGTCAAATTTACCCGCATCAACAACGATTCCACCAATTGTTGTACCATGACCGCCAATCCATTTTGTAGCCGAATGAATGACAACATCCGCGCCAAACTCAATTGGGTTACTACCATATGGCGAAGCAAATGTGCTATCGATTAATAATGGTAGACCGTTTTCGTGTGCAATATTTGCTACTGCTTCAATATCTAATACTTTTAAACTTGGATTACCGATAATTTCTGCGTATACCGCTTTTGTTTTTTCTGTAATAGCTGCACGGAAGTTTTCCGGGTCTGATTCATCGACAAACTTCACTGTAATTCCGTAGCGAGGTAATGTTGTAGCAAATAAATTATACGTACCTCCGTAAAGTGAGCCCGCTGCAACGATTTCATCACCTGCACCAGCTAAATTTAAAATGGAAAACGCTACTGCTGCTGCACCAGATGAAAGTGCTACTGCCGCTGCTCCGCCTTCTAATAACGCTACACGCTCTTCAAACGCACCTACTGTTGGATTCATAATACGAGAGTAAATGTTACCTGGCTCTTCTAATGCAAAAAGACGTTGCGCATGAGCTGTGTCTTTGAATGCATAAGCCGTTGTACGATAAACCGGTACAGCAATTGCACCCGTTACAGGATCTGGCTTTTGGCCTCCGTGTAATAATAATGTTTCTGGTCGTAAGCTTGTCATTATAATACCTCCTAAAATAATTTCGATGGTGAAATCGGTGTATTTTGAGGAGGGGTTAAAAGTAAAAAACCCCTCTTCAGTTAAGAAGAGGGGTTGCAAATGAGCAATTTAACCTCCTCTTATCTGTCAAAATGATTGTTCATTTTGTAGGACGTAGCACCTTAGTCAGTTCATCACTCACTGGTTGCTGGGCTTTCATAGGGCCTATTCCCTCAGCCGCTCTTGATAAGAGTTATGTGATTTATGTTCCATCGTTGTTTCACAGTATAAGACAGAGTAATTCCATTCGTCAACACAAAATTCATAAATTTTCTGATTTTTATATTTTTTTCATTTCATAACGCTTCACTCTTCTTGCTATTAATTTCGAATATTTTCTAATTAACACACCTAATTTGCTATTCCAAATTGTTAATTAGGAGAATATATATTTATTTTAAAATAATTAAATTCACCAAATATTAACAATAACAACTGTGAAATATCGGTATAATTAATGATGACAAACACTTTTGTTTACAGCATTTTTATTAATCTAACACTAGTATGTTTATAAAAGTTGCATTGTCATGTCTTTATGCCAAGAAATTTTCTTGGTCTAAAATTATTATTTTATGGAAAATAAATATAATAAAAGGAGGCAATTTATGTGGCAACAGTAACAGAAAAAGGGACAAACACTTCTCGGCAAAAACGTAATTTAAAACCACTTTGGATTGCATTAGCATTTGCTGCACTCATCATTATTGTGCTAATTCCAAACAGTGGGGACTTACCAGTTGTAGGTCAACGTGCTTTAGCTATTTTAGCATTTGCCGTTATTTTATGGGTAACCGAGGCGGTGTCATATCCAGTAAGTTCCGCGATGATTTTAGCACTAATCGCTGTATTACTAGGCTTAGCGCCAAGTATGGAAGATCCATCTGTTCAAATGGGGACAAGTAATGCACTTAAACTGGCTTTAGGTGGATTTAGTAACTCTGCTGTAGCATTAGTAGGGGTTGCGCTATTTTTAGCAGCCGCGATGCAAATTACAAACTTACATAAACGTATCGCGCTGTGGATTTTATCAATGGTTGGCACGAAAACAAATGCGTTAGTATTTGGTGCAATTTTAGTAGCGATTGCATTAGCATTCGTTGTACCGAGTGCTACAGCTCGTGCTGGTGCAGTTGTTCCAATTTTATTAGGAATTGTAGCAGCATTCGGCTTAACAAAGGAAAGTAAGCTTGCTGCACTATTAGTTATCACAGCAACACAAGCCGTTTCAATTTGGAACATTGGGATTAAAACGGCAGCTGCGCAAAACTTAGTTGCACTAGGCTTCATTAAATCTGAATTCGGTGTCGATATTACATGGAGCGAATGGTTCATGTATGCCGCGCCATTCTCTGCTATCATGTCGGTTGTGTTATTTTTCGTCATGATTAAACTAATCAAACCTGAAACAGACAATATCGCAAGTGGGAAAGACGTTATCCGCCAACAATTAGTGGAACTTGGACCACTAAAACGTAAAGAAATCACATTAATTATTACAACTTTAGTTTTACTATTCTTCTGGTCTACAGAAGGAAAGCTACACCCATTTGATACAACAACAATTACGATTGTAGCGATTGCCTTTTTATTAACGCCTAAAGTAGGTGTATTTAACTGGCAGGAAGCCTCTAGCCGCATTGACTGGGGTACATTAATCGTATTCGCAGTAGGTATTTCTTTAGGCTCCACGTTATTAAATACAAAAGGTGCTGCTTGGCTGTCAGATACGATTTTCGGTTCACTAGGTTTAGATACAATGCCAATTTTAGCAACGATCGCATTGGTTACAGTGTTTAACATTATTATTCACTTAGGTTTCGCCTCAGCAACCAGTTTAGCTTCTGCGTTAATTCCGGTATTTATCGCATTAGCAATGAGTTTACCAATGCCTGTTGAAAACCAAATTGGCTTCGTTATTATTCAACAATTCGTTATTTGCTTCGGTTTCTTATTACCAGTAAGTGCGCCGCAAAACATGCTTGCTTACGGTACAGGGACGTTTACAACGAAGGATTTCTTAAAATCAGGGCTTCCGTTAACAATTTTCGGCTTCATCTTGATTTTAATTTTCAGTGCGACTTACTGGAAATGGATCGGGTTATTGTAATCGACTTCAACCTTAAAATTGACTAAAATAGGCTTAAAGGAAAATTCCTTTAAGCTTTTTGTCGTATTAGCGACATACGAAAGAGCAACATTATGCGCCAGTACATGCAAAATGTGTCTTTCTAATATTACATACAAGGGAGATGTTCATGTGGAAACTAGAGAATTATTACGCAGTCACTCATCTGTTCGTAAATATACAGGCGAGCAAATTTCAAAGGAAACCGTTATCGATTTAATCGAAACAGCTCAAATGGCAGCAAGCTCACACTTCGTTCAAGGATATAGTGTCATTTGGGTAACAGACGAAGACAAAAAGAAAAAACTCGGCGAACTTTCAAAAAATGAATTTCAATTCGGTACAGCTGGTGCGTCGTTCCTATTTTGCGTAGACTTTAAACGCTTGCAAGTTGCAGGTAAAATGCATGGTGTCGACATCGTAGCAGACTCTGCTGAAAACGTACTTGTTGGGGTTGCAGACGTATCATTATTTGCTCAAAACTTTGTTGTGGCAGCTGAAGCATTGGGCTACGGCATTTGCTACATCGGGGGTGCACGTACAAACCCAAAAGAAATTAGCGAGCTATTCAACTTACCAGAATATGTTTTCCCTCTATTTGCAATGACGATTGGTACGCCAACAAAACGTAACGAAACAAAACCACGTTTACCAGTAGATGCTGTTCTTCACGAAAATAGCTATGACGTTGAAAAATACGACACGCTACTTGCTGAATACGATGCAACGATGGAAAACTACTATGCAAGTCGTTCATCAAATCAAAAAATGGCAACATGGACAAAACAAATGGCAGATTTCTTAATTGATCAAAAACGCCCATTCATTAAAGATTTCTTAGCGTCACAAGGCTTCACTTGGAAATAATATTTTTTGGATACACCTTTTCAACATGAAACGGTGTATCTTTTTATTTCTTAAAGGATTGATTCTATTTTGATAAATGCATATAATAGCAACATTACAATAGAACCAAAACTTATAGTTATTTATATACATAATTCATTCAACATTATATATAACAATCTATCTATTACACGAAGCATCTTTCATATAATAATAAGGGAGTGATTTATAATGGGCATCAGTATTACATCAAAATCACATTTAAAAACTATCCGCAGATATCCTTTACAAATCGCTACTCTTAATGAAAATTTAAAAGTACTGCACGATCACATCGCACCACATATTGATGAGACGAGATACGAAGCCATCACATCCTATGCAAACCAATATATCTCGCATACACATATTTGGAATCTGAAATTTGCTAATAATCTAGAAAATCCTGAAGTAGCCCTAATGCAACTCTTCCATTTGAAATTCATTTTAGCTTCCGAGCCTGCTCACCTACATCAATCAATCCGCTCTAATTTAGAGGAGTTAACTCATAAGTTTCGTCGTATTACACTTTACTCTGATGAGCAGCTAAAATTACGAGAAGTAAAAATGCTCGACTACATTCATAACTTTGAACCAAAAGTAGAGGACTTGTGTACCTGACGCTTCGTTTATGGTACAAAAAGAATTTGCTGAAGCAAGTTAAATTATTCTACTAAAAGGATTTCTATCGTTCTTTTTATATAGATTTTTATAGAAAATATGAAATTTAAGTAAATAATTCAATCTATTGTACCTAAAACTTTTTCTTGTTTTATTGATACAATATTCTTATAACTGACGGGAGGATTTCAAATGAATTCAAGTTTTGTAGCGAAATCAATGGAGCGTCAGCATTTAAAATCTGTACGCAAGCTATCCTTACAAATTGTCGATATTAATACTGCACTAAAGGACGTCCACCAGCAGCTCGCACCACACATCGACGAAATCAAATACGAAGCAGCAACTGGTTATGTGAATCAATATATTTCGCATACGCATGTTTGGAACATCAAGTTTGTATGCAATTTAGAAGACCCTGAAGTAGCACTAATGCAACTCTTCCATTTAAAATATATTTTAGAACGTGAGCCTGCCGAATTGTATAAAGAAGCCCGTAGTATTTTGGAAGAACAACGTCAAAAGTTCCTGAAAATTACGCTATATTCAAACGAACATATCGAAATGCGTCGCACGAAAATGCTTGATTATATTATGGGTTTTGAAAAAATAAAAGGAGAACGCTAAAATTGCGTTCTCCTTTTTGTTATAATCCTTCAATTTGCAATGCTTTTACAGGTTGGAAGTCTTCACCTGTTTTTGCGTAGGTGATTGCTACTTTATCGCCCTCTTGTAAATAAATCGCAAATGGTGAGACTTCTGAGCTAACGATGAAGTTTTCACCTGTTTTCGTTAGGAATGACACAATGGTGAAATCCCCCACACGCTCTTTATACACACGAACTACTTCAACAGTTGCCTTTGCTTCTTCTGCATTTGACGTACCGTCGACTGTACTGCCACCGCGGCTAAGCGCTGTTTTATACAGCTTTAAAGCTTCGTTTGGTGTCGTACCATACGCTGAAATTTCAGGGTTTGCTGCCGATACAATGAAATAGTTTTGCAAGAACCCATTCGCATCTAATACAGCTGATAACCAGCTCGCTTCACCATAGAAATTATAGAGAATCGGCATTTCGCCTTCCCATTCTTTTTCCACGAACTTCTTCTCGATAATATCAAGCGCTCCCTGTGAATCCATATAGGACTCCTCTAAGTTACCTGTATAATATGTTGCTTGACCTGTACGCGCATTTGTCAGCGCATAGCCAAGCATCGAATCAACGCCCTCTTTTGGACTTGTGAAATCCGTGAAATAGTACATTTCGCCGTCTTCCATAAAGATTGGGCTTACATTTGCCTCTGTTCCTTCATCACTTGGAACTTTTACATCTTTTTTGCCAACTAAGCTATTCCAGAAACCATGCACATAATTCCCGTAGTAACTATTTTGTAGGCTGACTGTTTCCGGTGATACCGCGCCATCAATAAATTCCGGCACATCTGCTAATGCAAGTTTTTCTGTATTACCTGACGCAGCATCTACTAATACAACTCCTTTTACATCAAAACCGTTACGGGCTGAAATAAATTCACCATAAGAGCGGATGTAGTAAGGTTTTCCGTCCTCATCAATTTCTAGTTGTGGATCACCATTGAAAATTAATGTTGGATACTGTAAACGCATATGACGCTCTAAGTTTTTGTTTAAAAAAGCTGATGGAATATAGCTCATCTCTTGTTTAATAAACTTTGGATTATCACTTGAATCGGTTGCGCTCATCGTAAAGTAACCCGGTGTTGTTTTACCGTTGAACCATTTAAAGAAACCTGAAAATTCAACCGGCGCAATATAAACATACGCTCCATTTACCTTTTGAATTTGTAAATTCCCTAACTCGTAATAACTTGTATTTGGCACTTGACCAAATGCTTTTTTCATTTTATTTTTCACAAATTGTGGTGGTACACTCGCTGGAGTTTTCGTTTCATCAAACGGTGCAATTTCCGTTTGTTCTTCCATTTCAGCCGAATTGTATTTGTCTTCCGCATTTAAAAATGGCGCAGAAACTAAAAAGCCAATGCCGATAATTCCCACTAAAACAAAAAACGATTTCACTTTTTGTTCTATACCAACTGCAATGATTGCACCGCATAATGCCACTACAGGCAACAAATATAAAAAAATTGTCCACGATAAATCAATTTTTGAAATATAAACAGTTACAAAAAGCGAAATAAAACTTACAATAAATACAATTACTGTACTAATAGAAACTACTTTAGTCGATAATTCTTTATTGCGAATTTTTTTCGAAAACGGCACTAATAGTAGCGTCATTGCTAGTGAGCCAATCGCGGTTATCATAAATAATTGTCCCATCTAAATCATCCTCTCTATGTACTATTTACGAATAACCGAAAAAAAAGATTCATAAACAATAGAAAATCAGGAATTCCAGGGGGAAAAATATGACAAGAAAACTACTCATTTTATTTTTTTTAGGCTTTGGCTTCTATTATGTATTCTTTTTTGAATCGATCGACGCCTCATTAAAAATGGTATTTAAACTCATTCCGATGGTACTGCTTATTGGCCTTGCCTTTTCTACAAAAGTACCATTGAAAGCGCCTTATTATTGGCTCATCTCAATTGGGCTCATCTTTTGTGCGATTGGCGACTATACGTTGCAGTGGTTTATTATCGGGCTTAGCTTCTTCTTAATTGGGCATGTTTTTTATATCTTTGCCTTTCGATCAACCGACGTCAGTACAACACCAATTTACGTAAAAATCCTTTTAAGCACATATGGACTTTTCATGCTTGCGTGGATCGCTGGTTCTATCTTTAAAAATGGTGATACTGTTTTGGCAATTGCCGTTGTCGCATACATGTTGGTCATTTTAATGATGGGTTGGACATCGTTTCGTACAGGCAGTCCTTTGGCGATTGCCGGCGCACTACTGTTTATTACGTCGGATTCTATTTTAGCAATCGACAAATTTATGTTCGCCGTTCCATATTCACATGAACTAATTATGTTTACTTATTACGGTGCACAATTTTTGTTCATGCTAAGTATTTCACAATTCTTCAAAATAGTTCAAAAACCGAAATAAAGAGTGTACAATAAATGTACTATCTATTTAGGAGGCCTTTTTCATATGAAAGAAAAAGTTATTGAGCGCTTAGTACGCTATGCAAAAATCGATACACAATCTGATTTCAACTCAGATACAACACCATCAACAATGAAGCAATTTGATTTATTGCATGTTTTAAAAGATGAATTAGCTGAAATCGGTTTAACAGACATTACATTAGATGAAAACGGCTACCTATTCGCAACATTAGAAGCAAACACAGATAAAAACGTACCAACACTCGGCTTTTTAGCGCATGTTGATACAACAACAGATTACACAGGTACAAACGTTCAGCCTCAACGTATCGACAACTATGACGGCGAAGCAATTACATTAAAAAATGGTTTGGTGATGTCACCTGACTACTTCCCAAATCTAAAAAATTATGTAGGTCAAACATTAATCACAACAGACGGCAATACATTGTTAGGTGCAGACGACAAAGCCGGTATTGCTGAAATTATGACAGCAATGGAGTTCCTAGTGAACAATCCTGAAATTAAACATGGTAAAATTCGTGTTGCCTTCACACCAGATGAAGAAATCGGTCGTGGTCCACACAAATTCGACGTAGCACAGTTTGGCGCTGACTATGCGTATACAATGGATGGCGGCCCACTTGGTGAATTACAATTCGAAAGCTTTAATGCGGCAGGCGTAAAAGTAACAACACGTGGTACAAACATTCACCCAGGCTCTGCAAAAGACAAAATGGTAAACTCTATTACAAAAGCTATCGAATTCCAAAACGCAATGCCAAAAGATGCCGTTCCTGAAAAAACAGATGGCTACGAAGGCTTCATTCACTTAATGCATTTTGATGGCGGCATTGAAGAATCAACAATGTCTTATATTATCCGTGACCATGACCGCGCGAAATTCGAAGAGAAAAAAGCATTTATGGTAAAAGTCGGACAAGATATGCAAGCAAAATACGGTGAAGACACGATTACAGTACAAATTGACGACCAATATTACAATATGGGTGAAAAAATCGAACCAGTTATGGAAATCGTGGATATCGTAAAAGAGGCATTTGCGAAATTTGATATTACGCCAATTGTTGAACCAATCCGTGGCGGAACAGACGGCTCACAGCTTTCTTACATGGGCTTGCCTACACCAAACATTTTCGCTGGTGGCGAAAACATGCACGGAAAATATGAGTTCGTATCCGGCGAAACGATGGAAAATGCAACAGAGGTTATTATCGAAATCGTTCAGTTATTCGAGAAACGTAACTAAAAACGAATATCCTAATACTGCTTTGTATCGGCAAACAATTAAATAAGGTGCTTCTGCGGGGAGTAAAATATATATTTTACTCTCCTCGGCGCAAAAATAAAGTCTAAAAAATTTTTTTAGACTTTATTTTCACTCCGTTTTTTTATGTAATATTATCGGAAAATTCACAATAGAAAGTGAGGTGCAGTATGAAGGAAATTTTAATCGGGATTTTAGCAGCACTGTTTTTTGCTGTAACATTCGTATTAAATCATTCGATGGAGCTAGAGGGTGGCAGTTGGTTATGGAGCTCCTCACTACGGTATTTCTTTATGCTACCGTTTTTAATTGCTATCGTCGCAATTCGTGGAAATAATGGTTTTCGTATCATGACTTCTGAGATGAAGCAACATCCATGGGCTTGGGTGATTTGGAGTTTTGTTGGTTTCGTACTATTTTACGCACCACTAACGTTCGCAGCAGCGTTTGGACCGGGTTGGCTTGTGTCAGGTACATGGCAATTTACGATTGTGGCTGGTGTGCTACTTGCCCCACTTTTTGTGACAGTCATTGCTGGTCAATCCATTCGTGCCAAAATCCCGCTCATTTCACTTGGCATCTCGAGCATTATTTTAATCGGGATTTTAATGATTCAAATGCCACAAGCACAAAGCGTTTCAACCAAAAGTCTATTCCTTGGAATTTTACCGGTTGTCGTTGCGGCTTTTGCGTATCCGCTAGGGAATCGTAAAATGATGGAACTGTGCGGTGGACGTGTAGATCCATTTCAGCGAGTACTTGGTATGACCATTGCTTCGCTTCCTGCTTGGATTATTCTTGCAATTTATGCATTGTTGACAGTAGGTGTCCCCTCTTCCAACCAAGTATTTCAATCATTACTCGTTGCAGTGTCTTCAGGTGTTATTGCGACGGTATTGTTTTTCATTGCGACGGACCGTGTACGACATGACCAAGGCAAACTGGCAGCCGTTGAAGCAACTCAATCAACTGAAGTGCTATTTGCAATGATTGGTGAAATGGTATTACTAAGCGTACCTTTACCACAGCCAATTGCATTAGTGGGCTTAGCAGTCATTATTATCGGGATGTTACTACATAGTTACCATACAATACTCGAAAGTAAAAAACAGCTCGCTTTCACAAAAAAGGGTCTGCCCGAGAAGTAATTCTGGGGTAGATCCTTTTCGCCGATGATGGAGGCTAGCACGAAGCTAGTCAAAATAAAAAAACCCGCATCTACGCATGATACGGGCAAAAGGTCTCCCAAACGGGAAGTACAATTTTGAAGAAAAATATAAAGGGTGAAAAACTCAAGTCTGAACAGAGTCAAACTACACTCTAAATGAGGGGGTTTAGAATGTTATACCTAAGCTAACCTACTCCTGGAGAAAAGTAGGTTAGCTCAGGACTTACTTGTACTGTATTACAAATAAGCTCTTGCTATACCATATATGATAATGATTATCACTATCACTGTCAATACTATTTCTGTACTTTTTTAAGAATTTTTTTAGGATTTGCGATATTGAAATTGCTTCAGCTGAAAATGAAGGAAGCACCCAATACAAAAACCTAGAATTGCAATAAATGACGCAAGTGCTACCATAATGGTAAAACTATAAGCTATTACTGATATATCTAGCACAAATCCTAATAGCCCACCCGCTAAACATACACAGGCAATGCCCGCATTAAATTTTTGTTGCCCGATATCTTCTGGAATATATGATTTTATATCCTTCGTTAAAAAAAGCTTGGCAAAACGCATAATCGGATTAAATCCAGTTAAAACACCTAGTAGATTAGCCACTAAAGGAATCGTTAAAAGCCAGTGCTGCCCTGTAATCCATGTTAAAACAACTGAAAGAAAAATGGTCCATTGATTGACACGAACTAAAGGTCGCGGAATGGAAATCGGTTTCGGCATATAAAACCAACCTTTCTTATATGTTTTATTTAGTTTAACGTTTTTTCACGCGTTTGAGAAGAGAAATGTTATAGTAAGGTTAAACTAATTTTAGAAAAGGTGATTTTAGTGCCTGCACTTTCATACGATCAAGTACGCCAATTAAATTCATATAGTATTTTTACCGAAGAGCCGCAGCGTCCGCTTTTTACATTAGCGAATTTGCATAAAGATTTTTATTTAACAGATTTTCTTAATTTAATGATGGGTATTACAAATGCTGCAACAGAGGCAGCGGCGATTTCTCATTTTGGTCGTCGCTACGGTATGTTTGTGGCAATGCAGTTTTATATGCTCACAACCTACGATGAAGTTTGGGATGGAAAGCCCGAAGATTTACGTTTTGCAATGGTTCCAGAATTCGGCATACATACGCTCGGCATGTACATCAATCCAAATGATTTTCGCTATGTAGAAGATGATGAGCGCGAGCGTGTTATGTCAGATATTTTATATAAAACATCCGTAGTCATTGGGCAATTACGCAAAACGACATCGATTTCTCCTTTAATATTGTGGGAAAATATTTTTGGCTATATGCTGTGGCATTTCCACACATTACTTGCCAATCCGGCTTTGGCAGACCGTGCATTTGAGGATTTAGATATGTTAGAAGAAAAAAATGTATGGCGTTATTTCTCAGATAAATCCTTATTCCTAAATTACACAGGTGGCAAAAGTCCATCTGCGCTAATAAATCAACCAGTTCGTAAAAGCTGTTGCTTCTCAAAAGATATCCCTGGCTTAATGGCTTGTGGTTTTTGTCCGATTAAATAATAAAGTGAGTGTCCCAGAATCACTTTTGGGACACTCACTTTGCTCTGAAGAATTATGCTGGTAAAAAGGGGGGCATGAATGCGTAGTCACAGGACGTGACGTTTTTAGCATACGTTTTTTACTTGTAACCACCAGGAAAAGCTGCTTAAATCGGATTTTAAATAAATATGGGACGCACTGTGTAAAAGGTTATTTCGTTTTACACAACTCCATTAACGTATCTATTATTTTGTTGCCATCATTTTTAATGTTGCAGCTACTGCTTTAGCCCCGTCTAATAAAGCTTGGGCATTAAATGTCATTTTAGGGTGATGTAATCCTGGCTCTAAGTTTGCTCCTACGCCGATCATCGTCGCTTTTAACTGCGGGTTTTTGATTGTATAGAAGTGAAAATCATCACTACCAGGCGTTACAACTGCTGGTGCTAAATACGACTCACCTAACGATTCAACAATAGCACGCTCGGCTACTGCCGCCGCTTCTATTGACACTTCCGCACCTGGTGTCACGTCTTGCCAATCCCATTCAATATCAATATGGAACATCCCTGCGATTTGCTTCAGCCCTCTATCGATATATTGCTGTACTTGCGCTAATATTTCATTTTTTTGCGCACGCACATCGATTGAAAAGCTGGCGTTACCTGGAATAATGTTTACACTGCCCCCATCAGCAACAATTTTCGTTAATTTTGCCGAATACACTTCAAACGGATCAATATGAATGTTTTTAAGCATTTGTTGAATCGCCACAACTACCTCAATGGCATTATTGCCTTGATGTGGGCGAGCCCCATGCGCATCCGCTCCCGAAATCGTACCACCTAAAAATGCAGCGGCCCCGTGATAAATTGCCGGTGCGATTTTACCAAGTGGCAACTCCTCTTGTGGACGTAAATGCACTCCAAATAAATGAGTCACATCTTGCATAACACCGCGCTCAATCATCGCTAGCGCACCACCGCCTGTTTCTTCCGCTGGTTGAAAAATAAAGCGAATACGTTTTGTTAATACTTCATCTTTTAATGCGTGAAGCGCACCTAATACCATTGAAATATTCGCATCATGACCACAAGAATGGTTAGCTTTCATAACACCGTCTACCTCTTGCCAAAGCGCATCAATATCGGCACGAACCGCAATTACATCTTTACCTGTACCAATTTCTGCGACTAAGCCCGTCACATCATCAAAACGTTTTATTGATACACCCATTTCGCTCAAAATTTCCGCTAGTCGCGCTGTTGTATTCACTTCTTTCCAGCTAATTTCCGGATTTGCATGGAAATACTGAAACCAATCAAAAATCATTTGCTCACTCGATTTTACTGCCAACATGAATTGCACCTCGAATTAAATTTGTTATATTTAGTATACAGCAAAAACTTCGTATGCCGCATTATTGTTGCCTAATTATAGGCATAATAAAAGCAGCACTCTATTTTGACAAGTGCTGCTACGTTACATTTAGTTGTATCATGCCCATATACTCCTTATAGGCCCGAAAAGAAGCCGCTTGGATATTGTGTACGCTGTTCAACTTGCTCTTTTTCCTCTAGCTCTAGCGCTTCAAACTCAAAATCCTCATCCAATAAATAGGTTTCTAACGTTGAATTTAACAATGCTGCTTGTTTCATTTTCATTCACCCCTTCAATTGTTTGAATTTTTAGTTATTTTAAATAATAAAGTAAAATGTAATGAAATTCAATCATTAAACGCAATTCATCCTTAAAAACTATATAACCTATCTCATTTTGAGAACAATCTACAAAAACTTCTTAATTAGAAATCAAAAAAGCTACATTAAGAGATTGTATTCTCTCAATGTAGCTTTTGTTTATAAAGTTGCCATTTTTGGTTCGTCACCTTTATTTTTCGTCATCCATTGAATTGCAAACATAATCCCAAAGACGATTAAACCAATTGTATCTGATAATGATTCTGGGTAAATCATCGCTAAGCCGGCTGCTACTAATACGAGACGCTCAATCACATTAATTTTTCGGTACCAATAACCGATAACACCCGCACCTATCGCAATCATTCCCATTATCGCTGAAATTACTACCCAGACAACTTCGCCAATTGTCACATCAATCATTAATAAAGCTGGCGAGAACACAATCATATACGGAATAATGAATGCCGCAATTGCTAGTTTCGCAGAGTTGAAACCTGTACGAATCGGATCTCCACCTGAAATACCGGAGGCGGCAAAGGCAGCGAGTGCGACAGGCGGCGTAATATCTGCAATAATCCCAAAGTAAAATACAAAGAAATGTGCTGATAATACAATAACAATCGGTGCAGCACTTGCTGGTACATCAGGTGCAAGCAATGCAATAATCGCTGGCGCCGCAATTGTTGATGTAATAACATAGTTCGCCGTTGTTGGTGCACCCATCCCTAAAATTAGCGATGCAATCATTACGAAGAATAATGTTAATAAAATGCTACCACCCGCAAGTTTCACTAAGCTGTTTGCTAAAGATAAACCTAAGCCTGTTTTTACAACAACCCCTACAATAATACCTGCACATGCAGTTGCTGCTGCTACAGCTATTGCTGAACGAGCACCTTCTACTAACGAGTCTACAAATTCCTTAACCCCAAACTTAACATCTGGATTAATAACCCCTACAACTACACAAGAAATAATACCGTATAATGCTGCATGAATAACAGGTACGCCCGAAACCATAAGCACAATAATTAACACAATCGGAATTAATAAATAAATCTTTTTAAATACATGTGAACGATCTGGCATTTCCTCATCTTTTAAGCCGCGTAAACCTAAACGCTTCGCTTCAAAGTGTGTCATAATCCAAATCCCCGTAAAGTAAAGTAACGCTGGAATCGCTGCTGCTTTTGCAATATCCCAATACGTAATATTACGCCCAATAAATTCAACCATCAAAAAGGCAGCCGCACCCATAATTGGTGGCATTAACTGTCCTCCTGTTGAGGCAGAAGCTTCTACCGCACCAGCAAAGTTCTTATTATAGCCAAGACGTTTCATCATCGGAATCGTATATGAGCCAGATGTTACTACGTTTGCTACAGAACTTCCTGAAATCGTTCCTTGTAAAGCAGACGAGAAAATCGCTACTTTCGCCGGACCGCCTACTAACTTACCAGCAACCGAAATCGCCAGATCATTGAAATATTGACCAACGCCTGTTTTAACTAAAAACGCCCCGAATAATAGGAAAGCGAAAATAAATGTAGAAGATACCGCTAACGGCGTCCCCAAAATCCCGTCTGTAGAGAAGTACATTAAATTCACGATGCCATCCAAGCTTTGACCACGGTGTGCCATAAATTCAGGCATGTACGGGCCATAAAAAGCGTACAGTAAAAACAGTACGGCAATAATGGCAATCGGTAACCCTACTGCTCGTCTCGCTGCTTCTAAAACTAAAATAATCGCCAAAAGCCCGACATAAAAGTCTAGCGTTTCTAATTTCCCTAGACTTTGTACAAGACGATCATAATTTAATACCCAATAACTCCCTACAAAAATCGAAACAAGTGCTAATAGATAATCATAAAACGGTATACTCTTTTTCGATAATTTACGAACTGCTGGGAATAGCAGGAAAACAAATACTAATGCGAACCCTAAGTGAACCGTACGTTGAATTTGTGCTGGAAACTGTCCGAAAATAGCGGTATACACTTGGAACAATGTAAATGCTAAAAGTCCAAAATAAATCACATATTTCATAAAGTTTTGTGGATCGCGTTGGTTCGACTCTAAATCAAATTTTTCAAGTAATTCTTGCTGTTTTTCAAGTGATAAACTTTCATGCAGCTCTTCTGGATTAATCGTTTGTTCCTTACTCATATAATTCGACTCCTTTCATTTTTTGATAAAATGATAATTTCTTAATTTTTAGTACGTAGGATTTCCCACGTGTTAGTTTTTCTTTTAGTGCAATCACTTCATTTTTATGTTGCAAATTTAACTTATAATCTACATCACCAATATGTAACGTAAAATCCTTTAATTTGGCATCATCATAACGCAGTGTGTATCGGCCATTTTCATACGTTAACGTTTGGCCCTCTTCTGCTGAACTCGGCATACCGATTGCTACATCTTCATATTGCATAGACAATAGCTTTAGTTCATTATTCGTTAACACTTGATAGCTTTCTATCACATCTGTTAAATGAATGGAATGCGTAAATACAATTTGAAAATTTAATTCATCATTCAACGGCAAATAATATAGAATAGGCTGTTCTGTACGCGTCTCTGTAAATGTTATACTCCGCTCATACGGAATAAAGCCTATCGCTGTAGTTACCAAAATGATTATGAGGACAAGCCATTTCTTCATTGCTATCACCTGCGAATTCAAGACCTTTGCATTTTGAAATGAAGATTAGAAAAATATATTTCAAGCCAAGTAGTGCGAAATGACGTCTTTTTTATGGAGATGTTTTAGAAAAGTCTACTTTCCTAACCCCTATCCACTAAAAAGACCTCTGAGCAAACTGCACCAGAGGCCTCTTTCCGATACTACTTCACTTCATCAAAGTATTTTTGTGCACCTGGGTGAACATCAATACCGATTCCATCTAAGCCCGTTTCAGCTTTAATGAACGCGCCTTTTGCATGGCTGATTTTATCTGTATTATCATAAATCGCCTTTGTCATTGCATAAACTAAGTCTTCTGGTAAATCTTTCTTAACTGCTAACATCGCGCCTACTGATACAGCAGGTGTATCTGCTTCTAAGCCATATGTGCCTGCTGGAATGTTATCCACTGCATAGTATGGATATTTCGCGATTAACTCTTCTGCTTTGTCAGCTTCAACTGGCACAATGTATACACCATTTGTTGCGTTTAATGCTTCTACAGCACCTGTTGGATAACCCGCTGTAATGAATGCTGCATCAATTTGACCAGATTGAATACCGTCTGTTGATTCACCGAAATCTAAGTTCTGTGCTTTAATATCATCCATTGATAAACCATGGATTTCTAATAATTGTTCTGCGTTTGCAAATGTACCAGAACCTGGTGCACCTACAGAAACCTTTTTACCTTTTAAGTCTGCATAAGATTTAATACCTGAATCTGCTAATGTTACTAATTGAATTGTTTCTGGATATAACGCACCTAATGCAGAAACTGAATCAATTTTTTTACCATCAAACATCATTGTACCGTTTGTTGCATAGTACGCGATGTCTGTTTGTACGAAAGCTACATCACCTTCACCTGCGTCAAGTGCTGTCATATTGGCAGCAGATGCTTGTGAAACTTCAGCTGTTGCTTTAACGCCTGTATTTGAAGTAATTAAATCAGCGAATGTACCACCTAATGGGTAGTAAGTTCCTTGTGTACCACCAGTTAAAATACTTAAAAAATCAACGCCATAATCAGTACCAGCTGTTTCTGTGCTAGCGCCTGAATCTGTATTTGAAGTTCCAGTATCTGTTGAAGATTTATCGTCCTCACCACATGCCGCTAGCACTAAAATGAAAGCGCTTAAAATAAACATGAATAGTATATTTTTAGATTTGAACATGTAAAAATTTCCCCCTTTTACTTAATCATGGATTCATTTTACATACATATTTATTCAAAAGTCAATAATATTATAATTTTTTTTATATTATGATAATTAATACATAGCTCTTAAAACCTTTTTATTTCTGTTATTTTCATAAAAATTCTATTAATATCTTTACAAAATTACATTTCTACGATAAGATTTCGCATAATTTTTGTATAAATCATTTTCAAAATCACTATTTTCGCATGAAGTTATCAAATGTTTATTTGCAAGACATCCTCAATATTACTATCAGCATTACAAAAAACTGCACTCCCAATGGAATGCAGTTCACTCTATTACCCCACATACAATTCGTGCGCCTGAATTTCCTGAAGGGTCTGTTTTATAATCATCTCTCTTTTCATGAATAATAATTGACGTACCATCTTCATCAAAAATTGACGTTTGTTGGCCTTTTTCCAACGTAAAATCGGCAGTTATGAAATTTAATTGCACTTGCCCTGTTTCATCAACTTCTAAATTTGGTAAATCTCCTTTATGTGGTCCTAATGGATTATTAATGCCATGTTGTTTTTTCGTTGGATTAAAATGAGCGCCAGCCGTTTCAAAAGTGGGTGCTTCACATTTACCAGTTTCATGTAAGTGAATGCCATGTTCTCCAGGCGTCAAATTATTTATAACCGCCGTTAATTCCACACCTTTTTCGGTTTCTTTCAGATCAATTTCGCCAACCAATTCATTTTTTGTATTATACATCAACGCTTTTGCTGATAAAGCTTGCGGAGCGCTTACTGGAACTTTTTCCGATTGAAAATAATTACAACCCGCTAATAACATCACACTACTAATAATCCATACTTTCCGCATATCGTCACTCCTTTTGCATTAGTATTTCAAATTAGTAAAAAGTTATGCACATCGAGTCCATAAAAAAATGCCGTTTCCAAATTAGAAAACGACACTTCTTAATTGTTATGAACATGTTTTTTCATTCAATGTACATGTCCACTAATTATTAGTCTAAAATTTTGATTGTTACTGTACGGCGACCCCATTCATAAGCACCATCTAAATTTGGAATAAACACGTCGATTTTATTGCCTTTGATCGCACCACCTGTATCCGCTGCTACTGCTTCCCCGTAGCCTTCAACCCATACTTTTGTACCTAATGGAATGATACGTGGATCAACTGCGATTACTTTTAAATTTGGGTTAGCACGTAAATTTGTACCGTTCGCTGTTGTACCTGAGCAGCCATCACAATAAGCTGTATAGGCAGTCGCTTCAACTGTCATTGTCCGTTCGACATTTGATGTTGGCGCAGATGTTTCTTGTATTGTTTCAACGTGCTCAGATGAATCTGTTTCTGTTGCATTTGAATCCGCATCACTTGATTGATCCGCTATTACTGCGAGGACCTCATCCGTTGAACCTGAAACTGAAATTGTATCCCCTGCATAAATTAAATCTGAACTTAGGCCATTCCATTCTTGCAACTGTTCGACAGATACATTGTGGTCTGCAGCTATTCGAAACAATGTATCACCTGGTTCTATAAGGTATAACTCCGTGTCCAAGCCAACTTCTATCGTGTCATCAGCATATATTAAATCACTCTTTAAATGATTAACTTCCATTATCGATGCAATGGTTGTATTGAATTGCTGACTAATCGAATACAGTGTATCACCCGATTGAATTATATATGGTTCCGCAGAAGCTCCTTTCACGACAAATCCCCAGAAGGTTAACGCTCCAGCTAAAGTTAATGCAATCATCTTTTTATTCTTCAATTTACTGTTCCTCCAATTTCTTGTAAGTAAATTCGACACCCTTATCAAATACGCCTTGACTAACCCTTAACCAGATTTTTTGAGTTAGCTTGAAATGAATTGCTTCTTCAAAAACCTGTGAGAACCGCCATGGCTTTAACTTGCATCAACAACAAAGGCAAGTTAACTGCGCATTACAAAAACATGGCAACATCAATGGATAAATATCACATTTTTACTATCATCATTAGCAAGTTTTCTGCATTTTAACCGTCAATAATGGCATTTTCCGATAAAATTTGGCAATTTATTTGCCATTACATGACAAATGCATCAAGAAGCGTTCGATTTTTCAATGAATGTGTCGATAAAAAGAAAAAGGAGGGGATAATAATGGATATTAATATGATGATGACTTCTCAACTTGCGTCACTACAACAAACTTTGCAAATGAGCATTTTAGACAAAGCCATGACTACTGGTGCAGCCGGTGTCATTGAAATGATGGAAGATATTCCTCAGCAACAAGCTGCACCTGCATCCCACCCTTACAAGGGACAGGTAATTGACGTCCAAGTTTAAGCTTCATAGGAGAGGCTGTCCAGAAGTACTTCCTTTTGGACAGTGCTCGTCTCAAATAGCAATAATCTTCTTAAGGAGGTTACTTCTATTGTGATTGGAATTCTGACTGGAATTCTCTTTGTAAATAGATTGTTAAAGTTTTTTTAAGAACTTTTAAAAATTCGTTTTTCGGGTATAACAAGTAGTAAAATAAAGATAAACAAACTAAGGAGTGATAAATATCGGAATCCACACATTTTTTACAAGTTTAAACGACCTTGAGCGCATTATTCGCTGTCCGGGACGCTTTAAGTTTGAAGAACATAACGTAGCAGCTCATTCTTGGAAAGTTTCACAATATGCGATGTTTTTCGCGACACTTGAGGAACGTGCAGGCAACAACATTGATTGGAAGTCATTATACGAAAAAACAATTAACCACGATTTTGCCGAAGTGTTCATTGGCGATATTAAAACGCCGGTCAAACATGCAAGCGTTGAATTAAAGCAAATGCTTTCTCATGTTGAAGAAAAGATGATGGAGAAATTCATTATTGAAGAAATTCCTGAAGACTTACAAGACATTTTCTTTGAGCGTATGAAAGAAGGCAAGGATGGCACGATCGAAGGCCGTTTACTCGAATTTGCTGATAAGCTCGATCAGTTTTACGAATCCTTCGCTGAATTAAAGCGTGGCAATACAGACAAAGAATTTGTTCATATGTACCAAGTAGCATTATCCAAGCTGCTACTAATTAATTTACCGACAAGCGTACAATACTTCCGCAACGAAATTTTAGCGGATGCAGTCGCCGAAAAAACAATTATAGATATTGCAAAGCTAACAGAAAACATCTTAAAACAACATACAGATTAACGACAAAGGCTTCCGAAACGGCAGGAAGGCTTTTTTATTTTGACTTTTTTTGTAACGAATCCTACGTTGAAGGTACTATACTAGTGAAGAACATTTTGAGAGGTGAACTGAGTGAATGCGTTAGCGAAAATTTATACAGAACTTCAACCAAAACTGTACGCTTACTTTTTCATAAAAACCTCCAACTCAGCCATCTCTGAAGATTTAACTCAGGATGTTTTTTACGAAGCAACAAAGTCCATTCATACATATCGTGGAGAGGCTACCCTTTCGACATGGTTATTCAAAATCGCCAACAATTTATTAAAAAAGCACTATCGCAAAAAGCACTATGAAGAAAACTTATTAACGAAAATTGAAGCACAGCCAACGTTGCCCTTTTTTACGACAGAGCAATTAATCGAGCTAAAAGACGAAGCAAAACGGCTACTAGTAAAAATCGAGCAACTAGAACCACCATTGAAAGAAATTGTGTTGCTTCGAATTCTTGGTGAACTAAGTTTTAAAGAAATAGGTGATTTGTTGGAGCTAAGTGAAAACTATGTACGCGTCAATTTTCATCGACAAAAATTAAAGTTACAGCGAGAGGAGGAAAAATCATGAACGCATGTAAATTCGTTGAGGATTTATTGCCTTTATATGAAGAAAATCTCGTGCAGCCTGAAACGAAAGAATGGATTGAGCAACATTTGTCGAGCTGCACCAAATGCCAAAAACTCACTTCTAACGTGATGGAAGCATTGCCACAACTGACACCGCCAAAAAAATCTGCTACCACAATGATGCAGCATGTCCAATTGAAGCTCACGATTTATCAGCTTTTATTCGTTGTGCTTTCCTTTGTTTTTGCAATGAATACGTCATTATTAAACGAAAGCTTTGCCTTTATTTTGTCTTATTTCATTTTAGGGGCTATTACATTTTACTTTTATCGTCAGGCGCTGCTCACATTGTTACTCGCATTTCTTCCAATTTTTATTTGGTCCATTTATGCAACAATTAGTTCCTATGGCACCTATTCGAAATGGTATGTGGAGCAAATCACGCATTATTCCTCTACGCTGTCATTAATTACGAGTACCGTTTTGGGTGGTATCTTAACAGCATTCATTCATACACTCTTTACGCTACTTGGAATAATTGTTGTAAAACTACTTATTCAAGCATTTAAAAAGGAGGATGCCACATGAAAAAATGGCTTTTTATTATTCCTGCACTCATCATTACAGGCTTTGTACTTTTTGGTTACAATGAATTTAATGGTAATTTTCTGTCAAAGCAAATCGCCAAGTCCACGTTGAAAAGCTATTTAGCGGAGGAATACACCGATATAAACTATCAATTTGATAAAGGCTTTTACGATTTTAAATTAGATACCTATACATTTGACGTAACTTTTTACGAAGCACAAACGAATTGGACGTATACATTTGAGGTAGGGCCAAAGCTCATCCCGACAGCTATTCAAACAAAAACATTGCATTATGACTCGAAAGATGAAGTAATTTCAACCCTTTGGAGTGAGCAAGGTTCGCAATATGTAAAAAATCTATTAGCTGATATTCCTGTTGGCGGTACAAGTTACAACATCGATGTTCCAAAACAATTTTCACAAGCCGGTTGGTCACCAACTGTTGATGTCCCTGTTGCCCCTTCGATAACAATTGAATTTCCTTTGTATAAAGGCGAATCGAAAGAGACGTTTTTTAATCATGTTCAGGATATTCAAAAAGCACTCAACGCAGACGGCATTCGTTACGACTCTGTATTTGTCTACATGGACGAAAAATTCGACAACCGTGACGGTAAAAAAGAAGGCTATGCACCCATTTATTATGAACGTAGATATAGCCTACATTTTCAAGCAAATGCAAAAATTACTTTAGATGATATACAATAAGGCCATTCAAATTATTTGACTTTTTTTCGAAAACATACTTTATTGCAATGCACAAAATGATACTATATGATAACAATAAGGCTACGTTGTACGTACGAATATTAAGTTTTAACCTTTATACTTATACAGGGAGTTTTACATCGATGTTGGAATGGCGTGCCCGGACTCTTTTGACTCTGGGATAGACAGGATAGCATTTGCGAACACCCACTTTGAGGAGTGGTGGTTTAAAACTTTCTATAATAACTACGGCAATGTGGCTGCTTACATAAGTAGCTTTATATCAAGGATTGCACGGCATCTTAACCAAAATGGTTAAGATGCTTTTTTCATTTGAAAGTGGCGTTGGGGTTAACGGGGCATTTTAGTTAAATAAGGAAAAAAGTGGTTTTTATTGAATTTTGTGCAATAATATATATATTAAATCATAATTCAGGGAGGTTTTTATGCAAACTGCAATACCAGCTACTTCTATGTTTCTAATTTTCGGAATGTTCATTTTAGTTCGTAGAATCCGTTCTATGTACAAACCAACCAAAGGAAGAGGCGGGCGATTAATTCTTCCTCTTCTATTTTTAACACCAGGATTTTCATTTTTTCTAAACGCTTCTGGGCACGTCACATACCTTCAATTATCTATGGCAATTTTTTTAGGAGTGGGTTTTTCTATTCCTCTTATTTTATGGTCAGATTATGAAATACGAAATGATGGTTTAATTTATGCTAAGAAGAGTCCTGCTTTTATAATTACTTTCGCCATTATGATTGCTTTACGTTATTATTTTCGACAACATATTTCTACTATTGAACCAGGTACACTTAATATGCTAATTTTCTTACTTGTTATTGGCTATTTATTTCCTTGGAGAATAGCTTGCTATATAAAGTATAAAAAGGTTCTTAAACTAAAAAATACAGTCAGTTTGTAGAACTTCGTATATCTCTAACACCCTCCACAATGACAAGAAGTATAAGTTTGTGAATAAATGCACTTAAACAACGGGGTGCTATAGTTCAATAAGAATTAAACAACTTTATTATCCTTCTAAGTATATTGCAGACGAAATAAAAAAGTTATCGAACATTTAATGTCTCAGGGTACAAAGTACGGTAATGTGGCTGCTATTAACTCAATTTTCTCCCCTCATTATTTTTGATGAGGGGTTTTGATTTTTCTAAATCAAAAAATTCCCCATTAAATAATCTTTTGTTATTTAATGAGGAAGACGATATTATTTTATGGCATTGGCTATTCTTTAAATTTCAATAAATCTTTTTTCAGCAAAACGGGACCTGTACTAGTTCTTAAAATAAATGAGTGGTGTTCTAAATAATCCGCCAACATTACAGCACCGACGTCTAATATCTCTATTTGAACATCAACACGGTGAATACTTTTCTGTAATTCCGAAAAAATTGGCATCAATTGATCTAGCTCATTTAACTTTTCGCAGTATATAATAATATCAATATCACTGTTTTCATGGCAAACATTAATCCCTGTGGCCATCGAAAAACCAACACTTCCCCCAATTCCCCACTTAAAACCATCTAATACTTCTGCAATATATTGAAGTGATTGTTTATGAGATGCTGGATATGTTTTTTTCAGGATATCAAATGGCCGAATTTCACGCTTAATATTAGAAATAGATGTAATCGCTGCAAATCGCTTAGATCGATTGTCTCCGCGAAATCCGATAGCAACTTTTCCTTTCATTACTTTCATACGCCTAACAACAGCAATGCCTTGAGCCATTTCATCTTCGTTCATCCAATCAGGAAGATCACCAAAAAACTCAATTTCTTCTATTGAATTTAGATAAACTAAATCATGTACAGCTAGTTCCATTGTTGTACGATTTTTTCACGTACAGCAATCGATGCCTTACGACCATTTTCAATCGCTATTTTTGATTGAATTCGATTCGCTAACGTTATATCTCCTGACTGAATAATACTTTCTTTTGCTGATGCAATACAATTGATTACTTGTTGAATTTGCTCCTCAGATGGTTCGTCCGCATTAATACCACTAATTAAATCTTGTAATGCTCCAAGCGTTTGGAATGAGCGAACATCATACGCCATTGATGGAACAGACTTCGCAAATTCATCTAATTCTTCAACAGTACGCATTGTAACAAGTGCGGCTGATTTCTTTGACATTACATGCACTTGAACTTCTGGATCATCTAACGAAATAATACGGTTCCCTTGCATTCCATGTGCCAAAAATGCTCCTGAAATAGCTTTACCTACGATACATGAAACGATTGGATGACCACTTTGACGAGCAACTGCATATGCCTCTACACTTGCTGCACAAGCTAAGTAAATTCCGAATAATTCCTCATGATAGCCAAATGCTTGTCCAGGAACATCCACGATTGGAACGATTAGTCTTTTGTTAGTTGAATCCTTATCTTCTTCGATTGCTTGACGTACATATTTTGCAACCGTCCAAGCTTCTTGCAAACCAAATTCACCATTACGAGCACGATAAAATTTACTTTCACTGTTTGGTACTACTGCAATAAATCGGGCTTTCTCTCCATTTAAAAGGGCATCAGCCACTAAAACAGACGGTGTCTCTGAAATCGATTGTGCGTTATTTGTAATTGCATCAAACCATTTACGGCCTCTGCTCTTGCTTTTCCCATCTGCAATCGTTGCTTCAGCATTCGCTAATTCAGATCGATTACTTAAAATCTCCTGTGCTTCATCAGTGCTGATCTTTTGCTCAAACTGCAAATGATTCAGCATATTCAAAAATGCATCGTACTCCGTTGTTCTTTGTTTGAAGCTGTTATTTGCCCATAAGTCTTCTAACGCGTCTAAATAATTAACGACATCATCCTCTATTACAGCATCTACTAATTTTGCATTGTATCGCATTGAACCACCAATCATTTTCCAAATGAACGGCTTTTGCTTTGCATTTAGCTCTTGAATACCAGCTTCTTGCTCGACTACTTCAGGACCATTCATACCAAGTCGCCCTTCTCGTGTCATAATTAATGCCGAACAAAGTCCAGCCGTTAATGACATCCCTCCAAATGAACCGACTTTACCAGGAATAATACCGATTACTGGTACATATTTTTTTAACGCAACGATTGCTGAGCTGATTTCAGCGATCGAAAGCAACCCATAATTCGCTTCTTGTAAACGGACTCCACCTGTATCATAAATAATTACTGGATAAATTAGCTCCCCTGCTTCACACGAGGCAAATGCACGCTCTAAAGCTCCTGCAAATTTTGCACCGGAAACTTCTCCTATCCCCCCACCTTGGAAACTACCTTCAATTGAAATAACTAGTGCACGGCGACCTCGAATTACGCCCTGCATTATAACCATACCATCATCACTTTGCGGAACAATATTTTGCGCTTCTAGATGAGGCGATTCAAAAAAATCAAATGGGCCTAATATTTCATGAGCTGTTCCTTCATCTAAAAGTAATAATGCACGTTCTCTCGCCTTACTTTCTACTATACTTACTGGTAACGTAATGGAATTATTCACCGAAAACCACCTCCGCTGCTTGTGCAAGTCGAATAGATACGACACCTGGTGTTGCACCAAAATCATTAATTTTAATTAAAGCCAAAATATCTTGTTGTGAAATAAAACGTTCAATCACTTTTTGCCATGTTTCAGAATAACCTGAAATTCCTGTACGAACCTCTACTTTAGTTTCTGAGCCTTCAATTGGCTGAATCAAAATTTCTAAGTCCCCCGAGCCTACAACTCCGATATGTGCTTGTTTAGTAATCGAACGACTTGCTTGAAACGTGTAATTCAACTTTTCCATGCTGTACACCCCTTTTCATTATGCCTGATATATTAATTACAAATAATGTAGCTGCCAACAAATCAGCCGAGCCACCTGGAGATAACCAACGCTTAATGTACATATCATCAAGCTTTTTTAAATTTGAAATTGAAAAGTTTGAAAGCAGTTTCTTTGCTTCTCGCTTAGCAAACATCAATCCATCTAAACCACCACGGTGAAGTAAACATGTATCATTTAAATTTACAATCAACACAAGTAGTGCAGAAAGCTTAGCTTCTCTTAACGACATAATTTGAGCTGCTTGTAAAAATGTTGGCAAACTATACTTTTGAATATGTGGAAATGCCTGCTGTGCTTCTTCTCTAGCACCCGGAATTCCATAGTTCTCTTTAACTTTGCTACCATTCGTTTTGGACTTTGGAATATATTGATCTGGAAGATTAGCCAGTTCCGCAGCATCGGTAAATACTTGCGGAAATAGCACCTCGCCCTGTCTTCTCGCAATTGCGGAACAGAGTAATCCGATCGACCAGATGGCCCCTTTATGCGTGTTACTATTTTCAGTAACCGCAAACATTTCCTTTTCACCATTACGTCCGATTGCACCAAATTGTTCTCTTATTTCGACTGTTGGTTGTCGGTTGAAACTCAGCATTGCCATTTGATAAAACGTGTTGTGCAATGAATGTGCTGAATTCTGCATTTTTGATATAGATAAATCATTATGTGCACCATTATTTTCTGTATCTACTAAACCTGGCTTTGGTGTTAATTGAACTTCTTCAATTAATGCTGCAACAGCCTCATCAGCAATCCGTTTACAAATTAAATGCTGTTTCATTCCTTCAGCTCCTTACCAACTTTTGAATTTCGATGGTGGCTCGTATAATCCGCCTGACCATTGGACAAGCTCATCAATATTTTTTGCTGCTAACAATGAACGATTCGCTTCACCGCGTAAAATATTTAAGTCTTCAGGCATTGCCACTAAACCACGCTCGCGCAGTAATTTTGTTCGCTTCACATCATTTTCCATCCCTAAAGGTGTCACACCCGCAATCGAAGCGATCATTTCTCGCCGTTCTGCCGGACTGTCTGTTTTATAAAGGTAAGCAATCCCTTCTTCTGTCACAACATGCGTAACATCTTCTGCATAAATCATGACCGGGGCAACTGCTAAATTCGCTTGTTTCTTTACATCAATAGCATCTAAGCGTTCAACAAAGACTGGTGTGTTGGCATCTTGGAATGTTTCAGCAACTTGTACAACAAGCTTTTTCCCGCGAGCCAATTCATCCTGACTCGTCATCATGTTATACCAAGCTTCCGTTGAGTGACGGCGTCCACCCGGATCATGTCCCATATTTGGTGCACCACCATAACCTGCGACGCGCCCTTTTGTTACTGTCGAAGAATTGCCGTATGAATCCATTTGCAACGTCGATCCGATAAATAAATCGACCGCATACTGACCTGCAAGCTGTGCCAATGTCCGATTTGAACGAAGACTGCCATCTTTACCTGTAAAGAAAATATCACGACGTGCCTGAACATATTTTTCCATCCCTAGTTCGCCGCCAAAACAGTGAACACTTTCTACCCAACCGGTTTCAATCGCCGGAATTAATGTCGGATGGGGATTAAGAACCCAGTTTTTACATATTTTCCCCTTCAAGCCTAACTGTTCACCATACGAAGGTAATAGCAGCTCGATTGCAGCCGTATTAAAACCAATTCCATGATTTAAAGATTGAACACCATGCTTTTCATAAATCCCACGAATACACATCATCGCTTGTAAAATCTGAATATCTGTAATATGGCGCGGGTCACGTGTAAATAGCGGCTCCAGCTCATATGGTTCATCAGCCTCAACTATAAAATCAACCCACGAACCTGGAATATCGACACGCGGCAATTCATCTACTATTTCATTTACTTGAGCAATTACAATACCATCACGGAAGGCTGCAGCTTCTACAATTGTTGGTGTTTCCTCAGTATTTGGACCCGTATATAAATTTCCGAAGCGGTCTGCTTTATCAGCTGCAACTAGCGCTATATTCGGAATTAAATCGATAAATAATCTTCCATAAAGCTCAACATAAGTGTGCAAGTCACCTAAAATTAATCGGCCATCTTCAATCATTTGTGCAATGCGTAAACTTTGCGGTCCAGCAAAACTTAAGTCGATTTTCTTAGCAATACCTTCTTCAAAAATATCTAAATGTTCCGGTCGAGACACACTGGACATAATCATATGTAAATCATGTACACGATCTGGATCGACCTTTACGAGAGCTTGAGATAAAAACGATGCCTGCTTTTGATTGTTTCCTTCAAGAACAACCCGATCTCCCGGTTTAATAAGCAACTCAAGCACATCTACAATTTTCTCTGTAGGAATCGTTACACCGCTTACTAGATGTGCCACTTCCTCCAACCTTTTTTTCTTACCTTCCAATCTTGTCGACCAAGATCGCTGCTGCTGAATTAATACCATATTTACACCCCTTCATTTTTTGCTAAATATAGACAATCATTAAACCCATTCTTTTCCACACTATAACTATCCGCCTCTGGAAACGCATTTTTGGCAAGTTTTTTTAACACATCCCCTGGCGACATTTCGATAAATTGACGAACTCCATTTTCAAATAAAACTGAAGTTGCATCATGCCACCTGACAGGTAAAGCAATACTTTCAGCCAAATCCTGAACGATACCCGAAGGCTGGCGAAGTACCCGGGCATTTCGATTTGCGATTAGCGAAAATTTCGGTCTTTGAAGCGTTATGTTCTCCAATTCCTTTGCCAATCTATCCTGAACGGGTAAAAACAATGGACAATGTGATGGTGTGGAAACATTCAACATCTTTGCTGAACTTGCCCCTTTTCCCGCTACGTAGTCCAACACATGTTGCATTGCTTCCTTATGCCCCGATAAAGTCAGTTGCTGCGGTGCATTGCGATTCGATAAATAGACCGGTTTTTGATCCGTATGGAATTTCTGAGTAATTTCTTTAAGAGTTGACTCAGGTAGTCCCACAACAACTGCCATTCCATAAGCCTCATCCTGTAAAGATTCCATCAGTTCACCACGAAGTGAAACTAAATGCAGAGCATCTTTAAATGTAAGTACCCCACTCGTTACCGCAGCGGCAAACGCTCCTACTGAATGACCCGCTAAATAATCTGGTTTTGCACCTTCATTCAGAAAGGCGCGGGCTGTTGCAACACCGGCTGTCAACATTGTAAGTTGGACATTTTTTGTACTCTTTAATCTCTCAGCTGTTGCGAGCAGCTTAATTTCTGTATTTAAAACATCCGAAGCTTCATCCAAAGTTTCTTTAATAGTAGGGTGAATTGGAAGTGACTCTAAAAACCCGCCATATTGCGAACCTTGCCCTGGAAAAAGCCATGCCTGTTTCATCGTTAACTCCCCCGCCCTTTACTTTATAATTGCTTATTCCGAACACTGAAAATAACATCCTCTGTATGCTTTCTTAAAATGGATTTTAGCTGATCCAGGTCATCATACTTTAAGCATTCATAGATTTTTGTATGCTCTATAATCGATTTCTCAATAATTTCGTTATTGGAAAAATGGATTACTTGAATTCGAAGTAATGGCAGCGCTATTTTACTGTACATATCAATCAGCACGGGACTATTACTTAATTTGAATATTAGAAAGTGAAATTGATAGTTAAAGTGCGTATATTCTGTATAGCTTTTCGTTTTCGTCATTTTAGTTAAGACGGCTTTCATTTCTTTTAAAGTGGCTTTTTCTTTACTAGGATTATCTAAACGTTCGGCTGCCAGCATTTCCAAATGATTTCGCACATCCAACAAATCTTTCATATCTTCTAATGAGTAGCCTTTAATAAATGCCCCTTTTCGGGGAACACGTTCTATAATTCCTTCTGTAGCTAATAAGTAAATTGCTTCTCTTACAGGTGATCGGCTCGTTTCAAACTGTTCTGCATATATCGATTCAACTACTTGATCTCCTGTTCTTAATTCACCATTCAATACTTGTTCCAACAAGTTATTTGCAATTCTAATCGATAAGGCATTGTCTAATGCTCTTTCAAAATAATTCAACTAAACCTTCTCCTTCTAACTGAACACAGTCGACTGTATACAATATATATTATATCGTTAAAACGCAAATTTCAATCGTATATTCTTTATTTCTCTTAAAAAAATAATATTTTTCTTGATTATGTAAATATTATTGTTTATTCTATATTCAGAATACAGTCGACTGTTCAAAACAATAAAAGGGGTGTAAGTATGGTTATATATGGTGTCGCTATTTTAGCTGGGTGTTACTTATTTGGAATGTTTTGTGGTGAATTAATCGGCGCTTTAATGGGGATTGATTCAAATGTTGGTGGTGTAGGTATTGCGATGTTGCTATTAATCTTAGTCGTTGATAAATTGCAAAAGAACGGGAAAATCAGTAAACCTGCTGAAAGTGGCTTAGCTTTCTGGAATGCAATGTATATCCCGATCGTTATAGCAATGGCATCGAGCCAGAATGTATTGGGTGCACTAACTGGTGGTCCTCTTGCAATCATTGCAGGAATCGCAGTAGTTCTTATTAGTTGGTTATGTGTTCCATTGTTAAGTGGAAAAAATGCAAAAGAATCTGCCATTGAGTTCAATAAAAATCATCCAGCAGGGGAGGTAAACTAATATGTGGGAAGCTATTAAAACTGCGTTAGAATCTAACGGTTTAATCACTGGATTTGTCATTGTCGGTATTACGATGTATGTCGCATACTTGATTTCAAATAAATTGACTAAGGGGCTCATTCATGGCTCAGCTATTGCGATCGTTCTTGGTTTAGTATTGGCTTATTTCGGAGGAGTTTACAGTGGAGGAACAAAAGGTTTAGCTGACATTTCATTATTCGCTGGAATTGGTTTCCTGGGCGGTAGTATGTTTCGTGATTTTGCAATTGTAGCAACTTCATTCGGAGCGAATTTTGACGAAATTAAAAAGGCAGGAATCCGTGGAGTATCTTCACTCTTTATCGGTGTAGCATTATCATTTGTAGTCGGTGCTATTTTTGCACTCATTTTTGGATACACAGATGCAGTAAGTATTGCCACAATTGGGGCTGGTACAGTTACTTATATTGTAGGTCCAGTAACAGGGGCTGCGTTAAATGCCAGCTCAGAAGTTATTGCAATTAGTATTGCAGCAGGATTAGTAAAGTCAGTATTAGTAATGGTAGGAACTCCATTTATCGCAAAGTTTATTGGACTTAACAATCCATTATCTGCAATGGTTTACGGTGGATTAATGGGCACTACTTCGGGTGTTACAGGTGGGTTAGCTGCAACGGATGTACGATTGGTGCCGTATGGAGCCGTTACAGCTACTTTCTACACAGGCTTAGGCTGTTTACTTTGCCCAACCCTATTATTCATCTTAACAGATATGATTTGGTAAGTTAACATTTCAAATTACAAATAGATAGAATACGATAGTCTATTTTCAAATAAATTTCACATTTATTCTCTATAAAATTACCCCATAATTTAATAAAAATAATAATCTTTTCTGAAAATAGCTATTGTTTTTTATATGTTTAGGCCTTTAAACGATTAATAAGTATACTTTTAAGACAAACGTGAGAATCTCCATAACTCACGTTTTTTTGTTATTGGATTTTCGTATATATTAAATCCTAACTCTAAATTTATTCGTTATTCAGTGCATTTATTTTATTTTCAGTCTACTTTATGCCAAAATTAAGGAGATATAGAATTTAGGAGGACTCTCTTTTGAAGAAAATTCTTTGCATTGGTGAATTACTAATTGATTTTTTTACGACTGAAATCCAACAGTCTCTTATAGAAGCAACGACTTTCGAAAAACAAGCTGGTGGCGCTCCAGCAAACGTCGCAGCAGCGATTGCCAAATTTGGTGGTAACGCTTACTTTTGCGGTAAAGTTGGCGATGATGCTTTTGGCCACTTTTTACAGCAAACACTGCAAAATGCCGGCGTCTGTACAGAACAACTCATTTTAGATCCGTCTGCACCAACAACACTCGCTTTTGTATCCCGTGAAATGGGCGGCGAGCGCGACTTTATTTTTAATCGTGGTGCTGACGAGCTGCTACGCATTGAAGACTTACATTTACAAAAGTTAATGGCCATGGATATTATTCATTTCGGCTCTGCAACCGCACTGCTTAGTGACCCATTTAGTAAAACATACGAGCAGTTGATGCAAACATTAATTATGCAAAATCATTTTATTTCATTTGATCCGAATTACCGCGCAAATTTATGGAAAGGTGACACTGAGCGATTTATCGAAAAATGTGCGCCTTTTATCGACGCCGCGCATTTTATTAAAATGAGTAGCGAGGAACTTCTATTATTCGCGCATACGGAAAATTTTAAGGAAGCGTTAAATTGGGCTACTCAATTCGAAGATAAAGCAATTGCCATTACACAAGGGGCAGCGGGTACAATTTACATTAAAAATGGTGCGATTATAGTCGTTCCTTCCATTTCAGTAAATGCAATCGATGCAACCGGAGCTGGCGATGCGTTTGTTGGCGCGGTATTGTATGAGCTAGCTCTGCGTGACACGACAGAAATCTCGCAAGCTGAATGGGTATCGATTATCGAATTTGCAAATCGTGTTGGCGCAAAAGTATGCGAAAAAGTCGGAGCAATCGAAGCGTTACCAACATTAGCAGAAGCTAAAATGGCATAAAAAAAAACCGTCTGAAAAGTTCATTTTTAGACGGTATCTTTGCGCCTGAGATTGAGCCCAGCACGATATTGGTCATGAATTCGTTTTTACAGTAAGTGACGTTTTTAGCATCAGATCCGTATTACTAGCAGACACTGTCCAAAAAGTATTCACTTTTTGGACAGACCCAATGCCACTACTTGTCATGATAAACGTATCGTTACCTTCGTTCCTTTACCAAGCTCACTTTCAATTAATAATTCCCCTTCATGGCGCTTCACAATTTCTGTCACAATCGCGAGACCCAACCCACTGCTTTGATTCGAGCGTGAGCGATCTACTCGGTAAAAACGTTCCTTAACCTTTTCCAATGCTTCTTCTGGAATGCCAATGCCATAATCATGAATGACTACTTGCACAGTGTCCTCTTTTTTACTACATGTCACAATAATTTTGCCGCGCTCCTCACTATAACGAATCGCATTTGACAATAAATTGTCCCACACCTGCTCAAATAAATGTTCATCCGCATAAATTTCAACTGGCTCCAACTCATAAATAAGCTCCATTTGGCGGTCATCTAGCTTCCAGCGCTTTGAAAATAAACGTTCTTTCAACTGCTGATCAAGCGCGAAATGCTTTTTATCAATCGGTAAGTTTTTTTGATCAAGCGAGCTTAATAATAGTAGCTGTTTTGTCAGCGCTGATAATCGTTTCGTTTCCTGCTCAATAATTTCTAAATATTGAATCTGTTCCTCTTCCGTATTATCCGAGTCTTTTAACACATTGGCATAGCCTTGAATGTTTAAAAGTGGTGACTGAAAATCATGCGACACATTATTGATAAAGTCCTTTTTCGTTTGGTCATTTTCCGCTAGGCGCTTTGCCATTTTTTGAAACTGCGTTGCAAGCATGCCTAGCTCATCATCACGCGCGATATTTAACTGGATATCATAATTTTCCTGCGCGATTTGTTCAGTTGCGTGCTGTAATTGCTTTAATGTTAGCACAAGCTGACGGGCTAAAAAAATCATCGTTCCCAAAATAATAATGGCACTAATAATAATAAAACTAACGATTAAAAAGTGCATTTCTGAAAATAGCGTCGCATTATCTTGACGAATAAATAGCGCATGCGGCTCTCCACTCAATAAAATCGAAACACCAATCGTATTTTGTACATCATTAGCAAAATAGTTCATAAAGAAAAAGGTTTCCTTATAACCTTGAATGCCATGATACACATTTTCTGTACCGATAATTGCACTCATCGCTCTATTTAAATCATTTTTTTTAAACGCTGTCCCATAATGTGTAGTTTGCCCCGCTTCGTTTGCAATCGTTACTTGATATCCTAACTTGGCAATTGACCGGAAATACTCATTATAGCTTTCCTCCGGCATAGCATTTAAGATTTGCTTTACTTCTTGCGCCACTTCAAAGTTTTCCTTATCCGTATCAGGACGAATTTGTGCATTATAAATTTGCCCAAGAAACAGCATTGACAGTGTAATGCTTGCTGCAATGACCACTAGTGTGACGACAATATATTGCTTATACAATGTTTTCATTTGATTTCCTCGATTTTATAGCCAATGCCTCGCACCGTTTGAATTTTCACATTCGCGTTTACTTCTTCTAAACGTGTACGCAGTCGCTTAATATGCGTTGTTAACGTAAAATCATCTCCATCATAATCGTAGCCCCACACTTGCTCCATTAGCTGATTGCGTGAAAATACGACATCCGGGCGGCCACATAAAATACTTAATAATTCAAATTCTTTTAACGGTAACATTAACCCCTGCTCACCTACATTTACTTCAAATGTTTGGCGGTCAATCATCATATTAGCAATTTTTGTTATGCCCCGCCCCATTTTTTGAAAGCGGCGTAATATAGCACGCACTCGAAACAATAGTTCTTTTGGTTCAAACGGTTTGATCATATAATCATCGGCTCCTGCTAAAAAACCTTTTTCTTTATCATCTAATGTTGCTTTCGCAGTTAGCATCAACACAGGTATCTCCTGCTCAGTCAAACGCTTTGTCAATTGAATACCGTCCATTTTTGGCATCATCACATCGACGATTGCTAAATCAAAATCATGTTCTGAAAGCAATATCAGTGCCTCTATCCCATCACTTGCAAAATGTGCTGTGTAGCCTTCTTTCCTAAGATGAATGCCAATTAATTTACGAATAAATGCATCATCATCTACCACTAAAATTTGCATGTGTTCACCTGCTTTTATATTTTAAAAAGAGGCATCGATTTGCTCGATACCTCTTCTTATTATCAGTTATTTCTTATCTTTTTCAAATGTTAAAATCAGCATCGGTAATAGCATACCGCGCACTAGGAAGGTGTCGATAATAATGCCGACTGCTACCATGAAGCCGAATACGAATAGATCGGCAATTGGCATTGTCATTAATGCCGCAAATGTTGCTGCTAAAATAACACCCGCTGATGAAATCACCCCACCTGTATTGCGAATCGCAATTTCAAGTGCTTCTTTCGCCGTACGCGTTTTACGTTCTTCGATAAAGCGCGATATTAAAATAATGTTGTAGTCGATACCAAGCGCCACTAAGAAAATGAACGCATATACTGGTACACGTGTACTAATTGCATCATAGCCGAATAAAACATCAACTAAGAATAAACCTAAACCTAATGCAGATAAGTATGATACTAAAATGGTTGCCATCATATAAATAGGCATTTTCCAAGAGCGTGTTAACACGAATAACAGCACTAAAATTAATAATGTTTCTAGTAGAACAATTTTGTAGATGTCGGCGTTATTGACGTTACGCTCATCCACTAATTTTGCTGTTGTACCAGCAAATAATAGCTCGCCTTCAATGCCTGCTTCTTTTAAATAATCGGCACTATTTTCACGCATTTCCTCTAGCTTTTCAATCGCTTCTGGAGAATACGGATTTAAATCAAATGCCAGTGATAACTTCACTTTTGTACCATCTTCAGACACTGCTGATGGACGTACTGACGCGAGTGTATCATCTGCTAATAAGCTTGCTGTTAAAGCCTGTTGTTGTTCTTCTGTAATGGCTTCATTACTTTCCACAAGTAATGAAGTTGGCGCAAGCTCTCCTTTGTCAAAGCGGGATTCGACGATTTCGTATCCAACACGTGAAGGTAATTCTTCTGGGAATGACTTTACCGTATCAAATTCGTACTTTAGATTAAGCACATTCAGAGACGTAATCAACATAAAGACTAAAACTAAACCACCTGAAACATACGGCTTGTTGACCACAAACTTCGCGATTGGACCCCAAATACCATGTTTAACTTCTTTTACTTCACCAAATTTCGGTACTTTCGGCCAGAATGCTTTTCGACCAAATAGTGCAAATAATGCTGGTACTAATGTTACCGATCCAAGCATGATGATAAATACTGCCATCCCAAAAATTGGCGCAAAGTTTTGATAATCACGGAAATCAGCGAAGAATAAAATCAACATCGCGGCTAATACCGTACCACCTGCAAAGAATACTGGCTCTCCTGTTGCACGCATTGCATACTTCATCGCCTCGTATTTATCGGCATAATGGTTTAACTCTTCACGATAGCGTGAGAATACAAATAGTGAGTAATCGATTACTGCTGCGAATAATAAAATACTCATAATGGATGTCGTGGAGTTGTTAATTTCTAAGCCCGCTGCACCCATTAATGCAATGGCTTGGTTTGCTACTTGGTAAACAATTACTGTTGCTAATAATGGAATAATCGCAAGTAGTGGTGAACGGTAAATTACGATTAATAAAATTAAAATAATAAAGATTGTTGCGAATAATAACTGAAAGTCTGCTTGTTCAAACAGCTTAATCGTATCACCTGCAATCCCTGCTGGACCTGTAATGTAAAATTTCGTATCACCTGTTACTTCAGCTGCCTCGTTCCCTACTTTTGAAGCATGATCATTTATTTCTTCATAAGCGGCATTACCAAGTCCTTTTTCAAGCGACATTGGCACAATCATTGTCGATTTGTCTTTTGATGTGAAACCCCCTAATGCTTGTGGTGGAAGTTTTGATATATCTACAATTTGATCAATACCTTCAATATTTTCTGCAATGATTACATTTAAAATAGCTGCTACACTTTTTGAATTAATTTCGCCGTCTTCATTATGGAAAACAAGAATCCCTGGTGTCCCTTGATCGTTCGGGAAGTATTCGGATAATTTATTTTCTGCGATAATTGACTGCGAATCATCAGGTAGTGATTGGAAATTTGATGTTTTATAGTCACCTAGCTTTGGACCAGCACTTAAACCGATCATGAGTATAAGCCAAATAATTAATGTAATCCAAGCACCACGCTTCGTTGATACCCAATCCGTAATCGGCTGTAGTAATTTATTCATAATTGTCCTCCTTTTAATTTACATTCCTATTATAAAAACGGAATATAAACTTTATATAAACTTTAAAGGCAATTATTTATAGTTTCCTTCACTACAAAAAACAACATTTTCGAATTTGAAAATGTTGTTTTTTGTTATCCACGCTTCTCTTCTAATTATTCTATTTTATTTTTATCTTTTGCGTAGGTGACTAATTGCTTTTTATCAATCTTCCCAACTACAGTTTTCGGAAGTTCTGATAAAAAATAAAATTGCTTCGGTACTTTATAATTTGCTAAACGCTCTTTACATGCCAATTTCAATGTTTGTTCAAGCTGTTTGGATGGCTGCTTTGTTACAACAAATGCTACAACACACTCGCCCCACTTTTCATTCGGCACACCAATAACTGATATTTCTTCAACGCCTTGCTCTGTAATTAGACATTCTTCAACTTCTTGAGGATAAACATTTTCGCCACCGGTAATAATCATTTCTTTTTTTCGGCCGACGATACGAAAATCGCCATCTTCGTCCACTTTTGCTAAATCACCTGTTTTTAACCAACCGTTTTGAAATGCTTTTTTTGTTTCTGCCTCGTTGTTCCAATACTTTGAGAAAACATGACTACCTTTTAAACAAAGCTCCCCAACCTCACCTTGAGCACATATTTCTCCCTCATCATTCATAATTTGTACGTCGTTAAACAACATTCCTTTTCCAATTGCGCCTTTTTTTAGCATAGCAACTTCTGCATCAATGACAAAATTATTCGGTCCCGCCTCTGTTAAGCCGTATCCCTCTTTAAATAACAATCCCTGTTTTTTAAAACGCTCATAAATCGTTTTAGGACATGGTGCGCCACCAGACAAAAATACTTTTACGGTCGGGAAACTGGATTCCTTAAAGTAAGTTGTATCTGTCATCAATTGGTACATCGTTGGTACAAATAATGAAATCGTCGTTTTGTAGTCATTAAGCGCACGAACAGCACACTCAGGATCAAATTTTTGACCGATTACAACTGTACCCCCCGCAAGAAAAATCGGTAATGATAAGGCATTAATCCCACCCGTATGAAATAAAGGCATATAATTTAGTGTACAATCTTGGTCATTTATTCCCCAGCTAACTATCGTATTAATGGCATTAGCAGTTACCGCTTCATACGATAGTACAACGCCTTTCGATTTCCCCGTTGTTCCACCTGTGTAAATCATTAGCCAAGGTAATGTCGGCTCATCTTTCCATTCATAGGAGAAGGCTTGTACTGGTTCGCACTGTTCTACTCGAAAAGTACTGCCCGGCATAAGCCGCTTGGCTCGCAATTCATGAACATCATCACAAATCATTTGTACTGGTGTACAATCTTCCAGTACAATGCCTAACTCCATATTCGATAATTTTGTATTCAACGGGACATAAATAAGCTCACTCATTCGACAAGCAAATAAAATAGCAAAACTTTGTATGGAATTTTCTAGTAATACCGCAATTCGATCCCCTTTTTGAAATAAATTGTGAGAAAACCATGTACTCCAACCGTTTGCGTACCGCATGAGCTGTTCATATGTCCACGTTTCACCCGTTTCAATTTGAATTAAAGCTTTCTTATTCGGTGTTTGGCGCGCTCGTTTGGCAATCCAAAAATCTAGTTGTTGCATAAGCCTTCCCGCCTTTTACATCATGATGCCACCATCTACGTGCAATACATGACCTGTAATATAATTTGATTCTTCCGATGCTAAAAATAAATAGGCATTTGCAATATCTTCAGGTTTCCCTAAACGTTGTAAGCTTGTAATTCCTTGCATTTGCTGCAATACCTTTTCTGGCATCTTTTCAACCATAGGCGTAGCGGTAAAACCTGGTGCTACTGCATTAACATTAATCCCTTTACGCCCAAGCTCCTTCGCCCAAGTTTTTGTCATCCCTATAATCGCGGCCTTTGTTGCTGCATAGTTGGTTTGACCAAAATTCCCGTAAACACCACTTACCGAAGATGTACTTATAATTTTACCTGACCCTTGTGCAATCAAAAATGGTGCTACAGCTTGCGTACAGTAATACACTCCATTTAAGTTGATTTGAATCACTTTATCGAAGTCTTCTTCGTTCATTTTTACAAGGGTTGCGTCACGCGTAATACCAGCATTATTTACTAAAATATCAATCTTACCAAATCGCGCCACAACTTGTTGTACCATTTCCTGAACTTGCGCTAAAACGGAGACATCGACTGCGAAAAAGGCTACATTGTCTCCTAGTTCGGCTGCAACTTTTTCACCTAACGCTTGATCATAATCAACTATCGCTACTTTTGCCCCTTCTTCTAAAAACCGCTTCACAGCTGCATAACCAATTCCACCTGCACCGCCTGTTATGATGGCTACTTTATTTTCTAATCGCATAATTTCGACCCCTTTTACAATAAAATAAATTGCTCAATTATTTCTTTCGTTTCATCTAAACAATCGATTAGCGGTGAATGCCCACAGTTTTGTAGTTTTTTCACTTGCGCTCGTCCCTCAAAATCTTCAATAATCTCATTTGTCATTGCCTCGATTACAACAAAATCTCGGTCACCATATAAAACTAAAGTGGGAACTTGAATGGTGCTTACTTGATTTGTCCCCCTTGCTACTTCATTGTCAACTGCACTTATATTAAACGTATTTAATGCATGATACACGTCCGCTAAGTTACGTTGCGTCAGCATATCGTCTACATACTGTTCGTAGCGAGCTTCATCTGGTTGATTGTGCGTATAAATCACGCTATTCCAAACAAACTTTAAAGCGTCACGATTTTTTGTATCATACATTTGTTGCATTGGAATAGTTTTAACTTGGTCTTGTTCAATTTGCTCAATCGTCATGAAACGGTCCTTTAAGTTTGGTGTACCATCAGGATTTGAGCTATAAAACGGATAACCGCGTGTCGAACCTGATGCAAAGAGCACGAGATTTTTACTGTAATTTGGATAGTCTGCACAAAACTGCATCGCTACATTACCACCTGTCGACCAACCAATTATTGTGAAATGATTCAGCTGTAACGCATCCACCCATAGCTTTATATCTTCACTAAAATCTTTAATTGACGTAATACGCTGATTGTAAGTCGATTCGCCAAATCCACGCATATCAACTGCATAAATTGTAAAGCGTTCATCCAGCGATTCCATCAATATATCCCAGTGCTTTGAAGATGTCATATTACCATGAATTAGTACAACCACTTCATCGCCACCATCACGTTTGCGATAGGATAACGTTTCACCATTTGACAATGCTACCTTGTGTAAATTATCTAATTGATTCATACTTAAGCCCCCCATTTTATAGTAATTGCTCCCCATGCATAACCAATACCTGCACTTACTAAGGAAACGATGTTACCTTGTTGAAGTGCTCCCGCTTTTCTAGCAAGATAGAGTGATAGTATTTGATCGATTTGACCAATATGCCCGTAATGCGATAAATAAATCGAATGAGCTCCCGTTAATCCAAGTTCTTCCAAGACATAATCATGCGCAGATTTTTTCATATGCAGCATGGCCACATAACCCAAATCTCGCTCGTTATATCCACTTTTCTCTAAAGAACGTCGAATTACCTTTAAAAAGTTCTCTAGTGACTTTTGCTCTAATCGAAGTTTCATCCCTTCAGGATCTAACACATCTAAAATATATTCACCTTGTTGTAAATGCTCTGACGTTAATGGTTGTTTCGTACCCCCGACAGGTACGACAACATCTTCCGAAAAAGAGCCATCTGTAATGAGTTCTGTTTCTAGTACTTCATGACCTCCAGCATTCCTTTGCAAAACCATCGCACCTGCACCCGCACCTAAATTAAACATAAAACGAGTTCGCTCATTTTTATAATCTATAAAATCATGATTGCGATAACCACCAGCCAATAACACCGTACGAATTGATTCATCTGCCTGCATCAAGCTTTTAGCAACCTTCATCGCCATGATGGCAGTACCACATCTCAACTGCACATCAAATGCCCATGCATTAGCAGCACCAACTTCTTCTTGAATTTTTATTGCTGCTGTCCAAAGTGGATATTCTTTATGCTCCTCACCAATATAAATAATGACATCAATTTCTTTTGCATCTATTTGTGCTTCGAAAATGGCATCACGTGCTGCTTTAATACTCATTTCAACAGGATGATCATTCGGTCCAGCGACAACTTTTTCGATAATCCCCATCTTCGTTTCAACGACAATTTTAGGAATACCTGCAAGTTTTGAAATTTCTTCCCCTGTCATACGCCCTTCTGGTAAGTGCACACCAATCCCCGTAATTCCAATCATGGATGTCACTCCTTCTCTTCCACAAATTTTAAAGTTGCAGATTTACGACCTCTCTTCACTCTCCACTCTTGATACTTCATATAAACCGTACCAACAATGCCTCGAGGGAAGAAAATCACTGCTAAAATGTATAAAATTCCGAAGAAAATAATCCATCGTTCGAAAATTGGATAATCCCTTGCAAGTCCTGATAAATAATGCTGTGCAAATTCAATGACACCCGCACCAATAATCGGTCCAATTAATGTTCCGACACCTCCGATTATCGTCATCATAAGTGCGTCCAACGTAATATCCATCGTCATTACACTTGTATTCACAAAACGTAATGACACAGCATACAAGGAACCAGCTAAACTTGCTACTGCACCCGCTACAACAGAAGCAATAATTTTATAACCGAGCGTTTTAAATCCTAAAGAGCGTGTACGCTGTTCATTTTCTCTGATTGCTACAAGTACCTTTCCAAATGGAGAAGAAACGAATCGTTTCAGTAAAATAAAGACGATTACTAAACAAATTAATACAAATAAATAGAAGTACAAACGCTCACGGAAAAATTCTGGTGCACGAAATGTAAATCCATCATTTCCTTTCGTTACCGTACGCCATTTCTCTGCAACGACTAAAAATAAACCCGAAATCGCCAACGTAAACATCGCATAAAAGTGATTTTTTAGGCGTAATGTAAGAGCGCCACTGACAATACTAATTAAACTCGAAAGCACAATACCTACCACAATCGAAGCCATAAAACTCCCCAAAGTAGGGCCAAAATCACTTAGCATGATCGCTGTTGAATAAGCTCCTACCCCGAAAAACATCGCATGACCAAATGAAATAATTCCTGTATAGCCAAGTAAAATATCATAACTCATCGCTAAAATAGCGAAAATACAAAACTGCGTTAATAAAATCGTTAATGTTCTTGAGTCCATTGCTATCGGTAATACGATCATGACCCCGACTACAAGTGCATAAAATAAATTTGTTTTTGATAAAATTGACGGCTGTTTGATCATATGCTCACCCTTTCGCTACCGAAAATAAGCCTTGTGGACGGAAAATTAAAACGATTGCCATTAAAATCATGTTCACCGCAACAGATAAAAATGGTACATAATAGGCCATAAAACTCCCTGCAAGACCAACTAATATTGCTGCCATTAATGAACCCTGAAAACTTCCCATTCCGCCAATAACAACGACAATGAAACCTAAAATTGCGTATTCCATTCCCATCTCGGCATACACAATACCCGAATAAGGAGCCATCAGCATGCCCCCTAAAGCGGCAAGAGCAGCACCACACATAAATACAAGTAGGAAGACACGCTTAATATTGATTCCTAATGCTTGTGTCATTTCCTTATTCATAACACCCGCACGTACAATTAACCCAACTTTTGTACGCTTTAAAATAAATTGCAAAATACCAAATAAAGCAAAGCCCACAACAATAATAAATACACGGTACTTAATAATCGTTAATTCACCGATTTCCCAGCTTCCCGCTAAATAAGGCGGCACTTTTACTGGCACACCATTAGGACCAAATACAACCTTAATCATTTCTTGAAGCACCAGCATAAACCCTAATGTAATGAGAATTTGTTGCACGTGATTTCCATAAACCGGGGTAATAATGAGCTTTTCCGTAACAAAGCCAAGTACAAGACCTGTTAAAATGGCGGCAATAATTCCTACTACAAAACTTTCACTCCATGCATAAGCGAAAACCCCTGTATAAGCGCCCCACACAAATAATCCGCCATGAGCAAAGTTCAATACATCCATTAAGCCAAAGATCAGCGTTAGCCCTGCTGCTAATAAGAAAATAAGCATACCTGTTGCCAAACCATTGATTGTCAAACTTATAATTAACTCCATTGCCAACTCCTCCTTTAACCAATCCCTAAATATTTACGTTTCAATTGTTCGTCTTCAATCAGCATTTCCATCGTACCGGATTGTACCGTTCGCCCATCATCAATCAGTGTATACGTATCACCGATTCGGCTTGCCATCATAAAGTTTTGCTCGACAAGTAAAATCGATGTGTGCTTTTTCATTTCTGTAATTGCTTCCATTACTTTTTCAATAACGATTGGCGCTAATCCCTTAGATGGTTCATCGATGAGTAATAGCTTGCTGTCATTCACGAATGCTCTGGCCATTGCCAGCATTTGCTTTTGACCACCCGATAAATTACCTCCATGCTTTTTCCAAAACTTTTTTAAGTCTGGGAAAAGTTCTAATATATAATCTTGCTTTTGCATAACGGATTCCGTTTCCTTACGAATGGCTACACGCATATTTTCTTCAACGGTTAATTCTGCAAATATCCCTTGATTCTCTGGGACATAACCGATTCCATGATTAGCGATTTCATATGGTGCCATCTTTGAAATATCCTTGCCATCAAAGACAACCGAACCTTTCGCAGCTGGCGTTAATCCCATAATTGTACGAAGCGTTGTCGTTTTTCCTGCGCCATTTCTACCTAATAGTACCGATACCGCCCCGACCTTCGCCTCAAACGAAATGCCCTGTAAAATATGGTATTGCGAAATATAGGTTTCTACCTGTCCAAGCTTTAAAATATCATTCATACGCAAGTCCTCCTAAGTACGCTTGTTGCACCGTTTCATTGTCCATAATTTCTTTCGGTGTCCCATCTGCCAGCAATGTACCATTAAATAACACCATAATTGAATCCGACAAATCGATAATCATATCCATTTTGTGTTCAATTAATAAAATTGTTTTGTCTCCGCGCTCTTTAATCGAACGAATTACCTCTAAAATGGCAGGTACTTCCTCTAAAGACATGCCAGCAGTTGGCTCATCTAATAGTAAAATCTCTGTATCTAATGCTAGTAACATCCCTATTTCTAGCTTGCGTTTTTCACCATGTGATAGTTGATTGGCTACTTGATGCATTTTGTCCGTTAAGAGCACTTGCTGTAAAATTTGCTCGGCTTCTGCTGTAATATTTTTGTATTGTAAAAAATGACGAAACATATCAAAGCGAACTTTGCGTTTTGACTGTACTGCTAAACGTACATTTTCTAAGACTGTTAAATTAGGAAATACATTGGTAATTTGAAAAGAACGACCAACCCCTAAGCGCGTTCGTTCAACAGAGGACTTTTTCTTTAATGACGCCCCTTTTAAAAATACATCGCCTTCTGTAGGTTCGAGCTCCCCACTAATTAAGTTAAAAAAGGTCGTCTTCCCTGCACCATTAGGACCAATAATCGATTTGAAATGTTTAGCCGGCATTTCAAAATTCACACCGTCTACAGCCTTATGTTCACCGAATTTTATTGATAGATTCGTTGTCTTTAAAATAGGTTCCATCATCTCACTCCTTCTTGTTCTTCTTAACCACCTTCCTCTTTTGAAGGTGGTTAAGAAGAACAGATGACACCCCTGTCATCTATTCTCTTAAAGTGAAGCTTTGCTCGGTCGGATTTTTAGGGACAAAGCAGATTAATTCATAATTGGTGGTTCTGTTTCTTCTGGTGATAACTCACGAATAAGCACAGGAATTGGATAATCGAACTCTGCTACTTTTTCTAATTTAATGGAATACATTGGTTGTAATGCTTGGTGATCTTCTTTACGGAAGGTCATTGTGCCTTTTGGCGTTTCAAATGACATACCTTCCATTAACGGAATTAATGCATTCCCATCCGCATCTCCGCCTGATTTTTTCAGTGCCTCAACAATCGCAACTGCCGCTGAGAATCCACCTGGTGTAAATAAATCAGGAACCTCGCCATTAAAGCGTGCTTTATGCTCTTTTACTAACCAATCATTGACATCATTATTTGGTAATGTGTGGTGATAAACTGTGAATCCTTCCATTCCAATTAACGGCTCCATAAACTGAAGTGCGATAATATCCGGCGCACCTGTCGAAATTTTAATGCCCTTTTCTTGAAGTTTTAAATCTGCAATTTGATTCCACGGAGAGTTCGCTCCTGCCCAAACAACAAATAAAAAATCTGGTTTCGCTTCAATGATTTTTTGTAAATTCGACGTGAAATCGGTTGCTGCTGGGTCTGCATATTCTTCTAAAACAATTTCAGCTCCTAATTTTTCTGCTGCCGTTTTGAACGCAGAAACCCCATCTAAACCAAATGAATAGTCCGGTGCGAATGTTGCAATTTTCACGCCTTCTCCCGCAATGGCTGCTGCCGCTGCATAGGCATCTTGTGAAGAGTTACGTGCTGTACGGAAAATATATGGATTAAATTCTGAACCTGTAATACTATCCGCTACTGCTGGCTCAACAATCATAATTTTTTCGTACTCTTCGGCTAACGGTAAAACAGCTAACGTATCACCTGAGCTTGAAGAACCTACTAAGAAATCAACTGCATCATCCTCTAATAGCTTCGTCGCTTTTTGAACTGCTACTTCTGGCTTTGTTTCTGTATCTTCCCAAACAACCTCAATTTTGCGCCCTTCAACTTCCATCGTGCCTTCTGTTGCATACTCTAAGCCCAGTTCAAAACCATTCTTCGTTTGCTTGCCGTAAGATTCAAGCGCACCTGTTAATGAAGCAAGAACACCTACTTTAATTGGGTCACTTGAAACAACTTCTTCTTTACCGCTTTCACCTTGTACGCTTGAATCCGTGCTCGTTGAAGCGCTTTCATTTGAGTCGTTATTACACGCAACTAATAAAAACATAGATAATACCGCAAAAACTAACCATAAATGCTTTTTCATTAACTGTCCCTCCTAGCATTAATTTCAGCATGAATTCCTGCTTTATCATACTTTATCAATGCCTAGTTACAAATTAGTTACAAAAAAGCATTCCTTAAGTTTAAGTAACTTAAGGAATGCTCTTACATTTTTAAAATAAGGTCATATAGTTGCTCAGTCGTTTCCATTGGAGGTAGCTCATATTGTTCATCTAATACTTTTACGCATTCGTCATAAATTTTTAACGCTTCTCTCCGATTTCCTAAATAATAATGAGCTAAAATCAGCAAACGATATGCTTCTTCATAGCCATCATCAATTGTTCGCATTCGATTCGCATAGTAAATTACTTCTGTAAAACTTTGTAATCTTACATAGTTTTGAGCTAAACGTTCCATTACTTTTATTACTTGCTCTTCGTAATAAACACGTAAAGTGTTCACCCAATCTCGATCAATATCTGAGCAAAATGGAGAGTCAACAAAGCGAATCGCTAGCTTTAACCATTCATTCGAAATTTTAGGTATGGCCTCGTCAAACCCTTTTTGCATATAATACTCAAATAATGCTACGTCACTTTGAATCCAAGCCGTATCTAGCTTATAAAGATGTTGACGTCGAATAATAAAATGACTTTCTTCGCGAGCTGAGCGATTTGGCTCTAGTGTTTTTAACATAGCATTATAGACTACTTTAAAGTCCCGTACCATTGCTTCTTCGTCATAATTCCAAATCACTTCGCATAACTGTTGTTTAGTAACAAATTGATCCCGACAACTGTACAAATATAAAAACAATTCTTTTGCTTTCATTCTTTTCCATTCTTTATCATGAACCACCTGTTGCTCGCGTTGAATCGATACGGGCCCAAATAACGTTAAATGTAGTTGCGTGTTTGGAACGTTTTCTGCTGCCATCATTACAAAAAGTGCCTGTTGCTTTTCTAGACGTTGCGCTAATCGTATGAATAACAAGGACCTTTGTGGACCAAATAAAGTGCGACTTTTCATAAAGTAAGGATACTTTTCAGAGCAAAGATTCCAATACAATTCGTAATCCTGAATTGCCTGTGTTCGTCGACCTAATTGTTCATTACAAACAGCTAACCAAAATGAACAAATCATTTGGCCATAGCTATCCTCGCTACATGTATAATAAGCAAGTGCTTGTTTCGCAGTCTCAATCGCCTCTTCATAATGCTCGTTTTCTACTAAAACTTTCGTTAAAGCCGTTAGTAGTAGCGCTGACATCCAGTAATCCTGCACTTTTTCTGTTTCTCTCAAACCCATTTGGGCATGGCGTTTCGCTTCATTTACATTGTCTCCATGAAACAATACAAGACCCATATAGCATTCTGCTTTTACACGCTTCACATGAATTTGCCCCATTAATTCTAATGTTTCGTCTAAACATTGCTTTGCTAAGGTCAAATCTTTCACATCCATATTTAATAGCGCGAGACCTTTTCTCAGCTTTGTTATCGCAAGTGTAAATGGCATATCAACTAATTGTTCTTTCTCACTTTCAATAATACGGGCATAGGCTTGCTCATTTTCGCCCATTAAAACATCAATGAGTACAAGCAATAAATCTGTTGTTCGATGTGCCTCTTCCCAGCGAAATTGCTTCACTACACGTTGTTGTAAAATTTCCTTTGCTTGTTCCAGTTGCCCCTGACGTAAGTACATGCGCGCATCAATATTATTTAAGCTCAACTTCAGATTTTGCCCATTACTCCATCGTTGTGCTTCTCCTGCCCGCCCTAAATTAATCAAGTTTTCCGTATAATAGCTGTTAATTTGCTGACTTTCTTCCTCACTTACGTCTACTTGCTTTAATAATTCGATTGTCTGCTGTAAGTGGTGTTCAGCAAAAACTGGCTGTAATGTATCCAAATAAATATTGGCTAAGCCAAATTGGGCACGCATCATAAATAATAGATCTTGCTCAGACTGTGCTTTGTGGAAGCACTCCATATAGGCATTTTTCGCCTTTTCATATTGCGCTCGGTAACGTTGACTCTCACCTTCATAAAACAGCAATTGATAGTTTTTTTCATCCTGGGACAAATCTTTTAACCGATCAAGTAAATAATCAAATTGTCCTGCTTCAATAAATTGTTGCGAAAACTGTAATAAGAGTGTTGCATAATACGTTTTATTTTTAAGTTGGGCAGCATGTGAAACGGCTTGTATTCCTTGCTGATGATTTGCATAATAATTTGCAGCTTCTTCATGATATTGCTCAAAAAGTGCCGGGGCATGTTCTTGTAATCGTTGCTGTAAAAAATGCTGGAATAATGCATGAAAGCGATACTTTGTACCACCTGCTAATGGAATGACAAAGGCTAAATTTTTCAGATTATCCTGCAAGCCCTTTACCCAATCAGCCCCATATAACTCGGTCAATTCTTCTAGCGAGATTACTTGGTGAATGCCTACTTTCAACAAGTCCTGTTGAAATTGTTCATCCAATTTTTCAAATACTTCTGCTGATAAATAAGCAAAAAAATTCACAACGTTCCCCTGTGCAATATCTACTAATTTTTGAGGACTATATTTTGCTTGATATGCAAGTAACATAACCGCCATCGCCCATCCCTCAGTCATTTGCATAACAAATTCACATTCTTTGTCCGAAACCTTGCGTTCAAAATAGGTCTCGAATAAAAATTGCACATCATCTTCGGAAAATACAAATTCATGTTCAAAGCACTCAATGAGCTGATTGTTCATTCTTAAATGAAGTAAGCAACTCCATTCAGGCATTTTACGCGAGGCCACTATCAAATGATGTTGGCGTGGTAAATACTGAAGCAACTGATTCATTACATAATTAATAGAAAAAACATGCGATACATGATGATAGTCGTCCAACACCATGATGAACGGCTTTGTAATTTTATGAAATTCATTTACTAGTTGTTTTGAAAGCTGAAGTAATTCTTCTACATTATGAAATTTTATGTTCAAATCCCATCCTTTTAAATTTTCTCCAAATGACGGGAAATTTTGTTGAACACTATAAATAAAATGCCTTAAAAAAGGGAAAATCGAATCATCATCCGAAGTAATTTGATACCACGCACAAGACGTCTTGCTATCTTGGATAAACTGGCTAATAAGTGATGTTTTTCCGTAACCTGCGCTACTATGCAAAATTGTACATTTTGCTTGATGCCAATCTGTAAGTTTTTTCATTAAATTTGCTTTTCTTAAATAGTAATTAGTTGGTGTTGGAGGAATTAACTTAGATACAAAAACATGTTGCTCCATGCGACCATCCCCTACAATTCATTTATTGAACAATATTTTAACACAAAACAGAATATTCTTTCATATTATTAGATAATTTTACTTTAATAGAAATTTATACCATGTTTTTTATCTATGTAATTAAATTTATCTGCAAGCTTTTTCTTTCATCATGATTTTATATAGCCAGTAAATATATATGCAATGTCTCCCGAATAATTTATCGAAGGCGATACCACCTACGATTAAAATCGTCGCAAAAAACACACATCTAATCATAAAGTAGCCAATATAGCGTATTAGCTTCGGCAACTGCTTTAAATTGTACGAACTTGGTGTACCCACACGCTTACTTTAATGCTCATTAAATGGTTTTTTCACCATAATACAAACTCTTTTGTATTTTCTTCTATTTACGTGGCGAGACGCTATTTTATTCCACTCAATCTATGTATGAAAATATGTATGAAAACGCTTTATTAAAATATTTTTTATGCTAAATGTAACCGTAACCAATGTGATAAAACGTTTATTTAAAACGTTTTCATGAACCATCGTTCAAAAAATTCTTTACACTTTTCGACTTTACTTAATTTTCTGACTATTGTATAGTTATAAAAAGGAGCTGATATGATATGACAAACTACACATACTTAACAACGGATGATAATGATGTATCTTACTTATTCGAAGACAACGATGATTTCTTCGATTTAGACAGCTTTGATGACAACGATATTTAAGGAGCAGACACACTACATGGAGTCTAGTAAATCGATAAAGGATGTGGCGAAAAACTAAATTTCGCCACATCCTTTATTATTTCACGTATTGTACAAGCCAGCTGTCGCCATCTTTTTTCATTGATCGCCCAACAAATCCTGCTTTTAATAATTGCTGTTGCTCTACTGTTTCATCCATCTCGACGAACTTTTCCTCTTGCCATAGAGCATTTTCCTTACGCACTAAATCCTTCATAAACACATAGCGTAATTTTCCACCGTATTTATATTTCAAGGCTGCTACATGCATCCCTTGCGAAAATTTATCCTTTAAGCTCGCAATATTGCCTGGCATCACGGTTGCACAGACAACTGTAAATTTCGTTAAATTAATTTGCTGCATAATGATATCCGCCATCGTTCGTTGTAAGCCAAACCCTCGATAATCTGGATGAACATTTGAAATTTCCTGATACAACACCTTTTTTAACTCCGCTTCCGTTGTTAAGCCAATGTCATAGCCCAAATGCTCGTCATCCATTCCAGGCTGTAGTAAGGCACGGAATGCGATTAACTTCCCTTCGACAAATACCCCAATCATCACGCCATTACCACGTAAAATAAAACCTAACTCACCTTCAACAAGCGGCTGCAAGATGGCCTTATTCTCAAGCGCATCCACCACTTCGAATTGTAGCTTCATTAATTGTGGAATATGTGCTTCCGTTAATACATGAACTTCATATGCAGCTTGTCCTAACTTTCCTGTCGCTATCATTTACTGCACCACATATTGCTCACGCGTTAATTCGGCTAAAATTACCTCATCGACATCGACACCAAGACCCGCGCGCTCTGTTAACTGGATAAATGGCACATTATAATGAAGGTTTCCGATATCTTTTGAAAACTTTAATGGGCCTGTTAGCTCAACACTTGTGAATGATTTATTTGAAAATGCCACATGGAATCCAGCAGCAGAACCGACTGACGATTCAACCATCGAACCAATTTGACATTCCATACCAGCCATTTCTGCCATATGAGCTAATTTCATTGCTGGATAAATGCCACCACATTTCATTAGCTTAATGTTTACTTTATCGGCTGCACGTTTGGCAATAATTTCTCGCATTTCACGTACGCCTCGTAAGCCTTCATCAATCATCACTGGAATGGATGTTTTTGCTTTAATTTCAACCATGCCATCAATATCATCTGCGCGCACTGGTTGTTCTAGCCAGTCGATATTTAATTTTTCTAGCTCACGCACCGCCTGCATTGTTGTTGAGCTATTCACCCAGCCTTGGTTCACGTCGACACGAATTGCAATTGCATCTCCCACTCGCGCGCGTACTGCTTGAATACGTGCAACATCACTTGCCACATCACGGCCAACCTTCATTTTAAATGAGCTGTAGCCCATTTCTACACGTTCAGCTGCTTCATCGGCCATTTTTTCAGGGGTACCAATACTTAATACGTGCGTAATTGGAAATTTTTCGTGATAACGTCCGCCTGTTAATTGATATGCCGGTACGCCTAGCTTTTTACCGACTACATCAAAGCATGCAATATCAATTGCTGCCTTTGCTGCTGGAGCACTATAAATTAAGGCATCCATTTTGGCATGAATTTGCTCAAAATTCATCGGGTTTTCGCCGATCATTGCAGGCGCTAACGTATGCTTTAATACTGCAAATGTGCCTTCTAATGATTCACCTGTTACATGTTCGTCTGGAACTGACTCGCCCCATCCAACTAAGCCACATTCTGTCGTCATTTTCACAATAATTGACGGCATATTTGGATAGGTTCCGTAACTAACGATAAATGGCTCTATTAATGGTAATTCGATATTAAAAAGTTCGATTGATTTGATTTTTAACATGGTGTTGCCTCCTATAATTACTGTGGGCGCTCAATCGTGAATTGCTCCCCGATTTTTGCATAGTCATTGCCCGCCAAACGGCTAATCGCTGCTAATGCCTCAGGATCAATTTTTCCGCCCTCGTAAATGGTATCTTCTATATGATAGTACAATACTTTGCCGATGATAAGGTCACAGCCGGCATTATTTTCGTCGCCACCAAGCTCTAATACCGTTTCAAGTTCACATTCAAAGCGCACTTTCGATTCTTTTACACCTGGTACGGCTATTTTTGTACTTTCCACTAATGTAAATTGTGCACGATCCACTTCACTTTCATGTGGGGGCAAACTTGCAGCCGTTTCATTCACTTGCTCAACATTGTCTGTATCAACAATATGCACTACAAATTGACCGTTTTGTTTGATATTGCGTGCTGTGTCCTTCATTTGTCCAGCTTTACGCTGAATACTCACCGAAATCATCGGGGGATTTGACGATACAATATTAAAAAAACTAAATGGCGCTGCATTCACTATGCCACCTTCTGATATTGATGTTATGAATGCAATTGGTCTTGGAATAATCGAGCCAATCAAAAATTTATAATTTTCACGTTCTGTTAGTTGTTTTGGATCTAATTGTTTCATCTTACTAACCTCGTTTCTTATTACTATTTTGACTTTAGAGAACTGTCTAACAAACGTCAATTTTTTTTTCTTTCCCCCTTTTTCTCGAAAGCATATTTATTCAATAGATAAATCCAGTGTTGTTTACATTAAAACACCAATTTATATCCGGTTAAACAACCCAAAAATTAACCAATTCCTCTGTTTCTAACTACAAAATAATTTCTACAAAAAGTAAATTTATTCTTCGAAACTTCAAAAATACCTTTTTTCTTAAACTGTTATAAACAGTTTCACCTTTAAAAAAACTGTTTCATTTTTTATGGCTATTTTTTTGTAGATTATCGTTAAAAACGTTGATTTATCAATGCATAATTATATTAAGCATTTATTTCTATGTGTATTAGTAACTGTTATATTATTAAAACAATAGTATCTAAATATGAAGTTTTTTTGTTGTTATTTTAGAATTTATAAGTAAAACTGAGCTATTTTAATTATTTAAGTACAATTTAATTTATTTTTTTATATTTTTTATTATTATTTTAAAAACTCTTATCCTCAATTTTTATTTTATCAAAAAATGTTCATAAACGTTGAAACTAAAGGGTTTCTCCATAAGGAAAACCAGTAATATCTACAACGTAAAGCACAATTTTTACTCTCCAAAAAAGATATTTATGTTTTTTCGACATAATTTATTTTACAAATTTCACTTGCCTAACATAATAAAATGATGTTAAGTTATTGCCATGGAAAGTCATCATTTTGACACAACTACTTCAGGTAGAAATTATCGTACAAAACGATAAATAAAACGCATTAGGGGGAATTCTATGAAAAAGAATCGCTGGTTAATTGCTGCATCAGCAATTTCTATTCATTTATCCATCGGAGGAGCATATGCATACAGTGTGTATAAAAATCCAATTGCTACAGAGCTTGGATGGGATGCTTCACAAATTACAATTGCTTTCACAATCATGATGGGATTAGCCGGATTTTCGGCGGCATTATTTGGTGGTATCGTAGAAAAATTAGGGCCTCGCAAAGCTGCCATGGTTGCGGCTGTTTTATTCGGACTTGGTCAAGCTGGTGCTGGAGTTGCCATTCTTTCAGACTCTGTTGTCCTTTATTGGCTAACATACGGATTATTAAGCGGTCTTGGGATGGGGATTGGTTATATTTCTCCAGTATCAACGCTCGTAAAATGGTTCCCAAATCGTCGCGGTTTAGCGACAGGGATGGCTGTTCTAGGATTTGGTTCAGGTTCGTTAATTACTGCACCGGTTGCTGTTAGCTTAATGGCTTCTATTGGTATTTCCAATACCTATTTTGTATTGGGGATTAGCTACTTCATTTTAATGATGCTAGGTGCCTTATATATTGCCCCACCAAAACCGGGTGATGTAGAAGAAGCAACTGCTTCAGGTAAAGTAAAAACATCAGAAATTGCGCAAATGTCAGCTCGTGAAGCAGTAAAAACAAAGCAGTTTTGGATGCTTTGGTCAATGCATTTAATTAATGTAACTTCTGGTTTAATGATGATTTCAGTTGCCTCACCAATGGCACAAGAAATCGTAGGTCTTTCAGTCGCAGCTGCGGCAACAATGGTTGGATTAATGGGCTTATTTAACGGTGGTGGTCGCTTAATTTGGGCTGCAGCTTCAGATTATTTTGGTCGTCAAAATGTATTTGTTATCTTCTTTGTCATTCAGTTGATCGCGTTCATTACATTACCATTCACAACAAACGTTCTTTTATTCCAACTATTTATTTTCTTAGTTGTTAGTTGCTATGGTGGTGGATTCTCAAACTTACCAGCCTTTGCGTCAGATTTATTTGGTACAAAACAACTTGGTGTTATTCACGGGTACTTACTAACTACTTGGTCATTAGGCGGGATTTTTGGTCCAATTATTGTATCAACGATTCATGAAGCAGCGAATAGCTACGAACCAGTATTTTATGTGTTCAGTGTTTTAATCGCAATTTCATTCGGTATTTCATTATTACTACGTTCTGATGTTAACAAAATGAAAAAACAGCGTGTAAAAGAACAAACACAACAAGTGGGAGAAAGCAAACCTGCACATTCATAAGGGTTTAGAGACAAGCTACGTTAAGGGGACGTAGCTTGCCTTTTTCATTCGTGTTACACTAACTGTAATTATTGTTTAGTGAGGGATGAATTTGCTTTACAAACTCCTATTATTTGCACACGTCGTAAGTGCGGTCGCCGCAACCGGTCCGCTTTTTGCTATTTTCCCATTATTAAGTCGCATGAAAAAAGCACCTGAAGCAGAAGCATTGAGCTATGTAAATGCCTTACAAGGTGTTTTGCGTGCTGTTGCACACGGTGGGCATTATGTCGTACCAACAGGACTGATGCTCATTCATTTTAGTGGTTGGTCATGGGGAAGTTCGTGGTTAATCGTGACTTATATTGCGATGACGGCATCTCTTTATTTTATGGCAAGCGCATTTAAACCAGCAAGGAACTTTGCAAAAAGTGCTGACTTTTCAAAATATACATATATTCATATGGTCAAAGTGGCAACATGGAAATATACCGCACTCATGTGTTTTTTCATTTGGCTTATGACATCGAAACCTAACTTTTGGTGAAAAGTTAGGTTTTTTCTCTTTTATACAGTAAATCCTTCTATTATTACCAAATTCAATAATGCTATAATTCGTTAAAGAGGATTGTTTGATAAGGGGGAATTTTCATGAATCGACAACATATGGGGGTCATTGTTGGCGGGATTTTATTTTTGGTGGTGGCGATGGGTATTAGCCGATTTGCTCTTACACCTTTGTTACCATTTATGCGCATAGATGAAAATTTATCATTTGCACAAGGTGGCTGGCTTGCATCGAGTAATTATGTAGGTTACTTTATCGGGGCACTTGGAGCTGCCTTTATTTACCGCGCTAAAAAGAATTTTCTACTATTAAATGTAGTAATCAATGTAATATCAATTATTTTAATGGGGTTCATTGATTCTTATATGATTTGGATTGTATTACGATTAATTATGGGGCTCACAAGCGGCTTTATTTTTGTTTTGACATCTAGCATTGTAATGGATTATTTAGCTACACATTTACTGACACGTTGGAGTGGTTATGTGTTTAGTGGTATTGGCTTTGGGATTGCGCTTTCTGGTTTACTTGTACCGTTCTTTGAAGTACGTGTCCAATGGCAAGGCTCATGGATTGGGCTTGGTATGATGTCAGCAATCTTTTTGGTAACGACGGTATTTTTATGGCGACGTTTGACTGTGCCAAACCAAGCACCCCTCCCTAAAGGTGAGCAAACATCCATTTGGTATGGCTTTATGCCGTGGCTCATCATCGCTTATGGTTTAGAGGGACTTGGCTACATCATTACAGGTACGTTTTTAGTCGATATCATTTACAATATTGAGGCGTTACGTAGCTTTGCGGGCTATAGTTGGGTTGTTGTTGGTATTGCGGCTATTCCATCTGCTCCAATTTGGATGCACTTAATGTCGCGCTTTTCGACCATTTCAATGATGGCACTTGCCTATGCAATGCAAATTATTGGTATTTTACTACCTGTATTGTCTCAAACTGCTTGGAGTGTACTTTTATCGGCATTTTTATACGGCTTTACATTCGTTGGGCTTGTCACAATGTCCACTGGCTATGCACGTCAGCTTTTCCCTCAGCAAAGCGCTTACGTAGTATCGATGTTAACGACATTTTACGCACTCGGTCAAATTGTTGGACCTGTCATCGCAGGCCGTCTTGATACGTATTATGCAACCTTTAAGGCTCCGTTACTTTTTGCAGGTGGAACTGTAACTGTTGCTCTTATTATTTTAATTATTGGCCATTATTATAGTAAGAAAAAGTCTGTATCGATAGCGCAAGAGTTGTACAATTAAAATCAATTGCGCTTCGGCGTAATTGCGTCCAGATTGTTTTCAAGTTCACTTGAAAAACTCCTCTAAAAAATCTGTGACATCCGCCGGGGCTTAACTTGATTCAGTGGGGGCTCATCCCCCACTGAATTAAGTTAAGACCATAGTGGAGCTATACACTACGTCGATTACTGGAGGGTACATACATTATGGAAGAAAACTACTATTCAATCGGTGAAGTTGCCAAGCTGACAAATATTTCGATTCAGACACTACGCTATTACGACCAAATCGATTTATTTAAGCCATCTTATGTCGATCCGGAAACTAATTATCGCTATTATAAAGATTCTCAAATTTACTATTTAGATATCATTAAGTCACTGAAATATATTGGCGTCTCACTAGATAAAATCAAAGCGGCACAACAGTTTACACCTGATGAATTGCTCGCATTTTTGCAGCAGCAGGAGCAAGTTATTGAACAGCGTATGAGCCGCCTACATGAAATTCAGCAAACGCTCTATAAAACGAAAAAACAAATGCAAGAACAGCTCGCGATCGATGTAATGGATACCGTGTACATTAAATTTGAGGAAGCTTCGCGTATATTAGCCATCCAAACGAAGGGACTCACGGTTTCTGATATACCAAATGTGTACTATAGTTCTCTGATTAAAACGTTAGAAACCGAAAACAGCTTTTTAAGTAGTCGTTACGGCTGTATATATCCGTATAAGCAGTACCATGATGTAGATACGTTATTTTATAGCCATATTTTTACGCCACTGCTTACCGATCGCTATATCACACATTTAACAAGTGATATGAATGTCCAGATGATTCCAGCTGGTCGTTATGTATGTGTCGCCTTTATCTTTACGCGTGAGGCGTATTTAGCACAATATGACAAGCTCTACAATTATATTGAGAGCGAGCAGTTACAAATTGTGCCTACCGTCTATGAAATTTTTATGCCACTTAATTATTCACCAAATGAAGAAGACAAATTTATCGTTGAATTAAAAGTACTGCTTGCCTAACTATTTTTACAATAATTTAATGCTGTTTCATTGACTCTATAGTAACTATAGGGTTTATGTTAGAAAGTGCGGGTTAAACACGAAATTTCTAGCAACATAAGTAAGGAGAAAACAGCTATGAAAGAAATCAAAGTAACGTTAGGATTACTGCTTTTAAACTTATTCATCGCCTTTTTAGGGATCGGATTAGTTATTCCAGTACTTCCAACGTTAATGAATGAGTTAGGCATTAACGGCACAACAGTTGGTTATTTAACAGCTGCATTTGCGATTTCACAGCTAATCGTTTCACCACTTGCTGGTAAAGCGGTTGATAAATATGGTCGAAAAATTATGATCGTCTTAGGGTTATTCATTTTCGGTTTTTCGGAATTTTTATTCGGTTTAGGGAAAACCATTGAGGTATTATTTATTTCTCGTATTCTTGGTGGGATTAGTGCGGCATTTATTATGCCTGCCGTTACTGCGTTTATTGCAGATATTACGACAATGGAAACACGACCAAAAGCACTTGGTTATATGAGTGCAGCAATTAGTACGGGCTTCATTATTGGACCTGGTATTGGTGGCTTCTTAGCAGATTTTGGTACACGTGTGCCATTCTACTTTGCAGGGGCACTTGGTACAACAGCTGCCATTTTGTCATTTATTTTACTGAGAGAACCACAGCGTAATGCGGAAAATGTTGAAAGTGCACCAGACCAAAAGTCAGGCTTCAAGCGAATTTTTGCACCAATGTACTTCATTGCCTTCATTTTAATTTTCGTCGCATCATTCGGCTTAGCGGCGTTTGAATCATTCTTTAGCTTATTCGTTGACCATAAGTTTGGCTTTACACCAACGGATATCGCGATTATTATTACAGGCGGTGCCATTTTCGGTGCGATTGCGCAAGTTGCATTATTTGAACGTTTAGCACAAAAATGGGGTGAAATTAAACTCATTCGCTATACATTAATTTTATCAGCGATTTTAGTATTTTTAATGACGGCAGTAAGCTCTTATTTCGCAATCTTACTCGTAACATGCTTCGTATTTGTTGGCTTTGACTTATTCCGACCAGCTGTAACGAGTTATTTATCGAAAATTGCCGGCAATGAGCAAGGTTTTGTTGGTGGTATGAACTCGATGTTTACAAGTCTTGCCAATATTTTTGGACCCATTTTAGGTGGAATCCTATTTGATATTGATATTAACTATCCATATTACTTTGCTACGGTTATATTAGTATTTGGTATTTTATTAACACTTATTTGGAAGAAACCTGCTTCGTACAGATAATGTGAAACTTTAATCGGTGGGGTATTCCTCATTCCCACCGAGCATTAGCTTTCATTTGTCAGCTTGAAATGGGCGTCTTACTGTCCCTTAATGCGGGATAAGATCGAGGGGAAAAAAGAAATTCTTGCTATCTTCATAACAGGGTTGTACTGATACACTTCAGCACAGCCCTTTTCACTTTTTCGGAGGGATATATATGAAATCACTTTATATTACAGGCTATCGACCACATGAGCTTGGAATTTTCAATGACAAGCATCCAGGCGTTGTTATTATTAAAACCGCCATCGAAAATCAACTTCGCCTTTTTTTAGAGGATGGGCTAGAATGGATCGTCATTAGCGGCCAACAAGGGGTTGAAACATGGGCTGCTCAAGTAGTACTTGAATTAAAAAAAGAATACCCCGAACTCAAATACTCTATTATTACCCCATTTTTAGAGCAAGAAAAAAATTGGAATGAGCATAAACAAGCAACTTACATGCATATAATAAGTGAGGCCAATTTTACGACTAGCGTGACAAAGCGTCCTTATGAAGCTCCTTGGCAATTTATCGAAAAGGATAAATTCATCATTGATAATACCGATGCTACCCTACTCGTATACGATGAAGAAAACGAAGGCTCCCCACAATACGTGCATCGCCTTGTGCAAAAGTATCAAGAAATCCACGAAAATTACGAACTTTTCATCATAAATGCCTACGATTTGCAAATGGTCGCTGAAGATTTGCAACGTGGAGAAGATTGGTAAAGTATTATTTTCACTAAAATTCTAAATTAATTTAATTTTCTAATTAATTGTTTTTCATTTTTTAGGTATAATTTACTTAGAAATAAATACAATCTAAGGGGGACACTCTATGAATCAAATGTCTATGATTACAGAAACAACACCAGTAAACATTCAACACCACACGTACAAACGCGAATGTCGCTATACACGCGGTGTGCATATTCCGTTAATTGATATAGAGAATATTTTAAACAGCATGAGCGAAGATATAATCGCATACTTCGATTTCCACAATATCGCAAAAGAAATTAAACAAGGGACGTTATTAAACGGCTATAGCGGTTTGGCAACTATTATTGCAGACTACTATAAACGAGAAAAAGGAACAGAGATTTTAGAATTAACTAATGGTCGCGACTTTTATGTGAAAATCATTTAATAATGAGGAGACAAATTACGTGAATACTCATCTAAACAACGTCTAATGCATCGATAACAATTCGATACGGTAGACGTTGTTTATTGTTAAAAACTTTTTTAAAAAATTTTAATAATAATGTTGACTTTCTAATTGATAAGGATTATCATTATCATTGTAAGGAAGACATCTTAGTTGTTAACAAACTTTCGAGACCGTTCCCCCCAGTTCTGGTTCGAAAACTCATTAATACTTTACTCATATTTCGAAAAGAAGCATATTCTTTTCTCCTGAAAAAGTGGCAAATCTCCTCACAAGATTTGCCATTTTTTCATAGCTACATATTGGGCATACCTATATAAAAGGAGTTGTTGAAAATGGAATATCGTATTGAAAAAGACACAATGGGTGAAATTAATGTACCCGCAGACAAACTTTGGAAAGCACAAACACAACGCAGCTTAGAAAATTTTAAAATTGGCACAGAAAAAATGCCGATTGAAATTATTCGTGCTTTTGCCATTTTAAAGCGCTCTTGTGCACTCGCTAATAACAAACTTGGCAAATTATCAGATGTTAAAACAAAGGCCATCGTTACGGCAGCTGATGAAGTATTAGCAGGCAAGCTCGATGATCAATTCCCTCTTGTCGTTTGGCAAACTGGTTCAGGTACACAATCGAACATGAACGTAAACGAAGTTCTGTCATTCCGAGGTAACCAACTTTTAACTGAGCAAGGCTCGGAAGAAAAGGTACATCCAAACGATGATGTCAACATGTCACAAAGCTCAAACGATACATTCCCTACTGCCCTTCACGTGGCGGCTGTTATCGCGGTAGAAGATTTAGTATTACCTAAACTAAACGTATTAAAGGCAACGTTACAACAAAAGCAAGAAGCATTTAAAGACATCATTAAAATCGGTCGTACGCATTTACAAGACGCGACACCACTTACGTTAGGTCAAGAAATTTCAGGATGGACGCATATGCTTGTAAAATCTGAAAAAATGATTCAGGTAACGAGCGACTTCATGAAAGAATTAGCAATCGGTGGAACAGCTGTTGGTACAGGCATTAACGCGCACCCGAAATTCGGTGCAATGGTTGCTGAAGAAATCGCTACCTATACAGCGAAAAATTTTATTACTGCTGAAAACAAATTCCATGCATTAACTTCGCATGATGAAGTGACGACTGCACATGGTGCGTTAAAAGCGTTAGCCGCTGACTTAATGAAAATCGCAAATGACGTTCGTTGGTTAGCAAGTGGTCCACGTTCTGGTATCGGCGAAATTACCATCCCAGAAAACGAGCCAGGCTCATCCATCATGCCAGGTAAAGTGAATCCAACGCAATCAGAGGCGATGACAATGGTCGCTTGCCAAGTGTTCGGAAATGATGCAACAATCGGATTTGCTGCGTCACAAGGTAACTTTGAATTAAACGTATTCAAGCCTGTCATTATTTATAACTTCTTACAATCAGCTCGCCTACTGGCAGATACAATGCAAAGCTTCAACGATAACTGCGCAGTTGGTATTGAACCAAATACAGAAGTACTCGATAATAATTTAAAAAATTCTTTAATGCTTGTTACCGCATTAAATCCATATATCGGTTACGAAAACGCGGCAAAAATCGCGAAAACAGCCCACAAAGAAGGCACAACATTAAAAGAAGCGGCTTTAGCTTCAGGTCTATTAACAGAAGAGCAATACGATCAATATGTTGACCCAGCAACGATGATTTACCCAAATGCAGAGTAAGTATTTTTCGAGCACCTTGTACAAATTTGTATAAGGTGCTCTTTAGATTTCATAATAATCCGTCAAAAGGGAAATACTTTTTTTATAAAGGAAGGGTGCATGTTGTATGAAGAAAATTGAATTCATCGAGGATGGCTATGAAATTGTTGTGACGATTCCAAATAAAGCCGATTCTCCGATTATTGAAGCTGATGCGTATTACAAGGATTTTGAAAACTACCAAATTTTAATTTTAGCGGATTCTGAAGAAAGGGCTGTCAAAATCGCTCTGAAAGAATTGCTAATGAATCATCCATTTGAGCAGATCATTCGTAATTTATAAGTAGCAATTCAAAAACTATCTTTTAAAATCACATTTTTAACTCTGATTGGACAAGATTTCAATCAAAAAACGTAATGCCGTCTTACTCGCATTACGTTACAGGAAATAGTCCTTTATTTTGCTGAATATGACCAACACCCTCTTCACATACACCATATTCGCGCCAGCTGCAATCATAGCAAACTTCATTAATTACAGTTGGTGTCACGCTCTTCTTTACAAGTTGCTCTACGTCGTGCCATGTTAGTACATCACCGATTTGTAACTGAAGCTTTTGCAAAAATGTCGCATCCTGTTGTGCCACACGCTCCGCATCACAATGATAGGGCTGGTCACATGGAAATTTTGCACACAAATCATCTGCCCCTGCAATCAGCTGAAAAGAGGTATGTGGATTTCGACGTAATTGTGCATGTATCTTTTTCATATTGTCCGCATATTCCTCTGAATAGCCCATTCCTCTAAAACCAATCATACAAAATAAATGATGCCCTCGTAGTTTTAGCATATGTCACCTCTTTAGTTAACCTGATATTTATTTAGGATAACACATTTCGCAATTTAATCATTCAAATAAATGCCAATAGGCTGTCATTATTTCGATACCGTAAAAATAAACAACAATTGCGGCGATAACAATGGCTGGGCCAAATGGGATTGGCGTTTCACGTCCCTGTTTATGAATCATGAGAATGGTTCCACCAAAAACAAGCCCGATTAGCGCGGCAAAAAACAGCGTTAGTAATGTATTAACCGTCCCTAAAACAAGCCCGATTAATAAAAATAGCTTAATATCACCTCCACCCATGCCCCCTTGCGATATAATTGCAATGAACCATAGGATTAAAAAACCAAAAGCTGCCCCAAGTACACTATCCCACCAAGGTGTTAACGGAGACAATATTCTCCCTACTATAAGAAACGGCAAGAAGAACAGTAGCACTTTGTCAGGAATCAGCATATAAATAATGTCCGAAACCGTAATAATCATCAATAGCGAAATAAACAAAAGCGTTACTACAAGCTCCCACGCCCAACCAATATGCCATGTCGCAAAAGCGAATAATAACGCAGTTACTGCTTCAACAAGCGGGTAAATTGGCGAAATACGTACACCACACACTCGACATTTCCCGCGCAATAATCCATAAGATAACACCGGAATTAAATCTATAGAACTTAACATATGCGCACAGCCTGGACAATGAGAAGGTGGTGCAATAATTGATTTATTTTTCGGTATGCGCAATCCGACAACATTAAAAAACGAGCCTAAAATAACACCAACAAGCCCCATAAAAAATACCATTAGCATCTCCACCTCACCACCTCCTTTCCCTATCATTCGCCTCCTAAGAAAACCATTCCTTCTCCCTTGAGCAAACTGGATTTTTGAACGAAAAAAAACGCCTATTTAGACGATTTTCATCGTTTAAATAGACGACCTTATTTATTCTACATGCATCGGATCTTGGCGTTTTGGACCAATCATATTAAATAAAATATTTAACACAATCGCTGTTAAAGCACCCGCTACGATACCGTTTGATGTAATGACTGTAATGACTTCCGCTAACCAAGATGGCATACCCTGTGTTACGTTGGCAAATACACCTGGAACGCTTGCTACGCCGACACCTAAGCCAACTGCAAGTGCTGCGACCATTGCATTTTCCATTGATTTCGCGATTTCAGGTGCTAACATTTTCACACCTTGTGTAATAACCATACCAAACATCGCTAACATCGCTGCACCAAGTACTGGTGTTGGGATGATTGTTGTAATGGCTGCTAACTTTGGTAAGAAACCTAAAGCTACTAACATACCACCTGTAATATAAATCACTTTGCGGTCACGTACGCCTGACATTTGGATAAGCCCAACGTTTTGAGAGAACTATACCCGTTTAGAATAATAGTTATATGTAATTCTTTAATTTTATTGAAATAATAACTGTAATAATCCCACATTTGATAGTCACCTACATTTACTATCATATTATTCAAAATTGTACTTTATTAACCTCATATTTACAAGTAATTACTTAAATTAGACCATAAAAAAGAAGGCATTTTTTGCCCTCTTGATAAGACTTAGTTTAAAAAATAGATACGTCCTAGTCAGAAGTCTTACCGTTGATCGATATTTGACTTACTCTCGTAACAATTCTATAGATATTGATAGTGTTCATTTGTAATAACATCTCTATCAATTCCATTGCCAGTAAACCACTCCAGTAATTCGATACAAAAATTAGTTTTTTCAAGTTCCTCTTTACTAAATTGAATTCTAATTGCTTGTTCAAACTCTTTAAATGTAGGTTTATTATTACTCAAATAGTTTTCCAAAATAAACACACTAATATTTATAATATCATGACCATTACAAATCTGATTTATAGATAGGAGATTTATTATCTCTTTATCTTGTGTATTATATCCATTTCGATCAATAAACCCTAAAAAGTTTTGATAATATGTCCCTAAAAATACTTTGTACAGGTTCTCTTTATCGAAATTCATATCTTTATCTAATATATTTGAGTAATCAATCTCTTTAAAACAAATACTTCGATTATAGGTAGCTGAATATAATTTTATAAGACCTATGTTATAACTCAGCAGAAAAATTGTAGGAATAACTTTCCCCTGAAACTTTGCGTATTTATTTGCATCTATATAAGAAGTTAATAATTTTCTTAGCTTGTCTAAAGTTGGATTTGAGAAAATAATTTGAACTTCTAAATCATGACAATCCGTTCTAATTAGATTAGGCACTGTTGGAGTGTTCAGTAAGTTTTCAAAGTCACTATCAACTAACGCTAGGTAACTTTTCCTCTTTTTCTCACTAACAATACTATTCAATTTGTTTATAACTGCCTTGGCATTTGGCTTACCGTTTGAATTAACAAATTTCACCTTATTTATATCTAAATGATTTTGATAAAATTTTATATCACTTTCTCCCTCTAAATAAAGTATTAGTTGATAAGGGAAAGTACTATAAGACAATTGAGAATATAGACCTGCTAACGTATTCGGAGTTACAAAACTTTGAAGAAACTTTCTACCACTCATTTTCCACCCACCCATCATCAGGTAAATTCAATTCCTGTAATAATTCCCAAGAATCATTAACTATTTGAGGCGAATGAGTAGCAACAATATACTTTTGACCAGTGATATTAGATATCTCTCTTAATTCCTGTAAGAAATCCATTTGCCATGCTGCATGTAAAGATAACTCAGGTTCGTCTATCAGCACTAAACTGTTTTTAGGGCTTTGGAATAGTAAATCAAATAACAATACTATTGTATGTTGTTCACCTGAAGATAATTGATATACTTTGTCTAACTTTTTCTTCTCATTATCTTTGAAATATATAATGAAACCTTCATGCCGATCTAATTTCATTGCTTTGTCAATTAGCTTTTTATTAACAAACTTTAAAAATATTTTTACCCTTTCTTTCATATCAGTAAAAACGGATAATTTTTCTCTACTATCCTCAAGAAACAATTTCAAAACTGCTGCGGAATATTTATTGTATGCCTTTTTATTTTTTATGTAATCTATATTAAGCTTTTCTCCTAAGGATTCATTTGTATCGAGTAATCCCAATTCAGCTAGGTAACTACGTTCCAAATCTTGTGTAGCCAATTCGTTAAGTATATCAATAAAGGTATGATTATAATCATTCATTTCCGCCATTCTATCCATTAACCTTAGTGGGAATGTTTGATCTAAATCTTGAGAAGTTTGGGCATAAATTTGTAATATACTCGAAATTTCTCCTTTGATTTTATTGGAATAATTGCTAATAGCTAGTGTGTTTGAATAAAAACCTTTACTGTTTTTAGCTTTATATAATCTATTTGTTTCTATCAATTTAGTAGGCAAGTAGAAGGATAAGTCTATAAATTCTGTCATAAAAAAATCATCATAGTCAATACTAGTTTCAAATAAATCTTCGTAATTCCCGTAGTTATCTAAAATTTCCTTTAATTCTAGTGTTTCTCCTGTTTCAGATTCTGCCCAAGTCTTTGTACCCACTCGCCTTAATTCAGGAATAATAGTAGATACAGTAGCTAAATCCCCATTAAACTCCTTAGATATTTTTATTTCAAAATATGCAACATCTGGTTCAAGGTGATATTCATCTTCGTTAAAAACATACGTCTCTAAAAGATATCCTATTTCGTAACAAAACAAAAATTCTTTCTTATTTGTGTTCTTATCATTATCTTTTTGTTTTATTTCTTTTCGTTCAATTCTCCAAATCAATTCATTTTCAAACTGAAATATTAGTTTTTCAAACTCTATGTCAATAATTCTGCTGAAATTATCATTTATAATCGATTCTATTAGCATTAGGAACTTTGTTTTTCCACTACCATTTGGTGCATGGATAATATTGATTTCATTTTGCAAATTAAGGCTATAATTGAACTTACCAAGTAAACCTATTACCTGAACTCCTACAATATTCATGTGACCCTCCAAATTCTATTCAGACTTTTCATTACATTTATACCACTCATGTTTATAAATGGCAATTTAATCATAAATTACATTTATTTTATATTATTGTTACTAATAAAGTATAACCATAATTACCCTATAATACATAAATTCAGTGCGGTAATTTTCAAAATGCCCTAAACATTATTCTATATTTATATTGAATGTCCTAATCCACCTCCCTTTTGCAAGTGTTACTATGTACACTAATCTAGGAGGAAAACATTATCCCATTTAAAATCAATCCCTATGTAGCGAAATTAACGGATAAGCAAGTATATAAAATTCTTTATTTGTACCATGCGAATAATGTTTCGCCATGTTACCTTGCACCAACTCTTAAAGTTGCCAAATCTACAATCAGAAATATCGTAAACGGAAAGTCCCGACAAGATTGTCATGAGGTTTTCATGAAGCATAGACATAAGTTGAAAGGTCAGTATGAGAAACTTGTTACTTCATATAAGGGTAAGTTGTTTTAATAAATGATTATGTTCCATAAAAAAACCGCCTATTTACGGCTAGACGGTTCTCTTATTGTTTATGTAAATATTTTATTAGTACAGTGATGATCACTTTTCTAGCACCCCTAAAAAGGTGAAATACGATAATATTTAAACAGATTTAGCCTTAGAGTATCCCCGTAGTACTTTATCCATACCTTCTTTTCCGCATCTAAAATAACCATTACCGTAGGCTACCTTCATAACCAACAATTCATCTTCTGTTAAATCACGGTTTAATGTATCCTCAACCTGATATTTCTTTGCTAAGTCATAATCGTCTGTAAACCTTGAATCAAAATGGGTATAAAATAGGTATTCTAAAAACTTATTACGTTCAATATTTTCCATACTTTTTATCAGTGAAATCATTTGATCAGCAATCATTTTTGTCATAGCAGCGGTCACTCTATTGAATTTATTTTAAGGCTAGAATTTATTTCAACAAGATTAGAGTTAAATTTATCAAGACTAGCCTCAATTTTATCGAACCTTGCATCAATTCCGTCAAACCTAGAGTTCATTTCAACAGACATAGATTTCACGCCACCATATATAGAACTTATTCCATCTGACATAGAGTTTATATCATCAGACATATTATTTAATTTTTCAAGTATCTTTTCTGCAAACTCTTTTTCAGTCATTTAAAATACCCACTTAAAATGTTTTCAGGAAACCCCACAAAATTTTATTTTTGAGAATCGCTTTCCCATTATAGCAAAACCCCCTTCTCTAAAACACTGTGAGAATAAACGAGTCGGGCAAAGGTACACTGTACGTGTTTTCGATTCCTCTCAACTTAGCCTAGCCGTTGATATTATTGGCTTTCTAGCCGATTATGTATGGAAAAGTTTAATAAAATGATGCTTATATTTCTCGTACACTAGACCGCCCCTATACCACTACCCAGCCCCCATAGGGTGGGCTTCTCAAATACAGCTGAGTAGTCCTGATGAAATACACTTCCCTATACAGGACACAAGGACTGTATAAGGGCATCTCAGCTTTTTCTTACCGTTATTACTAGGTAGTATAAAGTGATGGTTCACGGCTTCAATTGTGTTCTCAGTTCACTAGTGACGTTTTCGGTTACTATGCCGTGGTGTAGCTTGTCTCTTCTCTATCCTATCCACGGGCGTCTGTGTTGTTCACTTGCTGTCGTTTGGCTGTATGTCACTTATGTAGAGTGACTATGACTTACTATTCGAGAGGCAGACAGTTGTTTCCCCATACTATCATTATCCCCTTCACCAATTAGTAGCTTCATCATTCAATTCTGAAACAAAAACCTTAAGTAAATGCATCATTTTATCGGCATTTTTACTTAGACTTTTGACAGTCACTTTTGATAGTGAATGAACCCGTATTGTTACGTTGCTGTTGGGTAACTCTTGAATGTCTTGACATTTGATAGCAAAAAGCTAATCAAGATTTTAAATCCCCCTCCTGCTAAACGCATCATTGCAGAAGGTACAATTAAGGTAATGCAATAGCAAAAAGAAGATGTCGCCGATAAAATACTAAAAAAACAAATTGAACCGTTTTGAAGGTACTTGAAACAAGTAGTAATAAAAATACTGAACGTTTGACCGATATTAGTAAAAGTATATTGATTAGAACAAAAAAGTCACTATCCTTTAAAACGGATTAGTGACTAAATTGATATACTACCATGCCTTAATTAAATCATTTTTTTTTAACTGATATTTCTTTGTAAATAAATCATTTAATTCATTTTTAACTTCTTCTTCATCATTTAGTAAAAGCAACTTTTCATAAATTATTTCAATGATATCTGGACGTAGCTGCATCGCACGTTCTAAGTTTTTTATGATTAAGAATGTTTTTTCTTCATTAGAATAATTATACTTCGTCCATTTTGTTTCCCAACTATAATCGATACTTGAGATAAACTTTTCCTCAGGTAATTCCAATAACCTCATATCACTAAACGTAAGTCTATTTGGCTTTTCCAACATGGTATCACCTTCCTTAATTTTCTTCGTAATACACTTTAATTGATATACGAGGGTACATTCTGTTGAATTGAATTAAAACAAAATCACAGCTTAAACACGGAATCTTTCTTGTATATAATTCAATATTCCCAATTAAATCACCTTTAAAACAATTTTCTTCTTTTTGCAATTCTAGTTTATTAGCTAAAGTAGCTAATAATTTATACTCAGTGTCATGAATCCTTTCAAAAGCCCCTGAATTTATATCTCTTTTTTCACCAGTTTTAAAAGTATCAAACAACTTATTTTCTGGAATTATTGCAATATCCATATCCATATCCATATCCATATCCATATCCATATCCATATCCATATCCATATCCAAGTCTATGGCTGCTTGATAAAAGATAGAATCCTCATTAGAAATTGAACTATTTGAAAAAATGATTTCTCTTTTAAAATAATGTTCTCTCTTTAAATGACCATTTTTCGGTTCAAATATCAACACTGCCTTATTTGCTGAAAGGAAATCGATTTCTTCTTCTTCAACTCTTACTGGATCCAGTATATTTGCGTATTCATAAATTTCTTCTTCGATTTTTTCACAAATCTCCGCACTCTTTGGTACATCTGTAGAAAAATAGTGTTTCAAAACAGATTTATATTTAGCCATTATATATTTCCTCACAGAAGTGTTTTACTATATTTTACAACATAATATATAATTTAGGTAATGCATTTATGCTAAAAAAACTTTTGAGACTACTACGTATGTTGTGCAGGTATGTGTTGTGTGCCCTCCAATCCTCCATTCCTCATGGGTTCCCCACTTATTTGTATGATTTTATTACCCAATTCAGCACAATTTTTATTGATTAAATTTTCTTGTGTTACCATCAAATCACGTAAGGCTTTTACTATTACATCGTCTTTTGTTAATCGCTTACCTTTGATAACGGATTGATTACTTAATGCTAAACTAAATCATATTATCAAATACCCAACTATTGTATGCCATTCAATTACACCGTTCTCTGTACTTCGCTTCGCTACGTATGTGGACGTTTCACGCCCACACGCTTTAAAAGCAAATAATATTAGTGATTTATTTCTTCTAGTACGCGAAGGACACGCTAGTGTTCTTCCTGAATAACTGGGGTGGGTTTATCTACCGCAGTTATTTAGTAAATTACTTATTACTTTTATAATTCTTTCTTTTAAGGAAATATCCCAAAAACCCAGTGTTATCAAGGGTTACAGCATTTGTTTACTAAGCAGTAAAAGTAAGATACTAATTAAATTTTATTGTTCAGATACTGTTCTAATAAAGTTCTCATTCGTTTAGATGGAATATAAATATCTATTGATTTTCCTGTACGTATACGGCTACGAAACAGCCATTGCAGTAGTTCCGATAATGCATATAAATCAACATTAACCTCTACATCATACTTATTAAAGAAGTGTTTCGTTAGTGGGTTAACATAAACATTCGCCAAATAGATACACGTACTTTTATGTTGAAATTTATTTGTAGCCCGTGCATTTACACTTACAAAATGTTCTTTTAGACCTCTAGGTGTCAATTTGTCTTTAAACTCTATATAGGTAGTCCACATCACTTCATCTGTAGGTACATTACATTTATTACGATAGAAATTATAGGCATTATCTTTAATTACTTTCTTTGTTTCCTTGTTTTTGGTCTTATTTTTTAAATCGGATACGCTAAAATAATTATGCCTATCCCCCATTTTATTCATATCTTTTTTATCTTTTGGTGAGAGATAATAAATGTTTATCAATCCCTTTAAGTGTGAACGATCTTCGTGTTTATACGATAAATATGGTGCTAGAATATATCCATCCATGTTCTTTATAACAGATTTATAGGCATACTTTTGACCAAATAAATCAAAATAGGCACGCTGGACTTGTCCATCAAACATATAAGTTAAAATAAATATTTCCTCAAAACAATTAAACGTTTCTATAGGGAATGTCCAATATACCGCAATAGGTTTTCCATCTATATCTTCATACATTCTTAGGTTTCCTGAATTAGCTAAATTCCTCACCTTCTCAAAATATCCTTTCTTATAATCTGATTGTTTCCAGTGAACGACACCCTTACTATCTATTTCAATCACTTCATTCTCCGATAGCATTTTTAAATCATCTTTTGAAATTTCTACTTGTTCAATTACGTCCATTACTTCATCAAGAATTAAAGTATAGTTCTCCATATCTAATAGATCAATAACTTCACTATCTATACTTCTAAAAAGCGAATGTGTTGAAACAATATTTTCACCATCAGCAATTAGTCGCTTTATATCTTCCAATTTAGTTTCATTTTTATCGTCTGTTAGTGGTTGTTTAAAATCTCGTCCAACAGCTGTAACAACCCTTTCTACCTCTTCTTTGAATGGTGTAATATACATAAACTTCTGATAGGCTGGGGCATTCTTCATATACTGAATTGCCCAGCTGGTTTTTCCACTTCCCATAATTGAATCAATAATGTTAATTTTCGTTTGTGTAGGTTTCTTACAAAGCATTTAAACGTTATCTCCTTTTCCGTGTGTTAGTGTAAAGATTGTTCTTACAAAAAGACACTTGCATTTTTCACACGGAAAAGGACATCGTATTGAATACTTTTTACAAATGAAATTTATACCAACTTGTAATGCATTTGCCACACCCTTTCATAGTAATCATTCTAGTAACAATTGGTTTATCGTTAATTTTTACAGAAAGTAAATTCTTCACATACTTGTTAACTGTATTTTTATGAACACCTATTCTTTTAGCTAATTGCAGTTGCGTTGGGCAGCATTCTCCATTCTTATCAACATATGAAATAAGTGCCATGAGTGTAGCAAACTCATTTATCCCAATCTTTGCGATTAGTCCATTGTTTAAAACATTCGCATTTACTTTGATGCAGGATTCTCCATGTATCTCACCTTTACCTAAATCAATAACCTTTTCATGTTGCAGTGTTAAATTTTCTTGCATATTAAATCAACCATCCTTTTGAAGTATTAGGGAGTGAATACCCCCCCTATAAACACACTTGCTGATCTCTTCAAAAATAGGACATGCAAAATAAAAAAGCCGTCCGATTATCCGAACGACTTGATAATAAATTATATTCTTGTTTCTTTAGAAAGAAGTATCAGTTGGAATAGTTTCATTATCCTTGTTAGTTACTGGCATGTAAGCATGAAGATAAGTACCCTGTGCATTGCTTCCAAATTTCTAACCAAGGTTCTTTATAGTAGTGAATTCATTCACTGTAAATTTATTCGTCACCAACTTTTATTATTTCATAAATGCCAGCAACCTTTGCTTCTTCTTTAACTGGTTTCTTCTACTTTTTTCGCATAACGTGAAGTTCTATATCCACTTCCTGTAATTTATGTGTAAGATACCTTACAGATTCATGCAGTTCTTTGTGTGATACTTGTTCCATCTTCAACGAGTGTATTTCTTGCTTTATGTCCATAAGAGTTATTTTATGAAAATCTAGTGTTCTATGAACCTTATTTTCAGTTTCTCGCTGTGTTCTTGCTTGTGACTGTATAGCTTTCTCATTTTCTTCAACTTGTTGACCAATGCCATTATGTTTGTTTTCGACTGATTTAAGGTGTTCTTCTACTTTATCAAGATGTTGTTCCATTTTGTCAAAGCGTTGGTTCATTTCCGTTTTCATTTCTTGTAGCATTTCCAAAATCATTTTCATTTCGTTTTCCAATTTAATTCACCTCTATAGTTGATGATCCGAATTAGCATCTATAATGATAGGTACTACTTATAACGTCAATCTGAGACTAAATTAAGCTTAACTATCTTTATCAGGAATAGTATAAATCTGTTGGATTTGATACCATGCGTCATTTATATACTCTTCAATCGATTCATTGATTTCTGGTAATCTAAATTCTCCACCACCATCTAGTACATACTTTAAAATCCTTTTTGGACTATCGGATAATTTAGGTTCTACACCAAATACACTTAATGCAATTTCAAGTTTTAACTTACCTTGATATTCTCGTACTACCTCCCCCAATAAATAGCGAATAATTCTAGCTTCATCAGACATCATTTTTTATCTCCTTTACGATTATATTGACAAACCTTGATTGCCTTCCCACCATGAAGCCTGAATTGAGGACAACAGGTGGTGCTGAAAATGACTGCCTATCTCACTGAAACTAAAAATAGAATCAATGACATAGACAGACATTTACTTGTACTTCATGAATCCGTCATTTGAGGTATCCAGTATGTATGCCCTTGTTTAAATGCGACTCTCTCGAATCAATACACGTAGTTTCTACTTCTGCCCCCGAAACGTCTTGTAATCCGTGTACACACCTCTTGTATGTATCGTAAATGCTTATCCTACTGTTATGAGGAACTCGGCAACAATTGCAATGTATCGTGTATTCTGCATGACCGTAATCATTCAGACCTTCCACACCTAGCTGTTAATGGTCGCTAACACCATTCAGATACTACGAGAAACAAGGAACTCGCTTATTAGCATCCTAGACTTATTTATTGCGGCGGCTAAGTCATAACCTTTCAAGTTTATTTAGCTGGTGTTAGTAGGCATTCCACCAGTGAGTTTTACCTAAAAAAGGCAATAGGAAACTACACCTTTGCACTTTAGCTTTTTTTGAAGTAAAATGAAGGCAATGTAACTCATATTCAGTTATCGATTGATCGTCGATTGTTAATGGGTTTCGCACTACTATGTCGCCAAACATATAGTGCATTTCTTCAAGAGGGTGTTTCAGCACTCTCTTTTTTTATATCTTAAATACATCATCTACGTCTCTTGTACGCCATCTGATTAAGTGGACTATATAAATCATGCTGATTTTTTATTGTTTCATCATCAAAATGAACGTATTTTTTTGTAGTGCTTATTTGTGAATGACCAGCTATTGCTTGTACTACAAATATCGAAGCACCATTTTTAAGCATGTCTGTAATTGCTTGTCTCCTAAAGTCATGACAGCTGTAACCCTTATTTATCCCAGCTTTCTTAAGATAACGTTTTAAATTCCTTCTAAAGGTATCTACTGCCATTCTTTCACCATACCAATTCAAGAAAACAGCTTCCGCATCCTTAAACACTTTCTTATTTTCATCAATCAATTTAATTAGTAACTGTACCGTTAGATTTGATAATGGAATTGTTCTATATCGTCTGTCTTTCGCCTTATCTGATGGAAGAATAATCTGTTTCCTCATTAAATCTATATCCACTACATCAAGATTGACCGCCTCGGAAATTCGCAATGAACTATCGTAGAGTACATGGAACAGGACAAAATCACGCCATTGTGGATAATATTTTTGGTCAGGTATTTCAAATAATCTCTGCATTTCATCTTTAGTTAATAGTGTCACTTTTTTTTCATCTACTTTTAAATAATTAACTGTAAGTAGAATATTATCTTTTATTAAGTTCTCCTTTTTTAAAAAGGAATACCATGTTTTTAGAAACCTAATTCTAGCGTTGATGGTTTGAATGGATAACCCTCTTTTTCCTGTTTTAAAATTGTAATGTTCTTCTCGCATATAGTTAATATAAGCCCGTACAATTTCTCCCGATAAGTCACAAACACTTCTCAAGTTATAATCAGTAATCTCCAACCAATTAGTGAAAAAGCGAAAGTGTTCTACATATGTGACTAGTGTTTTTTCTCGAATATTTTCAGCCTTTTTCGCTGAATAAAAATAATCATAAGCCTGCTGTAAAGTAAGTAATTCCGTATTTTCATTTATATCATCTCTCATTAAATAGCCCTTTTTCCGCATAAAAAAATGCCACCTCCTCAAATCTAAATCAATAGATAAAAGTAGGTGACAACATTCTATTCATCAAAATATGTGGGGTATCTTGATGAAAGTTATTAAATTGTTTTCTAAAAATTTATTCTACATGCATCGGATCTTGGCGTTTTGGACCAATCATATTAAATAAAATATTTAACACAATCGCTGTTAACGCACCCGCTACGATACCGTTTGATGTAATGACTGTAATGACTTCCACTAACCAAGATGGCATACCCTGTGTTACGTTGGCAAATACACCTGGTACGCTTGCTACGCCGACACCTAAGCCAACTGCAAGTGCTGCGACCATTGCATTTTCCATTGATTTCGCGATTTCAGGTGCTAACATTTTCACACCTTGTGTAATTACCATACCGAACATCGCTAACATTGCCGCACCAAGTACTGGTGTTGGGATGATTGTTGTAATGGCTGCTAACTTTGGTAAGAAACCTAAAGCTACTAACATACCACCTGTAATATAAATCACTTTGCGGTCACGAACGCCAGACATTTGAAGTAGACCAACGTTTTGAGAGAACGTTGTGTACGGGAAGGCGTTGAAAATACCACCGATAATCGAAGCTAAACCTTCTGCACGGTACCCTTTTGCTAAATCTTTTGAAGTTAAATCTTTTTTACAAATATCACTTAACGCATAGTAAACACCTGTTGATTCTACTAATGACACCATCGCTACTAACGTCATCGTTAAAATAGCTGAAGCGTTGAATGTTGGCGTTGCTAAATAGAACGGCTGCATAATGTGGAACCAAGAGGCATCTGCCACGGGTGCAAAATCCACTTTACCCATGAAAATCCCAATCACAGTACCGGCAACTAAACCAAGTAAAATCGAAATTGCGCGAATAAAGCCGACTGAGAAGCGGTACACCACTAAAATAATCACTAACGTAATCATTGCTAATGCTACATTTGAGCCAGATGCGAAATCAGGTGCGCCTTGACCGCCACCCATATTGTTAATCGCAACTGGAATTAAGCTAATCCCAATAATTGTTACAACAGAACCCGTTACAACTGGTGGAAAGAACGGAATTAATTTACCAAATAACCCACCAATTAAAACGATAATTAAACCCGATGCGATAATCGCACCATATATATCACCTAAGTTCCCACCTGAACCAATGGCGATAATCGGGCTTACCGCTGTAAACGTACAGCCTAATACTACAGGTAAACCAATTCCGATATATTTACCTTTCCAAACTTGTAGCAGTGTTGCGACACCACACATAAAAATATCAATTGCGACTAAATACGTCATTTGTGCAGAGTCAAAACCAAGTGCACCACCGATAATTAATGGTACTAAAATTGCGCCTGCATACATAGCTAATAGATGCTGAATACCAAGCATCGTTGCTTTTGCGTTATTCATAAAAAAGTGTTCCTCCAATTTATGTGTACCCTATGTTGAGTTAAAAACACGCTTGAACTATTTTACTTTTTTTTAAACAAAACTTCTTAATCAAAAAATTCAACTTTACCGTTAGCTAATGATTTAATATTCGCTAATGATTCGATGCGTAAGCCTTGGTCGCGCATCAGTTGACCGCCTAGTTGGAAGCCTTTTTCGATGACAATTCCCGCACCAACGACTGTTGCGCCAGCTTGGTTAACAATATCCATTAGACCTTTTAATGCTTCACCGTTCGCTAAAAAGTCGTCAATAATAACAACATTATCATCAGCTGATAAAAACTTTTTCGAAACCGAAATTTCATTCGTTTCGTTTTTAGTGAATGAATGCACGCTTGAAGTGTACAAGTTATCTGTTAATGTTAATGATTTACGTTTACGCGCGAATACAACTGGTGCTCCAATTGTTAAACCTAAAAACGTAGCCGGTGCAATACCAGAAGACTCAATTGTTAACACCTTTGTGATAACTTGGTCTGAAAATCGATTTGCGAACTCTTCGCCGATTTCCTTCATTAGCATTGGGTCAATTTGGTGATTTAAAAACGAGTCTACCTTTAATACAGTGTCAGAAAGTACTTGGCCTTCTTTTTCAATTTTTTCTCTTAACAGTTCCATGTTAAAGAGCTCCTCCTTATTTAAACTCAAATAAAAAACCCGGAAGTCCTGCTTTCTCAATCAATGAGTAAAGCAAGACTTCCGAGTAGATTCAAAAGTAATAACGAATGACGTTCAAATATTAGATAATAATTGGACAAATACATTAGTTAAGCCTGCCTTACCCATAGTCGATTTATTTACGGTAAATCGGTAGAAACTTGCAAGCCTATCCTTGCTATTATATGAGTAAAGTTATGAAATTTAAGTTTATGAATGTTCCAATTATAATCATGGGAAAACCGAATTGCAAGAACCTTTAAATAATAATATTATTCATATTTTTCGGAAATTTGATAAAAAATACGGTTATTGGAATATTAATGTTCGGTTTTTGCGTATATTCACAGTATTTTTATTAAGTTTTCTTTAAACTTTTTAAACTTCTCACCGTCTTGTCCAAAGTAGCTCATGCTTCGTGTAACAAACACAAGCATCTTTTTACCACTCGCAAAATGCATTTCTGCAAATGGGCCAGCTTCTTCTAATAATTGGACTTTCGTAATCGCTGGATTATAAATGACAAGGTTTTCAGCAAACTGCTTTTTGAATTGGTTAAACGCTGTCGTACCTTGTAAAATCAAAATCTCAGGTTGAAATTCTTCTAATACTTCATGGAATATTTCTTCACCGCGGGTATAATTTTCAACATCCTCTTTCTTTGCCCACTTTGCATCATCAAGTGTATCTAATTGAAACGTATTTAATGCCGTATATATAAGCGATTCGCCAAGTTTTTCTAGCCAAGCTTCAAATTGCAATGAACCTTGAAATTCACGCGGCGCTAACTTTAGTTCATCTAAATATTCATTCTCTAAATACGCACGATTAATAAGGGCTTCTGCAAAGATCTTTTCACCATCATCCTCTACATGAAACTGAGGTACTGCATTTGCACTTACTAAAAAAATGCGTGATTTATAAGGATTGTCCTTTGTTAAAAAGGGTCTAAACTTTACCGTTTGCCCTTGTGCATCCATCAACCATTGATAAATTTTTTTATAAAACCCCACTGAAATAGGCATCCGTCTCTTCACTTCCTTAATAAGCAACCTTCACGAATAGCTTATCTACCGCTTGCTGTAATTGTGGTAGTAGTAGCGCATTCGGATGGTAGGTTTCAACTTGTTTAATAATACTTCTATAATACCATTCTTGCCGCTCTTTTGGCGCATTGAAGTTCTCCCATAAGCCTTCTCCAAATTGCTCTAACTCTGCAAAAATAGATTCCACATTCTGAATTTTTTCTGCCAATAAAATGGCTAGCTCGTCAGGTAATTTATCTTTTATTGATGCTATTACATACTCTTTACGGGTTTGCCATGTATAGCTTTTTGACATTTCGGTAGTTGCCTTTACAAGATCTAGCACCTCTGAACCAAAAAGCTCGATTAATTCAACATCACTTGCTAAATTATCTTCTAGAATATCATGTAACAACCCTGCTGTAACTACAATATCACGATAACCATTGTTTTTTAACATTCTGGCTACCCCAAATAAATGGGTCGCATACGGAATTTGCATGGCTGTACGTCGTTGCCCATCATATTTTAGTGCAATAAATTGTGTTGCTTTGTCTACTAAATTCATATTAGCTCCCCCTCCTTTATTATAGCATTACCAATATCTTCATTTAGAATTTTATGTGACTAAATGTAAAAACATTCAAAGATTCCAATAAAAAAAAGAAACCTCCGTTAAGAGATTTCTTTTAGATTTACTTATTCGTTAAATCACACTGATCTAACGGCACGATTTTCGTTTTATGTTTTACTTTATAGCCTAACCATAATAACGCGAATAATGGTAAGCCAATATACGAAACAATGACACCGTACCAGTCAATCGTATCACCTGTAAATGCCATATAGTTTTGACCTAATACGACAATCATACAAAGCGCGAACGCGAAAAGCGGACCGAATGGGAAAAATCTCGATACGTACGGTAAATCGCTTAATGATTTGCCTTGTGCGACATATGCGCGACGGAAACGGTAATGACTAATTGCAATCCCTAACCAAGCAATGAAGCCAGACATACCAGAAGCGTTTAATAGCCAAATGTAGACAACGCCATCTCCGAAGAATGAAGCTAAGAATGATAGACAGCCTACTGCTAATGTTGCAAGTAATGCATAAATTGGCACACCGCGCGTATTTACTTTTTGAAATATTTTAGGCGCTTTTCCATCAACCGATAATTGGAATAACATACGACTCGCTGCATATAACCCCGAGTTACCAGCAGAAAGCATCGCTGTTAAAATAATCGCATTCATCACAGATGCTGCAAATGCGACACCTAGGTTTTCAAATACTAATGTAAATGGACTCGTCGCAATATCTTCTGATAATAAACGTGTATCCGTATATGGAATTAATAAACCAATCGCACCAATGGCGAAAATGTAGAACAATAGAATACGCCAGAACACTGAACGTACTGCCTTTGGAATGTTTTTTGCTGGATCATCTGTTTCACCAGCCGTAACTCCTAGCATTTCTGTTCCTTGGAATGAGAAACCAGCTGCTAAGAAAATACCGAACATTGCCATGAAGCCGCCGTTGAATGGTGCGTCGCCTTCAAAGAAGTTTTTGAAGCCTACCGGATCATTTCCTCCTAATAGACCGAAAATCATTAAGAAGCTGACAATGATGAAAATAATAACCGTTACAACCTTAATCATCGCAAACCAATATTCTGCCTCGCCGTATGCTTTTACGGATAAGACGTTAAACGTTAATACCACAACGATAAATAAAATTGTCCATGTTAATGATGAACTATCTGGGAACCAGTATTTCATAATTAATGAAACGGCTGCGATTTCAGCTGCGATCGTAATTGCCCAGTTGTACCAATAATTCCAGCCTAGTGCAAAGCCTAACGCCGGATCGACGAATTTTGTTGCGTACGTACTAAATGATCCTGAAGTTGGCATGAATGCTGCCATCTCCCCTAGTGATGTCATTAAGAAGTACACCATAATCCCGATTAATGCGTAAGCTAGTAACGCACCACCTGGACCTGCTTGCGCAATTGCGCCACCTGAAGCTAAAAACAGCCCCGTACCGATTGTTCCGCCTAGCGAAATCATTGTAATATGACGACTTTTTAAACTACGTTTCAGCTCATTTTTTTTGCCAAGCTGATCTATTTTAACTTCACTCATGAAAAAATCTCCTTATTTAGTTTTCCTTCGATTTATTATGGCTCGAATAAACCGACTCTAGATTTTTTTTATAAAAAGAAAAGCCGCCACAAGTTATGTGACGGCTTTTATAAACCTCAAAACTTGAAAGATAGCTCAACACATGCGCGACACATGTGACAGTTCTGTTCCTTATCGGAAACAGCCCCAGCATTGTTTTTAAGAAGAAAAACAACACTTCGGCAACCATTCCTTTCATAAAGCTTCACCGATTCTCCTCAATCTCAGCTATACTAATAATAATGGTCGCGACCTCTACCTCACTTTTTCATGAGGTATATCTATTAAATTTAATAACGACTTATAGTCTATCATAACAACTATTTGATCGCAACGAATTAGTATTTTTCTTATTTTTCAGAGAATTCACCCTTACGTTATATGTTGTTATAATATAAATTATTTAAAGAAGGAGCTAGATTATGGATTCCGAACAAGCAGATTATCAAAGCAAAAAAATACTATCAAACAAGGCTTTATTATTTTTTATGATCGCCATTTTTTTATTTGCAACGACATTACGAGCACCGATTACTGTTGTTGGTCCGATTACCTCATTTATCCGTGATGGACTCGGAATTTCAAATGTACTAGCAGGCTTTCTAACGACGATTCCACTATTGGCCTTTGCTGTTGTTTCACCATTTGCACCGCGTATTGCACGAAAATTTGGCATGGAGTGGACACTATTTTATTCGGTAATTTTATTGTGTACTGGCGTTATTTTACGTTCGATTGGCGTAACGTCACTGCTCGTACTCGGTACAATATTAATTGGCGTAGCAATTGCCTTTGGTAATGTACTGATTCCAAGTTATTTTAAATTAAAATTCCCATTACATATTGGATTATTAACCGGTATTTATACGGTGTCGATGAATATGTCATCAGGTATTGCGGCTGGAATAAGCTTTCCGATTGCTCAGTCTGCTGGCTGGCAAATTGCGCTTAGCTTTTCCATTATTTTAGGGTTACTAACACTTATCATTTGGCTACCGCTTTTACGTAATGCCAAAGTAGAAATGCACACCCCTTCCGAACAAACTGTGCAGAAAAAAATGTGGCAACAACCTCTCGCTTGGGCAATTGCTGTAGCGATGGGCTTTCAATCATTTATTTTTTACTGTTGTGCGGCGTGGCTTCCGGAAATATTTATTAGCCAGGGCTTAGATGCGACATCGGCTGGTTGGATGGTATCAATCATGCAGTTTTCACAAATTCCGATGACATTCATTATTCCAATTATCGCAGAGAAAATGACATCGCAACGTCCGATTGTCGTCTTCTTTACAATTTGCTACCTCATCGGTTTTAGTGGGCTTTTATTTAAATGGACAAGCCTTGCAGTCGTATGGATGATTTTCTTAGGCTTTGCAGGTGGTGCTTCTTTCGGTCTTGTACTTATGCTGTTTACACTGCGGACTAATACCGCCTTTGAAGCAGCCGAGTTATCAGGTTTTGCACAAAGTATTGGCTATTTAGTCGCGGCTATTGGTCCAGTGTTATTTGGGCTTGTTCACGACGTTACGGATAGTTGGTTTGTGCCGCTTGCGCTATTTGTTCTGGTATCGCTGCTATTATTTATTGCTTCCTTTACAAGCGCAAAAAATCGTACCATATAACCAAACGTATGTACCCTTTTATGCTATACTAAACGTAAGTAAATTAAAGGAGTACAATTGCATTGCGTAAAAAAAGAAGACGAAATAAAAAGCGCCTGCCCATTTTCCGGTTTGTGCCCATTGCGCTCGCTGGATATACTGGCTGGCATTTAAGTAACACGTTAGAAGGTATAGGTTATGGAATTGCTTGCTATTTCGTGCTATATATAGGGTTTAAAATTTGGGCCAAATCTCGTAAAACCGCCAAGCTTCGCAAATCAGGGATTCGGGAAGTTGACCAAATGAGCGGTGAAGACTTTGAATATTTTTTAGGGGAATTATTTAAACGTCGCGGCTTTAAAGTGAACTATACCGCTACAAGTGGTGATTATGGGGCAGACTTGATTTTAAAAGATGGTAAAGACATCATTGCAGTACAAGCAAAGCGTTATTCAAGCACTGTTGGTGTGAAAGCTGTACAAGAAATTATCGGTGCAGTCAAAATGTACGACGCAACCGAGGCTTGGGTTGTTACAAACTCCCACTTCACTAAGCAAGCCGAAAAATTGGCAGACATTAACGATGTCTATTTAATCGATCGAGAAGAATTGATTCAATTAATATTAAATAAAAAATAACTCAGCGCAAATTGTTTATTATAACACCTTATAAAAAAAAAGAAGACAGTGCATTTTTTTGCACTGTCTTCTTTTAATAAGGCTGTGTTTGATACAAATAATTTGGCTTTTTTAATGTGTTGTCGATTGGTTGATGATAAATCGATGTTGTTGCAGGCGATAATGGTGGAACAAGCCATACCCAGTTACCAGTGACATCACGCGCACTTTCCTGTTCTTGCTGTTGGAATAGCAAGAACTGCTGCGCGGCTGTGTGGTGGTCAACAATACTGACTCCTGCTTGTTTATAGGAATGGAGCACCGCTAAATTGAGTTCCACTAACGCGCGGTCTTTCCATAATGATGCGTTTCGTGATGTATCTAGCCCCATTACTAGTGCTACATCCGGCAAAAAATTATACCGGTAATCATCTGCTAAATTACGTGCGCCGATTTCCGTGCCCATGTACCAGCCGTTAAATGGTGCAGCCTGATAATCCACACCCGCAATGTTAAAGCGCATGTTCGAAATAATTGGAACCGCATACCATTGCATGTTCAGCTGACTAAAATCATAATCAGGATGCGTAATAGTTACTTCTAGTACAGCTTCTTTCGGAATTTCAAAAACTTGCGGCACCCTATCATCTACTTGAATAACAAGTGGCAGTACATCAAAATTTGTACGTTCCCCGTGCCAGCCCAGTTGTTCACAAACTTTCGTAAAATCGAGTGAATCCGAATCACCAATAATGCCTTCTTCCGTTTCATAGCCCGCATAACGAATAAGCTGATGATTCCAAATACGCACCCGCGTCGGATCAAATACCGAAATCGCTGGTCGGATTTTGCCGTCATTTGTTGCGAAGTCGATATGCGTTACTAGTGCTTCAAAGATTTGTTGAGGCTCTAGTAATTCACGGCGGTCAAACACCGTTAAGCTGTTCCAAAATAAACGGCCAATGCATTTATTGCTATTGCGCCAGGCAACACGTGCACCATATGTGAGCTCATCGGTTGTTAATGTAAAATCCCGTTCTTGTGCCTGCTGTATCCGCTGTTTTAGCCAAGTGTCTGATTGCTTTGTTTCTTTTTTATATAAAGTTAAAAATTCAATACGTTGTTGAAGTTGTTCTGTGAGCGCTAATGTCATTGTCACGCCTCCTTAAACCTCATTGTGGCTTGTTTTTTGGCGAAACTCAAGTGCACACGCTTGCAATTAAAACATGTATTTTTCATACATGACTAAAAGTGTTCAAATTCATTCGTATAGCGGGATACGGATTGGTCTATCAAGCCGTTCAAATTTGCGTGTTGTTAATAATGTGAAAGTGTAGGCTTTATCAAAATCCATGTCTTTCGAGTTGTTGTACAAAAAATTTCAAATAAAATGAAAAAAGATATGCAAAATGCGCATATCCTTACTTCGTCCACACAGCCCTTACCAGCATGATAATCCGGCATAATACGAACTTTTGTCCCCGACATAAACGACTGATTTACGAGCTCATCAATTTGCTCAATTGCGGCCTGCTGTGGGAGATTCGTATAAATTTTGGCGGTGGTAAATTTTCCGTTAATTTCGATCATGACCTCGCACCTTTCTTTTTAATGCTTCCTTTGTATTTAATATTGTAAACAACACGACTGCGACAATAAAATAACTCCCGAGTAATATTAGTGGCGCACCCTGCAACATAAACCCAAATGCCACCTCTGATTGCAATATAACATCGTTCGGTGCAAATTGGGGCTGATAGAAAAACGTTTGGATAATGCCAATTAGTAGCTGTATCAGAACATAAGCGATATGTATAATCAATGCTCCGACTAACGCGAACAACATATTACGCTTAAACATACACACACCTCCTCCTTTTATATACGTCAAGGAAATGGTTTAGTTTCATATTTTTACCAATTAATTACTAATACAAATAAAGAACAAAAGGAGAGCTAATTTTAGCTCTCCCTACAATTACTGTTTTTCAAACGTCACATTTCCTCGAAACAATACGTATTCAATTGGACGATTCCGTGCAATTACTTGCGCACTACATACTGCTTCAACTAACACTGCATTTGCCTCATCACCTATTTTTGGCCATTGCTGAAGACCTTGCTCGTTTAACGGCGTTAAATTCCCAGAGCCAAACTTCCAGCACTGTCCTAATCGGCGCTCGTCACTGCAATAAAAGCGCTCCGCTAAAATTTTCAGCTTATCAACGGTGTCACCTGAGCCAAATGGTGACCAATGATCCGTTAAGCTATCATGCCCCACCGCAACGCCAATACCTGCATTTGTTAATTGGAAAATGGGAATCGTTGGGCGATTTTGTCCAAAAGGCACAGTTGTTGCAATATTAATTTGATGCTTCTTCATTCGTTCCATTAATTTTTCTAATGAAGTTGCCGAAATATCTGCCAATGCAAAAGCATGACTAATTGTTACTTCATTTTTAAACTGATAGTGCTCTAAATAATCCATGAGACGATGTATTTCATATTCCCCTAGTGTCCCACCATCATGTAGATGGATATCAATCCCTTTATCTGCCTCATGCGCTAAGCGGACCATCGTTTCGAGAGAGCGATTTATATCTTGATCGACAGTTGCTGGGTCCAATCCCCCAATATACGTTGCGCCCATTTGTAACGCTTGCTGCAATTGCTGTTCCACCTGTGAGTGCAATAACCCGTGCTGCGGAAATGCCACTAACTCGTATGTAATTTTATCTCGATAGCTTTCTAATAGCTCGAGCACTAACTCAACATGTTTCGTTCCGATTTGAGGATCAACATTACAATGTGTTCGAACATGCGTATGACCATTGCTAATTAACATTTCAATAATCGCCTGTGCACGATCCACCATTACGGGCAATTGCTCTGGTAATAACTGCTGTTCTTCTTCAATACGTGTCCAAATGCCCTTTTTAGCAATGGTCGGTGCTTTCCATGGCCCGCTGTAATACGTTTTATCTAAATGTATATGCATATCCTTTAATGATGGTAATAATAATCGACCTTTTGCATCAAGTACTGTCACATTTTCTGATGGCTCTATCTGCTTTTCTATTTTTTTAAAAACGCCATCCTCCATTAAAATATCCATTAGCTCGGTATTGGTTGCGATAACTTCTTCATTTTCAAACTGATAGCCTGTTTCAAGACGGACATTTTTTAATAGTAAACTCATGTTATATCACCTCTTCATTTAAATTAGTATTATTATACAAAACTAAGTAAACGATCCACCACTTTTAAAGGAGCATGCTAATGCGACGAGGGACTAGCGTAAGGACCTAACATTGCTAAAAAGCCAAAGACTTCTGCTTACCAACACATAAAAAAGAGGTGTTATAAGTCTATTTAACTTTTAACACCCTTTTTCTTCACATTAATTTATTTGAAGAAGCTTGCTCTTGAACTCACTTTCCGGACAGCCCTTGAATCCCTTATTTTTTTACATGCATAAATCGCGACAGCATTACCTGTAAAAATGCATAAACTCCAGATTTTACAGTTTGCTGCTCCCGCGAATCACGGTGAGGATCAAGACAAACAAAGTCCATGCCACCTACATGTTCATACTTCCCAACCTCAAATAACAAATCAAACAGCTCATCCGTACGCATACCACCTGGTGTAGATGCTGGAACTCCCGGTGCATAGGTAATATCAAGTACATCCATGTCAACCGTTACGTAGACAATATCGACCTTCGTAGCAAGCTCGGCCATTACTTCAGCAATTAAGACACTCGCACCTTTACGACGAAAATCCTTTAATGTTATACGGTTCACGCCGTAATGATCTGCCGCGCGAATTAAACTCGGTGCATTGTAAAATCCGTGAAGTCCAATATTGTAAACGTCCTCACCACGCACCACACCTGCATCAAGCAGCTGACGGATTGGCGTACCGTTTGTTGGGCCGTCTGAATCGGTAGCACGTAAATCTAAATGTGTATCAAACTGTAAAATGCCAATGCGTTTGTTCGTATGCTCCTGAAATGCGCGAACAATTGGTGCGGTAATCGAATGATCGCCTCCAATCTGCACGTAAAAACTGTTTGGACACTCACTTAACACATTTTTCATCGCTTCTTCGATATTGGCATGGCACTGTAAAATATTCGTGCCATGCATTTTCACATCGCCTACATCTACCACTTTCATATCACGAAAATCAACGTTTTCATCAATTGAATAGGTCGTAAATAAGTGCCACGCCTTACGGAAAAAATCGGGGTACTCGGACGCTGCTGATGCACTGATTGATGAACGTGATAATGGAATTCCAGTTAACACAACATCCACAGCTGCCGGGAATTTCCCGAAGCTTGGCTCAATCCAGTCTTTTACCTTCATATCCTCATGCAACTTGCGATTCCACGTCACGCTTGGCTCTACAAATAAATCGCTCACAGCAGTTGCCCACCTTTCACAACCACTTTCCCTGCTTTAATCACAGTATCCGTATGATTCATACCATAGAAATATTGTAGTTGCTTATAGTTTGGTACATTTAAAATAAGTACGTCCGCCTTTTTCCCATTCTCTAGCGTGCCAATTTCGTTCCCGCGATTGATTGCATACGCTGAATTGACCGTTGTCGCACAGAGCACTTCTTCCATCGTCATGCCCATGTTCATACATGCTAAATTTTGTACGAACGGCAAGCTAATCGTAGGAGATGAACCCGGATTAAAATCAGTCGAAATGGCCACTGGTACACCACTGTCCACCATTAAGCGTCCTCTTGCATAAGGTGCGCGAAGGAAAAACGCTGTTCCCGGTAATAGCACGGCAATCGTTCCGGCTTTCGCCATCGCCTCAATGCCTTCATCTGAAGCAACGAGTAAATGCTCCGCTGAAATAGCCCCTACTTCGGCAGCTAACTCAGCACCTTCATAAGGTTCAATTTCATCCGCGTGAATTTTCGGCGTTAAACCATATGCTTTCCCAGCCTCTAAAATGCGGCGTGATTGCTCTGGCGTAAAAACACCCTTCTCACAAAACACATCGTTAAATTCCGCCAATCCAAGCTCAGCAACTTTTGGAAGCATGTCATTTATGATTAGCTCAACAAATGCTTCCTCATTCCCTTTATACTCAGCTGGCACTGCATGGGCACCCATAAAGGTCGAAACAACATCCACCGCATGTGTATCTTGCAATTTTTTTGCTACTTCTAACTGTCTTTTTTCCGTTTCCCAATCAAGGCCGTAACCAGACTTTGCCTCGACCGTTGTAATACCGTAGCGTAAAAAATCATTTAAATGATTGTACGTTTTTTCGTATAGTTCATCAAAGCTTGCTTCGCGTGTTTTTGTCGTTGTGTAATGAATACCACCACCAGCATTCATTATTTCCATATACGTTTTTCCAGAAAGGCGCATATTTAACTCATGCTCACGCGTACCGCCATGCACTAAATGTGTATGGCAATCTACAAGACCTGGCATAATAATTTTCCCTGTTGCATCAATCACTTCCGCACTTTGTACTAAGTGCGGAAATGTTGCTTCAAGCTCTTCAAGTGGTGCAATCATGACAATTTGCTCGCCATCTAAAAGCACACAAACATCTTTCATCAGCCCTAGCTCACTCATCTGTTCCTTTCGACGAGGACCTTCTACATGGGACTGCATCGTAATGACTTCATTTGCATTTTTAATTAAAATTGCCACAATTCATCATCCTTTTAGCATCGGCATATTCACGCCTTTTTCTTTTGCTGTACGAATCGCGATATCATATCCTGCATCCGCATGACGTACAACGCCCATTCCTGGATCTGCTACTAATACTCGATTAATTTTATCTGCCGCTAACTGTGTTCCGTCGGCTACTAATACTTGGCCTGCGTGTTGAGAATATCCCATACCTACACCGCCGCCGTGATGTAAGCTTACCCAGCTCGCGCCACCTGCTGTATTTACTAATGCGTTTAATAGCGGCCAATCCGATACTGCATCTGAACCGTCCATCATTGCTTCTGTTTCACGGTTTGGTGAAGCAACTGAACCTGAATCTAAATGGTCACGACCGAATACAATTGGTGCTTTTAATTCGCCATTTGCAACCATTTCATTTACTTTTAATGCGAAACGATGACGATCGCCATAACCTAACCAGCAAATACGTGCCGGTAAGCCTTGCCATTTCACCATTTTTTGCGCCATATCAATCCAGTTGACTAATCCTTCATCATCCGCAAACATTTCTTTTGCAAGCTGATCTGTTTTGTAAATATCCTCAGGATCTCCTGATAATGCTGCCCAGCGGAATGGTCCTTTTCCTTCGCAGAATAACGGACGAATATACGCTGGTACGAAACCTGGGAAATCAAAGGCATTTTCTACGCCCATTTCTTTTGCGTAAGCACGAATGTTATTTCCGTAATCGAATGTTTCAGCGCCTGCTTCTTGGAATTCAAGCATTGTGCGAACATGTTCCGCCATCGTTTCTTTTGCAAGACGCTCATATGTTTTCACATCTGATTTACGTAGCTCTAACGCTTCCTCCAACGACATCCCATTTGGAACATAACCATTAATCGGGTCATGAGCAGACGTTTGATCCGTTACAAAATCAGGGATGATTCCACGGTTTAATAGTTCACGGTTTACATCTGCACAGTTTCCTACTAATCCAATTGAAGCAGGTTCATTTGCAGCAGTTAGCTTATTCACAAGCTCAATCGCCTCATCCACTGTTTCTACAAGATAGTCACAATAGCCTTCTTTAATTTTGCGTTCAATACGTGCACGGTCTACTTCTACAACTAAAATAACTGCGCCCGCCATTTTACCAGCAAGAGGTTGAGCACCACTCATACCGCCCATACCACCTGTTAAAATGAATTTCCCGCGTAAATCGGCTGTACCAAATTTCTTTTTCCCTGCTTCCACAAAGCTTAAATATGTCCCCTGTAAAATTCCTTGTGCGCCGATATAAATCCATGAGCCCGCCGTCATTTGACCATACATCATTAAGTTGCGCTCTTCTAATTCATAAAAATGGTCCCAATTTGCCCATCCTGGCACTAAGTTTGAGTTTGCGATTAATACACGTGGTGCGTTTTCATGCGTTTTAAATACTGCTACAGGTTTACCTGATTGTACAATCATTGTTTCATCGTTCTCTAATTCTTTTAATGTAGCAATCATTTTATCGAAGCTTTCCCAATCACGAGCCGCCTTCCCAATACCGCCATAAACAACTAATTCATCTGGATTTTCTGCTACTTCTGGATCCAAGTTATTCATTAGCATACGCATCGCTGCTTCCTGCGTCCAACCTTTACATGTTAATTCATTTCCTCTTGGTGCTCGAATATTTGTTTTAAATACCATTTTAATTCGCTCCTTTAAAATTACTATTTAATTACGCCCTAAGGTAGTTTTTCTCAGGCGCATTACATAAAGTTGTTCTCAACACAATTTACTGCACTAAAATTTATATTCAATTTAGCCTTGGCTTAATTGCGTCCAGATTTTGAATTGTACTTAAACCTGCAGTGCAGGTCTAAGTACAATAAACCCCCTTCAAAATCTGTGACATCCGCCGGAGGCCTCATTTTATTTTAGTGAGTGTTTGAACACTCACTAAAATAAAATGAATGCTATTGGTGTTACGATGATAAGTGTTAATACGACACGTTCGAACCAAATAATAATCATTTGGCGGATCGTTAGTGGAATATCTGTTGATAAAATTACAGGTATTACCGCCGAGAAGAATAAAATTGCCGAAATCGAAATCACCGCAATGATAAACTTTGTAACCATATCAGCACCCGCTACAATTACTGCTGGTAAAAACATTTCAGCAATTGATACAGACATTGCCTTTGCTGCTAACATCGGCTCTGGAACTTGCAATAGATACGTAAATGGCACGAAAAGATATGCTAACCAATCAAATAATGGCGTATATGTAGCAAGAACCAAGCCTAGTAATCCAATTGATAGAATTGAAGGAATGACACCCATTGCCATGATCAAACCATCTTTTAAATGAATATATAAATTCTTTCCTAAGGATGGATTGGCAGCTGCCCCCTCCACCGCTTCTGTCCAAGCCGTTTTCAAGCGATCCTTCGTTACTACTTTTTCTGGCTGTGGTGTCGCATCTTCATAATATTCATTTTTAATTTTATTTAACGGGTAAATACGTGCTGTAATGGCTGTTACGATAAACGTCACAACGAGCGTTACCCAGAAAAACAAATTCCAATGCTCCATTAAATCTAATGTTTTCGCTACAACGACCATAAATGTTGCCGATACCGTGGAGAAGCCTGTTGCAATAATGGCCGCTTCACGTGCTGTATATTTTCCTTCTTTATACACTCGGTTCGTTAAAATTAACCCTACCGAATAACTTCCTACAAATGAAGCGACCGCATCTACCGCTGAACGACCTGGCGTTCTGAAAACAGGCTTCATTACCGGCTGCATGAGCACCCCTATAAACTCAAGCAATCCATAACAAACAAGTAAGGCTAAAAATACAGATCCAATTGGAATAACTAACCCAACTGGCTTAATTAATTTTTCTAATAAAAACGGACCGATATCTGGATTAAATAACCAAGCTGGACCGAAGCCAAAAATAAGCATTACCCCAGCTACAAGTCCACCTATTTTAAAAATAGATAGCACCATCGTTACAGCTGATGTTTTCCATTTTTTCGTGACAAATGGATAGAACGCACCAAGCACAAGTAAAATTAAAACATAACCATTTACTAGAGTTGGCATGTGCGTAGAAAAAGCGCTTACAACGTGGTCAACTAATATTGTTTTTTTGCCATTCCATTCAAATGATACAAAGAAACTAAAAATACCAATGAAACTGCAAATAATCATTTTCACAAATAAAGACAATTCGGATTTCCGAACGTTTCCAAGCTCTTGATTTTGTTCCTGTTGATAATTTGTCATTTTTCCACCCCTTTGCTCTACTATAAATTTCTTTTTATTTCGAATAAATAGAAAAAAACATGTCTTTATAGTAAATTTATATAGGAATGACGTATTTATTAATTATTAATAGTAATTTTATATAAAATAGGATTTTTATAAGGTGGGATTTAGTTAATGCGAATTTTATTATTGGAGCGTGACCAAGCTGAAATACAGGGCATTGAGTGGTATTTAAAAAATTATTTTTCGAGTGGTATGCAATTTTCGGGGATTACAGATACGATGGATTTAGAGCGAATGCTTCATTCATTTGAACCAACAATTCTTATGCTCGACGTGGCACTTGTTACTTCACATGTTGAGAAGCTACTAAAAAATCGAGCACTTCACATTATTTGTTTTACCGCACAGCCGATTTTTCAGCACGCGATGAAAGCAATCTCATTGCAAGCAAAGCAATTATTTGTGAAGCCGATTCCTTTAGAGCAGTTAAAATCAACATTGATGACGTTGCCAGCTCTCGAAAGTACCGTCCCATTTACTAATTCAATACAAACCGATGCCCAAATGTACGTTGATTTATTTTTAAATTCACCGCAAATTATTCAGTCGGCACAATCAAAATTCGTTTTAATTGAGCCTTCTAATTTCGATTCAAATTTACAGCTTTATCATTGGCTTATGCAGTCGCCTATTTTTTCAGAGCTCACCGCATTTCCATTGCAAAAACGTATTTTATGTTTAATTTCAGGGCAAGAGCAAGCCCAACTCATTAAAAACTTACGTTTAGTTATACGGGAATGGTATACGATGACCGAGGAATTTCTAAATATCGCTATTTATGATGGGGCGGATGCCACTTTACGGGACATGTATGCTGAGGCAAAGCAAGTACTGACACAGCGCTTTTATAAAGGTTATGAGCATGTTTTTTTAACTTCCCAATCCATTTCTTTATCGTATTTGGATCCGTTACTCACACCCGAGGAGCAGCAACTTTGGATTACTTCTTTAGAGGAGGGCAATTTACCTGCGGTGAAGCAGTTTTTATATAAATTGACTGCACCGAATTGCTATTACTCACAAGATGAAGTGCGTATTCATTTAACGAGCATCCTTGCACAAATCCGACGTTTTATGTTGAAATATCATTTACATCATCAAGCAAAAATGGAAACACAGTATCGTGCATTATTTCATTTAATATTGGAGCATCCCATTTTATATGCAATTGTGCAGGAATTTATTTTATTCACACAGCAGCTTATCCAAATTAAATTGGATGCTCAGCAATCTTTATCTGCGAATTATGCGGAGCTGGCGGTGGAATATATTGAGTCGTCTTATGAAAACAATGAGCTATCTTTAACAATGATTGCGCAGCATTTAAATATTAACGCCAATTATTTAAGCACTTTGTTTTCGAAAAAATTGGGTGTACCTTTAAAAAAATTTTTACAGCAATTTCGTGTACAACAGGCGGCTAAATTATTGCTTGAAACAACCATTCCAATTGGAACGATTGCCGAATCAGTAGGCTTTTCAGATAGCAATTATTTTATTAAAGTTTTTCGTGAATATTATCATGTCACACCTTATCGCTACCGAATGGAAAAAGAACGGAAGCGCTAATATGCCCCTTTAGTTAAGACGGAAATATATAATTTTTTTATGATTCTTCAATGATGGAATTTCATTTTCAACACCTCCATTCACCATTGTTTTGTACAAAAATTGTATTTACCTTAACAAAAAAACCGCCTCAGAATAACCGAGGCGGTGTAGCGGGTGCTTGGACACCCGCTATAAAAAGTTAAAATGGAAATAATAATGGGACTGTAATCATCATGACAATAAACATAATGATTTGAAGTGGAACGCCTACTTTTACAAAATCCATAAACTTATAACCACCTGCTGTTAATACAAGTGAGTTTGTCGGAGAGGCAATTGGTGTTGCAAAGGCCATACTCGCCGCAGCTGCAACGCCAATCATAAATGTATACGGGTTTGCATCCATTGCGAGTGCTGCTGTAATCGCAATTGGTGAAAATAATACAGCCGTTGCCGTGTTACTAACAAATTGCCCGAAGACGACGGTTAATATATAGATACCCATTAATACCCCGTACGGACCGAAACCTCCAAGTAAGTGGATAATTCCGTCTGCTAAAATGGTCATTCCGCCTGTCTTTTCAAGCGCCGTTGCCATTGGAAGCATTGCAGCTACAAGTACAATACTTTCAAAATTCATTTTACTATAAGCATCATCCATATTTCGTAGGCAACCTGTAAGAATCATTAATACCGCGCCAATCAGTACTGCGATAACCGCATCAAATACTTCAAATACCATCAAACCAATCATTAATAGCATAATCATACCAGCAATCGGTGCTTTTCCGCTCGCAGCTGCTGCACCTGCCTGTTCGCGCGGCTGTCCAACTACAACAACATCCTGTGTTTCGCGTGATAACAGTTCAATTTCATCCCACGTGCCTTGCACTAAAATCGCATCCCCGAATCGCAATTTTTGCTCGGCCATATTTTTTAACAAGTAATCCCCTTTTCGATTGATGCCTAAAATATTGAGATTATACTTTTCACGGAAACCAATTTTACTTACGGATTCACCGATTAAACGCGATTGTGGTGTCAACAGAACTTCCGCTACCCCAATATTTTTCGAAATCAATTCTTTTACATTATCTTCATACGGTTGAATCGTTAATGCAAAATCCTTTGCAAAGCGCTCAACATCTTGTGCTAATCCTTGAACATATAGCTCATCCCCTGCGTAAATCACACTTGTAGGACCTGCAAGCTCTTGATAGGTCATCGGACGCAAATTAATGCCTTCCTGCGCTGCACCACGCTTAATTTTCATAATGTAAATATGGTATGTTGCTGGTAATTTTAAATCAGCAAGCTTTTTATCCATAATTGTTGACTGCTCACTTACAACCGTGCGGAAAAGTTTATCTTGTAAATCATATTCTCTCGCCAGTTTTTTGGGTGACAATTTATAACCTTCATTAGATTGTGAACGTTTTTCATCATTTGGTATCAATGTATTACGCACTAAAACTAAATAAATGATGACCGTTATCGTTGCAACAATCCCAATTGGTGTAATCGTAAAGAACCCAAGCTTTTCAAAGCCATGATCTACTAATGTTTGAGACGCGATTAAGTTCGTTGGCGAAGCAATTAATGTCATCAATCCCGACATACTTGCAATATAGGAGAGCGGCATTAAAAACTTCGACGGACTTATCTTAATACTAAGTGCAATTGATACAACGATTGGTAGCATGAGCGCAACTGTCCCTGTATTACTCATAAATGCGCCAACCGTTGCTACGATAATTAATAGCAAAATAAATAACCGTAACTCACTATCACCCGACCATTTTAATAGCAAATTCCCTGCCATCCCAGCTAGTCCCGTACGTAAAATTCCTGCACCAACTACAAACAGCCCCGCGATCATTATAACAACTGAATTTGAAAATCCGGCCAATGCTTCCTGAGGCGTTAAAATATTTAATACAACAAGTGATAATAATGCCATAATCGCAACAAGGTCTGCACGAAAACGATTTGTTGTAAATAGTATGATTGTCAGCGCTAAAATAATAAATGTTAACGTTAATTGCATAGTTATTTCCTTTCTCTACGTGTACTCGCCCACTATTATATAGGATAAAACTCAATATCTCTTTGACATTTAACAGTAGTCACAAAAAAGATGCGGATTCAACCAATAATTAGACACAACATTTTCAATTATAATAATCTATTTTCAATATCAGTATAGTGGAAACGCCCAGAAGTCATTCAATATTAATAAAAACTGTTTCACTTTCATTGTAAAAATAACCTTTCCAGTACAGATGTTTATAGGATAATCCTTACGGGTACAAGGTATATGAGTTTAATAAACTAAGAAAGCAAATAATTATCATTATATATAATTGTTATCTTAATATAAATATTACTTAAAAAGAATTATTATAATGTAGTAGCAATTCCGATTTAGATTTGTTATGATTATTAACGAAGAGTCTTTCAAAATTAATTTATTTAGGGGGAAACTTACTTATGACAAATGAACGTTTAACAACGATTACTGGAGCTCCAGTAGTATCTAACGATGATGTACAAACAGCTGGCCGTCGTGGTCCGGTTCTATTACAAGACGTATTTTTAATTGAGAAATTAGCAAACTTCAACCGTGAAGTAATTCCTGAGCGTCGTATGCACGCGAAAGGTTCTGGTGCATTCGGTACTTTTACCGTGACACATGATGTTACAAAATATTCTAAAGCGGCAATTTTCTCTGCGATTGGTAAAAAAACAGAAATGTTCGCTCGCTTCTCTACAGTAGCTGGTGAGCGTGGTGCGGCTGACGCTGAGCGTGATATCCGTGGCTTTGCTCTAAAATTCTACACTGAAGAAGGAAACTGGGATATGGTTGGTAATAACACACCTGTATTCTTCTTCCGTGATCCATTACACTTCCCAGACTTAAACCACGTTGTTAAGCGTGATCCTAAAACGAACATGCATAACGGGAACTCAAACTGGGATTTCTGGACTTCATTACCTGAAGCATTACACCAAGTGACAATCGTCATGTCTGACCGTGGCATTCCAAACGGCTACCGTAAAATGCACGGTTTCGGTTCTCACACATATTCAATGATTAACGCTGCAGGCGAGCGCGTATATGTGAAATTCCACTTCCGTTCTCAGCAAGGTATCGAAAACTTAACAGGTTCAGAAGCCGCTGAAATTATCGGTAAAGACCGCGAATCTTCTCAACGTGATTTATTCGAATCAATCGAAAAAGGCGATTTCCCGAAATGGAAAATGTACATCCAAGTGATGACAGAAGAGCAAGCTCGCAACCACAAAGACGACCCATTCGATTTAACAAAAGTTTGGTTCAAATCTGAGTTCCCATTAATCGAAGTTGGTGAATTCGAATTAAACCGTAACCCAGAAAACTACTTCGCCGATGTCGAGCAAGCTGCATTTGCTCCGTCTAACGTTGTACCTGGTATTTCATTCTCACCAGACCGCATGTTACAAGCGCGTTTATTCGCTTATCAAGATGCAACTCGTTACCGTTTAGGTGTTAACCACCACCAAATTCCTGTAAACACACCAAAATGTCCATTTATGGTTTACCACCGCGATGGACAAGGGCGTGCTGATGGAAACCGTGGTTCAGCAATTACGTACTATCCAAACAGCTACGGTGCATTACAAGGTCAAGCACAATACAAAGATCCTGCATTAGCGCTTGATGGCCCTGCTGACATCTATGACTACCGTCAAGATGACGATAACTACTTTGAACAACCAGGTAAATTATTCCGTCTTCAAACTCCAGAACAGCAACAACGTTTATTCGAAACGACGGCAGCTGAAATGAATGGCGTTGAAGAATTCATTAAACGTCGCCACATCTTACACTGCTACTTAGCTGATCCAGCTTATGGTGAAGGTGTAGCAAAAGCTATGGGTCTATCATTAGACGGTATGGAGCTTTCAAATCCGTACAAAGATAGTAGTAGCGTTGTTTAATATCCAACCTATAATCGCTTACACACCGCAAGTACTAATACTATAGTACTTGCGGTTTTTTCGTTTGTACCATTCCATGTTGCTTCCTCAAGCAGTACCGCCACCGCACCCGTTATAGTGCAATAAATTGATCATTTTCAAATAGTGTAATTCAAGTTTATATTAAAATTCCTAACATAAAAAAACACTACTAAGTGGAAATCCACCTAATAGCACTTTAAACAAATAATATATTCGAAATATAAATAACGACCGTTACCGTTAAACAGCTAATAATTGTTGAAAACAACACGGTTTGTGCTGCTGTTGCCGATTCAATATCGTATTCTAATGCAAGACTGGAGCTATTACGCGATGTTGGGAACGCACTTGCTATAAATAACGATTGTGCAACCACACCATCTAACCCGATTGCAAAAATAATAAGAAGTGCCGCCGCAGGACCAATGATTAAACGCGTAAAGCAGCTAACAAAAATCATTTTATTAAACATCGTTCGCATCTCAATCGTTGATAGCTGTGCCCCTAAAGTAATTAATGCTACTGCGACAAAGCCGTTTGCAATATGTTGAATCGGAATACTAAACGTTTCGGGGATCGGTACATTTAAAAAGTTTAACAATGCCCCCAGAATAAGCGCATGGACAATGGGCATTTTCAAAAAGTCCCTTACAATGGCTAGTCCCGATTTTGTCGACGAAATCAAATTGTACAATCCATATGTATACGTTGTCATATTTTGAAAAATAACGAGAATTACCTGTATCGCTACTCCGATAGGCTGCGTCGCAAAAATCATTTGTGCAACTGGAATTCCGTAGTTACCGGAGTTAATGAGTACGACGCTATTTTTAAACACCGCACCCTCTTTTTTATCGAGTTTCATTAGCTTAACTAAAAGCTGGCTAAGTAACATTTGTGAGCCAATAAACAGTACAATAAACGCCGTAATTTGGCCAATAACACTCAGCTCAACTGATGTTTCATAAATATTTATAAATACGGCGGCTGGCATGAAGCAATATGTAATGAGATGAGATAGTGCTTTTAAATTAAATTGAAACTTCCGCTGCAACACCGCACCAATAACTAGTAATATTAAAATCGGTGCAACAATTTTGAAGAAAATCATCGATAGATAATCCATACGAGCACTCCCTTTGTGCCTAATTACTCTTGTTGTTTATTATAGCCTATTTTTTCGTCCATGCGTTTGAAGTTTGACATTTTAACGTGAAAAACGTCTATGACCATAAAGATCATAGACGTAAATTTTATCCCGCATTAAGGGCCAGTAAGACGCCCACTTCAAAGTCAGGAGACAGCTAAGTGGGCGTTCAAACTCGCCCTAAAAGCCCGATTGGTGAAAGCTAATGCTCAGTGGGAATGAAGAAAATCCCCACCGAGCAAAGTTTCACTTTATAAATAATCGATTGCTGTGAGTGCGTTGTAGAATAGCTCTGCAAACTCACCACGTGTTAGTTGCTTCGTCGGTTCAAATGAATCCGTCGCCTTCACAACTCCGAATAGCTCTAAAATGGCGATGCTTTGACGTGCCTCTAGCGATAAATACGAAACATCCTTAAAGCTTGTTTGGAAGCCACTATATGCCCTTGAGACATCTCGATTTAAGTAACGGTACATATTGGAAATCATAATCGCTGCTTCTTGCTTTGTTACAGTCCCTTCACCATTGAAGTACGAAGAAGTGAAACCACTCATAATACCCGCCTCTAATAAGCCCTGTACATGACTCAAGTCTTGTTCATTTGTGACATCTTGGTAACTTGATTGATTACTGCTGGATAAATCAAGCGCTGTCGCCATCATTGACGCCACTTCAAATTTCGTCACTTGCTTATAGCTTTGAGATAAACGTAAATTTGTATCAAATAAAATGCCTCGCTTCGCTAATTCGCGCATAGCTGTACCTTGCGCATTATTCGGAAGATCGCTATATACGGAAGCTGTTGCCGTTTTAAATATTCCGCTTGATTTTGTTCGAATAATAAAGTTCGAGCCCTCAATTTTAAACGATGCTGACGAATTCGATGCCGACACACGTTCGATAATCTGAGAAGCATTGCCATTTAACACGCTAAACGGTACATGAATTTCTACATATTCTGAAAAAATCTTCGCCTGCTTCCCTTCTTTAAATTGAATGTTCAACTGGTTGTTGGCTACACTCACTGTCACACCAACTGTTGCTGTTGCCGCATATAAATCAGCCGTTGGAATGATGATTTCGATGTCATCAGCCTTTAAGATTTTGCTACGGTCCTTAATACTTTGTGCCTGTGTTGTCGTAATAGACGTTGTATAACGGCCATTTTGATATTTCATTGTTTCATATGTTGTCCAGTCCGTTGATGCTGTGATTGAAGACGATGACGAACCTGTCTCCGAATCATCTGGGATATAAATAGAATCGTATTTTGGTTTTTCAATAACAATCCCGCCAGGCTTTATGTCATGGATGTAGTCAGGGTAATACGTATACACAAGATCTATATATTTCGGGTCTGTCCACATCGTCTCTAAACGTACAAGCTTTTCGTACGTTGTCACATACTTTCTTGCCTCGTAAGATAAACTATTGTAGTATGCACGTGCCTTCGCAATTTCAGCCTTCGTTGAATTACGGTTGATGTCGTTCATATAAACATCGAATGCATTGGCATCCAGCTTGGCCTGCTTAACAACGGTATCTTGGTAAATGATGTTTTTCTCGGCATCAATTAGTTTTTGTAAGTTTGTTACGTATTCCTTCGCCAATTGGCTTAAGGCATTATACGCGTTTCGAATATTTTTTATTTGAGCCTCTGTGTAGCTGCTTGTAATGCGGTCGATGCGGTCTTGCACCACTGCCGCTTCTTTTTTTGCGATTTCAGTGAGTTCTTTGATGCGCGTTTCATAGTAAACTAATGCATCTAACGTACTTTTCAAAATGTATTTTTTCGCATCTTCTGATAACGCTTCATATGCTGTACGTGCTGCGATAATTTCTACTGCCGTTGATTCGTTGTTTAATTCTGCAATTAATCTTGTTACTTCTTCTGCTGCGGCTTTATCTTTTGCAGCAGCTTGGTCGTTTTCTTTTTCTTCGAGTGCTATTAATAATTTTTGTAAATGACTAAAATTCGTAATTAATTTTTGTTGTTCTTCTGTTAATGCATCATATTTAGCCTTTACCGCTAATAATTCTTCTTTTGTAGAATCTTTTGTTAGTGCTTTGATTTCCTCGATTAAATCTTTAATTTTTTGCTCTTCGGCTTTAATTGCATCCTCTTCAGCCTTTAATTTTTCCCACAGTTTTCGGAAATCGCTGAAACTCTTCTCGGCTCCTTCTACTGTTGCTTTAAAAATTGAAGAACCATTTTCATATTGCTCCCATAATTCCTTGACCTCTGCATACGTTACAGGTGGTGCTGTTTCTTGTTTTAATAAGAGCGCTTCTATTTTTTTAATTAACGCTTCTGCATTCTTTTTCTCTTCATCATCTTTAAATAATTTTTTCATTTCTTCTAACTTTTCAAAATTTGTTACGTAATGTTGGAAGATCGGGTCTAATTGATTATAATCCTCGATCAGCTTGTCTACCTCAGCTTCAGTTCGTTCTGCTTTTTTATCCAAAGTATCAATTGAAACTACAAAAGATTCAACATTTACTTTGAAACCCCGACTTAGCTTCAGGTGACGGTCCCAAATTTTTACGATTTCTTCTGGAAGCATGGAAAAAATAATTTGTAATTTTTCAGGCGAGCCCGCGAAATCTGTGCCTTCTAACATGTCTTTTAGCTCTGTCACTTTATCCGTATAATCCTGTGGATTTGTTGAAGATACAAGATTTTCTAAAATTCCCCCATCAAATGCTTTTAATTTTCCAGTTACTTTCAACGCCGCACCACTTAAATCACCTTGCGCATCCTCGACGCGTTTTAAGAATCCATCTACCTTGGCGATAAAGTCAGTTGGATTTGATACGCTTAATTTATTCCATTGTGAAGGCTTTAAGCCACCTTGTAATAATTCCTTTGCTCGTTTAATTTTATTAATAAACTCTGTCGTAAGTTCTGCTGGATTTAAAGGGTCCTTATTGTTAATACTTTCAATATCTGATTTATACTTTTGTATTTCCTCTACTACTTGATTCATTTTTTCCATTTGAGTTAGATGATTTGCAATTGATGCCTTCTCATCTTCATTTAAGATGCCTTTTTGAGCATTAGATAGCTGCTCATATTTCACTTTTAAACTAGTGACATCGTCCAAATATGCTTTCGAATCAATATTTAATGTTTCTAAAATTTCTCTTACAGCTGTTACATCCGCCATATAACTTCCACTATTACCCAAACCAATTAGCGCTCTATATGTAACATCAAATTCATTTCTTTTTAAGATTTGCAGCAAGCTGTTATAACGGTCAACTAACTTTGATAAGTCATTATAAAAGTTTGAACCACGATTAGCTTCTTCTATGTTTGCTTCTACAAATTGTTTAATTTCATTTTCTAAATTAGTCATCGCCGAAATTTGCGCTTCCGCTGCAACTAATACATTGTAGTTGTAAACTTTCTCTTTCTTTTCATTAGATAATCGATCATACTCTGTTCGAGCTTCTTTAACTACATCAAAAAATGTCGTATTATTAATATCGATTTTTTGAATAGCTCCGACTACTGCTGTAACTTCACTATCATTAGCATCAACAAGGCTTGATTCTAAATGAAGCAGCCAGTTCGTTTGTGAATCCTTCAAAAGTTTCGATTCAGCCTCCGTTTGTTGCTTCTTTGTTAATAGATTAAAAAGTCTCCTAGCTTCCATTACTTTATTTTTATAGGATGCGTCAATTTGTTCGCCTGTTTTATAATCGATACTTTTAATAAAATTCGTTACATATTCTACCAATCCGGCACCTACACCTGAACCCGTTTGAATCTTTTTGCTACTACTTTCATTTGTTACTTTATAGGTCATTTCGTTTTTATTGAATGAAAAGCTTTCAATATTTTCTTGAATTACCTTTTCGAATTTTCCATCACTTATAGAATATTGATATAAATAATTTCCATCGTTTGTATTAACAAAGTACAAAAACTTAGTACCAGGCACTTGAATTTTACTAATTTGCGATGTCTCTGTATCTGAAATAGACTCCGTAGTAGCATCCGCTTGTTGCCAATTCTCAATTTTGTAAATCTTTCCGCCTTCATTTTCATTCACATAAAACAAAGTCTTTTTATCTGTTGTATAAACAGGGTTTACGATATTTGCAAAAATATCAAATGAAGCAAAATCTCTGTCTTCATTACCGAAATAAATTTCGCGCTTTCCGGTTTGATTATCGTCTGTTAAAAAATATTTATATTGAATTAAATTAGACCTGTCATTATTATAAACATCTAATGGGTACCATTTACCCTCTATGTTCACTGCATTCCAAGAACTTAGTTTTCCTTTAGACATCCCATAAATATAATTAACATCTAAATTAGCATCTAATTTCTGCAACAATAAATAAGTCCAGATCGAATAACTATGAGATGAGAGACCGCTTCCTATAGATAAATTGATTAAATCATGTCCATTTGGATTATTTGTCACTTTGCCAGCGATATAATCATGTACTGCTTTTATTTTTTCAATGTCGGTTGACGTTAACCTTAACTCTGGATTTTTAGCCAATAACTCCTTATAAACAGGTTCAACTAAATTTGTTTTATACGAGGCTTCTGCATAAAACTGAAAATTTAATTCTAAACTTATTTTTGACGAATCTAACTCTTTAGCTACCACTTTTGCATCTTTAAATAATCCATATAGCAATAAATTATCGATATTATTTGTTTTGCCATTGATATTTGTTTTTAAATACTGAAAAACTTTTTCTACATCTTCTTTTACCTTTTGTAAATTTGTATTATCCAACACAATTGTTAATTTATTTGTATTTAAAGAAGATAATTTTTCAAATATCTTTTCACTGATTTGTGCGTTTAGATTACCGACTTCTACTTTTTCTACATTAATATTATTTCCAGATACAAATTCATTTGAAACAGTAAAACTCACCATCTCCTCAGCCGCTAAAGCCCCATCTGCCACTACGACACTGGCTGGCACTGCAACCAACGCTGCTAATATTTTTTTCGTTTGGTTCATGTAAGACACATCTCCTTCTCATTTCTAAATATATACAAAATCACATTACTTTTTATATCGGCAGACATCCCGTAATTTAGAACAAAAATAGGTAACGAACTAAGAAAATAGATGCCATTTCGCAAAAAATGTCTAGTACAAAGCGCTAATATATCTCTATTTGCAGGAAGAAACGATACATGGTACTGTAAAATAAAACCAAGCATGAAGGAGGAACATTTGTGAAACGTTATTTCATTGCGATTTTTTGTGCGATCATTTACCTCGGTAGCTTGGCACTTCCAGCCAATAACGCCGAGGCTAATCAATTATTTATAGACATCCCGAAAAACCACTACGCCGCTGAAGCCATTCAATGGGCTTATGAATTTGATATCATTAACGGCTATCCTGATGGCACATTCCGCCCAAATCAGGCCGTCACCGAGCAGCAGTTTGCCCAAATATTCGTCAATTATTTCGATTTAGAGCCTGTTGAAGAGGAGCTCATGAAGTTTTCAAAAAAACAAATTGCCTCGGATGCCATTTATAATACGCTTGCTGCTTACCAAGTTCCGTTAAATGGTTACTTCGATAATCAAATCCGTAGCTCAGCCGTTACGCGTGGGACTGTTGCTCAAGCCCTTGCATATATGCTCAACGGTGACACGACGCTCAATTCGTCCATTCAATTTTTATTAGATTATTACATTACTTCTGGACAAAATCCGAAGTATGAAAACACTAATCTCCAACGCTATTTTGGTGCGTCGAATCATTTAACTCGCGCACAGCTTGTTGTTTTCTTTTACAAGCTACAGGCAAAAAGCTTTTTCTATATTTCACCTAAAGCCGAACAAAACTTTGAAAATACAGAGCAATACACACTCAATAAGCGCGCAAATTTAGCACGTAACATACTCGACAAATCACTAAGAAAAGGCTCCAATTGGTCTACAGAAGCAAACAACAAACCAAACAAAACATGGAACGGTGAGTACACGTATTTCTACACATACGGAAATGGGGATATCGATTCACGTGGACGTATTTTATCGATTACCAACAGTTCAAAATCCAGTTTCAACGTCACTTATTACACATATGATGGTTGGAACTCAGGTACAGTTGAAGGCGTAGCAACAATTGTTTCAGATAAAAAAGCGCGTCTAAACAAAACCTCTGAAGGCACGCGTTGTGTTATTGAATTTGAAAAAATCGGTACTAACTCTATTAAAACAACAGAATTTTATTGCGAAGCCGGTCGCGACAAAGGAACAAACTATAATGGTACATTAACGCTTGAAACGAACTAAATTTATACAATAAAAAAGCACATCGCATTAGCGATGTGCTTTTTTTCAAGTGTATGACCCGTACGGGATTCGAACCCGTGTTACCGCCGTGAAAGGGCGGTGTCTTAACCACTTGACCAACGGGCCAATGGCTCCGAAGGCAGGACTCGAACCTGCGACCTGCCGGTTAACAGCCGGATGCTCTACCAACTGAGCTACTTCGGAAACATACTATGGTGGGCCTAAATGGACTCGAACCATCGACCTCACGCTTATCAGGCGTGCGCTCTAACCAGCTGAGCTATAGGCCCATAATATGGTGGGTTTGGACGGA